>CALSRJ010000007.1 GCA_943788725.1 uncultured Flavobacteriales bacterium | reverse complement strand
ACTGACAGGGGAAAAGCTATTAGCTGTTGGCTTTTGGCTTCTGCTTGGGTCACCCCAAGTAATTCCAATGGAAGAAGTTTCTGGCAAACCGAGATTGCAATTGAGGTTGCAGTTACAATTGAGGATCCTCAAATCGGGAAATTCCCCTCTAATCTTTCTTCTCCAGTCTTTCTGCACCAACCACCCTAGCTCCTAGCGCCTAGTTCCTAGCCCCGTTCAAAACAGCCCTACCCCACATTCACTCTTCACTCTTCACTCTTCACTCTTCACTTTTCACTTTTCACTTTTAGCTTTTAGCTATTCGCTCTTCACTCTACCCCTCTCCCTAATTAGAAACCTCAATAACCAAATAGTCCGAAACACTCCAAAAGCGCTTCCGATCCTTGATGCTGAGGCTCTCTACCTGGTCTTCGCTGTCCATGACCCATTCGAACGAAGACTCGGGGTGATTGGTGATCACCTTGGCTTTTTTAGAGTAGACAGGGATATCTTGTAACTCACGTTGATCTACTACTGTAAACAAGGCCGCATCAAGCTGTGAGGCATCCAATTTCTTGGTGCCGCCGATGCCAAGAATTCCGCCTTCCTTGGTAATGATCCCTTTCTCTTTCAAGTCTTTGTTATCTCCTACTACGTAATACACCAAATGCATCTCCTCGTCCATTTGGATGAGGTCCTCGGTTAGCGTAATATTCGTTCTTCGGAAACTGTCCACCGCCATCTTGATGTTCTCGATCAGGATGTCCTTGTCAGACAGCATCGCCATCAATTGGTCGATTTGCTCTTCTCGTTCTGCCAAGCGCGATTGCATATTCTTGACCAAACCTTCCAGCTCGTCATTCTTGACCTTGCTCTGCTTCATACGCTTGTACAAATCGTTCAGCTGATCCTGGTTGTTGGCGAGCAACTGATCGAGCGATTCTACCTGCTTCATGATGACCTCCTTACTCAAGACTACGCCTTCAGTTGAATCAAATTTCAGCACGCCATTTCTAACGGACACTTCATTGACCTTAGAAGAAATCGTTTCTAACTCACCGCGAAATACATCCAACAGCGAGTCCTGTTGCGCTTGAAGCAATGAATCTTCTTTGGCTTTTTGCTTCGCCTTTTCAGCCTCCGGATTACCGCAAGCAGCGATGAAAATCATGATCGGTAAAATGAAATAATATATGCTGCGCATTGTCTCTTTGTTTCAAACAAATTTAGTCAATCGACATGCAAAGCATCGGTCAACGCGTTGCTTTGTTTTTTTTGGCTAGCCTATAGAATCTTATGAACCCTGAGAGCATAAGACTTGAAGCCCTTATTTTTGCCGCCAAATGACAAGAGGATGACAGCGAGGGAAAAGGCAGACAAGTGGCTAGCATTGGATCTGGACGAAACGTTCAAATCGGGTATCCGTGCATTGATCGACGGAGACGAGGCGGTACTCGAGGATGCGTTCTACAAAGACCTTGAATTCGGCACTGGCGGAATGCGCGGTGTAATGGGCGTCGGCTCCAACCGTGTCAATAAGTACACCTTCGGCACTGCCACGCAGGGACTTGCCAATTACCTGAAACTTTCTTTCCCCAGCGCCCCCCTCAAAGTAGCCATCGCCCACGACTGCCGCAACAACTCGAAGTCCTTTGCCCGCATGGTGGCCGAAATACTCTCGGCCAATGGCATCAAAGCCTACCTCTTCGAAGACCTGAGACCCACCCCACAGCTTTCTTTCGCCGTGCGCGAACTCGGTTGCCAAAGCGGCATCGTCATCACCGCATCACACAATCCGCCGGAATACAATGGCTATAAGGTCTATTGGAACGATGGAGCCCAGATTGTAGCGCCACACGACAAAGGAATCATCGAAGAAGTGCGCAAAGTAGACGACCCTTCAACCATTCCTTTCACACCGAATGAAGCCTTGATCGAAACGCTCGGAGTAGAAATGGATGAGGCTTTTCTAAGGGCTTCACTAGCACAGCGAAAAACAACCACGACCAACGCCGCCCTAAAGGTGGTCTTCACCTCCCTCCACGGAACCTCCATCACCTTGCTGCCTGAGCTGCTCAAGCGCGCTGGATATGAACATGTGTCCATTGTAGAAGAACAAGCCGTTCCCGACGGTAATTTCCCTACAGTGAAGAGTCCTAACCCTGAAGAGCGTGAAGCGCTAGATATGGCCTTACAACTGGCTGAAAAGGAAAGTGCAGACCTGGTCATCGGAACCGATCCAGACAGCGACCGCATCGGTGTGGCTGTGCGCAATGCTCGAGGTGAAATGGTATTGCTCAACGGAAATCAAACGGGCGTGCTCCTCACAGACTACTTGCTGCGCAACACAGACTTATCCGATGATGACTTTATTGCCTACACCATTGTAAGCAGTGAACTGTTTGGAGACGTCGCCCGTGGCTATGGTGTGGAATCTGAAGTTTGTCTGACGGGATTCAAGCACATCGCCAGTTTGATCCGAGAAAACGAGGGACAGAAGCGCTTCATCGGAGGTGGCGAAGAAAGTTACGGCTACATGGTCGGCGACTTTGTGCGGGATAAGGATGCCCTCACCTCTGCCCTGCTCTTCTGCGACTGGATCGGCGAAACATTGGCCAAAGGTTCGAATGCCGAAGAAGCCTTAGTGGCGATCTACAAGAAGCACGGCATCTATCAGGAAGAATTGATCAGCCTCACCAAGAAAGGAAAGGAAGGCAGCGAGGAAATCAAAGCGATGATGTCACAGCTCCGCACTCAACCACCTGCAACCCTTGGTGGAGACGATGTAGTCCGCGTAGATGACATCCTCACCGGAGAGAGCAAGGACCTAGCAACAGGTCACACGCACCCCATCGATCTACCTTCCAGCAATGTCTTGCAATTCATTACCCGTTCGGGTAGCAAGATTTCAGCACGGCCTTCGGGCACAGAGCCGAAGATCAAGTTCTACTTCAGCGTACGAAAGGATTGGGACGCATCGCTCAGCATGGACGCACAACAAAAAATCCTCTTTGCTACGATTGAACGCATCAAAGAGGATCTGAATCTTTAGTCGGAAGGGCTATCGCCTATTCAGGCACTTCCGGCTGGCTATCGCGCCGCTCAATGTATTCTCCTACCTGAACGGGGTGACGTGAAGCCCACCAATACCAAGTCTCCACTCGACTGAGGCCGTCTTGACCGCTTTGTGGCACGTCAAATTCTTGCATGAACTCCCCAATGAACGCATTGGCTGGAGTCGGTTGTTTGAACCAAGCCTTCCACTCTTGGGTAACCTCATAGAGGTCGTAAGCATTTCCCAGTTCAGAATCTGCCGGCGTCGCCTGCTGGGCTGCAGCACCTAGTGAGAAGAGGGTAGCCATCAAGAAGAGGACCGAGTACTTTGAGAAGAGAGCTTTCATCTTTACTTACTTATCGTTTCTAGAAATGATCACATTGCCGCGCACCAGTTGCTTGATCTGATTCACTTGCTTGTATTCTACTAAGAAGGCATAAGATCCAATCGGCAAGTTAGTCCCGTTGATTTTCCCATCCCACTTTGCATCCTCGCCTTCTCCATGGAAAATTTCCTTTCCCCATCGGTCATAGACAAACACCTTGACGTATTCTAGGTCCTCACCTACAATTTGGAAGAAGTCGTTGATACCGTCACCATTTGGAGTGAAGCTTTTAGGAATATACAAGGTTTGGTGACGCTCCACGTTGAGGCGCTTCTCTAGGTAGTCAAGGCAGCCATACTCTGTTCGAGTCGTTAAACCGATCGTATAAAGACCTGGCTCGGTGTATTCGTGCTTATTCGGGTTCGGGAAGGTATTGGTGGTTGAATCTCCAAAATCCCACAGCCAATAATCAGCGCCTACGGAATAGTTGTCGATGAAGACAACCGGCTCCAACAAGCTGATGGATGTCTCGCTCAATTCAAAATCAGAGATCGGGTTTGCATGTATGACCACGCGCTCAGGATGTGAGAAGGAATCCACACAACCAAAGGGACTGGTTACATCCAGTTGAACCCTGAAGGTTTCTTTGCCAATGCCATTTTCTACTCGATAACAGTAGGTTGGGTTGACGTCTTCGAAATTGTATTCATCGTCACCAAACGCCCATTTGTACATCAAGTCTTCACCAGAGGCAAGCCTAGACTCATCTATGAAGGTGACACAATGTGGGGAGCATCCTTCCGCAGAATCAATGCGGAAGTCAGCGACTGGATTGTGATGTACGATCGTTGTACGATACGTTGAGTCGATACATCCGTATCCCGTCTCCACTATGAGAAGCGTATTGTAGTCTCCTCCCTTCACAAAGGTGTTAGAAGGATCTGTCTTCAGAGAGCTATTGCCATCGCCAAAGACCCAATTCCACGATACTACCCCTACCGAATCAAATTCATAATCGAAGTAGGTCTCATCTCGGTAATGGATCTCATTCCCAGCACAAACCTTGTCGTCAAGGATCAAGATCTTTCCTTCTGGTTTAGGACGCATCAGGATTTCAAATCCTTCGGTTCGGTTACATCCATAGTTGGTGTAAGGCGTCAAGGATAGCGTATAGTAACCAGGGTCCTGATAGAAGTGACCGACTTGTTCGTTGGTCGCATCTGTGCTGTCTCCGAAATCCCAGTGCCATGAGGTCATGACAGATCCGAACATCGGATCCAATTGAGAGTCGTCTGTGAACAACACGCGCTGTCGCTCGCATTGACCTTCTTGAATGAAGTCGGGAACTGGGACAGGGAAAGAACGCTGAGGCTTCACTACGGTATTCGTACATCCTTTATCGGTAGCTACGGTTAATCGAATATTATAGGTTCCGTGCGTAGCATACAGGTGCGCCGTGTGCTGGTTGTAATCTACCGGCCATCCATCGCCGAAATCCCACTCCCAATAATTGATCATGCCTTGGGTAGAGATCGAAGAATCGTTGTAGAATACGGTGTCGTTGCTGCATACTTCAGGCGAAAGGAAGTCTACATCTGGTATAGAGAAAACCTCTACGCTGTCAGCATAGGAAATAGAACAGCCTGAGTCGCTGGTTACCGTCAAAGTGACGATATACCAACCGTCTGCAAGATATACGTGCGCTGGACTCTGCGCTCCACTTGGATTGCTTCCATCTCCCCATTGCCAGAGCCATTGATCTAGGTTTCCAGAAGAAATGGTAGTGAGGTCTGTAAAAGACATAGCGTTGCCTTCGCATTCGGGCGCATAGCTAAAGTTCACTTGCGGGTTCGGCGAAGCGACGATTGGCTTGATCAAAGTATCTTGACACCCACCATTCGCAGTGACGATCAGTCGAGCCAAGTAAGTACCCGCTGTAGCATAGGAATGATTGAAACTATTGGTGGTGTAATCTGTCGACCCATCCCCATCTACATCCCAATCCCATGAAATGATGTTTCCATTCAGTGCATAGGAGTTATCCGTAAAGGTGATGGGACCATCCACACAACCGTTGTCCGCAAAATACTGGGCAACAGGAATTGGCTTAACGGTGACGTTTACCTCATCAAAGATTGTATCGCACCCTGCGTTGGCCACTGACCAGCGCATAGTATTCACTCCAGGAGCAAGACCACTGACGGTCGTATTGTAGACTGTTGGATCGGCAAATGTACCTGCCCCTCCCATGACAGACCAGAAACCCGCTGCCGCGTTTCCATCGAGTATATAGGTAGTGGAGCAAATGGAAGTATCATTTCCTGCATCAGCTTCCGGCGGATTGATCGTGATTGGAAAACAAGTATCCACGTTCTCACATCCGCCTTCCAATGTCAGGCAAACCGTATCAAAAACTACCGTACCGTCAAATGTCATGCACACTTCAGAGCTGTCGTTGTTCGCCGACACAATAGTCCCCGACTGCCCACCATTCCACGACCAAGCACCCGGCGCCATTCCGCTTCCAGGGATGAAGGAATAACACAAGGTATCTCCTGAGCAAGAAGCCGTTGGAATACTGGTGTAGGTTGCACTTGGAACACTAGCTGGAATACATGAGTAGTGTATCCTTCCATTCCAAATACGCGGATTGAAGGTAGCGCCGAAAGGATAATCCTTACCATAAGCATACGAAAGAGCCATGTCAGCATTAGATGTATAGGTCTGTCCAGCCGTAGAGCCGAAGGGACCATTCGTATAATTCATGTAAGGCGCAGAATTTGCCAGCCAAGCACGCGTCACATAGAAGGATATCGTACAACCCGGTTGAATGTCTATGTCCACAAAAATGGGAACGTGGGTGTAGCTTCCTGGGCCTGCTGAAGTAAGGTTGGTGACACTGTCAATTTTCGTCCAGCCGGTAGCAGCATTTTGAAACCCAACGAAACCACCTTCGCGATACCAAATCTCCACTTCCTCAACGGTGCCGGAATAAAAGTTGCACCAAAAGGAATCGATGCGGATTGGATTGGTCGCAACGATGTGGAACATATTGCCGTCTTGGGCATTGTTGTTCGACATGGTTGAATTCAACGGGCCGCACTGGGCTTGTGCCTCCGTAGACGAAAGTCCGATCAGAAGAAACAAGAACGCCGTTATAAATAGAAACAATTTCTTCATCATCTTATTCAATTCCAATTACCGTTACGTTTCCGAAGAGCTCAAAGTCTTCGCCATTGTTATGAGTGTAGACGATCTTATAAGCATAGGTTCCCTGCTGCACGAGTCTATTTTGAGAATTTCTTCCCGCCCATGAGGCATCTAAGCCTTCATCGAAATAAATCTGATTACCCCATCGATCATAGATATACATCTCAAACTTTGAAATATCCTGTAGTCCTTCCACGAAGAACACCTCGTTCTGCCCATCGCCATTCGGGGTGAACGCGCTTGGAATAAAAGGGATGTTGGCATGGTTGACGAAGGCCATTTTTCGCAAGGTGTCTGTACACTGATACACGTTTCTCGCCGCAAGCATGATTTCATACTCACCTTGCTCACGATACTCGTGGGCTGGATTGTGTTCGTTGGAGCGCGCTCCGTCACCGAACGTCCACACGTACCAATTGGCTTGCTGTGAAAGGTTTTTAAATTGCACCAATGGATCTGCGGTGGTCAACCTGGCAATATCAGGATCATTGGAGAAATCAGCCACTGGCTGGGGCAATACGGTCACAGCACTGTCAAAGGTGTAATGACTAACGCAGCCTTCATCCGAATAGATCATCAAGTCACGTCGTAACTCTTTGCCTTACCCGTAACGTTTACGTAGGTGTAGTAGGCTGTATCCTCACGCATCACTTCCTCGTCATACATCCACACATAGCGCAGGCCTGGATCAGTATGTACCTGAGTACTGTCGATGAACTCAACGTACAGCGGAGAACATCCACTATCCGGGGAAACTCGGAAGCGAGGCGTTACGCGCTCAAAGATGTTGACTGGATACATAACAGAGTCGACACATCCCTTGTAGGATTCAACCGTCAATTGCACATTGTATACTCCGTGCGTATCGAAGGCATGCTTTGGATACTGAAGGTTTGAAAGATCACTACCATCACCAAAATCCCAAGTGAACTTCGCCAAGGCACCGTCGCTGAAGCTTGAGCTATCTCTGAAGAACACCTCGATGTCTTTACACTGACTGATGAACGTGAACTCTGCTTCCGGCACTTCGTAGACAGGTACGTCTTTTTCAACGGTACTCTTACATCCTTGGTTCGACTCAGACGTCAATGATACCGTATACCAACCGACCTCATCAAACAAGTGGGTCGCGGTAGGGCCAATGTATTCGAACGAATCCGCTACCAACCAAGTAAAATCATTTACAGAACCATAGGCTATGGTCGTTTGCTGCTCCAACTCGAGCGCTTCTCCTAAACAAACGCGGTTCGAGAAATTGAATTCCGTCACTGGAGTTGGGAAAATCTCTACCTGGACGATTGTGTCGTCATAACAGCCCTCGTCCGTCCAAATGCGAAGAGAGACCGGTACAAAACCATTGATCTGATAATCGTGTTCGACATCCTGTGTAAAGGCCGAATCGCTTGCATCACCAAAATCCCAAGCCCAACGCTCGATGTCTGCACCTACAATCGTGCTCAAATCGATGAACTCTGCGGTTTGATACTGGCATGAGTTCAACGCCTCGAAACTGGCTACGGGAAGGTGGAACACCTCTACCGTCAATTGGTCCGAACTGGTACACCCACTGTCCGATTGCGCCATGAAGGATACATTGTATACCCCGGGAGCTCCATAAAAATAAACAGGTTCATTGTTCAAGAAAGGAAGTCCACTCGCTTGCATGCCGGTTCCATCGCCAAAATTCCAAAAGACCGAATCAATCGCCCCCATGGAAATGGTGGAATTATTGTCAAACTCGACGGCCTTCTCGTAACATTCATCCTCTACGGTAATATCAAGGTCTGGACGCGGATTCACAAATACATCCTTGTAAAGGGTATCAGAACAACCCTGTGCATTTACGATCAGACGAACGTTGTACACACCAGAGTTGGTGTAGTTGTGGATCGGGTTCTGGGTGATATGATTGTCAACGCCATTGCCATCCATATCCCACAGCCAAGAGGTAATAGTAGCCCCATTGCCTGTACTTTGATCTTGGAATCCAACCGGAGCACCTTCACATACATTCTGGGTAGAGAAATTAGCCGTTGGCGTAATGTTCACATTGATCACCATCTGATCCGACGTACTCGGACATCCAGCAGAGGATGTGGTCCACATCAGTACGTGCTGACCAGGTGTACTGGTCCAATACGTTGCTGTGTTGTCCGTAGAATCCGAAATAATTCCAGGCCCGGGGGCAGCAACAACCGTCCATGTACCTGTTCCAACCGAAGGCGAAACAGCAGAAAGCTGTGCCAAGTGACCGGTACAAATCGCCTTATCCGGTCCCGCATTCGCCAAGGAAGGCGATGCTGCTACATTCACCCAAGTGCAAATGGTATCGCTGGTTGCACAGCTGTCCGAAACGGAAACACAAACGTTACCCGAAGTTCCACTGAACAACACCTCTACAGCATTACTGTCTTGGGCAGAGAGGAAGGTTCCTCCTGCCGGTAAGTACCATGTATAGCTGATGACATTTGGATTCGAAGGAATAGAGTACCATGCACTGTTGTTCGCACAGACCTGAATCGCTCCTGCAATGCTGCCCGGCGTTTGAGGTTGATTGATGGAATACGAAATGCAGGTATCCGGACCCGTTGTACAGGTGTCTAGCATCGCAACACAAATCTGTCCTCCGATTGAAGTGGGGCTTATGGCAACCACCAGTACAGAATCACCTTGTCCAGAAACGATTGAATCTCCAGCCGGAACCGTCCACTCATAGGATACCGCAAGGCTGTCCCAAGGAATGGTGAAAGTCACTGTATCGCCCTGGCAAAGCAAGGTATCGCCCGAAATAGGCCCTTGAGGAGCCGGTGGTGTAGGGCAACAAGAATGAAAACCAAAAATTCTTCCCGTGTTGGCATTGACCTCTGACCAGATGTCGTGCATCTGCTGATTGTTCAACGGAAACTGCATACCACTGCGGTAAAGGGTCACCGTATTTCCTAGAATATTCGTCGTAGGCTGTGTTCCATCATAGCTGTTGGCCATGTTGTTTCCTGTACCACTTCTGGAACCATAGATACCAATGATATCTCCACTGGTGACAGGAATATTCGTAGTGAGGGGGGTAGTGCCCGATACGCTATCCGCGTAAAACAATGACGTGAACGAATTCGTCGTACCCGCCCAAGCGGGAGGAGCGCCGTTGGTGAATTTCACCACCTCAACGTGCCATAGATTGCTGTTCATAGCATTGTCTACATACACCTGGCAGATATTGAAGTTCGTCGGAGCCGTGAAATAATATCCTCGCACCCTCGTGTCAGTGTAGGACGCGCTCTGAGCTCCAGGCCCAAACTGCACCTGAGCAGTGAGGTCACCTGCAACGATCAGCATCATCAACGCCAAGACCGTCATTGAGGTTAGCAACGAGCTTCGTCCGAATGTTGAATCGTAAATTCTTTTCATGTTCATCTGATGCTATTTGGACGCTCCCTTGGTTTCGGGATTAAAATACAAGTCGTGATTTTTCTTCCTAGCGATCAACAATTGCTCGATCACCGCTGGATTGGTCTCTACCCATTTCGTGACTTTCTTCACCTGTGCTTTCGACAAGGTTTGTCCCAATTCAAGGGCCGGAAAGCCTTCCGCATTCGCCACCATTTGCACATAGGCGTTAGACTCAACGGGTGCTTCATATGCCGTTTGAATCAGTTCGACCATTTCCAAAACATTGTAGGGAAGTTCAGCTCTATCCGTAGGAAAGTCGTACTTCCCTTCTTGGGCTTGAACGTTCAGTGCTGTCAAGAGCATCACACAAACCGCTAGCGTGTTAACAATCAACGACTTCAACGATGGTTTCATTTTCATCACAACTTTTCGAATTCTCAGGTTCAGTCTTTGGGGCAAAATGCACATAAAAGTAATACATCTTGACCTTTCCACGTAGTGGACGGCCACAAACCGAATTGGTTGCCTAAAAAGACAAGGTTATTAATTCGGCAAATGCGCCGGCCTGAGCAGATCGCTCACCTCCTTTACGGGATTGAAGGTTTCGATAGGAACTTCGACAAAAATCGTGATCCAATGGGCCATTCCGCCATTCCACAACCCCGGCCATTCCAAGGCCTTGATATCGCGCCCTTGGTGGCTTTTTTGAGCGATAAAATAGAGGTCGTCATCCACGTATTGGGTCAAGTCAATGGGTCGGCCTTTGAGGTCCTTGACGTAACACACCAAATCAACGGGATTGAAATGGGTAGCATTCGACAAAATGTGACGCTGTCTGCTGTCCTTTTTGTTGATCTGCGCCTGCTCAACAATTTGCAAACTCTCACCTGTAAAACCGTCGGTGGTATAAAACGGGCCTCCACCCGGCTCTCCTTGGTTTTTGACCATTCCACAAACCCGAATGGGGCGCTTCAAATACGCTTTTAATTTTTGAAAATCTTTGGGGATACGGATCTTCCATTTATCCCTCAATTCTCTGATGTGCACCTCGTCGATCAAGCCCTTTCCAAGCTCACTGTTCAGGTGCTGCAAATCAGCCCTCAATTCTAAAAGAATCCCTGCAATGGCCTTCTTGTACCGAACCGTCTCATTTAACAATCGGCCATGGGCAACATTGTCGATGTTTTTTATAAAAATAAGATCCGCATCCAGGGCATTGAGGTTATGGATCAAAGCTCCATGCCCCCCAGGCCGTCGCAATATTTTTCCATCGACCTCAATCGGCGCATTCTTTTCATCCACCGCCACGGTGTCGGTCTCCCGATCCTGATGCGAAAACCCGATTTCCCATTCGATTTGATCAAAGGGCGGTTGGGTCCGGAGATGTGCCACTTCCTTTTCAAAAGATGCGTGGTGTTCAGGAGAAACCGTAAAATGAAGCCGGGCCTTGTCGGCAGATGTAGCGTATTCCATCGCTTCCTTTAAGTGCTCCGAAATTGGAGTAACAAGCTCGGGATATGCGTGAAACGGCAATAGTCCCTTAGGTTTAGACGCAAAGCCCAACCCTTCGTCAGAAACCAATAATTGCAACCATTTCACCTTGGATGGAACTCCTGCCTCGTACGTCTCAACATCGGCATCATTAGCCGCTTCTAGCCACTGATCAAAAAAGATAAATTCTTCGGCGCGATCAAAAAACGCATTGATTGCTTCCTGATGGTCTTGCGGATTGTCAATCCATTGAAGCACCCCCTTGAACATGCGCGTGGCCGCACCAGAAGCCGGTACAAACTTCATCGGCACCAGCCCCTTCGCTTCATCGTAACGCTTGATCGCAGCAGCTTGCTCCTTAGATGTAAGCCGTATGATCCCTCCACCCACGGTTGCCGGCCTTAGCAACTGAACATACTTTGTGCCTTCCTCGAATTTTCGGATCTGTGCTTCGAAAGATGGCGGTGGCGTTTGACTCAAGGCAGGATTACTAGTTGGTGCTAATGTTTTCGGCATGCCGTACAAATTTAAAGGTGCGAAGCTTCCTGCCCAAACATTGCAGGATATGTGACGTACTTTTGCATGCCCATGGACACGATCACGTCAAGCACAGTCTACACTCTCCCAATCATGGAGCACTTTGCAACGCTGCAGGGTGAAGGCTTCCACGCCGGCAAACCTGCCTATTTCATCCGAACGGGCGGTTGTGATGTGGGGTGCCACTGGTGTGATGTAAAAGAAAGCTGGCCGGGTGACGGTCACGTAACTATGAACGTCAATGATATTCAAGAGGAAGTGCAGCCCCACGATATGGACATCGTTGTGGTCACTGGAGGTGAACCCACCATGTATGACCTTGAACCTTTGACTGCTGGCCTTCAATCGATCGGTAAGCGCACGCACATTGAGACCTCAGGCGTATATCCGCTCACCGGAACCTGGGATTGGATCACCTTTTCTCCCAAAAAATTCAAGGCCCCCATTGAGGCTATTTATAAAAAGGCACACGAATTGAAAGTAGTGGTCAACCACCCGAGTGATTTTGAGTTTGCCGAGGTACATGCCGCGAAAGTGGATCCGAGCTGTAAACTCTACTTACAACCCGAGTGGAGTAAGCGCGAAAGGATGATGCCATTGATCGTAGCTTACATCAAGCAAAACCCGCAGTGGCGTATGTCATTGCAAACGCACAAGTATTTGAACATTCCATGAGAAAGGCACTTCTTCTACTCCTTTTGGTGATCGCTTCAACGCTCACATTCGCGCAGCGCGGCGGTTCCAGTGACAAAAAAGCCAACAAACTTTACGAAGAAGGAAAGCAGCACAAACGCTTTGGCAGGGTTGAATTGGCCGAGTCTACCTTTCTCCAAGCCATCGAACGCGACACTTTGTACTTGGACGCCATGTATGAGTTGAGCAACATGTACATGCAGCAAGGAAGGGTAGCAGATACGAAGCGTTGGTTAGAAAAAATTGTACGCCAAGACCCCAATTACGCCTCCAGCTTGATCATCACCCTCGCCTTGATCGCACAGCAGGAAGAAGACTTCACCCAAGCCCTGAAATACTATGAGCAATATTTGAGCATTGCTCCGGAAGGATCCAACAATTGGTTGGTTGCAAAACGCGGTGCTGCTAGCTGCGAATTCGCCGTCTGGGCGATGGAACATCCGGTACCCTTTGATCCACAAAACCTCGGCGAGAATGTCAACTCTGCGGATGACGAGTACTTCCCGGCTATGACCGCCGACGAGCAGTTGCTCATCTTCACCCGCGAAATAGCGGCGCCCAACAACCCCTACTCGCCAGATGGACTCGACGAAGACTTCTTCTTCACCGAAAAGCTGGACGATGGAACATGGGGCAAGGCCTACAATCCTGGTCCACCCATCAATTCACCGTGGCGAGAAGGAGCACCCACCATTTCCCCTGACGGCAAGTACATCATTTTCACGATCTGCGATCTCTACGGACAATACGGACCTGATAAGCAAGGCTTTGGAAGCTGCGACCTCTTCGTGTCCGTGCGCAATGGCAAAACCTGGTCGAAGCCCATCAACATGGGCCAGACCATCAACAGTCGCAACTGGGAAAGCCAGCCTTGCTTTGCTGCAGATGGCAAGACCCTCTATTTCGTGCGCGGTCGATACAACCGGGAACACGACCGATTGGACGATATTTTTTATTCCGAAATCATCAACGGGAAATGGTCAAAGGCCCAACCGCTCCCCGATAACATCAACTCCCCCGAAGACGAAGAATCGGTCTTTCTACACCCGGATGGAAAGACGTTGTATTTCTCGTCCCGCGGGCATATTGGACTGGGCATGATGGACATCTTCATGAGCCGCAAACAAGACGACGGAAGTTGGGGCGATCCGGTCAATTTGGGTTATCCCATCAACACGAGCGGACATGAAAACAGCTTCTTCGTGAGCGCCAATGGCAAGTACGCCATCATCGCGAGCAACCGCGAAGGAGGCTACGGAAAACTCGATTTATATTCCTTTGAATTACCCGAACACCTCCGTCCACAACCCGTCACCTACCTGAAAGGCATCATCCGCGACGCCGATGACAAACGTCCGCTGGAAGCATCGTTCAAGCTCATCAACCTGAGTACGGGAGACACCATAGCTTCTGCAACGAGCGACAAAGAAACAGGCGCCTTCTTGGTTGTGCTTCCCTCCAGCGAGAACTACGCATTGATGGCCGAGAAAGGCGGATATCTTTATCATTCGGAGAATTTCACCTTGAACTTAAAAGAAGAACTCACCACCTATAAAAAGACCATCGACCTGCAGCCCATCGCTTCAGGAAGAAGTGTAGTACTCAAGAATGTATTCTTCGACACGGATAAATTTGTACTCAAGCCTGCATCAAAAACCGAGTTGGCGAAACTGACCCAACTCATGGAAGACAATCCGGAGTTGAGGATTGAAATCTCAGGGCATACCGACAACCAAGGCAGTCCGAGCACCAACCAGGTCCTTTCTGAAAACCGTGCAAAGGCGGTGTACACCTACCTAAACATCGCCGGTATTGAGGAAGGGCGTATGCAGTACAAGGGCTACGGGCAAACGCAACCCATCGCAGACAATACCACTTCCGAAGGCCGTGCACTGAACCGGCGGACCGAATTCATGGTCATAGATTAATTTTTTTCTTTTTTAGAATAACGAAAAAGTTACATTTACTTTCTCACACACCTAAAATTACCCAAGAACATGGAGTTTTCAAGCAGCGATATCAAGGACATGCGCGCATTTTACGAACGCGAATTATCAAGCACTTTGGAGCGCCTGAGACACATTGAAAGTGTCCTTGCCAAAATCGGCGGATCTAAGATCAACGTTGCTATTAATGTTGGAAATACACCCCCTGCATCTGGAACCACCGCAACGAAAGCAGTAAAAAAGACTACGGTAAGAAAGCGTGGAGCAAAGCGTGGACCCAAGTCCATTTGGGGAAACTTCGTCATGAAGAAGCTCAAGGAGTTGGACAAGCCACTCACCTACGATGAACTCATTGCAGAGGCCATGAAGTTTGCAAACGTACCCGCTGAGAATGAAAATAAGATCCGTCGATCGATCATCAACGTAACTTTCCGCCTCCGCACCCAAGAGAAAAAAATCGACACCTTTTCGAAAGGTTCACGCATCAAATACTTGGCCCTTAAAACCTGGTTTGGCGCAGATGGCACGATAGATCCTGCTTATGCAAAGAAGGCGAGCAATGTAAAACCTAAGCCCACGCGCCGAAGAAAGGCTGCGCCAAAACGCGCAAAGGCAGCTGTGAAGAAAGCAGTTCCAGCGAAGAAAGCCTTGATCAAAAAAGCTCCAAGTGACGCGAAGAAAGCGGTTGTGGTAAAAAAAGCGGCCCCTGCTAAGGCGGTAGCGAAGAAAGCTCCGAGTGATGCAAAGAAAGTGACGCCGGTTAAGCCTGTCGCGAAGTCAACTACGACGAAGGCAGCACCAAAAAACAAATCCTAAGTGATCCTATTGAGCTGGACCGATTAGTATTTTCTTCACCTCTCTTGGTCCACGTAAACCTCTGAACACGACCAATACCATCCCACTCGTCGTGCCTTCCAAGCTCACCTGATGACTGGCAGCACCCTGTCCAATTAGTCGCCCAAGTACATCATACAATTCATAGGTACCTTCAGCGTCAAATCTCAAGCTACCATCGATTACCGATATCAAACTGGGAGAACGTCTCGAGTCACTAATTCCGACCTGACCATTGACAACAGTGGTAGTGTCTCTAACCAATGGATATGATTTAGGATGACCTGTTTGCACGCCACGAGTCTTCACTAAAAAAAGATCTGTTTGCCCAATGCCTCCGGAATTGGAAATACCCAATATCAAAATAGATGAATCCGAAGTAACACGAATAGATCGAAGTTCCTCATCTTCTGGCAAGCCGAAGCTATTCCCCTCTAGAAATGAACCACTTGAGTCAATTTCATAAACATGAAAGTCCTTCCCACCTTCGCCATAGGTTTCGGTAGTAACTCCGACCAAGAGCCTTTCATCCTCGCCCTCGCACGTTTTGATGCCTCGATCATCTTTGTTGTTTGCATTTACATCGTAACCAAAATACTTCTCCCAAATAAGGACACCCTCTAAGGAGACCTTTAATACATAGGCATCAAAATCAGATGTGAATTTAGAATTTGAAGTTCCCGTAATTATCAATGTTGAATCTGAGACAAATAAAATGGAGGAAGCCAAATCAACCAATGAGTCTCCATATGTCTCCTCCATTTCAAGGCTTCCGGCACTGGAGTAGTACTGCAGCAATACTTCCTCTTGAAACAACGGTGCTATAGCGTTTCCGACAACGAACACACCATCGTTATAAAGCACTAAATCTGTATAACTCCACTCGTCCCAATCTCCTAGGGTCTCCAATTGAATCTCATTGATAAAAGTAAGCGCCGTGTCATACTTGCGAACTTTGTAGTTTTCAACTTCACCATCGATCTGTTCCTGATAGAGAACCGCTACGCCTTGAGCATCACAGTCAATTGCAATCGGCAGAAGAACGCCAGGCAAATTATGGTAAATAGCTTCCTCGGAGACCAGATGCGTGTCTAGCCGATCTATCCTCCATCCATATCCATTTCCAAATCCCTCATACATCTGACTGAGTAAAAAGAAATGTTGTCCATTGTACGAGGCATCTTTTAGACGCTCAATTCCGCCAGTTCCGAGCGTGCTAAAGGTGAAGGCATTCAAAGCAGGAGAAGCATCCACCATATAAATATCCGACTGTCCATTTCCGACATTGCCCGTACTTCCAAAGAGGAAATACCTCCCATTCACTTCAAACAACTCTACAGCATCTTCTTCGCCAATGGTGCCTAGCGTTACATTGAAAATTGTATCCTGTGCAAACGAATGCATCGAAAGAACAATTGCTATGGCAGTCAATATCCTTTTCATCACATCCCAAATCTATATAGTACGCCCAATGAAGCTCCCAATCCCCCAGAAGACGAAACAATCAGTCCCTGTGCATTCATGATTCGGAGGCTTGCAGACAAGGCGTTGGCGGTATACTCAGCTCCCAAACCCACCTGCACCTTTCCAAAACCGCCGTACCCCAATTCTGCTCCTGCCAACCAGTTTTCATTGAATCGATAAGCACTTTCTAACCATGCATAGGTCTTCGCTTGTGTGGCCCAGCGCCAAACTACGCCCATGCCCATCTCAACGCCCTTATCTACGCGCTGACGCACGGTGAATTGTGCCCAACCGGGAAGGTAGCTTTCCTGCGTTCCACCTCCCTTCCATGCAGAAGTTGCGGCAGAGACGCTATCGTTAAGGTCGGCGCCAAATGTGTTGTTCTCCCCAAACTGAGAAAAGTCATTCACCTCGATTCCTGTGAATTCAATGATGGTATCAATGTTCCAAACTTCGCCGCCAGGATGCCACTGCACCCAGCCCAAGTCGCGCACCTGAACTTGAACCTCCCAATCGGATTGAAGAGCAGCGAAGCACCTCTCAAAAGACATATCCAAGCCAACTCCTCCGCCATTGTGCGCCGCAAAAGTCCCTCCGGTGGAATCCGTGGCCCCAAAGCGGGCATTTACATCTGCCCGGAGGGTATCTCCAATCTCGGAAGTATACAGCGTCGCTCGATCAAGCTCAGCAGTTATGTGCTGCTGGCCGTTGATGAAAGATAGGTCCACAGCAAATGCAGTGGCTACATCCTGCCAGCCTGCCCCGATGCCGAGCTTCTGATACCGCGTCCATTTAAATGAACCCTCACTTAATGTAGCGGTTGAGCCAGCAAACGACCTGTTACCTTTGAATACAAGCCCGAAGAGGTCTTCTCCAAAACGTGTGGACAAATGACCGACATCGCCAAGGTTCACGCGGAAGGACCAAGGACTTGCTTTCAAGGTAAGACTGGCGTGCAACTCAGACCGATAATCCCCTCCGAACAAGGTACTACCTTCCAATCGACCTACTTGATCATCGATGCGATCGGCGGCCAAAACATCGTCAAAAAGCAAGTCTCCCACGAAGGCGTTTCCGATGCCATCGCTTGCAAAACCGCCGTAACTTGAGAGCCTGACCGACCCCCTCCCCTCGCGAGGCAAGAAAGCAGCGTCGAGATGCTGCGCCTGGAGTGTGTTACCCAAGATCAATAGTCCTATGATGATCAAGCGTTTCATTGGGCCAACAAGCTTAGATCAGCGACAAAATTGAACTCGATGTAGTAATCATCTCGAATGTTGACCACCCCCGTGTTGTATGTATCCATGCGGACCTTCACGATGCACTGGGTCGTCTTTTTGAGTACGTTAACATCATCGCTTATGAAAGGGAATTCCACTACACTTTCGGTAGCAGAAGAAACATTCCCAAAACCATCGGTCTCGGCGGCCATCACCTGCTGTTGGGTTTCCGACAGGCTATCGAGCACAACACCATTGGAATCCAAGAAAAAGAGTTGAATGGCCGTCGAAAAAGGGTAGCCATTGGTGATGTATCCTCGCAAAACGCCGGACTGAAGTCGCTCCTCGTCCAAGGCTGCAGAATCCAGGCTCAAGTCAAACGTATCGCTCAGTTGCAGTCCTTCAAAGCCTACGCGCAAGGGAATATCCATGTCCATGAAGGCGGAAATGTCGTGCCCGAAGTAGACAAAGTCGTTCCCCAGCGAAACATCCCCCAAAGGATTGACCTCTAGATCGATGCCGTACTTGATGCCATCGGGACGGATCTCCACCAAGGCGTCGAGGTTCGAATTCGAAGGCGTAAAGCTGATCTTCTTTTGCACATGTTTAACCGGATCATTGGGGTTGAAGAGGTCAATCGCCCTTCCGAAGGTCTGCTGTTGGTCGATGATGGAATGCTCAAGCGACTGCGTTGCTGTGGCATTGTACGAAGTCAATTCGTGAATGGTCAAATTCAGGTCCGCGCCAATGCCGTTGTCAATGGTAAAGGTCACGTCAAAATCTACGATGTCTGCAGACTTAAACGCCACGGATTGAAAGAGCTCGATGGCCGTAGAATCGGCGTAGGAAGTCGCTTGCTGACCAAAGAAGCCTTTGGCGTAGGAAGGAATGATCTCCTCAAAAGTGTTTTCGATCTTAAAAGACTCTCCGGCGCTGAACGTGTAGTTGGTCGTAATGGCGGGGTCGATCAAGGCTTCTACATACGCGTAGATCATATTGACCTTTGTACCATCGGGTCCCCGCAAGTTCAGCGCATAACCGTCGAGGTTGTACTCGCCAGAGAACGTGCCTTTGTTCGGAACCAACTCTTCCAACTCGAAGGTGTCTCCATTGTTTGTGGCAGACAAAATCTTATAACGGACCAATATGGGCTCCTTCAAATTGTTCTTTAGGTCCACTGTGAAAAGCGAACGCTTCACTTCTGCGTAGGTCAAGGCAACATCCTTGAGATTGAAGCGGGTACGGATGGTATCGCGGTAGAAAGGGACTCCCGGCGGCCATTGAATGCCCCCTACGGGAACGCTGAACTCACTCTTCAAGGTAGTATCCGGAATGCCAATCAATGAGTCCAATCCCAATCGAAGCAAGGTATCGCTCACTTGCACGTGGATAATGCCATCACCCGCTGCCGTGATTTCTTCTACATCGATCAGATCGACAAGGTTCAGCCGTCCGTGCACAACGGGAGCCAAAGCATCTAGCTCCCAAGCGGCAATATCAAATTGCTTTGCACACCCGATAAAGCTCAGGATACATACGGTAACGACGAGTGTTTTTCTTGTTATGGCTCGGTGCATGAAAGTGGCTCAAAGGTGTTAAAAATACCAGTGCCTCATACCTAGACGCAAACCATCCGCGATGCGTTTACGTATGGTCTTTACATCCTACCTTTGCAGTCAGAAAAAATGAGCGGGATCTTACCAAAACCAGACAAGAAATTCTTCATCTCATGGCTGGCGTGTTTCGTCGCCATGTATGGCATTTCCTATGTCTGGCACGGAGTGGTTCTGAACGACTTTCTCAAGATCTCCTACCCTAAAGACATCTTCCTCATCCTCGCCGGTTTTATCTACTTCGGCATCGCCTTGGGGATCACCTTTTTGACGTACATCCTCAAAAAGATCAAGGATTCATTCAAGTACGGCATTGGCATCGGCGTAGCCGTAGGGATCTTCATCTACGGCATCGCGTTTCTATTCGGATTGAGTTTCAACGCGGTGGTCGATCCAAAGCTCATTGTCTTCGACCTAGGCTGGCAAGCCTTTGAGCAGGGATTCGGCGGATTGATTTGCGGATGGGTATACCGCATGATGTTCATGCGAGAACGCCACCTCTCTCACTAATTCAGGTCGAGCAACTGCAGTTCGGTCAGGTTGCGATAGATTCCATTTTCCAAGGCGATCAATTCGTCATGTGTACCTTGCTCTTTGATGCTTCCATGGTCCAGCACCATGATACGGTCTACCTTTCGAATCGTACTCAATCGGTGGGCAATCACCAAACTCGTCCTTCCCTCCATCAACCGCTCTAACGCCTCTTGCACTAATCGCTCGCTTTCGGCGTCCAACGAACTGGTAGCCTCATCCAAAATCAAAATGCGCGGATCCTTCAAGATTGCGCGTGCTATCGCAATACGCTGACGCTGTCCGCCGCTGAGCTGAACACCGCGCTCGCCCACCAGAGTGTCAAAGCCTTCCGGAAACGATTCGATGAATTCGAGGGCATTCGCTTTCTCTGCGGCAATGCGCACTTCTTCAAAGGGTGCGCCAGGACGACCATATTCAATGTTCTCTCGAATACTGCCTCCAAACAGGATCACATCCTGAGGAACCAAGGCCATTTCATTTCGCAAAGCCGAGATGTTGTAATCGAGCGCCGGTTTGCCGTCAAATTTGATGGTGCCCGACGTCGCTTTGTAGTAGCGAAGTATGAGAGCGGCAATGGTCGTCTTTCCCGCCCCGCTGGGTCCCACAAAAGCGATCTTTTCTCCTGCCTTCACGTGTAGTTCTAGCCGATCAAGTACCACTTTATCCTTTCGAGAGGGGTATGCAAACGTGACTTGTTCAAAATCAATCGATCCTTTCAAATCAAGGGAAGGAGCATTTGCATCGTTGCTGATTTGCTCGGCGTCTTCCTCCATGATATCAAACAAACTTTCGGTAGCGCCGATGGCCTTTTGAACGCGACCAAATATGTCGGCCACACCGCCGATGGATCCGCCCACAAAAACAGAATACAGAATGAACGAAGTCAATTCGTCCAACCCGATCACCCCTTCATTCCGCAGCTTCACACCATACCAAATCACTAGTACCACCGCGCCAAACAAGCCGAATATGACGAATGAAGCAAACGCCCCGCGCCACTTCGCACCGCGCATGGCCACTTTGCGCACTTCTTCTACCACGTTGTTGTAGCGTCTGATTTCTAACAGCTCATTAGCAAAGGCCTTGACGCTCTGAATGGCCGTCAACGTTTCCTCCACCACTACTTGACTGCGTGCCAACTCTGCCTGCGTAGTCTTGGATAGGGATCGGATAAACTTTCCAAAGAAGAAGGCCGCCATCATCATGACCGGAACAGAGATAAGCATCACGAGGGTCAGTTCTACGCTGTAAAAGAACAGCAGGGAAACCCCTCCCAAAATCACAATGACCTGTCGGAGAAGCTCCGCCAGGGTCGTCATGAACGTATCTTGAAGCATACTGATGTCATTCGAAATACGGCTGTTGAGTTCACCTACCCGCTCGCGATTGAAAAAGGTCATCGGTAACTTGACCAGGTGACCGTAGGTATCGATCCGCAGCTGCGCTATGGCGCGCTCCGTTACGTCTGCAAAAAGGAAAATACGCATGAACGAAAAAACGGCTTGCAGGAGAAAAGCCACCAAGAGCAACAAGGCTACTTGGTCGATATTATCCACATTAAAGAAGCGGTCGATCGGGCTGTCAGAAGCTTCGTTGCCGCCTATCAATCTGCCAAGAAGGCCAGGAAAGGTCATAAACGTGACCGAACTCAAGAAGAGAAACAAGAGGCCTAAGAGAAACTTACCTCTGTAAGGAAGGACGTATTGGAAGATGCGGAGGGAGCGTCGGAACGACTCCTTTGATATGCGTTTCTTGTCTTTTGATTCCATGCGGCGGCAAAAGTCTACATTTAATTCGAGCGTCGTTCACAAACTGAACTCACCCTCCAATTGTTCATTCACAACCTTAAACGGTGAACTTGCAACAAATCGGGACTTCTGAAGATGGCGAGACGCCTCATTTGCTGACGTTGCGAGAACAAACAGAAACAGAACCACAAACACATTTACACATCATGGTGAAGTCTTATTGGGACGAGCAGTGGAAAGAGATCGACCTTGGCGACGACAAACTGCGATACAGTTACGCCGTCTCAAACTACGGCAGGATCGTCAGTTTCTCCGACACGATGGAGACAGGGCGACTTTTGAAAGGATCACTCGTAGACGGGTATCCCGTTTTTAGATACAAGCAATTTCACAAGACAGAAGGCGGAACGAAGATCAAGAACAAGCAATTGTTCGTGCACAAGTTGGTGGCCGAATACTTTGGTGCTCCTTCGAATGAGGACCAAGCCTTCGTCATTCACATGGATTACAACAAGCTGAATAACCACATTGACAACTTGAAATGGTCTACCAAGCGTGAGATGGAGCTGCACCAGCAGAAGAATCCGAACGTGCTCAAGGCGCGCGAAAAAAGGAAGGAGAATAAACCGTATCAAGGACACAAGTTGAACGCCACCCAAGTGAAGCGTTTGAAAAAGAAGATTTTCGATCCGAATCGAAAAACGCGCCTCAAAATCATCGCGAAGCAATTCGGCATTTCTGAAATGCAACTCTACCGCATCAAATCGGGCGAGAATTGGGGACACATTTCCATCGAGGAATGATTGGATATCCAATCATGAAATGATCTAGGCTCCTTTTGGAGCCTTTTTTTTATCGGATGAACTTTTACTTCACATTCCAGTCGTAATTCACCTTTACCAAAGTCAAATTGTATTTCGGCTTTGATTTGCCTTATTCCACTTTTCCTTGATGAAAAGTGGAGTAACCTGCCTGCCGGCAGGCAGGAAATCAAGGCTGTGGAATTGATGAGTAACCTGCTCTTTCCAGAGCCTAAGTTCGAGCGGGTGATCTGCTCATTGTCTATTTGGCTCGTCGGGTATTCGTGAGCTCACTTCGTTCGGTTCCTCCTTTCCACTTCGGAGCTTCCCGATCTCTCTATGGCTCTGCTTCGATCAGAACACTCCCCAATTCCAAGGCCAGTCTATCTGAAAGAATAGCAATGTCATTGAATTCAATTGAATGCAACGTAAACCGTTAACCCATTTTTTTCATTGTCGCCATTTCCACGGAGGTTAACTTCGCGGATATGAATCGATTTTTACTCTGGGTCTTTCTAGGCCTATCGCTGTCAGTCACAGCACAAAGCGTCGACACGGCAAATACTGCCGTTTGGGTCGACATGATGCAAGATCCAAACGCCAATTTCTTCGAAGCACAAAAGGCTTTTGAGATGTATTGGGAAGGGAGAGAGCGTCAAAAAGGAGACGGCTACAAGATCTTCAAGCGTTGGGAGCACTTCTGGTCTTCACGCATCAACGAAGACGGAAGCTTTCCCGCTCCGGAAGAGACACTTGCGGCGTTTGAAAATTGGCAAAGCGCCTACAACCAGCAGATGCATGGCATCGAAAGCGAATCTGGCGACTGGGAAGAAATCGGCCCACGCTTTAAACCCTTCAATGGAACGGGACAACCCAACGGTAACGGACGACTGAACTGCGTTGAATTCCATCCGACCGACGCCAATACCATGTTTGTGGGCTCGCCATCCGGAGGCTTCTGGAAAACGACGAACGGCGGCACTTCTTGGACGACTTCTACCGACGGACTTCCGACCCTCGGGGTTTCATCGATCTTGATTGACTCGTCCAACACAAACATCATCTACATCGGCACGGGTGACCGCGATGCGGGCGATGCTCCAGGATTGGGGGTTTACAAATCAACCAACGGTGGTCAATCCTTTGCTCAGTATAATTCTGGCATGGGGTACAAGACCGTAGGCCAAATGCTCATGCATCCTACCAACGCCGACTACATCCTTGCAGCCACTTCGGGCGGTATCTACCGCACTCAAAATGGAGGCAACACATGGACATTGGAGACCAGCTCGTATAACTTCAAAGACATGCAGTTCAAGCCAGGAGATCCCAATACTGTGTACGCTACTGAAACGACAAGTGGCGCTGGATTTTGGAAAAGTACCGATGGCGGTGATAATTGGACAGAAATTACCAGTGGTTTGCCCAGCAATGGACAGCGTTTTTCAATCGGCGTTTCTCCGGCTAGTCCTAGCGTAGTGTATGTACTGTGCTCTATCAGCTCGGCATACGGTGGGTTGTATCGTTCTAACAATAGTGGTTCTTCCTTTGGCACGCAATCCACTACTCCTAACATTCTCACTTGGAATGAATCGCCTCCCTCTTCCGGTGGGGGTGGACAAGGATGGTACGATCTAGCCATTGCCATAGACCCAACAGATGAAGATGTGGTCTATACGGGTGGTGTGAACGTATTCAAATCAACCAATGCTGGCGTGAGCTGGGATTGTGTTGCGCACTGGGTGGGAAGCTCTACCGCGGCCTCCGTACACGCGGATCACCACTGGCTGCAATTCTCTCCAGTGAACAATAACCTCTACGATTGCAACGACGGAGGGTTGTACTACACAGCAAACGGAGGCAACACGTTTACAGAAATTTCAGATAGCCTAGGTATCTCTCAGATTTATAAAATCGGCGTGAGCCAAAACACCGCGGCTTTCGTCATCAACGGATACCAAGACAATGGGACGGCCATTTGGGATGCAAACCAATTCAGAACCGAGCGCGGTGGTGACGGCATGGAGTGCATTATTGACTACGCCAACGACCTCTATGTGTATGCATCTGTGTATTACGGCAACGTCGCCCGATCCAACAACGGGGGCTACAGCTTCGGAAGTTTTGCAGCACAAAATGTAAATGGAATCACCGAATCCGGCGCATGGGTAGCTCCCTACATACAGAGCAATAGCAACCCTCAAACCATGTTCTTCGGTTACAAGAACGTTTGGAGAACGACGAATGCCTACGCTGGATCACCGAGTTTCACGGCTATAAGCAGCAGCCTTGCAGGGTCTAATTCGTATAACATGCGTCAGTTGAGACAGAGCAAGGTCAACAGCAACCGTCTGTATGCAGTGCGGAGCGACAACAAACTTTTTCGATCAGATAATGCATTAGGCTCTTCTCCTGCATGGTCGGACCTTTCTAGCTCGCTTCCATCGGGATGGTACATCGCAGACATCGAAACCTCCCCTGAGAGTAACAACCGCGTGTACTTGATCCGAGATAACGTGGTCTACATGTCCAACAATGCTGGAGCTTCTTGGACGAGCATCAATGGAAACCTCCCCAACATCAGCAAGAATTGCCTTGTAGCCGATCCTTACACTGATGGCGGCATTTATGTGGGTACGGACGCCGGGGTTTATTACAAAGACAACAACCTGAACAACTGGGTTCCCTTCTACGATGGCCTTCCTACAACGGCAGAGATTACCGAATTGGAAATCTACCATGTGCCAGGCGATTGGCAAGCGCGCAGGCTCCGTGCTGGGACCTACGGCCGAGGACTCTGGGAAAGTGACACGTACGACCCGGGGAACATTGCACCTATGGCATTTGGAGATTATGAATTGAATGGCGTTGGTCAGTGCGACCCTGGAATACTCGCGCTCACAAGCACCAGTGCCTATGGCGTTGATTCTTTGAGCTGGAACGTGTACCCATCTTCGGGTGCAGTATTTGTCAATGGCAGCAATGCACATTCAAACCCCGCCTACCTAACCTTCGACGAAGGAGGAACCTACGACGTTTACCTATACGTGGAGAATTCGAATGGTAGCGACTCTACTTTGGTCGTCAACAATTTTACGGTAGACCTGCCCGAAGCCCTGCTCACTTCCAATAGCCTGAATGACGCTTATTGCGAAGGCGACACTGCGACCATATCGGCCAACCTAGGCATGGCGAGCTACAACTTCTTCCTCAACGGCGCCCTCTATCAAGTAGGCTCAAGCAGCACCGTTGACATCGAAGGCGTAGAAGCGGGAGATTACGTTTCAGTGAATGTCACCGACCAAGATGGATGCGTTGACGACACAGCCATCTATTTGAACGTTTCACCGGCCCCTACCTCCACACTAGCCTCTGGCGATGGGATTGAGATTTGCGAGGGAGACACGGTTTCCTTTACGAATACAGGCACCGGCTTAGCAACCCACGACTTTCAGGTCAATGATACTTCTATCCAGTCTGGTGCATCGAACACCTGGACAACCTCAACGCTCTCCAATGGAGACAGCATCTTTGTCTCCATCGTCGACACGAATGGCTGCACGAACGTTTCTAATGCGATCGTGATGGAAGTGATTCCAACGCCTCCGACCCCAAGCATTCTGCAGCTGGTGGACAGCCTAGAGAGCTCTGTGGTGGGAACCATCTACCAATGGAAACGCAACGACACCGTTTCATCGGTCACTACGCAGTACTACCTCAATCCTGACGACGCAACCTATACCTTGCGCGTCTATCAGGATGGATGTTGGAGCGACTGGTCAGACTCATTGGTCATCGTAGGCAGTGG
This sequence comes from uncultured Flavobacteriales bacterium, assembly GCA_943788725.1. Lineage (GTDB taxonomy): Bacteria > Bacteroidota > Bacteroidia > Flavobacteriales_G > Salibacteraceae > SHAN690. The sequence continues at coordinate 9,571 of CALSRJ010000007.1, read as the reverse complement.
TATTCAAGAAATCGGAGCGATGGACGTTAGGATCTATCCTTCTCCTGCATACCACAGCATCTTTGTTCAACTTACAGGCTCGTCAAGTACCTTAGAAGTACAGCGAGTATCTGTGATTGACATGCTTGGTAAAACGGTATTCGCCGTCGAAAACACCCAGCTGAGCGCGGCCAATCCAATGGAAATAGATGTGCAACAATTGCCCGCTGGCATTTACTCCATCCTCATCGAATCAGGGGATGAACGGATCGCAGTTCCGATCGTAAAAGAAATGCGATAATTTACTTGAACATTAAATGCAGAACGTTACCTTTGCGCCCCTTTTATAAGCGAAATCATGAAACGGACATTTCAACCTTCCCTCAAGAAAAGAAAGAATAAGCACGGATTCCGTGAGCGTATGAGCTCTAAGAATGGCCGTAAGGTATTGGCTCGTCGTCGCGCTAAGGGGCGTAAGCGCCTAACTGTTTCTGACGAAATGCCGTTCAAGAAATAAACGACAATAGAACTTCAACGATAAAAGGCGACCCACAGAGGTCGCCTTTTTTATTGCCCATTTTTTATTTCTTAGGTCGTCGCTTCGACGCTTTGAGCTGTTGATCGAGCATCCATTCTATCTGCCCATTGACAGACCGAAATTCATCGCTTGCCCATCGTTCGATGGCTTTCATCATCTCTTCGTCTACGCGTAAAGCAAATGCTTTCTTGGCCATAGGATCAACGCTGTCTTTCTAGGATTACGTACAACGTAGCATTGTCTGCCGAAGAGCTCACGACGCGCCATCCTTCTGCCGCCATTCCATTGACTTGCTCCTGGAAATTGTCGAGGTTTTGAAACAGTCCCTTCTTTATGATCTTGTAACGGTCCATACTTACTTATTGATAAAGTGATCCTGTATTAACAATCGGCGTGACTTCTTTATCGGAGCAAAGCACCACCATCAAGTTGCTGACCATGGTGGCCTTCTTATCGTTGTCAAACGTGACGATGTCTTTATCTGATAATTGCCTCAAAGCATTTTCAACCATGCCGACAGCACCTTCTACAATCTTTTCACGTGCTGCGATAATCGCAGTGGCCTGTTGGCGCTTAAGCATAGCGCTGGCGATTTCTTCAGCGTAGGCGAGGTATCCTATACGGGCTTCCATGACATTAATTCCCGCTATCTCTAGGCGCTCGCTCAGCTCATTTTCCAACGCCTCATTCACCTCGGTCATGCCAGAGCGCAAGGTGATCTTATACTCGTCGCTGTCCTCCCAATCGTCATACGGGTAGAGTCCCGACATTTTACGCACTGCGGCATCGGTTTGTACGCGTACGAAGTTTTCAAAGTTGTCTACCTCAAAGGCAGCCTTGAAGGTATTCTCCACCTTCCAAACCAGGATAACGGAGATCATGATCGGATTGCCCAACTTGTCGTTGACCTTCACCCGTTCGCTATCAAAATTGCGCGCCCGGAGCGATATCCGCTTTTTCGTATAAAAGGGGTTCGCCCAGAAAAAACCATTCTGTTTCACGGTTCCTTTATACGCTCCAAAAAGTGTAAGCACCATCGACCCATTCGGATTGATGAAAAAGTACCCCGGAATGGTGAGGAAAAAGAGAAGTGCGCACACGACGGCCAGTGGAAATATCTGCACCACAATACTTGCGATGACAGACGCTAAAAGGACGAACGACACGACTAATATGACGTATCCACTGCTCATCCTTACTGTTTGTTCTTGTTTCATTATGATCGATTTAATTGACATTACAATGATATCAAATTAATATCACAATTTAAAAACTTTGGGATGAACGGAACTGGGAAGCTGTGAGTGGGAGTTGGGGAGTGGGGGGAGTTGGCAGTTGGCAGTTGGCAGTACGCAGTGTGCAGTTGGCAGTTGGCAGTGCGCAGTGCGCAGTTGGCAGTCATCTCTCGGGATGTCAGTTCGAGTGTCACGCCAGAGGCGTTATGTATCGAGAACAACCCAAGTTTAGGGAATAGGGAGGTCATTGCAGTGCAGAAAGATTAAAGAGCAAAGATTAGTTGGGGCTTATAAGAAGCCTATCCGCAACCTCAACTGCAACGGCAACCGCAACTGCAATCTCGGTTTGCCAGAAATTCCTTCCATTAGAAATGCCTGGGGTAACCGAAGTAAAAGCCAACAGCCAACAGCTAATAGCTTTTCCCCTATCAGTTCGAGTGATCTCGCCGTAGGCTTTCCCCTCTTTATGTCAGTTCGAGTGGCCACGCCTTTGGCGTGGATGTATCGAGAACAACTTCAATGAGCTCAAGTGCTAATGGACTAATGAGCCAATGGTCATTCCCTACGAATTCCATCGTCCAAATCAACATTTTCATCGAAAACACGGTCGAAAGCTAATCTTTTTGCCTCGTTGTACGTCTTATATATCAGACACTTAGCAACCATGGGCATTTTTAGATTTTTCCGTTACAAATACATCCTCAGCAGCCGCCGGCGCGAGTATGCATCGCTGGCCGTTTCCATTGCGCTTGCCCACGCATCGTTTGGTGCGGTCAAGTACCGTTCGGTCGGAAATGGCATGGCCGATATTCAACTTTCATTGGATGAGAATCAGCAGTTTCGCTTGCTCTTCAATCGCTTAGACGAGGCCAAGGAATACGTCATGAAAGGCAAGTGGACGGTATCCGACGATAACTACGTCCTGAAGTTCGGAAGATCCAAGTTGGACGTTCCCACGCTCTTCTCGAGCAACACCGGTTTTAAGAAGGCCAGTTTCATCCAAGACAAGCGCACGGTGAAGATTCCCTCCACGCGGAATGGGGTGGTTATTTGGGGGATCTTCTGCCCGAAGGCTTGACTTTGGCAGGGGTTATGGTGACGGGTGACCTGCCAGAGGCAGGCAGGCTGAGGATTGGTGGGGTTTATCTATGAAACACCTCTTTTTGAGCGCTCTAGGTATTTGATGTATCCGTTTATCAGTCTCATTACGGTGTGTTTTTTACTTACTAGTTGTTCGTAGACCTCCCTCTTTATATATGATTTGTCTAGAGCTACATTGAGGTGGTCATGCGTTTCATCCAGAGATGCTCTGGCTATCCGAAAGAACTGAATGCCTTCTTGATAGTGATACCGGCCATATCCCTCTGCTATTTGGGCCGTCACCGATCGGCTTGATCGAAGGATCTGGTCTGCTAGGCGATATTTTTCGTTCTCGGGGACGGAATGGGTGAGTACCGAGATCTCCTTGCGAAACGCGCGCGCCTTTTGATAAACTTCCAACTCTTCAAATGTCCCCATATCCAGTATTTGAAGAAGCAAGCTATTTAATAACGAGCCGGGTCAAATAATGGATTCTACTGCCGATAGCAGGTAATTGGCAAATTTTCCCACTGAGGCGAAGCCGATCACAGTGAGCGTAGCGAGCTAATCCCCAATCCCCAATCCCGAATCCCCATCCAAATGCAAAGCATCTGGATCGAACCGAATAAACATATTGATCCAAATTGCCCGGCCTAGACGGAACGTAAGCGGAGCGAGGATAACGATTCCCGCAATGATCCCGATGAGGTATGCATGCAATTCCCAAGGGCTTCCTAGTACCCACATGGCGATAAACATTCCCACGGCGATGGCCACGGTAAGGCCGTAATTCACGTACATGGCGCCGTAGAAGAAAGAGGGTTCGAGTTGGTAGATTTGTCCGCATTCGGAGCAGTGGTGAGGCATGTCAAAGAGCTTGGAGATCTTATAGGGATTCCGGTCCTCAAACAATTCGCCTTTGTGGCAATGGGGGCATTTTTGGTAGAGGATACTCTGTAGCTTGGTACCTTTGAGCATGGCTTTGACGATGGGCGATTCGGTTTGTTGAGGTCGTGTCAAGATTATGAGCTTCAAATTTCGACAAACCCTTGCTTGCTAAAAGGTGACTTTGGTTACTTAATGCAATGAAATGGAATCTCCGTGATTATTTCTGCAGAGCTCACATTCGAGGATGAGTCAAGGATGGGATTACTCCTTCGCTTTGCTCAGATGTGATCCGATCCATTCCCGAGAAAGGAACCAAGACCGATAACTCGCTCTGCTCGCTGCGTGTTTTTCCTTGTCTGAGCGCTCAAGCAAGCTTGGCGCACAGCCAAGAAAAAACCCGATCCTCTTAGGAGGAATCGGGTCTAATCATCTAGTGGAGCTGGTGGGACTACAAGTATTCAATCTCTGTTGCAAACGAAATCCTTATAAAACAGCGAAAATCCTCTACAATTCAACATTATCAATTCTTACAGGAGGCTATTCGGTTATTGAACAAGATAGAAGGAAATTGAACTAGAGGGCATTATGTTGGCAAAATGTTGTCTAAAAATGTACTTTCGAATAACAATCAAAGTACTATGGCAACAGTAAAATTCTCTATTCAAAGCAATAAGAGGGAATCACAGATATACTGTCGATTCTCTGCTGGCAGGGGTATATACCTAAAGAAAAGAACTGGGTTTACTGTTAATCCTGAGCAGTGGGATCAGAAGCTAGGGCAGGCGAAAGGAAGGGATGCCAAAGTCAAAGCATTGAACACCAATCTAACAAGGTTGGATGAGAGAATTTTCACTCAGTTTAATAAGGATATATCTAACGGAATTGAAATAGACTCAAAGTGGTTGTCCTATGTGATTGATGATGAGTTTAAACGTCGGACGGAACAAGAGGAGAAAGAGGTTAAGCCCATTGATGGATTGGTGGAATATTGCTCAAAATTTTTGGCGGATCTTGACAATAGAAGTGATGGAGGAAAGAGACGTGGAGTATCGAAGGGCACAAAACAGAAATACACTACCCTAGTAAAAAAGCTTAGGGCATTTGATAAGTATATGGGAAAAGCCTACAGTTTAAAGGCAGTTGATCTTGACTTTAAAAGTGCCTTTATTAAGTTTTTAAGCGCTGAGGAGAAGATTTCGGACAACACCATTGGAAGGTATGTGAGGGTCGTTAAAACGATCGTTCTGGACGCACGTAAACATGGCTTAGAAGTCAACCCACGTATTGATGACATCAAAGGTTTTACTGTTGAGACTCCTAAGGTTGTTTTGAGCTTCCAAGAGATAGATCAGATCAGGAACAAGCATTTTGAAAGGAAAGTCCTGCAGGATGCGCGAGATTGGCTCGTGATTGGCTGTTTTCTAGGTCAACGGGTGTCTGATCTACTAAGAATCAATACGCGCATGATCATTGAGGTAGATGGGATTGATATGATTGAGCTTCAGCAAGTGAAGACTAAGGAGAGGGTGAGTATTCCGATTCATCCTAAGGTTAGGGAAGTATTAGCACTTCGTGGTGGTGAGTTTCCTGATTCATTCGCTAGGTCTATGGGTAGCGCTTCGACTTTGTTTAACCTCTATATAAAGGAAGTCTGTCGGGAAGCAGGGATAAACCAGCTTGAACACGGTAAGTTGAAGAATGAAGACACTGGAAGGTATGAGGAAGATAAGTATGAAAAGTTCAAACTAGTTAGCTCTCATATCTGTCGTAGATCATTCGCAACTAACTTCTATGCTCAGAGAGAATATCCAACTCCGATGTTAATGGCTGTAACTGGACATAAAACAGAGAAAATGTTCCTAGAATATATTGGCAAAGACAGGGATGATTATAGTCTTCAGCTCGGAAAGATGTGGGCTAACCAATAGCGCATAATTGAATTGAGAGCCGCCACCTTAAATGGGTTAACTCTTAGCTCTCGAAGTGGCTATCTAATTGCCTCTACCTTCTGGTAGGGGCTTTTTGTGTTTCAGGGGGTTATGTGGCGAAAACAATTTTAGAGTAAATTCGCCATCAAACTTTTTACCTATTAGATTCCTTACTATTCTGTCTTCGCTTTTGTTTTCACTTTCTCTCAATGCCCACAGCATAGCAGATTACAAGACCACTCAATCTGGAGTGACATTCACTGAGAATAAAGGGCAGATATCTGACCAGCATTACAACCCTCGTCCTCATGTTCTCCTAAGCGATAATTGCGCCATAGGTGGCAGATATTATATTTGAATCTAATCGTATTTAAAATTATCCCCAATGAGACTTTTAGCTTTTCTAATCATTCTAGTCTGCCAGTTTTCCAGCAAAGCTCAAGTAGTTTATTCGTTCACTAATTGTGCAGCTTCTGGGCAAAATGGTCCAAGCCAGACACAAGTTAATGCTGCTTATGGTTCAACCAATTCCTTAAATGGGTTGGTCACCATAAATTCTCAAGGAATACAAGAATTTACTATTTCTCAAACAGGTTACTACAGAATCGAGGCGAATGGCGCAGAAGGGGGTGAAGGGGGATCAAACCTACCTGGCAAAGGTGCCCGCATGCGTGGTGACTTCTTTTTAACCAGTGGCACAGTTTTGAAAATTGCAGTTGGTCAAAAGCCCGTTGGCACATCTAGTGGTGGAGGCGGTGGTTCGTTTGTGGTTAAATCTCCATACAATTCGAATGCTTCGATTCTTGTAATTGCAGGTGGTGGAGGCGGTGGTCCAGGTAACTGTTGTGGTGGCCAAATTTCAGGCCTAGATGGTAGTATATCTTCATCAGGAGCTAATTCTGTTGGTGGTGGTTGTACAGGCGGACTCGGTGGCTCGAATGGCTTAGGGGGGACGGGTAATGGGCCCTATTCAGCCGGAGGGGGAGGAGGTTTCTTTTCTGACGGAGGAAATAGCACTACCACAAACGCCGGCGCTGGAGGAAGTTCATTCATAAATGGATTAGTTGGTGGTAGTGGCTACAATGCTCAGGGTGGATCTGGAGGTTTTGGCGGCGGAGGTGGCGCAGGCCATGTTGGTGGCTGGACTGGCGGATCCGGCGGCGGCGGCGGCGGGTATTCTGGTGGAGGTGGCGCTTGCGGGTCTTCGAATTGGGGCTCAGGCGGCGGCGGCGGGTCATACAATAATGGTACAAATCAATCAAATACTGCAGGATTCAATTCTGGGAATGGTTCTGTGACGATAACTGAATTGTATTCAGTAGTTATCTCTCAAGATTCAGCGATTCAATGTTTTGGTGATTCTGCCGCTATATTATCTGCATCCGTGACAGGAGGGGCTTCTCCGTTCACGTATCTCTGGAATACAGGGGCTTCAACTTCCTCAATTTCTGGATTGCCTGCCGGAACGTATTCTGTTACGGTAACGGATAATAATAGTGCATCTACAAATGCGTCTTATTTGGTAACACAACCAACAGCCCTAGTTTCAGCTATAGATAGTCAACAAAATGTTGTCTGTGTGAATGATACTAATGGATTCGCAAGTGTAGATGTGAGCGGAGGAACTACCCCATATACCTTCCTCTGGAGCAATGGCAGTACAACCCAAAGCACATCAACCCTAGGTTCAGGTGTTTACAGCGTTACCGTAAGTGATGCCAATGGCTGTGAGCAAACCATCTCAGACACCATACTTGTGTTGGATTCGATCTCTCCTTCGGTGGTGAGTCAGAACCTAACCGTTTATCTAGATGCAACGGGTGCAGCTAGCATCACTGCAGCACAGGTAGACAATGGCTCATCGGACAACTGTAGTGTGGATTCTCTCTACCTAGATCAAACTGGCTTTGATTGCTCTGATACGGGAGTCAATGTAGTCACCCTCACAGCGGTTGATCCATCAGGCAATAGCTCATCGGCAACAGCTGATATCACTGTACTGGATACGATCTCTCCTTCGGTGATAAGTCAGAACCTAACCGTTTATCTAGATGCAACGGGTGCAGCTAGCATCACTGCAGCACAGGTAGACAATGGCTCATCGGACAACTGTAGTGTGGATTCTCTCTACCTAGATCAAACTGGCTTTGATTGCTCTGATACGGGAGTCAATGTAGTCACCCTCACAGCGGTTGATCCATCAGGCAATAGCTCATCGGCAACAGCTGATATCACTGTACTGGATACGATCTCTCCTTCGGTGATAAGTCAGAACCTAACCGTTTATCTAGATGCAACGGGTGCAGCTAGCATCACTGCAGCACAGGTAGACAATGGCTCATCGGACAACTGTAGTGTGGATTCTCTCTACCTAGATCAAACTGGCTTTGATTGCTCTGATACGGGAGTCAATGTAGTCACCCTCACAGCGGTTGATCCATCAGGCAATAGCTCATCGGCAACAGCTGATATCACTGTACTGGATACGATCTCTCCTTCGGTGATAAGTCAGAACCTAACCGTTTATCTAGATGCGGCGGGTGCAGCTAGCATTACTGCAGCACAGGTAGACAATGGCTCATCGGACAACTGTAGTGTGGATTCTCTCTACCTAGATCAAACTGACTTTGGTTGCTCTGAAACGGGAGTCAATGTAGTCACCCTCACAGCGGTTGACCCATCAGGCAATAGCTCATCTGTCACAGCTGATATCACTGTACTGGATACGATCTCTCCTTCGGTGATAAGTCAGAACATAACCGTCTATCTAGATGCGGCGGGCATGGTTAGTATTACAGCTGGACAAGCAGATAATGGTTCAAGTGATAACTGTAGTGTAGAGTTAAGTCTGTCTCAAAGTGACTTCACTTGCGAGCATGAAGGAACCAACACAGTTGCTCTTTTAGGAGTTGATCCATCGGGTAATACCACTATCGACTCATTTACCATAGAGGTAATGGATACTCTATTCGAGGTAAGTGCAATCCAAGGAACAGATTCTTTACCCCAAGGTGCGGTTCATTCTTACTATGTCGATTCTATTGCGGGAGCGGTATACCAGTGGAGTGTGGTCAACGGAACCCTTTCAGCTAATGGCGCAAACGCAGAGGTAACATTGAGTCAGGACTCACTCTCAGGGCAGATCAGCGTCATTCAGACGGTAGAACAGGGCTGCTTGGACTCTACCTCGCAAGTCATTACACTGTGGCTTACAGGAATAGACCATCTCATTCTCTCAGAGCACATCAATTTGTTTCCTAACCCCACAAGAGATAAAGTCAATCTATCACTGAATCAAGGTAGACTTGAACAAGTAGAGGTCAGAGTATATGCCAACGATGGAAGGCTGGTATTAACTCAAAGCAACCTAATACTAAATCAATCAAATCATGAGATTGATCTAAGTAAGTTCGCAACAGGGCAATACACCATAGTTGTGTCTCAGGCTGGTAAAGCTAACCAGTACAAGGTTATTCTGAATTAACCACCGCCTACCACTATAAGAGCCTCTACCTGCTGGTAGGGGCTTTTTGTGTTTCAGGGGGTTATGTGGCGAAAACAATTTTAGAGTAAATTCACCATCAAACTTTTTACCTATGTTGGTTGATTTCATGTATAAAGAAGTGGATAAACAAGTAGGTAGTTGATGAAATACCTCCTCTTCATATCATTCCTAATCCCTCTATCATCTTAATCTCAGAAGGTGTATTCCGTTAAGTATCCAAACCAATCTGATGTTAAGGTGTATGTGGTAGAGTATGAAAATCAATGTGATTTGAAGGTGTTCAAAGTAGATTACCCCAATCAATCTGATAGGAACAATGGGTTATGGTACTTTGTAGATTACCCCAACCAATCAGATAGGAAGATATACTTCGTTGATTATCCTAACCAAAGTGATTTGAAGATATTCATTGTGAAGT
>CALSRJ010000006.1 GCA_943788725.1 uncultured Flavobacteriales bacterium | reverse complement strand
TCACCTCTGTAAACCCCTCTGGGGTCTTTTTTTCAGCTGAAATAGAGGACTCAGTTGTAATTACCCTAAAGCGATATAAGGGGAGATTATTGTTGTACTATGGTAGTATTTAACTGTAGATACCCCATTTGTTAGGACAGTTTCCATTCAAATTTAGGTTAATAATCATGCCGCTTGTTTAGCGTATATTTCTGCAGGTATTTCGTAGTACCAGTATGCCAGCTTTTGCCGAATCATCCCTTAAACGTATGCAACCAATAGCGATAATTGAGCACCTTGATTGGGTTGGCCAAGATCGCCTTCCAGCTGAACTTGCGCATCGTCTGCTTGTCGCCGTGCAAGCCAGCGTGGTCAGCGACTTCCCGAAATCGCTTGGAGGGGTCTGAGATCCACGCTCCCCATTTTTGGTGAAAGGCTGCCTTCAATCTGGCGGTATTTACTTGTTTGCTGACCCTATAGTTGGGGAGGTTGAGCGTCTTTTCAACTACGTTTCCCAGTTCCTTCGGAGGAGTGATGCCGCACGACCGAAGCGTATTGAGATCGATCAGCATGCGTTCGCTGTAGAACTTCAATTGGCTCGAAAAGGTCTTGCTCTCATCGTGCATGCGGAAGCGCAGCAAGGGTGTTTCGATGTGTTTTATACGGTCCTTGCCCGATAGCAAGAAGTAGCGTACAAACATGTCGGTATCCATCGTATAGTTGAGCGCTTCGTTCAGTGGCATCAACTGTTTGAAGACATCTCCGCGGAAAAAACAAGCCGGCTGCATGTACCAAGCTTCAAACAGAAACGCCTCAAAATCGGCGTACTCTTTTTTGCGCGGTACGGTTTGTTCCGCCCTGCCCTCGCCAAACTTGATGGCCTTGCCCGCTACCATCTCAATGTTCGGATCTTCCATGAGCGCCTTGGCCACGGTTTCAAGCGATCCTGGAAGCAATAAGTCATCGCTGTTGATCCACTGGATGATGTCTCCCGTAGCTTTCTCAGCTCCTTTATTGATCGCGTGGCTTTGCCCATTGTCGCGCTGGCTTTCCCAGTAGGTGATTTGGTCGGTGTAAGCATGCAAAATATCGATGGTCTCATCCGTGCTTCCCCCGTCCATAATGATGTACTCGAGATTGGGATAGCCTTGCTCAACGATGCTTAAAATCGTGTCTTCGATAAAATGTCCTTGGTTGAAACTGGGCGTGATGATCGTGATCTTCGGCCAGGGGCTTATGTCTCCTTGATCACTCACTTCTTTAAGAGGGATTTGAAGAGACGGATGTAACCAGCAGCTTGGCGTTTCGGATCAAAGAGCGTAAGGGCACGATCTGCAATCTCTGCCCGATCAAATCGATCTGCAGGACCGTTGACCAAGTCATCGATGGCTTGCGCCAAGGTGGACGCCGTCATTTCATTCACGAGTAGCCCGTTGCGTTCGTGCTGGATCACCTCTACCATACCCCCATTTTGAAAGGAAATGACCGGTGTGCCCGCGAGCAATGATTCGACCATGACGTTGGGCAAATTGTCTTCTCGGCTCGGCAGGATCGTAGCGTCCGAAACGTTGAACAAATCGTTCAAGCGGCGCTCGCTTCTGACATATCCAAAAGGAATGACCCGATCGGATTCAAACTCAATGTTGCTGCCTATAGAAAGGAGCGCTTACATCATCGGGAAGTTGCAATCTGCTCAGGGCCTCGGAAAGTAAATCCTGACCCTTTCGCTTGACGAGGTGATTGGAGGCCATAAACAACAAGTAGCGATGGTTGCGGTCCAGTCCCAAATCGCGGAGGGCATGTGCTCGTTTTACAGGATGGAAAGCACGCGTATCGCCGCAATTGTAAATCGTCCTGTGGCTGAGATTGCCTGTCAACGCGCTCTGGGAAGATGCGTGTTTCATCCAGTCCGAAGGAGTGACTACGGTAAGGGTATCCACGGAATTGTAGGCGGATTCCTTGACTGCTTTGGTCGAGGCTTCGTGTTCTTCAAACATGTGCGCGAAGGCTTCTTCATCTCCCTTGTAATGAAACCCACCTTGAAAGGCATTCATGTCGTGAAAAACCCAAACCACCGGCTTATCGACGCCCGCAAAAAAACTGGGATAATCTACAAAACGAGCGATCCAATGGAGGCATACAATATCCGCCGAGCGAACAATGGGATGTTTGAGCACATCATAGTCGGTTTCTGGGAAGGTGTAGGTTTCGTAATCTGCCGGATTCGCATCAAGAATTTTGACATGGGCTTCGCGCAGGGTAGGCGTTTTGCCCAATTTTCGTTGCACTTTGTTGAGCAAGCCATCTTTAGGCGCTTCATACACGTGCATGTTTTCTATGGCTTCGGTGCCTGAGCGGTGCAGTACCAGTACGTGAGAATCTACCTGCGCCTTGAGCAATGCATCGTGAAGACGAAGCATTGCCACCGCCGCTCCGCCGTCATCATAGGTATTGATGTGGACAATTCGCATCTAGGAAAGGAGGTTTTTGATTCGGTTTTGGATACGCTTTGCAAGGGTCGGAGGTTTCACTTCTAGCCGTTTTCTTTCGGATCGGTAGTGCGCAGCTATGCGTCCCCTTGCCGTGGTATTTTCCGTTAATGTCTTCGGGAAATTGAGCTCAACTTGATCGGTGATGTTGCCGCGCATTCCTTCTGCCTCTTCCTTTTTCATGTGGGCACCCGTGCCGTCTGCGCCAATGTTGCGCACCAAGGAGCGACTCGGATGCAAGCAAAGCCCTCCACTCAGAATAACGGAAGCCTGCCATTTGATGGCCCATGTATTCAGCTTGCCATCGATGTTCTTTTCGAGGTGGCGCATGAAATTGTAACTGTTGTCGATGTTGAAAGCATCCACCATTCCGCGCTCTTCGATCTTTGCTTTGAGCATGCGCGCATCACCATTGTATGCCTTCCATGCCCTCTTCCAAGTGGCCCAACCCCAGCAGGATGCTTGACCATAGAAGTAGAGGGTGGGAAGTTCAGCCGGGTCGATCGGGGGGATGTATGCTGCGATGTGCATGACACGTTCTTCGTTCTTGATAGTGCTCTAGGGCAACATTCAAATACGTCAGGAATCCCTTTCCAACGACCAAGTCGTCTTCTACCACGATCACGCGGTCGGCGGCTTCGAGGACGTGACTCAACCCGCCCGTAATGGAAGCCGCCAAACCAATGTTCTTTGTTTGAAAATGGAGATGTACCGCCTTCGGCCAAGTCTGCGCCTGAATCAGTGCGCGCACTTCTTCGATGGCACTGATTCCTTCATCGGTCTCATTGGGTCGAGGGCCATCGCAAAAGAAAAAGACCTCACTATCTTGAGCTCCTTCACAAAGGGCCAGCGCCTCCAAGGTTTGCTTGGTGTGGAAGGGGCGATTGTAGGCGAAGAAGGCAATGGGTGCTGGCATGGAACTATGCGTTCTTACGATAAAAGTAGGCATACCAGAAGTACGGAGCGAGCTTGTTCCACACGTCTACGCCTTCCAAGAAATCCATAGACATAGACGCCAGTCGCTGCAAGTCCTTTTCCAAGGATGCCTTTTGCTTTCTACCGTCGTGGATCGGGCAAGTGAGGAAGGATTCGGAGTGTATGGTGTCTTGAATGAAGGCCTTCCATTGGTCGTCTTTGAGCCATTCGTGGAAGGGCGTATTGAAGCCAATTTTTCGACGGCGGTAGCTTATTTCAGCAGGCAATTCTTTTGCATACATGGCGCGGATGGGCGCTTTAGACCAACCGTCATGGAAGTAAGAAGTGACCGGCAGCGAAAAGGAATAGCTCACCACCCGATGGTCGAGAAAGGGCATCCTACTCTCTACCGAGGCGGCCATGGAATAGTGGTCGTAATTGCGCAGCAACGTGGGGAGGGTGTAGTCGTGAAAAGCTTCGTACAAGGCATGCTTCAGTGGCTTGTGTAAGCCCTCCAAGCTTCTGTCGTGCAAAATGGTGCGAATCGTTCCGTAAGCATTCATGCCCAATTTGCTGCCGTGCTTGAAGACTTGTTGTAACACGCGCAATTCTGATCGCTTTAGCCAATCGTCAGGTCGATCGTTGGATCGATCTTCGGCCAAGAGCAAGTTTCTCATGCTGCTCACCTGAGGAAAGGCGCCGAAAAGACCAATGGGCGCCGTTCCCTTGTAGCCCCCCATGAGTTCATCGGCTCCGTGTCCATCCAAGCTAACCGTGATGCCCTGTTCTTTCATTTTCCGGTATAACGCAATCATAGGTGAAGGCGCCGAGAGGTAAACTTCTTCGAACACGTTCAGGTCTCCCTCAAGTCCATTGAGGGCGCTGCTGGCATCGATGCGCACGGGTTCGAGCGTGTTGCCAAAGTGAGCTGCGACCTTCATAGCGTATGGCGTTTCATCAATCGAAGATGTTCCATAGTCGGCCGTGATCGCTTTGTGGTTGATGCGTTTGTCGCCCAGATGATGTTGGATACTGGCGTAAATAACACTAGAGTCAACCCCTCCGCTGAGCGCGGTTGCTATTGGGACGTCTGCACGCAATCTGATTTTACTGGCCTCTTCGAAGCGTTCGCGCAAGCCCTCCACCTGGTCTTCGAATCGGCCTGGGACGGTTTCGATATGTTCTCGTGTATCCCAATAGCGCTGGGGTTGGAGAGTGGTTTCGCCTTTGCGCAGCCAAGCAAAGTGACCTGCTGGAAAACGGTGAATGCCTTGGACCAAGCTTTCACTCATCGCTTCGTAGCGCAAGGGACGTTCAATGCTTTTCGCGAAATGCGGAGCAACGTGGTTGGTGGCGCGCAAGCCCATTACGGCCTTGATTTCCGACCCAAAATAGAGGTGGCCCCCTTCGTTGGAGTAGTAGAGAGGCTTTTGCCCAAAACGGTCCCGAGCGATGAAGCCGACGTGTTCTTTTTCATCCCAAAGAACCAAGGCCCACATGCCTATAAATCGGTCTAAGCACGCTTCTTTCCACTCTAAATAGGCGGCGCAAATGACCTCTGTGTCTGAGGAGGTAGTGAATTGGTGTCCAAGCTTTTCGAGCTCAGATCGCAGCTCTAAATAATTGTAGACTTCACCATTGAATACAATCGTCAGGTGATGAAAGCGAAAAGGTTGGTTGCTGCGATCGTCAAGATCAATGATCTTCAAGCGCTTGTGGCCGAAACTAAAACCTCCCTCATTGGAATGGAGTATGCCTTCCCCGTCGGGGCCTCGATGATGAAGGCGCTGCAGCGAGCGGTAGAACCGGTCGGCATCGGGGTAGTTCGGGAAAGATCCTAGGATGCCGCACATGATCAATCTTCAGATTTTCGAAAGGTTCGATGGAACGTTTTAGCCCAAGCGGGAGTCTCATACCCCATCAAGTCGAGGTGGTGTGCCATGGATGCTTGTAGGGTGATGCGCTCGAACCACCCGAGGTCTGTTTTCCACTTTCCGATGTGCTGGGTCGTGACGGCTTGCTCACGCTGTTCTTGGGTGTACCACACATCATCCACATGAATGGTGTTGGCTGTCGGATCTCCACTTGCAGGATCAATGCCTGCACCCAGTCCAAGAAAGGATTCAATGGAGCGCAGCACGGTTTCGGGTTGGGAGACCAAGTCTTCGTAACGAACATCCAAGATGCGATCATTCAAAGAAGCGGGAACCTTCCGCCGAAGGTCGATGGTTTCTTTCCAGCGCTTCGAAAGCCTAGCCAGCGTGAAATGAGAGGGGTCGAGTTGTTCGGGAGCGCGTTGGTACACGTTGCGATTCGAAAGCACCACATCGCGACCGTCTCGATACACAAATAAAAAGCGCGCTTCTGGAAACAAGGTCAGCAGGTCTACCATCACGTCGATGTTGTCGGGTGTCTTTTCAGAGAGGTAGCTAGCATTGGGGTGTTCCTTGGCCAGTGCATCAAAGTAGGTCTCGTAGAAGGAACGAAAGCGGGCATCGAGCACATCGCGATCGTAGTAGCCCTTGTTGCGCTCGAGAAATTTGTCTTTGGCCATCTGCCGGTGGAGCTGCAAAAGGGGCTTCGTGAAGGTGAATTCGGGTCCACCTGCGATCTTTGGATGCCTGCACAGCAGGTCTTGCAGCATCGATGTGCCTGACCTTCCGTTTCCGCCTATGAATAGAAACTTCATGATACGCGGAAGCTATGGTCAATGAACACAATGTCTTTCTCGTAGTAGACTTCGTCGCTCTCGGTGTGAAAACTGGCGCTCATCACCTCAAAGGCGGCTGCCTGCTGAAGCCAATCGATGACGTCGGCTTCGGTGCGGTGGGCCAAAAAGATGTTGATGAAGTACTTTCCGGGGGTAAGACTCAACCGAGGGATTTCCCACGTCAGGGTGTCGCCATTGCCTAGGTCGATCAAGGAACGGGTGAGCTTGGTTGACAAGGTGCCAACACGCCGGCCATTCACATCATGGATGCCAAGAGTGGCGATACAGGTGAGCTTTTCCGACCCTTCTCCTCGGTAGTCGATTTCCACCTTCATCGGCTTTCCGCTTTGCAGGTGAGTGCCTTCGGGGTTTGAAAACCGAATTTCTTGGGCGCGCAGTACACCGGATCCTTCGCGATCACTTCGTTCTCCGGGGCGCACGGTTTCGGCGTTTTCTTTCAATTCAGAGAGGTAGGCATCGATCACCTCTGAAGAGGGACCGATCATTTTGATCTGGCCTTTTTCCAACCAAACGGTGCGCGAACACATTTTGCGCACGGCCTCCATGTTGTGACTTACGAAAAGTACGGTGCGACCCGAGGAGGTTACGTGGCCCATTTTACCCAAGCACTTGCGTTGAAATTCCGCATCTCCAACGGACAAGACCTCATCTACGATAAGGATCTCAGGTTCTAAATGCGCCGCTACAGCAAAAGCCAAGCGCACGTACATGCCACTGGAATAGCGTTTCACGGGAGTGTCCAAGAAGCGCTCGATCCCACTGAAGGCGACGATCTCATCAAATTTTGCTTGGATCTCTTTCCGTGCCATGCCCAGAATCGATCCGTTGAGGTAAATGTTTTCTCTGCCGGTCAGTTCCGGATGGAAACCAGTTCCCACCTCGAGCAATGAGGCGACCGTTCCGTTGATGGTTACGCGACCCTCGGTAGGAAGAGTGATGCGAGAGAGGATTTTCAGCAAGGTACTTTTACCCGCTCCGTTCTTTCCGATGATCCCGATGGATTCGCCCGTTTTCACGCCAAAGCTCACGTCCTTCAGCGCCCAGAAGCTTTCTTCCTTTTTACTGGTTTTATTGAACAAGGCGGCAATCGACTCACGCAGTGTTGCGTTTGTGCTGCCCAAGCTGTACAATTTGCTGAGTTGCTCTACTTCTATGGCGAAGTTGCTGTCAGACATAATCGGCGATCTTTCCGTCGATGCGCTTGAAATAGAACAAGGCAGCGATGAGTATTACAAGCATGGAAGCAACCGACCAAAGGCTCATGATGTGTGGAAGTTCAGTGCCTAGAATCGCCCAGCGGTATCCTTCTACGATGCCCGCCATGGGGTTGAGAAAGTACAAGACAGTAGCCCATTCGGGTAGGCGTTGGATCGCAAATTCAGCAGGGTAGGCGGTGGGTGTGATGTACAAGCCCAATTGTACGGCAAACGGAATCACGTATTGAAAATCTCGGTATCGGATGGTCAATGCACTGAGCAAAACCCCTACAGATAAAGCCGCGACGATGGATCCTAGGATGAAGATGGGCAGGTAGATGATGTTGCCACTCACGGGTACCTCAAAGAAGAGCATCAGTACGATCAGGATGACCGCTGTGATTCCCATGTCAATGAATCCAACTACTGCCTTTGAGAGCGGGATGATGATCCGGGGGAAGTAAATCTTCTTGACCATGGCTTGCGCCGAAATGATGGAGCTGCCGGCATTGGTCATCACATAAGCGAAGTAGGTCCAAGCCATCACGCCACAGGTGCTGTAGACAATGTGTGGAATGGCTCCGGTCTGCACGTTTGCGAACCTTCCGAACACCACGTAGAGTATCAAGATGGTAAAGGAGGGTTGGATGATTGCCCACAAAAGGCCGACAAACGTCTGGGCGTATCGGATCTTAAAGTCGCGCCATGCAAGCATCCAAAAAAGCTCCTTGTAGGTGGTCAGCTCGCTGAAGCTGAAGAGGCTTTGGTCTTTGGTAATGACGTGAGACTTGGTAGGCATGTTCTGGACAAAGATAATTCAGTCGAATCCCGAAGCTACGGACTCTCCTTATAGCTTTTGGATCATTCGTTGTTCAGATCTTGTTGGGGTTTCGATCGTCAGTATGTAGGGTCCTGCACTTAGGCTTGGAAAGGTAAGCTGCCATTGTTGGTAGCCCCGCTCTCCTTGCATGGAATGGCTGATCACCGCTCCTCCACGCAAGTCAATCACGTCGATGAAGACCTTTTCATCATCGTTGAGGTGCACCCCAACGGTGAGCTCATCGTGAAAGGGAACCGGAAAAACCTGCACCCAAGGATTGCCGTTGAGTGGAATGCAATACCTGTCGTTTTCAGGCACCTGATCTTCTAGCCCATCCAATGAGCTGATGGTCACACAAGCAAAATCAGGGGCGTTCACTTGCGAAGAAAGGGTGGTAGGGAATGTGATCAATCGACCTTCCGAAGGTTCAAGCGTATCGCTGAAGGGTTGAGATAAGACTACGCCATCGAGAAATCCAGCACTTAGGGTAAAGCCAAAGATGGGCACCTGACCTTCGTTGCGCACCCGAGCTTGAAGTTGGTAGTCGCCAGCGGTGCTAGAGACCTCTTTCACATCCAAAATGGCCAGGTCAATGCTTCCTGCATACGCCCGAATGGTTTTGCTTGAAGCAGAGGTGCAACCGTTGCTGTCTGAAACAAAGAGGTTGACAATGTGTAGCCCTGCTTCTCCAATCAGAGGTGAAACCGTCGTAACGCTGTCCAAGGAAATATTGTTTAAGGTCCATAAGTGATCCACTTCTGAAGAAGCGGCCTTCAGCTTCACTTCAAACGGAATGATTCCAAACAAGGTGGAAGCAGAAAAGGATGGGTCAGGTTGAGAGAGAACGGGCAAGAACTGTTCGCTTTCAATGGTGCAACCCGACGCAGATTCGAGGACGAGGTGCACATAGACTTCATCGTTTTCGTCAGGCGTAAACCGTAAAATGCTGTCGATGCTTTGGCGGCTGCCTTCCACAGACCAGATAAAGGACATAACTGAGTCGCTCGCATGGGTGGTAATCGAGACCCTCACCTCTGATAAATTGCCAAAGCAAACCGCATCGTCGTTGATGATTGCTGTAGGAAGATCTACGATCGTGATCACCTGAGAGGTGTCTGCTTCGCACCCGCTGCTCGCATCCATCACATGAAACGTGAGTGAATAGTTGCCGCCACTTGGGAAAATCTGCTGAAAATCGGGACCGCTGCCCAGAGCGTTGGGTCCGATGCTCCAAGTAAAGACATAGTTGCTTCCGTCGTAATTGCCCTCAAAGAAAACTCCCTGAAGGGCGCAATTTCCAGTCTGCTCAAAGCTGGGTTGGGGCGTTTGAAATACATCGACGGATAGAGCTGCAGTACTCGCGCAGCCCTTTTCGGTAGTGACCAAAAGAGATAGCGTTCCAGTCCCAGCGGTTGCCGACGTAAGGTCTTCGGGGTCGTTGGAGACGAAGGTGTCGTTGCCAACGATCATCTGCCAGGTTTGCGTGAGCAGGGCGTCGGTGCTGTCAACTACAATGGCGCTGTTGTTTAAGAAAGTTTGCTTGGTGCAAAAAGGTCCGGTTAAATCAAGGGTCAACGCGGGAAGTTCGATCACGTCGATATGCCTAGTGAGCGTGTTGACGCAGCCGTTGGCGGTTGCGGCCTGTATGATCACGTTTAGAGAATCGCTGTGGAGGAGGGTGGTAATGGAATCCAAGGCAACTACGATGCTGTCATTCACATCCCATTGCAGGCTTGTGATGGATTGGCCATCGGTGACCGTCGCCGTTGCTGCTAGAGAAGCCAAGCTTTGACGACAACTGTCGCTCAGACTGAAGTTGATTTGCGGCTGTTGGTACACCAAAAGGCTAAAGGAGGTGTCAGCCGAGCAGGCGGTTCCTGCGGTGATGGTGAAGCTTCCGTTCAATGTTCCACTTCCGGTCGGCACGACGGTGGGACTGTCTCCAAAAAGGGTGTCGTTTCCGATGATGAGTCGGGTAGAGACGATGCTGTCGATGCTCTAAGAGGTATTGAAGACAGCGACCTCACTCCTCTGACAATAGGGGCCGTTGTCCAATGCAAATCCGACTTGCGGAGTGGGGCTGATGCGAAGGTCAGTTTTGGCGGTATCGGTGCGGCCGTTGCTGCTCGTAGTGATCAAGGTGACCAAGTAATTCCCGGTGTCTGGATATACATGAGAAGGAGAAGCTTGGCTCGAACCATTGCCATCGCCAAAGTCCCATGCACTGGTGTAGGTAGAGGTGCTGCCTGAGTAATTGGAAAATAGCGTCAATGCATTAAGGCAGGTCGAGTCGATTCCAAATTCGGCGATGGGGGCGGGCTTTGCATATACTTCCAGGGAAGTGGTGTCTGCGCATCCGTGCTGCGTTTCAACACGCAGTGCAATAGTGTTCCAACCGCTGTCGGGGAAATAGATGGTCGGATCAAAGGACAGCAGCGTATCTACTCCCTCTCGCGTCCAAATGCTTGTGGTGATCTGATCATTGGGATGAGAGGTGCTCTGATTGGCGATAAATACATCGGCTCCCTGACATACCGTATCCAAGGTAAATTGTGCTGTGGGCTGCGGGAAGATGAAAAGGTTGGTGTCTAGGCTGTCTGTGCATCCATTGGCTTGCAACGAGAGTTGGACGTGATAAAATCCAGTATCTCCGTAAAGAAGCGTGTACGCTGAGTCTGTGCTGCTGGAGCCGTTTCCTAGGTCCCAGTCCCATTGTACTTGAGTGATCTGCGCCTCGTTATTGATAGCAAGCACTTGCGTGGAGTCGCCTTCGCAAGTGCCGCTGATCTGCCAATCTGCCAAGGGTCCAACCCGCGAAAACAAGCTGTCGTTTTGCAGCAGAAGGTTTCCGCTTGCGTCTTTTTGCACCAATGAAAAACGGATCATTCCATTCGTATCCAATTGGAGTCCATTGGTGGAAATGCCGTTGTATACGTGGGGGGATGTGGTGGTGGTATGGGGGGTGGACACCCTGCGCAGATCACTGCTCGCATTGATGCAGAACACATGGGTTCCGTTCTCATCGATGGAAATGTCAAGGGCGTACGATACCAATTGAAAGCTATAGTCGCCATAGGTTTGCTGGACCACAGATGCGGCAGATTGATCGATGCTATCTGTAAAGACTAGGCGCGTCATGCTGGAAGAAGAAGAACGCGTCCGAACGTAAAATTCAATTCTACCACTTTCATACAGCGGGGCGATTTCGTAGGGGTCTAAGAAATTAGCACCACTCCCAATTTGATCTGAAGCAGTGGGAGCGGAAGCGAAGCTACCGTCGAACTGATAGCGCACTAGGTTGTCGCTGCTCCGGCCACCGGCAAGGATGATCCATTTACCGCAGCTCACGTAGGGCATGACGGAAATGACTTGGTTGACCACCGGACTGCTGTTGGTGCTGAAGTTGTTGAACCAAACCGGCGTGGCATTGGTCGGATCCACGCCCATGTTGTACACGGTGATGCTATTGCCCACGTAGATCCCTGCAATCAAGTAAATGCTGTCTTCGTAGGTGATCACCTTGAGCGATCGTGGCCAATTCATCGCGCCGTTCATGTTGCCCAAATTCGTGGCGGTCACGGTATCTGCATCGAGCGAGCTGCCAAAATCGTAACGAACGATTCCAGCGCCGTCCCGCACAGGGGTGAAGCCGTACCAATTGCCATTGACTTGGATTAAGTCGATGTCGTCGTTAGAGATGGAGCCGTCGTTGGCGAAGGTGTTGACCGAAAGTTGGGTGGTCGTTGGGGGAGTTTAATAAGCTGGTGCCGAAGTCGTAGCGGTACACGTCTCGGGCATTCGATTTCTTTACAAAACCGTACCACTGGTTGCCTTCTTGGATGATGTTCAGTCCAAAAGTTTGGCTAGAAAGGGAATTACCAGGATTGCCGAGGTTGTCAGGTGCGTCGGCAATTACAGGGGTCTGCAATCCGAAATACCATTGGTAAGAAGCAAAGCCAGAATCGATGAGCGTGGGTTGAATGCCTTCGTTCGAACAGATGGAATCCGGAAACTGGGCAGGGATATATCCGCACTGCGATTGCGCTCCGCCGGTAAAGAGAACAGAGAGCAAAGTGATCGGGATCAGTCGGTAGAGCCAGCTATGCACCATCACCACGAAGATCGTGAAATACGGCAATACATCGTGCAATGACCGAGGGGAGTGGGTATACTTGCATAGAGGTCATTTCTCTTCATCATTCATGCACGTTTGCTTTGTATCATATTGGGGGCTTAACGAAGGCTTGACGCAAGCCACGGTCATTCCCCATCTCCAAATCCTTGCTGACCGCGACGATGTTTCGTCCATCTCCTTCATTACTATCGAGCGGAAAGGAAACGTAGAAGCATTGGACATGAATAAAGTAGAGCATTTCATGCTCAGCACTTCGGATTCCATCACCAAAAAGCTATTTGACAAAGGGAAAGCGCGCAAATTGCTGAGCGATATCCACAACAAGCGCCCCATAGACTTAGTGATTGCCCGGAGTAGCCTTGCGGGTTGGTTAGTGCTTGACTTTACAAGGGTGCAAGACATTCGCCTGGCCGTGGAGTCGTTCGAGCCGCACGCCGATTACATGTTGGAATCAGGAGTGTGGAAGAAGTTGGATCCGCGCTACGTCATGACAAAAGGTGCCGAGAAGCGCTTGAAGCAACAAGCGGATTGGGTCCTTCCGGTGACCCGGCGTTATGCTGACCAATTGGTGGAACAGGAGGGAGTAGATCCTTCCAAAGTGTTGGTCATGCCCTGTTGCGTTGACCCTGCATTGTTCGCGTTTTCTCCTGCGGATCGAACAACCGTGCGCAAAGATTTGGGCATCGCTATGGACAAAATCGTCGGAATCTATACCGGCAAGTTGGGGGGCATCTATCTTGAAAAAGAGGCCTTGGAGCTCTTCCATTCAGCACATGATTATTGGGGAAAGAAATTTCACCTCATCATCCTAAGTCCGGATCGGGAGAAGTGGCAAGAACGTCTCTTCGCGAGCGGCTTTGATGATGCGAGCGCGAGCATCCGATTTGTGCCGCTGAAGGAGGTGCCGAAGTATTTGTCTGCTGCTGACGTGGCTTTTTCCTTGCACAGACCGAGTCCATCCAAGATCGGTATCTCACCCATCAAGAACGCGGAGTACCTCGCTAACGGCTTGCCCGTGATGTTGCCTGAAGGCATCGGAGACGACTCACATATGGTGGAGAAATGGGAATTGGGGGTAGCATTTGCATTGGACGAAGTGGGTCGTCAGGCCATCTTCAATCGCATTGCTCCAATGATCCAACAGCGCATAGCAAAAGGACGCATTGCGGAGTGGGCGGAAAAGAGACGGTCGTTTGAAATCGTAAAGGGACACTATGAAACCATCCTATCAAGATTGGGATAGCGAGGTATTCCTTGTTTTCTTCCATGATTCACCACATTTGTAAGCTAAGATTTAGAACGCATGAAGTACGAAAGGATCGACAAACAACTATTCATTGACAATCGCACACGATTCAGAGCAGAGATGCAGCCCCAATCGCTCGCGGTATTCAACTCCAACGACATTTTCGCGATCAGCGCGGACAGTACAAAGCCGTTCAAACAACATTCGGACATCCTTTGGATGACGGGCGTTGATCAGGAAGAGAGTATCCTCGTTGTTTTCCCAGATTGCCACGACCCGAAGCACCGGGAGGTATTGTTTCTCAAAGAAACCAATGATCATATTGCGATTTGGGAAGGAGAAAAGTTGGACAAAGAGGCCGCGTATGAAACTTCAGGAATTCGTACGGTGTATTGGCTGGACCAGTTCGAGACGATCTTCAAGCAATTGATGAGTGAGGCCCAGAACGTATATGTGAACACCAACGAGCACTGGCGTGCTAACACAGAGATGCAAACACGGGAAGACCGATGGGTGCAGTGGTGTAAGAACAAATTCGTCGCTCACACTTATTTGAGGAGCAATCCCATCCTCCACAAGCTGCGTGCGGTAAAACATCCGATCGAGATTGAGCTGATGCAGCACGCATGCGACATTACCGAAAAAGGAGTAAGACGTATCCTCCCTTTCATCAAACCTGGTGTGATGGAGTACGAAATTGAAGCGGAGCTTTGGCATGAATTCATCCGAAACCGTTCAACGGGATTTGCCTACACACCCATCCTCGGTTCTGGTAGAAACGCATGTGTCTTGCACTACATCGAAAACAATCAAGAATGCAAAGACGGTGACGTGATCTTGATGGATTTTGGTGCCGAGTACGCCAATTATTCCTCCGACCTCACGCGCTCTGTTCCGGTCAATGGCCGCTTCACGAAGCGACAGAAGGACGTGTACAATGCGGTGCTCCGCGTGAAGAATGGAGCGATCGACATCTTGCGTCCCGGAATTACTTTGAAGGACTACCACGTCCAAGTGGGACTCATGATGGAAAAGGAATTGGTAGACCTGGGATTGATCACCATAGACGACATCAAGCAGCAGAATCCCGATTGGCCAGCGTACAAGAAGTACTTTATGCATGGCACCTCCCATTACATCGGACTTGACACCCACGACTACGGCCCGTGGAATGCGCCGATTCCCGAGGGCTCTGTATTTACGGTTGAACCGGGGATCTACATCCTTGAGGAAGATCTCGGTATTCGATTGGAGGATGATTACGTGATCCACAAAGACGGGCACACCAACTTGATGGGGAATATTCCGATCGAGGCAGACGAGATTGAAGATTTGATGAATGCCTAAGGTCCGGTTCAAGGATATCTACATTCATTTTTCTGATCAAGGCAGCGGTTCCGCAGTTGTCTTATTGCACGGATTCTTAGAAGGTAGCTGGATGTGGGGTGAGGTCGTGAAGGCCTTGGCTCCCCGATATCGTTTGATCTGTGTAGACCTCCCTGGTCATGGCAAAAGTGACTGCATTGGCTATGTGCATAGCATGGATGAGATGGCTGAAGCCGTCATGGCTGTTATCCATTCTCTGAAACTAAGAAGGGTCCAAATGGTAGGCCACTCGATGGGTGGTTATGTCGCTTTGGCATTTGCCGAGCGATGGCCAGACCACGTTAAAAATTTGATTCTCTACCAATCCACAGCGCGTGCAGACAGCCCTTCGAAAAAAAAGGACCGCGATCGCGTTATAGCATTGGTGAAAAAGAACCACGCGTCGTTCGTTCGGCAGGCGATCCCTATGTTGTTCAGGCCGGTGAATCGAAAACGCTTTCGTGATGGCGTGAATTGGGTCAAGAATCAAGCGCTAAAAACGCCCGTGCAAGGTATTATAGCTGCTCTGTCGGGCATGCGTGACCGTCCGGACAGAGAAATTTTATTGAAGTTCCCACCCTACCCTGTACACATCATAGCGGGGGAAAAGGATCCGCGTATTCCGCTGCAGGAAAGTGTTGAAATGTCCGAAATTTCGGAGCATGTTCGATTGCATCTAATCCACGGATCGGGACACATGGGCTATATTGAGGCCCCGAAACAGACCTTAGAGGCATTGACAACCGCCTTGAACTAACCTGAAATGGAAATTATACAGAAGATCGAAGCTTCCTTGGAGCACAGAAAAGCGAGACGCTTAGTCCGCTCCTCTGGCCAGCGACCGGTGTATCACATACATATTCGAAAGACGGGTGGCACGACCATCAATTTCGCTTTTCTCACGTTGTCAGGCCGTCCAGATACTACCGTCTTTTACGAGCAGATGGCGGAAAAGGAGAACCACCGAACCATCAGCAATGGAAGGGTATTCGTAGGCTGGAATGCCGGGTTGATCAACGAAGGTTGGTTCACCTTTGGCTTTTCACACATTCCGATGCATCGACTGGACTTGCAGCGGGATGTCTTTCTCATTACTTGTTTGCGTGATCCAGCGGAACGAGTGCTGTCTCATTATGCCATGCTGCGTCACTGCCAGAGTCATGGGGTGGATCATCCCTGCATGAAGACCGAGGGCCCGTGGTTGGGTAATTCGTTTGACCACTTTTTAGACCATATGCCCAAAGAGCATTTGATGAATCAGCTCTACATGTTCTCTGCCGACTACAACGTGGAAGAGGCGGTGACCCGCTTGCGATCGTTGGACAAGGTCCTCTATACCCAAAACCTGAATCATCAACTCAAGGATTTGGGTCGTCAGCTGGGACATGAGTTGCCGATATCCAACCAAAAGACCTTCAATATTCGGCCGACATTTGAGGAGGAACAACGCGCAAGACTGCGGGAGATGCTAGACCCTGAGTATCAGATGTTGGAATTACTTCGTCCCTCGCAGGACTGAGGTCATGGAGTGGTAAACACGGTAAAGTCCCGGAAATTTCCGAATCAATCTAGACTTCATGCCAGCGTGCAAGACGGCATCATCCACCATGCGACTGACCTGTGGCAGCACTTCTGTTTCCGAATAGTCCAATCCCGAGAGATTCTCGAGGGAAAACGGCGCAGTGTCGAGCTGTATTGCGAATTGGTTGAAGGGGAGTAGGTAAATCTTTTTGTTGATGCCTTCTGCAAAGTGAATGGCAAAGGGAAATACCATCGTCGGCTCGTAGCGCAGGTTGTGTTGCCAAATGGTAGGAAACAGGTCATCTCCGATGATCAATCCATCCGGTTTCATTTTGGGAAGAATCCGAAGCAGGTCTGTTGTAATGCCCTTCAATGTGTGATCACCGTCGATGTACACCAGGTCTAAGCTTTGGTCGGCAATCTGATCGATTACTTCAGTAGTTCTTCCCCGCAACACCTTCCGCTTATCCCCAGCAAATGCTGTACGCGCCATGGTTTGCTGAAAGATTGCTTCGAAGGTGTCGTCTTCTCGATTGGCAGGCTTGTTCCAATCCGAAAGATTCCGCCATGGGTCGATCATGAAGTATTGCTGAATAGAAGGACACGCCTTCAGCAAAGGTTCCGCCATATCCCCTTTGTACACGCCGATCTCGGCGATCGTTTTAGGTGATGCGCTAGCTGCAAGTTGAGATACCAACTCGGTGCGTGATTGGGCTGTATTAGCTAGGTCCGAAAAGGGAAGAGTATGCTTCATTGCGCGCTGCGCAAGGTATCGAATCTTTGCACAGAGGCGAACTTTGAAATCCTTGAATTAACCATGACGCTTGTCATTAGTCGAACGCTCTTTGCTCATAAAAGACCACTGGCTTGAGGCTCACCTTTGGAAAAGAATCAGGGGGGTAAACGACACACTTCCCCGCGTTCAAGGGACAAAAAAGAGGTCCGGACGATTCGCTAACATAGTCCGCAACGGAGGCACGATTGCAGCTCAAGATCCTCAGAGAAGATCAGTCCTCCCTTTAGATAAGCTGAGACCGGTTCATGCAACCGGTCTCTTTTGTTTTAGAATCATTGGCCTACCGGGTATGCGAGCAATGGAATAGTGCTACGCTCAAATAATTCGGTAGAGACGCTTCCGATGAATGCCTTGTAAATGAAATTGCGATGATGCGTGGCGGTGATGATGAGGTCTGCTTTTAGCTTCTCGGCCTCTTGAAGTATCATGTCAATGGTCGGCCCTTGAATCATCAAGCCTTCTGCATCTAGTCCTTCTTTCTTCACCTGATTACAGAGTGACTGCACTGCTTTGTGCTCATCTCGTAGTTCTTTCGCAAAGGTGTCTCGGATGTATTGAGGTCCTTCGCTGTATCCGATAAAGTCAGGCTCGGCTTCGGCGATGTGGATCAACCAAAGCTTGGCTTCAAAGGCTTTGGCGAGTTGAACGGCATAATCAACCAGCTGTTGAGTGTTCGGGTCTAGGTCTATGGCTACTAAGATATTTTTCATGGCCAAGGGTTCTTTCCATCAAATGTAGCTTACGGCCTGTCAGCACCTCTGTAGGTTGAGCAATGTCATCTTACACCCTAATCACGGTCAGAGGTCTGGAAATGAAGTTGCTGCTCCTTTGCCGTAACCTTTAAATCAAAACACCATGGATAACAATACTTCTTCCCAAGGAGGGAACTGGCTTACGCGTTTTGAAGAGAATTCTGAGTTTGATCGATTCTCCATCATCTCTGTTGGGTTCTTGCTCATCGGCATCGTTGGGGGCATCACCGTTGGCATATTTTCGCGCGAACACCTTTGGCAGATAGGGGTCATCGCTGGATGCACCATGTTGAGTTTGTCTATGATGCTCGCCGTAGCACCCATGAAGTACATCGTGCGCACCACGATCCTCGCTTTAGCAGTGGACGTACTGTTTATGCTGATGAATCTCTAGGGAAGTTTTCATCAGAAAGCCTTCCAGCCCTGTGCCTTGATGAAGATTTCCTCACCACGAGGGTAGACAATCGTGGCGCCATCGGTGGCGTCAGCGATGTGTCCAATGATGCGGACGCCTTCCATGAGATTGATTTTCTCAAAGTCCTTTTGATCTACCGTGAAAAGCAGTTCGTAATCTTCACCACCGTTCATGGCGCAAAGCGAAGGTTCTAGTTTGAATTCTTGCGCCTGCGTCGATACCGTAGCGTCGATGGGTAGCTTTTCTTCAAATACTTTCACGCCTACCTTACTTTGCTTGCAGATGTGCAGCACCTCAGAGCCGAGGCCGTCTGAAATATCCATCATCGAGGTAGGGACAACGTTTTTCTCCGCAAGGCGCGCAATAATGTCCACCCGTGCATCTGGCTTCAGGAAGCGCTCTAGCACGTAGTCGTGTCCTTCCAAGTCGGGTTGTACCCCAGGATTCTCTTTCCAAATCTGCTTTTCCCGTTCTAGGATCTGCAGTCCGATGTAGGCCGCGCCAAGGTCTCCGGATACACAAAGTAGGTCGTGTTCTTTCGCTCCACTGCGGTAGGCAATTTTGTCTTTATCAACGCGCCCAATAGCGGTCACGCTGATCACAAGTCCAGAAAGGCTTGAAGAGGTGTCTCCTCCGACGAGGTCTACCCCATACGCCGTGCAAGCCAGAAGCATCCCCTCGTAAATTTCTTCCAGTGCTTCAACCGAAAAGCGATTAGAGACCGCAATGCTCACAGTGACTTGCTCACAGGTACCATTCATCGCGCAGATATCAGAAACATTTACCGCGATGCTTTTGTAGCCCAGGTGCTTGAGGGGTGTATACCCCATGTCAAAATGCACACCTTCCACGAGCATGTCGCTAGAAACCAATTCGTAAAAGTCACCACGGTCAATCACGGCGGCATCGTCGCCAACCCCCAGCACGGTAGAAGGCTGTACGTGTTCGATGTTCTTCGTCAAATGCTCAATCAAGCCGAATTCACCCAGGTCATTCAATTCTGTACGGTCGCTCATGGTTCCAATTTTGGAGTTGCAAAGGTGAGAAATTCAAGGGAGAAGCCATTTGGAACTGCAATCTCAACTGTGCAATGGGCGGATGCAGTATAGAGGCGACTGGCTGCTTCGCAGCGGGGAGTAGTTGATCAGGTCATTAGCCCATTAGTACATGAGCACATTGAGGTTATTCTCGATACAATCACACCTTCGGCGTGATCACTCGAACTGACATCAAGAGAGGAGCTGTCCTATCCACCTTTAACTTTCCACTTTTCACTTTTAGTTTTTCACTCTTCACCAATCCCTACTCCCTCAACTCAGGTTGTTCTCGATACATCCGCGCCTCCGGCGTGGCCACTCGAACTGACATCATGAGAGGAGTTGTCCTATCCACCTTTCACTTTTCACTTTTAGTTTTTCACTCTTCACTAATCCCCACTCCCTAACGATAAAAGTTCATCTCATCCACATACTTCAACACGGGCTCGGTGAGCAAGTAACGCACGTCATTGCCATCGTGGACGGCTTTTCGGATGAAACTTGCGGAGATCTTCATCAAGGGGGCGTCTACCATCGTAACCTTTGGATGGTCGAGAAGATCACTCCGGTCGCCGCTGATTACGCTTAGGTTCTCATCGCTTTCTACGCGTGGATAGACCAGGATGGAATAGTGTTCTAAGATTTGATCATAGTTCTTCCATTTCGGAAGGGTGTTCAGGTTGTCTTCGCCCATGATGATCGTAAAATCATGATCAGGGTGTTTTTCTGAGAGCGCTGCAAGCGTGTGAATGGTGTAGGATGGCTGGGGAAGATCGAACTCGATATTGCTTGCTCGAAGTTTGAAGTTGTTGTCTACCGCAATGCGCACCAAGGCGAGTCGATGGTAATCAGCAAGCAACGAGGCCTTTGGTTTGAGCGGATTTTGAGGGGAAACGACAAACCACAACTCATCCAATGCTGCGTGCTGCACCATGTGATTCGCAATGATCAGATGCCCGACATGAATCGGGTTGAAGGTGCCAAAGTATAGGCCTATTCGTTTGCTCATTTCGCAAGGAATTCAATGATCGCGGCACGGGCGTCAGCAATCGCTTTATCGAGGTTTTCGTTTACGATGATCGTGTCAAAGGCGTCACGTTGCTCAATCTCTTCACTGGCTTTGGCCAAGCGTACTTTGATCTTTTTTTCTGGATCTGTATTCCTTCCCCTTAGCCGTCTTTCCAATTCTTCCACCGACGGCGGTAGAATGAAAACGGCCAATGCTTGATCGCCCAGCAATCGCTTCAGTTCGATACCGCCGTATACATCCACATCAAAAACGACAGCATTCCCGTTGTTCCCAATCCGTTCGATTTCGCTTTTGAGGGTGCCGTAAAACTGATCCACATAGACTTCCTCCCATTCCAACAAGGCGTCTGCGTCGATCATTTTCTTGAACCCATTGATACCTAGGAAATAGTAGTCGACCCCATTGATTTCGGCGCCACGTGGCTCTCGACTCGTAGCCGATATCGAAAACTCAAGCGGCATTCCTTGTCCGAGCAGCGCATGTACGATCGTGGTCTTGCCTGATCCGGATGGGGCTGAGAAAATGATGGCTTTTCCTTGAGGGTGAAGTGGGGTCATCGCTTAGAGAACGTTCAGTACTTGTTCCTTTATTTTTTCAAGCTCATCCTTCATGTCTACGACAACGCGTTGCATCTCCGAATGTTGAGCCTTGCTGCCAAGGGTGTTGATTTCCCGTCCCATTTCCTGGGCGATGAAAGACAGTTTCTTGCCTTTGACTTCTTCGGTATCTAAGGTCTTGAGAAAGTATTCACAATGGGCTTTCAGGCGCACCTTTTCTTCGGTGATATCAAGCTTTTCTAGGTAGTAGATCAATTCTTGTTCAAACCTATCCTTGTCAAAGCTGGATGCATCTGCATCGTCTCCTAAACTGTTCGTGATACGACCTCGAATTTTATCGATGCGTGCTTGTTCAAACGGCGCTACATCCTCCAGTAAGGAGGCGATGCGCTCAGCACCTGCGCGAAGTACGAGCTCGAGTTTTGCTCCTTCCTGCTTTCTGAATGCCTTGACATGGTCAATACAGGAGGCAAGGCCTTCGCTGAGCACGTCAAATTCTTCTTCGGTCAACTGCTCCGATACGGGCTTAAGAACGTCCGGTAGTTTGAAGATGAGGGAAAGGTACTCGACCGAATCGGCAGATGCATTGCCTTCGATCTTTGACTCCATCCTCTTGATCATCTCGTAGTAGTGGGTGACCAAGGCTTCGTTGATCTCGCTTGTCATTTCCTCATCCGCGAGGTCTCGCTGGATGCTCAAGTCGATCTTGCCGCGCTGAAGTTCGGAGGAAATCAAGTCGCGCAGCGCGATCTCTTTTTCACGATAGATGGAGGGCATACGCACATTGACATCACCTTGCTTGCTGTTAAGCGTTCGGATCTCAATGGTCAGCCCTCGGCCGTTGTACTGGCAAACTGTTTTGCCGTAACCTGTCATGGAGTAGGTCATGGCGCAATATTACGCATGCTTGAAAGAAAAGACGTCGTGTAGGGTTAATTCTCCTTGAACCCGATGAGAATAGATACGCATCCATTCTTTTTGAGCTCATTGGCTGTGCCCATATCCGGAACGATGATGGTCAGGTAAAGCTGCTGGGTTGATTCAACAGAAAAATCAAACATAGTGGTGCCCTCATCTTTACTCGAAAAAAGGAGGTTCTTCTTGTAATCGCGCACTTCATAGAAGAGGCTGTCGCTGATTGCGTCGTGTGAACAGATGTAAAGGCGGTAATCTTTTCCCGAGTAAAAGGTCTGCACCAAAGAGGCGGCTTCCCCTTCAAACATCACGGCTCCGTTGTACTGGCCATTGCTAGAATAGCCCTCCAATTCAGAAAGACAATGCTTCTTGGTAAACGACTTGCATTGCGCATTAGCTACCTGAGTGAACGCAAGGCTCATGGCAAGAAGAAGGGAAAAGGTTAAGAGGTTGTTCTTCATAGCGCAATGATTTTGAGTCGGGTTTCTTCCACAATACGGGAAATGTCTGCTAAGTCTTCTTTTGTGAACTTCACTTTGGTAGCACCACCAATCACCGTTTTCCCATTTTGTTTTGTCATGCTCGTAGGGGTTTCTTCTACGGGAAGCGCCAGGTAACGATCCACAATCTGTCGGAAGTAAGGCTCAGTAGTAGCGATGAACGGATCTGAAGCATAGTCCGAGAAAAGGGCATCCAATTGAGAAGCGATGAAGCGTTGGTCGGCGATGACTTGCTCCATTTCGCCGTTCTCTTGTTCATGCATGATTTGAGTGCCGAGATAGACGCCTTCTACCCAGCTAGCCGCTAAAACGATCAGTCCGATCTGATTGCGGTTCTCCTCCTGCAATTGACTGTTGAGTTCCCAGTAGATCTCAGAGACGATCAACAACATAGAATCTTTGTCCGTCTGGTTGTTGCTCGCGCGTTCCATGAGGCCAGGCCCGAATGGATCCTTTATGCCTAATTTCTTCGCTACTCGCTGAGCCGCAGCCATATACAAGAGTGCATCTTGTTGCTGATCGAAGACGGTGGAGTAACTCATGTCTGCCCCGTACACACCGAGCGCAAAGGCTTGTTGCTCGGTCGTTTGGTAATCTGCTGATTTTTGAGGGTCGGCCAGCAAATCATCCCTGAAATGTCCTCCCGAAGACTCAATCATCGATTGGAGCTCCATGGGGGTCGGCATTGAGTAGAACATAGCCCTCGCTCGATCATACATCTCGGCGCCAACGCCATCTTTGATTTGGGAAGTGTCGATATCCAGCCCTTTCTTACTCGCTTTGACTTCGTCGGATTTTTCACCTCCACAGCTCACTGTGATCAGCAAGAGCGCAAGGGGTAGTAGAAGGGTAGTGGTTCTCATAATATTTCCGAATTAGAACAAACATAGGTGCGAACAGCCTGTGTTTTAATGTGCTTCCAACCAATTATTCCCATGATTGATGTCAACAACTAGCGGAACAGCTATGGTATACGCGGTTTCCATCTTCCTACGTATGATGGGGCGGATGGTTTCAAGTTCTTCTTTATGGGCATCAAAAACCAATTCATCATGTACTTGAAGGAGCATTTTGGAGCGAAAACCCTCGGCTTCAAATGTCTTGTGAATGTCAATCATGGCCAATTTTATGATGTCTGCTGCAGACCCTTGTATGGGGGCGTTGATCGCGTTGCGTTCTGCGCCCGCGCGCACGGTGCCGTTTTGTGAGTTGATGTCTGGTAAGTATCGCCTGCGACCCAAGAGCGTCTCCGCATAGCCCTTGGCCTTCGCTTGTTCGATGGCCATTTCCTTAAAGGTTTGGATCCCCGGAAATTGGACGAAGTAATTTTCAATGATCTCTCGAGCTTCGGTGCGAGAAATATTGAGGTTGTCGGCCAATCCAAAGGCCCCCTGTCCATAAGCGATGCCGAAATTCACGGCCTTTGCCTTTCCCCGTTGATCTCGGGTTACTTCTTCTAGCGGAACATCAAACACCTTCGAGGCAGTGGCTGCATGGATGTCTAAGCCATCCTTAAACGCTTGGATCATGCCTTGGTCTTCGCTCAGCGCCGCGATAATACGGAGCTCTACTTGCGAATAATCCGCCGCCAAGATGACGTACTCTTCAGATCTTGGAATGAAGGCCTTTCTGATGTAGCGTCCCCGTTCGGTGCGGATCGGAATGTTTTGCAAGTTCGGATTGGTGGAGGAAAGCCTGCCCGTAGCCGCTACTGTTTGCATGTAGTTGGTGTGGATTCGTCCTGAATCAGGATTCACCATTTCAGGTAAACTATCTACGTACGTGCTCTTCAATTTTTTCACACTGCGATAGTCGAGGATCAATGGGATGATCTCGTGTTTGCCCGCCATCTTTTGCAGGGTGTCTTCACGTGTTACGTACTGTCCGCTCTTGGTTTTCTTGGCCTTCTCATCGATCTTCAAGTGGTCAAAAAGCACTTCTCCGAGTTGCTTCGGAGAGTCTACATTGAAATCAATCCCCGCCAGCCCGAGGATTTTCTTTTTCAAACTGTCGATGTCGGTTCCGAGTTCTTTCGAAAACTTTTTCAAAGCAGGCACGTCGATGTTGATGCCCTCCAACTCCATATCGGTGAGTACTTGGATCAACGGAGACTCGATCTCCCTGAACAGCTTCACGAGGTGGTCCTTGTCCAATTCTGCATCCAAGGCATGCTTCAGTTGAAGGGTGATGTCTGCGTCTTCACTCGCGTACTGGGTGATGTTTTCCAAGGCAACGTCGCGCATGCTTCCCTGCTTGCTTCCCTTTTTACCGATCAAACTCTCAATTGATACAGGCTTGTAGTTCAGGTAGTACTCAGACATGTCGTCCATGTTGTGCTTCATGTCTGGATGGAGCAAATAGTGGGCAATCATCGTATCGTACAAGAAACCATTTACCGTGATCCCGTAGCGCTTCAATACTTCGAGGTCGTACTTCAAGTTTTGCCCAACTTTCTCAGCATCGCTTTCAAAGATTTCCTTGAATTCGGCTACAATCTTGGTGGCTTCTGAATGGTCATCCGGAACAGGAACGTAAAACGCTTTGCCCTTTTCGATACAAAAAGACATACCCACCAACTCGGCCGTAATGGAGTCGATGCCCGTTGTTTCCGTGTCAAAGCAAATGCTCTTGGCTTGGCGTAGGGTCTTGATCAAGTCAGCACGCTCCTCCTTTGTGGTCGCTGCTGCATAGGTATTGTCCACCGTCTCAATCGTGTCGAGGTCCGTCGAAGGCGCGGTAGTTTCGGCTGGTGTTTCGCTCCCTTGTTCATCGCCGCCGAATAGGTCTAACTGTCCGCCAGAACTGCTCGTCTGGGTGACGGCGATCTCTTCTCCTAAGACGCGCTTGGCGAGGGTCTTGAACTCGAGTTCGGTGAAGATCTCAACCAATCGCTCTACGTCCGGCTCCTCTCGAATCAGATCATTTTCGTTCAATTCAATCGGAACATCTTGTATAATGGTTGCCAGCTGCTTAGACATGAAGGCTTGGTCCTTGTTCTCGGCGACCTTCTCTTTCATCTTACCCTTCAGCGCTTCTACATTCTCGTACAAGCCCTCCATGGATCCGAATTGCTGCACAAACTTGATGGCTGTTTTTTCACCTACCCCAGGAATGCCGGGAATGTTGTCGACGGCATCGCCCATCATCCCTAAAATATCAATGATCTGATCAGGGCGCTCAATGCCGTAACGCTCGCAAATTTCTTTGGGCCCCATGATCTGTACGTCGCTTCCTTGCCTGCCGGGTTTGTACATGAAGATGGTGTCTTCTACCAATTGACCGTAGTCTTTATCGGGCGTCATCATGTAAACGGTATACCCTTTGCGCGCTGCTTTCTTGGCCAAGGTGCCAATCACGTCATCTGCTTCGAACCCTTCTACTTCCAGGGTGGGGATCTTGAATCCCTGCACAATGGCCTTGATGTACGGAAGTGACTTTCGAATGTCTTCCGGCATGGCTTCGCGGTTCGCCTTGTACTCCGCGTACTGCTCCACGCGAAAATTCTCTTGGTCGCCACTAGGGGGGTCAAAGACAACGGCGATATGCGTTGGCTTCTCCTTGTTGATCAGGTCCCAAAGGGTATTCGTGAAGCCAAACATGGCAGAGGTGTTGAGTCCTTTGCTGCTGACCCGTGGATTGGAAATGAACGAATAATAGGCGCGGTAGATGAGCGCAAATGCGTCGAGAAGGAAGAGCTTTTTATCGTCGGCCATGTCAGCGGGAAATTTGCCGAAATATAGCCTTATGAAAGCAAAGCTGGGCTACGGAAACGGACGATTTACTTGCGGAAAAGTCGCCGGTTGAGATAGTGACTCAAAAAGGCCGATCCAGCACCAATGGCAGCTCCGACCAGCACGTCGCTTGGATAGTGCACACCGAGGTGCATCCGTGAATACCCAACGGCCGAGGCCCAGAGCAAGGCGGGCGCCGTTACGTACCACTTTGGAATGGCCAAAGAGAGAGAGGTGGCGGTGGCGAAAGCGTTAGAGGTGTGGCCAGACGGGAAGGAAGGAGATCCTGCATCGGATAGCTTGACGATGAAGGAGTAGGTTTCGAAAGGTCGAGGGCGATCGATCGAATATTTTAAGAGCAATGTGGTACCGGCGGAAACGGCCATTGCACCGCCGATCATGATGCCGTTCCTCGCCAAGTTGGTGTCTTTTTTTAGTACGCCGGCGGTAAATACGGCAATAGGAGCAGCCACACTAAGGGGTGATGCCGATTGGGTAATGAACTGAAATGTGGGGTCGAGGCCTTGGGGTCGATGTGCGTTGGCTCCTTGCAGCAAATCGATATCGATATTTTGTCCTTGAAGAGATAAGGAAATCGCAGTGCACAGAAGGAGGAACCAATGCCTCATTCCTGATAGATCACTTGCATGACCACATCGCCTACCACCTTCAGGGTGCCTTTGTCGATGATGTCCATGTTGTCATCATGGGTATGATGAAAGGAACCAAAATCGGAACGCAGCATGTCGTAGTGAATGATGTCGATCGTAGGGATTTCTGCGATCTTATTCAGGTAAATATGATCGTCGATGAGCGGATTACCGTTGATGGCAGAGAAGTAACCTCGGTGTCCCATGGCTTGCGCAATCGACCATACTTTTTCTACCACCTGCGGCGCGTAATAAACGGAAGCACCTTCTTTTGGAAAGACGGCATCTGAGGCCCCTACCATATCCAGCAAAATGGCGTACTCGGGTGCGTAGCCTTCGATGGGAATGTTACTAGACCAATACTGCGATCCAAGGCACCAAGAGTCGTTCGATTTTCCAATCATCGATGATTCGGGTTTGCCATAGTCTTCGCCATCGAGGAAGAGGATGTCAAAGCCGATTTCCGGCGACATGGAATCTGCGTGAATGGCACGTGCTAACTCAAGCAGCACAGCAACGCCGCTTCCGCCATCATTCGCACCGTCAATGGGTTTGTTTTTATCTACATTGCCCCGATCGGCGTACGGACGAGTATCCCAATGGGCGGCTAGTAAAATTCGCTTCTGGGCGGTAGGATTGTACCTGCCCATGATGTTGTAAATCTCAAGTCTTTCTTCGTTGTACGCTGTCACCGTAGCTTCTTGAACTAGAGTTTCCAAGCCGAAGCGTTCGAGCGATGATGTCAACCATTGGGCGCATGCCTTATGCTCTTTGCTATTGGGGACGCGTGGACCGAAATCTACTTGTCGTTGAACAAAGGCATATGCTGAATCCCCACTGAATGCTGGCGTTGCCTTGAGTTGTACAGCCGGTTTTGGAGCTTGCTGAACGGGTGGCTCTATTTTACGTTCTTCTCCACCGCACGCTTCAAGAAGCAGGATGACCGCTGCCATGGCAGCGATTTTGATCAACCCTTTACTTCCCATGTCGCTCCATCTTTTCCGTCTTTCACTACAATTTTCAGATCCACCAATTGATCGCGTATTGCATCAGAAGTGCCCCAATCTTTATTTGCCCGAGCCCGCGCTCGAACGTCGAGGATCAAGTCCATCAACCCTTCAATCATACCGCCGTCGTTGGTGTCTTCAATGCCTTTGAGTCCAAGTACCTCATCTACAAATCCGCGTACTAGCTCTTGCAAGTTGGTCTTGTCTTCGGCCGTGATCTTCAAGCGACCTTCGGCAACCGAATTGATCATCTTCACTGCGTCGAAAAGGTTCCCAATCAGCACAGGACTGTTGAAGTCGTCGTTCATCGCCGCATAGCACTTTGCCTTGAGTCCCGCCACGTCTACGTCGCTGGAGTCTGAAACGGGAAGTGCGCTCAATATCTTAACGCCTGCCATCAAACGTTGGTAGCCTTTTTCTGCCGCCTCTAATGCTTCATTGGAGAAATCCAAGGTGCTGCGATAGTGTGCTTGCAGCATAAAGAACCGCACCACCATCGGGTGAAATCCTCGCTTTAACAAAGGGTGCTCACCAGTGAAAAGTTCGTTGGGAAGAATGGAATTGCCCAATGACTTGGACATCTTCGATCCTTCGAAAGTCAGCATGTTGGTGTGTACCCAATACTTCGCAGGACCGTGACCGCTGCAGGCTGTGTTTTGGGCGACTTCAGATTCGTGGTGCGGAAATTTCAGGTCCATTCCACCGCCGTGGATGTCGAATTGCTCGCCCAAGTACTTGGTACTCATGGATGAGCACTCGAGGTGCCAGCCTGGAAATCCTAATCCCCACGGGGAAGGCCAGCGCATGATGTGTTCTGGCGAGGCCTTTTTCCATAGTGCGAAATCGGCAAAGAAGCGTTTTTCGCTTTGGCCGTCAAGTGTCCGTGTATTGCTGAACAACTCTTCTACGTTTCTTCCGCTCAGCTCTCCGTAGTTGTACTTCTCCTTATAGGC
This sequence comes from uncultured Flavobacteriales bacterium, assembly GCA_943788725.1. Taxonomy (GTDB): domain Bacteria; phylum Bacteroidota; class Bacteroidia; order Flavobacteriales_G; family Salibacteraceae; genus SHAN690. The sequence goes on along the minus strand of CALSRJ010000006.1, from coordinate 164,805 downwards.
CTGCACATCGAAGTAGATGTTGCCGTCTGATTCGTAGGCAAAACCTTTCTCCAAAATCGTCTTGATCATCTCGATCTGTTCGATCATATGACCGGTCGCCGTTGGTTCAATATCGGGTGGGAGTAGGTTCAGATTAGCCATGATTTCATGGAAGTCCAGGGTGTACTTCTGTACGATCTCCATGGGCTCTAATTGCTCCAGGCGCGCTTGCTCTCCAATGCGATCTACGCCGTCGTCTACGTCCGTAGTGATGTGTCCTACGTCGGTAATGTTACGGACGTAGCGCACCTTGTAGCCGAGGTGACGCAGGTAGCGATTGATCAGGTCAAAAGAAAGGAAGGTGCGGCCGTTGCCGAGGTGTGCATTGCTGTATACCGTTGGGCCGCAAACGTACAAGCCCACGAAGGGTGGTTTGATCGGTTCAAACGGTTCTTTTTTACTCGAGAGGGTATTGTAAAGCTGCAATGAATTTTCCATGACGTTCTGTTCGCAAAGCGGCAAAGATACTTGCTGGGAGCGAGTTCTTCCATCTGAATAGACGGAAAGGAGGAGCAAAAAAATGCGTGGATGATATCCTTGAAAGCCGTTGGTGAGGGGTTACCTCATGTCAGCGGTGATGACACCATCTCCGACGTAGCGGAAATTCTTGTACATCTCGATGGTCTGAAGGATGCCATTGTCGTCATATCGGTACACCTTCCCGTCTTTCAAACGACCGCTTTGGAAGAGTCCTTTCTGTGAAATTTGACGGTTCTTGTTGTACAAGGTGTGCTGTCCATTGCCGTCGAAATAGCCAATGTTGGGATTCGCTTCTGCTTTTGCAACAGCTACCGTAGTCTTGGCTTTGTCATCGACCTTTACAGGCTCGGGCTCTGTCTTGGGAGCAGCTGCGGGGGTCGAAGGCTTCTTAAAGGTAGATTGGGCCGCGTCCATCTTTCCTCCATTGAATACGCGTACTGATTTCACTTCACCATTCTCGAAGTATTCTTTGACCTCTCCATCTTCCTTACCGCCGTTCCAATTTCCTTCAATCATCAACTGACCGTTTTCGTAGAAATATTTCTGCGCTCCGTTGCGCTTTCCCGTGTCATCAAATGTGAAGTCTTGCTGTACCTGACCGTTCTCGTAATAGCGGGTGAACTTGCCTTGGTTCTTGTTGAGGCTCCAATTTCCCTTCTCTTCGATCTGACCGTTTTCGTAGTAGGTGGTGTACGGTCCTTTGGGTCGGCCCGTGATGTACGTGATCTCACTTTTTATTTTCCCAGAGGGGAAATACGCTTTCCAAACCCCGACTTTTCTTCCGACCTCATACTTACCTTCTTCCACCAAAGCGTCAGGAGAATACCCCGCTTTTGGGTCGTCAGCGGCGGTTACCTTCCAATAACCTACACGCCGTCCTTCAGCATTGGTTTCGTTCTGAGCGAAAAGCCCAGTTCCAATGAATAGTAGTGCCGCGAAGAGTATCGTTCTGATCATAAGTGTGCTTGGTCTGCTGTACGAAAACGGGCGAAAAGATAAACTTATTTCCAAGATTGATTGACTTATTGAAATCGTCCTAAAAGCGGTCATAACATTACGCCGAAACTTCCAATTTGTTCCGAAGGTTTTTCAACATGTCATCTACCATTAACGGAAGGTCATAGGTGTGTTGCCACCCCCAATCTGCACGAGCCTCAGCATCATCAATGGATGCCGGCCAGTTGTTGGCGATGGCTTGTCGAAAGTCTGGAGCGTATGAAATGTTGAAATCAGGAAGGTGTTTTTCAATCTCCGCAGCCACTCCAGCCGGATCAAAACTCATCGCAGAAATGTTATAGCTCGATCGGATTTTAACCTGTTCGGATGGCACTTGCATGATGTCAATGGTGGCCTTGACGGCGTCGCTCATGTACATCATCGGCAGTGCTGTTTGGGCACTGAGGAAGCATTCATAGCTTCCTTGCTTCAATGCTTGGTGGAAAATATCTACCGCGTAATCGGTGGTTCCTCCTCCGGGCAATGACTTATGGCCGATCAGCCCTGGATAACGCACACTGCGCACGTCTACGCCCCATCGGGCATGGTAGTATTCACACCATCGTTCACCGGCAAATTTCGAAATGCCGTAAACGGTTGTGGGCTCAATAATGGTGCGTTGAGGGGTGTTGTGACGCGGAGTGGTTGGACCGAAAACCGCAATCGAACTGGGCCAAAAAATCTTCTTGAGGATGCCTTCTTTTCCGAGGTCAAGGATGGAGAACAATCCGTCCATGTTCAGCTTCCATCCAAACTCAGGATTCTGCTCAGCGGTTGCAGAGAGCAACGCCGCAAGGTGATAGACCTCGGTCACGTTGTTGTCCACCACCACTTCTCGAACGCGCTCTCGGTCCATCACATCCAATTGAATATAGGGAACATCAAAGGATGCTTCTGCACGGATGTCGGATGCGATGACCCGGTCCTTGCCGAACCTGCTAGCCAGCTCTTCAACCAATTCGGTGCCGACTTGTCCGCAGGCTCCGATCACTAAAATTCGCGTGTCACTCATCAATCAGAAGATTTGGGCAAAGATGTACAGACTGAGCTAAAAATCCAGAAGTCCAGAAAGATTTTCGAAGCGGGAAGGCTATACTTCGTCGAAGTTCACTACCACTTTTTCGGTGGTCGGGTGCGATTGACACGTAAGTATGAAGCCTCGTTCGAGTTCGTCGGGTTCGAGTGAATAGTTTACTTCCATCTCTACCTTGCCCTCATCCAATTTTGCACGACAAGTCGCGCACACACCGCCCTTGCAAGCAAAGGGGAGGTCGGCACCATTTTTTAAGGCCGCATCTAGGATGTTGGAGTCTTCAGAATCCATTGTGAAGTCGGTAGCCACTCCATCCAAAATGATTTGAACGTTGGCTTGAAATCCTTCTTTCTTCTCACGTTTAGGCTTCGCGTAACCTTCGCGTTCGGCGAGTTGCTGGGGCGATGCAAAGAGTTCGAAATGCACTTTTTTTCGGTCGATTCCCGCTTCACTCATCACCTTTCTTACGCTTTCAATGAGTGGGGCAGGGCCGCACACGAACACTTCATCGATGGATTCCGGTTGGATGAAATACTTCATGAACGTGTTGCATTTCTCTTCGTCAATCCGTCCGAAAAGCAAGGGGAATTCGTTTTGCTCACGACTCAGTACATGGTAGACCCGCAAACGGTCCATGTACTCGTTTTTGAGGTCTTCGATCTCTTCTTTGAAGATGATGCTGCTCGTCGATTTATTGCCAAAGATCAGCGTGAACTCGCTCTTTGGCTCCATTGCCAATACGGTGCGCATGTGCGCCATCACAGGTGTGATACCGCTTCCAGCGGCGAAGGCTACGTAATGCTTTTCATTGTCTGGATCGATAGGGGTGTAAAAGCGACCGAGGGGCGTCATGACGTCCAAGACATCACCCACTTCCAGTTGATCGTTTGCGTAGGTCGAGAATAATCCGTCTTCTACCCTTTTAATAGCCACCCTAAGGTCATTGTCCAGCGGGCTTCGGCAGATGGAGTAGCTCCTCCTGATCTCTTCGCCGTTCAGTTCTTTCTTGAAGGTGAGGTACTGTCCTTGAATAAAGGAGTACTCTTCTTTCAAATCTTCCGGCACGTCAAAGGATACTGAAACGGCATCTTCCGTTTCTTTTCTGACGTCACGCACTTTCAGGGAATGGAACTTCGGCATAGGGGCTTCGTTTGTGGCGGTAAAAATAGGATTTCAGACCTATGGAAAGGGGAAGTGAAGAACTGATTTTGGGCAGGGTTTCTTTGGGGGGGTCTTCGCTTCGCTTTGATGGGGATTGGGGATTGGGAGAATGAAAAACTAAAAACTAAAAACTAAAAGTGAAAAGTGAAAAGTGAAAAGTGGAAAGTGGAAAGTGGAAAGTGAAAAGTGAATGAGGGAATGGGGATTGGTGCGCAAGGATTAAAGACGAAAGATGCGTGGAGCTTCTCAATTTGAGGAACTTCAACTACAACTGCGTTCTCTGCACGTTAGAAAGTCCTTAAGAAGATTTGTTTATGATTACCGAATCATATGCCAGCTGCCAGTAGCTATTCCTTTGTCAGTTCGATTTCTATGACACTAGCAAAGTATTTTTTTCTCTGATTTGGTAGGGTCTATCCTCACGGATTACGGCCATGATTCTGTGTATGATTTTGTTTCTCAACGCGTTAATAACGGCCATTTTATTCTTTCCTTCTTCCACTTTTCTTCGGTAGTATTCTCCCAACTCTCCTTTCATTTGTGTGACTCTGAGTGCAGCAAGGTGAAGGATACGTTTAAGTGTTTTGTCGGCAAAGCTCGATACCCTTGTTCGACCTCGAACGGAAGTACCTGATGTATGCTGGAATGGTGCCACACCGGCAAAACAGGCTAACTTTCTTGGGTCATCAAAGTTTTTGAACTCATTGGTTTTAACCAATAGATACCAACTAAGGATTTTACCTACCCCAGAAATGCTCATTAAGAGTTTGACCTTGTGTTTGAGGTCTTGATCTTCAGCGATAAGATTTTCGATTTGAAGTTCAACCATTTGAAGCCGTTTCCTCAATGCAAGAACTGACTTTTTACTATCTGCTATAATGAAGGATCTTACCCTGCCCTTACTCACCTGACCCATCTCTTCTATGGTTGCTGACTCGGCTTTGATAAGCTTTTGGAGCTTATTTCTTCGAGCAAGTAGAAGAGATAGTTCTTCAATGACTTCGCGTGGCTTTTGATAAAGCGATAGCTCATCAAGGTTCTTTTTCAAAAAGCGAGCAATACGCTGACTATCGACAAGGTCAGATTTACCGCGAACCAGTCCTTGACTTTTACTCAAGTGAAGCGGAGAGAGTAGGTGTAACTTCAATTCACCGCAGCTAAACGCGCGTAATGCAGGCCAACTGTAACGGCCTGTATTCTCAATGCCTAGGTAGATAGAAGCGTCCTTGACCTTAAAGCGACGTTTTACAGCCTTCAAGTAAGAAGAGAGGGCAGCTACAGTGTTTTCTACACACTGGTGCTCAACTTGATCATTCAAAAGGAGCGTAAAATCAATGGTAAGTTTACTTACATCAGCACCAATGAAAATCTTGTCTTCATGCATAATTTTGTGTGTTAAGTTTACGAATGGTTGGAACATCATGCTTACTTCAACTCCTTGATAATAGGGCTCTATCCCTAAATTTCTATTCGAAGACTCATGATGAATGGGAAGAGGTCCAAATCGAACTATAGTTCTGAACTAGAGTGACCCTGGTTCACCTCTTCCTTTTCCAACCGTTTTATTCAAACTAATTTCAGAAAACAAGTCTAAAGGAGTGGCCACGCTGCAGGCGTGGATGTATCGAGAACAACCGGGGTTTAGGGAATAGGAATTCGAGGTTGCTTCAGAGTTTGTGCATTGCTCGTAGTTGGGTTGCGTACTAAATAAGCCAAAAGCCAATCGCCTATGGCGTCCCCTCCTCCCGCAAACAAAAACTGATTTTCGTCTGTTTCCCTATAGTTCCTCCACCACGCCTGCTGCCGAATAAGGCAACGTAAGTATATTCGCACAACACACAATTGTACCATGGCTGAAAAGGACCTAGAGAAGATATTTCAAGACAAAGTAGACGCGGAGATCAAGATCGAACCGAAGGATTGGATGCCGGACGATTACCGGAAAACCTTGGTCCGTCAGATATCCCAGCATGCCCATAGCGAGATTGTAGGTATGTTGCCCGAAGCGAACTGGATTACTCGTGCACCTAGTTTGAAGCGCAAGGTGGCCTTGTTGGCCAAAATACAAGACGAGGCAGGACACGGTCTCTACCTCTATTCTGCCACCGAGACGCTTGGGGTTGAACGAGACGATACCATCGAAGACCTGCATTCAGGAAAAGCGAAATACTCATCGATCTTTAATTACCCGACCCTCACTTGGGCAGACATTGGAGCCGTTGGATGGCTGGTAGATGGTGCTGCGATCATGAATCAAGTTCCATTGTGTCGATGTTCATTTGGACCGTATAGCCGTGCCATGATTCGTGTGTGTAAGGAGGAGAGCTTTCACCAGCGCCAAGGTTTTAGCATCATGCTCGCCATGGCCAATGGTACGGCTGAACAAAAGCGCATGGCACAAGATGCCATCAACCGATGGTGGTGGCCAGCACTGATGATGTTCGGACCGAGCGATGCCGATTCTGCGCATTCGGCTCAGAGTATGAAATGGAAGATCAAGCGCTTTTCGAACGACGAATTACGCCAGCGCTTCCTCGACATGACCGTGCCACAATGCCACTTGTTGGGTTGCGAAGTGCCGGACCCTGATTTGAAGTTCAACGAAGAGACGGGCCATTGGGAAATGGGGCCGATCGATTGGGATGAATTTTGGAATGTGGTCAAGGGAAGAGGTAAGTGCAATCACCAGCGCCTGCGCGACCGCAAGGGAGCCTATGATGAAGGCGAATGGGTGCGTGAAGCAGCCATGGCCTATGCCGAGAAGAAACAACAAAGAAAGAAAGCCACGCAAGCGGCTTAGTATAAATCACACCACTATGTCAAAGAAGAAGAACTGGCCGCTCTGGGAAGTATTCATCCGCAGCAAGGCAGGATTGAGCCACCGCCACGCAGGAAGCCTTCACGCTGCCGATGCTGAAATGGCATTGGAAATGGCGCGCGACGTTTATACGCGACGCAATGAAGGGGTAAGCATTTGGGTGGTGGAATCCAACAATATCATGGCTTCCGATCCGGAGGATAAAGAATCGCTGTTTGAACCCGCGAGCGACAAGATTTATCGACATCCGACGTTCTATGATCTGCCGGATGAGGTGAAGCATATGTGACGTAGCGTGCGGCATTCAGGCCTTAGTCTGGTTTTAAGGCCGCCTTATACACTTCTAGCACCCGGTTTCTTGCGAATTTGTGGTCTACGATTGGACTTGGATATTGGTCTGTGTCAACTTCCGACACCCAGCGCAGGATATAGGTCTGATCTGGATCAAATTTTTCCGTTTGCAAGTACGGATTGAAAACCCGGAAGTATGGCGCGGCATCCACGCCACAGCCTGCAGCCCATTGCCACCCTCCGTTATTGGAGGCCAAGTCAAAGTCAAGCAGTTTTCTTGCGAAATAGGCTTCGCCCCAGCGCCAGTCGATCAATAAATGTTTGGTCAAAAAGCTGGCAACGATCATGCGCACCCGATTGTGCATGAATCCGGTCTGATTCAGTTCGCGCATACCGGCATCTACGATGGGGAAACCAGTACGGCCTTCGCACCAAGCTTCAAACTCAGCCTCATTGTTCCTCCATTCGATGTGGTCGTATTCCTTTCGGAAACTTTCCTTGGTCACGCGCGGGAAATGCCATAGAATGCTTTGGTAGAACTCCCGCCAGATGAGCTCGTTGTACCATTTTTCATTCAGGTCCTTGCCTATACGCATCAAAGCACGAATGCTTACGGTACCAAAACGCAGGTGGTGTGAGAGTCGACTAGTGCCAGGCTTCCCAGGAAGATCACGCGTTTGGTGGTAGTGCTTGACGACCGACAGGTCAACTTCTGCACCGCTCCAATCGGCAGGGTGTTGCTCAAAGCCAAGGGCTTGCAGAGAGACCATTTTGACTTGTTCCGATCGGTGAAAATGTTGTGTCTGTTCCTCGCTCGGGTAGGGCGCAAAGTGGTCGTCGTTCACGATGCTTTTCCATCGGCGCATGAAGGGGGAGTAAACCACATACGGCTCACCATTGTCCTTCATCACTTCTTCCTTCTCAAAAATGACTTGGTCTTTGAAAGCCCGGAACCGAATACCCTTCGATGCTAGTAGTGTATGAACGGCCTTGTCACGATCTCTGGCATATGGTTCGTAATCGCGATTGGCATAGAGCGCCTCGATGGAGTAGTCTTTTACGAGTTGTTGGAAGACATCGATTGGATTTCCGTGGAAGACCCATAAATGCGCTCCGAATGGACTTAATTGGGCTTCGATCTTGACGAGTTGGGCATGGATGAAGCTCACCCTGCGGTCATCTTTATCCTCTAGTTTGTCTAAGATATTGCGGTCAAAAATGAAGATGGGTTGAACGTTGTTTCCATCCTTCAGCGCTTGGTAAAGCCCATGGTTGTCTTCGAGGCGTAAGTCGCGCCGAAACCAGAAGAGGGACATTGCTTGTTTAGGGCCGGGCATACTTCATTCGTTTGATGCGATCGTGTCGGTGATAAGCATCCAGTCCGCTTACCAAGAGGGTGTCTGCCTTTGAGGTGTCTACACAACCATCCTGGTCAATTAAGCGCTCGTTGACAAACACGTGCTTGACCTCCCCTACGATCAATCGCGTGTTGTTTGATTTGACCGTGTGTTCTTCCCGGAATTCCATTGCCAAGCTAATAGGCACTCCTTGAATAAAGGGCGCCTGGAAGCCTTCGATGTAGGATTTTTCAAATCCAATTTCTTCGAATTCATCCTGTTTCGTATCGTACTTAGCAGATGTTTGATGCACTTTGGAGAGTAGGTCAACAGTGCCATGCTGTATGGTGTAGCAACCGGAAGAAAGGATGTTTTGGTAGGTATGCCGGGGCACCGTCGTGGGCCTAAGAATAAAAGCGAGTAAGGGCGGATTTGCGCCCAAGTGCACAAGCGAATTGAACAGTCCAATGTTGCCGACGCCTTCCTGGTCTTGGGTTCCGATCATCACAACCGACCGAGGACCGCTGATCGAATTGAAGAAGGTGATCCAATAACGGTCTTCACTGACCTTCCAGTCTTCGGATGTGAAATGGAGTTGACTCATCGCAATCTGCTCATGCCGCCGTCAATGCCAATTACCTGGCCGGTGATCCAGCTGCCGTTCTTCGAAAGGAGGTGCACGGCAATGGAGGCGATGTCTTCAGGCGTGCCCACTCTCTTTAGAGGATGGCGCTGTTCGCTCGCTTCGCGCCTTTTTTCGTTCGATAATAAACCTTCGGCCAAGGGGGTGTCCGTTAAGCTTGGCGCAATGGCATTGACCCGCATGTCTGGCGCCCATTCGGCAGCAAGGGTGCGCGTCAAGCCTTCTAAGGCTCCTTTGGCCACGGCCACGGAAGCGTGGAAAGGCATACCCTGTTGCACGGCAACGGTGCTGAAGAGTACGACCGATCCATTGCCGGCTTTGAGGGCTGAACGACACGCCTGCAGGACTTTTACCGCCCCCATGACGTTCAGGTCGAAGTCGCTTTGAAAATCGGATGCAGTCAGGCGATGAAAAGGACGTAAATTGATACTGCCGGGACAAAAGAGCAAACCATTGAGGTCGTCCAAGTCTTCCAAGGCACTGACATCTTGGGTTACATCTATTTCGATGCATTCGATTGGTAAGTGACGGACGTCGTCGTTGCTGCGGGCCGCTACTATTACTTCATGCCCCTGCTCCAAGAGGAGTTCTGTGGCTGCTTTTCCAATCCCTTTGCTGCCTCCTACTACTAAAACTTTCATAGGGCTTACTTCAGGTTGACATAATGGAGAAACTCCTTTCTTACCTCGGGGTCTTTGAATTTTCCGTGGTAGCTCGCCGTTACCGTGCTGCTCGCCGTATCCTGAATACCTCGTGATTTCACACACAAGTGTTCTGCATCGATTACTACTGCCACGTCGTCGGTTTTCAATACTTCTTTCAACGCCTTTGCGATTTGTTCGTTCAGGCGTTCCTGCACTTGAGGGCGCTTGGCATAGTATTCAACCAGTCGGTTGATCTTGCTCAAACCGATCACATGCCCGCTGCTGATGTACGCTATGTGCGCTTTTCCGATGATCGGTACAAAGTGGTGCTCACAGTACGAATAGACCGTAATGTCACGCTCTACCAACATCTCCTTGTATTTGTACTTGTTGTTAAAGAGCTTGATCTCCGGCTTGTTGTCTGGATTCAAGCCCTTAAACACTTCGTTTACGAACATTTTGGCCACTCGATTAGGCGTGTCCTGAAGGTTTTCGTCGTTCAAGTCCATCCCCAAGGTCTCCATGATCTCTTGGAAATGTCCTCGGATCTTCTGGATTTTTTCTTCAGGGGATAGTACCTGAGCGTCTTCTCGCATCGGCGTCGAAAGGCCATTCCAATGGTGTTCGTAGTCCAATGCCTCGAGCAACGCTTCTTTATTTCCCATTGTATTCAACATAATTTCTTTCCGTTTCGTAAAGGGTTACACTGAGGTCGAGGTCAGCTGCAAGCCTGTTGCGCAGGCGCTTCCAGATCACCACGACCATGTTTTCTGCAGTGGGGTTGAGCGTTTTGAATTCTGCCACATCCAAATTGAGGTTGCGGTGGTCAAAGGGTTCGATTACTTCCTCTTTTAAGAGTTGTTTCAAGTCCTTCATGTCAATGACGTAGCCAGAATCTGGGTCGATTTCTCCGGTCACATCGGCTACGACTTCATAGTTGTGCCCGTGAAAATTTGGGTTGTTGCATTTGCCAAACACCTCCGCATTACGCGCATCGTCCCATGCGGAATTGTGAAGGCGGTGGGCGGCATTGAAATGCTCTTTTCTACTGACCTTTACCTTCACGTTGCGACGGCCAATTTCTTACTCTGAATTTCATTCAGGGCGATTTTGAACCATTCGGTGTAAGCTTCCGGACGCATGCTTACGTCTCGGTTGAGTGCCTGCATGGAAACATACTTCCATTCATAAACTTCCTCAGGGTGGGGAACTGGCTTGCCGTTGAAGCGGCCAAAGAATACATGGTCGAGTTCGTGCTCGATCAGGTCATTGTCCAACTCGGCGCGATAGATGAATGAGAACTGCCCTTGGATATCACAGTCGAAGCCCATTTCCTCCATGAGCCTGCGATGGGCTGATTCTTCGGTGGTTTCTCCTTCACGTGGGTGACTGCAACAAGCGTTTGTCCATAACCCGCCCGAATGGTACTTATCAAGGGCTCTGCGATGGATCAACATTTCTCCGTTGTCATTGAAAATGAACACCGAGAAAGCGCGATGCAAGACTCCTTTCCGGTGCGCTTCCATTTTCTCCATCCATCCGGTGGACTGATCGTCTTCGTTTACAAGGATTACTTTTTCCATGATTAATATGCTGTGTCTACTTGCTTTCGGATCAATGGACTGTGTTCTTTTTCAAAAGACCGATAATGCTGCATCCAGAGGGCTTCCTCGGTTGAATTCTGGAGGGTGTTGTTAATGGCTATGTAGTCTTCCTGAAGGTTGTCATCATAATTCAGGAAAGACGGTGCGTTGATTTGAATGAGGAAACGCAGGTACCTAAATTCAGCTTCGTTTGGCTTTGCAGCGATGGCCTCCTCGAGGAGTTCACTCCCTTGGACGAATTGGTTGAATTTGGTCCATGGAGCAACAGAACATTCAGCTAGTAAGGTCAAGGAAGCGCCCAAATAGGCAGACCGAAAAGAGGCGTCGCCGCCATGGTTGGTCGTTAGTCTTTCCACCAACTCAGCGCGAGCATCTAAATCTTGGGTGGCGAGCATAAAGGCACTCCTGACCTTGTCGGGGTCGTTTGCGCGGATGCTGCTTGTCAAGACCAAGCTCAATACGATGATCACCAGGTGCGTCATAGTAAATTGAGGCTATGCTTGAGGTAGCTCTCTACAAACATGGCGTACTTGCGTTGGTTTGGAATGCGGATTCTCGCCTTCAGGATGTCAACGGCTTGGGTGCGTTCGATCTTCTTGAAGAGTTGATAGAAGTACACGTATGCCATGTAAACCCCAAAGCGAGAATTCTTTGGGAGTTGGATGATGCCAGCATATCCTGCAGCGAAATCCTCTTCGATTTCCCTTTCGATGCGCTTCTTTTCGTTGTCGTTAAAATTCTGCATGTCAATGCCGGGGAAATAAGTCCTACCCATTTCCGCAAAATCGGCTTTGATATCGCGCAAAAAGTTGATTTTCTGAAACGCGGACCCTAAGCGCATAGCGGGTTGTTGTAGACGTTGGTACATCTCGTCATCGCCTTGCACGAAGACGCGCAAGCACATCAAGCCAACCACCTCGGCACTTCCCAAAATGTATTGCTCATAGCCTTGTCTGGAATAGTTCTTCTTGTCAAGGTCCATGCGCATGCTCTCCAGAAACGTATCGATCAATTCTCGTTCGATACCATAGTTGTGCACTGCGTGTTGAAAGCTATTGAGGATGGGGTTGAGCGAAATGCGATCGTCGATGGCCTCATACGCGTCTCGCTGAAACTTGTCGAGGAGGCGTGCTTTATCATAGCCATGGAAGGTGTCTACAATCTCGTCGGCGAAGCGCACGAAACCGTAAATCGAGTAGACGGCATCTCGCACGGATGGCCCTAGGAAACGCGTTCCTAGTGAGAATGAAGTACTGTATGATCGTGTCGTGATTTTGCTGGCTTGCAAACTGACGTTGTCAAAGAGTTCTTTCATGGTCAATTGAGGTTGAGTTTAACAATATGGTCGGCAACAACTTGGCCGCTGATAAGCGATGGAGGAACGCCTGGTCCCGGCGCCGTCAACTGACCAGTAAAATATAGATGCTTCAATTTCTTGTGCTTGATTCTTGGCTTTAAAAAGGCGGTCTGTAGCAAGGTGTTTGCAAGACCGTAAGCGTTGCCCTTGAAGGCGTTGTAGTCCTCTACGAATTCTTTAACCGCGTAGCTTCTTTTGTAAACAATGTTTTCTGAAATGTCTTCACCCGTGTGCTTTTTGATGCGATCGAGGATCATTCGGAAGTAGCGCTCGCGCACTTCGTCCGAATCACCGTCTATGCCGGCAGCGATGGGAATGAGGAAGAAAAGATTTTCATGTCCTTCTGGAGCGACAGAGGGGTCGGTCACAGAGGGAGCACATACGTAAAAGAGAGGGTGCTTGGGCCATTGCTTCGATTTATAAATCTCCTCGGCATGTGCGTTGAAATCAGCATCGAAAAAGAGATTGTGGTGCAGTAGGTTCTTGACCCGCTTGTTGACGCCTACATAGAAAAGTAAGCTCGAAGGGGCCATAACGCGGCTCTCCCAATAAGCTGCGCTGTATTGTCTGTCGGTTGGGTCTAGCAAGGCTTGGTCGATGTGGGCATAATCCGCTCCTCCAACTACATAGTCTGAAGTAACAGTACCAGATGGAGTAACCACTTTCATGTCACCGTCTTCATAGATGCGTTCTACGTTTTGATTGAACTGAAATTTCACCCCTTTTTCTTTCGCTAGGGCTACCATTCCTTCTACGATTTTGTGCATTCCGCCCATCGGGTACCACGTGCCAAGTTTGAGGTCGGCATAGTTCATCAAGCTGTACAGAGCCGGGGTTTCCTTTGGCATTGCTCCAAGAAAGAGAACCGGAAATTCTATGATGCTAAGCAGCTTGGGGTCGCTGAAATACTTCCGGGCAAAATCTTTGAAGTTGAAGAAAAGATCGAGCTGAAAGAGGCCTTTGATCACCTTCCAGTCAATGAATTCGAAAAGCGAAAGACTTGGACGATGCACCAGGTCATTGATGCCAGCCTCGTACTTAATGGCTGCGTCTTCTAGAAAAGATTGTAGGCGCTTGCCCGCTCCTTTTTCCCTGGCTTCGAAAAGCGCTTGAAGCTGCTCGAAATTGGCAGGGATGTCCACGTGTTCGTCTTCGAAATAAACCCGGTAAGAAGGATCCAAGCGCTTGAGGTCGTAATAGTCGGAAGGCGACTTGCCAAAACGTTCAAAGTACTTTTCGAACACGTCGGGCATCCAATACCAACTCGGACCCATGTCAAAAACAAAACCATCCGTCTCGAACTTCTGTGCGCGACCTCCTGGAGAATCATTTTTCTCGAGGATGGTGACGTCGTGCCCTTTATCTGCGAGCGCTGTGGCCGCTGAAAGTGCTGAGAATCCGGAACCTATGATGGTGGTGGTAGGCATGGGTGATTTTAGTTGGGGTTGTAGTCGCTTAGTACATCCATCAACTTCTTGCGAGCAAGAAATATGCGACTCTTAACGGTTCCAATAGGAAGCTTCAAGTAGTCTGCGATCTCCTTGTATTTATATCCATCGGTGTGCATGTTAAACGGGATACGGTATTCGTCTTGCAGTGCGTTGACACTCTTGAAGATCTCGCTGTGGTTGTACATACTACCAGGGTGCTTATCTCGAGCGTCAGGTGCGTTTGAAAGATAATAAAGGTCTTCGGATTGATCAATGATGGTCCGAGATTTTACTTGACGGCGATAGTTGTTGATGAAGGTGTTCTTCATGATGGTATACATCCACGCCTTCAGATTGGTTGCCTCCCTGAACTTGTCTTTGTATGCAACGGCTTTCATATACGTGTCCTGCACTAAGTCCTGTGCATCATCGTCGTTGTGCGTTAAGCTGTATGCGAAATACTCGAGCGGCTTGCGGAAGGAAAGGATCTGATGATTGAATTCTATTGTTGACATTGTGTTTAACGTTTTTGGATTAAACTTAAACAAATGTATGCGCAAACCTCCTTTCCCACAAGAAAATGTTTAACTAAATAGCAAAAAGTCTAAACAAAAACATTAAAAATCCTAGAAATCAGGCGTTTAGGTTGTGAAAGAAATGTTGGAAGGAAGCGGTGAATGGGTCAGTAGTAGTTTTCTAAGTCCTTTAGACCGTGCAGAAAGTGCAAATGGTCGTACTGAATCTCTTCGAGTTGCGGAGCAGGACGGGTAGCGATAAGGATTTCACAATCCCCACACCGCTTAATCATGGTTTGTGCGGTTTCGGTAGCCCTGGTAAGCAGGGCTGGATCTACGAAAAAGGTCAGGACGGCATCGGGCTGAATGGTGACAATGGATGATTGGACATCCTTGTCAGGAAGGTTTTGGCCCATGTAATAGACCCTGCATCCATTCTTCTTCAACAGGTAGCTTGCCATCAACAATCCAATTTCGTGGTGCTCTCCTTGGGGAAGAAAAAGGAGGAATTTCTTTCCGGTGACAGGATTAGGGAGGCGATCAATTCCGGAGATGACCTTTTGACGTATTAGGCAAGAGATGAAATGTTCATGGGCTGGATTGACCTGGCCAATGGACCACAGGATGCCTACCTTTTCTAGGAAGGGGTAAATCAAGTGCGTGATGGTCCGCTCGAAACCGTTGTTTTTGACGGAGTTTTCATAAATCCGATGAAATTTCTCGGCATCCATGTCGATCATCGAAACCATCAGGTCATTTGCGTCGAGATCCAAGACTACGTCTGTGTCGTGGATTAATGTCTGCTCATACAGTTTCTCGATTTCATTCTTGAACTCATGGTCGGAAAGCCTTGAAATCTTTGAGATTTTGTACCCATGGCGACTGAGTAACGCCACATTCAATACAAATTTCAATTGATCGTCGTCGTAATAGCGGATATTAGTATCCGTTCGCTTTGGTTCTATTATGCCATAGCGTTGCTCCCATATTCGGATGGTATGGGCCTTGATCCCCGATAACTGCTCTAAGTCCTTGATTGCATACGCTCCCATAATCTTTAATCCTCACATAACACATGTGGTGGTCAAGATGTTCGGCGACCAAGGTAATATTCTAGACAATGTGTTTAAAGAAATGTTATAAACCCTAAACAGGGGGTTTTCAATAGAAGTTCATCTTTGCTGCACATGAGCAACGAGGGTTACCACAGCGACGAACTGAAGGAGAAGGTCTCCAACTTGCCCCATAAACCAGGGGTCTACCAGTATTTCGATAAGGACGGAACAATCATTTACGTGGGGAAGGCAAAGGATTTGCGCAAGCGGGTAACCTCCTATTTTAATCGGGACCGATACGAAAGCGGAAAGACGCGATTGCTCGTCAAGAAAATTCGACACCTAGAGCACATCATTGTGGCCAATGAGTTCGAGGCGTTGTTGCTTGAGAACTCCATGATCAAGGAGCATCAACCGAAATACAACATCCAATTGCGGGATGATAAGACCTACCCGTGGATATGCATCAAGAAAGAACGTTTCCCTCGGGTCTTTCCAACTAGGAACGTGGTGCGTGATGGTTCCGAATACTTTGGTCCTTATGCCTCGGTAAAAAGGATGAAGGCCGTATTGGGCCTCGCTACTAAGTTGCACAAAGTCCGCACCTGCAATTATGTGTTGAGTGAAGAGAATATCCAAAAAGGTAAGTTCAAGGCCTGCTTAGAGTTTCACATCGGTAATTGCCTTGGACCTTGTGAAGGCCGACAATCGGAGGAATCCTATAATGCAAGCATCGATGAGATTCGAAAATTGGTCAAAGGCGATGTGGACGAAGTGATCAAGGCGACCAAGGAGCGCATGCAGATCGCGGCAGAAGCCTTGGATTTTGAACTCGCCGCGCAACTCAAAGCCAACAACGACCTGCTACAGGACTACCAGAGTAAATCCGTGGTGGTAAGCCCCGTAATACGAGACGTTGATGTGGCCAGCGTGGTGTCGGATGATGCATTTGCCTACGTCAACTTCATGCGCGTGGTCAACGGCGCCATCATCCAAAGCCATTCACTCGAGTTCAAGAAAAAATTGGACGAAGACAAGGAAGACCTTTTGCTTACGGCGGTGGCAGAGATGCGTTCCGTGTTTCAAAGCTCGGCGAAGGAAATCCTTGTCAACATAGAAGTAGGTGCTGAATGGGAGCATGCCGATTTTCATCAACCACAGCGAGGGGATAAGAAGGCTTTGATCGATTTCTCCCTCAAGAACCTGCGCTTCTTCATGCTGGATCGACAGAAGGCCCAAGATAAAATCGACCCTAATCGACACGCCAATCGCGTGCTCAAGACCTTGAAAGAAGACCTTCGCCTCTCGGCATTGCCAGTTCACATTGAATGCTTCGACAATTCAAATTTCCACGGTAGCTTTCCGGTTGCGGCTTGCGTAGTGTTTAAGGATGCCAAGCCTAGCAAGCAAGACTACCGTCATTTCAACATTAAAACGGTTGAAGGGCCAGATGACTTTGCCTCCATGGAGGAAGTGATCTACCGCCGCTACAAACGTTTGATGGACGAGAACCAATCGCTTCCCCAATTGATCGTGGTAGACGGAGGAAAGGGTCAATTGAGCTCGGCGGTCAAAAGCCTGGATAAACTCGACCTAAGGGGGAATGTGGCGGTAATCGGCATCGCAAAAAAACTCGAAGAAATCTTTTTTCCCGAGGACCCCATCCCCATCTATATCGACAAGCGTTCGGAATCGTTGAAGATCATCCAACGCATGCGGAATGAAGCGCATCGTTTTGGGATAACCCATCACCGAAACAAACGGAGTAAGAATGCTTTTCAAAGTGAATTGTTGGAGATAGATGGAATAGGTGAGAAGACAGCGAAAGAACTGCTCCGCGTATACTATAGCCTGGAGCGCATCAAGCAGTTGAGCCAAGAAGAACTCTCTTCCGTGGCTACGACAGCCCAGGCAAAGGCCATTTTTGACTATTTTCGTTCGCGCTCGTGAAAAAACTCTTTAAGCGACTGGTCAGATTGGGGGTGTATGTGGATACGCCTGAAGAGTTGGTGGATGAGGTAAAGGTGGTCAACTCCGTCAAGGTGCAGGGGGCGATACTGATGATATTGGGAGTCGTTCCTTCCTACATATTCGTACCTCAACATTCGGTCTTTACTACCGCTATACTTGTGATGCATCTCGTGGCAGCGATTTGTACGTTGGAAGCGAACAGGCGAGGTGCCTATCACTTTGCCAAATGGGTTTTTGTAATGGATCCTGCCGTGCTGATCTTATCCGTGACAGCCTACTACGGAGACGATACGAACTTTCAATTCGTTCTGCTGATCTGCCTCCTGATGTACGTCTTCCTTTTCAGAAGGCGCGCGGCCCACGTGTTCACAATGCTGGCTACCTACTTTGTGGTTTCGATTGCGGGCATTGCTGTCATCTATTTTTTCGACTTGGCCTATGTTTCCTTGTTGCCTGCGGAGCTTGAGATCATGCGCTTCACTTCGTTTACCTTTTCGGTTATTCTGGTAATCATGATGGGAGTGGTCATGCAGAAAACCAGTCGCATTCGCTCGGCACTTACTCTTGCCACTGAGCGCGACGCATCCATATTACAAACCATCAGTGACAACATGGATGAGGCAATCTTTAAGTCATCCGTTACGCAAGGATTGGAATACGTCAACGACGCATTCGCTAAGATGTATGGATATGCCTCAAAGGAAGAGGTTATGGGCATTCATCCGGTCAACCTGTACGAGTCAAAATCAGATCGCGACACATTGCTTTCGCACATCGAAAAGTTTGGTAGGGTAACCAACATGTTGCTGAAGTATCGACGAAAAGATGGTTCCACCTTTTGGGGACGGCTGAGCAGCAGCCAAGTACACGAGGCGGGGGAAGTTTTTTTGGTAGGTACGATTGCAGATGTTACGCCTCAACAAGAGCAGACAGATCTACTGCAGTCGAGCGAACGTCAATTGAGAGATGCGCAGCGCCTTGCCAAGGTCGGAAACTGGCGTGCCTTACCTAAGGAAGGTCTCGTAGAATGGTCCGGAGAATGCGCCAATATTCATGGTTTCTTGCCGTCAGATTATGCGGATTCCTTTGATGTATGGTGCAAGGGATTCTTAGACATAACCTCGAAGGGAATTACGATTGGTCTGGAACGATCATCCTCGATGAACAAGGCTTTCGAGTTCGGATCTTGGTACAAGACCCCAGAGGAAGAGATGAAGTTTCTTTACTACACCAGCCAGATGACGACCGGCAAGGCTTCTTTCGAGTGGTACGGAACAGTGCAGGATCGAACGGAACTAAAAAACCAAGAACTTGAACTCATTGCCACACGAGAGTTTTACCAAAACGTACTCGATAACATTCCGGTAGAGTCAGTGCTGATCGATGAAAATGGGAAGTATTTCTACATCAGCAAGAACGCCATTGGAGATGGCCAGCTCCGTCAATTCTTGGTTGGAAAAAACAACGTAGATTATGCTGAATATCGGAACTTAGAAACAAGTTTTGCAGAATTGAGGGATGAAAAATTCAAGGAAGCCCTGCAAGGCGAACTGACGGTTCGGTGGGAAGAAAAAATGAAAACGCGAGACGGAAGAGATACTTACCACATTCGCAACCTTGTTCCCTTGCACTTGAAAGAAGGACGATTGGTCAAGAAATTCTTGATCGGGTATTCGTTCGATATCAATGAAATCAAACAAGCGCAGTTCCGGTTGGAAGGCCGAAACGATGAGTTGAACCAACTCAACGATGAACTGGACCGCTTCGTTTACAGCATTTCCCATGACCTCCGGGCTCCAATCGCGTCAGTGCTGGGTCTCAACTCCTTGGCCGAAGAGGCAGAAGACGAAGCTGAACTCAACAACATTCTCTCCATGCAACGAGAGGCCTTGGATCGCTTGGATCAATACATAAGGGATGTAATCGACTATTCTAGGAACAAGAGGCTAGATGTTCGTCCTGAAGAGGTGGGGCTTAAGAAGGTCTTGGACGAATGCATGAACGACTTAGTATACATGTCGAACTACGACAACCTAGATTACTTCATCGAAGTAGAGGATGACCTCATCATCCACAGTGACGGCTTGCGCATACGGATCATCATCAACAACCTACTTTCCAACGCGATCAAATATGCCGATCCGAAAAAGGACAAGCCCTTCATCGCGATTCGCGCTAAAAATGAAGAAGGAAAACTGACGCTAGAAATTGAAGACAACGGCATTGGCATAAAAAAAGAACACGAGGATCAAATCTGGGACATCTTCTTCCGAGGTACGAGCACGATACCTGGTTCTGGGTTGGGATTATACATCCTCAGAGAGTCGGCCAAGAACATCGGCGGAGAGGTGAGCTATGTTTCTGAAGAAGGAGCGGGGACCAAGTTCACGGTAACCCTCCCTGCGCTGGAACCGACGGAATGATCAAACGAACTTGTCCTTGAGCAGGTTCATTTCAATAACCGGTGAGATCTTTTCATACAGAATGTGATAGACCGCCCGCGTAATGGGTAGGTCAACCCCGAACTTCTTGTTCATTTCAACGATCGATTTCACGGCGTAATAGCCTTCTGCGATCATGCTCATTTCTAATTGTGCCGCTTTGACGCTGTAGCCTTTGCCGATCATCATGCCGAAGGCACGGTTGCGACTAAATTGAGAATAGGCGGTGACGAGAAGGTCGCCCAAGTAAGCAGATGAGTTTACATCGCGGTGCACCGGACTCACAGCATCTACAAAGTTTTCGATCTCCTGGATGGAATTGCTGATGAGCACCGCCTGAAAGTTATCGCCGTAGCCCAAGCCATGGCAAATACCCGATGCGATTGCCATGATGTTCTTCATCACCGCGCTGATCTCCGTTCCGAATATGTCTTCTGATGTTGAAGTTTTTACATAGCGACAGGCCAATGCCTCGGCCATGATCGAAGCGATCTCTACATCAGGACAGGCCAAGGTGAGGTAACTCAATCGCTCCAAGGCAATCTCTTCAGCGTGACAAGGCCCAGAGATGATGCCAATTCGCTCGTAAGGGATGCCAAATTCTTTGTGGAAGAAGCGCGCCGGAATGGAGTGGTATTCAGGCACGATGCCCTTGATGGCGCTGAACAAAATCTTCTTCTCAATGCCATCTACCTTGAAACCGTTGAAGGTCTGATAAATGAAAGCTGAAGGAATGGCGATTACCAAGATGTCGCTTTCTGAAACGACCTTTTCAAGGTCATGACTGGGGTGTACCTTGCTGAGGTCAAATTCTACCGACTGTAAGTAGCGATCGTTGTGCCTGAATTTTTTCAGGTATTCCACGCTCTCCTCATGCCGCAGCCACCAATTCACCTTTGAAGAATTGTTGCTCAACATCTTCGCAATGGCCGTGGCCCAGCTCCCGCCTCCAATTACTCCGAACGTATGTTCCATTGCCTCAAAAGTAAAAAATGCGAAGCGCCAAACGGGACCTAAGTCTACCGCTTCAAACTTTTTCTCAGCTTTGGCTCATGTGGAGACTTCTCACGATCATCTTCAACCTGATTGGCGCGTTGCTGATCTTTCAGTTCTTGCGCTATAAATACCTTGACTTTAAGCGTAGTTCTGACAGTCAGGATTTCTGGAAATTCAAACGCCACAAGTACGTAATTACCGTCGGTGGGTTTCT
This sequence comes from uncultured Flavobacteriales bacterium, assembly GCA_943788725.1. Lineage (GTDB taxonomy): Bacteria > Bacteroidota > Bacteroidia > Flavobacteriales_G > Salibacteraceae > SHAN690. The sequence goes on along the minus strand of CALSRJ010000006.1, from coordinate 143,780 downwards.
GCTCGCAGGGTTTTTACTCATCGAATTGGCCTTGCCTAATATCTCTCCGCTGGTGGAGGAGGCGGATCGGTTTCATTTTAATACCGTTATTGGCATCGCCACGGCCCTTGGCATCAGCTCCATTTGGGCTGTATACCTGCGAAAGCTCGACATCTTCGACCCCGAGCGATGGTCTAACATTTTCGTGGTCTTCATTTTGGGATGCTTGACCCCCTGGTTGGTATTTCCAATTTCCAATTTCATAAACTATCAACTTGGATTTGACCTAAACGGGGATCAGTGGAATGATTTCATCTACTGCGTCGTCGGCATTGGTATGGTGGAGGAATTCGTGAAACTCTTGCCTTTGTTGGTCATCATTCGATACAGACACGTCGTGCGCGAACCTTATGATTTCATTCTGTACGCAGCTATCTCTGCGTTGGGTTTTGCCTTCATCGAAAACTCAATGTACATCATGCGGTCGGATTTCTTCGCGATCAACGCCCGAGCATTGTTTGCGACAGTGGCACATATGACGTTTAGCTCGGTAATCGGCTATTCCGTTATGATTTCCGTTTACAAGAAGCACTGGACAGGCTGGCGATTCTTGCTAGGCGGATTCTTTCTGGCGGCCCTGATGCATGGGTTTTACGACTTCTGGCTTATCAATGTGATTGCGAAGCAGTACGACGGGTTGACCCTCATTTTCTTCTTGTTGACTACCCACTTCTGGTTCAGCTTAAAGAACAGGACCATCAACGCGTCTCGCTTCTTTGACCCACACCGGAAACTCATCAATGATAAGCTCCGTTATTTCCTCATTTTTTGGTTATCTGCCTTGTTGATCGCTTCTGCTTTGATCATTGGTATCGCACATGGAAAGACGACTGCAAATGGATTTCTTCGAGGACAATTGTATGGGTATGGATTCTTGATCTACTACTTGAGCCTGAGTTTCAGTCGGTTTCGCATCGCCCCTAAAATGCTCTCGGCAGGGCAGAAGGTCTTTGACTCGGTCATCCCGAATGAACCCAACAATACCGATTCCTGGGGGTCAGAATGAGCAAGGGGGCACTCGGATAGTTTGTCTCGACAACGTTCGACGTACTTTTGCGTCTATAGAGTCAACCGACCCTGAATCAAACATATGCGCTCCTTAAGAAATTTCATGTTCATGGGCACTTTAGTGTGCCTCAGCTTGTTCACCCTAGCGCAGGGTAACGAGTATGACCATTGGGCCTTCGGAACGGGCGTGCACATGGATTTTTCGGGAGGTGGAGCACCGGTCGTGTCTTGCACACTTTCCATCAATTCCTTTGAAGCTTCCGCCGTCTGGAGCAATCCAGCCAACGGTGACTTCATCGCCTATACAGACGGAGCGACCGTTTACAACGGGCAGAATAACAACACACTTTCCAACGGAACGGGACTCACGGCCAATTCATCTTCGATCGAAAGCGCCTTGATCCTTCCCAAACCAGGAGCGACGCTTGACGAGTTCTACATCTTCCACAACAACATTACAAACGCCTACTGGTCCGAGGCTGACATGAGCATCGGCGCCAACGGAACCGTCACTTCGAAAAACAATTTCTTGCAAGCTACCGGCACAGAACGATGCGGAACGGCACCCCACGGCACCTTTTGTCCAGCCTATTGGATGATGATCACGAGCGGCAATGATTCCGTGACAGCTTATCTGATTGACACGAATGGTGTAAGCAGCACGCCGGTAACTACAGCCACAGGAATTTCAGGCGGCAGCGCGCGGGGCAACATCGTGTTTTCTGAGGATTTCACCAAAATGGCCATGAGCGTCGAGAACAGCGGAATGTACGTCTGCGATTTCGACAACAATACGGGACAGACCTCCAATTGGACCAGCATCGGAACCGTAACCAATGGCTTCGGATCGGCATGGTCTCCGGATGGAACCAAACTTTATTACACGAGCGGGTATGGACAATACTTGTTTCAGTACAACTTCACCAATTCAACCCAAACACAATTGGGCGGCCCGGGACTCAGCTACTTAGCCTTGGCTCCCGATGGCAAAATCTACATATCTAAGTATGGTCAAACTTCTTTAGGTGTGATCAATTTGCCGAATGCGGCGGGTACAGGATGTAATTTTCAAATCAGCGGATTCAGCATTTCTGGTTCATCCACCTGCGTTTGCCGATGGGGGCTTCCGAACCCATTTCACGTCAACATTGGCACGCACCCTTCTGAGCCAGATACCATCTACTTGTGCACTGGGGAGGACACCTTGTTCACCACCCAAATATCTGGAGACTACTACCTCTGGAATACAGGAGACACAACGGCATCTGTACTTTTAGACAGTGCAGGATTGTATTACTGCACCATCGGATTGGGCGACTGTTCCAGTTCGGACTCTGTCTATGTTGAGTACGTAGATGAAGTGAGCATTGCAGCCAACACGGTTTGTTTGGGAGACTCTACCCAGTTCTCCTATTCCACCCAAATGCCGGCTTCATCTATCCTATCTTATACCTGGGATTTTGGAGACGGGTCTACCTCTAGTCAAGCATCTCCTTCGCATTTGTACGCAGCTGGAAATACCTACTACGTGACCTTAGCCTTTGAAACTACTTCAGGATGTATCCTCGATACGTTCATGAATGTGGTCGTGCATCCGAATCCTGATCCATCGTTCAGCGTGGGGAACGAATGCGATGGAACGGCGGTGCAATTCACCGATAATTCGGTTTCTGCAGGCCCGCCCATCATTTCAAAATCTTGGGATGTGAACACCGATGGCAGCATTGATTATACATCCCCAAATCCTGACCACATCTATCCCGGTCACGGCATCTATACTGCCACATTCTATGTGGTAGATGCCCAAGGGTGCGACGACTCCCTCAGCACAGATGTATTTGTGCACGCAGTTCCGAATGCAGATTTTACAGTTGATCCGGTGTGCTTTAATGAGGTGCATGCCTTCCAAGACAGCTCCACCATCGCCTTGGGAGCCATTGTCAATTGGTTGTGGTCTTTCGGCGATGGAGATACCTCAGCGTTGCCAAGCCCAAACCACGAGTTTCAGACGCCAGGTTCGCATAACGTCACTTTGGTGGTCACTTCAGACAGTGGTTGTTCGGATGATATTACCCTCAATACACTCGCCTATCACCTTCCGGTACCAGGATTCACCTTGGATTCGATCTGTCTCAACGAGACGGCTTTCTTCAGTCCGACGAGTACTTCGCAAAGCGGCACCATTCTCCAGTATTCTTGGAACCTAGGAGACGGAACCAGCACTACGGTGCAATCGCCGAGTCACAACTATACATCACCTGGTCTTTTCAGCGTTGCCCACTCGGTGATCACGAACTTCGGGTGCACCGATACGATCGTCCAGAATATTCGCGTCTATCCTATTCCACATACGGCCTTCGGTTGGACCAACAATGTTTGCGTAGGCGATGACCTTCCGTTTACGGATCAAAGCTCCATAGCCAATGTCACTCCTGGCGGCGACGCCATCGTTTCTTGGGTGTGGGAGCTCGACTCAGACACCTTCTCTTTGCAACCCAATCCCATTTACTACACACAAACTTTTGGCTCTATCAATATTCGATTGACTACGACCTCCAATTACGGGTGCACGACCTTTGATGAAAACGCAGCCTTCATCTTTCCACTGCCGAAAGCCTCTTTTATGGCAGACCCTGCGTGCCAGCACGATACCACGAACTTCACAGACTTGAGTAAGATTCCCATGGGGTTGGTCAATCAGTGGAGTTGGAATTTCGGCGACGACAGTACTTCCAACGAACAGTTTCCCGGTCATCCGTATGGTGCACCCGGCACGTATGATGTATCGTTGGTGGTATCGTCTAACAATGGGTGTAAAGACACTACCTTCCGCACGGTGAAGATCCACGAATCCCCGGTGGTTGATTATGATATTTCTCCTCTAGCAGGTTGTACTGACCTTCAGGTAAACTTGGTCGATAAGAGCACCATCGGCAATGGAACTTTGTCCACGGATTGGATCGTAAGGGGGCGAAGCGTTTCCAACCAACGTGAAGCGAGCATCGTGCTCAAGAACGACACTACCCTGCCTGTACATTACCGAATTTTCCTCAGTTCTACCTCGGATGAGGGTTGCAATGTTGGGGCTTGGTTGAACGATACAGTGACGGTCTATCCAAGACCAGTAGCCAAATTTGACATTCTCACCAATGGCTTGGGAATGTATGATCCAACGGTCGAATTTGACAACCGAACCAACGGTGCTTTCAAGTACCTGTGGACCTTCGGTGATGGTGATTCTAGCCAGCAATTCCAACCGACGCATTTCTACCAAAGGCATGGAAACTATCCCATTTCAATGTGGGCGTGGAACGAATTCAATTGCCCCGATTCCCTTGAAAAAATCTTGGACTTAGACCCTATTACGACACTTTACGTTCCGAATACGTTCACGCCCAATGGTGATGGCGATAACGACGTATGGATGGCGCAAGGTTTTAACGAAGATCAACCTTTCTTCGTCCAAGTATGGGACCGTTGGGGAGAGGTCATTTTCGAATCTAGCGACATCTACACCGGTTGGGACGGAACTGCAAAAGGAGTGCGCAAAGCACCCACCGGTTCGTATTCCTACTACATCAAGTTCACCACCTCCAAGGGAGAAATCCAAGAGCTCCTAGGACTGGTGAATCTAGTGAGGTGATGGCAGCATGCTGCAGGCTGCTTCGCAGCGGGGATTAGTTGATTGGGGAGTAGAGAATAGTTGATTAGCATATTAGCTCATTGAAGTTGTTCTCGATACATCCACGCCTGCAGCGTGGCCACTCCTTTAGACTTGTTTTCTGAAATTAGTTTGAATAAAACGGTTGGAAAAGGAAGAGGTGAACCAGGGTCACTCTAGTTCAGAACTATAGTTCGATTTGGACCTCTTCCCATTCATCATGAGTCTTCGAATAGAAATTTAGGGATAGAGCCCTATTATCAAGGAGTTGAAGTAAGCATGATGTTCCAACCATTCGTAAACTTAACACACAAAATTATGCATGAAGACAAGATTTTCATTGGTGCTGATGTAAGTAAACTTACCATTGATTTTACGCTCCTTTTGAATGATCAAGTTGAGCACCAGTGTGTAGAAAACACTGTAGCTGCCCTCTCTTCTTACTTGAAGGCTGTAAAACGTCGCTTTAAGGTCAAGGACGCTTCTATCTACCTAGGCATTGAGAATATAGGCCGTTACAGTTGGCCTGCATTACGCGCGTTTAGCTGCGGTGAATTGAAGTTACACCTACTCTCTCCGCTTCACTTGAGTAAAAGTCAAGGACTGGTTCGTGGTAAATCTGACCTTGTCGATAGTCAGCGTATTGCTCGTTTTTTGAAAAAGAACCTTGATGAGCTATCGCTTTATCAAAAGCCACGCGAAGTCATTGAAGAACTATCTCTTCTACTTGCTCGAAGAAATAAGCTCCAAAAGCTTATCAAAGCCGAGTCAGCAACCATAGAAGAGATGGGTCAGGTGAGTAAGGGTAGGGTAAGATCCTTCATTATAGCAGATAGTAAAAAGTCAGTTCTTGCATTGAGGAAACGGCTTCAAATGGTTGAACTTCAAATCGAAAATCTTATCGCTGAAGATCAAGACCTCAAACACAAGGTCAAACTCTTAATGAGCATCCCTGGGGTAGGTAAAATCCTTAGTTGGTATCTATTGGTTAAAACCAATGAGTTCAAAAACTTTGATGACCCAAGAAAGTTAGCCTGTTTTGCCGGTGTGGCAACATTCCAGCATACATCAGGTACTTCCGTTCGAGGTCGAACAAGGGTATCGAGCTTTGCCGACAAAACACTTAAACGTATCCTTCACCTTGCTGCACTCAGAGTCACACAAATGAAAGGAGAGTTGGGAGAATACTACCGAAGAAAAGTGGAAGAAGGAAAGAATAAAATGGCCGTTATTAACGCGTTGAGAAACAAAATCATACACAGAATCATGGCCGTAATCCGTGAGGATAGACCCTACCAAATCAGAGAAAAAAATACTTTGCTAGTGTCATAGAAATCGAACTGACATCATGAGAGGAACTGTCCTATCCCTCATTCACTTTTCACTCTTCACTTTTCGTTTTTAACTTGTCACCAGTCACCAGTCACCAGTCACCAGTCACCAGTCACCAGTCACCAGTCACCAGTCACCAGTCACCAGTCACCAATCAACCAATCCCCAAACTATCGCTCCGGTCGCATTTAGCTCGCGTGGTTGTATGTTTTTCGGGTGCTCGTGGATTCGGTCCCAAACTAACGTTCGGGCCTCATCTGAGGGAAGAACAGCACGTCCTGTATGGAACTCTGGTTGGTCAAGAACATCACCAAGCGGTCGATGCCGATGCCCATGCCTGAAGTGGGGGGCATGCCGTACTCCAAGGAGCGCAGGAAGTCTTGGTCGATGAACATGGCTTCGTCGTCGCCCTTTTCGCTTAGCTTGAGTTGTTCCTCGAAGCGCTCGCGTTGGTCGATCGGGTCGTTGAGCTCGGAGTAGGCATTGGCCAATTCCTTTCCGTTGACCATCAATTCGAAGCGCTCAGTGAGCGTTGGGTCTTCGCGATGACGCTTGCATAGCGGACTCATTTCGATCGGGTAGTCCATGACGAACGTCGGTTGGATGAATCCTGGTTCGGCCACTTCTCCGAAAATTTCATCGAGCAACTTTCCGCGGCCCATCGAAGTGTCGGTTTGAATGTGCAGCGACTTGCAGAAATCGCGCAATTGCTCTTCATTCATTCCTGAAACGTCGGTACCGGTGGCGTCCTTGATCGCTCCCAAGAAGGTAACCCGCTTGAAAGGGCGCTTGAATTCAATGGTGTTTTCGCCCAGTTCCAACTGCGTTTTCCCGTGTAGGTCCACCACTGTCTTTTCGATCATCTCTTCGGTGAAGTCCATCATCCACTGGTAGTCCTTGTAGGCTACATAAATCTCCATGACCGTAAACTCAGGATTGTGCGTGCGGTCCATGCCTTCGTTGCGGAAGTTGCGCGAGAATTCATATACGCCTTCATACCCTCCTACGATCAGACGCTTCAAGTACAGCTCGTTTGCGATGCGCAGGTACATGTCTTGGTCCAACGTGTTGTGGTGTGTGGTGAATGGACGTGCCGCCGCTCCTCCAGGAATGGGTTGCAATACCGGCGTGTCTACTTCCAAATAGCCTCTCTCGTTGATAAACGAGCGCAAGGAGTTCATGATCTTGGTGCGTTGTTCAAACACCTTCTTCACGTGTGGGTTGACCACCAAGTCGAGGTAGCGCATTCGGTAACGCTGCTCCTTGTCGGCAAAACCGTCGTGTACGTTTCCTTCTGCATCCGTCTTTACTATCGGCAGAGGCTTCAATGTTTTAGATAAGACCTTGAATTCCTTCACATGCACAGAAATCTCGCCTACTTGAGTGCGAAACACGTGTCCCTTGATACCGATGAAGTCACCGATGTCGAGCAGTTTTTTAAAGACTGTATTGTACATGGTCTTGTCCTCATCCGGACAGATTTCGTCGCGATTGAAGTACACCTGAATGCGCCCTTCGTGATCCATGATCTCGGCAAAGGATGCCTTGCCCATGATGCGACGTCCCATGAGTCGACCAGCGATGCACACGTCCTTTCCGCTGTTCTCGTCTTTCTCGAATTCCTGTTTGATTACCACAGAGGTAGTGTTCGTTGAATACATTGCCGCGGGATACGGATCAATGCCCAGCGCGCGCAGTTCGTCGAGGCTTTCCCTTCGTTCTCTTTCCTGGTCGTTCAGTTCGTTTGACATGTGTGCAAAAAATTGGTCGGCAAAGATGATGAGAATTCGGCAGATAACGAATCAACGCCTGCGCTACCACTGCTATATTTGTCCCTATGGAAATGAAGATGGACCTTTTGGTGGCTGACTTCACTCAACACTTGCGTCAAGCCTTGCAGATCGCTGCCGAATTCAACGTGAGGAAAGGAAAGCCGTGCAAGAATGTTTTGATCTGCGGAATGGGCGGCTCCGGGATTGGTGGAACCATATTGGCACAAATGCTCGCCGATCATTGTGCCGTTCCAATTCAATCTTCCAAGGACTATTCAATCCCTGCCTTTGTCGATGAAGACACCTTGGTCATTGCTTGCTCGTACTCAGGAAATACAGAAGAAACACTCGAGGCCGTAGAACAGGCCGTGCGTCAAGGAGCACAGTTCGCTTGCATTAGTTCTGGTGGAAAGCTCAGCGACATGGCGTTGGAAAACGAATGGCCTTTGATTACCGTACCAGGTGGACTTCCCCCTCGCGCAGCGTTTGGATTGACCATTGTGCAACTCTTCCGTTTGGCGGAAGCATTTCAATTGACCAATGGAGCTTGGGCACAGCAATTCAACGCCGCGATTACCTACCTCGATGCGCACGAAGAGCAGATTAAAAATGCTGCCCACACCTTGGCAGAAAGCATTCAACACAAGATGCCTGTCATCTATACGGCCTCATGGCTAGAAGGCGTGGCAACGCGCTGGAAGCAGCAGATTGCAGAAAACAGCAAGGGACTTTCATGGTTCAACACCTACCCAGAAATGAACCACAACGAATTGGTAGGTTGGCCAAGTGGAAGCAACCAATTGGCCGTCATCTTCCTCACCAGTGATTTTGACCACGAACGCGTTGCAAAGCGTATGGAACTGACCGAAACGGTGTACCGGAAGAAGACGCCACACATCCACCAGTTCAACGCAGTTGGAGCTTCACGCATTGAGCAAGCCTTGCATCTGATCCATTTGGGAGATTGGATGACCGTTTACCTCGCCGAGTTCAAGGGCGCAGACTCCATAGAGATCGAAGTGATCGATTGGCTGAAAGACGAACTATCTAAATTTTAGGAAGCATGATGGGATCCACTTTTTTGAAACGAATAGGATGGATCGCCTTCTGGTTGCTGATGTTGCATTTCGTCATCGAAATCACCGGGCATCACTACATCTATAACACCCTTGGCAATACGGTCTTTCAAGGCAGACTCGGCCCAGGCATTCAAGAATACAAGGACATGCCGAACCGTGTCATGGCCATGGATAAACCCCAGCCTTGGCCCATCTCCCAGCGTTTTGGAAAACTCGCTTTGACCGATGCGGAGGAAGCATACCACCAAGAATATGAATCGGTCTCTTTTGTGGTCATCCACCGCGATTCGCTTATTTATGAGCAATACTGGGAAGGCTTTACAGATACATCTAGGAGCAATTCCTTTAGCATGGCCAAGTCTATCGTCGGTCTTCTCACAGGGGTGGCGATAGAAAGGGGAGAGATCAAAAGCGTGAACGACCCTGTGTATCATTACTTGCCTCAATACGAGGCTGGACTCGGAAAGCAAATGACCTTGGAGCATCTGCTCACCATGTCTTCGGGAATCAACTTTGATGAGAGCTACATCAACCCCTTCGCATTTCCGGCCAGGGCCAATTATGGCGATGATTTAGAGGCGCTATTGCGAAACTATGAAGTGACCGAAACGCCCGGAGAACGGTATACGTATCAAAGCGGAACCACTCAGGTATTGGCCTTTGCACTGAAGAGTGCCACTCGGCGCGAATTGGCGGACTATGCCGCTGAGTATGTGTGGAAAAAGGTAGGCGCTGAGCATTCAGCGTTTTGGTCGCTTGACGATAAGGATGGAACTGAAAAGGCCTTCTGTTGCATCAATGCTGCCGCCAAAGATTTCGCCCGTATTGGCAAACTCTACCTCCATCATGGAAATTGGAATGGAGTACAAGTGGTTGACAGCGCCTATGTAGCTGCTTCGGTCAACTGGCCTGAGCACGGTGCCGAGTATCCTTCCGAGAGTTATGGATATTGCTGGTGGCTTGGCGATCACAATGGACAAGAGTTTTTCTTCATGCGAGGAATCAAAGGACAGTACGTGTTGGTCTATCCCGAAGAAGAATTGATTGTGGTGCGTATGGGTAGAACACGCAATGTCGGTAGTGGAAAGGAACATCCAGAGGATGTTTACGATTACTTGGATATGGGCCTACGAATGATTGAAGAATGAAAGAGGACATCGATTTCCCCAAAGTCGAACAAGTAGGGGTGTGTGCTGTCCCCCATCAATCAGAGGGCATGAAGACGTGGAAGGTGTTCATCATCAACATGCTGGATGAGCCAATCACAAACGTATTGGTATCCACCAAGGGTTATGGCAAGAAAGACGATGAGAAGGTCAGCACCTCCGAATTGCGGCACTATTTCGAAGACGTGCTCCCCAAATCTTTCCGAGCTATTGAAGTCATTTTAGATGAGTTAACGGGGCTCAACAATCAATACTGGGTGAGTTTTTACATCGGGAAGACCATCTTCGACAAGAAATTTATCTTTCTGCCGGATACATTGCTGGACAAGAACCTTGTTGACCTTCCGGTGATGGATCAGAAAGGCATCCTAATTCTGTGACCATGCACCTGAGCAACATTCTCTTTCTTGACATTGAAACGGTTCCTCAATACCCCGTGTTTGAAAAGGCTGAAGAGACCTATCAAAAGCTCTGGGAGGACAAGGCGAAATTTCTCATCAAATCAGAAGAGGATACGCCGGCATCTGTATTTGAGAGAGCAGGCATCTACGCCGAATTCGGAAAGATTGTCTGCATCAGCGTGGGCATCATCAACGACCGTGGTCCTAAGCGCGAGTTGAGGATCAAGTCCTATGCAAACGAGGATGAGGCAGCTTTACTCAAAGAATTTAATACCCTTCTGGATAAACACTTCAGCGGCGACGAACACTTGCTCTGCGGTCACAACGGTAAGGAATTTGACTTCCCCTACATCGCGAGAAGGATGCTCATCCATGGTATGTCTTTGCCCAGAATCTTAGACATAGCCGGAAAGAAACCTTGGGAAATCAAGCACCTAGACACCATGCAGATGTGGAAGTTTGGCGATTTCAAGAATTTCACGAGCCTCAAATTACTGGCCCATGTATTCGGATTGCCCACCCCAAAAGATGACATAGACGGCAGTCAAGTAGCCGGGGTCTTTTGGGAAGAAAAGAACCTTCCGCGGATTGTAACCTATTGCGAAAAGGACGTGGTCACTTTGGTGCAAGTATTCTTGAGGATGAATCAGATGCCGATGCTGACGGAAGAGGAATTGGATTCGTAGCTGAAAGCGGACTCCGTCAGCGCTAGTTTCACGTCCTTAGCGATCCAGCGAAGCGTCTCTGCGAACTTTGCGTGAACCCTGATGGGGTTGAGGTTCACGCGGAGAGCGCCAAGGAAAGGCGCAAAGGAGGCAAAGTTGTCCTACTACCAATTAGTTCCTCGATACTAGCCCTTACCGAAACAAATACATCTTCCCAAATTCCTTCCGGAAATACTGATCCGCAGAAGTTTCTCGGCGGTCGATCGCTTCTCCGTTGACCTTCATGATTACCCGGTAGAAGTAGACGCCGTTCGCTAATCGATCTCCATATTCATCGCGTCCATCCCAGGCGTAATCCGACATGTTTCGTCCAATGTGAATCGTGCCGAGCTCGTCCTTGGTGATTTCTCGCACCACCTTGCCGGTAACCGTCATGATCTGGATGGTGAACACATCGGGAAGGATGGCCCCGGTCAACGTGAAGACAAAACGCGTGGAAGTGCTGAATGGATTGGGGTAATTCACTACATGGGTTACGCTGCTCTTGTTGATGACCTCGAATTCGATGGTGTAGGCTTCATCGCCGCTTTCATTGCCCGAAGCATCGCGTCCCATCACTCGCAATTTGTACGTTCCGTCCTTCAACGCTGCTTTTGGTTGGTAGGTGATGCGCGCCTTGTTCTGTGCCGAGGTGGCGGGCTCAAAAAACATCACCTCCTGGCCATTGCTGTAAAATGGAATGCGCCTTTCTACACGACTCGGGTCGGTCAAGAAAACGTCGAAGGTCATGGTGTCGTCCATCAACAAGACTGGATTTTCATCCTTTAATTCCATGACGATCTCAGGCAGGGGAGAGACGATGTCGCCGTTCAGAATGTGCACCCCGTCAAACGTAACGTCAAGCAAGGGGTTCTTCCGGTCTGCGTCAATGGATATCGCCAAGAAGGCATTGTTGTTGAATTGGTATTGTTCCCGATGCCAGTCTGCTCCCATTGGATTCACGGACATGTAGCACACATAACGCCCTGATAAGCCTTGCGATGAGAAGGTCACGGAATCAAAGATCACTTCTCCAGAAGCCGCAGAGGGGTAGGTTACCCATGCATCTTCTATCCGTTCGCCATCGGCATCTACATACCAATAGTGGACTTTGAACTCCCCCATGTCAAAGGCGCTGATGTTCTCAATGGCAAAGCCGAACTGAAGATCAGTTCCCGCCGTGAGGCGTTGATTGGCTACCAAGGTCTGTCCCTTGATCGGGTTGATGGCAAGGTCAGGTGCCGGGTTGTACAGTACGTGCCAATTGCGCAATTGCCCCGCAGTGAGAAAGGTGTTGTCCTCTGTATTGAAACCCAGCCTCAAATAAGGGAAGGAGTCAATGGCGATGGAGCTCAAGTCACTGATTCCGGCACTGTTCAATGTGTCATAGGGCAAGGTGCTGGCAGCTCCATCGTCCTTAAAGATCGTCGCTGAAGTGACATCCCCTGCTCCGGCATCTACGGTTCCAGGCTTGAAATGCGCGGTAGACCAGTCCATTGCAGGACCGATCACTGGAGCGTCCATGGATCCTTGGCGGAAGTTTGAAAAGAGCTTGCTGCTCAACTTAATCACTTCGTTCGGTGATGCGCCAATGACTTCTTTAGAGGTGCTCGGGTACCCTTTCTTTACGAAGAAGATATACGGAAGCTGATTACCTGCCATGCGGATCGAGTCGGCTCCTAAGGACTCGAAGTATTGTAGATGCGCTTCAGACCAATGGTTTGTGTCATTGAACAAGCCTCGAAGCTGCGTGTAGATCAACAAGTACTGTCCGTCTTCCACTTCATTTTGAAGCATGTTGATCATGGAATTCATATGATTGGCATTTGTGACACTGAACGTAAAGAAATACTCCACTCGGGTTCGGTGAGCAGGCCCGTTGTTGCTGTTGCCAAACTGCTTGTCTTCGTTCTCGAAATTCCCCGACGTCCCGATACCATAGGTGCCCCACGGTTTTAAATCAGTGGAGTCGATGACCACCACCGCAATGCCCGGGTTGACCGAGGCAATGCCGTATTCCCCTAATGGAGCAGATTGCCCATCGAGGGTGTAGAAATTGTCGTTGAAGTCGAGCGGTGTTGGGTTTCCAATGACTTGCACAAAGAGATCTCGTGAGGATTCTGAGAAATTCAAGCGGCGATTGGATCGATTGAATTCAAGTAAATCGCGTGCGTTGTTCTTGTACTGAAAGAAGTGATCCTGTCCCCAGCCAACGGCATCAGCAATGACCTGAAAAGAGAATTCTCGCCATTTGGAGGTGTCTGCCGTTGGAGTAACGCGCCAGAAAAAGACGGTGCTGTCTTGCAAACCTTCAAGGTCTAACCCTGGAGTCCACTCGATTACCGCGCCGCGTTGCGTGATTTGCGTCGTTTGCATGAAGGCACTCGAATAGCGATCGGTTGTGTCAATCTGAATGGTGTACTCTGTTTCTGGGAGCAAAGGGAAGCCGGTATTGGCCCTTAACGTGACATTGAAGTCAGGAACCACGCCATGGTTGTACGGATAAACTGGAAAGATGTCTGAACTGGAAATGTTGAAGGTCAGGCTGGAGATAATGTTGTTCGAAGACTCGATGTACTCCGGAATCAAGTCGAGCGGTTGATCCACTTCGATGATCAGTCTGTTCTCACCCGCCGCAACCTCCGGCATGGTAGCAAAGCGAAAGCTGACTGCCTTCTCATAGTCAAGGCTCGTCAATTCAATCGTTTCTATGATCTCCTGTTCGTTGGGCAAAATCCTGCGCGCGGTGATGGAAAAGGCATTGGTAACGCTCTTGCCGAGGTTGGAGAGGGTAACGATCACGTCAAAGGAATCAAGGTCGGTAGTGATGTTCTTGGGTTTGAACCGTACGTCGGCTCCTGCCAAGGGGTCGTTGATGCTAATCTCGGATTGATCGTGGGGATAAAGGTTCAAAGCTGGATCACCGTGCAATGTCATTTCAATGGCGATGGTGGAATTTTGATTGTCGCCTAGCATTTCGTCGCATGTGGCCTTCATCTGCTCACCGATGCTCGCACCGTAATTTGTGGAGGCTACTTGAAGGTTGAAGGCACGGGTGTAATTGTTGAGGGAGGACTCAAAGCTGAGATCGGGGGTTGCCATAAAAGCGATGGCCCCTTCGTTTTGTGTGAAGACGTATTGCTCAGACACGCTGGCCACCGCATTTACCGGGAGGTGAATGTTGCCTGAAAAGCACGAATTAGCAATGACCAAGGGATAGCGGCCTTGGTTTTCCCACAGGGATGGGTCGTCTACACTCAAGTCAAAGCTGTTGCCAGAAGCATGTCCGAAAAAGGTCATGATCGCCGGTCCAGTCTTGATGAGTTCCCGCACGCTGTCTGTGTTGAGTTGTTCAATCACGTTGCCACTCGTCTTGCTAAACAGGAAGACCTTCCCGCCAAAGAGGCTGTCTTCAATCGCACTTTGGTAACCGCTTAAGTAGTTCTTGAAGCGATTGTTCTCTTGGGCATCGTCGCCACCCGCAAAGTGCAAGATGTGCTTTTGCCACTGGCGGTTCCCGATGGTGTAAGGGTTGATCAATTCACTTTGAGACTTTTCGAAGTCGCGCACCTTGTTCAGATAGGTAGTGACCTCTTCTCCTTCTTTCGCAGCTAGGCGTCCCGTAGGAACCGCTGGTACGTATGCCTTTTCACCGTTCAATCCGGCGGTTAAAAGAACATCGGAGACTGGGTACCCCATCGCCGGAACCAAGGTGTTGCGCTGATGATTGGCATTCTTGCGCATGGTCTTTTCTTCGATTGATTTCCCGATGATGAACAAGAATTTGGGAGGAGAAGACCATTCGGCAATCGCGTATTCCATAAAGTTGCGCAGGGCGATGGGATGCTTTCTTATACCGTATGAAAGTTGGTCGTAAAGGGTTTCGATGTCTACCAAGACCACGTTTTGGTCTGCAGCTCGGTATGTTCCATAACTCTGCACTTGGCTCATTAAAGAGGAATGGGTTACAATGACATAGGCATCTGACACGGCCAAGGTGGAAGGGTCAGTGAAACTGACTTCTGAAAGGTCGTCTGATGCAAGGGATAGGATGGCGCTGGAAGCAGCGAGGTAGCACGGACGTTTATTCCCAGCGGCCAAATTGCATTGCACCGTGCCAGTGGTGGTGTTGTGGTTGACCTCGACGCGCTTGTGCTGACCGAGGTCGTAGAGATGTGTGGTGGTGATGGTGGTGAAATCTGTGGCGGCAAATGAAACTTCCACAGCTCCTTGAGGTACGCTGAAAAGAAAGGCATTGGCGCCATCCAACGCCAAGGTCCTTGGATAAGTAAGGGTAAGAAATGCACAAGAGCTGTAGTCAGATGCCGTGTTCAGTGGAGAGATGGTCGAGTTGGTCCTCAACCGCACGGACGTGGTGGTTCCGATCTGGCTAGCGGGCAGTTGAAAGGATGTTTGGAGGTAAGCGTATGAACTGTACAGTAGATTGTCAACTACATTGTAGCCACTGCCATTGTCAACGCCCACTTCGAGATGATGTGCTTCTAATCCGCCCGCGCCAATATTCACTCCTCCCACGGCCACTTGAAGCGTGCTGTTAGGCGCACTCGCTTGGGTGCAGGGGTGTGGAGTGTTGAAGTCATGTGGGGAAAGGGTAGGCGTGCTTCCGCTGTTGTAGCCAAAATTCCCACTCATCCAACCCTTGCCACCTACGTAGGTGCCCGGAGGCACACCCCCGCCGAGGTCCTTGCCTTTTTGATAGGTATTGTTGTAATACTTCACCTCTTCTTGCCACACATAGGAAAGCGATTGCCCAGATGGAGCCGTCAGCGGAACATCCGTATACCGGAAGACAGACTGCGCACCATTCGGATCCCACGTGACGTAGTAGGAAGCGGTATCGTTGTAGAGGCTGTAATATGGGTTCGTATGCTGATCTGCACTTGGATAAAACGAAGCGTCCAACCAGCCGTCGTTGTGCTCTGCGTAGAACTCGATGAAGTCACCAGCGTCAAAGGCGCCATCTCCTTCTCCTTCTATGTGGATGTATTGTTCTTCTCCGCGGGCGAAGAGCTTGAATGGAACGGGGGTCAACGTCGTTCAGGTCGATGCCAATGCCGTCGAGGGCTGTGCTGAGCGCATCATCGTCAATGCGATAAAGCCCCGTTTTAGCAATCCTAACTTCGAGGTAGGTTCGGCTGGGGTCGTAGTCAACCCAATCGTTGGCATGAGACTGAGCCAGCGCCATTTGACCGGTGATGGCCAAGCCTATGGCAGCCCAAAGCCTTTTCATCCAGACTTTTTATTGATGGCGATGCGAAGACTGAAAACGTTGGAATACAAGGCAACACTCTGGTCACCGATGTCTGTTAGAGCATAGTCGATGCTCACCGTTTCTTTCAACTGAACGCCGATGCCGATGTTGGGCTGGAAGGTGTACTCGTAGTAATTTCCTACCTCGGCTTTGATGCGTTGGAAATTGCCAATGCCGGCTCGGAAATAGACGATGTCCATGTAGTCGATTTCTACGCCCAAGTTCGGGTCAATGCTCAAGGGATCCCCGCTGATCAACACGTTGCGTCTTCCGTCTGTGGTGATGTCAACATTCACCTCGGCAAGAATGCCAACCCGGTCTTTGATGGTGAATTCCCTCGCTGCGCCTAAGACCAATTTTGGCAAGGTGATCTCCAGTCCATTGGAAGGAATTTCATTGTCGGTGGCTTGAAATACGGCCACGGTAGTACTGTCAAGGTTAAAACTCCAAGCATTGAAGGTCGAGGTGATGTCGCGGCCCATGGCTCCGAAGCGCCATCCTTTGTACTTGTGTTGTGCCCCAACATCCAGTCCAAATCCCCATGCCTTGGCCATGCTTCCAATTTGCCGATATACGACCTTGGCATTTCCGCCTACCGTCAAACCCTCGATGCCGAGCTCGCGGGCATAGGAAAGAAGAAAAGCGTAATCTGCTGCAGAGAAGGAGGTGATGCGGTCGTAATTGACCTGTCCGTTCTGGTCGATCAGGTCTGTGGTATTCGGAATATCGTCTACCCCGAAGCGTACAAAGCTGAAGGCAAGCGCGCTGCTGCTGTCGATTTTTGTAGCCACTCCAGCGTAATCATACTTCGCAATACCCGCGAAATATTCGGCGTGTTGGGCTGAAACTTGAAGGTCGTTTTGAATGCCCATGAGTCCCGCAGGGTTCCAATAGGCTGAGGTAACGTCGTTTACGGAGGCTACTTGAGCTTTGCTCATCGCCAAACCGCGCGCGCCGACCCCAATGCTTAGGAATTCATTGCTGTATTTGGGCGCTTGTGCCAAGGCGCTATCTGCCCATGCCAGGCTTAGAATGAGGATCGCTGTGAGATGCTTCATGGCTGTCATTCAAATGTACGAGATAAACGTGTGTTCGGTTGGTCTAACTAACTCATCTTCTCACCATAAATTGCACAGCACGCCCAATGAAACAGATATCTTTGGCCGCACATGAGAAGCATTATTCGATTCATCCCGAACCTTTTCACGCTAGGCAATCTCTTGTGTGGATTCATGGCATTGGTGTACATCGCCCGCGAACAAATGGTCACTGCGGTCATCTTGGTCGGCGTAGCCTTGGTCCTTGATTTTTTCGACGGATTCATCGCAAGAGCCTTGAATGCCCAGAGCGAATTAGGCGTACAACTCGATAGCTTGGCGGACTTAGTGACATCAGGGGTGGTGCCGGGGTTCATTCTCTTTCAGATGATGGTCATCACGCAGGGCTACTACTTCGTCGAAATTGCTGATTGGCCCATGACGGTGTTGCTCAATACGTCGGTGGCAGGACTCATTCCGATGGCCTCTGCTTACCGACTGGGAAAATTCAATTTGTTGGAAAACCACGCCTCGCATTTTCGAGGCTTGGCTACACCTGCCATGACCTTGGTAGTGGTCAGCATTCCACTGGTCTTGGAGATGAACTATCATTTGAATTTCTACAACCCCCTTACGCCAGGCTTTGTCGATCTTTTAGGAGATGAGCGCCATTGGGACGCATCGGACATTGGATTGGTGAAACTGATGTTCAATACGCTTACGTATCAGGTTCTTGCACTCTTCCTGGCCATCATGATGGTCTCCAACATTCCAACGCTTTCATTGAAATTCAAGGGAATGGGATGGCAAAAGAACAAGTGGAGTTACGGTATCCTGATTTGGGCTGCAGTAGCCTACCTAATTTTTTTATTGCCATACCTGAGCTTTATCCCATTCAACATCGGAACCATTGATTACCTCCTCTTGCCAATATTCATGGCTGGATATTTCCTCCTTTCATTCATTTATGCCACCTTTGAGGCCTCAAAAAGTAAGCGCACAGCAGATGAAATTCAAAGCTGAAATCGATATCATGCCGCACGACAATCTCTTGGATCCTCAAGGGAAAGCGGTATCCGCCACCATGGCCAACTTGGGTCTGAAAGAAATCGCCAATGTGCGTATCGGGAAGCACGTTCAACTGGAAGTAGAAGCTCCAGATGAGGCTAGCGCTAGCGCTAAAGTGGATAAGGCGTGTAAGAAGCTGCTTTGCAACGTGATCATGGAGCGGTACTCCTTTCACTTGCACGCGCTCGAGACCGCCTAAGGCTTAAAGCGTTTGATGGTTGGGGTCAGAAAGGACGAGTCCGCAGACATTGCAACTCACTTTTTCGACCATCGTTTCCGAACCGGACAGTCCTGACAATCCTTCCATTTTGCCCGTACTCACCTTGGCTTCCTTGGTGACGAGCAATTTTTCTGTTCCGCAACGCGGGCAGTGGCCTTCTTGCTTTACTACTTTATCCTTTTCGTCTTCATGCACCTTCTTCAGAAAGGCTTCGGTCAGATGATTCCTTTCCAAGAGAGCGATCAAGATTTCCTTCGTCGCTGGGGTCATCCGTTTGCGCTGGTAGAAGTTGAAAAAACTCAATTCAACAACGGATAATGACTCTAAGAATCCTTGAGATGAGTTGTTGTTCTTCGCCTTCTTCAATTCGAAATTCTGCCCTAAGTACACCTTTCTCACCTCAGGGTCACTTGCCAATTCCTCTGCCGTTCCTGCCTTGAGGATGCTCCCTTCAAACAAGAGGTAGGCTCTATCGGTAATCGAGAGGGTTTCTTGTACGTTGTGGTCCGTAATGAGGATGCCGATGTTCTTGTCTTTGAGCGTTGCCACGATTGATTGGATGTCTTCCACGGCTATTGGGTCTACTCCGGCGAACGGTTCATCAAGTAAGATGAATTTCGGATCGGAAGCGAGTGCGCGTGCAATTTCTGTTCTGCGTCGTTCACCCCCCGAGAGGAGGTCGCCACGGTTCTTGCGTACGTGCTGCAAACCAAACTCATTGAGCAGGCCTTCGAGTTTTTGTTGTTGTTGCGCCTTATTCATGTCATTGCGTATCTCGAGCACGGCCTTGATATTGTCTTCAACGCTCAGCTTTCTGAAAACAGATGCTTCCTGTGGAAGGTATCCTATGCCACTCTTTGAGCGCATATACATGGGGAGGCTGGTGATGTCTGTCTCGTCTTGGAAAATCTGCCCTTCGTTGGGTTTAATCAAGCCTACGATCATGTAGAACGAGGTGGTCTTGCCCGCGCCATTCGGCCCGAGGAGTCCTACGATCTCGCCCTGTTCCACTTCTACCGACACGTCGTTTACCACCGTGCGGCTTTTGTATTTTTTGACGAGATGCTCTGCCCTTAGCTTCATTTAGAAGTCGATTTGGAAAGTTGTTCTGATGCCGAAAGGTACAACGTCAGGATTGTTCAAATATGTCAATCTCCACAATGCGTCAACCCTAAAGATTTTTAAAATGTTCTCTATGCCAGCTCCTACCTCTACATAGGGCCTGTCTAAGTTGAACAAGTCTTTTGGAAAGACCATTTCACTGGCGTGTTTGTCAGACAGGTCTCCGATTGCCGCGCGCATCGAAGCCACTTCGCGCCACTTTAGCTTTCGCATCAAGGGTACTTTGTTGAAGAAGAGTCCATTAAAATGGTGGACCCAAAAGATCGAAGCCCATTGATCTCCCACAAATTCATAGAAATTCATGAGGTTGTAAGCATAGGCATCATAGAAGTAGGTCTCGTTGCCACTGTAGAGCTGAAGTAAAGGAAAAGGCAGCGTGCCCCAGATTTTTCCAACTTCGATGGTAATGTCGCTCATCCCGATCGGGTTGAATTCGATGCGGTCTTGCAGGTTGATCGATACCCGCTGGTATTCGTATTCGCCGCTTAAAAAACCTTTGATGCCGAAAGCGGCATCTGCGCGTACGATCGGATTCTTGGTGCCGAGGCTCACTCTGTCAAGCTCTCCGTTTAGGAACTTTTCTCCGAGCGCGATGCGGGTAGAAACGCGCACCTCTGAGGTGCTGATGCGATTGATGTTCCGCAATGTGCCGTCGGATGCTTCTTGTTGGAAAGGGATTGCCCCTACCGACCAAATGTCTCGGCGGTTGAAGCCCACGGCCGCACTCCAGCCGGGAATAAACTCAATGTCGTAACCGATCTTGTATTCCTCAAAGGCATTGAGTTGGTTGTTCGGAGTGCGTCGAAAGACGGAAGATAAGATGTTATCGGTCTGCCATGCATTTGCGCTGACACCCAATTGCTCTAAATCACGCCGATGCGAGAGGCTTAGGATTTGTCGCGGTTTTTTCGATAGAAAAATTCTGTTGCCGCCTGAGTATTTGATGAGTTGATCCTTCAATCCATATGCTATGTAGCCTGAGAACTCGATTCGGGTACTAAAATCGGCGTTGGTCTTGCCTCCCGCCCGAAGACGCAATCCTTCGATTTGATTGTAGCTGATGAAGGTGAAGTACGGGCCGAGGTCTACATATTTGAATTCCTTGTAGCCCGTCACGAAAAGGGTGATGATGTCCACATAGGTGCGGAAGGCGGGTATGTGCTGGATGGTGTCCACCATTTGGTAGATCTGCGATTCTGTCGCACTCAATTCTTCGGGTCTCTGCTGTTCCCAGTAGTCGGCAGATTTGTCGTTTGCGTCTTCGGCTACTTCAATGTCGCTGAAAGCCTGAAAGAAGTCTTCGTCTTTAGGTTGATTGATGGTAAAGTCATCGTAGATGGTGGTCTTTCTTCCGTAGAACCCAACCGCCTTTTCACTGACATTAAAATCAACCACCACGTTCTCTTTGGTGAGCATCCACACTTCTGGCGCCACTTGGTTGTATTCGTGGTACACCTTGAATCCATTGATCCAGTTGATGTTTGCATCCTTTTGAATGGTCGCTTCAATCTGCTTTACCGCGAAGGTGGTGTCGTGTACCCACATTTCTCCCTCAAAGACCATCTCGCCTTTTCTACGGGGAAGGAATGCGATTTTATAGCACTTGTACCGGTTGTCAAGCACGGCGCTGTCCAGTAGGAAGTATTTGTAGCTCAAATTGCCGAGGTCCGCTATCGGACTCACAAAGCTTTTTCCGAAGGCTCCGATGTAGTTGTCGTAAATGTTGGTGTTCTGGTACATGTCTCCCAGAAACTGACTTACGCTCTCGTTTTTTACGCCCGCCACTTTTGTCGCTTCGATCACCTCCTTACTGTTCTTTGGGTTACGGCTGTAGAAATAATGCGACTTGGATTCCGTGAGGAAGATGGGTAAGAAGGGCTTTTCCTCGGAAGTAGAATCGATGTTTTCAAAAATGAATTCGAAGGGGCGCATCACGCGACGGTTTTTAAACGCTTCGCCGATGTTGTTCATGTCGAATTCAATCTTGTTGTACACCGAATACTCATAGGCGTCCAACTTCTCTCGGTTGTTGGCCTTCTTGTTGCGCACAACGCGCTTCATGATTTCCAGTGCAGGATCTTTTTCCTTTCGGTCTCCGACCACCATTATTTCCCCCAAGGCGATACCGGAAACGGGCATCTTGAAGTCAACCACTTGTGCCAAGTCTGCTTTGACCTTATGAGCAATGCGCGAATAACCCACCATAGAAGCGACCAGGGAATCGGTAGGGTAGTACGTTTCAATGCGGTAGTAGCCGTTGATGTCGCTCGCCGTGCCGATCTTGCTGTCCTTGAAGAAGACGTTGACGAAAGGAAGTGGCTCTCCAGAGGCGGCGTCGAGCACCTTGCCAGTGACGATGGTTTTTTGAGCCATGGCAGCGCCGCTGATCAACATCAACAGGGTGATGAAAGAAGCAATGCGTCTTAGGCTGATTTGGTCCATTTGAAAGCCAGGTCAATAGTAGGTCTGCCTACAAGTTTAAGCAGCTTCCCGCTTGGTAACAATACGAGAGATCCAGATACTAAGTTCGTACAGGATCAAAATCGGTATAGAGACGAGAATCTGACTGAATACGTCAGGTGGCGTGATCACCGCTGAGAGGATCAACGCGGAAACAAATGCATGGCGGCGGAAGGCCTTGAGCATTTTAGGGGTGACGAGTCCAACCTTGGTGAGGAAGTACACGAGAATGGGTAATTCAAACACCGCTCCGCAGGCAATGACTACGCTGGTAATCAACGAAATGTAGGTAGACAAGGTCGGACTGTTCAACACCGTGTCGCTGACTTGATAGTTGAAGAAGAAGTTGATCGAAAGCGGACAGATGACGTAGTAACCGAACAGCACGCCGGAGAAAAAGAGGAGAGAAGCCGCGGCGATGAAACCCCTGGCCATGTTCCGTTCTTGCTTTTTCAATCCAGGACCTATGAAGCGCCAAACCTCCCAAAGGATGAAAGGGAAGGCGATGATGACCCCAGCCACCAAGGAGGTAAGAATGTGGGCCGAAAATTGACCCGCCATGGTCAAGTTAATCAGGTCGGGAAGGTCCTGTCCGATGCAAATCGCACCGTCGGGAAAGAGGGTTGGGATCCATTGACTCAGTTTATTGGAAAAGGCACACAGTGCTCGGTAGGTAATGAAGTCCGGGCTTTTCGGTCCAAAAATGAGGACGTCAAAAATGAAGCCTTTGAAAATGAAGGAGCCAATGGCCGCGAGCATTACAGCGCTGATTGATCTGACCAAATGCCACCGGAGGATTTCGAGGTGGTCAAGGAAAGACATTTCAGCCTCTTCGTCTATGCGTTCTTCGTTTGCCATGGATAAAGCCGGCAAAGATAGCCTGCGCAGAACACAACAAACGGACAGACGCAACCATTCTTTCCTTTTTCCGACTACATTTGTGTAGTCATGAGAGCACCAGTATACAAATTTCTCGCAATCTCTTTTGTCATCGTCCTTGGGTTTTCAGGGATGAATGCTGATAGCAACCGTGTATGCACGGTTGAAAATCCGAAGAACGGAACCGTTCAAACGATGAGTACCGAAGAGGTCATTGACTTCGCAGAGAACAAAATGAACAAAAAGCGATCTTCAGAGGAAGAGTCCGAAGGATTCAAATTTCCGAATGTATTTGACGCGCTTCGTTTCATTCTCTGATCCATTTTTGTACTCGTTTGTTAGAGTATAATATGACACATTCATTCTCCCCTAAAAAGTTCGTAACCTATTGGTTGTACCTCGGTATCCTGCTCGTTTTGGGCATGGTGGTGATCGGAGGTATTACCCGCCTGACGCATTCGGGCCTCTCCATGGTTCATTGGAGTTTTGCCGGTTCGCTTCCACCTTCAACCGAAGCAGCTTGGCAACAAGAGTTTACCCATTACCAAGCTTCGCCTGAATTCAAAGAAGTACACAACCATTTCTCGCTTGAGGACTTCAAATCGATCTATTGGTGGGAATACATCCATCGCATGTTCGGTCGGATGATCGGAATGGTCTTTCTCCTTCCGTTTGCCTTTTTTCTCTGGAAAAAGTGGATTCCAAAAGACCTGCTCAAGCACTTTTTCATCATTCTGGGACTCGGTGCATTCCAAGCCTTTTTAGGCTGGTTCATGGTAAAAAGCGGATTGGTGGATGTGCCAAGGGTCAGCCAATACCGGCTAGCGGCTCACTTGTCGACGGCCTTCATCGCATGCAGTTATATCTTCTGGGTGGCGCTCAGATATCGAAACTATGGACAGCAAACAGCTGAAGTATCCTCAGGTCGACCTTTCGTCGCTTGGATCGGCGTGGCTGTTTTCGTACAGATCATATGGGGAGCTTTTGTAGCCGGACTTCGAGCAGGCTGGATACACAATACTTGGCCGTTGATGGATGGCTATGTTATAGCCCCTGCGGTAACGGTAATAGAACCGTTGATCTCGAATTTTTTTGAGGGAAGGTCTGGGGTGCAATTCATTCATCGAACACTCGGCATGATCGTATTGGTCTTGGCGCTGCTACTTTGGCGGAAGTCAAAGGCTTGGCGGCCAGATCAGCGTTTGGGTGGAATGATCTTGAGCGTGACAATTGGCCTCCAGTTTATTCTTGGGGTGACCACCCTGCTCATGGAAGTACCCATCTACATGGGTGTGATCCATCAAGTATTTGCGATGGTGGTGTTGCTCAGCGTTGTGTACTTGTACCATCAGCACTCTTTTCAGCGGACCACGTGAGGGAGCCAATCAGGTGTGAGATGTCTTGCTTGATATAGGTAATCACGGGCGCCAAACTATCCTTGTTTGGTCGAACCCTAAAATAGAGCGCACCGCGTAAGAAATGATCGGTGCTATCGGTCAGGAAGAACTGCATGTCCGAGGCCGTCTCACCGGCAAAATCATACACGATTCCATAGACGTTCTTATCTGGAAATTCGATCAGGGTCTCCTCGATCTGGGCGGCTTTCGAAATGTGCTTCATCGCCAATTTCCGACTGTCTTCGATGTGCTGTCCAAGGTCGTCGTTGAGATCGGTGTAGGTAAGGTGAAGGGTGGCCTTATAGCGCGGATAATAGATATTGTACCAGCAGTTTCTCTTCTGAAGTTTCGGATCAACCGTGATGGCGCTGTACTTCGAAAAATCAAAAGAATAGGGACAATGCCATTGCTCTCCGCCAGCGTGAATGTACTCGTGCGCGGGGAGGTCAACCCGGGCATAGGCATGTGGCTTGGGCGTGTAATCGTCTTCGCAGGCCGTGAACCCGAATAGGCCAATCAGCGAAAAGAGGATGAATCGTTTCATTTGCCCTCTTCGTTTGGAAGAATGGTCAATTTGATGCGCTTGATGCGGCGCTTATCGGCTGCTTCTACGGTGAATTGATAGTGCTTGAAACGAATGCGCTCGTTCTTCTGCGGGATTTTCTCCGAAAGTTCAAGGATGAAGCCTGCGATCGAATCACTATCGCCTTTCACCTTTTCAAAATCTTCGCCATCAATATCCAACACCCGGTACATGTCGATGAGCGCAGTCTTGCCTTCGAAAACATAGTTCTGGTCGTCGATTTTGGTGTAGACCAATTCATCTTCGTCAAATTCATCGCTGATTTCTCCTACGATTTCTTCAATGATGTCTTCCAGCGAAATAACCCCTGAAGTGCCACCGTACTCATCTACTACCACCGCCATGTGGTTTTTATCGTCTTGAAATTCGCGCAGCAAGTCGTCCAACTTTTTGTTTTCGGTCACAAACGTAGTAGGTCGGAGAAGGGTGCGCCAATTGAAGTCGTCAGCTTCATTCAGGTGGTTCAGCAGATCTTTTACATATAGGATCCCCAACACGCTGTCGAACGACTCTTCGAAAATCGGGATCCGACTGTACCCATTTTCGATGATCTTTTCATTGAGTTCTTTGTAACTGATGTTTACGCTGAACGAAATCACGTCTACGCGTGGGGTCATTACTTGACGTACTTCGGTAGAGCCAAATTTTACGATACCGCTGAGGATGCGTTTCTCATCCTCTCCTGTGGTGTGATCTGTTGTGAGTTCCAATGCATGATTTAGCTCATCTGCTGTAATCAAACCTCCACTATCTGACTCTCGGGCCTTCTGATCAATACGGCGTGTGCTTTTGACCAAGATTTGAGAAAGGGGCCAGAATACTTTTCGCATGGCGGCTAGTGGACGTGACATGAACAGGCTCAAACGCAAAGCTTGCTTGGATGCGTAAACTTTTGGCGAAATCTCGCCGACGATCAGGATGATCAATGTGACGGCCATGACTTGGATGACGAAGGCCAAAACTTCGCGCCCGGCAAAATCGAACATCATCTCCATGATGAGCGATGAAAGGATGATGATGGCCACGTTCACCAAGTTGTTACCGATGAGGATGGTCGCCAATAATGTCTTGGGTCGCTTGAGCAGTTCGATGACCAGTTTCGAGCTGCTGGATTCTTCTTCTTCGAGCTGTTGCTTGTCTTGAGGAGAGAGCGAGAAAAAGGCTACTTCAGATCCGCTGATCAAGGCGGAAAGAAGGAGTAGGATGAGCATCGCTACCATTCCGAAGACCACGGAATAATTCCATGGGAGAAGAATGTCTAGTAGGATACTCGTTGACGGTTCGCCAGGGTCCAAATTACTTCGGTTTAGTTAGAAGGGAAGGTCATCGTCGTCACCGTCAGAAGCACTTTCTGCTGGCTTAGTAGCCTGCGGTTTTGATGCAGCTGGTTTTGACGCTGCTGGACTAGCACTCTGAGAGGGTGAGGATCCACCTCCGTCGTTTCGGCCGCCCAACATGGTCATGTTGTCGCCTTCAATTTCAGTGACGTAACGGGTGACGCCGTCTTTATCGTCATAGCTGCGGGTGCGCAATTTTCCTTCTACGTAGATGGTGTTTCCTGTTTTGAGGTATTTCTCAGCCACTTCAGCCAATCCCCTCCACAAGTTGACACTGTGCCATTCTGTGTTGGTCACGCGTTCGCCCTCCTTGTTCGTATACGATTCAGAGGTAGCGATCCGTAGACGGGCTACTTTGGTGCCACTTGTCAATGTTTTTACCTCTGGGTCTGTCCCCAGGTTTCCTATCAAGATTACCTTATTTACGCCACCTGCCATTTCTACAATTGGATTTAAACAAACTTAGTGATTAATGCCGCTTTTTGCCCTCGCTCAGCGACTTGTTTTCAAGATACCGATCGATCAATCGCGGGAGGGCAAACGTATGAAGTTCCTCCAAGGTGACAAGCTTGCAATCGGCTAGTTGCTCAAGTTGTAGTTCGGTGTGGTAGAATCGGGTATAGATGTCTTGGTGGCTCAGCACGTGCTTAGCAACAGCGTTGACCCTAACCACATTGATTTTGTTGAGGTTAAGATGGGCTATGATCAGTTCGTCGGTTAAAGTTTCGTCGGTGGTGGTTTCTATCAAGGGAAACTGGTATAAGCCAGCCCAAATGTCTTTTTCACCGCGCTGCTGAATGGCGGTTTTTCCTGCTTCAGTGGCAATGATGTAATGGAAGAAGCGCGACCTGCGTTTGATCTTTTTCGACTTGATGGGGATGCTATCGATCAGGTCGAGTTTGTGGGCTTTGCATTCGGCCCTGAGCGGACATGCTACGCAGTTTGGTGTGCGGGGTGTACACACCAGAGCGCCCAATTCCATCACCGCTTGGTTGTGGTCTCCGGGATGTGCTCTAGAAAGGAACGCATTTGCAAGGTTTTGGATTTCCTTCAAAGTTAAGCCCTGGTCAACCGGTGCTTCAATGCCGTGCACGCGAGCTAAAACACGTATCACATTGCCATCCACTACCGCATGGGGCAGATGGTAGGCGATGGAAGCAATGGCGGCGGCGGTGTAAGGTCCGACGCCTTTTAGGCTAAGCAGCCCATCGTAATCATCAGGAAAAGATCCGCTATGCTCCGTAACCACTTGTTTTGCTGCTGCATGAAGATTGCGAGCCCGATTGTAGTAGCCGAGTCCCTGCCATAGCTTTAAGATGCTATCTTCTTCGGCGTTGGCTAAATCGAAGACGGTGGGAAAAGCATCTACGAAACGCAGGTAATAATCCATTCCTTGGGCGACACGTGTTTGCTGTAGAATTATTTCCGATAGCCAGATGCGATAAGGGCTTGGCTCACTGCGCCAAGGGAGGTCCCGTTTATTTTCAGCGTACCAATGGTGAAGTCTGGAGCGGGCTTGAATCATTTAAGGCGCGAAAATACTTCCACCTTGGCTTTCAGAGTATTAAAATCATTCTATCTTCGCAGCCCGTTTTTTGAAATTGGTAAAATCACTGAATATCAAAAGTTTATAACAGAGAAGAAATAATGACGAAGGCAGAAATCGTAACGGAAATCGCGGAAAAGACAGGTGTTGACAAGATGGAGGTTCTTACCACTGTTGAGGCATTCATGAACAGCGTGAAGAATTCTTTGGCGCGTGGACAGAATGTTTACCTGAGGGGTTTTGGAAGTTTCATCGTGAAAGAGAGGGCTGAAAAAACGGGACGTAATATTTCCAAAAACACCACCATCATTATTCCTGCGCACAATATTCCAGCCTTTAAGCCAGCGAAGACATTCGTTGACAAGGTGAAGAAGAATGTTAAAGTAAAGTAAGACGAGGGCATGGCCGGATTTAGCACAAAGCATTACCTGGCCGTAGGTGTAACCGTCGTAGTTATCGTTCTTTTTATGTTTGCTCCCCGTCATGCGGGAGATGTGGTATCGTCGGCCGAAGAGGTCGCCAATAGCGAACCGCCAACGGTCGAGAATCAAATCGATTCAGCCCTGGCCATCATCTCCAGTGAGGCACCCATGCAAGGGATCTTGTACCTGAGGCAAATCGCCGAGGAAAACCCGTCTAATTTCAGGGCGCAGTTTCACCTAGGAAGGTTCTCAGCACAAACCGGACAATGGGAAAAGGTCATAGAGCGATTTGAAATCGTTCAGCAGATCGATCCGCAGTTCGCCGAGGCGAACTATTGGTTGGGGCTGGCCAAGTTGAACATGGGGAACACGAATGAAGCAAAAGCACACCTCGAGGCCTTCCTTGAGATGGAACAGAATAATTCCGAGCTCAGAGATGATGCTCAAACAATGTTGAATCAAATACCAAATTGAGATGCCAAGCGGTAAGAAAAGAAAAAGACACAAGATGGCGACTCACAAGCGCAAGAAGCGTTTGAGAAAGAATCGTCACAAGAAGAAGAAGTAATTATTCTTCCCTATAACTGACCCCGGGTCAATAATACATCATAAAAAGTGGATGAGAAAAGCAAAGAACTGATCATTCGCTCCGGGGATGGTGAAGTAAATATTGCTCTTCTTGAGAACAAAGGCTTGGTCGAATACCACAACGAGAAACTCGATAAGGGTTTCAATGTGGGCGACCTCTTTCTGGGACGCGTTAAGCGCGTTGTTCCTGGACTGAATGCAGCATTTGTGGATGTAGGATACGAGAAAGATGCGTTCCTGCACTACCACGATCTGGGCCCTCAATTCGCGTCGCTTCAGAAATTCGTTTCTGAAGGAATCACCGGAAAACGGAACAATGGAAGTCTAGCAGACTTCAGTACCGAACCGGATATTGATAAGAACGGAAAAATGGATCAGGTGGTTAAACCCAACCGATACATTCTCGTTCAGATCGCGAAGGAGCCCATTTCTACAAAAGGCCCTCGCTTAACATGCGAGATGAGCATCGCAGGAAGATTCCTGGTGCTGGTTCCTTTTGGAGATAAGATCTCGGTTTCTCAGAAGATCAAGAAGCGCGAAGAGCGCGACCGTCTCAGGAGATTGATATCGAGCATCAGACCGAAAGGTTTTGGTGTAATCGTGCGAACCGTGGCCGAAGGCCAAAAAGTAGCCGAACTCGATGCCGACCTGCGCAACCTTGTGCAGCGTTGGGAAGAAGGCTTTGAAAATTTTACTTCAACAAAGCCTCCTAAAAAAGTACTAGGCGAAATTGATCGCACGAATGTCATGTTGAGGGATTTACTCAACGCATCGTTCAATCAAGTGGTGGTCGATAGTCCCGAACTGCAAAAGGACATTACGACCTATCTAAAGTCGATCTCGCCAGATGCCGATAAGCTTGTGAAACTTCACAAGGCCAAGACAGATGTCATGGAGCATTTTGGCATTGAAAAACAGATTAAAAGTCTGTTTGGAAAGCACGTCACCATGAAAAGTGGTGCCTACTTGGTCATCGAACACACAGAGGCCATGCACGTCATCGACGTCAACAGCGGCAACACGGCAAAAGGAGAGGCGAGTCAAGAGAACAGCGCCATCAAGGTTAACCTGGAGGCCGCCGAAGAGGTCGCTCGACAGCTCCGACTGCGCGACATGGGTGGACTCATCGTCATCGACTTCATCGACATGCGAAAGGCAGAGAATCGCAAGACCCTGCTGAATAAGTTCCGTGAGTATATGGACGCCGATCGAGCGAAACACCAGGTACTGCCTGTGAGTCGATTTGGTTTGGTAGAGATCACGCGTCAACGCGTTCGTCCAGAAATGACCATCAAAACCGCTGAAGTTTGTCCTACGTGCAAAGGCACTGGGGAAGTGCAAGCTGCTATCACCATCGTAGATGAGATCGAGAACAACTTGAAGGCGGTATTCGAAGACAAGAAAGAAGTGACAATTTCATTGGCGGCCCACCCGTTCGTAGCAGCATACCTGCAGAAGAACATGTATGGCTACCAGCGAAAGTGGTTCAAGCTCTTCAAGAAGTGGATCACCGTAGAGCCCAAAACGGCGCTGACGTTCCTCGACTATGAATTCTTGGATAAGGATGGAAAAGAGATCCTATTCTAAGCACGACTTGGATGCATTAAAATGAAAAGGTCACCAACAGGTGACCTTTTTTTTGACCCCACCATTCACGCAATAATTGTCTAAAAGGCGGAAAGCCTGGACAGCGCGGGTTCCATTTTGATCCCTAGCTTCGTTGGGTTGAAACGGCCAAGCATTTCTGAAGCGGTGATCAAGATCCGCACCTTTTGCAACTACCGAGACCGGTGCCATAAAGAAGTGCGCGATAAGCTCTATGCCATGGGCTTGTTCAAGAAGGAGGTAGATCAAGTGCTCATGCAAATGATAGATGAGGATCTTTTGAACGAAGAGCGCTTTGCCCGAAGTTTTGCCCGCGGCTACTTCCGCACCAAGCAGTGGGGACGCTATAAAATCAAACGGGAACTCCAGCAGCGCCAGATCCATGTCCGACTGATAGACACGGCTATGACGGAGATCGACGAAGAAGAATACCAAGCCACCGTGCGTAGGCTCATTGAAAAGAAGCTGAAGACCACCGAAGGCAAGCCCTTGGAGCGGAAGCAAAAAGTGAGCGACTACCTGATGCGCAAGGGCTATACCTACGCAGAGTTCAAAAGCGCTCTAGAAGAGAAGGGTAAGTGTGAAGCACCCTGATGTAAATGAGGTCCGGAACCACACTGATCGCGGAGTAAAAAGCATCTTCCTAAGCTTTACATTTGCCGCATGATCACCATTGATGATATCAAAGAAATAGACGAGCGCCTCAAGGCACTGCGGTCCTACCTTGATATTGACCACAAAAAGGCGCTCATCGCCGATGAAGAGCAAAAGACCCTAGACCCCAATTTTTGGGATGACCCGAAGGAGGCCGAGGGGATCTTGAAGCAGATCAATAAGAAGAAGGTTTGGACCAAAGCTTTCGATGAACTCATCACTGCGCAAGAAGACCTCAAAGTACTCTACGAATTCCTGAAAGAGGGAGAAGCGGAGCAAGCCGAGGTGGAAGCGCAGCACGCCAAGCTGATGAAGATTCTTGACGATCTCGAGATGAAGAACATGCTGAGTGCAGAAGAGGATGGACTCGAAGCCGTCTTGCAAATAACTGCAGGTGCGGGTGGCACCGAGAGCTGCGATTGGGCTTCAATGCTGATGCGCAT
Organism: uncultured Flavobacteriales bacterium; assembly: GCA_943788725.1. Taxonomy (GTDB): domain Bacteria; phylum Bacteroidota; class Bacteroidia; order Flavobacteriales_G; family Salibacteraceae; genus SHAN690. The sequence goes on along the minus strand of CALSRJ010000006.1, from coordinate 111,985 downwards.
GTACATGATGTGGGGCGAGAAGAATGATTATAAGATCACAGAGATAAACTATCAAGGCGGCGACGTAGCGGGCATCAAGACCGTTACGCTGCAATTCACGGGAGACTTTGCCTTTGGATACCTGAAAGGTGAGAATGGCGTGCATCGATTGGTGCGTATTTCACCTTTCGACAGCAACGCCAAACGCCATACATCTTTTGTGTCGGTCTATGTATATCCGCTTGTAGACGATACCATTGAAATCGAGGTGAACCCTTCAGACATCGATTGGGATACCTTCCGATCAGGTGGAGCGGGTGGACAGAATGTGAACAAGGTAGAGACCGGTGTGCGGCTGCGACACAAACCTTCCGGTATTATCATTGAAAACACTGAGACGCGCTCTCAATTGCAAAACAGAGAAAAGGCTATCCAATTGCTGAAGTCACGCCTCTACGAGATGGAGCTCGAAGAAAAGCGTGCGAAGCAAGCTGAGATCGAATCGAATAAGATGAAGATCGAATGGGGAAGCCAAATCCGGAACTACGTATTGCACCCGTACAAAATGGTGAAAGACGTGCGCACAGGCGTGGAAACGTCAGACGCGGACGCGGTACTCAATGGAGATATCGATAAGTTTCTGGAGGCCTTCCTGATGTGGAGTGCAGGCAAACTGGAGACAGAAGAATCTGAATAGGTCGGGCCTATTCTTCAGCCGTAGTAGTCTCTTCCTCTTTCTTGTTGAACAAGCCAGGCATCAGGCTATTGAGCCCGCCCATGATGGACCAATACCCCAAGAATCCGATCAAGAAAATGAGGATCCAAAAGGCCATCAATAGAAAGAAAAGAAAGATAAAGAAGCCAATATATTCTCCCATGGCAGTTTACATTTGGCAGCGAATATAAAGCATCGCGCCTATTTACGATATGCGATGTGAACAAGAAATTGAGTAAAGTAGAATTGAGTAAACGATAACGTGCAAAAAGATGGAATACAGGATCGAAAAAGACACGATGGGCGAGGTGAATGTTCCCGCCGATAAGTACTGGGGAGCCCAGACTGAGCGTTCCAGAAACAACTTTAAGATTGGCCCAGAGGCTAGCATGCCGCTTGAGGTCATTTACGGATTCGCATACCTGAAGAAGGCAGCGGCACACGCCAACTGCGATCTGGGAGTGTTGACAGAAGAGAAGCGAGACCTCATATCTAAGGTTTGCGATGAAATTTTAGCGGGTAAATTGGATGATCAGTTTCCTCTTGTGATCTGGCAGACGGGTTCTGGAACCCAATCCAATATGAATGTGAACGAGGTGGTTTCTAACCGAGCCCATGTGCTCGATGGTGGAACCCTCGGCGAAGGACAAATGAAGATCCACCCGAACGACGACGTGAACAAGTCGCAGAGTTCGAACGATACCTATCCCACTGGAATGCACATTGCCTCATACAAGATGGTGGTAGAAACGACCATCCCAGGAGTGGAGAAACTACGTGATACGCTTCAAGCGAAGTCGAAAGAATTCATGAACGTAGTGAAGATCGGAAGGACACACCTTATGGATGCGACGCCGCTTACAGTTGGACAAGAATTGTCGGGCTACGTGGCACAACTCAATCACGGCATCAAAGCATTGCGCAATACCTTAGACCACCTCTCTGAGATCGCTTTGGGCGGCACGGCGGTGGGTACGGGAATCAACACACCGGAAGGCTATTCAGAATTGGTAGCGAAGAAGATCGCAGACTTCACCGGACACCCCTTCAGAACGGCTGAGAACAAGTTTGAGGCCCTTGCAGCACACGATGCCCTCGTGGAGACACACGGAGCGTTAAAACAGCTCGCTGTGAGCCTGATGAAGATCGGTAACGACATCCGTTTGTTGGCCAGTGGACCGCGCTGTGGTATCGGTGAATTGATCATTCCTGCCAATGAGCCAGGCTCGAGCATCATGCCCGGTAAGGTAAACCCAACCCAAGCAGAAGCCTTGACCATGGTTTGTGCACAGGTTATGGGAAATGATGTAGCTGTTACCATGGGAGGAGCCACGGGTCATTTTGAGCTCAATGTATTTAAGCCAGTTATGGCCTACAATGTATTGTCGAGTGCCAGGTTGATCGGAGAAGCTTGCGCTTCTTTCAACGACCATTGCGCCGTTGGCATTGAACCCAATCACGGTAGGATTAAGCAGAACCTAGACAACAGCCTAATGCTTGTCACGGCACTTAACACCAAGATCGGTTACGAGAAAGCAGCTAAGATTGCCAAGACAGCGCACGAGAATGGAACGACGTTGAAGGAAGAATCCATCAATTTGGGCTACTTGACAGCCGATGAATTTGACCAGTGGGTAGACCCTAGCAAGATGATTGGGAGTTTGAGCTAATTGAAGTATACTATAGATATGAAAAAGCCCCTCGAGAGGGGCTTTTTTGTGTTCTACATGTATTGATTCAGCTTGGCATCTTTTAGGTCCTGCACAAACTGCTTGATCTTTTGCTCTTCGTCTTTCTGGCAGATCAACAAGACATCGTCGGTATCGATGACGATGTAGTTCGTCAGACCTTGTACCACGGCTAGCTTGCCTTTTTTAGTAAGGATGATCGAATGGTAGGTGTTGTAGGTCTTGATTTGACCGTTCAACTTCACGTTGTCCATGTCATCGTGGTCGAGTTGCTCAAAGAGCGAACCCCAAGTACCCAAGTCTGACCATCCAAAGTCGCCCAAGACGACGTCCACGTTCTTGGCCTTCTCCATGATACCATAGTCGATGGAGATGTTAGGACATTGGTTGTAAATGCTTCGGATGGCCCTTGTTTCTTCTGGTCCATTCAGGGCATCCTGCTCCTCTTCAAAGAGTTCTGCCATGTCTGGCATCAAGGTGCGGAATGCTTCCACGATGCTGGATGCCTTCCATACAAACATGCCGCTGTTCCAATAGAAATCACCGCTCTGGAGAAATTGAAGGGCCAATTCAACGCTTGGCTTTTCGGTAAACGTCTTCACAGCCCGGATGTCTTCGGTGGCGTAGGCCTCTTCTCGGTGAAATTGGATGTATCCGTAACCTGAATCGGGCCGGCTTGGCTTGATGCCTATGGTCACCAAGTGTCCCGTTTCTGAGGCATGATCGATCGCCATTTGCAGCGTTTTGAGAAAGGCGCTTTCCTTTAGAATGATGTGATCTGCAGGAGATACGACCATGATCGCATCAGGGTTCTTCTTGTAGAGTTTGTACGCTGCATAGGCGATGCAAGGAGCAGTGTTCTTTCTGGAAGGTTCTGCCAAGACCTGAGCTTGTGTGAGTTCGGGCAGATGATCCAAGGTCAATTGGGAGTACTCGTCAGAGGTGACGATCATGAATTGCTCGGGCCGGGAAATGGTCTTGAAACGATCGTAGGTCAATTGGATCAACGAGGATCCGGTGCCCATGATGTCCAAGAATTGCTTGGGTGTCTTTTGTCGGCTCATTGGCCAGAACCGACTTCCGATTCCGCCGGCCATTACTACACAGTATACTTCTTTCATCAAAGATCAATTGAGGCGCGAATGTAATGCACGGCTTCGGCTTTGAGATGAAGACAAGGTTAGCATTTAGGATACGTTGGCGATCTCGACCTCCGCTTCACCATGGATCAAGTACCAGCGGTTGCTTGAAGTTTCAAGGCATTTGTATCGGGTCCGGCGAAGGGGACCGCGCTGAAATACCCGACCATTGGAGAGTGTGAAGTTAGCGCCTTCTTGTAAGTCTTTAAGTCTCAACGATTGATGGTCATCGTAGAGTCGGAGGGCATCTAATAGGTTAGGGTCGGAGCAGGAAGCGGCCTTTGGCCGTCGCATGTGCTGATCCAATGCGGGTATTAGATCTTCAGGAAAGGCTTTGGTAGCGCGCAATTCAGCTAGCAGACCTATGTAGTGCTCTTTCCAAGTGGGTCCGTGCGCTTCTCGCAGATGTCCGCGTTGTTCGTAGTCTTTCAGATGAGCGACTTCGTGGGTAAGGGTGATCAGGAAGGAGTAGGGGTTGAGGTTGCCGTTGACGGATATCTGCGCGGGGGCATGCCTTGATCGCACCCTAAAATCGCCGAGCTTGGTCGTGCGCGGTTTGCTGATTTTCAGTTTTATCCGATGGGGCTCCAACCAGCCGTAGACGATGTCGATTGCCTCGGACGGGATGTATTTGGAAAGGCCTTGTGAAAATGCTTCTTTACTCATGGTTGTCCGCAAGTCGGCTGTCTGCCGACGTTTCTCGCAGATGCTGTGTGCCCCAAGATGGACAATCGCAATTCTTTTTCCCCTTGAACAGAGCACATCCACTCAAGCAGGCGGCCACGCATAATAGGAAGAGGATTTTTACAAAACGCATCGTTCAAAGCTACTGAATTGTGAGGCAAGTCCACATTGAATAAGAGTTACATTTGCTGCGATGGCACCCTTTCTCTTTCATCTGGGCAAATACTTCATTTTGATGTGGAGGGCTTTTAGTCGACCTGAGAAACTGTCTATTTACCGCAGGAGACTTTTGGATGAAATGGTGTCCCTTGGACTGGATTCCTTGGGCATCATCATGGTGATTTCAGTGTTCATGGGAGCGGTTATCACGATACAAACGGCGGCCAACATTGACAGCGCTTTTATTCCGACGTACACGATCGGATTCACCACACGCCAGTCAACCATCCTAGAGTTCAGTCCTACGATCATGGCATTGATCCTGGCAGGAAAGATTGGCTCTAACATCGCTTCTGAGATCGGACTCATGCGGGTTACCGAACAAATTGACGCCCTTGAGATCATGGGTGTGAACTCTAGCGCATATTTGATCCTTCCCAAGATTGTGGCAGCTGTATTGATCAGCCCTTTCTTGGTAATCATCTCCATGTTCGTTTCGATCGGAGGCGGTTACCTCATCGCTCTGTTTACGGACATTGTGAGCGTTTCGAATTATGAGTACGGAATACAATTGGATTTCCGGCTTTACCACGTCGTATACGCCCTTTCGAAATCTGCTGTTTTTGCATTTATCTTCACTTCGGTTCCCTCTTATCACGGTTACTACGCAGCTGGGGGTGCTTTGGAAGTGGGCAAGGCGAGCACCCGAGGTGTGGTTCAGAGTTCCATCATCATCCTTGTTGTTAACTACTTCATCACTCAAATCTTCTTGATATGATCGAAGTGAAAGGACTTTCAAAGACCTTTGGAGATAAGCAGGTGCTGAAGGATATTTCCGCCAACTTCGAGGCAGGGGTGACCAGTCTGATCATTGGTGCCAGTGGAAGTGGTAAGAGTACGTTAGCGCGCTGTTTGGTTGGACTCATTGAGCCGGATCAAGGAGAGGTATTGTACGATGGAAGAGACTTTGTGCATATGACCACGAAGGAGCGGAAAACGGTGCGCAAGGAAATTGGATTCCTCTTTCAAGGCAGTGCTTTATTTGACTATTTCACTGTGCGGGAAAATGTGCGTTTCCCATTGGACATTCTCACCGACATGACTTCGAAAGAGAAGGAGATGAGGGTAGACTCCGTGTTGGAACGAGTGGAGTTAACAGATGCACATGCTTTGTATCCATCCGAATTGAGTGGCGGCATGAAGAAGCGCGTAGGTATTGCACGTGCCATTTCACCTAGTCCTCGATACTTGTTTTGCGATGAGCCCAATTCAGGACTGGATCCGCAGACATCCATTGTGATTGACGCCCTTATTCAAGAAATCACTAAGGAAAATGAAATGACCACCCTGGTCATTACGCACGACATGAACTCGGTCATCGAAATCGGTGAGTACATCATGTTTATTCACTATGGAGAGAAGTGGTGGGAGGGCACCAACAAGGAAATCATGCAGACAGATAACAAAGAGATCCTCGACTTTGTAAATGCGTCTGGTATGATGACCCGAAAGCGGGTATAAAAAAACCCGACCTGCAAGCAGATCGGGTTCACCTAATCAATATTCAATTATGTTTAATTGCGTGATTGAAAATCATTTAAGAGGTTAAATGAACCACGTCGCTCGATGTATTGATCGTCATCCGTATAGAAGACGATGCGATATGTATAGCTGCCCATTTGAAGGCGTTGGCCGTTCATGGTTCCATCCCATTCAAAAGTCTTATCAGAGGTAGAGAATACTTCTTCACCCCAACGGTTGTAGATGACCAATTTCATTTCGCGAATTCCCGTGCTCTTAATGCTCCACTTGTCGTTCAAGCCATCATTGTTCGGAGAGAATCCTGTCGGAATGTAAAGGTGGAAGGAAGGAGCAATCAGCGCAGAATCTAAGGCCTCACAACCGTACTCGTCAATCACCGTAAGTGAAGCGAGGTACTGACTGCCATCAGGCATACCGATGATCGGAGATTCTTCGAAAGATTTCAATCCTGCTTTTTCAACATCCCAGATGAATCCGGTAAGCTCACTCGTACCTGTGGAAAGGTTTGTGAATTCTACTTCGTAGTCATTGAGGTACTCCCAATCGAAATCTGGACGAATTTCTGAGACATCTACGAAGATGCTCGCCGTGCGCACGGTATCGCAGAAGTCGCTCATGCGAATGGTATACGTCGTAGGTTCTTTTGGGGAAACTGTGTTATCTGCGGTAGTTGCACCGTTGCTCCACTTGTACGTGTAAGCAGGGGCCCCGAAGATCGCTTCAGAATTCAACGTAATCTCATCGCCGAAGCAGATCAAGGTGTCGTTGTGCACCAATAGATCTAGGTCGTTCTTCTCAGCCACAATGCCGTAAACGGTCTTTGTGATGGTATCTGTTCTACATCCATCCGTTAACCAAATGGTATACGATTGCTCATCCTCCAACATGATGTCTTGGATGCGATTGGTATCGGTGTCGAAATTGTCAAAGCTGAAGAGGTATCCCCATCCGAAGCCTCCGCGTGGTTCGGCTGGACCGAAGTGTACTTTGGTGTTCAAACAAGGCACTGTATCGTTCAACACACCATGGATTTCCAATGGATCTGCAATCGGCATCGTTACCGTGACTTCATCCACGCAGTCAACAAGTGCACATATGTCTTGCACCGTAACAGTGTACGTGGTGGTCAACAGAGGTCCAACAATTTGGCTTGGGTTAGTACTGCCATTGCTCCAAGCATAAGTGTAAGGAGGATAACCTCCACTTGCATCCACCTTGATGGTTGCAGTGTCGCCAGGGCAATCGAAGTAAGTAACGGGAATGTCTTTTGTCGCTGTGATCACAGGGTCATTGTATGTCAATAGGTTGAACGTGTGCACGACTGATTCTTGAGTACATCCTCTTGTGATGGTCACAGAGTAGGTCGTGTCTACCACAGAGAAAACAGAGATGACAGAGTCGGTAGATCCAGTGCTCCATTGATAGGAGATGTCACCGTGCCAGATTCCGTCGTTGAAGACTACACCAACGCCGATGTCAACAGGTGAGTCAATACAACTGATGGTTTGGTTATCTCCAAACTTCACGGATGACCACGGTACGTTGAATACACTGATGTTGACGAAGTCAGTTTCTTGCTGCTGTCCGCATCCATCCGTCACCGTAACTACATAGGTCGAAGTAAGGGTAGGTTGGACGTACTGCGAACTATCAATGGGTCCGTTGCTCCATGCGTAGGTGAAAGGTGGAAGTCCATTGGGGACATTAACGCCGATCAATGCAGCACTGTCATTACAATCCAACGTTACATCACCAAATGCGGCGATTTGAAGATCGGGTTGATCTAAGACGGTAAGTTCAATCGTGTCACCTGTATGACAGCCTAACTGTATACTATCTGTGATGGCGATGATCAGGTCTTCAATGCCCTCGGTGATGTTATCATAGAATACAGTGAAGGCAATCGAATCCGTTTGCTCACCTGAAAGAAAGGCAACTTCACATTCCCAATGTCCAGAGGTGGTATTGAAGAAGCAAGGGTTACCCGCTGAGTTGATGATGTTAGAGTAATCAACGCCCATCTGAGCGGATCCCCAAACTTCGTACGAAAGCGTTGATGCAGGCAATACACTGTCGTTTCTTGTAAAGAATATTTTCACATCTCCACAGCCTTCGTAAAGAGCAGTATCTGCTCCAAATGGATTGTAAGAAGGCTCAGGTTGTACGACAAGACCCGTAGAAATAAAGCTACCTGCCTCAAGGAAAACACCCGTATCCAAGATTTTATCGGATCCGTCTGCAACGCCTAATTTCATGTGAAAAGTATCACAGGCCTGTACCGCGAGGATCGCTGTCATGACATCGGTATATCCGTTGTACGCCAAAAGAGAACCGCCTGAATTGTAATACTGTCCGTTTAGGTTTGGGTGAATCGTGCTGATGGAGATCGGAAGGGCTGGACTTGTGTTCGGTACCGTAGCAACGTTAATAGCGTTATTGCTGTAGGAGCCGCTGATGCCTGGTCCGGAAAGAAAAAAGCCGAAAACGTCATTGTAACTCGTATTGATCCAAGTAGTGTATTCATCGGATCCGAAAACGTAATTGAATTCAACTGTATCCCCTCCTGGCACGAAGTCGAAGCCGATGATCGACGCATCCCACGTGGAATAAACATTGAAGTTTTGCCCAATAAGACTTGGAACGCTCTGCGCTACAGAAAGCAGGTCGGCGTCACCGGCTCCCTGACCAGTTCCATTCGCAATCGCAGTGGACGCCGTGCCACCAGTAGATGTCATAATATTGGTGACGTTACCCGATGACAGGACTACTCCGCTGTCGATGCCAATCGCAGAACCTCCGTTGGTGAACCTACCACGCTGGGTAGAGGCACCGTAGGAGGTGATATTGTACCCTTGCATACCCTGCCCCATCAACAAATTATTAATGAGCCAAGTGGCCGAACCATAATTTCCCGTTGAGGAGGTGACAATCTGTTGTGCCTCAATGCTCAAGGCAAAGAGAAACAAGGTGGTCAGCAATAAATATATTTTCTTCATTTCAATCAAAAATCAATGTCGAGACTGTGCCTCTTTTTTCTATTTGTCGTCCTTCAACCGTTTCCGCTCTCAGGATGTAGGCGTAACTGGCAAGAGGGGAAGCCTTGCCTCCCATCATTCCATCCCACTCAAAGTATTGGTCGCGCGATTCATAAATTAGTTGCCCCCAACGGTCAAAAATCTTTATGTCAAATTGGACCACTTCATCTTCTAAGCGGATGCTAAACTTGTCGTTTAGACCATCTCCATTCGGTGAGAATGCGGATGGAACCTCCACGCCATCCTGCAAAATTACAGTTCTACCCGTTCTTTCTCTGCAACCATTTTCATTTTCAACCTCCAGTACGATCTCATTATCATCCGCTTCTAAAAGCGCAATGACCGGGTCTGGTTCTATGCTCACCTTTTTCGTATTCAAGTACCAAGCAATTTCCTGGCCTTCTGTTGAAACCGGCGCGTAGAGCTCCACCTTGCGGTCGAAGTGATTTACATGCATGTCGAAGTCCGTCTCAACTTTGTCAATGATCACCTTGCGGATGGTCTCGTGCGTTTCGCCACATACATCGATGTACACAAGTGCTACTTCCGTATCTCGTTCAAATTGATCGGCGAATGCTGTGTGCATGGTTTGTCCATCCCAGAAGTAGAAAGGGTCAGTCGAGCGCGTGATCTCGGCTTCCTCCCCCTTGCATACGATGACGTCCTCAGCTGTCGGCGCTTCCATTTCTTCCGCGATGAGTACCAAGCTTGAACTTGCTTCTTGCACGCCACAGGCATCGCTGACCTTGTACGTGTATTCTGCTCCATCCGAGGCTTGGGTCGAAAGAGCCTTGTTTTGTTCGTCCCAGGTGCTGAAGGTGTAAGTGTATCCATATCCAACGCCACCTTGCGTGGCTTGCGCTGGAGCTACCAAATCGATTTCCTCTCCATCGCACAAGAATGCAACCTCTTTGGTCTGCGGGGCAATTAAAGGATCATGGGTTTCAAAGTTTACGGTAACTACCGCCGGGCCTTGGGTGCCACAAACGTCACTGACAACAACGCTATAAGCCGTTTCTTCCGTTGGCTTGACGGTGGGCGATGCTTCTGTTTGTCCTGAGCTCCATGCGTAGGTGAAAGGGGCGTGGCCTCCAATGGGGTCAACTCCTAGCTGGATGTCCGTACCCGGACAGGTCAGCTTATCAACGGTTATCTGCTCGTCCTGCACTATCACAGGAGCGTTGAAGACCTTTACTTCGATGTTGCGTGTGACATTGTATCCGAGTGCCTCATGTTGAATGTTGATCTCAAAAACGCGTGTTTGTTCTGGTTTTACTTGAAGGATGGAATCTGTAGGTCCGTGGCTCCACTGGTAAGTAAACCCTTCTTGCCAATGCACTACTTCAATGCCAATATCAACCGGTTGAGAGGTGCAATTGATGGTTTGATCAGCGCCAATGATTTTGATCTGAGGGTCGTTGGGGTTATCGCCTTGGGCAATTCCCAAAAAAGGGAGGAGTGCACACAAGGACATAAGTATTGTTCGAAGCTTCATAGTGCAGTAGAATTGGAATCAACTAGCTTAACTTACAAGTTTAATCATTCTGTTTCAGATTCATAGGGTGTTTTAGGGTGTTCGTCCCCCCTTAATTTAGCCCTGATAGCAATCCTATCCCTCCGTGTCCAACTTCTATATTTGTGGGCTTCGTTTAAGAAAATTGAAAATTAGAGCCATGAACAGACAAGATATCCTCAGCTACATTGACGCCAACAAAGACAGATTTCTTGAAGAACTATTCGATTTGCTTCGTATTCCATCGGTCAGCGCGGATCCAGCATTCAAAGATGACGTGCAGCGCTGCGCGGTTGCCGTTAAAGAGAGTTTGCTTGAAGCCGGAGTCGACGTGGCTGAAATCCACCAAACGGCCGGTCACCCGATTGTTTACGCCGAACGGACCATCGACCCTTCTAAGCCTACTGTGTTGGTGTATGGTCATTACGACGTGCAGCCTGCAGATCCGGTTGACCTATGGAATTCTCCTCCTTTTGAGCCGGTAGTGAAGGACGGGAAGATTTTTGCGAGGGGTGCTTGCGATGACAAAGGACAGATGTACATGCATGTGAAGGCATTTGAAATCATGGAGCGCTCGGGTGGATTGCCGTGTAATGTCAAATTCATGATCGAAGGGGAAGAGGAAGTTGGTTCAAGCAATCTTGCTATCTGGGTTAAGGAAAATAAGGCAAAACTTAAGGCGGATGTCATTTTAGTCTCAGATACCTCCATCATCGCCAACGATGTTCCGTCCATTACGGTCGGTTTACGCGGACTCTCCTATGTGGAGGTAGAAGTGACGGGGCCGAATAAGGACCTGCACTCCGGAGTCTATGGCGGAGGTGTTGCCAATCCTGTCAACGTTCTCTGCGAAATGATTGCATCGCTTCAAGATGAAAACCATCACATAACCATCGAAGGGTTCTACGACGATGTGGAGGAAGTGAGTGCAGAAGACCGCGCCGAGATGGCCAAGGCACCGTTCGATATTGAAGCATATAAAAAGGGAGTAGGTGTCGCCTCAACGCGAAGCGAAAAGGGGTATTCACCCACCGAAGGAACAAGCATTCGGCCGAGCTTGGATGTCAATGGCATTTGGGGTGGCTACATCGGAGAGGGAGCTAAAACGGTGCTGCCCTCAAAAGCCTATGCCAAGATTTCTATGCGCCTCGTACCCTATCAAGACCCAGCGGATATTACCCGGAAATTCGAGGCGCATTTCAAGCACATTGCGCCGCCTTCAGTAAGCGTCAAGGTTACCCTACATCACGGCGGAGAACCGATTGTGATCCCGACCAATTTCCCTGGCTACGTGGCGGCATCCAAAGCGATGGAAGAGACCTTTGGAACACGTCCTATCCCAGAACGCAGTGGAGGAAGCATTCCAATCATTGCGCTGTTTGAGAAGGAATTAGGGCTCAAATCGATCCTCCTAGGATTTGGATTGAACAGCGATGACATCCATTCGCCAAATGAGCATTACGGCATCTTCAATTACCTCAAGGGTATCGAGACGATTCCACTCTTTTACAAGCACTTTACGGCAGAATCGTAAGCTTATCGAAGCAGGGTGAAGGCGCCTCGAAAGGAGGACCTTTCTCCCATCGCGTCTAGGGTGTTGAGGATGTAGTAATAAACGCCTTCTGCTGCCTCGGTACCAGAAATTTCTCCATCCCAACATTTGGCTTGGTTAGCAGAATAAAGGATTTCACCACCCCATCGATCGTAGATCGAAAACTCAAAGTCGACGATGTTGGTCAATTCAACGCAAAACTCATCGTTGATTCCATCTGAGCTGGGTGTGAAGACGTTCGGTATAAAAACGGAACCCGGACAGAGGTCATTTAATCCAATGCTGTCTACATGAAGACAGCCAAAGGTGTCGATCACGGTCACAAAGTAGTCTCCGGGTGCGGTGATCACGGTTTGATCGCGCGTGCTTCCCGTAGACCAATCGAATCGCTCGGCTTCCACAGTGGAAACAAACATTTGCAGGGTGTCTCCCTCACAAATGGTTCGGGTAATGCTGTCGGTAATGAAAACTCGAGGTGCCCTTCCAACCGTCACCCTTTGCGTTACGGAGTCACATCTCAAACGAGCGTCGACTTGATAAATGCCGGCATTTACTGTTAAGAGAGCGGCGTTGGAGCCAGTATTCCAGTCGAAAGACCAAGGGAAGTCATTAGCTAGATCGCCAATACGCACCGTGTCCAAAGGCGAACATATGGTGGTGTCGTTGCCTATGAAAAGGGTGTAGGAGGTGTCATAGGAAAGTACCTCGATCGTGTCAGAAGCCAATCCACAAGCATTGGATTGGGTGAACCAATACGTTCCGGTTTGATCGGAAAGCGTCAAGGTCGGACCTACACTTCCATCGCTCCAAGTCACTGACTGAGAATCTGGTGAAGAGAGTAAAATGAGTGCGTTCGATGGATCGTTGGCACACACTACTTCTCGGTCAACAAGGGTACTGAAGATCGGGGTGTCGATGTGAATGTTGATCGTGTCGCTTACCGTGTCGCATGAATTTCCCACGCGTACCCAATAAGTGCCGGATTCGGTAATCGTTCGGATCGATGTGGTTTCGCCGTCATTCCATGTGTATACAGCTCCTTCGAACGTTACGTCCAGTATAATGCCAATCGTGTCGCAACCGGTCGTGTCTCCAGGGAAGTTGAGCACGGGTTGTGCTGCTTCGTTCAAAATCACGTTGAGCGTATCCGTCGTTGATCCGCAAGCATTGCTCGCCTGCAACCAGTACGTTCCCGTTGTACTCACCGTGAAAGTGGTATCGTGCGATCCGTCGTGCCAAGTGTAGAAAGCGTTCTGGAGATCAGGGTCGATGACAAAATTTACGTCGGCACAGACCGAGGTGTCATTTCCGAGGTTGAATTGGGGTGGCTGGGAAACGATGGTAACGTTGACAGAGTCGGTCCATACACAACTCTGGTGATAGATTTCAACGCTGTGCCATCCTTCCTGATTGGTGGTAAATGTATTGTTCGTCGATCCATCTTCCCACAACACGCAGGCGTCATACCAGGTCGCATCCAAGGTGATCGATTGGCCAGAGCAAAGCGTCGTATCCCGCCCAATAAGATCTACGGCAGTATCCCAAACAATCACGTTGCGGGTGAACGTATCTCCAACCGATCCTCGATAGGCACGCAGTGTGACGAGGAAGGTGTCTGGCGCATTACTAAACACGTGTGCAGCATTGACAAGGGTGCTGACATTTGCGGCCCCTGTTGTTGGATCCCCAAAATTCCAGCGGACGCTGTCCAATCCAATGGTGTCCTCCGGCATGAACCAAGTAGAGTCGTCCTCGCAGTTGGTGCCGAAGGTATACGTGATGCCGTCGCTCAGAAAACTTGAAACGAAATTCGTAACTCCTGAAAAGATCACGTTGTCTACCAGCAGGTGGTTGTCTGTATAGTCGCAATCCGGACACATCACATCGGGTTGGTCGATCAGACCTAAGGTATCGGCATTGAAAGGCGAAGGCTTAAAATACGACACGTAAATTTTCTTGTTGTTCGCCAGCTGCAGGTCGGTGTAAAGCTTGAAAGGATTGTTGTTCGAAATGACCGTTTCACTCGCCAATAAACAATCCACAGAAGCATGGTCTAGATCAAATTGGTGAATGCCTGCGGGATTGCTGCCATTGGAGACTCGGCGACCGTAAAAGAGTTTCTTGCTATCTGCACTGAATTCCAAACCAAAGGGAAATACGCTGTTGCCCGACGTGAGGGTGATTGGATCAGATACAATCCCAGTTGTATTGTCGAAACGAAACAGCTGTACATAGCCGGACGAGAAATTGCAAGTAGCCAGCCAGCGCCCGTCCGGCGAGATTTTCATCTGACCCGTTTCTTCTCCTGAACCCGCGCTGTTGAGGTGCTCTATTCCAACAGCACTGATCACGGGACTCGAGTTCACCCCATTGTCATCGATCAAAAAGGCATGAAACTCATCCGACTCCCACTTATGGGCAACAATCCAGTAACCCCAATCATCGCCGTGGCGTGTTGCGGCCATTTTTTCTGTGGTTGAATCCAAGAGCATGGTCGGACCTACCACTCCACCGTTTCCACCGTTGAGTGTCATCTCAACATCGTAGTACTGAAACCCATTTGGGCCAGTGTTGGCATCGTTGACAAAGAGATAGTAGCGCGTATTGCTGAGGGTAGCGGGTACGATCAATGAAGACTGCGTGGCTTGGGGGTCGCCGACGAGGTTGTTTCCGCCTGACATGATCGCGCCGCCTGCTTCCCAGACTTTGTTGCCATTGCTGTAAAATAACAGGTCTCCATCCTCATCTGAGATGGCGGACACTCCCATCTCACCTGTCATGGCAGTGCTGTAGGACGTAGGATTTCCAGCACTAAAGTCTAAACCATTCAGCGATGGAAAGGCCCAGTGATTGGCCCTGAAACCTTGTCCGGCGACGGGAAATACAATGGCCAGCAGCAAAACACATGAAAACAGCCGAAGAAGCGTTTTCTTTGTCATTAAACTCTTTGCCTTATGCACTTTTCTCATCGAATGAATAGGTCCTTTTTGCTTTTTACCATCTTCATGACGGCGCTACTGTTTACGGGATGTGAATTTAAGGATGTTGAACTTGACCGCGTAGACCGATTTGAAATAAACCGATTTGAACAAGGAAAGCTCGATGCTACCATAACATTGGTGTTGACAAACCCCAATTCCTTTCCCATTACGGTAAAATCAGGGGAGTTTGAAATCTATTCTGGTAAGACGCATTTGGGCGACGCACAGCTTGCAAAATCTTTCAAGATCAACGCGAATTCAACGGAGAATTACGAAGTAGATGTGAAAGGAACGGTTGGCGACGCGATTTCCGCTGGCATCTCAGGACTCGCAAGCCTACTCACGGGTAAGAAGCCTGAGATGACAATCAAGGGAGAGTTAATAGCAGGCAACTTCTTTTACTCAAAGAAGGTGCCCGTAGAGTTGAAAACAGATATGCCGTTTAGTTTGTAAAAGGGCCGTACACCATTCCCAAACAAAGCTTTAGTCGAATCACGCGCTTGATCGACGCTTCAACTTGGCGCCTAAAGGATGGGTCCGTTGCCATGGCATGCACGATGTCCGAAATCGTTCCTGCCTCATCGGGTGGCATCAGGATCATATCGCAACCTGCCTTAGCGGCTAAAAGTGTTGATTGAGGAATCTCCGCCACGGCCCCCATGTTCATCGCATCTGTGATGATGAGGCCTTTGAACCCTAATTCGTTTCTCAAAAGATCGGTCACCACTGCCGGACTCAGCGTGGAGGGCATGCCCTGGGTTCCATATTTTTCATTGTTCTCAATCGCAATATGGGCGACCATGATTGAAAGTACACCGGCATCGATCACAGGTTTGTAGAGCGAAACTTCCGTAAGCTCTCCGTCGATGTAGACCAGTTTCTTATGCGTATCGCCGCTCACCCTTCCGTGACCCGGAAAATGCTTGGCCGTGGCCACAATCTGGTCGGCCTGGGTTTGAAGGATGAATGCATTGGCTAGGGGAATAATGGCGTTAGAATCGCTGCCTAGGGTGCGGTTGCCAATTGCCTCATTATCAGGTGACACATCGATTACGGGAGCGTAGTTGTGGTGGAATCCAATGTTGGTCAGTGTGCTGTCGATCACTTGAACGGCCCCTTCTATCGCCTCAATGGTCTTTAGTTCGTTGGTGGCAGGCATTGGAGGAGTCCCCGGCAAACGTCGATTGAAGAGGCTGGGTTCGGCGTCCATGCTCATGAGCAGTGGATAGCCGACGGACATGTCTCCGAGCCTGCGTATGTCTTCCTTGAACTGCCCGGGATCTCCACTCAAGAAGATCACGCCACCTACCATGTGGTTGGCTACCAAGGGCTCAACGACATTCATGGGCTTTCCCAGTTTTCCCAATGAGGTGATGATCATTTGCGCAACCCGTTGATCAGGCATTAATTGCTCAAACACCATATCAACCTGAGCGTCCAGCTTTGGGTTGGTGGAGTAGAAGTCTTCTAATTGGAAGCGAGCGTTATTTGGTTGACTGCACGCGCTCTGGGTGATCCCGACGATGAATAGGATCGAAAGGGTGAAAAATCTTTGCATGGGTCAAACCTATCCCATTATCATGCTGACAGCTGGCTTGATTCCAATATTTTTGAACTTTATTGTATTGATGGCGAAACACACCCATAACTGGCTACCCAAATACATTCACCAACGCATTTGGGGCGTGAGGTTGCAAGATAGAAATGCTCCAACGGCTTTCTTAATTAAGCAACTCAGGATCATTTTGATCGTGCTGCGGAACTATGCAAAAGACAACCTCCAGCTCCAGGCGGCTGGGTTGACGTTCTACACCCTACTTTCGGTGGTGCCCCTAGTAGCATTGGCTTTTGCAGTGGCGAAAGGATTTGGTTTTCAAGCAACTTTGGAGGCGCAATTGAGTTCAGCATTGAGCGAACATCAAGAGATCGTTGAACAAGTGATGACCTTCTCTGAACGCATGCTTGAAAACACCCAAGGTGGTTTGTTGGCTGGTATTGGTGTGGTGATTTTGCTGTGGACGGTCATGCGGCTATTGGTGCGGATTGAAATGTCGTTTAACGATATCTGGAAGGTGGCTAAAGGGCGTCCGTGGCTCAGGAGGTTCACAGAATACTTCAGTATCATGCTATTTGCCCCCATCATTATCATACTGGCGGGAAGCATTACGGTGGTCATTTCTCAGGAATTGGAGAACTTCTTAGCTGGATATGATTTGCTGCAATCCATTGGGCCTTTCTTACACTTCCTCATCAAGATTATCCCGTACACCTTGATTTGGTTGCTCTTCACGTTTGTCTACGTCGTCATGCCCAACACTAAGGTGAAGTTGAAGTCGGCATTGATCGCGGGAATCATCGCGGGAACGTCTTTCCAATTATTGGAATGGGGCTACATCAATTTCCAAGTCGGAGTGAGCAAGTACAATGCTATATACGGAAGTTTTGCAGCCCTGCCCTTGTTTTTGATTTGGGTAAATATTTCTTGGTTGATCACACTCATCGGCGCGGAAATCGCCTATGCGAACCAATATGTTGCGGAGATTGAAAATGAGGTGGATGGGGATCGATTGAGCAATTCACAAAGGCATGTAATTGCCTTGCTGTTAATGCGAAAAGTCGCAGAAGCCTTTGACCGTGGAGAGGACCCTTACTCAGCAAAGGTGATGAGCGCTGAGCTTGACTTGCCTTATGGTGTTACCTCCCGGGTTTTGGATCTCATGGTTGAAGCGAAACTCTTGAGCGAGTTAGAAAATTCCAATAAAGATGCTTCGTCTTATTTGCCCCACCGTTCCCTCGAGCGACTGTACGTTGATGACGTTGTGCGCGCTATTGATTTGGTGGGTTTTACGGAAATTCCTCAGTTAAAGGATCCAGTGTACAATGACTATTTTGTCAAGTACAGTGAGCTTCGTGAGGCCATGAAGGATGCCGGTGAAAACCTTTTGGTCAGGGATCTGCCCGAAGTTGAGGTCGAAAGGAAGTAGCACCTTCCTTTTCCATTTATTTCATGCCGCTAGCGTAGCACGAATTTTCGCTCTGAGTCGAGTTTGATGTACGTAAAAAGCAGCAAGGTGAATGACCATAGTGAAGAACCACCATAACTGAAGAAGGGCAAGGGTATTCCGATCACTGGAGCGAGGCCTATGGCCATGCCGATGTTGATGGCGAAATGAATGAAGAGGATAGAAGCTACGCTGTAACCGTAGATTCGCGTAAACGCACTGCGCTGATTCTCGGCGTTCCAAATGATTCTTCCCAATAGGAATAGAAAGAGAGAAATGACAATGAAGCTTCCGATAAAGCCCCATTCTTCGCCTACGGTGCAGAAGATGAAATCGGTGCTTTGCTCAGGAACAAAGTGAAACTTGGTCTGGGTGCCTTGCAGAAAACCCTTCCCACTGAAGCCGCCAGAGCCAATCGCAATCTTGGATTGATGTACGTTGTACCCAGCGCCCAGTGGATCTGAAACGATGCCCAAAAGTTCGTTGATTCGGTTTTGATGGTGGGGTTGAAGCAGGTTGTCGAAAAGCCAGTTGACGCTCAAAAAATAGCCAAGAGATATGGCATAGCCGCCTCCCACTACCAGTCTGCTTCCTTTGCGCTTTCGCAGAAGGTACAGAATCAATCCAGCCAAAAGCGTGAGCCCAACAATGAAGGCCATCTTCCCTTGGACTACCTGTTCGAAGAGGGTCCATTCGTATTGCTTGAGGTAGAGGGCTATGATGAAGAGACTCGCCGCAATGAACCCCAAGCCGAAGATCCACCCGCTCAAACCTTGACGGTAAAGTACAATGAGCAGCGCCGCGAAAACGAGCGTTGATCCAACATCGGGCTGGAGCATGATCAAGGCGGCAGGGAAGAAGATGATGCCAAGGGCGTACATTTTCGTCTTGAATTGGTCGAACCGCTTTCCTTCGCTGCTCAGGTACTTGGCCAAGGCGAGGGCTGTTCCAAATTTGGCAATCTCACTCGGTTGAAAGCTGATTGAACCGATGACGAACCACGATTGGGCCCCTTTGATTTCCGTTCCAAACACGAGGACTGCCAACAGCAAGAGCATGGCGCCACCATAGATCAAATACGCAAACGTCTCAAAGAAGCGGTGGTCGAAGAATAGTATGGTAATCGCTATGATGCTAGCCAATCCAATCCACAGGGCTTGCTTTCCATGATTTTTAGCCAAGTCGAAAATGGAAGGGTGCGTCTCGTCATAGGTGGCTGCATAAATGCTGATCCAACCAAAGAGAACCAGTGCGGCATAGGTGACAACCATCACCCAATCGATGTCTTCGAATATGCTGCGTTTAGTCCTCATCCTTGATCACGTTCAATAAGTTGGCTTCCAATACACGTGCTTCTTTCAATGAATCACTTATGCTTCCTCTAATATAGCGCTCGATCATCAGGCTGGCGATAGGTGCGGCCCACGTTCCGCCGAAGCCGGCATTCTCTACATAGACCGCTATTGCGATCTGAGGATTTTCTCGAGGTGCGAAAGCTATGAAGACGGAATGGTCTTCGCCGTGCGGATTTTCTGCTGTACCTGTTTTTCCACAGACAATTATGCTGTCGATGCGCGCGCGGCGAGCCGTTCCGCCCGGCCGATCAACCACGCGCTGCATGGCATCGATCACAGGCTCAAAAAACGCCGCGTCAATCTCAGTGCTATGGGTTTCGTAGTGCAGAGATGAATCGCGCTGCCCGTCTAACTCCTTGACGATGTGCGGATCTACGTAATAACCACGATTGGCAATGATAGCTGCTAGATTGGCCATCTGAATCGGGACGACTTCCACTTCTCCTTGTCCGATGCTCACAGAGTAAATCGTACTGAAGGCCCATCGACGTGTCCCGTAAATTCCATCGTAAAGTGCTACATCAGGGATGCTGCCGCTCTTTAAGCTCGGCAAATCCAGACCAAGGCGATTGCCCAAGCCAAATTTCTTCACTCGTTTCTCCCAAGCCTCTAATCCGATCGAAGAATCTTCAAAATAATTCGACGTCGTGCCACGGTTGATCATGCGCTTGAATACTTGGTGGAAGTATGGATTGCAAGACATCTGGATGGCTTCCCGCAAGTTTTGGGCAGAAGGGTGATTGTGGCAGCCAACCAAGGCTTTGTTACATGCAATCGCGGTGCTTTCATTGATGACCCGTTCGTCCAAGGCTATTAGCGCTTGTACAATCTTAAAGATGGAACCAGGTGGATACTTTGCCATCAAAGCCCGATTGAAAAGTGGGTCAAGGGAGTCGTTTTGAACCAGCAGTTGATAGTTGCTGGCCCTTTTTACCCCAACCAAAAGGTTGGGATCGTAGGTTGGGCTCGAGATCAGGCAGAGCACTTCCCCCGTTCCAGGTTCGATGGCTACGATGCTACCTTTTTTGTTTTGCATCAGGCGTTCTCCATAGTGCTGGAGATCGAGGTCTAGCCCGGTGATCAGATTGGTTCCCGCATGCGCTGGAATGTCGAGTTCTCCTTCTCGGTATCTTCCTTGAACGGTGTTGTGCACGTCCACCATCAACACCTCTCGTCCACGGTCTCCTCGCAACACCTTCTCATACTGCCGTTCCAAACCACTGATGCCAATAAAGTCGCCCGATTTGTATACGCTGTCCTCCTCCATGTCTTTGCCGCTGACCTCGCCGATATACCCTAGCACGTGGGCAGCTACCGAGTCAGGATAGATTCTCAAACTCCGCTTCTGGCCATAAAATCCACTGAACCGATAAAGGCGCTCTGCAATCTTGGCGTATTCGTCGGCGGTAAGTTGTTTTTGAAAGATACTCGCCCGGTAGTTCGAATATTCCTTTGCCTTGTCTAAGCGTCGATTGAATTCAACGGTATCGATGTCGAGCAAAAGGCAAAATGCCTCGGTGTCGATGCCCGCAATTTGTCGGGGTACAACCATTAAATCGAACGCGGCTTGGTTTTGCACGAGGATCTTCCCGTGCCGATCATAGACGATTCCGCGGGAGGGGTATTGCGTGACAAAACGCAGGGCCTGGTTATCGGCAGAGGAGGAGTAGGAGTCATCCAACACTTGGATCACAAAGAGTCGACCGAGGAAGATCAAGGCCACCACTGCAAAGAGGGTGATTACAAAGATCTTTCGGCTCTCAAGGTTATTCATAGCCCAAGCTCGACTTAGGAGGTCGTGTGAACAAGAGTTGTATAATGACGATCAAGAACAAGGTAATGGCCGTGCTCCCGATAGACTTCCCAAACGTAAACCCTAATCCGCTCATTCGGAACGTCTCAATAAAGAAGAGGACAAAGTGATGTAGGAAGATCATGATGGTTGAAAAGGTCAGAAACCAAAGCCAGCCCATCTGGCGAATGCTGATGGTTCGGGTAAACTCATATCCGTCTCTCGGCGCCATGTACCTCAGTATGTAAGGCCTTCCGTAGGCAAAGAAGACAGACGCGATGGTGTGCATGCCCAAGGTGTGTGAAAAAAGATCGATCGTAAGGCCCAAGACAAAGGCAAGCAACAAACCCGCGTTCGGAGAAAAGTCGACCGGCAATACCAACAAGAAGTAGAGGTAGATGTAAGGGTTGATCATACCAGAGAAATGGACATTGTTGAGCAAGAACACCTGGACGCCAATCAATAATACAAAGCGAACAATATGTGAGATCAATTCCCTGTTCATTCCGCCATGATTTGAATGAGGCTGTCGACCTCTGGTTTCGCCTTGTTTTCCAATACGTATACGTTGTAAACCTTCCTAAAATCCGTGGCCAATTCAACCGTCACCGCTTGGAAACCGGTGGCTTCATTCTTTTCAGAGCTCACGGCCTTTCCGACAAGGATATTGGATGGAAAGATGCCTTCTCCACCGCGCGTCACAATCGTATCGCCTGTGAATACGCCGATGTGATTAGGTATGTCTTCAAGAACGGCTAGGCGATCGTCGTTGCCGCGCCACTTCAACAATCCGAAGTAGTTGTTCTTCTTCAGTTTGCAACTGACGGTAGACTGGGAATGAATGATAGGCATCACCGTACTGTAGTGATCGCTTACGCTGTGCACAACACCAATAATTCCTTGTGGGCCTACTACCGCCTGCTGCGCAGTAACGCCCTCTGACGCCCCCTTGTCTAAGATGAGAAAATTATTCCCCAAGCTATAGGTACTGTTGATCGCGTGGGCCGTTTGATAAATGAAAGGGAGCTTTTGATTCCGGTTTTTTCCTTCCCGAAGGCTGATGCGTTCCTTCAAGCGTTTGTTCTCTTCGAGTAGTTTTTCATTTTCCTCCTTCAAACCGAGGTATTGGGCATATGAATCTCGGATGTCAGCAACGTTTCCAGAAATGGAAGTGGATGCAGTCTGGATCTTGCTATTGTGAAATCCGTTGTTGGTCGTGAGCAGGGCAAAGCCAATGAATTCCAACAGGAAGAATAGCAACGTGAATTGGTTGTTCCAAATGAACTGAAGGAAGTTTCTCATACTCAGTCATACGCTTTTCCAGCCAGCGAGGCCAATTACCTCATCAAGAATGGGAAGCGGTGTGCATTCTTCAATGCGATTCCGGTTCCTCGAGCCACTGCGCGCAGCGGATCCTCGGCAACGTGCACGGGAAGCTTGGTCTTCATGCTTATACGCTTGTCCAGACCGCGAAGCATTGATCCTCCTCCAGCAAGGTATATACCCGTACGGTAGATGTCTGCCGAAAGTTCGGGTGGGGTCATTTCAAGCGCACTCAAAATCGCTTCTTCAATCTTGGAAATAGACTTGTCCAAGGCGTGTCCGATCTCAACATAGGAAACGGTAATCTCCTTAGGAATTCCCGTCATTAAGTCCCTGCCATGTACAGCCATGTCTTCGGGCGGATCATCGAGCTCCGTGATGGCAGCTCCAACTTCAATCTTGATGCGCTCAGCAGTGCGTTCTCCGATAAGGATGTTGTGCTGGCGTCGCATGTAATCTTCAATGTCGCTGGTGAATTCATCCCCAGCGACGCGAATCGATTTGTCACAAACAATTCCACCTAAGGCGATAACAGCGATCTCGCTGGTACCTCCTCCGATGTCAATGATCATGTTACCCATCGGCTCCTCCACATCGATTCCAATACCAATCGCAGCAGCCATTGGTTCGTGGATCAGGTAGACCTCTTTTGCTCCTGCGTGCTCAGCCGAATCCTTTACCGCACGCTTCTCCACCTCCGTAATTCCGGATGGGATACAAATCACCATCTTGAGACTAGGTGTGAAAAGACGGTTGCCGTAATTGATCATCTTGATCATGCCACGAATCATCTGCTCCGCAGCGTGAAAATCCGCAATCACACCGTCCTTCAGCGGCCGGATGGTGCGAATATTTTCGTGGGTCTTTCCATGCATCTGCATGGCTTGACGACCGACGGCGATGATTTTTTTGGTGGACCGATCTTCTGCGACAATAGACGGCTCATCCACCACAACTTTATCGTTGTGAATGATGATCGTATTCGCCGTTCCTAGGTCGATCGCAATCTCTTCTGTAAATATGTTGAACAAGCCCATAGTTATCTACCTCCGTTCAAAGTCAAAGTTTGCTAAAAGTACTTTTAATTCTCATCGCTTCAACGGGCCCTTAATGACGGAAATGGCGTATGCCGGTCATTACCATGGCCATGTTGTGGTTGTTGCAATAGTCTATTGATTCCTGATCTCGCATGGATCCTCCGGGTTGAATGACGGCCTTGATGCCTTCATTGTTTCCGATCTCCACACAGTCTGGGAATGGAAAGAATGCATCGCTCGCCATTACGGACCCTTTGACTTCGAAGCCAAAGTTTTTCGCTTTGGTAATCGCTTGCTTCAAGGCGTCAACCCGTGAGGTTTGTCCCACACCACTTGCCACCAATTGCTTGTTCTTGGCGATGACGATGGTGTTTGACTTCGTGTGCTTCACCAACTTATTGGCAAACAAAAGGTCTTCTACTTCTTCGGCCGTAGCTTGCCGCTTGGTTACGTTTCGAAGCTCTGTTGACTGCACAATCTTTCCGTCGATGTCTTGTTCGAGCACCCCGTGAAGGACCGAACGAACCGATTTCGTCGGGAAGTCCTGCAATTTATCCACGAGAATGATGCGATTCTTTTTGCTTTTCAAGAGGGTTAATGCATCGTCGTCATACCCCGGAGCGATTACTACCTCACAAAACAGCTTGTTGATCTCTTCCGCAGAGGCCATGTCGATGGTCGTGTTGGTGACAATGATGCCTCCAAAGGCGCTGACCGGATCCCCTGCAAGTGCGTCGAGGTAAGCAGTTTTGGTATCGCCGCGCGTGGCAAATCCACATGCGTTGTTGTGCTTGATCACCGCGAAGGATGGATCCTCATTTTTAAAATCGCGGATCAATCGAATTGCCGAGTCGACATCGAGTAGGTTGTTGTAAGACAACTCCTTTCCATGTAATTGCTCCACAAATGTGTTGATGTTCCCTACAAATGAACCCTGTTGATGAGGGTTTTCGCCGTAGCGAAGCGCCTTGCGTTCATTGCTCCAATCCTCCCCTAAGAAGTAGGAAGAGATGGCGCTATCATACAGTTTCGTAACCTCAAAAGCTTTGGATGCAAGGTTCTTTCGCGTGCTGAGACCTGTTGCTCCTCCATTCTTCAGTATGCTGACCAAGTCGGCATACTGGTGCTTGGAAGGAATGATGCACACATCGTTGAAATTCTTGGCGCCAGCTCGGATCAAGGAAATGCCTCCGATGTCGATCTTCTCGATGATGTCCGCATCGCTGGCTCCGGAACGCACCGTGTCTTCAAAGGGGTACAAATCCACCACAACAAGGTCGAGGGTGGGTATGGCGTATTCTTTTAATTCGGCTTGATCAGAGGCCACAGAAGACCTGCCTAGGATGCCTCCAAACACCTTCGGGTGGAGCGTCTTAACGCGACCTCCAAGGATGGATGGGTAATCGGTAATGGATTCTACTTCTACGACTGGAATGCCCTTGTCCGTAAAGAATTTGGCGGTGCCACCTGTTGAGTAAATGGTGACCCCACGTTCGTGCAGGAGTTGAGCGATCTCATCCAGGCCGTCTTTGCTAAATACAGATACTAAGGCCGTGCGGATCTCTTTCATACTGGATTGGGAAATTGGCTTTGCTGAATAAGGTGCAATATTACCCAATCAGATTGGGCTGGCGAGGAATTTTTATCCTCGTTTATTCACATTCAACTGGACGTGGAAACTTCCTTTTTCAGCTGCTGCATGCGGTCTTGAAACCTGCCTTTCTTGAAGACATTGCGTGCATCTTTCTTCGGTTGCTTATGCTTCCTGCGTTCCCGTTGTTCCTCCTCTGGGAGGTGAATCACCTCTTGGCATTCAGGAGAGCAACAACGCTCGTATTTCGCTTTACATGCATCGCATTGAATGAAGAGAATGTGGCATTCGAGGTTCTCACAGTTGGTGTGTGCATCGCACGGCTCCCCGCACTGATGGCAATGGGCGATGACCTCATCTGAAATGCGCTCACCGAGCCGTTCGTCAAAGACAAAATTCTTGCCGACGTAGTTGTTTTGCAGTCCTTGCTCCTCTACTTGATGCGCGTACTCAATGATGCCGCCTTTGAGTTGGTTTACATCCTTGAAGCCGAGGTGCTTGAAGTAAGCGCTGGCTTTTTCACAGCGTATGCCGCCGGTACAGTACATTAAAATCTTCTTCTCCTCTTTTCCTTCGAGCATTTTTTCTACCATCTTCAATTCTTGACGGAAGGTATCTGCATCTGGGGTGATGGCTCCTTTGAAATGACCTACTTCACTTTCGTAGTGATTCCGCATATCGATCACGATGGCGCCATTCTCAAGGGCCTCGTTGAATTCGACCGCGGAGAGGTGGTTTCCTGTATCCCAAGGGTTAAAGGTGTTGTCGTCGAGCCCATCGGCCACGATTTTCTTTCGGACCTTGATTTTCAGCTTATAAAAGGATTTGTTGTCATCCTCAACCGCGATCTTGAGCGGAATGTTGTTTAGTTTCTCATCGGCGCTTAAGTGCTCAATGAAAATGTTCCACTGATCAATCGGTACGTTCATTTGGGCGTTGATGCCTTCCTTGGCCAAATAAATGCGACCTAGGCATCCCATCGATTCCCAAGCGCGATAAAGCTCATCGCGGTACGTGTGGGGGTCATCGATCTGAACGTAGCGATAGAACGAAAGGGTCCGTCGCTGTGTCGGGTCCTTCTCGATCATGTCCTTCAGGACACGCTTGTCAATTCTGTTGTGCAAAGGCATGGTGCAAAAATAACGTCAATTCCGCTCGAAAAATCTGATCATCATCACCCTTCTTTCGAACGGTGGAAACGCTTTAAATGCCGCTTTATATCTACCTCGGGTAGAAGCGGTGTTCCGTCTAATAGGTGGGAGGCAAGATGCTGGGAGAAATAAGGTGCCAACATCACCCCTTTTGACCCCAGGCCATTAAAGATGGCCAGCGACGCGTACTCTGGGTGCCGGCCGAGGTAGGGGCGTCGATCAGAGACGGTCGGTCTCAACGCTGCTCGGTGCTCTACTAGAGTATAGGGCACATCAAATAATTCTTCGAATCCTTTTAGCAACTCTTCCTTGGCCTCATCATGGGGCTGCCAGTCCAGCGTTTTCCAACTGTATGAGCTAGAGAGTTTATACCGATTCTCTCCCATTGGGATGATATTGACCTTGTTGTTCAGCACGCGCTTCGTCAAAGGAGCATCGGTTTGAAGGGTGATCCATTCTCCTTGGCAAAGGTTGAAAGGCAGCCAATTGAAATAAGGGTTTTGCACGGCGTAAGGACCGTCACAGAACACGGCCAAGTCATAGTCCCCTTCTGCAAGGCACACTTGGCCATCTTTAAAGGAGAGCTCATCGAAAGAAAAGGGTCTGTCGATCAGTCGATGGTTTGATAGCAGGTATTGCTCGTATTGTGTTTTGAGCAGGGAACAATCGACCATTCCAGCATGCTTAACGCTTCCATATCCATTTAAGATGGGTCCAATGAAGGTTGAGTAGGATGGTTCGGATCTTCGAGTTTCCCATAAATGATGATAGTCATCGCTCGGAATTCTCCTTGCAAAATCGATGGGACCTTTCAGCGATATTGCCAACTTTTCTTCGAGGCTTGAGAAGAAAGAATGCATTTCGGGAAGCAAATCTTCCACCATCCAGCTCAAGTTCAAACGGCGAAAAACAACGGGGTTATACATCCCAGTAGCGATTCCCGTGCTTGAGGCTTGTGTCGTATTTGTCCATACGGTTACGTCGCAATGCGCGGCGATGAACCGCTCAGCAATCGCAATTCCTGCTAAACCAGAGCCTATGATTATTATCTTCACCGCCCCAAAGTTGTACATAAATGAGATTTTTTATGAACCGAGGCAACTTTTGGGCGCTTTCACTAATCTATGGAGTAGTCCATAAATAATCATGAAAAAGATAACACTAATACTCGGCCTCATTCTAACATCCATTGTTGGATTACAACAAAAGGCTCAGGCAACGCACATCATGGGTATGAATATATCCTATGAGCACATCGTTGCTGATACTTATGTCGTTACGTTAGATTTCTGGCGTTACTGCGGTGGTTCGGCGTTTAACGGTTCCCCTACCAACGCTTCAACCGGAGTCCCTACTTCATATCAGGTTATTTGTCCTGATTTAGGATTTTCAGTCAATAGATCTACGCAGACGGATACCCTAATCGATGTGTCCCCTATTTGTGCGCCCATGGCACCCTTCATGAATTCATGCGTTGCCGGTTGGCAAACGGGCCTTCTTGGTATCGAATGGACGATCATGCGCGACACGCTTGTACTGAGCGAATTGACGCAGACAACTTGTTCGGAATTCATTCTATTGTACGCCAGCGGAGCGAGAAATACAGGTGTAAACTACGTGAGCCAGCCTTCCGTGGCGGCTTGGACTACACTTAAGGAGCAATCATTTGGTAACAACAGTTCACCCTTGTTCACTACGAACAAGCCAATTCCGTTTTTCTGTGATGGTCAGGAAGTAACCTATAACTGGGGTATTGTTGAGCAGGATGGCGACAGCTTGTATTGGGAGTTGGATACTGCAATGGGAAGTTATAATACTACTACAGGTTTTACTCCTATCAATTACCAAACGCCTTGGTATGGTGCTGAGCCAATGACCGGCGTTACGATCAACAACGAAACGGGTGAACTTCAGTTTACTGCGTTTAAGCCAGCATCCGTAATTGCTGCGAACTACGCGATTGCCGTTAAGGTTTCTGAGTACGACCCTGAATCGGGTGTCCGCATCAGTACCACGCAACGAGACGTGCAGTTCATCGTGATTGATTCATGTGCGAACCTTGCTCCCATGCAAGACACCAATGGGGTATTGAACCTCAGTGGAACCGGTGCTCAAGTAGGACCGAATGAAATCGAGGTATGTGTTGGACAAAACTTTGCCTTTGATGTGGCCGTCTTTGACTTAGATACATCGGGAGGCTATTCAAACGATAGTTTGACCATTCAGTGTAACATCGATCAAGTGCTTCCAGGAGCTACTTGGTCTGTCAACGGAACCAACCCTGACACGGTGCATATTGAGTGGAACGCGGTTCCTGTGAATCAAACCTTCGTCCCGTTCAACATTACGGTAGAAGACGACTTTTGTCCTGTTACAGGCTTCAACATCTTTAACTACATCATTCGGATTGTGCCGACTACCTACTTAGGTCCGGATACTGCGATATGTAGTATGGATACGATTACGCTCGATGCGCATGGTGGAGATACGTTTTACTGGTCGGTATTGTACGGAGATCCGATTTCCGTGGGTACGAACTTTGGATGTGTACAATGCCAACAACCTTGGATCAATCCGCAACAAACCACGGCTTATGTAGTAACGAGTAATCTCAGCTCTACATGTGGTAATACTGATACGATAGTAGTTGAGGTCTTTGATCAATTCAACGTGACGTTTGAACCAGCTAATGGTGGAACTGTAGATACAGTAGTATACTGTGCAACCGATCCACTAGATACATTGGTCCCCTATACGCCTGGAGGAACATTCTTAGGCCCAGGTATTGTGAATACAGTAGATGGTGTATTTGCCCCAGATATCTTAGATCCAGGCTTTGGTCGTGATAGTACAATCATTGTTACCTACATCTTAGAAGGTGTTTGTGCGAATACATCGCAGCGTGTGATCCGCGTGAAGGGTCTGCCAGATGCACGTGTATTGACCGAAGGTCCTTTTTGTAAGTTCAGCAACTCCGAACAATTGGAAGGCTACACTGCTGGAGGAACATGGAGCGGTCCGAACGTGACAAGCAGCGGTATATTCGATCCAAGTGCCTACGCAAGTTCAGCACCTGATACAGTGTTGATTTTCCATACCATCAACGATAGTGGATGTGTATTCACAGATTCAGCGGCCTTCAGGATCATCAACGAATACAAATCAGATATTGACAGCCTTCCAAAGATTTGCTCGGGTGAGCAGGTGTTGATTCACTTGAACAACTACGAAGCCGATCCATTCGGAGAGTGGACAGGTAAGAATGTTGAAGAGGATCCGAACAACCCAGGTCAATATTACTTCAATACGGCTGGATTGAAAGCGGGTAAGTATAGCATAACCTACTCGATCGATGGTCAGTGCGGAACCAGTTCTACAGAGGACCTGGTGATCAACCTACTTCCAGATGCTTCCATCTTCGGAGCAGACAGTGTGTACTGTGACAATATCGTTGATAGTGTGATATTGACAACTGCCCGACCAGATGGTATCTGGGGAGGATCAATGGTTGAACTGCACGACGGTTACTTCATTCCAAACGATTTGGGCGAGGGTCTGTACACGATCAGCTATGAGTTGTACGACACATTGACAACTTGCTACAACAAGGAGGTTGTAGACGTACGTATCGCTCGCACACCAGTGAAGCCAACGCTCTTCGGTGGCGGTCCTTACTGCCAAGGCGAAGGATGGACGGTTCGCGGAGATGGACTCTTGAGCAACACCTACAAGTGGTATGCTTGGGATGGAACATACAGCAACCCTGACAGTATCTTAACTTTTGACGACCTCGAAGTGTTGGGTGCAGGAAACCCATTCTACTACGGTGAGTTGGTGGATATGCCAACCGTAATCTTCGGAACGCAAGTAAGTGAGTACGGTTGCGAAAGCGAGTGGTCACGGGTTGAAACAGAAGTTCGTCCTAGTCCAAATGCATTCTTCGCTGCAGACAGCACAGATTCAGACATCAAGATCGCTGCAGACCGAACGGTTACGGGTAGCGTTCCATTGGAAGTGAAGTTCTTCAACTTGAGTGGTCCTGATACCAGCAAGCTAACCTTCACATGGACCTTTGATCGATACACTACGTATGGTGAGGAGACGGGTGAATCGCAGTCTTGGACCTTTGAGGACATCGGAACGTACTTCGTGACGTTGATCGCGGACAACGGAAGATGTATTGACTCTCACGTTGTGAAGATCAGGGCTGACCGTATCACCAACTTCTTTGTACCAAACGTCTTCACACCAAACGGCGACAACAACAACGACCTGTTTGCATGGACGATCGAGGGCATTGAAGAGTTCAACATCAAGATCTATAACAGATGGGGAACCAAGGTCTTCGAGACCGATGATGTCACCCAGTTCTGGGATGGAGGCAAAGAGCCGGACGGCACTTATTACTACGTAGTAACAGGGCGTGAAAGTACCCTCGATGCGGAAGAGGTAGAGTGGCGAGGCGACTTGACCTTGATCAGGAACAAACAGTAAAACTGAAAACGATGAACCCCGATCCTAGGATCGGGGTTTTTTTTGTGCCAATGGAATCAAAGTGCATGCTAAGTTTGCAGCGTGATTTGCGTAGCTGATAGTGGTTCCACTAAGACCGATTGGAGGGTTGTTGACCTAGCGAATGAGGAGCGAATCGATTTCAGCACCATCGGACTCAATCCTTTTTTTGTCAGTGAGAACTTGATCGCCCAGACGGTCGCTGAAGCGAAGCCGGATGGAATCGGAGTGCAAGTAAAAGCCGTTTACTTCTACGGGGCTGGATGCTCCAGTCCTCGGAGAAATGTCGTGATCGAGAAAGGACTTCGAGATGTGTTTCCAAATGCTACTATTGAAGTATATCATGATCTTTTGGGTGCGGCACGTGCGTGTTGCCAACACAGTGAAGGCATTGCGAGTATTTTAGGGACAGGCTCCAACTCATGTCGCTACGACGGAGAGAAAATCGTGGACAATGTCACCAACCTGGGATATGTGCTAGGCGATGAAGGAAGTGGCGGCCATATAGGAAAAGAATTGATCCGCGCGCGTTCTTATCGTGAGATGCCAAAAGAGATCGAAGCTGATTTTGATGCCGCCTTCAGGTATGAGCATGAAGACATGCTGCAGTCGGTATACCACAACCCCCTTCCCAATAGATTCCTTGCATCCTTTGCTCCTTTTTGTGGAAAGCATCGTGCCCATCCTTTTATTCAAGGATTGCTTAGGCAAGTCTTCCAGAGCTTTGTCACAAAGCATCTCCTGAAATACAATGCTTCTGACTTGCCGCACCATTTTCTTGGATCCATCGCCCAGGAATTTGAATCAGAACTCGCCCAAGTCTTGAAGGAGCACGGCCTTACAATAGGTACTGTGATCAAAAAACCCATTGAATTGTTGACGCAGTTTCACAGGGATTCACATGGAATTTGAACATTTCCTAAAGAGATTGGATGCCGTTAAATCCGCGCAAGCAGATGGGGATGAGGCGCACGATGAACTTTTGCCCATCATGGCGAAGGCGAGAAAGGCTGCATTTCGTGCAGATCCATCTCCTAAGGTGAGTGCGGTAGCAGCGACTATATTTCCAAAAGACGACCAAGCCCATATTCTCCTGATCGAGCGTGAATCGTATGAGGGAGTGCACAGTGCCCAAGTGGGTTTTCCAGGAGGAAAGGTCGAACCTGATGACATTGATTTGTACGAGACGGCTCTGCGTGAAATGGAAGAGGAGGTAGGGATCCAACGAGACGTGCCCGTGCTTGTGCGAGCCTTGACCCAGGTATATATTCCTCCGAGTCGGTTTCTTGTGCATCCTTTCATTTATTATTTGCCATCTACTCCCTCGATGGTTCGAGATGAACGAGAAGTCAAACAAATCATACAGATGCCCTTGGCCCATTTATTGGATCAAGCGAACGTTGTGGAGGGAAAGATTACCATGAGTCATGGTGTTGCGATCAAAACTCCGTACTTTGAATTTGAAGAATTCAAAATCTGGGGGGCGACCGCCATGATGTTGAGCGAAATGAAGCGAATATTTCTTACCTCTTTATGAGACAGTACTTTTCCATATGCATTTTTCTCTGCCTTTCATTCGGATTGGTGGCTCAACCTCCCCTAAGTAAAAAAGACCAACAAAAAAAGGCGGAATTCGAAGCCCTGATAGAGCGAGAGCAAAGATACGAGGAGACGTTGCAAAGCGCCGACGCTGCATTTGAAAAGAAGCAATACGTCGTCGCTCGGATGGCCTATCAGGAGGCCATTCAGTACAATGCTGAGCAAGAACAATGGCTCATCTCCAAAGTCAACGACCTCGACATTCTCATGGCCCGCACCGCAGCCCGTTCCGTAGATTCCATTATGGTAGTTGTACCCAAGTTGGATGCCGCGAAACTGCCCACGGCTGCTTCTAAACAAATGGAAGGCAGAACCATGGACGACGTGTCCCCAGAAGTAGTAGGAGCGAACGAAGTCGACTCTGCCCAAGTCATTGCCGAGGCAATTGAGCCACCGAGAGAAGCGCCAAAAGAAACTCCTCCGCCTGTCGCGAAAGCAGAGCCAAATTCTCCGAACCATACCGTCAGTGCGCGAAACATTGAGTTGCAGCCAAAAGCTAAACCTAGTCCGACGCCTGAGCGGGTAGAAAAGAAGATGGTCAAAGAAGATTTCAAAACCTTCGATAATGGCGTTACGGAAGAGACCTTTACGCTGGACAATAGCACCGTGTTAAGGGTGGTGGTGAAGGAGGGAATTGACGTCATTGTCTTCAAGCGAGTCAAGCACAAGTGGGGGGGCGAATTCTTCTTCCTAGATGATCAAGATGTGACGCGGAGGTACTGGGAAGAGCAGGTGAGGATGTATCGCGAAAAATATCCATCAGACCAAGAGTAAAAAACCGCTTCCCAGATTGTATTTCTCCTACTTTTGCGCCACAATTCACAGACTACACAGATACTTAACTAGTTCACAATGAGCAATTATCAGTCGCAGATAGACGCGTTCATGGATTCAGTAAAAGCCAAGAATCCGAACGAGACCGAATTTCTTCAAGCAGTTCATGAGGTCGCTGAGACCGTTATTCCATTCATCGCAGATAAAAAAGAATACGCCGACGCCAATATCCTAAACCGGATTGTTGAGCCGGAGCGCGTAATCATGTTTCGTGTGCCTTGGATCGATGACAAGGGAGAGTTTCAGGTCAATCGTGGCTATCGCATTCAAATGAATTCTGCGATCGGACCCTACAAGGGCGGACTTCGTTTTCATCCTTCGGTAAATTTGAGCATCTTGAAATTCCTCGCTTTTGAGCAAGTATTCAAGAACTCTCTCACCACACTTCCAATGGGAGGCGGTAAAGGAGGATCTGATTTCAATCCGAAGGGCAAATCAGACAATGAGGTGATGCGCTTTTGTCAAAGCTTCATGACAGAATTGTCAAAGTACATCGGTCCTGATACGGACGTTCCTGCCGGCGACATCGGAGTGGGTGGACGTGAGATCGGCTATATGTTCGGTCAGTACAAGCGTATTCGAAACGAATTCACAGGTGTGTTGACTGGAAAGGGAATCGAGTTTGGTGGAAGCCTTATCCGTCCAGAAGCTACGGGGTATGGTAATGTGTACTTCGCAGAAAACATGCTCAAGACTAAAGGAGAGAGCCTCGAGGGCAAAACGGTATCAATCTCAGGAAGCGGTAATGTAGCGCAATACACTTGCGAGAAGTTGACAGAGCTAGGAGCAAAAGTTCTAACGATGTCGGATTCAGGAGGGTTTATCCATGACAAAGATGGTATCGATGCAAACAAATTGGCATGGATCAAGGACCTAAAGAATAATCGACGAGGTAGGATTAGTGAATACGCGGCTGAGTTCGGAGCAGAGTATTACGAAGGGCAGCGTCCTTGGAGCGTTAAGGTGGACATCGCACTGCCTTCAGCTACTCAAAACGAAGTGAATGCTGAGGATGCCAAAACCTTGGTAAACAATGGTTGTATTTGCGTAAGTGAAGGGGCGAATATGCCTTGCACACCAAAAGCTGTGGAGGTATTCCTTGAGGCTAAGATTCTTTTCTCTCCAGGCAAAGCTTCGAATGCTGGCGGTGTCGCAACATCAGGATTGGAGATGAGTCAGAACTCATTGCGCCTCAGTTGGACACGTGAAGAAGTAGATCAAAAGCTCCACGGCATCATGAACAGCATTCACGAAGCTTGTGTGCAGTACGGAAGCGATAGCGAAGGCTACGTGAACTACGTAAAAGGTGCAAACGTCGCAGGATTCATCAAGGTAGCCAATGCGATGATTGCGCAAGGTCACGTTTGATGACTACATTGAAATAGTTAACATGAAAGCAGCCCATTCGCGGCTGCTTTTTTATTTTTCGCCCAAATTTTCAAGCATATGTACGGGAAGATTAAACAACAATTAGAAGAAGAACTCAAGTCGATAGAGGCGTCTGGATTATTTAAGAAGGAACGCGTGATCACCTCTGTGCAAGGAGCGTCGATTAAAATCAGCACGGGACAAGAAGTCTTGAACTTCTGCTCGAACAATTATTTGGGACTCTCTTCCCATCCGAAGGTTGTGCAAGCGGCAAAGGATGCGCTGGATTCACACGGCTTCGGTATGTCTTCTGTGCGTTTCATTTGTGGCACCCAAGACATTCACAAAGAGCTTGAACAAAAGATTGCGGACTTTCTAGGAACAGAGGACACCATTTTATATGCCGCGGCATTTGATGCCAATGGGGGTGTGTTTGAGCCGCTGCTCGGTCCAGACGACGCAATCATCTCTGACGCATTGAACCATGCCAGTATCATCGACGGTGTGCGCCTGTGTAAGGCCCAACGCTATCGCTATGCGAACAATGATATGGCTGACCTCGAAGAACAGCTCAAAGCTGCCTCCGGTGCCCGCAATAAAATCATCGTTACGGATGGAGTCTTCTCCATGGATGGGTACGTAGCGCAACTCGATAAGATCTGTGACCTTGCAGATAAGTACGATGCGATGGTCATGGTGGACGAATGCCACGCTACTGGGTTTATCGGAAAATCAGGGCGAGGCACAATTGAACTGAAGAATGTCATCGGTCGCGTTGATATCATCACGGGTACCTTGGGAAAAGCACTTGGAGGTGCCATGGGTGGGTTTACCACTGGTAAAAAGGAAATCATTGAATTACTGCGCCAACGCAGCCGACCTTATTTGTTTAGCAACTCACTTGCTCCAAGTATTGTCGGAGCCTCTATCGCCGTATTTGACCTTTTAAGCGAGAGCACTGAACTCAGGGATAAGCTCGAGGAGAACGTCAACTATTTCAAAAAAGGCATCAAGGTGGCTGGTTTTGAGATCAAGGATGGCGACTCTGCAATCGTTCCGATCATGTTGTACGATGCAGCACTCTCGCAGCGCTTTGCCGACCGATTGTTAGCAGAAGGAATTTATGTGATAGGATTCTTCTTTCCAGTAGTTCCAAAGGAGCAAGCCAGGATCCGTGTGCAGCTCTCCGCAGGGCATGATCGTCAGCATCTTGATAAAGCCATCAGTGCCTTTACCAAAGTAGGGAAAGACTTAGGGGTCATATCGTAGATAAACCTTAGGATAAATTCTTTTGGTAACTGTTTGACGCAGTTAAAAATAGTTCTATCTTTGCGCCCCTTTTTGAGGGGAATAAAACTATTGGAACAGTGAGTCAATTGAGTTACAAGACCATTTCAGCGAACAGCGCTACCGCAGATAAGCGGTGGGTTGTGGTTGATGCAAAAGATCAAATCCTAGGTCGTTTTTCTTCCAACGTAGCCTATTTGCTACGCGGTAAGCACAAGACGAACTTTACGCCACACGTAGACTGTGGAGACAATGTGATCGTGGTCAACGCGGAAAAAATTCAACTTTCAGGAAACAAGGTCGAGACAAAAGAGCGTCTGTGGCACACGGGTCACCCAGGTGGTCAGCGTTCACGTTCTGCTGAGGAGACTTTGCAGCGCAAGCCAACGGACCTCGTTGAGTGGGCGGTGAAAGGAATGCTCCCAAAGAATAAGCTCGGAAGTCAAATGTTCCGAAACCTGTACGTATATGTGGGCCCTGAGCATCCACATGAAGCACAGCAACCAACGACAATCGATATCAACGCAATAAAGTAAGATGGACATCATCAATGCACTCGGTCGCAGAAAGTCTAGCATCGCTAGAGTTTACCTGAAGAAAGGAAAGGGTAATATGACCATCAATGATCGCGACTACAAGGATTATGTAGACACCGCGTTTTTGCATCACAAGCTTAACCAACCATTCGAAACAACAGAAACAGCCGGTCAGTATGACGTAGTTGTGAATGTTACCGGTGGTGGAATCAACGGTCAGGTAGAGGCGATTCGCCTAGGAATCTCCCGCGCGTTGGTGAAAATCAATGAAGAGTTCAAGCCAGCGCTTCGCGCAGAAGGTTTCATGACGCGTGATCCGCGTATGGTGGAACGTAAGAAGCCTGGTCAGAAGAAAGCACGTAAGCGCTTCCAGTTCTCTAAGCGTTAATTCATTTTCATACATCTATAACTGTTTAGGATCTAAACTGGCGGGACTTCAAACGAACTACCCGTTGGTTGATTTAAAAAGAAGGTAAACATGGCAAGAACCAATTACAAAGAGCTCCTTGATGCAGGTGTGCATTTCGGACACTTGAAAAGAAAGTGGAATCCAAACATGGCTCCGTACATTTTTATGGAGCGCAACGGAATCCACGTAATCGATCTACACAAGACGGTTGCAAAGGCTGAAGAAGCTGCGTCCGCTTTGAAGCAAATCGCAAAATCAGGAAAGAAAATCCTGTTCGTGTCCACTAAGAAGCAAGCGAAAGAAACGCTTGAGTCTCGGGTTAAGGAGGTGAACATGCCTTTCGTAACAGAGCGTTGGCCAGGCGGTATGCTTACCAACTTCGTTACCATCCGCAAGGCTATCCGTAAAATGGCTTCTATCGATAAGATGAAGGCAGACGGTACGTTCCTTACCATGTCAAAGCGTGAACGTCTTCAGGTAGACCGTCAGCGTGAGAAATTGGAAAAGGATTTTGGATCGATTGCTGACCTTACGCGTCTTCCAGCTGCGTTGTTCATCATTGATATCAATAAAGAGCACATCGCCGTTCGCGAGGCACGCAAATTGAACATCCCAACCTTCGCTATCGTGGATACGAATTCTGATCCACGTTCAGTTGACTTCGCCATTCCAGGCAATGATGATGCAACTAAGTCCATTGATAAGATCGTCGAGGTGATGACGGAAGCGATCAAAGAAGGTTTGTCTGAGCGACGTACAGAGCGCGATAAGGCGAAAGATGAGGAGGAGAAAGAAACCAAGGTCAAGGAGGCTGCAGAAGCTACAGAGGCTGCGGAAGCGGTTACTGAAGTAGCTGAAGAGTCAAAGGACTAATCACGAACATCAGAATAGAAAGAGTAATGTCAAAGATTACAGCAGCAGAGGTTAACAAGCTTCGCCAGATGACGGGAAGCGGAATGATGGATTGTAAGAAGGCACTCGTTGAGGCCGAAGGAGACTTTGATAAGGCAATTGAGATCTTGCGCAAGAAAGGTCAGAAGGTTGCTGCAAATCGCGGTGATCGAGATGCGTCTGAAGGACTTGTTTTCGCCAAAGCAGATGGCTCTGGCAAGCGCGGAGTAATCGCGGTGTTGAGCTGCGAAACGGATTTCGTTGCTAAGAATGCAGAATTCGGAGAGACCGTAGAGAAGATTGTAGGAATTGCATTGGAATCAGGTTCTACCAGCGTAGATGAGCTGAAAGGCCAGTCTTACGAGAATGGCTTGACCATCGGTGAGAAGATTACAGAGATGATCGGAAAGATCGGCGAGAAGATCGACCTCAGTGCATTTGATGTTGTTGAGGCAGACACCGTTGTTGCGTACAACCACCCCGGCAACCAAGTTGCCTCTATGGTAGGTTTGAACGGTAATGGTGAGCAAGTAATCGAAGCCGGAAGAAACGTAGCCATGCAAATTGCTGCTATGAATCCTGTTTCCCTTGATAAGAACAGCGTTCCACAGTCGGTAGTCGATAAGGAGCTCGAGATCGGAATGGACCTTGCTCGTCAAGAAGGCAAGCCTGAAGAAATGCTTGAGAAGATCGCCCAGGGTAAACTCAATAAGTTCTTCAAGGAGAATACACTGTTGAGCCAAGCGTTCATCAAGGACAATAAGAAATCGGTTGAGCAAATGCTCAAAGACATCGATGGTAGTCTTACCGTCACATCTTTTAAGCGTTTCGCGCTCAATTAATGAACAAGACAGAATAAAGAAGCGATGAGAGATCATCGCTTTTTTTTTGCCTTAGATTTGAGACCGTTCCAAGCGCGGGCCAATTTGAGGCGACATCGTTGGAGTAAAAAAATTACGTTTGCCCTATGGCTGAATTGAAATACAAACGAGTGCTTCTCAAACTGAGTGGAGAGGCTTTGATGGGGGAGAAGCAATACGGCATTGACAATGTGCGGTTGATGCAATACAGTCGCGAGATAAAAGAGATTTCAGAAAAGGGAATCGAAGTAGCCGTAGTAATTGGAGGTGGAAACATCTTCCGTGGAATTCAAGCGGATGGTTCGATGATCGATCGCGTGCAGGGAGATCACATGGGCATGTTGGCCACGGTTATCAATAGCCTTTCTCTTCAATCAGCATTGGAGTCTATCGGCATAAAAACAAGGCTCCAAACGGCCATAAAGATGGAGCAGATCGCTGAGCCATTCATCCGTCGTAAGGCAGTCAGGCACCTCGAGAAAGGTCGGGTTGTCATCTTTGGTGCGGGTACGGGTAATCCTTACTTTACTACAGATACCGCAGCATCACTGCGAGCCATTGAGATCGAAGCCGACGTCATTTTGAAAGGAACGCGCGTCGATGGAATCTACACATCGGACCCTGAGAAAAACGACGATGCGGTGAAATTTGACAACATCTCTTTTACCGATGCCATTGCCAAGAACCTCAATGTGATGGATATGACGGCTTTTACCCTTTGTAGAGAGAACAACGTTCCCATCATTGTCTTTGACATGAACCGTCCAGGTAACCTGCGCCGTGTGGTAGAAGGCGAACAAGTAGGGACGCTGGTAGAGGCATAAATCGTACGGATTCGTTTATTTGCAGATATTCTCAACGCGATGGAAGAAATTGAAATGATATTGTATATGGCCCGCGAATCTATGAACGCGGCCCTGGAGCACTTGATGAAGGAACTGTTGAAGATCCGCGCTGGAAAAGCACACCCCAGTATGGTGGGTGGAGTGATGGTAGACTATTACGGAACCATGACACCCTTAAACCAAGTCAGCAACATCAATACGCCCGACCCGCGTACGATTTCCATTCAACCGTGGGAAAAGAGCCTGCTCGAACCGATTGAGCGTGCGATCATGATGGCCAACCTCGGTTTGAACCCACAGAACAACGGCGAACTGATCATGATCAATGTGCCAGCGCTTACGGAGGAACGGAGGATGAATCTAGTGAAGCAGACCAAAAGCGAAGGGGAGCACGCTAAAGTGTCCATTCGAACCGCAAGGAAAGATGCCAACGATGAGATCAAGAGGCTGCAAAAGGAGAGCATTTCAGACGATTTGGCGAAGGATGCGGAAGACCGGGTTCAAAAATTGACCGATGGCTTTTCAACCAAGGTAGACGAGATGCTCGCAACCAAGGAGAAGGACATCATGACGGTCTAATCCTTGTCTAAGGAATAATAGCTACGGGCTACTTCAGGAACTCCAGACCTGGGTTCCTTCTGAACAATTCTTACACATTTCAACTTCGCTTCTGCTCGTGAGAATACTAGCGCGAAATGCGCGGTAGCTTGCTGATTTCCAGATCTCCGTAAAAGAGGCCTTTTGAAGTTCACCCATGCTGTGGTGCGCGTCCTTGTCAAAGCAACAAGGAATCACCTTTCCATCCCAGGTAATCACCGCTCCAGACCACATGCGCCAGCAATGGTCGTCGAGTGGGTTCTTGATTGCCCATTTTCCCCCTCCGACCTCTTTGTAGCGAGCGTATTTATCGATGCTGGGAATCAACTCATTTCCGTGCTCAAAGTCATAGACCTGAGCGGTTTTGAGCTTTACTTCATCCACGCCCAATTCCTTACCAATCTTGTGAACCTCGTCTACCTGATGTTCGTTCGGCTTCACTACTAAGAACTGAAAAATCACATGCGGAGTCTTCGATCCGAGCTGCTGTTTCCACTTGAGCACATTCTTGGTTCCTTCGATCACCTTTTCCAGGCTGCCTCCTATGCGATAACTCTCATACGTTGCTTGTTCCGTGCCGTCAATGCTGATGATCAGTCGGTCAAGCCCTGATTCTACCGTTTTTTTCGCACGTGCATCGTCAAGGAAATGGGCGTTCGTGCTCGTCGCCGTGTAGATTCCCGCAGCATCCGCCATCTTCACCATGTCAAAGAAATGAGGGTGGAGGTAGGGCTCTCCTTGAAAATAGAAGTTGATGTAAGTGCAATGGTTTCGTACATCACTCAGGATTTTACCCAATAAATCTAGGTCTAGCTTGCCGGTCGGTCGGGTAAAATTGCGCAACCCGCTGGGGCATTCCGGACAACGCAGGTTGCAGGCGGTGGTCGGCTCAATGGATAGGCTGATCGGTAATCCCCAATGACGCGAATTGCCGGTCAACCTGCCGTAGTAATAACTGGCCAAGGTCAACAAGGCATTTGAAACCTTGCCAGGTGTCCAATGTCTCAGTAATTGCAGGGAATCCGTAATCGTCATGCGTGTCCAAAAATAACGGTTAGCATCATTGCTGTTGGGGCCTATTCTCGTAACTTCGGCGACGTTCAAAAACCTCCCATATGTGGGCTGAATTCGCCCGTCTTATCATACGTTACAAGCTCGCCATCATCATTGGATTGGTGGCAGTTACCGCCGGAATGCTCTACCAAGCGACCGGGGTACGCTTGGCATATGGCTTGCCGCAAATGTTGCCTGAAGATTCGCCTACGATGGTCGATTGGAGGTCATTTCAGAATAGGTTCAAAGAGGAGTCGACGGTTTTTGCCATCGGTATTGAGAAAGATCTTTTCCACGATGTAGAGTCGTTCAATGCATGGTATCGCCTCGGGAGGAAGCTCGCACATATGGATGGGGTGGATACCTTACTGTCCATAGGAAGTGCTTTTGACATCGTCAAGGATACCAGTAAAAAGGAATTCGTCATCGACCCATTGATCAAGGGTCCTGTCGGTTCTGAAGCTGAACTGGATTCGATTCAAAGAAAATTTGAATCCCTCCCTTTCTACAAGGGCTTACTCTACAATGGAGAGAATAACTTCAGCATCATGGCCATTTCCATGGACAACGAGCGCTTTAACTCTACCGAACGCACGGAATTTTTTGGAGGTGTTTTACAGGTCATCGAAGACTTTGAAACCGAAACAGGAACAAAAATTTACTACTCGGGTATGCCCTATATACGGGAGAACCTCAGCGCCTTGGTCAAGAAAGAATTGAAGACGCTGCTTCTGCTAACCATCTTGATTACCATTACAATCCTGCTGATCTTTTTCAAGAGCTTGAAACCCGTCATCATCTCCATGACGGTAGTTTGCATGGGCGTGATTTGGTCGTTGGGCACCCTGAACATGCTCAACTATGAGATCACCATTCTGACCAGTTTGATCTCACCATTGATGATCGTGATCGGTATACCGAATTGCATCTACCTCATCAACAAGTTTCACTCGGAACTCAATGATCATGGAAACAAGGCCAAGGCTCTCGTGCGCGTTGTATCTCGCATTGGTAGTGCCACGTTCATGACGAATGCAACCACGGCAACGGGCTTTCTGACCTTTGTCTTTACCCAGAGCATCCTGTTGGTTGAATTCGGCATTGTAGCCTTTATTTCCATCATGTTCCTTTTCTTGTTGTCCATACTGATCATCACCATTACCTATAGTTACTTACCCTCTCCCACCGGTAAGAAGACCGACCACCTCAACCAACGTTGGGTGGTCAATCTCGTGAATTGGTTTGATCGTTTGACCGGAAAGCACCGTCCGCTCGTGTATGTGCTTACCGCATGTGTGGTGCTCGTGTCCATCAATGGAATGCGATTGATTGAAACTACGGGAAATATTGTGGATGATCTTCCGAAGAACCATACCGTGGTCAATGACTTGCATTGGTTTGAAACCCATTTTGGCGGGGTAGTTCCTTTTGAAATTGAGATCGATACCAGGAAGAAGCGACGCGTGTCTCAATCCAAGGTCTTGGAGGAAATTGAGGCGACCCAAGAACTCTTTC
Source organism: uncultured Flavobacteriales bacterium (assembly GCA_943788725.1). Lineage (GTDB taxonomy): Bacteria > Bacteroidota > Bacteroidia > Flavobacteriales_G > Salibacteraceae > SHAN690. Next base: position 69,441 of record CALSRJ010000006.1, on the reverse strand, counting down.
GCAAGGATCCCAATTTCTCTAAGAGCATTTCTATCGTAGACGCCATGAAGTTCATCAAGCAGGCATATTACAATGGAGATCCTGAACGGTACGAATTGATCACTTCGCGGGAACGTGCCTTTTTTAGCGATTACGTAGACAACTCAAATGCCGACAAGAATTTACTGAACGCCTACGTTGATTCAACCCAACGCTATGCGCGGATTAACTTGCAAGTGGCAGACATCGGGACGATTGAAATGGACAGCCTACTAGCGAAGTACCACCCTAGGATCGATTCCATTTTCAATCCGAAAAGACGCCTTCAAGATTCATTACTCGCCATCATAGGAACTTCGGATGATGGTCATTTGGTTGACTCGCTTTCTGAACGCATCCTCAAACGGAATTCATCGGCAAATCGGGTGTTCAAGGCATCCCTTCAATCCGAGGGTTCCAACGCGACGGTTGATCTCGACTCGATTCATTTTGCGGGAGACACAGGAATGATCAATGCACTTAGTCGTGCAGTCGACTCAACCTACCTCGGTGTGCTTATCACTGGGCCGAGTATCACGTTCTTGGAAGGAACAAATTACCTGGTGAGAAACCTCTTCATCAGCCTAAGCATTGCAATCCTGATCGTTGCGCTTTTGATGGCGGTTGTCTTCAGTTCGCTTCGAATGATCATCATTTCTGTCATCACCAACCTCATTCCATTGCTCTTTACCGCGGGAATCATGGGGTACTTTGGCATTAATATCAAACCGTCCACCATCTTAGTGTTCAGTGTGGCCTTTGGTATTTCGGTAGACGATACGATTCACTATTTAGCCAAGTACAGGCAAGAGTTGAGGTTGACCAATAACGACATCGGTCGCTCCGTGCATTTGGCATTGAAAGAAACGGGGGTGAGCATGGTATACACTTCGATCATCCTTTTCTTCGGCTTTGGCGTCTTCGCATCATCAGATTTTGGAGGAACCCAAGCTTTGGGCATTCTAGTTTCATTGACACTGATGGTGGCCATGTTTGCCAATTTGGTCCTCTTGCCATCCTTTCTCATGTCCTTCGAAAAGGCCATGCTGACCCGATGGTTCCAAGAGCCCTTTTTAACCCTTCTCGATGAAGAGGAAGACCTTGAGTTAGACGACCTAGATTTCCGGGTCGCCTCAAATGAAAAAACCAAAGAATTATGAAAGGAATTATTCTAGCTGGAGGCGCAGGAACGCGTCTACACCCGCTGACGCTCGCAATGAGCAAGCAAATGCTTCCTGTTTACGACAAGCCCATGATATACTATCCATTGTCCGTTCTTATGATGGCCGGCATCAATGAGATACTCATCATTTCTACGCCCGAGGACCTGCCGAATTTTGAACGACTCCTCGGCGACGGCAGCGCGCTGGGATGTAGGTTTTCATACAAGGTGCAGGAAGTTCCCAATGGACTGGCACAAGCATTCGTACTTGGCAAGGAGTTTATCGGTGATGATAGCGTAGCATTGATCTTAGGCGACAACATCTTTTTCGGAAATGCTTTTCACCATCTCGTCCAGTCGGCTGTGGATCCGAAAGGGGGAGTCGTATTCGCATACCACGTGCATGACCCAGAACGCTATGGGGTAGTAGAATTTGATAAAGACCTAAAAGCGGTGTCGCTCGAAGAAAAGCCGGCGACACCAAAGTCGAACTATGCGGTTCCTGGATTGTATTTCTACGACAATAAGGTAGTGCAAGTCGCCGAACAGCTCAAGCCGAGTGCTCGGGGTGAGTACGAAATCACCGATGTCAATAAGTGGTATTTGGAAAACGGAGATTTGGAAGTGCGTGTGATGGGAAGAGGCTATGCCTGGTTGGATACCGGAACCTTTCCTTCGCTGATGCAGGCAGGACAGTTTGTGCAGGTCATCGAAGAACGGCAAGGCCTCAAGGTAGGTTGCATTGAAGAGGTAGCCTACCGAATGAACTTTATCTCCGCTGATCAGTTAAGGGAATTGGCCAAGCCACTTCTTAAGAGTGGATATGGTGAATACCTCATCAATTTGATCAAATGATCCATGGATAGTTCTCTCAACCTATTACGCGAAGAAGTAGAGCATGCGTTGAGCGAGCTTTCCATTCCAAAGGAGCCATCGAACCTTTACGATCCAATGCGCTACATCATCGGCCTGGGTGGAAAACGCATCCGACCTATACTCACCTTGATGGGGTGTCAGTTGATGGGGGGAGAGCGTAAAGCCGCTCTTCCGCAGGCCTTGGCGGTGGAGATCTTTCACAATTTTTCCTTGGTGCATGACGACATCATGGACAGTGCCGACGTGCGAAGGGGTTTACCGACCGTGCACAAGAAGTGGGATCAGAACATTGCCATCCTCAGTGGGGATGGAATGCTCGTGGTGGCCTACCAATATCTGATGCAGGCCGATGCAGCCAAACTCCCGAAGTTGGCAGAAGTATTTTCAAACACAGCTCTGGAGGTATGTGAAGGGCAGCAGCTCGACATGGATTATGCCGCACAGTCCGCAGTGAGTATTGAAGCGTATACGTACATGATCCGAAGAAAGACCGCCGTTCTGCTCGGTGGGGCAATGCAATTGGGTGCTATCGTGGCAGGAGCTTCGGACAAGGACTTGGCCCTCATCGGGAAATTTGCCGAGGACATAGGATTCGCATTTCAATTGCGTGATGATTACTTGGACAGTTTTGGTGACCAGGAATCCTTTGGAAAAGAGATTGGTGGTGACATCAAGGAAGGGAAGCGCACTTGGTTGACAATCAAGGCGTATGAATTGGCAAATACAGCTCAAAAAGAGCGTTTGGATCAAGCCTTTGCAAGCAGTGACATCAATCACCGCATTAAGGAAGTTACATCGATTTATCAAGACTTAGGGGTAGCTGCTTTGCTCACTGCTGAGATCGCACGCTATTCTAAGCAATCTGCAATAGCCTTGGATGCGATCGATGGGAGTGAGGAAGTGAAGCAACAGTTGCGCGGCCTAGTGGCTTACCTGATGGGACGTACGTCTTAGTCGTTGTAGATGTGGAGCAACGCCGAATTGAGCGTCGGATAATCAAACTCAAACCCTGTTTCTAGGATTTTATTCGAGGAGAGTTTCACTCCCTTCAGCACCAGATCAGCCTTTTGACCAAACAGCATGCGAATCAGGAATTCGGGAATGTTGGGAAGCATGATGGGGCGTTCCATCACATCGGCTAAGATTTGCATGAATTCTTCGTTGGTAATCGTATCCGGCCCCACAGCATTATAAACACCGTTGAGGTCATTTTCAATGCTGTGCTGAAACATCCTGCACACATCTTTGATGTGAATCCAAGACATGGCCTGAATGCCTGATCCCAATCCAGCGCCAACAAAAAGGCGCACTGGTTGAGCGATTTGTTTCAAGGCGCCTTGGTTGCGACCAAGGACTAGCCCAATTCGCAGTTTAACCACTCGTTCTGCGACGTCGTTGAATTCGTCTGCTGCTCTCTCCCAAGCTTCGCAAGTTTTGCCGAGAAAACCGTCGGATGCTGGTTGCTCTTCACCGTACACATCGTTGCTGATCGTCAGAGGATACCATCCAATGGCCGAAGCAGAAACGAATTTCTTAAGGCGGACCCCTTCCTTCTTACAGGCGTTGAGTAAAAGGGCTGCGCTCTTGACGCGGCTGTCGATGATTTCCTTTTTGCGCTCGTCGGTCCATGGAGCATCTGCAATTCCCGCTCCTGCTAAATGCACAATAGCATCCACACCTTTCACGGCAGCCGAATCAATGCTTCCATTTTTCAGATCCCATTCGAAGGTCTTTACAAGGTCATTGGTTCCAGGGGTTCGGCTGAGGTGAACCACCTCGTAGCCAGCCTCTAAAAGAAAGCTGGTCAGCGGTTTGCCGATCATTCCTGTTCCCCCCGTTATCAATACCTTCGTCATACTAGCTCTGAAACTTGAAATTGCTTGACTGAAATTGCTTTTACAATAGCGCTCACCGAACGATTCGATGCACTGATGAAGTCACCGGACTGGCGTAACCAAACGCTCGAGCAACTTCGCAAAGATATGCGTATGTCAGGTGTAAGACTTGACGAGGTGTTAGAGAGCATTGAACCAGAAGATTCGATTTCATTCATCGCAGGTGTCCTTCACGAGGTGAAAGGTAATAAACCCTTGTGGGATAACCTGAATTATCGCGTAGACTTGCCTATTCAGCTGGATCTCGACACGCTGGAGGACGAAGAACTGGCACGTCTTTATCTGCTGCGGAGCTTTCAAAAGGTTTGGCTCCGACGTCAATTCAGCATGACCTCTGCGAAAGATGAAGGGGATCAGACCCGAAAACACTTAAAACCTTAGATTTGCCAACCAATATTCGAGTACTTCGATGGACAAATTCTCATACCTCGGAAATGGCGACGTGAACGCCGTTGAAGAGCTTTACAAACAATTCAAGGAAAGCCCTGACTCCGTTGAGGAAGGTTGGAAGAAATTCTTTCAAGGCTTTGAATTCTTCCAAGCTACCTATGGTGAGCAAGCAGTTTCGGAAGGGACGCTGAAAGAATTTAAGGTGATGGAGCTTATTAATGCTTACCGAACCAGGGGGCATCTCTTTACCAAGACCAACCCTGTACGAGAGCGGAGGAAGTACTCACCTACCTTGGATTTGCAGAACTTTGGACTGTCAGAGGCAGACCTTGATACTGTATTCAATGCTGGCGTTGAGATCGGTATCGGTCCAGCAAAGCTGAAAGACATCCTAGCGCACGTTAAAACGACCTATTGCAATAGCATAGGTGTCGAGTACATGTACATCCGAGATGTAGAAAAGCTCAATTGGATCAAGAAACGGGTTGAATCTGAAAAGAATGTGCCGAAATTCTCGAAAGAGGTCAAGCATACCATCCTGCGTAAGCTGAATGAGGCTGTTGTCTTTGAAAGCTTTTTACACAAGAAATTTGTGGGACAAAAACGCTTCTCCCTTGAAGGGGGTGAGTCGTTGATTCCAGCGTTGGATGTTGTGGCCGAATATGGAGCCGTACTCGGTGTCGAGGAAATCGTGATAGGTATGGCCCATAGGGGTAGACTGAACGTCTTGGCCAATATTCTGAAGAAGACCTACACAGACATCTTTCGTGAATTCGAGGGCAAAGAATACGAAGACAATCTGTTTGATGGAGACGTCAAATACCACTTGGGCTATTCTTCAGAGGTGGCTACGGAAGTAGGAACTAAGTTACAACTCACACTTGCCCCTAATCCTTCGCACTTAGAAGCGGTAGACCCTGTTGTGCAGGGCATCGTTCGCTCTAAGATTGACACCTATCTGCAGGATGAGAACAAGATCATTCCAATCCTGATCCATGGTGATGCTTCCATCGCTGGTCAAGGGGTCGTGTATGAAGTGGTGCAGATGGCCGGACTCGACGGTTACCGCACCGGGGGTACGCTGCACATCGTGATTAATAACCAAATTGGCTTCACCACCAATTATTTGGACGCTAGGTCCAGTACGTACTGTACGGATGTAGGAAAAGTAACGTTGTCGCCTGTCTTCCACGTAAACGGTGATGATCCCGAAGCCGTGGTGCACGCCATGAAACTTGCCATTGAGTACCGCCAGAAGTACCATCAAGATGTCTTCATCGACCTGTTGTGTTACCGAAAGTACGGTCACAATGAGGGAGATGAACCTCGCTTTACCCAGCCAACCCTGTACAAGGCCATTGCCAAGCATAAGAATCCAAAGGAGATTTACGTGGAGCGATTGATCAGCGAAGGTGAGTTGACAGCTGAAGAGGCGAAGGCGATTGAAAAGAAATTCAATGATCACCTTCAAGAGCGACTTAGTCACGCGAAGGAGAAGAGTACTGCGCAGATCTCGAATTTTTTGGAAGCTTCATGGAAAGGAATTATACGGTCGAAAGAGGGGGATTTTGATGTTTCTCCATCGACGGCTGTTCCTAAAAAGAAACTTCTGGAGCTTGCAGACAAGATGAACACACTTCCAGATGACATGCCCTTCTTTAAGAAGTTGGTAAAGCTGATGGAAGACAGGAAGAGGATGGTGAAGGAAAATAGACTGGATTGGGCGTTGGGCGAATTGCTAGCCTATGCCTCGGTGTTATCCGAAGCCTACCCAGTGCGAATCAGTGGTCAAGACGTTGAACGAGGAACCTTTTCTCATCGCCATGCTGTGATGACTTTGGAGGATACCCGAGACGAGTACATTCCTCTGAACAACCTCATGGAGATGCAAGGCGATTTCCATATCTACAATTCTTTGCTTTCGGAATACGGTGTACTTGGATTCGAGTACGGTTATGCCATGTCGAACCCGTATTCCTTGGTGATCTGGGAGGCGCAGTTTGGAGACTTCTTCAACGGTGCCCAAATCATCGTAGACCAGTTCCTGACAGCTGCAGAAGATAAGTGGGCATGCATGAATGGATTGGTGATGCTGCTTCCACATGGCTACGAAGGTCAAGGCGCTGAGCACTCAAGCGCTCGATTGGAACGCTTTCTTTCACAGTGTGCCGAAGACAATATCCAAGTGGTGAACTGTACTTCACCCGCTAACTTCTTCCACGTCTTGCGTCGCCAAGTAAAGTGGAAGTTTAGAAAGCCACTCGTCGTATTTACACCGAAAAGCCTGCTACGTCATCCGAAGTGTGTTTCAACCATCGAAGATTTGGCAACAGGAGGCTTTCAAGAGGTGATTGAAGACTCAACGATCAACAAGAAGAAGGCCAGACGAGTAGTATTTACTTCTGGAAAGCTTTATTACGACCTCCTAGCGGCGAGGGAAGAAAGGGAAAATGACGATGTTGCCTTGGTGCGCGTCGAACAACTATATCCCTTCCCTGATAAGCAAATTGACAAGGTGCTAAAGACATATGGAAACAGTGTTGAAGTGCGGTGGGCCCAAGAGGAACCTGAGAACATGGGCGCTTGGAATTTCATCACAAGGAAGTGGACTGCAGGAGAGATCAAGGTGATCGCACGTCACGAAAGTGGCAGTCCTGCAAGCGGTTCGATGAAGCGCTTCCAGCAAAGACAACAATTAATCATTGATACTGTATTCAATTAGCGATAACGCAATAAACCATGGCTGATATCATAGAAATGAAAATGCCCAGTCCGGGCGAGTCCATCACAGAGGTTGAAGTAGCCCAGTTGTTGGTGGAAGATGGTGATGTGGTGGAATTAGACCAGCCGATCGCAGAGATCGACAGCGACAAAGCCACGCTTGAATTGAACGCTGAAGCCGCAGGGAAAATCCAGTTTCTTGTCGCCGAAGGAGATACAGTTGAGATTGGACAGATCGTTTGCAAGATCGACACTTCCGTAAAGCCTGAGAAGAAAGCGGAACCGGCCAAGCCGGCAAAAGAAGCGACTCAAGCAGCCGAGCAGAAACAAGCACCCGCAAGCAAGGAAGCACCCGCTGCCAAAGTAGATGCATCAGCCGCCAAAGCTACTCCGGTAGCCAAGGCAATGATGGGAGAGACTGGGGTAGACCCGAAGAAGGTGTCAGGAAGCGGAGAAGGTGGGAAAATATTGAAGAAGGACGTAGAGGTTTACCTCGCTGGCGGATTCAATACGGCATCAGAACTCGCAGGATGGGGAGGGTCCCGTGAAGAACGCAAAGAGAAGATGAGTTCGCTGCGACGTAAGATCGCCGAACGATTGGTGTCTGTAAAGAACGAAACAGCGATGCTCACTACGTTCAATGAAGTGGACATGAGCTACGTAATGGACCTCAGAAAGAAATACAAAGAGGCCTTCAAAGAGAAACATGGCGTGAACCTAGGATTCATGTCCTTCTTCACCAAAGCTGTTACCGAGGCCTTGCATCAATACCCCGCCGTCAATGCCTACATCGATGGCCAGGAAATGGTCTTTCACGACTATGCAGACATTGGCATCGCGGTTAGCTCTCCGAAAGGACTCATGGTTCCGGTACTTCGAAATGCAGAGCAAATGGCATTGCACGAAATCGAAGCAGGTATAAAAACACTGGCGATTAAAGCGCGTGATGGGAAATTGAGCATTGATGAAATGACGGGAGGAACCTTTACCATCACCAATGGCGGTGTCTTTGGTTCAATGCTGAGCACCCCAATCATCAACCCACCGCAAAGTGCGATTTTGGGAATGCACAACATCGTAGAACGCCCGATTGCTGTGAATGGCAAGGTGGAGATTCGTCCAATCATGTACGTAGCACTTTCCTACGATCACCGCATCATAGACGGTAAGGAATCTGTCAGCTTCTTGTACAAAGTGAAGGAGATGATCGAGAATCCAGCTTGGATGCTATTTGGAGGCAAGGAGCCTGAAAAAGTGCTCCTGGGCTTATAAAGAACACCTGCATTATCGGATTAAATTCAACACTCCCTGATAGACATAGGGCCTGTCGTCTTCGTCTGTAACATAAATGTCATAGGTGTACACACCAATTGGACATGCGGGACCGGCATTGCCCTCGCTTCCATTCCATCCTTTGTCGGGGTTTGAGGACTCAAAGAGAATTCTACCCCAACGATCAAAGATCTTCAGGCGGTAATCGTTGTGCACAAACACACTTGGTTTCCAGGTATCGTTGGTTTGATCACCATCGGGCGAGAAGGCGTTCGGAATGTACGTGAGGTACTCCGGCTTGACACGGATCGCCAGTTCAGTCGTATCCGCACAACCGTTTTGATGATAGGCAATTTGCCGAACCATGTAATTGCCCGTGTCTGGCAGTGTGAAATCGTGTGAATTATTACGCGTGATGTATTCACCGTCGATGAAAAACTCCCATGTCAATCGGTTCATACTCTCGTCATAAACAGTGAAATCAGGCGTGAACATGTTCATTTCTAAACTCGACATGGAAAAGCCAGCCGAAGGGGTATCTAAGACATTGACGTGTCCTATGTAGGTGGTGTCTATAGTGTCAATACACATCGAATCCGTCATCAACACAATCCTGACATCGTGCTCTCCAATGTCGAAGCTTTCAATGTATGCCGTAGATGAATCTGAAATCGGAATTGAGTCCAAATACCAGCGATAAGAAGGCCGATAGGCGTGCTCGATGGAGGTAGAGAAATTACCAAAGTACGGTGCGCACATTTCGTCCGGCGGTTCGATCAGAGTGAGTTCAGGATTGGGCCAGACTTCCACACTGTCTGAATAGGTCTTGTAGCAACCGAGCTTTGGATCTGTGTAGTGCAATGTGATGTGATGAAACCCAATGGTATCGTACACTTTGGTGGCAGTAGGCACGTCCCCGTCGGAAATGGTAGCGGTATCTCCCCAGAATTCCCACCGCATAACCGTGGTTTCCCTAAAAAAGCCACCTGGGTCAAAGCGATATCGATGTCCGTCGAGGCAATCCGGGTCAGGAACTTCGAAAAACGGTTCAATCTTGTGCTGCACCCGATAAGGCATCCAGGAAGTGTCTGTGCATACTTCTCCGTAAGCGATGAGCTGCACCCAATAAATGCCAGTATCTGGATAGGTGTAGATTGGATTCTCGTAAGTGGAGGTGTCATCTAGGATGTTTGTATCACCAAAATTCCAGAGAAAGGAATCACCCAACGTACTCAGGTTGAAGAATTGGATATCGAATCCGATGCACTCTTCTAAGGCACTATCGATGGCAGCGGCTGCATCTACCTCACAGTACGTTGTCGTTAATTGAAAATCACGCTTGTTTTCGCTCACAAATACTCCGTCACGCCATTCTTGCACGCAGACGCCAAAAGCAAAGGTTCCAAACGCCGTTGGTCGGCCAGTAATCTTTCCAGTCAGAGAATCGATCTTGAGTTGCGGCAGCGCAGTAATCTGATTCTGGTCTCCAAATCCAAAAGACCAAGGCACACCCTGGTAAGGCGGGGGCGATGGAGGCACCGGCTGAGGATTATTGTTAGACCCTCCTGCATTGGGGCGGCAAAACGAATAGACCAAACTGTCTCCATCCTTGTCGGTCGCTGAGTAGTCGATGTCTAAGTAGAGTTCGGAGCACAAGGCGAGGGGCGGAACTTCATTGTAATAGGGTGAGCTATTGCAAGGGGCAACGGTACTATCTGGAATGAATGCCAGATAAGTAGAGCCCACATTTGCCACATTGTTGATGTTGACCACATTCGGTGGACGACAGCAGCGTTGATACACCACATTTAGCCCTCCTAGCGGAACGACCAATTCAACCGTATCACGATACAGGGTCGTTGAGATGCACACGTCAGGTGTATCCACTAAGCAAGGAATATTTTGAGAAAAGGGAAGGGTATCGATCTGGTTGGAGAATGGAACCGATAACAGGGAGAACATATCGTTATTCGATGCCCTGTAAATTGCAATGGATGCGCTGTTGTCAAAGGGGGCACCGTTGCCATTGCAATCGCGGTACATTTTGAGGGTAATGACGTACTGGTTGTTCCCCAAACACTCATAGAAAATCTCTCCTCCAACGAGGTGGCCTGCGTGTGCCGACAGCCCAATCACAAGGACCAGGAAAGAAAGGAGGAACCTTTTGTACAAGTAAGTGCTTAATTAGGGGCACAAAAAGTACGAATCATTCAGGGAAGCAAGTATCAAATTCTGCAAGAGCGCGGAGTCCTATCAGAGTTCTTCGGCCACTACTTCTTTGACTTCGGGCAACATACGTTCAAACAAAGCCTTGATTCCGGCCTTTAAGGTGATGCTGCTCGAAGGACAGCCGGAACAGGCTCCCTTGAGGACTACGTTGAGTTTTCCTTCTTCAAAAGACTTAAAGTGAATGGCTCCACCATCTCCTTCTACTGCAGGGCGGATGTATTCATCTAGGATCTCAATGATTTTTTCTTCGATAGGCGTTTCGGCAGCGGAGTGATCGGTAATGCCACTCTCTTTTCGTTCCTCACCCGCAACGGATGTAGCAGCCTCATCTATGATCGCATGTCCTGCATTCAGGAAATTGCTGATGTACTCACGCAATTCAAGCATCACCTCATCCCACTCTACACCTTCCATCTTGGTCAATGTGATGAAATTTTGAGTGATGAAAACCTTTTGAATGAAAGGAAAGCTAAACAACCGAGCCGCCAAAGGAGCGTGTTGGGCGTCAGACTCATTGCTGAATTCATAGACCGCGTCATTCTGAACCAGCATGTGATTGGATACAAACTTCATGGTCGCCGGATTTGGAGTGACTTCGGCGTAGATCATAAAAGGCAATTGTTTTTCGCTCATGTTGCTCAATTTCGGTGGCAAAGGTAGAACTCAAACAGCCGTACATTCGCAAAGTTCAAACAGAAGTTATGGCAACTCTTTTACCTGTACACGGAATCGCTCCTGATTTTGGTGATGATTGCTTCATCGCACCCAATGCAACCATCGTTGGAGACGTGGTGTGTGGCTCAGAATGTTCCTTTTGGTTCAACGCCGTAGTGCGTGGTGATGTGAATGCTATCCGCATGGGTAATCGTGTTAATGTGCAAGACGGTGCGGTGATCCATTGCACCTACGAAAAAACCAAAGCGGTGATTGGCAACAACGTTTCCATCGGCCACAATGCATTGGTGCACGGTTGTACGATAGAAGACAACGTCCTGATAGGTATGGGAGCGATTGTAATGGACAATGCCGTCATCGGTACCGGATCCATCATCGCAGCCGGCTCCATCGTCTTAGAGGGGACGATTGTGCCTGCGGGCTCTCTGTTTGCAGGGAATCCTGCCAAATTCAAAAAGGAGATTTCTCAAGCACTGCGCGAAGGCGAGATCGAAAGGATTGCAGGAAATTATGTGAAGTACGCTTCTTGGTTCAAGTAATCAGAAATCCTTCCAGTCGGTTTCGTAGGGCCCGGCAATATCCAGCTTGTCTACAAAGCGCTGAAGTATCTCAATCGAAGCGTTGGTGTAGAAGTGATGAAATCCCAGCGATGTATCCTCATTCAGTAATTTTTCCGAACGAAGAACGCGTTCAGTCTGCCGTGCAACGGGTTCGCCAGAATCAATGATGTTAATGCCTTCCGGAATGATGGTTCGTATCGTATCGATCAAGAAAGGGTAATGTGAACATCCCAACACGATATTATCTACCCCTGCTTCTACCATAGGAGCTAAATACTTTTTAAGGAGCGGCTTCGCATCTTTAGGGACACCTGATTCAATGATTTGAACCAAGCCGGTACCCACGGTTTGGATGATCTCTACGTCGCCTCTATACTTGGATGAAGTGTTGAGGTACAGTTCACTGGCAAGAGTTCCCTTGGTCGCGAGGATTCCAATTTTCCCCGTCTTTGTGCTAATCGCAGCCGGCTTGGTGGCAGGTTCGATCCCGATAAAAGAGACATCGTATTGTGCCCTCAAGTGATCGATGGCGTTCGTGGTAGCTGTATTGCACGCAACCACGATGATCTTTGCACCCTTGCTCAATAGCAATTCAGTGTTCTTGACGCTGAGCCGTGTGATCTCTTGTTTGTTGCGCTCTCCGTAGGGAGCGTTCAGGCTATCGGCAAGATAAATGGAAGTTTCATTCGGCAAAAGACGATGAATCTCATTCCAGATGGAGAGTCCTCCAACTCCTGAGTCGAATACGCCTATGGGTTGATTGTTCGCCAAGGGGGGTATAAAAAATCCCGAACGAATTCGGGATTTAATGTTTTACTGTGCTGCGGTAATGCCCATCTCCTTTTTGACGAGCTCGATGATGTCATCACCGTCGGGCTGGAACAGCAACGCTCCAGAACTTGTGTCGAAAACGTAGGAGTATCCAATAGACGCGGAAACCTTTTCAATCGCACCCTTTGCCTTATCAAGGATAGGCTGGTAAACTTCCTGCTCTTTCTTTGCTAAGGATTGCTGTGCATTTTGCTGAAATGCTTGAATGCGCTGCTGAAGATTTTGAATCTCTTCTGCTTTGGTTTGAGCGATGATGTCAGACATCGTCGCCTCATTGGCCTGATAGTCTTGAACCTTCGCTTCAAGCTCCTTTGACATAGCGCCAAGTTGTTTTTCAAGTTGAGCAGCGAACTCTTCCAGTTTGCCATCGGCAACCTTTCGTTCCGGCATCGCATCCAACAAAGCTTGAGAATCAATGTGACCGAATTTTTGTTTGGTCTGTGCTTGTACTGTAGTGGTTAAGGTCAAAAGACTCAGTACGGCTATAACAACATATTTCATGTGAAAATCAATTAGGGTTGCAAAGAAAAGAGATTAATCATTCTGAAGTGTCAGTGAAACCTAAACGCTGAAGAATTTCGTCGCTTTGGTCATACTTAGGACTGGCGTAAATGATGGCGGAGCTGCTAGCGGCCTTGTCAAAAATGACGGCGTAACTTCTTTGTTCTGCCATCTTCTGAACCGCTTCGAATACTTCTTCTTGGATTGGTTTGATCAATTCTTGACGAAGCTTGAATAAATCTCCACTGACCCCAAACTTCTCTTTTTGGAAATCTTTGGCTTCCTTCTCCTTGTCGATGATTTCCTGCTCCTTTTGCTTGCGCATATCAGGAGTCAGTAGCACCTGTTCAGCCTTGTAAGCGGTGTACATCTTTTCGATCTCTCCATAGCGCGCTTCGATCTGCTTTTGCCATTTGTCGGCCTGAGCGTCGATTTCGGCTTGTGCCTCCTTGTAGGCGGGGATCTGCTCAAGGATGTAATCCGTGTCAATGAATGCGTATCGCTGGGCATTTGCTCCTAAAGAGAAGACGATCAATGCCAGTGCGATGAGGATGTTTCTTTTACTCATAATGCTATTTTTTAAAGGTCACCGAATTGCATGCCCATGGTAAAGTGGAACCTTGAACGCTGCGAATCAAAAGCGGGAAATCCATCTCTGGCTCCTCGGTCGTCGAGGCGATATCCCCAGTCTACACCTAACAGACCGAACATCGGCAAGAAGATGCGGACACCGAGACCCACGGAACGATATACATCGAGTGGGTTGTAGCCGTTGAAGTCTATCCAACTGTTACCTGCTTCAGCAAATGCGAGGCCAAACACATTTGTGCTTTGACTCATCACAAAAGGATAACGCAGTTCCATGGAGTATTTGTTGATCAAGGTCGCTCCCTGCGAAGGAGATAAGTTCGACGCGCCATATCCCCTTAGTCCTACAATCTCTCGTGAGTCGAGCTGATTGTTGAAGCTCGAGAACATGTCGCCTCCCAAATAAAAACGCTCGAAGGGCACCATGCCAACGTTGCGATTATAAAATCCCATCACGCCAAAACCAACCTTGGTCTTCAATACAAATTTGTCAAACACCTTGCTGTAGTGCTCTGCGGTGAGCTTCCATTTGTGGTATTCCAACCACTTGAATCGCTGAGCTGGTTCAAGTCCTGAGTAGTCTTTATTGTTCAGCAGGCTGAAGGGAGGCGTAAACTGACCCGAAAGCTTGAGCTGCGAACCGAGCGTAGGGAAGATCTGCTGATCGATGGAACTCCGCGTAATCGTGAATTTGCCGTACAGGTTGTAAGCCTGTCCTGTTTGAAAGAAGAATTGCGATTGATTCTGAAGGGTGTACTGTTGTGCACTCACCTCGAACAGGGCTGTGAAATAATCGTCAGGCCATTTCAACCGACTTCCGATTTGCATAGAAACTCCACGGCGTTCGAAATACGATCGATTTACATTGAAGACGTACAAAGGCTTTTGACGTCCCCAAACCTCTCGACTCAATTCAGGGTTTTGAGTAGGCACAAAACGCAGGGCGCCATTGGAAAATTGAGAATAGAAACTACCTACGGTAAAACTGGTCGGCTTCTTACCTCCTAACCATGGCTCGGTGAACGATAGGTTGAACGCCTGGTACTGCCTTCCGTTGGTGTTGAATTGGAGGCTAAGTTGCTGGCCGTCTCCAGTAGGAAGCGGTCCGTTCCACTGCTCTGGCTTTAAAATATTTTTGGTCGAGAAATTGTTGAATTGAACACCAACAGTCGCCACCAAGATTCCTCCGCCATAACCTCCTTGAAGGGTGAGTTGGTCGTTCGGCTTTTCTTCTACGATGTACTCAATATCTACCGTGCCAGTCGCGGGATCCGGAGTAGGGATGACGTTCATTTTTTCAGGGTCGAAGTATCCCAAAACGGACAACTCACGCTGTGAACGAATAATGTCGGCTCGACTGAACAATTGACCTGGACGTGTGCGCAATTCACGAAGAATCACGTAGTCGTTGGTCTTGGTGTTTCCGCTTACCGTCACCCGATTAATACGCGCCTGTTCGCCTTCGTACATGCGGATCTCTAAGTCAATGGAATCATTCCCCGCAAGTATTTCAACCGGATCTAATTGAAAGAAGAGGTATCCGTTGTCCATGTACAGAGAGGTGACATCACCTCCACTTTGATCCATGTACAAGCGAGCCTCGAGCTTCACAGGGTCATAAACGTCGCCCCTCTTGATGCCAAGGGTCTTGGTAAGGTGCTCTGAAGAATACTTCGTGTTTCCGATCCACTTGATGTTGCGGAAGTAGTAACGATGCCCTTCATCTACCGTGATGTCAATGTTGATTCGGTGTAGACCTACGTCATAAATAGAATCCCGCACGATGCGCGCGTCCCGAAAACCTTTTTGGTTGTACTTGGTGACCAATAGCTCTTTGTCCCCCTCGAAGTTTTCTTGGAGGTATTTCGAAGATTTGAGCACCCTGACCTTCATGTGGTCTTGTCCGTAGCGAAGCAAGGTAATGGGAAGCTGTTTCCTGTTTCGAAAGGATTGCTGCACCAAGCGCTTTCCAAGCGTGTCCAAGTCGAGGAAGGGACGGAAGAAGGTCTTTTCCTTGGTCTCCTTCATAGAGCCGCGTAGTTTGTAGGCACTGTAGAACTTGCCACCTTCTACGTTGATGTGCTCAATCTTCACCTTCTTTTGTTTGTCAACGTTGATTACCACGAAAACGTGGTTGCGGAAAAGGCTGTCGGATTCTTGACGTACGGTAACCGCTGCAGAACGAAAACCCTTGTCGTTGTAGTAGTTGTAAACCTTCTTCTCGGTCGAAATGACCAAGTTCTCCGTCACGATTTTCTCCTTGTACAGGTTGATTTTTTCGCGGAGATCGTCTGCCTCTGATCGAGACACCCCTTCGAAGCGAAAACGCGATAAACGCGGTCGCTCGGCGATTTTGATGATCAGGAAGATCTTGTTTCCTTCAACACGCTCTGAAAGCAATTGAACGTCGCTGAAAAGATCTTGTTTCCAAAGTTTTTTAAGCGCGTCTGAAGTTTCGTCTCCTGGAACTTGAATCTCATCTCCAATGGCCAATCCAGACAGCAAGCGTATGGCACCTTCGTCTAGGTTTTCTGTACCCTCCACTCTGATGCCACCTATTTCGTAGGTCTTGGGAGTGCTGTAAGAAAATGAACTAGACGATCCAATCCTCACCTGGGCAAACGAAGGCATGCTGAAGATGAGCAGAGTGAAGATGGGGAATAGGGAGCGTAACATGTTCATGGTTATACTAAGCCTTTACCTGTTCGCTGGTCATACCAAATCGCCGCTCACGCGACTGAAAGTCAATGATTGTCTTTACCAAGTCCTCGCCCCTGAAATCAGGCCAGAGCTTAGGAAGGAAAGCAAGTTCAGCATAGGCCAACTGCCACAACAAGAAATTACTGATCCTCATTTCTCCACTTGTCCTTATCATGAGTTCGGGCTCTGGAATGTCGCGGGTTGCAAGGTAGGAACTGATCGTCTCCTCTTTTATTGCTTCGGGTTCGAGTTCACCTCTTTTAACATCCTCGGCAATTTGTTGCATGGCGTGAGTGATTTCCCAGCGCGAGCTGTAGCTCAATGCCAATACCACATCCATGGCGGTGTTGTTCTTTGTTTTTTCGATGCCTTTTCTCAATTCCGCCAAGGTTGCAGGAGGTAGGGATTCCAAGTCTCCAATGGCGCGCAAACGAATGTTGTTCTTGTTTAAAGTCTTGATCTCCTTGTTAATCGTTGCCACAAGCAACTCCATCAAAGCACTGACTTCTCTCTTTGGCCTCTTCCAATTTTCGGTTGAAAAGGCATATAAGGTGAGGTATTTTATCCCAATGCGCGCTGCCGTTTCGGTGGTGTCTCGCACCGCCTTAAGCGCGTTTCGATGCCCGAAAATTCTAGCCTTTCCACGCTGCCTCGCCCAACGGCCATTGCCATCCATGATGATCGCAACGTGCTTGGGGAGGGAGTCTTTATTCAGCTGATCTTCGAGTTCCATTCGGTCTAAAAAAAATGTCCCATATCAACATGAGACAAAAGCGATGCAAAGATACTCAAATCCTGAGATGCTTGCAGGAACCTTTCTTAGGCCCAAGCCGCACCGCAAGGGTTATACCGACGAAGGAGAACCAGTCTTTATTGACGCTATTTCCGCGTTGCGTTCCCCAGTTCGTTCCGTCCGGTCCAGCTTGCACCAAACTCCGGTCAGAGATGTCTTCAGAAAGATCATCAATGTCCGCCGCCATTGGATACAAAGTAGAAACGTCATCGATGTAGTCTGAGAAAGTCTTTCGCAAACCCCAATCAGCACTCAGTATCAATCGATCGCTCAACGCCATCTTTACTCCCATACCAAAGGGCACAGAAACATTGACCCGGCTGTATAGTTTGCCTTCAGTGGCCAAGGGCTGCAGCTCATAAATATTGCCCTCAATTTCAGTAATGGGATTGAAATAAAAACCACCCACTCCAATGAAAGAGTACGGACTGATCCAATGCTCGCGCAGCAATGCGTCAAACACAAAGAAGTTGAACTCAAGTGTAGCCGACAATTCGTAGATCGGAGTAGAAAAATTCAAGTTACGATTGCGTTGAAAGACACCGTCACCAAACGCGTCATCGCCTGAGAGGGTGCCCATCATGAACTGACTCCTAAGGGCAAAACGCTGGTTGATGTTGCGCCGTAGGCTTATTCCATAGGCCTGATGGAAGTAATCTTGGTGGAAAAATCGATCTGGGTTGAGGTCGCCGTTGTACCAAGATATACCCCCGGTTGCGCCCAACTCAAAATCCGTCTGACCCGACTTCTGCGCTTGTGCGAAGAACAAGGAAAGAACAGCGATCAAAGTGAGTATGATTCTTTTCATTGGTTCGGTGTACAAACGATGAGGCGTCCGCTTTAGTTTGTGCTTAGAACTTAGGACGGTTCGCTTTCTTGGAAGTGAACTTATAATTCAGGGCGACAATGGCAAACATGTACGTATCGTTCGTCGTGCGGTCACCGCGCTGCTGAACGGGTTCTTGCCATGGCGTGTTGCCACCAGCAATGAATCGCTCACCATCGCCCTTGATGATCTCATAGGCTGGGTTAGAAAGGTAAGCCGCAGCATCGCCCTTCGGTGTTCCCAAGCCTCCGTTGGCTTCCGCTATTGCGAGTGGATCGTAGTAGTCCGTGCTCACATCATCCATGTAGTCTGTAAACGTAAGACGGAAGCTGTACTCTAAGGTCAAAGACACATTTCGGTTGATGCTGTACTTCGCAGAGATACCCATCGGAATGCAAACACTGATGGGGCTGTACTTTTTCTTTTCCCCTGGCAAACCTTGGCCTTCTGTACCCATCGGGCGAAGGCTGTACCATTTGTTGTCGCCCGGATATGCGTCGTTACCAATGAACTGTCCGCGTGGATTGAACCAAAACACACCTAGACCAGCATTGATATAGGCACTTATACCACTGCCAAGCGCACCGCGAATACCGCGTACTCGGTAGCGATTGCTGGTTTTTTCACGGATGAAGTAAAGCTCTCCCGTAGCGGTCATTTCAACGATGGGAGATCGAAAGGTGAGGTTGCGACTCAAACGGTGTGGATCTCCAGAAAGTCGATCCGACCCATAGACCTGTGCATAGGCCAAACTGCCGCGCACACTAGAAATTTCGTTGAGCTTGTAACGGTAACCGCCCATGACCACATACCTGCTCGACTTTCCGTCAAAGTCAAGGAAGAGATCGCGTGCTTCGGTTTGACCGCCTCCTAGCTCCCCAAGGAAGTTGGTAGCTCCTAAGCCTCCGAATACTTCATGACGATAGCGCTTCCAACGCTGAGCATCAGCGTCGAAGGAAAGCACTGCAATGAGGAAAAAGAGGGTTAATAGGTATCTCATTAAGAAGCCGGTTCTTAAGTCCACAAATATAGTCCTTTGCAATACGCCCTCTAAAAAATCTGTTAGTTGCGCCTGTCGTAGCCCCAATGTAATTTGTGTCTTAATGTTTTCAAGAAGCTGTGTGTCTTGAGTCTTACGAGATTGATCTCAAAATCGTTGCGCATAACCGTAACTACTGTTCCGTCTTGGATCGTCGTTGACCTTGAATCAAGCGACATGAGTAGGTTTTCACTCCGACCTTCCATCTTTAAGGTAATCACGCTAGCATCCGAAATCAAAACCGGACGGACCGTCAGGTTGTGCGTGGCAACAGGGGTGATGATGAAATTAGCAGAACTAGGAAGGATGACCGGCCCACCGCAACTCAGAGAATAGGCGGTAGAACCAGTCGGCGTGGCGATGATCAAGCCATCCGCCCAATAGGTATTCAGAAACTTCCCGTCTACATATACGTGCACGACGATCATGCTTTGCGTATCCTTCTTGTGAATGGTGAGCTCGTTCAATGCGAAATTTTCATCTCCGAAAAAGCCTTCTTCGGTAACCACTTTCAGCACCGAGCGCGTGTCAATCATATACGCGCCTTTGAAGACTTGCTGCATGGCCTCGTCCATTTGCTCCAGGTTGATGGAGGAAAGGAATCCTAACCGGCCTGTATTCAAACCTAAAATAGGAAGCTTTGAATCGCGCACGAAAGTGGTCGTGTCCAACATCGTTCCATCTCCCCCAATCGACAACATCACATCGTATGCCGTAGGATCAAAATCTTCCTTTTCAAACGTATCAATGTCCGCACGTAGCCCGATCTGCTTCTGCATCAATGCGCAGAAAGGCCCATATATCGCGTATTGCGAATCATTTTCATCCAGCAGACTGAAGAACCGTCGAATCTGATCGTTGTACTTGTCGCTGAACTCACGGCCATATATTGCGAAACGTTGCATCAGATCGGGTTTTTGAAGTGTATGTAAAATCCAGGAACGCCCTGCTTGTTGATCGACCCCTCAAAGCGGATTACGATGTCATAGTACGTAACGAAGTCAAGACCTAAGCCGGCCGAGTACTGCCACGAATTGGCCAATGGGTTCAAGGATGAATTGATGTTGTCCACTACGTATCCTGCGTCTGCGAATGCATTCAAAAATAAGGAATAGTGAAACTTGTCGAAGCGGTCGATTCCACCCATTCCAGCATCGACCGTGCGTTTTTTCAGTAGGTTGAACTTCAGATTGCTCTTGTAAAGACCGTAATGCTGGCCATCGATTACGTAGAGCTCATATCCCCGAATGAAGGCGTTGCTATAGCCGAGGCCACGCTGGTAATAGTAAGGCAAGTCATCCGCATTCAAAAACGTGGACTTCCCCTTCACACCAAATGCATAGTACCAGCGGCCTCCGAGTTTGCTGTGCATGTTTACGGTGAGGTAGGCTTCAGAAACCAATATGTCACCGGCATTCAACAGCCCCATACCCTCCTGATCTATAGATAAGTCCACTACGTATCCCTTAAGTGGATATCCAACGTTGTCGCGCTTTTCTCGCCTAAATCCATAGCTGAGGAAAAGGTATTGTGAGCGCAAATGCTCTCCGGGTAGGTAGGTGGTGCTGTATTGCTTTACCGTATCATCAATGATCACCGTATTCATGCCCAAGTTGAAACGATGACGGTTGAAGAGCTGTTTTCTGTATTCAAGCGATCCACCTATCCGGATCTCCTCCTGGATGAATTGATCGTCCTTAAAAAAGAGGCGCTCATTGTCCGCAGAAGCGTAGTTCACCTCTCGATTGTTGGAGTAATTCACATCGAAGCCAGCCCCCAGCGTACGTTTTTTATTCAGCCCCGGAATGAGATAATTCAGTCCAACCTGCCGCTGCCAACCGTACTGAAAATTGAAAGTCAACACCTCACGTCGTCCCCTGAAATTCAAGTCTTGCACATACAATCCATAGTTGATCCGGTCGAAGTCCTTGTTTTGCCACCAACTGTTGAAATTGGTCTCTGCCAATGAAAACACAATGCCAGGCCAAACGTACCAGCGCTCTTGAACCTGGATATTTAATAGAACGCGCTGCGAATCAAGGAAGATGTGGCTGATCTCTACAAAGTTGAACAGGGAGGTGTTGGTCAGCGTTTGTTTTGCATTGGCCTCCAATTGGTCTAGTGCGCTCATGGCAACAGAATCTCCCGCCCGATAGCCAATTTCGCGCTGAACCACAAAGTCTTTGGTGCGGCGGTTTCCAATCACTACCACGTTCTGAATCACCACATTGCCGTCTTGACCAATGAGGTCGCAGGAAAGCAGCAGTAAATAAGCAGTGATGGTTGCGAGACGAATGCCCGTCATGAAGCTTGGTTAGGTATTCAGGTAGTTCATGAGCGAATCAAAGCGATCGCGCAGGTCATCTCCCGCTTCGCCCTGATCTTCAAAGAACGTGATGTTGTAGCCGTGGCGCTGCAGGCCAGCAATGATGGAGCTGGTCTCCACCTTATTCACTTTGATCGTCAACTGCATCTTCGTAGAATCCGGATGCGAGGTCACAAACGTTCCAAGAATTTTGGTTCCATTCTCCTCAATGATCCGTGCGATTTGCTCCAAGGTAAAATCGTTCAGGTTCATTTCCAACACAATCACAGCACCCGGATTGTTCGCTACGGGCATATCTGCGATGATCTCCATCAATTGCGCTATCGTGATGGATCCCACATAGTGTTCTTGAACATCCAGTACCGGAATGATAGACAGCTTTTGGTCGTTGACCACCTTCACTACCTCAAAGATGTGCTGACGCTGGCTCACGAACGCAGGATTGAGCAGTTCAAGGTAATTTCCGATGGGGTCGTCCAAGTCGATCATGCCCAGTACGTCGCTCTCCGATATTGTTCCGAGGAAACTGCCATTGTCTACCACACTCAGGTGCATCACCTTGAATTCATCCATCCACCGCAATGCCGTTTCACCAGTGTCTGCACGTGAAAGCGGTGGGATGTTGTCGGTAATGAGTTCTTCTGCAAGCATAATTAGAGTGCAATGTAAAGGCTTAGACGCAAAAATGCCTCCAAACGTGGGGCAAAGGTAGAAGAAGGCGGGTCAGCACGAGCGAGGGGAGGCAATTCTTGTTCAGGGCGTGACCCCGCGCCTGCAGCGCGCGGTCGGGCTATCCGCTATAGTCTCGCTGTGCGCGAGAGCTGCCGCTCCTATCCCTCACGCGCATCCACCAGATGTGTACTGTGCTAAAGAGGCAATGGATATAGACAAAGACTGATTTTCTATAGAACAAGACGTCTGTCCCGACGCCTCGAAACCTACATTTGTCCCATGACCAAACTCAGCGTCAACATCAATAAGATCGCCACCCTGCGCAACGCCAGAGGTGGAAGTGTACCAGATGTATTACTGGCCGCACAACGCATCGAATCCTACGGAGCGCAGGGCATCACCGTTCACCCGCGGCCCGATGAACGGCACATCACCTACGACGATGTCAAGAACCTCAAGGCTGTCGTAAAGACTGAGTTTAACATCGAGGGCTACCCCAGCAGAGATTGGCTCGACCTCGTCATCGAAGCGAGACCAACGCAAGCTACGTTGGTCCCTGATCCACCGGACGCCATTACCAGTAATGCGGGTTGGAATACCCTGCAGCACGGAGCTTTCCTTTCAGAAGTGTTGGAAGAATTGGGCTCATACGGTATCCGCACCTCCATTTTTGTAGAGACCGATCTACGGATGATCGATGGAGCGAAGTCGGTGGGGAGCGATCGCATTGAGCTGTACACAAAACCCTACGCCCTCGGCTTCCCTAATGATCCTGCAGTGGCAGTACAACCCTTTGCTACTGCGGCTAAGCATGCCGCCGCCATTGGTCTCGGCGTCAATGCGGGCCATGACCTCAGCCTTGAAAACCTGCACTACTTCAAACAACAGGTTCTGCCACTCGACGAAGTCTCCATCGGCCATGCGCTGATCTCAGATGCGCTGTATTTCGGCTTGGAGAACACGGTGCAGATGTATTTGTCTAAACTGGTATGAAACTGAATTTTAAGCGATTTGGAGAAGGCGAACCCTTGATTGTTCTGCACGGTCTTTTAGGAATGCTCGACAACTGGCAAGGACCTGGAAAGCTGCTTTCAGATGCCTACGACGTAATCATCGTGGATCTGAGAAATCATGGCCACTCACCACACAGCGACCTGCACGACTACGATAGTATGGTTGAGGATGTGTTGGCGCTGATGGACGACCTTGGTATCCCAACTGCGCACGTATTGGGGCACTCCATGGGAGGAAAGGTGGCCATGGCCCTGGCGCAGCATTTCCCGGAGCGCCTGCGCAAATTGATCGTAGCAGATATTGCTCCGAAATACTATCCGGTGCATCATCAAAAAATCTTTGACGGCCTGCGCGCGGTGCAGCTGAGCCAGCTCGAAAAACGCTCCGATGCGGAGGCTTATATGCTACCTCACATTGCCGAACCCGGCGTGCGACAATTCCTGATGAAGAGCCTCTACCACCCGGATCGGAAGTCATTTGCATGGCGCTTTAACCTGGATGGGTTGGAAGCCAATATTGAACGCGTTGGACAAGCCATCGATGAAATGGATTTTGAAGGAGAAACGTTGTTTCTACGAGGAGGCCGATCCGACTACATCCTGGATGAGGATTGGGCGGATATAAAGGTCCTATTCCCGCATTCCTATCTTATGACCATTGATGGCGTTGGACATTGGCTGCACGCAGAAAAGCCCAATGAATTCGTCGCTGCCGTGAAGGATTTCTTGGGAAATACCTAAGCGCTCCTAGGACGTCAAATGGACCTGAATCAAGGATGCGTCCTTACGTAAGATGGTCCGATTAATAGTACTTAGCGCGCTGGTCTTTGACGCCTGCATCTTTCTTCAAGGCGTTGTAAACCTGAGAATTGACGCGAGAGGCCATGTTGCTAGACTCTGTCCGTTTGATGTTGCTCAAGTCGGCCTCTGCCTCTGGACTTGTGCGTGACTTCACCTGAATCACAAACACCCCGCGCGTACCATGGATTGGCTGTGAAACCTGTCCTTCAGGTAAGCTGAATGCGTACCCCATAACTTTCATCTCACGGCCAAGACCACCCGGAAGGGATCCTTGGGCGAAGTTGACGTTGTTTGCAGTTTTTACTTCTGTTTCAAGTGCATTAGCTGCTTGCTCCAAGGTGGAGAAATCCCCCATCTCTTCTATGATCATTCTAGCTTTTCGCTCATTCGCCACTTCAGCGTATATGAGGCGCTTGGCATCTTCAAAGCTCATGACGCCAGCTTCCGAAACATGTGTCAAAAGAGCGACAACAAAGAACCGGTCATTCTCAAAAGGAGCCGAAACATCACCTACCTCAGCTTCAAAAGCCCATCGTACAATGTCTCGTGCGTTGTTGATCGGTCCTACGTTCTCATCCACCATGCGAAGACCTTCGATGGGCTCGATGCGGATGTCTCCAGTAGGCGACTCAAAGGATTCAATTGTTTTGTGCTCAAGACTGAAGCGACTTGCTTGGTTGTACATTTCATCCGATGTCTCCTTGGAAGGTTCGATGATGCGATCAACGGTTGCAAGAAGGTATTGTGGCTTGTACTTTGTTTGGTCCGTGATGTGGATCAAGTGCACGCCAAATTGAGACTCAATGATGACCATGTCACCCGTCTTTCCCGAGAAACAAGCCTTTTCAAAGGGAGCTACCATTCTTCCTCGGGTGAACCAATCCAGATCACCTCCTTTAACAGCGGATCCTGGGTCTTCAGAAAATTCAGTGGCGAGCGCGTCAAAGTTTCCATTTGCTTCAGCCACCGTGCGAATTGAATCCAACAGGGTTTTCGCATTGTTGATCTGCGTTGTGTCTCCGTTCTGAACAGCGATCAAAATGTGGCTAGCACGAACAGAATCGGGTGAGTTCTTAATGCCGATCAACTTGTGTAGCTTGAGTCTGCCTCCTTCATTGATTGGACCGAAAACGGTTCCGATAGCAGCCTTCGGCAGTGTATCTACTAGCGCTTGATTAACGTCATTCAATGATTTGTACGCAATCAACTGACGTGTTAGGCCTTCTGCATTTTCCGCTACAAAGGCAGTATCGTTAGAATCTGCTTCGAACTCTGGACGTAAATCCTTGAGCTCATCCTGAATGGCCATGATGTCTTCCGGCGTTGGAATCACATCCAACACGGCTATTTTTAGGGAGCGGACTTCATCCTCTACCTTGAAACGATCTTCGTGCTTGTGCTTTGCGAAATAGGCTTTGAGATCATCATCGCTAGGCTCGTACTCCTCGCCGTTCATAGGGGCAAATTCCTTCAGGACATATGAAAACGTCGCTTGACCAGTTTTCTCTTTTGAAATTTGTCGTGCTTCGATGCTTGTAGCAAGCATGCCTTTGCTGAGCAACGCAGTGTACTTAGTAGTCGCGATGTCTTGCTGAATTGCACGCTCTATCGGAAGCCAATCTCTTGAGTTCTCACTGTTGATGAGGTTGTTGATTGCCTGAAGTACCCGGTCTGAATTCAAACCTCCAGTTCTCGGATCACGGAATTGCTCGATGATCTGACCTGTTTGCTGATCGGTGAAGTATTGATAGAGCACACTCCCAGGCGTGGTGTTGCGCACCTGATCCAAAATCTCGTCTGCTGAAACAGATAAACCAAGCTGATTAAGCTGCGTCTCTAATACTCGCTCGCGGATCATACCTTCCCAGATTCGCTCGCGGATGGACTGCTTGGCCTGCTCTGTAGCACCTTCCACTCCAAACTGAGCTTCAATAGCTTCTTGCACTTGCAATTCATAATCCTGCATGGATATCTCATCCCCAGCGATCGTACCGACCACCTGTTCTTGTTGGGTAAAGATGTTTGGTCCTCCGCTGAAGAGATCTCCTAGGAGGAATAGCAACATCGCCATACCGATGAGGACGATCAATAATCCTGATTGCTTTCTAATAGTTCCAATAGCTGCCATGAAATTCTAGCTTTTACAAATGGGTCGCGAAAATACAGCTTGAAATGAAATTATAGTCTCTAATTTCCACTTTCTGAGGGACGTACATGCACTTCCTCAATCTTATTCTCGCTGACTTGGGTAATCTCGATGATGTAATCGGTGATTTCAATGGTCTCTCCGACCTCGGGAAGGTCCTCGTGTTCATGGATCACCAATCCCGCAAGCGTCTCATAATCATCGTCTTCCGGGAAGTTTAGTTCGTATTCTTCATTCAGATAGTCGATTTCTAACCGAGCGCTGAAAAGAAAGGATCCATCGTCTAGCTTTTCTTCCTTCAAGGCTTCAGAGTCGTGCTCATCTTCAATCTCTCCAAAAATTTCTTCTACAATGTCCTCCAAGGTGAGCATGCCGGAAGTGCCTCCGTATTCATCGACGACCAGGGCCACGTGCTTTTTTTGTTCAATCAAGATCTTGAGAACCTTGTCTGCCGTAGTAGTCTCCGGTATGATGGCCAAGGGTCGCAATACATTCTTGATGGCTTCCGGTTTATTGAACAGCTCGAACGAATGAACGTAGCCAATCACGTTGTCAATGTTTTCCTTATAAATCAGAATTTTGGAAAGACCGGTTTCTACAAATTTCTTGCGCAGGGCTTCTACGGAATCATCGAACGACAAGGCCTGGATTTCGTTGCGTGGAACCATGCATTCCCGCGCTTTGATGTTTGAAAAATCGAGTGCATTCTGGAAGATCTGCAACTCGTTTTCCATTTCAGACTCTTCGTTGCCAAAGCTCGTCGCTTCCTTCACGTAATGGTCTAGGTCTACGCGGCCAAAGGAATACTCGCTCTCTTCGAAATGGACAGAGAAGAGCTTCATGACGTACGAGGCCAGAATGAAGACCAGCCACACAACGCCGAAGAGAGGGGCGCAGATCAAGATCACAGGGACTAAGAATACCTCTAGCTTGCGGTTGGGGTTGATGCGGAAGAGCACCTTGGGCAAGAACTCCGCGAAAATGAGAATGATCAAGGTGGACACAATGGTCTGGACCAAGAGAACAAGGCCTTCGAGCGTAGTTCCCTGGGGAACAAAGGAAAGCGATAATCGGATCGGGCTTTCTAAGACCTTGGCCATGAAGATACCGTAGACAACCAGGGCAATGTTGTTGCCCAAGAGAAGCGTTGAGATGAACTTCGATTGATGGTGGAGGAAGTAGCTGTAAACCTTTGCGGGGAATACTCCGAGTTTTTTATCGAGTTCGATTTTCAGCTTATTCGATGAAACAAACGCAATTTCCATTCCGCTGAAAAAGGCAGATAGCACCACAGAAGCCAGGAGGGAGGTGAGGATCAATAAAAAAGACGAGTCGTCCATAGGTGTGCTCTAACGGTCAGCGCTTAAGATTCCTTGTCTTGTTCGCGCTCATGTCTCTTTCTCATATAATAACGAAGATAGAAAAGAGAACCTGCCACTATGGCCATGATGAATGAAATGCCGGATGCGGCGAGACCGAATTTACCAAGTTGGTATACGGCAAAGATGAAGGTGCCGATCGCTACGACCAGCCAAAACCTTTCCATGATGATATTGTACTTCTGCATGCAGGTTATTCTAAAAGTGATTCCGTTTGGGTCGAATCTTCTTCTGTATCGATCGAGATTCGACCTTTGATATTTTTGATCTCGTAAGAAGAAAAGTCTTCCTCAGCTTCGAGTCCGTCTCCGTAGAGGATTTCCGTCAATGTGGTAATCTTCACGAATTTGTCAGTGTAGATTTTACCATCATTTCCGTCCCAAGTAAGCTCCTCCGTATTCAGCATTTTACCCTCTTTGTTCTTAAGGATGACGCTGTCTTTTGCAATCATGATATTCTCCTCGGTGTAGTTGGTCGCTCGCTCCGAAGTCAACTCCGATTCAATATTGCCAAAATAGTCGTAAGAGGTGACTTTGACACCCTCTGAAAAGTCATCCCAAGGCCTTTCCTCGCTTGGGAAGCGCTCAATCTTGCCCGCTTCAATGACAAAGCTCGTTCTACCAGAGTCGGTATAGGTAATGCGCGAATCACGGATGGTCTGCAGGGGCAGGGTTCCATAACTTGTGACGCGTTCTACTTCCTCCAAATCGGTGACACATCCAGAAACAAACATCCCGGCCAAAACCATGACCGGGATGAAAATTCTATATGACGTTAAGGCGTTCAAATCAATTGTCTCGCGTGCGGACCGTTGTGGTCTCGCCAATCCAGCAATCAAAAGTATACGTCGTGCCTTCATTGATACCATGGAAGAAGCAATCTTCTTTCTTTGGGAATTGCGCCGAATATGAATTGATCAATTTCTGGGCTTCGTCTGCCACAGACGGGTCAACACTTTTTGCTTTGGCGTACTTGTCTACTGCCGCCCAATAAGCTGCCCGTCCTTCGCACTCATTGCCTCCACAATCTTTTCTTCCCTGCACATAAGCATTGCCGATGATCATGTAAGCATCCCCTGAATTAGGATCGATGCTCAGCATTTTCATTGCATACCCTTTGGCCGATTGGGCTTGTCCAAGTTGTAAAAGACAATTCGCACCATACTTGTAGGATTTGAATTGCAAGTCGCTGTCTTGACTGCCAGAGGCTGCCTCTTTATAGAAAGAAAGCGCTTCGCTGTAATTCTTCTTTTTGTAAAAGCTCATGGCGATGTCGTACGCTGAAGCTGGAGTTGGGTTGGCTTTGTGAATGCCTACTGCAGCTTTTTGGTAAAGGTCAGACTCGTCACAACCTTGCTTGCTCAAAAGCTTAACGATTTTGTGAAGCAGGTCAATGTCATTCGGGTTGGCTTCATATTGTGCACCGAAGATGGCGATGAGTTCTTCGCAATTGGCAATCGAACCTACCATTTTATCGATGTTGGCAAGCGCCGTTTCAAAGGCAGAAATCATGCGTGCATCGGTCTGATTGGCAATGTTGTAATCCACCGCGCTACCAAGCTGATCATACAGATCAAACAACATTTCCTTTTCAGCCAAATCTGCTCTGTACATGTCGTAGGCGGCTTTGTACAAATAGATACTTGCGCCAGCTTCCATTTCATTCGCTTGCAATTCAAGGCTCTTCTGAAGTACCTCAAAAGCACCTTTTGGATCCTTTGAGCGATACTTAATCATATCGGAACCTTTTCGACCAAGGATGTAGCCCTCTTTTCCAGCAGCTCGCCCGAAGTGTTCAATGCGCTGGTCATAGATCCAAAAAAGGGTGTCCAGCAATTTTTCCTTCGCTTCGGGATTCGTTTCTTCTTCTGCTAATTCTTGAAAAAGTTTGGTTCCGTTGATCCAAAGCGATTCAGTAGATTTTGGACATAGCGATGTGGCCTTTCTCCACCCTGGGAGGGCATCAGCATAATTGTCTTGCTTAAAATATTCGATGTACAGCGATAGGTTCTGTACACAGCTCATGCTGTCCTCTTCATTGGTAGTATAGGTTCTGATCTGGGCGTTTGCCAGTTGACCCATAAAAACCATCACTACCAAACTCATCACAATTCGTTTCATATCTCGCTATTTAGTATCAGTCGTATTTGCGTTTCGCGAACCAACGGTCAAATTGGTTCGGTGTTATCGTTAGTCCTATGTGAAAATTCAAATAATTCTCTGCCACGGGTAGACCACTGCTACCTCTTCTTGCATATTCGATGCCAATGTTCAACATGCTGCTAGACCGGGATGCGATGACCGGAATGCCTAATCCGCCAGCTATACCTATCCGGGAGGGTTGAATCCCATTTACGTTCAGCCGCGTCTGCTCATAACTGAGCCCTGCTCGGTAACGGATGATCTTGCTCATTTGTTTATAGGAGGTTGGGTCAGGGGTGTATTCAATACCACCAGAAATCCTTAAATCATCGTTCAAGCCTGCATTTACACCATCGATTTCTAATGCTGACCACTGTGTCGTAGTGACATCAACACCGGCATTGATTCTATTGTCGTACGTCATTCCGATGCCAACACCAAAACTCGCCGGCGCAACAGTTGGGTTCGTAGAACGACCGTAGTCCAAGGTGTCGATCAGGCGAGGCGCGTCAGCATTGCCGTCGAAAGTAAATGCAAAGGATTGAGAATTTGTATTGAGCGCAAAAGAGGGTTGAAAATACCCACCAACCGAAAAGCTTCCAATGGCTTTGGTTCCATCACTTTTTTGAAAGTCTAATCTTCGTGTATAGAGGATGCCAGCTCGCATGTCTCCGGCGCTGATTTCATTTTGCTCCTCTCGGTAAAGATTTGACCCTGCAAGTGCGGAAGTAGAATCTACCATCGTCATACGATTGCGAAAAATGGATCCAAATACATATGAACCGACGGCTCCGATGGTCAAGGTGTTGACCCGGCCGGAATCCGCAAGAAGGTCAAATCCCGCTCCGAAAAAGGCACTGTTGATTCCTCCTTCGCCAATGAAACGATATTCAACCACGCCAAATTCCGGGTGCTGCTCGTAGGCGACAACGTCGTAGCCCTGACGTGAATATGGCTTAAGGCCAAATCCGAATGCAGCCCGGCGTTTCCGCTGAGAATTGTTGATCAGCGGAAAAGCGAACGAGAAATTCTCAATAGAAAGCAAGTTGTTCGTCTGGGTTGTGCCATTTGAACTGAGCGAAAGGAGTTCATTCCTGAAGTCGAAGTTGAAGGTAGGGCGGGAGACGAAAGCCGCGTTCGCTGGGTTCGTGAAGTTGATGTTGTACGTGCTTAAGATGGCCAAATTAGTGTGCGCCATCCCAGCCTGGGCCGTAAGCGGACTGTAGGGAGTATCTCCAATGCCATAGATCGAGTAGGGGGAAAGGGTATTCGTTTGCCCGATGGTAATCGACGCAAGGAATAAACTACAAATCACAAGGACCGCTCGAATCATTCAGGTTGAGTGTTGTATGTGAGAATCGAATGGATTCCCTCCAAAACTAAATTTGGGGCTGCAAAAATGGGATTTTCAACGCGTTGCTCAAAGGAGGAAGCGTCACCTCCTGTTAATATTACCTTAAGATTTGCATATTCAGCATTGAATTTCTGGATCCAACCGTTGATCTCACCGACAATTCCGAAGAAGCTCCCGAAGGCCATGGAGGTATCGGTGTCGACACCCAAAGCAGGGGGTAGAAGGGGTGGGTTCACCTGGGGTAAACGCGCAGTAAATTGATGCATTGCATCCAGGCGCATCTTATAACCCGGCGAGATGCCACCGCCGATGTGCGTGCCTCCCAGTTCAACGAGGTCATACGTAATGCACGTGCCCATGTCAATCACCAGGATATTCCGTTCGGGAAACAGATGATAGGCCCCAACAGCAGCGCAAAGCCGATCTATTCCGAGCGTTTCAGGAGTTTTGTACATGGACTTTATGGGGGCCGGAGTGAGCTGGTCTATGCGTAGAATGTGTACGTCGTTTCCTAGCTGCGCCTCCCAATCGTCTGGGGAATTACCAACGCTCGCAATACCAATATTCGCGACAGTATTTTTACGCAAAATCGATTTGATTTCATCGACCAAGTGCGCAATTTCTGTAACCCGATTTTCAAGCAATTTGCCTTGAACAAACAGACCCAATTTGGCACGTGTGTTTCCAATGTCGATGACTAGGTTCAAATTGTCAGATAAAAAAGTTGCTGATTTTGATAAATTCCTACTTTTGCCGCCCTGTTCTTAGGAACGAAGCTACGAGAAATAGAGTAGCGACGGTGCGGTAGCTCAGTTGGTAGAGCAATGGACTGAAAATCCATGTGTCGGGGGTTCGACTCCCTCCCGCACCACACATTAAAAGGCGGCCCCTTCGGGTCGCCTTTTTTCGTGCGTCACGCTAGAGGGAGCCGAACCGCCAGCGCACCAAATCCCTCTGCACAATCGCGCTCAACGCTCCACCGGAGCGTTGCCGTCTCCCGCACCCCACATTAAAAGTGGTCTTTCATGTGTTGCTTTTGATCCAACTTGGAAGGTGTAATGCCTCTAATTTCCATAGGTAAGGATACCTTTGAGGCATGGATGGAAGGCCGAAAGTGATCGTCTTGTTTTACCTGCTTTTGGGTTACGTTGTTGCTCAATTTGTTTGGTGGGGGTATTCGATTTACGATTTGAATGCAGAGCTCATAGTAGCCAACGATGCGCTCTCTGCGCTAGAAGGGGGTGCGTCAGCTTCGGCAAATGCCTTGCGTGGAAAGATCTGGATGATCATGGGAGAGGGAAGCGTTTTCTTGACGCTTTTGCTTATTGGCGCCTTTTACATCCGGAAGTTTATCTTGAGAGAACAACGGCTTGCGCAGCAGGAGCGTAATTTTCTATTGGCCACTACCCACGAGTTCAATTCCCCTATCGCTGCAGTAAAACTCAATCTACAGACCTTGGCCAAGAGAGAGGTAAGCGGTGAACAAAAGCAAAACATCTTGGATGGAGCATTGTCATCGACGCAACGCCTAGAAGGACTCGTCTCTAATTTATTGATTGCCTCGAGGCTCGATGCCGGAAAGTTAGAGCTGCTAAAGGAGTCGGTAGACATGCATGACATGATGGAGACCATGAAGAAGCGATATACTGTGCTTGCACAGACGGCGAGTTGTTCCTTGGAATGGGCGACTCAAGAAGGTTTGATAATAAATGTTGACCGGCACGCTGTAGAATCGGCATTGGGGAACTTGATCGAAAATGCCATAAAGTATGCTCCCGGCAGCAAGATTAAGGTGGGCTATGAAACGCAGATGGACGGCGTGCAGTTATTTGTGGCTGATGAAGGTAAAGGGATTGCTAGGAGCGAGCGGGGCAACATCTTCAAGAAGTTCTATCGGAGCGAAAATGAAGAGACGCGCAGCCAAAAAGGAAGTGGACTGGGTCTTTACCTGGTCAAAGAATTGGTGCGACTGCATCATGGGCGGATCACCGTCACAAACAATACGCCGCAAGGATCCATATTTACGATTGAATTCAAGGGGAAGAACACATGAGCAAGAAAGCAGCATTGGTCATATTGGATGGCTGGGGATTGGGAGATGGAACGAAAGCGGACGCTGTGGCAACTGCGAATACGCCCT
The DNA here is from genome assembly GCA_943788725.1 of uncultured Flavobacteriales bacterium. Classification (GTDB taxonomy): domain Bacteria; phylum Bacteroidota; class Bacteroidia; order Flavobacteriales_G; family Salibacteraceae; genus SHAN690. Next base: position 36,393 of record CALSRJ010000006.1, on the reverse strand, counting down.
TCTTTGATGGGTTGATGCAAAGTGCTCCGCACAGCACCTTGAAAACGTACGGCGAAAACGTAGGCTTGCCAGAGGGACAAATGGGAAACAGTGAGGTAGGCCACCTGAACATCGGCGCCGGCCGCATTGTGTACCAAGACTTAGTGAAGGTCAATCTAGCGGTTAAAACGGGAGAAATGGCATCGAATCAGACGCTCCAAGAAGCGATTCAACACGCCAAGAGCCAAGGTGTCTCTGTTCATTTGATGGGCTTGGTAAGCGAGGGCGGTGTGCACAGCCATCAAGAACACTTGCACGCCCTTGTGGACATTATGGATCATGCTGGGCTTGAGAACGTCTTCATTCATGCATTTACAGATGGCCGGGATACTGCCCCCAAGAACGCAGGCGACTGCATCAAACGATTAGAGACGCACCTCGAAGGGAAGTCCGCTCGACTCGTTTCAATGATCGGACGCTACTATGCGATGGATAGAGATAAGCGATGGGAACGCATCAAGCTGGCCTACGATCTCTTAGTCCATGGTGTGGGCGATGCGACGGATGATTTTTATCAAAGCTGCATGAACTTTTACGAGGAGAACATCACCGATGAATTCTTCACTTCACAAATCATTGCGGATCGCAGAGGTCGCGTGAAGACGGGAGACGTGGTCATTTGCTTCAATTTCAGAACGGACCGATGCAGGCAGCTTACCACCGCGCTAACGCAAGAGAATTTTGCTGAATGGAACATGCGCACCTTGCCCTTGCATTACGTAACGATGACCCGTTACGACGAAAAATTTCAGAACGTCCATGTCATTTTTGAAAAAGACAATTTGAAAAATACGATCGGTGAGGTGCTCTCAGATCATGGAAAGACCCAATTGAGGATTGCCGAAACGGAAAAGTATCCGCATGTTACCTTCTTTTTTTCTGGGGGGCGGGAAGAAGCATTTGAAGGCGAATCAAGGGCGATGGTGAGCTCTCCTAAGGTCGCGACCTATGACTTGCAACCGGAGATGAGCGCGCCAGAGGTGACCAAGCGGGTCATCCAATCGATAGAGAATGCTGCGCCTGATTTTATATGCCTGAACTTTGCCAATGCGGATATGGTTGGGCATACGGGAGTGTATGACGCCATCATCAAAGCGGTGGAAACCACAGATGATTGTCTACGCCAAGTGGTAGAAGCTGGAAGGGCGAAAGGCTACGACTTCATCATCATTGCGGACCATGGCAATGCGGACATCGCGTTTTTAGCTAATGGCACTCCGCACACAGCACACACGACAAACCCAGTCCCTTGTGTGGTGATCTCGGATCAAGTGAAGGAGGTGAAGTCAGGGATCCTCGCAGACGTTGCTCCAAGCGTGCTCAAGCTCATAGAGGTGGAACAGCCATCCGAGATGACGGGTTCAGCGTTGTTCTGATGCTGGAAAAGCATAAGGCATAAAAAAAGCCCCGCACATGCGGGGCTTTTCTATGATTGATCGTCGAGCTTACTCGATGATGATCTTTTCGAATGTAGTGCCAGTTGCGTTAGAAACTTGCATTACGTATACACCTGAAGCAAGACCATTGAGGTTGATGCTCTTAGTAGTTCCGTTTGCAATGTTCATAGCTGCTGTGTAAACCACATCACCCTTGAGTGATTGGATCTCAACATTTACTGACTCAGACTTCGCCGCTTCAAACGCGATGTTGAACACACCGTTGTTTGGGTTAGGAAGTACGGTGAAGCTGAAAGAAGCTCCGTTCAAAACACCTGTAGAAAGGTTGCAGTTGATGTCGCCATTGGCAACTGGGAACGTAGCGCTAGCTTCACAGAAGTTAGCATCTTTTACAGTAAGTGTGAATGTACCTTCCTCGTCAACAGTGATGTCTTCATCCGTTGAACCTGTGCTCCACTCGTAAGCGTAAGGCTCGGTTCCGTTGAATACAGAAGCATCGATGTCAGCGGTCCACTCTGCGTTGTTGCAAATGATGTCTGCGTCAACGATAAGGTTTGAGCTAGCACAAATGTCTTGAGACCAAGTTTCAATCTCGATAAGTGGACAAATGTCGGTCCATCCATCAATAGAACCATCGCTGTCAGCATCAACCCAAGTCGAAATAACCGAAGGGATGTCACTTGCTGCTGTTCTGATCTTACCACTTGCGTACTTGTACCCTACGATGTACTGTCCAGCTGGGACAGCTACAGGTGCGTCAAACGCAGCACGGATCAAGTTTGGAGATGTAGTACTCGCTGTGATGTACTCATCAGCAGTCATAATTCGGAAGATAGGAGATACTAAAGGTGTTCCAAGTTGAACATTAGAAGAATCATCTTCCCAAGCAACTTCCCAAATACCTACCTCTACAACCGATCCATCTTCAGAATCAAAAGTCGCTGAAGACCAGATACCGAATTCGATCGCAGAGATCGTGTCAGCCGTTTCAAAATCGAAAATTTGGAAAATAGACTGTGTACCGTTAGACCAGGACCAAGCATTATCAACTTCGCCGTTGTCCCAAGCAAAAGTACGCTCGGTTACATTGAAGTCTTTTTCAAGGTTGTTATCGGCTGGGTAATCATCTGCTGAATCTCCTGCAACACTGAAGTCAACCACATAGTTTCCTTCTGCAGTTGGAGAGTAAGATGTAGTTACGGTTACTGTATCTACTTCACCAAATGTGGAATAAGTAGCAGGAGTCGTAGCGCCTGAAAAAGTACCACTTCCAGAAACGTTAGCCTCCACTACAACATTTGACATAGTTGCGTCAGATGAATTCGTGATTGCAGCACCGTACTTGAAAGAAGTAGCGGCCGCTTGCTTCGCTGGAAGCTGATTGTAATAGTTGGTATACATGAAGCTCTTGTTTGAGCTACCTGCGCCACGGAAGAATGTTTCATCTAGACTCAGGTCAAAATCGGCAGCACCCACAACGGCGATGTCGTCAATTTGCCAGAAGTAGTAGCCTGTTGGAGTCGTGTTTCCTTGTCCGTTGAATACGAATCGAATTTTAACGGTAGAAGAACCTGCAGCAACATCAGAGATGTTCAACTTTACAAAATCGTCAGATGCACTTGCACTGTTTACATCGTAAAAGTCAGATCCATTCCAAACGGTGTCCGCTGTGGTAAAGTTGTCGTTGGTTACGATAACCAATCCATTCGCATCGTAGTGACGGAAATAAGAGTAGAAAGTAACCAATACACCTGACTCACCTGAACAATCGATATCAGGAGAAGTAAGCGCAGCGTCGTGCGGAGCTGGCATTGGGCCACCACCAAAGTTTCCAGCGGTTCCTCCATTGTCGTAGTAATCCGAATCAAAAATCATGAAACCATTAGCTGTTGTCGGGGACGCGATTGGAGTAGACGTGCCAGCATAAGCTCCTTGAGAACCAGTTGAATTGGAAGGAGTCGTGCTCGTACCGCGGTATTCCCAGACGGCAGCACTTGAGTTCTGAGATGCGTTGGTCCATTGACCTGCACCATTAGAAAAATCTTCAGAGAATAGAATCGGTCCCTCGTCTTCTGTTAGACGAAGATCCATTCCTTCGTTTGCAAGCACTGGCGTTGTCGCCTGCTTGAGTTGCATATCGGTCTCAGCCTTGATCGTCAATTGCTTTGCAGGTACCTGCGCGAAGACGGTCGCTGAAGCCAACAGAGAGCTAAAAAGTAAAATTCTGTACTTCATTGTAAATGATTTAATGTTCGAAATTGATTTATCAAACCCAATACCTAGGATTTGAGACACCCATAAGACTCCAAAATTAGTACAAGAGTTTGTGACTTTTACTGGAAAAGGCAGATTCTTTCCGTCAATAGTGCATTCTGGGTCGAAAATTCGACCAAGTAAATGCCGGATGGAAGGGAGGTAAGGTTAAAGCTACCCGAAGAGGCGTTTACCTCACGTAGTTCGCCAACGACTTGCCCCGTGATGTCTCGAATCACGATGAGCTGTACTTGACTTGAGGACTCAAACTGTAAGCTTTGTCCTGCTTGGATTGGGTTGGGGAAGAGCTTTAAGGACAGAGTTTGTGGAGAGGATTTCAGGCCGCTAGGTCCATTTTGTAAAAGGTAATTCAATGTGATGCTACAGCCCAATTGGTCCGTTGCCTTCAACGTGTATGACCCTGTGGGAACATTGATGAGGTCCTTTCCTGGGATGCTGTCGTTCCACAAATAAGAGATGGGTGCTACTCCTCCTACGGAGTGCACATAAATTTTATTTTCATCCAAGAAATTAGCCACCGTATCCCAAAAAATCGAATCAATCTGCGCCGCGAAGAACGTACCGTTACTTACCTCAACGCTGTCAGAGGATGTGCAGCCGTTGCCATCTGTGATGGTGTAGTTATAGGTGCCCGCGGATAAATCTGTAATCTCGGTTGCGGAAGCACCCGTTGACCAGTTCATAGAATAGGGCGCAACGCCACCAGTGATCATCGTTTCTAAAATGCCAGAACTATCAGAAAAGCAATAATTACCCCTTGCATTGAAATCAACAATCAAGGGTAGGGCGTCGTTTTGAATCTCAACCGAACGAAAGGAGCGACAGCCGGCGGTGTCCGATACCGTGAGTGTGTATGTGCCGGGTTCAAGGCCCGTGAGGTCTTCGATGGTCGCGCCATTGCTCCAACTATAGATATAGGGCGGAAGTCCCCCGCCTGTTGTTAGGGATACAGATCCATCTGCCTGACCAAAACACCCCACATCACTGATGCTTGAAACCGAAGTGGAAGGGCCGTTGACATCGTTTACCCAAGTGGTTGAGCTGGTGGTGCAGCCGACGGAGTCGGTGAGGGTGACATGATAGATGCCGGCAAAGAGACTTGAGACGAGTGCGGCAGAATCGCCGTTTGACCATGCATAACTGAAAGGAGCGGTGCCAAATGGGGTGACTTCAATCGAGCCATTCGAATCCAAGCAATCCGAGTTATCCACCAGAAAAACGATTCCGATATCTTCTGTACCTCCGAGTGAAACATTCGTTGATGCCTGGCAACCGTTCTCGTCGGAAAGCTGAATGGCGTAGTTGCCCATCGACAGCTCAGACTCCATCGTGGAGCCTGCTTTTCCATTCCAGGTCAGAGAGAAAGGTTCATCACCACCCGAAATATTCAAGTCGATGACCCCAGTGGAACGCGCACATGAGTCAAGTGTGAGGATTGGATTGAACACGACTGCTTCTGCTGCGTGGATTTCAAAATTCTTTTCGTAGATGCAGTTTTGTGCGTCGATTACGAAGAGGTCGTAAAAGCCAGGTGCAAGGTCCTCGATTGAACTTACGTTTCCTGCTCCGTTTGACCAATTGTAGGTAAATGGAATGTTGGCGCCGAATACCTCTGTGCTGATCATTCCGTCATCTTCGTCCAGACAAGTTTCGTCCGTGATCGTGGATGTGATATAGCCTGGACAGGCTGTGTCAATCGCTGAAAGCACCAGTGCCGTCTGAGGGAAGAGTGAAAATGATTTCCAATCTTGGCCTGCTTTGCGGGTGAGTGCGTTTCCTTCTAGGGCCTCCTGGCTTGGGTCTGCTCCAATCACCAAGCGTTCGCTACCCGATTCTTTTTCGATCACCAATAATTGCTTTCCCCGGCTCACATGAGTAGTTAGCGGAATCCGCATTGATGTGCCGATGTCGCCGGATGCCACCGCGATAGGAGAAGAGCTAAAACTGGACGAAGTCAAGGTGTCAAAGCTGAAAATTTTCACCCTGAAGCGTGCTCCGGCATGTGTAGAAGGATGAATCCGAACATAGACAGCGTCGACAGTATCTCCCTTAAACATATGGTAAACACTCCCATATCGATCACCCTGCTGCTCCAGCCATACGCCAGCAGTGTTGCTGCCTGAGTTGGCCGTTCTTTGGTACAATGTATCACCCACAGTGAACGAAGCCATGTGGTAGTTATCACTCAAGTCGCTGTCTCCTGAATCGGTTAAGATGGCAGCAGCGAGGTTATATGTTCCAGAAAGATGGGGGGTAAAACGCCGGTTTTCATCGAAGCGAATCAAACGCGTATTGTTCGCAACCAGATGCCAACTGGCAGTCGTGTCTCCAAAGACAACTGGACCTTGCACGTCAACGGCGAGTTGTGCATTCTTACGTTGGTCTGCATCGTTTGCAACGGTTGCGCCGAAAATGAGTCGGGCTTCGCGCGCTTGGCTCACAGGAATCTGTTCGTAAAATTGCCCTGAACCCAAGGCATCTCCATCAATTGAGTAAAAGGACTCTAGGGCAAAACGCGCAGCATCATCGCGATACAGGTAGATGTCATCCACCGCAAGCCCAGAGGCATAGTTGCCGTTGTCGTCATAGCGAAATCGAAACTTGAAGCCTTCCTGGAGAAATGCATTTGGAATTTCAATGCGGTGTGTTTTCCAATTCGATGAAGGTGGGATAGCATACAAACTTGTCCAAGGAAGATCGGACGTGCTGATCTCGACCGTTGCAGATTGACCGGCGCTGCCATCTTGGTAGGCGCTGAACTGCAATTCGATGTTTTGAAGTCCGACAAGATCAAATGCTCGCGAACGGAGCCTTTCCTGTGATTTGTCGCAGTTGCAGATATCGTCGTTGGTCAGGGCAAATATTCCATGCAAGGGAACATCCCAAAACCCATTGGCATTTGCCTGGCCGGGAGCATTGCCTGCTGTGCCAGTAATGAAAGGTTCATCGCTCACTCCGAATGCACTCCATCCAGAAGGAAGTGCGGGTATCGTCGAATTCTCAAAGCCTTCGTAGAAGAGTACTCCACTAGGCAGGTTTTCATCGTATCGCGCTGCAGGTGTCCGAGCATCGTTGCTGAGCTCAAGGCGCTGGGCAAAAGACGCCAAAGCGAAAACGCTAAAGATGAAAAGTAGTACGTGCTTCATACGCGGTCAGTGACCAAATGTAACGAAGATGAGCAGTTAAAATTATCTACTCTTCTTCCTCTACAGCCATTGCGGGGTGCTGGTCGTAATCTTCCAACGGAGGGCATGTGCAAATCAAGTTTCGGTCGCCGTGCGCATCGTATATCCTAGAAACTGGAGCCCAGTACTTGTTTTCGCCAATCCACGGCAAAGGCCAAGCTGCTTTTTTTCGGGTGTAGGTATGCGGCCATTCATCTGAGGTCAATACCTCAGCTGTGTGCGGTGCGTTGCGCAATACGCTGGTCTCGGCGAGCGAATCTCCTTGTTCGATTACGGCAATTTCATTTCGGATTTCAATCAGCGCATCTGCAAATCGATCGAGTTCCTTCTTGGATTCACTTTCGGTAGGCTCTACCATGATGGTTCCTGCCACTGGAAAGGAAACGGTTGGAGCGTGATAGCCGTAGTCGATTAGACGCTTTGCTATATCGGTAACCTCTATTTGCGCTGAGCGTTTGAATGGACGGCAGTCCAAGATCATCTCGTGCGCCACCCTATCGTTGGATCCCTTGTAAAGGACAGGGTAGTCGCCTTCCAATCGCGCCTTCAAATAGTTGGCGTTGAGCATTGCAAACTTGGTTGCGTTGGTCAACCCTTCTGCTCCGAGCATTTTGATGTACCCATACGAAATAAGCAAGATCAAGGCACTGCCAAAGGGTGCGCTTGATACCGGTCCAATGCCATGTTCTCCACCTGTTTTATGGTATGGATGGCTTGGAAGGAAGGGGGTGAGATGCTTGGCTACTCCAATGGGGCCTACACCGGGACCACCACCGCCATGAGGGATGGCAAAGGTCTTGTGTAAGTTCAAATGGCACACATCCGCACCGATGATGCCAGGGTTGGTGAGGCCTACCTGCGCATTCATGTTGGCGCCATCCATGTATACTTGTCCGCCATGATCGTGCACAATCTGGGTAATCTCCATGATGCCTTCTTCAAAAACACCATGCGTGGAAGGATAGGTCACCATCAAAGCGCACAGGTCTTTCGAGAATTTTTCCGCCTTGATTTTCAGGTCTTCAATGTCGATGTTACCATCGTCATCACATTTTACTACCACCACTTCAAGGCCAGCAACTACCGCAGAAGCAGGGTTGGTTCCGTGTGCCGATGAAGGGATCAATACTTTATTTCGATTGGGCTCTCCATTCGCTTCGTGGTAAGCGCGGATCACCATTAAGCCTGCATATTCTCCTTGGGCACCAGAATTAGGTTGAAAAGACACGGCGTCGAATCCAGTGATGGCACTGAGGTCTCGGTTCAATTCGTCCACTACTTGGATGTAGCCCTGGGCCTGATCAGCCGGAACGAAAGGGTGTAGGTTGGCAAAATTCGGGTCTGAGATTGGGTAGAGCTCCGACGCAGCATTCAGCTTCATGGTGCAGCTTCCCAAAGAGATCATGCTTCGCGTGAGCGAAATGTCTTTGTTTTCAAGTTGCTTGATGTAGCGCATCATGTCCGTCTCGCTTTGGAACGCGTTGAAGATGGGATGCTCGAGAAATGGGGTCGTGCGTTGGAGGTGCACTGGAATTGCGACCTCACCGCGGCCCGTGGAAAGCGTTGTTCCTTCTTTGCCGTTGGCTTCTGCGAAAATGTTGACCACCGCTAGGAGATCATCCGCGTCGGTAGTTTCGTCCACCGTAATGCTGATGTTGCCGTTGTCGTGGTAGAAGAAATTCGTGTCGTTCGCCAATGCTACTTTTTTCACGGCTTGCAAGTCACATCCGCTGAGGCAGATCGTGTCAAAGTATGCGTCGTGCGTGAGTTTTACTCCCAGCTTGTGAAGTGAAGTGGCCAATTGCTTGGCCTTCTGTGCGGTTTCTTCAGCAATGGCTTTCAAACGGGTCGGTCCGTGATAGACTGCGTACATTGAGGCCATGATCGCCAGTAGCGCTTGCGCCGTACATATGTTGCTGGTTGCTTTGTCACGGCGGATGTGTTGTTCGCGCGTTTGCAATGCCATGCGAAGGGCAGGCTTGTTATCGCGGTCGATGGAAACTCCAATGATTCTTCCAGGGATGTTTCGCTTGTACTCGTCCTTCGTAGCGAAGAAACCTGCGTGAGGACCGCCAAATCCCATGGGGACCCCGAAACGTTGCGTGTTTCCTACCACCACATCGGCACCCCATTCTCCTGGAGGCTTCATCAGGCAAAGCGCCAATAGGTCAGAAGCGACAACGGTTTTGATGTTCAGTTCTTCCACTTGGCTCATCACGGGTGAGTAATCACTGATCACTCCTTCTTTGTTGGGCGATTGGAGTAAAATGCCGAAGTACGAGTCGTCCAATTGAAGGTCTTCTACGCTTCCGATGACGATGTCCACTCCGATGGCTTTGGCCTTGGCCTTGACCACCTCAATGGTCTGACCGAAACACATGTCGTCTATGAAAAACTTGTGGATGTTGCTTTTTTGCTGCTCACGTGTTCGGGAATGGTAGAGCATCATCACAGCTTCGGCTGCCGCGGTGCCCTCGTCCAACAAACTTGCATTGGCAATCTCGAGTCCTGTGAGGTCAGAAATTACGGTTTGAAAGTTCAACAAGCCTTCGAGTCGGCCCTGCGAAATTTCAGCCTGGTAAGGGGTGTAGGCTGTATACCATCCTGGATTCTCCAAAATATTACGCTTGATCACAGACGGGGTGATAGTGCCATAATACCCTTGTCCGATGAAGTTGCGGTTCAAGGTATTTAGGTTACCAAGTTGCTTGGCGTGCTCCAAAAATTCATACTCGGAGATGCCTTCTTCTATTTGAAGCGGCCCTTTGAGACGGATGGATTTCGGAAGCGTTTCATCGATGAGTTGATCAATGGAAGATACACCGATCGCTTCGAGCATGCTCTGAATCTCTTCGCGTCGTGGGCCGATGTGGCGCAATTGGAATGAATCGTGTCTGGTCATATCAATGCTGTAAAAGGGGTGCAAATATACTTTCTGGACTGCTGTTTATAGCATGCATAAACACGATATCGATCGCGAAGTTTCGACGGGCATAGGTTTAATTTTGTCATGTTTGCATTATGATCCGGTTTGGAATAACCCTAATCCTCTTCATCTTCATCTTCATCTCCTTGGCTGCGAAAGCCCAAGCAGATCAGGAGATTATGATGATGTCTGGAAGCGTCATCCAAGGGAAGGTTACAGGGCAAGACAGTGTTTATCTTTATTACGACCACTTCAAGCGAAGCGGTAAATCCAAGTCGAAGAAATTGGACCTGGAGCGCGTCTTTTCAATCAATGGTCCAAGCGGCGAGGAGAAGGTGATTTATTACATGGACACAGCCGTGGGAAATTACTTCAGCGTGGATGAAATGCGCTTCTATATCAAAGGAGAACAGGATGCAATGCGACACTACAGAGGCAATTGGAGCTTACTCGTTGGCGTACCGTTGACCGCTGGACTTAGTTATGTTTTGGTGCCGACGCCCTTGCCATTTGCCGTCCCTTTTGCCTACTTGGTAGCGACGGGCATTCCTAAATACAAGATCCCAAAAGATCGCATTGAATCATCTGACCTGATCACCGAACCGGCCTATGTATTAGGATTTGAACGCGTCGCCAGGAATAAGCGCTTGTTTAAGTCACTCGCGGCTGGAATGATAGGTACCGCGGCTGGCTTCGCGCTCAAGGTTTACTTGGAATCTGATAAATAGTGTGGACGATGCTGAAAAGCTTCGTTTATGCTAACCTTTTGGTAGCGACGGTCCTCTCTTCGCTGACCTGTTCCTCCTTTTTTTTGGTCGATTACTTGGCCTTCCGTTGGTATGTTCCGGCCAGCGTTTTTCTGGGAAGCTTTGTGCTGTACACATTTCACCGATTGTACAAGATTGACTTCATCCCTGTGCAGCAATTGGCAGAACGCCATCAATGGGTGCTGAAGCATGCTCAATCCATGAAATACGCCATGAGTTTTGCCGTGTTTGGACTGATGTTGCTTTTGCCCAATTTTAATGCAGATACAGTGGTGTGGCTGGTTCCTGCTGGACTGATCTCCGTCGGTTATACCATACCCATTCTTCCTTCTCAAAATGGCTGGAGGAGATTCCGCGACATTCCCCTTACCAAGCCGTTGATCATTGCCTTGGTCGTATCTTACATTACCTTGGCATTTCCAGTTTTCGAGCAAATGGGCATGCAGGCTTTGTTTGAACCTTCATTTATTCAGCGGTTTACGGAGCGCTTCCTCTTCTTGGTAGCGGTTACAATTCCCTTTGATATGCGGGATATATTGAACGACAAAGATGCGGGTATCCAAACGCTGGGTACTGAGTTTGGTTTTTCTCGTGCTCGATTGGTTGGCTACATTATCATCGCCGCCTGGTCGGTCTCGATGCTCATGCTGTATTTCTTCACAGGATCGGGCCTTGGCTCGTTGATAGCGTTTGGATTGGCGCTGGGATGCGTGACGATTGCCTATGCGAGCATGAAGCCTGTGTGGGATGAAATCCAGTTCATCTTGGTTTTTGAAGGATGTATCTTCCTGTATTCGGTGCTCTACGCTCTCGGCGCGATCGACCAAGTAACTGCTTGGATCCATCCCTTATAGCGATACATTTCTTGTTCTCTTACAAACCCCGCCTTGGTCATTAAAGCCTGAAACGGCGCGAGCTGATGCGCTTTGATGTAGGTGAAACGACGGAAGAATTGATAGAGCAGTCGGATGAACCATTCCTTCCAGAAAGATTTTACGTAGGGTGTTCCTGCTTCTTGGTTGAAATCGATCAGGAGGATTTTTCCACCAGGGGATAAATGCGCTTTCAATTCTTTCAAGAATTGTTGGAGCTGATCATAGCCAAGACAGTCGAGTACAAAGGGAAGAATGATGAGGTCATAGGCTACTGCATCCTCTTTGAATCCATTGTCCGTGAACGTAACTAGGTCATGCTCCGCAGAACTCAGCCTTCTTTTCGTTCGCGCGATCATTGCAGGAGATAGCTCTGCGTAAGTGTAGTGCCTGGCCAGCGCGCGATCCATGCAAGCGCGAAGGATTTTCCCGGTCCCACCGCCTACGATCAGGGCGTGGTGAGAAGTGGTCAAGGAATCGATTGCGTCAGTTTGTAGTCGATCGATGCTGGAGCCAAAGACCAGTCGAACAGAGGCATCGTAGATGGGTGCGATTCGGTTGAATCCTCTACCTGTTTTCGATGCTCCTTCTGCCTCAGGCATAGGCACGATCGAGTGCTGCCATCATAACCTTGGCAGCTTGATTGAGGTCGTCTTCGCTATGCGCAGCAGAGACGAAACCGACTTCATAGCTCGAAGGACCAACGTAAACGCCGTTCTCCAGCAAGTGGTCAAAAAAGACCTTGAAGCGTTCGCCACTGTTTGGATCAATTGCATCTGCGGTTTGCACCCTGTTCTTATTGCTGAACGACATCCAAAAGATGGAGCCGATATGGAACATGTGGAAAGGATAGCCTTTTGCATCCGTGTGCGCTTGTACTTGTTGGACTAGTGCGCTGGTCTTTGCTTCCAAGGCTTCGTAGAACCCAGGTTTCAAACATTGTTCGAGTTGCGCAATTCCGGCAGCCATGGCCACTGGGTTTCCACTGAGGGTGCCGGCTTGATATACTGGGCCGTCTGGTGCGACGTGGTCCATGATTTCAGCTGACGCTCCGTAAGCTCCAACGGGAAAGCCGCCGCCAATGATTTTTCCAAAGGCGAGCAGGTCGGGTTGGATGCCGTAGTAACCACTAGCTCCTTCAAAGGAGACACGGAAGCCTGAGATGACCTCGTCGAAGAAGAGAAGAATGCCAGCATCTGTGCAGCGTTTACGTAGGAATTGGAGGAATTCTTTGTCTTGCAAAAGCAGGCCGTTATTTGCTGGAACCGGCTCTATGATAATGCAGGAGATGTCATCACCGTATTTTTCAATGGCCTGATCAATCGCCCCCTTGTCATTGAGAGGAAGCACAATGGTTTCCTTGATGTAGGACTCGGGTATGCCCGCAGAAGTGCTTGTTCCAAGTGTAGCTAAGCCTGATCCGGCTTTTACCATCAAGCTATCTACGTGGCCGTGATAGCATCCTTCGAATTTGATCACTTTGTTCTTTCCTGTATAGCCTCTAGCAAGGCGAATGGCGCTCATGGTAGCTTCCGTTCCAGAATTCACGAAACGTATTTTTTCCAGGTAACGGTGGTTGTCAACGATCATCTGCGCAAGCTGACTCTCATATTTACTCGGAGCACCGAAAGAAGTTCCGTTGGCCATCACGCCACTTACTTTGTTCAGTACGCTAGGTTCGGCGTGCCCCAAGATCAGTGGCCCCCAAGAGCAACAGAAGTCGATGTATTCATTGCCATCTGCATCCCAAATGTGGCTTCCGACTCCTTTTTCCATGAAGATGGGAGATCCGTTTACCGAGCGGAAGGCACGGACAGGAGAATTTACTCCTCCAGGGAGATACTCTTTTGCTTTTTCGTAGAGTGCGTTGGATTGCTTTCGTTCGATCATCTATACCTGTGCTTTTAAAGGGCCAAATATAGAATGCTCAGCGAGGGAAAAGGTTCAAATCTATCCGCGTTCTATTCGACGGAAGTAGTTGATCTGTCCGAGATGGTAATTGAGGTGGCCAGATAGATGCAGAAGAAAGAAGCTGTACGTCATGGGCCGACCAAATACTTCCAATGGGTAAGGCTGTTGCAAAAGGCTTGTAGCCATTTTTTCTAAACCGCGCGTAACATCGACTTCAGCTTGTGCTATTTCTAAGAGAAGCTCTTCGCGAGAAAGCTTGTTTCCGCTGAATTCGTTTTCCCGTTGCCGCTGGTATCCTGTATGGCCGATGACTGCTCCGACGAAGTGGCGTAGGTTACCACAAATGTGAAGGGTGAGGTGACCGGCAGAATTCTTCGTGGCCGGTCTGGCTAGCCAAATAGCTTCCTCGCTCTCAAAGGAGAGCAACTCATCCTTGAGTCGGCCGAGGTCGCGTAAGAATATTGAATGTAATTCTTCGATCAATCCGTGTAACCATTTTCTGCGCACTCTGGCGTTTCAGAGACGATGCCGTTTCGAGCGTCTAGCATATCGCCCATCACACAATCACAGACTTTTGCGCGTTCATCTTCATATAGGTTGTCGCCGGCGACTCCAAATCTGAAGATGCATACATCCCCCTTCACCTCGAGTAGATCACGGTTAGAAAGTCGCAGCTTCATGTAGTAGTTGTATCGACCGTCTTTTGCTTCGATACCATTTCTTGTATCGACTCCATCCCAAAAAGCTTCTAGGTGCTTATCAGACCGATACAGGACCTTATTGCCCTTCGTAATCTCGAAATACTCAACAGTATACTTCCGTCCAAGCGGAAGGAAGATGTCATTCAATCCATCACCGTTAGGTGTGAACGCCTGAGGTACCCAGAAGGAGAAAGAGTCGGGCAGTACGAACTTTGTGTTGATGGTATCCACATCGTTTTCGCAGCAGCGATTGTTGATGTTGTACTTGGTACAAGCGGTCGTGAATGCCATAGCCGTGACCAGGCTAAGGATGAACATGCGTTGTAAAGATCTTTTCATCAGGCGTTTAAATAAGAGGCTCAAATATACACGTTCAGCGTATCAGTGATGGGGCCGCGATGAATGGGATGTAATTTTTTGTAACTGATAATCAGATGTTTAAATTATATACCTAATATTCTTAGGTAATAATTCTTTAATACATAAGATTCCAATGTATATTTGCCTTATGTATTCGAATGAACTCATTAAAGGAACGCTCAAAACGATCGTGCTAAACCTTCTCTCAAAGGAGAAGAGGATGTACGGTTACGAAATCACGCAACACGTGAAGGAGGCAACGGACGGAAAGATCCAATTGACCGAAGGAGCATTGTACCCACTCTTACATCGTTTAGAGGCGGATGGATTACTCACCACTGAGAAGGTGAACATTGGAAAGCGCGTGCGCAAGTACTACAGCCTGACCAAAAACGGCGCAGAGACGTCGGGCAATTTAGTGCAAGAGTTTCGAGAGTTTTCGAGTACCATGAACCGACTGCTAGACACATTCACACTAAAACCAAGTTACCATGGCTGAATTGAACGAACCACAGATCGAGCTCGTCAGCGCCTATATACGGCAACACGGTGTCGCATCTGACGATTTGCACGACGACCTCTTGGATCACGTGTGTACCTCTATAGAAAATTTAATGGACGGTGGCAGCTCTTTTGAAGAGGCCTTCGCCAAAACAATCAAGCTCTTCGGACCTGGGGGCTTAAAGCAGGTCCAACAACAAACCTTTGAATTATTAACCGAAATGAATGTAACCATGAAAAAAGTAGCATTTTCTTTCGGGCTGACTTCCACTTTTCTTCTCTTGGCGGGGACGATCTTTAAACTTCTTCATTTTCCCGGCGCGGCTGTAATGCTAGTGCTCGGTGCGGGTGTGCTTGCGCTCATCTATTTACCCATGTTGCTTTGGCATAAGCTAAAAGAATCGCCAAGTGACGAGTACTTGTTGCACATCTCCGGCTTCGTGGGAATGACCCTGACCACCGTTGGAGTACTGTTCAAGATCATGCACTGGCCTGGAGCATCGGTAATGCTACTCGGCGGCATTGCTGCGCTGGCTTTGGCTTATGTACCGATTTACTTCATTAAGAAGTACAAAACTTCAGCAAACAAATCAATTACCCTCTCAAGCGGACTGGTCGCAATGACGTGTCTGATCCTGGTATTTGGAATGATGAGTTTCAATAGAAGTGAAAATTTTAACAGAGGACTTTCCTTGGTTGGCTCTGAATTGGATGCTTCCGCCACTCGGGCTGCGAACAATGCAGCGCTATATGCAAAACTTGAAGAATCACCAAAAAGTGAAGCAGTAAAAAGTGCCGTTAGCGCAGCTATCAATAAGGTTGAGGGTCTAAGACTTCACCTTATTGCAGAAACAGAAGGTATCTCTCTGGACGAAGCCAGGGCAGTCAAAGCCTATTCCTTGACGAAGCAAGATAACTTCGACATCCCCACGCACATCCTATTTGGAGACCAAGAAGAATGGAGTGCGAATACATTGTTAGGCGAGCTAGAGGAATTTCAAGGGGAAATGCTTCAAGCGTATGACCCAGAGATCAGGGCTGAGATGGAGGCTATTTTACCTTTTGATTTCAACATGATGTATGAGTTCAGAGGGAATGAAATGGATTGGGTTACATACCATTTTTACCACATTCCGTTGAGTTCTGTGATTTCTCAGCTCTCGAAGATGCAATCAGACATTCGCAATGCAGAGACCCAAGTATTGCTTTACCTCTTAAGTCAGCCCGCGGCTTCTGGCCCGCCAAGCGGAAGCTGAGGCGAACAAGGCTCAGCCTTGTTCCTGAAGTCCCGTTCCGTTCATTCGGTCAACGGGACTTTTTTATGCATGGATTAGAAGCCGAATCCAAAGTGAACGCCCGCCATGAAGTGAGCATCGGTAGTTGCCCAAGCGTACTCTACTACAGGACCGATGTGGATGCGATCGAAAATGAATTCGTACGAGCATTCGAAATGAGTAGTGAACACATAATTGTTTTCGCCGTATTGAACGCCAGGGGCAACTGTAAAGGTCAAGTTGTGGATGGGTAGGTAAGACATGTTAAAAGAAGCGGCATAATGACGATGCTCATCAAATATGCCTTCGAGGCCTACTCCTAATCCTAATTGACCTGTGCTTAGATCAATCAAGCGCGCCATATGCAGGTGTAACCCCGGGGCGAATTCTCCTTCTCCTATAACATACACTGCTCCTGTGGCAATCCCCACGTGATAGTGATGATGGTGCTCGTGCTCATCGTGCCCCTCGTGATTGTGCTCTTCTGCCTGAGCGAAAGCGAGGAGGGGCAGTAACAATAACACTGTGAGTAAAGCATTTTTCATCGGCGCGAATGTACGAGCTGTCCAAAAAAAAAGTCCCACAAGAGTGGGACTTATACATATATAGAACCTTAGCTAAGGTGAATTGTATCTAGATCCTTTGCCTTCCAATGGCGCAAGAAGTTTATTCTTCTAGGTCCACTCGAATTTCCTCGGCTGCTTTGGCAGCGTTCATGGAAGTGAGCTTCATCAAGAATTCTTTGCTGGTCTTTTCCTCTTGTAGTTTCTCCGGAGCTGAATAGTTTGGATTCGATAGGAGGGCATCTGCTGCTTCTCCTGCTTCTATTGAAACGTTCTCGAGAATGTTGAGTTGACCCACGGTCATGCCGCTTGAGTCTGGATTGGTGGTGTCCGTTTTGACTCCTTCTGCATTGGCTTGGCCATTGAAGTAGAGTCCGGAAACGAGTGTGAGAATAATGGCTAAGTATTTCATAATTTCTACGTTTTCTTTGGTCTTATGACGCCCTTGGTTTTAAAAAGTTACAAGGGTGTTTTAGTTTTATTGCATTACAAGTATATATGTTTAAGACAATACTATGCAATACAAAGTACTAATCTTTGTGATAACTGGTTGTCAGGTAGTTATGGCGGTGTATTTCAGAATGCGGGTGGGGGTATGTATTTGAATGCGGTGATATATTCAGCATATTGGCTCGAAGAGGATGTGAATATTGGAGTGTAAAGCGAATGGTGTGGGAGGGCAGGGGCTAGGGGTCTCATCTTGATCCGTAACCTCGGTTTCAGGATCCCACCTTACTCCAAACGACGTGATTGACGTTCCGCGAATTTCATTTTGTCTGATCGCCTTTCTTTTACAAGGGTGCATGCACGAGTGATCAGGAGACGAGCAATGAAAAAATTGATTCTCCTCGAGATTCGTTGCAGGGACAAAAAAAAGTCCCACAAGATGTGGGACTCATTATATATAGAACCTATGCGAAGGTGAATTGCGATGTCTGCTTCCTCACCAAAAGGAAGGAGGTTTAATCTTCCAGATCAGCGCGGATCTCTTCTGCAGCCTTTGCAGCATTCATAGAGGTGAGCTTCATCAAGAATTCTTTACTGGTGTTTTCTTCTTGTCGTTTCTCCGGAGCCGAATAGCTTGGATTTGAAAGGAGCGCATCTGCAGCTGCTCCAGCTTCAAGTGAAACGTTTTCAAGAAATGTCAATGGACATGTGATCATGCCGCTAGAGTCTGGTTTGGTGCTGTCTGTTGCGACTCCCTCTGCTTTGGCCTTGCCATTGAGGTAGAGTCCGGAGACGAGTGTCAGTATAATGGCTAAGTTTTTCATGTTTTCTAGGTTTTCTTTGTCTTATGACGCCCATGTTTCTAAAAAGTTACACGAGCGTTTCGTTTTTATTGCATTACAAATATATAGGTAAAAGACATTACCATGCAATGCAAAGTACTGAGCTTTGTGATAATTGGTTATCAGAGTGTTATGAATGGTTGAGCCGAAAAAGGGAAGGAGAGATGAATAAGAGAAGGACTATTTGGATCGGTTTAGCCACCTGTAAATGGGGTGTGTATGCCAGTGGATGATCAAGTGCGCGCCAATGGCTGCGCCGAGAACAATGACCGCGACCACAGCCGTCCATTGGATCAGAGGAACTTCACCCCAATGTCGAAAACCAATCGCCAAGATCGCCCAGAGGCCTACGGCAGCATATTCTCGCATACTCCGCAGGTATAAGATGGCCAAATTGATCCCAGTAGCCACGATCAACATGATGACGGTCCAGTGTACTTCATCTACGTCTTCGTTCCATCCAATTTTCACGAGATAGGCGGAAACATTCGCAATCGTAGCTACGGTAATCCAGCCAAAATAGATCGTGATGGGCCACCAAACATTTTTGATGAGCGTAAAGGGTGCGTCCCATCGCTGCAGATTCAGTCGAACAACTGCCACAATAAGTGAGAGCAATAGGAAGAGCATGAAGAGTAAGCTCAAGCCCGTATATTCCATTAACCAAGCGAAGAGCCAAGCTATGTTTGCTGCATTCGCCAAGGCTAGCCAAGGCCCCAGTGTGAGTACAAATTCATCGTGTTGCTTCTGGAAGAAGACCACTTTAACCTGATAGTATGCATGCCCCAAGAGGAATAGAAAGATCAGGCCCCAAATCGAGAAGGCATAACCTGCGGGAGTGAAGAGGGTGTCGTACTTGTCGCTAAGTGATCCGACGGTATTTCCATTCAGGCCTTTTACCCCAACGACGTAGTTTACAATCACTACCAGTAGGATCATGACCGTGTTGAGAAGTGCGTAAAATTTCTTCATACGAGAAAGGTACGCATCCTAGGAAATTCGCGCCCAATTTGGCATGCGCTTCATGATCAATGTTAGACGTTGTAAGACGATGGCCAAGGTAGGGTGCTCGAGCTTGGGGTCGTTGTCATAGATGTACTCCGCCTCTTGCCGGGCTGCTTCTAAAAGCTCGCTGTCCTTGATGAGATCTGCAATGTGAAAATCGAGCGCTCCGCTTTGCTGGGTGCCCATGATATCACCCGGGCCACGTAGCTTGAGGTCAACCTCAGAGATGCGAAATCCATCGTTTGTTTCCACCATTGTATTCATGCGCGTTCGAGCCTCGTTGCTCAACTTGTTTCCTGTCATCAAAATGCAGAAACTCTGTTCGGCACCGCGTCCCACACGGCCGCGCAATTGGTGTAACTGGGAAAGCCCAAAACGCTCTGCGCTTTCGATGACCATGACCGATGCGTTTGGCACGTTCACCCCGACCTCGATCACGGTTGTTGCTACCATGAGCTGGCATTGTCCGTCGGCGAAACGCTTCATTTCAAAATCCTTGTCTTCCGACTTCATCTTTCCATGGACAATGGCCACTTGGTATTCGGGCTGGGGAAAGGCCCGGCAAATGCTTTCATAGCCATCCATCAAGTCCTTGTAATCCATTTTTTCGGACTCTTCGATGAGCGGGTAGACCACATAGATCTGACGACCTTTCTTGATCTCTTCCTTCATGAAGCCAAAGACCTGAAGGCGCGCACTGTCAAAACGATGAACCGTTTTAATGGGCTTTCTCCCAGGCGGCATTTCATCGATTACGCTTACATCGAGGTCGCCGTAGACCGTCATTGCCAATGTGCGTGGGATAGGAGTCGCGGTCATGACCAGGATATGGGGCGGGCGGGTATTTTTTTTCCAAAGCTTGGAACGCTGCGCCACTCCAAATCGATGTTGTTCATCAATGACGACCAATCCCAGGTTATGAAACTTGACTTTATCTTCCAGCAAGGCGTGGGTGCCGATGAGTAGGTTGATCTCGCCGCTTTCCAGACTGGCGTGCAATTTCTTTCGGTAGGCCGCTTTGGAACTTCCAGTGAGCAGGGCTACGTTGAGGTTCATGTTGATCAACAGCTCGAAGAGCGATTCGTAATGCTGCTGCGCCAGGATCTCAGTAGGCGCCATGATGGTCGCCTGGTACCCATTGTCAATGGCTATCAAGGCACATAACAATGCCACAATCGTTTTTCCGCTGCCCACATCTCCCTGCAGGAGACGATTCATCTGCTGCCCGCTTCCGATGTCTTTTCGAATTTCTTTGATGACCCTTTTTTGAGCGCCAGTCAGCGGAAAGGGAAGATGTTCCTTGTAGAAGGTATTGAAGTGTTCGCCCACGGCCTCAAAGACCAACCCCTTGATGTTTTGCTCACGCAAGGAACGGACCCGAAGCAGGCGCATCTGCACATAGAAGAGCTCCTCAAATTTCAGCGTGCGCTCGGCGCGTTTTAATTGTTCTGTGTTTTCTGGAAAGTGGATGCCTTGCAAGGCTTCTGTGTTGGAGAGTAGGCTTTGACGCTTGAGCATGTACGCAGGTAGCGTTTCTTGTACGCCAGACATCGCCATGGGTAAGGCGGCTTGCATCAGCTTTCGAATGGCGCGACTGTCTAGTTTGCGCGCTTTGAGTTTTTCGGTGGTGGGATAAACTCCTTCGAGCCCACCTTTCAATGGTTTGTCAAATTCCGATGCGGGTTCGATCTCTGGGTGGGTCATTTGCAGCTTCCCGTTAAAAATGCTGGGCTTCCCAAACAGCACATACTCCACATCGGGCTTGATCGTCTGCTTGATCCACGTGATGCTGCGGAACCAGACCACTTCCATGATGTTTCCTTGTCCGTCTTGAAATGCCCCTACCATGCGCGTGGCGCGTTTCGCGCCGATGCTGTCTAAACGCATGAACTTGCCTTTGATCTGTACCAAGGCTGCATTGGGATCTACCTCTGAGATGGGATAAAACTTACTCCGATCGATGTGGCGAAAGGGGTAGTGCCGGACAAGGTCACCTACGGTGCGGACTCCCAGCTCTGAGCGCAGCAATTCAGCCCGCTGAGGACCGACGCCTTTGAGGAATTCTATGGGAGTGTCTCTAGTGTTCAAGCCATGCTAAGCTAGTACAGCGAAAATAGAAGAAGCTTCATTCTTGATAAGGTGGAAATTGCAAGGAGAAAGATGAGCTCCTTACTTCGATTCAAGTGCTCCTCAAATCGTAGGGCACCAAAACCGAACGCCTTATTACCTTTAACCATGCACAAACTTGTCCTTCCCATCCTGTTCCTATTATGCTTCACCGCTTGTAAGCGAAGTAAGTTTGAATCTGACTTTGAGCGCATAAGCTACGATGGTGAGCGTCGAACCTATCTCTTGCACGTTCCATCGAGCTATAATGGAGATGAATCCGTTGCCTTGGTCATTGCCTTGCATGGAGGAACAGGAAGCGCCAAGAACATTGAAGAGCAGAGCGGACTGCCAAGCCTGAGTAATGAAAAAGGCTTCATTTTATGCTCGCCAAATGGACTCAACAATACTTGGAATGCTGGAAACTGCTGCGGGAAGGCAGAAGAGAAGAAGGTAGACGATGTTGGCTTCATCAACGCATTGATCGAAGAGCTTGAGGCAAACTATGCAATTGACCCAAGACGCATCTACGTCACGGGTATGTCCAATGGTGCCATGATGTCCTATCGCCTCGCGTGTGAATTGGGCGACCGCATTGCGGCCATAGCTCCAGTTGCTGGCACGATGGTCTTTGATTGTGTTCCTGCCGAACCCGTGAGCATCATTCACTTTCATTCGTATGAAGACAGCAATGTACCTTGGAATGGAGGCGTAGGGGATGGCATCAGTGATCATTACAATCCGCCCCTCGATTCGATGCTGAATGCTTGGGTGGGATTCAATAGCTGTATTGAGCTTTCATCCGAACAAACGGATGACTACGATATGATCGAGTGGCTGGGCTGTGATGCAGCGACGGATATCATGTTATACCTGTCGCACGACGGAGGACACAGTTGGCCGATGGGAACGAAGCCTAGAAAAAAAGCCGATGATCCTTCTCAGGCACTGGATGCCAATGCCTTGATGTGGGAGTTTTTTGAAAGCCACAGCAAGGAGGAGTGAAAGGAGTGAGGTAGGGCTAAGAGTTTTTTATGCTCTGTTGAAAGCAATTCAAAAAGCATCCTAGATACTGAAAACATCAGGTCAGCTCCTTCGTATTCAGGAAATGAGGCCACTTGGCTAATGGAAGCTGCCACCAATTATTTAGTCGCTAATAATGACGATGTAGAACTTCTAAAAGATAGCTCATTTAATGTGTCTGTAACTGCAAATGAGAGTTTTACTGGTCAAGAAGTGGAATCATATCTTACGACAATAATCGATAATTGCAAGGGTATTATTAAACGCGTTGTGCGGTTGAAAATGTTAAAAACAATTGAAATAAAAAGTCATGCATAGTATTGATGGTCAGTATCTTAAGGGTACTAAATCATTAATCTACGACCCTATGCATGACTTGCGAACAATGTACGAAAAGTGTCTGGAATTAACCGAGCTCAACACTGTTAATTAATAGTTCAGGGCAACAAGTGATCGTTCCGGATTTCAATTGCGCTGGAACGAGCTATGATGGTTATGGAATTAATCACTTCATGTCAGCCCGTCTCACCGCCAAATTGCGTGGATATGAATGCGAATATGATATCTATGGGCCTGTACTTATTCCTTGTGATAAGCAAAATGCCTATTTGCACAGTGTTGGTTCTTGACGAACAATGGTACTTCTCAAAATTGGGGAAATGGATGTTATTCAGTTCCTTACCCCTATCTTATGCCTCATTCCTCAGTAAGCAATTGGTATGTTCAAAATACTTGTCACTCTGGAGTCGCAATACGTTGTGTAAATGACAACAGAATCTATCCATGGATTCAAAACTATATGGCGAATAACTATACAGGGTTTTAACGCCCTATTTGCTAACGTTTGGAGACCTGCAATACAGTACTCAAATCAAACTAATGTAATGCGCTTTACTGTTGTCTATGGAAAATGCACTCTTAGGAAATGAGACCTAATTCTATAAGGTTAACCTTGGCAGTAGCCCTCCTATTATTGGTCCTAACTCCTGTGTTTGGACAGGAACTTTACATTCATAAATTCCCCGAACTGTCCAGTAGACTTGGGGCCCGTAACAAAGCTGTATCCGATTTCGATGGAAATATTTACTGATTCCCCTGCAATATACCACAATGTAAATAGATTAGATTCTGAGATGGTTGATTCGTTCTTTTAAATAACCGAAAGCCCGATGAACATCTTAGAATTCACCAAACAATTTCCCACAGAGAGAAGCTGTAAAGAACATTTTCGTGATCAGTGTGAACCTGACTGCTCACGCAGATTATGGAAACAAGGGAGAGGCCTTTACCAAACTTGACATACTGATTAATAATGCCGCCTGCATCAAAAACAAAAGAGGGGTTCGAATCACAATTTGGAGTCAATTTTCTTGTGCCTTTTTTACTACCCGATTTACTTTTCAATAAACTTAAATCTATTCAGAATTTAAGAGTATTATCAATAAGCAGAATTTCTCATAAAGGGGTTTCTTTAGATTTTTGAACGAAAAATCCTTTAAACGTTACGAATGATAATAAGAATAACGCACTAAAAAAGCATATTGATGTAGAAAATATCGTTATTTGTAGGTTCAAAATATTGTTATGGGCAAATTAAAGGCGAGACAAAGATTATTAAAGGCTTCAATCTTGATGTTTGCACTTGGATTCTTGCATCAAACTTCTCAAGGTCAAGACACAACGGCCTTTTTAACCTCAAGCACAACTTCCATTTGCTTAGGTGATACTGCCACTCTAAATGCGGGTACAGTTGGCGCGGATTATGGTGATGGATCAGATGGAGCGCTTACTGTCAGCTCAGGAACAGCATACACCGATGCATTAAGAACTGGCGTAACAGGGACCAATGCAGCAGGCGGAAGCACCTTGACGGTTTCATCGTCTAGCGGATTTAGCATTGGTGATGAAATCATCATCATAACAATGGTAGATGCCAACACATCTGTTAATACGACAGGGAAATATGAATTTAACATCATCACAGCTATCAGTGGAGATACATTTACGCTGGCTACCTCAAGAACCAATGCTTTTAATGCTTCGAGCACGCAAATCCATCAGGCCATTAAGGTACCTAACTATACTAATGTTTCTATTTCTGCAGGCGCTATACTTACTTGTAATACATGGAATGGCTCCACAGGAGGCGTTTTGTGCTTTAGAGCAAACGGCACGTTAACCAACGCTGGAACAATTACTTCAAGCGGAAAAGGTTACCGAGGCGTTGGTCATAATGCAGTTTGGCGCAACAAGAATGGCGCCCAAGGTGAAGGAATATATGGTACTGGCTACGCTGGAGGGAGCTCTAACGGAAGTAACAGCGTCACTTGGAATGGTGCCAATGGTAATGGTGGCGGTGGCGGCACCGGACGTCAAGATTCTGGTGGAGGCGGTGGTGGCAGTTATGCATCAAACGGAACTAACGGAAATAACTCGGGTGGTCATTATGGGGGCACAGGAGGCCTTTCAGTAGGGACAGCAAACTTAGAATTATTGATCATGGGTGGCGCTGGGGGCGAAGGTGGCGGTGATGAAGATGGCCAGAAACCTGGAGATGGCGGAGATGGTGGTGGTATTATATATTTTAGTGCTTCGGTTACTCAAAATGCTGGCACCATTACTTGTAACGGCCAAAACGGTGGCAATGGAACTGGTGGTGGATGCGGCATGGGTGGTGGTGGTGGTGGCGCCGGTGGGTCCATAAAATTAATTAGTCTTTTCAGCGGTAATGGCACTATTACTAGCCTTGGCGGAAATGGAGGCGCAAATAATGGTTGCGGTGGCGTAGGAGGCGCAGGTTCTGCAGGCAGAATAGCACTAGCCTCAACCATATCTTCATACCCTACTACTAACCCTGTGTCAGCTACAGCAAGTTTAGCGGTTATAACAGGTTCAAGTTATGCTTGGAGCAATGGCGACACCACGTCTTTTATACAAGTAAGCCCAGCAACAACAACAACTTATACGGTTACTATTTCCAATGGAAATTGGGCAGATACATTATCTCAAGAAATCTATGTTTTTGGTGTACCAAACATGCCCGTAGGATTAGCCGATATTGAGCATTGCGCAGGCACATTCACATTTAATGCGACCACAGATAGCTTGATACAAACAGTATGGTATGAAACCGATACTGGAGGTACGCCTATCTTTTATGGTAATGAATTTACTACGCCTTTCTTAAACGACACCACAACCTATTATTATTCTTCTCAATATGTAACCTATACCCCACCGACAGATGCCGTTGATAACAGCATGCAATTGGCTCTTGGTTTAAGATTGCTCGTTTCTGACTATGAAGGCAAGGCAGTAATACTAAGAAAAAGTGCAACGGCAAATGATACGGCATCTTTTGGATTCAACTTTTTGGGCCAGCTAGACTCAGCGGCCATTAACGCATGGGCAGGGGCGGCAAGTACGCTTTGGGTGCACACAATATTTGATCAAAGCGGTAATGGCCGTAATTTATTAAACACCAACACTGCGCAACAGCCCCAGCTCATATTGAGTGGTGAGAATGGAAAGCCAGTTTTGCGTTTCGTAACGGGAACTTTCCTTAGATACACCACCAATGACATTGTTTATCCAATGTCAATTGTAACTGCTGCCAAATTAACGACTAACAGCTGCGGTAGAGTTTTTGGAGCTGCGAATAACTACCTTTTCGCCTTTTACAGCAATCAAGTAAATCGGCATCACTTTAATACTTGGATTTCGAATAGCGGCACTAATATGGTGGCAGCAAGTAGCTCTGATACTTGGATTCATTCATCAATGAGTGCATCAAATACATCTCACCGATTTTTCGATAATGGGAATGAGTGGCCTGCAAATACGATTAATGGTAACAACGCGCAGCCGCCAAATGGCTTTCAATTGAATGGCTTTGCTGCGAATAACGAAACATCCAATGTAGACATCATGGAGGTTTTCATTTTCGATGATGTAATTACAGACACAGAACGAGAATACATTGAAGGACGCATAGCTTCTCAATACGATTGGCAAACCGCTGGTGGACAAGTGGCGGACGCTGCCGCTCCATGCTTGCTAAGCAATCCAAACATTGACTCTGTAAGAGCTATTGTAACAGCTCCAAGTTTTGGATTTAATTAGATACGATTACCGCAAACTGCTGAGCAGACAGTATTTTGATTGATGCTGGCGCAGGCTGGCAAACCTACTCATGGTCCAACCTAGACACTACTCAAATTTGTACTGCCAGGTATTCTGGAAAGTATAATCGTGTGGTAAATGATGGCTCGTGTGACGTTACCGATTCGGTGTTTGTTAGTCTACCAAAACCTGACTAGATGATTTTACTATGTGTAATGGCGACACCATTACTGCTGGCTACTTGAGTCTTGGTGGTTTTGCTGCTGGTGGTATACTCGACACCATTGGCCAAGAAGCGGTCAACAAATTTTTAACGGACGGAACCTTGGTTTTCCCGAGTACTGCACAAGTACGTGCGCTCATAGTGGGCGGTGGTGGTGGCGGTGGTATGGATATGGGGGGTGGTGGTGGAGCCGGAGGCTTCATTGACACTACGTTTATCTTACCAGCAGGCTCTTATAATATTACTGTTGGACAAGGAGGCACAGGCGCTCCTGCCGCGGGTACTTTTGGCCAACCAGGTGGACATCAATACAGCATTCCTGCTTTGAACGGTGGTAATTCTTCTATAGGATCACTTCTTGTTGCCATAGGCGGTGGAGCAGGCGGAACAAGTTATTGGAATTCGACACCAGGAGCAGCTGGAAGCAATGGTGGCTCTGGTGGAGGTTGTGCTGGATACAATGCACCAAATGGATCTGGAGCTGGGTTAGAAACCGCAGGACAAGGAAACAGAGGTGGTCATGGAGCTGGTTCTCACCGCTCAGGCGGTGGCGGTGGTGCTGGTAGTCAAGGCGGTGGTGGTCCTAATGGGGGCTCTTACAATGCGAATGGTGGCGCTGGATTACAATCTGATATTTTAGGAACGACATATTATTTTGCTGGTGGTGGCGGTGGCAGTGGCTATAGCACTATTGGTGGTAACGGAGGCATTGGTGGCGGTGGCGGTGGCGCTGTTGGCACCACTACAGGTGGCGCTGGCTTAAACAATGGATCACCCGGTGGTGGCGGCAACACAGGCCAACAAACCAATAAACCAGGCGGAGACGCAGGCGCAAACACCGGTGGCGGTGGCGGTGGCGGATCACACTTCAACTCTAACAATAAAGGTGGCGAAGGTGGATCAGGAATCGTTGTGATTAGATACACGCCTATTTTGAATTATCAATTTTTGTGGTCTACTGGAGACACTACTGCTACTATAAATGTTTCTCCAACACAAACAACAGATTATTATGTGACCATTACAGATGGTATATCTACGTGTTACGATACAATGACTGTATTTGTAAACGCACCTGTATATTCTTTTTCTAGTGATACACTTGCCTATTGTGGTGTTGACACAGCAAGTATAGATGCTGGTGCAGGATGGTCAAACTATGCTTGGAGCACTGGAGATAGCGCTCAATTATTTACAACAACTACAGGCGGTGTTTATCATTTAACAGTAACCAACCAATATGGATGTACTGTAAGCGACTCAGTATCTGTTGGTTTAATTAACACTACCCTTATTCAAGGCGACACTACCTTTTGTGTTGGAGATTCAGCAACAATAGGTTTTGGAGCTGGCGGAGGAAACACCCTCCAGACACAAGCAGGTTTTAAACTTGCTCTTGGTCTTCGTTTGATTAACGCTGATTATAACGGAAATGCAGTTCAATTGAGAAGAAGTTCCGATAATGCATTATCTGATTTCGGGTTTTTAAATGGTGAATTGAATGTGGCTGCAATTGAATCTTGGGCTGGGGGAAGTACCATTTACGTAAGAACCTTGTATGACCAAAGTGGTAGCTCGAGGGATGTGGTTCAAACCACGAATAGCAGACAACCAACTTTGGTCCTGACTTCAGCCTATGGAGCTCCTATCATGCATTTTACCAATTCGCAGCAGCTCCGATATACTGTTAATTATACATTTCAACAACCATTTACCTTGGTTACCGCAGCGAAAACTACAACATCTTCAAATGCCCGCGTATTTGGTTCATATCACCAAAATTGGTTGCATGGATTCTGGCAAAATCGTATAAATGTTGCCCATTACGAAGGCTGGAAAGTGTATCCAGGTATAACCTCGAGTTCTGGTTGGCAAGTACCATATATACATACTATGTGGAAAGCAAACCAAACGAATTGGAATTTTTACAGCAACGCCACTGTTCAGTCAAAGTATAACAGCAATGCCGGCACCGATCCACGAGGATTCACGCTAAATGGATCGGGAAATTTGAGCGAACTTTCTAATGTGGATATAATGGAGGTCATCATGTTTGATGATACACTGGCTCCCGTAGAGTTAGAAAATGTACAAACTTCGATAGCAAATCGATTTGGTATAACAACTGCGTATGGAGCGCCTAGCGCAGGAAACGTTGGTGGTGGCGGTTCTTACGAGTATTTATGGTCTAATGGTGACACGACAAACACTATTGATGTTTCACCAATTAGCACGACCACCTATTATGTTACCATAACAGATGGCTTTGCCGAATGCTATGACAGTATTACAGTAACCATTGTTGACCCGAACTTCACCTTTACTAACGACACTATTTTGAGCTGCGGCTCAGACACAGTTAACGTATCTGCAGGATCTACTTGGGACAATTATTTATGGTCGAACGGAGACACCACAGAAACAACTTCTATCACATCTTCAGGAGTGTATTCACTCACTGTATCAATCAATGGTCAGTGTGAAACTTGGGATACAGTTACCGTAAGTGTGATTAACACCAACTCTGGATCTAATGATACGACAATTTGTATTGGAGACTCAATTTCCATCAATTCTCAAATTTTTGTTAGTTCAGACACCATTGCATTTAACTACACAGGCACTGACCAAACATTTACAGTACCGTCTGGTGTTACGTCCATTAATGTGCTCGCGTGGGGCGCTGGTGGTGGCAAAGGAGGATATTCATCTTCTTACGCAGGCGGTTCCGGTGGTTTCTCTTCCGGAACGATTGCAGTAACACCTGGTCAACAATTAAAAGTTGTAGTAGGTCAAGGAGGAATTGGACAAGGAGTCGGACTTTTTACTAGTGGTGGTTCTGCAACTTATGGAGGCGGTGGCTACGGCACTTATGGCGATGCTTCTGGAGCATCTGGAGGAGGATTAACTGGATTATTCCTTGGCGCAGCATCTATGACATTTGACGCTTCTGGTCAATCAAGAGCCTTGCTAATTGCAGGAGGCGGTGGCGGTTCTTGTGCTTACTCTGGAGGTGGTGGTGCCGGTGGTGGAACAAACGCAGGTGAAACAACCGGTGGCAATGGTGCTACTTCAACTGCTGCAGGAACGGGCACAAATGGAGATGATGGAAGTCCACTTAAAGGCGGTAATGGAGATGCCAGTGGATCTCAAAATTCAGGAAGCCCAGATGGCGGTGGCGGTGGCGGTGGCTACTTTGGTGGTGAAGGAGGATTCTCTGACGCTAGACCAGGTGGCGGTGGTTCAGGTTACTTGCATCCTACTCTTGTGAGTTCAGGTGTAACAACAACCGGACAAAATGGCCCTTCAAACACATCGGCCATTCCACCAAGTACTTCTAATGCTCTTTATAACACAGGCATTGGTTATGGCGCATATTCAAGCTCTGGCTCAAATGGTGGAAATGGTAAATTGATCATCAGCTTTACTGGCCAATCGGCTATTAACTATAATTGGTCAACTGGAGATACTACAAGTACAATCAACGTATCACCAAACACCACAACAGCTTTTACAGTAACTATTTCTGACGGAATTTCTAGCTGTATTGATACCATTAGTATAACGGTTAACGACCCGAACTTCACATTTACTAACGATACCGTTTTAGCTACTTGTTTTGCCGATTCAGTAACGGTAGATGCCGGTGCTGTTTGGGTTGGCTACAATTGGTCAACAGGAGAAACAACACAAACAAAAGTATGTACTGCAACAGGACCATATTCTCTAACTGTAACAGATAACGGAGGATGTACTAGCTCAGATACCGTTAATGTAAGTGTCATCAATCCTGTGTTGGCTCAAGGCGATACAATGATTTGTATCAATACTTCTGCAACAGTTGGCTACAATGCATTAACCAATATTTCTTTCTTGTGGTCAAATAGCAACACCAGCCCGAGTATCTCGGTTTCACCCGTTGTGACTAGTAACTACACAGTAACTATTTCTGACGGAATTTCTAGCTGTATTGATACCATTGCAATTTATATTGACACTATAAGTCCAACTGTTTTTCCTCATTCTAACGTTAATGTTTATCTTAACAGTTCTGGCCAGGCCACCTTATCTGCATTTATTGCCGATTCTGCAACTTCGGATAATTGTCTTATCGATTCTATCTATCTAAGCAACACTTCATTTGACTGTGCAAATATTGGATCTAATCCAACTTTGCTCTACGCATTAGATAATAATGGGAATTTAGATTCGGCACAGTTTATCGTATCAATAATAGACCCAATTGCACCAGTCGTGATAACTCAGAACGTTACACTATATCTAGATGCTTCAGGGTCTGCTAATCTTACGGCTATTCAGGTCGATAACGGTTCAACTGATAATTGTGATATTGACACAATAACTCTTTCTAATTACAACTTTGTTTGTGCGGATACTGGGGTTAATACAATTACTGTTACTGTTACTGATGCTAGTGGCAACGCAGCAACACAAAGTGCCCAAATTACAGTAATGGACACTAACTCCCCCATTGTGATGACCCAAAATGTCACAATTTTCTTAGACGTAAATGGTGGAGCAACGGTAACGCCAAGTCAGGTTGACCTTTCCTCAACAGACAATTGCGCTATAGCTTCGATGATATTATCAGATTCAATTTTTGATTGTTCTGACACAGTAAGCGCAAATAGCATTACACTCTCAATTACTGACATAAGTGGGAATTCGGCATCTGCCAATGCATTAATTACTGTTTTGGACACCATTTCCCCTACAGCAATTGCTCAGAATCTAACTCTCTTTTTAGATGCTAATGGTCAAGCAATCGCTCAAGCTTCGCAGGTTGATAATGGTTCTTATGATAATTGTGACGTTGCTAGTTTAAGCCTATCGGATACCATTTTTAATTGCGCTGACAGTGGAATTAATACCATTACGCTTACTGTTTTTGACGTGAGCGGGAATAGTTCAACCGCAACCGCACAATTGTTAGTTGTAGATACAACCTCCCCGTCTGTTATTACTCAAAATATTATCGCATATCTGGATTCTTCAGGTCAAGTGATTATTTCTTGGTTAGACTTGGATAGTGCATCAACCGATAATTGCACAATTGCTAGCAGTATTTTATCTGACTCAATATTTGATTGTTCGGATACAGGATCAATAAATATAGTTACGCTGACGATGACTGATATTAGTGGGAATAGTTCAAGTAATGATGCTCAGGTTGTAATAATTGACAGCCTTCCTCCAGTTGTAATAACACAAAATTTAACGGTCTATTTAGACACGAATGGAGAGGCTAACATTACTGTTAATCAGATTGATAATGGGTCGAGTGATAATTGTGAGATTGATACGATGTATCTGAGTAATTATTCTTTTGATTGTAATTCAATTGGTTTGGATACGATTATTTTATATGTAACAGATGTTAGCGGCAATATGTCCCAAAACATTGCTATAGTTACTGTTTTAGAAACCAGCGCTCCAGCAGCTTTAGCGCAAAATGTCACAATTTATCTTGACTCTAATGGTTCTGCAAGCATTAGTCCATTAGTTGCAGATACTGGCTCTTATGATAACTGTGGAATTGAGACATATTCGCTAAGTGACACAACTTTTACATGTAATGATGTTGGAGAGAATACCGTCACTTTTACCGTGTCTGATTATTCAATGAATTCAAGTTCAGTTCAAATTATTATAACTGTTTTGGATACGATTAAACCGGTTATTTATTCACAAAGTCCAACGGTGTATTTAGATGCGAACGGTCAGGCGATGTTAAATGTACCCCAAGTAGACAGCGGCAGTTATGACAATTGTTCAATTGGTTCAATTTTCCTTAGTGATAGCCTGTTCAATTGTGGTTTGGTTGGGGTCAATGACATTTACCTAATGGTATCAGATGTTAATGGAAATATCGACAGTAGTATTGTTAGCGTTACAGTCGCTGATACCATTAAGCCATTGGTGTTTGCAGAGAATTATCAGGCGTATTTAAATTTAGCTGGTGAGTTTACTCTTGGTGTTA
Source organism: uncultured Flavobacteriales bacterium (assembly GCA_943788725.1). Classification (GTDB taxonomy): domain Bacteria; phylum Bacteroidota; class Bacteroidia; order Flavobacteriales_G; family Salibacteraceae; genus SHAN690. The sequence continues at coordinate 3,854 of CALSRJ010000006.1, read as the reverse complement.
ATCTTATTAATGCATCAGCAACAGATAATTGCGATGTTGATTCGATTTATTTGAGCTCAACTGACTTCTCTTGCGCACATCTTGGGATTAATTATGTATCTGTATATGCATCTGATGTAAATGGAAATATTGGAACAATTGAAATTGAGGTGGAAATATTAGACACAATCTCACCAATAATTACATATTGTCCGGAGGACATCGTCTCTTGTGATTCAATTATTAATTATGAGATTCCAATGGCTGAAGACAATTGTTCAAACGTGAATTCAGTTCTCACCAATGGCATAGAGAGTGGGGCCAAGTTTGATATTGGAATAACAGCGATTCAGTATACCATGTCCGATACTAGTGGTAATAGTGTGACGTGTGACTTCAGTGTTAAAAGGAGCAGTGCCCCGAAAATCACAGTTAGTCAAGACACAACCATATTTAGTGGTTCAGTTATTGACCTAGCTGTTGAGACTGATTCAGTAGCATCTAGTTATTATTGGTCTCCCGAAGATTACCTTGACAACCCTAGCTCAAGTAACCCTACTGCAAGTCCTACAGAAAGCATAACGTACAGGGTGATGGTTAATTCAATCGATGGATGTCAACAAGAGGATAGTGTGAGTATTTCGGTCTTGAATGAGGTTACTGTTTATAATGCATTTTCTCCGAATGGTGATGGTCAAAACGACTATCTAGAAATCAATGGATTAGGTTATTATCTTGATTGTAATGTCCTCATAGTAAACCGATTAGGCGCTAAAGTGTTCGAGTCTAAGGGTTATTCACAACCCTGGGACGGAAAATATAAAAACAAGGACATGCCTGTTGGAGCATACTTTTATTTCATTGATACTGGCGTCCCAGGGGCGGAAACATTAACAGGTAGCATCTCTTTAATTCGGTAAGTTATGATCAAAAAAAAATTAAAACCAATTGTGGTCATTAGTCTGTTTTTATTTTCATGGGAGAAGTTAAATGCGCAGCAAGACTTTTTTATGTCTCAGTCATTTGTGAATCCATCCATGATCAACCCAAGCCTAGCTGCAATTCAAGATGGGCCAGAATTCGGGCTTTTCAATAGGCATCAGTGGTTGGGGTCAGAATCTACCCCTAATACGCAGCAGCTTATATTCTCGACTACTTATAATAAACCCGCTCATCTCAAATCTGGATACAAGAGTGGGGCCTTAAGACGGGGGCAAAGGAGAAGCAAGGGAGGTTTATTTCATGTACTTAATGCTTCGATTATCAATGATAGAGCTGGGGCGTTTAGTAAGTTGGAAACACGATTGCATTGGTCACCACAAGTCAGAATACGAAAAGACATTTATGCTGGATTGGGTCCTGTGGTTTCTTTTTCTAGATTTCAAATAGATCCAGAGCGGCTTAGCTTTAAGGATGGGACGGACGTGGCGTGGGGGCAGATACAGAAAAGCGGTCTTACTAGCTCTAGTGCAAATATTAGCTTCTGCGGCAATGTTCATTCCCAAAATTTTTACTTCGGGGCAGAGTTTTTAGATGCCCTCAATCAATCTTGGAACAGAGCTGATAGTTCCGGTCTTCTAGTGGATAGAAACCTAATAATCAATGGTTCTTACCACTATAATATAAATGAAATTTTTAGCGTTTCGGCTGCGGGAGTTACGAGATTCACTTTTAAGTCTCCAATCGATCATTCTATTTCATTTCGCGGGATTTATAATAATTTGGTTTGGTTAGGATTTGGCTACAGATCTAGTAAGGCAATGAATATAAGTTTCGGGGCTCATATAAATCAAAAGTTTAACATTGTATACACTGCAGAGAAAAGCTTTCTTGGGGTGACAGGCGTTGGCCTTACACATGAATTTTATCTCGCTTACATTTTACCAACCCGGAAAGGGTCTAAATTTTAAACTATTAATAATGAAAATATTAGTTTGTTTAATTTTATTTCTTCACATAGTAAACGCTAACGCTCAGAGGACAATTTGGCCGCCAATAATTGGAGTTGAATTTGAATCAACTGGTTTGCTAATCAGTAAAAATGAAGCTTATTTTACTTCTGAATCGCAGCTTGAAAACGGAGATTATATTTCTAAGCTAGTCCATACTAGCTCTGGCGCTTATGATAATTGGGATTCAATTTCCGCATTAAATTCAGAGATAAATTCTAATCAATATAATTCTATTGTTGGGCTGTCGGAAAATGCTGATACGATTTATTTAAAGGGACCCCACTCCAATAATAATCCAAACTTAAAGGGGCTCTCATTCAGTTCGCTTGTTGATGAAGTTTGGAGTGCTCCAAAAAAAATCAAGATGAAGGGGATGACGTCAAAAACTCCTTTTTATGATCTATATGTTCACCCTAAGGGTAACTGGTGCCTGATTTCATTCGAGAAAGAAAAGAGACAATCAGATGATATTTATATCTCGTTTAAAAACAAACTTGAAGGATATTACGAGAAGCCTGTGCCCCTTGGTCAAAATATAAATACTACAGCATCGGAAATCACACCATTCATTACCGATGATGGTAAATACCTCTTTTTCTCCCGAACCAATAGTTATGGAGCGACTAATTATGATGATTCTATTAATTATGACATATATATGTCGCAATCAATGGACACGTCTTTGATTAATTGGTCAACTCCGGTGCCGTTGATCGGTATAAACACACCAGGTTACGAGGGAGGTTATTGGTGTTGCAAGGACAGCTTTGCGTTCTATACATCTGTATTGAGAGAAACTGAGCGTAAACAAATATATACTACTCTAGCCCCAAGATCATTGCGGCATAGCGATTCATACGATGATCAAATGCATATTAGCAGATTAAGGCCCTTGGATAACAAGAGAATAGAACTTCCAGCATTACTTAATACATATAAAGTCGAATTACCAAAAACTAATTCACTTATTCCGAGAGGTTCAATTCAGGCTGAAGTCCCGATATATAATATCAAAGCGAAAATCAAAATAGGGGATAGTCTGGATGCATCAGTTAGCAACATATTAGTTGAAGCAAAAGATGCCAAGGGTAACAAAATCGCGGAAACCCGAACGGATTCTGCGGGAAGTTTCACTTTTGAGAATTTACCATTGAATCAAAAAGTGTTTTATACAACGCCTGAGAACACATCTAGTCAAGTCAAAGTTGGGTTGGTTGATGCAGATGGAAATGAGGAGGAAGCTGTTCCCATTTCGTTATTTTCTGATTTTATTTTTCAAGAACTTGAAAAAGAATCAGCGGTTATTCAGCTGCTAGATCTATCGGATGAGTTCTCATTAGATAAATATTGGTCTGGAAATCTAAGCGAGTTCATTGTCAACATCGATGACGGGCAAAAAATAGAACTTTTTCTCGCGACAAAAATTATTGAAGGAGTTATTTTAGATAGTAACGAAAGAATTATCCGAGGCATAGATAGCCTAATAGCAATGGATAAAAATAGTCAAACTATAATCAGCGTGCAATTAGTTTCGGATTCTACTTTTGATTTGAGCTCTCTCGATTCAGTAACGCGGTATTCATTTTCAATGAACGGGAATGAAATCAATAACCCAAAAATCATTTCACTTCAAGAATATTTAATGATTAGTCATAATGAGAGGCCATTGACGAATGAAACCATATTTGACTTGGGTCTATCGGTTAATCAATCTAACGATTTTAACGCGCAAGCGCAAGTAACTGATATAAATAATGATGTATTATCGGATCCGAGAGCGAGTCGTTCCCCCAATAATTTGGACGTGACAATTGTTAACGACAGCTCTTCTCTTCATTTGGTCGGGGGGGCGGAACTTAAACAAACTGAGCAAGATTCGATTTTGATGAAGCAAGCAGATGAAGGATTAATTGTTGTAGATGA
>CALSRJ010000005.1 GCA_943788725.1 uncultured Flavobacteriales bacterium | reverse complement strand
TTCCTTGCCTAAGGCATAGGGTAAGAGTAATTGATATAATACAGGGGGCGAGTCTATACGCGGTTTAAGTCTCTTTTTTTTTACTCTGATTACCTATAGAAGAAAGTTTCGTTTTTTTTCTTCTTTGGTTTGATTAAAAACAGTTCTTTGATACAGTATGACAAGAAAAATAACTGAACATAAGGGTAAACAGTATCGTGTTTTAGACGGGTCATCATCTGACAGCTATTACTTCTTTGATAGAGGTGTTGCAAGGCTGAAGAGCGGCAAGTATAAAGAGGCATATGAAGACTTTACAGCAGCTATTAATCTAAAGCCTGATTTAGCTGATGCCTATGTAAATAGGTCGATTACATATCGATATCTCAATAAACGCCAAGAGGCATATGATGATCTATCTAAAGCACTAGAGTTAGAACCCTTAAACACAACCGCGCTATTTAACAGAGGATATATGTACGGTCAGCAGGAGATGTTTCAGGAATCATTAAATCAGATGAATGCGGTAATTAAGCTCGACCCTACACATGAAAGGGCGTTGTTCTATAGAGGAATAGCAAAGGTCAATTTAGACGATGAAGAAGGAGCTTGTGAAGACTGGAAAAAGGCAGTTGAGATGGGCTTTGAAGACATTCACGGTATAATTGAGAAGCATTGTAGGGGCTGAAAAAACCACGCCGCACAACACCCCCCTGAAACACAAAAAGCCCCTACCAGACAGGTAGAGGCTCTTCACAGTAGCGATCGGCAGTTTAATTCAGAATAACCTTGTACTGGTTAGCTTTACCAGCCTGAGACACCACGATGGTGTATTGCCCTCGAGGAAATTCTGCTAACTCACAATTCACCGCATCCAATCCTGACCCAGATAGCACGGTTTTTCCATCAATGCTCAAAACTTTAAAATCAAATTCCCCTGAACATTGAATAGTGATATTGTTTCTCGAAGGGTTAGGGAAGAGCTTAATTTGATCAATAGGAGAAGATTCAATATTGGTTGGAAAACAATCTTCTAACTGGGCCCCCAATCTAATCAGGTAATAATCACTTGTTTCAAAATAGACCTTATCCCCATCACATTCAAAAACTGTTGACGTAATCAACTCATTGCCAAAATGTAGATCAATCGTCAGAGTATCATTTTGGAAAATGTAAGGATTAGTCGGTGGAAGAGCGTCAGAGGTGTCCAATGAGTTCCAGTAAGATTCGTCACATTCAGTTGAGTCACAGTAATAGGTATATCTTGTTCCATCAAGAAATTCATACATCGTGTTTGGAGGGGAGTTTTCAATCGGTGACCATAGCCAACGTCCTTCTATAGAATTCGTAATCTGCCCCATTGCGTAAGAGGATAGAACAAGAAAGAATAGAAATGCGATAACAATTATCCGCCCTGCTTTTGAGCGGAAAAAACCACCTAAGTTACCATTGATAAGGACTTGCTTTTGTTCGTATTGTTGTTTAGCAATTTCCACCATCTCTTCGTTTGAGATGTTTGATGAATAATCATCTTGTAAATTTTCTGTACTCATAACGTTACTCTTTTGTTTTAAAACTTGTATTTGTTGGTTAACCTATTAATAAATATTAAAATAAATATTAAAACAAAAACCCCAACAAAAATGTTGGGGTTATGAATTTTCAATTTGTATTACAACAATCCGAAATTAGTATTGTAGTATTGCGTAATCGTAAGTAAGTGTTAAATCAACAGTTGCTAAATCTTCACCAGTGTAATCCATATCTGAGAATTTTGCTGTTTGGATATAAGCTCCTTTAAGTGTCCACTCTTCTACTTTATCACCAACAGGACCCAAACTGTTAAAAGTGATATCTTTTTTGTAGAAATCAGAGTAACCGTCTCTACCAGTTACTGATTCGTGGTGTAAACGTCACGTTCTGGGACCGTGATATTCAGCATCCTGAGCAAAAAGAGGATACATCCAAATGCTTGCATCCACACAACATAATCGGCAGCACCCCCGGCGCAGATCAACACTTTTTCTGCCTACCGTCTAATGTGGTGTTGGGCGTGTTCTTAGGTCTGAGCAATGTCGAAGAACCCGCGGTAGAATAACTCGGCTATCACTTGTTGTTGGAAGCGCTGTGAAGACGGATTGATAGAAGTAGACTTTTTCATTGCCCCTGCGTCTGCTACTTGAAAGAAAACGGCGAACTTTGAGGCCCATGTTACGACTGTTCAAATACATTCTCTTCTGCGCTTTGATTGGCGGACTTGTGCTTTCAGGCTGCAAGAAGGATCCCGATGAGGAAGAAGAACCCGAAGTGCCTGAATTGGAATTCAGCACCAGTGAGTTCTGCGATAATTCATGCTACTTCAACAGCGATGGCGAGTGCGACGATGGAGGCTACGGCTCTACCAGTTCGCTTTGCAAATTTGGAACAGATTGCCGCGATTGCGGAAGGCGCGTCATCAAAAAGATCAAACGATGAACACTATCCGTCCGCTCTTACTTGTGGCTTTTACGTTATTCGTCATGACCTCACTTTCCTCGTGTAAGCAGGAGCTTTGCGACGACACCTGCTTTTGGCCAGCCGATGGCGTATGCGACGACGGCGGTGCGGATTCGGAGAATGACTACTGCGAATTCGGAACGGACTGTGCTGATTGCGGAACGCGCATCGCGGAATAATCGACATGTAACACCCCCTCCTCATTTACCCCACGATCAAAAGCAGCTTTCGATTGTTAGAGGGTGCAAGCTTTTTTGGGAGGAGCAAAAAAAGATCGTCCCCTTTTTTTATTCATAATTTTGCCGCGCAATGAGAATAGAGGTACTCAAATCCAAGATTCACCGCGTAAAGGTGACCGACGCCAACCTTGACTACATCGGTAGCATTGAGATCGATGCCGCATTGATGGAGGCTGCCAACATCTTAGAAGGTGAGAAAGTGCAGATTGTCAACATCAACAATGGCGAACGCTTCGAAACGTATGCGATTACTGGAACGAGAAATTCTGGGACCATCAGCCTAAACGGACCCGCAGCTCGTAGGGTCATGCAAGGCGATATTGTCATTATCATATCCTATGCATCGATGGAATTTGAAGAGGCGAAAGCCTTCAAGCCTTGGGTAATCTTCCCCGACGAAAAAACCAACACCCTTCCATATTGAACAAGAAGCTGAAATCTGCACTGCAAGTGCTATTTTCCCTAGCTCTTGGGTTTTTCTTGATTTGGTTTATTTACAAGGACCTGACAGAAGAAGACAAGGCGAACATGGTCAACTCCATCAAGGAGGCGAACTATTGGTGGATTGTCGCTTCAACCATGGTCGCCGTGCTGAGTCATATTTTCCGAGCCTACCGATGGAAATACCCCTTGGAATCATTGGGCATTAAAATCGACATGGCCAACCGCTTTTCAGCCGTCATGATTGGCTACTTGGCCAACTTGGCCTTTCCTCGATTAGGGGAAGTAACCCGCTGCGCCGTGCTCTCTCGTTACCAGAAACAACCTTTTGAAAAACTCTTTGGAACCGTCATCGCTGAGCGAGTAGTGGATGCGGTTATTCTCCTTGGCCTGATCGCCCTGGCCGTGGTTTTGCAATTCGGCATCTTACGCGATTTTCTAGCCGATACCGGTGGCCGTCTGATGGCGAAGACATCCACCTTCATTTTTTTGAGCGTTGTAGGGGTAATTGGGGTAATTGGCCTTTTTGTCGCATGGAAATTCATCCAGAATTCTGTCCATCCATTCGCGCTCAAAATCAAAGATCGCATCATGGGATTGGTAGATGGACTGGCTTCCATCAAACGGATGGATGGACAAGCTGGTTTTTACCTGCACACCTTCCTCATTTGGGCTTGTTATATACTGATGTTCGTTTTGACCTTCCAAAGCTTGCCCGAAACGCAAGCCGTGCCGTTCGGTGGCATGCTCGCATCCTTCGTTCTTGGAGGATTGAGCATCGTTGCAGTGCAAGGCGGATTGGGGGCGTACCCTCTAGCAATCATGGTGATTCTCGCGTTGTACGGAGTAGAATCATCCGTAGGCTACGCCTTCGGTTGGATTGTTTGGACCGCACAAACGGTTATGATCATTTTAGTAGGATTCATTGCCATGCTGGCAATGCCTTTGATCAATGCAGTATCAACAAAAGATGCCATAGATTCATGAGCACTTCCATCAAACAACGTATCTATCAGAATCGGGCGGATGTCTCAGATCTGCTCGAGCTCTGGAGAGCTGGTGATGAAACCATTGTCTTCACCAACGGAGTTTTCGACCTCCTTCATCCTGGCCACGTGCTCTACCTAGAACAGGCAGCGGCATTGGGAACTAAATTGGTCATTGGGATCAATAGCGACATGTCAGCCAAGACTTTAGGTAAGGGCGACCACCGACCTATCAATGATCAGAGCGCTCGCGCGCTGGTGATGGCAGGATTGAGGTCCGTAGACATGGTTGTGCTTTTCGATGAGGCCACGCCCCTAGAGCTGATCCAAGTGGTGCGACCAGACATTCTTGTGAAAGGCGGCGATTACACCATGAATCAAATCGTTGGCGCCCAAGAAGTGATGGCATATGGAGGAAGTGTGCAACAGCTCGACTTTGTGGAAGGCTATTCCACCACGGCAATAGAACAAAAGATCCTCAAAGCAGGTTTAGATACGTGATGGCACAAAGCATCAACGAAATACAAGACGAGGTCATTGAGGAGTTTAGCTTCTTCGGAGACTGGATGGAGAAATACGAACATATCATTGAGTTTGGCAAGAGCTTGGCCCCAATTGATGCCGCATATAAAGTGGAAGAAAACTTGGTGAAGGGCTGCCAAAGTCAGGTGTGGTTGAATGCTGAAAAGAAGGGCAACGCCCTGCATTTTACCGCAGATAGCGATGCCATCATCACCAAAGGCCTTGTGGGTCTGATGGTGCGCGTTCTTTCAGATCAAACGCCAGAAGACATTGCAAAAGCCGACCTTTACTTCGTGGATCAAATTGGACTCAAAGAACATCTTTCTCCGAACCGAGCCAATGGACTCGTCTCCATGATTAAGAAAATGAAGATGTACGCCATCGCACACCAAGCCAAATCGGAACAATAGCCTCATGGATCCTGCATTGAAAAAACAACTCGAAGCATCTGTCATTCAGGCATTGAAGACGGTCTATGACCCGGAAATTCCCGTGGACATTTACGAGCTCGGCTTGATATACGAAATCAAGATCGACGATGATTTTCACGCTTTGATTGTCATGACCCTTACTTCGCCCAGTTGCCCGGTTGCGGAAAGTCTACCGGTTGAGGTAGAAGAAAAAGTAGCCGGTGTGGAGGGCATCAAAAGTGCGTCCTTTGAATTGACTTGGGAGCCGCCATGGGACAAAGACATGATGAGCGAAGAAGCCCTCGTTGAACTAGGGATGATCTAAGATCACATGAGCGACATAATTGAAAATAAAGTAGCCAAGAGTGGGTTGATTACCCTCGACCTCGAGGAATTGAGGCCGGCATGGAACGTCATGGGTCTTGACCTTGTCGATTCTCTTTGGGAGGGAATGGCGCTGAAGGAAAAGGACTTTCGATTATTCGTTCAAGAACACGACTGGTCGCAGTACAACGACGCCGCCGTGTACATTCACTGTTCTACCGATGCGATCATCCCCACCTGGGCTTACATGTTGATCGGGACCCACCTACAAAATGTGAGCTCTTACTCAATTGTTGGTGAAAAAAAAGAGCTGGAGCAAATGCTCTGGCTCGAATGGGTCCGTAAACTTGACCTTGCCAAGTACGAGGATCAGCGTGTAATCTTGAAAGGGTGCAGCGATGAGGCGATTCCCGAGAGCGTTTACTTGGCATTGACCAGCAAACTAACTTCTGTTGTGAAGTCACTCATGTTCGGAGAACCGTGCTCCACCGTGCCCGTTTTCAAGAAAAAATAGTGTAGGATTAGAACAAGATGTGCTTTCGATCCATCCAGGAAACGAAGGCGTAAAGCTCTTGCTCAACCATCATGGCGACGCGCTCTCCATTCAGGAATTTGTTTACTCCTGCTTCTTCAAAGCCTTTAGCTTGAAGTTGTTGCGCATAGTTTTCTGCTTCATCCAAACTGCCAAAAAGGCCAGCTGAATATGCAAATTGATAGTTGGGCAACACCTCGAAGCTCAAGGCAGCATCGATCTCCTCTAGCAGTTTTCTGCCTTGTGGCTGATCATAAGTAGCAAAGTAGACCGTAAAAGAAACGGCTTCCTCTTCTCGGTAATCGGGATCAATATCTCGATTGTTTAAGTTACCGAGCAGAGCAAGTGCATCTTCAGATGAAATACTCTTCTGGTTAAAGAAAGGAATAAGCGAAACGTCCGAATTCTTCACTCCTTCTGGCAATGTTGGCATTCCTTCTAAAGCTGCCTCCAGCGTTCGGTACATTCCGTAGTATACGACCAATCCGCTGGCGTCTCTCGAAACGGAGAAATCGCTGTTCTTCCATGAACCGTCCACTTGTTCGGCGTGGATCTGCCATTGGAATACGAGGTGCTGTGGCAACTCTGGATTGTGAATTCTGTTCTGTGCTGATACGGCTGATACAATTGCGAGCAACAATACAAGCACTAAAAAAACGGGAGCTAAGGCTTTCATAACATTAGAATTTAATAGGTTAAACGGATGTTAGTGGCTTAACCGATCATCTAATGTTCAAGGGGGAAGACGAGCTTCAAATAACAGACTGCATGTGTTTTGAAATAGTTGCCTGATAATTTTTCTTTTCTTCATTTTTGCAGTATAATATTCTGTATACGGGTCGAATTACAATATGGTTTCGACGAATGATCGAAATTTTTCGACGCAGAATTGCTGTTTCTTGCGTAAGGACCACAATCACTCGGCTGTGAATCGCTTATAACGGATGGGTATACCTTCCTAAGGGGACCTATTTACTTCAAAACTGCGACAGATACCTTGAGAAGCTAGGGCAGGCAGCAAGGATTATTAAACATGATGGGGCTCTGCCTTGCAATGAGGGTTAAGTACCATCAATCGAAAGCGATCACAGCAGACAGCAAGGCAATGATCAGCCGATGTATCGATTTCAGAAAAGGGATGGGGATCAGTAGGCCCGTTCGCGCTTGCCTTCGTAGTAATTGACAAAAGCTCTGTTCACTACTCGGTTTCCTCCGGTGGTCGGATAGTTGCCACTGAAGTACCAGTCGCCCAAGTGCCTCGGACAGGCTGCGTGCAAGCCCTCTAAGTTCTGGTAGATGATCTCCAAATCAGCATTCAAGTCCGCCGGGCGCAAGAGCTCCGCGATCTTTGCCGACACTTCTTCTGCTGTAAAGGGTTCGTAAATTTTCTGAACGTGGTTCTGGAAATTATGATTGTTTGAAGTGGCCAACTCATCGATGCACAGGTCGTACACTTCTTTGATGATGTACTCTTTACCCCCCTCTTTCAGCAAATCAATCGCCGCTTGGAACGCGACAAAATCCTGCAAAAGGCTCATGTCAATGCCATAGCAATCAGGATAGCGGATCTGAGGGGCGCTGGAAACTACCACTATCTTCTTCGGTCCCAATCGATCGAGTATGCGGAGAATGCTTTGCTTAAGTGTCGTACCACGCACGATCGAATCATCGATCACCACAAGGTTGTCGACTCCACGCATGACCGTACCATATGTAATATCGTAAACGTGCGCCACCAAATCATTGCGGTCGCTGTCTTGGGTGATGAATGTTCTGAGCTTCGCATCTTTGATGGCTACCTTCTCCGCCCGAACCCGCTCGTTCAAAATGTTGCGCAATGCATCCTTGTCCTTCGGATCGATTTTCGCAATGTCTTCCAGTTTGCGCTCGTTGTGGAATTCTTCCAATCCTTTGAGCATTCCATAATAGGACACTTCAGCGGTGTTGGGAATAAAGGAAAAGACCGTGTTCTCTAAATCAGCTTTGATGCTCTTTAATACACGGGGAACGATGGTTCTACCCAAGGCAAGACGCTCGCGGTAGATGTCCAAGTCACTGCCCCTAGAGAAATAAATGCGCTCGAAGGAACAAGAGAGCTTCGTGCCCGGTTCGCGGATCATGTCCATGCTCACTTCACCGTTCTTCCGAATGATCAATGCGTGACCTGGATCAACTTCTTTTACGGATTCAGCCGGAACGTTGAAGGCTGTTTGGATCACAGGTCGCTCGCTTGCTACCACCACGACCTCATCATCTCTGTAATAGAATGCCGGACGAATACCATTCGGATCGCGCAAAACAAACGCATCGCCGTTTCCGATCATGCCCGCCATGGCATATCCTCCATCAAAATCCTCGGCAGAACGCGTAAGGATGTTACGGATGTCCATGTTTTTGGAGATCAAGGCTGTAATCTCTGTATTATCATATCCCAATCGCTTGTAGCGTGCAAACAAGGATTCGTTCTCTTCATCTAAGAAGTGGCCAATCTTTTCAAGTACGGTTACCGTATCTGCTTTTTTCTTGGGGTGCTGTCCCAAGTTGATGAGAATTTCAAATTGCTCATCTACGTTGGTCATATTGAAGTTGCCCGCCAACACCAAGTTACGCGTCATCCAGTTGTTCTGTCGCAAGAACGGGTGGCATGCCTCAATACTGTTTTCTCCGTAGGTCCCGTAACGCAAATGGCCTAGAAAAACTTCTCCAGAGAACGGTGCATTTTTCTTGATCCAATTAGGATCCTCGAGTACAGACTCATCGCCATTGGCGCGTTCCTTCACCCGGTTTTTGATGCCTCCATAGATGTGATCGAAAATGTCTTGGATGGGTTTATTGCTGTTGGATCTGTGACGTGAGATGTATCTGTTGCCTGGGGCAACATCGAATTTCACATTGGCCAATCCCGCTCCATCCTGACCTCGGTTGTGCTGTTTCTCCATGAGGAGATACATTTTGTTAAGGCCGTAAAAGGACGTCCCGTATTTTTCACGGTAATATTCGAGAGGCTTTAGGAGTCGAATGAGTGCAATGCCGCACTCGTGCTTGATCTGGTCGCTCATCTTTTCAGGGGCGACAAAGGTATCAAGTTTTCAGCGCGAATGTCATATCCAATTAACGTTTGCGTAACAGCAACTACTAACATCTCTCTTGCGTCTATGAAATTGCGCCCAAGGTCGCAAACAGCTACCTTAGGCAGTTATTTCTGCTTTGAAAAAGACCCTTGCATACCTGTTTATTTTTGTCATTGGCATTAGCCAGCTGCTGGCCCATACCCACGATGAGCAAGGCGAATTGAAGTTTGAAGAGAACAAAGGACACCTTCCGGATCACGTACAATACCGTGCGCGAATACCAGGAGGAATGGTGTTTTTAGAAGGGCAAACACTAACGTTTGACATCAGCGACCTAGAGACAATTGCGCTTATTTCAGCCTACAAACACGGCGAAGCTTCGCTTGCAGACCTCCCTGAATTTCTACAGGGACATGCTTTTAAAGTGCATCTCATCAACAGTCAACCACCTTCTTCCATCGAAACTGGAACGGCATTCCCAGATCACGTCAACTATTACCTAGGTGACGACCCCAGTCAATGGGCTTCGGGCGTACAGCAATTTCATTCGATCATATACCGCGATGTGTATCCCGGAATCGATGTTCGCTACTATTCCCAAAACTTGAATTTCAAATACGATTTTATCGTGCATCCTGGGGCAGATCCCTCGGTCATCGAGCTGGAGTACGAAGGGGTGGGTGACCTCAAACTGGGTTTTGACAATATCCTCATCGAGACTTCCGTCGAACAAATCGTCGATCAAAAACCTGTTTCTTGGATTGAGTCTGCGGACGATCGGCGTTTCGTGCCTAGCGCATTTCGCATGATTGAACAAACCGATGGCTTGGCGCACGTAGGTTTCGATGTACAAACGGACTCCGCCGAAACCTTGATCATTGATCCGACCTTGATCTTCAGTACTTACTCCGGGTCTACGATCAACAATTGGGGCTCTACCGCTACCTACGACTCATTGGGAAACATGTACGCTGGAGGCTACATCCTCGTGAGCGGCAATGGAAGTGGATCAGGTTATCCAACTACTACCGGAGCGTATCAGACCACTTTTGCCGGCGGTACGGGCGGATTCAAGACGGACATGGCGATCACCAAGTTCAATTCCAACGGAACGGCCCTCGTTTACTCCACCTATTTGGGCGGAAACGGAAATGAGATACCACACAGTTTGGTGGTCAACGGAAACAACCAACTCTATGTGCTGGCAACGACCTCCAGCACGAACTTCCCCACCACCAGTGGAGCCTTTGATGGCACTTTCAACGGTGGCAACACCATCGGCAGTACTGGCGTGAATTCCAATTCCAGCCAGATCCAATACACGGGAGGGTCTGATATTGTTATCGCCAAGTTCAACACGAATGGTACAAACCTCATCGCATCCACATACATCGGAGGAACGGGCAACGATGGCATCAACATGAGTGACACCCTTCAAAAGGCCTATTCAGACGAATTTCGCGGTGAAATCATCGTCGACCAAAACGACAATTGTTACGTGGCAACCAGCACAGCTTCGAGCAATTTTCCGATTGTAAATGGATTCCAAACCACTTTTGGCGGGGGCTTAACCGACGGGGTTATTTTCAAATTCAATGCTAGCCTGACCAGTTTACTGTGGTCAAGCTACATCGGCGGAAGCAATGCAGATGCAGCTTATTCCGTTCAGTTTGACCCTAGTTACAATGTATTCTGTACCGGAGGAACGAAGAGCACCAACTTCCCCACGACCACTGGGGTAATCCATACTTCCTACCAAGGTGGCATCACAGATGGGTGGTTGGCGAAGATTAGCAACAATGGTTCTAGCCTACTGGCGTCTACTTATCTCGGCACCAATGCCTATGATCAAAGCTTCTTTGTACAGCTCGATCTATCCGGTTTTGTGTACGTCGTCGGCCAAACTTTGGGAAGCTATCCCATCGCACCCAGCTGGGTTTATTCGGTTGCCAATAGTGGGCAATTCTTGCACAAACTGAGCAACAACCTTCAAACGACCATCTTCTCAACACGCTGGGGATCTGGAAACAGCAACATCAACCTATCACTGACGGCCTTTTTGGTGAATGAATGCAATCACATCTTCGTCTCCGGATGGGGAGGCACGCTCTTCGGAATCGGAGCATCCACCAGCACTGGCACCACCACTACTGGATTGCCTACAACGAGCAATGCGGTGAAAACCACAACAGATGGCCACGATTTTTACTTCATTGTTTTTGAAGACAGTGCTTCTAGCCTGCTCTTTGCCAGCTTTTACGGTGGAAATAGCGGGGCGTCAGGAGGTGAACATACGGACGGAGGCACGAGTCGATTTGACAAGAAAGGCATCATTTATCAAAGTGCATGTGCGAGCTGCGGACAAAGCAGTTCGTTTCCGACTACAACCGGTGCGTACGCAACCACCAAACCCACGTCTGCAAGTTGCAACTTAGCTGCCTTGAAATACGACTTAATCACCTTGATCGCCGAAGCCGATGTGGATGGTCCGCTAAGCATTTGCGTAGACGATTCTTTGCAATTTGAAAACGAAAGTTTTGGCGGATCTGAATATGAATGGGACTTTGGTGATGGCAATACAAGCTCTGAGTATGAACCCAAGCACGCTTACGCGGTGGCAGGAGTTTACGATGTCGTACTGATCATCAAAGATTCTGTGAGCTGCGTGTATTCCGACACCGACTCTATCCAAGTCACCGTCATTCCTGGTCCAGAGGCAGTAGTCCCAAACTTCCCTAAGGTCTGCGCAGGTGGTCAAGTGCAATTGACCGCTTCAGGAGGCACCTCCTACCAATGGTCTCCCGGCTCCGGGCTCGACGATCCGAATATTCAGACTCCCATCGCCACGGTAGATAACCAGATTACGTACGTGGTGTCTGTAATGGACAGTTGTGGCGTAGACACCGCATGGGTAACCCTTAAGACCTTTCCCGACAAGACGGAGGCTATGCCAGACACGAGCATTTGCCGAGGGCTTTCGGGCCCCTTATGGGCGAGTGGTGGCGTTTCTTATTCCTGGTCACCACCGAGGTATTTGAATACAACCAACGGTCCGAGTCCGGTTGTGTTTCCGGACTCAACGACGGCTTACACGGTTACCATTCTTGATTCCTTTGGTTGTGTGAAAGAACACGAAGTAACGGTATCGGTGTTCGGTTACGTTCCACAGGTCGAAGCCTGGGGAGACACCACGGTGTGTTCTGGTCAACGGATCATGCTGAATGCGCAAGGAACGGACGAATACGAATGGTTTCCGAAGGAAACGGTTCTCAACCCCTTTCTGAATTCAACGCCGGCCTTTCCGGAAGTGACAACAACCTATGTAGTTGCCGTAAAGAATGCCTGTGGGAACGCCTACGACTCCGTGCTGGTTGTGGTGTCCGAAGTCGAACTGGAGGTGAGAGGGGATACAGCCATTTGCGAAGGAGATACCGTTGAATTGAGTGCATCTGGGACTTATACCTACCGTTGGACAGGACCTTTCTTTGATGAACCGACCTTTGTCCGCACACCACATATCACCCCAAAAGAGAGTGGGTGGTACATCGTAGAAGGGCGAAATCTTCAAAATTGCACCAAAGCAGACAGCGTGTACGTAGATGTTTATCCTGTTCCTGATTTGGATATTCCTATCCATGAAGACACCATATCAGGCATGGAGAATGTGTTGTTGATCGCGCAATCCAATGCCGAGATCCGATGGTCTTCAACAGGCTATGTGCCTTGCGCCGATTGCGACAGCATCAAAGTGTATCCGAAGGAGCCAACGGTCTATTATGTGGTGGCCTTAGACAGCAACGGATGCAATGTCTATGACTCCATCAAGGTTGCACCCATCAGCAAGATCTTCGTTCCGAACGCCTTTACCCCAGATGGGGATGGCATCAATGACCGCTTTATGATCCAAGGTCACAACTTGAGCGAGTACAGCATCGAAATTCGAGATCGTTGGGGACAAGTCGTGTATTCAAGTACGGATATCCATAATGGATGGAATGGCCAAAAATTCAATACAGGAAAGCAATCCCAGATCGGAAGCTACACCTATACAATCCACTATCAAGTACTTCCCGAACAAGACCGGCACGAAACGGGCACCGTAAACTTGATCAGGTAAACCTCGGATCCGTCTCCATCACTTGGCCGCATTCGTCGCAAGTACGCTTTTCTTCGCTTCCGTAGTATTCTTTAAACCTAGGTAGGAAATCCTGCTCGATGTCCGTCAAATGGAAATAGGTCTCGTGCAGCTTGTGGTTACAATTGTCACAGAACCAGAGGAGGCCATCTTTGTGTTCCGCTTCTCGTACGCGTTCAATCACCAATCCAATGGATCCTGCTGACCGTCCCGGGCTGTGGGGAACATTTGGGGGGAGCAAAAACATATCGCCTGGACCGAGATGGACATCCACAGGCTTTCCATCCTCTTGGATCTTCACCGTAATGTTTCCTTCGATTTGGTAGAAGAGTTCTTCGGTTTCATTGTAGTGATAATCCTTTCGCGCGTTGGGGCCTCCAACAATCATCACGATGTAGTCCTCTCCTGCTGGATAGAGGTTCTTATTGCCCACTGGGGGTTTGAGAAGGTCTCGATTCTCCTCAATCCACTTGTGAAGGTTGAATGGCTTCTTGATGCTCATGTTCATCGATTTGGTGCTAAAAGTAAAAAAGGCGGCCGGAGTACCGACCGCCTTTCTCTATGAGTTATGTCACATCAATGCAAGAGCACTGAACGCTGACGAACGATGTCATCGTTCCGCATTTCAAGCAGGTAAGAACCCCGTGGATACGCAGACACATCCAGTTGTCGCTGATCTCCAGCACCTAAGGAGGTGGTGGTTTCCATCACTACTTGACCAGACATATCGATCAATCGAATGGCCAAGGAAGGTTGTGCACTTCCGCTCATGAGGGTGAGGCTTGTAGCTGCTGGGTTCGGGAACACTGCAAACTCGTCTTTGCCAATGTCTTCAACCGATGCCGGCCAAATGGAGACTTTCACGTCATCATTAGAACTACAACCATTGGAATCTGCCACCGTAACGGCATAGGTACCTGTTTGACCAACGCTGATAATCTGTGTATTAGCACCCGTACTCCAAAGGAATTGATTGAACTGACTGCCTGCATCGATCATGATCGGGCCGAAGCCTTCTTGATTCGGGCCGAGCTCGACCTGTACAGGAACAGCTTCAACGACTTGAATCTCATCTGAGCCAGAGCAGCCGGCACTAGTTGTGACCGTTACCGTGAAGGTTCCCGCTCCTTGAATCACGATGTTGGCGACGGTATCACCCGTTGACCATGTATAGCTTTCATAGCCAGGAGTGGTTGTCAGCAATGCAATCTTACCAGGGCAAATCAGCTTATCAGGGCCAAGGTCTACAACAGGATCTGCGTTATCGAATCCAACAGTAGCCGTTGACGTATTCTCGCATCCGTTCGCATCCGTCACTGTGACCGTGTAGGTTCCTTGGGTTAATCCGCCAATAGAATCAGCGGTTCCACCATTGCTCCATGCATAGGTGTAAGGAGCAACGCCGCCGTTTTGGTTTGCCTCTGCGGATCCGTTCGCATCACTTTCGCAATTGGCATTATTGGCATTGGTGTTGACGTTCAAGAATGGCGGAGAATAAATGTCAATGTCATCAGACTTATAGCATCCATCATCATCAGTGACCGTTACGGTATAGGTGCCCTGAGAAATACCTGAGATAGAAGCGGTGGTCTCACCGTTTGACCAAGCATATGAAAAAGGAGAAGCTCCTGTCGCAGTAACCGTAGCTGTAGCATTGGAATCCAAGAAACAATCGTTGGAATCACACATCAAGCTGAGGCTTGGCCCATCACTCACGTATGTCCAGAAAGTATCGCCGCAGTTTGGCTGGAAAGCAACAAAATCATTTGTTGTGGTCCAGCTTTGTGAATTCCTACCGGGGGTTGCATATCCGGCAGACCCATTCGAATTCTCGATGCCTTGCGTTGAAGATCCAAATGGATAAGGTTGAGATTGGGTGTGGATTTCGATCCGACCACAACCTTCAAACAATTGAATTTGCGAATACCTAGGATAACTGGATCCACAGCATTGTGGAATGCCGTTGAAATTGATGATGCACTTCCTATTTGGCGCTGTGCCTACCGTCTGGTATTTGATTGTTCCGCCGCCTGGAGGATAGAGGTCATTCCACACATGAGCGATGAAATTGTTAGGGGTTTGGGAACTTGGGATATAATCTCCAGAGCAGCACCCGTTGTCGTTATTCGAACCGAAGGTGATAAAACCGTTCGATGAAATCTGAAAAGTCGTGTATTGATTGTCAAAGAATCGGAATGTAAATCCAATGGCGAGTTGTCCACTCACCTGATCATCACTCAAGCTTACCGAGTTTCCGCCACTTGTCGTATCTGGATTGTACGGCAAGGACTGATCAATTGTGTACGTAGTGGTACCTGCTAACACTAAAATTGGAATGCTGTCTTGCAGACCGGAAGGGTTAAAATAACCTGTACTGTTCATCCCAGGACCTATGATGGTGCCTGAGCTTCCTCCGCACGAGGATGAGAGTTGACTCCCCGAATCCGAAGCGCAATAAAAGGAGTTCAGGCCAGTGAGTGTGCACTGTCCGTAGCTTAGGCTTGCAACGAGCAAGCCACATAGGGTCAAGATTTTTTTCATGGTTGTGATTTTAGTCGTTTCTAAAGTAAATAAATCGACCGAACAACCAAATATTTAGACAAACTAGGGTAAAATCAAGCGGAATCCACGACCATGCTCGTTCATGATTTTCACGCCCTCGTCCTTCTTGAGGTACTTCCTCAATTTAGCAATGTAAACGTCCATGCTTCTGGAATTGAAGTAGCTATCATCGCCCCAAATGGCCAACAAGGCCTGCGACCGGTCCAGTAATTGGTTCGCGTGCTGGGCGAGCATTTTGAGCAAGGCGTTCTCTTTGGAAGTAAGGTGCTGCTCATCATCTCCGTGTTTTAGCACTTGATTTTTAAAGTCGAAAACAAAGCTTCCGAGCTCAAACACCGTCTTCTCTGGTGTTTTCTCCTCTCCTTTCGTCCTCCTCAGAATGGCTTTCAACCGAAGCAACAGCTCCTCCATGGAAAATGGTTTTGTAATGTAGTCGTCACCGCCGCTCTTAAAGCCCTCGATAGTGTCATCCTTCATCGATTTTGCCGTGAGAAAGATGATCGGCACACTTTCGTCCGCTGCTCGGATCTCTTTGCCCAGCGTAAACCCATCCTTCTCGGGCATCATGACATCCAGGATGCAACAATCAAAACTGCCATTGGCAAAAAGCTTCCATCCTTCGACACCGTTTCTTGCCAATTGCGGGTCGTAACCCTTTGCCTCTAGGTATTCAGTCAGGATGATTCCCAGGTTCGGATCGTCCTCTGCAACGAGGATTTGGATCCTCTCAGACGGCTTCATTTCCTTGTCCATAGTGCGTATTCTTTAGTGGTAATTCGATGTAAAAGGTACTGCCAACATTCAATTGGCTTTCAACCGAGACACGACCTCCGTGTCTTTCGGTGATGATCTTGACGTAGCTCAATCCCAGACCAAAGCCTTTAACATTGTGCACATTGCCCGTAGGCACACGGTACAATCGATCAAAAATTTTCTTCAAGTTCTCAGCCGAGATTCCGATGCCTTCGTCCTGTACCGACACAACGATACGATCTTCCTCTCGGCGTGTTGCTATACGAATCGCAGGCTGGTTCTTGGAGTATTTTGCGGCGTTGTCAAGGAGGTTGTAAATAACGTTGGTCAAGTGGCTGGGATCGGCGTAGATCCAACTTTGATCCGCATCGAGGTGCATGGTCACCTTTCCCTTGCGCTCTGCCAATTGAATCTGATACTTGTCTACCACGTCATGGAGCAATGCATGCAGGTCCATCTCCTCTCGTTTCAACTTAAAGTCACCCTTATCTAGCACAGCGCTTTGAAGCACTTCTTCTACCAACAACCCTAAACGCTTGTTTTCGGTGTTGATGATGCCCAAGTAGCGGTCCATGACTTTCTGAACGCGGCCCAATTCTGGATCCGCCAGTGCCTCGCATGCCAAGCTGATGGTGGAAATGGGCGTTTTCAATTCATGGGTCATGTTGTTGATGAAGTCGTTCTTGATCTCACTGCTCTGCTTTTGAATAAAAATGGTCCTTACAGAATAGTAAGAAGTCCAAATGAGGGCAAGCAAAAGGATCAAAGAAACGAGGAGCAATCCCCATAAGTTATTGAAGATATAACCGCTCTGATTCGGGAAATAGACCCGAAGGAAGAAGGGTACTTGGATGACGTCATTGGGGAACAATCTAGCATTTGAAACCGACGCACGCAAAGGATCTTCATGGTCTTCGGAACCAAATACCATTTCACCTTCTTGATCAAATACGCCCATTTCATACGATAGGCTCAAGCCTCTTTTTTGCAGCGAAATGCGCAACAACGAATCCACTATATCGGGGTCGATCCGTTCGTTAATCGGCTGGTTGATGTTTACCTCGATAAGACTTTTTACGATGTCCCCTAAAAAGGCCTTCTTGGTCTTCAACCGCTCCCTGAGCTGTCCAAGATCCCTGTTGATCTCTTCGTTGGCATGGGTCAATTCCAACTCAATGGAATCTGCGGTGATCATTTGAAGGCTTAGTTCATCCTCAAAATCTGTATTGTACGGCAGGTCTTCCAGCGAGTAAGTAATCGTTTTTTCCGAGCGCTGTTCTCCGCGCTCTTCTTCGATTCTCATTTCTATGAGATCTTCCTTTCGCTCAATGTTCTTTTTCACCACGTATTCCACCAATGAATCGTCTGGTGGAAAGGAAGGGCCTTCTTCTCCTTCTATAAAAAGGTACTGAGCTTCTTGGTGTGAACGGATCTTCGTCAACATCTCATGCCGTTCGAGCTTGTCAACTACCTCCCCTAACGCCTCGGAAGCTCCTCGAGAGATACGGTCCTTCTCCAGCTCGATCGCGTTGCTGATCCAATAGATTTGAATACCAATCAGTCCAGACAAGGCCACGGCTATGACCACCACGATATTCCTGATCTGATCTTGTTTCATGGAGAGGAGGCAAATGTAACGGCGAACACCCCGCTAATCCCTTGTTTAACAGTACTTAACACTGCTTAACCCCGCATTAACAGCGGGCTGCAGCGACTCAAGATAGGTTTGCGCAAAATCATCCACCGCATGCTTAAACCTATTACCCTCACCCTCTTCGTTGGCTTCTTGAGCCTCGCAACGTTTGGCCAAGATGAAGCTACCATTACCGAACGACGCATAGAAATAGAAGATGGGCAGCACCCAAAAGTGACGATCACCACAAGCGAAAACGGCAAGACGACGATTGAAGAACTGTATGGAAAAGCCGCAGAAAAGTATATCCAAGACAGAGAAACAGCTCGCGAAGAAGAACCTCAACCCAAGCGGACCATTGTCGAGATCAACATCGACGAAGAGGATATGGAAGCGATGAAAGCATCCATGCAAAAAGTGCGCGTAGAACTGGCAGAAGAAATGGACCGTGTTGCCCATGAACTCAAGGAAATGGACATGGATTCCATCATGGAGAGCATCGGAATCGAGATCGAGCGGACCATTGAGGATGTACGCTATCGCTTCGACTCGGAAGATGAAAACAAGACCAGCGTGATTGTCGTCCGCTCCAAGGGCAACGACGATGATACCGACGTCGATGTGGAAGTAGAAGTGCGTACCGATAACAACACAGACGCGAAGGAGGTTCGGGTTTCACGCACCAAGATGGTGGTCGAAGATCACTCTTCAACCCAAGAAGGGAAAGGTAATATTAGGAACTTGGAAGTGTACCCGGTGCCGAGCGATGGGGCGATCAACGTGGCGTTTGAGAACAAAGACGGGGGGCCGGTTCGGATCGAGGTCAAGAACATGCAAGGTGAAACCCTGCGCGAAATGAAGATCAAAAGGGATGGAAAGAAGCGTATGAAAATGAATTTGGATGACTTGCCCGCCGGCACCTACTTAATAGAGGTGACTGAAGGAAGCACAGCCATCACCAAAAAGCTCGTCATAGAATAATCACTGATTCTCGTGGTTTAGTTAGGTTCAGAAAGAGCTCCATCGCAGGATGGGGCTTTTTCTTTTACTTGCCCTTACTTTTGAAGCCTAAGATCGGAACATGGAGAAGCTTCAGAACTACATCAACGGAGCGTTGGTGGCACCTGCGGGTGGAGAGTATTTTGAAAACATGGCACCTGCCCTGGGCAAGCCCTATAGTTTGATTCCCGATAGCGATGAGCGCGATATTGCTGCGGCTACCGAAGCTGCCAAGGCGGCCTTCCCGATTTGGAGTAAAATGAGCATCCAAGAGCGCTCCGACATCCTCCTGCGCATTGCCGCATTGATCGGCGAGCGAAGCGAAGCGCTGGCTGCCGCCGAGAGCAAGGACAATGGAAAACCGTTGAAGCTGGCTCAGACGGTAGATATTCCCCGCGCTCAGGCCAACTTTCATTTTTATGGCACTGGCATTCTCCACTTTGCCTCAGAGTCACATTCAATGGGGGACTTGGCAATCAATTACACACTGCGCCAACCGATTGGTATCGCAGGTTGCATCTCTCCTTGGAACCTTCCTCTTTATTTATTTAGCTGGAAGATCGCGCCAGCTTTAGCCGCCGGCAATACCGTCGTGGCGAAACCTTCCGAAGTGACCCCTTACACTGCCTATATGCTTTCTCAGATCTGCATCGATGCAGGCATGCCGAAGGGTGTATTAAACATCGTACACGGCCTAGGCCCAAAGGCCGGAGCGGCCATCATTGAGCACGACGACATTCCCATGATCAGCTTCACGGGAGGCACGGCAACGGGTGAGTGGATTGCGCGCACCGCTGCGCCAAAATTCAAGAAGTTGAGCCTAGAACTCGGTGGTAAAAACCCCAACATCATTTTCGCAGATTGCGACTTTGAGGACATGATGAAGACTACGCTTCGTTCTTCGTTTGCCAATCAAGGGCAGATCTGCCTATGCGGTTCTCGCATCCTGATTGAACGCAGCCTCTACAACCGATTCAAAGAAGAATTTGTGAAGCGGGTAAAAGCATTAAAAGTGGGCGATCCGAATGACCCCACAACTAATTTAGGCGCAGTGGTGAGCAAGCCGCACATGGAAAAAGTGTTGAGCTATGTAGAAATTGCCAAAGAAGAAGGCGGCACTGTTCTCGCAGGAGGAAAACGAGCGGCCATCGGCGGTGAATTCTCAGAAGGCTACTTTTTAGAGCCCACGGTCATCGAAGGATTGGCGCACACGTGCCGAACCAACCAAGAAGAAATCTTCGGTCCGGTGGTCACGCTGATTCCATTTGATACAGAGGAAGAAGCCATCATGATGGCGAACAGCACAAAGTATGGATTGGCGAGCTCCGTGTGGACGAGCGACCTGAAGCGCGCACACCGGGTTGCGAGGGAGTTACACACCGGTATTGCTTGGATCAATTGCTGGTTGTTGCGCGATCTGCGGACTCCGTTTGGTGGGGTGAAGTCTTCTGGAGTTGGAAGAGAAGGCGGATTTGAGGCCTTGCAATTCTTTACGGAGCCTAAGAATGTTTGTATTAAGTATTGATTGACGGTGCTGGGTTCAGGCGGAGGGCTCGGAAGGTTTCTCGCAGAGGGCGCAGAGAGGTTTCGCGCAGAGGACGCGGAGGGTTCACGCAGAGGACGCAGAGAGGTTTCACGCAGAGGACGCGGAGGGTTGTTTGTAATTGATTCACTACTCTGTGAATATTGTGCTTCAGTACGGGGCCGTTGAAGTTTATCAGCAAACCCAATTTTTTCCCAGAAAGTCGCAAATACGTTAGGAGTTGAGCGTAGTGAACAGGGGCGAGTGCTTCCACCGACTTCACTTCGATGATTACTTTTCGATTCACCAAAAGGTCCAGTCGAAATCCGCGCTCAAACTGCAGTGATTTATACCGCATCGGAATCCCGATTTGTTGTTGCACCTCTAAATCCTTTTCCTTCAAGTCAAGCGAAAGCGCCTCCTCATAGACCCTCTCCAACAGGCCAGGACCCAACGCCCTATGCAACCCGATCGCAGCACCAATAATGATCGTAGATAATTCGTTCTCTGTCATTTCCCCAAACCTCTCCGCGAACGCAGCAAACCCTAACTCTGCGAGCTTTGCGTGAAATAGTGCCGCACATGTTGGAATTGCAGATTTTCAGGTATGCCGGAAAGATGGAAGAATTTGGCTTGCCGCTGACCGTTCTTTTACACCCTGAATTGAGCGGTCCATTATCAGAATCGACTTAATATCAACTCCTTAAGTCGTGAAAATGCGCGCTTTCCACTTTTGCGATCATGGCGTGGTAGTATGTATACCAGCGTCTCTGACCTTCTGTTTTTGCCTCCAGATGTGTCGTGTTCTTTCTCCACGTATCGATGGCGTCTAAGTCTTTCCAATAGCTGATGAAGGAACCCCTCCCCTGAGAATTATGACTTTCATAGCCCAGAAAGCCCTCGGTTTGGGTAGCCAACTGAAGGGTGATTTCGTCCATTTCTGGATAACCTTCAAGGTCATCGCTGAGTAAATAATGAAAGATGGAAGCGTAGTAGGGTGGTGATGGGGCGGTATTGTCCTTCCAGTTGATCACGCTTGATCTAGCTTCTTGACCATGGTCAAAATGGTAGCGATGGCGACCGTTTCACCGGTTTCATCGTACATGTCCACCAAGAACTTTACGATGCCTTTGGCGATGTCGTCCTCGCTTCGCTTCTCCTGGTCTATCTTCTCTTTGACGGTAAATCGAACACCAACTGTCGCCCCTGGATAAACGGGCTTGGTGAACCGGGCTTGCTCTACTCCGTAGTTGAGGAGTACTGGCCCCTTTTTGGGATCAACGAACAATCCTGCCGCCTTTGACAATAGGAAGTACCCGTGCGCAACACGCTGTTCGAAAATGGTTCCTTCCAAGGACGTCACATCCATGTGCGCATAGAAATTATCTCCGCTCACGTTGGCAAAGTTTACGATGTCGGCGTCCGTTACTGTGTGCTTGTGGGTGAAGACCGTGTCTCCAATCCTTAGCTCTTCGAAATGCTGGCGGAATACATGTGGATTCGCCTCTGGCTGGTCCGCACCCACCTGGAATTGCTCGGTGATGCGCGTAATGGTTTCGGGATGACCTTGAATGGCCGTGCGCTGCATGTAGTGCTTTACGCCTCTCACTCCCCCCATTTCCTCACCGCCACCTGCGCGTCCTGGTCCGCCATGACTCAACAGCGGCATCGGAGAGCCGTGACCTGTACTTTCTTTCGCGCATCTTTCGTTCAAAACAAGGATGCGTCCATGTAGATGTGCCGTATTAAGCGTGAATTCCTTTGCCAAGGCGTCATCCGCTGTGACGATAGAAGTGACCAATGAACCTCTTCCCATTTCAGTGATTCGGATGGCCTCATCCATGTCTTTGTACGGCATGAGCGTGCTCACCGGACCGAAGGCTTCGACTTCGTGCACCTTAGTCTTGGTGAATGGATCATCATTGCGAAACAAGATGGGGCTGAAGAAAGCACCCTTGTTTTTATCCGCGCCAGTGACTTCAAATTCGTCGAGGTTGCCGTAAACGATGTCTTGTTCTTCCATCAACACCTCTACGTTCTTTCTGACGCGATCTACTTGCAACTTCGAAGCAAGCGCCCCCATGCGCACCCCTTCTACGGAAGGATCGCCCATGACTGTTTTTTGCAGTTGCTTGCCCAAGGCGATTTGCACGTCCTCCATGTATTTTTCTGGAACGATGATTCGGCGGATGGCGGTACATTTTTGTCCAGCCTTCACCGTAATCTCTGCACGCGTTGCCTTGATGAAAAGATCAAATTCTGGTGTGCCTGGAGCAGCATCCTCTCCCAACATGGAAGCGTTCAAAGAGTCGGCCTCAAGGTTGAAGGGGACAGAATTCGCAATGATGTGTGGAAGTGCTTTAAGTTTCAACCCGGTAGAAGCCGACCCTGTAAATGTGACCACATCTTGGTTGGTAACATGATCGATGATGCCGCGGCCTAGACCTGAAACCAATTGCAAGGATCCTGCAGGAAGTATTCCCGAATCTACAATCTCCCTCACCATCAGTTCTGTCAGGTAACTGGTCAATTCTGAAGGCTTAACCACCGCTGGCACCCCAGCAAGCAGATTCACCGCGATTTTTTCGAGCATTCCCCAAATCGGAAAGTTGAAGGCATTGATGTGCACGGCGACGCCGCGTTTTGGAACTAGGATGTGGTGTCCGATAAAGCTGCCACCCTTTGAAAGTGGAGCCACCTCACCCTCAACAGCATAGGGTAGGTCCGGGAACTGCTTGCGCAGGGATGCATAAGCAAACAAATTTCCAATGCCGCCTTCGATGTCGATCCAGCTATCCATTCGGGTTGCGCCTGTTGCTGCGCTCAGCGCATAGAACTTCTCTTTCCGCTCAGTGAGGTGTAAGGCCAAGGCCTTTAACATCCTTCCGCGCTCTTGGAAGGTCATTCTTCTCAAGGCAGGACCACCCACGTTGCGCGCGTAGTCCAACATTCCTTTGTAATCCAATCCTTCACTACTGACCACGCCGATGGCATCTCCATTGATCGCATTGTAAGCGGTCAACTCCTCTCCATCACCGTCGATCCAATTCCCTTGTATGTAGTTGCTGATCTTGTTCATGTTCATTGCTTTTCTTCGTCGATGCGCCTCACCTTCATCTCCCTTTTTTCTCGGACAAACTCCTCCAACAATTCATTCTGTCGCTTCGTGAAATCGTAGTCGAACATGAACTGCGTACCCGCAAAAATGATCTTACCCACCGACCTTTCGAGGTCAATGTTTGATGGCACGTTATCCACTTTATAGAGGTCAATAAAGAAGGGGAAGTGGTAATCTTCATTCTTTCGCTCCAACGGAACTCGGCTATCGACGTAGATGGTTTTTGAAACATAACCGTCCTTGTAAATCACCACCGCCAGCGAATCTTGCAACGGCAAGAAGAACTCAAAACGCCCAATTTTATTCGTCTCAAAGCGATCGATGCGCACCGAATTCTTGTAGAGATAGATCTCCGATTGGATACCCCGCTTTCGTTGATTGATGACCTTGCCGGACATGTATAGGTTTCCAACATCAGGCAATTGAGCCAAAACATGGGTAGAAAGAAGCACCAAGGCTAAAAGGAAGGAGCTATGTAAGAGAGCTTTTCGCACGCTGGAAGTTATTGTACGAAGATAAGATGGACTCTAAGCCAGACAAGGGATTTACTTGAGGGTTGTTCCTTTCGCCAACCAAAGGGGATGGCAATCGAAATCCAAGCGTTTATGGATCACCATCGGGTCCTTTTCTACCAATGCGTTCGCATCTTCAACCGTCTCAAGGTCGAAAAGTAATACGCCGCGCTTTTCGCCATCGTCACCGAACGGCCCAGCCATGACCAAACCGTGGTCTTCTAAGCTAGATAGGTGTGCTAGATGTTCCGTTTGAAGTTCCGCTCTTTCTTCCTCGGATTGTGAGCATTCGCTTCCGGTCAAATAGAGGCAAAACACGTATCGCTTCATCGTATAAGTCGTATCCCCTTCTTGGTACTCAAACTCTCGTGGTTCACCTTGAGCGACCGCGATGGTCGACATCAAAAGGCACAACCCTATGATCAGGATTGATTTTTCCATAGGTCGTAGAATTTGGGTTGCTCTGGGCGGTTGGGCTCTTCCTCTCGCAAGGGGTCGCATTCCTTCAATCCTTGGAAGCAATCTGATGGTAGCTGCTGATACAATCTTGTCCCTTCCGTCTTCCATGCGATCATTTCGTCGGTGACGTCTTTCACAACTTTGGCGGGATTCCCCACGACCACTTTTCTAGGAGGAATCTTGGTTTTTGCCGGAACAAAGCTCAACGCTCCAATAATGCACTCATCGCCGATCTCCACTTCATCCATCAAAACCGCGTTCATTCCAATCAGGCAGTTCTTTCCGAGTTGAGCACCATGTACAATGGCACCGTGCCCCACGTGCGCACCCTGTTGAAGGCGCACCTCCACTCCTGGAAACATATGTACCGTGCAATTCTCCTGAACATTGCATCCTTCTTCAATGACGATCTTCCCCCAATCGCCCCGTATCGCAGCTCCTGGACCGATGTATACATGGGCACCAATGATGACATTTCCAGTCACGGCGGCTTGCGGATGCACGAAGGCCGTTGCGTGCACAACGGGCTTGAATCCATTGAATTCGTAGATCATACTTTGGATTTGGAACAAATATGGGCATTCACCCTGACGGTGCGTGCAAGCGCGGGCTGAGATCAGAATAGTTTTTATTCAACAGCATCTTGACAAACGGAAGATTCATTGTATCTTTGTCGACCTAAATCGCGGGGTGGAGCAGTTGGTAGCTCGTTGGGCTCATAACCCAAAGGTCGCTGGTTCGAGTCCAGCCCCCGCAACAAAAAAAGCCTCGGATATTCCGGGGCTTTTTCATTTCTGACCTTTTCCTTTTTCTGCTGATCGTTGGGCTCATACCACGCCGTTGGCGTGGCGCTGGTTCGAACCGAACGAAGTGAGCTTCCGTGGGAATCCCGCCTAGCAACACATCAACGCAATTGCGCACCCACCTCCTGCTCGAATCGCTTGAGGAGTTTGTCCATGGTCTTGTCGACTTCTCTGTCGGTCAAGGTCTTGTTTTCGTCCCTCAGGTTGAAAGCCAAGGCGTAGCTCTTCTTACCCGCGGGTAGGCCTTTTCCTTGGTACACGTCAAACAGGCGGACCGACTTGAGTAATTTTCGTTCGGTTTGGATGGCTAGGCGCTCGAGAACGGCATATTCTACGGCATCATCTACCAACAAGGCAAGATCTCTGCGCACTTCTGGGAATTTCGGCAATTGCCCAATCTTGATGTCGCGCTGGCGCATTTTAACGATGTCTCTCCATCTCAACTCAAGGTAAAAGACATCGCGCTTGATGTCAAATGCTTTCTTCAATTTGTCTGAAACGGCCCCTGCGCTGACCACCACTTTGTCGCCCTTCTTCCAATCCATTCCGAAGGAGAACCAATCGTTGCTCGTTTCCACCGCGTTCAATTTCGACGCGTCAATGCCCATGCGTTGGAGGATCATCTCAAAGGCCCCTTTGACCTCAAACCAATCGGCGTCGATGTCTGCCACGCGCCAATGATCTGCGATGGCCTGTCCGCTCACGGTGATGCTTAGTCGCTCTTCTTCTTTGAAGCCTTCATTCTTGACGCGGTACACGTTTCCAAACTCGAACAACTTCAAGTCGGCCTGCTGACGGTTCAGGTTGTACGAAGCACTTTGCATGGCCGAAAAGATCATGGCAGGACGCATCACCCCCAGCTCAGAGCTCAGCGGATTGTTCAACTGCACGATCTCACTCGCTTCCCATTCGCCGGAAAGCGCGGTGTACTTCTCGTCGGTCATCGAGTTGCTCATGCATTCGAGGAATCCATTCGCTACCAAGGTTTTGGTGATCACCTCTTTCGCTTGGGCCGATTCTTCGGGCCGCATGTCTTTGATGGTAGAAAGCACCTTGGTAGAAACCGGCACCTCGTCGTAACCGTAGATGCGCAAGATCTCTTCGATCACGTCGGCTTCTCTGGTAACGTCCACTTTGAAAGGGGGTACCTCTAAATGCCAAGTATCGCCAGCCTTTTCCTTGACCTCGATTTCCAAGTTGTTCAGGATCTGCTCCATGACATTTGGGTTGATCTCAGTTCCGATCAATTGGTTTGCCTTGCCGGGACGGAAGGTAAATTGGAAAGGAGGGAATAATCCAGGATGGGTATCGCTGAAGTCGCTGCTGATGCTTCCTCCCCCGTATTCCGCGATCATCTTGGCGGCCAACTTGGCCGCATACATGGTGATGTTCGGATCGATGCCGCGTTCGAAGCGGAAGGATGCGTCGGTATTCAAACCGTGTCGCTTTGCCGTCTTTCTAACGTAGACCGGATCAAAGTAGGCGCTCTCTAGAAAAATGTTTTTGGTCGTTTCGGTCACTCCCGATTTCGCGCCGCCAAAGACCCCCGCGATGCACATGCCTTCCTTGGCGTTACAAATCATCAGGTCATTCTCATGCAGGGTACGTTCTTCGTCGTCTAGAGTGGTGAACTTAGATCCACTCGGAAGGGTCTTGACGATCACCTCTCCCCCTTGAATTTTATCGGCATCAAAGGCATGGAGGGGTTGGCCGAAAGCGTGGTTGACATAATTGGTGATGTCGACAATGTTGTTGATCGGACGTACGCCGATGGCCTTCAAGAAATTCTGAAGCCAAGCGGGCGAAGCCTGCACCGTGACGTTCGAGATGGTAACGCCGATGTAACGTGGACAGGCTTCCTCATTTTCAACCTTCACAGGAATGACCAAATCATGGTTGGCTGCTTTGACATCCTCTATTGAGGTGCGACACAGTTCTGACTTGCGTCCTTTCCGGTGTGCAAAGGCCGCCTTTAGGTCGCGCGCTACTCCGAAATGCGAAGCGGCATCGGCGCGGTTAGGCGTCAATCCGATTTCGAAAACGTGGTCTGTTTCTATCTTAAAAATCTCCTCTGCTGGGGTTCCCACCTTGGTGTCTGCAGGAAGCACCATGATGCCATCGTGGCTGTCCCCAACGCCGATCTCATCTTCCGCGCAGATCATTCCTTGCGAAACTTCGCCGCGAATCTTAGCCTTCTTGATCTCGAAAGAACCTCCATCTGGCGTGTAGAGTGTGGTTCCAACGGTGGCTACGATGACCTTTTGTCCCGCAGCAACATTGGGTGCTCCACACACGATGGGTTGCAACTCTCCGGTGCCAATGTCCACTTTAGTGCAGCTGAGTTTATCGGCGTCTGGATGCTTCCACACTTCCATGACATGCCCCACCACGAGTCCCTGCATTCCGCCGGGCACCGACTCAAATCGATCCAAGCCTTCCACTTCCAGTCCGATGCTGGTCAGCAATTCGGCCACCTCTTCGGGCGACTCGTCCAGGTGGATGAAATCTTTCAGTCGGTTGTAGGAGATCTTCATGCGCTTCGCTCAATTGGAAGGCGCAAAAGTAGGAAGATTGAGGGAGGGATTGCATCCCTCTCTTTCTACAGATTCACCAAATAATTAGATGAGTCAACCAGCGGCATCTATCCAACTCATAAATTTTCAAGCTCGGATTGATATTCCACCCACGAAAGTGATCCGCATCCGAAATGAACTGGAACGGGGCGACTTGAACATCATTCTGGTGAAAGGCCTTCCTGAAGAAACCAGTTGGAACCTCATATGGCTGAAAAGCAAGAAATTCCTCCCCGCTACCAGGGCCTGTCTAGCTGAGATCGATGAAGAAAAGGAAGGCATCATCCACCACCGCTTTGAGTGGGACAAGTGATGTCTTTCGCATAGAAACTACACGTCTCTATTTCTTGAGCCAGTGTTTTAAAAACACTCCGTCTGCACCTTTCAACCCGAGGGTGTATTGACCAGCAGCCAGCGCAGAAACATCAATGGTAGCGTCTGCGATCACTCGGCCTTCGTAGACGGCCCTTCCATTTACATCTCGAATAACCATGGCGTATTCACCCTCCTCCTTCAACTGGATGGTGAGTTCGTCGTCTGCAGGATTGGGGAAGAGGATGAATCCCTCCTCCTCGATCTCCAAGATGTTCTGTGGGATGTCGGGAATGGTGTCTTCAGGCACTGAGTCGGCCGGACAGCCATGCACCAACGTAAAGAGCGATTGAAGCGAATCGATGGGTTCGAAGGGATTGACCAAAGGCGTCTCGATCGAGACCAGTAAGGAAGGGGTTCCGAAACTGTCGTTGGGCTGTGCCACCTTCAGAAAAGCGAAGAGCGAGGAAGTCCCTCTAGGCGCGCATCGTGAATCGGCCCCGATCATGTTGGCTCCCTGCAGGGCTGCCATCAACTTACAAGCTAAATCACCTTCGGTATTCAGAAAATTGTACTCCATGAAATCCAGCACCTGCTGTCCGAGCAAGATGTTGCCTTGGATCGCGTAATTCGGTCCGAGGATGTGGTTCTTGTAGTCGTCTGTCCCACTTCCGGTATGCGCAGCCGTTACCGGCGAGCCATCTACCAATGCGGCGATTCCATATTGACGCAACTCAGGAGTGCCTTGGAAATCATTGGCCACGAGTGAATCAATGATTACAGACGGCGCATAACCAGCATTCATCAACGATCGGGCATAAGCCTGATTTTCGGGAAGATACCAAGCTTGCGAATTGATCGCTCCTTTGCCAGGAAAGAGTTCGCTAAGAAAGTCGGTGTCGAATTGAGGAAACTGTGCCAAGTAGACGCAGGAAGCGCCAATTCCTCCTACTTCGCCAGTCACAGAATCCACGGCAACCATGGAAAAGGTGTCTTGAGCGCAAACCCTCATGAGGGGTGAAAGCAGAAATGGCAAGGCCAAAGCTAGGATGGGTCTGAGATGCATAGGTGATAGGATTAGTTACGGCGAAAGGTAGACTAAATCCGAGAAAAGTTTCACCTTGTGTGGCGAACCAATGTTCGGTTGGTCGGTTTCCTAGGCAGTGCTGCACTATACTCCATATATACATCCTAGCTCCAAGGAGTGGGTGACCTTCATCCACGGGGCTGGCGGAAGCAGTGCTATTTGGTTCAAACAAGTGCGTGATTTCAAGGAGCATTACAATGTGCTTTTGATCGATTTACGCGGACACGGACGTTCCAAAAGCCCTGTCTATGAAGAGCTTCAGCGCTATTCTTTCGAGGTAATCGGCGATGAAGTGATGGAGGTCTTGGATCACCTCAAGATTCCACAGACACACTTGGTAGGTATCTCTTTGGGTACGATTATCATCCGCGACCTCAGTGAACGCTATCCAGACCGCATCAGCAGTCTGATCATGGGGGGTGCCGTTATGAAATTGAACGTACGCGGACAGGTCCTGATGCGCTTGGGTGTGTTGTTGCAATCCATTGTGCCGTATCTGCTACTCTACAAACTCTTTGCATGGATCATCATGCCCAGAAGAAAGCACCGAGAGTCGCGAAACCTGTTTGTTCGCGAGGCGCGCAAGCTGTATCAAAAAGAGTTCAAGCGTTGGTTTACCCTTGCAGCAGACATCAATCCATTGCTCAAAATCTTTCGATTGAAAGACACCGGCATTCCCACCCTCTACATCATGGGAAGCGAGGACCACATGTTTCTACCCAGCATACGAAAGCTGGTCGCCGATCACCGCATGGCGCTACTGCATGTTATTCCTGAATGCGGACACGTAGTCAATGTAGAACGACCTCTCGCCTTCAATGTAGAGTGCATTCGATTCATCAACGCGCTCGGTCGGACGTAAGGTTTCGTGCTAGATTTGGAATGTGAACATCGTACAGACATCCCAACTTTCTGAAAAGGATCAGCAACGGATCTTTTCGATTTGGAATGCGGTGTATCCATCCTTCATGGCATTTCCTGATTTGGAAGCGCTCCAGGCTTATTTGGATCGATGTACAAACCCCCGCCATTTCACTGTCCATGAAAACGGCCTCTTACAGGCTTGGCTATGTTCGTTTGATCGTAACGATAGCCGGTGGTTCGTGATGATCATTGACACACGATTTCAAGGGAATGGACTTGGCACAGCATTGCTTACAACGGCCATGTCCAAGGAAGAAGCACTGAACGGATGGGTCGTTGAACACGACAATTATCGCCTTCAAGATCGAAGCACATATCGCTCGCCGCTTGGGTTTTATTTGAAATTGGGCTTTCACCTTCAACCGAACCGTTTTGACGACGGTGAATTGCAAGCCATTCAACTCCTCTGGCGAAGAGAAAGTTGAGCAATCTCAACCCATCTCCCTACCAATCCACTTCCTGCGCAGACGTCATCGGTATACCTTGCCCCAAAAAGAAACGCCATGAAAAATGACATCCGAACTACTACCACCCACAATGCTCCCATATACGGTCTCGGACTCATAGGGGCGTTGTTCTATTACATAGGCGCGTCAAGCGGGTTTATAGGCATCCTCCTCGCTATCTTTAAAGCGGTCCTCTGGCCTGCCTTTTTAGTATACGAAGCCTTCCAAGCAATCGGAGCATGATGGTATGAGGGTATGAGCTCATTTTACTACTATTGAGCTTATTACGCTATGCCCAACGAACAAGACTACCTTGACCACAACCGGTCGCTTTGGAACGCTTGGACCCAAGGTCACGTCACATCCGACTTTTACGATGTTCCTTCATTTTTGAAAGGCCGGAATAGCCTTACCGAAATCGAACTCGGACAGCTGGGCGACGTGCGAGGTAAATCCATTCTACACCTTCAGTGTCACTTTGGTCAGGATACGATTTCCTTGAGCCGAATGGGCGCAAAAGCCACGGGCATTGACCTTTCCAACGAGGCCATTGATGCCGCAAAAGACCTGGCATCCAAAGCCGATACGGACACCCAATTCATCAACTGTGACGTGTACTCACTCCCCGAAAAGCTCAACGAGAAATTCGACATCGTCTTCACCAGTTTCGGAACGATTGGCTGGCTTCCGGACATCGATCAATGGGCTTCGGTGGTCAAGCATTTCACTAAGCCCGGCGGCCGATTTGTCTTTGCTGAATTTCATCCCGTCGTTTGGATGTTTGACAATGACCTCAAAGAGGTTGTCTACTCCTACTTTAAAGGGGACGTTATCGTAGAGGATGAGGAGGGCTCATATGCCAGTGGAACGGGAGAAAAAATGCAATCGGTGACCTGGAACCACGGCCTGGCTGAAGTGTTTTCAGCTCTCTTAAAACAAGGTTTTCACATCGATAATTTTCAAGAATTCGACTACTCTCCTCACAATTGCTTCAAGCATACCGAGGAATTCGAGCTCGGAAAATTCAGGATCAAACACCTGGAAAACCGCATTCCGATGGTCTATGCCCTGCAGGCTTCCCTAGGTTAAATCCTTTGTCGGCCGCGCCTTGGTTGATCAGGACAAGGCTTGCTTCACAAATACGGTTACGGCTTTCACCCTTCCCGTTCGTTGGAAGATGTCCTTGGAATCATTCAGGTTTAAGCGGCCTTCTGGATAGCTGTGCTGCGAGCCATCTGCGTACTGTACGTCTGCTCGGTTATCACTTCCAGTAGAATAAACGACAGGAATCTGACAATACGTGAATGCCATCGACCCCTTTGGAACTTCCACCTTGTTCGCCTTTCCTTCATGATCATAGTACGACAAGGTTGCATCTTCCGTGAGGAATTCCGACGCCCTAAGAATGATTGGCTGAAAGGCGAGTCTGCCCTCCTTCACGCTAACGCCCAATTCCGCCCATCGGTTGATGATGTCTTCCTTGACTTGGCCTGTCATTCCCGGTTGCTGCGCACCCGCATATTTCGGTGTATGTGAATAGGCGTCCGTTGGAAACGCCCCGTACAGCTTTGGCGATTTATTCACCCCGATTCCAGCGCGTATCTCGTAGTAGTGCTCTACCAATTGACCGATGACTCCGGCATTTGCTTCATGTTCGTTGGCCGCGATGATGTTCTCTTGCACCGACAGTAAGAGCTTGGATACCATGTGCCAATAAATGCTCCCCAAGCCTTCGTAGCCATAAAACGTCCCAGACCTACCGGTGAAGGAACGGTGGTCAAACACCGTCTCAAACGCCTCCATCAATTGCTTTTTGTCCTTGCTCAGCGTTACCCCAAATTCTTTTTCATCCAAGGCATTCAATGCCTGCAACAGGTCCTTTTCATTGTGGAAGGATCCGTTGAAGTGGAGTTTTCCGTTGATGTCACGCTCGATGATCGAAGTGTCGTCCTTAGCGAGGAGTGTATCTATGAGGCTGGAACCTTCTACCAAAGCTGGCTCGATCGTGTTCTTCTCTAAAAAGGGCGCTAATTCACGGTCTGGATAGAGCATATAACTGTACTGATCCGGTCGGAACATGGCGCTGCCTTTAAGGGCATGCAAAACGTTCAAGGCTTCCTCCGGCGGCAAATATTTTGCACTTAGCACCGCCACTTGTCCCTCTAACATTTCGTAGAGGTATTCAACCGATGCGGAGCGTTCGGAAAGGCTCACCAAGTTGTAGGAATGGTAAAGACCATCCGCCCGTTTGTTCTTATCGATGGCGTGCTCCAGAAAGCAGTTGGCTTTCGTAAAGAAGGCCAACAGGTCGTCCACAGAAAGTGTGCGTTTGTCACCTGTAAACCCAGCATAGGCCGTCGTACGATAGTGCTCCCCAGCGATGCCAAAATCATCCATCAGATTTCGACGGCGTTGATCAGAAAATCCAATGGATAGGCATTCTTCGTAATTCTGAAAACCACGATTCAAGGCGTCCAACAGATCTACCACGGGCTTGTTGATCTCAAAACTATTGACTTCCAAATCGCTGAAAAGCGTCGGACAGAAGCTGAGTAAGCGACGGAGGTAGTACAAGGTCACCATGCTTACCCCATTGCCTACGAGCGCGTTGTTGGCGTCGTTCCACTCAGGGCGTTGGGTATTCAACCAAATGCCTGCCTCAGGCACAAAATTGTAAAGCTTGGTCAGGATCATTACCAAGAGTTTTTCGGTGAGGTTCACTTGCAGTAACTGACCCTTACTCGTCCAAATCATCTTACCATCCGACCCCACTTTACGCGCACGCTCACCGATCCTTCTATCGAGGTCGTGGTCGAAGTCTATGGTGTCCTTCGGATTGCTGGTGATGGCATCGTAACCTTTGATTCTATAAGGCACGTTGGCATAGGTGAAGGACCGACTTGCCAACAAGGATCGCAGTCGTTTTGGGTGGTAGTTTACCGAGAACTCAAGGAACTTGGTGAGGTAGATGACCTGATGATCTCCCCAATATCCGATGTACGACCAAGGATCATCTGGCTCAATCACTTCCCAATCGATTCCATCTCGCGTTATGCGATAGGGATTGTATCCGTCAATAGTAGAGGCATTGACGAATTTGGAAATCATACCGAGCGTGAATTCAGGATAACTGAATGCCAAGGCCTCCCAATTCTGAAAAATGTCGCGCCAGTTGCCCTCGTAATTCCTCGACTTCTCTCCCAAGGCATTGCGGGTTTCAATGGAGAAGTAATTCCATGGCCGACTCGGGTCACCGTGTCTTCGGCTGAACGAGAGTGGCAAGTACTCAAAATAGTACCGCATCAGGTCCTTCTTCTGTGTGGCCGTTAGGAAGTACCTCAATTGGTGGTAGGAAATTTTCGGGGGTAGTTCGCTCAACGTTGAGCGGTGTGTCTTGTATCCTTCCTCATTCATCCGCTTGACGTGGGCGATAAAGTCTTTGCTTTCGATCTCGTATTGGTCATCAAAGGTTCCTCCACGCATGATGTTGAAGAGCACGTTAGAGAAATGCCTTCCCGTGCTCAATCGATCGTTTGAAAGCTGGATGCCGTCGGTCAAGCCGATCTTTTTGCGCAGCTCTTCTTTGTCTTTGGCAATATCTGCATTGACCGCAGCCAAGATCGCCTGCTTGTCTTGCAGGTCTTTTCGCAAGGATTCAATCTCCTTTGCAGACTGATTCACTTCGGAAACAATGACCCACTCTTTTTTCGCTTTTGGAGCTAAAGACAGAGTCTTGTAAATGAAATAAGCACCTTTCGTCGCCTTGATGTCTGCTTCTTGAACGATGTCTCCGCCCCTTCTGAAATGCCCCAGCTGATTGGTGCTCAACAAGATGGCGTCTTGATCCAAGCCGGCACTCCATACGGTGGTTGCCTTCAAGGCCTCACTCGGTTCTGCCTTGTCCACGACCATTGAACTCAGCGAAAAAATGCCCAAGCCATTTTCGATGTCCAGTTCGTTGCGCTTATAGGCATCTACCAGGGTACTCCTAAAATTCTGGAGATTACTGTCAATGCCATAAGGAAGCACATTCATAATGCCATCGAGCAATTCAACTTGTAGCTCCCGATCGGTGTCGTTGATCAGCTGAGAGCGCCGCACGATGCCGTAACGATCTGAGAACATCCAACCGTAGCGGTAGGTGAGACCCAATTGTTCGTTGCGTTTCTCGAAGACGATCTTGTTACCCTCGCGGTTCTTGTACAATTTGCTCGTGGTAGGATACACGCCTCGATAGTGCTCTGCAAAGGGTTCCCATAGAAATGCATGGTCTCCTTCGCGCACTCGGAAGATCGCTTTGGCTCCGGTCTGACCAGCAGAGTCGGTAATTTTATCGTCGGTGTAGTAGGGGAACACCGCGTTGTCTGGATTTCTCCTTCCTGCTGACAAGGCTCCATTGCACGAGAGGAAGAGCCAGTGGTCCGACGAACTCACGATGGTCATGAAAAAGGGTGGCATGCGATCAAAGTGGTCGATCACGAAAAAATCCTCTCCCTCCAGGGTCGTATATGCCCCGGTAATCTCCTTGTCTTCTATGTGCATTGGGGTCAACCCAAGGCGTACTTCATTCTTTGCCATCTATCTCTCTCTACTGTTGTCCTTCAATTACAATCGACTGCAATGCTGCCGCATCGATTTCCATTACTTTGCTTTTCTCACCCACAGATAATCTAAACTGCTTGGGTGTATCCGTCATGTTGAGCGCTACCACGCAAACACTTCCATCTGGATTTTGGGCAGCAGTGACCATAAGATCTTCATCAGTGCTCGAATATCCAATGCGTCTCGCACCCGGCCGAATGTATTTACTAAAATGCGCCATTACGTAATACAATGGGGTGTAGTATACCTCATCCGTGGCCGTGTCGACTATGACTGGTGCCACGCACCAATTATTGGCGAGGTTTGGACCTCCGTTTCGATCGAGCACCATGTTCCAGTCGATCCAGCCATCCACCCAGCTGTTCATGCATCCGATCATGTCTCTGGCATAGCGATAGACCGGCACATACTTCGGATGGTTTGCTTTATCTTCAGGCTTGGCCCAATCCCATCCCCAATCTGTCGCTTCTTTTGACCAATACCATTGGTCGTCTTTCCAGTGCGGCACTTCAGCATCCACGCAGCCCTCGGTGTGAATGAGGTGTAGATCAGGAGCTAGCTCGTGGGTGTGCTCTAGTGAGGCGGGAAACCAATCAACGGTGCCTGTATACCAATGCACGGCTGTACCTGCCAAAAAAGGCAGCAACTCTTGATCCGTCAGCAAGGCATCGGACCATTCTTCTAGTTCTTCACCTCGGTTTTGATCGTACAAAAGAAGGCGCTGGTCCAAGCCCGCATCGCGCAAAGCTGGTCCCAAATGGTGCTTGACAAAAGTGCCCATTTGCTCAGGCGTATAATGCATGCTCTCCCAGTTGGAATCGTTGCCCAAGGGTTCATTTTCTACCGTGAAGCCCCAAATATCAACTCCCTGCTCACGGTAAGCTTCTACGTATTTGACAAAGAACCTGGCCCATGTATCGTAGTGTTCCGCTGCCAAAGATCCTGAAGCCCAAGCGTTATTGGTCTTCATCCATGGGGGCGCCGTCCAAGGAGAAGCGATGATCTTGAATCCTTCCTTCGAAATGTCCATGGCATCTTTGATCATTGGGATAAGGTCCGGTAGGTCCTCCTTCACGCTGAACGAGTCGAGCAAAGTGTCGCCTGGAATGGACGCATAACTATAGTGATCCAAGGAAAAATCACAACTGTTCATGTGGGTGCGGGTCAGGGAATACGCCGCTCCCTCTTCAGAGAAATAGGCTTCCAGTACCTGCTGTCTTTTTGCGGGACTGAGCTGATCAAGCACGAAGGCCGAGGATTCTGTAAATGCTCCTCCGAATCCGGTGATGACTTGAAACGTCTGTTCAGGAAAAAGGGAAATGGAATCCAGCACCTTGGACTCGATCGAGCGCCCCGCTCTCATCGCGAGCTTATCCCCAGCTTTGGAGCTCTGATACACCACGACCGACAGCTCTTCATCTACGGGCGACGTACACCGGATCAGAAAAACCAGTCCAAGTAAAATAGAGGCAGTTCTCATTTCTTTTGGTAAACCCTAACGTAATCTAGTACATAACGATGGCGATCATAGGTAGAGTCAATGCCTTGCATTCCACCCCATCCACCTCCAACGGCTAGATTGATGATGATGTTTTGTGGCTCGTTGAAGGGCCATTCTAATCGGTCGGCAGTTTTGTCGTAGGTGTAGTAATGCTCTCCGTCTAAGTATCCATGGATGGCATCCGGATACCATTCAATGGCGAAGGTGTGAAAGACGGAGTTCATGCTGTCCACGGCAATTTCGCTTCCAATCTGATTTCCTTGTTTGAAATAGTAGGCTCGGGTATGGCAGGTGGCGTGGTTCAAGCCTGCACCGGTGGCATCATCGATCTCATATCCTACACATTCCAAAACATCTATCTCTCCGCAGTAGGGCCATGAAAGCTCATCGCGGTATGCGTCTCCGAGCAGCCAGCCAGCAGCCCATGTGCCTCGTCCTTCAGGCACCATCGCTCGAAATTCGACGCGACCATACGTAAATGAAGTCTTTCCTTGGGTGGTGAGTCGTGCTGAGGTCCATGGTTGGCCCATGTCATTTCGCAGGGCTTCAATGATCAGGTGACCGTTTTCCTGACGGGCATTTTCTTGTCGAGCATCCGTATAATACTGAGGTTCGTTGTTTCCCCATCCCCAATTTCCCACATTATACGTCCATTTGTCTGGGTCTGGCAAACCCGTACCGTCAAATTCATCGGACCAGACCAATTCCCAAGCATCACCCTCCATGGATTGCGTCAATTGTTGCGGCGTATCAGCATGAGAGGAAATTAATTCGAAGACGACGCTGTCAAGGGTCATTTCCTTATTGGCATGGACCAACATCTTGTGCTCGCCAGCAGCCAAGGGGGATCCATCTCTTGATGCCTTCCCTCCCTCAAGCACCATAGAACCCGTGATGTTGTACGTGCGATCATCTGGATTATCGATGTAATCTTCTACCCACACCTCACAACCGATACAATCTGGGCCGAATGCGGTGACCTTGTACCTGCCTGTCTCGGGCACCGGCAAAACAAAAGAGATGGGGTGATCTTGACCCAAGAGGCCCGCAGCAGGTTGAGGCTGAAAACGAATAACCAATTGACTTGGTTGAGGTCCCTCTGAATTGGTCTTTGGAGCTTGTTGTTTTGGGGCGTTGCACGCCACGATGAGTAGGGCTGATAGTCCAAGCGACGTTACCAATGACTTCATGACAAACTGATTTAGTGTACGAGTTGCGTTTCGATTTCTTCGAGTGATTTTCCTTTCGTTTCAGGTATGACCTTGACGATAAAAATGAGTCCCGCTGCTGCAAAAAGACCGTAGATTAGGAAGGTCACCGAACTGCCCAAAAATTCCAACTCCCATGGAAATATCCATTGGACAAGGAAACTGACGCCGGAGTTGATGAGTCCGACAAAAGAGATGGCAATGCCGCGGATTTTGTTTGGAAACAATTCTGAAAACAGGACCCACATGACGGGTCCAATCGAGATCGCGAACGAGGCCACGAATCCCAAAATGGCAAAGAGGATCAACATCGCATTCATGCGAATGGAGGAGTTGATCAGCGTAGTTTTATGCGCTTCAATCACATCTGGTGATAGTACCTGAGCAATGCCGTCCAAAAAAGCAGATTCATTCGCGTAGGTCTGACCGATGACCGATACGACGTCTGCTTCCTGCACTGAGGTGATGGCCATAAACGTCTCTTGGGTCACCTCATAGGTGGCAGCATGAAATCCATAGGAAAGCAAGAACATGCAGAGGGCAATGCCCGCGACTCCAAAGCTCAAGAGGGGTTTCCTACCGAGACGATCGATGAAGAGAATGGCCAATACGGTAAACACCAAATTAGCCAATCCGACCAAAATGGCCTGAACGAACGAAGCGTCGGTTCCAATGCCCGATTGTTCAAAGATCATAGGTGCATAGAAGAAAACAGAGTTGATGCCGGTAATCTGCTGGAGCACGGCTACGACAATTCCAATCGTGAGAACCAAACGCAAACTTGGTTTGAGCAAGTCTTTGACGCTTGCCTTGGGTTCGTCTTTTCTGGCGAGATCACTTTTTCGAATTTCCTCAAGAGCGGCTTCTGCTTCCGCCTCAGAGGTCAATTTGGCCATGATCGACTTCGCCTCAGCCACTTTCCCCTTCAAGATGAGCCAACGAGGACTCTTGGGCACGAAGAAAAGTCCAAAGAAATACAACACCGCTGGAAGCGTTTCCAGTCCCAACATCCAACGCCAATTGTGTTCATCCAATTTGAGCCAAACCGCCCATGAAGCATCGGACTTTCCCCAATGCAAGATCAAGTAGTTGGTGAAAAACGCAAGCGATATACCGATGACAATGTTCAACTGATTGAACGATACCATCCTACCGCGAATGTCGGGAGGTGACATTTCCGCGATGTACATAGGCGCCAGGATCAAGGATGCACCAACTCCTAACCCGCCGATCATCCGAGCAATCACAAGGGTTAAAAATGTAGGAGCAAAGGCGGAGGCGAGCGCCGAAATGGCATACAGAATCGCAGCTACGCGTAATACAGACCTTCTTCCAAACCGATCACTCAGCGGGCCGGATATCATCATCGCCAAGGTTGCCGTTAGCGTTAAGGAGGCCACAGACCATCCCAGTTCAAGTTTCGTGAGCCCAAATTCAGGTTCTATGAATTTAACCACTCCGGAGATGACCGAAGCATCAAAACCCATGAGCAAACCACCCAAGGCTACAATCATGGCGATCATAGCAATGACGTATCTTTCAGACCTCATAAGCAACAAGTTTTTACACGAATCGAATGCGTCGATCAATCGTTGGTTTTTTAACGATTACGTACATTTCCATTCGAAATTAGACATCAATTATACTTTTTTTTCAAATAACCATAAGGTTACCTCCATTTAAATCAAGTTGAAAGGACTTGTTCATTTGACTAATTTGAGACGGATTGCAGTGTTTTAAAAGGCTACAACCCGAATAGTCGACATTTTCTCCCTCCGCCATTCTAGACTTCCTTATTTCTTTTGGTGCTTTATACTATTACTATTCATTCCGCGCAGGACATGGACTTATCTGAAATTGCACCATCCAGTTACTCAATCCCGCTTGATAAATTCAACAACGCGATTATTTTTGAGCACATGAAAAAGTGGATGATGTTTTTATTGGTCGGTGTGATGGCCGTGAATACAGCATGTGAAAAGGAGCCAGAACGCAAGGTGATTGACAGTTGGACGGAAACACAGCCAAAGCTGGTTGGCTTTTACTTTGAAGAGGATGGGCAATCCGTGAAAGTCAAGGAGGAGAAATTTTACGAAGACGGTACGCGCGAGTATTTCGGGAGCTTTGACAAGGATGGCCTGCGCCACGGAGAGTGGCGTTATTATTACAATTCCGGGCAACTCTGGAGCCTCGGTTTTTACGAACACGGCAGCAAAGAAGGAAAGAAGGAAGTCTACTGGCCAGATGGGATTAAACGCTATGAAGGGCAGTTCTCAAACGATGAAAAGACCGGCAGCTGGAGCTTCTACAACACCGATGGATCCCTGCTGCAAAAGATGAATTTCGACGTAGAGAAAGCCGAGTAAGGACGCTGGCTTTTGCACCGCGGTATACTACCTTCGTAAGCAATGATTCCACCCCACAAAGTTGATGAGATTCTCCATGCTGCACGCATCGATGAGGTGGTTGGCGAGTTCGTAAACCTGAAGAAATCGGGATCGAGCTTCAAGGGTTTGAGTCCTTGGACGGATGAAAAAACCCCATCATTCATGGTGTCTCCTGCTAAAGGCATCTTCAAAGATTTCAGTTCAGGGAAAGGAGGAAACGTGGTGAGCTTCATCATGGAACACGAGCACTTCACCTACCCCGAAGCGTTGCGGTGGCTGGCCAAGCGCTACAACATC
The DNA here is from genome assembly GCA_943788725.1 of uncultured Flavobacteriales bacterium. GTDB lineage: Bacteria > Bacteroidota > Bacteroidia > Flavobacteriales_G > Salibacteraceae > SHAN690. The sequence goes on along the minus strand of CALSRJ010000005.1, from coordinate 250,298 downwards.
GAACTCGAAGAAGAGAAGCCCTCTCCCGAACAAGAGGAAGCGCGCAACGAACGGGAGAGCCTATACGTCATCAATGAGTTTGCCCAGAAATGGTTTACCGAGCAGCTTTGGCATTCAGAAGAGGGTCAAAACATTGGATTGAGCTATTTCAAGGAGCGCGATTTCAAGGAAAGTGCCATCAAAAAATTCCAACTTGGCTACAATCCCGATAACTATCAAGCCTTCACCGACGAGTCGGCCGATCGAGGATACAAAGAAGAATACTTGCTGGCCACCGCTCTGGTAAAAGAAAAAAACGGGAGGAAGTACGACGGGTACAAAGGCCGCGTCATTTTTCCGATCCACAACCTGAGCGGAAGGGTAATCGGATTTGGTGGTCGCACGCTCAAGGCAGACAAGAACATTCCGAAGTACATCAACTCCCCGGAGAATGCCATCTACGATAAGAGTAGCACGCTCTACGGCATCTACTTCGCCAAGCAATCCATTGCGAAGGAGGAGAATGTCTATCTGGTTGAAGGCTATACAGACGTCATCGCCTTTCACCAAAAAGGGATTGAAAATACCGTTGCCTCTTCTGGAACGGCGCTCACCAAAGATCAGATCAAGCTCGTATCGCGCTATACAAAGACGGTAACCTTGGTCTACGATGGCGACCCCGCAGGCATCAAAGCAAGCTTGCGCGGTATCGACATCATCCTAGAACAAGGCGTAAATGTGAAGGTGGTCCTTTTGCCCGATGGGCATGACCCCGACACGTTCAGCAAGGAACACGACCGCATCGAAATCAAGGAGTACTTGAAAGACAATGCGCGCGATTTCATAGTCTTTAAGGCGGATCTTTTGATGAAGGATGCCCACGGCGACCCCATTAAGACCAATGAGGTGATCCATACCATGGTTGACAGCATCGCCCTGATCCCCGATACCATTCTGCGGTCGATCTACATCACCGAGTGCAGCAAGCTGATGCACGTCTCCGAAAAGGCGCTGATCTCAGAACTGAACAAGTCGCTGCGCAAGCAACACAAGCAACGTTTCCGCTCATCCAACCACAGGGAAGATGAATTTCCAGAACCGCCAGTCATTGAATCCTCGTTCATCGAGGAAAAGAAATTTGCTGAAGACACCTTAGAATTTCAAGAGCGCGACATCCTGCGGATCATGATCAATTACCACGACCATACCTTCACCTTGGAGGATAAGGTGGAAGAGGATCAACCCGAACCAGAAGCCATCAATGTGATTGATTTCCTTTTGAACGAAATTGAACAAGATGAACTGTACTTCGAAAACCAATCACTCAGGAATCTCTTCGAGGCCCTTTCCAAGCACATGGATCAGCACGAAAAGCTCCAGGTCAACACCTTCATCAACCACGAAAACGACGCGCTGCGCGAACTGTTTGTGGATATGATGAGCTTTCCTTACAACCTTGACAACTGGGAGCGAAAAGAGATCATTGTGATGCCAGAAGAAAAGAAACTCCGCCGGGCCGTGCTTGAATCGATCTACGCATACAAGGACAAACGCGTAAAACGCATGCTCAAGGAAAATCAAGAAGCCTTGAAAGAACAGACCCTACTAGGAGCTGACGCTACACAATTCCTCATGCGCCAAATGAAGCTGGAAAGCATCAAGCGTGAGATCAACAAGAAACTCGGCAGAACCGTATTGCATTGATGGAAAGGATACAAGCCATAATCGAATTCGAAATCTTTGGCTACAAGGATTTCTCACTGACGGTATTCAACGTAGGCTTGATCATCATCATCTACTTCGCCACTTGGGTCACCTTGAAAATCTTCCGCGTTTTCATCGACCGCAGTATCAAGCGGAGGGATTGGATGGAGCGCAGCACATTGTACGCGCTCGAAAAATTGGCCGCCTACTTCGCTTACACTACCTCTACCGCCATCGTACTGGAAACGGTCGGCGTTGACCTTACGCTTCTGCTCGCTGGTTCTGCCGCCTTATTGGTCGGCGTTGGATTGGGCATTCAACAGATCTTCAACGACTTCACCAGCGGACTCATCCTGCTTTTCGGAGGCACGGTGAAGGTGGGCGACATCGTGGAGTTCAACAATACCGTCGGCCGGATCATCGAGATCGATTTTCGAACGAGCAAGATCAAGACGCGCGATGGCATCACCATGATCGTTCCGAACAGCAAGTTGGTTTCAGACAACGTGATCAACTGGACCACCATGGATGACCTCACGCGATTCAACGTAAAAGTGGGTGTAGCATATGGGTCAGACACTGCCTTGGTCCGTGATATCCTAACAGACATCGTGAAGAAGAATCCAGCGGTAGACCAGAACATGCCCGTCAAGGTGCAGTTCAAGAATTTTGGAGACTCTAGCCTTGACTTTGAGGTCTTCTTTTGGGCGCGTAATTCATGGGAGATTGAATTTGTGCGAAGCGAATTACGCTTCGAAATCGATGCCCAGTTCCGTGAAAAGCACGTTCGCATTCCTTTCCCTCAACGGGATGTCCACTTCTTCAACGAAAAGCCATGATCCGCCTCGCCACAGCACTTTTCGCCTTGGCCTTCTCCATCCCTTCCGTTGCTCAAACACCCGACGTTGCCATAGATGGCGTGGTCTACGGAAACAACGGACTTCCCATGAAGGCCGTGTCCATTGAACTTCAGAATAAGGAAGGCAAAGTGATCCAGAAAAAAAAGACGCAACCCAACGGTAGGTTCGACTTTGGGGTAGACTTCGATTTGTACTTTGAGATTGTCCTTTCCAAAGAAGGTTTTGAGTCGAAGATGTTGGTTTTTGACACGCGTAACATACCGGCATCTGAACAGGAGTATAACTACGAATACGGGGGCTTCCGAGTGACCTTAATTGAAGGGGATGACACCTCCCCTGCAAAGCAAGTAGCTTATATTCTGTTCGACCCCGCCGTCGGAAACTTTGTGAATCGTGACCCATGAAGTGGATTGTTGCTATAGCCTTCAGCCTGCTTGTCGGAACTGGATTCGCACAATCCAAGGACAACAACTTGCTGCTGGGTGGAACCATTCAAGACGCAGAAGGAGGACAGGTAAAGCATGCAAGTATTCGCGTGACCAGCGCGGCAGGTGACTTCTATACCGTTATGGCGAACAACAATGGATCTTTCGAATTTACCGTCCCTTTTGACATGGTGTGCGACGTGAGTTTCTTCGCCAAAAAGCATCAACCCAAATCCATCGTCCTAGACACGAGAAATGTGCCGACAGACGAACAAGAATGGGGCTATGAATTCAGCGGGTTCATTGTTGATTTAGTAGAAGAAAAGCAGCCTAAATTGCCGGAAGTGGTTGGCCGCATTTTCTACGACGCCCCCTCCCAAAACTTCATGACAGAAAAATTGTGACGCCTGTCTATTTCATCAGTGGTTTAGGAGCGGATGAAACGGTCTTCTCACGTCTTCAGTTGAAGAAGAGCATAGACATCCACCACCTGCCTTGGTTAGCCCCCAATCCGGACGAAACGATGGAAGCTTACGCGGTCCGTATGGGCCAATCCATTGAAAATCCGCAACAATCTGTCTTGGTTGGCCTCTCGTTCGGAGGAATCATGGCCATCGAAATGGCCAAGCGCATTCCCGTAAAGCAAGTCGTGTTAATCAGTTCTGTGAAGAGCAAAACAGAGATGCCCATCAACCTCAACTTGATCGGCTTGGTCCATCTTCAAAAGCTCCTGCCCGCGTCCAAATTGCTCCACTTCAAAGAGCTCACCGCCTGGTTTTTTGGCGTACGCGAAGGTTCTGATAAGGAAATGCTCTTTGATTTGCTCGAGCGTTCAGATGAACGCATTGTAGACTGGTCTACAGATAAGATCGTATCCTGGAATGGAGAACACAAGCTCTCGAATATCTCCCACATTCACGGCACTGCTGACGCAGTGTTTCCGATACGAAACATTCGACCAGATGAGCGAGTGCAGGGTGGACCTCACTTCATGGTTTACACCCACGCACAAGAGGTAAGTGCTTGGCTGGACGAGGTGATTTAATCATTCAGACTTCATTTCTCCCTAAAAAACCAATCACTTGAAAAGTAGTAGTGAAAATTCGCCCATAGCGAAATTGGGACTGTACTTTTGTACGCTAGAAAGTTGAAAATATGAAAGACACACTCACCGCACTGGGCATTGCATCCATCAACCAAGGAACTTACACTGGAAAACGATGGATTGCATCCACAGGCCAGACCTTTGAATCGTTTACACCTGTAGACGGCAGCAAAATTGCCACTGTCAATGGCTCCTCAGCAGAGAACTATGAAGAAGTAATCGGTCTCGCTCAAAAAGCGTTCGATACCTGGAGGATGAGGCCCGCTCCCAAAAGAGGCGAAGTAGTGCGTCAGATCGGAGAGGCATTGCGCGAAAAGAAAGATGAGCTCGGCCAATTGGTGAGCTATGAGATGGGCAAAAGCTATCAGGAAGGCCTCGGAGAGGTGCAGGAAATGATTGACATCTGCGATTTCGCAGTGGGACTTTCCCGCCAATTGCACGGCCTGACCATGCACAGCGAGCGCGCCATGCACCGCATGTATGAGCAGTACCATCCCATGGGAGTGGTCGGGATCATCTCGGCTTTCAACTTTCCCGTTGCCGTTTGGGCGTGGAACAGCATGCTCGCTTGGGTATGTGGAGATGTGTGCGTATGGAAACCATCAGAGAAAGTGCCTTTATGCGCGATCGCATGTATGAAGATCGTAGAAGATGTATTTGAACGCAACGAGGTGCCGGAGGGAGTGAATTGCTTGGTAGTAGGCAATTACGAGATTGGGCAATTGATGAGCAATGACAAGCGTGTGCCTTTGGTCTCAGCAACAGGGTCTATCCGCATGGGTAAAAAGGTCGGTGAAGCGGTCGGTCGACGATTGGGTAAGACCATCCTCGAACTGGGCGGAAACAACGCCATCATCCTCACGCCCAATGCCGATCTTAAGATTGCCGTTCCCGGTATCGTATTTGGCGCTGTTGGAACTGCTGGTCAACGCTGCACATCAACGCGACGCTTAATCATCCATGAAAGCATCTACAACGAAGTCAAAGAGACCCTCAAAAAAGCATACGGTCAATTGCGCATCGGTGATCCATTGGACGTGAACAACCATGTTGGTCCACTGATCGATACAGATGCAGTAGGCATGTACGAAAACGCCATCACTGAAATCAAGCGCTCTGGCGGTACGATGGTGGTGGAAGGCGGTGTGTTGACCGGTGCCGGATACGAAAGCGGGTGCTACGTGCAGCCAGCGATTGCCGAAGCAGACAACTCCTGGGAAATCGTACAAGAAGAGACATTCGCACCGATTTTGTACCTCCTCAAATATTCCACATTTGAAGAGGCTTTGGCATTACAAAACGGCGTAAAGCAAGGCTTGAGCTCAGCCATCATGACCACCAATATGCGAGAGAGTGAGATCTTCTTGAGTCATCAAGGGTCTGACTGTGGTATTGCCAACGTCAACATCGGCACAAGCGGTGCTGAGATCGGTGGCGCTTTTGGCGGCGAAAAGGAAACCGGCGGAGGACGTGAAAGTGGATCAGATGCTTGGAAGGCTTATATGCGTCGACAGACAAACACGATCAACTGGAGCACCGAGCTGCCATTGGCTCAAGGCATCAAGTTCGACTTGTAAAGGTTACTCAGCCAATTCCGCTTGAACCGTATTCAGGACGGGTTGAATATCCTCTCCTGGTCGGTTCACAAATGCGATGATCGCATATGCGCTGGCATCTTTTTCCAGCGTTGAATGCTGAATACTATAGGTCCAGCTGTCTTTCCCAGAACCGAGGTTGAGTGCATCCCCTTCAAAGGCAGTAAACACATCGCGGATTACATGGGTGTGGACAAAGCCTTCGATCCAATCACCTCTTTCAAAGTATGGGTGGTCGGGATCGTTGTTTCCGTAATTGCGCTGATCGTAACCGTTGCCCATTCCCGTCACTTCCTTTTCAATCAGCACAACCGTGATCATCATGTCTTCTTTCAGAGACACAGACTCGGTAGCCACTTCTATTGCTAATTCAATGCTGCTTTCTGCATTGATGCGTTTTACGCTTAAGTCAATTCCAGTAGACTCTTCCACCTCCGTGCCTAAGATTCCTTTGAACATGTTGACCGGGTAATAGACCACGCTGCCGTCTTCGTGCCTTCTGTCTACATGTCCCAATGGAGTATAGACCGTCTTGTTGATCTTATCCATCAAGTACTTCGTGTAAGGATGATAGAGCGGGCCGTAGATGTAATGAGACATGTGCGTGACATTCTCGTTCTCCTCCTCCAAAACCTCGATTTCATGATGCGCCAGAGGGCACGCGCCGCAATTCACACTTACGGTGGGTATGATCAGCACCATGTGCTTGGAGGTTGTAGTTACTACGGTTGTGTCGTCACCTTCTTCTTCAGGTGCCGGCGCATCCTTTCTACACGAGGTAGCTAATATTCCGAGGAACAGTGCAGTGAGAAATAAATAGCGCATATGGATAAGACGTTGGATTGTCACAACGCGTTTGACGTACCAATCGTTCACTCCTTACGAAAAAATATTTCCGTGCGCGTGGATTGACCCTGATTGGGCAGGGCAATTTTGGTTGCCATGAGCCTATCCTCCCCTAGAATAGCCAGACGGAGTACAAACGAAGCGTCGGCTGTATCGGACGTAACTTCCAATTCGCCATAAGCATACACGCCCGTTACGTTGGCCGTAAAATTGGTCGACCGAACTTCCTCGGTCACCACGCCTGCAAAATTCACATAGGAAAGCAAAAAGAGAGTATCTCCGTTTCCGCAGCGCAATCGCATGGTGTATTGAAGAGATGGAAAGCGTTCTACAATGCTCGAATCCATCGAATCTACGTTGGTGGTTATATGCACCGAGTCAGAAATCCAAGATCCAATCAGGGCATCAGGCGCCATACATTGCACGGTAGGCGTAGGGAGGGTAGGACGCACCTCTACCTGCTTTTTACAGGCAATCATTGCCAACAGTACAAGCCACAGGAAGTGTTTATGTCTCATCTTCATTTTCGATACGTCTCGCCACACTGCTGGTTCGTAAAAGGGGCTTCAGGAGGATCACAAAACGTAAACCTGTTCCCTTGATCATCAATGCAATCAATGCACTCCACCTCTTGGCAACTGCAAACCAGCACCAAGACACCCAGCATCCAACTCCTTCGCATGCATCGAAAATAAGGGTAAAAAAAAAGACCCCGCCGCAATGGCGAGGCCTTTTATGGGTGTTCACAAACCACAAAAATTATTGCGCGGCAACCTTCACTAAGGAAGTAGTTCCGTCAACGGCAGCTACACGCACCAAATAAAGTCCTGAAACCATACGGTATGCCTCGGCAGAAATGTTCATGCTCGTCGCGCGCTTACCAGCCACATTTGCCACTACACGACCGGAAAGATCCATAATCGTAACGTTGGCGATGGCGCTGTTAGACGCAGAGCTGATGGTGAATTCATTTTGAAAAGGATTAGGGAAGACGGTCATGTCAGACTGCTTCACTTCCTTCACGTTAAGCACGGCACTTGAACTGTCGCATTGTCTGCACTCATCCCAGCAATAAATCAATGTTGTAGGATACGATGGAATCATTAACGTGCGGTTGATGTTGCCAGACCCATCATCCACTCCACAACTATCAATAGCGATCTGAGATCCGCCTTTTCCCTCGTTCGTTCCCCAATCTCCATTGACATACTTGAACAATTGCTCTGACCCTATGGACTCAGCTGGGTACGTGACTTCAATAGACCACATGTTGTTCCCTTCATCGGTCATCACTGAAGTTGCATCAGAAGGCGACCAATCCACCATGGCGGTACCTCCCGCCGTAGCGTTCAAGGCAGCAAAATTGCCCCCGATTCGAATTCCATTAGCATCGAGCGTTCCTGAATCTAAGTAGTTGGTAACGTCAACCTTATAGGTAATCGTTACTTGTGCTTGAACGCCAGTGAACAAAGCGCCCGCAAGCAGGAGAGTAAAAATTTTCTTCATTGTTGAGAGTGTTTGATATTAGTATTGTACCTTAGTGTCCAAGTTACACTTAGATTATGCTAAAGTAATATTTTCTGATTACGATACAATAATTTATTTTTCTACACTTAACCTATACCTATGAACGCGAAACACTTACGGTCATTTATAACCACATGGCTACTCCTCTTGGCGCTTTCTTCGTTTGCCCAAGACGCTACCCTGAAAGGACTATTGAAAGGAGAAGATGGATACCCACTTGTGGGTGCCACAGTTATTGTGGAAGGAACATCTCCTTTGTTGGGCGCTTCCGCCGATTTGGACGGCAACTATGAGATCAGTGGGATCAAACCAGGCACCTACAACATCAAATTCTCCTACATCGGATTCGTGACCATTAACGAGGAAATGACGTTTGCAGCTGGAGAAACGAAATCAAGCAGCCCCACCATGAAATTGGATGGTGTGCTACTGAAAGAAGCCGTCGTCATTGGATACGGTACCACCAACGCTGACGACCTCACGGGTTCGACCAAGGTGATTAGCGAAGAAGACTTTGGGCAAGGAAACATCACCACCCCTGAGCAATTGATTTCTGGAAAGGTTTCAGGTGTGCAAATCACCTCCAATGACGGGGCTCCAGGGTCAGGAAGTAAAATACGGATCCGTGGAGGTACATCCTTGAATGCGAGCAACGACCCGCTCATCGTGATCGACGGTGTGCCTCTGGATAACAACAGCATTTCAGGAGCTGCCAATCCGCTCACGCTCATCAACCCGAACGACATTGAAAACATGGTGGTCTTAAAGGATGCCTCCGCCGCTGCCATTTATGGTTCGCGGGGTGCCAACGGTGTCATTTTGATTACAACCAAGAAGGGCGCACAAGGCAAGACCCCCTTTCAAGTGGACCTGCAACAGAAGGTATCCCTGTCTACGATCACCCGAAAAGTGAACGTGATGGACACTGCTCAATTCCGCGCCGCGGTTCAGGAGTATGGTACATCGACCCAATCGTCTTTGATGGGCAACGCCAACACAGACTGGCAAGACGAGATCTACCGAAACGCGCTCATCCTGGAAACCAACGTTGGCATCACCGGCGGCATCAAAGCATTGCCGTACCGACTATCGTTCAATTACAAGGATGAAAATGGCGTACTCGACCGCGACAACATGAAGCGTTATGCTGGAGGATTGAACCTGACACCCAAGTTCTTAGACGATCACTTGGCCTTGGACATCAGTACGAAGTACTCGATCACCAAAAGCGTGTTCGCTGACAAAGGAGCCATCGGCTCAGCCATCAGTTTTGATCCCACACAACCGGTATACTCGAATGATCCTGAATTGAACGGTGGCACCTACACCTATCCAACCGACTATGAGCGCTTCGGGGGCTACTACGAATGGATTCGCCCAAACGGCAACCCTGATCCACTTGCCGTGCGCAACCCGGTCGGACTGCTTTATCAGCGCGATGACTTTGGCAACGCAGATCGATTCATCGGAAACGCCAAATTGGATTACAAACTTCACTTTCTTCCAGACCTGCATTTAATCATGAACGTAGGGTATGACTATGCACACGGTTATGGAACGGTCACCGTTTCTGACTCTGCAGCAGTATCCTACATTCAAGGAGGACGGCAAGAACGCTACGACCAGGTCAAGACCAATCAATTGCTAGAAACGTATTTCAACTACAAGAAAACACTGGAGGCAGCCAAGAGCGAAATTGACCTGACTGGAGGTTATTCTTATCAATTCTGGCACCGTGAAACAAAGGCATTCCCAGTGTTCAATATCGCCGAGGACACCATCACTCCTCCCGGTATTCCAGGTTGGAACGAAAATGCTTTGATCTCCTACTACGGGCGAATGATCTACACCTTCAATGGTCGCTACCTCTTAACCGCCACATTGCGACAAGACGGGTCAAGTCGATTTGCACCTGAGAACCGCTGGGGACTTTTCCCTTCTGTGGCGGGTGCGTGGAGGATTTCTGACGAAGGCTTCTTGAAGGATTCCAAAACGCTTTCCTATTTGAAGCTTCGCGGAGGGTGGGGCATTACAGGACAGCAAGATTTCGACAACGACTATCCTTACATCGCCAATTACCAAACCAGTACGACTACCGCACAATACTTGTTGGGTGGACAGTATTACAACCTCTTCCGTCCAGATGGATTTGACTACAACATCAAATGGGAAGAAACCATGTCTTACAACCTTGGCATCGATTACGGCTTCTTCAGGGACCGCATTTCGGGATCCTTGGACTTCTACCTCAAGAACACATACGATTTGCTGGCCGTCATTGACGTGCCTGCCGGTGTCAACTTTAAAAACGAAATCTTGACCAATGTGGGTTCGATGACCAATAGAGGATTCGAATTTGAGTTCAACGCCATTGCCATCCAGAAGAAAGACCTTCAATTGGACCTCGGTGCGAACGTCACCATGAATCAAAATGAGGTCACCAAGCTCACCAAGGTAGCCGACAGTAATAACGTGGGCATTCTAACCGGTGGCATCTCAGGCGCAGGTATCGGCAACAACGTCCAAGTCCACAGCGTCGGGTACCCGACGAACTCATTCTACGTCTTTGAGCAGCTTTACGACGACGAAGGAAATCCGCTTGAAGACCAATTCGCTGACTTAAACGGTGATAGTATCCCCAACCAGGACGACCGCTACCACTATAAGCAAGCAGCTCCACAGATGTACCTCGGATTCTATGGCAACCTTCGTTATAAGCAGTGGTCAGTAGGATTCAACCTCCGCAGTGAAGTCGGTCGCTACATCTACAACAACGTTCGCTCGTCTAGAGCCTATTACAATGCCATTCCTTCTCAGAACTTCTTGGTGAATTTGAATGAAGACTTTCTAGAAGATCAAATCATTCAGACCACTACAAACCAAACGCTGTCTGATCATTACGTAGAGCGTGCTGACTTCCTCCGCATGGACTACTTCAATGTCGGCTACGACTTTGGTAAAATCTGGAACGAACGCATGAGCCTACGCGTAGGAGCAGCCGTTAACAATGTGTTCTTATTGACCACGTATTCAGGACTTGATCCTGAAATCTCTACGGGCATTGACAACAATTTCTACCCGCGCCCAAGGATCTACTCGTTCAACCTAAACTTGACTTTCTAAAAGCACCGCAATCATGAACAATCGAATCGTACAATCCATTCTTCCACTTGTGTTCGCGCTTTTAGCAATGACTGCGTGTCACAAAGACCTCAACCTTACGCCTAAGTATGGTTTCAACTCCGCCGCAGTATATGATACTGCAGACAACTACATCAACGTCGTCGCTAAGCTTTATGCTGGCTTCGTGATGAGTGGCAACGAAGGCCCCGCAGGAAACGCTGACATCGCAGACATCGATGAAGGTTTCTCTCCGTACCTCCGCGTTTATTGGAACCTACAAGAATTACCAACCGACGCCACGAAGTGTCGCTGGAATGACGTCGGTATTCCAGAGCTGAATACCATGCGTTGGAGTTCATCCAACTCCTTTGTGAAAGCGATGTACTCACGCCTGTTTTTTCAGATCACACTGGCCAATGAATTCATTCGGGAGTGTTCGGAAGAAAACATGGAGCGCCGTGGTTTCTCGGAGGCCGATAAAGAACTGATTCGAGGGTATCGCGCGGAGGCGCGTTGGATCCGAGCCTTTGTGTGGACACATGCCATCGATCTTTTTGGAGGAAACGTTCCGTTTGTAACGGAGGCAGACGGCATCGGTTCACAATTGCCCCCACAGACCAATGGCAAAGAACTCTTTGCTTATGTTGAACAGGAACTAATAGACCTAGAGGCCGATCTTCCTGCAGTAGGCTCTGCAGACTACCCACGCGTGGATCGAGGAGCACTCTACTTCTTGCTTGCCAAGATGTACCTGAATGCCGATACATGGATCGGTGAGGATCGATACGCAGACTGTGTGACCTACTTGGATAAGATCACAAATTCAAATGCCTATTCGTTGGAGTCCAACTACCAGCAATTGTTTACGCTGAACAACGAGCGTTCATCTGAAGCTATTTTCTCTGTAGCATGCGACGGTGCTTTCACACAATCCTACGGCGGCACCACCTTCTTCGTGCATGCATTTGTAGGGGGTGCAATGGATCCTGTAGAATATGGCATCACTGGCGGATGGGAAGGATATCGCGCGACCAAAGCCTATACAGACCTCTTTATAGCCGATTCTGCTACAAGCGACCGCTTCACATGGTACCATAAAGACCATGTTCAAAGCATCGACACCTTCGACCAATTTCACCATGGTTGGGCGATGACTAAATACAAGAACGTTTTCATCGAAAGCAATGGTGACGCAACTACACCCGACAACTATTCACTGAATTCTCAAGTGAACTTGGATTTTCACTGGATGCGCCTTTCTGAGGTGTACTTGATGTACGCCGAATGTGCTGTAAGGGGCTACGGAAATACCGGTCAGGGACTGACCTACATCAACATGCTTCGCACCCGCGCTGGAGCGCCTACAGTTGATTCTTACGACCTCGACTTCATCTTGGATGAAAGGGGACGTGAACTCTCTTGGGAAGGCAAGCGCCGAACCGACTTGGTGCGCTTTGGCAAATTCACTTCTAGCAATTATGTATGGGAATGGAAAGGCGATGACCCAGTTGGAATCGGAGTTTCCGATCACTTGAACATCTATCCGCTGAACGCAGACGATGTGATCGCCAACCCCAACTTGACGCAGAACCCCGGTTACTGATTTAAATACGACCTTTCAAAAGCCACTTCGGTGGCTTTTTTTTGTTTCAAAGCCACTGCCCTATGCTAAAGCAATTCCTGATTCTCGTTTCCATTGTATGCTTGAGTTTGAACATCTCTGCCCAATCTTGGGCCGAAAGAGTAGAACCACCCCATTGGTGGGTAGGCATGGCAGAGACGGAGCTGCAGCTCATGCTCTACGGCGAAAACATAGGGAAATGTACGGCGAGCTCGGCAGGAAAGGTGCTTCAGGTGGTACGCACAGAGACCACGGACAACCCCAACTACCTCTTCATCACTTTGCAAATCTCTGGGTCTGCCAAACCGGGCGACTATCCCATCACGCTAGAGCGGGAAGGGAAGAAGAAAACCCTTGACTATACCTTCAAAGCACGCCGACCAGGCTCCAATGAGCGTGAAGGATTCAATTCGACCGACGTCGTCTACCTCATCACGCCCGATCGTTTCGCGAATGGAGATCCAAAGAACGATGCCGTAAAAGAGATGACCGAAGGCCCCGATCGCGCGTTCAAAGGTGGGAGGCACGGCGGTGACATCCAAGGCATACGCGATCACCTCGACTATATCGCAGGCATGGGCTTCACCACGATTTGGAGTTGTCCTGTGATTGAAAATCAACAACCCGAATATTCCTATCACGGCTACAGCACCACTGATTTCTATCGGATTGATCCGCGCATGGGATCCCTGGAAGACTACAAGGCATTGAGCGCAGAGGCCAACGACAAAGGGGTGAAATTGGTCATGGATCAGATCATGAACCACATCGGATCGGGCCATTGGTGGGTGCAAGACCACCCGAGTTCAGACTGGGTCAACAACGCTTGGGAGTACAAATGGAACAAGCACTACCGAAGCACCATCCACGACCCCTATAGCGCATCCGAAGATTCGTTGAGCATGACCGATGGCTGGTTTGTAGAGAGCATGCCCGACCTGAACCAACGGAATCCTCTGCTCGCCAAATACTTGATCCAAAACTCTATCTGGTGGGTCGAAGAGGCCGATTTGAGCGGAATCCGAATGGACACCTACCCCTACTCAGACAAAAATTTCATGGCGGATTGGTCTTGCGCCGTAATGAAAGAATACCCCAATTTCAACATCGTTGGAGAAGAGTGGACGATGAACCCCGCTTACATCGCTTATTGGCAAAGAGGAAACAAGCGAGGATACCCCTCATGCGTTCCAAGCATGTTTGATTTTCCCACCCAAAAAGCGCTGGTAGAAGCGTTGAAAGAGGAGGAATCATGGTGGGGCGGCTGGTTTAAGTTGTACGAAGCCATGGCACAAGACTTCCAATATGCCGACCCTTACAACCTCATGATCTTTCCGGATAACCACGACATGGATCGCTTCTACCGACAGATCGGTGAAGACTTGAATCGCTACAAATTGGGGATGGCTTTTATGGCCACCACACGCGGCATTCCTCAGATCTACTATGGAACGGAGCTTCTCTTTAACAACACAGAAAAGGATGACCACGGCACCATCCGCATAGATTTTCCCGGGGGTTGGGAGGACGATGCGGTGAACGGTTTTACGGGTGAAGGACTGAATGCCGATCAAAGAGAAGCGCAGCAATTCACGCGGCGCCTTCTCAAATGGAGAAAAACGGCGACGGCAATCCATACCGGAAAAATGACTCACTACGGACCGCAAGATGGCGTCTACGTCTACTTCCGTTTCAATGCAGACCAACGGATCATGGTCATCCTCAACAAGAATGAAGCGCCGTACGAATTGTCCTTCGACCGCTTCAAAGAGACCCTTGGCCAAAGCGCGGGAGGAATAAACATCATGACCAAAAGCTTTGTCTCCTTGGACGAGAAACTGACCTTGGAACCAATGCAGCCTTTGATCATCGAATTAGAATGAAAGCCATACACTTCCTCGTTTGCTGCTTGCTTATTGCGGGCTGTACCTCCACATCGAAAAAGGAAGTGCTGAACTCGCGCATTGAGCTGCATGAAGCCTTCCCATCCAAGTATGTGGACGCGCGTGACGTGAATGTCTTCTTACCCCACCAATACTTCGAAGCCGATACACCTCCCTTCCGGGTCTTGTACATGCACGACGGTCAAAACGTGTTCACCCCTGAAACCGCTTATGGAGGTGTAGCATGGGAAGCTGATAGCGCTCTGCAAGCCATGATGGATTCTGGTTCGATTCACCCCACCATCATTGTAGCCATTTCAAACAATGGCATGAAGCGCTACGCAGAATACTGCCCAGAGAAACCCTTCCTCGACTTGGATGCATCCGTGCAAGACAGCGTCTCTGCAGAGTATAATTTGGACAAAATGCTCGCCGATGAATACCTCCTCTTCATCACCAAAGAGCTGAAGCCCTTCATCGACTCCAACTACAGAACCTGCACAGATCCTACACACACCTTCATGATGGGTTCCAGCATGGGAGGTTTGATTTCGTGTTATGCCTTGTTGGAATACCCTGATGTCTTTGGAGGAGCAGCATGCGTTTCCACACATTGGCCTTTCTCCCACTCACCGGGTCCACACCCTTTTCCTGAAGTAATGGAAATGTACCTAGCGCAATCAATCACCCGATTGGATTCGACGCATCGACTGTACTTTGACCACGGTACGGTTACGCTGGATTCAATTTATCCCCCTTATCAAAAGCGCATAGACAGCATCATAGCAGCCAGCGATTGGAGCGGAGAAAATTGGAGCCAGCAATTCATCGGCGCTGAACACAACGAAGCTTCTTGGAAGGCACGCATCAGCACGCCCCTCTCTTTTCTGCTCAAAAACTTGTGAGATTACGCCGCCCCTAGAGCATCGCGTTGCTCCATTTCCTTGATCTCCGTTTCGTTGAATAAGGGTTCACGAATACGAAGCGTAAGCATGGCTGCCGCAAGAAATAGCACTCCCCCAAAGACAAGGTAGTAGATCGAATAATCGTCGAAAAAGGCATGGACGATCGGCCCTCCGAAGAGCGCATTGACGATCTGGGGAATGACGATGAAGAAGTTGAAGATGCCCATGTACACGCCCATTTTGGCTGCAGGCAATGAATCGATGAGCAAGGCATAAGGCATGGAAAGGATGCTGGCCCAGGCAAAGCCGATGCCGAGCATGCTGATGATGAGCATGTTGGGGTCGGTAATGAAATACATGGACAACAAGCCTATTCCTCCAGAACTCAATGCCAATACATGCACAAACTTCCGGCTTGTTTTTTTGGCCAAGGGCGATAGCAGAAAGGCGAATATCAGGGCGAAGAAATTATACCAACCGAAAAGGAATCCAGCCTGATCCCCCGCGGTGTTGAAGAGGGCGCTGCTAGTATCATCCGGCGTCAAGCCATAGTGGTGGGTAGCAAGGCTTGACGTGGTATACACCCACATGGTGAAAAGGGCAAACCACGAAAAGAACTGCACCAATCCAAGCCTCCGCATGCGGATGGGCATGTTGACGAAGTCCACAAAGATGTCCGTCATCTTTCCCTTCTTCTTCACCACAGTTTCTCCATTGTACCGAGCAAAATCCTTGGGCGAATACTCTTTGATCGTAAGCACCGTGTAGAGGATTGTAAGCATCAAGATCGCAGCACCAACGTAGAAGGACCATACCACATTGGGCGCTACAGAACCTTCCGCCGCGGAGTTGGCAACGCCAAACCAATTGGTAAGTATCCACGGCATGAACGAACCTAAAATCGCTCCAAAACTGATTAGTATGGTCTGCACACTGAAACCGATGGTACCTTGACTCTTAGGAAGCATGTCACCCACCAACGCCCGAAAAGGTTCCATGGAAATATTGAAAGATGCATCCATCAAGGCCAAGAACCCTATTCCGACCCATAAGATGGCAGTAATGCCCAAAAAGTCCATGGCATACATCGACTCGCCTGCTACGATGTTCGAATTCGGCAGGAAAATCAAGCCCAAACAAGCCAGTACTGCACCGACAAGGAAGTAGGGTTTCCTGCGCCCGAACTTACCCCAAGTGTTGTCACCCATGTGGCCGATGATCGGCTGAACGATTAACCCCGTCAGCGGTGCCACCAGCCAGAACCATGAGAGTTCATGCACATCTGCGCCGAAATTGGCGAGGATGCGGCTGGCGTTTCCATTCTGCAGTCCAAAACCCATTTGTATGCCCATGAACCCCATGCTGAGGTTGATGATGGAGCCCATACCGAGCTTCGGCTTGTCGATGGCAAGAGCAGTTTCAGATACGACGGGTGGATCGGTTTGCATGGGTGTAGGTGTTGCTAGCTTATTGGTTCATCTGGAGTAAAACGAAGTCATACGCTCCCAGATTTGGTCCGCTGAAGTTTGTGCCGTCCATCAGAGAAAGGTCGTTAGGAGTGCCGTCAAGATAAGCGGTGATATCCTGCGCTGCATCCGTGCAGTTCATGATGAAGCGCACGTGATTCTCACCTTTGATGCGGTCAAACGCCATGACGCCATTGCTGCAGTCCTCACCCAGAAAGGTGAAAGAACCTCCAAATTCCCCTCCGTGTAAAGCCGGGTTCTCCGCTTTGATCGCATTCAGTTTTGAAAAGAAATCGGCGAGTGCATAGCGCTTCCAATCGATCTCGTCCTTCTCAAAAAATTCGAGACGCTGATCGAGCACCGACTCCTGTCCAGAGTACATCAGCGGAATGCCCGGTGCGGCAAAAATCAGTGCTTGAAAATTGCGGGTGAGTGGGCCAAACAATTCAGTTTCGCTTCCCTTCCAGGTATTCTCATCGTGGTTGGTGGTGAACCTCAATTTGAAGGCGTCATCGGCGTATTTCTCATCTTCCTCTACTAGGAACGTCCGTAGATCATCCAGATCATGGGCTCCTTTTCCAATCTCCATGAGCTGGTGGTGGAAACCCCATGCATACGAAGCGTTGAAGCTCGAATGCATCATCGGCTCATCCCATTCGGCGAGCATAAACACTTCCTTCATGCCGCGCAATTCGCGGATCGCATCGTCCCAAAAATCCTGCGGAACTTCTCCCGCTACATCACAACGAAACCCATCGATGTCCGCTTCGGTGACCCAAAACTTCATCGCGTCGAGCATGGCCTTGCGCATGTCTTGATTGTCGTAATTCAAGTCCGCCACGTCACTCCAATCTGGGTTCGGTGGAATGATGTTTCCGTTTTCATCTTGGGTATACCACTCAGGATGGTCTTTTGCCCATGCGTTGTCAAAGGCACTGTGGTTAGCTACCCAATCTAAAATGACCTTCATCCCCATCGAGTGGGCCATTTTCACGGTCTTCTTAAAATCGTCCATCGTACCAAATTCTGGATTCACCGCCGTGTAATCCGAGATCGAATAATAGCTCCCGAGGCTTCCTTTTCGGTTCTCGACGCCGATTGGTTGGACCGGCATGAACCACAAGATGTCTACCCCCATGTTCTTGAGTCGAGGAATGCTTTTAGAGAAGGTATTCAACGTGCCATCCTTGGAAAATTGACGGACGTTGACTTCATACATTGTAGCTGGCCCAGCCCATTCAGGCGCGGCATTCAAGCCATTGCGTTTAGGTGCATCTTCAGGAGTACTCGTCGCTTGTGCAACCGTATCGATGTCTCCCGAATCATCGTGCTTAACACTGCCGCCGCAGCTGGTGAGTAAAAGCGTTGAGAAAATTGCCGAAAGAAAGAAATTGGTTTTCATAAGCATGGGTCTATTTCGAATATAGGATCTGTGATGAGAAAGGTGGAAGTGTCATTGTGAGTAGGCCGTTTACGCTAGTATGCGGAATGGAAGCGTCAACCCCGACCATTTCTAACCCTACTGGTATGGTTACTTGGATTGGTCGATTGGAGTTGTTGAAACACGTGATGACTTGATCGGATAAGTAAGTGCGCTTGTAGACAAGGACATCCTTATCGGCTTGCACCATCTCAACGTCGCCAAACAACAGCGCCATGTGCTCAGAGCGCAGACGCGTAATGGTGGAAACGTGCACCTTGACGGCTTCTTCTTCCGCTGCTAGGTCATCGAACCGCATCATCCGACGGTTATCGGGATCATTTGCGCCGGGCATGCCAATCTCATCGCCATAAAAGATCACCGGAATACCGGGAATGGTCATGATGAAGGTTTCGAGCATTTTGAGTTTCGCATATCCCACGGGATCTTCCACCTTGATTTCTCGGTGCCATCCAGCCTCCTTCTGGTCTTCGTCATCGCGCACTGCCTTGCCGGCTAGACTGATGAATCGGGTCAGGTCGTGGTTGCCCGTGATGTTGCACATGGCGTGTAGGCTGCCATGGTAATTCAGCGACGCCATCAAGGACTCGCTCAATTTGGTCATTGGGCTGGTCGTGTCTTTGAACACCGAAACGGCATCGAAGTACAGGTTGAAATCAAATTGGCCGTCCATCATTCCGGATCCGATGTAGCTCTGGATCAATTCGCGACTGCCGAACGTCTCTCCGACTTGGAAGTAGTTCCTGCCGCGCTCTTCACCCAGCTTCTTGAGCTTGATCGTATTGGCGCGCCAAAAACTTTCGGGAATGTGCTTCGTGGCATCGTGGCGGAAACCGTCAAAATCAAATTCTTCGATCCACCATAGGGCACTGTCGCTCATCACATCCGTTACCTCGGGAATAGAAAAATCCAAGGTGGGCAAAAAGTCGTCAAACCATGTTGTCAGTCGTTGCTCATCCCACAAACGCAGGTTGCGCCTTCCGTCTGGCAACTCCAACTGAGTCCTCCATTCCGGGTGCGCTATGATCATGGGGTGCTCTTGATGCACGTGGTTGCACACATAATCTAAGATGATGTTCTTGTTGTCGGCGTGGGTTTGATCTACCAATGTCTTGAGACCGGCATTGCTCCCCAGGCGGTGGTCTACCTTTTTGAAACTGATCGGCCAATAACCGTGGTAGCCCGAGAACCACCTTCGTGGCTCTGGATATTCTTGGTAGGCTCCGGTAGGATTCTCTGTGATCGGTGAGATCCACAAGGTGTTAATTCCTAAGTCGTCGAAGTAGCCTTCCTCTAGCTTTTGACGCACACCTTCGAGGTCTCCGCCGAAATAATTTGCACGCGGCAAGATGCGTTCGTCTTCTGCGGGTTCGTCGATGGAAGTATCTCCGTTTACAAAGCGATCTACCATCATGAAGTACATGATGTTTCCCTCGTTGTCATAGCGGGTGAGCTGCTCGGTAGAGGTAATCACCTTGCCGTGCTCCAAAGGAATCCGCACCTCATTGCTCAGGCCTTCCGGGGTCTCCGACCAGATTCGAACGTAGGACCGTTGCAATTCTTTCGCAGCTTCGGGAATCGCAAACAGGTTGTCAGCAGCCACTTTTTCAATGGATTGGTTTTGCCACAGCGCAAACCACTTCCCATCGTCAACCGACGTTACCACGTGAATCAAATCATCGACAGCATCTTTGACCACTAAATGAGGAATCAAGTCGGCATTGGAAGGCTCCACCTTGAGGAATGAATTGAATGCGCCGAAACCATTGGGCACCCTACTAGCGTTTGCGGGATCGAGCATTTCCTCTCCGTCAACGATCAATCTATATGCGTAGCCTCCCGGTGCCAATTCCAAATCGAGATAGCCATCGGCATCGTAACGATGTACCCCAGCCGTCCAGCTGTTCAAGTCTCCTACCATGTCAATAGAGTCGTGCTCTTGATAGGAAGCTAAGGTCATTCGAACTTTTTCCATCGCAGGTCGCTTGACGGGGACAACGAGCATCTGTCCGTTGATATACACCTCCATCGCGTCGATCCACGCTTCCATTTTACCAAAAAGCCTCAATTCATTTTCTCCTGGCTGCCAGTCTGAATCCAGTCCCCTTGGGAAGTGAATGGAATCGACCGTAGCGTCTTCTTTGAAGTAATCTGAAAGCACAACCTGCAGCGTGTCTTTTGTAAGCAGAACAACCGAATTGAGACCGTAGGTGTACTCCTCTACCATCGGACCTGAAGGTTCTGACACCCGCTCATGGCAGGCGGAAAAGAGGCCCGTTGCAAAAAGGATAAAGGCTGGTAGATAGTAGCGCATGGTGGTGGTCATTAAATCATACGATGGCTTTCGTAGGTACTTCAATCGCTTGTTTTCCATCCAAGGTAATCACGTCATTCCACACTTTGACCTCGATGGGTCCATTGGACGTGAGTTGGATGCGGGCAATGTCGCAATGGACGGAAACGCGCACTCCTCTAAACACAATGCTGAAGGCGTAGCCCTTCCACTGCTTCGGAAGGTAGGGGCGAAAACACAATCCATCATCCTCTAAGCCCATTCCTCCGAAGCCCTGAACAAGCGCAATCCAAGTACCGGCCATGCTGGTAATGTGCAGTCCTTCGTGTACTTCGCGGTTGTAATCGTCCAAATCGAGTCGCGACGTTCGGAGAAACATGTCGTAGGCTTTATCGAGGTAGCCCAATTTGCTGGCAAGGACGGAATGGATACATGGAGAAAGCGAAGATTCGTGGACCGTTCTCGGCTCGTAGTAGTCAAAATTGGCTTTGAGCTCCTCCAAGCTGAAATGATCGGCGAAGAAATAAAAGCCCTGCAACACATCGGCCTGCTTGATGAAGGGGGAACGAAGGATGCGGTCCCACGACCATTTCTGATTGAGCGGCCGTTCGCTGAGCGGAATATCGGCGCACGTGATGTTTTCCTTGTCTAAATATCCTTCCTGCTGCAAATAGACATTGCCGTCCTCCATCTTCGGGTAGTGCATGTTGTCTGAAATGTGCATCCACACTTCGGCACTCTTCTCTAGATCGAATGAAAGTTTTTGGCAAAGGGTCTTGAACTCGTTGCTGTGCGATTCCTTCAGGTACTGAGCCACTTCTAGCGTATAGCGCAAGCACCATGCTGCGAGGTAGTTCGAGTACCAGTTGTTGTTGACGTTGTTCTCGTATTCATTCGGACCGGTAACGCCCAGCATGACATACTGCTGCTTGGCTTCGCTCCAATTCACCCGCTGTGCCCAAAAACGGGCAATGCCTACCAATACTTCAAACCCATATTCAGCCAGGTAAACCCGGTCTTGTGTGTGGTTGACGTAATTGTAAATCGCATAGGCAATGGCTCCATTCCGGTGGATCTCTTCGAAGGTGATCTCCCACTCGTTGTGGCACTCTTCTCCGTTCATCGTCACCATCGGATAGAGGGCCGCGCCATCCTTGAATCCCAATTTCTCGGCGTTCTCGATGGCCTTGGGCAAGTGCTTGTATCGATACACCAAGAGAGTACGCGCTACATCTTGATGTGTCGTGGCCATGTAAAAGGGGAGGCAATATGCTTCGGTATCCCAGTACGTGCTTCCTCCGTACTTCTCGCCGGTGAATCCTTTGGGGCCGATGTTAAGGCGCGGATCATGGCCCGTATAGGTTTGGTAGAGTTGAAAGATGTTGAAACGGATGGCTTGCTGAGAAGCTACGTCACCTTCGATCACAATGTCACAATCCTTCCAGGTCTGTGTCCATTGGGCCACATGATCTGCCTCCAACTTGGCGCTTCCCTGCGAATGTGCGCGCGCAATCGCATCATGGCATCTCTCTTCGATTTCGGCTGTGTTGTAATCGCGAGACGTGCAGTTGGCCACAAGCTTTTCCACCTTGAAGACATCCCCCGGTTCGAAAGACTTCTTCAGGACAACACCAGCGTATTTCTTTCTGAGTTGCTCGTAGCCCTTAAAGGGCATCTCCTTTTGGTTCTTATAGAGATAAAACTTCATCGCTGATCCTAGGTAGAAGTCGAGCTTTTTGGTTTTCATCTCTAGGTAGGCTTCGTTGTTGCCCGTGTGCTTTTTGGTTTCCTCCCAAAACTTCATGTCGTAGTTAGAATCTTCGTTGAGCACATCTCCATCGAGGAAAGGCTCGATCTGAAGGTCGCCTTCCCCATCGAGCACGGTGCATTCGTATTCTACAACGCCGACCTCGCGCTCTGCCATGGAACAGAAGCGCTTCGCAGCCACTTGCACCTTCACGCCGTTTTGCATGGCAGCAATGAAGCTCCTGGTCAGGATACCCGTTCGCATGTCTAATACGCGCTCAAAGTCGCTGACCTTTGCCGTTGCTAGGTCTAACTTTTCGTCGTTGAATTTGAAGGAGATACCGATCCAATTGGTGGCGTTGATGACCTTGGCGAAGTATTCTGGGTACCCGTTTTTCCACCAACCGACGCGGGTTTTGTCTGGGTAGTAAATGCCAGCCATGTAGCTGCCGGAGTGGGTAGATCCCGTGTATTCCTCTTCGAACGTTGCGCGTTGGCCCATGTGGCCGTTGCCAATGCTCAAAAGGCTCTCATACTTCCGGTTGTTCTCGTCTGAGAATCCTTTCTGCACGATCCGCCAAGGATCCTTTTCTATCAAGTCACTGATCGGGTTCATAGGATGTTCAATGCTTCTTCCACGTTTACCTCTGCCAAGGATGCGCGCACCAAATCGGCTTCGCCTAAGTTATCATCTGTACCAATACCAATCGAACGCATACCTCCGGCCTTTGCGGCCTCAATTCCGGCAACGGCGTCTTCAAATACAACGCAATGCGCGGGTTCCTTTCCTAGGGCTCGAGCCCCTTTGAGAAAGACCTCTGGATGAGGTTTGGATCTTTCCACTTGAGTTCCGTCGATAACCGCATCCAACAGGTGGTCGATCTTGAGTTGTTCGAGGATCAAGACGGCGTTCTTACTCGCAGATCCCAGTGCTATGCCAATGCCTTGATTGCGGGCTTCTATCAAGAAAGCTTCAGCTCCAGGAAGAATATCGCTTGGCGTTAAGGTGCGCACCAATTCAAGGTACCACTCATTCTTCAAGGCCATGTAATGCTCGAAATCTTGCTTGTTCAAACGGATTCCTCCCCAATTCAAGATTTTTTCCAAGCTTTCTTTTCGACTGACGCCTTTGAGCTGCTCGTTTTGTGCTTCGGTGAAGTCCGACCCGAGTTCTTGTGCAAGTTGTCGCCAGGCTTGAAAGTGAAAACGTGCCGTGTCTACCAACACTCCATCCAAGTCAAATAGAAATCCGACTTGATCTGGGTTGATATGCACTTCGGCACGCATGGATCAAGCTACGGTCAGGATTTGCTTATGACGGATGTGATAATCGATCAAGTTCTGGACCGGGTGTTTGATGATGCGACCGGGCTGGCAGTCGCGCTTCTCCAATTCTTCGCGCAAGATGTCTTCGAATAGGAAGGCAATGGAACCTACGAATCCGACTTTGTACTTGTGGAATTCTGGGAAATGGGTCACATGGATATCGATGAAACGCGCCATGCCTTCACGGATCATCTCCTTGACGTAGGGGTTTTCTTTATGATCGGCAATGAAACGCATGAACGAAGCAAGGTACACATTGGCGTGCACGTTACTGTAAATCTTGTTCAAGGTATCGCTCCAAGTCAAGTCGTAGCGCTCCTTGAAATCATGGCACATCTCCGAAGGCAAGCGCTGGTAGAAGAAATCTGCCAAGAGCTTTTTACCGTAGTAACTGCCGCTCGCCTCGTCACCTAGGATGAAGCCCAATGCAGGCACCAATTCACTTACGCTTTCACCGTCAAAAAAGCAAGAGTTAGATCCCGTTCCAATGATGCAGCAAATGACGGGTTCGCCTTCGTACAAGGAATAAGCAGCTGCAACGAGGTCATGGTCTACGCTGATCTTGGCATTGGTGAAAACTTCCTCCAATCCGCGCAGGATCATGTCGTTCAGTTCTGGGCTGGAACACCCTGCTCCATAAAAATAAAGGGTCGTGATTTCCTCCCTGATGGCTTTCACGTCCTCGCATTGTTGCAAGGTATCGGAGACAAAGGCGGTGGAATGAAAATATGGATTGAATCCTTGGGTCTTAAATTCTTTAACAACCGTTCCCTGCTCGTTGAGTAGGGCCCAATCGCATTTGGTAGATCCACTTTCTGCAATGGCTATCATAGATGGATTCTGTCTGACTTGATTAACGTAGGGTTGGTTCAGAGGAGTTTGAGCACATCGATCATACGGGATGAGTATCCCACCTCGTTGTCATACCATCCGAAGATGCGGATCAAATTCCCGTTGGCTCGCGTCAATTCACTGTCGAATATGCACGAGTGATGGTTTCCGAGGATGTCTGAAGACACCAAGGGCTTAACTGAGAATTCTAACACTCCTGCAAGCGGCCCTTCTGCGGATTTCTTCATCATAGCATTCACTTCCTCCGCGGTAGTTTCGCCGTCGATCAAGATGGTCGCCTCGGTCAGAGATCCGGATGGCACTGGGACGCGAATGGCACTTCCATCCAACTTTCCCGCTAGCGCTGGGATGACTTTTCCAATGGCTTTAGCCGCTCCTGTGGAGGTAGGCACCATATTGACCGCCGCCGCTCGTGCGCGACGAAAATCAGAATGCGGAGCATCCAACAATCGTTGGTCACCGGTATAGGCGTGCGTCGTAGCGATGTACCCCTTTTCAATCTTAAAATTCTCATGGAGCACGTGCATCATCGGCGCCAAGCAATTGGTGGTGCAAGAGGCTGCCGAAACGACGTCGTCTTCTGCTTTGATGTCTTGGTCATTCACACCGAAGACGATGTTTTTGATATCACCCCCTGCCGGAGCGGAGATGAGGACTTTCTTCGCTCCCGCCTGCAAGTGCAATCCTGCACCTTCTCTGTCGCGAAACTTTCCGGAGCACTCGAGTACCACGTCTACTTCCAATTCCTTCCACGGAAGCGCCGATGGGTCTTTCGAAGCAAAAACACGGATCTCCTTTCCATCTATAATGATGGCATTGGAATTGGCGGAAATCTCATGGCCTCGAACCGGCCCATAGACCGTATCAAACTCAAGCAAATGCGCCAACATTTTCGGATCAACCAAATCGTTGATCGCTACTACTTCTACATTCTTGTCTTCTATCAGCATGCGCATCACATGTCTTCCGATGCGTCCAAAACCATTGATGGCTAGTCTTTTCATGTCTTTATTACTTTCAATAAGCAATAGTAAGTAATCTTAGTGTATTTTGTACACTTAGTCATGATTTTGTACCTTCACATCCTCAAGAGTTATCTTTGTCTCACCTGAATCAACCCACCTGACCATGGCGGATAAGCACCCATCTAGACCTTCTAATCCGAACGTTTCGGTTGACTGTGTAGTCTTCGGTTTCGACGAAGAGCAGCTGAAGGTGTTGCTGATCGAACAGCGTACATCCGGGGATTTCGCACCACAGCTAGCCCTGCCGGGTGACCTTGTGCTGCAAGATGAAAACCTCGATGAATCTGCCACGCGCATCTTGAAGGAATTGACCCATTTGGAAGGAATCTACCTCAAGCAATTCAGGGCCTTTGGCGATCCAGACAGGGTGAACAACCTAAAGGACAAAGAATGGCTACGCACCGTTCGAGAGAACCCAGATGCGCGCGTCATCACGGTGGCCTATTATTCCTTGGTAAAAATGGAAGCGTATCGCCCGGAAGCTGCCTCCTTTGCTGGAAAGGTCATCTGGCAAAACGTGAGCGAAATCCCCGAGCTCGGCTTCGACCACAACAAGATTGTGAATGAAGCTCTAGCCCGATTGAGGGAAGAGTTTGAATTCAAGAACATCGCCTTCGAATTGCTTCCGAAGAAGTTTACCCTCACCATGCTCCAAAAGCTCCATGAAATTGTACTGGGCGTGCAGCTCGATAAACGCAATTTCCGAAAGAAGCTGAAGAAGTCTGACACTTTGCAGCCCTTGGATGAAAAACAAAGCGGTGTGGATCACAAGCCCGCCCAACTCTTTAAGTACAGCTCAGGTAAGAAATAGGCTTCGTGTACTTTGTACACTTAGATATTTTTTCCCTATCATTGATGTGAATTGCAACGTCTACCGATCATGGGAATCCTTCGAAATAGTTTCATTTTCATTGCCTTAACCCTCGCGCAAGTGAGTCTGGCGCAAGTAACGCTCGACCCGTTCTTCGCGAGCCAAGAGGATACGGTGATCGTTTATTACGACGCTGCACAAGGCAACGGGGCACTGGTGGGACAGCCTCAGATATACGCCCACGCAGGATTAATCACCACCGAGAGCTCAGGACCCACCGACTGGAAATTCGTCCAAGGCAATTGGGGCACGGCAGACGCCAACGTAGCGATGACGGCGGAAGGCAATGACATCCATTCGATTGAAATAGACATATCTAATTTTTACGGATTTCCAGGGGGAACCGAAGTGCTGAGTTTGGCCTTTGTATTTCGCACCGCGGATGGCTCCATCGTGGGCCGCACGGCAGCTGGAGGCGACATCTTCGTGCCGCTGTACAATGGCTATGGCGCCATCTTACACCAACCCATGGAAGAAGTCTTCATCCTCCAATCCCACGAAATCATTCCGGTGGAAGCGCTGGCTTCTGATCCGAGCACGATGCAGATCTACTTAGACGACAGCCTCCTGATCGCCGACAGCAACGTGACCGAATTGACCTACAACCTCAACTCGCAAGATTTCGGGTCTGGCAGCCACACCATCATCCTAGAAGCCACCGATGGCATCGAAGTCGTTCGCGATAGCAGCTATTACGTCTTTCAAGAACCCACCGTTTACGAAGCGATTCCAGCTAACATGAAAGATGGCGCCAATTACATCGACGACAGCACGGTCATCCTCAAACTCACGTGTCCCATCAAGGACTTTGCCTATGTGATCGGCGATTTCAACGATTGGCAGATCAACGACCAGTACGTGATGAAGCGCTCACTGGACACTACGGCCTTTTGGATCGAAATCACGGGGCTGGAATCAGACGTGGAATACCGCTACCAATACTCGGTGGATGAGGAAATGATCCGCATCGCAGATCCGTACACACACAAGATTCTCGATCCGTGGAACGACCCTTTCATCTCCGAAAGCATCTACCCGAACCTGATTGCGTACCCGACTGGAAAAACCAACGAGGCGGTCAGCATCCTGCACATCAATCGCCCCCAATACGATTGGGATCCTTCCATCCAATACGAACGTCCGGCCGCAGGAGACTTGCGGATTTATGAATTGCTGATCCGTGATTTTACCGACGAGCACAGCTACCAATCGGTCATCGACTCCCTGCCTTACTTGAAAGAATTGGGAATCAACGCCATCGAGCTCATGCCTGTGAATGAATTCGAGGGCAACAACAGCTGGGGCTACAACCCGAGTTTCTACTTTGCCCCCGACAAATACTACGGGACCGAAGCAAATCTGAAAGCCCTCATCGACGAAGCGCATCGCGAAGGCATCGCCATCATTTTGGACATGGTGTTGAATCATTCGTTCGGCCAAAGCCCATTGGTGCGTTTGTTCTTCGATGCTGGAGAATACAAGCCTTCTGAAGAAAACCCGTGGTTTCTCCAAGACGCCGCCCACGACTTTAATGTAGGCTACGACATGGACCACGAAAGCGAATACACCCGCAAATTCGTGGACGATGTAATGGCCTTTTGGGTAGAAGAATACCACATCGACGGCTACCGGATGGACCTCTCCAAAGGCTTTACCAGCAACAATACCTTGGGCAATGTTGGGCTCTGGGGACAGTATGATTCTTCGCGCGTATATAACCTGACCCGAATGGGTGAGAAGGTCTGGGAGATCGACAGTACCGTGCATATCATCTTAGAGCACTTTGCCAGCAACACCGAAGAAAAGGAATTGTCGAGTAGAGGCTTCATGCTTTGGGGCAATGCCAATCACGATTACAACGAATGCACGATGGGATTTGGCGCAAGCCTTTCCGGCACCTCGTACCTGAGCCGGGGCTGGGACGAACCCCATTTGGTGAGTTTCATGGAAAGCCACGACGAGGAGCGCCTGATGTACCGCAACCTGAACTTCGGCAAGGAGACCGCCACGTACAATACCAGAAAACCATGGATTGCCCTATCACGCATGGAGCAAGCGGCGGTCTATTTCTTGAGTACACCCGGCCCCAAAATGATCTGGCAGTTTGGTGAAATGGGTTACGACCTTTCCATCAACCGATGCCAGAATGGATCGATCAGCAATGGCTGCCGACTTTCTCCCAAGCCGCCTCGCTGGAACTACCTCGAAAACAGCGACCGCAAACGCCTCTTTGAAGTATACGCAGCCATGAACGCCCTGCGCGAACAACACAGCGTATTTGCTACCGATGACTTTAGCCTCTTTGCGGCTTCCCAAACCAAAAGCATCAAGCTCAACGATGCAAACATGAACGTGGTGACCATTTGCAATTTTGACGTTGCCCAAACTTCGTCGCTCGTAACCTTCCAGCATACAGGAACGTGGTACGAATACTTCACCGGAACATCGATTGAAGTGACCGAAAGCAGCTACGCCTTCGAACTTGCCGCCGGGGAATATCGCCTGTATACCGATGTTGAATTGGAGACTCCCGACATTACAACGGGCATTGCTCAAGTCACAGATCAACCCGCAATGTTCGTCTATCCGAATCCCAATGCGGGTGCAATGCATGTGGAGATCAATCCGAGCTACTCGGTTCAATCTGTGCAGCTCATAGATGTGAGCGGGCGTTCGGTTCCCGTAACCTTCCGTACGTCGCCTTCAGGCCTAAGCGTCCAATCCGAAGCGGCGCGTGCTGGCACGTATTTGCTGCGCGTTATCACCGATCGTGGCTCTGCTCAGCAAGTGGTGATTGTGCAGTAATCAGGAATTGAATTCTTTCTGAAACCAAGAACCTCCGACGGCGAAAACGTTGTTGAGCGCTAAGTAATCTGCGCTTGTCTCTTTGGTAATTCCTCCCGTTGGGCAAAACTGAATCTCGGGAAATACTTGTCCGTATGCCTTCAATCCTTGTAGCCCTCCAAAGAGATTCGCCGGGAAGAACTTGAGGGTCTCCATGCCCATTTCTGCAGCGCGCATCAACTCACTGGGAGTAGCGATACCCGGCAGATAAGGAAGGCCGGATTGGTGCATCGCTCTATGCAAGGCGGGTGTGATGCCTGGGCTCACCATAAAGTCTGCTTTCAAACCAGCCAAACGAGCTACTTGCTCTTCATGAATGACGGTACCTGCCCCGATCAAGGCCTTGTCGCCGTAATGCTTTTTCAATTGAGCAATGGCTTCTATGCCTTGCGGCGTGCGTAAGGTTACTTCGATGCATTCCACCCCTTGGGCGAGCAGGAATTCCATGAATGCAATGGGATCGTCTCCCTCGGTAAACGTCACTACGGGTACAAGGGTGTGCCCTACCATGACGGATCGAATGTTGTTTTGCTTACTCATGATTATATGATAAAAGATGCGCCTTCTTCGCTTTCAGTGACCAAAGGTCGGATGCGGTTCCAAAGTTCACGACCTACCCCGAACGAACCAGCGACCTCTGACGCAAGGACCTCGCGTTGGGCAACTTCTTCAATGTTGAGGCATTCCAACGTACCCTTTTCGGCATCGAGTTCAAGCATATCGCCTGTTTTCAATTTGGCGATCATTCCTCCTTTGGCCGCTTCCGGACTCAGGTGAATCGCCGCTGGAACTTTTCCAGATGCTCCAGACATGCGGCCATCGGTAACCAGGGCCACTTTGTATCCTTGGCTCTGCAAAAGCCCTAGGGTAGGGGTCAATTTATGCAACTCGGGCATGCCGATGCTGTGGGCCCCTTGGTTGCGCACTACCACGATCGCATCCCTGTTCAGCTCCTTGCGCTTGAAGGCGTCGATCACATCGTTTTGGTCTTCAAAAACCACCGCCTCCGCTTTTACATAGCGATGCTCTGGCTTGACCGAGCTTACCTTGATGACAGAACGTCCAAGGTTTCCAGATAGGGTCTTCAGTCCACCGGTCACATCAAATGGATCTTCCACTCCGCGCATTACATCGGTATCGAGCGATTGCTCAGGAGCGTCTCTCCATGCGAGTTCGCCGTTGTGCAAGTAGGGTTCTTTCGTGTACCACTCCAGGCCTTCGCCCATCGCAGTTTTTACGTTTTCATTCAGGTAGCCGCCTTCACGCAAGGTGCGCATTAAGAATCCCATCCCTCCGCATGCATGGAAATGGTTGATGTCTGCCGATCCGTTTGGATATACGCGTGTAAGCGATGGCACCACATCAGAAACGTCATTGAAATCATCCCAATTGATGGCAATTCCGGCACTCCGAGCAATGGCGATGAGGTGAATCGTATGGTTCGTAGAACCTCCTGTTGCACACAGCCCTACGAGAGCATTGACAATGCTTTCCGCAGTGATGACTTCGTAAAGAGGGGTGTTTTCCTTCCCTTGGGCAGTAATCTGTGTCAACCGCTTCACGGCAAAGTCATTCAAAGCTTCCCGCAAATCTGTACCTGGGGTAACAAAAGAAGAACCGGGCAGGTGAACGCCCATGATCTCCATGAGCATCTGATTGCTGTTCGCAGTGCCATAAAACGTACACGTTCCTGCTGAGTGATAGGATGCAGATTCGGCCTTGAGCAATTCGTCTCGACCAATTCTTCCGGCGGCGTACTCTCTTCTGAACTCAGCCTTTTCCTCGTTGGTAATCCCTGACTCCATCGGGCCGCCGGGGATGAAAATAAAGGGAAGGTGTCCGAATCGCAATGACCCCATTAGCATACCAGGTACGATCTTATCGCAGATGCCCAAGCACATTCCGCCATCAAACATCTGATGGGATAACCCAACGGCGGTTGCAAGCGCAATGACGTCTCGGCTGAAAAGGGAAAGCTCCATCCCGAGCTGTCCTTGCGTCACTCCATCGCACATGGCAGGAACTCCAGAAGCTACCTGCGCTACCGCACCATACTTCCGAGCTGATGCACGCAGTTTTGGAGGATAATCCTCATACGTTTTATGCGCGCTGAGCATGTCGTTGTACGCGGTGATGATCGCCAAATTTGGTTGATCGTTCTTGCTCAGGTCCATTTTCTCATCGTCTGCGCAGGCGGCAAAGGCATGGGCCAAATTCCCACAGGCCAAATCGCCCCGGGTAACAGACGCGTTCATCGACGAGGTCATCAGGTCGATGTACTCCTTTCTCGTTTGTTCAGAGCGCTTCTTGATGCGTTCTGTTATCGCTTTGATCTTTTCGTTCATATCATTTATTCTGTCCAGTGCACCTCCAAAGGCGCAAGATCCTGATGAAGGAAGGCCTCTATCGGATAAGGTCTGTATGTCTTTTGACGCATCGCTTCATTCAATACCTCTTTCTTGTCTGCTCCATAGCAATGAAGCACAAGGTGTCTGGTATCCAACAGCGCTTTGCGCGTAAATGTAATCCGCTCATAAGGAGCAGTGATTGGTTCGGTCATGATCAAGTCCTCCTTTGAGTCCAAGTCCATACCCACATCTAGTTGCGGTGCTTGAGGGAAGAGGCTAGCCGTATGACCGTCGCCTCCCATGCCCAAAATCACAACCGTGAACGGACGTGGAAGTTGCTTAACGTCCTCCTTGGCTTGATGCAAGTTGGCCTTTGGGTCGTCCGCATTACTTACCAAAGGAATGAATTGAGCATCCGCCGCATGGTTTTTAAGCAGAAGTGACTTCACCATGGTTCCATTTTGATCCTTATGGCCATCGGGTAAGAAACGCTCATCTACCAATGAGATGAACACCTTAGACCACTCGAGGTCTGCTTCGGAAAGCTTTTGAAAAAGGTCCTTTGGCGTTGACCCTCCAGAAACCAGCAAGGATGCCTTCCCGCGCTCATCAATGTCTATGTTCAAAGCATCTACGATCCCAGCAACCAGCTGTTCCTCTAGTTCTTCCCTATTTCTCATCCGACCCGCCTTGTTTTTGGACTTTCAACACATGACGCGACTTGACCCACTCGCTTCCTTCGTCCATCACGCGGTCTCCAGGGCCCCAAGTACCCGCTTCGTACAAGATATTCGGGTTGGTTTCGTGCTTCCAATTGTTCAAAATGGTTTCAATCCACGTCCAAGATGCTTTGACTTCATCGCGGCGCATGAAGAGCGTTTGATTTCCACGGACTACGTCCATCAACAAGCGCTCATAAGCCTCTGGAAAACGATTTTCAAAGTGCTCTGCATAATCCAACTCCAACGAGAAAGGTTTGTATCGATACCCCCCCGGACCAGGAATCTTGACCATCTGTACCAATTCGATGCGCTCTTCCGGTTGAAGGCGAATGGTGAGTCGGTTGTTGGCGATGTCTTTCTTTTCAGGGAAAATGTTGTGCGGTACATGCTTGAAGTTGATCACGATCTCCGAATAACGATTCGGAAGTCGCTTACCCGTACGCAAGTAAAACGGAACGCCGCCCCATCGCCAGTTGTCGACATATGCCTTTAGGGCCACAAACGTCTCGGTTTCTGAATCGTATTTGTCTATTTCCTCTAGGTACGAAGGGAGCGATCCTTCATCGGTCTTGCCTCGGGTGTATTGACCCCTGACGGTATCCGTTTGGATGGTCTCTTTGTCATAAGGACGCAGCGCTTTGAGTACCTTGAGCTTTTCGTCGCGCACCTCATCGGCCTCTAGGATGCCGGGGGGCTCCATTGCAATCAGGCAAAGCAGCTGGAGCAGGTGATTCTGCACCATGTCGCGTAATGCGCCGTAGTTGTCGTAAAATCCACCGCGTGTTCCTACTCCTAGCGACTCCGCAACGGTGATTTGAATGTTGTCAATCTCTTGTGCGTTCCACGAACGCTCAAAAATGTTGTTGGCAAAACGCAGTACCATAAGATTTTGTACCGTCTCTTTTCCGAGGTAGTGATCGATGCGGTAGATCTGTTCTTCGTCAAAATATTTGGCTACTTGATCGTTGACTTCTTCGGATGTCTTTAGGTCGGTTCCGAGTGGTTTTTCAAGGACCACACGCGCGCCTTCTGAGATGTAGCCTTCGTCGTGCAAGAACTTACAAATGGAACCAAAGGCGGTGGCTGGAGTGGCGAGGTAAAATACCCGAATCTCTTGGCTTGCCTTTTCAAACCAGTCCTTGGTGAATTTGCTTTGCTTGCCATTGCCTGTATCTACTGTGCCGTGGGATACCATTTTTAGCAGGCGTTTGAGGACGTCCTGATCGATGTCTTTGACGTACTCTTCCAGCTTGGCTTTGAGCCTTTCTTGGAACTCCTTTTGGGTTTGATCGGTCCTCGAAACGGCGAGGATCCGACTTCCGTCGTCTATCTGCTGCTCGTTGAGTCGGTGATAGAGCGCCGGGTAAATCTTTCTGAACGACAAGTCACCGTCCCCACCGAATATGATGAGGTCGAAGTCGTCCATTTGTTGATGTTGATTGGCTGTCATAAAATACTTGTTCGACCAAATATATCCAGACTTAGTGTATTTTTCACACTAAGTAAGAAATATTTGCGATTTAGCTGCACAACTTAATACTCGCTTAATATTGCCCCCTACTTTGAAAGACCAGGACCAAAAGGTACAATATTGATGCACATTGGAATGGATTGAACTCGGATATGCAGGATTGTTCATCGCCACCTTCCTGGCGGCCACTGTCATTCCGTTCAGTTCCGAAGCCATCTTGGCAGCGATGGTTCTGGGCGGATTCGATCCGGTTACGTCCTTTTTTGTGGCAACGATCGGCAACACCCTCGGAGGCATGTCTAGCTATGGCCTCGGTTACCTAGGCAATTGGCAAAGCATCGGTCGGTACTTACGCGTGAAAGAAGAGAAGGTCCGCAGCTGGAAGCATCAACTCGATCGCTTTGGAGCCTACACTGCCTTGATGGCGTGGGCCCCGTTCATAGGCGATGTGATTGCCGTTGCGCTAGGCATCTTCAAAGTAAACGTTTGGCGTACTGCTTTTTGGATGACGGTTGGGAAGGCAGCGCGGTATGCGGTGATTGTTTGGATGTTGGTCTAGCATGAAGCTGCGGGGACTTACTTTTTTGTACTGTCCTTTACAGATGACAACGGCGTTGCGGAGGAATATCGGGGAAGTTTTAGTTTGATGAGGTGATGATGGTTCTTGTTCTTTTTTCTTGATGAAAAAGAAGCAAAAATTCAAGGCTTCGGAAGCGTTGAGCAACCTACTCTTCCTAAAGCCCAAGTGCGGCCGGGTGATCTCCCTCGCCCACTCGGGAGCTGCCCGGTCTTACTAGGAATTCACTTCGATCAGAACACTCAACGCTTCCAAGGCCGCTCTCAACTTTAAAACTTGACCGGCCTTGGAGACGGTTTCGCGAGAACCGCAGGCTAGCCTTAGCGAGACCGAGAAGCTCCGAAGCGGATGCGAAGGAGATCACTCGGCCGAGGTTAGGCTAGACAAAGAAGCGGAGTGAAACCGTCTCCAAAGCCTTGACCTTTTGGTTCTTTTGGGTAAAGCCAAAAGAACAGTGTTAGAAGAAGAAAAAGAGTAATTGACGCGCAGCGTTAAATCACCCCAACTTCAACACCTCTTCCAAGGTGTCAATCGCTTTCTCCAGTGTGCTGATGTTGGCAAAAACCAGACTCAGACGATCGTTCTTTTCACGGAGTTGCACTCGGTTTGGGTTGCTTTGGACGAACATCAAGACCTTCTCAAACTTGGGAGATTGGAAGTACTTGGAGTCCTTATCCGGTAAGAAGTAGCAAATTAATTTCTTGTTCTTGAACACCACCTTTTCAAAGCCGATGTCCTTGCCCGCCCAAATCAAGCGCTTGGATTTCAGCAGTCGCTCCACCGACGGGGTGATCGGTCCAAATCGGTCTTCTAAACCCTTCGTAAACAACTCCAAGCCAGCTTCATCATCTACCTCGGCCATTTTGCGGTAGACGCTCATCCGCTCGGTGATGTTGTTGATGTAGTCGTCTGGAATCAGTACTTCTAGGTCCGTTTCTAACTGGCAGTCCTTGACGTATTCTCGGTCCTTGTCTTCTTCAAACAGCCCCTTGAATTCGGTCTCTTTCAATTCTTCCATCGCCTCTTCCAAGATCTTCTGGTAGGTCTCGTAACCGATGTCGGTGATGAATCCGCTTTGTTCTCCTCCCAACAGGTTTCCAGCACCTCTAATATCCAAGTCGCGCATGGCAATGTTGAATCCGCTGCCCAATTCACTGAATTGCTCAATGGCGGTTAGTCGCTTTCTTGCTTCATTGGTGAGTGAACTCATCGGCGGACACAGTAAATAACAAAAAGCCTTTCGGTTGCTCCTACCCACCCTTCCCCGCATTTGGTGCAGATCGCTCAAACCGAAGTTTTGGGCTTGGTTGATGATGATGGTGTTGGCATTGGGAATGTCCAGGCCACTTTCAATGATGGAAGTTGAAACCAACACGTCAAAATCGCCTTCGATGAAACGCAGCATGATTTCCTCCAGCTGATGCCCCTCCAGTTGCCCATGGGCAAACTCGATGCTGGCTTCAGGGACTATCTTCTTGATCATGGCGCAGACTTCACCGATGTTTTGAATGCGGTTGTGTATAAAGAATACTTGCCCATTTCGGGTTAGTTCAGCGTAGATCGCATCCTTGATGACGGCTTCGTTGAAGGTGTGCAACTCGGTCTGCACCGGATAGCGGTTTGGCGGGGGTGTATTGATGATGCTCAAGTCGCGCGCGCCCATCAACGAGAACTGCAAGGTCCGCGGAATGGGAGTTGCCGTAAGGGTGAGGGTGTCCACGTTCACCTTCATCATTTTCAGCTTGTCTTTTACGCTCACGCCAAACTTCTGTTCCTCGTCAATGATCATCAAGCCCAGGTCTTTGAATTTGACATCCTTGCTCACCAAACGGTGCGTGCCGATGAGGATGTCGATCTTACCCTCCGCCAGACGTTGGAGGGTTTCCTTTTGCTGCTTAGCAGATCTGAAGCGGTTGATGTAATCTACCGTCACCGGAAATTCTTTGAGCCGCTCTTTGAAGGTTTTGGCGTGCTGCATGGTAAGGATGGTCGTTGGCGCTAGCACTGCCACTTGCTTTCCATCCGTCGCCGCTTTGAACGCAGCTCGAATCGCCACCTCTGTTTTACCAAAGCCCACATCACCGCACACCAACCGATCCATCGGATAGGGTTTCTCCATGTCGGCTTTGATCGCAGCAGTGGATTTCTCTTGGTCAGGGGTGTCTTCGTAAATGAAAGAGCTCTCGAGTTCAGTTTGTAGGTAGGTGTCCGGATGATAGGCAAAGCCTT
This sequence comes from uncultured Flavobacteriales bacterium, assembly GCA_943788725.1. GTDB lineage: Bacteria > Bacteroidota > Bacteroidia > Flavobacteriales_G > Salibacteraceae > SHAN690. The sequence goes on along the minus strand of CALSRJ010000005.1, from coordinate 213,514 downwards.
CTTTCATCTTTCGTTCTGCATACAACTTGATCAAATCGTAGGCGATTTCCTTGACCTTTTTCTTGGTCTTGTTCTTCAGGTTCTGCCATGCATTCGACCCCAGCTTATTGATCTTCGGTGCGGTGCCTTCTTTCCCGACAAATTTTGAAATGCGGTGCAGCGAATGAATGCTGACGTAGAGCACATCTCCTCCTGAGTAAATCAAGCGAATGGCTTCCTGCGTCTTCCCATTCACCTCGATTTTTTGAATGCCCGAATACTGGCCAACGCCATGGTCAATATGCACCACGTAATCTCCCGGCTGCAGGTCCGTGAGTTCTTTCAGCGTAATCTGCCGTTCTGCGTCCGCGAAACCTTCCTTGAGGCGATAGCGGTGGTAACGCTCAAAGAGCTGGTGATCCGTATAGCAAACGAGCTTTAGTTCATGATCGATGAAGCCTTCGTGTATCGCCGTATTTACCCCTTCAAAGTCGAAGGGCTTTTCCTCCGTTTCTCGGTTGGTGAGGATGTCTTCGAATATCTGATGCAGCCGCGCGATCTGCTTTGGATTGGAAGCGAAAATGTAATTGTAGAACCCGTTACGAGTATGGTTGGCAAGGTCGCTGATGAGCAAGTCGAAGTTCTTGTTAAACGAAGCCTGCGGGGTTTGGTTGAATCGTATCTCCACATCCGCCTTGAAAATACTTGGCCGGTCAAACTCCACTATGCTGAACTTCGACAACTCATCGAGGTAGCCTTCCTCACTCAAGTAAATCTCGTCAGGCGCCAATTGCCTCACCGAAGTCTTCAAGCCATCAAACTTCTCTTGTGCACGTTCGAAAGCCTTCTGTACATAATCTTGGATGAGTTCGAAATTCTTCAACCAGATGGCCGTGTCATCTGGCAAATATTCTAGAAAGGACTGTCGGACTTCCTTCATGGCTTGCTTCTGCACATCAGGAATGATGCTGATGTGGCCGTGGTCCTTGACGCTCAATTGGGTCACCGGATCGAAAGTCCTCAAGCTGTCCACTTCTTCGCCAAACAACTCTACACGGAATGGCCTTTCGTTGGAGAAACTCCAAATATCTACGATACCTCCCCGGATGGCGAACTGGCCAGGTTCATAGACGTAATCGGTGCGCTCAAACTCCAACTCCTCCATCATTTCATTGATGAATTCTTGTGACAGCCCATCGCCCACTTGAATGGTGAGTGTGTTCTTGACCAGGCTCTGTTTGGTGACCACCTTTTCCGACAAAGCTTCCGCGTAGCTCACGATCACAAAGTGTCGTTTGCGTGTATTGACGGCGCTCAGCACTTCGGCGCGCATCAGGCCGCTTTCTCCTTCGCTTTTCTTTCCAGTGAAATGCTCGTCATCCAGGTCGTGGTGCTCGTAGGGCAACTTTTCGCTGTGCGGAAAGAAGAACACCCGGTTGGGAGAAATGAGGTTTTGAAGGTCGTTGTAAAAGTAGGCTGCTTCTTCTCGGTCGTTGAGGACCAAGAGGTGATGGACGTGGTGTTTCTTAAACGCCGCGGCGGCGATAAAGCTTAAGGCAGAGCCGGCGACGCCCTTCAATCGGTGACGAACGGACGCAGCTAGCCCGGGTCCGAGGTCAAATTGGGCAATTTGCGGACTCTTTTCAAACTGTTTCTTCAGATCATCTATTCCCACGCCTCAAAAGCAACCGCGAAGGTGGGGAAAAGTTCCCTTCACAGCAGTATGACCTTTGGTCACCATAGAGTTTATGGATAATGTTCTTTCCAACCCCCAGCTAAATTAATTAGCCCGCTAAAAGAAGCCTTCAACGAAGCCAGCAATCAAAACTCACCCCCTAGCCCCTAGTTCCTAGCTCCTCACTCCAACCTCTTATCACACTCACATTCCCAACACGCCTCAAGGGTTTCATAGGGCACATTGCCACCGCAACCGCCGTAGATGAACTCCTTGCATTTTCCGTCCTCCTTGTCATAATAATAGGATGGAATGTACGCCTCACAAGGACCCGCTTCAGGTACTTCCGAACATTGGTCCGGCCTAGAACAGTCGTCTTTGTTGCACGAGATGGAGAGGAAAACCGTGATAACGAGGAGGGGTAAATAGCGCATGGTCAAGTGTTTGGACAAAAGACGTGGTTTTGAGCGGTTTAGTGTGCGCCGTATTTAAACAGCATCGAAGTCTTGATCATTTGCCTCAGTCGATGACCTCGAAGCGCTCTTCTAGGTCTCCGACTTTCAGGGTGAACCATCCCGGTTCAGTGGTCCATGCATTGTCCAATCCCACGAATGCCAGTGCACGGACTGGAATCGAAAAGTGCATCTCCTCTTCCTCCCCTGCTTGAAGCCCGATTTTCTTGAAATCTCTCAAACGCTTAACGGATGGGGTAATGCTGGCAATTTCATCCCTCACATACACCTGAACAACTTCATTGCCATCTCGCCCGCCCACGTTCTTGACATGCATGGAAACTTGGATCGTATCATCGATGGAATAGGCCATCTTATTCAGCGAAAGCCCTTCGTATTCAAAGCGCGTATAGCTCAACCCATAGCCAAATTCCCACTGCGGCTGAAAACCCGTAGGTCCCCAATCTGGCCCAATGGTCTCGGCAAATTTGTGGTCGTAGGTCATCAAATCGTTGACAGAGGATGGGTATGTAAAAGGCAGGCGGCCTGAGAAATTACGTTTGCCAAACAAGAGATCGGCCAAGGCCCTGCCTCCTTCATTGCCCGGTCGGTACCCCATCACCACCGCCGCGCATCGATCGGCGATTGAAGCCACGATCTGTGGGCGGTCTTGCAGCAATACCACGACCACAGGTTTACCCAGGTCGAGTACCGCATTCGCCAACGCCAACTGGGCGTCGGAAATGGTCAGGTCACGTCGATCGCCCGGTTTTTCCGTAGCTGGCGTTTCACCGAGGCAGAGCACAATAACCGATGCCACCTTGGCCTCAGAACGCACTCGATCGAGATCTCCTACCTCTTCAACGCTCGAACCTTCTAGGTAGATCAAGTCAGGGTTAGAAGCCCGCATAGCTTCAAGAACACTTGGGCGCCCTTCTTTGCCGATTACCGTATCCGCGCCTTGCCAGGTGCGCGACCACGCTCCATTCAGGTGCACCAAACTATGCGCGGTTGGACCGGTAACGAAGATGCGTTCCGCTGGATCAATTGGCAGGATGTCGCTTTCGTTCTTCAGCAAGGTAATACCCTCCACCGCCGCTTCGTAGGCCTCGTCACTGTTCTCTTTGGTGGCAAATGCGTCCATTTTTGGGCGATTTATTTCATCGAACAAACCCATTTCCCACTTCAATTGTAAGATCCGCCGCACCGAAGCATCGATCCGGGATTCGCTGATCATACTGTCTTTTACCAACCGGAGTAGATCGTCGCAAAAGGAATAATCATTGGGGATCATGGCCATATCCAAGCCTGCTTCTATCGCCATACGCGTTGCTTCCAAGGTGTCTTTTGCAACACGGTGCCAATCCGACAAATGGGCTACATCGGCCCAATCAGAAAGAAGGACACCATCAAACCCAATCTCCTTGCGCAAGACCTCGTTCACCCAATATTCACTTGCCAGCATGGGTACGCCGTCAAATTCGTTCGACCCGATCATGATGGACCGAAGGCCTTGGTGGATCGAAGCTTCGAAGGCAGGTACGTGGAGTTCGCGCAATGCCCTTTCTCCGATCTGAACGGGGGTTCTGTCTTTACCCGTGAAGGGAAAGCCATAGCCAACAAAGTGTTTCGCGCATGCGGCCACAGGCCATTCGCTTTCTTGATATCCTAAAGTAATGGCCGTTCCCATGCGCTGCGCGAGGTAGCTATCTTCTCCAAACGTTTCAAAGAACTGCACCCAGAGCGGCTGTCGTGCAACGTCCAGAATGGGCGAAAAAATCCAAGGAATGCCAGCAGCTCTTGATTCCAAGGCAGTCACTTCTCCCATGCGTCGTACGAGGCTATCGTTCCACGTCGCGGCCATGCCCAATTGATGGGGAAAGAGCGTAGAACCTGCCACGTAATTGGTTCCGTGCACCGCGTCAATGGCATAGATGATGGGTATCTTACCTCCTTGCTCTTGGACATACTCAATCGTTTCAGTGATGTAGTGCCAGTCCTCAAGCTCCATGGCCTGACCTGCAGTGTTCATGATCGACCCAATGCCACGCTTTTGGATGGCTTCGACGAGCTTAGCGGTGTCCAAGCGAATCGGATGAGTGAGTTTGCCGTCCTGTCGGTTTATAAAAACCTCGATGTTGAGCTGGGCCATTTGGCCGATTTTCTGCTCGAGACTCAGGCCTTGTAATATCGCATCTACCTCCGTCCTTGGTTCGGATTGTCCTTGGTTACCAGAACTACAAGCAGCAACTATCCAAAGTACTAAAGGGAGCAGTAAGAATGCCGGTATTCTCATCTGAAGGTGATCCAAAGTATTGCTACTATGGCCAGCAATCCGACCGTGAAAACTACGTTCGATCGCTTGTATCCCGTCTCGGGTTTCGAGTAGGTGACCAAGTTGATTTCGGGTTTGTCGTCTGCAGCCGTCATGAAACTTACCGCGAGCAAGACTGCCGAACAAAGCACGAAGAGCAGCAAGGCAAAGTGGAGGAAATTGATGTCAGCAACGGTGAACAAGAAACCAGAAAGCTCGCCCTTATTCAATTCGAGCACCAAGCGGAATACACCCAATACCGCTCCGGTGATGAGCGAAGCCATGGCACCTTTGGCATTGATCCTTCGGATGAACAAGCCGAGCAAGAACACCGAAGCAATAGGCGGGGCGATGTAGGCTTGGATGCTTTGCAGCTTTTGAAATAAACCCCCTTCAATGATGTTAAGCATGGGAATCCACGCCAGTCCAAGGACTACAAGCACAGCCGTAGCAACTTGTCCGACCAAGACCAGCTTCTTCTCGCTGGCGTTGGGATTAAACTTTTTATAAATATCGATGGTGAACAGGGAGGAACACGAATTGAATACCGAGCTCAACGAGCTCATCAAAGCGGCCAATAGACCAGCCACCACAAGTCCACGCAACCCAGCGGGTAAGAGCTGCATCACCAGCACCGGTAAGGCAGCGTCATATTGTGACTGCCCGTCTACCTGTGGAAAGCTCAGCATGGGCTCAGGGCCAGTAGACAAAGCGTAGGCAATGACCCCTGGCAACACAAAGATGAACATCGGAAGAAGCTTGAGATAGCCGGCGAAAATGGTTCCCTTTCTGGCGTTGTCGAGGTCCTTGGCAGCGAGCACCCGCTGCACGATGAACTGATCGGTACACCAATACCAAACCCCGAGGATGGGGGCCCCGAAAAGGATACCGGTCCAAGGAAAGGCATCGTCTGAGAGGGGTCTCCATAGTGAGAGGTAATTTTCTGAAGTGCTAGCGCGCAAAGCCTCAAATCCACCTACTTCATTTAGCCCATAGACGGTCAAACCAATAGCGCCGCCGATCAGAATGAACATCTGCATCATGTCGGTATACACCACCGCTTTCAGCCCCCCCAAAACGGTGTAGGCACCCGTGATGATCACGATGAGGATGGCCCCCGTCCAAAAATCAATGCCGAGTAAGGCAGTGAATACGATCCCCCCAGCGGCAATGGTGACCGAAATTTTGGTAAGGACATAGGCAACGATGGAAACCCAGCTGAGATAATTCCTGGCCGCTGGACTGTAGCGCTTCTCCAGAAATTCGGGCATGGTAAACACGCCGCTCTTGAGGTAGAAAGGAACGAAAATCCATCCCAACAAAAGGAGCATGATAGAGGCGAGGATCTCAAATTGAGAGGCTACAAAATCACCTGAAGCTCCTTGTCCTGCAAGTCCCACCAAATGTTCTGATCCAATGTTTGAAGCAAACAGAGAGGCACCAATCACGAACCAGCCCAAGTCACGCCCTCCGAGGAAGTACTCTTCTGAATTCTCAAAGGAAGCTTGGGATGCCTTTCGGCCTTTACGAACCACGCGAAAAGCGATGTACAAAATCAGCAGGAAGTACCCTGCGATGACCACCATGTCAATAGCGCTGAGTTCAGTCACTGTACGAACGAATGATGTAAAACGGAACGTTAGCCGTAGACAGGAAGCCGTTTTGTTCCACGGTGACAAAAATCCGGAAATCGCCACTGGTATCCGGCGTGCTCATCACTGCTTGGTAGGGAACCATTCCGTTGTTCATCAACCATGAGACGCGTTCGGGTTGATCTTCAAGGTCACCGCCAGAAGACTTTGCCTTCGATTCTCCAAACAACTCCCAGGTGATGGTGGCGTCATCCGCAAACTCACCTTCCACTTCAAACGAAGCTACTCTGCCGCCTACCATGGTTTCCGAAGCCTTGAACGTGTGCCCTTCCAAACGAATGTTTTCGATCCTTGCAGAAGAAGGCTCTAAGGATTCTCCTGCCCACGCTTGCTGCAACGCTTGAACGGTGCCGTAGGGCTTGCCGTTTTCATCAAACATCCCGTACCAAGTGTGGGTACGTTCCTGTTTTTGCCCCCACAAGAAAACGAAGCTTCCCATGCACCGAGGGGCATTCAGGATATGTTCTTGATAGCGTTCATAATAAGCTATTTCCTTCTCCGTGGTCGATTGTTCGATGGCCGCACCCCATTCCGTAGTGTCTACTTCCCAATGGCCAGTGGGACCCCATTCCGTAATCAAGTAAGGGCCATGGTATCCATACTCTTCTAGCCGCTCATCTACCTTGTCAATGCCGCCATAGCTGTTCACACTGATAAAATCGATGTGCTCTCCGTATTTTAAAATAACAGGAATTTCTTCCTCTTGTACTCCGGCTGTTACCGTGGTAACCGGGTGACGCGGGTCGAGTTCTTGAATCATTTGGGCAATGTCATCTACCGCTTCGATCGCTTCTAGGTTCTTCCTTCCGAATCCCACTTCATTTCCAACGCCCCAAAGGAGCAATGCTGGGTGGTTTTTGAATGCCTCAACCGTGGTTTTGAATTTTTCGAATTGTGCTGCTACCGCTTTTGTATCGGTGTAGTCAAATCCGTGGCGCTCATGCTGCACCCAAAGCCCCAACATTACTTTTAGCCCGTTCGCTTCTGCGCTGTCGAGCACTTCTTGGGCATGGTTTGCATTCCACGTTCTGACGGCGTTTCCACCTGCCGATTCGAGTGTATGAAAGTATTGCCGACCTCCCGCACCGCGCACGTAGAAGGTTTCGTCCTCCACATGGAGTCGCCAACCAGCTGGAGTCTCCTGCACGGAAACCTCAACCGCCTCTTGCGGAGAGCAGGCAAGTAGGGTAACAAGGATCAGGAGACTTAGGTAGGCCCTACAGCTCAAAATTGAATCCCTTCTTAAGCAGACTTTCGTACGCATCCTTGTCAAACATATACAATCGAGCAGGACGATGAGGAACATCGGTCTGCATTCGCTGTGTATCTTTCAACAGTCCCATGCTCAAAATGCGTTTTCTAAAGTTAGCCTTGTCGAACTTTTCATTCAGAATGGCTTCGTAAAGGGCCTGCATTTCACCCAAGGTAAATTCCTTAGGGAGCAGTTCAAACCCGATCGGTTGCTGACGTGCCCGTTCTCTCAATATTTCCAGCGTTTCCGAAACGATTACGCTGTGGTCAAAGGCCAACTCTGGCAAGTCAGCAATGTCGACCCAAAATACATTGTCAGCCCATGAGCTCGCCAAAGGTTGATATCGATCCACGCTGATCAAAGAATAATAGCCAACGGTGATTACCCTTCCGATTGGGTGTCGATCTACTTGCCCGTATGACTTTGTCTGCTTTAAGTATACATTGTCCAAGCCAGTCAGGTCCTTTAAAATTCGAACCGCGGCCAAATCGAGATCCTCATTCGGATATACCAGATCACCTGGGAGTGCCATCTTGCCAAGGTGCGGTTCAGCTCCTCGTTCTATCACCAAGAGTTTGAGCCCTCGTTCGTGGTATCCAAGTACAACGCCATCAACGGATAAAGCAAATTGAAAGAACTTGTCAATAGGAATCTTATAATAAGCGCTGAATTGATGTCCTATTACCTCTTCTAGAACCTCCTTTTTTTCTTTCATAGTGCGTGCTTGGGTGGTCGATAGGTTGGTTGAAACACAAATCTAGCATAAATTCAATCTTTTAGTATTTCAGACCATAATAAATGACGAATTGCTAAGTTTTCGGCCATTAATTTCATTAGTTATAAATGAAAATTAGTAATATTGATTTTCTGTAATGGTATTTTTAACCATATCCTAGCGGTAGAAATACCCATCAAAACTGACTGACCTATGTTAAAGTGGCTTGCTAGTATCGGACTGATTTTCGCGCTAAGCGTATCGATTTCCGTAGCACAAGAAAAGACGGTAACGGGCGTGGTTACTGAAGAAAGTGGCATAACCATTCCAGGCGCTACCATCATGGAAATGGGCACTTCCAACGGAACTACCTCTGACATGGATGGTAATTACACCATCAAGGTTTCGGACGCGGCCACGGCTGTTCTCAAATACTCGTTCATCGGATATGCACCTCAAGAAATTGCGGTTGCCGGACGCGCAACGATCAACACTACCATGGCGCCTAGTGTAGCTGCGTTAGATGAGGTAGTGGTTGTTGGTTATGGTACATCGAAGAAGAAAGAGCTGACCGGAGCTACTTCCCGCGTGAAGGGCGATCAAATCGAAAAACTCAACATTCCTCGAATGGATCAGGCGCTTCAGGGCCAGGTTGCCGGGGTGTCTATCAACACCAATTCCGGTTCGCCAGGCGGATCTTCCAGTATTCGTATCCGTGGATTGAGCACGTTTGGAGACAATGACCCGCTCATTTTGGTAGATGGAGTGGTATATGATTCTGAAGGTTTGAACGCTTTGAATCCCTCAGACATCGCATCCATCAACGTACTGAAGGATGCAACCGCAGGTATCTATGGCGTCCGCGCCGCGAATGGTGTGATACTTATTGAAACCAAGAAGGGAGTAAACGGAGGAAAACCTCAAGTAGAGTTCAGCTCATATTACGGCATCCAGCAAACTTCTCGTAAGCTCGGACTGCTCAACGCGCAAGAATATGCGTTGATCAAGAACGACATGTTCGGACGAGGCGGTGATGACCTTCCTTTTGATAACACCAACCTCGGAGCAGGGACCAACTGGCAAGACTCAGTTTTTACGCAAGCAGCTATCCAGAATTACAACTTGAGCATGACGGGGGGAAGCAAGAATACGAGCTACTCCATCGGAGGCTCCTACTTCTCGCAAGATGGCATCGTTGGAGGAGACAAAGCCAATTTCACACGTTACAATGGCCGTGTCAATTTTGTGACCGACCTCTCTGAAAAATTAACGTTGACCAGCGTATTGCTCTATACCCATGAGGAGCGTTCAACCCTCCCGGAGAACGGTATTGGATCCGTCCTCTACAATACGGTCAACGCCTTCCCAACCGAACCCATCCGGACACCAGATGGAAACTACAGCTACTTAGAAGAGGTGACCGACATCATCAATCCTATCGCTCAAATTGAAAACACATTCAACCGGATCAAAGTGGATAAAATCGTTGGTAAGGAGGAACTGACCTACACCTTCAACGACAACCTCTCTTTTAGCAACCGCATCTCTTACAACTATGCGCTTGTCGATTATAAAACGTTTAATCCTTTGGTCTGGTTTGGCCCTGGTAAGGCACAAAACAACGCACTCAATGCAGACCTCGATCCGAACATTGTGCTGATTGGCGATTCAACGGCGATCGAACGCGGAGCTTCTGTCTACGAGTCTCGCGCAACCTATCTGGACCTCACCTTCGAAAGTTATTTGAACTACGACAAGATCTTCAACGACATCCACCAGGTGAAAGCAACCTTGGGAGCATCCATTTTCAGGCGAAGAGGTCAAGGACTCAACGCAACTGCTTACAACATTCCAAACAACTCGCTTGAGTACGCAGATATCTCTGCGAACCTCGCGCCGGGCGGCTACCTCAACAATGCGGGGTCGTTTCAATTTGAAGAACGACTGCTTTCCACTTTCCTACGCGCTGAGTACGCCTATAAGTTCCGCTACATATTCTCCGGTATCTTGAGAAGGGATGGATCTTCGAAATTTGGTCCGAATAGTCGCTACGGTTTGTTCCCAACCTTTTCTGGTGCTTGGTTGCTTTCAGAGGAAGACTTCTTCAACGTGGCCAGCATCACCTTTGCTAAGGTGCGTTTAAGCTACGGTGTATCCGGAAACGATCAGATCGCCAACTTCGCCTACCGCGCACTGCTCAATGGTGAAGGTGTTTACGTATTCAACGACGTCATCACGCAGGGTGTGGCCCTTGGAAGGGCCTCCAATCCTGATTTGAAATGGGAGACCACGCGTCAACTCAACCTTGGATTCGACCTTACCTTCTTCAAAGCCGTGAACGTGGGCATGAACTATTTCCGAAAGAACACCTACGACCTCTTGTTCCAACCAGACGTTTCGGCGGTGATCGGATCTTATGGTGCAGGCGGACAGCCTCCTTTCATCAATGCGGGTGACGTTGCCAACCAAGGCGTTGAATTGGAATTGGGTTACCAGACCCACCCTGACCGCCCCCTTGGATTCGGTGTGAATTTTAATACGACCTACATCCGCAACCGCGTGCTAAGCGTTCCCGAAGGAGTTGAGTTCCTTCCCGGAGCAGGCTTCGGTGTCGGAGGTGTCGTCGCTACTCGATTTGAAGAAGGCTTCCCCATCGGCTACTACATCGGATATGAAACCGACGGCATCTGGCAAACACAATCCGAGATCGACAACTCCGAAGTGGAACAATTGGGTGCACAGCCAGGAGATTTGAAATTCGTAGATCAAGACGGCGATGGTGTGATCAGCTTCGGCAATGACAATGACCGGGTGATGCTAGGTTCACCGATTCCTGACTTCACGTTCGGACTTTCACTCAATGTGCGTTATAAGAGCGTTGACGTTTCAGCAAACTTCTACTCGGCCATTGGCCAAGAGATCATCCGCAACTATGAACGTCAGCAGCCTTATGCCAACCAATTGAATTATTGGAACGACCGTTGGATCGGACCGCTCAGCAGCGAGGAAATACCCCGGGTCACAACAGACGCAACGCGCAATACCGAATTCTCGGACTTCTTCGTCGAAGACGGCAGCTTTGTTCGTCTGCGTAACGTTCAAGTTGGCTTCACCTTCCCTGAAAGCCTAACCCAGAAAGCCAAGATCTCGTCCTTAAGGATATATGTTGCCGGGAACAATCTGGTGACGTTGACGAACTACCAAGGATTTGACCCAGACATCGGCGCTGCAGGAGGCACTTTGTCAGCAGGTATTGACTACGGTTTCTATCCACAAGCACGCACCATCATGGGTGGTATCAATCTTAAGTTCTAAACCATGAAGAGAATGAAAACCTTCCAAATTTTTGCCGTCGCCGGAGCGATGAGCCTCTTGATCCTTGGATGCAACAAGTTCCTTGATTTGGATCCTGAGTTTACGCAGGATGCCGAAAACTACTTCGCTAATGAAGAAGACTACGACCGCGCCTTGACGGGTGCATACGACTTGCTCCAAACTTCCTACCTCACGCTATGGCTCGGAGAAATTGCCTCTGACAACGCAATTGCGGGTGGAGAAAGCGTAACGGATACAGAAGGATTGCACGAAATCGATGAAATGCGACACGATGCAGTCAACACAGAATTACGCAGCCTTATGCGTTACAATTATGCGGGAGTAACACGTGCTAATTTCCTGCTGGAAAACAAGGACAACATAGATTTTGAAGGCAAGAGCAAGATCATTGGACAGGCGCGCTTTCTCCGAGCTTACTACTACTTTGAACTCGTGAAATGCTTCGGAGATGTTCCGTTGATCCTAGATGAACGCATCGGTGCGCAAGCAGTAACCGAACTCGAGCGTACTCCTAAAGCGGAGGTGTACGCTGCCATCGAAGAAGACTTGAAATTTGCTGCTGAGAACCTAGATTGGACAGACCCTGTCAAAGGGCGTGTCACGAAAGGGTCTGCGCTTTCATTGTTGGGTAAAGCACAACTGTATCAAGGAAATTTTTCGGATGCAGCCAGTACACTAGAACAAGTGATCACAAGTGGACAGTACGCCTTGATAGACGATTTCACTCAACTCTTCACTGTTGCCAATGAAGGGCATTCCGAGACAGTATTCGATATCGAATACACAGGCCTCGAAGGTGGGAGCTATGACTGCTTCGTTTGTTTGGAAGGAAACGTAGCCGTTGGATTCCATGGCATTCGTCAATTCGAAGGGCCCATCTATTCTACGGGCAATAGCTACAACCTTCCTACCGAAGATTTGTACAATGCCTTTGACACGAGCGATCTGCGCAGGGATGCCACCGTGCTCAATATTGACGCTTGGATTCAAAAGCAAGCCAACCCTAACGCGATCAGCTATGGCATTGGAGGTGGTGGTCACACTGGATTTTACAACAATAAATACCTGAAGCGAGCCGCAGAGCTTGGTCTTCCAGACAACGATTTGACCACACCGGTCAACTATCGCGCGATTCGGTATGCCGATGTTTTGTTGATGGCTGCTGAGGCCTATGCCCAAAGTGGAAACGACGGCAAAGCGCTGACCTACGTAAATGAGGTTAGAAGCCGCGTAAACATGCCTGATTTAACCAGCAGTGGATCTCAATTGATCCAAGACATCTATACCGAACGACGCTTGGAATTATCCGGTGAAGGACATCGGTTTTTCGACCTCGTTCGAACCGGTCAAGCCGCCGATAACATCGAAGGTTTCGTCGCTGGTAAACACGAACTTTTCCCTCTTCCTCAAGTCGAAATTGATTTGGCGGGCGGAAACTGGGATCAAAACCCCAATTATTAATGACTCATTCACTAAAAACCAATTATATGAAGCGTTTATTGATTTTTACCATCGCCACTGCGTTCCTGACGATCGGTGCTTGCAAAAAAGACAAGATCGAAGCACCCACTGAAGAGGATGCGCAATTTACCTACACCACTGCTTCCGAGAGTGACAACATCTTGATCTTCACCGCCAGCAATGCTGAATTAATTGCCCAGTGGACATTTGGCAATGGAAATACAGGAGAAGGAACTACCGTTGAAGCGCAATACCCTTTGGCTGGAGACTACGAGGTTACCCTTACCGTATTTAACGAAGAAGGCCAGGCAAGCAGTTCACAGACCATTACGATTGCTCAAGACGACCCAACGCTCCTGGACGATCCATTGTATAACCTTCTTACAGGAGGCATCGATGTCGGCGCTAAGACATGGGTAATGGATTCACTCATCGATGGTCATTTCGGCGTAGGCCCCAACCCGGTTGGAGCTGGCGGACTCTATCCTGAGTGGTGGGAAGCGCTTTGTAGCGAGAAGCCAAATACAGGCTTGTACAGCGATCGCTATACCTTCACCCTTCAAGGATTTGGATTCGATATGGTTACCAATGGACTGGTTTACATTGATGATCTGCAAGAGCCAAACTTCCCTGGTTCTTACGAAAACCTAGGTGATTATTCCGCTCCATATGAAGATCAAGCAGGTACTTGGAAGATAGAAGTTGGCGATGATACCGTGTTAAGCGTTACGGACGGGTTCCTCGGTTTCTACACAGGTACCACCGAGTACCAAATCGTGAGCATTAGCGAAAATGAATTATTCCTTCGTTACCTGGATGCTTCAGACGCTGGATTGGCTTGGTACATTCGCTTGACCCCAGTATATGCAGATAATGGAACCGACTGCGAGACCGGTGGCGGTGGTGGAAACACCTACAGCCTGCCGATCGATTTTGAGACAGTTGAGCCGGAATTCGAAGTATTCGGTGGAAGCACTGACACGATCATCGACAACCCTGATCAAAGTGGCATCAACACGAGCAACCGTGTCCTAGAGACGGTGCACGGCGATCAAACTTGGGCGGGTCTTTTTGTAGACATGACCGACCCATTTGATTTCTCCACCAACACAACGATCACGCTGAAAGTGTGGGCGCCAAGCACTGGCACGCTTCGCATCAAGCTTGAAGCTCAAGCAAGCTCAAGCACCTTCGTCGAAAAAGACGTAGCAGTTACTACAGCAAATGAGTGGGTGGAAGTCTCTATTGATTTTGCAGGTGAAGCAGCGGACACGTACGACCGCTTGGTGTTGTTCCCAGGCTGGGATGTAGCCAATGCAGGTACATTCTACCTAGACGACATCTCTCAGCAGTAAACAAATTCGTTGACTGAACATTATACATAGGAGGGGTCACAAGACCCTTCCTATTTTTTTAAGCTTCTCAAGCCATGCCAAATTACCTTTCTTCATTCCTATCTATCATCGCTCTTTCATTGATCCTTTCCAGTTGTAAGGATGACCCAGAGCCCAATGTTCAATTGCCCTCCAACCTAGTAGTTGCAGCAGAGGTAGACAAAGAGGAAGAAGGCTTAGTCTATGTAACCGCCTCCGCCACTTCGGCGAATTTCTACACATTCATTTTCGAAGAAGACGGAGAGGAAACATATGTTGAAGATGCTGAAGGAGAAGCTAGCTTTAGGTATCAAACCAGCGGCACCTTCCCCATTACAGTGCGCGCAAATACCACGCATAACGATTACATCGAAGACCTGACAGAAATAAGTGTCACCGTAGACAACGTCATCCCAGGAAACGGAGGAAACCCTCCCGCATCCGGATATACCACGCCACTCACATACGATGGTTATGCATTGGCCTGGAACGATGAATTCGATGGCACGAGCTTGTCGTCCGATTGGAACCAAGAAATAGGAACCGGAAGCGGCGGCTGGGGCAACAATGAGCTGCAGTACTATCGTGCAGAAAACACGACTGTTTCAGATGGCTACCTCACCATCGAAGCCCGCGAAGAATCTTTCGGTGGAAGCAACTACACCTCCTCCCGCATAACCACCCAAAACAATCAATCCTTCCGCTACGGAAGAATAGACATTCGCGCTGCCATGCCATATGGCAAAGGCCTTTGGCCCGCACTCTGGATGCTAGGAAACAACATCTCATCTATAGGCTGGCCGAGTTGTGGCGAGATCGACATCATGGAAATGGTGGGTGGGAACGTCACCGGAGGCGGAAACCACGTTACCCATGGCACCGTCCACTGGGACAACAATGGACAACACGCCAGCTTTGGCGGCAGCATGTCCCTCGCAGAAGGAACACTGGCGGACGAGTTTCACGTGTATACCATCCTTTGGGATTCAACGAGCATCGAGTGGTACTTGGATGACAAGAAGTACCATACCATTGACATTCAGCCCTCCGGTCTCGACGCGTTTAGAGAGGAATTCTTCTTCATTTTCAATGTGGCCGTCGGAGGAAACTGGCCTGGGTCACCCAACAGTGCTGCCACTTTCCCGCAGCGCATGTACGTAGACTACGTGCGTGTATTTCAAAAATGATTGCGCCGCTCATAAGAGCGATTTAGGTCCTTTTGGTTCATTTAACCATTTAACGCCTTTTCTAGCAGGTCTATAAACCCTCTAATTACGGGGGTTTATAGCGCTTTACGCGTATTAATTTAAATACCTTTTGGTGACTTATACTATTTCTTAGTATACTTGCTATCAAATAATTAACAATGAAAAATCTTTACTTAACTCTTGTAGCCCTGATAGCAGCTTTTGCCGTCAATGCACAATCACAAATCGACCTACCGATCACGTGGGACGATACAGCCAACGTCAATTACACGACGGTACCCTTCGGAGGAAATTCCTCCGCTCTAGCGCTGGACCCTACCAGCACTACCAACAATGTCCTCCAAGTCGACAAACCCCTAGGGTCAGCCGCATGGGCTGGAGTAACGCTCAGCACTACATCTGGCCTTGCTTCTCTTATCCCTTTCGACACAGGAAGCACGGTTATCATGGTCAAGGTATATTCTCCTGATTCTGGAATCGTAGTCAAGCTTAAGGCAGAGGTCGCAGGCACGCCTACCCAGAGTGTAGAAACAGATGAATTTACTACCGTTGCCAACGCATGGGAGTGGCTCACTTTTGATTTCTCCAATGAGTCCTCCGGAACTGCAGCGATCAATTACAGCTACAACTTTAACATGCTCTCAATCTTCTACAACTTTGGTGTAGAAGGAAACACCGCTGGAGCAAAAACATACTACTGTGATAGCGTGTACTTCGACGCAGGCGCAACTACGCCTGCCCCCGACACAAATTATGTGACGTTTCAAGTAGACATGAACCAATACGGAGGTTCCTTCACTACCCCAGAAGTAAATGGTGATTTCAACGGATGGTGCGGCAACTGCAACACCATGACAGATGCGAACGCTGATGGTATCTGGGATGTCACGCTTCCATTGACCCAAGATTCCATCGAATTCAAATTCGCGCACGACAACTGGACCGGGCAAGAAAATTTGACCGCTGGCAGTGCATGTACGAAGACAACCAGTGGATTCACCAATCGATTCCTCATCATCACAGGAGACACTACGCTTCCTGCGGTATGCTGGGAGTCTTGCCTCGAGTGCTCTACTCCTCCTGACACGAACTACGTTACGTTTCAGGTTGACATGAACCAGTACGGCGGAACATTTACAACCCCCGAACTCAATGGAGATTTCAACGGATGGTGTGGTAACTGTAACGCCATGTCAGACGCTAATGCTGACGGCATCTGGGACATCACCTTGCCGTTCACCCAAGATTCCATCGAGTATAAATTCTCGCACGATACATGGACGGGCCAAGAGGAATTGACTTCTGGAAGCTCTTGTACAAAGACCACAGGCGCCTTCACAAATCGTTTCCTTGTTATTACTGGAGACACCGTGCTTCCAGCCGTATGTTGGGCTTCTTGCGACGTGTGTGGAATCATTCCTGACACCTTTAACGTCACGTTCAACGTAGACATGAGAGGTTACACAGGAACATATACAACACCAGAGTTGAATGGAGACTACAACGGATGGTGTGGTAACTGCAACGCCATGGCTGACCCAGACGGAGACAGCATTTGGACCATTTCATTGGATATGCACCAAGATTCCATCGAGTACAAATTCTCTCATGATTCCTGGACAGGGCAAGAAGAGCTCACCGAAGGCGATTTCTGTACCAAGACTACAGGTGAATTCACCAACCGCTTCCTCATCATTACACAAGACACCGTGTTGCCTGAGGTTTGCTGGGGGTCTTGTGCCACTTGCGGCATCACCGGGTTAAACGATGTTGAGTCTTCAAGCCTCACCATCTTCCCGAATCCAGTGAAGGATCAACTTTGGATCGAAAGCGATGCGCCAATTCATTCGATCGAAGTATTCAATACAGAAGGAAGACAGGTAATGTCAGTGAACACCAACGGAAGTGTCCGTGAGCAAATGAACACTAGTGCATTGCCAAACGGAATCTATATACTACAGACCAGAACTGACCACACAGTTCTTACCAAGAGGTTTGTGATTGCTAAGTAAATGTGGTTTGTGAATTGACTTAGCAGGTTAAGTGAAAAGCCTGGGCAATGCGCCCGGGCTTTTTTTATGCCCGCATGGCCTCGTTCATCATCTCATTGCACCCTACGTAAAAGGGCACCCTTTGATGAAGTTCAACTGGCTCCAGGTCCAAGACAACTTGGCTTCCGTCCGTAGCTTGCCCTCCTGATTGCTCAGCCAAATAGGCTATCGGATTGCACTCATAGAGCAACCGAATCTTCCCATTGGGTGCTTCTTCAATGCCTGGGTAAACATAGATCCCTCCTTTCAAAAGGTTGCGGTGGAAATCCGCCACCAAAGAGCCGATGTAACGCCCCGTGTATTGTCGCTTTCCATTTGCCTTCTTCTTGTTTTGGCAATAGTGGACAAAACGCTTCAACCGCTCATCGAAATCCTCAAAGTTCACTTCGTTGATGGAGTATACGCGCCCTTCAAAAGGCATTTTCACATGGTCCAATACACGGTGATAGGAACGCTTCCAAGGCTCAAGGGTAAAAATGTGAACGCCGTGCCCGGTAGATAAAACCATCTGCGTGCTCACGCTGTACATCACATAACCCGCCGCCACTTGCTTTCTACCTTTCTGCAAGAAATCCTTCAACTCCACCGGCGTTCCATGGGGTGTAACCCGCTCATAGATGCCAAAAATGGTTCCGATGGCCACGTTCACATCAATGTTGGAAGAGCCGTCAAGCGGATCAATGACAATCACATGGCTCGCGTCCTCGTTTTCTTCAAAACTCACGATTTCATCGCTCTCCTCGCTGGCCCAACCCGCAATGACCCCCGACTTGCGCAGTGCTCGCTCAAATACACTATCGGCATAAACATCTAGCTTTTGTTGCTGATCACCGGTGCTGTTTTGAGTGCCGCGAGCCCCTAAAATGTCGTCTCCCAACCCTTGGTACCACACTTCTTTGGATACAATAAAAGAGGCTTGCTCAATGGCGGAGAAGATCTTCGCGATCTCCGGCGTGGTTTCGGTGGAGAGGAACTCGTTGAGTTCGGTCATGCTACTTGAATTTCTGCAAAGTTGGTAAATTGAAACGCGACTTGTTCTTCGCGATTTCAGTCTCCGCTTCCGTCAACGGTGTCAAGCCCGATTGCAAGAACCGATAGCTATCAATCGCGTAAATGATCTCATAGCCCAAGGGCAAATAGTGATTGCGAATGATGTTTTCCAGGTCGTTTTCACGCGAAGAGAACGGCTCCTTCTTAATCAAGGAGAACAGCTCGTTGCCTTCCTTGTCCATCACAGTAAAATGGGCTGAAATCATTCGCCCATAGTTGTCAGACGCCAAAGCCTGCTGGTTCGTCGTCGCAATCATCATGTCTACTTCGCTTACAAAAACATAGTAGTCTGCCTCGTACTTCGGTGTTAGGGAATCCACCAAAATCGGATTCAGCATCTCCGTGCGAGTAATCAATTCACGATGGTCCTCCACCGTCACCAATTGCCCCTTTTCAATCCTTGTGCCCGGCTCAGGCTCTGGGGTAATCTCACCTTGCAACTTGATCCAATAATCGGCCAATTTCTTCTTGAACCCTTGGTCATCCAGGATTACTGGCGGAGCATACGGCTCCACCCGATAACGGGTCACCTTGTAAGTAAAGTCCAAGTCCTTGTTCAATACCGGATCATCCGCATGCAAGTTCACATAGTCGTTGTACTGCTTCGCCGCAATGATCATCGCGTTGTCCAATCCTTTCCTAAAAAAGCCACGCGTATGCTGGTAGGTATACGATGTGCCTTTGGCGATGTCCTGATCCACCTCGCTCATATACCGATCCGGATGAAAAGGGATGATGAGCAAATTTGGTCGCTCCAACATAGCAATGCTGTCCCGATAAAATCCCAGGTACAACGAATCATTCGTGGGGCCGTATTTCTTTTGCGCTTGCCCCGTCAAGGTCGACACCACAAGCAACAAGAGCAGGGTTGTTCTCATACCGCTAAGCTATCTGGAAGAGGCGCTGCCTCTACCCAGTGGCTTCATTCTTAAGAACAACGCAATGTGAACTGACTTTCAACAGGAAATACCCTGAGCTAGAACCTAGTCGAACCTCCCACTCTTTATACCTTTGCCGCTCAGAAACCACAGCATATGCCATTCTATCACAAACTCGGAAAGATCCCACCTAAGCGTCACACCCAGTTTCGCCAAGAGAACGGTGAGCTTTACCAGGAACAGCTTTTTGGAACCGTCGGCTTCGACGGAATGTCCAGCAACCTCTACCACGTCCACGCACCAACGCGCGTCACGTCTCTCGGTGAACCCGTAAGCATGGCCCCGGAAATCGCGGTGAGCAACAACATGACTTCGCGCATGCTGCGAGGCTGGCATGTCAAGCCAGAAGCAGATTACATCAAGAGTCGCATCCCCGTATTGGTCAACAACGATGTGCAAATCATCCTTTCCTCGCCAACCCAATCGCTGACCGAATACTTCTACAAGAACGCCGATAGCGACGAGATGATCTTCATCCACAAAGGAACCGGCAAGCTCCGCACCTTGGTCGGAAACATCGACTTTAAATACGGCGACTACCTGATCGTACCACGTGGAATGATCTATCAGATCCAGTTTGACACAGCAGACAACCGACTCTTTATTGTAGAATCACGTCAGCCTATTTATACGCCCAAACGTTACCGCAATTGGTTTGGACAATTGTTGGAACACTCCCCCTTCTGCGAGCGCGACATGCGACCGCCGAGTGAGCTGGAGACACACGACGAAAAAGGCGAATTCATCATGAAGGTCAAGAAGCAGGACATGCTCCACACCTTGCATTATGATCGGCATCCGTTTGATGTAGTAGGCTGGGACGGATTCAACTTTCCGTACGCTTTCAGCATACACGACTTTGAACCACTCACAGGACGCATCCACCAGCCACCGCCCATCCACCAAACCTTCGAAACCACCAGTTTTGTGGTTTGTTCCTTCGTGCCGCGGTTGTACGATTATCACCCCAAAGCCATTCCAGCTCCTTACAACCACAGTAACATCGACTCGGACGAGGTACTTTATTACGTGGACGGTGACTTTATGAGCCGCGACCACGTCGAAAAAGGGTTCATTTCCTTGCACCCAGCTGGCATTCCACACGGTCCACACCCTGGCGCCATGGAACGAAGCATCGGCCAAAAGGAAACCCTTGAACTAGCGGTAATGGTCGACACCTTTGCCCCGCTCAAGATTACCAAACAAGCCCTGGAAATCAATGATGAGACCTACTGGAAATCGTGGGTCGAATAAACAACCTTTCAATAAAGCATAGATCAACTTGAGAAAAACGGAGAAATATCATCTGATTGTCTAATTTTCTCATCGTCTAATTTGAACATAATGGAAACAATCAAGAAAAAAGATAACGTGCGCTACGGCACCGACAAAATCTTTGAAGACGCGGAAGATTTTCTTCCACTACTTGGAACAGACTACGTCGAACTTATCGTAGGAAACGCCAAGCAATCCGCCCTTTTTTATAAAACAGCCTTTGGATTCCAGTCCCTGGCGTATGCAGGCCTAGAGACTGGCGTGAAAGACCGCGTATCGTACGTCCTTCAACAAGACAAGATTCGCCTGGTCCTTACCACTCCACTTGAGCCCGGAGGGTGGATGAACGAGCACCTCGACAAGCACGGCGACGGTGTCAAAGTGGTCGCCCTTTGGGTAGAAGACGCAACCAAGGCCTGGGAAGAAACCACCAAGCGCGGAGCCAAGTCCTACATGGAACCAACGCGCGAAGAAGACGACAACGGATTTGTGGTCCGCTCGGGCATCTACACCTACGGCGAGACCGTGCACATCTTTGTAGAGCGCAATGAATACAAGGGCACCTTCCTGCCCGGTTTCAAGAAGTGGGAATCACATTACAATCCAAGCGAAGTAGGCCTCAAGTACATCGACCACATGGTGGGCAACGTAGACTGGGGGCAAATGAACACCTGGGTAGATTTCTATGCCAAAGTCATGGGCTTTGCACAGATCGTCACCTTTGATGACAAAGACATTTCAACCGAGTACACAGCCTTGATGAGTAAGGTGATGAGCAACGGAAACGGCCGCATCAAATTCCCGATCAATGAGCCCGCAGAAGGCAAGAAAAAATCTCAGATTGAGGAATACATCGATTTCTACAAAGGGGCAGGCGTGCAGCACATCGCCGTGGCTACCGATGATATCGTTGATACCGTATCGCAAATGCGCGATCGCGGTGTTGAATTCCTCTACGTCCCAGATTCGTATTACGACGACCTAAAGGAGCGCGTAGGCGACATCGATGAAGACATAGAAGTGATTAAAAAACACGGAATCTTGGTAGACCGGGATGACGAAGGTTACCTACTGCAGCTCTTTACAAAGCCAGTAGTGGACCGTCCCACCATGTTCTTCGAGATCATCCAGCGCAAAGGAGCGTGGAGCTTCGGCAAAGGAAACTTCAAGGCATTGTTTGAAGCTATCGAGCACGAACAAGGTATCCGAGGAACGCTATAAGTATTTGACCCTTACACCACTAACACAGTAAGGTAGAGCCCTTTCGTTTTGCGGGAGGGCTTTTTCTTTGACCCTATGCATGCCCGCTAAAGATGCCTGATCGACGATGTTTTTCAGGTGTTGGGCGTGCCCCGACAAGTCGGGACCGGGCTATCCGCTCTACTCCTCCGCGCCCTGAACTCCTTCAGGGCGCGGAGGAGTAGAGCGGATAGCCCTCACGCGATGGTAAGTGCTTTTTCAGGAATGTTGTCAACGAGACAACTGCGTAGAGATCCGATACAGCTCCTGATCAAATCCGGAGCGCATGTTCACCGCCTTATCGATCGGCGTCAGCACCAATTTCTGGTTGATGATGCCCACCATCACGCCTCTCTTGCCTTCGAGCAAACACTCGATGGCGTGCGCGCCCATTTCCGCTGCCCTGATGCGATCACTCGCCGTAGGAGACCCACCGCGTTGGATGTGGCCCAAAACCGTCACACGGGTGTCATAATCGGCCTTCATTTCCTTCAGCTTAGTGGCCACCTCGTAAGCGTCGCCATTCGGATTGCCCTCGGCTACGATGATGATGCTCGAGCTCTTCTTGTTCGACTTTAAGTACATCAAGTGATCGTACAATTCTTCAATGGTCATGGGGTCTTCAGGCATGAGCACCGCAACAGCCCCGCTGGCTACCGAAGTACGCAGTGCAATGTGACCCGTATCCCTGCCCATCACCTCCACCAAAAACAAACGATCATGAGAGGTCGCCGTATCCCGGATTTTGTCCACACACTCCATCGCCACGTTCACCGCCGTGTCAAAACCAATGGTAAAATCAGTGCCAAAGAGGTCGTTATCAATGGTGCCAGGCAAACCAATCACCGGTATATCATACTCCTCCTGAAAAATCTTCGCTCCTCGCATGGAGCCGTCGCCACCAATCACGACCAAGGCGTCAATCTCATGTTCCCGAACATGGTCAAAGGCCTTTTTCCTTCCTTCTTTGGTTCGGAACTCTTCGCTCCTGGAACTTTTGAGCATTGTGCCACCGTATGAAATGATCTTCCCAACACTGCGCAAGGTTAACTCCTCAATTTCGCCGTTGACCATTCCATTGTAACCGTGAAAGATCCCGGAGACCTTCATGCCGTGAAAAATGGCGTTGCGAGCAACCGCACGAATGGCGGCATTCATTCCCGGGGCATCCCCTCCAGACGTCAATACGCCTATGTGTTTAATCTCTCCCATTACTCTGAGTAGAATTCCTTCAACATTCCTCGATACGCACTGAAGAGCTTCGACTTAGACACAAATCCGATGTAATGGCCTTGATCGTCCAAGACGGGCAGATTCCATGCTCCGCTGGTCTCAAATTTATTCATTACCATGTCCATGGTATCTTCCTTCCGGACATATTCTGGGGCGTCATTCATCAGGTCGTGCACAAACGTAGTCTCGTACAATTGCTGGTTGAATATGACATGTCGAACCTCGTTGAGGTCCACTACGCCAATAAAATTGCGCTTATCGTCCAAGACCGGAAACAAGTTGCGTTTGGATTTCGAAATTACCTTCACCAATTCGCCCAATTTGTCATATGCCCCAACGGTCAAGAAGTCGGTTTCAATTTCCCGATGAAGTTTCATCAAGGTCAATACCGCTTGATCCTTGTCGTGGGTAATGAGCTCGCCGCGCCGCGCCAACTGCGCTGTGTAAATGCTGTGCGGAATGAATTGCTTTACCGTCAAAAAAGAAATGGAAGCCGTCAGCATCAGCGGAAGAAACAATTCATACCCTCCCGTAATCTCTGCTATCAAGAAGATCGCCATCAAAGGCGCGTGTAGGTTCCCCGCCATCAACCCGGCCATTGCTACCAGTGTGAAATTGCTCTCTGGCAATTCCCCCAATCCAAAGTGATTGATACTGCGCGCGAAAAAGAATCCAAACATCGCCCCCATGAACAAGGTCGGCGCAAAGGTTCCGCCGATCCCCCCCGCCCGAAACGTCAAGGTGGTAGCCACTACCTTGAACAAGCCTAGCCCAAGAACAAAGATCAGCAGCACCAAAACATTGCCCGTATATTCTTCAAATAAAGAATCTGCCAATACCTCGAAAGGTCTTCCTTCAATGATTGAATTGATCGTTTGGTATCCTTCTCCATAAAGTGGAGGCAGCAAAAAGAGTAGCAATCCCAACAAAGTTCCGGCAATGACCGTCTTGCTTCGTTGTCTTTTCATGCGGTCGAAAACTTTGCTGATAGAGGTGTACGTTCGATAGAAAAACATGGACGCAATTCCGGTAAAAACACCAAGACCCACATAATATGGAATGTGCGTAAACCGCACTTCTTCGGTAATGTCGAAATGAAACAGAATGTCGTCTCCGAGAAAAAATTGAGAAGTAATTGCAGCAGATGCGCTGGCCAAGAGTAAAGGAATCAGTGAGGCAGTAGTCAAATCCAACATGATCACCTCGATCGAGAAGACAATCGCTGCCACCGGTGCATTGAAAAGTGCTGCCATCGCGCCACTCGCCGCACAACCAATCAGCAAGGTTCTAGTCTTGTAGGGCAGCTTGAAAAGGGTTCCCAAATTCGCACCCCAAGCCGAGGTAGTGCCTACCGTTGGGCCCTCCAAACCGGCACTTCCACCAAATCCTACTGTCAGCGCTGCGCTGACGATCGATGAATAGAGGTTATGCTTTCGTACGAGGCTGTTCTTTTTCGAAATGGCATGCAAGGTGTTTGGAATTCCATGATTTACTTTCTGCTTGACCACTTTGCGAATGAACCATTGAGCCAGCAATATCCCCACCAAGGGATAAACGATGTACAAGACAAACTCATAGCGTTGAAAGAAGCTCTTGGTCAGAACGTACTCAACAACATGCACGGTGTTCTTGATAGTCAACGCGACAATGCCGGAAAGGAATCCGACAAGGATTGCCAAGAGATAAGTAAACTGTCGTTCACTGAGGCGGTCCTTTCTCCACTCGTTGAAAAAGAGGATGGATTTTGCCCATTTAGAATTTGCCTCCCGGAGGTAGGGGTCTACCTGAGTACGCGTTCGGCCGATAAAATCGGATGCCTTTGACACCCTACAAAGTTTAGGATTCGAGTTGGACTTTCAGGTGCAGTTCTTCTAATTGCTCCTGGCTGATGGTGGATGGCGTATCGATCATCAGGTCACGACCGGAATTGTTCTTGGGAAAGGCGATGTAATCACGGATGCTATCTGTGCCGCCAAACATCGCCGCCAAACGATCAAATCCAAACGCGATTCCACCGTGGGGCGGCGCTCCATAACGAAACGCACTCATCAAGAAACCAAATTGCTTCTGTGCTTCTTCGTCTGAGAACCCCAAAATCTTGAACATCTTCGCTTGTAAAGCCTGGTCGTGAATTCGAATGGATCCTCCCCCCAATTCTACGCCATTGATCACCATGTCATAAGCGTTCGCATTTACGCTCGCCGGATCAGAGTCCAAGAGGTCAATGTGCTCCGGTTTAGGCGCTGTAAAAGGGTGGTGCATCGCATAAAAACGCTTCGACTCCTCATCCCACTCCAACAAGGGGAAATCGACCACCCACATCGGGGCATAAACATCCTTGGTGCGAAGGCCGAGCAATTCACCCATATGCAAGCGAAGCTCATTCATTTGCTTGCGCGTGGTATGCGCATTTCCGGCGAGGAGTAGGAGCAAGTCGCCCGCTTTTGCCCCTGCTTTAGATGCCCACGCAGCCAATTTTTCATGGTCAAAGAATTTGTCAACGGAGCTCTTGAAACTACCGTCTTCATTGACCTTGCAATAGATCAATCCTTTGGCTCCTACTTGAGGTCTTTTTACAAAATCGGTTAAGCCGTCGAGTTGCTTGCGCGTAAACTCACCCGCCCCTTCGGCGCAAATGCCAACCACCAATTCCGCGTCGTCAAAGACCTGAAATCCTTGGTTCTGACAGACATCATTCATCTCCACGAACTCCATTCCAAAACGCAGGTCAGGTTTGTCAGAGCCATAGCGCTTCATGGCTTCTGCATAGGTCATGCGCTGGAAGGCAGGGAGCTCGATTCCTTTTACCGCCAAAAACAAATGCCGTACAAGTCCCTCGAACGTGTTCAAAATATCTTCTTGCTCTACAAACGCCATTTCGCAGTCGATCTGGGTAAACTCCGGTTGACGGTCAGCCCTCAAGTCTTCATCGCGGAAGCAGCGCACTACCTGGAAATAGCGGTCATATCCACTGATCATAAGCAATTGCTTAAACGTCTGTGGCGATTGCGGCAAGGCGTAAAACTGTCCTTCATTCATCCGAGAAGGCACTACGAAATCACGTGCTCCTTCGGGTGTAGACTTGATTAAGTAGGGAGTCTCGATCTCCATGAATTGCAGTCCGTCCAAAAACTTTCTCGTTTCAATGGCAAGCTGGTGACGCAACTCCAAATTCTTTCTCAGGGGTGTTCTGCGCAAGTCGAGGTACCTGTACTTCATGCGAATCTCTTCGCCGCCGTCGGTCTCGTCTTCAATCGTAAAGGGTGGCACTTCAGACCCATTGAGAACGGTCAGAGACTTTACTTCGATCTCGATCTCTCCAGTAGGCAGTTGCTTGTTCTTGCTTTCACGCTCAATGACCTTCCCTTCAATCTGAATGACAAATTCCCGCCCTAGCTTTCGTGCTTGCTCACATAGGTCTTGGTTCTTCTCAATGTTAAATCCCAATTGGGTGATCCCATATCGATCGCGTAGGTCTATGAAGGTCATGCCTCCCATGTTGCGCGCTCGTTGTACCCACCCGGCGAGGGTCACTGATATACCCACATGTTCGAGGCGTAATTCCCCGTTCGTATGCGTTCTGAACATAACTCCTGATTTGAGGGCGCGAAGGTAACGCATACCAATCTGTTGAAGGAGGCTAGACTCCAGATAATTCGCTGTGAGTCAAATCAAATTCAGGCGTGAGGGAGGTCATGTTTTACGCTTTTGGATATGGCCTCCTTTGTGTAATGAAAAACGAACAGCTGACCAAGGAAGAGCGCGCGACTCGGATGCACATTGACGATCTCCATTTTGAGCACCAACAATGGGTGAGGGAAATGCAATTTTTCAAGGAGGAGCTAGAGTTCTTCAGGCACCGCTTGGAAGAGGTTGCAGCGCGCTACACGGCCATTGAGGTGATGAAAGAACTCGAGAAATTCCAAAACCAGCTGTACATCCAAGGCAATGCCATGGATCAACTCATCCACGACGTAAACGAGCACGAACACTTTCTAGCCAAGTACGCCGAGGAGAACCCCGTAGCGGTTGATAGGGTCCTGTTTGAGGATCATGGACCACTACGAGCAAGGATCGATACCAATAGGGCAATCGTCGAGGATTTTAAACGAGATTACCTCCGCTTCTTGGTGAAGTGGATGTGACGAGACATCAGGCCAATATCACGAGAAACCATGACGGACATTGCCATCACAGACAGCACAACCATAGAAGACGTCCAAAAGGAATTCTCTTCACATTTTCCTTTTTTGAAAATCGAGTTCTATGAAGAAGAGCACACTACTGGCGAGGGTACTCCCGAATCACACCGTGTAAATGTAGAACGCACCATCGGCGAAGCTCGAACAAAGCACACCGCTGGAAAACTGAGCATTCACGGAAACCAAAAGGTCAGTACACTAGAGCAAGCTTTTCATGATGTCTATGGGCTGAACGTTCAAGTGTTCAGGCTGAGTGGAAGCCTTTGGTTACAAACTACTACTACGGACGATTGGACGTTAAGCGAACAAAACGAGACCGCAAAAGACTTTTCGCTCGGCTGAATCTGAATTCTTGGTTTTTTGTTTGGCTAGAGGCCGGCTACTGAGTTCGCTCGGTGCCGGCCTCGTCTCGTAGTGCAAGTGAACGCGCCAAGAAAAAGACCCCAACACCAATCAACGGAAGGCTCAGAACCTGACCCATGTTCAGCGTCATATCTTGCTCGAAGGCGACCTGTACCTCCTTGAAAAACTCGATGAAGAAACGTGCCGTAAAAAGCCCTATCAAAAAGGTCCCAAAGAGCATTCCGGGCTTCTGTCCGGCCTTTGCCTTGAAATACATAAAGGCCAATACGCAAAACAGCAGTAAATAAGAAAGTGCCTCGTAAATCTGAGCAGGATGCCTAGGTTCTAATACCTGATAACCTGCCTTGGTGAATAGGAAGGCCCACGGACCATCCCAAGGTGCCCCGACGATTTCGTGATTCATCAAATTCCCAAACCGGATAAACACCGCAGCCAAGGCAATGGTAATGACGATCCTGTCCAGGACCCACATGAGCGGCTTCTTCGATATTTTTTTACTCCAAATCCATAGAGAGACAATGATGCCAATCGTGGCACCATGACTCGCAAGTCCCCCCTTCCATATCTGCAGGATCTCAATCAGGTGCTGAGCATAATAATCCCATTGATAAAAGAAGACATGGCCCAGTCGAGCACCCAACACCGTACCCACCATCATGTGAAGCAAAAGACTGTCCATCCAATCTTGAGGCAATTGCTCCCTTTTCAGGATGTTCTGCATGATGTAATAGCCGGTAAGAAAGGCGCCAGCAAACAAAAGTCCGTACCATCGAATGGCAACGGGTCCAATCTCAAAGACCACGGGATCGACCTCCCAAGTGATGTATAACAGGTTCATCATGCTGCGTCAAATCTTAACTTCGTGCGCAAATATAGAATTCGCACCATGCTTCACAGACCTAGAAGAAATCGCAAGAACGAAGTCATTCGTAGCCAAGTTCGCGAAACGAATATCAGCGTTGACAATCTGATCTATCCATTATTTGTGGTGGACGGTCAAAACGTGAAGTCAGAGGTGAAGTCGCTCCCTGGGCAATTCCGCCTTTCGTTGGATCACTTACTCAAGGAGGTGGAGGAGTGCATGGATTTAGGGGTCAAGTGTTTCGATCTCTTCCCAGCTGTCGACGAGACGCTCAAAGACGCCATGGGTACTTACAGTTACTCAGACAAGAACTTCTACCTGAAATACATCCGAGAAGTAAAGCAACGCTTTCCAGAGGCCGTGATCATGACCGATGTTGCCATGGACCCCTACAGTAGCGACGGCCACGATGGCGTCGTCAAGGACGGTAAGATCCTGAACGACGAAACCCTCGAAGTCCTTGGAAGAATGAGTGTAGCCCAAGCGAATGCAGGGGCAGACATCATCGGGCCTTCTGATATGATGGACGGTCGCGTAGCCTACATCCGCGACGAACTCGACCTCGCTGGGTTTACCGATGTGAGCATCATGTCGTACACAGCCAAATACGCTAGTGCCTTCTACGGCCCCTTTCGCGATGCATTGGATTCAGCCCCTAAGTTTGGCGACAAAAAAACCTACCAGATGGATCCCGCCAATAAAAGCGAAGCGCTCATCGAGGCGGAATTGGATTATGCAGAGGGAGCGGATTACTTGATGGTCAAGCCTGCCTTGTGCTACTTGGATGTCATTCACCTGCTGAAAGAGAATTTCCCTATTCCCATTGCTGCCTACAATGTGAGCGGCGAGTATGCCATGCTCAAGGCAGCAGCGCAAAACGGCTGGGTCGATTACGATCGTGCCATGCCCGAAATGCTGCTCAGCATCAAACGAGCGGGAGCAGATGTAATCCTTACGTACTTCGCCAAGGAGTTTGCGCAGATGGCGAAAAGGAAATAAAAAAAGGCCTCATATTGAGGCCTTTTCTTTTCGTTGATTTGAACGTGTTTAGTCCGTTATCACAACCTTAGTGGTAAGCTGTTTTCCTTTGACCAACTGAACCCTGACAAGGTATATTCCAGCCTTCAGATCCTGCGTCGGAACCGTGATTACTGAATTCGCAGGATTAGCATTTCGATAGACCTCACGTCCCGACAAGTCATACATCGAAATCATTTCGATCTGTGTGACCGGGTTGTTCATCTTAAGCTGCACGATGTCTCGAGCAGGATTTGGATAGGCTAAGATGTCATCTCTACCGATGTAAAATTCATCGATATCCACACTCTCCCAATTTCCAATCTGCATGGTCTTGACCATACGCGGGATGCTGTATCCCATGATCGTATCAATGTAAGTCAAGCCTTGTGCCCTTGATTGATTTGGATTGGTCAATAAAGCATTCGCGTGAATCGCGTCTTCATCGAAAGGACCCAAGCCCAATCCCTCTAAGTAGGCTCCAAGGGCGTCTAGATCACTCTTTGACCACCATTCCCAAGGGGTTCCATTCTGCTCGATGTCGTTGTTTCCATCTCTTACTACCAACGAAAAAAGACCCTCCATTCCTGTGCTAGGGATGTCGATAGGGTCGTTGATATTGATGATAGGCGAGTTAGCCATGCTACGTCCATAAAAGGATCGCGCACGGTCTGTGAACGGATCGTCTGGATAATCACCAGCATATGCATCGTTCATTCCCAATCCATTTGCCTTCGCCATGAACGTGTTCGGTCCATTAACATCCACTACGTCATCCCCAGTAGTCGGTACAATAACAATACCCGTATCGAACGGTGCGAAGTTGTCATAGGGAGAGTGGAAGGTGACGAACGGCCCATCGCCTGCCTCCATCCAACTGATGTCTCCAAGGGCTCCACCTGCATTTACGCTAATGTCTACATCATGAGACATTCCATTGTCTGTGTAAAGGTTAATGAGTCCTCCATTGCCTTCAACATCGCCCACGATGGATGGCTGAATAACGCTGTTTCCTCCGAACACAAATTTGTCAAGGGCTGTTTCTGCCTGCTTGTCAAGTGTGTTGTAGGCCAAGGCTACGTAGCCTCCAGAACCTGCTCCATACATGGCAATGTTATCGGCATCCACACCATAAGGGTTGCCAAAATTCGCCGCCGCATAACGCGTTCCTTTCACGCAATACTGCACATCATGGATCGCCCTATAAACTGCGTTCAATAAAGTAGCTCTTCGCACTACCAGTCCCGGAGGTCCTACAGCGAGCGGATTCCATCCCAAGCGGTAATTTGGAGCGATCGCGACGAATCCGCGTTTTGCCCATTGCTTACAAAGCTCCACTGCTGAGGAATCTTCTTTGGAACCACCGTAACTTCCATTCACGACCGGGGGAAGGAAATTGCCCGTATGGATATACATTACAACGGGCCGTTCCGCAAGCGTATCGGCACTCGCACTCGGCATATAAACGTCCATTTTCAATTGGGTAATCTTTAGTATCGTCGAGGAATCGACAGAATACGGGTAGAAGAAAGCCAATGGAATGTTGGCAGGATTGGTAGCTATCCAATTCTGTAAGGAGTCCTTCTCGGCCATGATTTGCGCTGCATTTGCACCAACGTACGATGGATCGAGAAGAGATGTGTTGAGAAGGGGGTCTACGTTAATGCCATACACCACATTCTTTTGGATGGTGATTTCCGCATTTGTGAAGATTTCTTCCAAATAGCGCTCTTGACCAAAAACGGTCATCGATAGCGCCCCAAAAAGCATAAGTAATAAGGAGTTTTTCATATTGAATTAATTATTAGTGAACGTTCATGTTTGATTAATTATTCGTATTCAGGTCAAAAAGTAAGGAAACATAGGCCAATCTTCCAATTGCTGGACCGCCATACACTTGCCTTACTCTATTATTTAGGAGGTTAGAGGCTCCAAGTTTTAAAGTGCTGTTCCATTTCGGCACTGAAAAATTTACTTGTCCATTCAGCAATCCATAAGATGGTATCTCACCTGTAAACTGCGGAGAGCCCTCAAATCGAAAACCCTCTACCCATCGATAATTCAATGCGTATCCAAGGCGTCCAAATTGGAGAATTGGAAGGATGATATCCCTCCCTGAAATGCCCACATTGAATTTGTGGGTTGGCGTATTGTAGGCCGGAATAATCGGATCATCATCTCCTGAAATAAGCTCGTTATAAGAGTAGTTTCCGTTGAGCGCATGCTTCTTCGCATAGAAATAATTGGCCCCTATTGAACCTCCACGGGTCATTACTAGCCCTTCAGCATTCGCGGCAAGACGATAAACTTGAGGATCCCTCGGGAATCCAATCAAATCGAACTCAACATCCACTCCTATTAGGTATCCGATAAAGTCTCGATACCAGCTTTGATAAAGTGAAATGTCTAAATAGACCTTATCCGATAGAATGCCTCGATATCCCAATTCGAACGTCTTCACCTTCTCAGGCCGGATTGGGGCAACGTCAAAATATTCCAAAGATTCTTTGTCTAGAGAGGTCAAGTAATTGACAAATGAGCCCACCGTGATCAAAGAATCATACCCTTCCAAGTTTCCAAGGAGAATGGCTCTACCGACATTGTAATAGAGATACTGATCTGCGAGAGTCGGGTTTCGAATGGCAGAGGAAAAAGTAGTGCGAAAGGTGTGGTTGGCTACGGGCGAGAATACCAGAGAAACGGCGGGAGAAAAAAGGAAAGCAAAATTCTTGTTCTTATCCATCCTCAGCGTAGCGCTGACTTTCAGCTTTCGATCCATTAGGTCTCGGTTGAGCCCGAGGTAATAACCAAATTCTTCGTTTTTGATCTCCCGGTAAGACGAGTCGACCTGCACCATCTCTCCAGCTTCATTCCTTTCCCGCATGTACGTGAGCGTATCTTGAAATATCGTGCCTCTCGTATCAGGCCTATACCAACGATGGTTACCTCCTGTAGTAATTCCGAAGCCCGCGACGCTAAATCGGTACTCTCCCTGCACATGATAAAGGGCAGACTTATCGTAGAACAACGACCCTCCATCGGTAAACTTGCGCGTAGTGATATCTGTAAAGGCGGAGTCGAAACGAGCGGTTCCCTTCTCGTATGCTGGGATTCCAGCCCTGTCGTCGTTATTCAGCTCTCCTCTCAATTCTTGATGCCATGCCTGCAGGGTGTCGTGATATTGAATCAACCACTCATCCAAGGCGTCTGCCCAAAGCGTGTCATTTTGGAACGCATTGATGTCTGGATACCCTTCAAATCCTTCCAATTTTCGCGTGTAGTCTCGTCCTCCCCAAATGATTCTGTAGCGCGTCATCCAATTATCATTTCCATTGATGTCTGGTATGATTGTAGACTCGGTCATTCGAACACCAGTGGTAACAATATCGTAGGAGTTACCCGCGTCTTCATGGGTAGCATATGCGCGTATGAACCAAGTCCCTTTTTTACCAACTTCCACTCGGTTTTGCAAAAACTGAATATCCTTCAAGCTGTAACGATTGTCTCCTTGATAAATGGTCGTGCCCGTGCCGTAGTTCAGCGTGTAGCTCGCTTCAATACTATCGGTAAGCTTATAATAGAATCCGCCGTTCAATTTTAGGTTTTCAGTGTTGTAATCGGCCAAATCTATCTCCTTGTACCCTTGTTTAAAAACAATGCCGTAGCCCGGATACTCCGATTTGGAAAATGGATCTGAACGATCATCGTAAATCTCATCCCCGTAGATATTCACTGCGTCAATTCCACCTGGGTTTCCTTCCAAAGCGGGAGAACCATCAATAGGCAAGTAGTTCTCTGCTTGCCAATCCAGGGCCCGCATATAGAAGAAGTTTACTTTGTATCCAAACTTCGGCTTGCCGCTTTTGTTCCTCAATACCTGTGCCCATCGTATGGCGTACTCTTGCATACTTCGCTCGCCCGTTTTAACGGATACAGCCAATCCCGGAAAATTGAACGGGTCTTTGGTGGTCATATTGATTACTCCGTTGAATGCTCCAGGTCCGTAGAAGGCCGAGCTGGCTCCAGCGACAATGTCGACGCTCATGACATCCAAATCTGAAGAGCCTAAAAAATTTCCCAATGAAAAATTCAACCCAGGACTCTGGTTATCCATTCCATCAATTAGTTGGAGAGACCGGACGGGACTGGTGCTGTTAAATCCACGGGTGTTGATCACCTTGAATCCAAGACTTGCAGCCGTAATATCCACTCCTTTTAGCAAGGCCAATCCATCGTAAAAATTATCGCTTGGCGTTTCCTTGATGGCGATGACATCCATGCGCTCAACGGTTAAAGGTTCCTGTCTTTGCTTTTCTGAGACACGGTAGTCAACCACTTCAAAGGCATCGAGAGATGTCGCTGAAGCAGTCAAATCGATCTTCAGTCGCTGTGCTTCGCTTTTAACCGTAATTGTTTGAGCTTGATATCCCATGAAGGAAATCACAATATCCAAGGGAAATGTCCGATCCGTCTCCAATCGGAAATCACCGTCCAGGTCAGAGGTAACCCCTTCTGTTGTGCCGCTGATGACGATTGTAGCGCCAATGAGGGGTATAGAAGCGTCTAGGTCCCTTACGCTGCCTTTTATCACCTGCTGGGCCAGTAGGCTGCTGAATGGTCCAGCCACCAATGAGAGGAAAATGATAAAGCGAATCATGCTCGTCAATAATATCTAAAATCAGAAGACTAGTAAATGCAAGTTTCGCAACTTTAATAGATAATTATTTGATTTTTCAGATTCAATTGCATTATTCGCCGATGTGCTCAGGGGCCAGATTCGCCAATGTGATCAGGGACTAGCGCAAAAAAAAGCCCCGTTTCCAGGGCTTTTCTGTTAGCGGATGTAACGCATCAACTCGCGTGCATTACTATCGAAAGTGAATGCTTGGGTAAGCATAAAATAATTCTCAGGGTCAACACAGCTTTGAAAAGCAAACTTGGCGATGTCAAGCCTATACCGATCGAAAGTGAACTCGCGCATCATTGCCGCGATTTGCTTGGTGGACATGTAATTGTTCAACACGGCTGACTTTGCGATTTCCAGTTTGGTGCGATCGAATGGGGTGCTTCGCATGCTTTGCATCATCCCATCGAATGCCGCCGGATACATGCAATTCGGTTCCAGGTGATAAGGAGATGGAGACGGAGCACGGTGCGAGCTCACTACTCCTAATACGGGCCGCCCATGGCCAGACGCCTGTTGAAATCTCATTCCGTATCGATCCAATCGTCCTTGCATCCGAGTATGATGAGGCACGAACACGTTGCCTTGATACATTATTCGGTGTTGAGCTGGGGCCCCATGGCCTCGTCCCAGTTGCTCATGCTTCACAACCCGAACATTGTAGTTTCCGGCCGGAAGTTGATCCAATTGAAGGGTGCCATTTGTGGTGGGGTACGCGTGCCCGTTCACTTCGATGGTGAAACGACCGAATTCAGCAACGCTGATTTCCAACGCTGAGGATCCGAAATGAGATGCTGAGGCAGCTGCTACAACTGCAAGGAGCATCGCGATCATTGAAATCATCTTTTTCATGGTTTCCCTTTTTTAATGGTTCACCCTGCTTAAGACAAGTCACGTGCCAAAGTGTATTATGCTATCTCAAACACCTTGCCCGGAAGCGATCTAACCACTCCTTTGAATTCCAATTCAAGCAGTATTGAAGCAGTTTTGCTGATCGGAAGCCCAGCATTTAGACTCAAGTTATCCATAGACTCCCGTTGCCTTTCTTCAAGTAAAGAATAGATCTGTCGCTCCTCATCCGTGAGTTCTACAAAGAGCTGCTTTTGCACAAAAGATGGCTTCTTATCTTTTTCCCAGCCCATGAGGTAAGCCAGGTCATCTATCCCTTCAATGAGTGCAGCGATGTTGGTCTTGATCAAGTGGTTGCATCCACTTGAATAAGGAGCATCCGTTGCACCAGGGAATGCTGCCACATCTCTGCTATATCCAGCCGCCAGGCGGGCCGTTATCATAGACCCTCCTTTCACCATGGTCTCAACAACCACTGTGACATCTGCCATACCCGCCACAATCCGGTTGCGCTGTGGGAAGTTCTCGCGATCGGGTTTAGTTCCAAATTCAAACTCGCTCAACACCCCGCCGTTTTGCTTCATCTGCGCCACGAGGGCTTCATTTTGCGTCGGATAAACGCGGTCTAGGGAATGCCCAAGCACCCCTACCGTCTGAATTCCACGAGAGACCGAGGCGCGATGCGCCTGTGTGTCCACGCCATAGGCCAACCCACTTACTACCATGGCTCCGTATCCCTTCAACCCATCCACCAATCGCTCGGTCATGCGCTCGCCATAACCTGTGCAATTTCTCGTTCCCACGATACTCACAACCCTTGGAGCGTTCAGCTGCATTTTACCTAAGCCATACAGCAATACGGGTGCATCCTCACAATGCTTGAGGCGGGACGGATAATCTTGATTTAGATAAAAGTAAAGGTCGATGGCGCTCCGTTCGATGAACCTCATTTCATCCTCCGCTTGGCGCATGGCGTCATCCCGATTCAGCTGATTGACCAACCTAGAAGATAGACCCGGAATGGAGGCCATGTCTTTTTTACTTGCCTCAAAGATTTGACGCACGCCTCCGCAGTAGGAAACCAGAGCTCGCGCACGCGTAGGCCCTATCCCACCCAGCTTTTTTAAAGCAATCTGGTAATAGCTTTCGTCCATCTCAATCCGTACAACGAAAATAATATTTGACTCGTCTAATGATGCGTAACTTCGCCGCGATGATGAAGATTTTAGGGATTATTCCAGCCCGATACGACTCTACGCGTTTTCCCGGAAAACCACTCATAGACATACAAGGGAAGAGTATGATTCAGCGCGTTTACGAGCGCGCAAAGGAGAGTGAGCAACTATCTCGAGTTGTCGTTGCCACGGATGATGCTCGAATATTCGAACATGTTCAGTGGTTTGGAGGAGAAGTCATCATGACGTCCAAAGACCACCAAAGCGGCACGGACCGATGCGTTGAAGCCTTCCATTTGATGGATGAGGAATTTGACGCCGTCATCAACATCCAAGGCGATGAGCCCGTCATCAAACCTTGCCAACTCAACTTGCTTGCTTTTTGCTTCAATGATGACGATTGTGAAATCGCTACCCTAGCTGTGAAGATCAAAACCAACGACATTCTTTTTGACGCGAGCAAGATCAAGGTTGTATTGGACAATAACCACCACGGCATCTACTTTAGCCGACATCCCATCCCCTATCAGCAGCGCCCAGCAGAAGAATGGTTGGCAAACCACGAGTACCTGAAACATGTGGGCATTTACGGCTTTCGCACGGACATTCTGAAGGAAGTGGGTCGTCTCCCTCAATCAACGCTCGAAAAAGCCGAATCATTGGAGCAATTGCGCTGGTTGGAGAACGGTTATAAAATCCAAGTAAAATTGACGGAATTCGATTCCATTTCCGTGGACATTCCTAAAGACCTGGATCGTGTTTTAGAGATTTTGAACGAGGTCTAAGTTTCGCCTGAATTGTTTTCTTTGTTCTACAAGACCCTACGGTGAAGTTTGATCAATACATAGCAGCCCTTCTAGAAGATCACGACTGCGTGATTGTGCCTGACTTTGGAGGCTTTGTGGCGAACTACGCCTCGGCTAAGGTCAATCCCATCAATCACCGTTTCGACCCCCCCTATCGAAAGATCAGTTTCAATAAACTTCTTGTACACAACGATGGTCTCTTGGGTGCTTATGTGGCCCGTAAGGAAGAAGAGCGCTATGAAGACTCCATCAAAGACTTAAAAAACTACGCACTTTACCTGAAAAAAGAACTGCGGGAAAACAAGAAGGTCACCATTGAAAAAGTAGGCCTGCTCTTGCTGCAATCGGATGGGACCTATCGCTTCGAACAAGTGAAGAACCCTGCTTTCTTTCGAGACGGATTTGGCTTGGAAGCCTTCTTCGGAAAGAAGATTGAACGCAAACCTGAACGCGTCATGAGTGTGGAGCCCAAGGCTGAGCGAGCGGAGCCCGTACCTGAAACCGCGGCACCCGTTTCCGTTCCAAAACTTGCAGCCATGCCGGTCAAAGCAGTTGAAAAACAACCCGAACCCAAAGTGGTGAAGTTGGATCCTGCTCCTGAAAAGAAGGTAGAAAACCCACTGGAAATCGACGACCAAGCGCAAGACAAGAAGCGCCGAATATGGCCGATCGCTGCGGCGGCCGTTCTTGGACTTCCCATCATTGGCTACGCGGTTTGGATTGCTTTGAACACTCCGCTTTTTCGTGAGCCATCCACCTTCGAGCTCTCTGACCTCAATCCTTTTGGCACTTCTGTTCCTGCGAAATATGAGGAGAGAACCAACCCATTCGAGGCCAATGCATTTGCTTCCACCGAATCAATCGTGATCGAAGACAATGAAGCGTTCTTGAAATTGAGCATGGACAATGCGCCAGACAAAACCTTGGTAGTGCGGTTGGTCGACCCGAAGCCAACAGCCGCTTCCAGCAAAGACTTGCATTACCACATCATCGGTGGTTGCTTCAGTGTTGCCTCCAACGCTGAGGGCTTAGTAGATACCTACCGTCGTCGTGGCAGCAACGCTTCGATTCTTGACAAGAAAGGCGATCTATCACGTGTGAGCATTGCAAGTTATGCCACAAAAAAAGAGGCCCTGGTTGCCCTGGCCTCTTATCAAAATGACATTTCTGGAGCTTGGCTCCTTTACAAGTAGTTCTTCAGCAAGTGGCTGTTCGCCTTCTTACGCAAACTCCTCAATCCCTTTTCGCGAATCTGTCGGATGCGCTCTCGAGTAAGTCCCAAATTATTCGCAATTTCTTCCAAAGTCATCGGTGGAACTCCATTCAGTCCGAAAGATAACCTTAACACGTCTGCCTCTCTTTCCTTCAGATTGACCAACACGCGTTCGATATCTCGACGAAGCGATTCGTGCATCAAAAGATCAGTCGGAATATCAGAATCATTGTTTGCCATTACGTGCAACAAACTATTGTCTTCACCCTCCATCAGCGGAGCGTCCACGGACACTTGCTTCTGTGCATATACAAAAAGATCGCTGACGCTATCTGGATTCGACTCCAAGAGTTCACCGATCTCATCATTAGAAGGGGGTCGTTCAAATTTCTGCTCTAAGGCTGAGAATGCCTGCGCTACTTTTTGGATGGCACTCACCTTGTTAAGTGGTAAACGGACGACCCGGCTGTTCTCTGCTATGGCCTGCATGATGCTTTGACGGATCCACCAAACGGCGTAAGAAATGAATTTGAACCCCTTGGTCTCATCGAAGCGCTTTGCGGCGATGATCAGTCCAATGTTTCCCTCTGCGATCAGGTCTTCTAGCGTCAGGCCATGGCCTTGGTACTGTTTCGCTACAGAAATCACAAAGCGCAGGTTCGCACTCACTAATTTATTCAAGGCGGTTTCATCTCCCTGTTTGATGCGAACGGCGAGTCTGACTTCTTCTTCTGCATTGATCATCTCTTCTTTAGAGACATCACTCAGGTATTTATCGATGGACTTGCTGTCGCGGTTCGTTAGCTGCTTGGTTATCTTAAGCTGACGCATAGGCTTTAGGTTAGAGGTTGGTTAGACATCAAAAGGTTGCTGAATGTAGCAATTATTTGCTAATTCACAATTTGATCTTGAAAACTTTGACGTGGGTCGTCAAAGTCTACCTCAAAGCCGTTGGTCGATAATTTTTGTTAGGTAGCCGTTTTAAGAGCGCCATTTGTCGAGGAGGGCATTCGTAGTCGCCGCCTCCTTTTCTGAAATAGTATGCAGATTCTTCTCCCAATCTACCATTTGCTCATCGATCACTTTAAGCAGCTTCAAGCCCTTGTCTGTGATCTTCACATCCACTTGCCTCCGGTCCTGTTTGCACGGTTTCCTCGTAACCAAATCTTTAGCCTTGAGCTTATCAACAATCCTTGACACGTTGCTCATTTTATCGATCATCCTGTCCTTTAAAAGATTCACGGACGCAGCTTCTGGGTATTGACCACGCAAAATCCTAAGTGAATTGTATTGTTGAGGTGTCAGAGTATGCTCTTTGAAAATCGAACTCTGCAAGCCATTGAGCCAACTCGCGGTGTACATCACATTGATCAGCAATTTGCTGTATTCGTTCGCGAATTCCTTTTGTTTGATCTCTTCACCAATGCTACCCATGACCTATAATTGAATTGCAAATGTATGTTTTTACACTAAGTGTAGGTGTATTATTTATCTACCCTCCGATATAATCGGATGCCGAGCATCAACAATACTCCCACCGTAAAGAATCCGACCGTGCCATAAATCCAATCCATGGTGCCTTTCAAGACAACCACAAAGACGATTGAAACGAGCCAAAGGGTGGCAACTTCGTTCCACATCCTGAGCTTTCCGGATGACCAATTTACCTTATTCTGCGCATAGTCCAAGTAAATTCGGTGGGTAATCAAATGGTAGACCCAAAGCAAGGAGGTCAAAATCAACTTCACCATCATCCATGGCTGCGTCCAAAGGTTCATCTCAAAGACCAACCAGTATCCAAACAACGTTGCCAATATTGCTGCAGGCCAAGTAATGATGTACCACAGCCGATGCTCCATTATTTTAAACTGGGACTGAAGAATGCTTTTCTCCTGATCGTCTTTGGTCTCTGCCTCCGTGTGATAGATAAACAGCCGAACCATGTAAAACAGTCCAGCGAACCAACTAACTACGAAAATGATGTGCAGTGCTTTTAGGTAGAAATACATGGGTGCCGAAGGTAAGTCAACCCGTTGTAGATTCTACCTTTGCAAGAAACATTTTGGGAAGAGATGAGAGCTAAAACACCTTCAGAATCGTGTGCCACGTCAACGCATATTGTGCTGCCTGACGATACCAATACACTGGGCAACCTTATGGGGGGCCGACTGATGTATTGGATGGACGTTATCTCTGCGGTTGCTGCGCATCGCCACTGCGGAAGAGTGGTGGTCACCGCCTCTGTCAATAACATCTCTTTTAACCAGCCTGTTGGCCTTGGCGACTTCGTCACGGTAGAAGCCAAGGTGTCTAGAGCTTTTGGCTCGAGCATGGAAGTATTTATAGAGGTTTGGGCCGAAGATCACAAAACTGTTTCGAAGAGTAAATGCAACGAGGCAATATTCACGTTTGTGGCCGTAGATCAAATGGGCAATCCCATTGATGTTCCCGAACTGATTCCGGAATCTGACGTTGAGAAGCAACGCTACGATGGAGCCCTCCGAAGACGACAGCTCAGCTTGATCCTAGCCGGCCGCATGAAGCCTAAGGATGCAACTGAACTCAAAGCAATTTTTGAAGACCTAGCAGAATAAGAAAACATGGCAGCAAGTCACGAACAAGTACTAGAAGCGCTCTCACATGTGTTAGAGCCAGAATTGAAAAAAGACATCGTAAGCCTTGGGTTAGTGTCTGACATCAAAGCCGAAGGGAATACCATTTCCTTCAAAGTAAAATCGAGCAACCCAGCCATGCATTCCCGCAAGCGCTTGGAAGAGGCTTGCATCCATCAGGTGCGGCGTTTTCTGGGTGAGGATGTCGGAGTATTAGTTGAAGTAGAAGCCTTGCCTAAAAGTGCTGACCGGCCACAAGAACAGCGCCGATTTATGCCTTCAGTAAAGAAATTCATCGCCGTTGCCTCTGGAAAAGGCGGGGTAGGGAAAAGCACGGTATGCGCAAACATTTCCGCTGGACTAGCTAAGCGTGGATACAAAGTGGCATTAGTAGATGCCGACATCTATGGACCTTCCATGCCCCTAATGTTTGATGTATTGGATGAAAAGCCTTCCCTCTCAGGCACCGAGACAAACAATAAAATGCTGCCGGTTGAGAGCTACGGTGTAAAGATCCTCTCGATCGGTTTTTTCGCCGAGACGAATCAAGCCATTGTTTGGCGTGGCCCCATGGCGAGCAAAGCGTTGAAGCAGATGTTTTCGGATGTAGAGTGGGGCGATATCGACTACATGCTGATCGACCTTCCTCCAGGAACAGGCGATGTACACCTTTCATTGGTACAAGACATTCCGCTGGATGGCGTGGTAATCGTGAGTACCCCGCAAAACGTAGCCTTAGCCGATGCTCGTAAAGGCGTAGGGATGTTCCAACTGCCAGAAATCAATGTTCCCGTACTCGGTATTGTTGAGAACATGAGCTGGTTTACACCGGAAGAATTGCCCGACAACAAATACTACATCTTCGGAAAAGACGGCGCAAAGAGCCTCGCCGAAGAGCTGAATGTCACACTGCTGGGCCAAATACCATTGGTGCAAAGCATTCGAGAGTCTGGTGATGTAGGACGTCCAGCTGTTTTGCAAGAAAACACCCCACAAGCAAATGCTTTCAATGCGCTCATCGACAACTTATTGAAAGCTCCAGAGGTTGCATAGCAGTTATTACCTTTGATGGGAGTTATGGAAAAAGACCTGATGGACAAAGTGGTAGAGGCGCTGGACGAAATCCGTCCATTCCTCAATGCAGATGGAGGCGACTTGAGCGTTGTGGAAATTACCGATGAGAACATCTTGCGCATTGAATTTACCGGAGCGTGTAGCTCATGCTCGATGAATAACATGACCTTCAAGAATGGTGTAGAAGATGCTATTATGCGGCTTGTTCCAGAGATTCGGAGCGTAGAACCGGTCAATTTCTCTTTGACTTTCTGATTTTTTTATCCCCTTACCCAACCCTCTTCTATTAACCTGCGTGTACCCCGTCGAACGAGCGCTTTTCAAAAGCTTTCGACAGGTAAATGATGAACGAAGGTTCCAGCAAAACGACTGAAATTGCAACGCTTACACCAAAAGGTGCGTATTTAGTAGCATGCAAGTCCACCCCGAACTCTTGGCGCGGTGTCGTAAGAACGACCGCACAGCTCACAATGAGCTGTATCGCCTTTGTTTTGGGTACCTCATGGCGATATGCCTGAGGTATTGCAATAACCGAGAGGATGCAGAAAGCCATTTGAACCAAGGCTTTCTGAAGATCATCAGTAACCTCGACAAGTACAAGGAAGAGATCCCGTTCGGATCCTGGATAGCCAGGGTAATGGTAAATACGATCATTGACGAGTTTAGAAGAGATAAGAAGCGAAGGGAGCACATGACCGGAGCA
This sequence comes from uncultured Flavobacteriales bacterium, assembly GCA_943788725.1. Taxonomy (GTDB): domain Bacteria; phylum Bacteroidota; class Bacteroidia; order Flavobacteriales_G; family Salibacteraceae; genus SHAN690. The sequence continues at coordinate 170,751 of CALSRJ010000005.1, read as the reverse complement.
GACATTGACGAAGTCCCGTTCACGGGGGCTGTAGATTTCAATGACGCAGCTCAAGAACTGGAAGCTCAGGAGCTGAGAGAGATGATCCAGCGTTTACCCGCGATGAGCCAAAAGGTGTTCAACCTCTACGCCATCGAAGGGTACTCGCACAAAGAGATTGGAGCGATGTTAGAAATCAGCGATGGAACGAGTAAATGGCACGTTTCTTTCGCGCGGAAATCACTTCAGGAGATGATAAAAAAAGCCATGAAACGAATGATGACATTGACGTTATAGCCACATGAGTGAGCACGAACGCATAGACGAACTAATTAGACAGAAACTCAGCGGAACTGAAGCCGGAGGGTATTCTGACGCCGCTTGGAGTGGTGCCAGTGGCCTTCTTGATAATCATTTCCGCATGCTGCTCCTTAAGAAAGCATTGTTCATCGCTGTGCCCGTGATTGCTTTGTTAGGTATCACTTGGTTTGCGCTACCGGATGCATCGACGGTTACTGATGCCCCTTCCGTGCACGAAGTCGTGAACGCAGAAGGTTCCACCCCGTCGCCATCCTCTAGCCACTCTCGTTCCAGTGATAAGGCATATGAATCTTTAGAAACAAAAACTTCGGCTTCTCCAGCGCTGGAAACGGCACAAGGAATTACTCTTATCTCGAAAGCAACAGCATCCAATGCCCAAGACTTAAAGGAAAGTAAATCGACTAAGGTCAGCGATTTAGAAGCATCACTGGGTTCGGCTATTGGTTCCGACGATTCAAAACAGGAAGTTCAGCGGCTTTCTAACGATGCGCTAGCAGCCATCGAATCCGAAACAAGCGTTCAAGTTCCTGACATGAAGGTGAGCGACAATCGCGCGCCGGAATCATCTGCAAGCGCCTTCAATTCCACCCAATCTGCACTGAATACAGTCCTGAGCGAAATGCCAACCTTCGAAGTAGGACGACTCGGTGCAGGAGACGCATCAAGCATTTTATCTCGCGAAAAGCTGAAGAAAGACATGCTTGAACGCTCAAGTCCTGTTTTCGAAATAACTGCAGGTTTTGGCCTGCTGGGAGCAGCCGTCCTTTACGCACCCTCTCCCCAACCTTTGGACATCGGAAGCTACGCGTCTTTGGCAGCAAGCTACAATTTCAACGATCGCCTATTCGCTTCTACGGGTGTCATTTACAATCAACGCGAAGCCATCATTCAAAACTTTAGCGTCATCACTCCTGATCAAAAACTACAATCGCGCGCCGTCGGATACCTCGACATTCCCATCATGTTTGGATATCGATTTGGAGCCCGCCACAGCGTGTCATTTGGTATGGCCTTCAGTCCATTGGTACGCATGAAAAATGAGGATGTAGGCTTTGGAATTCCATGGGAAATCGAAACCGTTGTTGTCAATGAAAATGGCCCTCGCGCTGGATTTGCCAACTTCGACGTAGCAGGACTGATAGGATATCGCATGCAGTTGACACAACGATGGTTTGCAAACGCACAAATGCGCTATGGACTCTTTGACATTACGGATGACTCCTTCTTCGCAAGCGGTGATGTCAACCACCACAACCATCAATTGCGCGTCGGCTTGAGTTATCGATTCGTCAATCGATAAAGTGAATATCCCGCACTAAGAGCTGTAGGTTAGAGACCCCTTTGTAGACATTCTCTTCTAAGGTATACGCCACGCTGAATTTCTTTCCTGTCTCGATTTCACTGATCAAATCTCCCATGCCAAAAGCAATGCCGCTGAACTTAACACCGCGGTTCCCATCTTGGAATACTTCCAGTTTCAGATGCGTGCCATCGCCCACCCGCTTGCTCTTACCTGTGTCGCACACATGATGCGTAACGAATACGGGCTTCATGTTTCCAGGACCAAAAGGAGCCATGCGGTCAAGTGTCTTCTGTAGGTTCTTAGTCAAGTCGACGAAGTTCACTTCAAGGTCGATTTGGATGGTGGGAATCAACTGATCCGGCTCGATCGAAGACGCCACGACTTCCTCAAAACGTTGCTGGAACGTCTTGACGTTCTCTAAGGCTAAGGTCATTCCGGCGGCGGCTGGGTGTCCTCCAAAGTTCTCTAAGAGGTCTGCACACTGCTCGATGGCCGCGTGCACGTCGTAACCATTTACAGATCTTGCCGAACCTGAGGCCTTGCCATTGGATTCGGTCAAAATGATGGTCGGACGGTAAAAGTGATCTTGCACTCTAGAAGCAGCAATTCCCACTACGCCTTTGTGCCAATGCTTAGCAAAGAGCACGGTAGACTTCGCTGCAGACAAAGCTTCATCGGCATAGATCATCTCCAATGCCTCGTCCATGGTTTGTTTGTCCACTTCTCGTCTGTCTAGGTTGTTTTGATTGACCTCCTCAGCAGGCAACTCTGCCTGTTTTTGGGTAGTTGCCGTCAACAGATCTACCGCCAGGCTTCCGTGCTTCATCCTTCCGGCTGCATTGATGCGCGGTCCGATCTTAAAGACTAAATCGCTGACGGTGAGCACCGGCTTACTCAGTTTTCCATTCTCCGCCAACCCAGCCCCTTCCAACATCTGGGCAATACCAGGACGAAGCACGCGCTCCATTTGTTTGATGCCCCAATACGTAAGAATTCGGTTCTCCTCCACCATCGGAACAATGTCCGCCGCCGTTGCAATCGCAACCAAGTCGATGTACTTGAAGGGCGTTTCCTTTTCCATGTCCCAAGCATGGGCCAATGCTTGAATGAGTTTGAAACCGATCGCACAACCACACAAAGCCTTGAAGGGATAAGCGCAGCCCTCCTGAAGCGGATTGAGAATTGCAACCGCCGCTGGCAACGCATCCCCAGGAAGGTGGTGATCACACACGATAAAATCAATCCCCTTCTCTGCCGCGTACGCGACCTGATCAATTGCCTTCACTCCGCAGTCTAATGCAATGACCAAGGTCACTCCATTGTCCTCCGCAAAGTCAATGCCTTGAAAGCTGATTCCATACCCTTCTCCATATCGGTCTGGGATATAGTAGCTCACATTCTCATACTCGTGCATAAGGAAATCGTACACCAGAGATACCGCAGTAGTGCCGTCGACATCATAATCGCCGTAAACCAAAATATTCTCTCCTGACTCGATGGCTTTCGTCACTCTATCAACGGCCACTTGCATGTCTTTTAACTGGAAGGGATCGTGCAGCTGCTTTAAGGAAGGATTGAAGAATCGGCGGGCCACTTCGAAATCTGTTATGCGTCGCTGGATGAGCAATGCCGCCAATGTATCGCTGGCATTGATGGCCCTTTTCAGGTCTTCGATCTCCTCCTTTTCAGGATGGGGAAAGATGTTCCAACGTTTCTGCAGCATGGCCGAAAGATACTACTCTGCTTTGCCTTTCAATTTCATTTCATCAAGGCAAATTGCATGGTCTTGGGGAAAAGTGCAAACCTTGGGTTTGGGAGTAGGGAATAGTTAATTGCGGACGTAGTTGAGCTTGCGGTTAAAGCAGTTTTCACCGTTCCTCTATCGATACAATGGTGATCACCTTTTCTTTTGCCACTTCTTCAAGGGTGACGCCAAAAGGGTTGTACTCGAACTGATCGTGGATGCTCAAGTAATGATCGCCCTCTACCATTTCGATGACAAACTTTCCTTTGAGGTCTTTCAGCTTGGCATCTTTGCTGATAAAAGCAAAGTGTTCGCCTCCCGGGTCCAAGGCATCTTCAGTGATGGAAGGACTGAGGGGCTTTACCTTTCCTTTCTTCACTTTTACCGGATATTTCCTCCGATCCAAATGGACGTTGAGGCCAACCGGAACGATCTGTAGCGCAAACTCTTCCATGTTTTCAGATAAGTACCTTCCCTTGAGGTCATCTATTCGCAAGACCCTTGTATTTGCATTGGTCAGCGTCCGTTCATCGCGCACATTTGTGATCACGCCTTCTGGATTTACCCGCACCAAAAAGTACTCTCGCATGAAAAGGCTCCGCAAATAGGAAAGGCTATCTCCCTCTTCAAACCCTTTGGTCACCTCGTCGATCAAGTCCACCAACGAGGTTCCTTTCGGCTCGACTTTTACAGCCGGCTCTTTCAACTTAAAAGGTTCCCGTTTTGGAAGGCCGTCTTTGTCTAAGTACGGGGTGTCCTCAATCTCTTCCTTGACCTCTTCAAGCTCCACTAGGCTTTCGCTCACTGAATCCGTCAATTCTTTTAGGAGGGCCATCTCTTCTGTAGTAGGCCCTTCTACGGGGGTGTCTTCTTGAGCTTGCTGCCCTCCTGTTTCTTCACTAATAAGTGCATCAGCTTGGGCTGAGGCCTCTCCATTAGGGTCTGGTCTCTTGGCCATTTTGGATTCAATCAAACGTGCCGCCTCTTTTTTCGCCATTTCTTGACGTCGCTGTTCTCTGGCATTCCTTGCTTCGCTCGATTCGATTAGCTCCATTTCTTCAGCCACTTGCATCATGCGAGCGGCAGATTCGTCCGTGTATGGAATGCGGATATTGATGCCCAATATGAGCGGGTCTGTAAGTGCGGGATTCTCCTCTTCTATGGCGACAACGTTAGAGGCATAGGCCCTGGCAATGCTTTCCAAGGATTGGCCTTTGCGAACCTCATGGATATAGAAGGGTTCGCCTGCCACGATCTTAATGACCGGATTGAGGTTCTTAATTTCTTGCGCGAACAGCAACATTGGAAAGAAGAATGCCACGAGCAAGAAGATTTGACGCCATCTCATATGCCGAAGATATCTCGTTCGCGCAGCTGTTTGTTTACAATCTCTGATTGACGCTTGATGGATGCATTGTGGATCGCCTTCCAGATGGATTGGACGAGTGCGGGATCAATATCTCCCGCTTGCCCATGATCGGTCCTGTCCTTGATAATCTCAAGCCATCGCTCCAATTGAAATACCGCCACCCCCGATTCCGCCTTGTAAGTTCCGATCTCTTCCACCACCTCCATTCTTCGTTTCAAGTTCTCGAGCAGGTTGTGGTCAATCTCGTCGATGAGGGCCCGCAAGCGTTGAAGCCGATCAATGCTTACTGCATCTTCAAAGTCTAGCTGCCTCGTTTCTAGGGTATCGATGAAGGCTGAAAAGTCCTTGAGTGCAAGCTGCTGCATTGGATCACTCATGGCCCGGTCGGGATCGGGATGGGTCTCGATCATGATTCCATCAAAAGCTAGGTTCAACGCACGTTGGGCTACTTCGTGCAAAAGACTCCGTTTACCCGCAATGTGGCTTGGGTCCACAAGGATCTCAATCTCCGGTAATTTCGTCTTCAGTTCAATCGGAATCTCCCAATTAGGCGAATTTCGGAATACGTGATCCTGATAGGTATTGAAACCTCTATGCACCGCAACGAGTTTGTGAAGGCCAGCCTTTGAAAAGCGCTCTAGGGCACCAATCCACAGCTGCAAATCTGGATTGATCGGGTTCTTCACGAAAAGTGGAATATCTTTCCCTTCCAATGCATCGGCAATCTCTTGCACGGAAAATGGGTTTACCGTCGTTCGCGCACCGACCCACAAATACTGTAAGCCTGCATCTAGGGCCATTCGCACATGCTCTGCATTGGCTACTTCGATCACAAAGGGTTTCCCAAAACGCTCGGTTGCCTTCGCAATCCACGGCAGTGCATCGGCACCCTTCCCTTCAAATGAATTGGGACGTGTTCGCGGTTTCCAAACACCAGCTCTAATCAGCTGAACCCGGTCGTCCTGGGCCAATTGTTCAGCCACCTGCATGATTTGCGCTTCACTTTCTGCGCTGCAAGGCCCCGCCAATATCATGGGTTTGCCTCCGCGTGGCAACCACTTTGCGCTTGGAGTGATGGAAATGTTGTTGGCGCTCATCTCTAGTAAAACGAAAGTAGGTATTGAAAGGTTCCGCAGTTCTGTCCATATCCTCTGTCTTAGGGAGTTGCTAGAGCCGCACCTGTAAGGTCATGAAGAACATGCGTCGCTCTGCAGGAATAATGCCTGGCCCAGGATATCCCGTCGCTCTCCGGGTGAAATAAACCTGATCAGCAACGTTATTGAGGCTTCCTTCCAGCTTAATGCGCTTCCAAGTATAGCTCATAGAAACGTCCATTACTTGATAGGATGGAATGACCCCGACCGTGGCATCCGGGAAGAACTCGGCATTGGTGGCGTCGGTAAACTGGCGACTTACATGGTTGAATTGCACTCCACCAGAAAATCCGCCTTTGCCTACATTTATTCCTGTCTTGAAGTTGATCTGAGGCACATTTTCGACCCTCTTATCATGAAATGCAGCCACCTCCGCTTGCTCATACCGCGCATCCACCAATGAGACGTTGTTGTACCAAACGAGTCGCCATTTTCCTTCCTTTCCCAACATTTTGAGCAGGTCGTTCTCTTCAAAAATCTCCACTCCAAAGAAGCGCGCATCCGCAATGTTGTCTCGGTAATTGACTACCCGAACCACTCCTTCTTCATTCTCGACGCGCTTGAGGGTTTCACCGATTCGATGGTTGTATTGCATCACAAAGAGGCCAGCGTCAAATTGAACCGCCCCTTTCCACAACGCCCCTTTTGCCCCTAAATCAACGGTAAAACCAGTCTCGTCTCTCATTCCCTTGGCGATCATCAAGTTTGGGTTGCAGACGTAGAGATCAGAAAAATTCATCGCTCGATAGTTCTGACTGGCATTCGCATAAAATTCGATGTCGGGTCGGCATTTCCATGTAGCGCCCATTCCAAATAAAGCGATGGAACGATTGCGCCCTGTGGTCGTATCAATGCTCATTTCAGAAAGCACTTCTCCGGTCAATGGGTGTCGATCAGTCTTGGTATAGTAACCGCTAGAGCGCGTTCGTATGTGCTCGATGCGAACGCCAGGGGTCAGGTACCAACACCCAGAAAGAGGTAGGAGTAATTCCGCGAATGCCGCTCCGTTCTCTGAAGGGAAGCGTACATCTGATCCTTCCAATTTTCCATCGTCCATGAACCGAAAGTCAGCATCATTCCCATCACTCGCCTTTCCTTGTCGATTGCGGGTGTCTCCATGGTATAAGCGCACTCCCACCAATACGGCTCCGGGATTTCCTGCAAGGTCAAACCGCTGAATCAACCGGGTCTCATTTCCAATGTTATTGAACTCTCCTAAGATCAAGTCTCGCTTTCCACCTGTGTCAATTCGGTTGATGTTTCCAAGGAAACCGAGGGCGGCGCGGCTGCTCTTGAGCAAGAATGTCTTGCTGTTGACGGACAAATTCGACGTAATCTGTCCGTTCAAGGTCATGCTGGCGACGTTCCAGTCTACTTGGAACCAGTTGCGCTGTCGGTGGCCTTGGTCAGGATCCTCCTCGAATTGACGATCTGTGAGTCCGCCCGGCTGTTTGGTAGTGTAAAAGCTGTGGGTGAATGCCGCGTCGATACTCCACTTCTCATTCAATTTTCTTCCCACTTGCACGTAGGCTGCATTGCTGTTGTAATGCGAATTCGGGCGCCAGCCCTTCCCTTGTTTGTGCTGGTAAAAACCATAATAGTTCCACCCACCACCGGTTCCTCCAAGGCTAGTGAATGAACCCACGAAGTCGTAGCTACCTATCGTAGTACGACTCATCAATTCAAATGGGCGATCCTCTACTCCGCGCTTCATCTTAAAGTTCAGCAGCCCGCCGAATTGTGTTCCATACTGGAGCGAAGCAGCACCCCTGACCAATTCGATTCGGTCTACTGCTTCGATGGGCGGTGTATAATAGCTCTCTGGATATCCGAGTGCATCGGCGCTGATGTCATAGCCATCTTGCCGCGTATTGAAGTTGGTGGTTCGTTTAGGGTCTAATCCTCTGGCACCAATGCCCATTTGAAGTCCGCCCGCATCCGTTTCTTGCACATTGATGCCTGGTACCTTGGCAAAGATCTGCCTACTGTTGTTGGTGGATGTGTTTGCCGCCATTTCATCTGGAAGGACGATCTCATTTTTCTTTCCCGCATACAACCCGTCTACCTCGATGTAGCGCAACTTACTCATCCCTTGAGCCGACCGGCGCTCATCGATGATCGTTAAGGTTTGCAGCTCTACGCTCATCGCGCTTAATTCGACTACCAATTTAGATGCGCCTTCTTCGATCACCCGAGATTCAGCGCTATAGCCATCTGCGAAAACTGTCATGGTGTGCGCCCCCGGCGATAATTCTCTCAACACCACGACACCGAAGCGATCTGCCTTGAAAGAACGGTCGGTATTGTCGAGGAAAACTTCCGCCTTCTCTATTCCCATGGGAAGAATCTGCACCTCAACAACCCGCTGGGCAAAGGCAGATCCGATCAGAAAGCAAAGGGCGATATGTGCCATCCATTGCTTCATCCTCTCTTCTGTACTAAGGGGATTATCCAAGCCTTCTCTTCCCAATTGTCCTCCAATGCTGCCAGATCCACGGTTGGGTCAATAAACGGTTGACTAGGCCTTCCATTGAAGGTCACGTGCACATCTGCCCTGACCGTCGCATTCGACACGCCTTGAGCTTCGTAGTGCGTCTTAAGGTAATCCGCATATTGCAGCATGAGGTCTGGTTGAGTGCTCAGCATCTTCTCTTGAACGGGGGTGAGAAAATCTGCATTGTCTACCCAGAGTTCATTGCCACGTTCATCACTGACTTTGAATTGCGCGTATCCCGCCTTTTCGATCAGCATAACCCGCCATCCAAATCGAAACCCCTGTTCGGTCCAGTAAGGGTTGCCGGAATACATCAGGTAGCGGAAAGGAAAAAGTACTTGAAATGCGAAAAAAACCGCCAAGCCATTCAAGGCATACGCCGGTATTCGTTTGAAGACAGCAGTGAATGTTCCGTGCCTCAATCCAAGGTGGGATTGGAGTTTGATGTGAAAATCTGACGAGAAAAAAATCAACGTAGCGCCGATCATGATGAAGGGAAACATCCCTATCTGAAAGAAGGACCACGTCATCAAATGAAAGGCGATTACAGCGACGTAGCCAAACCAACGTAAGCGGGGACTCAGCAGTACAAACGGGATGGCTAAATCATATGCAGCTCCAGTCCAACTGAAAGCAAATGCGGTTGCCTTAAACATCATCATTTCTCCAATGATGGGAAGGTGCGCTTGTGCAGGAAGCCAAATGGCCAAAGGCATCGCTTCAAGCAGCCAGTCCGCATTCAACTTCGCTACCCCAGCGAGAAAATAGACCAACCCCAATTGCAGTTTAATCGCATTGATGGCTACAGCAGAGACCTTGCTGCTTCTTTGTGTTAGCCCTGACCACGCGTCCACTGAATGTTGGCGATGGGCAGGAAGAAAGACCAATAGGAGGCCGACGAGGCTGACAAAATAGTAGTGGTTTAAATAGTAGGTTGCATCCACCAGCTCCATGTAGGTGAACGCTAGAAAGAAGACCACGGTTGAAATGCGATACAACGCTCCGAATGCGATGCCCAGTGAACTCAGTGCGATCAAGGCAAACATCGCGTAGTAGCCGATAGGAGTCAAATCGGGAATCCAATAAAAGCCGAAGTATTTGAAATGGAAGTCCGGGTTGATGTACTGAGCTTCGATCCACCCATTGAGGTAAAATCGAGCAATGCTGATAAACATGATCAGCCCAAATAAAAAGCGAAAGGTGACCAACGGAGCGATGGACACCTGGGCATGGACGTGACTATGGATCCAGCGTTTAATCACCGTCGTTATCTTGATAGGTAATTTGAACGCCAAGCTGCGAAGGCATATCTGTCTTCAACAAGACCACTAAGTTCTGGAGCTTGGAGTGCAGGTCTTCCACTTGAGATGGACTTTGCGCTATAGCTTCGAAAAGATCGCCTTCGATCGCCTCAGCTGAGGCGATTGCATCATCAAAGCCCATTTGGATTGCGTCACTCAATGACTGTGTTCCATAGGTGGCATTTAAGGCGTCAAGGTGATCATCCAATCCGAGACCGGTATTTCCATTGAAGGCTATTTTCAGGCTTTGGAGGTGTTGGATGAGTAAGGGGAGGGACTGCGCTGAAAACAAGGCCTCCACTTTTTCAGGCTGAATGATGCCCAAGGTTTTCTTGCCCAGTGGAATACCGACATTGGCATTCTTCAAGAGTTCAAAATCCTGGTTAACGGCGTTTACGAAACTTCCCAACGAACTGCCCACATCGCTCCCGAGGCTAGTCTGAAATTCATCTTGGTAGGACTGCTTCCATTCCTCTTCTACGCTTGTCAAAGCACCGCTCATCATCACTATGTTTTGCTGAATGAAGTCCTGTGTCATTGCCTCGCTCAGTCGATCCGGGTTGAGTTGAAAAAGCACAAAATCCAAGGCCGGCAATCCTTTCGCCGCACTGTTGCTGGACATGGCGAGGTCGTAGTCGTCCATCCCCAATAAGGTGTGCACACGGTTGGTGTCGGCTGGAAACGTATTGACGGTCAACCGTAAGCCAACACTTGCCGCTGGTCCAAACTCGTACGGTGCGCATTGCTGCCAAGAGAGGTAGACTTGATCAAAAGCGCTTCGAAGAGCCGCTAAATTTGCCTCCGATGAGGTGCTCTTAAAAGCATCAAATGCCCCTTGAAACGAGGACAGTTTTTCGGCAAACGAAGCGTAGGAAGGTAAGATGACATTTGTAGCCATATTTTGAAACATCGCCGCACGATCGAAATCCTCTTCCTCGGGTTTCGGTTCATCGCCTTTGCACGATTGCAAAGAGAATCCCCAGACGATCATTCCAAGCATGAAAAGCAATTGGCGCATCAAAGGGTGGTTTTAATGTTTTCCCAGCCGTAGACCGCTGCAAGCAAGTCCCTCGCGGATTGAAGATCTGAAGTACTCACTGCGTAGAAATTATCTCCCAACAAACCGATCACTTCATCGACTTGGGTTTGGGTGATGCGGCGTTCGGGATTATAAAAGAGCGCTTTTACGAAGCCGTGTGCTTCTGAAAGGACATGGTTTCGCATGTAGTCGTTGTCCATGTTGGCTAAGGCCGAATTGATGTAGTGAATCGCCGTCGCAGCACACACATTTTCCCACTCGGTTCTAACCAAGGTGATGGCCGAATCGCGCTCGTTGTAACGGTGCCATAATATGCCAGATCGTCCAATTCGAAAGGCTTCGCTCAATTTCTCGTTGGATCCGAGGACGGTATTTCGACGGTTGCAGTACTTACCCCAGAACCGGATGTCTTCGACGTTCTCAGGAAAGTCATTACTCACCCCGAGGTAGCCGTATGCTTCGTCCCAGTGATGAGCCATTGCCGTGCCCTCGCCTTCCACAATTTCCTCGTTGTCTACCTCCATCTTTTCGTCTGAGAGATATACAGCCGTAGCCTGATAATAACAAAGAGCCCCCAAGAGGCCTTTCTCGATCAGCTCGGCATATTCGAACCCGTTTGCGGCAAAGAGGCGGCTCGAAGAACCATCTTCGCTGTACATCACACCCGCCACTCCATCCCCGGCCGTGTCCAAGCTTTTACTCGCATTGACCAGGGTGGTGAAATAATCTTCAAACAGGCTGAGATGAGGCTCGAACACCTTGCTCTTGATGTCCTTCTCAGATGTGAATGGAAAATTGCCGTTTGCATTGCCGTTCGTATTGGCAAACATCGCCGTCAGCACAGCTCCATCGAGCTGGACTCCGTATTGATTAGCCGTTTCAATGTATTCCATCATCTCCTCCATCTGATCGAGTCGTTCGATCTGGCCACCGTAGTTCACGTAAGGAAAATCGTACGTGGATGGCACCGGAGTATGGAAAAAATCACTTTTCGGCGGCTCCCTGCGGCAAGCAGCTAAGCTCAGCACAAAAAGACCCAACAAGAAGGTGACGGCAGTACGCGGATGCATCGTTGTTTTTATTTAGACTCGTTTTAAATAACGCTGCAAACATACCGTCCTGTCTAAGGGAGGGACATACCTCTTTTATGGTATTTTGGGGTATCCTGACGAAGCTCAGGAAGTTTTCTATTCGACCGTCACATCCATTTGAGACGCGGCTACGTTCATGACCATGTAGGACTTCGTTCCAAGCACCTGCTCGTAGATCTTATAGGCCACGATTTGCACCTGCCCTTTTCCTTTCCCAAGCGTTGAGAGTTCCCCTGGGGTAAAGGAAGTAGAATTCTCTGTGCCCCCCAATCTTCGGGTGAGGCTGCCATTGGGTCCGTACACCGAAATGAAGACTGAGTCAGCGTTGTTGATGGCTCCCGAATGAGACACCGCAAACGTTGTTGTGATGTCAATGGCTGATTCAGCAATTACCTCTTTGGTCGCTGGAAACGGCCAAACATTACTCAGGCCATTGATGGAACCGTGTTGTCCGCCCCCTGCAATACTCCAGGTAGGTCCCACTCCTTTTTTGAACCCTGTTTGTTCATCGGGCGATTCCAACCAAGTGTATGCATTGTCCGCACCGCGGTTCAGTGATGCGGTATAATCGCCTTGCTTGAAGGTCACGGCTCCTACGTCTGTATAACCAATCGTTCCGCTGCACCAGGCCTTGGCGGCTCCCGTTTTCACCAAAGCAGGTTCGCCGTAAACGGACCAAACCCTTTGGTGGTTAATGGCATAGAATACGCCATTCACATTGGAAAAACCCAACTCTGGAATGGAGACAAGAGCATCCCCTTCAACCGCTACGTCGCTGCTTGTTTTGGCTGTTCCCCCTGTATTGCTGACAGTCAGTTCAACGGAATACAACCCATATGCATCATATACATGCGTAGGCGACGCTTCCGTACTGGTTGCTCCGTCTCCGAAATCCCAAACAAAGGTCTCCCCTCGCTCACCGGTATAACTGAAGGCGATAGACAATCCCGTTTGGTCGGTTTCAAAATCTGCAGTAGGCGCTTCCAGTGACTCGCTTGGCGTGATGGGCTCGGGAGCATCCTTCTTGCATCCAGAAAGGATCAATCCGACACTGCAAACAGAGGCAAACAAGATTTGGATCGAAATGATCCTAAGGATCCTCATTCCCATGGCGTTTCAAAATTGAATGCAAAGAATATTAGTAACGACGCTCGGCGCATCAATCTTCGTTTTTCTTTATTAGCCCCATCTTCTCGCCCAGTTCCAAGGCAAACTGCCGCATCTCGAGTGAGGTCTTCTCGTCTCCGGTGGCGCGTTTATACGTGTCGCTCATGCTGAGCATCATCTGATGAAAAAACATCTGCATGTCTTCGACCATCATGTCTTTGGTCCACAGGTCAATTTTCAAGGTGTTCTTTTCCTTCTTGTCCCAAATGGTGAGGAAGGCAGCATCGCAAATGCCCTTTTCATCGGTGCCATCGGCATTCCACTGGATGGCTTCGGGAATCTGATTCTCGTCCATATGAACGGTAAAGGTGATCTCGGACTTAACTGTTGACATACTTTTTGTGTACTAAGGTTTGTATTTGCTTTGATTGAGAATGGCTTCGGCATCAGTAGCCATAAGCGCTGGAAGATCAATGGTATCTTGCTTGGCCATATAGGCACGAACGATTTGCCAGCCGATGTAGAACCCCATTCTCGAAGGGGATTCTTTGACCAAATCAACCGTAAACGGACCTTTGTTTGTGAATTTGCCGATTTCCGCTCGGTCGGTGGTAAACAGCATTTCGTTGTCGATGAAATGCGCCCAAACGTAGGGCTCGTGCGTTTGCGCCCATTGCACTTGTGCGTCTGTATAAAAGATCTTTCTTCCGTCTGGTGAACGAGGAAGGATGGCGTCTAAACAATAGAGCACTTTTCCTTGATGAACAATCGTTTCGAGCAAGGTAGGCGCTGGGTCAGTCAGTGGATATTCCGTCTCGATCCAGCCCATTATCACCGTTGGAGTAATGTGTTCAGGAGTCATGCGGCTCCGCAGGTAAACAGGAATCTGTAGGTAATCGTAAAAAGGGCACTGTGCCCCCAGGAACATCTCCAATCCGATCCCTATTCCATCGCCGGTCATCGCTACAGGCGTGTTAAAGCCTCCGTTAAAGCTGATGTGCTTTGGGATATTCCCAGCTGGGAAGTAGAACCGGTAATAGTTCCAAGCGGTGGAGAGCTCTAGCTCAAGGTCCTGTAAATCTGGGTAGAGCCGATCCACTTCGTGTTTCACTTCAAGGATGCTCTCGTTCGTAGTGAATCCTCTGATTTCCGCAAAAAGATTGCTATCTCCTACCGCTCCCAAGTTCAGCACATCCTCCACATATCGGGTATACAACTCTCCGTATTCCGATTGCCACCTCGGGTGCTCTCTTCTAAAAGATATGGGAGTCATGTCAAACCACGCGACGTCTAAGCGTTCAATCTTTATCAAGGCTCCCTCATCTGGAACGGGGATGTCCAACCTATTTTTGTCAGCGCACCCGAGCAGGGAGAGCACTAGGACTAGTGAACAAAGCGTTGTTTGAAGAGTAATTTTCACGGGGGAATGCTCCATCGGGACAGAACGTAAATTTGAAACAAATGTAACTGGCGTATGAAGAAGATGTTGAGAAATGCGGCCCTTACCGCAGTGATAGGGTTGTTTGCGGCCTCTAGCATGGCGCAGGAAAGCGATATGGACGATCGGAAATTCAGGTTTGGCCTCGTTGCCTCACCTAATCTAGGGTGGGTCAGGCCAAACATTCAAGACTTTGAGAAATCTGGACTTCAGGCCCGCCTAGGATTTGGTTATGGCTTAATGATGGACTTCAAGTTCAGTGAAAGTCCAAACTACCTGTTCGCTACGGGCATCAATATGACCAATAACGGTGGTGCGCTCATCGAACCTTTGGATTCCCTAGATGTGATTCAGGTTGACGACACCACAACGCTTTCGAATTATTATTACGGCAAGGTAAACCGCGCTTATCGCGTTCAATACGTGACGGTGCCGCTCCTGTTAAAAATGCGGACCAACGAAATAGGGTACATGACCTACTTCGCGGCAGTTGGATTGGATGTAGGGGTAAGAACTCGGGCCTTTGCCAACGACAAATACACCTGGGTGCAAGAAGATGCACCTTCCGACCGAAAAGACATCAACATCCAAAAAGACATGCAGCTTTTTCGTCTTGGGATCAACCTCACAGGCGGAGGGGAATTCAATTTGTCGGGCAAAACCAATCTTTATGTAGGCGTTGGATACCACAACCATTTCACCAATATGTTTCGCAATACTCCAGCTAACAGCATCAAAAAGCCTTCTGATGATGGTACTCCAGACTTGGTAGATGGAATGGCAGTCATCGGAAAACAAAAAAAGGCGGTAACAAACTACGTTTCTTTGAACATTGGTGTCTTCTTTTGAAGCATGAATGCAAACGCTGTCATTGAGCACATCACATCTTGGCTTTTAGAGTACAACCAGAACGCTGGCACAAAAGGCTTCGTGGTTGGTGTATCGGGTGGGATTGACTCAGCAGTCACCTCTACCCTAGCCGCACGAACAGGCCTTCCAGTGCTCTGTCTTGAAATGCCCATTCATCAATCGTCTGAGCAAGTCACCAGGGCCATGGAGCACATTGAATGGCTCAAGCTGCATTATCCAAACGTGCGCATGGAAAGCGTTGAGTTGACCCAGGTCTTTGATGGTTTCATTAAATCCATGCCTCCTTCAGATGAGTCATCCCGAGACATGGCATTGGTCAACAGCCGTGCTCGCATTCGAATGACCACCCTTTATTATTTCGCAGCCTTGGAAAGCAAGCTCGTTGCTGGTACTGGAAACAAAGTCGAAGATTTTGGCATTGGATTTTTCACGAAGTACGGAGATGGTGGGGTAGACCTCAGCCCGATCGCAGACATCACCAAGTCGGAGGTGTATGCCCTGGGTATGGAATTGGGCATCATCGAATCCATCATGTCGGCCCCACCCACAGACGGACTTTGGGGCGACAACCGGACAGACGAGGATCAGATTGGGGCGAGTTATGCCGAATTAGAGTGGGCGATGGAGTTTGATGGAGAAGAAAAAGGCTTAGAAAAGCGCCAGACGGAGGTCCTTGCCATTTACCGCAAACTGAACCGGGTCAACCGACATAAGATGGAAGCCATCCCTGTTTGCAGGCTTCCAGACAGCCTGCGTTAGGCTTCCTTCAAACTGGGCCTTAAGCGACTTTCCAGGTGTGGCCTCCGCGGATCAACTGATCCAAATCACCCTCCCCTTTGATCTCTTTCGCACGGTCTATCTGACCTTGCATGGCATCCTCGTAGAGGTAACGGTCTTCTTGGTAGAAAACTCCAAATGGACGTGGTAGCGCATTGTCCTTTCTGGGATCATCAAACATCCGCGTGAGGATCAATGCCTTGCCCATGTCACTTGAATCGTGGATCCACAAATCCTCCTTGCTGAAGTCGCCCAGCTTCACTACCTCCGGCTTCATTCCGTTCATTCGGATGCCGTACTCCCTTCCATCACCAAACGTCAATGGCTCTCCTTCTTCAAGGAAGATCGTGTGCTTTGGCTTGGTGCCTTTATCCGTGAACACTTCAAATGCGCCGTCGTTGAAGACGTTGCAATTTTGATAGACTTCGATCAGCGAAGTGCCTTTGTGTGCATCTGCAGCTTGCAAAATGGCGCGCATGTGCTTCGGATCGCGATCCATGGACCGTGCGATAAAGGTGGCGTCTGCGCCCATGGCCAAGGCCAATGGATTAAATGGATGATCCAACGAACCCATCGGGGTCGACTTGGTCACTTGTCCTTTTGGAGAGGTCGGCGAATACTGTCCTTTGGTCAATCCGTAGATCTCATTGTTGAAGAGCAGGATATTGACGTCAAAGTTTCTCCGCAATGCGTGGATCAGGTGGTTCCCTCCGATGCTCAGTGCATCACCATCGCCGGTGATTACCCATACGCTCAATTCAGGCCGTGTAGCCTTCAATCCACTTGCGATCGCAGTAGCGCGTCCGTGGATCGAGTGCATTCCGTACGTATCCATGTAATACGGAAACCGGGAAGAGCATCCAATGCCGCTCACGAAAACCGTGTCTTCTTTTTTGATGCCTGCTTCCGCCAAGGTAGACTGCATCTGCTTGAGGATGGAATAGTCGCCACAGCCTGGACACCATCTGACGTCCTGGTCGGTAGCGAGGTCTTTCGCGGTCAATTGTTGTGTGTCGGTTGTGCTCATTTGGCTAACAATTCTTTTGCTTTTTCCTTGATCTCGCGCGCTGAGAAAGGCATTCCCTTGATCTTATTGAGCGGCAAAGCACGTTTGTTATAACGTGCGTTGATCAATTGGATCAGCTGGCCATCATTGATTTCAGGGATCAAGACTTGGTCAAAGCCTTCCATCAATTCGCCAAGGTTCTTGGGGAAAGGGCTTAAATAACGCACTTGTGCATGACTGACAGCATGGCCTTCTGCGATCAATTCGCGGACGGCAGTACGGATAGCGCCATAGGTCGACCCCCATCCGAGGATAAGCAAATCACCTTTTTGATCCCCCTGTCCAATCGCTTGTTCTGGAATGTAATCAGCAATCTTTTCTACCTTTTCTTTTCGAATGCGCACCATCCGCTCATGGTTCTCTGGGTCGTAGCTAACGTTTCCTGTTTCAAAATCCTTCTCCAACCCCCCTACGCGGTGCTGTAGGTCCTTCATTCCGGGCGTTGCCCAAGACCGAACCAAATCTTCATCCCTGCGGTAGGGATAGTACACTCCATTGTCGAGTTCCTTCTCTGCATCCGCAAAACGCGGATTGATTGCGTCAATGTCGGCCGCTGAAGGAAATCTCCAAGGTTCCGAACCGTTGGCAATGAATCCATCACTCAAGTACATCACGGGCACCATGTGTTCCAGTGAAATGCGAGCAGCCTCGATCGCAGTCTCAAAGCAATTAGAAGGAGAGCTGGGAGCAATCACCACAAGTGGAGCCTCTCCATTTCTTCCATGCATTGCCTGTAGTAGGTCAGATTGTTCTGTTTTGGTCGGAAGGCCTGTAGAAGGACCTCCGCGCTGAACGTTGATGATGAGCAAGGGCAGTTCAAGCATCACGGCAAGTCCAATGGCCTCGCCTTTCAATGCGATTCCTGGGCCGCTCGAAGCAGTGACCCCCAATGAACCACCGTAACTCGCGCCTATGGCGGCGCAAATGGCCGCGATCTCATCTTCGGCTTGAAAGGTTTTTACACCAAATTCTTTGTGGCGCGCTAGTTCATGCAAAATATCAGAAGCAGGCGTAATCGGATAGGACCCGTAGAAAAGATTGAGTCCTGCTTTTTGTGCTGCCACGATCAAGCCCAAGGCAGTTCCCTGGTTCCCCATGATGCTTCGGTACTCTCCTGAAGGAAGGTTTGCCGACTTCACTTCATAGCGTGTAGTGAAGGTTTCATTGGTATCTCCGAAGTAGTATCCTGCCTTCAATACTCTCAAGTTCGCATCTCTTATTTCGGGCTTCTTCGCGAACTTCTCTTTGATGAATTGCTCTGTATTATCAAGGCTGCGGTTGTACATCCAATACAAGAATCCGAGCACATACATGTTCTTACACCGGTCAATCTCCTTCGTTCCCAATCCGCTGTCGACCAACGCTTGCCGCGTCATCTTGGTTACATCCATCTCAATGACCCGGAACTTGTCGAGTGATTCATCGAGCAAAGGATTTGCTTCCTCGTTGTACTTCGCCAAGCGCAGGTTTTTCTTGTCAAAGCCATCGGTATTGGCAATGACGGTTCCTCCGACTTTAAGCTGGTCCAAATTGGCTTTCAGCGCGGCGGCATTCATGGCTACCATCACTTCCACTTCATCGCCGGGAGTGAAAATGTCCATGCTTGCAAACCGCAGTTTGAAGCCTGAAACCCCAGCTACCGTACCCTGAGGAGCACGGATCTCTGCCGGAAAGTTGGGAAACGTACTGATATCGTTTCCAAATTGAGCCGATGTATTGGTAAACAGGCTTCCGGTGAGTTGCATCCCATCCCCCGAATCACCTGCGAATAAAATGGTAACGTCGTCTTTCTTCTCTGTAGCGCTGCTCATTACTAATGTATTCTTCCGTTCAACAGCCAACCTTCAGCACAACGTTTGCGTGAACTCCTTCGTCTACCTGTTGAAATTCGGGAGCAAAAGTAGCCCAATTCATGAGGAATTGTGTGACATTCGTGATGCTCCGAAAACGGAATGGTGATGGTTGATTTGAGCTTCAATAATTTGAGATCTCTTGGTTTCGCTGCGGTGTCAGTAGTCGTACTCTTCATTGGTTGTAGGCGAGAATTGAACGCCCCCGGTCTGGAGAACGAGATCTTGACACCGATCTTGTCTACTAAACTAACCATCCGCGAAATTGTTCCCGATTCCATCCGCACAACGGACGAAGAAGGGTTTGTTACGCTAACCTATCGCAATGACGTTTACGCTTCAGGCTTGGGTTCTTTCCAAGAACTGGAAACGCGAGAATTCGAAGAAGTCGCGAAATTACAATCGCTCACACTGGGCGCTAAGTCTGCTGTGCGCAGTGTATCCCTTGGACAAATTGCCTTGGCCGAAGGGGGAGTAACCGGCCAGCTCATCATCAACGCCAACGGCACTACATCCATCATTCCCCCCATCAATGGGTTAGCCTATGGCCCCATTCCTGTGGACGGCTCTGCGTTTTTTGAATCTGTCACGCTAGACTCGGGGTTCATGGACATTGAACTGAACAACCAATTCCCAACGGCACTGAGCGACATCGATTTCGAGATCCGAAATGAAAGCGACAACAGCCTAGTCGGTGCTGAGAATTTTACAAGCGTCGCTGCAGGGGGAACCGAACTCCGCACGATCGATCTAGCTGGAAAGAGCATAGAAGGGGCATTGTTGGGCAACATTCTGAACATGGACATCAATGGCACTTCATCTCCGGTGTTGATCGACACTTCGGATGCGGTAATCGTTACCATAACGGTGCGTGACATGAAGGTGAATTCGGCCACTGCTATTTTTCCTGCTCAAAACATCATTGAGATTGGAGATACCAATGCTATGCGCAATGTGGATGATTTGCGTCTGACTAAAGCCAAAGCGAGTTCAGGTACCATTACGATACGCGTAGTAAGTACGGTGGAAGACACCTTGTTTTTTGACTACTTCGTTCCTGAAGGGAAGAAAGATGGCATCCCATTAGAAATACATGAAAAAGTAGCTCCCGCGCCGATGGGGGGAAGCATCGAAAAAACCTTTAGCTATGCAGTAGATGGATACTTGTTCGATCTAACCGGGTCGCCTACCATCAACTTATACAACGCTTTCTACAGCGAGCTGACGGGTCGAATTGACTCGACGGGGAATATCGTTAACCTGAGTTTGAGCGACAGTATCTTGGTCTTTGTAAAGCTCAGTGATTTTGTCCCAGAGTACATCGAAGGATACTTAGGCAATACGGAGATAGAGGTAGGTCCAGAGAGTGCGCCCATCTCGCTTTTCCATCACTTTGAGTCGGGCATGCTTGAATTTGAAGCGGTCAATGTCTCCATGGCTGTCAGCAATGGCAATGGCGTTCCTTTCGAGGTAGAGTTCCAGCAATTGTCTGCAGAGAATACCAAAACAGGAAAAGTGGTAAACATAGATTTAGCAGGGTTGCCAGATCCAGTGCAAATCGACCGCGCCGCTGATCTATCCACCCCTTGGGAAGAGTTGTGGCAATTGGATGCTTCGTCTAACCTCAATGATGCGTTGAACATCTATCCAAACCGGTTAAACGTTGCCTTGCGCGTTGCGAGTAACCCCGGTCAAGACTCAAATGACCTTGCCCAATTTGCCTTCGATACCAACTCCTTGAATGCTTTCTTAGACATCGACATTCCCCTTTCCTTCATTGCACAAGACCTTGTTCTGAGTGACACGGTGGATTTCAACGCTTCCAACATCAAGGACATAGATCAAATTTCAGGTGGGACGTTTTATTTGGTTGCGACCAATAGCCTTCCCTTGGAGGCCGAATTGGGCTTGACCTTTTTGGATCCTTCTGGACAAGTTCTTTCCGTCGTCTCCTTTGATGGGTCCGTGAAGGGATCCAGCCCTTCTGAGCAATCTGTGTTGTCTTGGGAATTTGATGAAGCGATGTTCGCTGACATACGCTCTGCAGAGCAAGTGGTTTTATCCGCCACGGTGAACACCTCCTCCACATCGGTACCGCAAAAGATTTATTCTAACCAGGCGCTCGACGTTACCATTTCAGCTCGCTTCAAGTATACGTACACGCCATGAGGGTTGTTGTGCTTGCAATAGCGTTGTTGATTTGCAATTTGAGCCTGATGGCTCAAGCAGATCGTTGGTGGACCCAATACCATTATATAGGGACACCGGATATTGAGAAAGGCAGTGTGTGGTTAGATGGAGGTTTCGACATGAATTCGAATCGCCTCTCAAACGTTATTACAGGATCAATCCTCAGCGGCAATACAGTCACTTCAAATAAGACATCTTACCTAACGGAAGAATCCTCGGCTTCCAAAACGACGATTGGTGGAGGTGTGGACGCTGCCGCCTGGTTCAGAACTGATGGCGATGGAGCCTTGCATTGGCATTTTGGAGCTAGCATGACAGATCGAGCCTATGCCCGTTTTGCAACAGGTCTCGTCCAACTGATGTTAAACGGAAATGGACCCTATGAAGATCGTTCGCTGGATCTCGGGCCATCTTGGTTGCGCTATATCAGTGCACAATCCATTGGTTTTGGTATTGACCTTGAGTCAGATAACGTAATTTTCGGAAGCAACCTCAACCTCATCAAGGTAAGCCGCTGGCAGTCCATTGATGTAGCTTCGGGAACTTTTTACACCGCTCCTTATGGCACCCGAATTGAAGCTGACCTAACCGCGAGTCGGATGTATACAGCGACTTCTCAATCTAAGCCTGGAGCTTGGTATGGGACCGGCGCAAGCGTAGGACTGTTTATTATCAACCGTACCGCACCTGGCAAACTCTTGATTTCGGCGCAGATCAAGGATTTAGGGTTTGTTCATTTCGGCGGAATCACTGAGGAAAGCATTGTTTTGGACACGGTCTTTACGGGTATTCGAGCCAATGATTTATTGGAAGCTGGCCCGACGTTCTCAGAAGGAAATGGCTTAGACAGCCTAGAGGGTCTGCTCGGCATGCAGCGCTCACAAGAAAGTGGGGCGGTATTATTTCCTGGGTCCATTCAACTGGATGCGGTACAACCCATCGGTGATAAGCTCTCATTGGCTGTACAATTGAGGCAATATTTTATGGGTGTACCCCCATCCATGCGCCTAGGAATGAGAATTCGGCTTTCTAATTGGCTTGCATTAGAACCCTATGGCAGCACTGGCGCTTTTACGCGCTTCGATACAGGATTAGGTGCATCTGTTCACCCGGGTGAACGGATCCAAATGAATATTCTTTATGGCTTGCTTGAATCCCAAATCGCCCGCGCAACAACGCGTTCACAGCATTTAAGCGGGTCATTTCAATTCCTTTTCTAACGTTCATCCAAACCACTTTCGCACCTTCATCGTCTTGGCTTCGGTTCGATGATCTCGTTCTTTTCCATCGATGAGAACACCTCTCAACACGATGAATTAATTATTGATAAAGATCAAGGTTACGGTCGAGCGCAAGATTTATTACATTTGTGTTACCTAAAATTTAAAACAATTATGAGAAAGTTTACTCTATTGGTGGCTAGCGGGTTGATTTCTGCTATGTCATTCGGTCAGTCCACATGGTCTGACAATTTTGATTCCTACACTGCAGGAGACTACCTGGGGGTTGCAGGAGCGGACAAAGGATGGACAACTTGGTCTGGCACTACTGGCGGATCTGAGGACGTTCAAGTTACAAGTGCTAATTCGCAGAGTGCATCTAATTCTGTATTCTTCGAAGGCGGAATAGGTACAGATGTTGTTCTTGATTTTGGTCAAGAGTACAATTCTGGAAATCTCCACCTCGATTTGGCTATCAATTCTGATAGCGGATTCTACATCAACCTTCAGGGAGAATCTACCATCGGAAGCGTTTGGGCATTCCAGGTTTATGTAATCGATGACACCGTTTGGGTTGATGATGCTACGGCTCTTTACTATGCCGCAGAATTCACCGAAGAAGGACAGTGGGTTGATTATGCAATGGACATTGATCTAGACAACAACGTATGGACTTGCTTCTGGAATGGTGACACTATGGCTAGCTTCGCTAACCAGTCTATCAACCAAGTTGCATCAATGAACATTTACCCATTGACAGCTGGTAGCGCTGGAGCAAATCACGAAGCTTACATCGACGACGTGAACTGGAGCTGGACTCCTACTCCACGTGAGGTTACTTTCAAGGTAGACATGAACTATTACGCTGGAACTGTAGGCGCTATGGCTGTTGCTGGCAACTACATCAACGGCTGGTGCGGTGGTTGTAACCTTTTGAACGATGATGACGCTGACGGTGTTTGGGAAACTACTGTTATGGTAGCTGCTGACTCAATTGAGTACAAGTTCTTAATGGACGATTGGGCTACTTCTGAGCAGTTTGCTGGTGGAGAAGCTTGTACTAAGACTACAGGAGAATTTACTAACCGTTTCCTCGCTCTTACAGGTGACGTAGTGTTGGATCCAGTATGCTGGGAGCAATGTGATACTTGCTCTGTACCAACTGGTGTAGCTGAATTTACTGATGCTGCTCCACTTGTATATCCTAATCCAACCAACGATTTCGTTAATGTTGAGTTCGGAAGTGCAGTGAAGGACATGAGCATCTCTGTTTACGATCTTACAGGTCGTGAGGTGGTTCGTGCATTCAATGCATTCAACGGAACTAAGGCAGTGATCAACGTATCTGAGCTTCCACAAGGAGCATACAGCATCGTTGGTAACAGCGACGATGTTCGTTTCCAAGAATCAATTATCATCGCTCAGTAATCACTGACTACGATAGAAATAGAAAAGGCTCCCGATTGGGAGCCTTTTTTTATGTCTTAATGTTTCGCTTGTCTAAGGGTCAAGAGTATTAATCAATGGATTGCAAACATTGGGATCTGCAGATGCTCGGCCAATTCCTTAGTCACACTTGGCTTCAAAAGGCGTTGGAACCAACTACTCTTCCTAGGCGTAGTCACGAGTAATTGCATGTCGTTCTCATTCGCATACGTTTCTATTGCCCTATGCACATCATCGCTCTCAATGACATCAAACTTATGTGGAAAGCCATGCATTGCCATGTGCAGCGAGAATCCTTTCTCAGCCTTCTCTGCGTCAATCACTTGATTGGGCTTATTGACTGTCAATACGGTGACTTCACTGTTGTTTCTAGTCACGATATCTACTAAGGCCTTCGGCAAGGTCTCGTCCTCAGCGTTCAAAAGGTCAGCAGTAAAGAGCACATTTTCCAGCGGCTCAAATTGATAGCCGCGCGGCACAACAACGACAGGACACACCGCTTTTTCAATCACGGCAGAGGCTACACTGCCTAAGAATATTTTTTGAAGCCCTGTGACACCCGCCGTACCCATAACGATCATGTCGACTTCGTTTTTCTTAGCGAAGTTGGTAACCGCAAAAGTGGGGTCGCCATATTCGGAAACCGTTGAAATATTAAGGCTTGGATGTCGCTCGACAAAAAAGGCTTTTTCGTCCTTCAACGAATCTTCAGAAGCCTCTACCAAGATATCTTTCAATGACACCATTGAAGTAGCGGTAGATTTTGGTTCTTCATAGGCGTTGAAGAGGATGTACTCATGCTCCTCGCCTAGCAAGGACAATCCGTACTCGAATGCATTACGCGCATTGTTCGAGAAATCGGTTGGAATTAGGATGGTACTCATAGTCCCTTAGGTCTAGGTCAAATCAGAAAATGGAGCGAAATCCTTCTTGTAGTCCTTGATCTTCATAGAAAGTACAGGAACGTCTGCATGGTTCACGATACTTTCCGTTTGACTTCCATACACAAAACGTGCGAAGCCTGATCGACCATGTGTCTCCATAGCAATCATATTTGCTCCAACCCGCTTTGTTGCTTCAAGAATCCCTGCATGCACGGTACGCTCATTGAAGATGTGGGTGGTGTACTTCGTCAACTTCCATTCATTGACAAATTCTTCGATCAATTTTTCCGTATATGGAGTGCTTTCAAAATGATCCGGAGTGATAACCTTCACCAAATGCACATGTGCATCAAACGCTTTGATAAAGTTGAAGAGTCTTTCAAAATTCTCTTTCGCCTCTCCTAGGAAATTGGACGCGAAAACAACGTTGTCCAGATTGAAGGATTCGTGCCGGTTCTTAACCGTGAGCACGGGGCAATCCGCCAATCGAACTACCTTCTCTGTGTTACTTCCGATGAACACCTCATGCGCACCGGTGTCGCCGTGAGATCCCATCACGATCAAATCAATACCATGCTCTTCCGCTTGAGTGGTGATGGTATCATATACCCCATCAAATTGAAGTACTTCAATAGCATTTACTCCTTCTAAATATGGCTTCTTGAATAGTTCTCCGAAACGTTTTTTGACGAGCTTCATCCAAAAAATGCCTTCGGCAGCATCTGCATAGGATGAGAAGGAGTCATTGCGGTCATAAACCGGAATATCCATTACGTGAAGGATGTAGAGTCTAGCATCCATCTTCTTCGCAAGGTTTGCGGCTACTTCAACGGCATTCTCTGCACATTCGCTGAAATCGGTAGGAACCAGGATCTTTTTCATGGTATCAATAAGTTGTACACACCCGAGACGTGTGCTGGTTTGTTTGGCATATATCTACGGAATAGGGCTAGTATTCCAAGGTTTCAAAAATGGACACAATTTAAAGGGATGCTTTTGACCGCCCTCAAAATTTTAAATGACCTTCATCAGTCTTCACCTCAACGCATCCGAGCATCCCAATGCGAAAGGAGTCGAGATGTTCATTCCTTCAGAGGAGCATCCCTATCATGATCTGAGTAAGCATTTTGGCAACAAAATCGGACAGGTTCTCAATGAAAAGGCCGTGTTAAACCGAGGGATGAAAACAGCTGACTTTTACGTGCTTAAAAACAGTACTTGTCCTTCAATTCTAGTGGAATTGGGCTTCATGTCCTCCCCACAAGAACTAGAGCAGCTCACCTCTGAAACTTACCAGCAATCATTGGCCGAATATTTAGCACAAAGCATATCCCATTACGCGCGATGATTCTCGTTTATACGGAAGATCATTGGAAAACGCCCGGCATTGTCGGGCGTTTTTCGTTTTTAATGGCTTGACCTCATCGAACACTTTTAGCCGTATTGCGTACATTAGGACAATCAAACTACTCTTATGAAACGCATTATTACACTGCTGACATGCGCACTGATTTTGACGGCAATGCAAGCACTTGGTCAGATGGTTCAAACCTATGAAGGGCCTTTCGAAAGTGGTGAAGCCACGTACGAATACACCGAGAACAACATGCATGAAAAGGTTTTCAGCGGAAGGTTTTCGTACACCGAGGTGCGGCATATTGAGGAGCGCGGTGGTGACAATGAAATCTTAATCACCGGTAATTTCAAGGAGGATAAAAAGCACTTGGCTTGGGCGGTGACCGTTAAGCCTGTGGAAGCTGGAGGTCGGACTGAAACTATCATCGGCAACTACATTGACGGCGAGAAGTCGGGACTTTGGACCCACCGATTGATTGACAATGAGACCAACAAAGAAGTAAAGCACGTCAAAGCTTCCTTTATTAAAAATCACTTTCGAGGGCCCTTCCATTACGCCTACTTGGACTCGACGGCCGTGGGAATTCAAGCCCTAAACATCAAAGGCTCGTTTGACAACGACGGTAAGCTAGACGGCACATGGCTGATGACCTTTACCGACGGAAATGGCGAGGTATTTTCGGACAGCGTTATCTATAAGCACGGTGCACTAGGCTTTAGGCATTTCATGAATACTACCCAGCCGAAGGTCATCGAAGCCGTCGACAATATGCACTTGGCAACGGGTTTCTTCCGTGAAATGGACAAGGCGGATTCATTCGCCGTTGTAGATGGCGAAAAATATGGCCTGCGCAAGACATCGACGCAACACCGCATATTAAAGCCCGTGTTTTCTGCATGGATGAATCTCTCCGCCTCAAGCGTGGGGAATACCTATGACTCCCCTTTACCAACGGTGCTATTCAAGCGTGGTGAGATTAGAAATCCCGGGCTCCTGAACAACACCATGGAAATCATTCCTTGGAAAGAAACGCCAAAGGGAAAAAGGGAGTACGAAGCGCAGCAAGCCGTTCAGAGAGCCTACGACACGAAGATCAGTGTAGCCGACCTTCAGTTCAACCAGCAGCAATACCGGCAAGCCCTTCCGCTCTACAAAGAGGCCTATGCCATCAAAGCAGAGCCGTACGCGAAAGAGCAGATGAAGAAAGCGGAAGAGCTCATTCGCATTGAAGAAGAAAAAAAGCAGCTGCTCGTGCTCGTTAAGAACCGTGAAGACATGTGGAAAGGCAACGATAAAATGCTGGAAGCAGAGGCTTATTATGGCAAAAAAGACAAGTTGTACGAAGCGAGCTTGATCGCGCTAGATTACCAAAAGAAGCAGCTACTCTCCGAGTATAGAGAAACTAGGACCAACATCAGTCAAGTGGCGAACGACAAGCTGACACTGGACAATTTGAATCAGTACAAGGCTGCTTTGGATGATGCGATTGCGCTGCAGGATCGCATAAAGCAACTGACCAAGAAGGAAGACACCAAAGAATTGGAGAAAGAGCTGAAAAAGCTCGAAGATCCGAAGGCCATCATCTTCCGCATCCAAAATTGAGGTTGCCCTTATGAATACTCGCCTATTAAGGTTGGTCATTTTTTACGCTATTGCACTTGCAGGGTCTTTTGCGTTTCGATTTAATCCACCGGATTGGTTTACTCAATTGACCCTTCCGTATGGATTAACCATGGTGAAACACCTCGGGGAAGGTATTGGTCCAATCATCGGCATGTTGGTAATGGTGTATTTCTTCCGTTGCAAATTCAATACGTCTTTTCTTGGCTCGAATTCCATGCGCAGTATCTTATACGTATCCATTCCGTTGGCTGGAATAATTCTCGTGGGAATCGAAAATGAAGAAGAGCTAAACAGGCATTATTATGGGGGCATTGCGGCGCTCGTCTCATTAGCATATGTGGTATTTGAAGAAGCTGGTTGGAGAGGCTACCTCCTTCCTGAGATGAAGCACTTCAAATTAAACCCTTGGCTTAGATCGGCCTTCATTGGGCTTCTCTGGTACGTATGGCATTTGAATTTCACACAAGGTGCTTTTGCCGATCACATCATCTTCCTAGGTGTGCTGATTTTCGCCAGCTGGGGCCTTGAAAAAATCATGGACGAAACCAAGTCCATTTTCATGGTAGCTGGCTTCCACTTCCTAGGAAGTTTGTTGGGTTACAATCAAATCATGCAAGACGGATTCAGTTCAACCCATCGCATTGGCCTATTTGTCATCTGCTTGGTCTCGGGTATCTACCTAGTCTCCACTTGGAATAAGAAGCAATTCAACCCATCGGAAAACTAACCTAGGTGCGGGATAACAATACAAAGTCAGCCGAACGATGAACCTAAACCAAGTGACTGTTCCCAGTCGAAACGTAGCACCGTCGATAGCGTTCTATGAACTGCTCGGCCTTGAATTGATCGTACATACACACGACAAATACGCCCGGTTCCAATGCCCAAAGGGGGATGCCACGTTTTCAGTTGAATGGGCTGAAACTCCTATTCAAGCCGATGTGAAAGTCTATTTCGAAGTCTCCGATTTGGACGCCGAGTACGATCGATTGAAAAACGCAGGTGTGCACTTCGATCAGGTTCCTACTGATCAGCCATGGCTCTGGAGAGAAGCCTACCTCAGGGACCCATACGGAAATCGGATTATTCTTTACACGGCCGGAGAAAACCGCAAATCCCCTCCTTGGAAAAAGGTGCTGATCTAACCTCCTAAACGCCGCTCAGCGTAATTCGAACTGTAGGATATAAAAAAAGGCCCTTGATTCAGGGCCTTTTTATCATTTCATCGAATATTGGATCGGCAAGATCATTTTCACCTTGACCTTTACGTCGTCTTTGGTGCCAGGCTCCCATTTGGGCATTCCTTTTACGAATTCAATACCCGGCGCTTCAAGCAGTGGGTCGTCGGATTTTACCGCTTCAATATCGCTTAAGCTTCCATCTTCGTTTACGACAAAGCTCAGCATGACCTTTCCTTCGACGCCTGCTTCACTCAGTTCTTTCGGGTAAACAAACCCCTCTTTGAAATAAGTGAGTAATCCCTCCTGACCTCCAAGTCTACTATAAACCTTAAATAACCCCATTTTACGGGGATCTGCATGATACACCCCTCTCAGTTTAGTCCGTATTTTCCTAAAATTCCTACTACACCTTGCGGAAAACCTTGCGGAAAATTTTCATCTTGTTGTCGTTGCGGAAGAACACTATTAATTTTCTTTTTCTTGTCCTTTTCGAGTCCTGCCAGATAATGTTCAGTCACAATAGAATTTGAATGACCTAACATCTCGCCAATTTCATCCTTTGAAACCCCATTTCTTAAAAGTGTTGTGGCGTAAGTTTCTCTCGCTGTTTTCATGGTTAGTGGTAATGATAAATTTAGAATTGTAGAAATCTTCCGTAGGGATTTATTGATTCTCTTTTTAAGTTTTTCAACCTTATTATACAAGTAAGTTTCGTCAGCGTTCCTGTCTTGTCGAAGATGATCGCGTCAACAGAAGCCATGCGCTCAAGCGTGCTCGCATTTTTTACGAAGAAGCCCAGCTTGCCCAAAATGCGCGAAACATTTCCCGAAGCGAAGGGCATGCTCAAAGCCAGCGCACACGGACAGGCAATGATCAGCACCGCGGTGAAAGCATCGACCGCTTCGCTAGGATCGACCCATAACCAAAAGGCCAACGTGAGAAATGCAATGCTCAAAATGCCTATGCTGAAAGAGCGGCTTACGTGGTCTATCAAGGTTGAAAAGGACCTTCCTTCCTCTACCTCTGTAAATGCTGATTGATTCCAAAGACCGGTCAAATAGCTTTGAGAGACCTCCTTCACCACCTCCACTTCGATCGATCCCCCGGTTTGTCTTCCACCCGCATACAGCAAATCCCCTTCGTGTTTCTCTACTGTGTCGCTTTCTCCGTTCACGAAGCTGTAATCGACAGATGCCATGCCCTTGATCAGCACAGCGTCCGCCGGGATTACCTGATTATTGAGCAAGCGAAGTCGATCTCCTGGCTCGATTTTTTCTAACATGCACACTTCCTCTTCCCCCTCCTTGATGCGCGTTACGGCAATTGGAAAGTAGGATCTGAAATCTCTATCAAAGGCCAGGGCCTCATATGTTCGGCTTTGGTACCACTTTCCGATGAGCAGAAAGAAAACCAACCCCGCAAAGGAGTCGAAATACCCCGCTCCTGTCGCACTCAATATCTCGTATGCGCTTCGTGCAAAAAGCGTGATGATTCCAAGGGCAATGGGCACATCAATCGTCAGGTACCTGAAGCGCAAGCTTTGCCACGCGCTACGTAGGTAATCCACATCGGCATACAAGAGGACCGGTAGGGCCAAGAGCAAATTGAGGTAGCCAAAGAGAACCTTGAAAGAATCGAGCGAAGCGTCATCCAGCGACAGGTATTCCGGAAAGCTGAACAACATGATGTTGCCAAACGCAAAACCAGCAACGCCGAGTTTGAGTAAGAGCTTGCGACTCTCCTTCTTATTGCCTTGCACGCCTTTATCCCGCTGCAAGTCCGGTGGATATCCAAGGTCTTCCAATAAAATGACCAGCTCCTTTAGTGACAATAGATCGGCGTTGAAGTGCACCGTCAGTTCTTTGCGCAGGAAATTGACATCTGAGCGATAGACCCCGTCCTTGAGTCGGTCTAATTTCTCCAGCAACCAAATGCAAGCCGCACAGTGCATAGAAGGAAGGTAGAAGGTAACCTTGTTCTTGTTCCCCTCGCTAAAGTCGATGAATTGCCTTTTTACCTCTTCTAGGTCAAGGAAGTCTTTGTTGGCATGATTGGATCGGACGGTAGAACCAGGGGAGTCTGCGTCAATCTCA
Source organism: uncultured Flavobacteriales bacterium (assembly GCA_943788725.1). Classification (GTDB taxonomy): domain Bacteria; phylum Bacteroidota; class Bacteroidia; order Flavobacteriales_G; family Salibacteraceae; genus SHAN690. The sequence continues at coordinate 139,854 of CALSRJ010000005.1, read as the reverse complement.
TAGTAACTGACCAGACCCGTATCGTTCAATAAGGTGTACACGGTCTTGCAGCCTTGGCAACAGAAATCATGGCTGTCGTGCAGAATATGTTCCTCCACGCAGTCCTCACCGCAGTGATAACAGGTCGTTGATTGTTTGGCTTGCTCCATAAAAAAAGCGAGGCTACAAATGTGCCCCGCTTCTCAAATTCATCGCATGACCGAGGTCAGCTTTCACAATGAACGGCATCAATGCCGAACGGTAATCTTGCGTAAGTAGCGACCCATTACCGTCTCTACTTCAATCATGTAAATGCCAGCGGCGAGCTCCGCGGTGGAAAGCGTTGCTGAATTCCCTGTGACGGATCCCGTAAGGATAAAGTTGCCCAATAAATCTGCCACGCGATACCCTTGGATCTGGTTCGAACTGATCAATTGAATACGGTCGTTCGCTGGATTCGGGAAGGCTTTGAACCCACCTTCTACTGGACCGTAAATCCCGGTCAACTCCACTGCGAATGTCGCAGACGAATCGCAATTGTTGTTGTCTGTAACCACTACTGAATAATCTCCAGCCTCTAATGCTCCGATGTCTTGTGTAGTCGCTGTAAATCCATCCGGGCCCGTCCACGCGTAGGTATACGGATTCGTTCCTCCGGACACGGTGATGTCAATCGCGCCATCAGCACCAACATTCACCCCTTGCACTGCGCCAACAATGGCTATCGGCGCCGGCTCAACGAGCTCAACGGTTACTTCGTACGACCCTGTATCGTTATCGGAAATGGTTACTGGATAGGTGCCCGCGCACAGATTATTGACTACTGCGGTAGTTTGCCCTCCCGGCCAAGCGTAGGTGTAAGGAGGAACACCGCCAACCGCTGCCACAGAGGCAGAGCCGTTGCATCCACCGAAGCAAGATGGCTGATTTTCTGAATCGGCGTAACCAAGTACTTGTGCGCCAACCACGTATTCAGCGGTAACAAAATCACCTCCTGCTGCGTCTGCACGCGCACTTAACACCGGCCATTTTTCACCGTTCGCGATCCAACGGTAGTTGTGCTCTGTGGAAGCACTATCCAAGAATTGTTGCCATCCAAAAAAGGGCACTTTGATCCAAACCGTATCGTGGTTGTCTTCTTTGAAATATTGACGGATGGTCGTGAATGTTCCACCTGGCGTACTTACATCACCGTGCGCATCTATCGAGCTAGTGCCTACTAACACGCGCTTCAAACGAGCTGAGTCGCAGGCTGACCCAAAGCCAAACTCTGCGCAACTGACGATCGTATCAAAAACGGCGGTGTCTGTGAATGATGCATTCAACGTAGAAGGAAATTCAATCTGCGTGGAGTTGGGGTTAAAGTCGGCTACGATGTTGATTGGAAAGCCAAAACCTGAACCCGCAAAGCCATCAACCACGAACGCCGAGGCTGAAGACTGGAAAAACAGGGTGTCGTTTTGACGCTCAATCGCCAAGTCGGCATTCGGAAATTCGGATCCGCTGTTCGTATTGGCTGGATCGACAAAATTGAGCGAGTTGATGTTGCTCAACGACAAACTTGTAAAATCCCACGTCTGCGAGCCTGTTCCTCCGACGGAAAGTCCGGTCGGTGGAAGATTGTCATATCCAACGATGATGCTATCCCCCGCTTGTCCGTAGTCTGCTTGGGTTACGGTGATCTGAGCGATCAAGGTGGCAGAAAGAAAAGAGCCTAGGGCGAAGAGTAAAAAATGCTTCATTGTATGCGAATTCTTGCTTTGTAAAGGTATAGACGAGATTTGATTCTGGAAGGTTTACATTCAATCAACATTCTTGGCTTCACCACGCAATTGCCAAATCATACTTTTGTGCCATGGAAAGCGTCCGACAACAGAAGGTCTCCCGACTGATTCAAAAGGAATTAAGCAACCTCTTTCAATCCCAGTTCAATCATCTTGGACAAGGAAGCATGGTGTCTATCACCGTGGTTCGAATCACACCTGACCTCAGCTTTGCGCGGGTCTACCTCAGCGTATTCCCAGCCACTGAGCCCAAAAAGGTGGTCGAAACCTTCAATACCAACCTTCCGGAAATTTGCCGCGCACTCTATCAGCGCATCCGCAATCAGTTCAGAAAGATGCCCGAGATTCGCTTCTACCACGATGATTCCCTTGATTATGCCGCGCGCATCGACGAACTATTAAGCGACGACTAGTGAACCTTCCTTTTTCCATTGCGCGTCGCTATCTCTTTTCAAAAGGGAACCGGAATGTAATCAACATCATTTCAGGCATCGCAGCAACGGGAGTAGCCATCGGCAGCTTGGCCATGATCATTGTGTTGAGCGCATTCAATGGCCTTGAAGCGTTGGTGACGGACCTCTACACCACCATCGACCCAGACATTCGGATCAGTCCAGCCAGAGGTAAGACCTTTGATTTGGATTCCGCCGCCTTTGATGACATTGCAGAATGGGATGAGGTTCAAGCGGCTGCCCCGGTGCTTGAGGAGACCGTGTTTTTGCAGTTCAAGGACCAACAAACCATTGTCACCCTCCGCGGAATTCCTGAATCCTACCTACCGAATTTAGACTTGGAGGACTTTGTGATCGAGGGTAGCCATGGATTATCAGAAAGCGGATTTCCACGCGCAATGATGGGGTACGGCGTTGCCGACAACCTCAACCTCTTCATCAGTGAAGGCTATGAAGGGGTCAAGGTGTACGCAGCACGGCGTGGTGCAGAAAACGCGCTCAATCCTCAGAGTCGATTCGTGCAGAAGCGAATTGTTCCCTTGGGAATCGTGGCGCTCAATCCAGAATTTGATTTCAAGTATTTCTACACCCCGTACGATTTTGCATCAGAGGTCTTGCAGTACGAACGCCGCGCCTCGTTCATAGACCTCAGTCTGCAAGAAGGTGTAAACGCGAACGACATGAAAGATCGGCTCGAAGAAACCCTAGGTGCTGGCTTCGCCGTGAAGACACGGATCGAATTGAACGATGTGATTTTCAAGACCAACGCGACAGAAAAATGGGTGACCTTTTTCATTTTGAGCTTCATCTTGGTCGTGGCCACCTTCAACCTCATTGGAAGTTTGACCATGCTGATCATCGACAAGAAGAAAGACATCTCCCTGCTCCGATCCATCGGACAAACCGTAAAAGATGTGCAACGCCTATTTCTTTACGAGGGTTTTTTGATCACTGCAGTTGGCGCTGCTTTAGGAATTGGCCTTGGGGTCATCTTGGTACTTCTCCAGTACTACGTTGGATTCTTTCCGCTAGAAGGTGGTCTGGTAGAATACTACCCGGTACAGCTCGAACTGTTGGATATTGCTGCGGTCATCGGAGTGGTGTTCAGCATTGGCATCCTTGCCAGTTTGATTCCGATTCGGGTCTTGCTGAACAAGCGTCGACTTCAGGTAGTGATTTCATCGTAGACCGCTCTAATGCCGTCTAAAACTTCGAAGAGAATCGCAGGTTCTTTCTCTGTTACCAGTTGCATGCGGGTCTCCTTGAAATGGGGAATGCCTTTGAAATAGTTCGCGTAGTGGCGTCGCATTTCGAGCACGCCCAATGTCTCTCCCTTCCACTTGATCGAACGCTCTAAGTGCTCCTTCGCCACTGCCGCGCGTTGTTCGATGGTCGGTCCCGGGAGGTGCTCCCCCGTCTTCATAAAGTGCTTGATCTCATCAAATATCCAAGGATAGCCGATGGCAGCGCGCCCAATCATCACTCCGTCTACTCCATATCGATCGCGCATTTCAACCGCCCTTTCCGGCGTGCTGACGTCGCCATTTCCGAAAATCGGTATGTGGATGCGCGGGTTGTTCTTCACTTCACCGATCAGCGTCCAATCTGCTTCTCCTTTGTACATCTGCACGCGGGTTCGACCGTGGATTGACAAGGCCTTGATGCCTACGTCTTGCAAGCGTTCCGCGACCTCAACGATATGCTTTGAGCTGTCGTCCCAACCTAACCTAGTCTTTACCGTGACCGGCAGGCTGGTCGTCTCAACGATGGCCTTGGTCAGACGAATCATCTTAGGAATGTCCCTCAAGATACCGGCACCTGCATCCTTGCAGACCACCTTTTTCACGGGACATCCAAAGTTGATATCAAGGATGTCTGGGTTCGTCTGCTCCACGATCCGCGCGGATTCCCGCATGGGTTCTTCATCGCCTCCGAAAATTTGGATCCCCACGGGGCGTTCTTCCTCGTAGATGTCTAGTTTCTGCACGCTCTTGGCGGCATCTCGAATCAATCCTTCAGAGCTGATAAATTCGGTATACATGACATCTGCGCCGTGACGCTTGCACAGTACACGAAAGGGTGGGTCACTCACATCCTCCATTGGAGCGAGCAGCAAAGGGAATTCACCCACTTCTATGTCACCTATCTTCACCATTTTTGAGAGCGCAAATTTACAACCAAATCGCCTGCACATGCGTGAAGCATTAAAGTCCGCCCCTCCTCTGGCCCAATTGGCCTTTCTCATTCTTGTCGGTATTGTCGCGATGAGCTTACTTGCAGGTGCGTATACCGTTGCTCTTGCCTTAGGAGGAGTAGATGTGAGTTTCCTAGCAAACATCGGTCGCGTGACCGAGCCCTTTGGTATGGAGGCGTATAGCCTTAAGGTGATGCAGCTCGCTCAAGCCTTGGGTTTATTCGTTGTTCCCTACATCCTTTACCGAACCCTTCTCGCTCAACCAACCTATTCTCTCGGTATCCGGTCCACTAACTTGCGCATGCTGTTGGTTTTCGGTGCTGCCATGGTAGCGTCCCTTCCGATGATCAACTTTTTGGCTGAATGGAATGCAGGACTTGAACTTCCTGGAGTGCTCAGCGACCTCCAAGGCTGGATTGAAGCGCGCGAGCAAGACGTGGAGCATCTGCTCAAGGTTTTCTTGGTAATGGAAACGCCTTGGCATTTGGTGCAGAATCTCTTCCTCATCGCGTTGGTTCCAGCCATTGCTGAAGAAATGCTTTTTCGTGGCACACTTCAACCTCTCGTATTTAGAATGATCAAGAACGAGCACGCAGCGATTTGGTTGACGGCCTTCCTGTTTTCCTTCTTCCACATGCAGTTTCTCGGGTTTTTCCCCAGGATGTTACTCGGCGCCGTATTCGGCTATGCTGCGCATTGGTCTGGCTCCTTACTCCTGCCCATGGTTGGCCACCTCATCAATAATGGGGTAGCCGTATTGATCGCTTATTTTATTGGGGTGGAAGCGCTGAGTCCAGAAGTAGAAACACTGGGCGCCAATGAGGGTCAGTGGATGATTGCCCTGGTCAGCGCTGGGGTATTGATGGCAGGAATGTGGGTAGTTCGAAAGCGATCTCAACTCGAGGTATGACACAAAAAAGGCCTCCCAAATTGAGAGGCCTTCCAAATCCATTTGTGCATGAAACGCTATCAATCCAAGCGCTCTCGCGTAGAGTAATTGATTTTCAAGGCTTGCACCTTTCTCAATTCTTGTTTCACATCTGTCACCACGCCCATTTTCGTGTCTTGGTCGACCTTCAGTGATACCGTGATCTTACCTTGAACGGCTTCAGGACGCTCAGAGCGGCGTGCGATGATGTAGTCTTGAATATCCTCAACGGTCGCGAAGTCGTCGTCGAGTTGAATCTTCGGAACCGTACCGTACAAGTCGGTATTGAATGGCTCTCCGATGTAGATGTAATCCACCAGTGCTTTGTCCTCAAGCTTATCGATCTCCGTTGCTTCCGGTTGATCGAGTTTGATCTTCAGGTCAACTTCACGCATTACCGTGGTCACCATGAAGAAGAACAAGAGCATGAAAACGATGTCCGGCAATGAAGCCGTACTTACCGCGGGTGTGCCTTTGCTGTCGTCTTTTTTAAACTTTGACATTATCCTCCTATGTCTTTAGGTTCTGCTTCAGAGATTCGTTGTGGATAGACGTCACGAATGGCGTCCATCATCGCCTTAAACTTCTCGCCTCCCTCTTCGGACTTGGCCATTTCTTCAATCTTCTGGTAAGACATACCGAACTCTCGTGAGGCCAACTCATTTCTGAGTTCTGTATAGGCCGCTGCTAGTTCGTTCTGAACTTGTATATAAAGATCGTAAGATGTTCCATTGTCGTTCTGAAGAGAGATGACTTGCTTAGAAACTTGCATCGTTCCGAGCAGAGGAATATCCTCGGTCCTGAATTCTGGCAAGTTCTCTTTGCGTTGTGGATTCGCGATGAAATCCTTAGCCGCTGCGCGCAGTTCACCAATCTCGAGCAATTCACCTTCGACCAACAATTGATCATTGGCGTTGGCAAGAACGACGAAAACATTTCTATCCTTAATGGGAGGCGGGTCAGGCTGGTTCTCTAACAGGGGTGGAGGCAGCTTCCGCGCCAAACCCCAGCTTGTATCCATGGTAGTGGTCACAAGGAAGAATACCAGCAACAGGAAGGCGATGTCAGCCATCGAACCTGCGTTGATCTCTTGAAGTTCTCTTTTCTTCCTGGCCATAATGATTACTTAAGCAGTCTTGATACGGACGAATAGGCCACCGACAATACTGCGAGAATGAACAGCACGTAAAATGCGTACAACCCCATTCCGCTCCACTTAGATGCTGTCTCTGTGATGCCTGCCTGATAGTAAGGTTCCACTGTGCCGTCAGCCATAACATAGCTAATGATCAGTACCACTGCCATTCCTCCGAGACCGATAAGGGCCCCTTTGATTTGGCCGGGGTTCAGTATTACTTGCATCAGCGCGCCACCAACGGCAGCGACGATGGCTGCTATCAGCAGGATGTAGCTCAGCCCGATGAAGCTTCCGACTGCGCCGCAGTCGGTACAATCGCTTTGTTCAGGTGTAAGTCCTGAGGACATGGTCATCACCATCAGAACAACTCCGATTGCGATGATCACGAACATGATGATCGAATTGATTCTTTCAAACATGGTTCGAATTATTTAGTCATGTTGTGCTTGATAAGCATGTCGACCAATGAGATCGACGCATTTTCCATTTCGTTCACGATGCCGTCAACCTTCGCAACAATGTAGTTGTAGAAGATCTGGAGCACCATCGCTACCAACAGTCCAGATACGGTGGTGATCAATGCCACACCGATACCACCCGCAACGATACCAGGAGAAATATTGTTTGCTGCTGCAATCGCATCAAATGCTGAAATCATACCAATTACCGTTCCGAAGAACCCGAGCATCGGGGCGAGTGCGATGAACAATGAAATCCATGAAAGGCCCTTTTCTAGGAGGCCCATTTGGACGCTTCCATAAGATACAACTGACTTTTCTACCATTTCGATGCCGTGGTCTGCACGATCGAGTCCTTGGTAGAAGATGCTAGCTACAGGCCCGCGGGTATTGCGACAAACCTCCTTAGCCGCCTCAACGCCACCACTCTGAAGTGCGCTGTCTACCTCGTCCAAAAGCTTTTGGTTGTTGGTCGTCGCCATGTTCAGGTAGAGGATACGCTCAATGGATAGAGCAAGTCCCAAGATCAAACAGATCAATACGAAGGACATGAACTCTGGTCCACCTTCGATGAACTTTTGCTTGATGACCTGGTGCAGGCTTTTCTCAGCTGCGGTCTCTTCTTCCTCAGCCTCCATTTCCATGGGTGCTGCTGCTTCCTCAACAGGAGCTGCTTCTGTTGCAGCGGAATCAACCGCTTCCGTCATGGAAGTATCGGATGCATCTGCAGTGCTGTCCTGAGCAAACGAAACTGTCAGACCTGAGAAGATCAGCGCTACAGTCATCGCGAGAGATAAAAGGGTACGTTTCATATTCACTAATTTGGATTTGGATTTGCTTTTCTCTGTTTGGTTCCTAAAGGCTTAGCGGCCGTAAACATATAATGTCAAACGCATTCGTGGGTTAACATTTCAATATTTTTCAGCCTGAATGAGTGTGCGGGGCTCTCCACCCAATTGGTGAATTTCCTACACGCACCGCCTTCAAAGGCCTCAAATGTATAAAAAGCGAGTATGACCTGCCATCTCTTCACTTAGAATTTGGTCTTCAATCTTACTTGATCAGCTTCAACCTCGTCTTTTCTACCCGTCGTTTCATCCACCTTCAACGCCAATGCGTCCAAAATGAGCCCGCGGTTTAAAATACTTTGGCTAACCTTAGGCGCAATTTTTCGCGGATTCAATCCAAACTTCAGCATTAACGTTTGGCCAAACCCCTCCAACGGTAGCTTCAACTATCGCCATGATGTCTCTTCACCGGTATCCATCACAGTGACTGACGTTGCAGGAAAAGTGGTTTATCGTGCCAACGAGATACAGGAACAGTCCGGAACATTGACGCTTAATATCAAGCCCGGTATTTACCTATTTTCGCTTTTGGACGGCGGCCACTTTAGCGCAGTCCACAAACAAATCATTATACAATAAGTACTGAACATGAAGAGATTTAGTCTCCTTACCGCAGTGGTTTGCTTGGCATTCAATGCCCAAGTTATTGCCCAAAACAACATACTTCTTAAGATCAATCACGTACTTGCTGGCGAGAACTTCGCGTTCAACACGGCATCCGAGACACCGGATGGCCGAACCTTTGACCTGGATCGCATGGAGTACTACATCTCTGAAATTTCCGTGACCCACGACGGTGGAAGCGTGACCCCGTTTGACAGTCTGTGGATCCTGGTGGATGCAGCAGGTTCGACCAATGCATTTCTAGGCTCCCAGAACATTGATTCAGTTGAATCTATCGCCTTCTCTATTGGTGTTGACCCCGATCACAACCACTTAGATCCATCAACTTGGCCAAGCAGCCATCCGCTCTACCACCAAAGTCCTTCTATGCATTGGGGTTGGACGGCTGGATATCGTTTTGTGGCCATGGAAGGAATGGGCGCAGCGAGCTTGAATCAAGTATTTGAAGTGCATGCATTGGGTGACGGAAATTATTTTGAAACCTCTGTAGACCTCTCTGCGGGACCATCCAACGGCAATGTCACCATCGAGTTGTATGCTGACTACGCCCAAGCATTATCTGGCGTCAATACCGACAACGGATTGATCAGTCATGGTGCAACGGGAAGTTCTATCACTGTGTTACAAAACTTCCGTGACCACGTATTTACGAGTGAATTGCAAGTGATGGGAGACACCAATGATTCAGTGCCAGAGATTCCAGCTGGAATTACCGCCCTCCCTTCAGGTGATCTATTCTCAGTCTATCCTAATCCTGCCGTGAACGGCACGATTCAATTCACATCTAAATCAGCATCTCTTACCGGTACTGTTGACGTTTATAACGTAGCCGGAGCTTTGATCGCCAAGCGCCAATTGAGTGCGGATCAGAGCACGTCATTAAACGGGTTTCTTCCCGGTATCTACGTGGTTCAGTTCACCGATAACCGAGACGGAATGCAACAAGTGCAGAAGGTAGTCGTACAGTAATCCTTGCATGCGTTGGCTTGGAATCATACCATTGGCCGTTTGCCTGCTTTCGTGCGAGAAAGACCCAGAGATCATAGATACGCCGACGGAGGCCCAACTGATGGCGTCCTTAACCGAGGCACCGAATGGATTTCCTGAGATTCCTTTTCCGGAAGAAAATCCATTCTCGATAGAAAAATGGAAGCTTGGGAAGCGGTTGTTCTTTGACCCACTTCTCTCGCGCGACAGGTCCATCAGTTGCGCGAGTTGTCATCAGCCCTATCTCGCCTTCGCGGATGATGCAGCGGTGAGTCCTGGTGTAGAAAATAAATTGGGTGAACGCAATTCTCCATCCTTGGCCAATGTGGCCTACCTTCCATACTACACGCGAGAAGGCGGCGTTCCAACTTTAGAGATGCAAATATTAGTCCCCATACAAGAACACGCCGAATTCGACTTTGATATCCTTCAGATTTCTGACAGATTGGTAGCAGACTCCAGCTACGTCAAGATGAGCCAAGCAGCGTTTGAGCGAGATCCGGATGCCTATGTCATCACCCGCGCACTGTCTACGTTTGAGCGTACACTGATCAGCGGCTCGAGTGAATATGACATGCAACTCGAAGGAAGCGCTGCGTTGAGTCCTTCGGCTCGAAGCGGAATGGAACTCTTTTTCAGCGACCGGACTTCCTGCAGCTCTTGTCACGTAGGATTCAACTTCACCAACAACGCCTTCGAGAACAATGGCCTTTATGCCGAATATCCTGACGTTGGCCGTTACCGCTTGACGCTGGACAGCGTCGACTTGGCTCGATTTAAAGTTCCCAGCCTCAGAAATGCTGGTCTCACTGCTCCTTACATGCACGACGGCAGCTTATCAACCTTGCAAGAAGTTGTAGAACATTATAACAAAGGGGGCGAAAGCCACTTCAATAAAAGCACGTTGATCAGGCCCCTTGGTCTTACCCAAACCGAAGTGGGAGCATTGGTGTCTTTTCTAGAATCCTTAACCGATCCTTCGTTTACTCAAAACAAACTCTTTCATGAAGACGAATAAAAAACTGTTGATCTTGATGGCGCTGATGACGCCATTGGTCTTCTCCCTTTGTAAAAAAGAACCAGAAGGAGTCCCGAGCATTACGCTTGCGGCAACGTTTGATGATTCGCCATACACGCTGTCCATCGGAAGCTTTCCGGAGCCAGATTTTGGCGACAATCCCTTGACGATTGAAGGCGTGAAGCTAGGTCGAATGCTGTTTTACGAAAAAGAACTTTCCAAGGACAATTCGATCTCTTGTGCCAGTTGTCACCTGCAAGAGCACGCATTCACCGATCCAAACACCTTATCTGAAGGCGTAGACGGAACACTGGGCAAACGCCAAGCGATGACCGTCTTCAATACAGCCTGGCATACCAATGAATTCTTCTGGGATGGCAGGGCTCATTTGTTGAGGGATCAATCCCTCAAGCCCATTGAAGACGAACTGGAAATGAAGGAGCGCCTTCCGAACGTCATTGAAAAATTGAGTGCCCGCGAAGAGTATTCTCATCAGTTCATTCGCGCTTTTGGCGATAGTGATATAACGCCCGAGCGTATGTCGTTGGCCATGGAGCAATTCATGAATTCCATCGTTTCAAACCAGTCCAAATACGATCAATTTCTAGCGGGAAGCGTAACACTCAGCACGAGCGAAGAAAGAGGGCGCGTGTTGTTCTTTGCGGAATACAATCCAGGATTCCCTGAAACCTCAGGGGCAGATTGCGCGCATTGCCATGGCGGTAACAACTTTGATAACAACCTATACATGAACAATGGGTTGGACGTAGCGCAAGATCAAAATGACCTTGGTCGTGAAATGGTCACCCAAGATGCGTCAGACAAGGCAAAATTCAAGGTGCCATCACTGCGGAATGTGGAATTAACCGCGCCCTATATGCACGACGGAAGGTTTACCACCTTGGAAGAAGTTGTCGACCATTACGATCATGGCATTCGCATCTCTCCTACCTTGGATCCAGCCTTGGAGTACACAACGTACACGGGATTGATGTTGACAGATCAGGACAAGCAAGACCTCATCGCCTTTCTGAAAACATTGACAGACCAAGCGTTACTTAGTGACGAGCGTTACGCCGATCCGTTCGAATAGGCTCTATCGGTTTCTGCACAGGAAGTACAAGAAATAAAAAAAGCCCAGCTCGAGGAGTCTGGGCTTTCTCGTTTCGTAGGGATTGCTTAGCCTACAAGTGAATTCACCTGCATCCATCCACCTCCATTCTCGCATTCAATGCCTTGCGCTTTTAGGAACCCTGCTGCCTGTCCACTGCGTGCGCCGCTTTGACAACAAAGCACCAACGGCTTGCCCAAATTTTTCAATTCGCTGACCTTGCCTTGGATTTCTTGAAGCGGGTAATTCTTAGACCCTGCTACGTGTCCTCCCATAAATTCTGCGGGAGTGCGCACGTCGATCACCATAGCTCCGTTGTTCAACATTTCTTTTACTTCAGTGCTGCTGTCGTTTCCGAACATTCCAAAAAAACTCATACCTATTCTGTTTACTTGTTTGACTTCTAAAAATGATGTTGCTGTTCAATTGCGAGTGCAAGGTTAATGCACCCCACCAGCATTGAATGTAACATAAGTAACACAACGCCTTTTCTCACCTCCTACAGCCAAAGGCATTACGCGAAAATATTTGTGATTCATATCGCTTATACACTGCCAATACATACCGATAAATGGAGATATCTCTGTGTATAGTATGATGTGCATCATATTTTGAAGCATCCCCTATCCCTTGCTTTGCCTTCTGTAACATGTAAACCAACCACTATGAAAAAGAACATCCTCATCCTATTGATGGCAGGCATTTGCTTCGGTTGCTCAGAAAACGCATCCACTGAAGACCCATCCGCTGCAGCTGCAGCACCTGAAACAGAACTCTTGCCGGGTCAAGAAGCCATTGTCGATCCAGATTCAGATCCGAACATCTTGCAAATAGCGCTCGGATCAAAAGATCACACCACGCTTGTTGCAGCGGTCAAAGCCGCCGAACAGACAACCGCCTTGGCCAACAACGGCCCCCTCACAGTTTTTGCTCCTACCAACGCTGCGTTTGCTGCCCTTCCGGAAGGAACAGTTGACAATCTACTTCTTCCTGAAAACAAGATGACCTTGATTTCTATCATTCAGATGCACGCTGCGCCAGGATCGTATTCGGTAGCTCAATTGAAAGATGGACAAAGCCTGTTTGTGGCTTCTGGACACAATGTCAAAGTAGAGGTTCGAGACGATGGAACTTATGTACACGGAGCGAAAATCTTAGGAACTGTCAACGCAGCAAATGGAATTGTGCATGTAGTAGACAAAGTTTTCACTCCTTAAACCATCCAATAAAAATTGAAATCCATCCTCATGAAATCAGCAACCCTTCCAATGCTCCTTTTACTTCTGACCTTACTCGCTGCTTGCGGTGGTGGCGGAGATGAAACGCCACAAAACAACGCAGAACCGATGGAGATCTATACTCCAAAAGCCAAGGCCAACCCCCTCGGCATCGGTCCGGTGACAGAAGAAGTAACCTTCGGTGAAATAGACCCTGCCCTTGTAGCTGAAGGCGAAGCAGTCTTTACACAAATGTGCACGGCATGTCACAAGATGGATAAGCGTCACGTTGGGCCCGCACTTGCCGGCTTACTCGAACGCAGAAATGCAGCATGGGTCATGAACATGATACTTAATCCAGAAGTCATGGTCAAAGAAGATCCAATTGCGAAAGCGCTTTTTGCGGAGTATCTCTCCCCCATGGCGAACCAGAATCTGACAGAAGATCAAGCCCGTGCAGTGGTTGAATATATCCGGCAATACACACCCGAACAACAATTGTAATTAACCTCACAAAACCAAAGACGATGAAAGAACTACTCAAACTTTGCCTGCTACTACCAGCCGTGGCGTTGCTCACGAGCTGCGGTGGAGAGGGCAATCCGAATAATGCGACACAAGGTGCGTTCAACACGAACGATGCCGCTGCCGCTGTTTATGTTGCTCCAGGAGAGCACGATGAATTTTACGAATTCTTTTCCGGAGGATTCAGTGGACAAGTATCTGTTGTAGGACTGCCTTCGGGCCGACTTTTCCGAAGGATTCCAGTATTCTCTGTAGACCCTGAGAAAGGGTATGGTTTTGACGAAGAGTCAAAAGCCATGCTCAATACTACGCACGGATTCATTCCTTGGGATGACGCCCACCACCCAAAGCTCTCGCAAACCAACGGAGAGATCGACGGCAGGTGGCTGTTCATCAATGGAAACAACACCCCTCGAATCGCCCGGATAGACCTGACAACGTTCGAGACGGCGGAAATCATTGAAGACGTACATATAATAGCTTAGATCGTTTACCAGTTTGGTTACAGATAAGGTAGGTAGTGGGCAATATTCTGGCTTTTATATTGTCGTTCAACCAACAAATAACCGTTACCTGTTTTTCTTCCCTGAAATTATCATTTGGATCTAATTTTACTTTTGGCCTATTACATTTTTTCGCCTTTTTCAATATCATAGATCTTGATTATTTGCGGGGTTGTTTTTAAGGATTGTGCTATGTTCATTAATCCAAGCTAGATGACGTAGCAAGACTCTTCAATAAATCAGTCAACTTGTTATCATCTGATATTCCATTCATCCTAGTGGTCAAAGAATTGCAAAATTCCTTACTCAACAACTTTCCGACATGTGTTTTCGAGGGTTCAAATTGATGTATAGAGCCCTCATAATTGAGATCCATTTTATAAAGTAGAATGAGTAGAATACGTTCGAGGTTAATAGGATTGTTTTTGAGAAAAATCTCACTCTTCTCACCCCGAATAAAAACTTGAAGTACATAGTCATATGTAGTGTCATAAGAACCAAGAAGGAGTTTTAGTTCCTCCTCGGATGTTTTAATGAAAACCGCATATACATTCTTCCACTGATGATAGCCTATGTAAACATCAGTAGTAACTGAAATGTTTGGATATTCCTCTTCAATTTTCCGATTGAATGTCCTTTTAAATTGGAGTTACTGACTAATCGCTGACTAGAATAAAATAAAGAAGCCTTAATCTATTGAATAACAATAAATTAAGGCTTTCTTCTGCGGAGAGAGAGGGATTCGAACCCTCGTTACGTTTCCGTAAACACGCTTTCCAAGCGTGCGCGTTCAGCCACTCTGCCACCTCTCCTTGGTCCAATTTAACATTGGGAGCGCGAAAATAATGATTCCGTTCCTAGTTCACACCGTTCGCTACGGTTGGATCTATTGCTACGGCGCGTTGGAGGTATTCTTCTCCTTTTTGAACCTCCCCTAATTGCTTGTAGAGGATGCCTAGGTTTAACAAAACCCTAGCGTTCTTCGGCTCCAAGTCAAGAGACCGATTGAAGTTGAACAACGCTGAATCCGCCACGCCCGTCATGGCGTATACGATGCCTATTTTTTGATACGCGGCTGCATTGCTCGGGTCAGCCTCGATGGCATTTCGCAAGAATCTTTTGGCTCCCGTCAGGTCGTTCATGCTCTTGCCGTGGAGTTCTCCCAATGATGAGTAGATGCGCGACAATTCCTTTCCTTTTCGATACTTCGTCAGCACTTTGTAAGCCTTATCGGCCGACTGGAATTCTCCTTTTTGGGTGGCTACGTTTCCAACTGCTTCCAAGTTGGTCAGCAAACGATCATCGTTCCTTCGCACCTTGATCGCCTGAGAAAAATAGTGGATGCTGTACTCGAAATTGCCCATTTCGAAATAGAGGTTGCCCAGAATATCGAGCGGAGGAAAGTAGGACGGATAGATCTTGAGCGATTGTAAGCAATACTGCTCTCCTTCTTTGAGATAGCGCTGCTTCTCCGTTGGGTTGGCGGTCTCTTTGGCGAGATCCAGCATTTCACTGCCCATCGTCATCTTCACCTTAGCAGAACCATCCGATGTTTTCACGTCGGCGGTGGCCAAGGCACGGTCATTCTCCCAAGCATAGTTCCGCATCACCGTCTTTCCTGCGTATCCCAACATGACCACAACCAACAGGCCTGTGGCCAAGGTCTGCCCCATGCGCTTTTCTATCACTTGGGCCAACACATGACCGAGGATTAAGGCAAACCCAAGGGATGGAATGAAAAGAAAACGTTCGTTCATGAACGCCCCTATATCGAAGAATAGGTTGCTGAACAAGATGAAGGTGCCAAAATAGAGCAGCAAGCCATAGCCGATTACATTGCCTTTTCCTCCTCGTATGCTTCGCATCAGTGTAAACAAGCCAAACCCGAGAATCAGCGCATAGGCTACGAGGGAAAATACAGCTCCCGGGTGAGACCAATCGTAGTAAGGACTTACTCCGGCCGACAATTCTTCAAAGCTCCGAAAGGGATGAAAAGGATAGTAGTCATGGGTCAAGGGGTGCGGCCAAACCAACAGCTTCAAGTACAATCCCATGGTGAAGAAAATGCTCGCCAATCGCTCAGCAGAGGTTGCGTTCAAATAGGGTTTGTTCATCAGTTCGTCCGCTACGTCTAAGCTGGCGCCTTGGTCGCCAAACACCGCTAGACGAATCATTACGTATAAGACCGATACACCCACCATCGGCGCAATCGCCCATAGAGATTTCCGTAGGCCGCCTTTTGGAAAGAAAAGCAGCGTCAATGGAATTACGCCTAGGAAAGTGACCGTCGATTCCTTTGAGAACAGACTCAATAAAAACCAGATGCCAGCATAGGCCAACAACTTCTTATCCTCGGATTTCATGAAGTCTAGCACCGCCTTGAAAGAGAGGAGCGCAAAGAGCAGACTCATGATCTCATCGCGGCTCTTGATGTTGGCCGCGACCTCCGTGTGTAAAGGATGCGCAATGAAAAGTATCGTCGCTAAAAAGGGTAAGGTAAACCACCACCGCTCTTCACGCCAGCCAAAGATCGAGCGCAAGACCATGAGCAATACGACCCCAATGAGTCCGTACAAAACCACATTGATAAAATGGCTGAGTTGCGGCGCATTACCAAAAACCTGCCATTCCAATGCGTGTGTTGTCAAGGCTAAAGGCCTATATCTACCGCCTTCTACCAGTTTCTTTTTGGCTCCAAAGAAGCCCGTCATCAAGTCATTGGTCCAGATTTCGTCTAAGCCATCAATGCCCTGCTTGGTGAAGTCATTGGCCGTGATGTACAACTTGTCATCCAAGGCGTAATCAAACGGGATGGTGTTCGCGTAGAGTAAGAACCCTAAGGCGAAGACAAGAAAATAGGGGAGGTTGTTCCGCTTGGGATGGGTTGCCTTCTGTGGCTCCAATATCACCTCCTCCTCAACGGGGGCCGGCTGATTCTTGGGGGTATATCCTTTGCGCTTGGCCATTTCAGCGTATCGATAATTCTCCTTTTAGGTTGGTGGCCATTTGATCGCGCACCCAATCGGCATCTTCGCTTTGACCAAGTAAGAACATAAGCTTGGTGAGAGAGGCTTCCAACGTCATGTCTCCACAACTCACTACCCCGCCTTCGGCCAATCCAGAGCTGGTTTCGTACTTCCCTTGTTCCACATTTCCCTTGGCGCACTGCGTGACGTTCACCACCACCAATCCCCGAGCAACGGCCTTTTTTATAGCCTCCAACAACCATGGATGTCGTGGAAGATTGCCAGCGCCGAATGTCATCAAAACAATTCCCCTCAAACTTTCATTGGTCAGGACCGAAAGCACCAATTGTTCGGTTATTCCTGGAAAAAAGGTCAATACCGCGACCCTTTGATCAAAACCACCCGTCAGTCGAAACGCTGTCTTCTCAGACCTGTACAATTCCTGGTGGTCAAAATTCAAGTTAACTCCCGCCGCTGCGAGGTCTGGATAGTTTGGTGAAATGAATGCATCAAATGCCTCGGTCGAAAACTTCTTGGTACGATTTCCTCTGAACAGCTGGTCTTCAAAGCAAACAGCTACCTCCTGGATGACCGGTTCATCCGCAATCTTCTGGATCGCAAAGTCAACCGCTGTAATTAAATTTTCCCGGGCATCCGTTCGAATTCTTCCGATTGGCAGTTGAGATCCGGTCAGAATTATTGGTTTTCGCAACCCCTCAAACATGAAGCTAAGCGCGGATGCAGTATACGCCAGCGTGTCTGAGCCATGGAGAATGACAAATCCATCGTATTGATCGTAATTGACCTCTACCTGATGCGCAAGGTGCGCCCAATGCGCTGGCATCATGTCCGAACTGTCAATGGGTTGATCAAACGAAACGGAATCCAGTTCAGCGCCCAATTTGTGCAATTCGGGCACTTTCTCCAGGATGTGTTTCAGGTCAAAAGGCACCAAGGTCTGCTGGTCCTCAGACTCTACCATACCGATCGTACCGCCGGTGTATATGATCAAAATCTTGCTCACTGTGCGAATGTGAACGTTTTATCGAAATAAATTCCAACCGTCATTAAGATCTGTGCCCGAGTTCCAAGCATAGGGTGGATACTTGTGATAGACTCTCGATATCCAACTGGATACTCATTCACAAGAGGGTCTGCATCATACAGAAATCGTGATTCTACCCTGAAAAACCCGAACTCCTCAACTGCTTTTTCAACGCTCATGGTTCCGCCAAAAATGGTCATGCCCCCCCCCGCATCTGGAAACACACTTGAGGTATTGGCTGCATTACCAATGGGTATCACACGAAATGAATTAATGGAACTCTGGTCGTGGAAGATCTCTCCGCGAACGGCAATAGAAAAGTCGTCCTTGATAGCGTACTTGGCAGTGATCAACCCCGCAACCAAC
This sequence comes from uncultured Flavobacteriales bacterium, assembly GCA_943788725.1. Classification (GTDB taxonomy): domain Bacteria; phylum Bacteroidota; class Bacteroidia; order Flavobacteriales_G; family Salibacteraceae; genus SHAN690. The sequence continues at coordinate 121,711 of CALSRJ010000005.1, read as the reverse complement.
GGATCCGCAAGCCACCCTTCTCCGCCATAGCGCCATTGATTGGCAAATGCCACATCCACGCCAGCCTGCAGCGTGAGCTTTTCAAAGTCAACGTTGGCATAGATGTTTTGGTAAAGCAGATATGCGTCATTCAATTGACCCGTATTCTCCTGTCCAGCCATATTTGAATAGCTCATGAAAAGTCGATCACTCCATTGCTTAGATACGAGCATTCCGAAGGTCTTGTAGTCGTTATCATCGATGTGCTTGTTGTAGCCGTTGATTGCGTGCAATTCAATGTGCCAATCATTTCCGAAATCATAAGACAATCGTGCGCCGCTCTGGTAAAATGGACCATAGAAGGTTCCCAGTGAAATAATGCTCAACATATTATCCTTTGGCAAAAAGCTCTCTGTTCCCACATGGGTCTTGAAAAAGCCCATATCGAGCCAGAGCCCTTTAGTTAGTCGCACTCCCGCATTGGCTTCTTGGATGTTTCGATAGGTGCTTTCCCAAGTTATACTAGGAATGTCGCCGAAATGTAGGGTCGTGACTCCTCTGAATCTATCACTGTCGAAGCTTCCTGTGAATTGGGCGATGTTCAATCCAAGGTTGTTGTGGAATGCTCCAATACAATCATGCTGCTGATAGCGCACATCCTTGGCATTACTGTAATAGGAGTAATACGCATCGGCGTAGGCTCCGAATGAGGCTTCGGCACCGTCCCAAGGGGACTGGGCTGCTGCGCTAATCGTCAAAATGCTCAGGATGAGCGTCAGTATTCGTTTCATAAGAGGGTAGGTTAAGTCGGAACAATGCTTTGCAGTTCGCATGGGTGGTGGCGGCGATCTCCTCCATCGTTACCCCATAGCAATCGGCCATTTTTTGGGCTACAAGCGCAGTATACGCAGGCTCATTGCGCTTTCCGCGATGCGGTACTGGCGCCAGATAAGGTGCGTCCGTTTCGAGGATGAACAGGCTTGGATCAAAGTCGCTGATGAACTGGTCAATCTTCCCATTCTTGAACGTCAGCACTCCTCCCAACCCCATCTTGAAACTGCCATAATCCGCGATGTGTTGCGCCTGTTCGACCGTCCCGGTAAAGCAGTGAAATACCCCGCGGAGGCGATCATCCATCAGACGATCTACCACTTCAAAGGTCTCATCAAAGGCGTCTCGCACATGGATGACGATCGGAAGGTCCAGAGCCTTCGCCCATTGAATCTGTTGTTCGAAGGCATCGACTTGTTGCGGCAAGGTCGATTTATCCCAATACAGATCTATGCCGATCTCGCCAACGGCCCAGTACTTTCTGACCGGTTGAAATAGGTGCCGCTTGATTTCTTCCAATTGCTCTTGGTAGTCTTCTTTGACAGAGCATGGGTGCAATCCCATCATCGGAAAAGCATTGTCGCTGAGCCGATCCGCGCACTTGTGCATGGACGGGATGCTCTCTACATCGATGTTGGGCATCAGAAAATACTCCACACCAGCCGCACGAGCGCGCTCAATCATCGCGTCGAAATCCTCCTCAAAGGCATCGAGGTAAATGTGGGTGTGGCTGTCGATGAGCATAGGTCAAATGTAGTTGGAATGGGTGATTGGCACTTCTGATCTCCAAATCACCGCATACCGAATGTGTAAATGTGCGCGTTAGGTGGACCAAATTCGTGAAATTCGCGCAATTCCCGTTCTCAATGTCCCAGCCTACTCGAATCCTCATCGTACGTTTCAGCTCCATTGGAGACATAGTCTTGACTTCTCCGGTCATACGCGCTTTGAAAACACAGCTGGAAGGCGAGGTACAGATCGATTTCATTACGAAACGCAAGTTTGCGACCTTGCTCGAATACAACCCCTACCTCAACGAGGTAATCACGATAGATGAGAAGGTCAGCGAAGTGCATGATCAGCTGCGCGATGGGATGTACGATTACGTCATTGACTTGCACAACAACATCCGCTCGAGACAAGTAAAGAAGGCGTGCCGAGCCCTCTCCTTTACCTTGGACAAACGCAACATCGCCAAGTGGCTCTATGTGCGCACCAAACGCGAGTTGCAACCGATCGGACATGTGGTAACTAGGAGCTTCGACTCAGTAAGCTCTTTGGGCGTTCAGGACGATGGAAAAGGGCTCGACTATGTCATTCCCCCCCAGCAAGAAGTCTCTTTGAATGTGCTCCCAGCCCATTTTCAAAACAACTACATCGCCTATGCCATCGGCGGGCAGATGATGGGAAAAATATTGCCCCTCCAACAAATGATTGACTTGTGTACGCGTATTTCCAAGCCCATCGTATTGCTGGGCAGCGTCGAAGATCGAGCGCGCGGAGATCAGGTGGTAAAAGCGTGCGGCAATAGCGTGTTCAATGCCTGCGGCGCGTTTTCACTGAACCAGTCGGCGAGTTTAATACAACAAGCGCACAAGGTGATCAGCCATGATACCGGGTTGATGCACATCGCGACCGCCTTGGGCCGCCCTGTCATTTCGCTTTGGTTCGCGACGACCCCCGCTTTGGGCTTCTCACCGTGGCAAGCAGTGGCAGGTTCCCGCATGATCGAAGCCGACTGCCCTAAGCGACCTACAAGCAAATTGGGAAATCGCGGCTACGAAGACGGGTGCGTTTTCAACATCGACTTAGCGTCGGTAGCACGAGTAGCGGCGGAATGATCAATCCAGGCTCAACTCGATGGCCGGGTCCCAGAACAATTGCCTGAAGTTGACCACCTTATCGTTTTTGACCTCTATGCCCTCCGCTTCTAATCTTTCCTGCATGGCAAAAGGCGTTTCAAAATGCACCTTGCCCGTGAGTAACCCTTGGCTATTCACAACGCGATGCGCAGGTACAGGCGGGTGTTGCCGATGACTTGCATTCATGGCCCATCCCACCATCCGAGCCGAACGTGGAGCCCCCAAATATTTTCCAATCGTACCATAGCTGGTTACCCGTCCCGCTGGGATGAGCCGCACCACTTGGTACACCTGATCGAAAAAATCTTTCTCCATCGCCCAAAACTAAGCAGCTCGGTTCGTCACACATCCCGCTTCTTGTGATTTGTTTCTTTCGGCAAACACGTGAAGCAAACTACTTTCGCGCCATGGATCGCCTTGGGCTCATCGGATTGACCTGCCTGCTGCTTTGGCACAGCCCTTCTTTGGCACAAGAAGTTGTGCGCAAAACGATCCCCGCTACCCGCGCCTCAGAAAGTCCGAAGATCGACGGGAAGCTGAACGATGCCGTGTGGGCTACCGCCCCTGTTGCCACAGACTTTGTGATGTTTGAACCTGAAAATGGGGCCGCCATTGGCCGTGAAACGCAGACGGTTGTGCGAGTGTTGTACGACGACCAAGCGATCTACATCGGAGCCATGATGTACGACCCGAATCCAGACAGCATCCTTACCCAAATGACCGAGCGAGATGAGTTCAATCACAATACCGATTGGCTCGGATTCTTCATCAACCCTTACAACGACGGCCTCAGCGACTTCAATTTCTGGGTAACCGCTGCAGGTACGCAAGCAGACAGCAAGACCACGCCCAACGGAGACGACTTCAGTTTGAATTCGATCTGGAAGAGCGCCGTCAGCATCGTTGACTCCGGGTGGATCATGGAAGTAGAAATTCCGTACATCGCGCTTCGTTTTCCCGAAACACCGGTGAAGGACTGGGGATTGAACTTCATGCGTAGCATTCGACGTTCGCGGAAATCTTCCACATGGAACTTCCTAGATAAGAGCCTGGGCTACCGCCTCGAATACCAATGTGGTTTGCTCACCGGAATGAGTGACATAGAGCCCCCTGTCCGTCTTTCTGCGACTCCCTACTTCTCCAGCTATGCAGACTACTTTAATGGGAAGTCAGCCTTTGACCTCAATGCTGGTATGGACCTTAAGTATGGCATCAACGAGAGTTTTACGCTCGACATGACCTTGGTTCCGGATTTCGGCCAGGTGGCTTTTGACCAACAGTTCTTGAACCTTTCCCCCTTTGAAAATCAATTCGATGAGAACCGGCAGTTTTTTGTTGAAGGAACGGACCTTTTCACAATCGGCGATCTCTTGTACACCCGCCGGATTGGAGGGCAACCCAAAAACATCCGAGGACAAGACCTCAATTCGAACGATTCGGTAACCATTCGCCAAGAATATACGCGGTTGCTCAACGCGACCAAGGTCTCCGGTCGGACCAAGAACAACTTGGGGATTGGCTTTCTCAATGCGCTTACAGACGCCAACTACAGCACTCGCATACAAGATGGAAAGGAGACGCGGTTGCTCACTGAGCCCATGACCAACTACAACGTCATTGTATTGGACCAGCGTTTCAATCGCAATTCTTCCGTCAGCTTTGTCAACACCAACACAATGCGAAAAGGTGCCGATAGGGATGCAAATGTCGCCGCTGTTGTGGGTCGATTCAACACCAAATCAGGAAAATACTTCTTGAATACCGACGTGAAGCAAAGTGCAATTTTCGAAGGTGGCTCAGTGGATGATGGCTATTTCACCGAGAATGCCATCGGCGATGTAGACGGCAATTGGCGATGGGCCGTCGCAAACAAGATCATTACCGATCGCTACGATAACAATGACCTCGGTTTCCTTCAGCGCAACAACCAAGTGGGAACGTACGGCATGCTCACCTTCCAAACGATTCAACCCTTTGGGAAATTCAACCGCATGGAAGCAGAAGTCAATGCGGGCTACGAACAGCTGTATCGACCCTTCCGCTATGAAGACTTTTTCACCTTCGGCAGGGTATTCTTTTTGACCCGAAGTTTTTTCGCCTTTGGAGCCAACTTCACGGCGCGACCTATTGAAACCTACGACTACTTCGAGCCTCGTGAATTTGGGCGTTGGTTTAGAGTTCCGGCGGGGTTTGAGTCGAGCTTTTTCATCTCATCCGACTACCGAAAAGTGCTCGCCATTGATGCCCGCGCTGGCTATGAGCGCATAGGCGACTTGGATTATAACATGATTTGGACAATGATCAATCCGCGGATCCGGCTGGGAGATCATTTCTTCATGCTTCCTGAGGTGAGGCTCACAAAGTGGATCAACGATTACGGATTCGTGCCAGATACCCTGCCCACCGAGATCTTTTTTGGTCGCCGCAACAACCTGTCGATCGAAAGCATCCTGCGGGCACGCTACGTATTTACACCGACCTCCGCCTTAAGCCTGAGCCTGCGCCATTCCTACTTTGATGTAGACTATCAAGATTTCTACCTGCTAGAGCAGAACGGTGATTTATCAGCCGCTGATTTGGAAGGGGTGAACGACCTCAATTTCAACACGTTCAACGTGGATTTCAAATTCTCTTGGTGGTTTGCTCCGGCTTCGGAACTGGTGCTTTTGTACAGAAATGTGATTGCTCGGGTGGACAACACCGTAGGTGAGAATTACCTGGTGAACCTGGAACAGACCTTCAATTCACCGATGCAGAACAACTTCTCGATTCGCTTGACCTACTTTTTGGACTACAACCGAACACGGAACTACTTCAGAGATCGCTCCAATCGATAACGGAGGTACTTGATCTTCTTTCCCTGTTCCAACCACATTTGCTCGTAGTAGGTGCGTATGTTCAACACCCCCTTCATGGTCTCGTCCAAGGTATGAATTCCTTCTTCGTACAACTCATTCGTATCGAACTCCTTTTCAAATTGAAAGCCTTTGTCGGCAGCATTGAATGCAGGAATTGCTTCCTCCTTGGTAAAGGAGTAGAGGTCTTCGCTATCGCACTTTAAGTGCAGGGTGCCCCCTAGTTTTAAGAGCTGAATGTAGCGGTCAAGGAACAGGTAGCCAGTGAGTCGTTTACGAGGCCTCCCTATTTGTGGATCGGCAAAAAGGATCCAAATCTCATCCACTTCATCCTGCGCGAAAAAGGAGGTAATCATATCGATCTTGGTACGCAAGAACCGAACGTTCTGCATTCCTTTTTCTTTGACTTCCATCGCACCGCTATACATGCGGGCACCTTTGATGTCGATTCCGATGAAGTTTTTATCCGGGTAAATCTGGCCCATGCCTACCGAATACTCTCCTTTTCCACATGCCAATTCCAACACAATGGGGCGGTCATTTCCGAATTCCTCGTTCCATTTACCCTTCAGCCGAAAGTCTTTTTTGAGCACCTCGCTAAACGGGGGCTCGATCACGTGGTCCATCTCCTTGACCGTCGCGAACTTCATCAACTTGTTCTTTCCCATTAATAATCCGGATTGATGGCTACTAGATCGATTTCGGATGGGACCGTGCCGCGTTGCATCCCGAGGATGTTTTCCACCATGGAAGCAATGTCTTCAGGCTGCACGAACTCTGCGAAAGGTGCGTCCATACCATCCCAACTAGAGGTAGCAATGGAAGACGGGAAAAAGCCTGTGACTTTGATCCCCTCCGGCAGTAGGGTCTTGTGCAACAGTTGGTGATATCCATAAAACGCGAATTTCGAGATCGTATAGCTCGCGCCATCCACCCTTGGTTTTCGATTCACGACAGAGCACATATTAAAGATGTTTCCGCTTCCTTGTTCTTTGATGCGCTGCAAGAGGGCTTGCGTTAAGGTATACGGCGCCCTAAAATTTACCGCCATTTGCAGGTCGATTTTCTGGGCTTCATCCGTCAAGGTATCCGGGATGTAGATTCCCACGTTATTAACGAGTACGTCGATGCTTTCACACCCTTTCAATACTGTCTGCGCATAGCTCTCCACCTCGGCGGAATTCGAAAAATCTACTGCGTGTGCCTCGACAGGATTCCCCGTCGTTCTTTCCATTTCAGTCTTGGCTGCGTTGAGGTCTTGTTGGTTTCTTGCGGTAATCCAAACCCTGTAACCCATGGTAGACAGGCGCTCGGCAATAGCCCTTCCTACTCCTTTCGTAGATCCTGTGATGATCGCATTCTTCATGGGGCAAAGATGTGCAGAACTTGGCGGCCTTGCAATGGATGGCTTTCCAAGTAAACTTTCATACTACTCCCCTTGTTTGGGTTCGTTGATGATATATTTGGGCCCGCTATGCTGAAATACCTAACGATTCTGCTTTGCCTTTGCCTAACCGCGTGTTCTTCTTCCAAGCGAAAAGGAAGCGATGGGGCTGAAACCCCCGTAGTGCAAGTTGAAGATTCCGCTCAGCTTATCGGTGCTGGAGCCGCAACATCTGCTGATGACAACCGGCAGGTTGAAGAGAAGGCAGATACCGAAGTCCTTTGGGTAAAACGAGATGCCTATTCACTTCCCGACCAAGAGCACCGCATTGAGCTTTCATCGTTTGATGCCTATGTCTGTGACTTTGATCAATTAACCTATGCGTTGGACGAAGAAAACATGGAGGTGGTGCTGCCTACGTTGGATGGATTGGTCTCTTTCACTGTTGTGGATGCACAGACCATGAGCCCAGCATTAGCAGCAAAGTTTCCGGAGATCCGGAGTTACAAAGGAAAATCCGCCGATGGAAAACTGAGTGTCCGGCTTGACACGAATGAAGAAGGGCTCTTCGCAGAAATTACCGGAACCGGGACGAAGCACCTCATCTCACCCATCCTAAAAGGAAGCAAAACTTATTACGCCGTTTATACCGAAGAGGCCTTGCCCCCAAGTGCGCCTCGCGACGGCTCATATCGATAAACCTATGAAAAACAGATACTTCGCAACACTTGTGGTGCTCACAGCCAGCCTGAGCCTCACTGCTCAAAGCCTGATCAATCAGGTCAACACCCTGACGACGGGTTACACCTCCTATATCTATACCATTGATGACGACGGTGTAAAATCCAGTCTCATTGATGCTCCCTCGTTGTCTGAGGCAGGACGCGCTGCTGGCGTGACCATCACCCTGCCTGATCCTTCGGGAAACCACCTGGAATTGCAAGCGTATGAAAGTCCAATCATGGCTCCCGAACTAGCGGAGCGCTTCCCCAACATCAAAACCTACAAGGTGAAAGGCAAAGGCGTGAGTGGCCGTATCGGATATACTGACAAAGGGTTTCACGCCATCCTCTTCACGACAAATGGCACGCTGTACATTGACCCCATCGGAAATGAAGCGCAGACCTACCACACCTACAACCGCAAAGACTACGTCGAATTTTACAAGCATACCAAAGACCACCAATGTTTGTTGGACGACAGTGGCCAATCCGGCCCTGCAGAGGTAGAAATGGCCCGAGGCGAAAGGCAATCGGGTGAGATTTTGAGAACCTACCGCTTGGCATTGGCTTGCACGGGTGAGTATGCTTCCTTCCACGGAGGAACTACTTCGGGAGTACTCAGCGCCATGGTGGTATCTATGAACCGGATAAATGGCGTGTATGAAAGAGAGTTTTCGATCACCATGCAGTTGATCGGCAACAATGATGATCTGATCTTTTTGAACGCAGCCACCGACCCCTATCAAAATAACAGTCCTGGTCAAATGATCAATGTCAACGCTAATGTTCTTAATAGCCTCGTAGGCAGTTCCAGTTATGACATCGGGCATGTGTTCAGCACCGGTGGGGGTGGACTCGCTGGGCTAGGTGTTGTGTGTGGTGGAAGTAAAGCGAGCGGCGTTACAGGCATCAATAGCCCAACAGGCGATCCCTTTGATATCGATTACGTATCCCACGAAATGGGGCACCAATTCGGCGGGCCGCATTCCTACAACGGCAGTGCAGGATCCTGCTCGTCGAATGCTAGCTTTTCTTCAAGCGATAGACTTGAGCCAGGAAGTGGATCTACCATCATGGCCTATGCCGGCATTTGCTCCCCACAGAATTTACAAAACAATTCAGACGACTACTTCAATGCGGGATCCTACAACAGTATGGGTCAGTACGCATTTAATGGTGGCGGAAATGGATGCAGTCAGCAATCCAGCACTGGAAATACGGCGCCTGAAGTAGCTATTGACCCCGCATCCTATTCTATACCTAAAGAAACTCCTTTCGTGCTCAGGGGTTCGGCAAGCGATAACGAAGGCGATGACCTGAGCTATTGCTGGGAAGAAATAGATTTTGGCCCTCAGGGCAATCCCCAAAGCCCAAGCTTAAACGCTCCTATTTTCCGATCATGGGATCCTGTTGACCATGGCGAACGTACTTTCCCTCGGCTGATTTCCGTTCTGACAGGCAGTTTAGCCTATGGTGAGATCTATCCTACCTACTCTAGGGATTTGAATTTTCGCCTAACCGTTCGAGACAACAACATCGCTGGCGGAGGCGTGGCCTATGATAAAGTTTCGATGGAAGTAGACGGCAACAAAGGCCCATTCATAGTGACCTCACCACCGACCGGGGGACAAGCCCAAAGCGGGGTCTATTATCAAGTAGAATGGGACGTCGCTGGCACCGACCAAAGCCCCATTAATTGCCAGAGTGTGCACATCCTCCTGTACGACAACAACGGCCTCACTCTCTCGGATACATTGGCCGCCGATGTGCCGAATACAGGAAGCGCGTTCGTATTAATGGCTAACAACCTAGGCGGTGGAAACCGCGTTCGAGTAGAGGCGGCTGACAACGTGTTCTTCAACTACAATCCAGGCGTGTTTAGCATTGTGAACCCACTTGCCCCCGTCGGTAATGATATTGTGCTGAGCGTAGCTCCCCAATTCCCTACCGGCTCCATCGATCTGTCATGGAACGATCCCTTTACCAATGAAAACGAATGGGTGATTGAGCGGTCCGTAGGAGGCAACGGCAGCTTTACCCCGATTGATACGGTAGCCTTCAACAGCACCACCTACAGCGACCCGAACGTAAGCATGCTGGGGACCGAATACTACTACCGCGTCTTCGCAATTAATCCGGCCGGCAGCTCTGCCCTCAGCAACGAAGACAGTTGGTCGGGAGTGGGAGTAGATGAACCATCCAGCTCAGGGCTCGTGCTCTATCCGAATCCGGTTTCGGATGCATTGCATATAGGATTGAGTTTAGATCAACGCATTGCCAAGCTGACTATTTTGGATGAACTGGGTCGCACCGTAACCGTGCAGACAGAAACCACGGATCGAACCATCGACGTGCAAATATTGCCTTCAGGATCCTACTTCCTCCAGGTAGAACTCAGTGATGGAAGCACCTTGATAGAAGCCTTCAACATCGCTCGTTGATCTATGAACACCCCTAAGATTGAGCGCGTACTCGTCGCTCCTCTGCATTGGGGATTAGGTCACGCCGCGAGGTGTATACCACTGATTCAACAGCAATTGGATTTGGGGCATGAAGTCATGGTGGCCGCTTCCGGTGGCCCGTTGGCTTTGCTTCAGGAACATTTTCCCGCGCTTCGTTTTGTTGCATTCCCTTTCAAAACCATCACCTATCCCGCCGATGGAAACATGGTGCGCCACTTCACTTGGCATGGCTTGGGTTTGATGGCCAGCATTTGGAAAGAACATCAGAAGTTGCAGCGACTCATCCGATCTGAGTCGATTGACCTGGTCATTTCCGATTCCAGATTTGGTTTGTGGTCACGGCATTGCCGATGCGTTTTCGTGAGTCACCAAATCAAGATCATGAGTCCACGCTTTGAAGGACTCATCAACCGGCTCAATCATTGGGTGATGAACCAATACGACGAAGTGTGGATACCGGATCACGCCGAATCTCCTGGACTGGCAGGGGATCTCTCTCATCCCGACAACATGCCAAAGCACTACCGGTACATCGGTCCCTTGAGTCGATTTGATGGCAAGGTGGTACCCAAAGGGGCGGACCCTATGAAAGTAGTAGCGGCCATCAGCGGCCCCGAACCCCAGCGGAGCATCTTCGAAGCAGAAGTCGCGCGGCGATTGATCGAAAGTGGTGAACGCGCTTTGATCCTAGAAGGGAAACCCGACGAGCCGAAAGAAAGTCAGATCGACCAACTCAAGGTGGTACATCACATGGGTGATAAACGATTAGCCGAGGCGCTGGTATCCGCAGATCTGATCATTGCCCGAAGCGGCTACTCGACGATCATGGACTTGGATGCTCTAGGGGTGAACAACGTCGAATACCATCCTACTCCAGGTCAAACGGAACAGGAATATTTGGCCCGACTTCACGGTCCAAAACTTTAGAATTGATACCCCTTGAAGTGCTCTCTTTCTTTGGATAGATCTAGGCTGGGGTATTTCTTTTCGAGCGCTGTGATGATGTCGATCTGCTTTTTTAGAAACCGCTGAAAGGAATTGCTCTCCGGATCCATGGGTCGGTGTTGAACCGCTTGCATGATGGCCTTCAATTCGTTCCCCATGATCCGCGTTTCGTCGGAGAAGAAGCTCGTCTCAAATTTTTGCCAGACATAGTCGATCGCCTGTGGAGAAGGATGCAACATGTCAGCGCCATAGAAGCGGTAGTCGCGCAGGTCGTCAATCAACATTTCGTAGGCAGGAAAGTAGTGGCAAGCATCGAATTCATCAACCACCGCGTGGGCTCCTGCGACTAGGTGGGCTTTGGAACGTTGGTTTTCTACGGCTCCATCTTTCCAATGCCGAACGGGACTCACCGTGAAGACCACGTTCGCCTTGATTCCCTTCGATCGCAAGAAGTCGGGAATGTGCCGCAGAATGAGGTGCACCTCCTGAAAGGAAAGGAGGCGCTTCCTAAATTCCTTGTTTGGGATCTTGTGACAATTGGCAACCGTGCGACCGCTTGCGGTGTGTTCATACAACCAGGCTGAGCCCAGCGTAATGAAGAGCGTGTCTGCTTTCTTCAACGCCTCCGCGCCATTGGTCAAGGATGCGTTGATGCCTTCCACGCAAGTATCTGCGTTGGTATGGTTGAAACTCCCGTGGTGGTCTAAGCTGACCCATTGTTCGCCCACTTGCATCAGATCCTCATTGGAATAAGGTCGATTGTTGAGCATGCGCTCCAGGGCATTCATGATGGAAAATGGGTTGAACAGGATCCCGAATGGATTGATGAGCGTCTCGATTTTGTTTTGCTGGAGGCGACCTCCCACGTTCTCTGCAAAACAAGATCCCAGCATCACCACCCGACTTTCATGGTCGATGAAAAAGGGAAATTCCGGCGCTTCAACCTCTGTTCTAAAGTGTTCCATGGCAATGGCCTTACTTGGCTTTTTCGAGGGTAAAGGAAAAGGTGGTTCCCTTGTCTACAACACTGCGCACGCTGATGGTTTGGCCATGCGATTCGATGATGTGTTTACAGATGGCTAGGCCGAGTCCTGTGCCTCCTTCGTGGCGAGAGCGGCTGCGGTCTACTCGATAGAACCGCTCAAACAGGCGTGGAAGGTGGTCGCTCTCAATCCCAATGCCATCATCCGATACTTCCACCAATACCTTTTCACTCATGTCGAAAAACTTGACCTTACAAAAGCCCTTGTTCTTTCCGTAGTGGATAGAATTCATGACCAAGTTGGTGATCACTTGTAGCATCTTGCTGCGGTCTGCCTTGACGGTAATGGGCTTTTCATATTTCTGGTCAAACGACAGCTTGATCTTCTTCTTCGACGCGGCAATTTCCAGCAGTTTGAAGACCTCTTCCACCACCTTCACCATGTTGAACTTTTCGAACTTAAGCGAAGTGCTTCCCGACTCCAATTTAGAGATGTGATCCAAGTCCTCAATCAGTACAACCAAGCGATCTAGGTTCTTGTCCGCGCGGTCTAAGTAGTCGTAGTTGATTTTCGGGTCTTCCAAGCCTCCTTCGATCAAGGTGTGTAAATACCCTTGCATATTAAAGATCGGCGTGCGGAGTTCGTGGGCAAGGTTTCCGATAAAATCTCTTCGAAACCGCGCTTGTTCTCTCAGTGCCGTGATTTCCTTTTGTTTGATCGAGGCCCACTCTTGCACGTCTTTCTGAACGCTTCCGAGTTGATCCCCACTGGAAGCGGCATCCTTGATCCGCTCTTCCATGTTCATTGGTGAAAAGATGGTGCGGTAGATCATCTTGATTTTCCCGAGGAGAAAAACCTCAATCGCCCACCAAGAAATCAGCCATCCAACGCCGAAGGAAACGATACCATACAGCAAAAAGAACCACACTGGAATATCCCATTGCTCGATCAGGTAAATCACAATGGTCACCGCGAGCGGCACAGCGCTCACGCTCCCTGCAATGAGCAGGCTAATCTGTTTGGGGTTCTCGATCTTCATCGCGTTCGAGGAATTATTCCTCAAACTTATAACCTACCCCTTTAATTGTCTTAATGTGGGTACTACCAATCTTCTCTCGAAGCTTTCGAATGTGCACATCAATGGTCCTGTCTCCCACAATGACATCATCCCCCCAAACCGAAGAAAGAATGGCTTCACGGGTGAATACCTTTCCGGGAACGGAAATGAGGAGGGCGAGTAATTCGAATTCCTTTTTTGGCAGATTCAGTTCGAGTCCATCCTTGACAACCACATAGCGGTCTCGGTCGATTTTCAATGATTTCAACTCGGCTACTCCTTCGTAGGTTATGGAACTCTCTTTCCTTCTGAGAAGTGCCTTCAGGCGGCTGATCAGCACACGCGGCTTGATCGGCTTGGTGATGTAATCATCCGCGCCAGCATCAAATCCTGCGATTTGCGAATAGTCTTCTCCACGCGCAGTCAAAAACGCGACGATGATGTGCTTGGTTTCTTGGATCTCTCTCAAACGGAGGCAAGTTTCCACGCCGTCGATTTCTGGCATCATCAAGTCGAGCAAAATGAGGTCCGGTTTTTTCTTTCGGGCAATCTCAATCGCATCGATGCCGTTCTTGGCCGTATAGACCTTAGCGCCTTCTCTGTCTAGGTTGTAACTGATGAACTCAAGAATATCCTCCTCATCATCCACCACCAGAATCTTCTTCTTCGCAAGCATGGGCTCCGTGTTATCTGAATAGTTGTCCGAATGTAGGTTGCGAGCCATGTCTTCAAGGTTAAACCGTTATTATCAAAACGCCTCAAGTGTTATCTAATCATCAAGTCGACAGAAATCACTTAACGCTTAATTAATCCAATATTAAAAATATCCTGACTCTAGGGGCGGAACTTTGTGCCCGTAAGAATTAAAAAATGACGCGACACATTTATCTACTATTGATCGGATTGTTCCTAACATCACATTTATTTGGTCAATCTGGCACCATTAAAGGAACCGTCGTTGAGGTGGCAGGAGGAAGTGAATTCCCCGTTCCCTTTGCAAACGTATTCCTTGAAGGTACTACTATCGGCACTTCTACCGACTTTGATGGCAACTTCTCTTTTGAAGGACCCGTTGGTCAACACGCCCTTATTATCAGCAGCGTAGGCATGCAGTCAGACACCAGTATGATTTCTGTGCAAGTCGCTACCCCAGTGGAGGTGAAGCGAGTAATGGGAACCAACGCTATGGTGTTGAAAGCAGTTGAGATCGAGGCGAAGATGAATCGCGAGAGTGAGAACGTACTGCTTATGGAGCAAAAGAACGCCTCCGCCATCCAACAGTCTATTGGAGCGGCAGAACTTTCAAGGCAAGGTGCTTCAGACGTTGAACAAGGCGTGCAAAAGATCAGCGGCGTTTCCAAGTCAAAAGGAAACAACGATGTGTTTGTGCGCGGGTTGGGTGATCGCTACAACTCTGCCCTCTTAAACGGATTGCCCATTCCTTCTTCCAACCCTGACAAGAAGCTGATCGACCTTTCCATCTTTCCAAACAGCATCGTTCAGAGTATTGATGTTTACAAAGCATTCAACCCAGCCCTGCCCGGAGATTTCGCTGGTGCCACGATTGACATTTCTACCAAGGATTATTACGAACGCCCTTACGTTAAAGTAGGACTCAGCTTCAAAGGAAATTCGGTCACCACCTTCCGTCGTTTTGAATCTGCTCAGCAAAGCGCTACGCCATTCACCATTGCCCCCAACTACCCGGAGCGGGTACTGCCGGCCTCCCTCGAGCAGGGATACCAATCTGCGTACTACAGCTCTTCTCCTGATGATCAAAATGATCCGTTTAGCCGCAACTTGAATCCTGTGGTCAGCAACGCTATGCCGGGCACGGCCGTGAGCGTTCAGGCTGGTAATTCAACTTCGTTTGGCAGTGAGGGTTTGATTGGACTGCTGGTTTCAGCAGATCACGAAAACGGCTACCAAACGCAGGAAGGGTTCGCGCGAAACCTGGATAACCGCGGCGTTGACAAGAACTACTTTCAGACCACCAAGTACGACCACCAAACTACATCTACGGGGTTGGCGAATTTGTACTTCCGTCCAACAAGGGATCACAACATCCAGTTGACTGGACTCTATACACACAATACATCTGATGCGATTTCAAACTACGATGCTTTGATCCGCGACAGGGATCGCAACTCTTACTTGTACTCCGTTCGGAACACATTGCGCGTCAACAGCCTCGCCACGGGTCAATTGAGGGGTGAGCATGTGCTTGTAAACAAGCGCATCGAAGTGCAATGGGGCGCAAGCATGAACCTCGCGAAGAATGAAGAGCCAGATCGCAGCCAACTCCTTTACGAGGCGAGTGACGCTACTAAGTCAGACTACACTTTTGCGGTGCTCAACGCATCAGACAACCATCGCTTCTTCAGTGCCTTGAACGAAACAGAGATGAATGCCCGGGCAGCCATCACTTGGAATTTCCAAATGGACGAAAACGATCAGGCCACGGGCAAGATCACCGTGGGAGTTGCGCCACGATGGAAGCAGCGTGACTTCACTTGGAGGCAATTCAATGTTCAAATGAAGTCGTACGCGGATTCTCTTCAGAACCAAGGCTTAATTGTGTCTAGCCTCAATCCCGATCAATACCTCAACCCTTCGAGTTACGTTTCTGGTCAATACCAATACACAGAAGCACGAGATGGTTCAAGGGTTCACTTTGCTTCGCAAGACATCCTTGCGGGTTATATGAATGCTGAATATCTATTTGCCAATCGCCTGTTGGTAGTCTTGGGCGCTCGTGTTGAGTGCACAACGCAGGAGGTCGAGTACAAACTCCTTGGAGATCGATTGAAAGATGAATACCGGACTTCTACGTTTGATACTATCAACATCTTCCCTTCACTGAACATGAAATACATGGTCAATGAGAAGAGCAACGTAAGGCTCGCCGCATCGCAAACTACATCGCGACCCAACTTCAGGGAGTTGGCTCCTTTTCAGTACCAAGATCAATCGCGCAGGCTCTTCGAAGGAAACGTGGACTTGACGAGTGGGTATGCATATAATGTCGACTTAAAGTACGAGCGGTTTCCAGCGGTGGGTCAAATGTTCGCGCTTACCGTGTTTGGGAAGTACATCGAAAACCCCATTGAACGTTTCGAAGTGCCCACATCGGGGACACTCTTTACCTACTTCAACCTAGGAAGTGCAGTAGTGGGTGGCGTAGAAATGGAATCCAAGTTTTCATTGGGCGATCTGTTTGGTGCATCCAATGAGGATGAGTCGCGTGTGATTGACAACATAGACCTAGGCGTCAATGCCGCTTTCAATTACTCTCGATTCTCGATTGGCACCTCCGATTCAGTTCAGACGTCTAAAGGAACCATTCTGGCGACCAACAACGAGCGCCCCATGCTAGGCGCAAGTCCCTACCTGGTTTCTTCCAGTTTGTCCTATGCCTTCGACTTCAACAACATCAAGTCTAACATTGCCCTGGTCTACAATGTATTCGGTCCGCGTGTTGTGCTCGCTGGCACCTATGGAAAAGGAGACGTTTACGAGCGGCCTGTAAACACACTGGATCTAGTGATGAAGAATGAACTCAGCGACCGCTTCGACCTGAACATCTCTGTGAAAAACATCTTAAACCCACGGATCCTGCAAACACAAAAGATTGGAGGTGAAACCTTTGTTTTCAACGAATACAGACTTGGGGTGAACTATGGCGTTTCTCTTAGCTACAAGTTCTTCGGCGCCGAATGATCGCGATTAACCTCAACGTAACAATAGCTTAATTGAGCCATAGGAAGGATGCAATGAACAGGTAAGATTCACCCCGTTGCTTTGCCCTTGAAATCAAAAGAAAAAACATGAAATCAACATTTACCATGATCAAGAAAATTACCCTCGCGATGTTAGTGCTCGGGGCCATCACGCTTTCCTCTTGTAGCAAGAAAGGTTGCACCGACCCGAACGCAAACAATTACGATGAGAAAGCCAAGAAAGAAGACAACAGCTGCACCTATGACAACGATGCAGACTCTGTGCTTTCAGGAAACATCAGTGCTGACATGACTTTAGACGCCGATGTAGTGTATACACTCTCAGGGGGAGTGCACGTAAAGAGTGGTGCGGTTTTGACTATTCCAGCCGGCACGATGATCAAATCTGACCCCAACGAGTCTGTGGCCTACCTCTTAATAGAAAGAGGAGCTCGCTTTGAAGCCATCGGAACGGCGACCGAGCCAATCATATTCACTTCTGGAGCTGCAAGTCCTGCTTCGGGCGACTGGGGAGGTATTATCCTATGTGGAAAGGCACCGATCAACAATGGATCAGAAGCAACTGCTGAAGTTGGAGACGTATTGTACGGCGGGTCGGCTTCAGACGACAATTCGGGCACACTTCGATACGTACGGGTAGAGTATACGGGAAATGCAATCAACGACGAAAAGGAACACAATGGATTCACCTTCAACGGGGTTGGGTCTGGAACGTCTGTTTCCTATCTCCAATCGTACATGGGAAATGACGATGGTTTTGAGTTTTTTGGTGGTAGTGTGCAAGCAGATTATTTGATCTCGACTGGATCGGGAGACGATTGCTTCGACTGGACGTATGGATGGGTAGGTTCCGGCTCGTATTGGATCGCCGAGCAGATCGATGGTATCGGAGACCGGGGCATTGAGGCCGACAACAATGGCGACGACAACGCAGCTTCACCGTATTCGAATCCAACATTGACCAACCTGACGCTCACGGGTTACGGCGAGGCAGATGGCATCAAGCTCCGCGAAGGCACCAAGGCGAATATTTCAAATGTGATCATCGATAATTTCAGCGATGGGCTCGACGTCGAGCATGCGATTACTGTGTCAAACCTTGCTGGAGGTGAGCTGGTCCTTTCCAACATCAGCATCAGCAACGTAGGCGACATTTTTGAAATCAAAGGATTCGATACGGTAGCCGACAGTACTTCGGCAGCTGACAAGATTAACGCTGCCGTAGGTGATGGTGCATCAGGGGCGGGTACAAACTGGCGCTCAGGATGGTCTAAATCGCTTTAACTAGTCCTTAGTTTTCTTCTTGAATTGACATGGCCGCCCTCTTGGGCGGCCTTTTTGTTTACGTACGGTTAACATTGAGGATTTTACATGCCAATATTGATCGTTGGCCGCTCGACGTCAAAATCCTTTTAACCATAAGGGATCCGCGCCCTTTTTTCAGCTTTTGACGTAACCACAACCTTAATCATGTTTTAAGAATATGTTATGTAGTTTGCCTAGGCGCTAACCCTAGATGAAGAAATTAAAATTTTGCGGTCATGAAACCTACACTCAAAACCGCATTGACCTGCCTACTGTTGATCGTGTCTGGTCAACTCCTTGCTCAGAACATTACCTATCCAAAATTCGGATCGGGCATCCGCTTCGTTGCGGCCGACTCATCCGGATCCATCCAGATGAATGCGCGCATTCAGAACTTATTCATCGCAGAGCAAGCCTTGGGGGAAGATTTTGACCCTGCTCTAAATGCGTTAACGCGTAGGGTACGTCTCAAGTTTGGAGGTTTTGCATTTGACCCTCGCTTCACCTACAAAATCGAGATTGGTCTTAGCAACCGCGATACGCGTTACAGAGATGACGGGTCATTGGTAGGAAACACGGCTAGGTTGGTCATGGATGCCGTGGTCAAGTACGAATTTCTCAAGGGCCATCAGATTTGGTTTGGGCAGACCAAGCTTCCGGGTAACCGCGAACGAGTCATCTCTTCCCAAAAACTACAATTCGTCGACCGAAGCTTACTGAACAGTCGCTTTAACATCGACCGCGATTTTGGTGTCCAGTTTCGCCATAAGTTCAAATTAGGCGATGCCCGCCTAATTTTCGCTGAGGCCATTTCGCTGGGCGAGGGCAGAAATTATATCAACACAGATGCAGGTGGATTGGAATATACTGGACGCGTCGAATTCCTTCCAATGGGAAGTTTCACGTCAAAAGGCGATTATGTCTCTTCCGACCTTTCGCGGGAAGAAACGCCCAAACTGTCTATTGGTGTAACCGGCGACTACAATGTAGGAGCCATTCGGTCAGGAGGTCAGTTGGGTAAAATCCTGATTGATACTACTGGAGCATATGTTGAATCCGACTTGCTTTCCCTCATGGCGGATATGATGTTCAAATACAAGGGATGGTCTGTGCTCATCGAGACGGCATACAGAGAGAGTAGTTTAGGCGATTTCAGAGATGCCAACGGGAATGCATACCGCCAGGGGTTCGCTTATTCTGGACAGGCGGGCTACCTATTTGAGAATAATTTGGAGTTGGCGGGAAGGTATACGCGAACCATGAAGCTTTCTGGCTTGGCCAGCGATGTAGGGAACGTAGAACAGTACACCCTTGGACTTTCTCGATATTTTCTTGGTCATAACGTAAAAGTTCAGACTGACTTAACATACGAGCGAGGCCTAAGTACAACCTTTGCTGACGAGAACTTGATCTTTCGTTTCCAAACTGAACTCTCATTCTAACCGAACTTAACCTGCTCGACTCGTGAACTATTCTTTCTATGACTTTCTCGTCCTGATGGGCGCGCTCGGATTCTTCATCTACGGTATGAAGGTCATGAGCGAAGGCATTCAAAAAGCCGCCGGACAAAAGCTCCGGGAAATTCTTGGTGCGATGACGAAGAATCGATTCTTCGGCGTAATCACCGGATTTATCATTACAAGTTTAGTTCAGTCGTCATCAGCCACTACGGTGATGACAGTGAGCTTCGTAAATGCCGGACTGCTCTCCTTGGTAGAGTCTGCCGGAGTAATGATGGGTGCCAACATTGGCACCACCATTACGGGTTGGATTGTTTCCTATTTCGGCTTCAAATTCAAGATTGTCACCCTCTCCCTACCCATGATTGCCTTCGGCTTGCCGATGAGCTTGATTGGAAATTCGAGGGTAAAGAGCACAGGTGAATTCCTGATCGGTTTTGCGATCCTCTTTTTAGGACTCTCGGCGTTGAAAGATGCAGTTCCAGATCTCAAAGAAAATCCAGAAGTCCTTTCATTTCTCGCTGGGTTTGAGCCTGGTTTACTTACGAACTTGATGTTCGTGCTGATCGGCGCAGCGGTTACCATCATTGTACAATCGTCGAGCGCGGCGATGACGCTGACCTTCGTGATGTGCAACAATGGATGGATACCGTTCCCTTTAGCTGCCGCCATGATCTTGGGTGAAAACATTGGAACAACCATCACCGCAGAATTGGCCTCCTTCGTCGGTAATGTGCATGCAAAACGGTCGGCTAGGATTCACTCGATGTTCAACATCATTGGCGTTACATGGATGGTATTGGTGCTTCCTTTTGCCTTGCAATTGATCGATTGGTTTTCGCAAACTGTCATGGGCAACACTTCGCCTTTTGAAGACGCGGAATCCATTCCTTTTGCCCTTTCTTACTTCCACACGTTCTTCAACTTGGCCAACGTCATGTTGCTCATCTGGTTTGTTCCTTTCCTCGTGAAAATGGCGATCAAATCTGTTCCGTCGAAAGGGGAGGACGACGAAATCTTCCACTTGGAATACATTGGAACGGGGTTGATGGGCACTTCTGAGCTCGCCCTTCTTGAAGCTAAAAAGGAAGTCGTGAAATTCAGTGAAATCTCTCTTCGCCACGTGCGCATGGTCAAAGAGCTGCTCGTAGAAAAAGACAAGAAGAAGGTCAAAAAATTGGTGAAGCGCATCAAGAAGTACGAAGAAATCACGGACAACATCGAGGCCGAAGTGACCAACTACCTGATGAAAGTTTCGAGTAAGCAACTTTCAGCTGAATCTTCCATGCTAGTGCGAACCATGCTGAGCGTTATCAAGGAACTAGAGCAAATGAGCGACATCTGTTATCAAATGTCTGTAGGGCTCGACAAAAAGCACGATCGAAAGATCTGGTTCAGCTCAGATCAAAGAGAAGCTCTTTTAAAGCTCTTCAAGCTTGTAGAAGACTCCTTGGAGAACATGATGAAAAACCTTGAGTTGGGATCTGCACATGTTGACTTACCGCACGCTGCAAAGCTTGAGTTGGATATCGACAAGAAGCGTGATTCAATGCGGAAGCAGCACCTAGAAAAGATCGAAAAAGGAGAGTACGACTTCCAGAACGGAATGATTTACAGCGACCTTTTTGCTAGCCTAGAACGAATTGGTGATCTATCGATGAACGTGAACGAAGCCCTTGCAGGTAAGTTCTAGAAGCAGTCGGACAACCTAGAATTGAAAGACGTAGGGTACGCTTTGAACCCGGTTGCTCTTGTTACCAGCTTGATCTAGGATATAGGTCTCCAAGCGGATGGTGTCTCGACCTTGGTAGAGCTGCACCAAGGGAAAGCTCTGCACTACGGTTCCTTTAAGGAGCCATCCTTCGCGGTTTTTCTTCGATGCTGGAATGACGCTAAAAAAGCTGGAGGTATCGGCAAGGTTCGCTGGATACCAGCGCTTCCATTCACCGTCGATCTGTTCAAACAAAAAGGTTCTGACCGAGCGAATGGTATTTGAGTCAACCGCGCCAAGGTTTCCAATGTCGCCCTGGCAATCTTCGAATTCAGTTTTAAAAACCAGGTTCTCCCGCGTATCATCTAACATCAAGGTGTCATAGCTGAGCACCGGTGCTGGCTCTTCGCACTTGATCTTTTTACACGCCATGGTCACGCCTAGAGCCATGGCAAATGCCATTACCTTTGATAACTGATATGCGTGCTTGCGTTGCATGAACTCGAAAGTAACAATCATAGACCGAATCGCTTCCGTTACCTCAGACGAGGACTTTGCCGCATTGGCAAGCGAAGCTTTTGAATTCCAGTTAAAGAACAACGTTCCATATGGCCGTTTCGTTCAAGACGTTTACCGTGCCGAACATCTAGATCTAAACACCCCTCCCTTTCTTCCGATCGAATTGTTCAAGCACCTGCGCCTTTCCTGCAGTCCACATCAAGAAGCTTCGTTCATGAGCAGTGGAACATCTGGAATAGAGCGGTCAACCCATCACGTGCACGACCTTTCGCTTTACGATGCACTCTCTACCTCCCATTTTGAAGGCTTGTACGGCCCATTGAATGAACAGGTGGTGCTGGCTCTTCTCCCTTCTTACATCGAGAATGGTGATTCATCGCTCGTATACATGGTAGATCGATTCATTGCCAAAGCCGACCCCAGGTCTTGTTTTTTACTCGGTCAACCCGAGCAGTTGACTGAAACGCTTCTAGCATTGAAACAAGAAAAGAAGGCGACCGTACTCTTTGGGGTGAGCTATGCGCTGCTCGACACGGCGGAGCAGGTTGTGGTAGACTTTCCTGAGCTCATCGTGATGGAGACCGGGGGCATGAAAGGAAGGCGTGAAGAGATGACGCGCAGTGAATTGCACCGAGCGATTAAAAAAGGCTTTCCATCTTCCCAGATCCACTCGGAATACGGGATGACCGAACTCCTTTCCCAAGGATATATGCGAGACGGTCACTCCTTCACGCCACCCCGGTGGATGAGGGCATACACCACAGAGATCAGTGATCCCTTGCGGATTTTGGAACCGGGAAAACGAGGACTTTTGGCCTTCATCGACCTGGCGAATTATCACAGTTGCTCCTTCATTCAGACGCAAGACATCGGAATTGTAAAGGAGGACGGAACATTTTCCGTGGAGGGCCGTTTGGACCACAGCGATTTACGCGGCTGTAACCTACTTTACACTTAACCCGAATTGAAATGACGAAGGAAAAAGGCGGCCTCATGGAGGTCTTTACATTGTTCTTTAAACTAGGCGTGATTGGCTTCGGTGGCCCCGCTGCCCACATCGCCTTGATGGAGGAAGAGGTGGTCAACAAGCGCAAGTGGATGAGCCGCGAACATTTCCTTGACCTCATGGGCGCGACGAACCTGATTCCGGGTCCGAATTCCACTGAAATGACGATGCATTGTGGTCATGAACGGGCAGGAATTCCTGGACTTTTTGTAGCGGGTTTCAGCTTCATCTTTCCCGCGGTACTCATCACCGCGGGACTGGCGTGGTTTTACGAACAATACGGTCAATTACCCGCGGTAGAACCCTTCATCGAGGGAATCAAACCCGCAGTCCTCGTCGTTATCGTAGGCGCCATTCTCAAATTGGGAAAAAAGGCAGTCAAGAACACAACCCTAGGGATCCTTGGAGCCATTGTTCTTGCATTAGCCCTCTTGGGCGTGAACGAGATCGCGGCCCTTCTTATTGCCGGGGTAGCCGGAGCGCTCTTCTTCTATTTTCGAGATCGTCCAAAGGGGGGACTTGGAAGCCTTTTGCCACTTGCCATTCTTCCATCGACCTCTGTTGCCATTGCCAAAGTTTCTACGACCAAGATCTTTTTGACTTTTCTTAAAGTAGGGGCCGTATTATACGGAAGTGGATATGTTCTCTTCGCCTATTTGGATGCCGAGTTGGTCGCGAAAGGTTGGCTATCCACACAGCAATTAATGGACGCTATTGCTGTTGGGCAATTCACCCCAGGCCCTGTGTTGTCTACCTCCACCTTTGTTGGTTACCAACTCGGAGGATGGGCCGGAGCAGCAGCAGCCACCTTTGGAATGTTCCTTCCTTCCTTTCTGTTCGTTTGGATTTTGAATCCGCTCATCCCTAAGATGCGATCATCTGCGCTCCTACGGGGATTTTTAGACTCTGTAAATGTGGCAGCAGTTGCGGTGATGGTATCGGTGCTCGTAAATATGACCACTTCCTCTCTAACCGACTGGAAGGCCATCGCTATAGCGGGGATGACTACCGCCTTTTTCTTCGGCTTCAAACGCCTCAGCTCCATGTGGCTGATCGTTTTTGGAGCAGCTGCCGGATTTCTTTTGTCGCTCATATAAGCACTTGGATCATCCTTTCTAGGTGACATCCGTCACGTTCTGCCGCTCCAATAGCCCCTAGCTTTGATGGGTCAAACTAAATACGCGACCAATGAAAAAGAACATGGGAATGACCGATCGGATCATCAGGGTGATCCTCGCACTTGGAGTTGTAGGCTTGTGGTATGCAGAGATCATCAGCGGAACCATCGCCATCATCGGATTAGCGCTTGCAGCGATCTTCTTTTTGACCAGTTTTATCAGTTTTTGTCCGCTTTACTGGCCTTTTGGGTTGAGCAGTCTGAGGAAGAAAGCGAAATCTTAGTTCCTCATTCATAGCCAATTAGCATGTGAACCCCGCAATTAATTAGCGGGGTTTCTTGCATCTCCGTTTAATCATCGTAATATTGCAATGAATAAATCACCATGGGACTCACCAAAACAGATCTCTTTACGGAGAAACAAAACGCATTGAGCAACATCGCAAAAGCGATGGGCCATCCAGCACGGGTTGCCATCATCCAGCATTTGCTCAAGGCCAATGCTTGCATCAACAGTGATTTGGTGCAGGAATTAGGCCTTGCACAGGCAACGGTATCCCAGCACTTAAAAGAACTCAAAGGAATCGGTATCATCCAAGGAACGATAGAGGGCACATCGATGTGCTATTGCATCAACCCTGAGGCTTGGAATTCGATCCGCACATTATTCAACGAACTATTCGATCAATACGACGCTTCTCGTGGAGAGGGGTGCTGCTAAATTCATGATCATGCAAACAGAAGAACAACTCAAAGCGATTGTGCGGGATAAATACACCGAGATCGCCAACAACGAAAAGGCATTAAACGCAGCTTCATGTTGTGGAGCCACCGAAGTGACCAAAGAAGTGTACAACATCATGACAGATGACTATACCACTGTAGATGGATACGCCGCCGACGCCGACCTCGGTCTTGGATGCGGTCTTCCTACGCAGTTCGCCCAAATCAAACCTGGAGACACGGTTATCGATCTAGGATCAGGTGCAGGAAACGACTGCTTCGTAGCGCGTCATGAAACCGGAGTCACCGGAAAAGTGATCGGCATCGATTTCACAGATGCGATGATTCAAAAAGCGCGGGAGAACGCGGAGAAGCTCGGTTACAACAACGTAGAATTCCGGCATGGCGACATCGAAACCATGCCCGTTGTTGACAACAGCGCTGACGTAGTGGTGAGCAACTGTGTATTGAACTTGGTTCCAAACAAGCAGGCGGTGATTGCCGATATCTTCCGCGTCTTGAAGCCAGGTGGCCATTTCAGTATCTCCGACATCGTTTTGGTGGGCGACCTTCCTGAAAGCCTACGCCAAGATGCAGAGATGTACGCCGGTTGTGTCTCGGGAGCCATTCAACGCGATGCCTACCTCGGTTTCATTGAAGCACAAGGATTCGGACACATCACGGTACAGAAGGAAAAAACGATTTCCATTCCGAACGACATCCTCTCTACGTACCTAAGCCCAGAGGAGGTAGCGAGCTTCAACCAAGGAGGTGTTGGAATCTATAGCGTGACCGTATTCGCCCAGAAGCCGGGGGAAAAGGCGACAAAACCCAAGATCAAGATTGCTGATTTAGCCGAGCAAAATGCCAGTTGTACCCCGGGATCCGGATGTTGCTAAAGACTATGAACGAAACCTTAAAAACAACGCTCGAAGCACTGTCAAACGAAGTGGGACTTGTTTCAGAAGATCGAAAGCCTGTGTTAGAACCCTTGGTGGAATACATCCTCTCCAAGCAGCGGGCAAATGATCCGGTGAAGCTCAACTTCATCTGCACCCACAACGCACGAAGAAGCCATATCAGTCAATTATTGGCGGCGGCCACTTCTCTTTACGCAGACCTGGAAAACATCGAATGCTATTCCGGCGGAACGGAGGCAAGCCAGATCCATCCGAATGCAAAAGCGGCACTCGAGGTGCTCGGGTTCGTCTTTGCTGGAGAAGACGAAGGGGACAACCCTCATTACTTGGTAGACTTGGGTGAAGCCAACATGTTAGAGATCTTCTCCAAGGTGTACAACGACGACGACAATCCACAACGTGAATTTGCGGCTGTAATGGTCTGTTCCGCCGCAGAAGAAGCCTGTCCATTTGTAGCAGGGGCAGAAAAAAGGATGTCTGTCACCTTTGAAGACCCCAAAGAATTCGACGATGAGGAGGATCCAATTCCTGGATATGTGCAACGATCAAGAGAAATCGGACGGGAATTGATGTACGTAATGTCTCAAGTATCATTCAGATTGGAAGCATGAAAGGGATAGGGTTTTTCGAACGTTACTTGACCGCGTGGGTGCTCATTTGCATCCTCGTTGGCATTGCCCTCGGTTACGTGGGCGGAGACAAAATCTCCGTATTGGCATCTTGGGAATACGCGCACGTGAACATTCCCGTCGCGATCCTCGTCTGGCTAATGATCTACCCGATGATGGTGCAAATCGACTTTAGCTCTCTCAAGGATCTTCGCACCAACATGAAAGGCTTGGGCTTAACAGTGGTAGTGAACTGGCTGATCAAACCTTTCACCATGGCATTTTTCGCATGGATCTTCTTTGACCACCTATACGATGCATGGATCACCCCTGAACTGGCCGATGAGTACATAGCAGGCGCAATCTTACTCGGCGCTGCACCCTGCACGGCAATGGTCTTTGTGTGGTCCTATCTGAGCAACGGAGACGCGAACTACACCCTGGTGCAAGTCTCGGTCAATGACTTGATTCTACTGATTGCCTTTGTGCCTTTGGTGCAGTTCTTACTAGGCATCACTGATTTTCAAATTCCCTACGAGGTACTAGCAACCTCTGTCATCACCTTTGTGGTCATTCCACTCCTAGCGGGGTATCTATCCAATCGCTGGCTGCTTAAGACAAAGGGAAAGGAATGGTTCGAAAACACCTTTCTTCCTCGCTTGAAGCCCATTTCCATCATTGCGTTGCTCTCCACCCTTATCCTTCTCTTCGCCTTTCAAGGGGACCAACTAATTGCAGCCCCCTTTCACATTCTCCTGATCGCCATTCCGCTGACCTTGCAGACCTACTTTATCTTTTTCATCAGCTGGTTCAGTGGAAAGTTCATGAAACTGCGCTACTCTGTCTGTGCACCAGCCGCTATGATCGGAGCGAGTAATTTCTTCGAGCTCGCTGTGGCTGTTGCGATTGCACTTTTTGGATTGGATTCTGGGGCCGCACTGGTAACGGTAGTAGGCGTATTGATTGAGGTTCCCATCATGCTTAGCCTGGTGCGCATAGCGCGAGCTCGTGCTTATTAAACACCCCACTTTCGATAGACCCAAACCACGTTTATAAATCTTGATTCAGGTTTGTGCACAGCCAAACCACGTACCTTTGCACCACTTAAATAAATGCTATGAAAAACAAAAACACAAAGGTGATGCTGGCAGTAGGATTGCTGCTTGCAGTCGCTAGTCTTGAATTTTCGGGATGTAAGAAAGGAAACGAAGATCCTGCCTTGTCGCTCCGATCTAGAAAAGCCCGAATGACGGGTGTTTGGAATGTCGTTACTTACGGCGACACCAGCACTTTCGTTGGCACATCTGACAATACTTCTACCGACTCTGAAGGATACTCCTACAGCTCTTCAAGTGAAATGTCTTACACAGAGCGCATGAACTTCGCGGCTGGATATATGAGTCAGTACTACATGGAGGAAACGAATTCTTCTTATGGTTCTGCTGGACTCGTAAACACGCAATCAGGCGAATACGAATACACGATGGAAGATGGCGATTTCGAAATGAGTTCCATGAGTACTTATACGTATGCTGGTGGTGGAAGCGACATCTATAGCTTCGACGCAAGCGGAGATCACGAGAGTGCAGTTTCCATTACCTACACTTTCGAAGGTGACGGTACATTTACCGCTATGATTGAAATGTCGAACAGCCTCGACTACACTTATATTGAAGGTGGATCATCGATCAACTCTGAAAGCTCAGAAAGCTCAACTACTGAGATATCTGGAACATGGTCTTTCATCGGAGGCAATAAAGAGGACGGCTTCAAGAAAGACGAGCGCGTTGCGCTTTGGTACAAGTCGACCGAAGAGACTTATGAGCAATCAGCAACTGAAACCTACCCGCTTTGGAACTACACGTATACTGACAGCGACGAAGGTGATTATACTGCTAGCGGCAGCGATACTGATCCTGACGAAGTGTGGGATATCGTCATGCTGAAGAACAAGGAAATGAAGGCTCGTCGTTCGTATACAAATACTTACGTTGACAAGTCAAGCTACACTTACACAGACAACGATCCGTACACTGAAAACGATGATCGTGAGTACACTGGTACTTCAACCGGTAGCTCTACGATGATGCTTGAGCGTCAATAATTGCGTTTGACGCATAAAACAAAAGGCCCCGTTTGGGGCCTTTTTTGTTTCGTGATGTTTCGAAGCCGAGGTTACTCTGCAATCACCAAAAAGTAATTCTTCTTTCCCCGTTGCAATAGCAAATACTTCCCTGCGATCAAATCATCGCTTGAAGTAGCAAAGGCGTCGTTAACCTTTGTCTTGTTCACTGAGATGGAATTCTCTTTTAGTGCTCGTCTGGCCTCTCCATTAGACGCAAGGAATCCACTTTCCGAAGAGAGCAGATCAACGATGTTCATGCCCCCACTCAAAGCATCTTTTGAAATGCGGCCTTGAGGCACGCCTTCAAATACATCCAGCATGGTGGCCTCATCCAAGGCCTTAAGCGCTTCGCTCGTAGCCCGGCCAAACAGTACCTCTGACGCACTCACCGCCTTTTCAAGGTCAGCTGTAGAATGCACGCGAGACGTCAACTCCTCCGCAAGGGCGCGTTGCATATTCCGCATGTGGGGGGCTTGATTGTGCTCGGCCTCAATGGCCTCAATCTCCTCCCTTCCTTTGGTAGAGAATACGCGCATGTAATTGCCCACATCTCCATCTGCCGTGTTCAATAGAAATTGATAGAATTTATAGGGCGAAGTTCGAGCTGCGTCCAACCAAACGTTTCCGCCTTCTGTCTTGCCAAATTTGGAACCATCCGCCTTCTTGATCAAAGGGGTGGTGAGGGCATACGCCTCTCCCCCTTCCAAGCGACGAATCAATTCTGTACCGGTGGTAATGTTTCCCCACTGATCGCTTCCTCCCATCTGGATCATGCACCCATGATGCTTCCACAAATGGTAGAAATCATAGCCTTGAATCAATTGGTAGCTAAACTCTGTAAAGGACATGCCGTGCTCTAGACGGTTCTTGACCGAATCCTTCGCGAGCATGTAGTTGATGGAAATGTGCTTTCCAACATCCCGAATAAAGCCCAGGAAATCAAAATCCTTGAACCAATCGTAATTGTTGACGATCTGTGCTGCATTCTTTCCCTCAAAATCTAAGAATTTCTCGAGTTGCTTGCGCTGGCAATCCAAGTTGTGCTGGAGCAAGTCCACGTCAAGTAAGTTCCGCTCGGCGGATTTTCCACTTGGGTCTCCCACCATTCCAGTGGCTCCCCCCACCAAGGCGATGGGCTTATTTCCTGTGCGTTGGAAATGGGTCAAGGTCATTACCTGCACCATGTTTCCAATACCCAAAGAGTCCGCAGTTGGATCAAATCCAATGTAACCAGATACGCCGCCCTTGGCAAGGAGTTCTTCCGTGCCGGGCACCATGTCGTGCAGCATGCCTCGCCACCTCAGTTCTTCTACAAAATTGTTCATCAAATCAGCGTTTGGCCGGCAAAAATAAGTTTATCTCCATCCCCAAGGGTGAAGAAGCATCACTCATTCAAGATCTCAAAGAGTCGGTCGAGGTTTGGCGTAAGGATGATCTCGATCCGGCGGTTTTTGGCCTTTCCATCGGCAGTAGAATTATCGGCAACGGGTATGAACTGTCCGCGACCTGCCGCAGTAAGCATGGTGTTGTCTACGCCACCTTCCTGGTTCATGATGCGCACTACTGATGTAGCCCTAAGCACCGAAAGGTCCCAGTTGTCTTTCATCGCCGCACCCCCATTGATGGGGTCGCTGTCCGTATGTCCTTCCACCAAAATGGTGATTTCCTTTTCTTCCTTGACAACCTTAGACAGATCTAGTAAGGCCTTTTTACCTTCCGAATTCACCACCGTGCTTCCGCTCGGGAACAGCAGCTTCGCCTCAAGGCTTACGTATATTTTTCCATTGCGCTGCTCAACGGTCAGCCCTTTGTCTTTAAATCCTAAGAGTGCCTGAGAGATACGATCCTTCAAAGCGCGCACTGCAGCATCCTTCTCAGCAATGATATCTTCCAACTCTTTCACACGCGCCTCTCTGTCTTTCAACGCACTCTCTACTTCGTTCAGGCGCTTTTCCTTGGCATTCAGCATGCCTTCTAGCTCTCTGAGGTCGTCTTCGCGACGCTGAAGGTCGATTTGGGTATCGCGCAACGCGTCCAACAAGGTTCGGTTCTCAGCATCGCCTTGCGACTGGATTTGCTTGAGTTTTTCGAGAAGCTGGTCGTTGATTTTGTTCAACTCCGTGTACTTCGCGCGTGTTTGGCGATGACGCTTGCCCAGGTAAGTAGTGTCGTCTTTCAACTCCTTCATCGTCTCCATGAGGTTCTCGAGGTCCGCGTTGAGCTCTTCGTTTTGAGCCGTGAGGGTTCTGTTCTGGTTGGTCAAATTCTCCCTAGCCTCGACACAATCTGCCTGTTTGGCTTTGAGTTCTTCGTACTGTCGAGAAGGAACGCAAGCACTCGCAAGGAGTACGATGGAAAGCATTAGAAAGATCGTTCGCATGGTATACCACTTTGATTTGTGACAAAGCTACCGGCATCTGAAACCCGCAAGTGACCATGGGCTATGACTTATGAACAAGGCAGCCTTGGTTTTCATTCCGCACCATGGTCTGCATTTTCGCTCACTATTCTCGCCGCCGAAACGTTACTTTGGGTCCAAGAAGCTCCATGAGGCCCATTCGCCATATATCCGCGCCGTATTGCATCCCTTTCCTAATCACTGTTCTCGCTTGTGTAGGCAGTGTTCAGTTAGGATTCGGACAGGATCGAGTCATTGATTTGACGCTGGCTGCCGACACCACCTTACTCGATACCAACAGCATCATTCCTGAAAGCTTTTCATTGGTGGGGTTAGACAGCACTGACTTCACGGTTGACTTTGCCAAGGCAACATTGGTGGTCGCACCCTCCGTCGCATTACCAAAAGACGTGCAGGTTTCGTTTCGCACGTTTCCTTTCAACTTCACCAAGCCTTACCGGCACAAAGACGAAGCCTTGATCGTGGCGCGCCAACGCGTTTACAACCCATTTCGATCTACCGCAAACGACCGTGGTGACAATGACATCCTCAACTTAGGCGACATTGAAAAACGAGGAAGCATATCTAGGGGCATCACCGTGGGTAGTGCGCAGAACCTGAGCGTCAATTCAAGCTTGAATTTGCAATTGTCAGGTCGCCTCAATGAGCGCTTTGGGATCGTAGCCGCCATTGCGGATCAGAACATCCCCATCCAACCCGACGGCAATACACAACAACTGCAGGACTTCGACCAAGTCTACATCCAAGTATTTGACGACCACAATCGGCTCACTGCGGGCGATTTTCAGGTAGTTCGCAATGATCAGAGCTATTTCATGCAATTCAACAAACGGCTGCAAGGTGCGCGCATCGAATCGGAATTGGTCAACATTGGTGGAGACAGCAACAAAGTGCTGCAGGTCGATGCCAGCGGCGCCGTTTCAAGAGGAAAATTTGCGCGTCAAACGATCCAAGGCGTGGAAGGAAACCAGGGTCCGTATCGCTTGCTAGGAGCCGACGGTGAGCCCTTTATCATTGTCCTATCCGGAACGGAACGCATCTACCTCGACGGTCGCCTCTTGATCCGAGGGCAAGAGAACGACTACGTGATCAATTACAACACATCTGAAGTCATCTTCACCGCGAAGGTGCCCATCACCAAAGACCGCCGCGTTGTTGCAGAATACCAATACTCAGACCGCAACTATGCACGTTCCATGGTTTACGGAGCCGCCAATTATCAGAGCGAGCGATGGGATGTTGACCTCGCTATATATTCCGAGCAAGACGCCAAAAATCAACCCTTACAACAAAACCTCACCGATGCTCAAAAAGACGTTTTGCGCAATGCGGGAGACGACCTAAACGCCGCTGTGGCTTCCAGCGTAGACTCGGTAAGCTTTTCTGAAAACCAGCTGCTTTACGACCAGGTAGATACCGCCTACTTCGATTCCATTTCGGGTACTACCACCTCCTTTTCGAACGTATTGGTCTACAGCACGGATCCCAACAAAGCCCATTATCAGGTAGTATTCAGCAATGTGGGCGAAGGAAACGGAGATTATGTCTTCAAGGAACAACTCGCCTTTGGCCGCATTTACGAATGGATAGCCCCCATCGACGGTCAATCGCAAGGAACCCATGCGCCGATCATCAAGTTGGTGACGCCCAAGCAGCGCCAAATGATCTCTGCGCGGGCCCAGTACAAAATTTCCGAAAAGATCACGGCATCGGTTGAATGGGCAGGAAGCGGTAGTGACGACAACACCTTCAGCCCAGCCGATGAGAACGACGACTTGGGCATGGGGGCACGCGTAGTGGTGGATGGCGAGCAACGCATACGCGGAGATTGGCACGCAATCGCTTCGGTCGACTACGAATACCTTCACCGCAATTTCCAGCAGATTGAGCGTTTCCGAGGCGTTGAATTCGACCGCGACTGGAACATTCGGGGCTTGGAGATTCCAAACGACCAAAATGTAATCGGCGCCAAGGCTGGGTTCAGAAAATCAAAGGAACTCAAGGCCATCTGCGGCATCCGCTCCTTCAACGCAGGGTCGTCGTTTGAAGGGTTGCAGAATTCTTTGGACCTCACCTCAGACATGAAATACTTGAAAGGAAGCTATGGAGCTAGCTTGATCAAGCAACAAGGAGACCTCATCCAATCTGAGTACTTCCAGCACAACACCGACCTCCGCATTCCCATTTGGAAAGTGCAACTGGGATTCAAAGATGATTTGGAAGAGAACCGGAGGTTTGACCCCAGCACGGACACGCTAAGTAACCTCGCCTATAAATGGTGGGAATGGGAAGCCTCCATTTCCAACCCCGATTCCGCAGTAAACAGATACAAGGCATCCTATGCCGAACGTACCGACTGGCTGAAAAAGGACGAATCCCTTGGCCGTGCCACTTTTGCGCGGATCTACGGATTTGAGATGGGTTTGAATAAGATGAAGAATTCTCGGCTCGGGTTTCGACTAAACTATCGCACCCTGGATATTCTGAACGATGACATCACCAACCTAAAACCAGAGAACACCCTTATTTCTAGGACAGAGTATCAATTCCGACTTTTCCAAGGAGCCATTACTTCCACCTCGTTCTACGAGATTGGGTCTGGACTCGAAAACCGTCGTGAGTTCGTCTACATTGAGACCACACCTGGACAGGGAACCCACATTCACATCGACTACAACGACAACGGCGAAAAAGACCTCGATGAATTTGAACTCGCCGTGCAAGCCGATCAGGTAGCCTCTGCCAACTATCTCAAAGTCTTTGTGCCGACCAACGACTACATCAAGGTGTTTCGAAACCAATTTTCGCAGTCGCTCTTCCTGCGCCCGGCCGCTATTTGGAGGGGAGAAGACGGCTTGCGCAAAGCGATCTCCTTCTTTTCCAATCAATTCTCCTTCGTCTCCGATCGCAAGACCTTAGCACTTCCATTGCTCGATCAGTTTAATCCCTTTCTCCTGAATCTGGATGACACCCTGCTGCAATCTACGAATGCCAATTTCCGCAACATTTTCTATTTCAACCAAAGCCATCCCGTGTTTGGCGCCGACGTTACCTACCAACGTTTAGAGAGTCGCAACCTGCTCACGAGCGGATTTGAGGCACGCGAGAACGAGAAGACCAGCGTCGGCTTCCGGTGGAACTTCACCTCTATATTGAGCCTAGAGGGCCGAGGAGAGCAGGGCGTCAAATCCTCATCATCCGACGCAAGCATTCTTAACAGTCGCAACTACAGCATCAATTATATCCAAGCTGAGCCCAAACTAGTGATCCAGCCTGGCGTGTTGTGGCGATTGAGTTTGGTCTTCAATTACAAGGAACAAACAAATACGATGATGGTGGAAGGAGCGGCAACAGGAGGGGAGCGCTCATTTGCCCGGCGTTCAGGAATGGAATTCACCTTGAGCTCTCCTGAGAAAGGCAGCCTATTTCTTACTGGAGGCATCATCCAAATCAACTATGCTGGAGAAGCGGGTAGCCCTGTGGGATTTGAAATGCTAGAAGGATTACAGCCTGGATTGAACGCCACTTGGGGCGTTTCCTACCAAAGAACCCTTGCGAATAACCTCCAGATCAACCTCACTTATAATGGCAGGCAATCTCCCGGCTTAAATATGATCCACACCGGTGGTGTAGAAGCTAGGGCCTTCTTCTAGACGACGTAGACTCCTTCTATTCTAATTCAAAGCTGGTAGTTCCCATCAGGTAGTCCTCAGCATAGATCTCTACGAGGTACTTTCCTTCGATAGCCTCCTTTTGCATGTCCCAATACAAGCACATGTCGGTCTCTTCGTTCTCGTACATGATCTCTTCTTTCCTAGAGTACAACCCTTCCTTCCCGTCGTAGGTAAACATGTACTGCTGGTCCTGATCAAACGCCAGTACTTCTCCATCCGGGCCAACAATACGCAGGTAGATGTACTTTTTACCTGGTTTCGTGACTTCGTTCTTATTGATGGTAAAGCAAGTCTTGATCTTGTCGGTTCGCTTCGCCCGATCCGTCTCGCGATGCACCGTGTTGTTCTTCACCCGCTGGCCAAGTGAAATGAGGTCTACCACCTTAAGTTTGGATCCGATCTTCACCTTTTCCGCGAGCTCGTCGTTCTTGGTGCTGAGTTCCTGATTTTGCTCTTTTTGCTTGGTCAACTTGGTTTCGACCTCTGCTTTCTGAACAATCAGTTCTTGGTTGGCCGTATTCAACGAATCGATCGTAACGAGGTAGTTCTTCATAACCTCGCGCAAGGTTTTTGCCTCTTTTCTGAGCTTGTGGATGATCCAAGCATCGTCCTTGTGCTTCTCCGCCTCTTTCATCAAGCTTTCGATCTCGGCTCTTTGCTCAGCAATCTGCGCGAGCATGTCCTCGTTGTCCGTGGTCACCGAGTCGTATTGAGCAAGCATGTCTTGTAGCTCCATGTTCAAGGCATCTTTCTCCGTACTCAAGTCGGTGTTGTCCGTGATGAGCAGCACGTTCTCTTGCCTTTCATTGTAAAACAAGAACAATGTAGCAGCGTTGGTGAGCACCAACAGCACGAGAATGACGATGAGACCTTTGTTGCTTTTTTCTTTGCTTTCAGCCATGACCCTGTGGATTAATAGAATACAAAGCTAGGAACGTTAAGGCGGCGAATTCTTATGTGTTCAAGGATTTTTTGGCAAGTTGTTGTTAACGCATCAAAGAAATCGCTTCGTGATGAGGGTGATTACTTTTGAATCATGTACAGAGTCATCAACCTACTTATTGGATTCGTCAGCGTAATACCAGGCATCATCATGGCTCTTGGGCTCTGGCACAGCATCAATACCCTCCCGCTCTTGGATGTGATGATTACCCGAACCCTTGGCAGTTTTGTGGTCATCTCGGTCATTGCCATGTTGCAACACAAAAAGGACATAAAGAAAGTATCTCAATTGGGCATAGCAGTCGGGTTTATCTGGACCATGACCGCCTTGATCTTAGAGCTCGAGTTCTGATGCTTCCAACCGCGGAAGATTGGTTTGCCTCTCGAGGTTGGGAGGTGTTTCCTTTTCAGCGGGAGGCTTGGAATGCTTTTGCTGAAGGGAAAAACGGGATCGTAAACGCCCCCACGGGAAGCGGAAAAACCTACTCTCTGTTGCTCCCCATCCTCCTACAAATCGCTGCAGAAGGCGGCAATACAAAAAAACTCAAAGCCATTTGGGTCACCCCGATCCGCGCGCTGGCCAAGGAGATTCAACAAAGCGCAAACCGGGCCTGCGGAGAAATGGGCATCCACGCCGAAGTGGCCATTCGAACGGGAGATACGAGTGCGAAGGAAAAGGCGCAACTCAAGAAATCTCCTCCCGACATCCTGATCACAACGCCCGAAACCCTGCATGTGCTTTTAGCGCAAAAAGGTTACCCCGCCTACTTCAAAGGACTCATGGCCATTGTCATGGACGAATGGCACGAACTCATCGGTTCAAAACGAGGCGTCCAAGTAGAATTGGCGCTCTCACGTTTGAAGACGGTTTCATCCCAGCTTCGGGTCTGGGGCATATCCGCTACGATTGGCAACATGGAAGAGTCGATGGAGGTGCTGCTAGGAAATTGGTATCACGAACGCCCACATGCCTTCATTCGTGGAGACATCGAAAAGGTCATTCAGGTAGAATCGATCTTCCCAGATGAACTCGACACCCTGCCTTGGGCGGGGCATCTCGGAATTCGACTGATCGATAAAATCATTCCGATTCTCTTGCACAGCGAGAGCACCCTCATCTTTCTAAATACCCGAGGTCAAGCGGAGATTTGGTACCAAAAGCTCCTCGAACACTCTCCGGATTTCGCAGGAGTAGTTGCGCTGCACCACGGTTCCATGAGCAAGGAGACCCGGCATTGGGTAGAAGACGCTCTGTACGACGGGCGACTCAAGGTGGTGATCTGCACGTCTAGCCTCGACTTGGGTGTAGATTTTCGCCCCGTGGATACCATCATCCAAGTGGGAGGACCAAAGGGCGTGTCGCGCTTCATGCAGCGCGCAGGAAGAAGCGGACACCAGCCCGGGGCGACGAGTAAAATCTTCTTTCTGCCTACCCACTCCTTAGAACTGATCGAGGCCGCAGCGCTCCGAGAAGCCGTTGAACTCAAATTGGTGGAAAGCCGTATTCCCTTCGTGCGCTCATTTGATGTCTTGATCCAATACCTCGTTACCCTCGCCGTTTCGGAGGGCTTTCGGGCTGCCGAAATTTTCCCTGAAGTACTTGGCACCTTTTGCTACAACTCTCTCTCTGAGGAGGAATGGCAGTGGTGTTTAGACTTCATCGTGTACGGAGGAACCTCCTTAAATGGCTATGACGAATTTCACAAGGTGGTAGTAGAAGAGGGCGTTTACAAGGTTACCAGCAAGCGCGTTGCGCTCCGACATCGCTTGAGCATGGGCACGATCGTCAGCGACGCGATGCTGAAGGTGAAATTACAGCGCGGCGCATACCTCGGAAACATTGAAGAATACTTCGTGGCGCGGCTCGCGCCCGGAAACAGTTTTTGGTTTGCGGGGAGAAGCCTGGAGCTCATCCGCATCAAGGACATGACCGTGCAGGTGCGTAAATCCAACAAGGAAACCGGACCGATACCGAGTTGGCAAGGAGGGCGCATGCCGCTGAGCTCACAGATGTCTAAGATGCTCCGCAAGAAGCTGAACGAAGCCGTCTTGGGAACGAGCAAGGACCCCGAAGTTCTTTTTCTAAAGCCCCTGATCGAGCGGCAACAGCATTACTCCATCGTACCCCAAGCGAACCAATTCCTGATCGAAGAATTCGAGAGCAAGGACGGACATCACGTCATCATGTTTCCCTTTGAAGGACGTTTCGTGCACGAAGGAATGGCCGCACTTTTAGCCTACCGAATATCCCTGCTTCAACCGATCAGTTTTAGCATCGCCATGAACGACTACGGATTTGAATTGCTGTCTGACCAGCCCATTCCAATCCGCGAGGCGATCGATACGAATATCTTCTCCTCCGACCACCTGATGGATGACATCCTAGCCAGCGTCAATTCGGTGGAGATGGCCAAGCGACGTTTTCGAGACATCGCAAGCGTTTCTGGGCTCGTCTTTCAAGGCTATCCCAACAAACAAAAGAAGGAGCGCCACCTCCAAGCGAGTTCGCAACTGTTCTTCAGCGTGTTTGAAGACTATGAGAAAAACAACCTTTTGCTGCGCCAGGCCTACGACGAAGTGATGGACTTTCAACTCGAAGAGGTTCGAATGCGAAGGGCGCTCAACCGCATTGGTGAACAGGAAATTGTCATTACGCGTCCCGAAAAATTCACCCCGTTCGCCTTTCCGATATTGGTCGATCGTCTGCGCGAAAAGCTCACGTCAGAAAAGCTTGCGGATCGCATTAGCAAGATGCGGGTCGAGCTCTGATTTTCGTAAAATCTAACATCTTTGAGGCGCAAAACTCAGTGAAGATTTACCTTGGAAAACCATTTGCTACCCACAGATATTGCCGGCGTCTCCATGCGCCTTGGGAATCGCTTCTTGGAGAAAGATGGCGACCTGCTCCTGGCGGATCTCCACTTTGGTAAAACGATGCATTTTCGAAAAGCGGGTCTGGCGGTGCCGCCTCAAGCGCGAGATGCCGATCAATTTGCGCTCCTCTCCTTGTTAGAGATGCATCGGCCTAAAAGGATGATCATCCTGGGAGACCTTTTTCACAGCGAGCACAACAGCGAAGTAGAAGAGATTGCCATGATTACCAGTCAATTTCCTGAAACGGAGTTCATCCTTGTAAAGGGCAACCATGATGTAATGCCAGACTCAGTATACCGATCCATTGACATGGAGACCTGTGATCTCATGGATTGGAACGGCATCATTCTCAGCCACGAACCCTTGGAAAAGCTGAAAGGCGAGGCAGTAAATATGCACGGCCACATCCATCCTGGAATTGCGTTGAAAGGAAAAGGCCGTCAACGCATGGTGATTCCGTGTTTTCATTTCGACGGCCATCGGATTTGTCTTCCGGCCTTCGGCGCGCTTACTGGATTGATGAAGGTGCGGCCACGCAAAGGTCATCAAGTGTTTGGGATCACAGAAGGACAAGCGATCCAACTTGAAGTCTGAGTAAGACTCCCAAAAATCCTTCGAAAGTGCCACCTTCGTACCTTTAAGCAATCAAAGCCGATCGATCATGAACGATAAGATCAATGCAGACAAGGCGCCAAAGCCTGTAGGTCTTTACCCCCACGCACGGAAAGTGGGAAACCTTCTATTTCTCTCCGGAGTCGGTCCGCGCACGGCTGGTTCAGATGCCAACGATAGTGGGGTTCCCGGATTGAAGTTGGACCACAACGGAAATTTCGAAGCCTTCGATTTCGAGGCCCAGTGCCGTTCGGTATTTGATAACGTGCGCGCGGTGCTCGAGGCTTCAGGAAGTAAGTGGGAAAACCTCGTAGACGTGACGGTATTTTTGGTGAACATGAAGCGTGACTTTGCGACTTATAACCGGGTCTACGCGGAGTATTTTATGGATGCACAGCCTTGTCGCACGACGGTAGAGATCAACTCTCTGCCTACACCCATCGCGATCGAACTGAAGTGCATTGCAACGATCGATGAAGGAGCTTAGTCGACAAGACATCCTCAACCTACTTGAAATAGAGATTGCGAAGACCATCGACGTGATCTCCGCATACAAGGAAAGCACCGCTCCCATCGCTCCAGATGATGCCATCGGACGTGTGTCGCGCATGGATGCCATCAACAATAGAACGATCGTTCAAGCAGCCCTTCGTACGGCAGAAGAGAAGCTTACGAAGCTCAAATACATGCAGGACAATATTGACAGTCCCGACTTCGGTGATTGCGCGCGATGTGGGACCAAAATTCCTCCAGGAAGGCTCATTCTTAAACCTGAAAGTCCCTTTTGCGTTCGCTGCGCAGGGTAAGCCAAAGCACTGTAGTTTTGCACCTTCTTAGCTATTGCTCATCTTGGAAGAACAAGCATCCATACTCAATCCGACCCTATTCTTTGGCGCATTTGAATGGCGAGAGCCCGTGACCTCCATCACGGATTTTATGATTGCCATTACGTGCATCATCGGCTTCATCTACCTCAGCCGAAATAAGGAAGTAGACGACCGCACCTTTCGCTTGTACCGCTTGTACTTTCTAATGTTCGCTATCGGTATGACCAGCGCCGCCTGGTTTGGCCATGGGCTTCAGGCCTACGTAAGCTTCGAATGGAAAATGATTGGATGGCTCTTCAGTTTGGCGGGACAAACCGTGTTTGCTTTTGCCTCTCTCAGCGGTGCTCGCTCCGCATTGCCAGACCCATTGCATAAAGCATTGCGGCTGCTGATTGGACTTCTCTTTGCCACTTTTCTCATTTGGATATTGAGTCCAGCGCGATCTTTCGCGGTGGCTCAATTAGCAAACGGCGTGTTTGCAGTCGGCCTGATCTTGCCGCTGCAGCTCTTTCAATACGCGCGGTTCAGGAATTATGGGAACCTTATCATCCTTGGAGCGTTGGTGTATGGTATACTGCCGAGCTTCATCTTCAACCAGCAGATCAGTGTAAACCGCTGGTTCAATTATCATGATATCAGTCACGTATTGTTGTGCGGATTCATGGCATTGATGATATTCGGGGTAAGAAAATTGGAGCTCATTACTGTACAACGATCCATATGATCAAATCATGACAACTTTCTTCCTCCTCATCGGCATTGTCGTAGTACTGTTTTTGGTGATTCTCGGATATGAAATTGTGGTTTCGATTCGAACGGGTGTGCGGGTTTTCAACCTTTCAGATGCCCTCGTCAATACCTATTGCGCCATCCTTGAGCGCTCTTTTGACGTGTTCTATGGTGTCCTCTTCTTGATAGGGGCGCAGTACGTGTATGAGCACATAGCCCCTTTTCAGATGCCGATGAATGCTTTCACTTGGATCCTCGGCATCATCCTCTTCGACTTCGTCGCGTATTGGTTTCACCGTCTCAGCCACGAGATCAACTTTTTATGGGCCGCACACATCGTCCATCACCAGAGCGAGGAATTGAATTTTACCACGGTATTTCGGGTTTCATTCTTTGCCGTCATCTTTCGATCCGTCTTCTTCATTTGGATCCCGTTCATTGGATACGACGCCCTGTCCATCGTCACCTTCAGCGTCTTTCTAGGAACCTACCAGCTGGTCACCCACAGCCGATTGGTAGGTAGGCTCGGATTTTTGGAAGAGATCTTTACAACCCCTTCGCACCATCGCGTGCATCACGGGCGCAACGTGAAATACATGGACCACAACTACGGTCACATCCTCATCATTTGGGACAAGATGTTTGGAACCTTCGTCCGTGAAGACGAGGAGCCGGATTACGGCATTACTTCAGGTTTTGAAAGCAACAGCGCCTTTCGCGCCCAATTTGCTTATTGGAAAGACCTGTTCACCCGAGCTGGAAAAACGAAAAGCCTCAAGAATAAAATCAACGTCTTTGTGAAAGGGCCCGCCTGGACGCCCGAAGATGTGGGCTTTCTGCCTTCAGAATACAAAGTAGACGAGCAAGGTCAACGGGTCAAGCGCGACGTACGGTTGAGTTTTGAATACGGGGCCTACTTGCTGATCGGCACCTTGGTCACCCTCACACTATTTGCACACTTAATCTTCACTGGAAAAAGCATCCAAGAGCCAACGCTTGCCCTGATTTTTGGCAATCAAGAAATCATTGCATTGACTGCGGCCATGTTGCTCTCGGTCTTTGCGCATGGACAAATGCTCGAGTACAGCCGACTGGCATTTCCTGCCGAAGTATTGCGCTTGATCGCACTGCCTGTGATCGTCTTACAATTCATGTCCGAGGCTCCAACGGCAGGCTGGCTGACGCCCTTGACCCTGGTTTATTGCGGTGCTTCTATGCTCTGGTTGATCAGGGTTGCGTTCTTCACCAAGAACAACATTCGCCGCACCACCTCTCCCGCCTGATCCTGTCCCTTTTTCCTATTGACAAACTATATCAGAGGTCAAGTATGCCAAATGCCCTGAGCGTTTTACCTTTGCAGCCTTTATAAAACAAGGGTAGTTGGCTGAAATGAAACCATTTAAAGAATACGACGGAATGAACCTGCCGAACATAGCGGAGCAGGTACTGGAGAAGTGGAAGCAGGAGAAGACCTTCGAAGAAAGCGTTAGCTCACGCGAGGGGAAGCCCAACTACGTCTTCTATGAAGGGCCTCCCTCAGCCAACGGAATGCCGGGCATTCACCATGTCATGGCCCGCACAATCAAGGATCTTTTCTGCCGATACAAGACTCAAAAAGGATTTCAGGTACACCGAAAAGCAGGTTGGGATACCCATGGCCTTCCCGTAGAGCTCGGCGTTGAAAAAGAGCTGGGAATTACCAAGGAGGACATCGGCAAAAGCATTACGATCGAAGAATACAACCGCGCATGCCGAGAAGCGGTCATGCGCTATACGGATGTATGGAATGATCTGACAGAAAAGATGGGTTACTGGGTCGACATGAGTGACCCATATGTGACTTATGAAAACAAATACATCGAAACCGTTTGGTGGTTGTTGAGTCAGCTTTACCAAAAGCAAATGATCTACAAGGGCTACACGATCCAGCCCTATTCTCCTGCCGCAGGAACGGGTCTCAGCTCTCACGAGCTCAACCTTCCGGGCACCTATCGTGATGTGAAGGATACGAGTTGCACGGCACTCTTCCAGGTCAACTCGGCAGAGTCCAGCGTTGCTGAACTGCAGGAAGCACTGCAAGCTGGGGCAGTCTTCATCATGGCATGGACAACTACGCCATGGACACTTCCCTCCAATACTGCATTAACCGTTGGAGCCAACATCGAGTATCTCTTGGTTGACACGTTCAATCCATATACGGCAGATCCTCAAAAGATCGTCCTTGCGAAGTCAAGGCTTCAAGCTTATTTCAAGCCCGAAGGCGAAGCCGCTGATATGGCCTATTCCGCCAACGACAAGGTGTTGCCTTACCGAGTCTTAGCATCATTCAAAGGCTCCGATATGGTCGGCCTTTCCTACGAACAACTCCTTCCTTACGCACAGCCTTTTCAAGATGCAGAAAAAGCCTATCGGGTAATCGCGGGTGATTTCGTCACTACGGAAGATGGTACTGGAATTGTACACACCGCGCCCACCTTTGGTGCAGACGACATGCGTGTAGCCAAGGAGGCGGGAATTCCGCCCATGCTAGTGCTCAACGAAAATGGGGACCCCGTTCCACTGGTAGACCTGCGCGGTCGTTTTGTAGATTCTGTGCAAGACCCTGTATGGGGATTGGGTGGAGAACCGGTTAAGGCCGAGTACCTCACCGAAGTTGAGCTGAAGAAGGACTTCGAACAGCAGAAGGAAGCGCTCAAAGCATTCATTCCCAACCTGAGCAACTACTTAAGTGTGGATGAGCGCATCGCCCTCAAGTTGAAACTCGAAGGCAAGGCATTCAAGGTTGAAAAGTACCAACACAACTACCCCCATTGCTGGCGTACGGACAAGCCCATTTTGTACTACCCATTGGACTCATGGTTCATCAAGGCAACATCAGCACGCGAAAAAATGATCGAGTTGAACAACACGATCAACTGGAAACCAGCGAGCACGGGAACTGGACGTTTCGGCAATTGGCTGGAAAACGTCAACGACTGGAACCTGAGTCGGTCCCGTTATTGGGGAACCCCACTACCGATTTGGCGGACGGGGCCTTACGGCCCACTGCTCGAAGAATGCCTCGGAGCCATCGACGAATTTGCAGAGAAAAATGCCTACTTCATCACCGAATCTTGCACAGATGAAAGCGGTAACCGGCACGACGGTC
Organism: uncultured Flavobacteriales bacterium; assembly: GCA_943788725.1. GTDB lineage: Bacteria > Bacteroidota > Bacteroidia > Flavobacteriales_G > Salibacteraceae > SHAN690. The sequence continues at coordinate 78,172 of CALSRJ010000005.1, read as the reverse complement.
AGTCACTAAGAAAACTCCTAGGCGAAATGCGCTTGCGGGGTGAGAATGTCAACAACGTTTGGAACGATCTCATTCGCAGCAAGCAGGTTATCTTCTTTGCCTCGTTGCCGAAAGACCAAGTAGACCTGCATCGTCCGTTCGTTGACCAAGTCATTTTCTACCGCAATGGACAGGTCTTGGCACGAGAGTTAGACCTCATCGACGTTTGGTTCGACAGTGGCGCGATGCCCTACGCCCAATGGCATTACCCTTTCGAAAACAAAGCATTAATAGACAGTGGAAAGGCATTTCCAGCCGATTTCATCGCTGAGGGCGTTGACCAAACGCGTGGTTGGTTTTATACCCTCCACGCTATTTCTTCGATGATCAAAGGGTCCGTAGCCTACAAGAATGTGGTGAGCAACGGACTAGTATTGGACAAGAACGGTCAAAAGATGTCCAAGCGTCTCGGCAATGCCGCAGACCCTTTTGAGACCCTCGGCAAGTTCGGTCCAGATGCTACACGCTGGTACATGATTACCAACGCTCCTCCATGGGATAACCTCAAGTTTGATCTCGACGGCATCACGGAAGTGCAACGGAAATACTTCCGAGCATTGCACAATACTTACGCATTCTTCTCCCTATACGCCAACGTTGACAAGTTCACGTACGCCGAGGAAGAAGTCCCCTTGGAGCAACGGCCGGAGATCGACCGCTGGGTGATCTCTCGCTTGAACAGTTTGATCAAGGAAGTGGAAGACGCTTACGAGAGCTACGAGCCTACGCGCGCCGGTAGGGCGATTCAAGACTTTGTGGTGGATGAACTGAGCAACTGGTATGTGCGTTTGTGTCGCCGCCGATTCTGGAAAGGAGAATACAGTGAAGACAAAATCGCGGCCTATCAGACCTTATACCGTTGCTTGAATACCGTGGCGAAGCTGAGCGCTCCCATTGCGCCGTTTTACTCTGATCACCTCTTCTGTGATCTCAATGCAGCAACACAGCAAGAGAGTGAGTCGTCGGTTCACCTAGCCGAGTGGCCAACCATCGACGAACAGCTCATCGATAAAGACTTGGAAGAACGGATGGCGCTTGCCCAGACGGCTTCATCCCTCGCCCTTTCCCTGCGGAAGAAGGAAAACATTCGCGTGCGTCAGCCGCTGCAAAAGATCATGATCCCGGTAATGGACGCCAATTTTGAGCGTCACTTGCACGAGGTGGAAAACCTCATCCTCTCGGAGATCAATGTGAAAGAATTGCAATACGTGAAAGACGAGGGTGTATTTGTGAAGAGCATCAAGCCCAATTTCAAGACCCTAGGGCCCAAAGTTGGCAAAGACATGAAGCTGCTCGCAGGAGCGGTAAATGGCTTCGGTCAGCAGGAGATTACTACAATCGAGCGAGATGGAAGCATTGTTCTCGACTTGAATGGAACATCGTTCGAATTGAGCAAAGAAGACGTTGAAATCAGCACGAAAGACATCCCCGGATGGACCGTAGCAAGTGAAGGAAACGTTACCGTAGCTATGGACATCACCATAAGTGAGGTATTACGGTCCGAAGGAATCGCCCGTGAGCTGGTGAATCGCATCCAAAATATGCGAAAAGACCGAGGACTGGAGGTAACAGATCGCATCAAATTATTCGTTGAAAACCAAGCGGATATCGTACGTGCGGTCGAATCCAATAAAATTTATATTTGTGACGAGACGCTTGCCTCTGAACTGACGCTTTCGGAGGTCATCACAAACGAACAAGCACAAGACATCGAAGTGGAACCAGGCGTTTCCACAAAGATTTATTTAGAGAAAGCCGAAGCATAAACGACATGGCAGAAAAAGAAAAGACACGATTCTCAGACGCAGAGCTCAAAGAGTTCCGCGACATCATTGAATCAAAGTTGGTAGAGGCGAAGGAGGATTATGATTTATTGAATTCTTCCATGTCTTTGAAAGACAACAATGGAACGGACGACACCTCGCCCACCTTCAAATTGATTGAAGACGGTTCAGATGTGCTTTCTCGCGAAGAGACCGCCCAATTGGCAGCTCGTCAGGAGAAGTTTATCAAGCACTTGAACGACGCGCTGATCCGCATCGAAAACAAGACCTACGGCCTTTGCCGCGTGACCGGAAAGCTTATTTCCAAAGAACGTCTACGCATCGTCCCCCATGCTACACTGAGCATCGAGGCGAAGAATCAGCAGTCATAGTATTCCCTCCTTCATCCCCTTTAGCGATTTGAAGAAGGCCCTTTTCATAACGCTCTCCGTCCTCATCGCTGACCAAGTGCTGAAGATTTGGATCAAGACCAATATGTACTTGGGCCAAGAATTTGCAGTGTTTGGGAATTGGTTCATCATCCATTTCACGGAGAACAATGGAATGGCCTTCGGCATGGAGTTCGGCGGAGATAGCGGTAAAATCGCATTGTCCATTTTTAGGATCATTGCCGTTTCACTTATTGGATTCTATCTTTTCAGAACCGCTGCTCGTGGGGCTAAGCCCGGATTGATCATCGCCGGTTCGTTGATCTTTTCAGGTGCATTAGGCAACATCTTAGATTCCATGTTTTACGGCGTCCTGTTCAATGACAGCTATCACCAAATCGCTACGTTCATGCCAGAGAATGGCGGGTATGCTCCCTTCCTTTTCGGCCGCGTGGTAGATATGCTCTACTTCCCACTGGTCTCAGGAACTTTTCCCGAATGGATTCCCTTCTTAGGGGGAGACAATTTCGCATTCTTTCGTCCTGTTTTCAACATCGCCGATACAGCCATCACCACTGGAATTGGGATGATTGTAGTTTTCCAAAAAAGGTATTTCCCTTCTGAAGAAAAAGTCGCCGAGGAGGAAAGTCAAACAGACGCCTCTAACGAGACCTAATCCTCTCTACTCTTGCTTGTCTGCTTCCCTCTCCTTGCGGTCACGATTGATTAGCAACCCTAGACTGGCATAGGCTGGATAAAACACAAGGCCCACATCCGAAAACGATTGGTCTGATTCGCTGACCAGGCGTTGTGCATTGACCGTGCTGGTGCTGCGGTCTTGAAATGCAACGTTTTTACCTCCAATCCTCAATTCAGACCCGAGCTCAAATCTAACCCTAGGATTCAATCTTACAGATAAGAGGACTGGCGCCGTACCGTATACACCAAAACTCCTCAACTCTTGGGTGCCGTTGAGTACGCTCCAACTCGTTCCTTGATAGGATTGTTGAGCGAAGGTGTATTGAGCTACAAACCCAAGCCCGAAAAGGACTTGTACTCGCTTCTCAGAGTAGGGCTCGCCTATATCGTAATACGCCACAGCCCCAATCTCAACCTGATCGAACTGGTCTATTGATTCAAGGCCGTCCTTGCATGAGCGACAACTGCTGTTGTATTTCCTATGGGCGTATTGCACGTTATAGCGCAAGAGCCAATGGGGAGTCAGGGTGGTCGTTAGCGATCCCCCCAAAGGAATCACAGCAACAACCATGCGATCTCCGTTATGGGTTGGATTCAATTGTGCCAGGTGCAGGTTCCACTGTCCGAAATAATCATCCTGCGCTTGAACGACTCCAGCGAGCAGCATCAGATAAATCAATATTGCCCACCTGATTATCACAGGTCAGTTCGCTACAAATACCATTTTCTTTGTATCAACTACTTGATTATCAATCATAAGAGAGTAGTAAAAGGTGCCTACTTTTCCGTAGCCATGATGGTAAAGCACCTCATTCATTCCCGCTTGCAGCGGTTGGTCAAACTGATGGATAACCCGCCCCTCTACATCCGCAATCCTAACCGTGGCCTGCTTCGAAGCCGGCATGTCGTGTACCAAAAATGCAATCGTCGTGCTCTCATCAAAAGGATTCGGTCGGTTCTGGAGAAGTTCGATGCCTCTCTTCTCAATGGCGACCTCATTGAGGCCAACAATATCGATGAACTGCTCACCGGTAAACAGACTCTCAATGTCATTCTCGTTCACGCCACACACACTGAAAAAATGCATGAGGCCCGGGGTTACTTCAACAATGGTCACATTGGAATCTGTAGAGAGCACGGTATCAAAGTCGTTTGTTTCTGTCCGGATCGCGATGCGATAGGGAGGCCCTGGGCACCAATCTCCGCCGATACTCACACGGACTTGATGCCAATTGATCTGTTCTACTACAAATCCTCCATCAAAACATACATTCTGAGCGATCATCGTTGCCGCATTTGCGTTGATCGCACCATTGCGGGCAAGGTAGTTGAAGTCAACGAAAAAGCTGTCCAATTGACCATCGCTGTCAGTGTCTACCCCGAGCACATCCTCACTCGTGTGCTGCCGATCGTCATAGCCCGCTCCATTCGAGGCATCGCCATGCTCGTTGGCCGAGGTAAATCGAATGGCCGCATAGCCTTGGCTTCGAAATGGGATATGATCTCCACCCCTTCCTTGCCGATCTTCAGCCGTCATGATCGTGATCTGTTGGGGCACTTTGACGTGTTGCACCAACTCTTCCATGTACTGCAACTTTACGTAGCGGGCGAGTTGTTTATTTCTTGAATTGAAGGTTCCGGCTGAAAAGATCCTTACTTGGGTACTGTCAATGTCGTTCTCGGTCGGACAAGAGGGCGCCGAACTTGTCTCTCCGCAGATGACCCCACCAATCACGTCGTTGTTTAACACCGCGGCTACCGGGATGCCATTATCCTTCACAAAGTCGGCCATCGCATCGGCGCCATAGAGACCTTGCTCCTCCCCGATGGTCAGCATAAAAACGATGGTTCGGTCGTAGGTGTATTTGGACATAACGCGCGCCAATTCAAGCACCAACGCGCTGCCGCTTCCATTGTCTTCCATGCCTTCTGCCAAGCAGTTGGTGTCACAGGGCGTATCGCAGCGGCTATCCAAATGGCCTTCTATTATTACGATTCCTGTTTTGCCATTTCCAGGCTCTATGACATTTCTACCCGGCAACACCGCAACAATGTTTCTGTGTTGCGCCATTCCACAAATCACCTGGTCAAATTGCAGATAACTAGGTATCAATCTGCCCTCGCTTTGTCCGCTGAACTGCTCAAATTTTTGATGTGCCCATCTTCTAGCCGCGCCAATGCCCCGTTGGTTGGAAACCGTATCAGACCCGGTATTCCTTGTTTCAAAAGCGCTCATACGCTTTAAGTAGCTCAACAATGAATCTGGGTTGATTCTATCGGTAAGCTGAGCAGCAATGACCCTTGGGTCATCGATCACATTGCTCGCCGCGAAATCCACCGGGTCATAATTGCCCATGAGCACCTCATTGGCCACTGGGTTCGTCAATTGGATGTTGCTCTGAGCAGTCGCGATCAGGCCCAGGCTGACAATGCAGAAAAGGAGTAAGAAATGCTTCATCTTGAATAGATTGATTCTGAAAAGTAAGGAATTAGAGATTGAAAATGTTCGCGGTGAAAGGGAATGTATTTTCGTGCCCCATGGAGATTATTCAAAATACCCAATTGCGCCGCTTTCTTCTCATTGCTAGAGCCGAAGCTATTTCCTTCCTTCTGTTGGTGTTGATCGCAATGCCTTTGAAGTATATGATGGGCCTGCCCCTAATGGTAAAATACGTTGGCTGGGCACACGGACTCCTCTTTATGGTGTACATGGCACAGCTGATTTACGTAGCCGTGCTGCTGAAATGGGATGTGCTGAAGGTGATCTATGGATTCATTGCAGCATTGCTGCCCTTTGGCCCGTTCATTTTCGAACGATCGCTCTTAAAGAAATAAGTCCAGGTTGAGTTACCGGCTTAGCAGGTAAGTTTCTTCTTCCTTCGTCGGGCAAATGGTCACCCAATCTTTGGGCAACGAATTTTCCCCGTAGGCGACCTTACCATACGCAGAAAGCTGCACCAGACCGTCTTCGTAATAGATGCGATAAACACGCTTTTCAACAGGCGATCCGTCGGCAGCAAGGTGGACAATATTGGACTCTAAGAGGAAGATCTCTCCCCTTTCATCATAGTAGCGCTGGTGTCTTTCACGCAGGAAAGGACGCTCCACCTCATGATCTATCATGACCGTATCCTTCCCATTTAGCCGGTAAGTGGAAACTACTTTCATACCTTCTTCCTGGGTCGTTTCCTCTGCGGTCTCTAAGCTTGGATTGTACTCTACTACCTCTCGCAAATCATCTAAGGCGGCCTCCAATGGTTCAAGCAAATAGTGACGGTCTTGGGTCGGAAGACTCCGCACGATAGACGGTTCTTGCTTTGGGCGCATGTCGTCCATGGAAGCGTTTTCATTGCACGACGCGAGCATCGCAAGCACACTCAAGGTCAGAAGTATTAGGATATGCTTCATTCCAATAGGTCTTTCACAACTTCCGCGATCTGAACAGCGTTGGTTGCCGCTCCCTTCCGAAGGTTATCCGAAACGATCCACATGTTCATCGCGTTGGGGCGGCTCGTATCCCTTCGGATGCGTCCTACGAACACTTCGTCCTTTCCTTCAGCGTACAGCGGCATCGGATAGGTGTTGGTTTCCGGCATGTCTTGCACCTTGACCCCAGGTGTTTTAGCCAACATGCTCCGAACATCCGACAATTCAAACGGCTTCTTCGTCTCGATGTTCACCGACTCGCTGTGTCCACCCTTTACCGGGACGCGCACAACCGTTGCCGTGACCTGAATGCTTTCATCACCCAAAATCTTGCGCGTTTCATGGATGAGCTTGAGCTCTTCTGTGGTATTTCCATCCTCATCGAAATCACCTCCATGGGGAAGGCAGTTCATGTCGATCGGATAGGGGTACACCATCTTCGGCTTGCTTCCCTTTCGCTCACCCTCCAATTGGGCAAGGGCTTCCACTCCCGTGCCCGACACACTTTGGTAGGTAGAAATCACCAGCCGCTCGATACCATATGTACGATGGATGTCGCGCAAGGCAAGCACCATTTGGATCGTACTGCAATTCGGGTTTGCGATGATCTTATCGGCTTTGGTAAGCTCATCTCCGTTGATTTCGGGGACCACCAATTTTATGTCTGGATCCATCCTCCACGCACTTGAATTATCGATAACAGTAGTGCCGGCCTGAGCAAACTTGGGAGCCCACTCCTTACTGGTAGCGCCACCTGCGGAAAAAATGGCGATGTCAGGCTTGAGCGATACGGCTTGAGCCAACCCGATTATTTTATGCGCTATTCCACCAAATACGATCTCCTTACCGACCGATCGCTCACTTGCCACTAGGTACAATTGAGAGATTGGAAAACTCCGCTCTGCCAAGACCTTCAGCATCACATTACCCACTAGGCCTGTTGCGCCAATTACCGCTATTCTCATTGTAAATTCTGCAATTAAACCGAGGGGCAAAAATAGCACATTTAACGCGGTGAAATCCCCTAGAACTATGGCATTGAGGACGCTATTGTTGCTGCTGTGTTGGATACCGACACTAGGTTACGCCCAATTTATTGACGACTTTACCGATGGTGAGTTTTCGTCTAACCCTACATGGTGGGGCGACACGATGCTCTTTCAAGTGAATGTGCAAGGACAGCTGCAGTCCAACGGTCCAGCAACACCAGACACCGCTTACCTGTACACGGCATTCTCTCCAAATTTCACCGACACCATCACGTGGACTTGGTATTGGCGCCTAGACTTTGCACCGAGCAACAACAACCAAGGTCGCGTATTTCTCCTCTCCTCAGATACGACCCTCATCAACGGCGCAGGCTATTTCCTTCGACTAGGAAGGAATGGAAGTGACGATGCTCTGGAGCTGTTTTCCTATTCAGGTGGAAACGAAGTTCAACTGATCAACGGGATAACGATCCTCTCCTCCTCCCCTGAGCGATGGGTAACCGTTCATCGCTATCCCGATGGGCTGTGGGAGGTAGAAAGCTCCTCTGATGCAGGAGGCCCTTTCGTCTTAGAAGGCTCAGCGATAGATAGCACCATCCTCAATGCCAACTACTTCGGAGTGTGGTGCAAGTATACTTCGAGCAATAGCACGGATTTTTACTTTGACAATGTAGAAGTGGACTCTGCAATGACCGACACGACACCTCCCTCCCTGATTTCGGTTGAGCCCATTGATGCCATGCGTCTTTCGCTTGTCTTTAGCGAAGCCCTTGACCCTAACGCCGCAGTGCTAACAACAAATTATACCGTGGATAACGGGCTTGGCCAACCCTCGGCGGCCAGCGTTGACCTTGTTGATTCACTTACCGTTGAACTGCTTTTCACCGACAGCTTTCCCATCGGTACGACGCTCAATCTCACTACAGAAAATGTAACCGACGCCTTCGGAAATTCTATTTCGCCCATCACACAATCTTTCACTTACTACTCATGGCTTGTCCCTTCGCTTTTAGACATTGTCATCAACGAGGTTATGGCCGATCCAACCCCCGCCATTGGCCTGCCTGAGCGTGAATACATAGAGTTATTGAATGTCTCCGGTCGCTTTATCCAACTCGACAGTTTCACGCTTAGCGATGCCTCCTCTACGGCACCCTTTCCACCGGGTATTCAACTTCCGCCAGACTCATTCCTGATTCTTTGTAACACAGGAGACACCTCACAATTTAAAGCATACGGCACGGCCATTGGCCTCCCTTCTTTTCCTAGTTTGAACAACGCCGGAGATGATGTGATCTTGAACCGGGCAGCGCAACAGATCGATGCCATTTCCTTCACAAAAGATTGGTACGAAGATGAAGCTGCACAAGACGGTGGCTATTCCCTCGAGCGGGTGAATCCATTTCACCCTTGTAGTGGCCCTTCGAATTGGAAGGCTTCTCTATCAATCGTCGGAGGTACGCCAGGAAAGGAAAACGCGGTATTCGATGACAGTCCCGACGCATTGCCACCTCGGATCGCGTACGCAACTGCAGAGGTGTCAGGTCAAATACTTATCGGCTTCAGCGAAGCGGTGGATACTCTTACCCTCTCTAGTGGCTCCTTCAAACTCGCAAACCATACGCTGAGCTTAACAGAACGGCAGCTTGAGAGCGTTGTGCTCCATTCTTCTCCCCCTCTAGAGAAAGGGGTTCCATATGCCTTTTCGATCTCAGGACTCATGGATTGTCAAGGGAACCCAATGGAGGATACTACATTTCTATTCGGTATTGCTGTTCCTCCTCAGCCCTTTGACCTGGTGATCAACGAACTGTTTCCCCATCCCGAAGCATTGGGGCCCCTTCCCAATGCTGAATACATTGAGGTATACAATCGTTCCAAAAAACTCATCAGCACAGCCGAACTACAGCTGGCGGATCAATCAAGCGACACCAAGATTCCCGAAGCCACGCTCGCGCCTGATGGCTATACCGTCATTTGCGACGACGGTGATGCTTCGCTTTTTCAGGGCAATGTGCTGGCCGTTTCTTCGATGCCAAGCTTGAACGACGATTCCGACGCTATACGTCTACTACTTCAGGAAATTACGATCGATGTAGTGGAATATGCGTCGTCATGGTTCCGAGAACCGGAGAAAGAGGACGGCGCATGGGCGCTCGAGCGGATCGATCCGAATGACCTTTGCGGCACAGACAGCAACTGGAGGGCCTGTGTTCATGTATTGCAAGGAACTCCTGGTAAAGTGAACAGCGTATTATCGGAATCGCCTACTACCCCCATAGAGATCACCTCCCTTCTATTTGTGGCTCCGGATGAGATGGAGGTAACCTTTGATCGCAAAGTGGACACGACAAGCCTTGTTGAGGCGATGCTTAACGAAAAATCCATCCTGCTTCATTTCGATGATAATGCACAACAAGCAACCATTAAACTTGGATCTCCAGCAGAAAGGAGCATCGTGCATACCCTTAACATCTCCAGCATTTCAGCGTGCGATGGACGCTTCTATTCCGGCGTATCTGATTCGACCTACCTAGCGGATACGGGCGATGTAGTGCTCAATGAAATACTGTTCGAAGCGCGCAATAACGGGACGGAATTCATCGAGTTGGCAAACACCACCTTGTCTTCTATTCCCCTGTTGGGTTGGTCGCTGGCTCAGCATGACGCTGATGGGTTGCGCACGTTTCCATTGGTCGATCACCCTCTCGAACTTGGTCCTGATGCGCTCATTGCCTTTCATGAAGACCTAGACGATCTGGTACTCAATTATCCATTCGCAGAGAAAGAAACCTTGCACACTACCACGCTCCCAGCGCTGCCGAATGATGAAGGAGTATGCGTTCTTCTGAATCCGTTTGGGGAGGTGATGGACAGCCTCCACTATTCGCGTGACATGCACTTTGCGCTGATCCGAGAACCCGCTGGTGTTTCCCTTGAGCGCCTATCCCCACTTCAACCCGCTTCCGATCCTGGCAATTGGCATTCGGCCTCGAGTGTGGACCATTACGGAACTCCTGGCTATGTCAATTCACAAGCGTTACAGTCCGCAGAAGGTGACGCATCCTTCCGACTTTCCAATGCGCGCATCTCACCCGACAACGACGGCTTTGAAGATGTACTTGCCATTGAATGGAAAGGTCTTCCTTCTGGCCAATCGGTTTCGATCAGGGTATTCTCTCAAGAAGGGGTACTTATTCGAACCATTGCATCCAATCGACTTATTGGAAAGGAGGGCGTGATTACTTGGGACGGAATGAATGATCTTGGAAGAAAAGCCGAAGTCGGGATCTATGTGATCCTAGTAGAGACCTTTGACCTACAAGCCAGCGTGCATCGGTATCGTCTACCCTTTGTAGTAGCGGCAAAGCTTTGAGTCCACCGGGATACTTCGGCCTAGCAAAATTGAAGTGCTTTACTTACGGACGAAATTGAGTTTGTCGAAATGAAAGTCGTAGTTGGGCAGCTCAATGGTAAAGCCTTGCACCACGTCTCTTTCCACTTTAAACGTTGCTATTCCATAAGGAAGAAATGGATCGTTTACCTCAAATCGAAATGCGTGGTCCCCCCACACAGACATTTTTCCGGTAAACAGCTCCTTCGCTGGCAAAAGGGAAATAATCAACCCTTCCTCGCCGAGCGTGATTTGCGCTTCCCCATACATCTCGTCTGCATAGGTTCCGAGGTAATCGTCCAAGGGCAATAACAACGGATCTTCTTTTCGCCCTTCCAAGCGCTTTGCATCTCGTTCAGCTTCACCCTTTGCATTCGCCGTCTTGAAGGAATAAAAGCTGTCGCTCCACTTGCTGTAATCCTTCCCCATAGCTGCATCGATAGCGGCATACATCAAGAGCGTTGGAACCGAATTCATATCGTTTGTCAACACGATGATCCCTAGGTTCTCTTCAGGCACGATGGCCACTTTTGATATGTAACCTGGCAATCCACCGCCGTGATGCATGACTTTCTTTCCGTTGTAATCCATCAAGAACCACCCTTGCCCATAGCCCTTGTTTTCTATGCCATTTTCCTCGTCAAAGTTCCCGCGCTCCAAAGGTGTGTGCAGGGTCCAGATCTTTTTCACGGCTGACTCGCTGAGAAGGGTATCGTCTCCCACAATGCCGCGGTTAAGCCAGAATTGAATCCACTTACTCATGTCTGCTGTGGACGAGTTCAATGCTGCTGTGGCTCCACTGTTATCATAGCTCAACATGAAGATTTCTTTCCCTTGCAAATGCGGCTTTGCGACATTGAAATCCGTCGAAAAGGTCTGGAAAGAAGAAGTAGTACGGTTCATCCGCAATGGTTCCAAAATCCGCTCCTTTACGAATGCGTCCCATGTTTTTCCAGATACTTCTTCGATGACTTCGCCCGCTGTCATAAACATCAAGTTCTGGTATCCAAATTCTTCCCGAAACGTATACGTCGGTGCGCGGTAGCGTATCCGCCTCACTGCCTCTTCTCGTGAATATGTGCTTCCGTACCACAACAAATCACCATCAAACGTGATGAGGCCACTGCGATGACAGAGCAGGTCTTCGATGGTCATTTGCTCGGTCACATTCGAATCGTACATCTCGAACCACGGCAGGTGTTCTATCACCTTGTCATCCCAGTGGAGCTTTCCTTCATCTACCAGCATACCAATGCTGGCGGCTGTGAAGGCTTTAGAAAGGGATGCGATACCATACAAAGTGTTTTGATCCGGTACCTTATCTCCAGCTTCTGACCTTTTCCCGTAGTTGGATGAGAGTATGACTCCACCATCTTTCACAATCGCAACAGAAATAGCCGGTAGTTCAAATCGCTCATATTGTACCTTGATGTAGGCGTCAAACGCTTCTGTGTTGAGCTGAGCCTGAACTGAAAGACCATACAGAGAAAGAAGTACAGCCGCAAAAAAGAGTCTTATGCTTTTCATTCTACTTTGATCAGGGTCTGCGTGAAAGTATTACGTCGATTGGTAATGTTGACATGATATATGCCCGGAGGCAGAGCGCTCAGGTCAATCTGTTGAACGTTCTGTCCAGATAGTAGTTCCTGCATGACCACCTTTCCGTCTACGGTGATGAGTTTGAGTACAGCGTTCTCGGAGGCTGCGTTTTGCGAGAGCACAACAACTTCCTGTGCGGGATTCGGAATCAATTGAAAGCCTTTGGTCTCTGCCTCCTGCACTCCCACCGCAAGGTCCACCGTATCGCTGGCTTGACAACCGTTACTGTCCGTTACCGTCACGGTCACGAGACCTCCTGTTACTTCAATGGTAGGGTCGTCCGACCCATTCGACCACAAATACGCACCAAATCCTGGGCATGCCAGCGACCACATGCCTGCCGTAAAGTCAACTTCAATGGTGGGGTCCGGCGATGGAAAATCGATCACCCAAATTGAATCTGTGCGCGAACACCCGTTCGAAGCGCCAACTGAAATGGTCACCCAGCCACTCTCCACTATGGTTTCGGTATTTGTTGTGGAACCGGTAGACCATAGGAAAGCCTGATAATCATTCGTGATGGAAAGGTCCAGCGATGCCTCAGGGCAAATGCCAAAAGGAGGGTCGCTGTTGAATTGAATCGGCGATACCGCTTTCAATATGACATCAAAAGAATCTACCGCGGAACAGCCGTTGATGGTATCCAACGCCAAGAGCCAATACTCACCACTAGTCGTTAATTGGAGCGTATCCGAGGCGGATCCATTGCTCCATATATATCCGCAATCCAAACAGCCATTCCCCAGGATTTGGAGCGTTTCGCCTTCACATACGGCAGTATCGTCGAGCACCGGCTCAGGCGCAGTCAACACATGCACGCTGACCGTGTCAACGGAAGAACAGCCTAACAGGGTGTCGGTAATCGTGACCATGTACAGTCCACTGTCATTGATAGAAACCGTCGATCCAATGGTGCCATCGCTCCACAGGTATGCTACACTTGACAGGTTAGAAGTTGCCGTGAGCGACAATTCAGCATTCGAACAAAAGCCTGTATCGTTTGGAAGACCAAGAATTTCTGGTTTAGGGCCAGGGCACCCGAAAAGCTGAAGGCTCACACCAGGATAGGTAGAGCCATAGCAAGTGGTGACCTCGGTCCAGTTAGGGCAGTTATTCAACGTAAAGCCACCACCAGTATTGACCCAAAGAGCGGTATCTCCTTCCGTTGTACTCGAACTGAACCATTGCCATTGCGTTTGGGTGCTAGCATAGTCTTTCCGCGCTGCCGCAACGATCCAATATGTGCCTGGATTCAAGACCATGGATCCTTGCCAAACATATTTCAAGGTACCGTCCAATCCTGGATCTGCGTTGCTGGTATCATTATCTGAAAAAAGCGTGGTCCCTGGCGTCCCCCCGTTATCGCTGTGTATAGAAATGACGATTCCCGCACCTGGTGTTGGTGAGCCAAAAGGGCTTTGGTATTCCCCGAACAGCAGAATAGAGTCCAAATACCACTGCTCTCCACTGGGAACGATAACGTCTTCAGCGGCAAAAGAAGTGTAGGTTTCGTAGGCCGACTCAAAATCCTGCGCGACGATAGAGGCTCCCTGTTGCCCCCCCGTCTGATCCATAAGCACCACTTGGCCTGCGAGGTCGCCGCAAAATAGTGCAAGGTAAACAAGGGTGGTGACGAGCCTATACATATGTCAAAGTTAGCCGTTGACACGGAGTAAAAAAAAGAGGCCGACGAAGTAATCGCCGGCCTCATAGGTAGTAGGTATAGGTTGAGTTTAAATTATTGGGTAATCACCAAGGACGCTTTACCCAAGCCATCAGGCGTTTGGATTTGCACCACGTAGTGACCTGCCGAGATGGATCCGAGGTCAATGGACTGCATTTGCTCACTGGCTGGAATTGTCATCAAAGCCCGGCCTTGAAGGTCGTACACCGTTGCGGTAGACGTTCCTACCCATTCAGCTGGCCATTCGATTGTAATTCTATCGTTCGCTGGGTTTGGATACATCGACAGCTGACCAGCAATCGCGTCCTCAATTCCAACCGTGAATACATTGAAGAAAGTCACTCCTTCACATCCGAATTCATCTGTAACCGTAACGGTGTAGATCCCATTCGAAGAAACGTTGAGAACGTCTCCCACGCTTCCATCATCCCATAGGTAGGATGCATACCCTGAATTCACTTTCAACTTCACATTTCCGTTAGCAAGGGAAGTCGCTGTTATGGTTGGTGTAGGTGAGGGATGCTCTATTACCTGAGCTGTATCTGTTACGTTACATCCATTTTGATCTACACCTGAAACCGCAACAAATCCTCCGTCCACTACCTCAGCCGTTGCATTTGTGCCCAAGGAAGACCAGTTGGTTCCATCTGATGTAAAGGCCCATACGTAGTTTCCTAAGGTTTCTTGCACAGATACGGTGGTGGTTGATCCTGAGCAGAGGTCGATGACGGAACCTGGCTCAATGGTCGCAGAAGCTGGGAGCACGGTTAGGTATGCGCTATCGACGCTGAAGCAGCCGCTGACAGTATCCGTTACGGTTACCACTACCCATCCATCTGTGAAGCTTGAGAAAAATGATCCTACGGAACCGTCACTCCAAGATGTTTGACAGTCTTGGCATCCACCAATAGGACCCCATGTAGCGGGAATGGTTGACGAGCCGCATAGGGTGTCATCATCAATCTGTGGCTCTGGCACCGAACCGATACCCACATCATAGCTAGCCACACGACCACACTGTGTGATACTATCTACAGCAAACAAAGTGTAGGTTCCAGAACCCGTAACTGTGATGCTTTGAGTGGTAGCGCCTGTGCTCCACAAATAGGAAACGCTTGATTGAGAGCCAATGGTGTCTCCTGTAAGCGTAACACTGTTGAATGCACCCGCACAGAGTAGTGTGTCAAATCCGGTTCCAATCGGCTTGTTGGGACCGTAGCACCCATACATTGAAATCGCCCAGCCAGAATCGGCAATTCCGAGCGCCGTGCAGCTATACATAGGAACCCATGATGTGCAACCAGATCCAAAACCATTTCCTGGGTTTTTCCACAGGGCTGGATACCCCGTTGAGTTCACGTCACGCACCCAATACCATTGGCCGCCGCCGCTTGCGAAATTCTTTCTTCCATTCGCCACAATCCAGTAATGTCCTGAAGAGATTGCGAGTGGTGTACTGAACACATACGTAATATCACCGTCGCCATTGCCGTCCAAATCACTATTGACAGTGTCGCCAAAAAGGACGGTCGAGCCAGGCTCTCCGCTATTATCATTGTGAATACTGAATTGAATGCCACAGGTTGTAGTCGCTGTAGCAGAATAAGTTCCCGGTATCACGATTGAATCCAAATACCACGTTACGCCAGAAGGAACGATAAAATCCTCTGCCCCTTGCGAGTCATAGATGTCGTAAGCAGCTTCAAAGTCCTGCGCAGTAGATGCGCCCGATGAGGGATTCACCGGAGCGTAGAGTTCCACCTGTGCAAACAGGCTGGTCGCGAATACTGAAAAGATAAGCAGTAAAAGATGTTTCATAGGTGTTTTTGTTTTATTCGAGGATGAATATATCACTTTTATCGAAACATTATATGGAATGCTTCTATTTGTACCACCGCTTTCATCCACTCTTGGAAACCCAATTCTCTTCATTTGCATTAAATAATGTGAATGCTAGGGCAATCTAGACGGCGACACAAGTGAATTGTTGATTTTCAAAGTATATTCGCTCTTCTTCAAGAATAGCCGTGTCAGAAGCCCTAGTCATCATACCCACATACAACGAAAAGGAGAACGTCGAGCGAATGGTGCGCAAGGTTTTCTCCCTTCCGGTCGCATTTGATTTGCTCATCGTTGATGACGGATCCCCTGATGGTACTGCCGACATTGTTAAGTCTCTCAAGGCTGAGTTTCCGAACCGCCTGCACATCGAAGAACGAAGTGGAAAACTTGGACTGGGAACCGCCTACATCCACGGTTTTAATTGGGGTCTGCAACGCAGCTACGAATTCTTCTTCGAGATGGATTGCGACTTTTCCCATAATCCGGATGACCTAGTTCGCTTGTACATTGCGTCAAAAGAGGGCGGTGCTGATGTGGCTATTGGCTCACGGTATGTGAAGGGCGGAAAAGTAGACAACTGGCCCGTCGGTCGTATCCTGATGTCCTATTTCGCTTCTGTATATGTGCGGTTGGTACTCTGGATGAACATCAAAGACACCACCGCAGGATTCAAATGCTACAGAAGGGTTGTCCTAGAAAACATTGCGCTCGACGAAGTGCGCTTCATCGGGTATGCATTCCAAATTGAAATGAAATACCGCGCCTGGCGAAAGAAGTATTCGCTGGTTGAAGTTCCCATCACCTTCACGGACCGCATTGCTGGCTCATCGAAGATGAGTTCTGGCATCTTCAAAGAAGCGTTCTGGGGAGTGCTTCAAATGAGATTCACGCTATGAAGCAGCTTATTTACAATGCAACCATTGTCAATGAAGGCAGGTCCTTTTTAGGGAGTGTGCTGATCGACGGCCAATTCATCGAAGAGGTCTTTGAAGGCCCCGTTCCCGCTTCTTTTTCAGAAAACGTTGCGCGAATCGATGCGAGTGGCCTTACCCTGCTTCCCGGAGTGATCGATGACCAAGTCCACTTCCGAGAGCCCGGTTTGACACATAAAGCGGAAATCTATACGGAAGCCAAGGCAGCTGTGGCTGGAGGTACTACCACTTTTATGGAAATGCCCAACACCAACCCGCAGACGGTGACGCAGGCTGAACTCATTAAAAAATTCGATCGTGCGGCTGAAGTATCCGTGGCCAACCACTCCTTCTTTTTTGGGGCGACCAATCACAACTTAGACGAGGTTCTCGCCACCGACCCAAAACATGTTTGTGGCATCAAAATATTCATGGGCTCTTCCACCGGCGACATGCTTGTGGATCAACAAGCCACACTGGAAGGCATCTTCTCCAAATCTCGTATGCTCATCGCTACCCATTGTGAGGATGAGGCAACGATCCGAAAGAATTCAACTGCTTTCAAAGAGCGCTACGGAGACAGCGTTCCGATGAGTGCCCACCCCATCATTCGCTCTGCCGAAGCATGCTATCTTTCCTCGAGCATGGCCGCATCATTGGCGGCGAAGCATGATACCAGACTCCATATCCTGCATATCTCTACGGCGCGTGAAACAGAACTTTTTAGAAACGATATTCCATTAAAGGAGAAGCGCATTACGGCAGAGGCTTGTATTCATCACCTCTGGTTTACGGATGCGGACTACGACAAAAAAGGCACGCTGATCAAGTGGAACCCAGCTGTAAAAGCTGCAGAAGATCGAGAGGGCATATGGAAGGCCCTACTAGATAACCGAATCGACGTAATCGCCACTGACCACGCTCCTCACACATCGGAGGAAAAGTCGAACCCCTATTGGAGCGCTCCCTCTGGTGGTCCGCTTATTCAGCATTCATTGGTCGCCATGCTTGACTTCGTAAAGGAAGGTCGCATTTCCATCGAACGCGTAGCTGAGAAAATGTCTCATGCGGTAGCTGAATGTTTCCAAATAGAACAGCGCGGATTCATTCGAAAAGGATACTTCGCAGACTTAGTATTGGTTGATCTGAATACTCCAACCACTGTTACCAAGGATTCCCTCCTCTATAAATGTGGCTGGTCTCCATTCGAAGGACATCAATTCTCTTCAAGCATCGTTAAAACTTTTGTCAGTGGGCACTTGGTTTTTGATCGGGGCGTCATCAATGAATCCCGCAAGGGCTCCGCAATCACATTTAACCGATGAAAGCGCTGATTCCTATGCTAGCGCTCCTTTTTCTTCTTGCCTGCACCTCGGACAAACCAGCCCCTCGTCCCGTTCCCGTAGATGTTCTCTCCAAGGATAGTATGGCCTATTTTCTGAGTCAAGTCCATGTGATCGATGCCGCAATGCGTCACCGTGATGTGCGCAAAGAGAATCTTCAGGTCTACGCAAAGCGAGGCTTCATCGAGTACTTCGATACAGCTCAGGTGAGTCGAGCTAAGTTTGTGAGAAGCCTAGAATTTTGGGGAGCCGATTTTGAAGAGATGAGTGAGATTTACGACCTCGCCATGGAAAGGCTGAGTACGGAAACAGCACGTCTGAAGACGGAAGATCTGAAGAAAAAGGACGAGGTCCAGGAAGCAAACTGAGCGTCAGTTCCTCCCCTCGGTCTTGAATACATCCAACGTGTATTCAGCCGCCAATCGAATGGTTCGGAATTCAAAGCCTAAATCGCGCACCTTCTTGTTTGCATAAACATGCTTTGAAATCGATGAGCGCAAACTATTAGCCGTAATCTGTGATCGATTGAGACCAAAAAACTCAAAGATGCGCATGCCCAGCATCGCAATACGAATCACCCCACTATTAACCCGAATACTTGGGCCTTTGGTTCCGGCGACTTCTGCCAGCAGGTCAAACATTTCCTTAAAACTGTGACTTCCTCCAATAAGTAGGTGTTGGCCGTTGTACTTAGACGGCTCTTCCATCATTTTTACTGTGATTTCCGCGACATCCCTTGCGTCGACAAATCCATTGTTTCCTCCAGGGTAAAACGTCATTCCTTTGATGCCCGTTAAAAAGATAGAGGTACTGCTCTGCCCCCAATTTCCTGGCCCAATGACCACGCCTGGATTTACAACCACCGCCTCTAGGCCTTCTTGCATCCCCCTGAACACCGCAAGTTCAGCGTATCTTTTACTCAAGGTATAGGCTGCTTTCCCCTTATCGGTGCCCCACTCACACGTTTCATCGCGCACCCCTTGGGCATTTGCTTCCCCTATGGATGCCGTGGAGCTGATGAAGGCTAGGTTCAAACCATTCCTAAGACACATGTCAATGATGTGTTCAGTGCCATGTACATTTACTTCGGCAAGCAGTCGTTCGTCAGCATCGTTAAAGGAAACAAGCGCCGCCGCATGATAACAAGTCTGACATCCTTGCGCAGCATCTTCCAAGGAAATAGGATCCTCTACATCTCCGATGACGTATTCTGGCTTGGTTTGGATGGAATGGTACGCTAAAAGGTCTGTCAACACCGACAGATCAGAACCTGTACGATGAAGTACGCGCACGGCTGCACCTTTCTGAAGCAAGGCCAGAACGATGTGGGAGCCTACTATACCTGTTGCGCCGGTGACAAGGATCATCCTGCGCTTAAAGCTTCATTTCAGGAATGTCCCCTTCTACGATCAACCTTCCTTCTGTCGCATTCTTGACGTCATCTACACTTATGCCGGGAGCACATTCGATGAGCTTGAACCCACGCTCGGTGATGTCTAACACCGCCAAATTACTCACCACCCGGGTGACACAGCGCACCCCTGTTAGCGGCAAGGTACATTGCCTGAGAAGTTTAGATTCTCCTGCTTTATTGGTATGCATCATCGCCACTATAATGTTCTTTGCGGAAGCCACCAAATCCATGGCACCCCCCATCCCCTTGACCATGCGACCTGGAATCTTCCAATTGGCGATGTCGCCTTGGTCACTGACTTCCATAGCGCCTAGCACGGTGAGGTCTACGTGCTGCCCGCGAATCATGGCAAAGCTGGTTGAAGAATCAAAATAAACCGCCCCAGGTACTGCCGTGATGGTCTGTTTGCCCGCGTTGATCAAGTCTGGGTCTTCTTCTCCTTCGAAAGGAAAGGGACCCATTCCTAACATGCCGTTCTCACTTTGAAATTCTACGTCAATGCCGTCTGGAATGTAGTTCGCTACCAAGGTAGGAATGCCGATGCCCAAGTTTACATAGTAGCCGTCCCTCAATTCTTGAGCGATGCGCTGTGCAATACCGTTTTTGTCAAGTGCCATATCCTATGCTTTTGATCGAACCGTGCGCTGTTCGATGCGCTTTTCAAAATTGTCTCCTTGAAATATCCGTTGGATGAAAATCCCTGGCGTATGGATCTCGTTGGGGTCGAGTTCACCCACGGGCACCAACTCTTCCACTTCTACCACGGTGACTTTTCCGGCCATGGCCATGGCGTGGTTAAAATTGCGCGCCGTGGCGTTGAAGATCAAATTGCCGGCAGTATCGCCCTTCATCGCCTTTACGAATGCAAAGGACGCGTCAAATGCATGTTCGAGCAAATGGGGCTTTCCATCGAACCACCTGACTTCCTTCCCGATCGCCACTTCCGTTCCATAGCCAGCCGGGGTAAAAAACGCCGGAATACCGGCGCCCGCTGCTCGACATCTTTCTGCCAAGGTTCCTTGAGGGATCAGCTCCACATCCAATTCACCACTGAGCATCTGTCGCTCGAACTCGTCATTTTCTCCTACGTACGAAGAAATCATCTTCTTTACCTGCTTGTTTTCGAGGAGTACCCCCAGGCCAAATCCATCAACCCCTGCGTTGTTTGATACACAGGTCAGGTCTTTTGTTCCTCTTTTTCGTACCGCCGCGATTGCGTGTTCAGGAATGCCGCAGAGCCCGAAGCCTCCAAACATTACCGTCATGCCGTCGCTGATTCCCTGGATTGCTTCTTCTGCTCCGGAAACTACTTTGTTGATTGCCATGGGTCCTTAGTTAAATAGGTCCTTTTCATTGATCTCGCCACCGTCAAACGGCTCATCGTCCGACGATCCATTTGTGCAATCGAAGTTATCATTTTTAAGGGTTTCAGGCACATCAAACGGCCGCGTTGTTACGCCGAAAGATGGGTCCTCCCATACCTTCTTCATGTAGTAACACCAGATCGGCAGGGCGGTGTTGGCTCCCTGTCCAAGGTCGGTGCGGGTGAATCGAACGCTTCTGTCTTCGGCGCCAACCCAAACCCCTGTGACTAAGTCCGGCACAATGCCCATGAACCACCCATCTGAATTACCTTGGGTAGTCCCTGTCTTACCCGCAATTTTTACATCCCAAGGTATGCCATCGTAGCCACGCGACTCAACATCGTAGTGCATGCGCATGGCTGTACCTGTCTTCCGTTGACGCCCGACCTCAGGGTCTACGGGGCCACCCAATTCTCCTTCTGTCACACCCATCATAATGTCTAACATCTTGTAGGCCTGCTCCTCGCTCATTACCTCTTCGATGTCTTGCTGCGATTCATAGATCATCGTTCCGCCATTGTCTTCAATGCGAAGTAGGTACACAGGCTCCATACGCATTCCACGATTCGCAAAAGTGCTGTAGGCTGTGGCCATTTCATGGAGGCTCAAATCAGCCACGCCAAGGGCCAAAGAAGGTACTGGCTCAATATGCGAACGAATCCCACATTTGTGCGCATAGGCCACTGCGGCTTGCGGGGTAAAACGCTTCATGACCCACGCCGTGATGGTATTCATTGAATTGGCGAGGCCGTACTTCAAGGTAACCTCGTATCCGTATTCGTCCCCTTCATTTTTCGGGGTCCAATCTTTCAACAAACCAAATTCGCCTTTCTTAAAGGTGTAAGGAATATCGGGTACGAGGTGGCATGCAGATAGTCCGGCCTCTAGCGCTAAAGCGTATACAAAAGGCTTGAACGTGGAGCCCACTTGTCGTTTCGACAGGTAAACGTGGTCGTATTCAAAGTGCTTGTGGTCTATGCCGCCGACCCAAGCTTTGATGTGGCCTGTGTGAGGGTCAAGACTCATGAGCCCCGCTTGCAAGAAGCTCTTATAGTACCGAATAGAGTCATTTGGCGTCATCAAAGTGTCGATTTCGCCTTGCCATGAAAAGACTTGCATTTTAACTGGCGTATCAAACACCGTGTCGATTGAATCCGCTGAAATCACACGTTTGGTCTCACCGCAGTCATCCGCTGCACAAACCCAATGGTCAACTCCATCGATCTCTTCTTTTTGGACAAAATCTCCCCTTCGATGGCAATTATGGCATTCCTTGCCAGTCAGGATCCGATAGCGCATGGTACGTCGCCGCGCCGTGTTCATCACATTCTTCACTTCTTCATCCGATAAGCTGGCGAAAGGGAAGTTCGACCTCCTTTCCAGTTCTCTCGAGAAGGCGGGTTGTAAGTATTCTTTCAAATATTGCTGCACCGCCCATTCCGCGTGCTGCTGCATCTTACTGTTGATGGTTGTGAATATGCGCAGCCCATCACTGTAGATATTATAGGGATCTCCGTTCTCCTTGGCAACAAGGTACTCCCCCGTTTCCGGGTCTTTTTTCTGCAGCAGCGTCTTCAGCTCTCCCCTCAAGATTTCCCTAAAGTAGGGGGCAATGCCCTCGCTATGATCTACTTGCTGATAGCGAACACCAAGCGGCAGGACAGAAATGGAATCGTATTCTTCTTGAGTGATGTATCGGTTCCGCACCATTTGGCCCAAGACCACATTTCTCCTTTGAAAGGTCGTATCTGGTCTGCGGATGGGGTTGAATAAGGATGGATTCTTCGCCATTCCTACCAACATAGCCGCCTCGTGGATTTCCAAAGAGTCTGGTGAGGTGCTGAAATACACCTGAGATGCGGATTTTACACCAACCGCATTATTGACAAAGTCAAAGCGGTTGAAGTACATGGCGATGATTTCATCTTTCGTATAGTAGCGTTCCAATTTGGCGGAAATGATCCATTCCTGGATCTTCTGAACGACGCGTTTCAATTTGTTGGTTGACCTCCGCTCGGTAAACAGCATTTTGGCGAGCTGCTGGGTAATGGTACTGGCTCCACCGCGGCTACCCAAGTAGGCCACGGCGCGTATGGTTCCTTTCCAGTCGATCCCTGGGTGATCTCTAAACCGTTCGTCTTCGGTCGCCACCAGTGCATTGATCAGGTGGGGCGAAAGGCCTTCGTAGCCAACATTGGTTCTGTTTTGGTAGAAATACTTTCCCAGCACCTTCCCGTCGGAACCGTAGATCTCACTCGCGAGATCGCTTTTCGGATTTTGCAGGTCTTCAATGGTGGGCATTTTTCCAAGCCAGCCCTGCTCCGCCATCCAAAAGGAGGAAAAAAAGCCAAGGATCCCGAGGAGGACCACTACCCAAAGACCGATAATTAGTTTCTTCATACGCCAGGGACTGTCCGCTGCAATTTAGTCAACTGCACTTTCGATTGCGATGCCCACATCATAAACTTCGTGAATAGTGTCGGAACGCATTGCGTGCTGAAGTTCGAATTTGTAGGTGCCTGCAAAAGGCATTTGCACATTTCTTTTGAACATGATTCGGTTATCCAAGAGGTCGCCCAACCCGCTGCCATACCATTTTCCAGAAGGATCCGCCAAGGGACAATCAATGGTGTCTGCGACGAAGGTGTTATTCGGAAAGTAGGTCTTGACGATGACGATCAAGTTCTGATAACTGTAATTGCCCCCGTGTCTCAGCAAGAGGTAGAAATGCTGAGGAGTGAGCGTGTCGGTGACCTCGGCGGTAAATGACTTTGGTGCTTCAAACGCCCAATCACCACCCGCCACCTCCTTGGTCTCATTGAGGATGTAGTCCCCATTACAAGCGCTTAGGAACAACAACGACAGCAGGGCTACAATTGAACTTCGAATCATGAATCACTGCCTTTTGGCTTGCCTTTTTTTCTGCGATTAGGCCTTCCCTTATTAGGTCCGCCTTGGTTGCCGCCACCCGCTTTCGGCTGCCCTCCTTGGTTGCCGCCACCGGCATGACCTTGCTGCCCTCCTGGCCGACCTTTACCGCCACCTTTCCTACGCTTATTCTTGCTGCGCTTGGGTTGATCAAATCGAGTAAGGTCTTCTTGGCCGACCACATTGTCGAATTTCAACTCCACTTGTTTTACGACCTCTTTGTAGCTCATTAGGGCGAGGTCATCCGCCAGTTTTCCGCCTTCATTCATAGCGATGACTTCGCGCACACGATCCACTTCTAAAGGAATGAACTCACTCATGTTGTCCTCGTAAGAATACCACATCATCCCCTTGAAAATGTCGCTCTTTTGATGGAAGGCCACTCCTTTTTTAGTCTTCAGCTTCTTTCGGTGATCAGGGAAGTCTTTGATCGCGTCCATGTAGGAGTCAAGTTCGTAGTTCAAACAACACTTGAGCTTTCCACACTGTCCGGCAAGTTTCATTGGGTTGATGCTGAGTTGCTGGTATCGAGCGGCGGCAGTGGATACTGAGCGGAAGTCGGTCAGCCAGGTGCTGCAACACAACTCCCTTCCACAAGATCCGATTCCTCCAACCCTACCGGCTTCTTGACGCGCGCCGATTTGACGCATGTCGATCCGGAGCCGGAAGGTGTCGGCAAGCACCTTGATGAGTTCACGAAAATCGATGCGCTCATCAGCGATGTAATAAAACGACGCCTTCGTATTATCTCCTTGGTATTCTACATCCGAAATTTTCATCGACAAACCGAGGTCGCGCACGATGCGCCGCGCCTTAATCATGGTAGCCTCTTCTTGATCTCGCGCTGCCCTATAGATTTCTAGGTCTTCGTCCGTAGCCTTTCGATAAATCTTCTTGATATCTCTGCTCTTGGCCGACAATCCGGCCTTTTTCATTTGAAACTTGACCAGTTCACCAGTGAGTGAAACCATTCCAATATCATGACCTGTTGAAGCTTCCACCGCAACTGCCTCACCCACAATGAGGGAAAGATGCTCAGGGTTCTTAAAAATCTCTTTTCGAGTGTTCTTGAATCGAACCTCTACATATTCCGTTTCTCCTGAAGCGGTTCGTTCCATTCCGGTAAGCCAGTCGAACACATCCATTTTATTGCATCCAGACGTTCCGCAATTGCCATTGTTCTTGCATCCCGCCGGCTGGGTCCCACATCCTCCACTTCCACAATTTCCACATCCCATAAATTCTCTGCTTAGCGTTACAAATCTACATGGAATTGAACTATACCCGCTCTGCCGCTTTCTTCCCTGCGTGCATGAATCTGACGGCCTTGATGCTGCTGTCGTACCAAACGAGTTTTTCGTTCACATTGCGCTCCACATGGAACGAAGCCTCCTCCAGCAAATCCATGAACTGGCGCACATTCGAGGCGTTGATGAACGGGGCGAAACCTTTGTAAAATGACGCTTCCTCTCCCTCCATAGGAATCGGGGTTTCGACCCACCCCATTCGGAAACATCGATCGAGCATTTTCAACGCCCCTGACACAAACTGACGCTGTGCGTCTCGATTGTTCTTTGCCATCTTTTCACTCCACTGGAACAAGCCTACCAAATCCTTTTTGTAGCACAACCGCATCCACTCCCGAAATTCTGCCAGCCATGGGTCGTCATTTTCTTGCGCTTCCTTTGTGGCTGAGTGTACATTTCCCTCCGCCCTGAACGCGAGGTTCATAGCACGCTCAGCTGTTACGTCATATGTATGCTCGAGAAATGCGGCTAGCGATTCGTCAGATATGTGCTCTTCTTTAAACCGCTGTGTTCTGGATAAGATCGTAGTGAGCAACTGGGCCGGCTGCTCTGTGACCACGATAAAGTGCGTTCGTTCGCTAGGTTCTTCTAGGTTTTTGAGGATTTTATTTCCGAAGGTTGGATTCATTCGATCCGCGTGCCAAATAATGAACACCTTCGCCTTTCCCTCGTAGGAGCGCAAGGAAAGTTTCTGTCTGAACTCCTTTCCCTCCCTGTCTCCAATAAACCCTTGGCTTCGCTCAATACCAATTCGCTCATACCAGTCCCGTAAGGAAAGGAATGGGTTTGCAATGAGCGCTTCTCTCCAATCTTCTATAAAACGATCTGTATTTGCCAGCTCCTTCCGGATCGTCTTCGTGCCGTTCACGGGAACCACAAAATGGACATCGGGATGCGTGAAATGTCGGGTTTTGGAGCAGCTTGGGCAGGTTCCGCAAATGTCTCCACCCTCCGGAGAGTCACACATCAAGTAGGAAGTAAGAAACAACGCCAAGGGAAGAGAAACACCCCCTTCTACTCCGTGAATGAGCATTGCGTGGGGAAGCTTTTCTTGGTCCACCATACGGGTGAAGACCTCTTTCAACTCATCTTGGCCCGGTATGTCATTTCTCCTCATGCTTATCGCCTCCTTCTTTCGGCCTTAAAATTACTTTTGCCGCTGAATTTGACACCATGGCAAGCATAGATTCTTTTGATTTTTCTGACAAGACTGCGTTGATCCGCGTTGATTTCAACGTGCCGCTAGACGACAACTTCCGCGTAACCGACGACACCCGCATCGTCGCTGCACTTCCCACCATTCGCAAAGTGATCTCCGGTGGAGGGGCTGTCGTGCTGATGTCGCACTTGGGGCGTCCTAAAACAGGGCCGGAAGATCGTTTTTCATTGAAACACATTTTACCCACCTTATCTGAGCGCTTGGGTCAAGAAGTGCAGTTTGCTAATGACTGCATAAGCGACGATGCCTTTAACCAATCGTCGCATCTAAAACCAGGGCAAGTCCTATTGCTCGAAAACCTGCGCTTCTATCCTGAAGAGACAAAAGGAGACCATGACTTTGCTAAAAAGCTCTCCTTTCACGGCGGCGTCTACATCAACGATGCCTTCGGGACAGCCCATCGCGCCCATGCATCAACTACCGTTGTCGCACAGTTTATGAGCGAAAAACTATTTGGTTACCTGATGAACGCCGAGGTAGAAAACGGAATGCGTGTTTTGAAAAGCGCGGAGCACCCATATACCGCTATAATTGGCGGGGCCAAGGTGAGTAGTAAAATTGAGGTAATCACCCATTTATTAGCGAAGATTGACAACCTCATCATTGGAGGAGGAATGGCCTACACCTTCGTGAAAGCGCAAGGTGGTGAGGTGGGTGACTCCCTGGTAGAAGATGACCATTTGGATACGGCGCTGCAGATCCTGCGCGAGGCTGAAGCAAAAGGAGTGAAGGTGTTGTTACCCGAGGACAGTGTCGTAGCAAATGCTTTTGACAATGACGCAGCCAAGAAAATTGCCGCGTCCAACGCGATTGAAGGGGGTTGGATGGGCTTAGATGTAGGTCCAAAAGCTATTGAAACGTACCGCACCGTGATCGCGGCCAGCAAAACCATCCTTTGGAATGGTCCATTGGGAGTCTTTGAGTTTAGTCACTTCGCCGAAGGCACTAAGGCGCTGGGAGAGATGATTGCCGAATCAGACGGTTACAGCCTGGTTGGAGGGGGCGACTCCGTTGCTGCGGTTAAAAAATTCGGATTGGGCGATCGTGTGAGTTATGTGTCAACGGGCGGGGGTGCGTTACTCGAATTGCTCGAGGGAAAGACGTTGCCCGGTGTGGCAGCAATCGTCAACGGATAATCAACCTCCAGCCTCTTCTTCTAGTTCAGGCGCAAGCCACTCTTCTGCTGCAGCAAGCCACTCGGCGTCGGTCAATACGGGAAGGATCAACGGCGCAAAGCCTTTGACTGGGTTGAACATCAAACTTTTTTGAGGCTCAGACTTAGAGAGAATGGGGACGTATCGATTCAGCCAGCCGAGTAGGTTGAGTACAATCGAGAGGATCAGCGCTACCTTGACAATTCCGAATAGGGACCCCGCCAGCTTATTGACCAACTTCAAGGCGACGAGGTTCACGGCTTTCTCCACCACCTTGGCCAGGGCATAAACGCCGAATACAACCGCTACAAAGGTGACGATGAAGGACGCATATCCCAACCATGTGCCCTTGATGTCGAACCACTCTTTTAGCTTTTCGGCGGTGATTTCACTAAAGTTGGCCGCGATGTAAATGCCAGCGATAAGCGCTGCGATTGACGCCACTTCTATGATGAAGCCTTTCTGAAATCCTTTCCAAGCAGCGTAAAGAAGCGGCAAGATTAAGATGATGTCCCAGTGGTTAAAATCCATGCACCAAAGTTAGTAGCACATCGCGCTGCTCCTAAGTACATTTGACGCGATGAATGAACAGGATTTTGAACACGCTTGGGAAGCGGCCATGAAGCGTGCAGAAGAGCGCTTTGGGCAACCCATGGACCTACAGGCGTTGCTATTTGTGATCGGGGTCAATGAGTTGGGGCAGGGCCCGAGGAGGTTGAACAAAGATCAAAAGATCGATGTGATGCACATTGCTGTATGCAGCCTGCTGGAGCCGTATGGCTACTATGAGTTCTTGGGTAAGGACCAGGACGGGTGGCCCCATTTCGAACGCACAGAGCGATTGCCCAAGCTTGGGGCTAATGAACAAGAAAAGCTAATGAAAGAGGCGGTTCTTAGTTACATTCAAGAATGGTGACCGTCTCGCTAGCGATGTCGTCATTCTCGATTTGAATAAACCCTTCTCCGCAAAGAGAATCCACCGAAACGGTGGTAATCTGATTAGGAGGTAATCCTTGGGTCTTGATGGTTGTGTCATAACGTACGGCCCGAACGCGGAGCACCACTGGCAACTCAAACGATTCTGTATATACCCCCAAACTATTGGTTCTACCCTTTCGGTTTACCACACAATTGGGTTCCGTACAGTACAAGCTAACATGGATGCCGCTTTGCGCGTCTCCTACCTCATCGATAACTTTAATCTCGGCAATGCCTGGGTCCGGATCGTTGTCGCAAGCCGAAAAAGTAACCGCTGCCAGAGCGAGTATTGCAAGTGAAAGTCGAAGCGTTGTTTTCATAACCCGATTTCTAAGGACCGTCAAAAATAACATAATTATAAGTCGCAATTTTCACTAAACTTTGTGAACCCAACAATTGTAGTGGATTTTACAATGAGAAAAATGCTGATCATGGCCGTGTTCATTCTAGTGAATGTCATGGTATACGGACAAGACGAGACCGAGCGCACTCGGTTGGTTATTTCAACTGATTCGGGCGAGATTACGGTTGAATTGTACAACGAAACACCGCTTCACCGAGACAACTTCATCAAGCTGGCCAATGATTCTTTCTACGACGGCACCACCTTTCACCGTGTGATCAAAGACTTTATGATCCAAGGTGGGAATCCATCCACAAAGGAGGGTGCAGAAGGGTCAAAAGACGGTCCCGGCTACACGATTCCTGCTGAATTCAACGCGAACTTTTTCCATAAGAAAGGGGCGCTCTGCGCCGCAAGACAGGGGGATAATGTGAATCCCAAACGCGCCAGTTCGGGAAGTCAATTCTACATCGTACAAGGGGCTGTTTTTTCCGAGGCGGACCTAGATATGTTTCAAAAGCGCGTAAATCAAGACCTCCGAAACCAAACGATGCAGGCGTTCTTTACCGCCGAGGAAAACAAACAATACCTCGAACGTTTCCAAGCATGCCAGCGCGAGCGCAATCAAGAAGAGATGAAGGCTGTTATGGATGAGGTGAACCCTATGATCGACGCGCGGATGGATGAAAAGAAATTCACCTATACTGCTGAGCAACGAGAGGCCTACGCTACCATTGGTGGCACACCCCACTTAGATCAACAATATACCATCTTCGGTCAGGTGATTGAAGGATTGGAGGTTGTCGACAAGATTGCGGCAGCTAAGAAAGAGGGCGATACACCCAATCCACCCATCCGCATGACGGTTCACGTGGTTGAATAACCCTAATTTCGCTGGATGAATTTTTCTGAGCGCGTAGAGCAGTTGAAGGCGGAGATAGAAAAAGCTACCGCCAAAAATGTGGATGAGGCCGAGCAGCTGAGGATTAAATACCTCGGTTCAAAGGGGGTGTTCAAAGACCTATTCAACGACTTCAAATCCGTCAGTTCCGACGAGAAGCGGGCATTGGGCAAGCCGCTCAATGAACTTAAGCATTTCGCTGAGGAGCGCATCGCTCAATGGAAGGCAGAGTTGTCAGGAGCGGAGGTGATGCACCATGATATTGACTTAACCCGTCCCGGCATGCTCAGCAGCCTCGGAGCAGAGCACCCCATATCCATCATCAAGCGAGAAATCATTGACATTTTCCACGGCATTGGCTTTTCGGTAGCTGAAGGCCCAGAGATAGAAGACGATTGGCACAATTTCTCTGCGCTCAACTTTCCCCCTGAGCATCCCGCCCGCGATATGCAGGACACCTTCTTCGTGAAGAACCCTAACGGCACGGAAGATTACGTACTGCGCACCCATACATCCAGTGTGCAGGTGCGGACAATGGAGAATGAAAAACCACCCATACGCATCATTGCTCCCGGTAGGGTGTTTCGGAATGAAGCGGTTTCCGCAAGGTCTCACTGTATTTTCCACCAAATCGAGGGTTTGTACATAGATGAGGGGGTAACCTTCGCAGATATGAAGCAAACCTTGGAATATTTTGCCAAAGAGTTCTTTGGAAAAAGTAAGATCAGGTTACGCCCTTCCTACTTTCCATTCACCGAGCCAAGCGCCGAAGTGGATGTGTATTGGGGCCTCGAAAATGAGCTTGATCACCGGATAACTAAGGGAACGGGGTGGCTCGAAGTCATGGGCTGCGGCATGGTGGATCCTGCCGTTCTTGAAAGTTCTAACATCGACCCTGAAAAGTATTCCGGTTTTGCGTTTGGAATGGGATTGGAGCGGAGCGCAATGCAGCGGTTTCAAATCCCTGACATTCGAATGATCTTTGAGAACGACGTTCGTTTTCTCCAACAATTCCGCTCGGCATTTTGATCCAATCCATTCGGTTTTTCTCTCTTTTATTCCTGCTTGTTCTTGCAGGATGCGAGGCCTTGCCCGAACCGGAAGATCCCAAACTCATCGAAGATCTTCCCACTATGGAGGACCTCGCAGATAGCCTGCAGTTAGACGGCTCGAATGTCATCAAGTGGGTCGTTCAAGATGATGGCGTTCAATACGCCTTCCAAGACTCCGTAAACTGGCGTCGTGAGTTCACGGCCTTCATGCAAGAAGATGTGAATCACTTGCGCTACAAAGACGCTTACACCATCACGGATACTACCATCGGCCCTGTAAGAGAAGTTTTGTTCAAAGCCCAAAGCGACGGACAAGAGGTTCGTGAGATGCGCTATGTAATCGAACGTGGACGATTGATCGGTTTTGAATTACTGAAGGAAAGGTCCAACTTGCTCTCTTCCTCGACTCAATCCTTCCGATTCGACCGAAACGAATACAGCCTTTCTATAAAGCAAAGCATCGATTGGTTCTTTCAAAACGATCAATTCATTCAAGGTTCGATTGTTCCTGCGGGTGAACTTTGGCGGGCCGTATTCGACCTTGGAGGAGATCCGCTACCCGTGCAATGTATTTTGCAAGAAGACGCGCTCATCGTAAAAAACGACAAAGAGCTACTTCGTTTTCCTGTGCAGACCTCAGAAGGGGATTCCTTGACGTTTGCATCCGCCTATTTTAATGCCTACTTCCGCTTGAAGAGGGTTGATGAAACTACCCTCATCGGCCGTTGGGTCAATGAAAAAAGAGACGAGAAACGGGTTACCCCGGTCAGGCTTGAAAAAGGCGTGGCTTTCCGCTTTCCTGTTGCCACAACCACCTCTCACAAATTGGCGGGTGAACACACTTTGATCTTCGCTGACGCGAGTGGGGCTTTCACAGACTCAACCGTCCTTGTCATAGAACAAACCCAACAAGCCATCAACGGCTCCATCCTGACCGAAACGGGTGATTATCGCTTCTTGGACGGTGCGATTCGAGGTGATTCTTTCTTTCTGAGCACAATGGATGGCACTCATGCCTACCTGTTCAAAGGATCCATCAAAGGAGACAGCTTGATCGGAGTTTTTTGCGCTGGTCAAACATGGAAACAACCCTGGATAGCCTTACTTAACACAGCCCATCAGCTTCGCTCAGCCGAAACGATTACAAGCCTTCAGGCTGAACGTTTCACATTCTCCTTTCCAGACGTCACAGGTAAGTTGGTCTCTTTGTCAGACCCCTCGTTCCAAAACAAGGTTACCTTGGTCAGCGTCATGGGCACTTGGTGTTCAAATTGTTTGGACGAAACCCTGTTCTTGAAAAAGGTCAGGTCGCGCTATGGCGCAGAAGATTTACAAATCGTGGCATTGGATTTTGAATTGGTACGCGATTCCGCAGTAGCAAAGCGCAATATCCAGCGTCAAGTCGAAAACCTTGAAATCCCATACCCTGTTTTACTCGCTTCACTTTCAACGAATAAAGCAAAGGCTTCGTCACTACTCCTCGCGCTCAATGGTGTTTTTTCATACCCTACGCTGGTTGTGATGGATCGACAGCACAATGTGGTGAAGATTCACACTGGTTTTAGCGGTCCCGCTACAGGTCGGGAGCGTTACCTCGCTTTCGAAAAGGAATACTTCGACTTATTGGATGAGCTTGTTGGGCCTTAAAAAAGCCCCACATTACTGTGGGGCTCATGTAGTTCATATGTAATGTTCACACTAAGCGGCACCCGCACCATCTGCAGCGCTGGTCACCGTGAGACCCATGATGTCTCTGTCGAAGTGATACCACGTACTTTTATCATCTCCCATCAACTTGATTTTGTCAATGATCGTTTTGGCCAGGGCTTCTTCTTCGAGTTGCTCACTTACATACCATTGAAGGAAATTGTGCGTAGTGAAGTCCTTTTCTTCCAGACAAACACCAACCAATTCACCGATGCTTTGGGTGACGGCAACTTCGTGTTTATACAACTCTTCAAACAACTCCTTAACGTTATTATAATTTGAACGCGGCTGTTCGAAGGCTGGAATGACTACCTTTCCATCTCTTTCGTTCATGTACTTGACCAGCTTGAGCATGTGGAAACGCTCCTCATCTGAATGCTTATACAGAAAGCCCGAAACGCCGGCATAGCCGTTCTGTTCGGCCCAAGAAGCCATTGCCAAGTAAAAATTACTCGACAACCCTTCCATCTTTATCTGTTCGTTCAAGGCATCTTCCACTCGTTTTGACAACATAATAAAATCGATTTTGGATCAAAGTTATGAGCTTATTAGAGCACATACGAATCAGATTCAATGAAAACTCAAAACATATTCATTCTTAATAGCTTCTAAAACAGCTTCATTTGCTTTAGAACCATGTCTAAAAAAACACCGAAAAAACTTAATAAACAAGTCAAGAAGTACCGGAATCAGGTTAGCCGATTCTTTCGGGAAAACCCTTCTTCTCTTGTTAATCACAAGCAGCTCTCTGCTCGCCTCCAGATAACGGATGCCATTGAAAAACAAGTCCTCGTAGCCGTAACTGAGTCCATGATTAAAGACGGCCTGCTCAAAGAAGAGCACAGAGGCAAGTACCGCTGGTCTGGTCCTCTAGACGAATTGGAGGGCTTAATTTCCTTCAATCGTTCCGGAATGGCCTTTGTTGAAATCCCTGGTTACGCAAGGGATGTGATGATTCCAGAACACTACACAGATAGAGCGCTTCACGGAGACCTTGTTCAGATCAGACTCATCAGTGGTAAAAAATCAAGCGGCCGCCCAAAGGGCAAAGTCATCAGCATCGTTGAGCGAGCGCACGAAACGTTTCCAGCCATTATCTTCAAGAATGAAGGCCGGTACTTCGCCATGCCAGATAACCCTAAAATCTCCGTAGATTTTTTCATTCCAACAGAAGACCTTAACGGCGCAAAGGAGGGTGAGAAAGTTGTGGTTCAACTCATGGATTGGGAAAACTTGCGCATGAATCCAAAAGCGAAAGTCACTGACGTTCTAGGAATGCCTGGTGATATGCGTGCCGAAGGCGATGCTATTCTCGCGCAATTTGGGTTTCCACTTCGTTTTCCAAAAGATGTTGAAGACGAATGTGCGGCGCTGAAAATCGAAATCACCAAAGAAGAGATTGCAAAACGCAGGGATATGCGAAAGACCCTGACGTTTACCATTGACCCAGCAGACGCAAAGGATTTTGACGATGCCATTTCCTATCGAAAACTTGAAAATGGGAACCTGGAAATCGGTGTGCACATCGCAGACGTCACACATTACGTCAGAGAAAACACCGCGCTTGAAAAAGAAGCTCAAAAACGAGCTACCTCCGTTTATTTGGTGGATCGCGTCATTCCCATGCTGCCTGAAATGCTCTCCAATCAAGTCTGCTCACTGCGTCCGAAAGAAGAAAAACTGACCTTCTCTTGCATCTTCGAAGTAAATGAGCACGCTCAAGTACAAGATACCTGGATAGGAAAAACAGTGATTTACAGTGATCATCGCTTCGTATATGAAGAGGTGCAGGATGTGCTAGAAGGAAAGGCCGATGGCCCTTATAAAGATGAGTTGGTTCAAGTCAATACCTTGGCCAAACAACTCCGTGCAGAGCGCATGAAAAAGGGATCCATCGCGTTCGAAAAGAGCGAAGTAAAGTTTAAGCTCGACGATGATAAAAAACCGGTAGATGTATTTTTCAAGGTGCAAAAGGATGCCCACAAACTGATCGAAGAATTCATGCTCCTCGCTAACAAAGCAGTAGCCATCAAGGTTGGTAAAAAGACCAGTAACCACGACAATGTAAAAACCTTTGTGTACCGTATCCACGACCGACCAGACCCCACGAAGTTGAAAGACCTATCGGACTTCATCAAGCGATTCGGTTATCGTGTAGATTTCAATACGCCCGACAAAATCGCGGCGTCAATGAACAACTTACTCGCTGAAGTCAAAGGGAAACCCGAACAGAACATCATAGAGATGCTCTCCATCCGAACAATGGCCAAGGCTGAGTATTCTACCCAAAACATTGGTCACTTCGGATTGGCTTTTCCATATTACTCCCATTTCACCTCTCCTATTCGTCGCTATCCTGACATGATCGCACATCGCTTACTGTTCAGTTATTTGAATGGTGCAAACGCGGTCAAACAAGATGGTATCGAAAAGCTTTGCCAACACAGCAGTTTGATGGAGCGTAAGGCTACAGAGGCTGAGAGAGAATCAACGCGTTTATACCAAGTGATTTACATGCAAAGTGCCGTAGGACAAACCTTTGACGGCATCATCAGCGGCGCCACGGAATGGGGCGTTTTTGTGGAAATCAAATCCAACAAATGCGAAGGCTTAGTGCGTTTAAGAGACATCGAAGGCGACTACTACTTCTTTGACCAGAAGAACATGCGTATTGAAGGTCAACGCACAAAGCGAACCTTTACGCTAGGTCAAGAAGTGAGGATAAGGGTAGAGGCAGCTGATTTGGAAAACAGGAGAATTGATCTGAAGTTGGTCTGATCAAATGAGGTTTAAGCGCTGTTGGAGCATGTCCTTGTAAGACCCGCCAACAGGCACCACCTTCTTGTCGCTCTCAAGAATAACATTCGAATGGTCTATTTCCTTGATTTTATCCATCCGGACAATGAAGGAACGATGCACGCGGATGAAATCCTTCTCAGGCATTTTTCGTTCGATGTCTTTCATCGTTGAATGAATGGTATAGCGTCTTTCAGCGGTATTAATAACCACATAGTCCTTGAGCGCCTCGATAAAGAATATGTCTTCGTAGCGGATTTTAACCAGGCGTTGATTAGCCTTCACAAACATCATATCCGGAGAATCATTCTTCTCAACCATGTTGTAATAAAGGTCTCGCTCCTTCTTCACTTCCAAATCTCTTCTGTGCTTGTAGAGCGCAATCTCAATTGCTGTTTGGATGTCGATTTCCTTGAAGGGTTTGATGATATAACCGAATGGTTCTGACTCTTTAGCGCGGTCAACCGTATCTCTATCCGTATATGCTGTGAGGAATATAACAGGTATATCTTGCGTCTTTCGAATGATACTCGCCGCATCAATTCCGCTCATTTCTCCCTTGAGCATAATGTCCATCATGATCAAATCCGGCTCCATTTCCTTGGCTTTCTCCACGGCATCTTCCCCTGAAGACACAATGCCTACAACCTCATAACCAAGCTTTTTCAAACAAATTTGAATGTCCTTGGCGACAATGCTTTCGTCTTCTACAACTAAAATATCCATGCTCAACGTTAGGCGGTTTTAGAGGTCAAAAGATATAAATATTTCAATTGGCGTAAGGACTTACTCACCATTTGGCTGTTCATCTGTTCCTTTCACTTTCAGTTTGATACCATCTACTTTGATTTCTACCCCAGAACTATATTCAATATTGACAAATAAAGTTCCGTTTCTGTCATACCTGCGCCACTCTCCTTCTTTCACTCCAGAAACGAATTTTCCTTCCAACATTTTAGCACCCGTATCATAATACCAAATGTGTTTTTCCTGTTCAAGACCATCAAAGTATTCGCCCTCAAAGCGCAATGCACCATTCGATAAAAAGTAGTGTTTCCAAATCCCTTGTTTCAATCCTCCCTCATAAACGCCTTCTTCTTGATGATCTCCCACCTCAATAAACCATTCTCCCTCTTCTTTTCCATTCACGTACTCTCCTTTGGTAATCACATTTCCAGCATCTGAATATTCAATAAGCAGCCCATTTTCCTTTCCATTCACAAACATCTCTTTTCTCAGTAGGTCGCCGCTTTCATAAAACCAATTCCATTCTCCATCGGCCTTTCCTTTAGCGGCATACTTTCCTTTTTGCTGTATCTGACCATTTTGAAAATAGTATATCCAAGGTCCCTTTTTATACCCCGCTTGATACTCACCTTCTGCCTTCAATACTCCACCTTCATTGTAGTACTCCCTCCAATTACCTATGCGCAGTCCATCCTTGGTCATATTTCCTTCAGCAATCTTTACATCGTTGCGAAACACCTTTACACTGTCAATCTCACCTGATATAGCGTACCAAATATGGGTTCCATAGGCACGACCTTCTCGATATGTTCCTCTGAATTGAATCTTTCCGTCACTGTCTGGATAAAACCGTTCCCTCACCTCTAAGTCCACCAGTTCTTCTGCATCGGTGATCATCTTCCCCTTTTCATACTTATGGGTTATTTGAAGCATGCCTTTCTTGGAATACTCTTTCCAATATCCATTCTTTCGATCGTTCGAATACCTTCCTTCAGATTTCACCGTCCGATCATCAAAGAACTCCTTCCACAACCCTTCCTTATCTCCGTTTGAATCCTTTCGATTGATTTTCTCTTGTTTGATGAAAATCCCATTCTTGTAAGTTGTAATGGTTATGATATCCCCTTTGTCGTTGAACTCATAAGCCAATCCATCTTCCGCTCCTTGCTCGTAGGTAGTCTCGGTTTGCACTGCTCCATTGGAAAAGTAGGTATATCCAATGCCTTGCCTTTTGTCTTCAGAATAGGGTGTGCTCGATACTAGAAATCCCTCTTTATCAAACCGCTTCGTAATACCGTTGCGTTTTCCCCCTTCGTATCGGATCTCTTCCAGGAGGATCCCTTCTTCGTTGTAGAATTTCCAGATGCTATCTAGGGCATGTCCTTTTCTATTTCCTTCCGATTTAAGAATTCCCGATTCGAAATAATTTTTCCAATACCCCTCTGGCTTTCCATCTCGTAGGTTTCCTTCACTGGACAAAACCCCACTGTCGAAAAAAAATCGATTGTATCCATTCGGATCAACGGGTAGGTTTTGAGCATCAACATCATGGACCAAAAGTAGACCCATGAAAACTGCAATGAAGAAACGGTATGTACTTTCTTTATTCACTTAAACAATAACTACTATACTTTAAAATAATCTATTACTACTATAAGGGCTGTTAGTTCTGTGCAAAGAATTTTGAGGTTTCATTAGGTGGTGTAAGTTTTCATTTGAAATGAACAATGGATGAACATTCATTCGCTTCACCACTAAGTATTTTACCATGTTATTGACAACGTGTTAGTAGGTTTAAAAGGTATGAGTAGCGCATAACATTTTTGTGAAAAATCGACTCTACTGGTTCATAAACTTGGTTGGCAAAAACAACAACTTTCGGTTGTTCTTCTCAACCCTGAAATACCTTAATTAAATAATTGAAGAAGAATAAAAAACTTACACCCAGTAATGAACAAGTTATCAGAACTAATCTCGAAGAATACATTTGTTCCATAAGATAATATGACATGAAAGTAGCAATTGGTTGTGACCACGCGGGATATGAATTAAAAGATCACTTAATTGTTCTTTTGAAGGAAAGAGGGTTTGAAATCAATGATCACGGCACAAACGGTCCTGATAGTGTGGACTACCCTGATTTTGGACATGCAGTTTGTTCAGACGTAGAAGGAGGTGTGGTGGACTTCGGAATATTGATTTGTGGAACCGCTAACGGCATGGCAATGACTGCGAATAAACACGTGGGAATTCGTTGTGGATTGTGTTGGGCGCCAGAAATCGCCACCTTGACAAAGCAGCATAACAATGCCAATGTGATTGCCTTACCAGCTCGTTTTCTTTCCTTGGAGGAAGGGTGGAATATTACAAGAGCCTATATGGACGCTACTTATGAAGGTGGCCGCCATCAAAGAAGGGTCGATAAGATCGCTTGTTGAGTTCTTGGCTAACGTGAGGTATCAATGAATCGCCAGGTCCTTTCTCGTGCATTTTCAAGAACAGCACCGTTTCGGGTCGTAACCCCTCTTATCCGCGTACCCGCTTTAGAAAAAAGATGGAAGTGTGAACTCTATCTAAAGTGTGATCAACTTCAAGAAATTGGAGCGTTTAAGATAAGAGGAGCGGCAAACTTTGCCCTGCAATTGACCGATGAAGAACGGAGGAAGGGCTTGGTGACGCATAGCTCTGGAAACCATGCGCAAGCCGTCGCATTCTTAGCACATCAATTGGGTGTAAAAGCATTCGTCGTAATGCCAGAGAACTCCAATAAAATGAAAATTGCCAATGCGAAAAAGTGGGGGGCTGAGATCACGCTCTGCGCACCTACAATCGAGGCACGCTTAGCAACGGCGAACGAACTCGCCCAGAGTACGGGAGGTAATGTAATACCACCGTTTGATCACCCTTGGATTGTTGCCGGACAAGCTACCTGTGCGATGGAGGTGTTTTCTGAGATGAACGACGTAGATGTATTGATTGCCCCATTGGGCGGAGGCGGCTTGTTGGCTGGATCCGCTTTGGCGGCGAAACACTATTCAAATCAAACAATGGTAATCGGAGCTGAGCCCGAACAAGCGCAAGATGGATACTTGGGGTTCAACTCAGGAATTAGAGAAGAAAAGGTAATGGCAAATACCGTGGCTGATGGTTTGCGCACCACCGTTGGCATCACGCCTTTTGAAATCATTAAGGACGAGGTAGAAGATGTTTGGTTAGCAGCAGAGGAGCGAATAGTGCCATGGATGTATCAAATGTGGGCTGAGACAAAATTGATCATGGAACCCTCTTCTGTCGTTCCGTTTGCTGCCATGGACGCACAGCAAGAGAAGTTGAAAGGTAAGAAGGTTGTGGTAATCATTACCGGTGGCAATGTCGATTTAGCTCACTTGCCTGCATTTGTTTCCTGAACACTCATCGGTGTAGCGCTCTTAGCAATAGCTTCTATTTCGCGGATCAAAGGAGCTTTATCAAACTGGGGTGCATACGCGTACCCTTCTACCATGTATTGGAGTCCGTTGGCTGGGTTGTAAAAGACTAAACTATAGAAAGGGCCACCCATAAAGTATCCCTCCATTCTCCACAAGCCTCGTATTTCTTTTGCTGTTAAACCTTGATACGTGATCAGGTTTGACTTTGGCTGGAGAAAGCGATCGCTGATGCTCATGTAGCTGTTCTTCGGCCCACTCACGTAAAGTTTGTTGATGCGGGATTTCCACGCGAAAAGGCTAGTGTCAGAAAAATCTGCGGTGTCTGTGTACGGACGAGAGTATATCATCAATCCTTGGCTAATCGTATGTTGATATCCGCCCAGCGGTTTGGTTTGATCTAGCCGCAGCCAAAGGAAATGATCCTTTTCTACCGCCACTTGAAACTTGTCTTGCATAATGACCTCAAGGCCTGTTGCCTCTTGGACCTTATCGTTTAAATCCTGCTTTCCGAAATCTTTGTTTCTACCGATCAAGCGTTCGATTTCTGCTTCGTGAAAAAGATTGAGAATTTGGTTCATTCGGCTATCCAATACACCAGGGAGTTCCTCGAGGTTCTGAAGGTTGATGACGATAAAAAGCTGCTGTCGGGCATACACGTCATGCCGCACTTGAACGGATGTTTCTTGCTTAGGATGTACTTCAATTTTAAGGATGTTTCGATGGGTGTGAAACATGTCGTTGAACCCCTCTTCTTTGAGCTCCACACGCTTGAGTAGCAACTCACCTTGCGGCAGACCGTACATGATTACATTCATAGCCTGCCCAACGGCATCACGGTATGAGGTGGTCCAAACTTGCGAGGGCGCTACAACGATTACCTCCCCTTGATTTCCGCTGTTTCTTGGGAGCATGTCGCGTCGACTCGCCTCTCCACACCCGACAAGAAGCAAAGCGCATAAGGAGGATATGGAAATGAAACGCATCACGAAGTTTTTCCGATGACGATTTTTTGTCCGGGTTTCATGTTGTTGAAGTTGACGTTGCTGTTCCACCGCTTGAGGTCATTTACGCTCAACCCCCGTGCTTTTGCTATATCCCACAGCGTGTCGCCTGGTCGAATGCTGTAATAGACGTTTTCTCCGTCTTCTTCAATCTTGGCCGGAGCTGGTTTTGGTTGTGGGGGTGCCTGACGCACTTGATCAGCGTATAACACAAGCTTCTGTCCTGGCTTGAGTGAGGTGCCCGACAAGCCATTCCAATACTGAATCTGACGAACGCTGCAGCCGTTTTGACTCGCAATTTTACCTAGGTAATCGCCCGATCTAACGGTATAATAAATCACGTCTTTTGGAGCTTCAAGCGAGCCGTCATCTGTTTCGGCTCTTGACGCGATCAGTGTAGAGATTGTGTCTTCATTAGCAATCCAGAGGTTGAGTTTTTCTTTTGGAAGGTACAGCGCGGTATAGTCGTCATAGCCAGGAACTACATTCAGGCGGTACGTTGGATTCAACAGCGCAACCGTCTCTACATCCATCTCTAAAAGTTCTGCGATTACATCAAAGGAAACTTTTTGGCGCACGTGCACGGAGTCGATTTCATAGGACCTAAATCCACCATGCTTCGGGAATATGTAGTGGTCGCCGGCGTGCTCAAAGAGGTAGTTGACAGCAATGAACGCAGGAACATATCCACGCGTTTCACGCGGTAAAAAGGGATAGATATCCCAGTAGTCCTTTTTGCCGCCACTTCTGCGAATGGCGCGAGCAACACGCCCTTCCCCACAATTGTAGGCAGCCAAGGCGAGGTTCCAATCCCCAAACATTTCATGTAGGTAAGAAAGGTATTTAGCGGCCGCTTCGGTTGATCGAACCGGATCGGAACGCTCATCTACGTAAGAATTGATTTTCAACCCAAACACCTTACCTGTGCCGTACATGAACTGCCACAGCCCTGTAGCCCCTGCGCGGCTTCTTGCTTTGGGATCTAAGGCCGACTCCACCACTGACAGGTATTTAAGTTCTAAGGGAAGCCCATATCGATCGAAGGTCTCCTCGAACAAGGGGAAGTATTGATCAGAACGTCTGAGACAGGCGGCGCTCAATTCACGCTTTTTGGAAACGTAGAGATGAATGAAGGCCTCCACAACGCTGTTGTAAGAAAGGTCAAATGGAGTGCGCGCATCCATGGTGCTCAACCGAAGCCGATAGTCTTCCCCAGTGAAGTGAGGAAGTGAATCAGGAAGGGCTAAATCGTCTGAGGAATAGAGCTCGTCGGTAAAAAGTAACAGGTCTTCGTAATAGCACAAAATAGCGCTATCGATACGCGCCGCTTCTTCAGTGTCTCTCAGTACGAGTATGGAATCTTTTGTGCCTTCTTCAATGCTATCACTCGGCAGCGAGGAGGCTCGAGCGGTTGACCCGAGGGCGCATATTGCAGCCAAAAGAAGGGTGTATCTTTTCATAAAGGTCAAGTGTTGTACACTAAATAGCTTAAGCTCAAAGATGGGTATGAATTATCCGATGAAAGCAAGGGAAAGGTTACCCTTATCAACGAAAAAATGTTAGCCCGCAATCAAATCAACGACGCAGCTCGGAACAATGTTGCCTCATCAAAGGATCGCCCGAAGAGTTGCACCCCGAGCGGAAGGCCGTCGTCGGTTGTTCCCATTGGAATGGTGATCGCTGGATTTCCGGATAGATTGGCCTGCACCGTGAAGATGTCTTCTAAGTACAAAGCGATCGGGTCGTTGGCTTTTTCACCCATCTTAAATGCAGGATGAGGTGTTGTGGGAGAAATAATAAAGTCGGCCTTCTTTAGGATTTCGTCGGTCGCATTTTTGATCAGTCGACGCACTTTTTGGCCTTTTGAGTAGTATGCGTCGTAGTAGCCCGAGCTCAACACGAAGGTTCCGAGCATGATGCGCCGCTTAACCTCCGCTCCAAAACCCTCTGTTCTGCTATTAAAATAGGTTGTCGGAATGTCTTCAGACGCCTCGCTTCGCCTTCCATAGTGCACTCCATCGTAGCGCCCGAGGTTAGAAGATGCCTCTGCGGTGGTCAATACGTAATAGCAAGGAACCAAGTGGTCTAGGTATGGAAAGGAGGTGCTGATTACTTCATGCCCTGCGGCGCGCAAAGCGTCCAGTTTTTGAATGAAAAGCTCCTTCGTTCTGGGGTGTAGACCTGGGCTATTCATCACTTCGTCGTAGTAGGCGAACGTGAATTTTTCTTTTGTCGAAGGCGATTCATGTACCGACTTTGAGGAGCTGGTCGCGTCCATGGCGTCTCGACCTGCCATGACTTGATAAACCAGTTCGGCGTCGTGCACGGATTTCGTGAACGGACCGATTTGGTCAAAGCTGGAGGCGAATGCGATAAGCCCGCACCTTGAAATACGACCATACGTAGGTTTCACGCCTACAAGACCACAAAAGGCTGCTGGCTGACGAATGGAGCCTCCCGTATCTGAGCCAAGACTTACCATGCACAGATCTGCGGCAACCGCTGCAGCACTTCCACCAGACGAACCTCCGGGGACTAAATCTTCATTGATTGGGTTTTTAACCGGCCCAAAGGCGGAATTTTCATTTGAGCTCCCCATAGCGAACTCATCACAGTTCAACCGCCCGAGAATGATAGCATCCTCATCGATCAGTCGCTGGATGGCGGTAGCGGTAAATACGGATTCAAACCCTTCGAGAATTTTCGAAGCGGCGCTGACCTTATGGCCTTGATAGCACATGTTGTCTTTGATTCCGACGATGGCTCCAGCCAATTTGCCCACAGGCTGGCCGGAGGCTATTTTGTCGTCTAATCGTTTGGCTGCGGTGAGCGCTGAATCATGAAACACCTCCAAAAACGCGTTGAAGCGATCACCTTCTGCAGCGCGCTTCAGGTATAGGTTGGTGAGTGACGTAGCGGAGACGCTTCCCGAGAGAAGCTCTTCCCTTGTCTTAGAAAGGTCAGTGAATGTATAATCCTCCAAAGTCGGCCCGAGCTTAGTCTTTCAGGTTGTCCTTTGGGTCGGAATCTTCCTTCGTGGCATCTTTGAATTCCTTCATGCCTTTCCCCATGCCGCGCATGAGTTCTGGAATCTTTTTGCCGCCAAAAAGAAGCAGAAGTACTGCGATGATCAGAACGATTTGCCAAGGTCCTATGCTACCCATTATTCAAGTTTATTTTGCGAAAGTAAAAAGAGATAGTGACGTAAATAGAGTTCTCCATGCTTCAACCCATCATTTATCCAGGACCTTCGGGACTTTGAAGTAATCGCTGTCATGCGAGGGCCCGTTTTTCAACGCTTCAGAAGGAGACAATTCCTTGCCTACTTCGTCTTTGCGCAATTGCAGTGTTTCCTCGGTCATGTAAACCAAAGGATCCACACCATCTGTATCTAGACTGTTGAGCTTGTCTACAAAGACAAGCATCTTATCCAAGTCGCGTTTGATGTTGTCTCTTTCTTCTCCGTCAAAAATTAGGCGAGAGAGGTCAGAGAGTTTGTCAATGGTTTTGTCATTTACTTCCATACAATTCAATTAATGGCGCTTCAATGACCGCAAAGGTATCATTGCGCAGGTCACTCACGGTTTTGTCCTTGTAGTCGGCCGGATAGATGGCTGGGTGAATGATTACCCTGGAAGGGCCAGGGCTTCCCATGTTTCGCAAAACAGGTCCGGCTTGGAGGCGCTTAAAGTTATTTAGAAAGGTGACAGGCACGATGGGAATGTTCTTCTCAATGGCCAGCTTAAACGCGCCGTTCTTGAACACCTTTAACTTGGGCGCCGAAGGTGGGATGGTTCCTTCCGGAAAAATCACAATGTTGTGTCCTTTATCCAACTCGTCCTTGGCGCGGTCATAAGCCGTTTTTGCGCCGGTAATACTAGCTCTGTCCACGGAAATATTCATCCCCTTGCTAAAGAAGATGTGGAACAGCGGCCAATTATTGAGCTCCATCTTACCCATGAAAATGAAGTAATCTTTGAATGT
Organism: uncultured Flavobacteriales bacterium; assembly: GCA_943788725.1. GTDB lineage: Bacteria > Bacteroidota > Bacteroidia > Flavobacteriales_G > Salibacteraceae > SHAN690. Next base: position 33,771 of record CALSRJ010000005.1, on the reverse strand, counting down.
GCGGTACATCGTAATGATGTCTACATACGAGCTGTGATTCGGACAAATAATGAACGGCTTATCAGGAAGTGGGGCAAGCGCCTTGACGTCCATCCAGATTCCGGGCATGCTGATCAGCCACCAAGCCCAGCGCTGCATAAACTTGAATGCTGCAGGCCATCGCTCCTCTTTGCTGAGAAGCCAGTTGAGCACTGGGTACAGTAAGATCATGGTACTTGCGAAGAACACAAGGAACCAAACCTTCCAAAGGACACGAAGTGGTTGAAGTAGGTAGTGCATTCGCGCAAAGGTATGTCGATTTGAACGGTGAGAAGTCAAGTTTTGAAGGGAATCAACCAGCGCAAAGGCACAATTCAATAGATCACCGTTACATTTGGGCAAAAATTTACTGATGGCGAGGATTCTTACAGGCATTCAGGCGACGGGCGTGCCCCATTTGGGCAACATCCTGGGGGCGATCAAACCAGGCATTGCGATGTCTAAAGACCCTCAACACGAAGCCTTCTTTTTCATTGCCAACCTACATTCTTTGACCGCGATTAAGGACGCGGAACTGATTCGCGAGAACACGTATGGTGTGGCGGCGGCCTGGTTGGCTTTTGGTTTGGATACCGAGAGCAACGTCTTCTATCGCCAAAGCGATGTGCCAGAGGTGACAGAGTTGATGTGGCACCTCAACTGCTTTACTCCATTCCCAATGCTGGGCAACGCGCACAGCTTCAAGGATAAAAGCGAAAACCTGAGCGACGTGAATGCGGGACTCTTCACTTATCCTGTATTGATGGCGGCTGATATTGTTTTATACGACGCCGACTTTGTTCCGGTGGGAAAAGACCAGCAACAACACCTGGAGATGACGCGTGATATAGCGGGGGCTTTCAATCACCGATACGGAGAAGTGTTGGTCCTGCCTGAGGCTTCCTTTGACGAGCGAGTAATGATCGTACCAGGAACGGATGGGAGAAAAATGAGCAAGAGCTACAACAACTTCCTCAATGTGTTTCTTCCGGAAAAGCAATTGAAGAAACAAGTGATGAGCATCATTACTGATAGTACACCCCTTGAAAAACCGAAAAATCCAGACACCTGCAATGTGTTTGCATTATATGCCCTTATGGGCACCGATGAGCAGTCGGCTGAGATGCGCAAGAAGTATAAAGCGGGTGGGTTCGGTTATGGGCACGCAAAGAGCGCCCTGTTAGAACTCCTTATGGATCAATTTGCAGCGGAAAGAGTAGAATTCGACCGCTGGATGAGCGATAGGTCGGCATTGGATTCTGAACTATCCAAGGGTGCTGAAAAAGCTAGACAGGTGGGTTCTGTGACATTAGAAAGGGTGCGAAAGGTCTTAGGCTACTGAGTCTTTTGGCCGTGCTTTTCTGAGAACTTATGGTATAGCTCGGTCTGGTGATTGGTCAGGTCGATCTCCTTGCCTGCAATAAAGGCTTGTGTCACTCGGTTTGTTATCATGTCCAACGGATCTCCTTCCGAGATGAAAAAGGTAGCTGACTTTCCAGGCTCCAAGGTTCCGTAGCGCTCTTCTACCCCTACCAACTTAGCTGGAGTTTGCGTTAAACAGCGAATAGCTTCTTCATACGGCAATCCATAATGTACAGCAGTGCCCGCTTGGAAAGGAAGGTTTCGACTCAACATCGCCTCCATATCACCATTGGTTGCAAAGGCCACCAGCACGCCCTCACTCACCAACTTTCCCGCAAGCCAATAAGGCTCATCTATAGGGGCGTCTGGATGAATAGGGAGTTTATGAACGCGATCAATGACGACCGAAATGTTGTTTTCCCTCAACTCAGTCGTTACCAAATGCGCCTCTGCCCCACCAACGATCGTTACCTTTTTCAGTTCGTATTTGCGCACAAACTGCACTGCATCGAGAATATCACGCGCCCAATTGGCCCGAATGTAGAGGCGGGCAGTCCCCGCAATGATATCCGCCAAGGCCTCGAAGCGCAAGTTTTCGGGATGTTTGCTCGTCAAAGCTTGGTAGGCCTTAGCCTCCTCAAAATAGGCATGCACGGCTAAAAGAGATGCTTGGTATTTCTTGTTCGTCTTGACGGGGCCCGGCTCAGCCCACCATCCTGTTTGTCGATAGCGCTGGGGCCAGTTCATGTATACCCCTTCGTCTGCTCTGACAGTGGCGTCTTGCCAGTTCCACCCATCAAAATGAACCAAAGAAGAGCTTCCTGAGATGGTACCGCCCTTGGGGGCAATTTGACCCATCAAGACACCATTCGTTCTGACGGTAGCAATGATTTTGGATTCCGCATTAAAGGCGGGAAGTGAGCGGACGTTAGGAAGAAGGTCGCCCGTTTCATTGAAATCATGCGTCGCGTTCACTTGGTCGATCTCGGTCAAGCCAAGGCGACTATCCATGACCACAAAGCCGGGAAAGATGTGTTTCCCCTCGGCGTCTATGATCATGTCGTAATCAGACTCATTGATCCGTGAAGTATTGCCATTGGCCACGCGAGAGAACTCACCGTTTTGGACTTCTAAGTAAGCGTTATCTAAGACCTCACCGTTGCCGATGTGGGCAGTGGCGTAACGAATCAAAATGCGCTGATTCGATCCCGAACCAGGTGTGGGGGTTTGCCCCAGCAAACATCCAGAGATGAAGGTGAGTAAGACGATATGGATGAGCGACTTCATTCTTGGTCGTAGTTTTCAATGATGGTATCGCAGTGGTATTGCTTGTCTTCTTTTGCTTGAATGGCTTGCTTCTTTTGCCCCTTGACTTGAAGCATTTTTTCAATGATGCGTGTTCGCTCCACCGCAATGGCCGTTTGCATGCGTTGCTGATCGTTGGCATCGAAGTATTTTATGCCCTCGATGTATGTTTGGTCGGGGTGGGAGTATACCGATAGAGGGTGGCCGCTCCAAATGACGAGGTCGGCATCTTTACCCGCCTCTATGCTTCCCATACGATGGTCCAAATGAAGTAAGCGCGCTGGATTGATTGTGACCATGTTGAGGGCCTGTTCTTCACTCATACCACCATATTTGATGGATTTAGCGGCTTCTTGATTCAATCGCCTTCCCATTTCTGCGTCGTCAGAATTGATGGCGGTTGTTACGCCCGCTTTCGTCATGATGGCCGCGTTGTAAGGGATGGCATCTGAGACTTCGTATTTATAGGCCCACCAATCTGAAAACGTTGACCCTCCTACGCCGTGTTCTACCATTTGAGGGGCCACTTTATACCCCTCTAAAATGTGGGTGTAGGTGTTCACCTTAAACCCGAAAGAGTCGGCTACCTGCATCAGCATTAAGATTTCGGACTGTACATAGGAGTGGCATGTGATGAAGCGTTCTTTGTTCAGAATTTCAACAAGCGGCTCTAATTGAAGGTCTCTTCTTTGAGCGTGAGCAGTGATGCTTGCTTTGGCCCTACCTTTCGTTTCAGTCCGGACTGAAGCCGCGGCCGCTGAGGCATATTCTTGGGCCCGCGTGAAAGCGTCTACGTACGTTTGTTCTACCCCCATTCGGGTCAGCGGAAACCGGCCCTTTGGGTCGGGGGTGTTGGACCGTTTTACGTTTTCTCCAAGCGCAAACTTGATGAAGCCCACAGCGTCGTCGATCAACATTTCCTCCGCGCCGGCGCCCCACTTTAGCTTGATCAACGCGCTCTGTCCTCCTATTGGATTAGCAGAACCATGGAGCAATTGAGCAGCGGTTACCCCGCCGCCTAATTGCCGGTAAATATGAATCGATGAGGGGTCGATTGCGTCCTTGATACGCACTTCCGCAGAGGAAGCTTGCGCCCATTCATTTACCCCGCCACGCAACGCTATGTGCGAATGCTCATCGATCATGCCAGGTGTCACATGCCTACCCTTGGCATCGATGCGTTTGAGGGAGGAGGGATATAAAACACCACTTCCTACCGTCTTGATCTTTCCATTTTCCACCCAGATGTCTGCCTGTTCTAGTCTTCCGGTGTCAGCACAAGTCCACACCACTGCGTTTGTAATAACGAAGGAGTTTTCTGTTGGAAGACTGTCCCACCCAAAAGCACGATTGGGGTGCGAGAGCCTTGGGATGGATAGCATGCTGTTGCTGTCTGCCGAGGTCGCTTCTGAACGCTCAGATTCGGTCGCGGACTTTCGATCTTTCACCGCGGCCCAAGAGACCCACCTCCCTTCTTTATCCGTGCCTTTGCCGTCTGCGATTGTTCCACCTAGGCTAAACTTGCCCGTGAGTTGATAAAGCAAGGAAGGCTTGTCTTCACCCTCCATGATCACAATGGTGATCAGCTCGTTGGTAATCTCGACCCGGGTTTCGAAGGCCGCCTCGCTTCCCTTTGGCTTGACGGTAGCTTTTACCCCTTTTTCATCGATCGTTTTTAGGTTGAGCAGGTAGTCATCCTGCTCGATCACTAGGTTGTAAGACCCAATTAGCCCTGTGTTAACCTCTGGTGTATCGTATACCTTCACTCCTTTGCTCCAGTGCGCTATTACCTTGAAACCGTCATCCGTAAAGTCGCCATTGGACAGAAAGAAATTCGCTAGCTTACCGGGTTCGAGCGTACCGACCTGATCTTGTACATGCAAAAAGCTCGCAGGAGAAGTAGTCAGCCCAGCAAGCACCTGCGCATGGCTCAAGCCAGATTGTGTGATCTTTTTCAGACCAGCAATAAAAGCCTTGTGCGAACGAATGGTATCTCTCGTCAAGGCGATGGCATGTCCAGCGGTAGTCAAGAAGTAGGGATTGAAAGGCGCCGCCTCCCAGTGTTTTAGCTGCTCCAAGGAGACCATCCTGGCATCGAGTGGGTCCTTGATATCATAAGGCTTTGGAAAGGCGGTGGGGACAATGATTTTCTGAGGGGCCCCGAGATGCTCTCGGATCAAGTATTCTTTGCCGTTTCCCTTCAGGATGAATGTTTTGTCGAATTCAATTGCTAAGTCGGCGACGTTTCGATAGGATAGTTCATCCCTCAATTCGAAGATGCTAGGAGCTAGGTTCTCATTATTCAAAGCGTTGAGCGAAGCGTTGATTTCTTTGCGAGGCGATGAAGATCCATACCACTGAGCGTCAAGCATCGTTTGCCGAAACAAAGCGATCGCGCCGATGTGAGAACTTGGATAGTCGAACGTGCTGCTGCCTTTGCTAAAACTGAAGTGCGAAGTGCTGTGAGGAAGAATTGTCGATAGGTTGGCTTGGTCGATTCCGATGTGGAATAAAGCGCCTGTTCCGCGCATGATGCCATCTCGTTCGTGCACGTTCACCACTCCGATGCCTCCCGCCAACCAGTCTTCCTTTATCTTTTTGTCGATTGGAAAGGTGGGCGTGAATTGAAACTCAGGATGGATCGCAGGGTTCCAATTGCTCGCTGTATTGACTACAGATGGAGACTTTTTATCATCGCGCTTGGGCTTGGTGTAATTGAAGCCGGCGTACGCATCGATGAAGGAGGGATAGATGGTCTGTCCCGCACAGTCATGTACAACAGTGCCTGCGGGAATTTCAATAGCCGTACCACAGGCGATCACGCGACCATCTTGAACGAGCAAGGTAGCCGCATCCATCGTTTGATCCGGCGAAACATGGACCCTCGCGTTCGTAAATGCATGGTAGACCATGCGCACATCATGAACACCGTTGACGGGGTGTGTCTCTTGAGCCAAGGAAATAATGGGCCAGAGTAGAATGCCGAGAAGAAGGAGGGGATGCTTCATATAAGTCGCCAAAGTTAATTGCGTTCGCCAAGCAAACTGTTGGCGTTGAAAAATGGTTTAAGAACAGGCTTGTTCACATACGCTTTGGCGATGACGTGCAGGCCGCATACTTTTGTGGCCCAATTCAATGACATGATCGCAGGACTTAATCACATCCACAGCTCTTTCCGATACTTGGTTCTACTGTTTATTTTGTTGGCGTTGTTTGACGCTCTCATAGGTTTAAGCAGTGGTAAAACCTACAAAAAGTCGAGTAAATTATTCGCCTTAGGAGGGTTGATACTCTCTCACATTCAGTTGTTGGTGGGTCTTCTGCTTTACTTCTTAGGCGCCAAGGGTTTTGCTTTGTTTTCGCAAGAAGGTATGATGAAGGATGCCACCATGCGATTCTTTGCCGTTGAGCACATTTCCATGATGATCATTGCTGTTGCCCTAGTCACAGTTGGATACAGCAGGTCAAAGAAGCAGGAAGATTCAACAAAGAAATTCCGAACGATTGCCATTTTCTACGGCATCGCCATCGCAATCATCTTTGTTATGATCCCTTGGCCTTTCTTAAAGGAATTTGGAAATTGGTTCTAGGAGATAGCGCCATTAGGTTCCACCAGATTACATATTCAACACCATGAAAGAACCCTTTTCTACAAAAGGTGAAGTGGAGCGTGCGGTTCTTGTAGGATTGGCCCATCGCGAGCAGTCTGCAGAGAAATTGGGGGAGTACCTAGACGAACTGGAGTTTCTCGCAACGACCCTTGGGCTTAAGACAGTGAAGAAATTCACCCAGACATTGGACATGCCAAATCCAGCAACCTTCATAGGCTCCGGAAAGCTCAACGATGTCAAGACCTATGTGAAGGACAATGACATTGATGTGGTGGTGTTTGATGACGACCTCACCCCTTCTCAAATCCGCAACATTGAAAAGGAGCTCAAAATCAAGATCTACGATCGGAGCTTGCTTATACTTGACATCTTTCAATCACGCGCACAAACGTCGCAGTCGAAGACTCAGGTGGAGCTTGCGCGATACGAGTACTTGCTCCCTCGATTGACAAGGATGTGGACACACCTTGAACGGCAGCGCGGAGGAACGGCCACAAGGGGCGGTGCGGGTGAAAAAGAAATTGAGACGGATCGAAGGATGATTCGAAATCAGATCGCCATCCTCAAGAAGAAGCTGGAAAAGATCGATAAGCAAATGCGCACGCAGCGCGGTAACAGGGGAAGCATGGTGCGTGTTGCCCTGGTGGGATATACCAATGTAGGCAAGTCCACTATCATGAACTTGATTTCAAAAAGTGAGGTGTTTGCTGAGAATAAGTTGTTTGCAACATTGGATACGACGGTGCGGAAAGTCGTGATTGAAAACCTTCCATTTTTAATGGCGGATACAGTAGGTTTCATCCGGAAGTTGCCGCATCAATTGGTGGAATCGTTCAAGTCAACGCTTGACGAAGTGCGTGAAGCGGACATCCTTTTACACGTGGTGGACATTTCGCATCCGCAGTTCGAAGATCAGATCTTAACGGTAGAAAAAACCCTTGCAGAAATTGACTCCATCGACAAACCGACCATCCTTGTGTTCAATAAGGTAGACCTCTACCCAGAGCCTCCGGAAGAAGAATGGAAATGGGAGGGCGAAGTAAAACCGGCGATACGATTGGGAGACCTCGAAAAGTCATGGATGGCACGCCAAGATCACCAGACAATTTTCGTTTCTGCCCACGAAAAAATCAACCTTGAGAAGTTCAAGCAGATGTTGTACGACAAGGTGCGAGAGATTCACATTCAGCGGTTTCCATACAACAGCTTCTTGTACCCCCTTCCTTCCGATCAAACTTGATCAGCTTCCCATGTCGCCGATCACTTGAACTGCCTCGTCAAGCATCAGGTCATTGTTGAGCTTTTTGATCCAGCGTTCATTGATCTCGGCCTTCACCGAATCACCGCCTATCGCTTCTAGGTCAGCGGCTACATTGGTCACATTCAACCCGAGCTCGAGTTCATCCATCAGTTGATCAAAGACGTCCTCTTGGGCATCAAGCTCTTTTTGTTTTTGGGAAAACTCCTCGTAGTTGAGAGAAACTTGGGTTTCATCTCTTTGAGCCTTTAAGCGAAGTGCATTTTCCTCAATTTTCATGAATGCTTGACTTGCCTGAATTCGATCCGCGCTTCTTTTAACAACATCCTTCTCGGAATAGGAAGGTTTCCAAACATTGTATGGGGCGGGCTGGATTTCATCCCATTCCATTACAAATTCTTGTTCTTTTTCTCCCATATCGATGTAACGGTACTGGGTTGGGAATTCAATGTCAGAAGTAACGCCTCTGAGTTGCGTTGCCCCACCATTGATACGGTAGAATTTTTGTGTTGTAATCTTCACAGCTCCAAGCGGACGGTATTGGGTATAGGAAGCGTTCAGGCTTCTGTCTAGTTCGTAAAAACGCTGTACCGTTCCCTTCCCGAAGGATGAATTTGAACCCATGATGATTCCCCGGTCGTAGTCCTGAATAGCGGCGGCTAAAATCTCGGAAGCTGAAGCGCTGAAATGATTCATCATCACCACAAGAGGACCATCGTATACAACCTCCTTGTCGTTATCACGCATGATGTCAGCGCGCGAGAACCGCCCTTTTACCTGCACCACGGGACCACTTTCAATAAAGTGTCCGGTCATTTCAATTGCATCTCGCAGCGACCCTCCTCCATTTCCTCGCAGGTCAAGAACTACACCATCAACCCCTTCTGCCTTTAATTTTAAGAGTTCAGTTTTTACATCGGCCGCAGCTGAGCGCCCACCGAGTTTGTTGAAGTCGGCATAAAATTTCGGCAGGCGGATGTAACCCACCTTCACGCCATTTTCTTCGATCACAGCAGACTTCGCATAGGTCTCTGCCAATACAACTACATCGCGCACAATGGGGATCTCTTTGATCAAACCGTTTAACTTTTTCACCGTAAGCAAGACCTTGGTTCCTTTGGGTCCGCGAATCAATTTGACCGCGTCGTCTATGCGCGTATCGGTAATGTCTACAGGCGACTCTCCCTCTTGGGCTACCTTCAGTATCAGGTCACCTTCTTCCAACTCACCTTGCAAATAGGACGGGCTGCCGGGTACAATGTTGACCACTTTGATGTAGCCATCTTTTTCTTGCAGCTGAGCTCCAATTCCTTCCAACTGTCCGCTCATTGAAATGTCAAAGTTTTCCTTGTCTTTGGGAGGGAAGTATCCTGTATGTGGGCCGAAGACGTTCATGATGGCGTTCAAGTAGATTTCTTTCAAGTCCTCACGATCCCATTTTTCTAGACGGTCGAAAAACCGATCATTGCTCTTCAACATGTTCTTGCGCGCCTTGGCTTCCATATCATCGAATGACATGATAGTGAGCGTATCATTCTCCTCTGAAGCCTTTTCCTGTTTCCTCTCCATTTCATGTATCCGAGTTAGGGCTTCGTACTTCAGGTTTTTGAACCAAAAGGACTCCAAGTCTTCACGCGTTTTGAAGTAGGGTCTCTTTTCTTCATCGAGCTCGAGTGATTCCTTTTTGGAGAAGTCAAAGGGCTCTTCCAAAATGGTGGTATAGTAATCTCGGGCTTCTTTTGTGCGACGCATGAAAAGCTCGTGGCTCAGGTTGAAAAAGGTGTAGTCGCCGCCGATGATCTGATCATCAATGGCAGTTTCAAACTTCTTAAGCGCATCGATGTCCTCCGATAGCAGAAAGCGCTTGTTGTAGTCAAGACGCTCCAAGTAGAGGGTGAAAACATCTTTGGAAAAGGCATCGTCAATGTTTCTGGGAGCCATGTGGTTGCTCTTCAGGCTTTGCATAAGCACCTCCATCAAGACTTTGTCTTTAACTTGATCTGTGGAATTTAGAGAGACGCCTTTCTCTGCGCTCGTTTCGTACAGAATATAGGAACAAAAAAGTATAGCGGCTGCGGTCGATAGCAGTAGTTGAATGCCTTTAAACTTCATAAAATGAGATTGCGCATGTGTGTGTTACCCAAACAAGGAACGGGCCAGTTTGTTACCAAATGTAACATGCGACGGATTACATTTACGCGTCTTGTATGTGAAAAGAGCCTAACTATGATGAATCGTTTACTTCCATTGATCACTGGATTTGTATGTCTATTTCAAGTTGCAATGGCCCAGTTGGGTGATGCGCGGCTTGCACTTAAACTGCTCGGCAGATCTCATGATGTCCCAGTGAATGAGGACAAGAAGTTGAACGGAGATGACCTTGCGGAGTGGCCGGTCATTCAAGGACGCTATTACGGTGTGGTGTCGCTTGAGCACTTTCCCAATAAACGAGAAAGAAGGGCACTTCAGTTAGAAGGAGTAGATGTATTGGAGTTCCTTCCAGAACGATTTTATCTCATCTCCTTGACCTCTATTGACGCTGCAACCGCGTTGCAGTCATTCGGTGTAACGCATGTTGGCCCGTTCAAAGACGCATACAAGTGGGTGGCCGACCCTCGTAATGTTCCGCTGCGCGCTATGGTTGGACACGGACGGTTATCTCTGATCCTTTCTCCATTTAAGGGAGTAGCACTTTCATCGCTGGCGACGGCCTTACATTCCTTGGAAGAATGCACGGTTGAGGATGTTAACGAAGACTTTGGTTTTGTCAATGTTACCATAGATGAAGGCCGTCTCGTGGAGTTGGAGCGAATTAAGGAGGTGCGCACGATAGAATGGGTCTACCCAGAAGGAAAAGCAGAAAATTATACGAGTCGAGCGTTGGCCCGGACCCAATTTTTGAGCTATGACAACAGCAACGACATTGCGTACAATGGAAATGGTGTTTCTGTGGCCATTCAAGACAACGGATCGATAGGTCCTCACATTGATTACCACGGACGCTTGCAGGCCCAGTTTACTGCCGACAATGAAGGGAACCATGCAGATCACGTCACAGGAACCGTTGGTGGCGCAGGGAACTTGAACCCGAGACATCAAGGTCAGGCGGAAGGTGCAGATTTGTATGTGTACAAGGCTTACCCAGAATACAATGCCCTGAGCAACTTGGATTCTCACTATTATGCGTACGATATCCACTTGACCAGCACTTCTTATAGCGATGGGTGTAATGCTGGTTATACGTCGCGGACACAGCTGGTTGATGAGCAGAGTGTGGACTATGAAAAGTTGATACATGTATATTCAGCAGGCAATGCAGGTGGTTCAAACTGCGGCTATGGAGCAGGAAGTGGTTGGGGCAATATCACGGGTGGGCACAAAATGGGGAAGAACACTATGGTGGTGGCCAACTTGACAAACACGGAGACCCTGGCCTCGAGCAGTAGCCGGGGACCTGCAACAGATGGCCGCATCAAACCGGACATCGCTGCGCAAGGAACGGCCGTAACCTCGACGATTGAAGGAAATCAATACGACACATACACAGGCACCAGCATGGCGTGTCCAAATGTTGCGGGAAGTCTTGCTTTATTGTATGAAGCCTTTGGAGATCATCACGGTGAGCATCCGGACGGCGGGTTGATGAAGGCCATCGTTTTAAACACAGCTGAGGATTTAGGAAATACAGGTCCCGACTTTAAGTTCGGTTGGGGACGCATCAATGCGCGCCGCGCCTACTCAACCATAGAACAAGGAACATTCATCGTTGACTCCATAGCATCCGGAGCCGGAGCCAATAGCCACGAGATAACCGTGCCTGCGGGTGCCAACCGATTGAGGGTAATGGTGTATTGGACCGATCCAGCTGCGACCATATCAGCCTCTACGGCACTGGTCAATGACCTCGACTTAACCGGGTTTTCACCAAATAATGACACCCTATTACCCTATGTTCTAAACCACCTCCCTAACGCCATTACGCTGGATGAACCCGCTGTGTTCGGAGAGGACCACCTAAACAACATGGAGCAAATTGAGGTGGTTGATCCGACGCCGGGTAACTATACGTTCGAGGTGTCTCCATACTTGGTTCCACAAGGACCCCAAGAATATTTTGTAGTCTACTACATAGAGGAGGCGCCGTTGGTATTGACGTACCCAGTGGGAGGAGAATCCTTCGAGCCGGATACCTCGGAGATCATCCGTTGGGACAGCGAATTGTCTGGCGACATCACCGTAGAATACTCTGACGACGCCGGGTCATCATGGAATACGGTGACGACTGGAGTCGATGCGGCGCAGGAGTACTATCAATGGACGTTGCCGTTGATCGAAGGGGGAGATGTGCAGGTGCGGTTGGTGCACGACTCTGTCACGGTAGCATCGGACAATTTTTCGATCATGAGTGTTCCTACCAACGTTTCAATAAATTGGGCATGTCCAGATGGCATCGGCCTTAGTTGGGATCCCCAAGGCTCTGCTCTATCCTTTGACATTTATAAGCTTGGAGAAAAATACATGGACTCCATTGGCACGTCTGTGACGAATGATTTCACGGACACTACGTCCAATCCTTACAGTAACATGCTCTGGTACGCCGTTTCCGCCAACGGACCTGACGGCGCTAAAAGTTTCAGAACGGTCGCGGTGAAAAAGACCCCTGGACTTCAAAATTGCTTCTTGGCGAAAGACATAGGAGCACTGCATATTTTTCCTGATATCTCACATGCTTTTGCTTGCCATGGAGAAGAGGTGGAGGTGAGCTTTTCTGTTGAAAACGGAGGGGTAACACCTTCCACGGCATTTCTTGCAACTCTATACGGCCCGAATGGAGCTTTGGTGAACGACTCATTCTCAACCAGCATCGGCCCTTTGGAATCTGATACTTTTAGTTTCCTGACCAATGTGGTGTTAGACTCGGGCATAAACGAATACTACCTGCTCTTGGAAATGGAGGGAGACCTAAACCCCTATAATGACACCGCACGAAGAGCCTATAAAGTCTTATCTACTCCTGGCAAAGTGCCTGTGTGGGAGGAGCATTTTGATCAGATGGCATTTGAGTGTGACGCTCAAATTTATTGTGGAGCCTTTTCGTGTCCGCTTCCAGAAGGGTGGATCAATGCTGAGAATGGTGTTTTCGACGACATTGATTGGAGGGTGCATGGCGGACCTACATTGACGGCGGCTACCGGTCCGAGCGCGGACAACACTACCCAATCAGAGGCTGGAAAGTACATTTATCTAGAGGCCTCGGGAGGCTGCATACATCAAGAGGCAATTTTGATCAGTCCGTGCATTGACCTTTCAGAAGCTACGGAGCCCATGCTGACCTTTTATTATAACATGCGTGGGTTTGACATGGGAGAGCTGCATGTTGATGTGTTTGATGGAACGCATTGGCAGCTTGATCTAGCAGAGTTCACAGGGCATCAGGGCACACCTTGGCGCTTTGTAGAAGTTGATCTAAGTGACTTCAACGGTAAAGTGATCAATGTTCGGTTCAGAGGAATTACTGATCAAGGCGATCGTGGGGACATGGCGCTGGATGACATTTCTATCGTCCATCCACCCGTGGCAAACTTCGAATACCTCACCCAATCTAACGGTCAAACGGTTTTATTCAATGACTTTAGTCTCTATGCTGATGACATGACTTTTGACCTAGGAGATGGCACAGTGCTTTTGGATTCTGTTCCGTTTTCGCATGATTATGCACAGCAGATATCCTATACGGTGAAGCAGGTGGTTTCCAACAGCTTTGGAATGGATAGCCTATCCGTGAGCATCGTTAACCTCGGCCTAAGGAATGGAGAGGAGCAGCGCGTGATGGTTTTTCCCAACCCGACCGGCGATAAGTTGACCATACAAGGCTTGGCTGGCGGCCAAATCCATGAGGCGAAGCTATGGTCCTTGGACGGTCGTTTGGTGAAAAGTGCTTCTTTGGACCATTCGGACCTTATGGTCATTGATGTGAAGAGCCTAAGCAGCGGCTCATATATTCTCATGTTGAAAGGCTCAGAGACCTCACAGCATCATATAATGGTTGTGCACTGATAAAAACGTGGCATTCAACTTGCTCTTGTTGAGCAAGAAATAGGGGTTTGTAGCATTGAGTCTACAGATTCCGTTTATTTGAACCGTAAAAAATCAATACACGATGAGAGCAATGAGAATTTTGATGTTGGGAGGACTTTTAATGATGACCAGTTTAATGCAGGCACAACACGAAGGCGTCGCGAGCGACCGAGATGGCGTGGTGTTTTTTATCGAAAGCATGCCGGCTAACCAGTATCGTCATTTAGGAACGGTTGAATGTTCGATGTTTAGCCCAGATGCCATTGACCCTCTTTTAGATCACGTGATTAAGAACGCTCGCAAAGACAATGAGGAATTCGATGCGTTGATTTTCAGATCAGGCAAAGGACTCTGTAAAGCCGACGTTATTCAGTTTTATCGTGACCCCAAGGAGAAGCGTCGTCGCGGTGGACGAGGTAACGAAGAGCCCGTGGTAAAGGCAGAATACAAATTGTCTAAAGCGCAACCCCGAAAAGGCACCGTGGTGTACATCAAGAACAACCCGTCTACCCCCTACACCCTTTTGGGAAAGGTCGAAACTCCGGTCACATTTCGGTCAAATGACATCGAAGAATTGGTGGATGAAATGGTCAAAATTGCCAAGAAGGCCTATCCTGATTTAGACGCAGTTGTGATCATGGAAGGAACCGAACTTCGCAAGGCCAGCGCAATTAAATACAAGTAGACTCAACCCCATGGCTTAATTATTCGTCTTATCTTTCGGTAAATGATCACGGAAGACGTAATAAAGGCCTGCAGTCAAAACAACCGCATAGCTCAACGGAAGGTGTATGACGCCTACTATTCTGTTATGCTCGCGATTGTTCGTCGTTATATACGCGACGATGAGGAGGTTCTAGATGTCGTTAACCAAGGCTTTGTCAAGGTTTTTCAAAAAGTTGAACAGTACCACTTCGAGAATTCTTTTGAGGGTTGGTGCAAACGAATCGTGATCAATACAGCGCTGGACCACGTGCGCTCTAGCAAGCGTTACAAAGACTTTTTCTCCTTTGATGCGATGATGCCCTCTCATCAGATTTACAATGATGGCATGAACAATATGTCTGTTGATGAGCTAATGCAGGTCATCAACAGCATTTCTCCGATCAGCAAGTTGGTTTTCAACATGTTTGCGATAGACGGGTATAGTCACAAGGAGATTGCGGAGCGATTGAACATCTCAGTGGGCACCTCTAAATGGCACCTTTCTTCAGCGCGTAAGCAAATTCAATCAAAACTTAAAGTCGCATATCCGGACTTGGCATTGCTTTATGGATAATCCAGGTATGCACGATATCGACGATGTATTTCGCAGCCGCTTTGACGGCTTGAAGGATCACACCGTGGACCCCGCTAGCCAATGGGCCGCTGTGGAACAATCCATTGGAGTCGCTTGGAACGAGCTCTGTAGCAGTAGGTGGAGCCACGGGGAGCTCGTTTTGGTCTATTGCGGCTTCTGTGGCGGGAGTGGCAGTTGTGAGTGCGGTGGCTACGATGGATGCTCCCAAACCTTTGCTTCTTGAGCGGTCCGTTGGAATAACTGAGTTACCTGTCGGAAGTGCTGATAAAGGGTCGGCTGTCATCACTCCAATGAGTTGGGAGGAGGCCTCTTCCAGCGCGATGAGCACCGCTTCGTTTATTACGCCTTCAATGCAGCTGCCATCAGCTTCACAGAACCAAGCATACTTAGTGGCTACTGTGGAGAGTGACCAAGGGTCGCCGTCGCAGGTTGAGGGTGATGGATGGGCGGAACATGGCCAAACGCCTGCATCCGCCTACGGACAAGAATTTGTTGCAACAACAAGAGAAAATCGGCTTGTTCGCAAAATGGACCGCCTTAAACTAGAAGCCCATGAGGCCGCTTTATTAGATCGCGCTCAGTTGGCGATCCCATCCATTGAGGTTGCGTCAGCAGCTAACACGGGTATCTTTCTTAGAGCTGGGGTGCGGGTTGGAAGCGGCGAGTCAAATTCAATTCACAAACCGGCGCAATGGAGGGTGAACAATGTTCTTTCCATCGGATATGCCTTTCCCATCTCCTCCAATACTTCTGTGTCTTTAGAAGTGGGACACTTGCGAAGATCGGGTAATGGTATAGAGAGGTACAAAGAAGTAGATTTTGCGCCCATCATTGGAGTGTTGGCCAATAACTACGGTCAGGGCGCTACCTCAGGGGTAGTAAATGACCTGGAGAATATCCACGAGAGTTTGGTAGCCACAACCATGGACTATATACAAATGCCGCTGCAATTCAACCTGGATTTGAACGCAACGTCCAAGACATCAATAGGGTTCTTCGCAGATTATTTAATCCGATTGAAGAATGAGACCTACATGGTCTATAACTCGCGGGATTATATCAGCGCCAATTTTGGGATGAATGATAAGAACAGCATTGAAGGCATGAAGCGTTTGAGGTTCGGCATGATGGCGGGTTATCAGCACAAGCTTTCTGATCGCCTATCGGCTGACGTGCGCGGTATGCTCCCGATCACAAGCCAGTACGATGGTAAGTCAGAGTACAATATTCATGGTGAGGAGCCGAGTCAATTGGTAGATTTCCAATTCGCGTTGATCTATCGAATCTAAGGAGCTTTCTCTCTTAGAAGCTAGTCGCCTTTCGCTTTTTCCTACGTTTTCCGAAATCGAGTTTTGGCGCCTTGAACCTTCGCTTAGACTTCTTGATTTTCTTGTTGTTGTAGGTCTTGTTCTTGTCCTTTCCCCCGCTGAAAAATGATCGTCTTTTCTTTTTCGGAATCGCTTTGTTTTTGCGCTTCTTGGGTTGCTTAAAGTCTTTGTTTGATACAGAGGGAGTGAACGACTTACTCAACGTGAACTGGAAGAACATGTAGGTGTCGTTACTGGTCGACCCACCTCGCGGCTGATTCTCAGTGTACCAATTGCGATCGGGGACATTCTGGATGGCGACGCTTGGGTTGGCGAAGTAAGCGGCCAATTTTCCATCACGAGCACGAATCGCGTCGTTGTCATAGAAATATCCACTTGCGTCGTCTATGTAGTCGGAAGTGGTGAACCGCATTCCAAAGTCGAGTCCGAGGGTAATGTTATGATTGAGGAGCATGTATACCCCGCCCCCCATAGGAATACTGACAGCAATGCTCCTGTATTTCGAAGGGCCGTCTTCGAATTCTTGCCCTTCGGTACGCAGTGGACGCAGGTTGTAATATTGCGTTCCCAGCTTTCCTTTCGGGTTGTAGTAAAACATGCCTGCCCCAAGGCTTAAGTACGAACCAAAGCGGTTTCCGTCGAATAGCTTGGTGGTGTTGGCGCCCGCAAAATGAATGTAACTCGGCTTGAACAAGTGAAGCTCGTAGATGCCCGCCAGCTCAACAATTGGCGATTTAAAATTCAAATTCCTGTATTTCCTGTTGGGATACTCGGTGAGTTCGTCGCTCCCTTGCACTTCCGCATACGTTAGGTAGCCTCTAACGGCTTGAAATTCGCGTAGAAAGTAGCGGGCTCCTGCTGATACGCTGTATCGCGTAGTGGTGGGTTCGTAGTCGAAAATAAAGGGTTTCCCAGGTGTGTTTTGACCTCCAAGATCTCCGAGGAATCCGGTTGCTCCTCCGCCGGCGATGAACTCAAGACGCGTTGACTTCCAATCGATCGAGCTCTCTTTGATCTTCGGGTTGCTGTACATGCGAACCGTTCCTTTTCGAGAGGGAATACTCGGGTCGTTTAATTTCTGACCCAAAGCAACTCCAGATGACACCGTAAGCATCACTGCGATCCAACACGTTATTTGGGTTATTCTGATCATAAATTCAACGCCACCTTCGCAAAGGTAAGGGACAGAAGTACGCGAATCCAGAACGCGGTGAGCGAGCGAGGGTTGCTAAGCGCTGTGTAAAGTGAATACGGTGATCTCAGGGAGAATACCGAATCGTCCTGGGTATCCGATGTACCCAAATCCACGATTCACATAGAGCTGTTGGTTTCCCTGCTTGTATAGATCTGCCCATTCGGGATAGAAGTAGCGGACGGGGCTCCACTTGATGCTTCCCACTTCAATGCCGAACTGCATCCCATGGGTGTGGCCGGCAAACATCGCGTTTATGTATGGATACTCGGGAATCACTTGCTCCTTCCAGTGGCTTGGATCATGCGAGAGCAGCAATTGGACGGTATCGTTCGAGATACCTTCTGTGGCCTTTTTCAGGTCTCCGTACTTTGGAAAACGGCCTTTTGCACCCCAGTTCTCAATGCCAATCACAGAGATACGCTCTCCTCCCCTTTCGAGCATGCGGTGTTCATTGATCAGCAGATCCCAACCGAGATCTTCTCTTTGTAAGCGCATCAATTGCTGGAGGTTATCTTGTTTTTGCGCCGGGGTCTCCCACGGTACATAATCTCCATAATCATGGTTGCCAAGCACGCTGAAGACACCATCTTTTGACTTGATCTTGCTAAAAACATCTGTCCAGTCCTCGAGCTCTGAGGCCTTGTTGTTGACGATGTCTCCGGTAAAAAACACTGCGTCAGCAGCTTCAGCGTTGATCATCTCCACTCCTCGTTTTACGGCGGTGCGATTCCAAAACGAACCGCAATGAATATCTGATATCTGCAGGATTTTGTATCCTTCGAAGTTGGCAGGAAGGTTCGCAATGTTCAATTTTCTTCTTCGAATGGTGTAATCATGGGCGCCACTGACAACACCCCATGTCATGGTTAAAACAGGAATTGTGGCTGAGATTGCCCCAATACCGGCAAGAAACTCATTTCGACTGATGCCGCTGTTGGTGTCCTTAATAGGCGGGTTCAATTTTTTCCAGACCCATTGTATTCCGCGAAAGGCATCGTCGATCAGCAGCCAAATGGCGAAGAGGAGCTTTCCCAGGATGTTGGCTACGCCGATGGTCGCAATGATCATGAGTACTTTTCTGCCCTTGTCATGACTTGAGAGAGGCTCATACAGTATGAATGACAAGAGGGTAATCACAGTTAATCCCCAGAAAATGACCTTGATGATGCGCTGGGTTATGCCCGGAAACCCATTGATTACCACCTTCAACCCTTGATAGGCGTAGAGGTCGAATAGCAACACTGCGAAGGAGAGAATCAGAAAGAGGAAAAGTCTATTCATGAGGACATAGGAACAAAAAAACCCCGAACAAGTTCGAGGTTTAATTTGCGCTGGTTCATTGGAGGTCTCGAGCGGATTCGAACCGCTGTAGATGGTTTTGCAGACCACTGCCTAGCCACTCGGCCACGAGACCTGATAAGGCCGCGAATTTAGTGATTAATTCTGTGCACGTTCAAGAGATGTACTGCACGAAACGAATTCGACATCGTGCTTGACGGGGGGTTTCATCTTTCGGATGGTAATATCGACCTTCTGGACTGTTGTAAATCGATCGAGTACGGCCTTTGCAAGATCTACCGCGACGGTTTCAATGAGATTTTTCGGAACCGACATTACGGACGTAGCCAAGTCCATCAAGCCCACATAGTCTACCGCATCTTGAATATCGTCCGACGCAACAGCATGGGCGAAATCTCCATAAACGCAAACATCTATAGAAAATGGACCGCCGGTTCTTCGTTCTTCTGCATGGCAACCATGCTTGGCGTGCAGGTTTAACGACCGGACCTCTACCCTATCCATTGGAAAGTGCTTGAATGCCAACCCGAAGGCGCTCGAGGGTTTCGTCTTTGCCGATGAATGCCATGATGTCTGACATACCAGGCCCCATTCCTTTTCCGGTAACCAACACGCGAAGCACAGGAAGCACAGCTCCCATGCCCAGTTCACGTTCTGCCAAGAACGCGTTGAATGCTTCGTGTAATGCTTCAGAAGTAAAGGGGTCAACCTTGTCGAAGGCATCGATCAATGCCTGCATGACGTCTGCTGATCCTTCCTTCCATTTTTTGCTCACGGTCTTTTCGTCGTAGGATGAAGGGCGTTCAAACAAATACCTGCCCTCGAACATGTCGGGAACGAAGGTCGCCCGTTCCTTCATCATTTCAACGAAGAAAGGAAGTTGGGAGGCTTCGAATGCCAAGCCTTCTGCCGATAGCAGGGGAGCCACTTGTTCCACTAGGAGGTCGTTAGATCGCATGCGTAAGTATTGCTGATTGTACCAACGGGTCTTGTCAGCGTCAAATTTTGCACCGGACTTTCCAACGCGCTCTAAGGTGAAATCTTGGATGAGCTCATCCATCGAATACAACTCCTTTTCAGTGCCAGGGTTCCAACCTAAAAAAGCGAGCATGTTGATGAAGGCCTCCGGATAGTATCCATTCTCACGGTAACCCGATGAGATTTCACCACTGCTCGGGTCTTTCCATTCCAAAGGAAATACGGGAAACCCAAGTCGGTCGCCATCTCGCTTGCTCAGTTTTCCATTCCCATCCGGTCGAAGGATCAAGGGCAAGTGAGCGAATGCGGGGCGAGATTCTTCCCACCCTAAAAAGCGGTATAAGAGAATGTGAAGCGGGGCAGAGGGCAACCACTCTTCTCCTCGAATAACATGAGTAATGTTCATCAAGTGATCGTCGACGATGTTAGCCAGGTGGTACGTGGGCATGCCATCGCTCTTAAAAATGACCTTATCGTCCAATTGCATACTGCTGACTTGCACCCAGCCGCGAATGATGTCTTGAAAGCGTACATCCTCGTTGCGAGGAATTTTGACGCGAATGGTGTAAGGTTCGCCGGCGTCCAACCGGGCCGCGACCTCATCTGAGGATAAGGTCATCGAGTTCTTCATCGTCATTCTGACAGCAGCGTTGTATTGTGGATTCGGAACCTTGGCGCGCTTTAATCGCTCGCGCATTTCGGTCAATTCCTCGGGCGTGTCAAAAGCGTAGTACGCGTGCCCTGCCTCGATGAGCTGGTCGGCATATTGGCGGTACATCTCCTTTCTTTCCGATTGTCGGTAGGGGCCAGAAGCGCCTCCCTTCCAGGGGTCTTCGTCGGTTTCCATGCCCACCCAGGCCAGGGCTTCACGGATATAGTCTTCTGCGCCAGGCACGAATCTATTTTGATCCGTGTCTTCGATCCTCAAAAGAAATTCTCCGTTGTTTGCTTTCGCAAATAGGTAGTTGAACAACGCTGTTCGAACTCCGCCCATGTGCAATGCTCCTGTCGGACTTGGGGCAAACCTTACTCTTACTTTACTCACAGTCTTGATTTTGGGGCGGCAAAGATAGCCCTTGTCGATGCTATGCCCGGAATCAGGAGGATTTTCTTTAACCCCACTTAACAAGAACCTCAAAGTTTCGTTGGTATCTTTGAAAGCAACGGCATGGAAGGACTTCGTTTGCTTCACGACAACATCGAAGGATACCTGAGAAGGTACTACCTAGGAAAGCTCATTTCTGGCGCACTGATCAGCCTCGGGGCGGCTGTGGCGCTGTGGGTTGTCTTTGCGCTGATTGAGCACGTCTATCGCCTCGAGAACGCGTCTCGGATGGTGCTCTTCTTTGGCTTCATTTTTATGGCTGGGGGACTCTTGGTCCTTCAAGTATTGATTCCAGGGCTTCAGTACCTAGGTTTCTTGCGAAGGTTGAATGAGCAAGATGCAGCCCGTTCGATCGGACGGATGATCCCTGATATCGATGACCGACTGATCAACGCAATCACATTGGAGTCGAGTGGGCTTCAAACGAGTAGATTGGTGCAGGCCAGCTTGGATCAACGCGCAAAGAAGTTGAATGTGTTCGATTTTCGCACGGCAGTGGACCTCAAGCGCAGCTTGATGTGGTTGCGTATTACTGCGATACCCCTGTTTGTTGTTTTCTTTATTACGCTGTGGGACGGCAGTTTGCTTACAAACAGCGCGCGGAGGATTGTGCATTACAATGAAAACTTCGTAGCGCCGGCGCCCTTTCATTTCGAATTGAATGCTGACCAATTGCGGGTTATTGAAGGAAAGCCATTTGAGCTAAAGGTTAGCACCGTTGGAAGCGCATTACCTGATCATGTTTTTGTGGAGATAGAGGGGTCCCAATTTCGAATGAAGAGCACCGAAAAAGGAGACTTTGTCTATACGTTCAACAATGTGCGCAATGATGTTCCTTTCCAGTTGAGGGGGGCGTCGGTTTATTCTGAGCGCTTCGTGCTGAAAGTGCTGGCTCAACCCAAAGTACTAGAGAACAACGCGAGACTGGATTATCCCGCGTATACGGGGCTAAAAGATGAACAGTTTGTCAACCGAACCAAGCTCGTGGTTCCCGAGGGGACGGAAGTGGCTTGGTTGTTAGCCTTGAAAGATGTTAGCGAACCGTCGGTGCGCAGCGAAGGAAGGATGTTGCAATTGGAAAGAGAAGGGAATGCGATCCAGTTCAGCGATCGGTTTACGGATTCCCGACAACTGCATGTGCAGGTTACTTCTGCTGCTGATATTTCTGATAGCACCTTGGTCGATGTAGTGGTAGTGAAAGATGCCTACCCATCCATTGCGGTGACTGGGCAATTGGATTCTGCGGAGCTCCTTTTTTACTTCAATGGCATATTGGAAGACGACTATGGATTTTCAGATTTGCGTTTCGTGGCTGAGGATGCTGAGGGAGAACAAGTGTATACCGAGCAGCTCCAATTGCAAAGCGGAATGCGCGAACAATCTTTTGCGTTTGCTTGGTCTGCGGATAGTCTATTGACGGCACCTGGCGATGAAGTCGCCTATTATTTCCAAGCGTGGGACAACGATGGGGTGAATGGTGCGAAAATGTCTACTACTCAAGTCTGGAAATACACGGCACCCTCTAAGGAAGCGCTCAAGGAGGAGAACGACAAACAGTTTGAGAAAACAAAGGAGGCCTTGTCTGAGGAAGAGAAGTCGCTGGAAGAGCTGCAAAAAGAACTGGACGAAGCACGGAAGGATTTGCTGGAGAAGAAGGACATCGATTGGGAAGATAAGGAGGCGCTAAAAGAACTACTCGATCAGCGGAAGGAGATGATGGAAAAGCTTCAGAAAAAGTCAGAGCAGCAAAAGCAGCAACTCGACCGCTCGAATAAATTCAACGAGTTCTCTGAAGAGTTGATGCAAAAGCAGCAAATGATACAGGAAATGTTTGACAGGCTTTTTGACGATGAGTTCAAAAAGAAGTACGAGGAATACAACAAGCTGCTGGAAGAGATGACCAAGGATCAAATGCTCCAGAAATTGGATGAGATGGAGTTGGACAATGAGAAACTGGAGAAGGAATTGGACCGCACCTTGGAGTTGTTTAAGCAATTGGAATTTGAGCAGAACCTGGAGGAGCGGTTGAATGAATTGGATGAAATGATCGCCGATCAAGAGGAAGTGCAAGAGAAAACGGAAGAAAAGTCTGCACCGAAAGAAGAGCTGAGTGAGGAGCAGGAATCGATTGCGGATGAGATGAAGGAGTTTGAAGAGGCGATGAAGGACATGCAGGACCTGAACGAGTCGTTGGAAGAGCCAAACGAGATGCCCGACTTACAGGAGAAGATGGACGGAGCCCAAGAAGACATGGATAGCGCCAAGGAAGAGTTGAACAAATCGAATGAGAAGAAAGCCGGCCAGGAACAGCAGAAAGCCAAGGAGAAGATGCAAGAAATGAGAGAGTCTTTGTCGTCCTTTCAGCAGCAAATGGCGCAGGACCAACAGACCGAGAACATGGAGCATATGCGGCAGCTACTTGAGAACATTGTTGAATTATCAAAAGGTCAAGAACGCGTCATGGAAGCGTTGAAGCCGATCAAGGGAAGCGACCCGAAATATGTGGAGTACGCGAAGCAGCAGAAAGACTTGATCGATGACACGAAAGTGGTTGAAGACTCTCTATTGGCATTGAGTAAGAGGGTTCCTCAAATTGACAAAAAGATCAATGACGAGATAGCCGATGTGAAGTTTAACATGGGAAAGGCTTTGACCAACTTGACGAATCAACCCCCTAATCAGGAGCAGCGCTACAAGGCAATGGCTGCGGAGCGACAGCAGCAATCGATGACCGCATTGAACAATTTGGCGTTGTTGTTTGACGACATGATTAAGAGCATGCAGCAGCAGATGCAATCAAGTATGCAGGGGACGGGGCAATGTGAGAAGCCTGGTCAATCAAAGGGGTCGAAGCCTTCTGCAGCGCAAATGAGAAAGATGCAGGAGAGCTTGAACAAGCAGCTGCAAAAGTTGAAAGAAGCCATGGAGAAAGGGGAAAATCCAAATGGCAAGAAACCGGGGCAAAGCGAAGGCATGGGCATGGGAGGTCAGAGCAAAGAATTGGCTCGAATGGCCGCAGAGCAATCTGCTATTCGAAAGCAGCTCAGGGAGATGAGCCAGTCGTTGGAGAACAATGGTCAAGGAGGAAGCGCCAAAGAGATGATGGAAGAAATTGAGCGCTTGATGGAGGAGACGGAGGAAGACATTTTGTATCGACAGATCAGTGCCGAGACCATGAGGCGACAAGAGGATATACTTACCAAATTGCTAGAGTCTGAAAAGGCGGATCGCGAAAGAGAGTTGGAAGAAAAGCGTGAATCGAAAAGTGCGGGAAACAACTACGAGATACCTTCGGAAATTTGGGAGGAATTTGTGCGAAAGAGAGAGCAAGAACTCGAATTATATCGAACTGTTCCGCCGAATTTGAAACCTTTTTACAGAAATGAAGTAAACCGCTACTTTAGTAACTTTCAAGATTGACTTGAATACGCGCATCGCAATACGGATCAACGCACAGTTGGAGGACCTCGCAAAGGTAGAAGCCATCATTGATGGACTACACGAAGAGGGCAAGCTTCCTGAGGAGGCCTATGGTAATGTTTTGGTCGTGGCTACAGAGGCTACCTTGAACGCAATTAACCACGGTTCGAGGGGCGATTCATGCAAAGAGGTTGATTTTGTGTTGAGTATCGAAGGGAAGACCATGACTATGGAGGTCTCCGACTCAGGAAGGGGATTTGACTTTGAGAATCTACCTGATCCGACAGACCCGGCCAACCTAGAGAAGGTAAACGGCCGAGGGATTTACATCATGAAGAACCTCAGTGATGATCTTGAGTTTCTAAATGCTGGAGCTACGGTAAAGGTTACCTTCGAGCTTGAATCGGCGGTCACCGTCGGAGCGTAACAATCTACATTTCGTGGAAGCATATATTCACTCAGAGAACGAGGCTTTCGTTCCAACGGCTAACGACCAATCGGTCCTTGAGCTTATTGCAAGCGCCATGGCTCAGCATGAGGCAGTTGTATTTGGTGAATTGAGTGTCGTTGTGATGCCCTCAGATGCGCATACAGCATTGAATATCAAGTACTTAGACCACAATTACCCAACGGATGTTCTTACGTTTGACGTGTCTTTTGACACCACTATTTCTGGTGATGTGTACGTCAATTGGGAGGTTTGTATTGGAAATGCAGAGTCCTTTGGTGTAGGTGTGAAGGATGAGCTGTATCGGTTGATTGCCCATGGGCTTCTTCACCTGGCTGGTTATGACGATGCGACGGATGAGGAGAAGGGGATCATGCGTGAACAGGAAGACAGATATTTGCGTTTAATTCAGGAAAAAGGTTTCATGTGAAACATGGAAAGTAGAACATACGATATCATAGTAGTTGGGGGCGGACATGCAGGATGTGAAGCTGCAGCAGCTGCAGCGAACCTTGGGTCCAAAACCTTGCTGATTACCATGGACATGACCAAGTTTGCACAGATGTCTTGCAACCCCGCCATGGGGGGTGTGGCCAAAGGACAAATCGTGCGTGAAATCGATGCCCTGGGAGGCTATTCTGGATTGGTAAGTGATTACAGCGCAGTCCAATTTCGGATGCTCAATCGATCCAAGGGACCTGCAATGTGGAGTCCGAGAACGCAAAATGATCGCGCACTGTTTACCTTGAAATGGAGGGAGATGTTGGAGCATACCGATAACCTTTCTTTTTGGCAAGATTCGGTCACTAGTCTTTGGATGGAGGGTGATAAATTGAAGGGAGTAGAGACCTCTTTGGGATTGAAATTTCAGTCCAAATGTGTGGTGCTGACGAGTGGTACGTTCATGAATGGACTCATACATGTGGGGCCAAAGATGCTCGGTGGTGGAAGGATGGGAGAGAAGGCGTCGACTGGGATCACGGAACAGTTGGTTCGATTGGGGTTTGAGAGTGGTCGAATGAAAACGGGGACACCTCCAAGAATGGATGGTCGTAGCTTAGACTATTCGAAAATGGAGGAGCAGTTGGGGGATAAGGATCCGTTTAAGTTCTCGTTTCTTGGTCCTGTTCGTTTACGCGATCAATTGAGTTGTCACATCACCTACACGGATCCCCACGTTCACGAGGTCATTGCGGAGAGTATAGATCAGTCACCGATGTATAACGGGCAGATAGACTCTGTAGGTCCGCGTTATTGCCCATCGATAGAGGATAAGATTCACCGTTTTGCAGATAAATCTCGGCACCAAATTTTTGTAGAGCCGGAAGGATGGGATACACATGAGGTGTACGTGAATGGCTTCAGTACCTCTCTTCCTTTTGAGGTCCAAGAAAAAGCCGTTCGCATGATCGCTGGCTTTGAAAGAGCGGTAATGTTTAGGCCAGGCTATGCAATTGAATACGATTATTTTCCCCCTACCCAATTGAAGATGTCGCTGGAAACGAAGCTCGTTGATGGGCTTTTCTTTGCAGGGCAGATCAACGGCACTACAGGGTATGAAGAGGCGGCGGCTCAAGGACTCATGGCCGGTATCAATGCGCACCGTGTAGTTTCTGATCAAGAGGCATTGGTGCTAACGCGAAAGGATGCCTACATCGGTGTTTTGATCGATGATTTAATAACGAAGGGTACGGATGAGCCATACCGCATGTTTACTTCGAGAGCCGAATACCGCATTACGCTGAGGCAAGATAGTGCCGCCGAAAGACTTACCCCTATAGGTCATTCGATAGGATTGGCGAGCGACGAGCGCATGCGTGCTTTGAATAAGTATACCTCTCAGCGCGATGCTGTCATCAAGGGATTGAATAAGTATGCCATAACTCCCGAGGAAGCAAATGCATACCTTGAAGATCAGGGCTCGAAGCCGATCAATCAACAAGTAAAACTTTCAACGGTGCTTACGAGACCAAATGTTGCTACGGAGGAATTGATCAAATTATCGAGTGATTACAGCACCCACATGGATGACAAAGTCATCTCCCGTGAGGCGATAGAGTCAGCAGAAATCCTGCTGAAGTATGAGGGGTATTTGAGACGCGAGAATGAGATGGCTCAGAAAATGAGCAACATGGATCGCATGAAAATTCCGGCCGAATTTGATTACCGTGCGCATGCTGCAATTTCTTTTGAATCTCGTGATAAGTTGAGTCGAGTCCGTCCCGAGAACCTAGGACAGGCCTCCCGCATTCCTGGCGTTAAGCCAGTTGACATTTCGGTGCTGATGGTGGCCATTGAGCGGAGTGTTTCACATGAAACATGAAACATGGCTTATGAGGGCTTTGAGCGTACGTATGGATACCGGGGCTGGAAATAGTGAGATGTTCGAATAGACGAATTGTGTTATATAATAGATTGATAAACAGGGTGTTAAGCTTGATTCACAATAATTTTGAAGGTGTTCGTTCTTCTTTCGTGAAGAATCTACTCCTTGTGCTCATCTGTTTTCTCTCTTCGAATGTTTTTGCCCAAGTTGGTGTGGAGCAATGGCGTTCTCATCTTCCCATGTCTCGTTTTGATTGGGTCGGCGAATTGGTGGATGGGGTGTATGGAGCAAACACGTTTGGTGTAATTGCTTATGATCGAGAGGATGGTTCCATTCAAGACCTCACTAAGATAAATGTGCTTTCTCAAACGGGCATTTCACATTTCGCCTGCTCCTATGAGGATGGTCGCTGCATCATTGGCTATGAGAATGGAAACTTGGACATCATTGATGCGGAGGGAAATGTGACCAATCAACCTGCCATTGTCACCAGTAATATCATCGGTGATAAAGCCGTACGCGATATTTTCTTCTATCAAGGCAGTGCATTCTTGGCTACGGGCATCGGTGTGCTCGAGCTGGACCTTACCACCTACAATGTCAACGAGTACAGTCAAATTACTTACCAAGAGGAAAACATTCAATTGAATCAGATTTTGATTCATCGCGACACGCTGTTCCTAACCTCGCCGTTTCATGTTTTTGCCATTCCCATGGCTAGCTTATTTATCGGCCCGCAGCTATGGGAGGTAAATACAAATGGAGATCCGAATCGATTTAAGCAGCTTTTTCTCATTGATGAGGATCTGTACGCGATCTACAGCAATGACGATTTCGGAAAGGATACGCTGTTCCAGTTGGTGGACAATGCCTTTGTCCCGATTGACCCATTGGCCGGATTGGAACTTCGTCACGTTGAACAGGTGGGCGACTTATTGCTGATTGCCCAAAGCGATGAAGTGTCGAGCTACAGCAAGAGCTTTCAACAACTTCAAAAGATCTTTACTTATGGCTCTGAAGGGATGGACGCGAACATGGTAATCATGGGGCATGAAGGCGACGTCTTGATTGCCGACGGATTCCATGGTGTTGTGTCCACTTCGTTCGACAATCAATTCAACTCCACACTAGTGAGTATTTCGTCTCCACGTGCCGGATACATCGGTGAGTTAGAAGAGACGAACGAAGTTGTATACGCTATGCCTGGGGGGAATGACTTTACGTTTAATCAACCCTTTGTTTTCCGTTTTGAAGAGGAAGAGTGGAAGTCGCGCTTGCTTTTTCTCGACACGAACTTTGACATTCGAAACACCTCCTCCATTATTGACGATGGAGACCGCATTTATGTAGGCTTCGATGGAAGTGGGTTGATGATTCTGGATGCGGAGTTGAACGTGCTCGAGCACTTCAGTGAACAGAATGCTGAAATCGAAGATGATGTAGATGGTTACTACGGCCTCAAGGGTATGGAATTGGACAATGAGGGGAATTTATGGATGCTAAATAGTCGCGCTACATCCACGTTGAGCATTCTCGATCCAGAAGGGGATTGGACCTTGATATCATTGGAGGGGTTTCCGAAACCAATTGCAGACAATTTCATGCAACATTCATCGGGCATTTTTGCTTTCTCCCTCAAAGAGCAGGGGGTTATTCTTTATGATCCAGCAGGTACGCCCACGAACACGGCGGACGACCGTTTTATTTCCATCAATTCGTCTCCTTCCAAAGGAAATCTACCCAACAATACAGTCAATTGTATAGTGGAGGACAAAGACGGCGAACTGTGGATTGGAACAGATGAAGGAATAGGGGTAATCTACAGCGTCGAATCCATGTTTGAGGCCAATGCCGATGAAGTGCAAAGGATCATCGTCAATCAAGATGGCTATAACGGCTACCTCTTTGCCTCCGACGCCGTTATTACCATCACCATAGACGGCGCCAATAGAAAGTGGGTAGGCCCACGAGGAGCAGGGCTCTTTCTTATTTCGAAAGACGGTCAGCAGCAATTGGAGCATTTCACCGAAGGCGACAGCCCGTTGCTAAATGACAACATTCTCGACTTAGTTTTACATCCTAGCACGGGAGAACTCTTCATTGCCACCGAAAGCGGACTTCAATCGTACCGCACCGATGCGTCAGAACCCGCTGAGAGCCTTTCGTCTATACGCGTCTTTCCGAATCCTGTCAAGCCCGGATACGGCGGTGTAATCACCTTTAGTGGGCTCACGGACAACAGCTACCTTAGGGTGACCGATGTGTCGGGAAACTTGATCTATGAGACAACGAGCAAGGGCGGTACGGCCATATGGAATGGCTTAGATCGCGCTGGTGTTAAGGTGACAAGCGGAATCTACCTAATACAGGCCGCCCGAAGAGATGGGACGGGAGGAGCCCTTTCCAAATTGATGTTCCTCAATTGATCCATGATGGTCAACGATCACGGCATCATCGTTCGTTCAATCCCCTATTCTGACAGCGCTCGCATCTTGAATTGTTTCACGGAAAACAATGGCTTGGTGACCCTCTTCACTCGGATCGGTAAAAAACGCGTTTCTGGACATTTGCAGCCTGGTTCTTTCATTCAATTTACTGCTAGAGAAAAGGCAGGCTCAGAAATGATGTCGTTGATGGATTCCCGATGGAACCCACGAATCCCTACGGACCCAATGGGGGGCGAAGCCGCCGCGCTGTGGCTGTTTGCGGTCGAACTACTCCAAAAATCTTTGCGTGAAAGACTGATTCTCCCACAACTTTACCACCGTCTATCCACCTATTTTGGATACTTGACCCAAGGAGGTATTTCAACTGATCCACTTGTTCCGCTTGTCGTCATCTCCAGCGAATTGGGATTGAGTGATGTGGCCATGGTCTTCGAGCTTGCCCAAGAAGACCCTCTTCGCTCTTTGCAATTGCTCGGCATCGGCAGAACGCTTGAAATTCCTTCAGGTGGACAGCAGTCAAAAGAGGCTTTCAATATTGAAGTACAGCGATTCCAACAACATTTTGGAATCGAACACCTAGGGTCGCTCGACCTGATTGACTGAGCAATCCCCTATCTTAGAGGACTGCCGTGGAACACCATAAGCTCTATATCGTCGCTCTTTTACTGCTTTCGCAGGGTGCGTTTTCGCAGTCGTCGGACGACGGAGTCAAGGACCACTTTGGAAAGAAAATAAAACCGAAGGAGAAGCAAGAGTTAAGCAGTGCATTCGGTAAGAAAAACAAGAAGGAAAAGAACCGCACCCAGCTCTCAAGCGCATTTGGAAAGAAGAGCCCAAAGTCGAAGGATAGAGAGGAATTGGGCAGCGCATTCTCCAAACAAACGAAGCAGAAAAAAGAGAAGGACGCGTTCTTGCCTGATTTTTATGCAAAAGCCGTGAAGAAACTAGACGAACGAAATCAGCTGCCCTCCTTCTTTGCAACGGCCATCAAAAAGGAAAGAGAACGAACCGCGCAACCCGATTTTTTTGGACGAAAAGGGGGAAAGGTAAAGCGCGAATTGCTCAGTGATCATTTCGGAAAGAAGGACGCGGACATAAAACGCAAAGAGCCAAAGGACCATTTTGGAGTAGCATCAAAAAAAGAGGGAAAGCGTAAGGAATCGAAAGATCATTTCGCAAGCAAAGGGAAGAGCAACGAAGCTTCAGAAGATGACGTAGACGTAAGCTTTGACAAGAAACGCTTCCTTAAGGAAAATTTCATAGGAGAACGGTTCAAGCTTTTCTCGCGCGACCCAAATCAGAAGAAGAAAAAAGCCGTCAAAAATGAAAGGCGCAAACACCGCGACCACTTTGGCCGAGACGCTAGAAAGCAAAACAGGCCACAAAATCCCAGAGGGGAAATGGACCTGTTTGACGGGGGCGTCATGCCTAAGATGAAGGATATACGATAAGCAGCGTGCGTGTTGATGTGTGAGCCAGGCACGTCTCAAATGTTGGGCAATAAAAAGCCCCATCCACGATGTGAATGGGGCTGTCGTCGCTATGCTCCCCTTATTGTTCAAAGTTGCAGCGGAACTAAATCTATTAGTGGATTCGGTTTATATTGGTACTCAATCAGTTTATACCACCGACGTAAACATTAAAGGCTGCACCCATTGGCTTTAGTTTTTCCCTGAATTCGCTACTTACTTCGCCGAGCACAGTTAAGCTGTTTATTTTAAAGACTTCATTGAACCTTATATTAATTGGAGACCCTAAGACCTTACCTCCTAATTCTTGGAATGCATTCGCATTTTCAAAAACCTCTATTAGCGTTGCAGTATTTTCTGCTTCATTTACGAACCATTCAAACCTAACTATACCGGCATCTTCAAGACTGAGAAAGAAATGTATTATGCCATAAGAGGTAAAAGATATAAGGGAATATATTAATAGAGGTATAAAAACCTCTACACTATAAAAGTTTTATCATTTTAGTTGCTACTTCTTTTGGGTTCGAACAAAGGACCCCTGAAGTTGCGTTCTATTTTAAAGAATGCTAAGCCATTACTTCAACTTGCTTGATTGTGACATTCTCACAAGTACGTAAAGCGGAAGAACGCCCAATACACCGTGCATAATCATTGGGTAGATGCGCATAGATTCTGTAATGCCTTCAGGCATGTTAGGATCATACTTTACCAACAAAATAGCAATGAGGTTGACGGCACTCAAAGAGAGTAGCGTTTTGAGCATAAAGGATTTCACTAAAGGCTTGACCTCTTCGTTCATCTCGTAGTCTGAGATATTCTTTTTTGCAGGGAACGAGATGATACCCATCACCAAAAAGAGTGCAATGGAGGTAAGCGCGAGCATTTTATCATCATTATAGGTTGGGATGAGTGATGTTAATGCGAGAAGCGAGAATAGGAAGTACCCCAATAAGAAGTACAAGCGTTTAAGCATTACTGCACCATAAATACTTATGGCAGAGATTACAATTGCGACAATTAAGATTTCCATGTTTTAGAGTGTTTAGATGAATATTAAGATTTTGCTGTTTTAGATGTGTAGAAGGCCAAAATGGCTAAAACCGTAATTAAGCCTACGGCGGGCATGGGGACATTTACAGGGCTCGTGAAATGTTGAGTAAGCCCGTTAATAAGGAAGAAGGTGTACGCGATACCCGTATATAGCAGGACTTTTTTTGCGTTCACCAAAGGAAGATCTCGGGTTGAAAAAAGGATTATACCAATGACAATACAAGCTACGCCTAAAGGCCAATGCATTGCCGTCCCTACTTCAACGGCTCCAGGGGTGAGCATGTCCGATGGAAATGATTGTTCTGTTAAGGTTCGGCCTCCGATAATAAAGCCAACGCCTTGTAAGATGTTTAATACCCCTATTAGGGTAATGGTGGTTTTTGTTTTCATGGCGAGTGTTTTTAGTTCTTTAAACGCAATAGATTTACACAATTGTGCGTCTTCAAAGATTTCGGGCACAACGGGTTACATAGCGAAAGTTGGTGGAGCATTAAGGTGATTGATTGTTTAAAAAACAATCATGAAACCGAGTCGTGCCAAGACTTCCAACAAAATAAAGACGACCTCTGACTGTTAACAAAAAAGCCCTGCATCTCTGCAAGGCTTAACGCTCCTCCTCTTGGGCTCGAACCAAGGACCCTCTGATTAACAGTCATGAGTTCATCCCACACAAGTTACTGTATACCAGGCATTAAGCATCTAATAAATGTTTAACTGTCTAAGAACTGTCTGTGAGAAATCTAAGTTACCCCAAGGTTGGTCAAACCAAAGACCTTAAAGTCTTCATCTCGTTTCATCTGAATAATCAGAAAATAAGGTTGTATAGCGGCAAAAGAATTAACAGCTCGTTAAACCCGAATAACCACCCCATAGAACATCGTCTATCAATGGCTAATTTACTAGCTGCGGAGGTTTATAGTCACATCACCAAAGGGGGTGTTCTAAAGTCACATCGAAGAGAAACAATCCAATCAGGTCGGTTATCTGACCTAGAGTACCTCAAGCTTGCTTTAGACAGTAAGCTGAATAGCAACTACTCTGCTAAATACAAAACAACCCTTCGTTACACTTACAGGGATATTGTCGATGCCTCAAATGGCAATAAACTATGCGCTGATGAACTAAGTGCTATGCTCAACAGATACACCAATGCCACAAGCTATAACACCTTTAGAAGACATGTAAACGCCCTAATAAATGAGGCTGTGAACCTGGGTATGGATGAGAGAGACCTATTGAAGAATAAGAGTAAAAAGGCAAAGGCTAAGCTCCATAAACCCTTCAGAGACATCGGCCTCATTCTAGATGAGATAAAAGCCTTTAACAGTAACCTCTCACCTGTGTTGTCTTCTGACATACGGATGCCTCCTCAGACCACATCGAGAAATAAGGGAGTTATGTTGGGGGGACTTCTCTAACGACCTGAGTCAAATACACCTATCAGGGCATCGGAATAAATCAGGACGAAACAGGATAGTTCCTGTCCCAAAATACATCCGAGAGAACCTTCATGCTGGAGACTTAAACTGTAATGTATTCAGTGGTAATCAGAAGGCATACAACCAGGACTACTTTAAGTGCCTTTGGAGGCGATTTAAGAGCCAATCTAAGCTGATTGACACCAATCAGACTCTATACTCTTTCAGACACTCTGGGGCTATAGAAATCTACAAGCGCACAGGCTCATTAGTGAAGCTACAGAAGGTGATGGGTCATTCAAGCCTGAATGTATCCCTAACCTATTTAAGGGGCTTAGAGGTAGCTGAATTAA
>CALSRJ010000004.1 GCA_943788725.1 uncultured Flavobacteriales bacterium | reverse complement strand
AGGAGGATATGCCGAAGGTCTGAAGGATTCACCCCAAACAATTTCTTCGTACTATTCCCCTAAAACACAAAAAGCCCCTGCCAGAAAGTAGAGGCATCATGTAGTAAAATAGAAGAATAATAATCGTCAGGGAAATCTCAATTAGGTCATTGAGCTTCCCTTTATCAAAACCAATGCATAAATTGAAACCTCATTTAAGAACAACTTTTGATGAAATACCTAACCAAATCAAAATTCAAGCTTGGGCTTGAATGTCCCACCAAGCTCTACTATACTGACAAGGAGGTTTTTCCAAATCAAAAGGTTGATGATCCGTTTCTAGAACAACTAGCCAATGGAGGCTTTCAAGTAGAAGCCATGGCTAGGGTGATGTATGACGATGGTGTATTGATTGACGCTAGAAATCGAGTCTTAGCTACTCAACAAACGGACGAACTGCTGAGGCAAACGGACGCAATTATCTCTGAAGCTTCTTTCCTCAACGGATCGCTAAATGTTAGAACAGACATCGTTCAGAAAAGGGGTGATTACCTCAAACTTATTGAAGTTAAAGCTAAGTCTTCACACTCATCAGAAAGCATCGAAAGCGAGTTTTTGAGTAAGAACAAAAAGAAATTAGATAGTTCTTGGGAGGCATACTTATGGGACATTGCCTTTCAGACATACGTGGCAAAATTGTCTTACCCAAAACTCAAAACAAGTTCATATCTACTGTTGGTTGACAAAGACGCCAAGGCTTCTATTGACGGGATTCATCAGAAGTTTAAGATCACCCAAGAATCTGACGACCAGCGATCTAATATCAAAATTGAGGAAGGGCTAAATTTTGCAGACTTAGGGAACGCACTTCTGGTTGAAAAAGATGTTACTGAGATTATTTTGCGAATTATAGAGGGCGAGTTTATTCACTCCAACGGAATGAACTTCCTAGATAATCTGAAGATGTTATCTGAAAACTATGTAGCAGATATTGAGACGCATTCGTTGATTGGCAGAAAGTGCAAAGACTGTGAGTTCCGACTTAAAGATGACGAGCACGAATCTGAAGTTCAGTTATCAGGCTATAACCGCTGCTGGTTACATGACGGCAGGGTGAAACAGGAAGATCTCGAGCTACCTAAAACTTACGACATCCATAACTCTGGTTTTGCTAAAAAAGTGATGGCCGAAGAGGGAGTGCTTCTTGCAAAAGACTTGGATATTTCACACCTCAACAATCCTTCGGATAAAGGCGCAGCTTACAGCAGGCATGACAGACAAGTATTGCAGCTCGAAGACATTCAAAACGGAACCGTGCGTTCAGAATTTAACCGAGAAGCGTTTGCTGGATACCAACAAAAGATTGTGTTCCCTTTGAATATGATCGACTTTGAAACCTGCGCAATGGCCCTTCCTTTCACAAAAGGAATGAGCCCTTATGAGACGGTTGCTTTTCAGTTTTCTCATCATATTATTCATGCAGATGGAAAAGTCGAGCACGCTACACAATGGCTACAAACAGAGCCTCACTCCTTTCCAAACTTTGATTTTGTGAGGGCCTTGAAAGCGGCCTTAAGCAATAATAATGGTAGTATCTTCAGGTATCACAATCATGAAAACTCTGTGCTCAATCAAATCAAAGGGCAATTGCTTAGGTCACAAGAAAGTGATATAGTAGAACTGATTGAATTTATCGAATCAATTACCAGCTTTGACCCAGATGGCAATGGCAAGATTGAAGGAGAAAGATGCATGATTGATTTACACAGGCTCATCAATGACTGTTATTACAACACCCATTTTGCTCACTCTCTTTCGCTCAAAGCTGTGCTTCCTGCCATCATAAAAATGGATAATGCAATACAAACTAAGTACAGCAAGGAAATAGGCGAAAACGGGGTTACTTCATTAAACTTTGAAGAAAACCATAAATGGTTAATGCCACATCTAAAAGATGGCTTAGATCCTTATCATTTACTTCCTAAACCGTTTGCTGGGCTTGATGATGAACAACTATCGAGTTTCATGAGTGAAGCAGATGACACTGTCAGCAATGGCGGTACCGCAATGATGGCTTATGCCATGTTACAGTATACTGACATGCAACAGGAAGAACGAAGGCTATTAGAACTCTCCTTGCTGAAATATTGTGAGCTTGACACACTCGCAATGGTTTTTGTTTGGGAGCATCTGGACACTATTAAAAGAAATATAATTTGAACTATATGAAACCCGCAGTCAGTGCAGAATTTGAAACAATCCTTCATCAATTACAAGAGATTGAAAAACCCGCGAGCCTAAAGACGGTCGGAGTATTTGAATATGTAAAACACACAGACAGCAGGAATAGAGAACGGTTAAGACGTGATATAACCATAATCAAAAATTTTGAAGCCAACACGTCAAAATCCTATCATGCATGGTTCTTGAACATTTCTACTAATCATGTTGAATTACTTGAACAGTTTAGTCTAGGACCATTGGCAGGACATACTTCAATAACGAAGTACAAAAGAATAAATGGTGAGCTAGTTAAAGGTAAGAGTAAATTAATCTCTATCAAATAAGGAGTTGATGACGGTTACAATGAAACACAGGAATCATTACTAAATACGTAGTACTGTTTTTTTTATTGGACAATTAGAAATGAAGCAATCCAAACAAATTCTTTTAATGTACTCTAAAACAGTTATTTTTACTTTGATATATAATCAGAATAAAATCACAATTAGGATTAAGCCATGAGTTTACAAACACAAATTGCTGATAGAATCATTGATGTATTTTCAGATGCAACTATCAAAAAAATAGATAAGGACAATTATCTGGATATTCATTTACCTTCAGTAAATGAGCAAAAGGGCACCCACATCTTTTTCAATACGAGTAAGAATAAAGTGAAAATTGGCTTTTACTGTAGAGATAATGATTTTGTTGAAAAGGCTGTAAATTCTTCGGATGAGCTTGAGACTTATTCTCAAGGGATTAGATTAGCAAGCAACCCCACCTTTGAGGATGCTGACAGTGCTATCACAGCTGCACTAGCCATGATAAATGCCATTCAAGGAAATGAGAGTTCGATTATTCAAGATTCGAACAAAGAATCTGATGCTATGCAATCTCTAACCATAAATGAAGAGTTCATTGGCATCTTAAATGAACTAATCAAATCATATAAATTATTACCTAATTTCAGTTTTGTTCCAGAAGTCTTACGTGAAAACGGGTGCATTATTGATGGAAATGCTTGTTGGTTTTACACAGAAGAAGTTCAGTGGGCAGAAAATGCAGAATTATGGGATTTACTTGTTACCCATGATGGATTTTATTCATCTATGGGACAAAAGGAGTTCAAACTTTTATTCAATTGGGATAGCCTAGTTGACCTTAAAATCAAAGTTGCAGAGGATCACTCTAAAGTAACCTTAGGTTTATTCCAAGAAAACGGTCAGTTTTTATCTTTAACTCAAGAAGAATCACTCTCGTTATTAGTCATCTACTACATGTACCAGCATATTGTAAAATTGATCATTGATGAATTCCGTGATGAACCAATAATTAATTGGTCTGCAGTAGATGAAATGGGTGTTCTGCGAAGAAACTTCAACTCTTATCAAGAACTTTATGCTAGTGTAGAATAAGTCTTTTGATCGTCATTAAACCGTGATTAACTATTCATTTTAAAATGTTGCTCCAGACCAAGGTGATTTTTACATACTGAATAACCCTACCAAAATGAATAAGGAAGAAATCAGTCATTTTCTGATTAAAAGAAGCAGTTCTATAAGGCAGATAAGAAAAAACAACATCAGGCGCAAAGGCTTTTTCGAATTAACAATCAGAAAGACTGCTTTTAATCCTCCATCTGCGGAAATAAAACCTAACGATATTGTTTATGTAGCTGAGACTAGTGGTGGGATTTATGCAATGGGCGAGGTAATTGAAAGTGGTAAGGTAAAAACATTTACATCAATAGAGGCATTGCTGGAATTTTCAAAGAGATTCAATGATGACCAATACTGGCTTTCGAAGATTCGTGAATTCAGTCAGAAATTGTCTTCCGATGAAAATTATAAACTGAGATTTCATGAATACTATATCAATCAAAAAATCTTAGATAGAACCATTCCATATAATGGCCCATTAGAAAGATACGATGCCTCTATTAATCGTGGCATGGCAAGTATTTTTTTCAAATTGAGAAAGGAAGACATTGAATATTTGAAAGAACCCGATTACAGATTGAAAGGTATTACGGCAGTAAACCCTGAAATACCTGGAGATCTGCGACTAAAGCTATATTCTCTTTTCAATAAAAAATATAGCATAAGTCACTTAATTGATATCGACCATTTTGTCCCAAAAAGTGTTGGTGGCCCTGGTAATATCGCTGAAAACTTAGTGCCTATTGGATTTAGTTTGAACCGATATAAAAATGATTCAATCCCAAGAAGTTTATTTGAAATTGCCGCCAGTGACACATTTCGGTCAAACTTCATCGATGTTCAAAAAGAGGTTTTAAAAGCATGCAGACTTGAAGATGAATTTATCAAAACAAACACCTATCCTCTAGCAAAGGAGTTGGCTCGGAAAATTACGGGAATCGTAAATGCTTGGTCTGATCTGAACCTGATAAAAAGCTTTTACTTAGCGGTCAACGAAAAATCTCATCCTAACTACGGTAAAATCATCAGAGACATGCAAAACGCTTAATTTTAAATTCTACAACAAATAATTTTTGTACTTCTACTGAGAAAAAAGAAATGAATGTAACTTTTAGATTGAAGTTTGACCCAAATGATGTCGATTCAAATGAAAGCGTGGAATACTTGTTGTTTGATATGGAAACAGAGACTAGTTGTGATGTGAGTATTGCAATATCTGATGATTCCAATTCTGATCTACTGACACAAGTGATTCAGGCTGCTAAAGATGATGTGAAGAATTGGTTGTCAGAGTATCTTGAAGAGGCGGATAACTTTATGGTCGAATCAAATTTCGATGATTTTGAACTTTCTGGAAAAGACTACACTATGCAGTATGTCAACGTTGGAATTGAAATAGCTGATATTTCGGAGTCATTTATCCAACCTGTCTCATTCTTTTTCGATTAAATTAGGTGTTCTAAAATAGAGCTCCATATAGGAAATTTGTTTAGCTTATTTTTCTCATAATCTAAGCCAAAATGCAGGTGAAGCCCCGTAAAGTCTTTTGCACCTCTTGCTGTTCGGTCATCAATCAAATAGTCACCAATCAGCAAATCTTTTCGATGCGTAATGATCATTTTCTTTTCAAATGATTTCCCAAAGTGATCCTCGATCCAATGACGTTTATCGCTCCAAGCTGTTGGATTGTCCCAAGGAGCCGTGGTGAGAATATACATGTCATATTTATTGCTTTCCAAAAGCTTGTTTACCGCTTCTATGGCGCCTTCGATGGGTGGCAAGTTTCTAAATACACCAGGAATCTCATCAGGATGTGCTTTATATTCTGGTTTATCACCATCAGGATGCGCTTTTGCGCCTTTTCCCAAATCCGCTAAAACACCATCCATATCCAAGTAAAGAATGGGCTTGCCTCCATTTTTAGCTTTTAATTCCCAAGCACGGTACTGAAGAAGATCGTTCATGAAATCCGTATGAACGCCTATGCGGTTCAACAGATTTCTGTGTGATTCGTTTTTGTATACAGAATAGATGTTTTCTACTCCTAATTCGATCAATGCCTCGCAACACAGCAAATTAGCTGCTGTGTTTTCTTTAGCAAAAATGAATGCTGTGTCAAAAGGGGCGGATTCGGAATATGATTCAATGAACGACTTGTTATCAATACTTCCTATGATAGCATGGTCAATTTCATCTTTAGCTAAGTCTACCGAATTCACATTATTATCAAAACCGAACGTTTCAACTTCGTAGTTCTTTTTTATTTCCTTGGCAAATAACACAGCTGCAGGTGTTAATCCAAAAAACGCAACTTTTTTCATCTCCTATTCTTTATGTTTTCCAAGGGTTGTAGTCTTCTCTTTCCATACCTGCTCTTGGCGCATTGGCAGCAGCGAAATCTGAGTCTGAAAAGAGTTTTTCTTTGAATTCATCAAAAGGCATTGTACGATCCAACTCCCATCTGTCTGATGCCTCCATTAAGGCATAGCTATTATTGATCATGGTTTTTGTCCAAGTACTCGGATCTCTGACATCAAGGGTATTTCTCAACTCGATAGTTTTAATGATCGTATCTTCTATTGAGTTCTGAAATTCACCTTTTTCTTTCTTATTTTCTTGAAGGAAGTCATTGATCAGATCGGTGTACTTTGTTTTTTCGCCCTTTTTCAACGCATCAATTTCTTCAACACATCGATGCCAAGAAGAGTCATCTACCTTAAGCCCAGAAGAATCAAGGGCACTTACCTCTAAAGCCTTTCTTTTGGCATTCACTTTTTCTTGGTATTCAAGATTCATAGGATTTTTTCCTCTTGTACGGTCTTGTGCATCAGCATAAGAATCATAGAAAGAATCTGATTCTTCATAAAAGAGATCTTTATGCAGTTGGTCAGCTGAGATATATTTTTCTATCATACCTTATCAAATTCGGATTTTAGCTATCTGAAACAGATCTCACTTCAGAGGTGTCCCAATCAGAGATGTGTCCGTATTTCTTCTCAGGATTGGAAAGAAATACCCTCTTCCAAACAGACGTCTCATATCCAAGCCACTCTTTTACAGCAGCTCTTAATGTTTCGTTGTTGAATTTCATGATGTCTTAGATTGGTTATTGAGAGTGTTATAATGGACGCCTATTATTCGTTTTATATTTTCTGTAATTGAAAATAGGAAAAAGTGCTCAAACAACAATTTTGAATCCTCTAGTTGTGTTGACTGTAGTTCGGTATTGAATTGCGCTTTTTTATCTTAATGGGAAACCTAGCTAAAGCGAATAACATGCCCTTTGAGTTATCAAATAAGTTGACCACAATATAGAAAAGGTAGAAGAAAAATAATGGCTGAATTACACCCGTGTAAAGGCCACCTAAAGGTATCTCTTACGACTAATATTAGAAGAGCTGTAACTTCTAAACCCCGTTGTGGTTTAAGACTAAGCTTATCATTAATTCCCATGTGGTCGGTATAGCATGAGAACTGCCGAATACTTGTAGCACCTAATAAAAGGTGGAAGCTACTTGGATCAGGTAAAACAAAATCTGCGTAAGAACTGCAACTGTGATTCCTTTATACGTTTCGCCCATGCGCCATCAGTTATACAGCTTACCCAGTAACAGTGCTAATCAGTTCCTAGCAACAACATTTAAACGTATAAGGGGGCGCAATTACACTCCAGAATAATCATCTAGATAACTTACAATCATGCAATAGATGATTATGACTAAGTGAATGAAGGTGAGTAATCGTTTAGGGTTACTCTGGATTGTAAGAGGTTGCTATAAAAAACCTCAGTAATTGATTGAAAATCAATAAAAACCTGAAACCTATTTGACGATACTATGCACTGGTGTAGGGAGTAATTGATTGTAAATCGGTTTTCTTTTCTGAAAGAAAATATTAAATCATAGTATCATCTTAAGCATGTCGATGCATGATAATTCAGTTCTCTATTTCAAGGAATATGGGGGTATATATACCCTACATGTAAAATATTTTTATTTAATTGATAATCAATGTATTAGTTATAGTTTCGTTTACACTTCATTAATTTTCTTGTAAACCAGGTAATTAATAATGGAAACGTATTTCATTATGATAAAACAAGAAAAGGCACGAAAAAAGAAGAAGAAAAACACATGTCAAATAAGGACTAGTTGGACCGATCAGGAGTTATATACTCTATCTCGTATGGTAAACCATCGTGTCAGGCTAGTTGGTGATCAATTTGTTTGGGACCATTGTGTGCATGGTAAGAAATGGGAACCACAGGTAGTAGAAGGATTTGATAAATATACCAGGCTTCTACACTGCTGGAATTATACAGTAGGACAGTACAAGAAAGAACTCAGACATCGGCAGGATAATGCAGATATAAAGCACTACAATGATGTAGTTAGTCTTCTTAATAAGCTTGAATCTGTAATGAAAATCAGGAATAACCCTAAGCTGAAAACGAAGGATAAAATCAAAAGAACTATTCAAAAACTACCTGATCATTCTAATGCTCAAATTGCAGAAGTACTTCAATTATCTAGACAGATAGTACATAAGCATCGGGCTGAAATATTTAGGAATAATACATCAAATTGACATCGTCATTGAGGGTAAATTAACTGTCTCATAACTGTCTGAAAACTGTCTGAAAGGATATTTTTTGTTCCTTTACACTAGTTTAATGCTTTGAGCATACAGAACAATTTTGGGTTCTTTTTTAGCGAAAGTTGGTTGAGCATTAAGGTGATTGATTGTTTAAAAAACAATCATGAAACCGAGTCGTACCAACACTTGCAACAAAATTAAGACGACCTCTGGCTCATAATAAAAAACCCCCAACGCTATCAAAACGATGAGGGTTTTTTCGTGGTCCCAGCTGGGCTCGAACCAGGGACCACCTGATTATGAGTCAGGTGCTCTAACCAACTGAGCTATAGGACCAAAGTGACTTCAGGTTTCCCATCCATCTATGTTCAATTCCGCGGCCAAAAGTAAGCATCCGAACAATACGTAGATTGTACCTTTCGGGCATGCAAATCAACTGGAAGAATGTCCGTGCTGTAATCCTTGATCTTGGAGGGGTTATCCTCAACATAGACTACCAATTGACCATTGATGCCTTTCACGCCCTGGGGTTCAAATCCTTTGAGGAACAGTATTCTAAATTGCAGCAGTCTGGACTGTTTGACAAGCTCGAAACAGGACG
This sequence comes from uncultured Flavobacteriales bacterium, assembly GCA_943788725.1. GTDB lineage: Bacteria > Bacteroidota > Bacteroidia > Flavobacteriales_G > Salibacteraceae > SHAN690. The sequence continues at coordinate 196,334 of CALSRJ010000004.1, read as the reverse complement.
TATCAGCCAATTTGAGTTCATCACTGCCATTCAAGAACACGTCCCAGAGGTAACAGCAGATCAAATCATCCATGCTTGGAATGCGCTTCTTTTAGACTTTCCTGAAGGTCGCATTGACACCATCGAGCAAATCGCGCGTCGGTGGCCCACGTTCTTGCTGAGCAATACGAACGAGATCCATTACGAAGCCTTCAACCAAACATTTCAATCACAAACCGGCAGGACGGATATCAAGCCACTATTCCAAAAAGCGTATTTGTCGAATGAAATCGGCATGCGGAAACCAGATGCGGAGGCCTTTGAGATCATCTTGCAAGAGAACGACCTAGAGGCAAAGCACGTTTTGTTTGTCGATGATTCTCCCCAACACGTTGAAGGCGCTAAGAAACTTGGGATTCAAGGCTACCACTTAGTGGAGCCAGAGCGATTAGAAGACCTATTCGCTGCGTTCTTGGCATAGTTCTACCAGCACGCCGTTGGCGCTTTTGGGGTGAAAGAAGCACACCCACTTATTGTCGGCGCCTTGTTTGACCTCACCGATGGCTTGAAAGCCCTCACCGATCAATCTTTCTCGCTCGGCATGAATGTCGACAACGTCATAGGCAATGTGGTGAATGCCCTCGCCTCGTTTTGAGATGTACTTGGCAATCGCACTGTCTTCATTCGTTGCTTGAAGCAACTCGATCTTAGAATCTCCTATCATGAAGAAGGAAGTACTCACGCCTTCGCTTTCTACCACTTCCATCTTATAGGGTGGGGCGTTGAAGAGTTTGGTGTACGTTTCGTTCGCCGTTGCAATATCAGCCACTGCAATGCCTATGTGTTCAATCTTTCTCATGATCCGGAAATAAAAAACCCCTCACAAAGGAGGGGAAAAAAGAAAACTTAGGTCAATGTCTTACTTCTTCTTCATGAACTCACTGGTGGAGTTATCATAGTTGAGGTAGTAAAGTCCTTTCTTCAAATTAGAAGCGTCAATGTTACCTGAGAAACCCTTCTTCACAATGTTTCCATGAATATCGAATACTTCGTACATGGTCTCCGCCGTGAAGGTAATCTTGTCTTCAACGCCTTTCTTAGGATTGAAATCCACTAAAGCCATGTCAGACTGGTAAGTTGCCGTTGGTGAGTACCGAGGGACAGCCGTGTAGTCCACTTGCTTGACGCGAAATTTATTCTCATTGGAATGCGCCGTAATCTTAAAACTGTAGTTATTTACGGTTCCGGTTCGGCCGGCTCCTTCAACCTCGCCAACATATACCCACTTATTCCAACGGTATTGCTCTACAATGTACGTCAACACGCCTGCTTCGTTGGTCGTTGACCACTTTAAGATTCCGTCGTTGGTGACGGCAATGCTTTCTGTTTCAAATGTACTTTGAGGGTTCAGCACTTCAGGGTTCAGCACTTTAGGAGCACAATCATCTTTATGCTTAATCACAACAACAATACGGTCTCCCGGCTCTAGGTTGTGCACAGAAAGATCCACTTCAAAGGCACTGGAGTTCCATTCATCGGTAGCAACACTTCCGTTCACTGTGACTTCATACGTACAGAAACCGACAGATGAACCTTCGAAAGGATTCCTTACATACAAATTCTTTCCTTGGTAATTGCCTTCCAGCACAATGTTGCCTGCAAACGACAGGCCCGAACTTAGGATAAGAAGCAACGCTAGCAACAGTCTCATCAAGGGTCTTCTTTCGGTTGATTGGTTAAGAAACAGGTTCATTAGTTGCACAAATTTAGCATTCCATTTAATCTAACATCAAGATGCAGGACTATTTGGGACAATATGATTCACACTTTCCATCATGAAGCGCACAATTGATTCCGCAAATGGGCCTTCATCCTTGTTGTCTTTGAACTCATAAGTCATGCCATTCACGTCCTTAACCGCATAAAAATGGTACTCAGGGTCCAAGGGTGAACCTTCAATCACAGACTTGTAAATGATAAAACCTTCTCCTTCTTCCACAATCGTGTTGGTGAACATCAGGTCATCTGCAACTTCGGCTTTCTTCGTGGCCATGTCTCCGCCTTCGGCGATCAGCATATTGTATACCGTTCCGACTCGGATAATGGTTTCACCATAGCCCGTCTCCTCTACTTCAGCAGCTCCGCGATTGGAATCCGGAACGAGCAAGGCAAAGGGCATGAATTGTTCAGAGAGGTCAAGTTCAACGGTACCTCGGGCCAAAACAGCTGGTAATGCTTGGGCAGTGCTATCCACTGCATCCGTATCTCCTTCGGATCCAGATCCACAAGACTGCATGCATAGGGCGATTGCCGCCAAGGCGAGTAGGAATGTTCTTTTCATGGGGTAGAAATTGGGCGGAAAATTAATAGAAAATACTGAGTTGTGGTTAGAGCAATGTTGGAGGCAAAAAAAACAGCTGTAATAACCCGATCAGCATGAGCCACTTCAGCCCATTGCTCACACGCACCGCTGCCTTTTCTATTCCCATACGCTGCATCCACCGAACGATCACAAGTAACATCGCGAAAATAATCACGGAAAATACAGATAAGACCAAGGAGCGAGGAAGCATTGCCACCAACGCAGTTTGCGCACACGCAATCATCAATACGTAGATGATCATCACCATGTTAGCCACGCCCAAGCCCTTCTTTAGTGGCAAGGTCTTTCCACTCATTGCACGATCCCCGGCCAGGTCTTGCACATCTTTTGCCAGTTCACGCGCCATGTTGCTGAGAAACATCAAACCCGCATAACCCGCGAACATTTGCAAGGCATCCTTAAACAAATGCGGATCAGCTGCATGGAGTGTATTGATCATTTCAGACTCTGCAATCACCCAAAGCAAAGGAAGCACAGCTATCATGAAGCTCACAAAAGCGTTACCCCAAATGCCCCAACCCTTTCCTCGCCGGGCGTACAGGTACAGCCCAAAGAGCGCTGAAGGGTACAGCCAAACCCATTCAAGACGGTTGAGCAGGTATGCCAACAAAATGGTTAGGCTCAAACCCATTACAGACAAGACCAACGTCCAGGCGCGAACCTGGCCGACTGCATTGGGCCTCAACACTAGAAAGCGCGTTGGACGATTGATGCTATCTGCATCCACATCGCTCAAGTCGTTCATCCAATAGCCGACTACAGTCACGATCAATACGTCGAGGATGAGAAGGACCCTTGTAAAACCATCGAGGGCCGCACCAACGTCCAAGGCATTGCGCAGCACACCCAACACTACTTGATCAAAAAGCAGCAGAAAAAGGGTAATCAACAACAGGTTAGGCCATCGCAAGAACCTCAAAAGGTCAATGAGGTATGGCCTTTCTACCGACATCCTTAGCTATCAGGAAAGTGCCTGTTCCAAGTCGCTGATAAGGTCATCGATGTCTTCCACCCCAACACTCAGTCGGATCAGCGAATCCGTGATGCCGATCTTCATTCTTTCTGGTTTAGGAATCGCCGCGTGGGTCATGCTTGCAGGGTGGCCAGCCAATGACTCGACGCCTCCAAGGGACTCCGCGAGGGTAAACACCTCCATTTTTGATACGGCATCAAAAGCATCCTCCATGTTATCGCCTTTCATGGTAAAGCTGATCATGCCTCCAAAATCTCGCATTTGTCGTTTGGCAACATCGTGGTTAATGTGCGATTCAAATCCTGGCCAGTATACCTTGTCCACTTTTGGATGTTGTCGCAGCCACTTGGCTACGGCCGCTCCGTTTTGACAATGCCGCTCCATCCGCAAATGCAGGGTCTTGATACCACGCAATACGAGGAAGCTGTCCATAGGGCCAGGAACTGCCCCCACTGAATTTTGAATAAACCCTAGATCCTCCCGCATCTTGTCGTCATTGAGGGCGAGGAAACCCATGACCACGTCGCTGTGGCCTCCAATGTACTTTGTCACGCTGTGCATTACAATATCTGCACCTAGGTCCAATGGGTTCTGCAGGTATGGAGAAGCAAATGTGTTGTCTGCAACCAAAATCAATCCGTGCTCTTTCGCCACCTTGGCAAAGGCCTCAATGTCGATGATGTTCATTGTTGGATTGGTTGGCGTCTCTACCCAAATCATCTTGGTGTTCTCGTTGATGAGTCCCTTGATGTCGTCTGCCGATTGCATTCCGGTAAAGTGAAATTTCAACCCGTAGCGTTCGTGCACTTTGGTGAAGAGTCGATACGTTCCTCCGTAAAGATCGTTCGTACTGATCACTTCATCTCCTGGATCCAAAAGTCTAAGGCAAGCATCGATGGCCGCCAGTCCGCTTCCAAAAGCAAGTCCATACGTGGCGTTTTCCAGCGCAGCTAGGTTCTTTTCAAGCGCATCTCTGGTAGGGTTAAGGGTCCTACTATATTCATAGCCTTTGTGCACTCCGGGGCGCGGCTGGGCATACGTCGATGTTTGGTAAATCGGGGTCATGATTGCCCCAGTGGCAGGGTCTGGCTCTAGGCCTGCGTGAATAGCTTTCGTGCCGAATTTCATTCCTTTCTTCATAGGTGCGAAAGTATATTCTTAACCTAGATTACCAATGTTTTGAGGGGAGCACCATTATGTGCATTTCTAAACAATGGATACGGTAAATCGAAAAGACAGGGACCTATGAGCGTCGAACATTTCAGGCGACTCGAACGCATGTATTTGGGCGCCAACATCAACCGAGAAGTGTACAAAGGCACTTCGATCCAAATTGAAAAAGGCAAGGCCGTGATCGAGGTTCCGATTTCCAACACATTCCATCACGCCGCCAATGCCATGCACGGATCTGTGTACTTCAAGATGTTGGATGACGCTGCCTATTTCGCCGTAGCCTCGCTCGTGGAGGATGTCTTTGTCTTGACCATCCACTTTGAGGTTGACCTGAAACGGCCCTTTGTGGATGGGGTGATTCGATGTGAGGGTCGCATAGAATAGAAAAGCGAAGACGAATTCCAAGGAAGGGCCATTCTGTGGAACAAAGACGGAAAGGTACTTGCTACGGGGAAAGGGACTTTCGTGCGGGGTCGTGCACCGCTTACTCCTGCCATAGGATATGAATGATGGCAGAGGAACTTATGCCTCGCTTGATCACAGATTCAAGAACTTGCCGTAAATTGAGCTCCAAATCCAATCCATATGAAAAGCGCTATTATCTTTCTATTTATTGCTCTGGTTAGCCTCAATGGCCAAGCCCAAACAAACGAAGACCTTATCGGAGAATGGGCGATGGAGTCTGCAGCAGACGTGGGAGAGGATGTAACGGCGCAACAAGACCCGCATAATGAACGATGGATAGAATTTCAGTCTAACGGGTCCTTTAAAAGCGATGGAAGGCCCTTCGGGAGGGATGCAGGACAATGGACCTACGATGACGCATCACACACTTTAGCACTCAAAAGCAATTCAGGCGACAACGAAAGCAAGTGGCTTGTACACTTTGATGGCGATAAACTCTCTTGGCGAGGCTTAGGAGAGGGGAACAAAGCAACCATGATTGTCACCTACATGCGCATGCCCTAACCCTGCTCTTCCGGCGACTTAAACTTGATCAATTTCCGACCTAAGTATACCCGTTGAATCCATCTGGGCAAAATGATGGCGCCCAATACTAGGTATGGGTAATAAGAGATGATGCGCCAAACAACACCAATGGAAATGGCGAGTCCTGCAGGCGCAATGAACTCCTGCAGAAAACCTGAAAAAGCCACTTCCGCCACACCACTTCCGCCGGGTGTAGGTGAAATGAGCAAAATGACCCACATCACCAATTGGCGCGCATAAATCATGAAGTGATCAAGGAGCGACAAATCCGCAAGGGTGAAAGACAAGATCAAGAAGTTCACCACCCAGAAACGCGCGGTCCACGACAGAAACGTAGCCACGAAGGCCTTGATCCAAAAGTCAAAGGGTTTGGATCTGAGTTCGAAACTCGTGGTGATCAGATCATTGCCGGTATCTATAGCACCCCTTCTCCATTTCTTTAGAAAGGGATGGGTGAATACGCTCACGATCAATCGCTTGGCCGCCGATGGAAAACGAAATATACCGAGCCAGATCAGCGTGATTAAGATGAGAATAAACACATACCCCACCACAAAGATTTCTCGGGCCCCCAAGGTGACTCCGAAAAATTCTTTTTGCAAGGCCACAGGGAAGAGCTCCGTCCAACCGACAATGAGCAACAATAAGGGCACCATCAACACGTAGAACAATTCATCGAGAAAGGCCGTAATCATCACCACGGCGGTGCTTTTACCCAACGGAATATTTTCACGGTTTACGATGAAAATAGCCACACTCGATCCGCCCACTACACTTGGAGTGATGGACGATGCAAACTCCCACAGCATGATGACATCAAAGGCTTGGCGCCAGTTTAAATGGTTGTCGGTCAAGATGCGAATGCGGATCATGTAACCCACATCTCTCAGCGCAACCATGATCAATGCTACGCCAAACCACATGGTAGACTTCCAGCTCCATTGGATCATGCTCAAAGCTTCCTTCTGGGCGTTGTAGTCGCGGATCAAAAAGAACGCAACGATCGCCAACCCGATGCCAATCGGAATGAAAATCTTGCTGGGTGAAATCAATTGCCGTATGGGGTTTCCTCGCTTCGCCATGGACGTAGAATGCAAAGAAAACCCTTCTAAAACAGGATTAGGAATCGATCACAGATAATTTCTGTGTAATTCGTCCAATCCCTTAACCCTAACTTTGGGGCCGAACCGCCCAGCGATGAAGAAGATATATTACCTCAGCACATGCGACACGTGCAAACGCATCATGAACGAAACGGGCACCGAAGGCTTTGACCTTCAGGATATAAAAAGACAACACATCGACGCCGCCAGTCTTGATCGCCTTCAAAAAGACCACGGTAGTTATGAAGCCTTGTTCAACAAGCGAGCTGTGAAATATAGAGCCGAAGGATTGAATGAAAAATCGTTGAGCGATGCAGACTACCGGAGTCTGATCCTCGATGAATACACGTTTCTGAAGCGTCCCGTCTATATCATTGAGGAAGCTTCCTTCGTAGGAAACAGCAAGCAAACCATTCAAGACATCAAGAATAGGTTAGGTGAATAACGTTACCAAAGCGCACATCGCTCTATTCGTCGTCGGCGTATTCTACGCGATCAACTACATCGTTGCCAAAGGGATCATGCCTGCTTACATCGGACCTTCTGGCTTCATTTTTTACCGCGTCTTTGGGGCAACCGTTCTGTTTTGGATCGTGCATCGCTTCATCTCCAAAGAGAAAATAAAACGTGAAGATTATCCTCGGTTCATCCAAGCCGCGCTCTTTGGCGTAGCCATGAACCAACTCTTCTTTTTCAACGGACTCAACATTACGTCTCCGCTCAACGCAAGCGTCATCATGACGTCAAATCCAATTTTGGTGCTGTTGGCAGCGGCAGTCATTCTTAAGGAACGCATCACCCCTTACAAGGTAGCGGGCATTTCATTGGGACTGGTAGGATCTCTCTCGTTGATTGCACTTCCTGTGCTCCTTGGATACAGCGAAATAGAATGGCGCGCAGGAGACCCAATTGGGGATGGAATGATCCTTATCAACGCCTTGAGCTATGGCATCTACTTGGTGACCGCGAAGCCCTTAATGGCGAAGTATGAGGCGATGACCGTGATCAAATGGGTATTCACCTTTGGCTGCGTGATGGTCTTTCCCTTTGGCTATTCCCAGGCCCTAGAAGTGGACTGGGCAACCATGCCGACCAATATATTTTGGGGCGTCATGTTTGTGATAGTAGGCGTCACTTTCCTCGTATACTTCCTGAACGTATACGCCATGAAAACGGTAAGTCCATCCGTGGTGAGTGCGTACATCTATTTACAGCCTGTGCTCGCAGGAACGATGAGCATCGCCTTCGGCATGGAAGAGATCCACTGGATCAAAATCATGGCCGCCGTGCTGATATTCGCGGGAGTTTACTTGGTCAGTATCCGAAGGTCGGCTCCCAAGCCTACTGAATAATCAGCGGCTTCACGTAAACATCATTTTCTACCGTAGTAACCCGAAGGAAATAGGTGCCCGGCTGGCAAGCAGAAACACTGATAGAAGCTATTTGACTTGAGGCTGAGCGTTGCACCACTTTTGCGATCCTTCCGCTCAGGTCTAATAACTCAATGGATTGAATGGGTGCATTGGCCTTTACGGTCACTCGATCTTGTGCTGGGTTTGGAAAGATTTCAAGGAATTCCTCCTTCATCATTTCCTTCACACCAACTCCTGTATTGCTGATTCGGAAATTCCAATTGTCACTCCATTCGGTAACGACTCCGCCTTTACTCGCACGTACTCTCCAATAGTACTTCGTGTCTACTGAAAGGTCCTCCAGCAACGCTTGCGTGTCCTCATTCTCAGGAGAGGCATCGATGTAATCGTTGGTCCCAGTGCGCAGTTCAGGCGTGTCATACGACGTCTCTGTATCGATCTGGTATTCGTAGAAATCCACCTCTCCTACAGCTTTCCAGTCTAATGTCACATCCGTTGCCAAACCAAGTTTGCGATTCTTCGGTGAGACGAGGAACACTTTGTTCTTGTAGGTTCCTGAAATCTTAATGTCATCCAGGTAAAGATTGTTGCCTCCATCCCCATTGAATTGGAATCTGATGAGTGCTCCTTCCCGCTTGAAGGTATTGCTCACATTGTAGCTGTGCTCTTTCCATTCGCTAGTGTCAGCTGGTGTCCAGCTTCCATTTTGTAGGTTCTCGACCGAAGCGAGGCTAGATCCTCCAATGACTTTAACAAGGTCCCACGTTTCGCCGTAATCTTTACTCATCAGTACGCGGATGAAATCATTGTTGCTGGTCGTTCTTCTTGCGAAGGCCGCCTTAAACGTCAACGTCACCTGAGAAAAGGGTTCTAGATCCAGTGTGCTTGAGGTCAGTTCATCCTGTGTGGAACCACACAAGCCGAAATTTTCGATCATCAAAGAGCGGTCTCCAGCGTAAGAAGCATCTGAGGTCAACATCCAAGAGTTTCCGTCTTCATCCGTGTCGTTCGAATACCACCGTTGGTCATCAAACAGCTGCCCTTCTTCAAATGACTCAAGAAATGGCACAGGCTCTCCTCGTTCAGAGACAACGAGCACATCTTTCTGAACCATCAAACTATCCGATCCGCTGAACACCGTAAGATTCACCGGCATGGGGCCTGTTTGAATGAAGGTCACTTCCGGCTCCTGAGCAGTAGACGTTGGCGGAAACGTAGACGCTCCAAAACCCCACTTCCAATCGTCCGATTCGTAGCGGGTATTATCCTTGAAAATCATAGGTCGATCCGCCACAACGATCTCGTTCGAGGCCACAAAGTCCGCTTCCAAAAATCCTGCTACACCGGTCGCTATTAGGTTGTCCTCGTCAACTAGGTCTTTGATCTTATAGATACTCGTGGTGGTGGCTTGCGTCATTCTCGTGACCTGGCCTTCGGTAAATACGGCTCTGCAGCTGCTGTAGCTCATGATGTTCTCCATCATGTCTGGGGGGTCTGAACTGTACGGCGAACCAGAACCTGCGAAGGAGCAAGTATTGGCCGAGGGCGAGCAGTCCCAGCGAATTTGTCCAACCGGGGGAGTGTCGCACACTTGGTCCCCTGCGCTGCATGACATGTTGGATGAACAGGCAGATCCTCCCGCCTCAAGGGGATAAAACGTATGCCAAAGATTGAAACAGTGACCCACTTCGTGCGGCAAGGTGGTTCCATCATTCCCTGCAGTTCCGGTGGTTCCAAAACGATCATGTCGAATTACCAAGCCCCACCTACTCCAATCAACGTTACTCGCTGGAATCATACCGAAGCCATTGATTTGACCCGAAACCCCCAGGTTGATTTGTTCAACCACCCAAATGTGGAAGTACTTTGAAGCCGTGGGTGATGTCAAGCTACCCCATCGATAGATATTCCGGACATCGTTGCTGCTCGTATTTACGTTCAGTGAAATCGAATTCTGATCTCGGCTGATTCCATTTGTCGGGTTTCCCGAAGGATCGATCTGAGCGAGTCTGAACTCGATGTCCATGTCCCCCATGTGCGGCTTAAACACCTCCCTAACCTCATCGGTATCGGGCAATTGCAGGTTAAAGGAATTGTTTAGGAAATCGATCCCACTCTTGACCTGAGAAGTAGAGATGTTGGCCTCGCAATTCCACCAAATCACATGCACTACCACCGGAACGATGATTTTACCCGTTCTCCGAGAAGCCTCAGATTGGCCAAACTCTGCACGGATCAGGCTGTCCTGAACGCGTTGCTCCTCTAAGGCATTTGGGTTGTTCTGAAATGATTCCTTGATAAACAACTCCGTTCCACAAATTTCATGCTGGCCAAAGGCCATGGAAACAATCGCCATAAACATGGCGAAGACATTCATTCTCTTCATGTAATCTCTTTAACTAGGTTCTTAGCGGCTTATGGTAAACCGCTTATTCCAACGCACTCCTTCGTGCATTGTTCGTAGGATGTAAATCCCGTTCGGTAAATCTTGGACGGACAGGCTTACATCTTGGTTGGGCTGCACAGAGGTAATTGTTCGACGATCGAGCAACTGTCCGCTTACAGCGTAGATGTCCACTTCCATTTCTTTTACTGCCGTTGGAAATCGGAGGTTGATGCGATCAGAAGCCGGATTTGGATAGACCCATAGGCCTTGCTCAGATGCTTCCGCAATGCCAACTCCATCATCTGCTACGGTGAAACTCCACACCTCGCTCCAAGCTGTGCTGCTTCCGCTGACCTTCGCACGAACTCGCCAGAAATAGGTTTGTCCAAACTCGAGATCGCTCGTCTTGAAACGCGTGTCCGCTTGTTCAGAATCTTCATCATCGATAGCGTCCTGCCTACCCGAAGCCACATTGGCTGTGAAGGCGTCGTTCTTACTCAACTGAAATTCATAGGCCGTTGCGCTAGGCACGGCTCTCCAGTCCAGTAGGACATTGCTGTTCATTTGAGCGGCATTGTCGGTTGGGTAAACAAGGAAAGGAACAATGGAATACTCCCCATCGATGTTGATGTTGTCTACGTACAATTGGTTTCCTCCTCCCGGTTCAAAATCAAACATGATCAAGGCGTTCTCGCCTAACCAGCTGGTAGGGACATTGGTGACGGTAAAACTCTCCCAATCGCTTTGCGACTGAGGCTTAAAAATGCTCGTTGTCAAGGGCTTTCCACCGTTGAGTTGCACTGCTCCTGCTGTCCAAACTGACTTCCAAGTATCACCACAATCATTGCTCACTTTGACGCTTAATTCGTCATTGTTGTCACTGTTCAGCCTTCCATACGCCACTTTGAAGGAGATGTCCACTTTGGTCATAGGACGAAAATCAACGCTTGCGAGGATCAACTCATCGTGGTTCTTGTGCTCATTTCCGATGTTGTAGACCATGTATGATTCATCGTCGTCATATCCGATATCGGTCTTGTATTGCCATTGATACTTATCATCTTCTATTCCCCTGTTCACGCTCATCCATCCTTCGGCAGGATTTGAGAAATCTTCTTGAAAAGGAACCGCATGTCCGTAGACATCTGAAACTACAAAGGCATCCTCGTCGAGGATGGTTTTAGTGATCGACCCTTGGGTGACCGTTAACTCAACAGAGTAGGTTCCTGCCAAGCCAAATGTGAACGTTGGATTCTGCTCGGTAGACGTGAAGCTCTGTGGTCCGGTGATGCTCCATTCCCACGTTTCGGCATCGTACCTCGAGTCGTCAAAAAACTGAACCGACTCCCCTCGACAAGCATTGTGTCGAGCAACGCGGTACGCCGCCATCGAGAGCTCGGTAACGCCAGTAGCTGAATGATTTGCTTCAGTGTGCAAAGCCTTTCTTGCTGCAAAAGCAGCATTGCTTGAACTGTTTAACGCTGCCCTCATTCTACCAACCTGACCTTGGGTAAACATAGCCTCGCATGAAGCATAGTCCATGTGGTTCTGCACGTTATCCAAAGACCCGCAAGTAGTTTGATTTAGGTTACAAGAGGAATTATCTACCCCCAAACAATTTGGAGTATCTCCTACCCCATCATCTTCGGCACAATTGTTAATTCCGAAGCAAGGATCATTGGGATTTGTCGCCGTTCCATCACAACCTGGAAAATTCGTCGTACCCCAAGTATGATTCAGGTTGAAAAAATGACCCGTTTCATGGGGTAAGGTCAGACCATCCGAAAAGGCCGTGCCAATCGTCCCTAGATAGCGATGATTGGCAATGATGCCGTCTGTAGATGCCCCAGGGTTATAAATTGGCACAGTGGAAAACGCCGATGCACTTGCGCCTACGACCGTGATCACATCTGACACCCAAATGTTCAAGTACTTGGTTCGGGGCCAACCAGAAATTTTTGAATCATTATCTCCTGTAAACGTCTCTAGAGACTCGATACGCTGAATACCCGTAGTGAAATTTCCACTCGGATCTTTTGCAGCGAGCCTGAATTCTATTTCTGCATCCCCTATAATGCCCTCGAATGTGCTGATGACTTCATCCAATTGAGGATTCTCGGCGTTGAAGGCTTCGTTCAGCACACGCACTGCATCACGCACTTGATCATCAATGATGTGCTCTGGGCCGTTGTCGTGAAGGATTGTAAATACGACAGGAATAATGATCGTTTCAGCCCTGCCACTTTGCACCTCCTCAAGTTGGTCTTGCAACAACACAGGATCTATTTCATCGAGGACTGCCATCGCTGGGTTAAGTGACAGGGCATGGTTTATATTGATAGCAGTGCCACAATGATCTTGAGCGTTAGTAAACAAGGAGAAGCTTGCAAAAAGCAAAACCAGTAGATAATTCCTCATGTCGTTTTCGTTAGGCCAACGAAATTAATGAATAGGAATTTGAACGTCGGAGCGAATTGCGGCCTAGCGTGGTGGCCTATGCCTAACAGTTAATATCTGTGAACCGCTGGATGTCCTTGACCAAGCCAAAAACCATCAGCGTGTCGTTTTCGGTGATGGTAGTCTTGGAGGACGGCACACCGAGTACGTGCTGCTCCGTGACCTGCTGGCCATTTTTGTCTTCGTGAAACTCGCGTTTGATGGTAATGACGGTCAACTTGTACTTGTCGCGCAAGCCGATGTCTTCTAACGAGCGATTGATGATGCCTTTTGGCGCCTTGATCTCAACGATTTCATAGCTGTCCGGCAATTCGAGGTAACTCAAGATGTTTGGGTTGAGTAAGCGCTCGGCCACGATCTTTCCTACTTCATCTTCCGGGGAGAGGATCTCGGTTACACCTATTCGCTCTAGGATCATACGCTGATGCTGGCCATGTGCGCGAGCAATGATGCGCTTCACGTCTAGTTCTAACAGGTGAGCAGCACAAAGCAAAAGCGCTTCGAAGTCCTTACCAATGGCTAATACAACCGCGTCCACCTCATGCACACCCTGAGACATCAAGGCTTTTTTGTCGGTAGCATCCATCGTAATGGCGTGGGCTACGTCGTCTTTGATCGACTCGATGTGCACCGGATTGTTATCCAAGGCAATGACTTCAGCACCCTTCCCAGCCAGCACGGAAGCGATCGCCCTTCCAAATTGTCCCAGCCCAATTACCGCATACCTTTTTGACATAGCTTGTCTTTAGAGAGAACAAACATAATCAGGATAGTTGGACGGCTTTTTCAAAAAACTTTCAATCTGCTGTAACTTTACCCGGTTGTCGTCGTCTCACCCACAGCAACCTTGATGACCTTGACCGTAAAAGAGTACAATAAGATCGTAGATCAATGGGCCGATGGCCTTTTCAGATTTGCTATGTCTATGTGCAAGGACGAGGATGTATCCAAGGATGCGGTGCAAGATGCGTTCGTCAAGTTATGGGAGCGTAGGGATCAGGTGGATCCGACCAAAGTGAAAAGCTATCTCTTCACAACAGTCAACCACAAGATCATCGATGGGTTTAGAAGAGACAAGAAATACGAAAACATCGACGAAACACCCACCAACGAGTAGACGCACCAGGGAAGCCACGATCTGCAGGAGATACTGCACGAAGCGCTCAACACGCTTCCAGAGATTCAACGCAGCGTGATCCTTCTCCGCGACTATGAAGGATACAATTACGATGAGATAGCAGACATTACGGGCCTTACGCTTTCGCAAGTGAAGGTCTACATCTTCCGAGGAAGACAGAAATTGAAACAACACATCGGAAGCATCGAAGCAGTACTATGAGCCAAAAGATCGACATATCGAACTACGAACTACACGCCCTGGATTACATCGAGGGAACGCTGAGTCCGGCTCTTCACACCGCCTTTGAAGCCTTTCTTTTGACGCATGCAGATATAGCCGAAGAGATCGAAGGCCTGCGAGAAATGGAAGCTCTTATCCCAATGGAAGGCTCAGTTGATAAGGAATCTCTTAAAATCAACGTTGAGGCTACACCCTCTATCGACGCTTCAAACTATGAATCCTATTTCATTCATGATGTAGAAGAGACATTGGATGAAGCTGGTCAAGAAGAACTAGCGCTTTTCCTAGACAAGAATCCAGCCCTGGTTCAAGACCATACGCTTTATCAGAAAACGCGCCTTGCTTCTGACGTGAATGTGGTCTACCCCGAGCACGCCGCATTGAAACGTTCCCTACCACTATGGGAGAACACCCGCGTATATGCTTATAGAGCGGCTGCCATCTTCGTAATTGCACTTGGCGGTATGACCGTGCTCAATATGCTCAACGATGAGGTGTACGTACCAAGGGTTCAGTCCCTTGACTACTCTCTTATGGAAGACTTTTCTCAACCTGCCCTCGAAGCGGCCGATAAGACCATTATCCCCATCAATGATCGCGCAGAGGATGAAACAAGCATTGCGACGCTAGCTGCTGTGCAAGCACCTAGTGCACCTTCCCGTACAGAGCGTTCAGCGTCTCCTAAGAAATTGCCTTCTCTCCAACCGCAACTCGGAGTCGATGCTTCGGCAGCTTTTGAAAAGCGAGACTTGATGGCATACAATCCAACGATCTCAATATGGTCGAGTGACGAGGTATACGCTCAGCAAGAACCAACGCGCGGACAAGCAATGAACCTCACTCAACTTATCGGTAAACGATTCTTCGGTTTGGACCCAAAAAATGCCTCAACCACCAAAGACCTGATTCGCGAGGGATTTGTGAAGACAGTTGATGACCGAGAAGCCCTTGCGCTCAACACATCCGACCCTAGTGATGACAAGCGTTCGCTTGAGTTCATGGCTGGGAACTTCGAGTTCAAGCGGGTGAATTACAAATAAATTTCACCCCCCCCTGTAACTTCTCTCGGACCCCACCGTCCTACAGCAAACAAAAAGGAATTATCATGAAAACTACAGCAACAATAACACTGATCTTGAGCCTCCTGGTCTCCGTGACCTTCGCTCAAAACGATTCAGTAGCAACTCAAGGATCAGACACCGGCGATGTCGAAGTTGTGATCTCACCTAAGAAAGGGCAAGATTCAACCATCGTCAAAGTGGCCGGAATGAAAATCATCGTTCTCAGCGATAACGACAAAGGGTCTGACCGTGTTATAGTAGACGGTATGGAAATCGACACCGAAGATTGGGAAGATGAAGATAAGGACGACGATAAGGATGATCCAGTAAGCCACTGGGCTGGGATTAGAATTGGCGTAAACGGCTTTCTCCATAACGATGGATTGTGGATCCCCTCAGCCGATCAAAACATGGAACTTGATTACGGCCGAAGCGTGAGCTGGGATTTGAACCTTATTGAAAAGGATTTCAAACTCTACAAGCAACACATCGAATTGGTGACAGGACTCGGATTTCACTTTGCGAACTACACGTTCAACAGCCAATACACTACCCTTCGTCCGACCGTACCCTTCTCGTACAACACGGATAGTACACGTCTATTCGACAAGAACAAGCTCAAGGCATCTTACTTGACAGCGCCTTTGATGATTGGATTCAGCACGAATAAGAAAGAAGAAAAGGCATTTCGTTTCGCCGCAGGCGGCCAAGTATCTTGGAGAATGAGCTCGCGATTGAAGCAGCGATACAGTGAGAATGGAGACAACAACACGCTTAAGTACAAAAGTGATTTTGACCTGAATCCCTTCCTCTTCCACGCCACTGCGAGCATCGGATACGGACCTGTGAATGTGTATGCTAACTACGGCTTGAATTCACTCTTTCAAAATGGAAGAACCTCAGGTGAGATCAGACCATTCGACATGGGTGTACAGCTTATGTTCTAAAGACCATCTCTGTTTAGTTAGGTTGCAAGAAGGTTCCGTAGTTCGCTATCGGGACCTTCTTATTTTATGTCCCTTCCCGATACAAGTACGTGTCTGAAACTGGGAAATATTTGACCAACACAACCCGTTTGTCTTGGACGCATGCGATGTCTTTTGCAAAGAGGTAATAGAAGGGCGTCTTCCCTGCCTCGTCACAAAACTCCAACCCAGCAGGCTCAATTTGACGCACATCCAACTGCTTCTTATAAAACATGATGGTAGCATTCATATACGTTGATTTACCCACGTGAAAGGAGGCATCATCCGCCGCCAGCTCCTGAATCAAACTCACTGCCTCCCTTGTATCGGCGTGTTCGATAAAGTCCAATTGGTGCGTCGTATTTAAGCTGACCGAGAGGTTTACAAGGCTCAATCCAACCAACAAGAATCCAAGACGCCATTTCCACTTCGTGAATTCATAGCTAAAGATCAACCAACACGCGGTCAAGATCAGCAGCGGCAACATGAACAAGGCCGTTCGGTCAATCAAGAAAGGCGACCCCATGATGTAGTGCTGAAGTATGCTCCCAACAGAGGTGGCTAGAAGTACCCATGCGCACCAAAATCCAACATGCTTCCACGTTGCTCTTCCTATATTGATCAATAGCCACCCGCACGATATGATCAGAACGAGGCCAAAGCATGCAGCCAAGTACACGCCTTCAAAACGGTTGTACCATGCTCTATTCGCTAAAGAAAGCAAGGTGTCCGAATAAAAGCCTGCATCACCACCGTAATAGAGCTCTTGCGCTTCCATGAGTCTTGTGATGGGAATTCCAGTAAGCGCTACCACCACTATCGTTACCCCGATCAGAGGTCGAAGGAATTGCCTCCATTTCTTGCTTTGAATCATAACAAAAACGACCGCCAGCGCAACGCTGCAAAAAATCAGTAAGTAGGTGAAGTTTGCGTAGGCAGCAAGGAAAGCCAATCCAAGCGCCAACCACGCATCCAACACACGCTGTCTGCGCACCAACCGATCGAGGTAATAGATGGATCCAAAGGTGAAGGCAATCGCAAGGGCATACCCGCGGGCTATCGCAAAGTAGTCGAGTAAATAGGGCTGATACAGCACAGATACATACCCTACCCACCATAATTTCTTGAGCATTCCCCAAGACAGCTTGAAGAGGTACACCATGAAGAGAAGCATTCCCCCTAAGGCTGGAATCCGTAGGACATATTCAGACGAGCCAAACAATCCAACAAACAACTTCATGAGCATGGAATGCAAGACATGATTGTTAGCGGCTGGGCTTTGATTCGTGACAATGCTCCAAACGTCTGCCGATGCATAGCCTAGGAACGTCCAACACTCATCGTAAGTAAAGGCCAGCGTTGCGGCACGGTAATGCGCGTAGATCAGCACGGGTATCGACACCATGATCGCCGCATACGAAGGTCGGATGTGGATGTCTGAAATGCGCATAGGTTGTTGATTCAAGTGCGGAACAATACCATCAAGTTTAATTAGTTTTGGCCGCCATCTGCAAGGTACTGTACCTAAAACCTAAGATCACAAGGCATGAGAGAAAAGTTTGAACGACTGGAAGCGAAAAAGTCTGAGGCCATCCTCGGCGGTGGAAAAAAGCGCATTGAAGCCCAACACAAAAAAGGAAAACTCACGGCACGAGAGCGGATTGAACTCCTTTTCGACAAAGGGACGTTTGAGGAAATTGGAATGCTCGTTACCCACCGCAGCACCAACTTCGGCTTGGACAAGCAAAAGTTCTTGGGAGATGGTGTCGTGACTGGGTACGGCAAGGTAAATGGCCGCATGGTGTATGCCTTTTCGCAAGATTTTACCGTGCTAGGGGGTTCGCTCGCCGAAGCCCATGCCGAGAAAATCGTAAACATCATGGACCTCGCCATGAAGAACGGTGCACCGGTCATCGGATTGAACGATTCGGGAGGAGCTCGAATTCAAGAAGGTGTGGTTTCCTTGGGCGGTTATGCCGATATCTTTTACCGCAACACGCTCTCTAGCGGCGTGATCCCACAGATCAGTGCGATCATGGGCCCGTGTGCTGGTGGTGCTGTATACTCCCCTGCCCTTACCGACTTTATTCTGATGGTGGAGCATACGAGCTATATGTTTGTTACGGGTCCAAACGTTGTGAAAACCGTAACGAATGAGGACGTCACCGCAGAGGAATTAGGCGGGGCAGAAACGCACGCCTCTAAGTCAGGTGTAACGCACTTCGCCTGCGAAAATGAAGTGGACGCGCTTGAGCGCATCAAGCAGCTCTTGAGTTACATGCCTTCGAATTGCGAGGACGAGCCACCCATGCTTCCCTACGAATTGGGCAATGAAAGTCGTCCTGCGCTCAACGAAATCATTCCAGAAAATCCAAATCAGCCGTATGACATCCGTACGGTTATCGACGGAACGGTAGACGAGGATAGCTTTCTCGAAGTACACAAGGACTATGCTGAAAACATTGTAGTGGGATTTGCCCGCCTTGCGGGAAGAAGCATTGGCGTAGTAGCCAACCAGCCGCAAGTCCTCGCTGGCGTACTCGATGTGAATTCATCGAAAAAAGGTGCTCGCTTTGTTCGGTTTTGCGATTGCTTCAATATCCCCCTCTTGGTCTTTGAAGATGTCCCCGGATTCCTTCCTGGAACCGATCAAGAATGGAACGCCATCATCACCAATGGTGCGAAATTGCTCTACGCTTTCAGCGAGGCAACGGTGCCTCGGGTTACTGTGATTACGCGTAAGGCTTATGGTGGCGCTTATGATGTCATGAACTCAAAACACATTGGAGCCGACATGAACTTTGCATGGCCAAGTGCTGAGATCGCAGTAATGGGTGCAAAAGGAGCCGCTGAAATCATCTTTCGAAAGGAGATCTCGGAAGCAAATGATCCGGCAGCCAAACTGAAGGAGAAGGAAGACGAGTACGCTAAACTCTTCGCCCACCCGTACAACGCAGCAGCACGCGGGTATATTGACGAAGTGATTCTGCCTGAAAAGACACGTGAGAAGCTGATTCGCGCTTTTGAAATGCTCGAGAATAAAGTGGAAACACTACCTAGAAAAAAGCACGGAAATATTCCGCTCTGATCGGTAATCAGTTGGCAGAAGCGTCGATGAAGAAGGTGCCGTCGCGGTTAAACAAAGGCTTCTGCTGAAGAGAACACCCTCCGGTTAGCACGCGCTCATAGCCGGTTGGCACGGTGGCATCGAGAAAGTGCGTAATTCCTGTGGGTTCAAATCGGATGATGAACATCTCTTCGTGCTCCACGCGACTGTAAAGGCGACGGTAGGTGAACTCCATTCCTTTAAAGTTGGCGCTTTGGCCAGGTTCGAGCGGAACCAGCTCAGTGATGGAATACTCCCCCATGACATCTCCCTCAGAAACAGCATAGGCCACTTGTACTTGGCATTTCGTCTGATCACTGCTTGTCACGGTCTGTGCATCGGCAAAGGACAGCATCAGCACAAGTGCTAGGGAGGTCATTAAATGTCTCATAGTTGTTAGGTCGGTTCTACTCAAATATTGTCTTTTCCAAAACAAATCCAAAATAATCCACTGGTTATTCCTGCGAAAGCCGGCATCAACTGAAAAATACGCGAAGGAAGTTCAGTCCTTCCCTGAGGATCACTTTCACCCCCATTTTACTGAAGGTCACGTCGTTGCGCAGCTTGACCACAACAGGTTCAATCTTCAAGTCCTCGCTTCGTACCGCCAACTTGATGAATTCCATGTCGACCAAAAAGCGATCGATCCGGGTAGATAAAAACACCTCCACCCCCTTCTTATTCATCCCTTTTAAGCCACATTGGGTGTCCGTTATTGGAAAGCGAAGCACGCGCTTGAGGAGAAAACGAAACGACTCGCTCATCCCTTTGCGAAACCAGGGTACGCTGGCGTAATAGTCCTGCTCACGGTAGCCTAAGGCAATGTCAACTCCCTTTTCCAATGCCTTGATCACTGCAACCATGCTATCGATGGTGTACGGAAAATCTGCATCTGTGAACAGGATCAAATCACTAGCTGCGCTGCTGATTCCAGCCCTGAGGGCTGCCCCCTTTCCCTTGTTCTGGGAAAAGTGGATGACTGCCATCGAAGGGTCATCAGCCTCCAAACGCACAAAGGGACCGTGGTCTTTCGTTCCATCGTTCACAACGATAAGCCGCACGCTTCTGCCCGACTGCCGCTCAAGTTCAAGTTTCCGAGCAAGCGTATCTCCCACCCAGGTTTGGGAAGGGTTCAATACAGGAAGTACGAGGTCAATGGTGGGCTGCACGGTCACGGGTCAAAAGTAGGAATGTAGGCGTTGTACTATCCGAATAGGCGCGTGAACACTTCGTCGACGCGCTTGACGGGGTGGATTGATATACCAAACGACTTGGTATCCAAGCCCTTTAGTCCATAGCCTGAGATGAATATCTCTTCGAACCCAAGCTTTTCGGCTTCTCGAATGCGTTGTTCGATGCGCGTTACGGGGCGAATTTCTCCACTCAGACCGACCTCTCCCGCAAAGCAAGTCTGCCCCGGAATAGGGTAATCCTCCGAACTCGAAAGGGCCGAGCAAACGACCGCAAGATCTATCGCTGGATCATCCACACGTATGCCTCCTGCCATGTTGACAAAGACATCGAATTTTCCGATGGCCAGTCCGCAGCGCTTTTCCAAGACCGCCAGCAACATGTGCAAGCGCCTTTGGTCGAATCCAGTGGTAGTCCTTTGGGGGGTACCGTAGGCTGCAGTACTCACCAGGCTTTGCACCTCGATCATCATCGGACGTGCGCCTTCCATACTCGCCGCAATAGCAGACCCACTCAATCCTTCATCCCGCTGAGAGAGCAGCACTTGAGATGGGTTGTCCACCTCCTTGAGTCCACTGCCTTGCATTTCGTAGATGCCGAGCTCATTGGTTGATCCGAAGCGGTTTTTAGAAGAGCGCAGTAATCGATATAAATGTTGACGATCACCTTCAAATTGCAATACGACATCTACCATGTGCTCCATCACTTTAGGTCCGGCGATGTTGCCCTCTTTGGTGATGTGTCCGATCAGGATGACGGGCGTTCCAGACTCTTTAGCAAACTGAATCAACTCACCCGTGCATTCGCGTATTTGGGCAACAGATCCTGGGACAGAATCAATTTCCGGGCTTTGAAGGGTCTGGATAGAATCTATGATGACCAAGTCAGGCTCGGTTTCATCGATCCGCTCCATGACGCGCTCTAAAGATGTATCGGTAAGCAGGAGCAATTTATCGTGGAGGTCCCCAATCCGTTCTGCGCGCATCTTGATTTGATTTGCGCTCTCTTCGCCTGAAACGTAGAGTGTCTTTGCGTTTTTGAAACGCAGTCCGAGCTGCAATAGAAGGGTAGATTTTCCAATGCCAGGATCGCCGCCGATAAGGGTAACGCTGCCGGGGACGAGTCCCCCTCCGAGCACGCGACTCAATTCGTCGTCTGGGATAGGAATCCGCTCTGCGGTATCAGAACTAACTTCTGTGATGGGGACGGGTTTCTTGGCGAGATGATCGGAATAATTCCTTTTCAATCCCGTTTTTGATTCCTTGTAAATCACTTCCTCGATCAGGGTATTCCACTCGTTGCAAGCGGAACATTTACCCATCCATTTGGGGAAGTTGGTGCCACAATTTTGGCAGACGAAAGCGGTTTTAGTTTTGGCCATAATCCGTTGCGAAAGATGCGAATTTCAGCCGAGTTGACCCCGTGATAATATCTTAGGAAAGCATCGAAATGGCCTTCTTCAAGGCTTCGATGAATAGGTCGATCTCGAGCTTGGTGTTGTACACCGCAAATGACGCCCTGACCGTTCCGGGAATCTCAAATCGATCCATCAAGGGCTGGGTGCAATGGTGGCCTGTACGGACCGCGATGCCCTGTTGGTCTAAAATGGTACCGATGTCATAGGGGTGTGTGCCATCCACTAGGAAGGAAATGACCCCGGCTTTCTTTTTTGCCGTTCCCACAAATTTGATCCCTGGGATCTCCATCATCTTGTGTACGGCATAGTCGTGCAGCTCCATTTCCCAATGTGCGATCTCCGCTATTCCGATTTCCAGCATGAAGTCCATTGCCTCACCAAGGGCGATCGTGTCGGCTATATTGGGCGTGCCCGCTTCAAACTTAAAGGGCAAAGCGTTGTAGGTCGTCTCCTCGAAGGTGACGGTTTCAATCATCTCCCCACCACCCTGATAAGGGGGCATATCGTTGAGCCAAATCTCTTTCCCATACAAGAATCCAATGCCCGTTGGGCCGTACATCTTGTGCCCTGAAACACAATAAAAATCAGCATCGAGTTCTTGCACATCGATCTGCATATGCGGTGCGCTCTGCGCCCCATCGATCAAAACGGCGGCCCCAACTTTGTGTGCCTTCGTAATGATTTCTTCAATGGGATTGATGGTTCCGAGGGTATTGCTGACGTGATTAAGGGCCACCATCCTGGTTTTTCCAGACAGCAACAGGTCGAATTGCTCCATGATGATCTCTCCACTCTCGTCGATAGGAATAACCTTGAGCTCGGCACCCCAGTCTTGACAAAGCATCTGCCATGGAACGATGTTGCTGTGATGCTCCATGGTGGAGATGAGTATTTCATCTCCTTCCTCAATGAATGCCTTACCAAAGGAGGTAGCCACCAAATTGATCGCCTCTGTAGTGCCACGTGTAAAGATGATCTCGTGGTCGTGTTTGGCGTTTACAAAAGCCTGTGCCTTGCGGCGCACTTCTTCGAATTTATCGGTCGCTTGCTGGCTCAAGAAATGCACTCCACGGTGCACATTCGCGTGTTCCTTGGTGTAGTAGCGTTCGAGTGATTCCACCACCCGCTTGGGCTTCTGAGAGGAGGCTGCATTGTCAAAATAGACCAATGGTTTTCCATGCACCTCTTGATCTAGGATAGGAAACTGCTTTCGTATGCTTTCAATATCAAGCATGTTGATCTTCAAATTTTTGATGAAGGAATCCTTCTACCTTTTCTCGAAGTGCATCGTTGGTAATCTTGGCAGTTACGTCCCCTGCAAAAGCCTGAACCAAGAGCTTAGCTGCCGCTGCCTTGTCCAGACCGCGGGACTGCAAATAAAACATGGCTTCTTCGTCCAACTGCCCTATTGTGCAGCCATGGGAGCATTTTACGTCGTCTGCATAGATCTCCAGTTCTGGCTTTGTATAGATCGTAGCCTTATCTGAGAGTAAAATGTTCTGATTGCTCTGGAAGGCATTGGTCTGTTGTGCCTCTCGACGCACCATGATTTTGCCATTAAAGACTCCGGTGGATCGATCGCTCATGACGCCTTTGTAGAGCTCGTTGCTGTTGCAATTCGGCGTGGTATGATCCACGTAGGTGTGGTTATCCACATGCTGTCTATCGCTCGTGAAATAGATGCCATACATGTTGCTTTCGCAGCCCTGACCTGAAACGGTAAAGTTGAGGTTGTTGCGCACCAATTTCCCTGTCTGCGTAATCGTCACCACCTTGCTTTGGCTGTCCTTTTCTTGTGCCACTTGAATGGTGTTGATGTGCGCACTTTCTGCCCCATCGTTTTGGATCATGTACAGTGAAGCATCCCCTCCCTGTTCCACTTTTAATTCGGTAATGGCATTGGTCAAAGAACCCGCGTTGTCATATCCTTCGTGCAGGTTGATGAACTCAGCCTTTGCCATTTCACCTACTACAATGAGATTGCGAATGTTGTTTGCCTGTTGTTTGTCTGCACTGATGTTTAAGATACAGATAGGGTCAGAAAGGACGGTATTCTTCTCAACCGTGATGAAGGATCCATCTATAAAGTAGCTCGTGTTCAATGCATGAAATGCCTGGGTCTTACTGTCGACATATCGATCGAGGTGTTCGAGCATGTGCTGCTTTCGATCCCCTTCGGCCAAGCGCATGGAAGTCACTTCTACCCCCTGAATAAGCTGGGTGTCTGAAAGCCTTTCCGAGTATTCACCATTGACGAATACAAGGTATTGGGCGTCGAGTCCCGGCACTCGAAATGCATCGATGGAATCAATGTTTGGCACATTTCGCACGTATCGGGATTCAACCAAAGAGGTCACGCGCGTGTACTTCCAATATTCATCTCGCGTCGTTGGAAAGTCGAGGCCGTTGTGGATCACCGCGCGGGCATTTCCCTGCACTGGGAACAAAGCTGTGAGCTGATCGAACTGCTTGAGAAAATCAAGTTTGTTTGCCATGGTGTTCACTTAAACTGCTTCCAATTCATTGATGATCCAATCGTAGCCTTTCTCTTCCAATTCTAGGGCGAGCGACTTGTCTCCTGACTTCACAATTCTTCCATTGTAAAGCACATGCACAAAGTCTGGAACGATGTAATTCAATAGGCGCTGATAGTGGGTAATGAGGATGAATGCATTGTCCTTTGACTTGAGTTTGTTTACCCCGTTGGCTACGATTTTAAGCGCATCGATGTCTAGTCCCGAATCTGTCTCATCCAAAATGCCCAAGCGTGGTTGGAGCATGGCCATTTGGAAGATCTCATTGCGCTTTTTCTCTCCCCCCGAAAACCCTTCGTTCACCGAACGATTGGCAAGGGACTGCTTCAGTTCTACGAGCGCCTGTTTTTCTTTGACCATGACCATGAAATCCTTCGCGGTAATGTCTTCCAGCCCTTGGTGTTGTCGCTTCGCATTGATCGCCGCCTTCAAGAAGTTGATGTTGCTCACGCCTGGGATCTCCACAGGGTATTGAAACGCAAGGAATAGCCCCTCACGAGACCGTTCCTCCGGAGCCATTTCCAACAATTCCTTCCCCAGGAACATGACTTCATCGGCTTCCACTTCATACTCCTCTCGACCTGCGAGTACGGAGGATAAGGTGCTCTTTCCGCTTCCGTTCGGCCCCATGATTGCGTGCACTTCACCCGGGTTCACTTCCAGATCGATCCCCTTGAGGATCTGATTGCCTTCAATGGAGGCCCTTAGGTTCTTAATCCTTAAAAAATCACTCATCTCTTTTCGCTTTTATCTGGTAAACAATTGCATTCTCTAATTGATCGATCGTGTCGACAATGAAGGTCGCCGCAATCTGTTCTTTTAATTTATCCGAATTGACCAAGGCCTTATCGCCTATTTCAAGATCAACGTCGTTTTGCAGATTGATGTGCTGACCCATCTCCTTGAATTTGTATTTGTAGAATAGGAGCGCCCCGTCAAAATGGTCATGAACGACATTCAATCCATCCAAGTTTTTCCCATGATTGTACGCATCGAAGAGGTACTGCTCCTCCATTTCGTAAAACTTCGACCAATAGTCGATCACGTTGCTCTGCGTTTTCCGGAACATAACCTGCATCGGAAATGCCATAAAGACGACTACGGCCAAGGCCTGTTTCCAACCAGGAAGTTCCCTTAGCAGGGCCCCGAGTCCAAATCCCACAAGTGCTGCACTCAATGGGTAGACCGGCATGACATACCACTCCAATTTACTGCGCGCGATGCTGATGAGAAGAAAGTACGACAGAGACAAAACAGCGGCGAATCGGGCCGGACGGAAAGATTCCGACTTGAAGAGGAATGGAAGAATATGGGCAAGTAGCACCAACGGCAGGTACAACCTCAGGCGCTCATCTTTGAGGCGATGGTAGTAATAGTCAAAAGGTTGGTCATGTCCCACATCATTGACCAAGCGACCGGCCTGTTTTTCTAGAATGAATGCCATGTGACCGGGTTGAGCAATCTCTCGAAAGAGCAAGTAACTCAAGCCTCCTAATACGCCAACGCCTAAAATTAGATAGGTCTCTTTTTGCTTCATGGCCTCGAATAACCTAGTGCGTTCGTACATCAACATGTAGATGAACAAGCCTGGAAGCATCATGAATCCAGCTACGTTCTTCACCCAAAAAGAAAGGGCAATCATCGCCGCCAATGCCCACAGGTCTTTGCTGCGTTTTGACCCTAACCATTCCCAGAAGAAATATACCTGGGCGATGATGGTCAGGGTTAATAATGCATCCGCTTCGGCACCTCTTGCGGAGTGAAAGTGGACAAAGCCATCCATGGTCAGCAGCACCAAGGCAGCAATCCACGCCATGACCTCAGAAGAAGTCTTACGCACCCAATGAAAGATCAACAGAACGGTAAGTCCAGCAGCGATGGCACTCGGTAATCGAACCGCGAGTTCATTGTACCCTATGGTCTTGATAAAAATCATTTGCAGCCACGTCTGCACCGGCGGTTTACTCCCGTAAAACACCTCTTGCCCATTGTAAAACGGAACGAGCAAGGATCCTTTCTCGAGCATTTCGTAGGCGTGCACTACGAACCAGCCTTCATCCCACAACCGAATGTGAAATGCCCCGAGCTTCACAAACAGGAAGACATAAATAGGGATGAGTAGGAAGACCCAACTCAGGTGGCGGTATTTCGACAGAAACTCCATGGATGCTTATCCTACGCTTCCTTCCAGCGAAATGCTCAATAGTTTTTGTGCTTCGATGGCAAACTCCATCGGAAGTTTATTCAATACTTCTTTCGCGTAGCCATTGACAATCAGGCTCACGGCCTTCTCTTCATCAATGCCTCGCTGCAAGCAATAGAAAATCTGATCCTCACCAATCTTGGAGGTAGTGGCTTCATGCTCAATTTTCGAAGTGCTGTTCTGCGCCTCGATGTAAGGGAAGGTGTGCGCACCGCATTCGCTCCCGAGCAGCAATGAATCACATTGGCTAAAGTTACGTGCGTTGCTGGCCTTGGGCAGTACCTTGACTAATCCGCGGTAGCTGTTATTGCTCTTTCCGGCAGAGATACCTTTTGAGATGATGGTGCTCTTAGTGTTCTTTCCGATGTGTACCATCTTGGTTCCGGTATCGGCCTGCTGGTAGTTATTGGTGACGGCCACCGAATAGAATGCTCCAGTGGAGTTATCCCCCTTCAAAATGCAGCTCGGATACTTCCACGTAATGGCGGACCCTGTCTCTACTTGTGTCCAGCTAATTTTCGAGTTGTTTCCTTCACAGAGGCCACGCTTCGTAACGAAGTTGTAGATACCTCCCTTGCCTTCCTCGTTTCCCGGGTACCAATTCTGGACGGTACTGTACTTGATCTCTGCGTCTTCCATCGCAATCAATTCTACCACAGCTGCGTGCAATTGATTCTCATCTCGTTGCGGCGCGGTGCACCCTTCTAGGTAACTGACATAGCTTCCTTGATCGGCAACTACCAGCGTCCTTTCAAACTGTCCCGTCTGGGCTTCATTGATCCGGAAGTAGGTGCTCAGTTCCATGGGGCAACGGACGCCCTTTGGTATATAGCAAAATGAGCCATCGGTAAAAACGGCGGCGTTCAACGCAGCGTAAAAATTGTCGTTGGATGGCACTACAGTACCCAAGTACTTCTTGACGAGTTCGGGATGATCTTGCACGGCTTCTGAGAAGGAGCAAAAGATAATGCCCAATTCACCCAACTTCTCTTTGAAGGACGTCTCAACGCTCACGCTATCAATCACCACATCAACGGCCACCCCCACGAGGCGCTTCTGCTCTTCGGTGCTGATGCCCAAGCGATCGTACATGCTTTTGAGCTCTGGGTCGACTTCGTCTAAGCTGTTGAGTTTCTTCTTGGTTTTCGGAGCAGAGTAGTAGTAAATATCCTGGAAATCGACCTGCGGGTAGTGCACGTGCGCCCAAGTGGGCTCTATCATTTCTTGCCAGACCTTGAAGGCCTTCAATCGGTATTCCAGCAACCATTCCGGCTCATTCTTCTTCGCTGAAATCAAGCGAATAATGTCTTCGTTGAGCCCTTTTGGCGCCTTGTCTGACTCAAAATTTGAAACGAAACCAAATTCGTACTTCTTCTGCTTTAAGTCTTTTGCTAATTCTTCTTCCGTGTATGCCATCCTGAATTCTTAGGTGGTTCAAATAGAAAAACTCTCTCCGCAACCGCACGTGCGATTTGCGTTGGGGTTGATGAAAGAAAATCCTTTGCCATTGAGTCCTCCAGCAAAGTCTAATTCCGTCCCGACGAGGTAGAGAAAACTCTTCTTGTCTACTACAATCTTCACTCCTTTGTCTTCAAACACTTTATCATCATCCTTCAGTTCGGTATCGAAGTCCATGAGGTAGGTAAGGCCTGAACAACCTCCACCCTTCACTCCAACGCGGATGAATGCATCCTGGGTAACTTCTTGATCGGCCTTCAACTTGAAGACCTGATCCTTTGCACTATCACTAACCTTGATCATACTGTTCAAACAGTTTGTTTTTCAATTGGTTTCGGGTCTATTTAGATTTAATCTAAATAAATACCTAAATCACCGCGAAAATACCGCAAATAGGGGAAGTACGCAAGGTGTTCGCTGGATTATTGTTCTGTTCGCCCTTAAGCATTCACCTCCTGGGCGAACTTGATTTTCAGTCGCTTACGGATAAGCCATGTGAACGCGTAGAGCAAGGGCGTATCGGCCAGGGCGGCAAGGGCTTTGAACATCCAGCCATCTCGTATGAACGCTCCGATCTGATCCCAAGACAGGCTGCCAATGAAAAGCACGCTTACTACGAGGGTTGTATCTACCAATTGAGAAACGATGGTGGAAGCGTTGTTTCGCAACCAGAGGTGCTTGCCTCCGGTAAGGTCTTTCCAAAAATGGAAGAGGCGTACATCCACCAGTTGGGCAATGATGTACGCGACCATGGATGACATGATCACACGCCATGAGTTCCCGTAGACCGTTTGGTAGAGTTCATCGGAGACGGGAGAGTCTTCAATGGATGGAAACACACTCCCCAACCACAGGATCAACAAGGTGAAAATCAGCGCTCCGAAACCCATCATCACCACATGATTGGTCCTTTTTCTTCCATATATTTCAGAGAGAATATCGGTGACGAGAAAGGTGATTGGATAAGGAAGAACCCCAGCTGATAGGATAAAGGTCTTGAACCCAAGGTCTACGGTCACGAACTTGTTAGCGATCAAGTTGCATACGATCAAGGCCGTGATGAACATCGAGGCTAAAAACAGATAGAGCGCATCGGCCTTTTTTCGTGTCGCGCGATTCATGAAGGCAAATGAAGTCAATTTCGAGGATTGGCAAACCCACATCACCGAGACATGGTTTCGTTTTGTGGGCAAATCCTCAAGCCTTCCGAAACTGCGAAACTCCAACCCAGCGTATGCAGCGAATGCATACCTTGGCACGAACATTTGCCCCGTGCAACTACCGTGAAGCGGCTCCTGCTTTTCATATCGATCTTCACAATGACCCTTGGGGGTTTAGCGCAAAACCCAGAGCTGGATTCTTTACGCAAGCGCATGCGTGAAACTCCGGAAGTAAAACTATTCGAATGCGAAATGTGCGAAGCATTTGCACGCTACACCATGCTCGACAGTGCGCGTCAATGCTTGGGGCAATCGCGCGCCAAAAAGACCCCTTCTAACGAAATCAAGATCCGATGGGAACTCACCGACGCTTCGGTGGACATCGTCACGTATCACTACTAAGAAGCAAAGGTTCATTACGACAGTGCCTTCAACATCATTCGAACATTTCAACCTTCGTTTCGCATAGCGCAGCAGGCCTACTTGAAAGTCATGACCCAAAGCACATTCTTTGGAGACTGCACCTACGGTCTTGGACTCGCCGACGAGTTCATCCAATTATGCCAACAGAACGAAGACGACTCCCTCCTCATGGAAGCCTTGATCTACAAGGCTCGCTTCCTCGAGTGCATTGATGAAACGGATTCGACGTATCTCGAGTTTTTGGAAGAAGCTGAAATGCTCTGTGTTAAAAAGCCTTCTTTGTATGGCCCTTACTATGAGTTCTTAGGAAACTACCACTTCTTTTTTGACCGACTGCCCAAGGCGATTGAATACTGCCTGTTGGCCGAAAACGCCTACAAAGAAAGCGGTGATGTGCAGTGCTTCGAAGGGCTTTACAACACTTTCACGAGTGTATACGAAGCCATGTCTGACTTCGAACGCGCGCTTGAATACGCGATGATTGTTCGGCCTCTCGTAGACGAAACGGTAGATGAGACTTGGGATGAATTTTACAACACCCTTGGATGGATCTATTACAGAAACGGAGAAATCGACAGCGCCCTATCCGCCATTCGTCGTTCGGTGCTTTACCACCGGAAACTCACTCCTGGAAACCCGGAGATTGCCTACCCCATTGGCAATCTCGCCTTGATTTTTAGGCAGATTGGCGAACTCGACAGTGCAAAGATCTATTCCACCCAAGCGGTGGCCTTGTTTCATAAGCTAAACCATGAACTAGGAGTAGCGGAGGCCTTCAACAACCTTGGGCAGGTCGCTATGGAAGAGGGGAAAAGTGATTCGGCGATTCTCTATTTCGAACACGCACTTCTCATGTTAGAAGGCGGTTCAGACGAGTATGAGGAAATGATATCGCTAGAAGGACTCTACAAGTCTTTACAGGAACGTGACCCAAAGCGTGCCATAGCTTATTTCCAGCGCTTCTCTGAATTAAAAATTAATCGTCTCAGCAAAGAGGAGACGCTTAAAGCGCTGCAATTAGAGGCCGAATTTTACCAAGATCGAAACGAAGACCGCATCCGCCAGCTCAAGTACGAATCACAGTTGAAATCACTGGAGATTGAACAGCAGAACAACCGGTTCCTGCTGACTTCGTTCGCCTTGATCATCATGGTTTTTGTGGCTGGATTGATCTTCTTCTATTGGCTTCAGCGCAAGCGTATGATCCGATCACTTGAAGAGTCCAACGAAATCAACCAGCGCATCATCTCGCTGATCAGTCATGATTTTCGGGGTCCGCTGAACAACGTGAAACTTACGTTGGAGCTATTGCAATCTTCAGACATTGAAATGAGTGAATTCATGATCCTTTCCAAGGACCTTTACCGACAAAGTTCAGACCTGTCGTTGATGTTCGACTCGTTCGTGGGGTGGGCAATCTCACAGCGCGATGGCTACGTCCCTGCAAAGATTCCATTCAAGTGGTCAGACGTGGTAGAAGAGGTGATCAGCATATCACAACCACTTGCAAAGCTGAAGAACATTCGCATCCAACTGAAGGCTCACTCCAGCGTTCAGCTCGAAACGGATCGGATGGCGTCTTCCCTCATCCTGAGAAACCTGATCTCGAATGCGATCAAGTATTCACACCATGATTCTTCCATTGAAATCGAATACGTTCAAGACAAGGACGAAGTACAAACCACTATCCGCGATCATGGCATCGGTATTTCACGCGAAAAATTGCACCGCATCATGACCACAGGAGATGGCTCGCAATTGGGAACCAACAATGAATATGGGGCCGGACCCGGCTTGCGTATGGTCATCAAATACGTCAAAGGCATCGGTGGAACCATTGAAGCAGAAAGTGAGGAAGGAAAGGGAACCCGTTTCACCATCACCATACCGATAAACTTAGATCGCACCCACTAGTCGAAAATAGTCCTTGAACACCGTGCGCAAAACCTTCCGCTGCCCTTCCGTTTTCCAAATCTCCTCGCGCTTCCCCTGGTATAGGGCATAAAACTTCAGCTCTCCATCGTACAGATTCTCAAACAATGAAGCCGCAATGCTCGCATGCACAGCAACTCCTTCTCCCGTGGTGGTGAATTTGAATTTCTCAGCCCCGCCAAGAACTTCAAGAGTAAGAGAATCACGAAGGAATTCATCTGCCCATTCCAACATCAAATAAGCTTCATCGAATCGAGGATTCGAGACGATCGTAAAAAACGGTCCCGAAGCCATTCCGTCTGAAGCCACCCATCGGTCTTTGTAACGCAGTAATTCAAACTTGGCATCCTCGCGTATTTCAACTTGATAGTAGGCCTTTCTGATGTTCTTGAAATACAAATCGTCTGACTCGAGAACATGCGCGTCAATAATTCCTGACTTCAGCCTTGGATGGACAGGTGCCGTAACCCAAGCAAGGAAAACCAATCCTGCTAGCGTGAGTACAAATGCGGTCTTTAGTTTCGAATGCACGAG
Organism: uncultured Flavobacteriales bacterium; assembly: GCA_943788725.1. Lineage (GTDB taxonomy): Bacteria > Bacteroidota > Bacteroidia > Flavobacteriales_G > Salibacteraceae > SHAN690. The sequence continues at coordinate 164,173 of CALSRJ010000004.1, read as the reverse complement.
GAAAGAACAATTGAAGGTAAGTGTATGTTTGAACAAACCGATTTAACGTCAACTCCATGCACGTAGCCATCATAGGATCTGGCATTGCCGCTTTAGGCACTGCAATTCGCTTGCGATCAAAAGGCATGGATGTATCGGTATTTGAAGCCAACGATACGCCTGGTGGGAAACTCCATTCCTTCGAATTAGGAGCCTTTCGTTTTGACGGCGGCCCTTCTCTGTTTACCATGCCCCATTATGTAGATGAACTCTTCACCCTAACAGGTCGCGATCCGAAAGAATACTTCGACTATACGCGATCAGCAGAAGCATGCCGCTATTTCTGGCAAGATGGCAAACGCATCGATGCCGCCTCGGACCCCAAGCGCTTCGCCGCGGATGTTGAACGGATTTTTCGGTTTCCGGCTTCGGAAATCCTCGAATATTTTGACCACGTTAAGAACATCTACGACCGTTCTGCGCGCATCTTTCTTGAACGCTCCCTCCACAAGGCTTCAACCTGGCTGAGTTCTGACACCTTGCGGGCGCTGGCCCAGATCAGAAAGTATGACCTCTTCCATTCCATGCACCAAGCCAATACGATACGCATTGGAGAACCCCATTTGGTCCAACTCTTCGATCGATTTGCAACCTATAATGGCTCAAATCCCTACAAGGCCCCAGGTATTTTGAACGTTATTCCTTGGTTAGAACATGGGTTTGGGACCTTTTTTCCAAAAGGTGGAATGTCTGAGATCCCTCGCTCACTCCACAGACTGGCCACGGACATGGGCGTACATTTTCACTTCGGACAAAAGGTAGAACGGATTGTAGTGAAGGGCGATCAGGTAAAAGGAATCATGGTTGGAGGTGAGCAAGTAGCGACAGACAGGGTTGTGAGCAATATGGATGTGTTCCACACGTATAGGAAATTAATGCCCGACCAAAAAGCGCCGGAGCGCATCCTCAACCAAGAGCGATCTTCTTCGGCCTTGGTTTTCTATTGGGGAATGAATGCTTCGTTTGAAGAGACCGGATTGCACAACATCTTCTTTGGGAAAGAATACAATGAAGAGTTCAGCGCACTGTTCGACAACAAGGATATCAGCCCAGACCCTACGATTTACGTGAATGTATCCTCGAAGCTTGAACCAAAAGACGCCCCAGTGGGAAATGAAAACTGGTTCGTGATGGTGAATGCTCCAAGTGACGCTGGCCAAGACTGGAAGAGCATTACACAACGCATCAGGAAAACCGTGATCCAAAAACTCTCCGAACGACTGGGAAGAGACATAGGCCCTTTGATTATGGAAGAAAAGATTTGGGATCCTAGCGGAATAGCCGCCGATACCTTGAGCTATCAAGGTGCGCTCTACGGCAATAGCTCGAACGACCAGTTCGCCGCATTCTTAAGGCACCCGAATTTTAGTCGAAAGATCAAGGGAATGTATTTCTGCGGAGGTAGCGTGCATCCCGGAGGTGGCATACCTTTAGCTTTGCTTTCAGGAAAAATCACCTCTGAATTGATGCATTGATTGGGATGAAAAGCAGACAAAACATATCGATCGCGGTTCTGATCATCTTTCATGCTGTGGGCATAGCCGGCATCCTGCTGGGTGATCCGGATCAATTTCTCCGACTTACGCCGATCAATCTATTGCTCACCTTGGCCATTGTCTTAGTCAACCATGTAGATTGGAAACGCGGTTGGATTCTTTGGTTAACAATAGGCTTGGGCTTTCTGATCGAAGTGGTCGGCGTTCACACAGGGTTTCCGTTTGGAGCATATTCTTATGGGGAGGTATTGGGATTGAAGCTATGGTCGACCCCACTGATCATCGGGGTGAATTGGCTGATCCTCCTGTACGGCGCCAATGCGATGGCTAGAAAGTTTGCCATGACACCTTGGGCTCAGGCCTTGGTGGCCGCCGGTTTAATGGTGGTATTGGACTACTTGATCGAGCCCGTTGCCATCCGCTTTGATTTTTGGATTTGGGTAGGAGGAGTGCCCCCTTTGATGAATTACGTGGGTTGGTTTGGAAGTGCATTGCTGATCTCGCTCCTTTGGCAATATGGAAAGCTTCGTTTGAACACTACCATAGCCTCTGCTGTTTATGCCACCGAATTGGTTTTCTTCGGAATCGTCAATCTAATACCATGACATTGTTGATCCAAATTTCCATCGTTGCTGGTACGTTCTTCTTTATGGAGTTCATGGCTTGGTCGATGCATAAATATGTGATGCACGGCCTAGGTTGGTATTTCCACCGTGACCATCACCAGCACAAGCCGGGCTTCTTCGAAAAGAATGACGTCTTCTTTCTGATTTTCGCGGTTCCAAGTTGGCTGTTTATCATGACCGGCATGATGGCCGGAAACGATTGGCGGGTTTGGGTAGGCTTAGGCATCGCCCTCTACGGCCTCGCCTACTTTTTGGTGCATGACGTATTCATCCATCAGCGACTTCCATGGTTCAAGCGAACAGATAACCTCTATTTTAGAGCCATCCGAAAAGCCCACAAAGTGCACCATAAGCACTTAGGGAAGGAGGAAGGAGAATGCTTTGGCATGCTCATAGTACCGGTGAAATATTTTAAAGAGGCGATGCGCTCCCGATGATTCCAGACCACTACCACTACCTTCTGATCAACGTGCTTACCATAGCATATCCTCTCGCTCAGAGTTATGAGCGAAGGATTCGATTCCTACGTAATTGGCGGGCGATCTTGACCGGCATTGCAGTGGCTGGAGCCATCTACCTGGCTTGGGATGAACTCTTCACAGCTTTGGGGGTTTGGGGTTTTAATGAACGCTATCTTATCGGGATCTACCTGGGGCGTTTGCCTTTAGAAGAGTACAACTTCTTCCTGACCGTGCCCTTTGCATGCTTATTCATTTATGAGGTCCTCAACCACTTCATCAAAAAGGACCCCTTGTACGATCATCACCAAATGATCACGTTCTTCTTCTTGCTGTGTACCTTGTTCCTTGGGGTCTATTTCTATCCGAGGCTCTATACCAGCGCAAGCTTCTTTCTCACAACTTTCCTTATGTCGCTTCAGTTTTTTGTCTTTCGCTTTCGGTGGATGGGTCGGTTCTACGCGGGCTATTTCGTCGCATTGGTCCCCTTCCTAGTGATGAATGGCTGGCTCACTGGAGCGTTTACCGAAGAGCCCATTGTTTGGTATAACGACTTGGAAAATATGGGTTTACGCATATTCAGTATCCCTGCTGAAGACTCGATGTACTTATTGAGTTATCTCTTTATCGCGACCATCTTCTACGAGCGCACGAAGCTCAAATCGCCTGCCTTCCGCTGAGCGTCAAGGGGAAGTAGCTATCTTTGAGTGCCTAGACTAAATGGCCATGAAAGTTTTAGCAAGCTTCATTCTTTCCCTTTGCATGTTAACGTTGAGCGCCCAAGACAGCGTTCATCGCTTTCAAACCTCTCAGGTGAACATCAATAAAAAAGGGGAGAAGATCGAAACCTCCACTGTGGAACCCTGCACAATCACCGTTGATTTGGCGGCAAGCACGGTTACCGTAGAGACTGGCAACGTTGATATACGTGAATTGTTCCGGGAGAAAATGGTCTTGAACATCGACCGTCAAATGGGTGATATCGGCCCGCAGTATAGCCTCCAACTGGATCAATTCATCTTTGCGCACTTTTACTTGAACATGGGCATGATCATCTTCACGCGCAACGATATCCATCCTTTAGAGTGGGGGGTGCAGTTTCTCGAAATTCAGAAGATGTAGGGCTCAACCCCAATTGAACATCAGCGGCAGGTACACCGCCAAGAATCCCGTTCCCCATCCAAGATAGATCTGTCGCAAATCATGTGACTCCAAAATGTAGCGTGCGCTGCCTACCAAGCCACTAGCGATGATACTCATCATGATCAAGCCAATAATTGGAAGGTCGTAAGTCTGACCGATTCCATAAAGTGCGGCAGTCAAGCCTCCCATTCCGATCATGTGTATGCTGATCTTGGTGAAGAAAGTAAAGGCGAAAGCAACAGAAACGGCCAAGCTGCTACCGAAAAAGATCGAGTATAAGATCTCAGGCAGCGGCACGTCACGCATGAGGTAATAATTCATGAAATACAAGATCATCGCAAATGCGAATGGTACCGGTCGGTCCTTTCTCGAGTGGAGCTGTATGGAGTCTACGAGGTTTCGCCACCTCAAGAAGAGCGTAAACAACAATGGAATAACGACGGTGTTGATGAAGATCCAAACGATCACAAAGAACTGCTTGGGCAGCGGTGTGGTTTGCGCGATGTAGGTATTCAAGCTAAAAACGAACATCAAACCCGCCGTTGGCAGAAAGATCGGATGAAACACATAGGATGTAATAAGAGCAGCTTTCCTCATAGTTCCTTACGCAGTCGGGCCACTGGAATGTCCAATTGTTCTCGATATTTTGCGACCGTCCGGCGCGCAATATTATATCCTTTTGCCTTTAAATCCTTAGCTAGACGCTCATCGGTGAGTGGCTTTTGCTTATCCTCCGCCCCTATTAACTCTTCCAATATCTTTTTGACTTCACGTGTACTAACCTCCTCTCCCTCATCATTCGTAAGTGATTCGGAGAAGAAATACTTCAGCGGGTGTGTGCCATAGGAAGACTGCACATATTTACTATTAGAAACGCGACTGATCGTGCTGATGTCCATACGAACAATCTCCGCAATGTCCTTGAGGATCATCGGCTTTAGTTTGGTTTCATCGCCCGTTTCGAAATAAGGCCTTTGGTACATTACAATGGCTTCCATCGTTCGAATCAGGGTGCTTTGGCGCTGCTTGATCGCGTCTACAAACCACTTGGCGCTGTCGAGTTTCTGCTTGACAAACATCATGGCTTCTTTCTGGGCCTTGTTGGGCTCGCCCTTGATCTGGGAAAATTCTTCGAGCATGTCTGAATACTTCCTCGAAAGTCGAAGCTCAGGGGCATTTCGTCCGTTGAGCAGCACCTGGATTTTATCTCCCTCGTGCACCAAGGTGAAGTCCGGAATTACTTGTTCTACTGGCCTGGAAGATTCGTTTAACGAGCCCCCCGGCTTTGGATTGAGATGGGTAATCTCTTCAATCGCATCGCGCAGGTCCCCGTCACTGATCTCCAGCTTGTGGGTAATCTTGTCGTAGTGCTTCTTGACAAAGGCAGTATAATTGTTTTCAAGGATTTCCAGTGCGGTCCTCACCGTAACCGTATGCTCTTGCCTCCGCATCTGAACCAACAGGCATTCTTGTAAATCCCTGGCACCTACCCCAGCCGGCTCAAGGTCTTGGACAACGGTGGTCAGCAGTCGCTCTACCTCCGCTTCTCTGGTCATGATGCCTTGAGAAAAGGCAAGGTCATCCACCACAGCAATGAGTTCTCGCCGCAAGTAGCCACTATCATCCAAGCTTCCAATCAAGTGCTCACAGATGAGGTATTCGTGTTCGGTCATCGATCGCAAGTGCAATTGATCGAGCAGTCGTTCATGAAAGGTGGTGGCAATGCCAATCGGAAGGGTCTTCTCCTCGTCATCCGAGGAATAATTGTTGGCCTGGTAGCGATACTCTGGCGTATCATCGTCGTCCATGTAATCGCTAAAGTCGAATTCTTTCTCCGCGTCACTGATCTCGTCGCCGTAGTCATCCTCCTGATTATCATCGTAGTCTTCGTCCTTATCTTCCTTCCCCTCTTCCAAGGCCAGATTCGATTCAATCTCTTCCTTGATCCGCGCTTCCAATGCAATTGTAGGTAGCTGAAGCATCTTCATCAGCTGAATCTGCTGCGGACTTAGCTTTTGTAGGAGCTTCTGTTGTAAGGACTGCTTCAGTGCCATGATCTATGGGCGCAACGGGTTGAACGGGTCATCCTTCAGTGCGGATGGTCGAATCTATTACCCTTCAAATTTGAGAAAAAGAAACCGTTAGAACTCCGCATTTTTTGGTGTCCTTGGAAACGGGATCACATCTCGGATATTCGTCATCCCCGTTATGAAGTTCATCAAGCGTTCAAAACCCAATCCAAATCCGCTGTGCACGCACGTTCCGAACTTTCGGGTTTGGAGGTACCACCACAAGGATTCTTCTTCAATACCACAATCTTCGATCTTTTGCTTGAGGACGTCGTAACGTTCTTCTCTCTGAGAGCCGCCAACGATTTCTCCAATGCCTGGGAAGAGAATGTCCATAGCGCGTACGGTCTTTCCATCCTCGTTGAGTCGCATGTAAAATGCTTTGATATTCGCCGGATAGTCGTAGAGAATCACTGGCTTGCCAAAGTGCTTTTCAACCAGGAATCGCTCGTGTTCGCTCTGAAGGTCCGCACCCCACTCATCGATGATGTAGTTGAATTTCTTCTTCTTGTTGGGCTTAGAATTTCGGAGGATGTCAATGGCTTCGGTATAGCTGCAGCGCACAAATTCATTGTCGGCCGCAAACGCCAATTTCTCCAAGAGCGGCATCGCCCGCTTGTCCTGGGGCAAACTCTTTTCTTCTTCCTGCTGACGGTCGTGGAGCAATTGTAGATCATCCTTACAATTATCCATGACGTAACGAATGACGTACTTCAGGCAATCTTCTGCCAATTCCATGTTGTCAAACAAATCGTTAAACGCTACCTCCGGCTCTATCATCCAGAATTCGGCGAGGTGGCGGGTGGTATTAGAGTTCTCAGCACGAAAAGTGGGTCCGAATGTGTAGACTTTTCCGAGCCCTAGTGCAAAGAGTTCAGCCTCCAATTGGCCCGACACAGTCAAGTTGGTTTCCTTCCCGAAAAAGTCTTCTTTCCAATTTAAATCGCCTTGATCGTTCAAGGGTGGCTTCTTTGGGTCGAGGGTAGAAACGCGAAACATTTCACCCGCACCTTCAGCATCCGACCCGGTGATGATCGGTGTGTGCACCATGAAGAATCCGTTGTCATTGAAATACTTGTGTATGGCAAATTGCAATGCGTGTCGCAAGCGAAAGACCGCTCCGAATGTTTGAGTACGTGGGCGCAAATGAGCATTTTCTCTCAAGAACTCCATCGAGTGCTTCTTTGGCTGCAACGGGTACTCCTCAGCATCCGCATCGCCAAGTATTTCGATCTCCGTGGCCATCAGCTCTACCTTCTGTCCCTTGCCTTGAGACTCCACCAAATCTCCTTTGATGCGCAGGCATGCGCCGGTGGTGATGCGCCGAAGCAAGGATTCGTCCTCGCGTTCAAAATCCACGACCACCTGCAGGTTCTTAGCAGTAGACCCGTCGTTCAATGCAATGAAACGGTTGCTTCGGAAGGTTCGAACCCAACCTTTGATCTCCAACGGCTCACCCGTTGGTTCGGTGGCTACAATTTGCTTAATGTCCATCTAGTGTGCTGTTTTACAGAGGTGCAAAAGAACAAACAAAGCGCGAATGAACGATCCTCTCCGTGAATTGTTTGAGGTAATCAGTGAGGTATTGATGCTTGAAATTATCGACCAGTCATCCAAGATGAGAACCATTCAACACATTGGAAACATTTTTTTAGTTTTTTGTTTCCAATGTTGCAATTGTATATACATTCGCCGCCCGAATGAAAGAAGACACCATGGACGAACGAGGCTTGGAATTATTGGGTAAGACAGCGCAGCTGTTTATGCGCAATGGAATCAAGAGCATGACGATGGATGACATTGCACGTCAGCTCGGGGTTTCAAAGAAGACTTTGTACCTATACGTCTCTGACAAGAATGATTTGGTCATCAAGGTTATGCAGCAGATCGTAGAGCACGAAATGCTGCTCGCCAACCAGATGTGCCAAACCTTCGAGAATGCGATCGACATGCTTTTTGAATTGAGCAAAGACGTCAGTCAAAAGTTTGGACAGGTCCATCCTTCGATCAACTATGACATGCAGAAGTACCATCCAGAAGCCTGGGTCATATTCGAGGAGTTTAGGACGGTCTTCATCGCGGATTGCATCCAACAAAACATCGAACAAGGCATTATGCAGGGTCTTTATAGGGCCAATATCGATCCTTACATCATTTCGAGGATGTACTCCGCCAAGATGGACATGTGCACAGATGGTGAGGTCTTCCCTCCCGACAGATATAACTTCAAAACCATCCACATGGAACTGATGCGCTACCATATACGGGGCATCGCAAGTGAAGCGGGATTGAACTATTTAAAAGCCAAAGTCAAACAAGAAAACATCGAATTATAAGCCATGAAAAACCAACTGATGATCCTGCTGTTGAGCGCCTTTTCGCTCCACAGTTTGGCCCAGTCGACCTATACCCTTGACGAAGCGGTAGTTTCCGCTCTCAAGAACAACGAACAGGTCAAGCAAGCAGACATAGACGTCGAGATCTCGCGCGCCAAAGTCAGAGAAACTACCGCCATTGGCCTACCACAGGTTTCTGGCGAGGCGACATTCAACTATTTCGCCGACATCCCCACGCAAGTGGCTCCTGCGAATGTTTTTGAACCCTCCGCGCCAGCAGACATTCTCGTTCCGCTCCAATTCGGATTGCCGTACTCAACCAGTGCGGGGCTAACCGCATCTCAGCTCATCTTCGACGGTTCATACTTCGTCGGATTGCGCGCCTCTAAAGCATATCTCAACTACACCCTATTGGGCAGGGAGCGAACTCAAATCGAAGTTAGAGAGCAAGTGTCACAACTCTATTTCGCGGTAATCGCACTCAATGAGTCTTTGGCGTCACTTGAAAAGAACATGGCAAACATGGAGAAAAGCGCAAGGGATGCGAAAGCCATGGCTGAATTAGGTTTCATGGAACAGCAAGACGCGGATCAGATGAAGCTAGCTCAATCCAACCTGACGTACCAGATTGACATGGCGACTCGACAGAAGGACAACCTAATGAACTTGCTTAAATTTCAAATGGGAGTTCCGGTGGATCAGGCAATCGAACTCACGGACAGCTTCGAGGTGCTCCTTGGAGACCCCGCTGAGGGAGCGGCCTTGGATCCACAGTTCGCATTGGAACGGCACATCGATTTTCGGACTGTAGATCAAGGGGAGGAGCTGTCAAAGCTCTCCTTGGCCAATCAACGCGCCAAATACTTCCCACAGGTAGCCGGATTCTTTACGCATAGCCAGAACGGATTTGGACAAGACTTTGGGAAATTATTCAGCAATGATTTCTATCCGACAACCATTCTCGGGCTTCAGCTGAACGTGCCGATTTTTAGTTCTGGAATGCGCTACTATCAAACCAAGCAGGCAAAACTAGAGTTGGAAAAGACCCAAAGTCAAAAGCAAATGGTGATGCAAAATCTTCAATTGCAAGCTATGAATGCCCGACGAGATTACATGAGCGCATCTGAGAACCTCCAGCTGGTAGATGATAACCTAAAGCTGGCTGAGCGCATCAAAATAAGCACAGAGAAAAAGTACGAGGAGGGGGTTGCTTCTAGCCTTGAATACACACAGTCAGAATCACAATACCTCCAGACCTTGTCGACATACATCAGCACTGCCCAAGAGGTATTCAATGCCAAACTCGCTTTGAACAAAGCACTAGGAATCCAGTAACATGAAAACAAAAAACCAACGATACACAACTACGATGAGACCTTTGATTCAATTGTTCGCCTTAGCATTAGTGCTGTCGGCTTGCTCACAGCCATCCGGCTCAGAAGACCTTGATAAACTCAAGATGACGCGGGATTCACTCAAATCGATGCGGACGGAATTGACCGACGAACTCAACGCGCTGGAAGCTAAGATCGACGCTTTGGACACCAACAAACTGTTGCGTGTCACCAATGTGACCACGCTTGAAGTTAACACCTCACGCTTCGAACATTTCTTTACCGTTCAAGGCTCCGTGGAAACAGACCAGAATGCATTGCTTTTTCCTGAGGCACTAGGGAAAGTCACAGCAATTTGGGTTGCCGAAGGAAAAAAGGTCACCAAAGGTCAAAAGCTATTGACCTTAGATAACAGCATCGTCACTCAACAAATTCAGGAATTGCAATCAAGGCTCACTTTGGTAGAGACTGTTTATAAGAAGCAGGAAAAATTGTGGGAACAAAAAGTTGGATCTGAAATTCAATACTTGGAAGCAAAGAACAACTATGAATCGCTCAAGCAAAACTTGGAGACCTTGATGGCCCAGAACGATATGTATGTCATCACCGCTCCTTTCAATGGCGTAATCGATGAGATCAACATCAAAGAAGGCGAAATGGCCGCTCCTCAAATGCCCGTAATGCGACTTGTGAATACAGACAAGGTGTACATCAAGTCAGATGTGACCGAACGTTACCTCGGAAAAATCAAGGGTGGAGACTCGGTAAAAGTTGTGTTTCCAAGCATCAATGAGACGCATAATACGACCATCTCCAGAATGGGAGAGTTCATCAATCCAAACAACCGCACATTCAAAGTGCGCTTGGAACTGGATAACAAGAAAGGAACACTGAAGCCAAACTTGCTTGGAGAATTGAACATCAGAGATTACGTCAACGACAGTGCTTTGGTCATTCCTACATCCTTGGTTCAAATGACGCCTGCAGGCGAATCGTTTGTGTATCTGTTAGAAAACGGAACCGCGAAAAAGGCCGAAATCACCACGGGCATGTCCTATAACGACGAAGTGGTAGTGCTCACCGGACTCACCGCTGGTGCTGTGATGATTGAAAAAGGTGCGCGCTCGATCAAGGATGGAGATTCAGTAAACGTGATCCGATAGATCAATCAATAAGACAAGAGCCAGATGGAACAAAAGAAAAACAAACACATGCGCCAATTCGGGCTGAGTACCGCGAGTATTCAGAATCGAATGACGGTAATCGTGGTACTCATCATCATGGTGATCGCAGGATTGGTTTCCTACATCAACATGCCTCGTGAAGCCTTTCCTGAGGTGGTGGTGCCGCAGATTTACGTGGGCACCCCTTACCCCGGGAACTCCCCTGTAGATATAGAGAAGTTCGTTACACGCCCCCTTGAAAAAGAGATCGGGGCCATTTCCGGCATCGACAAAATGACCTCTACATCGGTAGAAGGCTACTCTACCATTTTCGTTGAATTTGACTTCAGCGTGACACCTGAGGAGGCCCTTAGCAAGGTGAAAGACAAGGTCGACATCGCAATGGGAGACCCCGAATTCCCGAGGGACCTGCCCGCTGATCCCAACGTATTTGAGTTGAACATCTCCGAACTGAGTCCGATCATGAACATCAACCTCAGCGGTGATTTCTCGGTCGAGCAGCTCAATGAGTATGCCGAGTCCCTCGAAGAAAAGATCGAAAAGCTTCCTGAAATCACCGAGGTAGACATTCGCGGGGTGCAGGAAAAGGAAATGAAGGTGAACGTAGACCTCTTCCAAATGCAGGCGAATGAAATCAACTTCAACGATATTTCAGGTGCGATTAGCTCCGAGAACCTCACGATCTCCGCAGGAAGCATGCTTCAAAACGACATGCGCCGAACCGTGCGCGTGGTGGGTGATATTAAAAGTGCAGACGAACTCGGCAACGTCATCGTCAAGCAAGAAAAAGGCAATATTGTTTACCTAAGAGACATAGCCGATGTGGTTTTTGAATACGAGGAGCCCGAAAGCTACGCACGTGAAAGCACTGCTACGGTAGTGATGGTTGACGTGAAGAAGCGCGCTGGTGAAAACTTGATCAACGCTTCAGACCAGATCCAAGACATTTTGGTCAAAGCAAAGAATGAAGTGTTTCCTGAGAATTTAGACGTGACCATTACAGGTGACATGTCCAAGCAAACCCGAACGCAAGTAAGCGAGCTAGAAAACAGCATCATTTTCGGTATGATCCTCGTAATCACCGTCTTGCTCTTCTTCCTTGGCTTGCGAAATGCTCTATTTGTTGGAACGGCGATTCCGCTGTCTATGTTCATCGCATTCTTCGTGCTTAGCATCATGGGCGTGACACTCAATATGATGGTCCTGTTCTCGCTGGTATTGGCCCTCGGAATGTTGGTAGACAACGGCATCGTTGTCGTGGAAAACATCTACCGACTGATGGATGAAGGGATGGATGCGTCTGACGCAGCAAAATATGGCGTGGGCGAGGTTGCATGGCCGATCATAGCCTCAACGGCTACAACCCTGGCGGCTTTCACTCCGCTGATGGTTTGGCCAGGCCTCATGGGTGAATTCATGTTCTACCTACCAGCAACGTTGATGATCGTGCTTGGCTCTTCCTTGTTCGTGGCATTGGTGATCAACCCCGTATTGACTTCCATGTACATGAAGTTGGAAGAAAAGGAAATGGCTCCGCGAAGAGCCATTTCGATGGGAATGCTGCTCATCGCGATTGGCATTGCGCTTTCCTTTGCAGCAGTCTGGTTGGGCAACCTTGTCATCATTGCCGGGGTATTGGTCATGACGACAAAGTTCATTCTTACACCAGGCACGAGGTACTTCCAAACCAAACTTCTTCCTTGGATGGAAGCCATTTATGAACGGACCTTACGCCATGTTTTTCGACGGAAAAATCCGATTGCTTATTTCGTGGGCACCTTCGTCATGCTGTTCATTTCATTCGGCCTCTTAGGGGCATTCATGCCCAAGGTGGTTTTCTTCCCTTCCAACATGCCGAACTATGTGAACGTGTTCATTGAAGCACCTATCGGTACCGACATTGAGGAGGTAAATACAATCACCAAACAAATCGAGACGGACATCATCGAATATGCCAAGCAGTTCGAAGTAACAGAAGAAGACCAAGGCCTAACTTACCAGTACAACTACTTGATTGAGTCCATCATAGCACAAGTAGGCGCCGGCACAAGTGATCCGAATGAAGGCCCATCAATGGCTGCCACTCCTCACAAAGCCCGTATTACCGTTTCCTTCGTGCAATTTCAACATCGAAGAGGTACCAGTACGGCGGACGTTATGGAGGATATCCGCTCATTGTTGGGCGGGGTTCCTGGTGTGCAAATCACAGTCGACAAAGATCCCGCTGGACCTCCACAAGCCAAACCCATCAACATCGAGGTTTCAGGTGATGACTATGAACTCTTGCTGGCTGAAGCACAGGAGGTGAAAGAATTCATCGAAGACAAGAACATTCGAGGAATCGAAGAGCTGAAATTGGACGTCGAGCTTGGAAAGCCTGAAATGCCTATTATCATAGACCGAGCAAAAGCACGTCGATATAACCTATCAACAGCGCAAATTGGTCAGACGCTCCGAAACTCTTTGTTCGGTCTTGAAGTGAACAGCTTCAAGTCAGGCGAAGACGACTATCCGATTATGATCCGCTTGCAGGATAAGTACCGTTACGATGAAGACGCGATGATGAATCAGCTCATCACCTTCCGCGACCAAACCAATGGTAAGATCCAGCAGGTACCTATCTCGTCAGTCGCAAATGCTGAGAATTCAACCACCTTCAGCGCGGTGAAAAGAAAGGACCAAACGCGTCTGATCACCATTTCTTCGAACGTGCTGGAAAGTGCAAATCCAAACGAAGTGGTGCAAGAGATCAAAGACGCACTAGATGGGTATGAAATGCCAGAAGATGTTTCGCTAAAGTTCACCGGACAGCAAGAAGACCAAGCCAAGGAAATGGCTTTTCTGAGTACTGCCCTGATGATCGCGGTCTTCCTGATTTTCTTGATCTTGGTGGCACAGTTCAACTCTGCCCTGACTCCTTTCATCATTGTAGGCTCAGTAGTCCTGAGTTTGATCGGTGTATTCTTAGGCCTGGTCATCTTCCAAATGGATTTCGTGGTCATCATGACGATGATTGGCATCATCTCTCTTGCGGGCATCGTCGTAAACAATGCGATTGTTTTGATCGACTATACCAAGCTGATCATTGACCGAAAGCGAGAAGAACTCGGCCTTGCTGAAAACACCAAATTACCCATTCCCGTTTTGATCGAATGCATGGTAGAAGGTGGAAAGACCAGATTGCGTCCTGTATTGCTAACGGCAATTACTACTGTACTAGGATTGATTCCTCTGGCCATCGGACTCAACATCGATTTTATCTCCTTGCTGACAGAATATGACCCCAAAATTTACGTTGGAGGAGACAACGTTATGTTTTGGGGGCCGATGAGCTGGACCGTCATTTTCGGTCTAACATTCGCGACCTTCTTAACCCTGGTGATTGTGCCCGTCATGTATTACCTCAAGACACGATTCGCCTATCGCCTTGCGGGTGACAAGGAGATGCATATCTAACATATCAAAGACCATAGGTAGTAGGTTGAAAAGGCGGTGACCCCAAATGTGGTCCCGCCTTTTTTAATTTGGATTCCTAGAGTAGGTCAACTCTTGTAAGGAAAGGCATATCTTGACGTCATTAAGAATCCAATCTATGCCTTTCCTTACATCGGTCAACAGCGGCCTTTCATTATTTTTGTCCGCTTACAAATTCAAGCAAATGAAGGTTAAGTCCATACTGTTTTTCACCCTACTGCTTACGGCCCTCCAAGGTTTTAGCCAGATATACAACCCTGTCAAGTGGACGTTTGACTACGTTTTAGACGGCGATGAGCACGCGATTTTGAACTTCACGGCCACCATCGATGATGGATGGCACGTGTACGCAACCAAGCTTGAGAACGACGGCCCTATCCCAACAGAAATTGTTTTCGATGAAGTTCAAGGAGCGGAATTAGTGGGAGGAATAGAGGAGCCAAAGCCGCACAAAGAGTACGATCCGAACTTCGACATGGAGCTTTCTTGGTTCGATAAAAAAGTCACTTTGCGTCAACGCGTAAAGCTCGCCGCTCCGATGGCGACCGTTACGGGCGAGTTGACCTACATGACGTGCGACGATTCAAAATGCCTTCCACCTGAGTACATCGACTTTCGTTTTGACATTGAAGCAGCTATCAGGCCAAGCGGTGGGGGTACAGCAAACAACGCTGCCGAAGCCACGACCGAAATTGTTCCTGTCGCAGACGTTGCGGAACTAACTGCAGACGAAGCAGACGCCGAAATGGCCACTTTGGAAACCCACAACAGCTCGGGAGGTAACGATGAGATCTTTCAACCCGTAACTTGGGCATTCACATCGAGGACAAACGAAAATGGCACCGTTACCATCGTCGCAACCGCTACGATTGATGACCATTGGCATGTATATTCTAAAGACCTCCCAAATGAAGACGGTCCAATCGCAACGGAGTTTAATTTGCTTTCAGGCAGCTACGAGGTTGCTGGAGAAGTCCGGGAGATAGGCGAGGTCATCTCAGAATACGATCCGAACTTCATGATGGATCTGAATTATTTCTCTCACAAGATGGTCATGGAGCAGGACATCGTAGTGACTGGCGACCAGGAGATTGAAGGAGAAGTTTATTTCATGACGTGCGACGAGCAGCGGTGCCTTCCGCCGGAATCCGCCACTTTTATTTATGATCCTTCTCTCGGCCAGATCGTTACTGCTGAAGAATCGGCCCGATCAGAATCCTCTACCGGGGACAAGCTGACCTCTTTAAAGATTGGCTCGATTGACCTAGAAAACCCTCGAAACAATTGTGGTGAAGAAGAAAGTTCGGGAACTGAGAAGAAAGGCTTCCTCTCCATTTTCCTACTTGGATTTCTGGGCGGATTAGTAGCACTGCTCACGCCTTGCGTGTTTCCTATGATTCCGCTGACCGTAAGCTTCTTCACCAAAGGCAGCGAAAACAGAACGAAAGGCTTGATGAACGCCTTTCTCTACGGGCTTTCGATCTTCCTGATTTATGTGATTTTATCGCTCCCATTTCACTTCTTAGACAGCCTTGACCCCGAGATACTCAATACGATCTCTACCAACGTTTGGCTCAACGTCTCGTTCTTCGTGATCTTCGTCGTTTTCGCAGTTTCCTTCTTCGGCTACTTCGAACTGACCCTCCCAAGTGGCGTTGCCAACAAGGTTGATTCTGCCTCCAGTATCGGAGGATTATTGGGCATCTTCTTCATGGCCTTGACCTTAGCGATTGTATCCTTCAGCTGTACTGGTCCTATCCTTGGCTCATTACTCGCGGGCTCGCTCACCTCCAGCGGCGGCGCGATGCAATTGACCGTTGGAATGGGTGGATTTGGATTGGCACTCGCACTTCCTTTCGGCTTGTTTGCGGCCTTCCCAGGATGGTTGAACTCTTTGCCACGTTCTGGCTCTTGGCTTAACACCGTGAAGGTTGTTCTTGGCTTTGTGGAGCTCGCGCTGGCGGTAAAATTCCTTTCCAACGCAGACCTTGTAGAACACTGGGGACTGCTCAAGCGAGAAATATTCTTTGGGTTATGGGTCATCATCGGAACGGGCCTTGCCTTGTATCTATTAGGTCTGATCAAATTCCCACACGACAATCCGAATGAAAACATCGGCATTGGCAGAAAAGGTCTCGCAGCGGTCGTCATTGCCTTTGTGCTCTACTTGATCCCTGGTTTGACAAATACAAAGTATGCGAACCTGCAATTGCTGAGTGGATTCCCTCCACCCCTCTTCTATTCCGTGTACGAGAAAGATTCAAACTGTCCGCTCGACATCAACTGTTTCAAAGATTACGAAGCGGGTCTGGCCTACGCAAAAGCCAACAGCAAGCCAATCATGATCGATTTCACCGGCTGGGCTTGTGTGAATTGTCGGCGTATGGAGGAAAATGTTTGGGTTAACCCGGAGATATACAATCGCCTCAACAACGATTTCGTTTTGATCAGCCTGTATGTAGATGACCGCAAAGAATTGCCCGCCGGAGAACAATTTGAATACACCACCGAGGATGGACGAAAAAAGAAAATCAAGACTGTAGGAAACAAATGGGCCACGCTGCAAAGCGAGACGTTTAAGAACAACAGCCAGCCCTATTACGCACTCATGAGTCCAGGTGAAGAGCTGCTAACACCACCCGTTGGATACACGCCTGATGTGGAGGAATACAAGGCTTTCCTTGATTGTGGGCTGAATGCATTTGAAGCCAAGGAGGATCTAACCTTGTCAATTCATTGACCTGAATCAGTTTACCGTCTTGGTCGAATGAAAGGAAGCGGGTTCTTTCCACCAAAGACCGTACAGAAACCCCTCTTTCAAACCGCTCGTTTCTATTCGACTTGCAAGTTATGGCATGTATTAGGATGCTTATCACTGACATTCGCAATTCTTACAGTATCAGCTTGCAGTTTCTGCATGCACCTTAGGCGTTGCTTCTAGCATATTTGAGCCTTTCAAAAGCCACCATTGAAATGCTCATAAAAACCTATGGTAGTGCCGTCCAAGGTGTAGACGCGACCACGATTACCATCGAGGTCAACATCGACAAAGGGATCACCTGGTCCTTGGTGGGCTTGCCCGATAGCGCGGTGAAGGAAAGTCAACAGCGCATAGATGCAGCACTTTCAAATACTGGCTACAAGATCCCGGGGAAAAAGATCACGATCAACATGGCGCCTGCAGATATACGAAAGGAGGGTTCGGCATATGACCTGACGATTGCCATGGGCATTTTAGCCGCTTCTGGACAGATCACCTCGGAGCGGGTAGGCGAATATGTCATCATGGGAGAACTCGCACTTGATGGAGCGCTTCGACCCGTAAAAGGCATCCTGCCCATTGCCATCCAAGCCCGAAAAGAACAGTTCAAAGGCATCATTCTTCCTAAGCAGAATGCAATGGAGGCCGCGATTGTAAGCGATCTACAGATTCTCGGAGCGTCGAACATTTCGGAAGTGATTGCACATTTCGAAGGCCCTGAAATGATCGAACCTACCGTTTTCGACACCCGTATGGCATTCAACAATGCGGTAGACGCATTTGAAGTCGATTTCAGCGACGTGAAAGGCCAAGAGAACATCAAACGAGCCCTCGAAATCGCCGCCGCTGGCGGTCATAACGTCATCCTCATCGGGCCACCAGGTGCCGGCAAGACCATGCTCGCCAAACGACTACCTACCATCCTTCCTTCGATGAACCTCAACGAGGCGCTCGAAACCACCAAAATTCATTCAGTGGCAGGAAAAACCAACGAAGGCACGGGGCTGATTACCGCCAGACCCTTTCGATCGCCCCATCATACCATCTCTGACGTCGCACTTGTCGGCGGCGGCGGTTATCCCCAACCGGGAGAAATCTCGTTGGCCCACAATGGGGTTCTCTTTCTAGACGAGCTCCCAGAGTTCAAGCGGACCGTGCTGGAAGTAATGCGTCAGCCAATGGAAGAACGAAAGGTGACCATTTCAAGGGCGCGTTTCTCGGTTGATTATCCTGCTGCATTCATGCTGGTCGCCTCTATGAATCCTTGCCCATGCGGCTTCTATAATCACCCCGAAAAAGACTGCGTTTGTCCACCAGGAGTAGTCCAAAAATACCTCAACAAAATCTCAGGCCCGTTGCTCGACCGCATCGACATCCACATAGAAGTGACACCTGTTCATTTCGAAGAACTGTCGGACAAACGTTTGTCTGAAGCAAGTGCAGCTGTACGAGAACGCGTCATGACCTCCCGTCATGTTCAAGAAAAAAGGTTTGAAAGCGCAGAGAATATCCATTGCAACGCTCAGATGAGCAAACAAATGATTACGGCGCATTGCACCCTAGATGATACGAGCCAGGGTCTGCTCAAAAAAGCAATGGAACGTTTGGGCCTCTCTGCTCGGGCTTACGACCGGATCCTCAAAGTAGCCAGGACCATAGCGGATCTAGACGCCTCACAAAGCATTGGAACAGAGCATATTGCTGAAGCTATTCAATTTCGCAGTCTCGATCGGAACGACTGGGCTGGTTGATTCGGAACAACTTCCCACAGATTTTGGGTCTTCAATTCGGCCTTTTATTCGTTCCTTTCTACAAAATTCACCTCATGCTATTAGATGAGCATTAAGCATCATCGCACCTGTCCTTGTGCGTTTTGATGCTTTTAGGTGACACCTATCATTTTTAAACCGACGGTTGAATCTGTATTTTGTGGAATCAATTGAAAAGCCGATGAAAAATCTTTACTTCCTACTGATCACTCTTCTGCTCACTGCCCCGCTTGACGGTGATGCACAATGCATCGCAACCGTTCAGGTGGGTAGCTATTCGGCGAACGGAAGTTCTTTTAACCAACAACAGATCTTCTCGTGCAACTTCGCGGGAGACTACGCCATTGTGAATATTCCTGTTGGGATCTGGACATTTAGTACCAGTGTCTCTACGGATTACATCACCTTGACCGATCCTTCCAACGTGGTCCTTTTGACAGGAACAGGTTCGGTACAGTTTGGAGCTACCTCTGCCATGACCGTAAGGATGCACATTTTCCAAAATTCTTCCTGCGATGAGCAGTTCAGCTGTCGAAATTCGTACGTGCAACAAAACGCGATTCCTGTTCCACAGATCAGTGCCTCAGACACCTTCGTATGCGACGGGGATGGTCCCGTTACGTTGACGGCAACCAATTTATTCGGCACCCAAACGTATTGGTATACTGGTTCCTGCAATTCAACGCCGATCGACTCAGGTAGTTCAACAGTAGTGGATCCCGCTAGCACAACAACCTATTATTCAAACAACCAATTCAACGGCGGCTTAGGCCTATGCGATTCGTTCACCTTGAATATCACTCCCATTCCATCCGTAGTCTTCTCATCGGTACAAGACGTGTTGTGTAATGGTGATTCTACGGGGTCCATCACAGCAAGCGCCTCTGGGGGAAGTTCTCCTTATGATTACGCATGGAACTCCGGGCAGACAGGAGCGACAATCTCAAACCTCCCACCCGGAGTATATGAAGTGATCGTTGTAGATACGTTCGGCTGCTCTGACACCAATGATGTTACGATCAGCGAGCCAGATGCCCTAGCTTCTACCATGACCATACTTAGTGAACCTGATTGCTTCGGCGATCAGACCGGCTCGGCTCAGGTCAGCGTCACCGGAGGTATTGCGCCGTACATTTATTCATGGTCTAATGGCGATCCGGATGATTTGATTGATAATGTAGGTGCCGATACCTATATCGTAGAAATCATGGATTCGAATGGCTGCTTACTAAAAGACACTGCCATCATTACTCAACCTTCTGATATTACACTGGCCCTATCGCAATTGGTCAATGTGGATTGCAATGGTGGGTCAAGTGGCTACATGCAAATGCTTGCTTTTGGAGGTGCCGGAAGTTTGACGTTTAATTGGTCTAACGGATCGACGTCTCCTTCTATTAGTAATGTGGCTGCTGGCGTTTATACGGTCACCATCTCTGACACCAATGCTTGTGAAAAGGTCTACTCCGACACCATCAGTGAACCCGATCCGCTTCAGACTGCTTTTGATGTTACCGACGCAACCTGCCATGATTCAGACGATGGCAATGCTACTGTAACCAATACAGGCGCTACTGCTCCCTATGCCTATGCCTGGTCAAACGGCGGAGCAACCAACAGCATCAACACGCTTGATACCGGCAGCTATGTGGTCACCATTACAGATGACAGTGGTTGTGTGTACGAAGAAAGCGTTGTCATCACCTATCTGAACGAAGACCCCATCATCCCGCTGGACAGCAGCGCCAAATTATGCACGGGCTTTGAGATTACGTTGGATGCCGGAAACCAAGGTGGATCTTTCAACTGGTCTACAGGCGCTAGTTCACAAAGTATACCGGTAGACTCAGGAGGTGCATACACGGTAGTGGTCATCGATGGCAATGGTTGTTCGAGCGAAGCAACCGTGCTCGTAGTGGAAGAGGCCTGCGTCGGTATCGCAGAAACTCCATTCGAAGCTGGGCTTAGCATCTTCCCGAACCCAACCCAAGGTCTACTGTCTGTAATCTTAGGGTCAGGAAGCAAAGGAAGTACAGTACTACGCGTATTGACATCTGACGGACGCATGGTCATGCAGCAGGCATTCAATGCACATCAGACGAGCATCAACCTAGGAGACTTGAGCAAGGGGATTTACCTTATTCAAATTGAGCAAGAAGACGCAATCGCTACACGCCAGATCATCGTGCAGTAGCTAAAGCATACACAAACCACAGAGCGCGCCGCCGGATCCTTGAATAATTCAGGACTCCGGCGGTGTCGTTTCCGTGCGATAGCGGGATATAGCTACCTTCGCCTCCATGATCAGAGGAAAGAAAGTAGTAGTGGTAATGCCCGCATATAATGCGGAAAAAACACTCAAAACAACGTACGAAGAACTCCCTTTCGACATCGTTGATGACGTGGTCTTGGTGGATGATAAAAGTTCGGATCACACTTCTGCACTCGCCCGGGAGATCGGAATCCAGCATGTAATCACGCACGAGCAGAACCTTGGTTATGGCGGCAATCAGAAGTCTTGCTACCGCAAAGCGCTGGAACTCGATGCTGACATTACCATCATGGTACATCCCGACTACCAATACACACCCAAACTGGTGCCTGCGATGGCAGATATTATTGCGAGCGGACTGTATGACGCGGTGCTGGCAAGCCGAATTTTAGGAAAAGGTGCCTTGCGAGGAGGGATGCCCATGTACAAATACATCGCAAACCGCTTCCTTACGCTCACCCAAAACATCCTCATCGGTCAAAAATTGAGTGAATACCACACCGGGTATCGCGCATTCTCAAAACGCATTCTGCAGACCATCGACTTCGAATCCAATTCGGACGACTTTGTATTTGACAATCAGATGATCTGTCAGGTCTTCCACGCCGATTTCGAGATCGCTGAAGTTACTTGTCCCACCAAATATTTCGAAGAAGCTTCCTCGATCAACTTTGCCCGAAGCACGACCTACGGACTGGGTGTACTTAAAACCTCTATGCAATACTGGGCTAGCAAACGTGGCTTAATCAAGCCACGGATTTTCCAGGCCAAGAAGTAGTGATATGATCTCAACGCTCCGCTCGTTCCGCCATTTCCTCCTTCCATTTACACTGTGGATAGTGGCGGGATCAGTGGTCATTTTCATGACCGACAAAGAGGCGTTGCACGTTGGGATCAACCAATTTCACCATCCTATTTTCGATGTGTTTTTCAAGTACACTACCTACCTCGGAGACGGTATTTTTGGTGCGTTTATCGTTCTGCTCGGCTTTGTATACCGTATTCGTTATGGGGTGATTGGTCTCATTGGACTCGCAGGTTCAGGCCTCTTGACCCAGCTTTTAAAACGACAGGTATTCGGCGATCACTTCAGACCGTCAGCGGTCCTTAAACATCTTTCTGAACTGCACTACGTAGATGGCGTCGAGTTACACGCCCACTTCTCTTTTCCTTCGGGTCATTCCACCGCCGCATTTGCCATTTTTTTATTGCTAGCTTTCATCGCCCGTGATCACCGATTGCAAATGCTGTGTTTCTTTATTGGACTGACAGTGGCGTTCAGCAGGGTGTACATCAGTCAACACTTCTTTGAAGACATCTTCGTTGGCAGCATCATAGGCACGGCAATCACCTTGCTCGCAATTCACTTTCT
The DNA here is from genome assembly GCA_943788725.1 of uncultured Flavobacteriales bacterium. Taxonomy (GTDB): domain Bacteria; phylum Bacteroidota; class Bacteroidia; order Flavobacteriales_G; family Salibacteraceae; genus SHAN690. The sequence goes on along the minus strand of CALSRJ010000004.1, from coordinate 141,840 downwards.
TCAGCACAGGGCATGGGGAGAAAAAGGGCTAGTAGAAATCTTTGATCGATCATGAGTCGACGGGATCATATTGCATTGTTTGTCCTAAGCGCCGCTTTCTTTTTACCATTTCTCGGATACGTCCATCTCTTCGATTGGGACGAAATCAACTTCGCGGAAAGTGCCCGCGAAATGTTACTCACGGGAAATTGGTTTCAAGTACAGATCAACTTTCAACCCTTCTGGGAAAAACCCCCGCTGTTCTTTTGGATGCAGGCCCTTGGAATGCACACCTTAGGCACAAGTGAATACGCAGCTCGACTGCCCAATGCCGTAGCCGGCATATTAACCCTTCAAGTCATCTTCCTAATTGGTAAACGGTGGCATGATCGATCGATGGCTTGGACATGGGTTCTCCTATATCTAGGAAGTTTTTTACCCCACCTGTATTTCAAATCCGGCATCATCGATCCTTGGTTTAACCTTTTTATCTTCTTGTCGGTCTATCATCTATTTCTGGTGCTGGAACACAAGGACCAACACCTCTCAAGAAATGCGCTCTTATCAGGGTGTTTCAGTGGGTTAGCCATCCTCACCAAAGGGCCGGTTGGACTGTTACTTCTGCTGCTGACATTCCTAGTTTGGTTGAGCTTCAAGCGCTTTCGTGTACGCATACCATGGAAGGAAGTGGGACTGTTCATCGTCGCCTGTTTTGCGGTGACAACGCTTTGGTTTGGCTACGAAACGGTGACCAATGGCCCTTGGTTTCTGCAAGAATTTTTTGCCTACCAATTGGACCTACTCTTGCACCCAGTAGCAGGTCACAAACAACCCTTCTTCTATCATTTTGTGGTTGTGCTGATTGGGTGTTTCCCATTGTCGGCCATTGCACTTCCTGCCTTTTCTCGGCATTTCATGGGCGACGATCACCGCTTTTCAATGTGGATGAAATACCTGTTTTGGGTGGTCATGATCCTGTTCTCCATTGTCACCACTAAGATTGTGCACTACAGCTCGATGGCGTATTTGCCCCTCGCTTATTTAGCCGCACTCGTCGTCCAACGCACCGTTCAGTCCAAGACAACGCTGCCTGCATGGATACGAAAGTGGGTGTTGATCCAAGGCATTGCCCTTGGCGCTGCCATCGCACTGGTTCCAATTGCCATCGCTTTCAAAGATGCGTGGATCGGCTGGGTCAATGACCCCTTCGTTGTGGGGAACCTCTCGGTAATCGTACCCATCGGAGGTTGGGAGTGGTTGATCGGAGTGGCGTATATCACGCTCATTGGATTTGCAGTGGTTTCCTTGCGAACCAATCTAATGAGAGGGTTGAGGATACTTACCCTCGGTTCGGCGGTGACCATCTTCACCACCATGCTCGTCATCGTCCCTAAGATCGAACGCATCAGTCAAGGTTCCGCAATCCAGTTCTTTGAAGAACATAGTCAAGAGGAGGTGTATTTCGAAACGTATGGCTATAAGAGCTATGCGCACTACTTCTATGGCAGGATTACTCAGGAGAACGCGCATACGATGAGCGAGCATGCGCTCAACGCATCCGACCGGCCCGTTATGATCTCCGTTCGCGTCAATCGACTCGAGAAATTCAAGGAAGAATACCCCCGAGCGACCTTCCTATACGAAGCCGGGGGATTTCACTATTACCGTCTGACTGCGGGTCAATCCAAGACTTGAAGAACCTCCCAGAATCCTTGCTCAACCTTTTGCTCAGCCATTTTGAATTTTACCACTTGGGTTTCCCCCGACTTTAAGTCTCGGATCTCAACGCGGTCATTCCGGCCTGGCTTTTTGATCACTTTAACCGGCTCACGCTTCACCTCACTCTGCCCTCCAGAATTCGTAGAGACATTCGTAGCTTGATTTGGATTTGCAGTGACATCGCGGCGTGTAGCCGAAACCTTGTCCAAGGCTGGATCTGCTTGCTGGCCTTGTGTCGCATGAGCCTGGTCTGCTTGTTGATTTGGAAGTGATGCTCGGAAAAGGAAACTGACAATGTCTTTGTTCACTTTCTCCATCAACTTCTCAAAGAGGTCATAGGACTCAAATTTATAGATGAGAAGAGGATCCTTTTGCTCGTACCTAGCGTTCTGCACAGATTGCCGCAAATCATCCATTTCTCGCAGGTGCTCTTTCCAATGGAGGTCGATCATCGCCAACGTTGAAGCCTTCTCCAACTCGAGGCGGATGTTTCTTCCCTCCTTCGCAATCGCCTCCTCCATGTTCACCACAAGAGGCAGTGCCTTCTTGCCATCGGTCAATGGGATCTCGATGTTTCGGTACTGCTCTCCCTGCGTCTCATGCACCCGTTGAATCACGGGAAGGGCAAGTTGACTGATGAATTGGCTCTTCTTTTGGTAGTGTTCAATGGCTTTGGAGAACACCACGTCGACGAGTTGATCTGACGAATGCTCTAAAAAGTCACCTTCCTTGACCGGCGACTGAATAGTTAGGGTTCGATACAATTCCAATTCAAAGCCTTCGTAATCTCTAGCTTCTTGGTACTCGTTCACGATCGCTGAGCAGACATCGTGGATGGCATTTGCAGTTTCCACGCCCATACGCTCCCCGAAGAGGGCATAACGCCTTCTGCGATAAATCACTTCTCGCTGTGAATTCATCACGTCATCGTATTCGAGCAAGTTCTTTCGAATTCCGAAGTTGTTCTCTTCCACTTTCTTCTGCGCTCGTTCTATGCTATTGCTGACCATTCGGTGTTGAATGACCTCCCCTTCTTCCAGACCCATGCGGTCCATCAGCTTGGCGATTCGTTCAGAACCAAAGAGTCGCATCAGGTTGTCCTCCAATGAAACAAAAAATTGAGAAGATCCCGGATCACCCTGCCGTCCTGCACGTCCACGCAGCTGGCGGTCAACCCTTCTTGATTCGTGTCGTTCTGTTCCGATGATTGCGAGTCCACCAGCATCTTTAACGCCCGCACCCAACTTGATATCGGTACCACGTCCAGCCATGTTCGTAGCAATCGTTACCGTTCCAGATTTACCGGCTTCTGCAACGACCTCAGCTTCTTTTTGGTGCAGTTTCGCATTGAGCACCTGATGTGGAATCTTTCTCATCTTGAGCATGCGGCTCAACAATTCAGAGATTTCTACCGAAGTTGTTCCCACCAAGATTGGCCTTCCTGCATTGCGCAGCTTCTCAACTTCGTCAATCACACCATTGTATTTTTCACGTGCGGTCTTGTATACCAAATCCTCCTTATCCGCACGTTGAATCGGACGATTGGTCGGTATGACAACCACGTCCAATTTGTAGATCTCCCAGAATTCTCCAGCCTCTGTTTCCGCTGTACCCGTCATACCAGACAGCTTGTTGTACATGCGGAAATAGTTCTGAAGGGTAATGGTAGCGTAGGTCTGCGTTGCCGCCTCAACCTTCACATTTTCTTTCGTTTCAATCGCCTGGTGCAGACCGTCTGAATAGCGTCGGCCTTCCATAACACGGCCGGTTTGTTCGTCAACAATCTTGACCTTGTCCTCCATGACTACATATTCCACGTCCTTTTCGAACAGTGCATAGGCTTTGAGGAGTTGGTTTACTGCGTGAATGCGCTCGGCCTTCTCCGCATAATCCGCGATAAGTCTGTCCTTTTCAATGGCTCTTTCATCCACGTCCGGAATGCGCTGATCCAAGTCGGAAAGGTGAGAACTGATGTCGGGCATGATGAAGAAGGTGGGATCATCGCCTTGGTCTGTAATCAGGTCGATGCCTTTCTCCGTCAATTCAATGCTGTTATGCTTTTCGTCGATTACGAAGAACATTTCGTCATCGATGATGTGCATCTCCTTGCTCTGATCCTGCATAAAGTAATTCTCCCACTTCTGAAGTGTGGTCCGAATTCCTGGCTCACTGAGGTACTTGATCAGTGCTTTGTTCTTAGGCAATCCGCGATAGCATCGCAACAGCTGTTCTCCGCCCTTTCGCAGATTGGCTTCTAACTGCTTCTTGTCTGTGGTATTTGTTTCATCGGATGCCAACAACTTCTTGGCTTCGGCAAGTAGTTCGGTAATCAATTTACGCTGGGCGCCTACCAATCTTTCCACTCTGGGCTTTAGATTCAGGTACTCTTGTTGGTCACCTTTTGGTGTAGGGCCAGAGATGATCAATGGCGTACGGGCATCATCCACAAGCACGGAGTCAACCTCATCCACGATGGCGTAGTTGTGCACTTGCTGCACCAAGTCTTGGGTTCGACTCGCCATGTTGTCACGCAAGTAGTCAAAACCAAATTCATTGTTCGTGCCGTAAATGATGTCTTTCTTATAGGCGAGTCGACGCTCCTCACTGTTGGGTCGATGTTTGTCGATGCAGTCGATGGTCAATCCATGGAATTCAAAGAGCGGGCCCATCCATTCGGAGTCACGGCGTGCGAGGTAGTCGTTTACGGTTACGAGATGAACACCTCTGCCTGGAAGTGCATTCAAGTATACGGGTAAGGTTGCGACCAAGGTCTTTCCTTCTCCCGTAGCCATTTCAGCGATTTTTCCTTGGTGTAAAACCATTCCGCCGATGAGCTGCACATCGTAGTGGAGCATATCCCAGGTGATTTCATTTCCCGCAGCGTCCCATCGATTTTTCCAAACGGCCTTCTCTCCTTCAATCGAAACGTGCCCTTTCTCGGCGGCAATTTTTCGGTCTGAGTCTGTCGCGGTAACCGTAATGGTCTCATTCTCCTTGAACCGTCTCGCAGTTTCCTTTACTACAGCAAATGCTTCTGGAAGGATATCATCGAGGACCACCTCTAGGTCTTCGGTCAATTGCTTTTCCAATTTGTCGATCTCTTCATAGATCTCCTCCTTCTGCTGGATTTCAATGGTATCGTCCTCGGCTCTACCTTTCAATTCGGAAATCTTATCGTTCACTTCTTTGGTATCCAAGGCGATCTTGTCCTTAAAGGCTTGCGTCTTAGCCCGAAGTTCATCGTGACTCAACGAAGCGTAAGAAGCGAAGTGTAGATTGATCTCTTCTACCCTTGGGTTGAGATCCTTGATGTCTTTTTCACTCTTATTTCCAAAGACTGAATTGAGAAGTTTATTGACAATGTCAAGCATGGTGTATTCTATTGAGCATCTTCTTGGTCAATCACTCTGCCAAAGGACAAATCATGACATTCTGCCATTCGTTTAGACCAAAGGGCGCCAAAGTTACGCAGAATCGAAGGGTGTGTAACGGAAATTTAGGGCAATGAAAAAGCCCCCTATTGGAGGCTTTTCAAATGTCAGTTTTATGCGGCGTCAGTACTCGTCTTCATTGAAGAAGAAATCGTCCTTGGTCGGATAATCCGGCCAGATATCTTCGATCGTTTCATAGCTCTCTCCTTCGTCCTCAAGTGCCTGAAGGTTCTCGACAACTTCGAGTGGTGCTCCCGTCCGCATAGCGAAGTCGATCAACTCATCTTTCGTCGCTGGCCAAGGTGCATCCTCCAGGTATGACGCCAATTCTAGTGTCCAATACATTGTTTCCTAATTAAACAGTCCTTACCAAGCCGCAAAAATATCATTTTGACCAAAGGATGCAAGCGGAATTTACATTGGCGAATGTATCTGTATTTCAGGGCTTTAGATCAACCTCTCGGCTTCCAAGGAATCTCTTCGGCTCCCAATTCAAGCGTAAGCATCCGAGATAAGACGAAAAAATAGTCAGATAGTCTATTCAAATAGCGTAAAATCAAGGGATTGACCTCTTCGTTCTCACTTAAGGCGGAGCACAAGCGTTCTGCCCGCCTGCAGACCGTCCTACAAACGTGCGCCGCGGAGACCGATGGATGCCCGCCAGGAAGGACGAAGAAGCGCATCTCAGGCAATTTTTCCTCCATGGCATCCATCCGCTTTTCCAAGTGGGTTACGTCATCGTCGCTGATCATCGGCAACTCCATCTTATTTTTAACAGGGTCAGCGGCAAGCTGAGACCCTAAGGTGAAGAGCTCTTCTTGAATTTTCAGCAGGTCGCCCCGATGTTCGGAATTGGCTAATCCATCACGCAACGCACCTATGAACGCATTCAACTCATCCACAGTGCCGTAGGACTCAATGCGGAGGTGGTGTTTGGCCAATCGTGTACCACCGAGTATGCCGGTAGTGCCTTTGTCTCCCTTCTTGGTATAGATCTTCATGGTGTCAACATTAATGAAACTGCACGGTAATGCAAAGGTTACTTTTGAACGCAGAATCTGCGATAGCAATTGAACATCAATTTCAGCAATAAGGTTGTCCAATGGGTGACACTTTCTCTACTTGCCATCACTTGGGGGAGTTCATTCATTCTGATGAAAAAGGGTTTGATCTATTTCTCTCCGCAAGAAGTAGCCGCCTACCGGATCACGGCTGCGATGCTCGTTTTGCTTCCCTTTTCTCTTCCAAACCTCAAAACGCTCAAGGGAAATTTCCTACCTCTTCTAGCATCCGGGTTGTTTGGGAATGGCATCCCGGCCTTCCTTTTTGCCATCGCACAAACCGAAATTCCAAGCTCTTTGAGCGGCATCCTAAATTCGCTTACCTCCTTATTCACCCTCTTGATCGGCATCCTGTTCTTTCGCGTCGCTGCCGTCCGTTTTCAAATTGCGGGCGTTGTGGTTGCCTTGATCGGCGCCCTAGGGCTGATCGGTTTTGCCAGTCTTATGGACTTCGGCATTTACGGCAAATACGCCACATTGGTCATCATCGCAGCGGGCTGCTACGGCATCGCTGTGAACATCATTAAATTTTACCTGCACGACATCAAGCCTGCGCACATCACCTCGTTGTCCTTTTTACTCATCGGCCCTGGGGTATTGATTTACCTCTTGACCGGGACGCAACTAGTAGAGAAGGTCACCAGCGTGCCAGGGGCTTGGCTAGGCTTATTTTATGTATCCCTCTTAGGTATTGTAGGAACTGCTATTGCCGTAATCATATTCAATCGCCTGATCAAGGAGACGACCGCTGTCTTTGCTAGTTCCGTTACCTACCTAATCCCGTTAGTCGCCGTTGCTTGGGGCTTGTTTGACGGCGAAACCATTGGCCTCGAACAAGTGATGTTCATGGTATTGATCTTAGTCGGTATTTTCCTGATCAATAGCAGTGCGCCGGGACGTTTTTTCAATAGAATCTTCCGCTAAGGCTATGTACCTTTTCGCATGAAATTGAAACGCTTGTTCATCATTATTGGTGCTTCATTGATCTTGCTCGAAGCACTCTGCTTCATCATCGCCCCTGCGGCTCCAACGGAACCTTCTGCCCTTCTGGGCAACCTTGAACACATGCCCTTCATGCTCGCAGCGATGACCATGTCGTTCGTGGCATTCTTTACACTTTTGTTCGCCATGATCATGTTCATTTTGAAGGGGACGATCAAGCAAAACCTATTTGGCATGCTATTGATGCTGCTGGCATTTGTAATGCCTATTGTGCTTTACTACAAGTTGTACTGAGCTCTTTAGCATAAATGAGCAAGGCAAACAAAACCATCACTCCAATCGTGCCTCACCATTCGCGGTCAGGTATTTTGCGCTCAACAAGCCATGTGATGAAGCCAAAGAGCACCGGGTAGCTGAAGAATCCTATCACCTTAAGCGCCTGTGAGAATGGCTAAACCTAGATGCGAAACTACACCCCTGGCAATTCAATCGGTGGAAGGAGAATTAGTCCCATGGTATTCAATGTTTTACGCCATACTTGATTTATTCACAATACTGTTTGTTGATAACTCTAAAAGCATTACTTTTGCGCCCCTTTTACAAGTAAAATCAAAGCTATGTACGCAATTGTAGATATAGCAGGGCAACAATTCAAAGTTGAAAAAGACCAGAAGGTTTACGTTCACCGATTGGATGCCGAGGCAGGAAACAAGGTTCAGTTTGACCGTGTGCTCCTCATCGACGACAACGGGAATATAAACATCGGCGCCCCAGCTATCAACGGTGCAGCAGTTAATGCAACCGTTTTAGAACACCTTAAGGGTGACAAAGTAATCGTCTTCAAGAAGAAGCGAAGAAAAGGTTACAAGAAGAAGAATGGACACCGTCAGTATTTGACGGAAATCCAGATCAACGACATCGTGGCGAGCGGTGCGAAGCCGGTGGCAAAAGCTGAAAAGGCTGCACCGAAGGCTGAGGCAAAGAAGGAGGAGGCTCCTAAGGCTGAAGTGAAGAAAGAAGTAGCTCCAAAGGCAGAAGCCAAAAAGGAAGCTCCAAAAGCTGAGGCAAAGAAGGAAGCATCGAAAGATCTTGCTTCTATGACGGTAGCTGAACTCAAAGAAATGGCGAAAGACAAGGGCATCTCTGGAATTTCTTCCATGAAGAAAGCCGACTTGATCGACGCCTTGAAATAATTCGAAAAGACTAGGAAAGCATGGCACACAAAAAAGGTGTAGGTAGTTCCAAGAACGGACGCGAATCAGAAAGTAAACGACTCGGAGTGAAAATCTTCGGAGGTCAGGCAGCCATTGCAGGGAACATCATCGTTCGCCAGCGAGGCACACAACATCACCCAGGTGAGAACGTAGGTATGGGCAAGGACCACACCCTCTTCGCGCTTACAGATGGTGTTGTTCAATTCAGAAAAAAAGGCGGCGACAAGTCATTCGTATCTGTCCAACCATTGGCAGAGAAGTAAACCGCTGTTAAATCATAACAAAGGTCCCGATCTTGCCTCTGGCAAATCGGGATTTTTTGTGTTGTTTCGTTTCGTAATTCAACTGAAATAGCCCCGCTCAACCATGTTACACATCGCACACATCAGGGAAAACCGTCAAGCCGTTATAGATGCCCTGAAGAAGAGAAACATCGATGCGACAGCCGTCGTTGACGAAGTGCTTACCGTTGATGAAGAACGCAGAAGCACACAACAAGCCTTGGATGGCAATCTCGCCGAAGCAAAGAAAGTTGCAGCAGAGATTGGCATGCTCTTCAAGCAAGGAAAAACGGATGAAGCCAACGCAGCTCGAGCGCGTACGGGCGACCTCAAACAACTAAACCAAGAACTCGATGGAAAGCTCAAGGAGTTGGAGTCAAAAATGACGTCCCTTCTATCCAGCATTCCAAATACGCCGCATGAAAGTGTTCCAGCTGGAAAAGACAGCGAAGACAACGAAATAGTGCGCACGCACGGAGAGGCCACTCCCATCAGCACACAAGACCCCACACTGGGAATTGACCACCCGTTATGGCCTCATCGATTTCGAAACGGGCGTCAAAATCACCGGCGCAGGGTTCCCCATTTACACGGGCAAAGGGGCCAAGCTACAACGCGCCCTCATCCAATTCTTCCTGGATGAAGCCGAAGCCGCTGGCTTTACCGAAGTCATTCCTCCGTTGATGATCAACGCCGCATCCGGCTTCGGAACTGGGCAACTGCCTGATAAGGACGGCCAGATGTATCACGCCACCGAAGACGACCTTTTCTTGATCCCAACAGCAGAGGTTCCAATCACCAATATGTACCGCGATGAAATGATCGACGAAGAGCGTTTGCCGATCAAGAACGCGGGCTACACCCCTTGTTTCAGAAGAGAGGCTGGGTCTTACGGAAAGGATGTGCGTGGACTAAACCGCCTGCATCAATTCGATAAGGTGGAGATTGTCCAGATCCAAAAGCCCGAACTTTCTTACGCTACGCTGGATACGATGGTAGCCCACGTTGAAAGCTTGCTGCTAAAACTTGAATTGCCTTACCGAGTCCTCCGACTCTGTGGTGGCGACATGGGATTCACTTCAGCCTTAACCTTCGATCTGGAAGTTTTCTCTGCCGGTCAAGACCGCTGGTTGGAAGTGAGTTCCGTATCCAACTTCGAGACGTACCAGGCCAACCGGATGAAGTTGAGGATCAAACGAAAAGACGGTGCAAAGGAGTTGGCACACACCCTGAATGGAAGCGCCCTTGCCCTGCCACGGATCATGGCCGCCCTGCTCGAAAACAACTTTAACGGAGAACAAATTCGCATTCCTTCCGTATTAGTACCTTACACCAAATTCGACTCCATCCAATGAGAAAATTCGCCCTTTTGCTAGCCTTTATCGCGCTCGTTACCTCACTTGTATCGTGCAATCAACAGGTCAAGGAAGAGCGACTGCAGCGCATCGATAGCTTGGGTATTCACTTGAACTACGTGTCTGAAACCCTGAATGATGTTGATTCAGTGATGCTCATGAACCGCATCGGCGATGTTGATCGGACCAGTACATGGGTGTACGACAACGTTACCGACACCCTGGAGCGTAAACCAGGGCTTGCTTTTGGCGATTTTCAGCGATCAAAGAAATACCTGATGCAAGCACTCGCGCGCTATGGCGAAGTGAGCAGGGAATTACAATACAGCCAAAAGCAACTCGAAAACCTGCGGAAGGATGTGAAAGAGAGTTTTTACAGCGAAGAAGAATTCGCTGGATACTTCAAGACTGAGGCAAGATCCATTGGCAACCTGGTCAATGCTACGGATGAGTTAAAGGAGAAATACGCTTCAAGTAACGGACGTTATGCAGCGTTAAAGCCAGTGTTAAACGAAATCGTAGACTCCATAAAATCGGTGATTTATGCTCCTGGGTCGGGCACTCGATAGAGCTCTCCTCACGGGGGTGTTCATCCTGGTCAGCACTTTTCTTCTAGCACAAGGAACCACGGATGAACAGCTCGCCGCACATTATTACCGAGAAGGCGACTTCGACAAAGCCGTCATTTACTACGAACGCCTCTACGGTACCCGGCCGACAGACGATCACTACACCTATTATTTCAATTGCCTCTTGGCACTCGAAGAGTGGAAAGAAGCAGAAAAATTAGCGGAGGAACAGTCGCGAATGCACCCCGCGATTTACCGTTATCGAGTGGATGTCGGTAAAGTTTTTCAGCGCCAAGGGAACGACGAAAAGGCAGAAAAGCATTTTCAAAAAATCATCAAGACCACTTCAAAAGCTTCTGTAAACCAGGTGCTCGACCTAGGAAAAGCCTTCTCTGAGATCAACGAAGACGCCTTGGCATTGGAAGTCTATTACCAAGCCCGGAAGGAAATGGGAAACTCCTACCCCTTCCACTTTCAAATTGCTCAAGTCATAGGTCAGCAAGGCGATATAGAAGGAATGATCAATGAATACCTCGACGTGCTTCTGGTAAGTCAAGGCTACCTCCAAAGCGTCCAAAACACGCTCAACCGCGTCATCGGCTTTGATGAGGAAAACAAATACAGCGACGTACTCGAAGAGCAATTGATGCTCCGAGTGCAGCGCTCTCCAGAGTCTGATGTCTACGCTCAGATGCTCATCTGGATGTTGATGAAACAAAACAAGTTTGAAGCGGCGATGATCCAAGTCCAAGCCTTGGACAAACGCAACCGCGAAGATGGTCAGCGTGTGCTCAACCTAGCCAAGACAGCGCTGAACAATTACAAGTACAACGTTGCCATAAGCGGCTATGAGTACGTGAGGGCAAAGGGCCCTGCCCATTACTATTATGTCGAGTCTACCATTGGACTGCTTCGCGCTCAAAATGAAAAGGTGACACAAGGGGCCTATTCTGCCGAAACGATCCAATCGTTGACCGCCGACTATGCCACTACTCTCAATGAGTTCGGCCGGCAATCATCCACCTGGGAGATTGTGCGCGATTACGCACACGTAAAAGCGTTCTACGAAAGCAAGTACTCGGCTGCGGCCATTGCTGAGTCTGTCGCACTGCTGAAAAGCGGCTTGTTGATTCCTGGATTGAACGAACAGCAATTGGCAGCATTGAAAATTGAACTCGCAGACATTTACGTACTTGCCGGCTACATTTGGGATGCCTCCATCCTTTACGGTCAGGTCGAAAAACGTTTCAAGTACGACGAGCTCGGATTTGAAGCCAAACTGAAGAATGCCAAAGTGTTTTACTATTCTGGTGATTTTGGGTGGGCCGAGGCGCAATTGGACGTGCTGAAAGGAAGCACTTCAAAACTGATCGCGAATGATGCATTGGAGCTCTCTATCTTCATCTCAGAAAACACCGGGTTGGATACCACCACTGAAGCGCTGAGCGTCTTTGCCAAATCGGAATTGATGCTTGCCCAGCACAAATACGACAGCTCACTCTACATGCTCCAGCTGATCGAGTCGAATTTTCCCGGACATGCTCTTTCGGATAATATTCTTTTTCAACGCGCTAAAATCGCGGAAGAACAAGGGGAACACCAAAAGGCAATTGACCACTACCTCAGGGTGCACGAAATGTATGCAAGTGACATCTTAGCAGACAATGCGCTGATTGCGGTGGGTAGGCTTTACGAGGGCGCGCTCAAAGACGACAAAAAAGCAATGGATATCTACCAGCAAATCCTTACCGAATACCCCGGGAGTCTTTTCGTGGTGGAAGCGCGGAAACGATTCAGGAGTCTTCGGGGAGACTTCATCCCGTAACTTACCTTTCATTGTTAGTTACTTTCCTTTTGACAATGAGGCCAGCCCTTGCTTTTGGCTAGCTTCGTCTTTACTTATGGCAAAGCAGGCAGAAGAAAATTTTCAGAAACGAAGGCTCAGGGGGTCATACATTTCTGTCATCCTCAGTGTTTCGCTTGTCCTCTTCACCCTCGGGCTTTTGGGGTTGGTAATGCTTTACGCGCAAAAGCTTAGCACCCAAGTCAAAGAGAACATTGGGTTTACCATCTACCTAGAAGATGATGTGAAAGATGTGGATGTGCAGCGCTTGCAGAAGGCAATCGACATTTCTCCGTACGCCTTAACAACGGAATATATTTCCAAAGATGACGCAGTAGACCTGCTCAAGGAAGACCTCGGCGAGGACTTTATGCAATACTTGGATTACAATCCACTCCTCGCGAGCATAGAGGTAAAACTCAACGCTAACTACGCTCACCCAGACAGCTTGGCGGTCATCAAAGCCCAGCTTTCAAGGAGTTCCAAGATCAAGGAGATCTCATACGAAGAGTCACTGGTCAAGATCGTGCAAGAAAACATTCAGCGCATCGGGGCCTTGATGGGCGGATTCTCTTTGCTTTTATTAATCGTCGCCATTGCATTAATTAACAACAGCATACGCCTCTCCATCTACAGTAAGCGTTTCTTGATCAAAAGCATGCAACTGGTAGGAGCAACCCAAGGATTCATTCGCAAGCCATTCGTTCAACGTGGCATCGTGCACGGCATCTACAGCGCCCTCATCGCGATCCTGTTGATCATGGGCTTGATGTATTATTCACAGCAGTATTTGCCCGACCTCATCCAGATTCAGGACATTGAGATTTTGGCCTATCTATTTGTGATCGTATTGGTCTTGGGAATTGTAATTTCGTGGGTCTCTACCAGCTTAGCGGTGCGTAAATTCATACGAACACGAAGCGACAAATTGTATTAAGATGAGCGAAGAGAAAGACTTACAAGAATTCCCATTAGGACAACAGAACTTCATTCTCATTGCAGCCGGAGTGGTTGTGGTGATCATTGGATTCTTCTTGCTGAGCGGCGGAGGTGCAGACGACGTTTCCTCCTTTAGTCCAGACATCTTCAATTTCAGAAGAATGGATCTCGCCCCATTGACCATCCTTTTGGGGTATGGCGTTGTAATGTGGGGTATCATTAAAAAATAAGCATTGGGTATTCTAGAGGCGATCATCCTTGGCATCATTCAAGGCCTGACAGAATTTTTACCCGTCAGCAGCAGCGGTCACCTCGAGATTGGTAAAGCACTCCTAGGCGACAACAGCCTCCCCGAGGAGAGCTTGATGATGACCGTCGTGTTGCATTTCGCAACGGCCTTGAGTACGGTAGTCGTCTTCCGCAAAGACGTCCTCGAAATTCTGCGTGGGTTATTCCAATTCAAGTGGAACGAACAAACCGTCTTCTCCCTAAAAATCATCCTCTCGATGATTCCCGCTGCGGTGATAGGCGTCTTTTTCAACGATCAGATCGAAGCGCTGTTCTCGAAACAGATTACAATGGTTGGGGTTATGTTGCTCTTTACTGGAGTTCTCCTTTTTCTAGCTGATCGGGCAAAGCGTACCCAGAAAAACGTCGGTTACATGGATGCGATTCTGGTCGGAATAGCCCAAGCCATCGCCATCTTACCTGGCATCAGTAGAAGTGGAGCAACCATTTCAACCAGCGTGCTGTTGGGAATCGATCGTGGCAAAGCCGCGCGCTTTTCCTTCCTGATGGTCGTGCCTTTGATCTTCGGAAAAATGGCCAAAGACTTAGGAGACGGAGCTATCGCTCAGAGCAGTCTAGACGTCGTTCCGCTTATTGCGGGGGCAGTGGCTGCCTTTCTCGCGGGCTTGATTGCATGCCGATGGATGATCCATCTGGTTAAGAAAAGTCAACTGAAATACTTTAGCTACTACTGCTTCATCGTTGGCGCCATCGCCATTGTATTAGGATAACTACCCCCATTGGAAAAACAAGACCAACAAAGTCCTTTTGGGCATACTCTTCTGATTGACAAACCCATTGAATGGACTTCGTTCGACGTGGTCAACAAGATTCGGTACGCCGCAAAGCGCATCACAGGCAGAAAAAAAATCAAAGTTGGCCACGCTGGCACACTTGATCCATTAGCCACCGGTTTGGTCATTGTTTGCGTAGGCAAAGACACGAAGACCATCAGCACTTTGATGGGCCTTACAAAGCAATACATCGGCACCATTAAGCTCGGGGCAACCACTCCATCGTATGACCTGGAAACGGAAGAGGACGCTACGTTTATGCTTCCAGATAACGATCCAACCGCGATCCAAAACATTGCCAACACGTTTGTAGGAGACACTGATCAGATGCCTCCCGCATTCTCCGCTAAGAAGGTAGACGGCAGAAAAGCATACGAACTGGCGCGAAAAGGCAAGGAGGTGAACCTACAACCCGCCCGCATCCACATTGATCGCTTCGAAGTCGATTGTAATCAATTTCCGGAATTGTCCTTTGTATTGGATTGCAGCAAGGGCACTTATGTGCGCAGTCTAGCGCACGACCTCGGGAAAGCCCTCGGATCTGGAGCCCATCTTACATCCCTTTGCAGGACTCAAATCGGAGCCTTCTCTATCGATGAAGCGCACACGATTGAAAGCGCGATGACGGCCATAGAAAAAGCCTTCGCATTACACCAACATTCAGATTCGGAAAAGCGTATTTAAATATTAAGTTTGCAACCCTTTTTTAGGGGCAGTTACACACAAACGAATAATCATCTATGAAGCTTTCTCAGTTCAAATTTGACCTTCCTAAGGAGCTCATCGCAGAATACCCTTCAGAGCACCGCGACGAATCACGCTTGATGGTCGTAGACGTCAAGAAGGGAACGATCGAACACAAGGTGTTTAAAGACGTGGTGAATTATTTTGACGAAGGAGATGTAATGGTGTTGAACAACACAAAGGTTTTTCCTGCTCGTCTTTTCGGGAACAAAGAAAAGACCGGTGCCAAAATCGAAGTGTTCTTGCTGCGCGAATTGAATCGCGAAAGCCGTCTTTGGGATGTGCTTGTCGACCCAGCTCGCAAAATTCGAATTGGAAACAAACTCTATTTCGGTGAGGACGATTCGCTGGTCGCTGAAGTCATCGACAACACGACTTCTAGAGGCCGCACGCTTCGCTTTTTGTTCGACGGGAGCTACGAAGAATTCAGAGAGACATTAATGAGCCTTGGAAACACTCCTCTTCCTAAATACATCCACCGCGAGGTGCAACCGGAAGACGAAGCCCGTTACCAAACCATCTACGCAGAAAAAGAAGGCGCTGTTGCTGCACCGACAGCTGGTTTGCACTTCAGCCGGGAGTTGTTGAAGCGCCTTGAATTGAAAGGCATCGACTTCGCAAAGCTCACCCTTCACGTAGGACTTGGAACCTTCCGCACGGTGGAAGTAGAAGATCTTACAAAACACAAGATGGATTCGGAGCAAGTCGAGATCGAACAGGAATGCTGTGATGCGGTGAACAGTGCCAAGAAGCGGAAGAAGCGCATCTGTGCGGTTGGAACCACGTCTATGCGTGCTATGGAAACCTCATTTTCTACCGATAGTGAGCTGAAGCCTTTTTACGGGTGGACCAATAAATTCATCTTTCCTCCCTACGACTTCAGCGTGGCGGACAGCATGATTACCAATTTCCACATTCCAGAATCAACGCTCTTGATGATGATTTCTGCATTTGGAGGCTATGACCTGATCATGGAAGCTTACCAGCTCGCCATCAAGGAGAAGTACCGCTTCTACAGCTATGGCGATGCCATGTTGATTTTGCGCTAAAATTGACACGTTCTGTCGTCATCGTAGCCGGAGGCAAGGGAACGCGCATGCAAAGCGACCTGCCAAAACAGTTCATGCTGTTGCTTGATTCTCCTGTTTTGATGCACACCCTCGAACGCTTCGCGATGACCTACGAAGACATCGCCATCGTGCTGGTTTTACCCGAAGATCAAATCTCCTTGTGGACGAACATGTGCCAACAAATGGATTTTGATGTTCCCCACACCGTTGTTGCCGGTGGAGATACACGCTACGCTTCGGTCAAGAATGGCTTGGCTAAGTGTGCAGACGAAGGCATTGTAGGCATTCATGATGGCGTGCGCCCGCTGATAAGTCCAGTTTTGATAGAGCGCTGCTATGACGCTGCGTTAGAGCACGGCTCGGCGCTGCCCGTACTTCCGGTGACGCAAAGCCTCCGTAAGTTAGAAGGAACAAGCAGCACCCCCATTTCGCGCGAAGGCGTTGTGTCTGTTCAAACCCCTCAATGCTTTGACCTCGCCGAAATAAAGAAGTGTTACGACGCGTCATATGACCCGTCGTTCACAGACGACGCTACCGTGTATGAAAAGGCTGGCAATACCATCCATCTCATCGAAGGGGAAGCATCCAATCTTAAGATTACCACCCCCGGCGACATGCAGATGGCCGAGGCTCTCCTTTCCCCTGGTAAGAAAGCCAAGCGCTGAACCCTACCTTTGCTCCATGTCATCTGAGAAAAGAAACATCCGTTCGCTGAGCACTGCGGAGCTCACAGCCTTCTTTGCTGAAATCGATCAACCTCGATTTCGCGCCGACCAGGTGGAGCAATGGTTGTGGCAAAAACAAGTGAAGAGCTTCGACGAAATGACCAACCTCCCAAAAGAAGTGCGGCCTCAACTCGAAGCCCACTTTGTGGTCAACGAACTTACCATTGCCGAGGAGCAATTGAGCGATGATGGCACTGTGAAATTGGCCTTTCAATTACACGATGGCCGCGTTGTGGAAGGTGTATTGATCCCTGCTGGAGATCGAATGACGGCCTGCATTTCATCTCAAGTCGGTTGCAGTTTGACCTGTAAATTTTGCGCCACAGGGCGCCTCAAACGAATGCGCAACCTCGACCCCGATGAGATCTTTGATCAAGTCGTGGCCATAAAGGCAATGGCTAAAAAATACTACGACAAACCCCTTACCAATGTTGTATACATGGGGATGGGCGAACCCTTGTTGAACTATAAAAATGTGCTCACGAGTATTGACCGAATCAGCGATGATGTCGGCTTGGGTATGTCTCCAAAAAGAATCACGGTATCCACTGCGGGGATTTCGAAAATGATTCAGAAACTAGCAGAAGATACAGTGCGGTTCAGGTTGGCGCTATCGCTGCACGCCGCCAACGATGCCAAGCGGAGTGAGATCATGCCGATCAATGAGCAAAACAGCCTCGACAGTCTCGCGGAGTCACTCGCATACTTTCATGAGAATACGAGAAATCGGGTTACTTATGAGTACATCATTTTCAAAGGATTCAATGATACCCTCAAGGATGCGGATGAACTCATATCTTTCCACAAGAAAATACCGGGACGGGTCAACATCATCGAATACAATCCTATCGACGAGGGAGAATTTGAGCAGGCCGACCCAGAAAAGGTAGACGCCTTCGCGCAGCATTTGGAACGAAACGGCGTCAATGTTAACATACGTAGAAGTCGTGGAAAAGACATCGATGCAGCATGCGGACAACTGGCGAATAAGAACCAAATTGCCAATGAGGTGGCACCGTGACCTCTGTTTGGTTGTTGCCTCGACACTTCTCCTTTCGGGAATGCATGCGCAAGATTCCCTGATACAGTGGAGTCCTTCGATTTCCATTCCTAAGAGTGAAGACATCCTGGATTTTACCCTGGTAGACGGCAACGTTCCTGTGCTTATAAGCCAGTTCGGGGAAGCACTTATCATGCGGAATTTCTTACCCACCGAAGAGGAGCGTCCAATCTTCATTCGAAGCGCTGGTGATGCCCGCCTTGTCGCCAAAAACTTGACCGGAGATGTGGTGACGATGTTGGAAAAACCCGGAAAGTTGAATGGTGGTAGGTACCGGCTTTCACGCTCCCGCCTCTCTTCGAGCGCCGTTACCAAGTTCTATACGCACGATTTTCAGATGAGCCGCAAGGCTCAGAACGGCTTACAAAATCCCTTGATACTTGCAGTCTCAGAGCGTGGAGAAACGGTCGCAATATGCCAGCAACAAATCTTTCAGCGGGCTTCAAAGGGTGAAATCAATGTGCTGATTACTTCCGATGAGCGCTCCCGATTGTTTCATCTACCCAGTGATTATGATAGCGACGATATTGAATTGCTCGGGGCTACCGTAGACACAGCTGGAATCGTCTATCTCGGCGTAGTAGCTGGAGTTAAGCTCAACAGTCCCTTTCGGAAGCGCTACCTCATCTATTCTTTTAACCCTTCAGACAGTGTGCTGACAGAGTTCGACCTAAGTTCCCAAGACTTGTTCATTAGAGACGTGGTCATTCACGCTACCGACGAGGGCCTGTACGTAGCGGCACTGTACAATTCTGATCCCTTGGAAGAGTACAAATCTTCTGGCTATGTGTTCATCAAACTCACGAAGGATGGAAAGGAGATCGAACAGCGCATTATTTCCACTTTTGACCCGTCGTTTGTGGCAGAATATGAAGGCGCCGAAGCGGGAAATGGTGCCGGCGTCAGTAACATTTATGTGCAAGACATTCTGCATTTGGGTCAAAATCCCGTGTTGGCCATTGAGAAACACTATCAAGATCAGCTTTGCACTGCCGACCCAAGAACGGGTATGATGAACTGTACGGATCAATTCCACTTTGAGGCCATTACGCTGATCGACATCTTGGGTCAACGCACCCTGATGAGCGTCGGCCGGCATCAGATTGACTACGACAAAAAAAGCCCCTATTCTTCGCATGCCTCCACCGAACTGTCGGAAGGGGAGCAATTCTTTCTATACAATGATCATTTCAAAAACGAAGACATCCGATCCGAAAAGGTCATGAACAACCCCAGCCGATCCGTGCCTCGTTTTGTGCGGATCCAGCCATCTGGCGAGTTTATTTCATCTACCCTCACCCAAGATCGACAAACCGAGTTTGTCTTCACGCCGAAATTTGGAATCTGCTCGCACGAGCAAACCGTATTCATTCTTTCAATGAACAACCGTAACCTGAGGGTCGGCACCGTTTCAACTACCGAACTTTAGCCTCAATATTCGGTTATAATTAATGTAAGTTTGAGCGTAAATTCACCACAGACACTTGAGTAAACTGGAACAGATCAAAGCCCCGATCGCAGGGGAAATGGAAAGCTTTGAGGAAAAGTTCCGCTTGTCAATGAAGAGCAACGTGGCCCTGCTTGACAAAATCACCCATTACATCGTCAAACGCAAGGGGAAGCAGATTCGCCCCCTTTTTGTCTTCCTTTCCGCACAAGCCATGGGGGGCATCAACGAAAGCACACACCGCGGGGCATCCTTGATTGAGCTGCTTCACACCGCCACCCTCGTACACGATGACGTGGTAGACGATGCATTCGAACGACGGGGATTCTTTTCCATCAACGCCCTGTGGAAGAATAAAATTGCTGTACTCGTCGGCGACTATCTGCTCTCCCGAGGTCTTCTGTTGGCCATCAAGAACAAAGAATTTCGCCACCTCGAGATCGTATCCACTGCGGTGGAGCAGATGAGCGAAGGCGAATTATTGCAAATCCAAGAAAGTCGAGGTGTAAACCTCAAAGAAGATGTCTATTTCGAGATCATACGTCAAAAGACCGCTACGCTGATTGCCAGCTGTTGTGCTTGCGGAGCGGCCTCAGCTGGTGCGGATGACGAGATGATCGAACGGATGCGCCAGATCGGTGAGCACATCGGGATCTCATTCCAGATCAAGGACGACCTCTTTGACTACGGCCTTGGCGGAAAGATTGGCAAGCCAACGGGCAATGATATCAAGGAAAAAAAGAGCACCCTACCACTTATTTACGCGTTGAACAATGCCGATGCCGCTACGCGTAA
The DNA here is from genome assembly GCA_943788725.1 of uncultured Flavobacteriales bacterium. Lineage (GTDB taxonomy): Bacteria > Bacteroidota > Bacteroidia > Flavobacteriales_G > Salibacteraceae > SHAN690. The sequence continues at coordinate 121,584 of CALSRJ010000004.1, read as the reverse complement.
AAAGATGCTTCGAATAGTCAAGCGCAATAGCAAGAATAAGAAGGACGTGGATGAGGTGATCAACTTTGTACTGAATTCAGGTGGCATCGAATACGCTGATCAGCGCATGAGGGAGATAGCAGATGGGGCGATTGTTGAATTGCAGACCCTTCCAGAGTCCGATGCACGTGATTCCCTTCTAGAGTTGGTTCGCTATACGATTAATCGAGAGAAATAGATCGATTTATCACGGAATTCCACTAAGTTTTATCGTTGAATTTCTAGGCCCTTTGTGTTTACACAATTTGAATTCACTACATTTGAATCAAACAAAAACACCTGATCTTATGAAAAGAAACCTACTGGTATTCGGTGTCGCCGTGATCTTCGGACTCGGAATGGCATCATGCAGCAAATGTGTTACATGCGATGATTGTAACGAAGGCATCACTTTCGATGAAGGAGATGCTGAGATCTGCGAAGATGATTTTGATAGTAAGGATGAGTACAACGATGCGATCGAGCTCCTAGAGAACGATCTATTGTTCGGCTGTACTTGTAAGTAAGAGCTACGAACTCAAGAATTATAGCCCTCCTCGGAGGGCTTTTTTTTGCCCTTACTTGAAGGCGCTCTCGCCGGTGATGTCCAATCCGGTGATGAGCAAATGAATGTCATGGGTTCCTTCATAGGTCAAGACCGATTCGAGGTTCATCATATGCCGCATGATGGGGTACTCATTGGTAATCCCCATTCCTCCTAAGATCGTTCTCGATTCACGCGCGATATGGATGGCAATCTCAACGCTATTGCGCTTGGCCATCGATATCTGTGCAGAGGTAGCGCGCCCTTCGTTTTTCAATTGTCCGAGGCGATGCACCATGAGTTGGGCTTTGGTAATTTCTGTGACCATTTCGGCCAGTTTCTTTTGTTGCAATTGAAATCCACCGATCGGTCGGCCGAATTGCTTTCGCTCTTTTGAATACCTCAGCGCGGCATCATAGCAATCCATGGCAGCTCCAATAGCACCCCAGCTGATTCCATAACGCGCTGAGTCTAGGCAGCCTAAAGGAGCGCCCAGCCCAGATTTATTGGGCAGAATATTTGCTTTTGGAACCCGGACGTCTTGGAAGACAAGCTCGCCGGTATCAGAAGCGCGGAGCGACCATTTTCCATGCATAGTAGGGGTCGTAAACCCTGCCATTCCGCGTTCAACGATGAGCCCGTGGATGCGGCCTTCTTCGTTCTTAGCCCATACGATGGCAATGTCTGCAAAGGGGGCGTTGGAAATCCACATCTTGGCACCATTCAAAATGACGTGATCACCATCGTCTTTGAAATTTGAAACCATCGCTCCCGGGTTACTTCCATGATCCGGCTCTGTCAAACCAAAACATCCAATCATCTCTCCAGAAGCCAGTTTTGGCAGGTATTTCATCTTCTGCTCTTCAGAGCCGTAAGCATAGATGGGATACATCACAAGTGAGCTTTGCACAGAAGCCGTACTTCTCAATCCACTATCACCGCGCTCGAGCTCTTGCATGATCAATCCGTAGGAGATCTGATCCAAGCCCGGCCCTCCGTATTGCTCGGGGATGTAAGGGCCAAACGCACCGATATCAGCAAGCCCTTGGATCAAATGCCGTGGGAATTCGGCTTTCTCATACGCCTCTTCAATGATGGGAGATACTTCTTTTTTCACCCAAGCTCGCGCTGCATCCCGAATGAGCTTATGCTCTTCAGTAAGTAGGTCATCCAGGCTGTAATAATCAACTCCTTGAAAACGGTCTTCTTTGTTCGCCATGATCATCGCATTTACTGTACGAAGGTAGAAGAATCGACCACCGAAAATGTTCAAATCTGAACTTCCATCCACATAAATGAGACTAGCTTTGTGGATCATGGAATGGATGGAATCCGTTGTTCACAATCGAGACCCTTGGTTCATCTCCTTTGGACTGATCCTTTTGCTATTGGGGATAATCCGACAAAGTGAGGGCACTCGTTTGCGTATTTTTCTTCGTTCGTTTTTAAACCCTTCTTTGCTCATCCAGCAGGTACGTCAGGAACGCGCGTATAACCGCGTGACCCTTCCCATCCTCCTGATCGTCATTGCCGTGATTGGACTTTTTGTGTTTCAAGCCCTGCATCAGTTCGGCCTGATGGAAATAGATGCCTTCTCAATCGGAATTAGCACCGTGATTGGCGTCATCATCGGAGTCACTGTGCTTCGATCATTGGCTTACCTCGGACTTGCATTAACCTTCGGCTTGATGGGGACCTACCGCATGCACAATCTGCAATGGTTACTGCACAATTTCATCCTTGCCCTCTTCTTGCTGCCCATCAGCATCATCATCGCATTTGGACCTGCCCAATGGACTAGCCCCTTGGTATATATGGGGTTGGGAGCAATCTTGCTCACCTACCTGATCAGAGCATTCCGATTATTTGGTATGGCACAATCTGACATTCACACTTCGTGGGTCTATAATGTTTTGTACCTTTGCGCGCTCGAAATTATGCCGCCAATATTGGTGGTGGTCAGTGTTTTGAGACAGGCGGAAGGTTAACGGAAAACAAGTTAGATTCAGCATGAGCAGCGAAGCGAAGACAAAAAACAAGGTCAAGACGATACTAGTCAGTCAACCCAAGCCAGAAGGGGATAAATCTCCCTATTTTGATTTGGCCAAGAAATTCAAGTTGAAGATTGACTTCCGTCCATTTATTCATGTGGAAGGACTTACCGCACAAGAATTCCGGAAGCAGCGGATCCAGGTGTTGGATCACACCGCCATCATTTTCACTTCACGCAACGCGGTTGACCATTTCTTTCGCCTTTGTGGGGAGTCTCGGGTTACCGTGCCTGAAACGATGAAGTACTTCTGCATGTCAGAAGCCATTGCCTATTACCTCCAGAAGTATGTTGTCTACCGCAAGCGGAAAATCTTCGTTGGTGAGCGCCGATTCAACGATTTGATGCCTTTGATCAAAAAGCACGATGGTGAGCGATTCCTGCTTCCTTCCGCTGACAAACTGAAAGAAGACATTACCAAGCAGCTAGAAGATGCTGAGATCAGTTTCACTCGCGCAATATTTTATTGCACGGTAATCAGCGACTTGAGCGATCTTGAGGATGTTAAGTACGACATGCTCGTATTCTTCAGCCCCAGTGGTATCAAGTCTTTGTTCCACAATTTTCCCGATTTCGTGCAGGGAGAAACTAGGATTGCCGCATTCGGCGCTACAACGCACAAAGCGATCGAGGAGCACAATCTACGCCTAGACTGCTCAGCGCCCACTCCGGACTATCCATCCATGACCGCAGCTATTGCCTCTTACGTCAAAGAGAAGGGCAAGTAAACTCCTATTCTTTTTACGACCTTTGGGTCATGCCCCCAGAGCTTGACTTTTCTTTCCCAGTTGAGGAGCGGCTGAAGCACAAGAAGCTTTTCGAAGACCTCTTCACCAAAGGCAATCGTGTATTCAAACATCCCGTTCTCGCTGTTTGGTCTGAGGTTGAACTACCAGAAGACGTTCCGATTCAAGCTGGATTCGTAGCTCCCAAAAAGCACTACAAGACTGCCGTTCAGCGCAACCGTATAAAGCGGTGGATGAAGGAAGCCTTTCGCACTCAAAAAGCTACACTCGAACAGTCCGTCTCCGCTTCAGGAAAGCAAATTGCCGTGCTGTTCATCACGGTCAAAACGGATAACATCTCTTATGACGTCCTCCGGCCTAAAATCCTTTTACTTTTACAGGAAATTGGGCAGGGGCAGCATGGTAAGTAGACTTTTCATCCTTTTGATCCGTATCTATCAAGGTGCGATATCTCCCTTCTTTCCGGCGACCTGTAGGTATACCCCAACGTGTTCAGAATTCGGTGTGCAAGCCATCAAAAAGCACGGGGCTATCAAAGGCGGCTGGCTCACCTTAAAACGTTTCGGTTCATGCCACCCCTGGGGAGGCAGCGGGTACGATCCCGTTCCATAAAGCAAGACTATGAAGGCATTATCAAAAAAGGCGATCATCCTGCTATCCATCGTTACCATTGGATTCATTTCATCTGGCTACATCGACAGCTATTTTGAGATTTCTAAAAACCTAGACATCTTCAGCAGCGTGTACCGAGAAGTGAACGTAAATTACGTTGAAGAAACCAATCCAGGTAAATTGGTCAAGACAGGCATCGACGCTATGCTAGGCTCTCTCGACCCTTACACCAACTACATTGCGGAAGCAGACATCGAAGATTACCGCTTTATGACCACCCATGAATATGGGGGCATTGGAGCTTTGATCGGCACGCGGAATGGTCAAATCATGATCACCGAGCCTTACGAAGATTCGCCTGCACATAAAGCGGGATTGGAGGCTGGCGATGTGATCATTTCCGTTGAAGATCAACGCGCAGAGGGAAAATCGACATCGGAGCTGAGCAGCATGCTCAAAGGAGAGTCAGGAACGGAAGTGAAGCTTACCGTGTACCGAGCCGCCACAGATGAAGAGATCCAGGCCACCATCGTTCGTCAAAAGATCAAATTAGACGACGTCCCGTACTACGGCATGATCGACGATGAAGTGGGATACATCAACCTTCGAGGGTTCACCCAGACGGCGAGCCGCGATGTAAAACAGGCCTTTGATGCCCTGAAGGCAGAAGGAATGCAAAAGATCATCCTCGATTTGCGGGGCAACGGTGGGGGACTCCTCCACGAAGCCGTGAACATCGTGAACTTCTTTGTTCCCAAAGGAGAAAAGGTGGTAGAGACTAAAGGAAAGGTAAAAGATCACTACAGCCTGCACCGCGCTTTGAATGCTCCTTTGGACTTAGATATACCACTTGCCGTATTGATCGACGAAGGTTCAGCATCGGCGTCAGAAATCGTTTCTGGGACCCTCCAAGACCTCGATCGCGGTGTAGTGATCGGTCAAAACAGTTTCGGAAAGGGTCTGGTCCAAAACACTACCAATCTGAGCTATAATTCCATGCTCAAGATGACCATTGCAAAGTACTATACGCCAAGTGGTCGGTGTATCCAGCGCATTGATTATGGCAAGCGAGACGATCGGGGCAAAGCCGTAGAAGTTCCCGACTCCCTTACCACCTCATTCGCAACCAAAAATGGCCGTGTCGTAAAAGATGGTGCTGGAATCACCCCAGACATCGAGGTAGAGGTAGAACCCTACAGCGACTTGCTCGCAACATTGATGGGCGAAAACATCATCTTTGATTTTGCAACGGACTACTATTTCGAGCACGACAGCATCGCTTCGCCGGAGGCGTTCTCACTGACCGATGCAGAATTTGAAGCTTTCATCATCTATGCGCTTTCCAAAGACTTCGAGTACCGTACGAGCAGCACCGAAATGATGAAAGAACTTCAGGAGGTCATCGAAGAAGACGCATTCTGGGAAGAAGTGAAAGACGAGTACGTTCATCTCTCGGCAAAATTGGAGCGCGATAAGCGTTCAGACATGTTCAAGTTTCGAGATGAAATTCAAATCATCCTTGAGAATGAAATCGTCGGCCGGTACTATTTCTCCAAGGGGCGAGTAAGGGCATACATGAAGTACGATCCGGAGGTGTTAAAAGCCATTGAAACGCTGCACAATAAAGAATTTTACACCTCCGTTTTAGATGGAACCTGTGAGGAATGCCTCACGAAAAAAGGATAAGCAGTAACTTACCTTCCTGAACCTAACCTATGCTGCTAAAACAGGAACATCACCGTTGGATTTACCTCGGTGCGCTGGGGCTCATTGCCATTGGACTTCCATTGTCCAAGGCCTTCATGAGCATTGGCGGCATTGCATTGGCCGTAAATTTCATCCTCGAAGGCCATTTTCGCTCTCGATTTCGGAAGCTTGTGCAGCAGCCCGTTCCGACCTTGTTCATCGCCTTTTACCTGCTACACATCCTTTCCATTTTTTGGAGTTCTGATCTCGACCGCGCTTTATGGGACCTGCGTGTGCGACTGCCATTGCTGCTCTTTCCTCTCGTAATTCCACTTTCCAAACCTCTCGAAAAATCGGAATTTCGAGCCATCGTCTTGTTGTTCACGGCGGCGGTGATTGCTACTTCCTTCCTTTCTACATGGGAGTTTCTACGGATCAAAGATGACCCAGCGGCTGATTATCGCACGATCTCATTGTTCACGTCACACATCCGCTACTCATTGATGGTGTGCATTGGCTATCTCTTTCTGCTCAACCTCGCATGGAACGCAAAAGGAAGGCCCATCATTCAATGGACTGCCGTTTTTTTCGCCCTCTGGCTGAGCGCTTTCATTTTCATACTACAGTCAATGACTGGTATAGTGATTTGGTTTCTGTGTAGCTACCTCATGTTGTTTTATACACTCGCCTTTATCCGTCAACAGCGCTCTGCGACGGTTAGCCTTACCATACTGACACTCGCTCCGCTGATGGTTGGGGCCTACTTGCTGTTTCAAGTGGATGCCTTTTACCCAGACCACCAACCGGACGTCGCCGCCCTAGAAACGCACACCGTCGGCGGTGAGGCTTACATTCATAAACCTGAGAAGGCTACCCTTGAGAACGGCAATTACATCCACCTCTACATCGCCTACCACGAATTGGAGAGTGAGTGGAACGAACGAAGTGATATCCCGTTTTGGGGTGGCAAGGATCACACGGGGCAACCGATCGACGCCACGCTTATGCGATACCTAACCAGCAAAGGATTACGCAAAGATTCAATCGGCGTGAATTCCTTAACGCAAGAAGACATTCTGGCCATAGAAAATGGCGTCGCCAACGTGCGTTTCACCTACGGAAACCCTATCGACAGCAGGATCTATACGGTGATATGGGAAGTAGATCGCATGATCAATGAAAAGCGCGTGCAGGGACATTCGGTGACCCAGCGATTTGTCTATTGGCGAACAGGGTGGCATATCCTCAAAGAGAATTGGCTGGTGGGTGTAGGGGTCGGAGATGCACCTGGTGCATTTGAAGAAATGTATGAACGAACCGGTTCTAACCTAAGCGAACAAAATCGCCTTAGGGCGCATAACCAATACCTAAGCGTTGGCATCTTACTCGGGTTGGCAGGCATGGTGCTTTTCATTTTATCCATCCTTGCTCCTTTCCTCCTTCTCAAGAACGCCAACACATTCCTATACATAGGCTTCTCCATCGTCATCTTTGCGAGTATGTTGAATGAGGATACGTTAGAGACACAGGTCGGCGTAACACTATACGCCTACTTTAGCTTCTTACTCCTTTACGCTTCGAGGTCGCTTTCGGACTCCTTTTCCATGACTTCTCGGTAAAGCTCAAGGGTTTTTCGCGCGGTCTCTTGCTTGCTGAACCGAAGCACGGTCTTCAATCCTTCCTCGGTGCATCGTTCACGGAGTTCCTCATCTTCGAGCATTCGCTTGACGGCTGCTGACAATTCCTCTTCGGAGCCCACCTTGCACAACAAGCCATTTTTTTCGTGGTCTATGATCTCGACGATTCCTCCGGCAGCGGTCGCAACAACGGGAGTGCCACTCGCTATTGCATCCAAGATGGAGGTCCCCAACCCCTCCGTACTCGAAGTAATCAGAAAAACGTCTAGCTCACGCAACAGCGCCGGTACATTGTCGCGAAACCCCGCCAAATGAATATGCGCTTCCATTCCAGCGGAGGCAATTTCTTCCTCGATCTCCTTCCGCGAAGGTCCTTCACCGATGGCGATAAAACGGACCTTGACTCCAGATGCTATCATTCGCTTAGCCGTGCGGATAAAGGTTATATAGTCTTTATGTGGGGCGAGAGCCGCAATATTGCCCACCAGAGCGTGGTCCTTTGGAATGTTGAATTCCTCCCGCAAGCTGGTGCCCACTTCTACATCTTCAAAGCGCTTTAGGTCAATGCCTGAGTGAACGACCGTAAGTTTTGAATCATCTTCTACAGAGGTCGCCATGATGTGGCGAATGGCGTTAGAGACGCAGACGATTTTCTTGATGTTCGGGTGATTGTACTTGAACAATGACATGGACGTACCCTGTATGGCAAAATCCACCCTTCGAGAGACGATGATCGGAATGTTGTTGGTCGTCAATACCGAGCTCAGCACCGCAAAATTGTGGGCATGCGAATCGTGCACGTGAACCAGGTCGATGTTGGACCGTTTGCAAACGTGGGTCACACGAAATGCCACCATCGGATTTGCGGAAAACCCTTTGTAGTAGGTCACATGGGGGAAGTGATGCTTTAGGCAATACTTGTGCACTGGTGAATTGAACGGACACATGATCACCTGCTCAATGCCCAGCACTTTGAGTTCTTCAGCGAGATAAATGAGCTGCTGCTCACCGCCACGCCACGTCTTCGGTGATGTGATGTGTAAAACCTTCATGCCTTTTTAGACTGCAAATCAAGGAGTTTTCGGTAGCGAAGGTAGGTCGCGAAAGCGGAGTTCTTGGCGATCACCCACCCGTAGTATCCATCTAAAAACCCAAGCTTGATCACATACGCCTTGGCGAACTTGGCGGCCGTTTTGATTAAAATCTTGGGCCAGTTAGAACGAATGCCCTCTTTGTACTTGGCCTCGGAGGAGATAGCGCTGAACTTTTCAATTTGGACGAGGTGCTCTTCTACCGAGTAAAACGAATAGTGCAACAAGTCACCTTTCAGTTTCCCCGACTTCAATCCGGATTTCAACGCATAGCGGTCATGTGGGTTCGTGCCCGTCCATGCACCTTGGCCCTTTCGAAACAAACGCAGCTTGGTGTCAGGATACCATCCCCCATGGCGAATCCATTTTCCACAAAAATTGGTCAGGCGGTTCATCGTGTATCCGTCCTGATCAAACCTGCGCAACACCTTCTCAATGGAGGATTTGAGCTCTGTACTCAACGCTTCATCAGCGTCCAGCGAAAGAATAACCTCGTGACTGGCTTGCTCAATAGCGAAATTCTTTTGTTCGATGTGGCCCAGAAACGGTTGATCTACCACGCGTGCCCCTGCGGCTTCGGCAATCGCCTTAGTTCGATCCGTGGAAAGCGAATCTACCACCACCACCTCCTTTGCCAAGCCGGAAACGCTCTCGATACATCGGCCGATGTTTCGCTCTTCATTGAGTGTGATAATGACTACTGAGAGGTCCTTCATCATTCGTGTAGGTATATCCTGCGCACACGTTCGGGAATCTTAGTCAGAATTTCGTAAGGAATCGTTCCCAATTTTTCAGCCATGGCAGTAATCGAATCATTCCCTTCAAAAATGACTACTTCATCGCCTTCTTTCGCCTGGGTATGGGATACGTCGATCATCGTCATGTCCATGCATACATTTCCAATGATTGGGCACGGGATGCCTTGCCACAAGACATCCCAGTTTCCATCACTGAGCCGTCTGTCTAACCCATCTGCATAACCGAGTGCCACCGTGGCCACGCGGCGAGAGGCGTCTGCTCTTCCCTTCCGCGCGTATCCCACCGAATCTCCAGCGTCTACTTCTCTGATTTGAACAATATAGCTCTTCAAAGAGCCCAGCGCATTGAGGAATCGATTCTCTTCGTTGCCACTGAACCCATAGAGCCCAATGCCGAGACGGACCATTTCGAAATGATATTCGGGGAAGCGAAGCACGCCTGTAGAATTAAGCACATGTCGATCCGGCTGATAGCCCAGCGTTGATATCACTTGGGTGTTCATGACTTCAAATCGCGCTATCTGCTCTCGTGTAAAGCCATCGTGTGTCGCTTCGTCGGTAGCAGAAAGGTGGGTGAAAATGCTCGCAACACTGACGAATGGCGAAGCCTGAATAATCTTCAATGCTTCTGAGAGTTCTCGCTGATGAAATCCCAATCTATGCATCCCAGAGTCCAGTTTTAAATGGACTGGATAACGTTCAAAAAAGTGTCGCATGCTCCTCGCTGCTCGAATGAAATCTTTGAGGGCATTCAAAGAATAGATCTCCGGCTCCAGCTCATGTTGGATCATACTTTCGTAGGAAGTCTTGCTGGGGCTCATGACCATGATCCGTAGGTTAATGCCCTTTTCCCGAAGCAGTATGCCCTCATCGGCATAAGCCACTACGAGGTAGTCCACCGTGCGCTGAGATTGGAAGAAATGCGCAATTTCATAGCCGCCGCTGCCGTACGCGAAAGCCTTGACCATCACCATCACTTTGGTATCCTCGGCCAATTTAGACCGAAAATAGTTGAGGTTCTCCCCCAGTTTCTGCAAGTCGATTTCTAGGGTCGTAATCCGCTGTTTCGCCTGTAGCCGATTGACCAATTTTTCCAATTTGAACTGTCTTGCCCCTTTCACCAAGATTGCTTTATGCTTCAAGGTCTTCAGATCCAGCTGGTCCCAATATTCATCCATGGAAGCAAAACACTGAACCCTGATCGGCGCAAACATGTGCTTATGCATAGCTATTTCAGGTCCGATGGCAATCAAGTTTGTCACTTCAGCCTCGAGGAGCATTTGCGCGATTTCGTGGTAGGTATTACCGAAGCTCTGCATTTCTTTGAGATCACTCAAGATCACCCATTTATCACGGTCAGCATGCGTTACGAGTTGGTCTACCGAAGCGCGCAAAGAATGCAGATCTGAATTATAGGTGTCGTCGATGATCAGTGAATCTTCAATCCCCTGTTTCACCTCCATACGCATCGCAATCGGCGACAACAACTCAAATCGGTCGAGGACAGCTTTATCCGTGTTGCCAAGCGTCCAAAGCATGGCGAAACAATGTCCTGCATTTTCAATGCTCGCTCGATCAGTAAATGGAATAGAAAACTTGAACTGCTTTCCTTTAACCTTTGCATGCAGTTGGGTGTGTTCATTCGACTGCTCAAATACCCTCAGTTGAATTTGGGCTTGTTCGCCTTTCAAGGACCAAAAAACGCAGCGCTCGTGATCTTCTGTCGACAGCCACTTCACCCATTTGTGGTCAGCACATGCTACGACCCGCTCAGCCCCCTTAAACAGGCGCCACTTTTCTTTGAATTTCTCCTTATCTGAACCGAAATGCGCAGAATGCGCATCGCCTAGATTGGCCATGATGCCTAAGGTCGGGCACAAGATTTCCTCCAATCGATCCATTTCACCCGGCCTAGAAATGCCCGCCTCGAAAATGGCCAGACTATCATTGCTGCTCAATTCGAAGACCGAAAGTGGAACGCCAATCTGGGAATTATAGCTCTTCGGGCTGCGGCAAATCTGGTACTCACCTTCAAGCAATGCATTCAGCCATTCCTTGATGATCGTTTTTCCATTGCTTCCCGTGACTGCTATAACAGGTACGTCATAGTTATCCCGATGCTCAGCCGCGATGCGCTGCAAGGCTTCGACCACATCCCTCACCACAATGAAATTTGCCCTCCCCTCATATCGCTGAGCAATCCCTTCATCAGTGATCAAAAAATGACGTCCCCTATAATCGAGCAATTCAGGAATGAAATCATGCCCATCAAAGCGTGCTCCTTTGAGCGCCGCAAACAAAGCATCATCGCGTTTCAAAATGCGATGATCTGTATTGATACGGCCGACCTTTGACCCGGGAAAAGCAATGTGTGCCTTGCCTCCACAGAAGTCTGCAATGCTTTCGATCGTATAATTCATTTGTTCATCACATTCGTGTTAAAACAAGCACGGCACAACGGCTGGTACTCTTTGAGTTCTCCCAATTCGACCAGCCGATCGCTCGAGCTGATTCGTTGGGAATGATTCGCATGTGAGCCACAATTTACGCAGATCGCATGGACCTTGGTCACGTATTCTGCAATGGCCATAAGTCCTGGCATGGGCCCAAAGGGACGACCTTTGAAATCCATGTCAAGACCCGCCACTATTACCCGTTTACCCATGTTGGCCAATTGGTTGCAGACACTGACCAGTTCGGGGTCAAAAAACTGGGCCTCGTCTATCCCGACTACTTGTGCTTCATTCGACAAGATCAAAATGTTGCCAGAGCTTTCTACGGGTGTAGAAGGAATGCTATTCTCATCGTGCGATACCACCGCTTCTTCGTTATAGCGTACATCCATCTCGGGTTTGAAAATTTCAACCTTCTGTCCCGCAAATTTTGCTCGCTTCAAGCGGCGTATCAGTTCTTCTGTCTTGCCCGAGAACATGGATCCAGAGATTACCTCGATCCATCCATATTTATGTGTTGTTTTACCAGTGAATTCCAGGAACATTGCGCCTTGAATTGGGTTCAATCGGATGATACGAATCTATCTGAATTGTTTGAATCCCGCTCGATCTGGCGTCATTAACCTCCGGTTGTTCTTGAAATATTATCCCCTCCTCACAATTGCAAGACACAATTGCGATCTTTGATCTTCGTTAGATTTGCATGTACATGAACGACCTCCTCCAAAAGATAGACCGACTGGAACGACAGATCCAAGAAAAGGAAAACGAACTTCAATTGCTCAAGGACGACCTCGAAGCCATTCGCGCGGCATTGGAAACTGTCTTGGAAGAACATCAATCTCAAGCCGCACCAGATCTCGTTGAAGAACCTGCTCCAGCAGCAGAAGCCATCCCCGAAACCTCGGTTGTAGAGGATTCCGCTCTGGAAGAGGGAGAGCCGGCCGTGGAGGAAGAACCTGCAAATGAAGAACAGCAGCACGAAGCGATCATGCGCACCATTGAGGAGTTTTCGAAGGCGCATGAGGGCCTGCCAAAGCAACCTGCGCATGCCAGAGATACCATCACCTTGAGCGATCGCGTTGGCAATTCAAAACTACAGGACTTGAAAAAGGCCTTCGGCATCAACGAGCGCTTTCTATATGCCAATGAGCTATTCAACGGCGATATGTCTGCCTTCACCCGTGCCTTGGAAGAACTCAATCATTTAGAGTCCCTTATGGATGCCGAACTGCTCATGGACGAAAATCTCTCTCAGAAATACAAATGGGATGGCGAGAATGACACGGTGATCGCCTTTCGATCCACCGTTGCACGCCGATTTACATGATGCGTTCCTTTTTCTTTAGTCTTCTTTTAACCTTTCCCATGCTATGCCAGGCGCAAGACAGTGCCTATGTGCGTCGCATGATTGATTCGCTTTGCGCACCTCGCTACCACGGGCGTGGCTACGTTCTCAACGGCGACGTCAAGGCAGCCGATTTTCTCGTTCGCCAATGCAAGTCAATCGGGTTGGCTCCTTTAAAGGGCTCGTTTACCCAAGCCTTTGAGTTGGGTGTAAACACCTTTCCTGGTGCCATGGATTTATCGATCAACGGAAAGCTCCTTGAGACTGGTGAGGACTACATCCCCAACCCCAATTCATATGCCCTGCACGGTGACTTCAAGGCCTTTTCATTAAAACCAAAGTGGACGGATAAACGCGAAAAGCTTTTTAAGCTATCGCTCCAGGAAAAGGTAAAAGAGAGCATGGTAGTGCTTGATGCAACGGATGATTCTCCCGCCAATCAAGCCTATATAGTTCGCCTAGGAGAAAATCCTATCAACGCAAAAGGCTACGTAGTGCTGACCGATAAAAAGCTGACGTGGTGGGTCGGGCGTCGCATGTATAACATCCCCATTCTCGAAGTGACAAAAGCCTCGGTAGGCAAAAAAATTCGTTCCATCTCGCTGGATATGGACCAAGCCTGGGTGAGCAACTATCAGGCTAAGAATGTAACCGCATACATCCCGGGCATGAAAGATTCAATGGTCGTTTTCACAGCGCACTATGACCATTTGGGAAGAATGGGCGCCGATACCTACATAGCCGGAGCGAGTGACAATGCAAGTGGAACCGCCATGCTGCTCGACCTTGCGCGTCATTACAAAATGCACCCGCCGGAGTACACTACGGTCTTTATTTGGTTCGCAGGGGAAGAAGCTGGCCTTGTAGGGTCAACGTTCTTCGTAGACCATAGTCCTATTGAATTAAACAAGATTAAATTCTTGCTCAACCTAGACTTGATGGCGGATGCCAAGACGGGAATCACGGCTGTGAACGGCAAGATTTTTTCGGATCAGTTTGACAATTTAGTGCGGGTGAACAACGAGGTAAGCAAGCTTTCCTCGATCAAGGCTAGGGGTTCCGCTGCCAACAGCGATCACTATCCTTTCTTTCAAAAGGACGTGCCTTGCTTTTTCATTTATACGATGGGGGATTACAAGCACTATCATGATATTCACGATGTACCTGAGAACATTCCTCTCACCAATTACAAGAAAGTATTTGATCTGATGACCGGGTTTGTAGCCCGCGGTCTAGATTACTGATCAGCGCTTGATGGTCACGCTTCCCCGAGCGTTCTGATCCACATACGGTAGTCCATCATCGCCCACTGCACGTATTTCATAGAAGTATACTCCGTTTGGAAGCGCATTACCGAATCGGTCAACACCATTCCAACGCACGTTGATATCACGCGACTCGAAGACAATTTGACCACTCTGATTTGCGATCTGAAGGAAGAAGTCCTTCACGCCATAACCTTCGATCGTCATGTATTCGTTGTAGGGATCTCCGTTTGGCGTAATCATCTGGCGAGCTTCATGTGTGAAGTACGCTGTAGTAGAGGCTTCTGGTGATGCATTTTGCTCAGCAGGAGCAACAACCTCGGCGTTACGTTTTTGATTGGAAGGCTGTTCAGCCACTTCCTGCACTGAACCACGGTTTTCTGTATTCTCTGCTGCGCTCGTTGCAGTGGCCATCGCCTTTTCTTGCTCCAACGGTTCGTTTGATTCAACATTGTCAACCACTTGGGCCGTAGACGGCACTGGAGTTGATGCCAATGGTAAGGTCGTGCCTTCTTTCGCCGTAATTTCCTGGATGCTTGGTTCACTTGAAGATACCATCTCCGCATCTATCGAAATCTCAGTGGTTTCAGAAACCTTGTTCTCGCTAGAAATCATCGGTGCCATTGCGGTAGCAGTATACTGGGAAGCAGGTTCAGCAATGTGATTCTCAGGAGTTTCTGTTGTCGTTTCTGGCGAAATGCCCGTTTGGTAATTGACCTCAGCAATGGTAGCTGCTGTTATCAAACCTGCAAAACCGATTACGGCGGCTGCCTTGGCTAGGAAGCTTGCCCCTCCTGTTGCTCCAGTAGCTGCCGCTCCAGCCTGACCCAAGGATGCTTCGATCCCGCTCCAGACTTTTGGACTGACATCCATCTCATGGGAGGCGAAAGCCTCTCGGAAGATGTCTTCAATGTTGTGTTCGTTCTTCGTCATTATATGTTCTCTCGTTCGACGATAATATTCATCAAGTACGTTCTCGCTTTTCGAAACTGCGTTTTTGAGGTGCTTTCAGTCACCCCTAGCTGCTCTGCAATCTCCTGGTGTGAGTAGCCTTCGATTGCGAACATGTTGAACACCGTTCGGTACCCAACAGGCATGTTCTCAATCAAGGTCATCAGTTCCTCCACCCTCAGTTTTCCAACAGATTTTTCTTCATCGCCAGCTAAATACTCAGCTTCGGAGATATCTGCGTCAATCTGCAACCGGTTGGATTTTCGAATGTGATCCAGGCATGTATTTACCATCGTCCTTCGGATCCATCCTTCGAAACTTCCCTCGCCTTTGAATTTGCTCAGGTTAGAAAACACTTTAATGAATCCATCCTGCAGCCAATCCTCTGCCAGTTCGATGTCGGAAGCGTAGCGCATGCATACCGACATCATCTTTCGCGAAAACTTGTCAAATAACGCTTTTTGCGCCTTGTGATCGTTCTTCAAACACTGCTCAATAAGCTCATTGTCTGTCATCATCAGGCCAAAACTGAGAATAAGATGTGATTTGAGGTAAAAAAGTTGCCCGCACTGAAATATTCTGCGCATAGAATACAGGCATAAGAACGCCTGTGATAATCAAAAAGGGGCGTTATGTGAGGTCCTGGCGCAGGCAAACGTGGGAGGTGTTGCCTGCAAAGAGGCGAAAAACAAAGCACTTATCGCGTCAAAACTTCCGTCAGCGGTGAAACCATTGTCATCAAACAGCAGAAGACCATTCCCATTTATGGCATCAGCATTTCCCCTTCGGGTTACTACCTTCGCTTGACTTTCACCCATGAAGATCTCCGCTTCGGTATATTCCAGTAAGGAAACCCCCCTTGAACAGCTGATCAAAGACCTTGACCAGCACGGTATCGACTATTTCCACATCGACTGCCGAGACAATCCCCAGGTTTTTGATGACATCGAAGAAATCCGTCGCTACAGCGACACTCCGATCGATCTTCATCTGATCACCGCTAATCCAGAGCAGTACTTTGAGCGTATCAATGCCTTGCAGATTGAATTCGTCACGCTTCAGCATGAAGATTTGGATGGATACAAGTACAAGGGTGGTTGCTCGGCGAGCATGGGGTTAAGCATCATTTCAGACACGGATATTGACGAGTTTGATCCCGCGCATTACGACTTCATTCTTATGATGGCGACCATCCCAGGAGAGAGCGGTGGCAGGTTTGACAAAATAAATTTTCGAAAGATCCGGCGGTTCAAACGGCGATTCCCCGATAAGGGCATTCACGTGGATGGCGGTGTCAACGCAGAGGTGAGTTTCATCCTCAGAAACATGGGCGTGCACGCCTCCGTGGTTGGCTCCTACCTGTTCAAGAATTTGCCGATTGGCGCCGCCCTATTGAACCTGAAACTGCACGACATTGAGAGTCACTACACCGTAGGCGACTTCATGCGCAGTCGTGAGGAAACGCCAATTGTCGGACCAGCCGATAGGAGTTTGCGCACAGTCTTACAAACGATTGAAGACCACAAGTTGGGCTTCACTATTTTAGAAGATGCCGAACAGCAGATCGAAGGAATCGTGAGCAATGCGGACCTGCGCAGAGAGGTGCTCCGCAATGTGGATCACCCGGAAAAGATGGACGTAAACGCCATGATCAATCGCGCACCTATTGCGATAGAAGACCACATGACCGTGAGTGCCATGTTGCTCTATTTAAAAGAATTTCAATTCCCCATCAACTACCTTCCTGTAGTTGATAAGACCAAAAAAGTGAAGGGTGTCGTATCCTTCCTCAACCTTGTAAAAGGCGAACTATGATCATTCATTTGAGACCGGATGTCTCCGAACAGGAGGCGCATCGTTTTGCGGCGATGACTACCTCCGCCATTTTTTACGATGGCCAACGCTTTGTGCTGGTAACCCCTTCAAAGTTGAAGGAAGTCCCCGCTGAAATCGAACCCCACGCTGAAGCACATTGGGCGATGGATTCTGACATCCAATTGGCGAGTCGGAGCTATTCGGCTCCTACGCGCACCATTCAGTTGGGTCAACAAAGCATTGGTGGTGATACGAACAACACGATGGTCATTGCAGGGCCGTGTTCAGTTGAATCTGAAGAGCAGATCAGACAGAGCGCTGATCTGATGAAGGAACTAGGCATCCAAGGTCTGCGCGGGGGATGCTACAAGCCCCGAACATCTCCTTATTCCTTCCAAGGACTTGGTAGAGAAGGTCTGCGGTTGCTCGCCAAAATGCGCGAAGAACATGGATTTGTCATCGTGAGCGAAGTGCGGGATGCGACCCATGTGGACGACGTCATCGAATTTGCTGATGTAATTCAAATCGGCGCAAAGAGCATGTATGATCACGGTATTCTTAAGGCATGCTCGAAAACGGACAAAGCCGTTCTCATCAAACGAGGATTTGGAACTACGCTGCAGGAATTCGTGCAAGCCGCCGAATTCGTGCTTTCCGGAGGGAACTCCAACGTAATGTTGTGCGAACGCGGGATCAGAACATTCGAAACAAAGACGCGATTCACACTTGACCTCTGCGGGGTGGCATGGCTCAAAGAGCACATCAACCTTCCGATCATCTTAGACCCTTCGCATGCCTTGGGATACCGATACGGTATTGAGGACCTCAGCAAAGCTTGCGTAGCTATGGGCATCGACGGTTTGCTCGTTGAAGTTCACCCAGACCCTTCGGTAGCGAAAAGCGACGCTGCGCAACAACTTTACCACGACCAATTTCGCCATCTACTCAAAGCCATCAAACCAGTGGCTCAAGCAGTTGGGCGGAACATTGTATGAGCTACCTTAAAGAGAATATTGCCCACTTGAAAAGCTTGGACCCTGGGCTTGAGCTCAGCGAAAACCCAACCCTCTATGAGCTGGAAGCGCTAGCTGAACGACTCGGCATTGGCCTGGATGTGCTTTTACTATGGAACATGCAATACACGAATCTTCCTTGGGAAGATCTTCGCTTTGTCTTCTTGGATGTGGACGGTGTATTGACAGAAGGAGGCATGTTCTACACCGAAAGCGGTGATGAATTCAAGCGCTTTGATACGAAGGATGGAATGGCCATCAAACACGCCATGAAAAAGGGCATCACCTTTGGCATCATCTCCTCCGGGGTAAATCAATCCATCATTCAGCATAGAGCCGCGATGTTCGGAATTGAGCACGTGTATGTCGGCACAGATCCGAAACTGAATGTTGCTGCTGGATGGCTGGATACATTGGGCCTGTCATGGAATGAAGTCGGGTATATCGGGGACGATATCAACGACCTTGAGATGTTCGGTAAAGCGCGCATTGCTGCCTGTCCGTCTGATGCTACCCAACCCATAAAAGAAGCCGCGCATTTCGTACTTCGTTCGAAGGGTGGCCATGGTTGCGTGCGAGAATACTTGCGCTGTTTTCCTCAATTGAAAGACGTGCTATGAGCGGAATTCTCACCCTGGTCCCCACGCCAATTGGCAACCTAGACGACATCACCATGCGGGCTGTTAAGGTCTTGAAAACGGTTGACCTCATTCTCTGCGAAGACACTAGGCACTCAGGCAAGCTCTTGCAGCATATAGGCGTTGAAAACAAGCTGAGTCCCTTCCACCAACACAACGAGCACAAAGTCACAGAACGCTTAATAGATCAATTGATCGGCGGAACCAACATGGCTTTGGTAACAGATGCGGGTACACCTGGCATAAGTGACCCTGGATATCTCTTGGTTAGGGCCTGCATTGAACGAGACATCCGTGTAGAAGTTTTACCTGGTGCAACCGCTATCATCCCCGCCATTGTTGGCTCTGGACTCCCTTGTGAGAAATATCTCTACCTGGGTTTCCCACCCCAGAAGAAAGGTAGGCAGACCTTTTGGAGAGATCTAACTGATATTCAACACACTATGGTGATGTATGAGTCGCCCCACCGGATACAAAAAGCGCTTAAAGAAGCCGTAGAAGTTTTCGGAAGTGAGCGAAGGGCTTGTGTTGCGCGGGAGTTGACCAAAGTTTACGAGTCATATCACCGCGGCACCCTCCAGGAGCTACATGCTTTGGGCGAAACCAATGCGTATAAAGGGGAAATCGTGTTGGTCATTGAAGGAACGCATCACGCAGAAAAACGAAAAAAGGAATGAAAGCACTGGTACTGACGAAAGATGTAAGGAAGGGAGACCCAGGAAACGCTTTCGAACTTGAAGAAAGACCTATTCCTAAGGCCAACCCCGACGAAATAGTAATCAAAGTGAGCCATTTTGGACTAAACTATGCGGATGTGATGTCGCGTCGTGGAATGTATGCAGACCGACCTGCCTTGCCTGTTGTCCTTGGGTATGAGGTTGTCGGTGAGGTCGTGGAAGTAGGGTCCGAGGTTAGTCATGTTCAAATGGGTGATTTGGTCTTGGCTCTTACCCCTTTTGGTGGGTACGCAGAATACGCCAAGACACAGGGAGCAGGAGCCATTCGCCTTGATGCTGGAACAAACCCTGCTGAAGCTACGGCACTGGCTACTCAATATTGCACTGCGTGGATGGCAGCGTGTCATATGATCAACTTGAAACCAGGCGATAAGGTCTTGGTGCATGCTGCAGCAGGGGGAGTGGGAACTGCGTTAGTCCAGATTGCAAAATGGAAAGGCTGCGAAGTATTCGGCACTGCAAGTCGGCCTGAAAAGATGGACTATCTCATCTCTCAAGGGGTAGATCATCCTATCAACTATAGGGAGAAAGATTTTGTCAAGGAAGTGGAGAGACTGTGTGGTGAGGATCGAATCGACGTGGCCTTTGACCCAATTGGGGGCAAAAACTTCAAACGAACCCTCGGACTTCTAGGATCGGGTGGGCGTATTATCACATTTGGAGCCAGCGACTGGAGTTCCACTGAGGGCAATTTTCTAGATAAATTGAAGATCGGATTAGGATTTGGGTTCTTCCACCCAATCGCCTTGCTTATGAAATCAAAAGGCGTAATTGGTGTCAACATGCTCAGGCTGGGACAGAATAAACCCAACTATGTGCAAGAAGCGCTCGAAGAAGTGTACACGCACTACCGACAAGGCATCCTGAAACCCACGGTGGATTCTGTATTCAACGCCAATGAGCTGGGTCAAGCGCATGCGCGTTTGGAGAGTCGGGGCTCCATCGGAAAGGTAGTTGTGAAGTGGTAATCAGAAGGTGAACTCCTTCTTGAACGAAGCCAGTCGATCCCTCAACACAGCCAGTCCTTCTGCAGGATCAGCCAAATTCCCTGTGGAGGTGTCTACTTTAAGCTCCCTCAACTTCATGTTGTTGTTGATAAAGATCATCTCCATTTCAGGATACAGCTCCTTCAGCACTTCTACGATGTCGTTGATGCTGTAATTGTGCTCTACCAAGTTGATGGTGCCCGTTGCACTTTGATCCTTTAGTATCGTGTGCAAGTGTCGGCTGACCGTATCGATGAAGATAAAAGGTCGATGCTGCTCTCCGCTTCCATGGACATTGATGGTTCCGTGGAAATTGGCCTCGAAGAGTAACTTGTTGATGACGGCATCGAAGCGCATACTCTTGTTGTACCCATACACATTTCCACACCGGACGATGTGCGTTTTCACCTTGTCTTCCAATCTGCGCACGTGCTCTTCACCACGCATTTTAGAAATGCCATAAAACGTTTTCGGGTTCAACTGTACGCCTAGAGCTTTTCGTTCTTCGCCCGACCCATAGACCGAGACGGAGCTCAGGTACACCAATCGCTGCACGTCACTCTCTTCTACGGCATAGGTCACCTCTGCCGTTCCCCAATGGTTTACTTGCTCAAATAGATGGGCGTCTTGATCCGCAAAAGGGGTGGTCACTTTTGCCGCCAGGTGAAATACCGCGTCGGCGTTTCGCACTGCCTTACGAAGGTTTCTACTGTCGAGGATATCTCCTTCAATGAAGTGGAAGCGATGGTCCAGTTTCAAGGTGCCGATGAAGGCATTGTAATTGTGTCGGCTCAGGTTGTCATAGATCGTGACGCGCTCAATGGAAGGATCTGCTAACAATGCTTGACACAGCGCAGTGCCGATGTACCCGCTCCACCTGTAATCAATACTCTAATGCACCTAACTTATTTGCTTACTAATTCGGTGTGCAGACCACACTCATTCTTACTCTGTCCCAACCACCGCCCTCCTCGTTCATCTCCAATGCTCGGTTTCACGGTGCAAGGCTCACATCCGATACTCACATAGCCCTCCGCATCCAATGGATGCCGGGGTAATTCCATCACTGAAATGTACTGCCAAATTTCTTGTTTGGACCAATCCAACATAGGGTGGTATCTGGATCCGCCTTGGGGAGTGTGTTCAAACTCCTGCAGTGCCTTGCGATTGGCATTTTGATCTGCCCTGACCCCATTGACCCAAATATCGAAGCGTTCCAATAGGGGCTGCATCGGTTGGGTTTTGTTGAGGAAGCAACAAAAATCTGGATCTGAAGTGAAGAAGAATTTCCCCTTGGCATCGCGCTGCTGGACCTTCGGAACGTGGCTTTCGACGTTTACTAGATTCAATCCAAATGCCCCAGCGATATGATCCCTGAATTTTAGCGTCTCCGGAAAATGAAATCCTGTTTGAATAAAGTAGACAGGCATCTCAGGTGCAATGCGGCTGAGAACATGCAACATCGGTAAACTGTGGGTTTGAAAGGAGGAGCTAGCAAAGAATGTTCTCCCCTCGTTCCGGAATTCCTGAACGTGGTCTTTGATCCGGAGGATCTTATGTTGAATGGCGGATGTTAATTCCATGTATTCACCGCGCGTTGTGTTGCCATACAAAGGTTAGCCTTCGCGAGCGATTTAATCAAGTCTCAAATTATCAATTAACCTAACGTCTCCCGCATAAGCAGCTATGACCGCATGATGGGTTCCTGAATCGCCTTCTTTCCTTGGTAAAAAGGTGACTGGGTCAATGATGTCAAAGTATTCTAGGCGCAAGTGTGCATTGCCTTCAAACGAGCGTTTCACTTGCTCTCTGGCGGCATCCACCCCCTGTTCAACAAGTACTTGCGCGGCCCGTGATAAGGCTTGGTACAACAATGTACTCGCGGTTCTTTGCGTCGGAGTAAGTCTTCGGTTTCTCGAACTCATCGCCAGCCCGTCGGGCTCTCGCACGGTTGGCATTCCCTTGATCTCTATTGCTGAGTTCAGTTGTTTGACGAGCTGCTTAATGACCTGTAATTGTTGAAAATCTTTCTCCCCAAAATATGCCACATCGGGCCGCACCGCCTCGAAGAGGATGTGTACTACTTGACCCACTCCCCGAAAATGGCCAGGTCGAAACGCACCTTCGAGTCTGTTTTCCAAGGCCCCAAAATCGTGGATGTAGCGCTCCAAATCAGTCCCGGAGGGATAGATCTCCGATCGTGTAGGCAAAAACACCAGATCACATCCGGCGGCTTCCAAAGCCTCAAGGTCGCGCTCGGTATCAACCGGATACTTCTCAAAGTCTTTTGGGTCGTTGAACTGTGTCGGATTCACGAATATGCTGGCAACGGTAAAGTGCCCATCAAGCTTGGACGCCGTAACCAAGGATGCGTGCCCTTCATGCAGCGCGCCCATTGTAGGAACAAATCCCACCTTTCGGTCACGAGGAGTGAATTGATCGATCTCTTGTTTGGTCTTGGCTATGAACATTGTACAAAGACAGCTTCTTATTGACGCGAAGCCGCAATTTGCGTAAATTTGCAAGACTTTTTCTCCGAGGAGAGTTCTTTTCTTAAAACCAAGGATGAATTTATGAGTAATTACGACCGCGTTCTGTACGTTTCCCACGAGATCAACCCCTACCTTCCTGAAAATTACATGTCTTACATGGGCCGCCAGCTACCGCAGGAGGCTCAAGATTTCGGCAAAGAGATCCGATTGTTTATGCCCCGCTTCGGCTGTGTAAACGAGCGTCGTCACCAGTTGCATGAAGTGATTCGGCTTTCGGGAATGAACTTGATCGTTGATGATACGGATCACCCCTTGATCATCAAGGTTGCTTCGATCCAACCTACTAGGATGCAGGTGTACTTCATTGACAACGAAGAGTACTTCAAGCGCAAGCATACCTTCTTCGATGATGAGGAGAATTTCTTTGAGGACAACGATGAGCGTTCCATCTTCTTTTGCCGCGGGGTATTTGAAACGGTAAAGAAGCTCGGTTGGATGCCAGAAATCATACATTGCCATGGATGGTTCAGCGCTCTGATGGCTATCTATCAAAAGACATTTTATACCGATGATCCACTCTTTGGCGACGCCAAGGTGGTGTTTTCGATTTACGATGAAGACTTTGAAGAAAAGTTAGACCCACGCTTCATTGAAAAATTGAAGTACGATGGCATCGAGGGAGAAGACATCGAGATCATGCAGGATCCAACGTATGATAATTGGGTGAAGCTTGCTGCTAAGTATTCAGACGCCATCGTCTACGGATCTGAGTACGTCAGCGATGATATAAAGTCATACGTAGAGACGTTAGGCAAGCCTGTGCTCGATGCACAACCTGAAGAAAACCTAATGAGCGTATTCGATGATTTCTACACCAGGGTCATGGAAGAAAACTCAGTGATCGCAGAATAAGGGAGTGAAAAATATACCTCTACGTAACAACATTCGACGGTTTGCCTCTTGGCGAGCCGTTGTTTTTTTCGGACTAGTCTCGGTCTTGATCGGATGCAAGAAAAATGCATTGATCGGCCCTGAGGTTCAACCAGACGGATACCTCGATTCGTTGACCTTGGTCGACACGTTCAGCCTTGAGGCACGCACCATCCTCCTTGACCCCCAGGGGTCGACCCGCTTTCAAAATTTCGCAGGACGCATCCAAAACGATGTCTTTGGAAAAGCCGAAGCCAGTCTCTTGATGAACTTCGCGTTGGAATCAGAAAACATTTTTCTCGAGCTGCCTTCCTCTGAGTATACCGTAGAGGAGCTTACCCTTACTGTATTCCCTATCAACGCTTACGGAGACCTCACAGACAGCCTAACACTGGCCATTTATCAGATTGAAGAGTTGATGATCATTGACAGCGCCTATACATCCGATCGGTCCTTTCGCCTCGATGATCTTCCCGTAGGGTCAGAAACGATCGCTTATGCATCTAAAGAAGAGCTGGCTGCCCTCTATGTATTGGATCCGAACGATTCCAACGATGTGGTATTTGAGGGTGTAAAGATTGCTTTGTCCAAAGATCTTGGGTCTTATTTGCTCCAAGGGATTGGTACAAGCTACTCCACTTCCTCATCCTTTCTTGACTTCTTCGGTGGACTGGCCATCGTTCCTCAGTATGCCGACCCCTCTGCCAAAGGTGCGTTGTACAACATTGACATCGCCAGTGGATCAGCAGGCCTCCAATTGAAGTACAGCTATGTCCCAGAGGACAATCCTGATACGGTCATTTACGAGACGCTTGACTACAACGTTTTGAGTTCCAATACTCGCTTCAATAAGTTTGATTTAGACTATGCAGGAAGCGCGGTAGAGCAGGCAATGGCAAGTGCAACGCAAGCCGATAAAATCTACGTTCAGGGCATGTCCGGTGTGAAAGCGAAGATTGAAGTGCCTCACATCGAACGTTTCATCGAGCAAACAGATGCAGCCATTCACCGGGCCCAATTAGTGTTCCAGACGGACGAATCGCAACCCGAGGGGCTTCCGTACTCAAATCAACTGTACTTGCTTGATTACGAAATTGATCCTGCCTCCGAAGACACCATCGAAACATTGACCTTAGACTTTGCTTACAATCAAACGCGGTATGGCGGTGTGTATGATGAAGCCAACGAGACGTATACATTTGACGTTACCCGACAACTGCAGAAGATGATCGAACTGCAGCAGCGCGGGGAAGAAATTTACCTAGGTTTTACGTTGAATGCACAGGTTCCTGTTCTTAACGGAAACGTACGCGGTCAAAATGTCTTGAAAGGATCAGATAATATTGCTCTGGAAGTTTACTATGCAGATATAAGCGAATAACTATGTGTGGAATTGTCGGTTATACGGGTCAGAAACAAGCATACGATATTCTCATCAAAGGACTTCAACGCTTAGAATATCGCGGCTATGACAGCGCGGGCGTTGCTTTGACGAATGAAAGTATCATTGTACACAAGTGCAAAGGCAAGGTGGCAGACCTGCAGCACCATGTCGGGGATGGAGACGTTTCTGGGCATTCAGGTATTGGACATACGCGATGGGCGACCCATGGCGAGCCCAACGACAAAAATGCACATCCACATACCTCTATGTCCGGTGAGTTGGTGCTCATCCATAACGGCATCATTGAGAACTACGACAGCATCAAAAAGGAATTGGTGAATCGGGGGTATACCTTCCAATCAGAAACGGATACGGAAGTATTGGTCAACCTGATCGAAGAGATCAAGCGCCAAGAGGGTATCTCATTGAGCGAAGCCGTGCGCAAAGCGTTGAACGAAGTAATCGGGGCTTACGCCATCGTGGTAATGTCCAAGTCTGAACCAAACACACTCGTTGCCGCTCGAAAGAGCAGCCCTTTGGTTATTGGTATTGGAGCCGAAGGCGATTTTTACGTCGCCTCCGATGCAACACCCATTGTAGAGTACACGAAAAATGTGGTCTACTTAGAAGACGGTGAAATTGCCGAGATAAAGCCAGGAAAAGAACTGAAGCTTTTTACCATGGCAAATCAGGATGTAACTCCGTACATCCAAGAACTCGAGATGCATCTCGAGCAATTGGAAAAAAGCGGCTACGAGCATTTCATGCTAAAAGAGATCTTCGAACAACCCCGTAGCATTCACGACAGTATGCGTGGCCGACTGAACGTACAGCAAGGCTTGGTTCATTTAGGCGGCGTAGCAGACTACGAGCAACGGATGATCAATGCACAACGGATCATCATCGTCGCTTGCGGAACTTCTTGGCATGCTGGCTTGGTAGGTGAATACTTAATTGAGGACTTAGCACGCATTCCTGTTGAAGTGGAATATGCTTCTGAGTTTCGCTATCGAAACCCCATCATCTCCGAACGCGATGTGGTCATCGCCATTTCACAATCTGGCGAAACAGCCGACACCTTAGCCGCACTTGAACTTGCCAAATCAAGAGGAGCAACTATCCTAGGTGTTTGCAATGTAGTAGGGTCATCTATTGCGCGTATTACGCACGGCGGATCTTACACCCACGCGGGTCCAGAAATCGGAGTGGCGAGTACCAAAGCATTTACTTCTCAAGTGACGGTACTGACCCTATTGGCTCTGATGCTCGGAAGCAAAGAAGGCACCATAGAGCGCAGCCGATACCAACGCTTGCTGTATGGATTAGAGGCGATTCCAGAAAAGGTAGAGCGAGCGCTAAAGACCAATAGATTGGTAGAAGAGATTTCAGAGAAATTCAAGGACGCAAGCAACTTCCTGTACTTAGGACGAGGTTATTGTTTTCCTGTGGCCTTGGAAGGTGCGCTTAAGTTGAAGGAGATTTCCTACATCCACGCCGAAGGGTATCCTGCAGCCGAGATGAAGCACGGCCCTATCGCGCTCATCGATGAGCAAATGCCTGTTGTGGTAATCGCCACCAAAGGTCCATCCTATGAAAAGGTGGTAAGCAACATCCAAGAGGTCAAAGCGCGGAAAGGGGTGGTCATTGCCATCGTGACCGAGGGCGACGAAAAAGTGAAGGAAATGGCGGATTACACAATCGAGATTCCAGAAGTCGATGAAATTTTCACCCCGCTTGTTGCGTCTGTTCCGCTTCAATTGCTGTCTTATCACATCGCCGTGATGCGCGGATGCAATGTAGACCAACCCCGCAACCTCGCGAAAAGCGTAACGGTAGAGTAGGTTTTAGCCCCGGATCTTCCTGCAGCATTTACTGATCAGCCCACTCCGGCTTGTCCGTGTCAGGATCAAACAGCTCGTCTAAATAATACGCACGGCGATAGCTGGTAGTGTCTGCCCAAAGCGGCTCACTCATGGTTTATTCATAATAGACTTGACGTAGCCATTGCCCATGTTGCCGCTTTTGTGAGATCTATTTAGGTAGCAATGACCCAATTCATGAAACATAACTACTTCCTTTAGGTGGTCGTTCAGTCCGTTCCAGCAGTCAGGTTTGATGATGATATATTTCTGTAAGGAGTCCACTTCCTTTGCCTTATAGCAAACGGCACATGTATGACCCACTAGGTTTTCGTTTTCTGCCTCCCAGTCCACAACGAGGTTGTCGATGGCGATAGAATCTATTCCCCTCTGTTGTCCGGCACTTAGAAAGGAGTCAATGTATACCTGAAATTCGGCCGGTACGTTATACGCTATCGGTTGCGTGATATCTCGGTCGAGTTCGCTTTTGGTGCAGCCCCAAACAAGGATGAGCATGAGGGTGAGGCGCAGGATTTGTTTCATGGAATAGTTTTTCATAAAAGTATCCTTTTCGAGCATCGCACATGCATCTCCTACGGCGCATCAGGTCTCTTCCGATCAGGCCGCAACAATCAGGAGCAATTAGCACCTTTCGTTGGCAAACAAAAAGGGCTCCCTTTCGGAAGCCCTTCATACACTTTAATGGCTCAAAGCTCTATTACTTATTGGCCGCATAACCCGCTGCAACCTCATCCCAGTTCACAACATTCCAGAATGCAGAGATGTAATCTGGTCGTCGGTTTTGGTAGTTGAGGTAGTAAGCGTGTTCCCAAACATCGAGTCCAAGGATTGGAGTGCCTCCACACGTCATACCTGGCATCAATGGATTGTCTTGGTTAGGTGTTGAGCAAACCTCAACCTTTCCACCTGGGTGCACACATAGCCAAGCCCATCCTGAGCCAAACTGTGTTGCTGCTGCCTTTGAAAACGCATCTTTAAATCCGTCGAAAGATCCGTATGCTGCGTTGATCGCATTGGCTAGGTCTCCGCTTGGAGCACCTCCACCGTTCGGAGACATGACCTTCCAAAAAAGGCTGTGGTTCCAGTAACCTCCGCCATTATTGCGAACGGCTCCGTTGCCCATGTCAAGATTCTTAATGATGTCGTCGATCGACTTTCCTTCGAGGTCAGTTCCTGCGATCGCGTCGTTCAATTTAAGAGTGTATCCAGCGTGATGCTTACCATGGTGGATTTCCATGGTGCGCGCGTCGATGTGTGGTTCCAATGCGTCGTGCGCATAGTTGAGTGATGGTAATTCAAATGCCATTTTACTAATTGTTTAATGATTTGACTTCAATGAATTCAACACAGGACCCTTCCCAATGTTCCATCCGGCTGTGCTTTGAATTCGTTTAACTTCGTCCAAAGGTTTTAAAACAAAACGAGTTAACCCCTACCTCAAGATGAAAAAACTGTTACTATCTCTGAGTGTGCTAGCCCTCACTGTTTCCGCTTGTGGCACAAGTGATGAAGATCGTGCGCAAGCACAAGCAGAAAATGAAAAAGCGGTAAACGAAAAGGTAAACGCATTGCTGGAGAGTATTCCTTCGGAAGCAATTGCCCCATCAGATAGCGTTGCGGTGAACAAGGATTCTACCTCTTCAGATAGCACTACATCCCCCGCAGAGTAAAGGCATCAGAGCGCCGGCGAAAGGGATTTTGCAGATCGCAATTGATCCCTGGCCTGCATCACAAATGGGTCTGTCTGATTCAAGATTCGGAAGTAAGCCTGATCACCAAATAAGCTTCGTGCAATCAACGCTTGAACCCGAAGGGTAATGCGGTCAATCGATCGTGACCATTCCTTTTCATTGATCTCTACTTTACTATTTCCAAGGTATCTCCGCAACGACGAAGCGAGGGTGTCGGAAGAAACGACATCCGAAAAGTCGCGTTCATTTACCTTGCTCAGCCAAGCGTATTGTTCATCCCTCCAGTGGTACGCAAACTCGGTCAGCACTGCACCGTGCACCAGCTCTGCAAAGAACCACGTAACACCCGTTGTATCTCTCACCACATTTATGTCTGGATCAATACCACCTATCAAACTGTCCGGCAAATTCGCATCCGGACCGCTCAGGCTTTCGTAGGGTCGTTGAATGCTGCGGCCGTTTGGCGTGTAGTACCGTGCCACGGTCAATCGGGTCGCACTGCCATCGTTCCATTCGTTTTGTTCTTGAACCAACCCTTTTCCATATGAACGCTTTCCAACGATGGCTCCTCTTTGGAGGTCTTGGATGGCTCCGGCCAAGATCTCTGAAGCACTCGCACTGTAGCCGTCAATGATGACGGATAGCACGACCTCTTCGAATGCTCCATCAGTTGTGGCGAGGTAATCCCGTCGCGGCCTGTTCTTGCCTTCGGTATAGGTGATCACCGCACCCTCAGGTAAAAATTCGTCGGCGAGGTTCACTGCGCCGTCAAGGTATCCCCCTCCGTTGCCCCTGAGGTCCAATATAAACCCCTTCGTACTGGGGGTTTTCAACGGATATACCCTCTCTCGAAATTCTTGATACGTGGTCTTTGAGAAGCGCGCCAATTTGACGTAGATAGTCGAATCATCCAAGAGGTAGATCGCATCAAAGCTGCTGATGGGAATGGCCCCACGCAGGATCTGATAGCGCAGCACTTCGCTGCTGCCTCGGCGTTTAACCCCTACTTGGACGGCGCTTCCTTCAGGGCCTTTTAGCAAGCCCATTACTTTACGATTGTTCAACCCCGTTCCCGCAATCACCAACGAATCCACTTCGATGATGCGATCACCTGGAAGCAATCCTGCCTTTTCTGACGGGCCTCCTGGAATCGTATTCACCACATAGACGGAATCGTTGCGCAAATTGAACTGCACGCCAATGCCTTCGAATCCTCCGTCGAGCGGTTCATTCATCGTGGCCAGGTCATCCTCAGGAATGTAATAGCTATGGGGATCGAGCCGTTGGAGGAGGTAAGCGACTACCTCGTCTTCCAAGCGGGCCTTGGAAATCGTATCGACGTAATCGTTCTCTACGTATTGAAGGATCCGCTCAATTTTTTGCCAGCCTGCCGTCTGTTCGGTTCTGAGGAACGGATTGCGCAAGCCGCTTCCTAGCCACAGGCCAATGGCCATGCTGACCGCCAAGAGCAGGGGTATGTGCGCGCGCTGTATCATCGCTTCTTTCCTAGCAAACCTTTCGGCGCCTTATTCATCTTCATTGACCAATTGACTTACTTCCAATCCCGCCTTCTGCAAGAACTCAATGCCGCTGGTATCCTTGTAGGAATAATGATATACAAGCCGCTTGATCCCTGCCTGTAAAATCAACTTACTGCAGTCCTTACAGGGGGAATGCGTGAGGTACAACGTTGCTCCCATGGCATTGTTGGTTGTGCGTGCTACTTTAAGAATCGCGTTGGCCTCGGCATGAAGCACGTACCACTTGGTAGCCCCGCTTTCATCCTCACACTCGTTTTCAAATCCCGTCGGCGTGCCGTTGTAGCCGTCCGCTATGATGGTCGCATCCTTGACGATGATGGCACCGACCTGCTTCCTCTTGCAATGGCTCAATTTGGCCCATTCACGCGCCAAGCGCAAGTAGGCTTTATCATACCTCAACCGCTTGGCAGTTTTCTGTTCTGGGGTTTTTTCATCGCGCATCGGGCAAATGTACAGCTAGCCCTTCGCCTTACCATACCGAAAAAACATCCTTTGAACCATTCAACACACCGAAGGTTATCAATTCAACGTCATGCCGTTTATTTGCGGGATATATAAACTGCACACGATGAAAATGAAACACATCTCAATTCCTGCACTCGCATTGTCGGCAATCATGTTGGCCTCTTGCGGAGGTGGGACAGAAGAAAAACACGAAGAAAACGCAATGGCTGAAGTGACAGCACCACTGATCCCACTAGAGGATTTTTTCAAGAATCCTGAACGAACGTCGTATCAGATTTCTCCAGATGGCTCCCATTATTCCTACCTCGCGCCATGGGAAGACCGAAAAAACATTTTTGTAGAGGACATCGCCACAGGTGAAACCAAGCGCGTTACCTCCCAGTCTGACCGCGATATTGCCGGTTAT
Source organism: uncultured Flavobacteriales bacterium (assembly GCA_943788725.1). Classification (GTDB taxonomy): domain Bacteria; phylum Bacteroidota; class Bacteroidia; order Flavobacteriales_G; family Salibacteraceae; genus SHAN690. Next base: position 90,447 of record CALSRJ010000004.1, on the reverse strand, counting down.
TTCTGGCCCAACAATAACACCCTAGTCTTCATGCGTGATGACGGGGGCGATGAAAACTGGTACCTCGTTGCGACGGATGTTGCAACAGGTGAAGAGCGTGCGCTGACGAAAATGGAAGGCGTCCGTTCACAGATCATCGATGATTTGGAAGACCTCCCGAATGAAATGATCGTAGGATTAAACAAGCGTGATCCACGGATTTTCGATCCCTACCGACTCAACTTGGAAACGGGTGAAATGACGATGATTGCTGAGAATCCAGGCAACATTACCGGCTGGATGACAGATCACAATGGCAAATTGCGCATCGCCATCACTACGGATGGAGTGAATACTTCACTTATGTATCGTGCGACTGAAAAGGGTGCTTGGACTTCCGTGAAAACCACCAACTTCAAGGAAAGCCTCTCTCCTCGTTTCTTCACGTTCGACAACAAGAACCTCTATGCAACCTCCAACATCGGTCGTGATAAAGAGGCGGTTGTGATCATTGATCCGACGACTGGAGAGGAGATGGAAGAGCTCTATGCCAATGAGACCAATGACGTAAGTGGCATCTCTTACTCACGTAAAGACAAGAAACTGCTAAGTGCAATGTACACTGCGGATAAGGCAGAGCGTCACTTCTTTGATGCAGATGCCAAGGCTACCTACGAGCGTTTGCTAAAGGAGCTCGACGGCTACGAGGTTGCTATTACATCTCGCACCAAGGAAGAAGACAAACACATCATTCGAACATATAGCGACCGTTCTTTAGGCGCTTACTACCTCTATGATGAGGCTACGGATGCATTGACCAAGCTCGCTGATGTGAGTCCTTGGATCGACGAGGCGAACATGGCTGCCATGACGCCTGTTCAATATACCTCACGAGATGGCTTGACCATCCATGGATACCTGACCTTGCCCAAAGGACTTGAAAATGCCAAAGGAATTCCTGTCGTAGTAAACGTACACGGAGGGCCATGGGCGCGCGACAACTGGGGTTTCAACCCAGAGGTTCAATTCTTGGCGAATAGAGGGTATGCTGTGCTTCAAATGAACTTCCGCGGATCCACTTCTTACGGTCGTAAGTTTTGGGAGGCCTCCTTTGATCAGTGGGGTCTGAGCATGCAAGAAGACGTGCAAGACGGCGCACAATGGTTGATTGATCAAGGCATCGCTGATCCGGCTCGACTAGCTATTTACGGCGGAAGCTATGGTGGGTACGCCACTTTGCAAGGACTGGTGAAGGATCCTGAATTCTATGCTTGTGGTGTAGACTATGTGGGGGTTTCTAACCTTTTCACATTCATGAACGGCATTCCAGAGTATTGGAAACCGTACCTGACCATGATGTACGAGATGGTAGGCGACCCTAGTAATCCTGAAGACAGCGCGCGCATGGCGGCTACTTCTCCCTCGTTGAATGCAGATAAGATTACAGCTCCTTTGTTCGTAGCACAAGGGGCAAACGATCCTCGTGTGGTAAAGTCAGAGTCTGACCAGATGGTTGAAGCCATGCAGGCCCGTGGCGTCAATGTCCAGTACATGGTTAAAGACAATGAAGGGCACGGCTTCCGCAACCAAGAAAACAAATATGATTTCTACAATGCAATGGAGCAGTTTCTGAAGGAGCACATCGGTGGTAGGAGCGCCGAAGCAGTCTCTCAAGAAGCAGTAGCTTCTCACTAAGACGTTTCATTTTCCTTAGATGGAGAATTAGCCGGTTTCCGTTTGGAGCCGGCTTTTTTATTCCTCAACGATAGCAAACTCAACCCGTCTGTTGAGGCTTCTACCCTTTTCCGTCGCATTCGAAGCAATGGGCTTCACAGCTCCATATCCTTGACAGGAAATCCTGTTGGAAGACACCCCCTTTGATACTAGATAGGCTTTGACTGCTTCCGCTCTCTTGAGTGAAAGGCTTTGATTTGCTCTCACCTCCCCGACATTGTCCGTATGCCCGTCAATCTTGATGGCAATCTCAGGACTTTCGGTCAATTCACGCGCCAACTGATCGAGTTCATCATTCTGCCGTGACAAATCGCTTGCCCCTGATTCAAAGACGATGGAATGCAGCTCGTATGGAACCCCCGGCTCCTCCTCTGAGAGCATTGTATAGTAGTGATGCTTGAATCCTGACTCATCGGCCATCTCCATGGTCTCCAGATCAATGGACTGCTTGGCAAGTTTTCTGAAGCGGAAATAACCATCCGCGCTTTGATCGTTTGAATTAGACATCGCGTACGGCTCGTTCTTGTCATCCGTCAGCACCATCTCAACATAATCACTGTCCGGTTTATGGTCAACTTTTACGATATACTCTTCCTCATCGAGTTGCGTAAATAAGAACGCTCCACTATGATCCGTAATGGCGCTTCTCAGCAGCGCCTTTCGCGGGGTATAAAGCCCAACGCGCACTCCTTCTTTGCCTATAAGAAACGTCTCGCGATCCACTACCTTTCCGGTCATAGTGCTCATACCTCGCTTCACCATAACAACCATATCCTGATCTGTGAGGATCTTTAACTGGTTGGACTCAGGTTCATTTGCCTGGAAACTAAACAGATTGTGGCCCAAACTAATAGGCTTCCCGATGATGTTGCCATCTCTGTTGTAGATGAACATGTCGATCAAAACATTGGCGTCATCTTGTGAAGTACGCACAAGGTTGATGCTGGATGGATCGATGCCCTCAATCTTGAACACGCCGTACTCATCGGTGGTAGTGCTTGTCGTTTCCTCGAGGCCATCATTGAGCAATGCCAAATCGAAATCGTTGATAGGTTTGCCATTTCGTTTTCGTACGCGTCCAATGATGATGGCTCCTTCCTCTACAGTTGCCTTAGCGTTGAGCCGCTCACTTTTTCCAGTAGCGCTTCTTCTTCCTCTGCCTGATCCGTATCCTCGATTTTCTCGTTGACCTTGATCTGCTCATCTGGTTCGGTCAACGTTACTTCCTCCTCTACAGTAGGTTGAAATTTCTCGGTTAAGTACAAGGCAAACTTTTCCTTTTTAGCGTTAGCGCCGATCAACATGAAGTGCTTTTTTCTCGGACGCAATCCAATCACTTCGATCGTGAAATCACCTTGGGCTCCCGCAAACCTCTCGCATCCCAGCGGTTCGAGTGTTTCTACGCCATTCAACATATCCAGGTAGGCCACATAGATGAGCGGGTCTGAGATATCCCCCCAGTTGAACCCGGTAGAAACGGTCACCTTGAGTCGATCACTTGTTGGGTACACCCTAAACCATGCGCCGTAATGGATACTGTCAGAAGCACAAAAGGATCCAACGGCTCCCCATGAAATCTTCTTGGTCTTGAAATCCCTTGGAACAGGCGTGTATTCTGTTTTGAGAACCTTTGACTTGTTGATGACAAAGTTTGCTTGACCGAGCACAGCAATCGTGCTGAAAATCAGAATAGCGCAGGCAACCAGTTTTTGTTTCATGGGGTCAATAGGGCGAAATTACGACTGAAAGCCAAACCACAAACGGCAGCACGCTTAGGGTGTGAACACGTCTGTGTTTACGGGGTTACTGCCCAAAAGTTTGCTCAGTCGACCACCTTAAATTCAACCCTTCGGTTTTTCTTTCTCCCTTCTTCCGTTTCGTTGGAGGCAATCGGGTCGCTTTCACCTAAACCTTTGAATGTCATTCGATTAGGCCCAACACCCTTCCCGATTAAATAATCAACCACGGCTTTAGCTCGGTTCTCCGAAAGGATCTGATTCATCGTGCTCGACCCCTGGTTATCTGTATACCCGAACACCTCAATCTTCACCGAAGTCATTTTTTGCAGTTGGGCGGAGAGGCGATCCAATTCTTCAAACGAAGACTCCAAGAGGTCCGCAGATCCGTACGCGAAAAGGATGTTTTGCAACACAATGGACTTTCCAACACTCATATCGCCAAAGTTGCTCGGCAGTTGCATGCGGGTGTCTTTAACCTCCATGCGCTTCATTTCGACCAGCTCTTGGGGAAGGGATGCAAACTCGAAGAAACCGTCAGCCCCCATGTCCTCAGAATTCGCAACGTTGCTCGGCACGTTGAACTCATCCACGATGACGATTTCGGTAAAGTCCTTTTCTAGATCACTGGTCACTTTAATATCCCAATTATCAGATTCCATTACTACAAAAGAGAAGATGCCATTCTTATCTGTAAACGAGGAAGACATGAGTTGTCGCTCTTTGTTGTAAAGACCCACTTCTACACCCGACCGGCCGAATAAAAAGGTCTGCTTGTCCACTACCCTACCCACGATGCCTTTCTTGCCGGAAGAAACCTTCAACGAATAGTCTTTGGGCGCCAAGAGTTTAATGAATTCTGCCAGTCCCTTGTCAACCCCAAAGCCGTACAGCTGATCACCGATGCGGGTGGATTGGCTCTTGATGCTGCCCTTCTCATCGATCAAGAACATAGCTACTTCAAACTCTGTATCCTCTGACTCGATGCGGGTCATGTACACCTGATCCGCATCCAACTTTTCAAAGTTGAATACCCCTTGCGCATTTGTGAGAGCACTGGCCACCAATTGTTGGGACTCATCGAGCAAGCTAACCTTCACGTCGACTTGTTCTTTTCCTTCCTTGTCGAGCACCCGTCCAAAGATTTTGTGGAGCACAGATGCCGTCTCTTTCTTCTCCACTCTTTTCAGCGGTTCAAAATCATCCGTGCTACTGATGGCAAAGCGACTTTTTTCCTCCGTAGACACCACCAAAACATAATACGTTTCATCCTTCGACAAGCCCGTTGACTCAATGGAGTAGATGCCATCATTCCCTGAATGCTCCACACAACACACCTCTTGAATGGATCGTCCTGATTTCGTCTCAACCACTTTTCCGAGGTAGATCATGGGATCTTCGATATTGCCCATGTTGCCTCCCGTATGCACGTTGAACTTCGCTTTGTCGGACTTCACTTGCAGTTCAAACCAAGCGCCAAAAGAGGGCGCTTGAACACAAGAACTTTCCAAGGCATTCCATGTCAAGGCCTGCGTCTGCATATCCTTGGGAAAGGGTTTGTAGCCCATCTTGACCTTTCTTGCGTCATCGATCTGGTAGTCCATCTGCGCGGAGGCAGAAGACAAAATGAATAAAGCCAGTAGCGTCGAAAAGATAGTCCTCATAGCGTGGAGTTGTCAAACAAAATTAACAGAACCATTCACCCAGCACCTCAAGGTGAAGCTTTGGGCAAGGAATTCTATTTTCGAAGCCAAACTCCACGTTTATGCTCAAGATCGACATGCACACCCACATCCTGCCTGAACGCCTTCCTCGCTTTGCAGATAAGTTCGGCTACGGAGACTTCATCCACCTTCAACCTAGAGAAGATGGAGCGGCCGACATGATGAAGGGCGACACCTATTTTAGAACCATACAGCCCAATTGCTGGGACCCAGAGCTCCGGATAGGAGAATATGCCGAGCACCTCACGCAGGTGCAGGTAGTTTGTACCATCCCAGTGATGTTCAGCTACTGGGCGAAAGGCAAGGATTGCTTGGAGCTTTCGCAATTTCTGAATGACGACATTGCCAAGCTGGTGGAGAAGCACCCAAAACACTACATCGGTTTGGGGACCATCCCGATGCAGGATACCGATTTGGCCATTCAAGAACTCCGCCGTCTGAAAGAAGAACTCAACATCCCGGGCATTCAGATCGGAAGCAACATCAACGACCTCAACCTGAACGAAGAAAGGTTCTTCCCCATTTTCGAGGCCTGCCAGGAATTGGACTTAGCCATTATGGTGCATCCTTGGAACATGATGGGCATGGAAAGCATGCGCAAGTACTGGCTTCCTTGGCTGGTCGGCATGCCGGGTGAGACTTCACGCGCCATGTGCTCCATGATCTTCGGAGGCATATTTGAACGCCTTCCCAATCTCCGAGTTTGCTTCTCGCACGCTGGTGGAAGTTTCTTTGGCACCATAGGTCGCATAGAACACGGCTATAATTGCCGCCCCGACTTGGTCGCCATTGACAACGACCACAATCCGCGCAACTACATCGGAAAGTTTTGGGTGGATTGCATCACGCACGACGCAAAGGCCTTGGAGACCATTTTAGACTACCAAGGATCGAAACGCGTCTGTCTAGGTTCCGACTATCCTTTTCCCCTGGGCGACTTGGAGATAGGAAAGTTCATCACCGAAATGGGCCTGCCCAGCGAAGCGGTAGAAGATATCTTTTGTAATTCCACGCTGGAATGGCTGAAGCTGGAGAAGGCAGCGTATTTGGTCGATTGACGCTCACAGTGGCTTTGTTAACTTCAAACTCAACTGCAACTGTTCGTGAGTTAGGGGCGCTCGGAAATACTGCCCCTCTGCTCAATGAAACAGAACAATTGATTAAAATCATCGCGTCGTTAATCAAAAAGAAAAAAGGAATACACTAATGCTTTCAACCCATCCAAGGTTCCCAGTCAGCCCTCAACTAACCCCCGCACAGTTGCAGTTGAAATTAATTCTCCCCCTAGCCATATTCCTCGCACTGTCACCACAAATTCATGCCCAAGAATGCTACTGGCAACAGCACGTAGCCTACGTGATGGACATTGATTTTGATGATGCGAAACATCAATTTTCTGGGAAGCAATCTATTCAATACACCAATCATTCGCCCGATACCCTTGAACGGGTTTTTTACCATCTGTACTTCAACGCCTTTCAACCTGGAAGCGTGATGGACGTGCGCTCCCGCACCATTGCAGACCCCGACCCTAGGATCGGGGCGCGTATCGCCTCCTTGAAACCAGATGAAATTGGCTATCATCACATCGGTTCACTCAAGCAAGACGGCAAAAAGCTCGACATGAACATTGTCGGAACCGTTGCCGAAGTGAAGCTTCAAATGCCTCTGCTGCCGGGAGAAACCACGCAATTGGACATGGAGTTCGAAAGCCAAGTACCCATCCAAATACGGCGCAGCGGAAGAAACAATCAAGAGGGTGTGGATTATACCATGACACAGTGGTATCCAAAATTGGCCGAATACGACCAAGACGGCTGGCACACTTCTCCTTACGTGGCGAGAGAATTTCACGGCGTCTTTGGCAACTTCGAGGTAAACATCAACATCCCGTCTTCTTATACACTAGCCGGAACAGGAGTAGTTCAAAACCCAGAAGAAGTAGGGCATGGATACGCGCGTACCCAGCCAACAGGCGAACGTGTTACCTGGAAGTTCAAGGCAGAAAACGTACACGATTTTGCCTGGGCAGCGGACAAAGAATACCGGCACATCACCACAGCTTTGGAGAACGGCACCACGATTCACTTCTTTCATATCGAAGACTCCACCCTCAACCTGCAGTGGGACAAATTGGTCGGATTCACGGTAGGCATGTTCAACATCATGAACGATCGTTTCGGGACTTACCCTTATGAGCAATTCAGCGTGATCCAGGCCGGAGATGGCGGCATGGAATACCCGATGTGTACCATGATCACCAGCGGAGGTTCTTTTGGTGGATTGGTGAGTGTGACCGTGCATGAAGCGATACACAATTGGTTCTATGGTGTGCTGGCCTCTAACGAAACGAAGTACCCGTGGATGGACGAAGGATTTACCACCTACGCGCAAAACATCGTTTTGGACTCCCTCTTCCATCGGGGAAAAAGCAATCCCCACCAACGGAGCTATACCGGATACATTCGGAGTACCAAGGAAGGGAGCGATGAGCCCCTCTCGACGGAGGCGGATCTTTACGAGACCAATAAAGATTATGGCGCCAACGCTTATTCCAAAGGCTGCGTGTTCTTGCACCAACTCAGTCACATAATTGGTCAAGAAAAGTTTGATCATGCCATGAAAACCTACTTCAACCAATGGAAGTTCAAACATCCTACCCCTTTGGATTTCAAGCGGATCATGGAAAAAGCTTCAGACATGGACCTCGATTGGTACTTCGATACCTGGATTGGCACTACCAAGACGATCGACTACGGCATTCATAAAATCAGCTCAGTCGGCAAGAAGACCGTCATTGAGTTGGAGCGCATGGGAGCCATGCCAATGCCTGTTGAACTGCTGGTCGAACACAACGGAAAAAAGGACATCTACTACATTCCCCTCCAAGTACTGCGCAATGAAAAACCTACTCCACAGGGATGGGAAGGACAGTGGCACACCCAAACAGATTGGCCGTGGGCTTATCCGTATTACGAACTCACTGTGAATGTGCCGATTGAGGAAATCACCCTGCTCCGATTGGATCCTTTTGAAAAGGTGGCTGACGTAAACGATAAGAATGATCAGTACCCAACCGGCTCTTTGATTTTTCGCGAAGACTAACGCTCGATCTAATTACCGTGTGACATCGGTTTGTTTGCAAAAACATCGCTCTTATCGTTGAATAATATATTTTAGTCGACAATTAAACCTATTTAACCAACACTGGATGGCGAGATACTGCTGTAACGGCGATTCGCATCATCTCTTTTTTCGACTACTATGAAAACACTCCAATTAACCTTGGTGCTGGTGATGTCTGCCGTATTCGGCTGGGCACAGGCGCCAGGAAAGTTCAATTACCAAGCGATCGCACGCGATGCCAATGGTATCCAACTCACTGATCAAGGCATTTCTGTCCGGATCTCCGTATTGCAAGGATCTTCCAGCGGCACTGCTGTATTTTCGGAAGAGCACAGTCCTACTACCAATACCTTCGGGCTGTTCAACCTTCAGATCGGCAACGGCTCCAACCAAACCGGCAGCCTTTCAGGCATTGCATGGGGCAACGACAGCTACTTCATCGAAGTAGAAATGGACCCAGAAGGTGGCAGCAATTACAGCGTGATGAGCAATTCAGAGCTGGTTTCTGTGCCTTACGCCCTTTATGCCGAGAGCGTCGCAAACGACAGCGTAATGGACGACGACAGCGACCCCGCGAATGAAATGCAAACGCTTTCTTTAGTTGGAGACTCATTAGTCCTGTCTGATGGCGGTAGTGTTGACATGAGCGTGTACGACCAAAGCGCCGAAGTTGCCGACAATGCAGCGGACATTGCGCAAAACGCTTCTGATATTGCTGCGCACAACGCTGCAGATCTGGACATCGATTCTACCAATGAACTGATTACGAACATGGCGTTTAGCAACGACTCTTTGCTCCTTGACCGAGGGCGGCATTGACCACGGCGTAGACCTCTCAGGTTTGATCGATGATAATGATTGGTTGGTAGACGGCGACACCGTTTACAATGACAGCAAGTGGGTAGGCATTGGCACGGCATCTCCGGGTGCCCCTTTCAACGTTAAAGGCGGGAACGCGTGGCCGAACTTTGGCAGCGGAAGCGTGATTGTTGGGGATGTAGACAGCGGCCACCTTGCCATGGACAGCAATGACATCATTGCGAAAGTGAACGCTGATTCTGCGGGACGACTTTGGTTACAGAGACGCGGACAGCTCAGCGTTGGCAACTGGTACGCTACGGGGTACAAGATGATTGTAGCGTCGGATTCGAATGATCCTGGGCAGGGCTTAGGAGGCATCATGAACTACCGAAACAACACCCATGGAAACAATGGCGCAGTGGGCATCTATAGCCTTGACTATTACAACCACGCGGCGGTAGCCTACGCCTCTGCGAGCGAGTTGTACTACCCGGATGGCGAAGCTTATGGATCGTACCACACTGTGCTAGCTAACGGAGCAGGCAATGCCTATGGCAATTACAATGATGTAGAATCTTCTGCTGACACTGCCTTTGGTACGTACAATGACATTGACGCTGCCGGCACCGTTGGCGTGGGTACTTACACCAAGATGCGCAATGGGGGTGGTGTCAATTACGGGGCTTACACATCAGTAGAAAGCCCGAGCAGTGTTGCATACGGGGCTTACAATCGCATTATGTATGGAAGTTCCTCTACTTACGGAACGTACAATTACCTCTATGACCCGTCAGGAACTGGGTTTGGAACGTACAACCAGGTATACAATCCATCTGGGTCTTCCTACGGTATGTATAACTACGCATACAGCCCTTCCTCCTATGCCTATGGTGCTTACAACTTGGCCACTTCCTCCAATTATTCCTACGGAGCCTACAATAGATCATCGTACCCTGTTTACAACGGTTACGGTTCGTATAATCAGGCCTACGGAAATAATGCTTATACTCATTATGCATCATATAACTACTCCTATCAAGGCAGCACCGGAGGAGCCATGGCCACATACAACCAAGCTCAAAGCTACGGCTCTACCAGCTATGGAACTCGGAACGACGCGTACAACTACCGAAGTACAGGTGGAACGGCCTATGGCTCTTATAATTATGCTTATACTTCCACTAATTATGGCACTGCGCGCGGATCCTATCACTACGGCTATGCTGGTGGTTCCTTGTACGATTATGCCTATGGCCTCATTGCAACAGCCAGCGGTGGCTATTATGGAAACTATGCGATATACGCTTCTGGTGTGACGTATTCGTCAGGAGGATATTCATCATCAGATGCCAAGCTAAAATCGAACATTCGCGATTATGAGGGTGGGCTAAACGACCTGATGCAGCTGCAGCCGAGGAGGTATCAATTCCGAAGCAGTGATTTCCCAACTATGGGTCTGCCTGAAGAAGAGCAAATTGGTTTGATCGCTCAAGAATTGGAGGAAGTATTTCCAGAATTGATCAAAATGGCGAAAAACCCAGCTCCAACGATGCCCCTCTCACATGCTGTAGAACAAGGGCTCACGTATGAAATCGTTTCTGAAGCGGAGGTGGATGAAGAGGGAAAGGAAACCAAGGAAGCAATGGTCGTCGCCGGAGATGAGGTCGAATTTAAAGCGGTGAGGTACGAGAGCCTTATTCCTGTCCTGATCAAAGCCGTGCAAGAGCAGCAAGAGCTCATCGAAGCATTGGAAGATCGCATTCAACAGCTTGAAAACGACTAATGATGAGGTTCAGAACAATGAAACACATCGCAATGATCACGCTTTTCGCGGCGGGCGCATTGTCGGCCAACGCGCAAGAGTTAGAGGTCATTGGCAGTGCTGGATCCAGTGAGACCAGCGCCTCAGGAACACTGAGTTATACCATCGGGGAAGTGGTCGTGGCGACCGGTTCCAGTACCGAAAATGTATTGACGCAGGGTTTCCATCAGGGGTTCTTGACGCCTACCGCCATCGATGAGGTTCCCGAACGATTTGAGGTAACTATTTACCCCAATCCAACCGCGGACCGCCTAGTGATCGAGTCGGCACACCTCTCTGATTTCGAGCGGGTCAAACTGTACGACCTCCAAGGAAAGCTTATCTGGCAGCAAGCGAGTAGCCTCGCTGACCAAGAGCGCATGGTGATCAATTTCATCCCTTATGCCGCTGGCAATTACATCTTGCGTATGTCTGAAAAGACGACGGGAGAAGTGTACAGCTATAAGGTCGTGAAAGGGCAATAACCCCGCTAATCAGCTAATTTTGAAGCGCGTGTTCCATTCGGACACGCGCTTTTTTTTGACCTTTATGCCATGACGCGAACCCTCCTTTTCCTATCCCTCTTGTTGACGACCTCCTTTGGGATGGCTCAAGTCCCGAAGAATGTTGAGATCATCAACTCAACTGCAGGCAGCTACCCTCCGTGTGAGCCCAGCATCGCGGTGAACCCTGAAGACCCCTCTCAGGTAGTTGCTGGAGCCGTATTGGACTACGTCATCACCTCCGCTGATTCCGGGAAGACATGGAAAACGGATCGACTCACGTCGCGTTATGGAGTGTACGGAGACCCGTGCATCATCCCCGGTGAAAAGGGACGGTTTTTCTACTTCCACCTGAGCAATCCCTCAGGCCTGGGTTGGGCGGGGGATGATATTTTGGATCGGATCGTTTGTCAGCGCCTAACCAAGTGGGGCGGTCAATGGGACCAAGGCTGGGGCATGGGGCTCAACTCGTCCAAAGATCAAGACAAAGAATGGGGCGTTTGGGATCCGATCAACAGACGCTTGGTGGTCACATGGACCCAATTTGACGTGTACGGCGACGAAGACCCTTCCTGCGAATCCAACATCATGCTGTCGACTTCGAAAAAGGGTAAAAAGTGGACGGAGGCCATAGACATCAGTTCGGTGCCTGGAAATTGCATCGACAATAGTGGCACCAACGAGGGAGCTGTTCCTGCCATTTTCACAGATGGATCTGTATGCGTAGCGTGGGCGCTCGATGGCAACATCTATTTCAAGCGCATGCTAACCGGAAAGGCAGGCGTGATGACCGTACTAGAAGAAAACATAGCCGTAGAAGGCGGTGCCGATTGGGCTTTTGACATTCCAGGGCTCGGCCGGGCCAATGGTATGCCCATCACCTTGGTCGATCTGAGCGGTGGGACCAATCACGGAAACATTTACATCAACTGGGCAGATCAGCGCAACGGTGAAGACGACACCGATGTATGGGTGATCACTTCTACAGATGGCGGCGCCACTTGGTCAGATCCCACTCGCGTCAATGACGACCCACCCGGCAAGCAGCAGTTCTTTACCTGGATGGCAGTAGATCAAAGCACCGGGCATTTGCATTGCGTGTTTTACGACCGAAGAAATCATTCCGATCACGCCACCGACGTGGTGGTAGCACATTCAAAAGACGGTGGCAAGACATGGAATAATCAGATTGTCAGCGAATCCTCTTTCACCCCACAAGAAGGCGTCTTTTTTGGGGATTACAACAACATTTCAGCAGCACAAGGAGTCGTTCGTCCGATCTGGACCCGTTATGACGAAGGGAAGTTGAGTGTTTGGACGGCCTTGATCGATAGGGAATAAAAAAGCCCGCTAAAAGCGAGCTTTTTAATCGTACCCGGGGCGGGAACAATACCCAATATTCGCAACCACCTCCACTATCTATAATTATCATTGTTTTAAGGGGTTTATGGACACATCGTTAAATTCGGATAGACACAAATAGCAGCTTATTGTGACTAATTACATAAATAACATGGTCACAATTCAGTCACAAACTGATAGTTTTGTAGAAAATCAAACCCATGGGAGTCAATGTCTTTCTCCGAGAACAGCGAAGTGGCAACATCACCTTTTACCTAGACTACTATCACAACGGCAAACGATATAGAGAAAAGCTCACGCTAGGATCGCATAGGAAGGGTTCTAACGGGTTCAAAGCCGCAAAGGATACAGCGAACCGCCTAGCGGCTAAAAAGGCAGGAGAACTAGCCGAAGGGGATTACAACATAAGGGTAAACAAGACCAAAATCTCCCTACACGATTACATGGCTGAGTTCGTAAAGAATTACGCCCATGAAGATCACAGAAAAGCTAAGGCCATGTTATCTCGCCTTCTGGAGTCAACCAAGGACGCAAGGCTCGTTGGAGTTGACGAGATGTACTGTCAGTCATTTGCCGACTATTTAACCAAGACGCTCAAGCCGGAAACCGCGCGCAACTACTACTCCATTTTCAAGCGAGCCTTAAAGCAGGCCGTACGCCTCAAATTGCTACGCTCGAACCCTGCGCTAGATACACGAGTCGACACGAAAGGACATACCAGCAACAGGGTGTCCAAAGCAGTTCTATCCAAAGACGAGTTGAGATTACTTTATAACACGCAATGCGGCAACGACGACATAAAGGATGCCTTTCTCCTATCCTGTACAACGGGCATTACACTAAGTGAAATACGCACACTCCATGTAAGAGACATAGAGGACGGATACCTCAACTATAAGCGCCACAAGACTAGGGACAGGGTTGTTGTCCGAGTTAGTTTAAATCAAACGGCTGAGGCTATACTTGATTCTCGAATGGAGAAAGGCTTTCATGACTTCTTATTTCCAGACCTACCATCAAACAACGGAGTGAACAAGACGCTTCGGTATTGGGTAGAAAGGGCCGGCATCAAAAAGCACATTACTTTTTACTGCGGGAGACACACGTTCGGCACAAATCAAGCGCTAGGTGGTCACAATCAAAGTGCAATCGCCCAGAACATGGGCCATAGCTCAACTCTTCACACCGAGAAGTACATCAGGCATGTAGATGAGGCTAAAAAGGCAGCGTCCCTATCGGCTGATTTTTTCAATTAGTCCCGTTTTTATACTCCGAATCCTTTCTAGTTGAGGCTCTTTGACACAATGTCAGCGACAGACTTGTGCATAATGCCACAAAAACCCGCCAAATTTTACACTCAAACAAAAAATTTGTCAGGGGTTTAAAAACTCCGCCCATCGGACTCGAATTTGTATTACATGAGCCGACAATGTCGATTGACCAATCGCTCTCTCGGCATCAGTTTTACTCAAACAAATAGCATAATGCTTACAAACTCTCCAAAGCCCGGTGTAGATAACTCTAGTCGCTACAAAACGAATTTTGACGACCCTGCCGCAAAGCGAGACGAGGACTTTTTCTCGCTTGAAGAGATCGCAAACTACCTTCATGTGTCCATTTCCCATTTGAAGCATCTCATTCGAGAAAGGGAGCTACCATCTTATTCTCCCTCACGCAAACTGACCTACCTCAAGCTGGCAGAGGTGAAGGCATGGCTCGAAAACAATCGCACGTCTTCCGAATTTGAACTGGGTGTAATAGCAGATAAATATAGCTGCACAAAATCACTTGGAAATGGGTAAAGAATCACCATGGTTTATGTTTGAGCCTGCCGAATGGTTGGCAGGTAGAATGGCAATGGAAGCCTTTGACGTGCAGGGTGCTTACATAAACCTATGCGCTGTCTACTGGCAGAAGATGGGCGACATTCAAACTGAGGACGCTAGACTTAGGTTAGGCGATGAACTATACGACAGGCTTGTTAAACGCAAGTATATAGGCGAGGATGAAGACCATATAACTATCGGGTGGCTAGACGTTCAGATAGAGAAACTGCAAGCAATGCGCAAAATCCGTAGCGAGCTAGGCAAAAAGGGGGCATTAGCTAAGCAAAAGCTAAGCAATAGCCAAGCAAATGGTCAGCAGAAGAGAAGAGAAGAGAAAAGAAGAGAAGAAACAATACCTAGCGTTGGTGAGTTTATAGAGTATGCCAAGGAAAAGAAACCTGAGGTAAACGTTGAGCACGTGCGTTTGAAGTATGAGGCTTGGAAGTCTAACGATTGGAGCATACCCCTAGAAAACGGAAAGGATAGACCGATTAAGAACTGGAAGACTACACTACTAAACACAATCCCCTACCTTAAAGAACCTACAAAGGATACGTTTAAGGGTATTCCAGGAAAGAAATACCACTAACCTACAAACCACCTGCAAAAACTGCAACGGAGCTAATCTGAACCAACACCATCTTTGTAAAGCCTTCGACAACTCCGTATAATATAGAAGGCATTGCCCTGGTCTTAATCGGTCAGGGCTTTTTGCTTGTCGAATCACCCCTGCCCTGCCGTAACAAAGAGCAGATTCCTACCTACTCAAAATCTGTTTCTCGAACTCGTTTTTTATCTCGCCTGGCATCTACCGCTGAACGTATCTGTTCACGCAGATTTTTACCATCCTTTATAGCTGGAATCGTGACTATTGAGTGCGACTTATCAGATGTCACCAACACAATGTTGGACAAGCCCACTAGCCTCAGAAAGAACGGCTGTTCAAGTCGAATATCTTTTACTCTGAAAAGTTCCAATTCATCAGTTGTCTTTGACAAAACACCCTTCTCCTCGATTAATCTTTGATCTGTAACTTGAATTGTCCATGTATTTACAACCAAGAATTTCCAAATAGCAATAAGAATCGGTATTACCAGCCAACTGAATATGGCGCAAAATAGATACGTTCCAAAGTTTGTCCATTGTGAAGGGCTACCATTCCAAATTTCCTTCTCTTCCATAGTGTTATTGTTTAAGGTTGCGTAAATCTATAACAATTAATAAACCCAACTATGTCAAAAGCCTCTAGCCTTCATGCTAGCCTTGTCCTTCAACTTCCTGACGGTATTAATAGACACATCACAGACCTTTGCGATACGCCTCAACGATGAACCTTCATTCAGTTCCTTTAGCACTTTACGGTGCTTCTTTAGGAATTGGTCTACGCTAAAGATTAAACTTGCGAATCATTTTTTCTTTTTTTAATAACTAATTCGTCTAATTCGTCATCAGAATGAAACTCATTAGTTATTAAAGGGCCTAAGAAAAACCAAAGCCAAAATATCCCCACGAAGACCATCATCGCTATCATAAAAAACTGACTGACTCCAACCAACTCAACCATCTTGAGGTTCACTCCATTGACCGTCTGGGTAGGAATACTCTTGATGTGTTGACTATATGGAAAGAACTCACCGAGAAGGGTGTGGTTGTGGTTTGTAGAAACCCATCTCTACGAAACTTGGATGAGAACGGAAAGGAAGACAAGTTCTCCCAACTAATGATGTCCATTCTCTCAACGATGTCTGACTTTGAAAGGTCACTCATAAGAGAACGACAAATGGAAGGAATCCGATTGAGGAAAGAGAAGGGTCTCTACAAAGGGAGACAAATTGGAACGACTGAATCCAACGAACGATTCCTATCTAAACCGAAGAACCAAGAGATTATCAAACTCCTTCACCGAGGATTAAAATACTCCGAGATTCAAAAGATACTTGGGTGTAGTCCCAACTTAATTCTGAAGGTCAAGGAGTTGTCGTAATAACCGAAACCAAAGTTGAAAAGAATACCCACCCTTAATGGGGTGGGTATTTTCATTTTCTGAAGGTTGTCAATTTCAAATTAGAACGACTCTTAACGTCAATCCACTTTCGGTCTTCACACCCTCAATTACAACGGTCCTTTGACTGAAGTTCTGAAATGAGTTTCTTGAATTGGTAGTTCATTGTGTTGATTTAAATGTTCAATTATAAGCGCACAAAAAAAGTAAATAGCCAAAAAACCATAGGGTACGCTAAATAATCCATCACAATTATGTAGAGTAAACTCTTCTCTAAATAAATTATGAGTTCAGGCGACACGCCCTCACGCTCTCCGCTATGCTTATATCCCGCAACCATATCTCGACTCGCAACTACGGAAAACCACAACCAATAAACCCTATGCTTTAAGGCTACTCTACTTCCGAATTTGAAGTTCCATAGCGATAGGCAAATTCCGAAAATGATAATTTCTACGATAGTGTCGGTAGTCATAAGAGTTGATTTTTATAAATCAAATTTAAACAAAGGGAGTGTATTCAAACAATTCTTCAATACAAATAAAACACGAGTGAAACCAATTAGTCGGTTTAAACGGATAAATTTTAATTCTCTCTTGCAAGTAAGTCCAAAAACTCATCTCTACTGATAAGACCTTCCTCAAGCCAAACGCGATACTTTGAAAGATTGGGTGGACCATCCGTCGCGGTCTCAAAATCTGATTCAGTAGTGACTCCTTCATTAGGACCGGCTCTCTTGAGGTCAAAAACAAACATCTTCTCCATCCCCCTCTCTATCTCTTCGGTAAGAGTATTAAAATAACTCTTGAACACCTTGTCGTCGGTGTGTCCGGACATACTTCTAATAATATGGTATGGTAGATTTGAATTTACCCCTTAACTCCTCGATGTTCAATCGACCATCCAATATTTGACGGTCTAACCATGTGATATAATACTTAACAGCTACACCAGCCGCCTCATCCTTTGTAGCCACTCCGTTAGCCAGTTCTACCCCGTTGATGTCGATTACGCACCAACCGCCCCTATGCTCGACCACCTTGAAGGGATTGCCCCACTTCGTACCTCTGTTTACACACTTGGTATTGTCAGGCAGTTTGTAGCCCTTCGTTCTTTTTCGTTGTACTCTAATCATGGCTTGTTTAATCAAGTATTTTTTCAAGTTCAATCGAAGGCATCTGAAATAGCATCCATCAAAGTTTGACGGTCTATCTCCATATAATCGCTAGTGGTCGCCAGGTCGCGGTGCTGCAAAAACGACCTTACTTTGTTCATGTCCTTATTTCCTGCATACATCTTCAGAGCAGCCGCCTTCCTCATACTATGCGCACCGATTGCCCTACCTTCTTTCTTGGCTTGCTTTGCTTCATGCTCGAAATGCTTTTGCATATTCCGATGAAACCACATTGCGTTTACCATTTTACCTCCTTTGCTGAATAGATGCACGCCTTTAGCGTGAACCTTTAGCCTATTGACTAGCCAAGCCTTTAGAGGTATTTCAAACACCTTCTTTGTTTTTTTGGCGATGCCCTTTAGGCGGTAGCCGTTTTCACATTCCTTGATATTCTCAACGGTCAGCTTTGACAAGTCAGAGAAGCGCAGCCCCGTCCTTATGCCAGTAAGTATCATTAAGGCGAAGGTTTGCAAATCATAGTTTTTTGCATCCATGTGCTTTTGTCCGAAATCGTCTAATATGCTCCAGTCTATCGCTTTGGTTTTAGTGCCTTTCATTGTGCTTTTTGTTATATAATCCGCGCTAAAGTACATATTGCATAACATACTAGCAAATCTAGCTTACCTTATTTTCTTATATACACCAACGTATGCAGGCGTAATCTGTTATATAATGATTCTTATATAACATTTATCGAACAAAAGAAAAACGTTTGCTATCCTAATGCGTTACTTAGACATGAAGGATAACATAAACCCACAACTGGCAGTCGAATATTTGAAGCTGTCACGCGCACCTAAGAAAACTAGCGTGCATTACAAAGTCAGTCAAACCGAGCGAAGCCGAATAGAGCAAGCGGCAAAAGAGCAGGGCGTATCATTTAGCGAGGCAGCACGCTTCGCTGCGTTCATTGGATTATCACAATGATGAAGTTTAACGAACCAAGCGCAGCCGTTCATCGCAGAATGAAACTCGCCACAGCCACAGTTAAGAAGGCATCACCAAAGAAGGTTTTGTCTAGGGCAGACCTGCAAGATATAATCGACGCCTTTTGCGAAGTAGGTAGAAAGATTCGCATGGGCGAGCCGTTCACGGCTGCAAGGTCTGGAGGCACGTCTAACGGCTCTAATCGTCCAAAGCGAACTAGCAACGGTAACGCTAATCGAGTGCCAACCAAACGCGCTGACGAGCGGTCAGGAGGTTCAAAGACCACCGATAAACGCGGAGGCGGTGTATCAAAATACAAGCGGCACTATTTCAAAGGGATTTCTCACATCAAATAATTAAAGCATGAGCGATAATAGACTAGCAGTACGAACAGACAAAGCCCACATCAATAAGCAGGTAAGCGATGCCAATGGTGAAGCGGTACACTTGACCAGGGCGCGCATGATCGCGGAGGCTATCACAGGGCAAGCACCCAAGACCTTGACGGGCGAACGTGAAGTAACGGAGCATCTCAAAGACAAGGCTTACCCCAACGCCAGCACCGACCTACTAGCAGATTTGAAAGGCTGTAAGGCTTTGTACCATGACTTCCTTCAAGCGGTTCATCAAAGCGGCTTAACGCTGCGCTATGAGCTTGTAGATGGCAACGTTAGCATAAGCAAAGCATGGGTAAACGCTATCACCGAAGAAGCGACAGTCTACCTAGAAGGCTCGCGCATGGAGCAATACCTAAAAGTGCAAGAGCTTGTGGACGCTTACAACGCAACCGCAACCGATACGGGTATTAGAGTCGATAGGTGCTTTGCCGTCGATAGCAGAACGGGCGAGGGGCGGTTGGACTACGGTGCATTTATGTTAAACACCAGCGGACGTTAAGTAACGAATAGAAACGGCATGGGCTTCACATCAGAACAAGCGAGGGAGGCAGGCAAGAAAAGCAGCCGCAAGGGAATACAGGACAAGGTATCTGCGCGCGTTATTGAGGCAATGGATGGCTTCTTTTTGGAGCAGCTAACAGTCGAAAAACTTGCCGAGGTATGGGAACAGCTAACGCCATCAGAGAAGATGCGGTTCACGCTACAAGCGATGCCATATTACAAACCCAAGCTAGGCTCGGTTGACTTGAATACAACAAGCGGTGACGATGTGGTTAGCGTTTGGAAGTCGTGGACACCTGAGCAAAGACTTGAAATACTCGGAGTAACCAATGAATAAGGACGAAGACAATACACCAATGCACCCCAAGCTGATCGAGGCTATGATCAACAGCATCAAGTGGGGGCTTGCAACGGGGAAGACCCACGAAAAGAGTCGTTACATCTACTGTTATAAGGACGGGGTGTACTCGCATACCTTGAAGTGGGAAGACCCTGTATATAGCGACGAACAGCGTATTGATAGGGCGAACGGGTGCGAGAAGCCGTACCAACACTACCTAGACAAAGAGAATGAAATACGCAAAGCCCAAGGTAAGCCACTAGCAACGGCATGGGGTAGCGATTGGTATATAGATTAACGGGAAGGAAGACCACACCCACCAATCTTCTTTCTTGTTTCTAAAAGGGGGCAGGCTGTTTAGTGCTTTTTTCAGCCCTGCCCCTTTCTTGTGTGTGTAAAACGAGCTGCTACCTATTCATAAACAACTGCATCCAACATTTTACCGCCCTTGGAAATCTTTCCGAGTCCAGCAAATGTTAATCCTAAGCCTCCTGCTCCGCTTAGCCCGCCAAGAACCAATCCTGCGCTAGGTTGATTTTTCCAAGCCAACAACCCTGAACCGATGCTTCCGACCATTGTTACAACTATCGCCCCAATCAACATACCAGCCCCATCAGATATAAGCGCTCCTCCTGTGGGAAGCTCAGTCTTGTCTAGCTGTTGATCTAAGGCTACTAGGTTAAAGGCTAGGTTACCAGCTCCTGCATCATACTTTAAAGACTTGACGCGATCTCGGTCAATAATCACGTAACTTTTTGAATTGTCCTTGACCAGTATTCGAGTCTCAGCATTAGACACTATGCGCCCTTCAATCACCGTCTCATCATCAAGCATGACATGATCCGACTGGGCATTCGAATTGAAGGAGATAAACAAGAACGCTGCGAAAATTGATAAGTAAAGTCTCATGGCTGAATAAATTAGTATGGTACTAAACTAATACCTATACCGTCAGAAACAAGTGATTCCGGTATCCTTGATAGTTGGTTGCGCGACAGTTTCTATTCGTGCGGAATCGAGTTAAAAATCTACTCCGACAGTCTCAAATTGGTCACAACAAAAAAAGAAACCCCCCTTAATCGCTTGTCTATCAGCTAATTAAGAGGGGTTGTCAAGTACCCGGGGCGGGAATCGAACCCGCACTCCGTTGCCAGAACTGGATTTTGAATCCAGCGCGTCTACCAGTTCCGCCACCCGGGCAGTTCCCATAGGGGGCGCGAAAATAGATAAAGTTTCAATTCACAAGCGCATTGAAATGCTCAGAAGTTTAAAGGCAGAGGGCTATTGCTTTCCTCCCCAGATGTAGCGCACTCCTAGGGCAGCTCCCCAGCCCAATCCTGAGTTATCACCAAGTAAATCCCACATAGGTCGTCCATCCAAACTCAACAGGATCGGGGCTCCTTTATCTGTGAAATCATACTCGATACCAATCTGTCCGCCAACAGCGACATTGATACCGTCAGCTGAGTTGTCATACTGGTAGAATCCAACGCTTGCACCAGGGCCTACATACCAATTCAAGGCGTCGGTGATGTTCCAATCCCAGTGATAGATGCCCGCCAAGTACATGCGGTTGTGGCCATTGCCCGTTCCAAAGCCCAGATCCAGCTCGATTCGGTTTTGCGAAGACATTCCCATTTGATAGGAAATCTCGGCGCCATTGACGTCTCCGTTTCCTCCCAATCGCAATCCAATGGCGTTCGTATTGACCTGCGCCAAACCAACCATCGAAAGGCCAATCAAGAGCAAGGTGATGTGCAACTTTTTCATCTCCTAATTATTATTTGATTCACGTTGAATACGTGAAAAACAAAGGTGAGGTTTTGTACAATTTCCTCATACGTTCTTTTTATGCATATCAACCAGTTATCAACACTCCATTGATTACATTTGCAGCCCCTAAAAAGGTTGGATATGTCACACGAAGTCAAGATCTGCGCAGGAACTGCATCCCGAGGCTTAGGCGAACAAATCGCGAAACGCTATGGTTTGCCGCTTGCGAATGTGAACATCCTGCGCTTCAGTGATGGTGAATTTCAACCCTCCTTTGAAGAGACGGTACGCGGTGCGGATGTATTCATCATCCAAAGCACAATGCCTCCGGCAGACAACCTGATGGAATTACTTCAGATGGTAGATGCGGCCAAAAGGGCTTCAGCAAGAAACATCATTGCGGTTATGCCTTACTACGGTTATGCCCGTCAAGACCGTAAGGATAAGCCACGCGTATCTATTGGATCGAAGCTCGTTGCCAACCTGTTGAGCGCCGCTGGAGTAACCCGCGTGATGACGATGGACTTGCACGCAGACCAGATCCAAGGCTTCTTTGAAGTGCCGGTTGATCACTTGTTCGCTTCTTCGATCTTTTTACCTTACATCAAGAGCCTTAACCTTGACAACCTGATCATGGCGGCTCCAGATACGGGCGGCACGAAACGGGCTAACGCCTACGCGAAATTCCTCAATTGCGATCTGGCGATCTGCTACAAGCAGCGCAAGGTCGCCAACCAAATCGAATCGATGACGGTCATTGGAGACGTTGAAGGCAAGGATGTTGTTTTGGTGGATGACCTGATCGACACGGCAGGAACCTTGACCAAGTCAGCAGAAATGATGTTAGAACACGGAGCGAACACAGTGCGTGCGCTGATCACCCACCCCGTGTTGAGCGGCCCGGCATACGACCGCATCAATGCTTCCAAATTGACAGAGTTAGTCGTTACGGACACCATTCCGATTAAGGAAAAGTCCGACAAGATAAAAGTGCTGAGCGTGGCAGATTTATTTGCGAACACCATGCGCAGCATTGTTAGTCACGAATCCATCAGTTCGCAATTTTTAATTTAACCGTTTTATTCATCAAAATCGAATAATGAAAACGATCGAAATCACAGGGCATTTGCGAGAGGCTGTAGGCGGAACTTCCGCTAAGCAGTTGCGCAGAGAAGGCCACGTTCCATGCGTTGTATACGGTGGTGAGGAGAATCTTCACTTCCACGCAGACGAGCGCGAATTAAACAAACTGGTGTACACGCCAGATGTATTCCTCATCACACTTAAGTTGGGTGAGAAGCAAGTAAAAGTTGTGTTGCGCGATGTGCAATACCACGCCGTAGGAGACAACATCCTCCACATGGATTTTATAGAAGTTCTACCTGGAAAGGCAGTTTCTATTACACTTCCTGTGGCATTGGAAGGAAGCGCCCTAGGTGTGCGCAACGGTGGAGTTCTCCGCAGAAATGCTAAAGTTCTATTCGTACGCGGCATGGTGGAAGACCTGCCAGACGCTATCTCTATTGATATTACCAATATGCGCATCGGCCATACCATGAAGGTGGGCGATCTGAACATTCCTGGTGTAGAAATGCTTGAAGCAGCTAACCGAGTGGTGGTTGCGATTAAAACCTCTCGTAAGGCTATTGCAGACGAAGAAGCTGAAGCAGCTGAAGAAGAAGCATCTGCTGAAGGAGAAGAGTCAACTTCTGCTGAAGGAGACGGCGCTTCTGCTGAAGGCGCTGAGGCACCTGCAGAAGGATAAGCACTTCTATGAAGTATTTAGTTGTTGGACTCGGGAATCCTGGCGTAGACTACGCGGAGACTCGACACAACATAGGATTCAAAACATTGGACGCTCTTGCCGGGGCGTCCAATGTTGTTTTTACCCCTAGCCGATACGCAGATGTAGCCGAGATCAAGCACAAGGGCCGGACCCTTATCTTGATCAAACCGCAAACCTTCATGAACCTGAGCGGCAAAGCGGTCAATTATTGGCTGCAGCAAGAAAAGATCCCTGCCGAGCGCATGATGGTCATCACTGACGACATTGCGCTTCCCTTCGGAAAGATCCGCATTCGAGCCAAAGGAAGTCACGGAGGGCACAATGGCCTTCGGCATATCCAAGAGGTGTTGGGAACCCCAAACTATCCGCGCTTACGCTTTGGCGTAGGCAACGATTTTCACCCCGGAGAGCAGGTGAAATACGTACTTGCCCCTTGGAGCGCGGATGAAAATGCTGCGTTGGACGAGCGTCTCAAAGTAGTCGGTGAAGCCATGCTTTCCTTTTCGAGCATTGGCCTTGAACGCACGATGAACTTCTACAACAATAAGTAGCCATTCTTATCTTCGGGTAATGGGCTATCCCGATATTTTCAATACGAACACCACCGAGGCACTCATTGCCCGCGTGGAACAATTGACTCCAGAAACTCAACCTCTATGGGGTAAGATGACCGTGGATCAAATGCTAGCACATTGCAGTCTCGCATACGAATACAACAACGGTCAGCGCCAAACCAAGATTCCAGCCTTCATGAAATGGCTTCTCAAAGGTATGATGCGACGTGTGATTGCAGGTGAACGACCGTACAAGAAAAACTCGCCTACTGCCAGTTACTTCAAGGTGGGTGATACTGCTGTTTTCACCGTTGAGAAAGACCGCCTACTACAAAACATTCGTTCCTATCAGGAAGCCGGAGCAGCAGACGCAACCGGCAGACCTCACGCTTGGCTCGGTAAAATGAGTGCTGAAGATTGGAGCGTAACCATGTTCAAGCACATTGACCATCACTTGACCCAATTCGGCGTATGACACCTACTCTGCGTCCTATTACCAAAGCCGATCTCGCACAGTTGGTCAACCACGCCAATAACAAAGCTATCTCAGACCAGCTGACGGATGCCTTCCCCTTTCCGTACACAGAAGAGCACGGCCGCAGCTTCATCAAAATGACCGAGCAAAACGACCCAAGAAACATCCTCGCCATCACGGTCAAAAACGAGCTGATCGGAGCTATTGGCATCCACCCTAAAACAGACATTGACCGAATGAATGCAGAAATGGGCTATTGGATAGCCGAAACCTATTGGGGCAAGGGAATCGTCACTAAGGCGATCGAACAAATGGTCGCGTACACCTTCGGGCATTTCCCAGATATCACCCGGATCTTTGCACGGCCCTACGGTGACAACATCGCTTCGCAACGGGTATTGGAAAAAGCTGGATTCACACTCGAAGCTCGGTTGAAGGCAACGCTCATCAAAAATGGTGTAATCAAGGACGAGCTAGTGTATGCCGTCCGTCGCCCGTAGTCATCAAAACATCACCCTCACAGATGCTTGAACGTTTCTCCCCGCCGGGGAGATGCCAGAGGAATAAGGACGGTAGCGCAGGTCCATTAGGTTTTCAACACCCCCCGTAAACACGAGAAAATCATTGACCGTATACATGGCCCG
Source organism: uncultured Flavobacteriales bacterium (assembly GCA_943788725.1). Classification (GTDB taxonomy): domain Bacteria; phylum Bacteroidota; class Bacteroidia; order Flavobacteriales_G; family Salibacteraceae; genus SHAN690. Next base: position 65,281 of record CALSRJ010000004.1, on the reverse strand, counting down.
AACAGAAAAGATATACCAGGCAGGAGAATACGGTATCCCCTCATCATCCAAAGCATAGATGTGGTCCTTGCCCAGTTCAGAGGGAGGAAGGTTCGCCGAAGAGATCGCAGCATTGTACTCTAAACTAAACTGAAGGCGCAAACGTTCGCGCTGATACGTGAGCTTGGTCAGTCCAAAGGCCGGCGCAGCGTGCCTCAAAGGAGCCGTAGTGCCATCGTCCAGCTCCTCTACTCCTTCCTGCATATTGAACCTGCTCGACAAAGAGAATCCCGCTCCAATCTTCCACTCAAACCCGGCTTGAACTCCAAAAACCCTAGCCTGAGCAGCATTCTGTATGGCTTGCACCCGACTCATCTCACCGTCGTACGGAATACTGTCTCTCCCGTCCAGTTGAAAGTCTCTTCGCGCCATGGCATTTTCCAGCAGGGTGTAGAAGCCTGTGACGTCTACCTTCAGCACATCTCCAAACACCTTTGTAATGCCAAAATCCACATTGTACGCATATTCTGGCCGCAAGTCAGGGTTTGGCACCACAACCGCGCCTGGTTCTGAATCGAAGACCTTTCCGACATCATCGATGTTAGGCGCCCTAAAGCCTGTGGAAAGGTTGACGTTGATCTGCCAACGTTCGGTCGGACGATAAGCCAGGCCCGCGCTACCATTCAAGGCATCCATAGTCAGCGCTGCCTCGGTGAACGGCAGGTCGTAAAAGGCGGTGTCAAAACTTGCATTCACTTGCACAATGTTGTAGCGGATTCCAGAGAGCAAAGTGAGGTTCTCAGCAAGGCGAAAACGATCGGTGGCGTAGACTGCGGCACTGGTCCAGGAAGCATCATCAGGATAACGAGAAGACGCCGCAAACGTCTGATCCGTGACAATGTCTTTATCGATTCCTCGAGAGTCTACCGTGTTGGTCACCCATTCAGCTCCGTAAAATATCTCGTGACGCGCTCCAATGTCTTGCTCTAGGTCCAGGTTCACCGAATATGCATTCACACGCTCCACCCGATGGGTAAGCAAGTTCGACCCAAAGTCTCGATCGTGTCTGCTTTCTTCGAAATATTGATAAGCCATGGTGACGCGCATTCTATGGTAGAAAAAATTTCGATTGTCGTTCTCAATGCGCAAAGCATGCATCATCCATTCTTGCGGTCCGAAATACCACTCGGCCGAACGCAGTTTGTCATTGCGGTATCGCACCAATCGATCATACCTCGGATAGTCACTTGTGGTGGAGTAAAGGAAGTTGTAGTTAACATCCATATGCTTTGAGGCCTGCACCTTGAATTTCTGAAGCAGATTGAACTGGTCATAGCCCGAGGGCCGCTGCACCTCAGGATCCGGGTTGACCAAGACGGAATCCCTCCCATCGATGCGCTCAACGTATTCAGGTCGCAGGTAATCCTCTGGCCCAGATGACCCCATGCGTAGATCATCATAATCCGAGTAGGTTACGCTGGTGGTCGAAGCCCACCGCTTCCCTCCAAAGGTGACATCAAAGTGCCCGGTCTTTTCAAAATTAGCAGAGGAGGTGCGCACCAACGCGCTTCCCTTTACCAGTAGTTCATCGTTGCTGGAAAACCTAGGATCCAAGGTGTAAAAGCTCATGACACCGCCGAGCGCATCGCTCCCGTAGATCACCGATCCCGGGCCGTAAATCACTTCACTGCTTTCAATGGACAGTGCGTCAATAGAAATAACGTTTTGAAGGTTTCCCCCTCTAAAGATGGCGTTGTTCATCCGCACCCCATCCACGGTAAGCATCACACGATTGGTAGAAAATCCCCGGATCATTGGACTTCCGCCACCGAGTTGAGATTTCTGCACATACACTTCTCCCGAACGGGCGAGTAAGTCGGCGGCTGTTTGTGGGGCTTGCAATTGCACATCCTCCGGCGTAATGGAGACGATCTTGACGGGGAGGTCACGTTTCTCCTGCTTCCAGCGCGCAGCGCTGATCACCACTTCGTCAAGGGCGAATGGGGAACGCTCCAAGTAAACCGTATATCGATCCCCCTCTCCCAAGGCATCAAAATGAAAGCTTTTGGTGCGGTAGCCCACTTGGCTAAATACAATGCTGTCTTCTTCATTCCCGTCAAACGCACCCAGGTTTGCTTGTCCTTTCGCATCGGTGGTAACCACCTTTTTAGATCCGTAACTTGCAACATTCACCATCTCAACCGGCTGGTGCGACAATTGATCCTTCACTTGCACGGTTTGCGCAATCCCATCAAACGTCCAGCCCATCATTAAAACGATGGTTCCCACATAGATCTTCTTCACTGTTTTCTTGTCTTTTTGCTGCACACGAATAAACAAGGATTGCGCCATGAAATGTTAAATCCCAGCAGGTTCAAAGATACGTTCCTCGGGTCGTCTCTCATTTGGATGCAGTCCTTGAAACCCAAGTTTAGTCAGGGCTTCGTATGAGGGCGCTAGCCGTATGGAGAAGATGCCATTCGACCATGAAGGCGGACCAAATGCTTCTTCATCATACTCCCATGACAATTCCACCAATGCTGCCTTCTGTGGGTCTGCATTGTAGACCCTTGTAGCGTGCTGCGTTAAGGCTGGAATACGGTCGTGGATGGGGCGGTTGCGCGCAGGGATGTCCCCGTTAGCGTAGAACATCACCTGCCACTGAAGCCCCGCATTGTTGGCAAGCACAGCGCCTACTTCTTCCTCTGACAGGTATTCCATCAATTCTCCCATGTCTTGGGTGGTATAGTCCTCAAACGTAATCTGAGCCCCTTGCAGCGCGATGGTCATCGATAGACCTGTAAGCAGGATGAGTATGCCTGCCACCCATTTCTTGAACCGATGAGCGAAGACGCGATCCTCCATCAGGATCGCCAAGGCAGGGAAGAGAAAGCTGAACAAAGGCAATGCATAACGGGGAGCGGCTGAGACTAAAAAGAGAGGTACAACAAATACGGTTGCCATGGCCCCCACACTCGCCATATGCTGCCACCTTCGTTCAGGGTCTCGGAAAATTTGCACGGTTGAATGTCCCCATACCCCTACCGCAAGCATTGCGCATAGTGAGCACGTAGGGTTGGGTTGCCCAGGATTCGGTGTAGGCCCTTCCGTGCAAATAGAGCCCATTCAAGTTGCGTTCGAAGTAGGAGACATAAATCGTGACATTCCCAGCTATACGTTGCGGATCGAACGTGAAAAACTGCGGGTCGTAAAAGAGGTAGTCGGGTCGCGCCAGGTTTGGAACCAACCAGCCGACGGCAATTCCCAAAAGCACCGCGCCGAGTGGATTGAGCATCTTCCGATTGCCCACCATGCCCACCAATACAAAAAATGCCGTTCCGATGGACCATAACGCCTGCAGATGGAACAAAAGGCCAAGTCCAAAACCCAATAGCGCCATGCGCAAGGGGGAACGAGAAGGATGGCAAATAGAGAGATAGATCAGCGCATTGCTCAGAGCAAACGCCGTGACATAGCCTCCGCGGATGCGCATTCCCCACAAAAACCAAGTGCTACACGTGACCAAAAGGATGGCGACGACCCACGCAAAGCGGGAGTTAGATTTTTGTTTGGCCATTAGAAAAATGAAGTAGGCGCCAAGAACAAACCAAAACAACTGCGGCAATTTGATTGTCATCGCATTGATATCCCACAGCCAAGCCAAAGGGAGAGCGGCGAGCAGTTCTGGCATGATCAATCCGTATTTCTGTCCTGGGAATAGCCAATAGACTTGCGCTCCTTCCATCATAAAGCGCAGGCATATTCCCAACACGGATTCATCTGAATCCAGCACAAAATGCTCACTTAGCACATGAGGAAGCCTGATCAATAAGGCCAGTACCAATAAAGCGAAAAAGTTCCGGAGGTGGTTCAGCATCTAAAGAACAAGATAGCGCTTTACGCTCCGATGTTCTCGTGCAAAATCCCGCTGAGTTCCTTGATGTGCACCCTTTTCTGCTCCATCGTATCCCGCTCACGAAGGGTAACGGTATCGTCTTCCAAGGTCTGATGGTCGATGGTTACAGCGTAAGGTGTTCCAATGGCATCTTGTCGGCGATACCTGCGCCCGATGGCGTCTTTTTCGTCGTACTGACACATGAAGGCGCCTTTGAGCCCATGGATGACCTCACGCGCCTTCTCAGGCAGTCCGTCTTTTTTGAGTAGAGGGAGGATGGCCACCTTATAAGGCGCGAGTTTCGAAGGAATGCGCAGGACCGCACGCTCAGAACCATCCTCGAGTTGTTCCTCCTCATAGGCCTGAGACAAAATCGCCAAAAACATCCGGTCCAGACCTATGCTCGTTTCTACCACATAGGGCACGTAGTTCTTATTCTCTTCCGGATCGAAGTACTGAAGCTTTTTACCACTGTGCTCTTCGTGTTGCTTCAGGTCAAAATCTGTTCTCGAATGGATTCCTTCCAATTCCTTGAACCCGAAAGGAAATTTGAATTCAATATCTGCTGCTGCATTGGCGTAGTGCGCCAATTTGATATGGTCATGGAATCGATAGGACTCTTCAGGCATCCCTAGGTCAAGGTGCCACTGCATGCGCTCCTTTTTCCAGTAGGCATACCATTCCATTTCGGTGCCCGGCTTGACGAAGAACTGCATTTCCATTTGTTCAAATTCCCGCATTCGGAAGATGAACTGACGCGCCACGATCTCATTACGGAAGGCCTTACCCATTTGAGCAATTCCGAAAGGAATCTTCATACGCCCCGTTTTCTGAACATTGAGGTAGTTGACAAAAATGCCCTGGGCGGTTTCTGGCCGAAGGTAAATCTTGCTCGCCCCTTCCGCGGTCGACCCCATCTCTGTGCTGAACATGAGATTGAATTGCCGTACGTCCGTCCAATTCCGAGAACCGCTGATTGGATCGACAATCTCCTCATCGAGGATCAATTGCTTCAAGTCCTCGAGGTTTTCGGTCTCTAAGCATTGCTTCATACGCCCTTCGATGGCGTTGATGCGATCTACGTAGCCTTTGACCCTCGGATTCGTTTCCTTGTACATGACAGGGTCAAAGCTTTCGCCAAAGCGTTTTTCTGCCTTGGTTATTTCCTTCTCAACCTTCGCTTCGATCTTGGCTATGTGGTCCTCTATTAGTACGTCTGCTCGGTAACGCTTCTTAGAGTCTTTATTGTCGATGAGAGGGTCGTTGAATGCGTCGACATGCCCTGAAGCCTTCCAGGTAGTCGGGTGCATAAAGATGGCTGCATCAATGCCCACGATGTTCTCGTGCATTTGCACCATGCTTTTCCACCAATGGTCGCGAATGTTTTTCTTCAGCTCAGCGCCTAGTTGTCCGTAGTCGTATACTGCACTCAATCCGTCATAGATCTCACTGGAAGGAAATACGAAGCCGTATTCCTTGGCGTGTGAGATTACGTTCTTGAACTTATCCTCTTGATTCATGCTGCAAAAGTATGCAGCTGAGTGAACGAATCGCGGGAAAAAGTAAGCCCCGACCGAAAGGGCCAGGGCTTACATCAACTATACTTATGCTGATGCTAGTTCACGTCCCAGAATACTTTGTCCATGACGTTATCAGACCCGCCATTGGCAGCTGATACACTTTCACCATTAACAGAGTACTCGTCTACGCTATAGTTGTAACGCATGGGTGGAGTCGTTCCAGCCTCCGCGGCGGCGGCCATGGTCGGAGCATCATAAAGCCTCCACGTTGACCAAGCCTCAAAACCGCGGTTGTACATCGCAATCCACTTCTGCGTACCGATTACTGTCTTCCAGTTATTCGCGTCATAGGCCGTAACAGCCAAGAAAGTAGAATCGCTCGTGCCCGCTCCTGTCCAGAGCTCAACGGACGCCTGGAGTGCATCATTGTAGAAATCCTCCGCGGTACCTCCAACAGCCCATCCGCGTGCAGCGGCTTCAGCCTTGAGGAAGAGTACTTCATCATAGGACATGATCCAATGTGGCATAGTTGGATTTTCCAACATATCTCCCGGTTGAGAGAAATTGTTGTACGCTCCTCCAGAACCATGTGGATTTCCAGTCACGCTTCCCAATGAGTCTAAGGCGCGGAAGAATACCGCACTGCGTGGATCATTTTGAGCATTCAAAGCATCGGATAAGGTCTGCGATGCGATGAAGTCTGTTCGGCCACTCTGCACCAAATCTTCCCACAGTGGATTCGTGTTAGGAACACCACCTTCAAAGCTGACGACTGCATTTGACGAACTAGAGGACAAAGCGCCACCAGCAGCAGCTTCAGCCCAGCCTTGGGCATCTCCTGGCGCAACATCCGCCATGCGAAGCGCAAGCTTCAACTTGAGGGAATTACCAAATTCTGCCCACATCATTTCCGATCCACTGTAGATCAAATCAGACGATCCGAGCTCTCCCGATGAACCGCTTCCAGCTAAGGCCGATAATGCGCCGTCAATCCTTGACAGAAGGTCACGGTAAATGGTCTCAGCATCATCATACGAAGGATTTAGTTTGTCCAAGAGTCCATTAGCCTCGCTATAAGGTACGTCGTTGAACAAATCAACCAAGACATGGTAGGTGTACACTTCCATTAAGGTGATCATCGCTCCCTGGGTTGCTTTGTCCGCGTCGGAAAGCAATGCATCATTATCAACGAAGACTCTGGCTTCGTTCAAGTCGCGCAGGACGTTAGCATACAACGTGTTAAAGGTTCTACCATTCACGTTACGTTCGATGAGCTCATAGTTGGACTCATCGGTATACGTGGTTTGAGTCCAATGCTGGGCCCAAAGCCGTAGGTTGTTATCATTAACATTGGGTGACGCGTCAAAACGAAACAATTCCTTTTGAGCGTTGGCAAATAGCATACCAGCGGGAACCTCTTCAGGTGCCTTGGTGTTCTCGTTCAAACTGTTGATGTCCTTGGTACAAGATGAAAATCCTAAAAGGACAACCGTTGAATAGATAAATAACTTTTTCATGATGAGTTCTTTTAGAATTTGAGCGTTACGTTGAATCCATATTCACGAACAGCTGGGTAAGCTCCAGACTGATAGCCTTGGATGTTACCTGCGCTGAGTCCCGCTTCAGGATCAGTGTAAGGGGAGTTCTTGTAAAGAATGGCAAGGTTTCTCGCCACCAGACTTACAGAAAGGCCGCCGATTGGCCAGCTCTCCACTACTGATGAAGGCACTGTATACGTTACAGCCAACTGACGCAGCTTCACATACGTAGCATCATAAACATGCAATGCATTAGGAGCAGTTGCCCAACCAGATGAGTTTGCATAGTTACCGTAGTAACCATAATCCTCGTTCGCTGTACCATCAGTGGTGAAGTTTCCGTCGTCATCGAGGATGTAATCTCCATTCTCGTCAGTAGCAGCGTTCAAACCACCAATTGGAAGTCCACCGCCGTCTTCTACATCATCCCGCACTGGATTTCCTTTGTCGTTGGTTCCAGCAGTGAAGTCATAGATTCCAGTTCCGTAACCATACCAAGTATCAAGTGAGAAGAAATTTCCGCCTTTCTGCACATCGATCAAAGCCATAACAGAAATGGTCTTGTAGTTGAACGTGTTGGTCCAACCGCCCGTCCAATCTGGAAGCATGTTGCCGATTACCTCTGTTGAAGCCGATCGAGCATAGCGCTTTCCTCCGAATGGGTGGTCGTATACGATACGCGTATCCTCAGATGGATTCTCTGGGTCTTGGTATACGAAGTTGGTACCCTTGATCACGCCGAATGGCTGTCCGACCTCAGCTTCAACGGTAATACCTCCTTGCATGGAAGTCAACTGATACGCGTCGAGTCCTTCGGTCAGTTCGATGACCTTGTTGCGGTTCAACGCCCAGTTAACACGTGTCTCCCAGCGGAAATCGTCGGTCTTGATCACGTCGGCGTATGCTGAAATCTCGATTCCTCGGTTCTGCACATTTCCTGCGTTGATCGCCTGGAAGATGGTACCGGTTGAACTAGACACACGCGCCAAAAGGATCTGATCGATCGTGTTGGTATTGTACAGTGTAAGATCCAACCCAATGCGGTCCTTCGCAAACTTGTTCTCAAATCCAACTTCGAAGGTCTTGCTCTGCTCTGGGCGAAGAAGTCCATTAGGGTTGGTATTAGGAGCCGTCGCAAGCGTCACTCCACCGAAGGTTGACTGAATGTTGTAGTTCGTACGCAGCGACTGAACAGGCGCATCGTTACCAACTTCTGCATAGTTTACACGAAACTTACCAAAGTCCATAAAGTCTACATCCAACAACTCAGAATACACCAAACTAGCTGAGATGGCTGGGTAGTCATACATGTTGTTGTCTTCTGGAAGCGTAGAACTGATGTCTACACGGTAAGAAAGATCAACGTACAAGAAGTTCTTATAGCCCATCGTTGCCCGTCCAAAGTATCCATCCACTGCCCGATCCCACTCACGCTCATATGGGCGATCGAGGATTTTGTAGTCGTTGGTAGAAGGAAGGAAGGTTGGAGCAATCACCCCGTCCACTCCATTCGAGAGGGCGTATAGTCCTGGAACGATCAAACCACCATTGGTCTGGCCTTCCGTCTCGCGGCTGCCTTGTCTTCTAATGTTCGTTCCAAGGTTCCCATCCAATTTGAAGTCTTCGTTCAAAGCCTTCTGGAAGGTAAGAAGCAGGTCGTAGTTACGCTCAAAGTATGCTCTTGTATACTTATAATACATCGGCACATCAACCGATCCAACTGCGATGCGCTCCTCGCGCGTCTCGTCATAGCTATCATTGGTAACGCGTCCCATAACGCTCAACCAATCGGTGAGTTGATAGGTGGCCGCAATGTTTCCGATGAAGCGGTTTCGCTCGTCGTTCTGATAACTCTCATAACGCATGAAATAAGGGTTATCAAAGTAGTGTGGGGTCGTACGGTCTGACTCAGCAAAGGTGAATCCCAGTGGGTTCCAAGTTAGGTTTTTACCTGTCTTGTCATATGCCTCCCATTGCTTGTTCATGTCTGTTGATACATTGTACCACTGTCGGAAAGACTGGTTTGGGTTGCGGCTATCGTATCCTGTGCCGAATCGACCATTGCCCTTGGTCAGTGCGATCTGACTCGCAGCGCTCAAGGTCAATTTATCCGAAAGCTTGTAGTTCAAGTTCAACGAAGCATTGCTTCGGTTCAACTGAGAGTTTGGTAGAATGCCCTTCTGACGCATGTCGGTAAGGCCTACCCGATAGGACCCATTCTCACTTGCCCCTTCCAGCGCAACGCTATTGTTCAGCATCACGGAAGTTTCGTAGAATGTTGATGCATCATTATCTGATGCTTGATATGGCTGGCGCTGCAAATAGGTATCTTCCAACTCAGGGTAGATAGATTCCCATGTTAAGGCCTCATCTAACTCGTCAAACGCAAGGCCGTAAGAAGCGTCTTCTCCCATGGGGGTTGCATAATTATCAAGCGTGCCATCTCCGTCGACATCCACTTCTTCCAGATAACCATTTGCAATGATGCCATTGAACAAGGTGTCTGGTCCGTAATACTGTCCATATCCAGCACCGTATTCCTTCTGATAAGCAGGCATAGTATTCGTATTCACTTGACCCATCGTTACACCAGAAGAGACGGTTACACCGATGCCCTTGCCTTTGCCTTTTGTTCCTTTCTTAGTCGTGATAAGAATAACGCCGTTAGCAGCGCGAGAACCGTAAAGTGCTGTCGCTGCAGCCCCTTTCAATACAGATACCGAAGCAATGTCTTCAGAGTTGATGTCCATGGCAGCGTTGCCATAGTCGTATCCTCCACGGCCAGTACGCTGGTTTTGCGAATTGGTAATCTCATTGCTGATCGGCACCCCATCCACTACGTAAAGCGGTTGGTTGTTTCCACCGATTGACGTGTATCCCCGGATGATCACGTTAGCGGAACCACCCATGGTGCCACTGTTCTTGATCTGAGCACCGGCTACTTGCCCAGAGAGAGCGCTCATGAAGTTGACATCTTTCACACGAGAAATGTCCTCTCCGCTCACCGATTGTTGAGAATAGCCGAGGGCCTTTTTCTCTCGAGAAATGCCGAGGGCCGTTACTACCACTTCATCGAGTAACATACCCGAAGCCATGGCCACGTCTAAGGTAGAATTCGCGCCGACTTTACGTTCAATGGTCTCCATTCCGATGAAGGAGAACACGAGAACGGCGTCGCCATTTGGGACTTCAAGGGAATATTTCCCGTCCATATCCGAAGAAGTACCGTTGGTTGTCCCCTTAATGACGATCGAGACCCCAGGTAGGGTTTCGCCATCATCAGACTTGACAACACCCGATACCGTTTGCTGCGCAAATAGTATCCCGCTAGACAGCAGGAATACGGCAGCAATTGACAATAAATGCTTAATCATGGGTTAATAATTTAGTTTGGTTATCGTAACAAATAAATAATTATTTTCTTCACCTATCATCGATAAACTGCATTTATTCTCCGACGAACAAATTGTTTGGGTAGCATTAAATGTGGAAATTCACCGCCCCGTAGCATTAAACCGACCCCTCCCTTATGGTACAAATCGATGACAAACTCATTTCCTTGGAAGTGTTCGAAGAGCAGTTCGTTTGCGACCTCAATGCATGCAAGGGCGCCTGCTGTGTAGAAGGGGATGCTGGCGCTCCGCTCACGGATGAGGAAACCACAATCATCGAGAAGGAATACCAAAAGGTAAAGCCCTTTCTCCGGCCTGAAGGAATAAAGGCAATCGAAGAACAAGGAACGTTCATGAAGGATGAAGATGGCGACTGGGTGACTCCGTTAATTGAAGGGAAAGAATGTGCCTATACCCTTTTCGATGAGCGCGGCACCGCAATGTGCGGAATTGAAAAGGCCTGGCAGGCCAATGAGACTTCTTTTCGCAAACCCGTTTCATGCCACCTCTATCCGATCCGTACCAAGCGATACAAGGAATTTGAAGCAGTCAACTACGAACGTTGGAACATTTGTGGCGCCGCGTGCACGCTGGGCAAAGAGCTCAAAGTTCCCGTCTACCGATTCGCCAAAGATGCCTTGATCAGAAAGTATGGAGTGGAATGGTTTGACGCTTTGGAAGAGGCCGCTGAGGAGCTCTTGAAAATGCGACACAACAAGTGAACCACCAAATCCATTTCCTAAATCGCCCCCTAATTAACACCTCCACATTTGGCAAACGTACGTTACCACTGAGGTGGGGTCGACGAAATTATTTTTTGAACAAATCGACATTCTCTCCACTGTTAAAAAAGTCGTCCAATTGTCAATAAAAATGGTTTGACTCGGGAGCCATTTTTCTCAAGTTTTGTTGAGCAGAAAATCAGAAGGGGGTGCAGGCCCCCTTCGACGCCTAAAGGACATTATTCCTTTAAACTTCTGAATTTCATAGGGTTAGCTTAAATCGCCTGGGAGCGATACATAGACTTTTTGGCCCTAATTGTACCAGAATTGAATGACTTAGTGTCCTAACCATGGCGGAAAAAGAAAAGACCAAAACGGAAGGAGACATCAACGGTGTCCTTCCAAAGAACACAACCTTGGAAAAAGAAAACAACATGCAAGAAGAGCCAATCCTGAGACAAGATCCGAATCGCTTTGTTCTCTTTCCGATCAAACACGATGACATTTGGGCGTTCTATAAAAAGTCGGAAGCCAGTTTTTGGACCGCCGAGGAAATTGACTTAGGACCGGACCTACACGATTGGGACAATAAGTTAAACGACGACGAGCGTTACTTCATCAAGCACATCCTGGCTTTTTTCGCTGCAAGCGACGGCATTGTGAATGAAAACCTTGCCGAGAATTTTGTGGCAGAGGTGCAGTACACGGAGGCCAAGTTCTTTTACGGCTTTCAGATCGCCATGGAGAACATTCACTCCGAGACCTACTCTCTCCTTATCGACACCTACATCAAAGACAAGAAAGAAAAGGAAAAGCTTTTCAACGCCATCGACACCATTCCTTGCGTGAAGAAAAAGGCGGATTGGGCGCTTCGATGGATCGAAAACGGATCCTTTGCCGAGCGGCTTGTGGCATTCGCAGCCGTTGAGGGCATCTTTTTCTCAGGTTCATTCTGTTCCATCTTCTGGTTGAAGAAGCGCGGCTTGATGCCAGGATTGAGCTTTTCGAACGAGCTCATCTCCCGTGATGAAGGCATGCACTGCGATTTCGCCTGCTTGCTTTACAATGATCACTTGAACAACAAGCTCTCACAAAAACAAGTAACCGACATCATCCTGGATGCCGTTGAGATCGAAAAGGAGTTCGTCACGGACGCCCTTCCGGTATCTCTCATTGGCATGAATGCCAAATTGATGCAGCAGTACATCGAATTCGTTGCTGATCGTCTCCTCGCAGAATTGGGTTGCGAGAAGGTATTCAAAAGCGAAAATCCTTTCGATTTCATGGAAATGATCTCTCTGCAAGGAAAGACCAACTTCTTTGAAAAGCGTGTTGCCGAATACCAAAAGTCTGGCGTTGCCAATGGATCAGAAAGCCAGGTATTCAAACTTGACGAAGATTTTTAACCCCTCCTATTTATAAACCCTCATTAAACCTATCCCCATGTACGTAGTAAAAAGAGACGGTCGGACCGAAGCGGTCAAGTTCGACAAGATCACAGCGCGGATCAAGAAACTCTGCTATGGTTTCCACACCAGCGTAGACCCTGTCAAAATCTCATTGAAGGTGATCGAAGGTCTGTACGAAGGTGTCGCCACCACTCAGCTCGACGACCTCGCAGCTGAAACAGCAGCTTCTATGACAACGACGCATCCAGATTATGCGTTGCTCGCATCACGCATTGCAGTATCTAACCTGCACAAGAACACTGAAAAATCTTTCTCCGCTACCATGGAGGCGATGTTCAATTACATTGATCCGAACACCAAAAAACCTGCCCCGCTGATTGCAGATGATGTGTATCAGATCATCATGGACAATGCCGAGCAATTGGATAGCCACATCATTTACGACCGGGATTTTGGATACGATTTCTTTGGCTTTAAGACGCTTGAGCGTTCATACCTACTCAAGATGAACAACAAAGTGGTTGAACGACCACAGCACATGCTGATGCGCGTTGCGATTGGAATCCACAAAGAAGACATCGATGCCGCGATTGAAACGTACGACTTGATGAGTCAGCGGTGGTTTACACACGCTACACCGACATTGTTTAACGCAGGAACACCGAAGCCACAAATGTCTTCTTGCTTTTTGCTTACAACGAAAGACGACAGCATCGCCGGTATCTACGAGACGCTGACACAGTGTGCCAAGATCTCTCAAAGCGCTGGTGGAATTGGTTTGTCCATCCACAACATTCGTGCTACCGGATCTTACATCCGCGGCACAAATGGAACCAGCAATGGTATCGTGCCAATGCTTCGCGTATTCAATGACACTGCACGTTACGTTGACCAAGGGGGTGGAAAGCGTAAGGGGTCTTTTGCCATCTACGTTGAGCCATGGCATGCCGACATCTTTGACTTCCTCGACATGAAGAAGAACCACGGTAAAGAAGAGAACCGTGCACGCGATCTTTTCTACGCACTTTGGGTACCAGACCTGTTCATGAAGCGCGTTGAAGAAGGTGGGGACTGGACTTTGATGTGTCCAGATGAATGTCCTGGGCTATCCGACGTTTGGGGCGAGAAGTTCGAGAAACTTTACACGAAATACGAGAAAGAAGGCAAGGGAAAAAAGACCATCAAAGCACAGGAGCTCTGGTTCAAAGTCCTTGAGTCTCAGATAGAAACCGGCACACCTTACATGCTGTACAAGGATGCGGCAAACTCGAAGTCAAACCAGCAGAACTTGGGGACGATCAAGTCTTCTAACCTCTGCACGGAGATCATCGAGTATACTGCTCCAGACGAAGTAGCGGTGTGCAACCTAGCGTCCATCGCATTGCCGATGTTTGTGAAAGATGGTAAGTTCGATTTTAACAAGCTCTTCGACATCACATATGTGGCGACCAAGAACTTGAACAAGATCATCGACAGGAACTTCTACCCTGTTCCTGAAGCCAAGAATTCCAACATGCGCCATCGTCCGATCGGATTGGGTGTACAAGGATTAGCCGATGCGTTCATCTTGATGCGGCAAGCATTCGACAGCCCAGAGGCTAAACTGCTCAACAAGCAGGTTTTCGAGACCATTTACTACGCTGCATTGACTGCTTCTAAGGACCTTGCCAAAGAACTCGGCCCATATGAAACCTACAAAGGATCTCCGATTTCAGAAGGCAAATTCCAACAAGACCTTTGGGGTGTTGAAGCCACTGACCTTTGGGAGTGGGATGTGTTGAGAGAAGAAATCAAGAAGCACGGCGTACGTAACTCTTTGTTGCTGGCGCCCATGCCTACTGCTTCTACCAGCCAGATCCTCGGAAACAATGAGTGCATTGAGCCTTACACCTCCAACATCTACACCCGACGAACCCTTTCCGGTGAATTTGTAGTGGTGAATAAGCACTTGATGCGAGACTTGGTCAAGTTGGGCATTTGGAATGAGAACTTGAAGAACAAGCTGATCGCAGCCAACGGATCGGTTCAAGCTATTGACGAGATTCCAGAAAACATCAAGGAGCTGTACAAAACCGCATGGGAAATCAGCCAGCGTGTAATCATCGATTTAGCCGCCGACCGTGGAGCCTATGTGGATCAAAGCCAGTCCTTGAACATTTTCATGGAGAACGCAAACTTTGCGAAGCTCACCTCGATGCACTTCTACGGTTGGAAAGCCGGACTGAAGACGGGTATGTACTACCTCCGCACTAAGGCCGCGCGAGATGCCATCAAGTTCACCCTAGATAAATCGCAACTCGAGGAGCCTACCTCAAAAGCAGCTCCTGCAGAGAACGCGGAAATCACGGAGGAACAACGCCAAGCAGAAATCGCATGTTCGCTGGAAAATCCAGACGACTGTGAGATGTGCGGAAGTTGAGCATCCGTTTCAAAACAAGGAGAAAAGCCCGGCCAAATGGTCGGGCTTTTTTCATGTCGCCCATAGACGAACGGCAATAAAAATCAGATTAATTGTATCTGATTCCCAACCAAATTGGTTAAAAACTGCGTAATTTGACTACACTAGACAAACTGACCTTTCGCCTGTGACGACATTTTTACGATTCCTCACCTACTGTGTATTCATCTTTGGCCCCTCCGCAATCATTGCTCAGGTGACCCAGACGGCTACGTACAATTACACGGGAGCTACCCAAACGTTTATAGTACCGGTTGGGGTTACCTCAATTAATGTTAATGGATCTGGCGCCCAAGGTGGAAACACCGGCGCGAATGGCGCTCGAATAATTGGAGATTTTGCAGTGACTGCTGGTGATGTAGTGACCATTATGGTCGGCGGACAAGGAGCAACCCAAGCGAATAACGTCGGCGGTGGTGGTGGCGGAACTTTCATCTGGAATACTACGACTGGCAATACTTTGTACGTGGCAGCAGGTGGCGGCGGTGGTCGTGCGGGCAACTCCAACAGCTCTCAGGGGGGTGTTGGTTCAGCGACGAACACACCGACCAACTCTATCAATGGCTCAGGAAATGCAACAAGTGGGGCCTCTGGAAATGGAGGAAGCGGAGGAAGCGCTGGAGCTGGCGGGTCCAGCGGTGGTGGTGCTGGTTGGTTTAGCAATGGAACGAATGGGGCTGCTACTACCTATGTAGGCGGTGGCGGAATTAGACCACTTCTCGGCGGAAATGGTGGCTCCTCAGTAAACTCTGGATGTGGAGCAATTCCATTTGGCGGTTATGGCGGCGGCGGCGGCGGCGGCGGTTGTTCTGGAGCTGGCGGCGGCGGCGGTGGCTACAATGGCGGCGGCGGCGGAAACGGCTGGAATGGCTCTACTTGGGGTTCTGGAGCTGGAGGTGGATCCTACAACTCAGGAAGTAATCAGGTAAACAGCGCAGGAGTTCAAAGCGGAAATGGACAAGTCATTATCAGCTATTTATCCCCTTGCTCTCCTTCGTATACGAATGGATGTGCTCTTGGAGACTACATCAACAACTTTAGCACTTCCGGAGGAACGTCTAACATTTCCAACTTAGCTACTGGATGTAGCGCCGGAGCGTATGGCGATTTTACGTCACAGACACATACTTCCGCCTTTGGATCAACGGTAAGTTTTTCTCTGCAATCTGGAGCAACCTATTCTCAAGGATATTCAATATGGGTTGACTGGGATCAAGACAATGTGTTCGAAGCGAATGAACTTATGTGGAGTAGTTCTACATGGACAACTGCAGTGGTTAACGGGTCCTTCGATATTCCGTTCGCCATCCCAAAAACTTCCTATAGAATGCGTGTTCGCTGTGCGTACAATACGATACCAACGGATCCTTGCGCAAACTATGGCTTTGGTGAAGTGGAAGAATATGAACTCGTTGTTACTTCACCCTATTGTTCCCCATTATTCACTACCGGCTGTGCCGTTGGAGATCAAATTGAAAACTTTTCTACCACTGGAGGAACGACAAACATCACCAACAACGGCTCAGGTTGTAATGGTACCGTTGCTGACTTCACTAGCCTTGTCCATACAGGAGCAGAAGGTGACACTGTTAATTTTACGGTTCAAGCGGGACCTGTTTACGCACAGGGATTCGGAATTTGGGTAGACGTAAATCAGAACGGAATCTTTGAAGGCGCGGAACAACTTTGGAACAGTGGCACTTGGAGTACCGCAGCGTTCAATGGCTCGTTTATCATCCCTTGTGGGTCAGATACAGGTGCGACGATCATGCGCGTAGTGGCAACCTATAATGCCGTGCCGACAAACCCTTGTTTATCCGCAACGTATGGTGAAGCTGAAGAATACACCTTACAACTGAACCCGGATGCTACTGCTCCGAATGTCAATACATATGCTTCATTGACCTTGCCGCTTGACGCCAACGGATCTGCTTTTGTTGACACCAATGACATCGATTCTGCGACTACTGATGCTTGTAATTTTACCCGGTCTGTAGCGCGTTCCAACATCGCCGGATACGAAACGCAAGTCCAATACTTAGGGGCGCTGAACGGTCACTCGTATTTCTTGACCAACGCCAGCCTCTCGAAGACAGCGGCACAAACCTTGGCTTCGAACATGGGCGGTTATTTGGCTAGCATTACCAGTGCCGCAGAAAACGATTTTATCACCTCCCTGGCCTCTAATCCCGCTTTACCCCCTTGGATCGGGCTTTCAGACGCTGTTTCTGAAGGAACCTTTGTTTGGGACAACGGCGAGCCCGTTTCTTATACCAATTGGACTGTGGGCGAACCCAACAATTCTGGAAATGAGGATTGTGTTCAGCTCTACCTAACGGGCACTTGGAACGATGTTTCTTGTGCTGGTTCTTACCCTGCCGTGATTGAGGTCAATGACACAATGGCCTTCGCAGATCGCGTATTCTTCTCGTGCGCTGATACCGGTACTCAAGTAGTTTATCTTCAAGCCACAGACGACCGCGGCAATGTCGGTTACGACATCACGCAGGTGGATGTTTCTGATAATACAGGACCCGTTATTTCAGCCAGCAATTTCACCTTGTATTTAGATTCCTTTGGTGAGGCGTACATCCCCGATTCTCTTCTTGATGGAACCACGCCTTCTGGAACGTTGTATTTCACGGGCACAAACTCAAACCGTATTTGGGAAGCCGATATGACTACCGGGGCGGCTCAGATCTTACTCAATTCAGCTGCGGCTGGAACACAGGGCCCGGTTGGAATTGACTACTCGATAGCTCTTGACTCGGTTTATTTTGCTGGCGGAAATTATTCCGAAGTGTACCGAATCGCCGCTGATGGATCAGGGTCAAAGTATTCGCTGCCCAACGCCGCTGTCGCGTCTGTTTATGAACGTCATGAAGTATACATCGACGATGCCAATAACAGAATATTCTTCACCGCGGGTGACGATGGAATTTTCGTGGGCAACCTCGATGGAACTGGAACGGCAACTAATTTGATTAATCCAACTACGTCTGGATCAGCGGGCATGGATTACGACCCATCCACCGACCTACTTATCTTTTCTGACATCACCAATAACCGTATTGAGAGCATGCGCGGCGATGGTTCTGAGTACCAGATTTTGTACGATGCTGGAGACGGTGTTAGCAATGCTAGGCAAGTAGTCATTGACGGAAAGTCTGGAACTGTTTATTGGGCGAACCGTGGCACGGGATCGATCATGGCAGGATCCGTTGATGGCTCCTCGGTTGCTACAACGCTGTATACAGGTCAGACAGGAATCTATGGCATTGATTACTTCGCCCCCTCGGACATGCTATACTGGACGAGATTTGGAGGCTCTGATCAAATCTACCGAGCTCCAGCCGATGGGTCTGGCACCCCTGAACTAGTACTCAGCAGTAACTACGGTAGTATTCGTGGTTTGACAACGAGAGCAATGTATCCCGCTGGCGTATTTGTTAGCGACAATTGTGGAGTCGCCTCCTATACTGTCAGCGCAGATACCTTTTACTGTGCAAACATAGGCTCCAATACCATCACCATCAATGCTTTAGACATCAGTGGGAACAGCAGCTCTAGCACCGTTGACGTAAATGTATTGGATACAATCATTCCGCTTGCTTTGGGTAAAGACACCACCGTCTTTCTTGACGCCTTTGGGTCTGTTGTTGTGCCTTCTGCTTCCATGGACAGTGCGAGCTACGATAACTGTGGGCTCAGTTTCGCCCTGAGTGACTCGGCCTTCTCTTGTGCTGATGTAGGAACTAACTTGGTTTGGTTCTACGCCATTGATCCATCTGGAAATGTAGACAGTGTTCAGGTGGCCATCGAAGTAGTGGATACCGTCGCTCCAGATGTGATTACCCAAGACATCAATCTTTGGTTAGACGCCTCGGGAAGTGCACTCATCACTGGAGTGGACGTTGACAATGGATCTTCCGACGCTTGTGGCATTGCATCGCTCGCTGTTAACATTACCAACTTTTCTTGTGTAGATGTCGGAACTCCCGTGACCGTTACACTCACAGTGACCGATTCAAACGGTAATGCTGATAGTGCAACGGCGGTTGTGACCGTACTAGACACCGTCCTTCCAAATGTAATCGCGAAGAACGTCACCGTCATTCTTGACAGCTTAGGCTCCGTTACTATCCCAGCTGATTCAATGGACAATGGATCTTCCGACGCTTGTGGTATTTTATTGATTAACGCAAACGATACCGTATTCGACTGTTCGGATGTAGGCTCCCCAGTTCAAGTAGTACTGAACGTCGCTGACGTAAATACAAACTTTGATACAGCCCATGCTTATGTAACCGTACTCGATCAAGCGATTCCTGCATTACATGCTTACAACGCACTGACCGTTTATCTCGATGTGAATGGACAGTATACCCTGACCAGCGCAGAGATGGACTCCGCATCATTTGACGCCTGCGGAATTGCCTATACACTGGATACTTTCAACTTCGACTGCAACAACCACGCAGCGCCAGTGATGGTGACACTCACGGGTACAGATCCAAGCGGAAATACCAGCTCAGACTCTACGCTTGTAACGGTTCTTGATACCCTTCCACCAAATGTGGTTACTCAAAACATTACCATCGCGCTGGACAGCTTTGGTGCGCGCCTGATTGATTCAAGCAATGTGGATCTCGGGTCCTGGGATGCCTGCGGCATTCAGGAATTATGGGTCGAACAAGAGATGTTCAGCTGCGCTGACATCGGAGTAAATACGCTCTGGTATTACGGCTTGGACATCCATGGCAACCTTGATTCCGTCTCCATAGACATTACGGTGATTGACGCCATCGCTCCAATTATCGACATCATCGATACGTTCTATGTCTCCTTGGACTCCTTCGGTTTTGCATCGATGACCGCCGACAGCATTGACATCGGCTCTTGGGATAACTGCGGCTTAGCGTCCATCATCATTGACACCGCGTCTTTCAACTGCGGCAATCATGGAGATACGTTAACGGTGACCTTTACCGCGACAGACGTCAATGGAAATGTCAGTGTTGATACGAGCATTTTTATCATCAACGATACGATCGCCCCGGCCATCTTCGCTCATTCTGATACGTTCTACCTCGACAGCAATGGCGTCTTCACCTTTGATGCTATTGGCTTAAACGATAGCACCCAGGACGCTTGCGGCGTTGATACATTCTATCTATCCGATACCCTTGTAACCTGTGCATCTGTAGACTCAACCATTGACATTTATTTCTATGCGGTGGATATCTACGGAAACGTCGATTCGCAGATCTTGAATATTACCGCACTCGATACCATTCGTCCGGTCATTACCTGTCTCGACTCTATTGTAGTAGATAATGACATCGATGTGTGTGGGGCCGTGGTGGAATTTAATTGGCCTACCGCGACGGATAACTGTACCGTGGATTCCATTGTCCAGATCGACACGACGGGATTAGATTCAAACAGCTTCTTCCCTGTGGGAATTACGCAATTGACGTATGTCGCGTACGATCAATCTGGCAATACAGACACTTGTTCGTTCATCATCGAGGTTATCGATTGGCAAACGCCACAATTGCTTTGTCAGTCTGACACGCTCATTTGCGATTCCACCTTCACTTTCGTCTATCCTGCCTACATAGACAATTGTTCTGGAATTGATGTAGTGCAAGTCGCTGGAATTGCGAGCGGGGATTTCTATCCGGTTGGATCAACCATTAACCGATTTGCGGTAACCGACAGCTATGGCAACACCGATACGTGCGAGTACGAAGTATTCCGCTATGATTTCCCAAGTCTAGCCGACGCTGGCCCAGACCAAGAAAAGTGTGAAGAATACACAGGAACGCTAGCTGGCAACACGCCTGGAGTTGGGTTTGGTTTCTGGAGTATGCTTGTGGGTGAAGCGTCGATCGCCGACAGCACCAATCCTGCATCAACGATTTCTGGTATCACTGTGGGCACGACCGTGTTTGAGTGGCGAATTGAAAACGGCGTTTGCCCGATTGAACGCGACACGATGGAGATCATTGAATACTTGAATCCAACCGCTGCGAACGCTGGACTCGACATTATTCTTTGCGATACCACCGAAGCAATACTCGGAGCGATCCTAGACACGATTGGAACGGGAACATGGTTGCCTGCTAGCAATGGAACGACGATTTCAGACACCGCGGCATTCAACTCAATCGTAACCGGCTTGAGTCTTGGCACCTACAACTATGTATGGAAGGTGGCCAATGGCGTCTGTTCGATTACCTATGACTCAGTTCAGTTAGATGTGAAGCCTTACACCGCAGTTGACGCTGGAAAGGATCGATACATCTTCAACCCGTCCAACATTGCCTTGACGGCCACGAGCACAGTACAACCTGTGACCTACACTTGGTCTCCTGCTTCTTCTTTATTGACTACAGACGGTGATTCTGTCATGGCAGCTCCTCGAGAGACTATGGACTTCATTGTCACTGCCGAAACTGAGTTTGGTTGCAAGACTAGAGACACTGTGATGGTTGGAATAAACATTGGCCCGGTATTACCTACGGCATTTACACCTGACGGGGACAACTACAATGACGTTTGGAACTTGAAAGAGCTGGAAAGCTACCCAGGGTGCGTAGTCAAAGTGTACAACCGTTGGGGATATGAGATATTTACCTCTAAAGGGTACAAAGATTCATGGGACGGAACCGATAATGGAGAAGCCCTGCCAAGTGGAAGTTATTTCTATGTCATCGAACTGAATGTGGAGGAGGTTCCGCCACAAACTGGTTCCGTAACGATCATCAAATGAAGCGAGCACTAGCACATAGCGCCCTGATCCTCGTGGCCTGTTTCATCACGGTCGGCGCCAAAGGGCAACAAGTCTATCAGTTCAGCCAGTACCTGCAGAACCTCTATATCCTGAATTCTGCGACGGCTGGATTGCACGATTACACCGAAGTGAACCTGAGTTATCGCAATCAGTGGGTGGGCATAACGAATAGCCCAACAACCTACTACGTAAGCGTGACCCAACCGCTCGGCAAACGCATTGAGATCAACCCTCAGAATTCATCGGTTCGCATCAGTTCACCAGCAGCGTACACATCTATCCAACGCAAGTCTTACCACGCAGTCGGGGGTTATGCTGCTCAAGACTCATACGGCCCTTATGGGCTGACCATGGCAGGCTTGTCCTATACCTTCCACCTACCCATCGCGAAGCAATTGAGCGTAGCGTTTTCACCGAGCGTTGGATATACCTCTGTCACCTTCGATCAATCCAAGGCCGTGGTCGAATTCAGTGGCGACCCTACGTACATGAACTACGTGTCTTCTAGAGGAGCGAGTTCACTGATGGACATCAATTTGGCGTTTTGGATGTACCATCCAAAATTTTTTGTCGGTTATTCCAGCGACCAATTGGTGCAAGACCGCCTCAAGCTATCGAATCAGATTACACTCGAAGAAATCAAGGCTCACCACAATTTGATGGCAGGATATCATTACCGCATCAACCGAAACATGACCTTAACACCGAGTATATTAGTGAAGTACGTAAGCCAAGCCCCCATCTCTGCAGACTTGAACGTTCGGCTTGATTATCAAGACCGCTTCTGGGGAGGTGTTTCCTACAGAAACTCGAATTCCTTGGTCGGCATGGTTGGATTACACCTATCGAATACGCTTCGCTTTGGCTATGCCTTTGACTTCACACTTTCTTCCATTCAAACGAACAATATTGGTAGCCATGAAGTCATGCTGGGATTGAATTTGTTCAATAAAGAGAAAGCAATCTTTTAACGCCCCTTAATGAACCGCCTACTCCTAACCACTTTCCTGCTCCTCACCTTCGCTCTCTCACAGGCGCAGGTAGGCTTTCGGTTTGAATCCGTTGAAGCTTTGTCTCCCGTAATCAATGGCGAGTACGAAGAAAACAGTCCGGTGTATGACCCGATAGACAAGCGCTTGTATTTTTCGCGTACCCTTCACCCTGACAACAAAGGCGGTAAAACTGTCGGTCAAGACCTTTGGTACAGTGATTTCGACGGCAATGCTTGGAGCCAGCCTTCAAACGACCTAAACAAGCTGAACAACTATCTCAACAACGTCACGATCGGCCTTTCAAAGGATGGACAGCGTATGTATATGATCGGTACCTACATCAAGAAAGTCTCGTTGCAAAGCGGCTTCTCAATGACCGAGAAAAAAGAAGACGGGGATTGGCCAAGACCCGAAACGGTTGAGGTAGATAACCTCAACATCAAGAGCCCATTCTATGGCGGATACATTAGTCCTTCTGAGGACATTTTGATCATCTCAATGGAAAGCTTTAACTCGATGGGTCAGGAAGATCTATATGTTTCGCTCAAGACCGCCAATGGATGGGGTAAGCCAATCTGGATGGGAGATAGCATCAACAGTGCTGGTTATGAGATATCCCCCTTCCTCTTTGAAGATGGAAAAACGCTGATGTTCGCGTCAACGGGACACGGGGGTCAAGGAGATTGTGACATCTTCTACAGCTACCGTCTCGATTCTAGTTGGACCCATTGGTCAAAACCAGTCAATGCCGGAAAGAAAATCAATTCCCCTGGATTTGACGCATTTCCATTTTCAAGCGGTGAGACGTTTTATTTCAGCTCGAACCGCAACGACAGCTTGAGCAACATTTACTCCGCAAAGAACACGCTCTATTACAAGGAAGCTGACATCCTTCGATTGGTATTTGAGTCATTTGACTCAAGGGCAGCGGATATAAAAATTGACGTGAAGGATGCAAAGGGAGAGTTGGTCGGGAGTTTCTTTCCTGGAAGTGATGACGTGTTCGAAATTTCTGGATTGCGTGAAAAAAGCGAGTACACGCTTACCCCCAGCCATCCTATGCTTGACCTTAAGTTGTTCAACCCACAGCTTCTCAACAAAGATGGCGCGTACATAGAGCAGCTAGAATACAATGATGATGGCACATTGCTTCTCACACCGAGATTGCCGGAGGATGTCGCCGCCATGCCAGTGCTCGACAAGCCCGCTTTCCAAAAAGGCATGCAAGGGGTATTTGAAGTCGACCGTACTCCTATTTCAGGCATCATGCTCGCCTTGGTGGACGCAGACGGCAAGGTTTATCAGTACGCTCAGACTCAGAAAAAAGGTGCCTTCACGTTTGCAAACACACCAGACAGCCTGGACTTAAAAATTCAGATCGTCAGCGACTTAGAATACATCAAAAAGAACGGTACGATTTACTACACAGACGATCAAGGCGCCAAGCTCTTCAAAAGTGTCGTAAACGAAAACGGAGAGTTCAAATACCAAAAGATCCAGGCAAGAGAGATGGCGCAGTTGAAGTCGCTATCGACGGTCGATACGAAGATCAACACCGCTGCATCGCCCAGTGCAGGTGTTTTTTCTTACGAGAACCTTCCACAAGATGGCGTTACACTTCGCCTGTACGATGAAAACAATAACCTGATTGAAGAAGTCGTGACCAATGAGGACGGTGAGTTCATGTTCACGAAGCTACGCGCAGATCAAAACTTCAGCATCCGACCAGCAGATGAAGCGCTGGTGGGAGGAAGCCTTGCCTTCATGGATAGAGAAGGAAATGCTGTGAGCAGCTTAGAGGACAGTGAGTACGGCTTCCGGTATCAGGCGCTAGACCCAGAATTAATAGCGGGTCTTCGCCTCTTAGAAGAGGATTACGACGACAACCGCCTTTCGCAAAACTTTGTCTTTACCATCGGTTTGTATAAGTACAAAAACCTTCCTACGGACGGAATTTCGCTGCACTTGTTGGATGACAATGACAACATCATTGAAACGGTTACTACCGATGCAAGCGGTCACTTTGTATTCTCCATGTTGAAGCCGAACCAAAACTACCGCGTTCAGGTTGTTGGGGTTACGGATACAGAAATGCTTGAAACGCAGCTCTATTTCGTAGACAGCGATGGAACGGTCAATACAGCCGCAATTGATCCAGAGAACATGTATGCCTTTGAACGATTGGACCAAGACTACTTCTTTAACATCTCCCAGATCAACTCTGATGAAGCAAAAGAATTGGTCACTGAAAGCTTTAAGGATGTCAAGGGTCGTTTCGACTACCAAAGCCTAGGAAAAGAAGGTGTTCGACTTGAACTTCTTGATGAGAACCAAAAGGTGATTGAAACCGTGTACACCGACTCGAACGGTAACTTCATTTTTAATAAACTCGCCAAGGAGTCTGAATATTTCGTTCGATTGGCAGAACAAGATAAAGGCTTGTTAGACGAAGCTCAATTCATTTTTGAAAACGAGGAAAATGAAGAACTCGTGCAAGAAGGGCCAACGGCAGCTGGTTTCAAGTTTGTCACCTTGGCTAGAGAAGATGGGTCGTACGCAGGGATGCGCTTGACGGAAAACCCTGAATTAGACATCACTAAATTCCTCCCGAAGGAACCCCAGAACATCAACTCGAGTTCACCTATGACAGGTAAGCCTGCCCCAGAAGGAGAAGACCTTGAGCATAACGACCTGAAGCTGAAGACCATTTACTTCAATTTCAACAGTGTTAGGTTGAGCAACAATGATCGCTATCGCTTGAACCGCGTCTATCCTATCATCCGGAATTCGGGACAACCGGTGCTCATCGTCGGACATTCGTGTGACCTTGGCGACCCAAAAATTGCTGCTGAAGTTTCTAAGATGCGCGCGGAAATTGTCAGGGACTACCTCGTGAACCTCGGTATAGACCCAGAACGGATCATCATCGAAGGAATCGGAGCTCCTGGAGAGAAGCTCACATTCGCACAGCGATTGGAAATGCGGCGCGTGGATATATTCCACCTCACTCCCTGACAATTTCATGACACAATTTTTAGTGCATGGCTAGACTTTCGTGCCGCATTTGAAGCACTTTAAAGTCATAGCGTTAACACACCGTCACCTCGGACTAGACTTGGTTGGAAAGTTCCATGTGGAACCCGAACAACAAAAGGTGCGGTTTGAGCAGGCCATTGACCGTCTGGCGATTACAGAATTCATGTTCTTGTCGACCTGTAACCGCGTAGAGTTCTTCTTTCGCTGCGCGCGATCGCTCAACGAGGAGTTGGTGCGAGACCTTCTTTCCCTTTCCTACTCGCATCTAGGTAGTGAAGACATCGAAGCAGGTGTGAAGGAGGCGCGGTTGCACACAGGATTGGAAGCGATTCGTCACGTATTTCACGTTGCCAGTTCCTTAGACTCACTGATCATTGGAGAAAGAGAAATCATTACACAAGTGCGCACGGCGTTTGAACGGGCGCGTGACAATCGATTTACGGGCGACTTCATTCGCATTGCGATTCAAAAGGCCATAGAAACTGCGAAACAGATATACACCGAAACAGAGATTGCTACCAAACCGATCTCTGTTGTCAACATCGCTTATCGAAAGTTGCTAGAGCGAGACCTCAATAGCGACCATTCCATCCTTTACATCGGGGCTGGTCAAACCATTGAAGCCATCGCTGGCAACTTGAAGAAACACGATTTCAAATCCGTCAAAGTATTCAATCGCACTACCGAAAGAGCGGTGAAGCTGGCTGAAGTATTGGGCGGCGAAGGCTATGGATTGAATGACCTCGTCTCGAAGGCTGGACATTTCGATGTAATCGTCACCTGCACGGGGTCAGATCGATCGATCATTGACGCAGAAATATTCAAAGCCATGGGCGTTCAAGGCAGAAAGACGGTGGTAGACCTTGCCGTTCCGAATGACCTAGACGCCTCCGTTCTCACCCATTTTGACATTGACTACATCAGCATAGAAGACCTCAAGGAAGAGGCAAAAAAGAACCTTCGTGAACGCGAGAAGGAAGTCTTTCTCTGTGAGCAGCTAGTGGAGCAGCGCCTCGAAGAATTCGAGGAATCCTTCAAAACACGTCAGTTGGAACTCGCCATGCAAGAGGTTCCAGCACTGATGAAAGAGATCAAGATGAGGGCCTTGGATAAGACGTTCGCGAAAGAGGTAGAGCACATGGATCCAAAGAGTCGAGAAACCCTACAGAAGATCTTAGACTACCTCGAGAAAAAGTACATTTCCATCCCCATGAAGATGGCCAAACAAGTCATGCTTGAGCAAGACCTCAAAGACCCCATCATTGAGCAATAAGATCCGAATCGGCAGCCGAGGCAGTGACCTCGCATTGTGGCAAGCCCACTTTTTCCAAGACCAACTTCAACTCATCGACGTTGAATCCGAGATCATCATTATCAAAACCACTGGCGACAAAATCCAGCACATGAGCTTTGATAAGATTGAGGGAAAAGGATTCTTTACCAAGGAGATCGAAGACTCCCTTCTGCGAGACGAAATCGATATTGCCATTCACTCGCACAAGGACTTAGAAACATCCAATCCGCCGGGATTGACGGTAGCAGGAGTTTCTTATCGCGAAGACCCTTCTGAGTTGTTGTTGATCCGAAAGGAAATGGTCGACAAAAGCCAATTTCTCAACTTCAAGCAGGGCGCCGTAATTGGCACTTCGTCTGCAAGGCGAAAAGCACAGATCACCGCGATGCGCCCTGACATAATCATCAAGGACATCCGCGGGAACGTCCCAACCCGCATCAACAAACTTCGATCAGGAGACTTCGATGCCATCCTGCTTGCGCATGCCGGCGTGCACCGATTGGAGCTCGACCTGAGCGACCTTCAAGTCGAAAAACTCGACCCCCGTCTTTTCATCCCCGCTCCCGCCCAAGGAGTGTTGGCCTTTCAATGCAGAAAAGACGACCATAAAACCATAAGTGTCGTGAAGCAGCTTGCACACACTGACGTGGCAAACGCCATTGCCATTGAACGGGGCATTCTGAGTGGTTTTGGGGGTGGTTGCCACATTCCCATTGGCGTATATGCGTCCCCACATACAGATGGATTTTCTGTTTGGGCCACGTACGGTAAAGAGTGGGAGAAATTTCCGGCACGCGTGCGCTTTGAAGCCAAGGGAAGGGAGGATGCCCTTGCAACGTTTGATGCGCTTAAGAATGGTGCCTTGCCTTCTCATGTCTTCATTTCGCGTGACATAGGGCCCGAGGATTACTTCAGCCGAGCGTGCGCAGCCCTAGATGTCAAACTCACCGCTCAATCGCTCATTGAGACTTCTAACCTCTCATTTGAAGCAAATCCCGATGCATACGATTGGGTAGTTTTCTCTTCGTCCACGGGAGTTCGGTCCTTCTTCGCGACACAGCCGAAGGAAAAATGGTTGGACAAGAAATTTGCGGTAGCCGGCGATTCTACAGCAAGCGCCCTCGCGCAAGAAGGAATTGAAGCAGCATTTATCGGTCGAGGAAGTGCCATGGATGAGGTATCGGCAGCTCTCGCTCAAAGCATCGGAAAGGAGAGTGCGCTCTTTCCAAGCGCGCACCGTTCACTGGCCTCTCTTCAACAATCACTTGACCCTGCGCAGTGCACAACCGTCACATGCTATACAACGAGCCCTGTGCACCGCGTGCTTGAAACATGTGATGCCTATGTGTTTACCAGCCCGAGCAATGTGGAATCGTTTCACGCTGCAGGCAATCGCATTGCTGAAGGAAACAAGGTAGTGGCCATCGGGCCTTCCACTGGTTCGGCGCTTCAAAAACTAGGCGTAGCATACGTCTGCGCGAGCATTCCCTCTGAACCCGAGCTGTTTGCATTGTTGGCAGTCCAAAATGGATAACTTTCTACACCAAACCCTCTGGCTATTTTCAACGTACTTACTTTCATCGTCTAATACCTAAAACCCATTTCGCATGAAGCGAATTCTACTCGCCCTATTTCTTGTACTTGCTACATTGAGCAACTACGCACAATTCTCTACCAACGTCACCACACAGGACGCCTCCTGCTGGGATGCCAACGACGGTAGTTACACCATCGACAGCATAGCCGGATGCTTTGCGCCGATCTCGATTCAAATCGACTCCAACACATTCACGTTCGAAAACCTGACGAGTCCAAACTACACGTATTTGAACCATGGAGCTGGAACGGGCAACAACTACTCGTACTCTGTATGGGCAGGCGAAACCTCCACGGGGCCCATCTATATAGCTACAGGAACGTTTGAAGATTCCATCAGCTTTGATTCCATCACGCTCGTCGCTAGTGCTCCGCAAGAAATGTGGGTGGCCTGTTTCAACGCCACAACGAGTGAGGTAATGTGGGCACACGCAGGGTCAGGTGGAGCCGGTTCCTATACCGCAGGGTATGCAGTCACGGGCGCTGGAGACAAGGCCTACGTAACGGGCTACTTCACAGGCACAACAACCATCGGAAATGCCTCAATCACCTCTACAGGAGGTTACCAAGGATTCATCGAAAGAGTTGACCTGCCAACCGGCGTCGTGGATACGATTGTTCAAGTTGGTGG
The DNA here is from genome assembly GCA_943788725.1 of uncultured Flavobacteriales bacterium. Taxonomy (GTDB): domain Bacteria; phylum Bacteroidota; class Bacteroidia; order Flavobacteriales_G; family Salibacteraceae; genus SHAN690. Next base: position 36,020 of record CALSRJ010000004.1, on the reverse strand, counting down.
TTCAGGAGCCGATGAAGGATATAACATTCAGTACGCTGCGGGTCGTATATATCTTCTTGGGGACTATACCGGATCGATTACCCTCGCAGGAAACAGCTTTTCTTCTGCCGGAAATTCTGATGCCTTCATCGTGGTTATGGATACGAACCTTACCACCGAGTTTTGGTCAGCCGCTGGCGGAGGATCAGGTTTTGATGTCTTGACAGATGTCGTAGCCTATGAAAACAACGGAACGGTAGAAAAGGTGTACGTCACCGGACGCTTTCAAAATAGTGCAACCTTCGGTTCCAATTCGATTTCCTCTTCAGGTAACGCCGATTTTTTCGTAGCCACGATTGACACCAACGGAACGTTCGGATGGCTGACGCAAGGCGGCTCAACAGGAGCTGATTTTTGTACTTCTATTGACATCAACAGCACTGGCGACCGACTCTATGTTGCAGGCTCATGGGTGGGGGCTTTAAATTTCGGAGGACAGTTGTACACTGCTAATGTGGTGGATGATGCCTTCATCGGTTATATGGATTCAGCGGGTACTTTAGATACCCTCTATGTCATGAGCGGGTCGGGTCCGGACTTCATCTACGACCTGAAAAGCGTAGACGACGACTATTTGGTCTTTTCTGGTCGCTTTGGTGGTGACGTCACCTTTGGAGATACCACACTTACTTCGAACGGTAACTACGATGCCCTTGTCGGAAAAATCGGGCCAAATCAATTGGAGATTTGGGCGAAGAATTTCGGTGGGTCTGGAAATGATACCTACAATTCGATATATGTAGGCCCTGGACAACGCGTTCACTCAACCGGAAGCTTCCGTGTTGATTGTTCTGCTTATCAATCTGGCCTCGTTTCAGCTGGTGGTGACGATGTGGTCGTCACCAATGACAAACTTTTTGGAAACATCGATACAAGCTTCTCCGTAACGGGTCTTACTAGTGGCATGTACACATATACGATGACCGATTCGGCAGGAAATACATGGATAGACACCGTCATGATCGGCGCACCCGATTCATTCAACATCAGTGCCGTCATTGTGGATGCATCATCTTCCTCTGCTACTGACGGATCCATTGACCTCACGGTTAGCGGCGGAACACCTGGTTATACTTTCAGCTGGTCCAATGGCGCCACTACTGAAGACATTGACAGCTTGATGTCAGGTACTTACTGTGTAACGGTAACCGACTCTATCGGCTGCAGTGATACGGCTTGTTTCTTTGTTGATTCTTCGTTGGTGGTCGGACCAATGCTTGTTACTTCTTCCGTCAATGACCTGTCCTGTTTTGGAGACAGCTCAGGAAGTATTGACCTCACCGTTACGGGAGGGCTTCCTCCCTACTCCTTCGCTTGGAGCACTGGCGCTTCTACCGAGGACCTTTTCGGCTTAAATGGTGGAACGTATACCGTCACCGTAACCGACAATGACACCGCATCGTATATCGACAGCTTTGTGGTGAACCAGCCCGACGAAATCGTCATCACAGGTGTCATAACATCTCCTACGAGCGGGTCATCTAACGATGGAGCGATTGATGTAACCGTAACGGGTGGCGTTGTCCCTTATGGATTCCTTTGGAGTAACGCAGCTACTACAGAAGACCTTTCTGGAATTTCAATTGGCAGTTACACCCTAACCGTTACAGATACATCGGGCTGCTCAGCGGTAAAGAATTTCTTGGTTGACACTGTCGCCAGCTTGAGTCTGGTTAGCGTTTCAGGAGATGTAACTTGCATCAACACCCTCAACGGGTCGATTGACTTGACCGTGATTGGCGGCGTGCCTCCTTTCACATATGCTTGGAGCAATGGCGCAACTACAGAAGACATCTCAGGTCTTGCGGCCGGAGCGTATACGGTCACCGTTACGGATAGCGTTGCGCAATCTGCCATACTCACCGATTCCATCGGTTCTAACCCAATCCATCCTGATCCTACGGTTGGCCCTATTTCAGGCGCTGCTTCTGTTCAGGCATGGACGAGCTACAACTACAGCGTCCCCGTGTCGAATGGATCTGTATATAATTGGAGTGCAATGGGCGGGTCCGTAACCTCCGCAGCGAGTAATGCTGCGAGCATCCAATGGAATGCAGGACCCTCGGGAACGCTCATGGTATCGGAAACCGACGTCAACGGTTGCATGGCCAGTGATTCTTTGGCCGTAATTATACTGTTCGTCGGCGTGGACGAAACGCATGAAAATGCGATTGCCATTTTCCCAAATCCTGCCAGCGAAATGATTCAGGTGCGATTGCCCAATGGAATGGAGTCGGCTTTGATCCAATTGATTGACCTAAAGGGAAGCATTCTAAAGCACCAAACAAGCTTTGTAGGCACATCGTCCATCAACGTGTCCGATCTTCCTGCAGGAAGCTATATTATGCGTCTGGAGGTACAGGAAGCAGTGCTGCACCAGACCATCATCATTCAATAGGAGAGGATGCGTCAAGCATAAATGAAACTGAAGGCCTCGGTCTCCTCTTGGGGTCGGGGCCTTTTCATTGTGCCTAATCCTTGTATAGACAAAGCGCTGACGGTGGTTGAAGACCATCCTGAAACGTGCCTATACAATGCACGCGGGCAAAATACCCAACCAGTCTCGCCTCTCTACGAACCCATACAAAAAAGCCCCGCGTTCAAACAACGCAGGGCTTTCACAATTAAGGTTCTTCAAGGACTACTGCATGTAGATCTTCTCGGTAAGCACTTTTCCATTTACCGTAAGCCGTGCGATGTACACACCACTTGACAGTTCAGTGGAAGAGATGATAACTGAGTTGTCCATGTTTTGGATGTCCATCACTTTCTCTCCTAGAAGGTTGTACAGCGCTACTTCCGAAATAACAGAAGCAGAAACAAACTCAATCTGAGAACCACCATTCAGGAGCTGGACGTTTGCTGTAGCCGACTCATCAATTCCGAAAGGCGTCCCAACAAAGCAATCATCCACATTCACCGTTACGGTCTCAACACCTTTACAGCCCGTGGCATCAATACCAGAAATGATGATGTCGATTGCCCCTGGAGAGTTGGGTGATACCACCTGAACGTTAGACGTTGTGTTCAATGTTGAGTTCGGGAATTTCCAGATATAGCTCAAGCAATCTGGGCACGTTACGGTGATCTCATCTGTTTCATCCAGACAAATCGCAGCACCACCAGAGCTCTGCGTAGCAGAAATCACAGGGGCATCAATCACATTGATGGTTGCCGTTCCGCTCTTTGTGCAACCCAAACGAGTAGCTACCACCGTGTACGTGGTAGTGGCTGTAGGTGAGGCAACGACATCTTTAGCCGTTGGGTCATCCAATGTAGCACCGGGTGTCCATGAAAAAGAGGTTCCGTTTGACTGACAGCTGATCGTCGTACTCGTTCCAAAGCAGATGGTGTCATCTTCAATGTTAATCGTCAACGAAGGCAATGCACTGTTTACTGTAATTTCCAATGACTCAGAACCCGTACATCCGTTGGTGTCGGTAACCACTACCGTGTAGGTTGTCGTTGCGGAAGGCGTGGCTTGAACCGTCATGGTTGTGCTGTCGTTCAAAGAAGCCGAAGGAGACCATTCGTAGGTAGCGATACCAGCAGCATTCGCGGTAAGGGTGGCTGTATTGCCTGCGCATAGATACCCGTTTGTCGCGTCGGTTGAACTTGTAATGGTAACGGTTGGGCCGTCCGTAACGTCAAGAGAGATACTGTCCATTCCCATGCAGCCATTGCTGTCTATGACCATAACGTGATAGGTAGTAGCCGCTGATGGCGTAGCAATTACTGTATCCGCAGAGTCATTACTCAGCGATCCTGAAGGCGTCCACATGTACGTATCGTATCCTCCTGTGGCAACCAATTCAGAACTGGATCCTTCACAAAACGAAGTGCCAGCGCTAGAAGTAATGCTTACGGTAGGGTTAGGGTTCACAACGATGGTGATGGATACGGTATCGGTATCCACCGGCACGAACGTATATCCAAGCACAGTTATAGCATACGTTCCAGGCGCAGTAGCGCTGAAATTCACAGAGTCTACAAAATTCGTATCAAGATTGATCGTGTCACTCCAAGCATAAAGACTCATGCCTGATGCCTTGATCCAAACCGACTCGCCCGGACAGATCGAGCTGTCTTCTAAGGTAACCGACAATTGAGCGAACGAAGAAAGGCTGAATGCCAGCAAAACGATGAGGGTAGATAATCTCGCCATAATTAGATTTTTAACGTAAACTCGCAAATCTACCCGTAAATACGATACCCACAAAACCAAATACACACTAAGCCCAACTAATCCGACAATTCAGTCATGGAACTCCACGTATTATCCGACGAACACTTCATGAAGCTCGCTTTTCAAGAGGCGATGGTAGCCTACGAGAAAGGAGAAGTGCCCGTTGGCGCTGTTGTGGTATCTAAGGGTCGCATCATTGCCCGTGCGCACAACTTAACGGAACAATTGAATGACGTTACGGCACATGCCGAGATGCAGGCGATTACTGCAGCAGAAAATCATTTGGGCGGGAAATACCTTAATAAGTGCACCCTGTATGTGACGCTTGAACCATGCGCCATGTGTGCTGGGGCACTGTTTTGGTCGCAGATTGGAAAAGTAGTCTTTGGGGCACACGACGCGAAACGCGGTTTCCGGTCTATCTCCGCTGACATGCTGCACCCAAAGACTGAATGCGTTGGTGGGGTAATGGAGGATGAGTGCGGGGCAATCATCAAGCAGTTCTTTCAGGAACGCCGCAAGCAGGGCTGATCAACGCGTATGTTTGAACTCTTTGCCAGCCAAGATGTTACCTTTGTCACAAATTAGAATGTTATGTATCCAGAAGAAATCGTAGCTCCCATGAAGGCAGAGCTTACTGAAGTGGGGTTTGATGAATTGCTATCGGCAAATGAGGTGGATCAACTGATGAACAACATGGAAGGCACTACGCTGATCATGGTGAACAGTGTCTGCGGCTGTGCCGCAGCGAATGCTCGCCCAGCAGTGCGCATGTCCATTGACCACGCAAAGAAGCCCGCCAAATTAGTCACTGTATTTGCTGGGGTAGACCAAGAGGCGGTAGCCCAAGCGAGGAAATATTTCCTTCCTTATCCTCCATCCTCTCCGAGCATTGCCTTGATGAAAGATGGCAAGCTTGTGCACTTCATCGAGCGTCATCACATTGAGGGTCGGCCAGCTGAACTCATCGCGGAAAATTTAATGGCCGCGTACGACGAGTTCTGCTAACAGCATTCTCCATCGATAGTTTTAGAAAAGCCTTTCCACATGGTGGGAGGGCTTTTTTGTTACCGGGCTTGGTACAACCAATAGCTTGGATCCTGCAGGTCCGTGCTCTTCCATAGCTGGAATTCAATCTCGGTCTTGCCCTTGTCCGTGAGGATGATGCCAATCTCTTCCTTCGTTTTCACCTTGTCACCTGTATTGACAAAGGTCTCTTTCAGGTTGGTGTAAATGGTAATGTACTCTCCGTGCCTAATCATCACCACCTTGCCCGCTCCAGGAAGGATGATAATGCGCGAAACCTCTCCGTCGTACACTGCTCTCGCCCGACTATTTCCTGTAGTAGAAATGGTCAGTCCGTCCTTCTTCACCACGATGCCTTTGAGAAAGGGGTGTGCTTGCTCTCCGAACTTCGCGACAATTTCTCCTTTGTCCACGGGCCAAGGAAGCTTGCCCTTGTTGGCTACAAAGTTGTTGCCCAATTCGCGCGCCTCTGGTGTCAATTGATAAGTAGAACCTGTTGTCCCCGCCGCTTCATTTCGCGCAGCAATCTCTCGCTCGATGGCTTTTTTGATGGCCAAACGCAATTCTGAAGCGGATTTTTCCGCCGCCGCCAAATCCTTCTTGTACTGTGCTTCTTTGGATGAAAGGACCTTCAATTCCTTCTCCTTCTCTTGCTTCTCTCGGTTCAGGGTGAGCTTTTCTTTGTTCTGGGCATTGAGTACTTCGTTCTTCTCCTTTCGCTGCCCTTCTAGTGCCAAGTGTTTACTCTCTAGGCTACGCTGTGCAGCGAGGATGGCCTCGGCCTGGCGCTGGCGGTATTCACTCAATTGTTGGAGGTACTTTAACCTTCTGTAAGCTTGTCCAAAATCATCGCTGGCGAAGATGAACATGAGCTTCTGACTGGAGTTCCGTGTCTTATAGGCCTGTTCGACCATGCGTGCATACTCTTCCTTCAATCGAGCAATATCCCCCTCAAACGCTTTGATCAACTCTTCGTTCTCAGCAATCTTATCATCCAGGTAATCAATCTCCTCACGGATCGAGGAGATCAGCTCTTCGCGCTGGTTTATCTTCTTATTGATAAGGACTACTTTGGTGCTGGAACTCTTGCTGTCCGCTTCGATTTGCTTGAGCAATTTTTCCTTGTACTCAATCTCATCGCGCAACTTCTGCTGCTTACGCTTTAGCTCATCACTGGTTTGTCCGTGTCCAATAAGGACCGAACCGAGGATCAGGATCAGACTAAGGCACCAATGTTTCATACTTTTCAGGAATGGTAAAGGAAAGGCTAACTTCCTTACCCGTCGTTATCTTCATAACGGATGTTTTCACCTTTGCTTGTTCATTCGCTGTCTGCATCGTGTAAAGGGTGGTATTAGGGAAGGCTGAATTACAAACCTCCTTGTAATCAGCGTATTCGGCCAACAAGCTTCGGCCAGATTCAAGGTCAATGATCGACGTTTTGGTCAGCCGAAATCCATTTGGGTCTACCCACAGTCCAATATCAAGGTCAAGATCGGTGTCTTCGCCCTCCTTTCTCAAGGCTCTTCTCAACTGTCCTTTCTTCAGAAAACTCAGGTAGTACTCCCCTCCATCCTTAGTAGAGCGAATCTTCCCCTCCTCCGCTTCTATCACGAGCAATTTAATGCTGTTGGAGAGGAGCAATGACTCTAGGATCTCAAAATTGACCTCCACCTTAAAGCGTTCCTGTATATAATCGTAATCACCGACGTAATACTTGTTGTTCTTGCGGTCCATGAATTTTACCGTGTCAGGAAGGAAAAGAAATCGAGCGACCTCTACCGAATAATACGTTGCAGAAATCCAAATGACGCTATCTTGCTTCATGCGGATGTACATCTTGAAACTGTCTTCGAATTTCTCGGATTCAATCTCTACATCGTATTTGATGCTCAGCCACTCGCAGTTGAGTTCATTCTCATTCATCAACCCTAGAATCTCCTCGGTTTTGCGGTGCGGAACAGACCTATCCCCAGCGGTCTCTCGCGTGCTTTTGCACCCAGCAAGCAGCACCACGGCTATTGCTACCACGATCAAATATTTCATCCCGTTATTCATTCAAGGTTCTTGTATCAACCTTCCGCTGCAATGGTGCATTTTCCCCTTCAAGTTCTAACGCTCTTTTCCAATATCCAACCGCCTCTTCCTTTCTATCCAATTGGAACAAGGCATCTCCAAAATGCTCGAGCACCTCAGCAGAGTTTTCTCCCCCATTGAACAGCGCTTTGCCCAAATAGGTTTCAGCTTCTTCAAAAGCATTCATTTTATATAGGATCCAACCGTAGGTGTCTAGGTACGATGGATTGTCTGGCTCCAAGGTGAGGGTCTTTGCAGACATCTCTTTTGCCCTTTCCAATTTAACCCCTCTCAGAGAAAGAAAATAGCTGTAGTTGTTGAGCACATATGTATTGTTGGGGTCAAATAACAAGGCTGCTTCGTAGGCGCTGTCAGAGGACATTTCCCGCCCTACTTCATGGTAAGCATCGCCAAGACTAGCAAGCATCTGTGCCGAAAGTGCATTGTTCCCAATGACCATTTGGGCTCCTATCCGCAGGCTCTTAACCGCCGCCTCCCATCGCTCGAGTTGTGTATTGGCAATTCCGTTGAAAAAGTATACGGTCGGTTGCGCCGGGAAGAGTTCCAAGGCCCGCTCGCTGTCGTCTGCAAGCGCCTCCGTAAGGTTCAGCTCAGATTCGATCAGCAAGATTTGCGACCAAATCGCAAATCGCGAAGGATCCAATTCTGTGGCCTTGTGAAATTGCCGCAGAGCACCCGTCTTATCGCCTTCGAGGTTTAAAAAATCGCCGTAGATCGAATACGCCTTCGCCTCTCCCGGATGGGTTTCCACAACCGCTTCGCAAAGCCCAAGCACACGTTGACGCGTAACCTGGTCCTGTTCGGCCTTGTCGTACATTCTGAGCAGCACCCCAACTTTCCGATCGATGTCAAGGTTCGGATTAAGGAACGCCTTTTTCAAGTAGCTGAAAGCGGTGTCCGGCTCATTCGTGCGATCGTAATACTCAGCTAAGGAGAGCTGAAAAATTGGATTGGTAGGATTGGCCTTGTAGGCGTCCTGGAACATTTGAATGGCCTCGTCGACCTTTCCTTGGACCCTATATAACTCGGCCAGCATTCCATACAGTTGCGTGTCTTCAGGATATAGCGCTATCAATTTCTTTAGTTCCACCACCGCCGCTTCATACTTGTGCTGGCTGATGAAATATTCTGACTTCCTAAGGTTGATCTCGTGGCTCGGCCCAGTAATCGCCTCAATCTCGTCGTACACCTTAAGGGCTGCTTTCTCTTTGCCGGCGAACAGAAGTGTATTGGCATAATCCAACTTCAGTTCCGTATCCTGGGGATAGGATGCCGATACTTTCTTATACACCTGTGACGCTTCTTTGAATTTCAGCTGATCCAGCAGCACTTGAGCATAGCTCAACGCGTACCATTTGTTATCTGGATTAAGTGTATAGGCACTTTCAAAGGCTGTTTCCGCCAATCCATACTGTTCTTGCTCTAGGTACACCTTGCCTTTTCCAAAATGCACCGCGTCACTTTGCGGATTGAGGATCAAGCACCGGTCAAACAGCTCAAGCGAGGCTTGGTAGTTCCCCAAGTGGCGCTCCTTCTCCGCATCGATAAACCTCCGTGCAAATTGTATTTCCGCTTCCGAAGGGTATACGACTTCCTGCGTCTTAGCGCTCGCAGCGCACAATACCAGTAGAAAGAGTCCTAAAAAACGTATGTATTTGCCTCGGATAATCAATCGATAAGCGTTGAGAAATCGCCGAGGCTGAGGTCCATGGCATGCTTGGATACAACGGCATGTGAACCAATCAATGAATTGTCTACCACAGCATTTTCAATCCGTGAGGATTCGCGAACAATGCTGTTCGACACCCTTGCATTTTTAAGAATCGTGTTGCTGCCTACACTGACATGCGGGCCGACTACGCTGTTCTCAATCACGGCTCCCTCTGCTATCAAAACCGGCTGAATCAAGGTGCTATTGGTAACTGTAGCCTCTGGTGAAACTTGGTCGAGGTCCTTTTCAAACTCGAGGATCATTCGGTTGGTCTCCACCGTAGCATCCTTGTTTCCGCAGTCCATCCAATGGTCAACGGTACCTGGTCGGAATTCAACTCCTTGCTGCTTCATGTTTTCAAGCGCGTCGGTGAGCTGGTATTCTCCTCCCTTGACCACATTGTTGTCCATGAGATACTTCAATTCCTTCCGGAGGTGGGCGCCATCCCCAAAGAAGTAAATTCCAATGATGGCCAGGTCGCTCACAAAGTCCTTTGGCTTCTCCACAAAGTCGGTAATCACCCCCGTGCTGTTCACTTTGACTACGCCGAATTGACTCGGGTCTTCAATCTGCTTTACCCAGATCATGCCTCCCTGAGAAGCATTGATCTTGAAATCAGCCCGAAACAAAGTGTCTGCAAAGGCCACAATCACTGGTCCATCTAACGACGGTTCAGCGCAGTAGATCGCGTGGCCCGTTCCAAGCGCAACGTCTTGATAGTAAATTTTGCCTTTGGCCCCAAGGCGTTCTGCGATTGCGATAAGCTCCTGCTCAACCTCATCACCGAAATCACCAATGATGAATCCTATTTCATGGATGGGTTCGTCGCACATCGCGGCGATGTCTTCTACCAAACGCTGTACAATCGGCTTTCCGCCTACTGGAATAAGGGGTTTTGGAGTGTGAAGGGTGTGGGGTCGCATCCGCTTTCCCTTACCCGCCATTGGAATGATCAAATTCATCTATATCAACTCTTTGTGGCGCAAAAATGCGAAAACATAGACTGGTGAAAGGAACGCGTTTGAGAATAAGCCTTAATGACCGGTGATTTGAATCTATTTGACGCCCGTGCTGCCAAACCCCCCTTGACCTCGGTCGGTCTCGGAAAGCGCTTCTACCTCTCTCCAGGAAACGGTTTCGTAGCGCGCGATGACCAGTTGCGCTACCCGCTCTCCATCTGTCACCTCAAACGGTGCATCGCCGTGGTTGATCAAGATAACGCCGACGTCTCCTCGGTAGTCGGCATCGATCGTACCCGGTGCGTTGAGCACGGTGACTCCCTTTTTATAAGCCAATCCAGACCGCGGCCTCACTTGCGCCTCGAAGCCTTGGGGCAATGCGATGTGCAGTCCTGTTGGAACCAATCTTCGCTCCCCTGGATTCAGGGTAAAAGCTCCTTCGGGTAAGTAGGCGCGTAGATCCATCCCCGCCGACATGAGCGTGGCATAGCTCGGCAATGGATGATGGCCCTTGTTTACGATCTCAATGGCTTGGGGCATGCTTCTTTTCTTTGAGGAATTCGAAATAGATCACAATGATCGCGAATAATCCGATCATCAGGGTGTGAATGGTGTACATGATGACTGACCCTACATCGGGAAGGTAACGTGCCACAAAATAAAGGGCCATGGCCAAGGCGAAGTAACCCCCCACTTTCTTCAACTGGTAAGGCACAGGATAAAAGCGCTGACCGATGATGTAACTGGCCGCTGCCATGCTGAAATAGCAGATCAACGTAGCCCATGCTGACCCTCGGAACCCGAGGATGGGAATCAACGCAAAGTTCAATCCGATCGTGAGAAGCGCGCCACCTATGGCGATGTAGGACCCGTACTTCGTTTTGTCGGTCAGTTTGTACCAGACGCTGAGGTTGTAGTAAACCCCTAGGAACACATTGGCGAGCAGAAGGACGGGAACGATGTCAAGCCCCACCCAATACGCCTCGTTGGGAATGAAGTATTTGAAAATGTCGAGGTAGAGCGTAACCACAAGGAAAATCAACATAACAAAGGCAAAGAACAGGTGAAGCATCCGGGCATAGATAGCCTTTGCTTGACTGCTTTCTGCTTGGTCAAAAAAGAATGGCTCTGCCGCATAACGATACGCCTGAATACACAGCGTAATCACGATGGAAAGCTTGTAACACGCGCCATAGATGCCCAGTTGAGTCATGGTCAGCAATTCCCCTTGGTCACCGATCAACATCCATTTCAACATGGCTCGATCCAAGGTTTCATTAACTATTCCGGCCAAGCCCGCCACCAGCAACGGTATTCCATAGCGCACCATTTTACGCCATATTTCACGGTCAAATTCGAACCGTTCCTTGAGCATGTCTGGCAGCATGAGTAAAAAGCGAACCCCACTCGCCATGAGGTTAGCGATGAAGACATATCCTACTCCGGTATCCGGATCGTAGAAGGTTTCGACCAACCAATTGATCTCGCCAGCTTGATATTTAGGCAGGCAGTACGCGAGAAAGAAGAGGTTCAATCCAATATTGACCGCGATAAATACGAAGTTGATAACTGCGAATCGAAAGGCCTTGTTTTCGGCGCGCAGCTTTGCTAAAGGCACGGCGACAAGCGCATCTAAACCGACGATGATTCCAAACCAAGAAATGTACTCGCTGTCATTCGGGTAGCCCAAAGATTCCGCGATGGGTTGTGCAAAAACAGAGACGATAGCAATAAAAGCGAAGGAGGTGAGGATCAAAGAGATGAGCGCCGTTGAAAACACCTTCTCACTGCCCGTTTCCTTTTGAGCAGAAAAATATCGGAAGAAAGCAGTCTCCATTCCGTAGGTGAGCAAGACGACAAGAAACGCCACGTAGGCGTACATCTCTGTGATGATGCCGTATTGATCGGGCGAGAACACTTGCTCACTGGTGTAGAGCGGGGTAAGCAGGTAATTCAGGAAGCGACCCAATATACTGCTGAGTCCATAAATTGCCGTTTGACCGACGAGCTTCTTGAGCGGTGATGCCATCTTGGTGAACAAAGAAACGCCCAATCTAAAATTGATTTCACGTCTTTTGTTAAAGTTTCCACCTGCCAACCGTGGATTCAGAAGTTGAACAGAAATCTTGGATTCAATCGCATGATGCCGAACAGCGCGTTGAACATAAAATCCTCTTTCCTATGGGCGCTGACCTTGAGTTTAGCCCTCATGCAGTGCTTCTTCTTGTCTGATCAAGACTGGTCAGTAGAGGGGCTTGAGGTGATCACCGGAGATGGCCGGGGCTACTACGACTACCTCACTTCGATCTTCATCGATGGCGACCTCACACACCAGCCGATCAACGGCCGATACATCCTTAATGTGGATGGCGTTGGGGTCAACAAGTATTACGCGGGAACCGCTTTGTTGATGCTCCCGTTCTTCTTGTTGGGAATGTTCATCGCTTGGGTTACAGGAGTTCCCATAGACGGTTTCAGCCTCCCGTTTCAACTTTCCATGTGCATGGCGGCGTTGATCTATGCGGTGGGCGGAGTGTATTTCCTACGTCGACTTCTCGCGTCTTTTGACGTTGAGGTTTGGGTGAAAAACGCGTTGTCCTTTGCAGCGCTCTTTGCTACCAACCTGCTGTACTACACGGCCTATGACCTCACGGCCTCGCACGTTTATTCCTTCTTCGCGATTGCCGCGTTTGCCTGGTATGCACGGCAGTATTTCCTTTCGCAAAAGGCTACTGACCTTCTCCTATTGGCCTTTTGGTTTGGTCTTACGCTCCTGATCCGACCGGTAAATGCCTTGGTCATTTTCTCTCTCCCGTTTTTAGCAGGTGGACCATCCGCATCCTTGCATACTATTCGTGCACTCTTTCAAAATGCAGGCGCCCTAGTCACCGCTAGCATGATCATCATCGGACTAGGATTGGTGCAGTTGATGCTCTACAAATTGCAATCTGGCAGCTGGATCGTTTGGAGCTATGCCGGTGAAGGATTTTACTTCCATCGCCCTGCCTTTTTCGAATTTCTCTTTGGATTCAAACGGGGGTGGATGATCTACAGTCCTTTGTTCTTGCTTCTCATTCCGGCACTTTGGAAGATGATGAAGGACTCCCGATGGATGGCCTTTTCATGGGTAAGCTACTTCTTGCTATCGGTCTATGTGATGAGCGCCTGGTGGTCATGGCACTACGGTGGTTCTTACGGAGCACGACCAATGGTCGACCTCTATGCTATCTTACTGCTTCCGATAGGTATTTGGCTGCACAAAAGCGGAAGCCAGGTTAAACAACGCATCATCGTCATCACAATAGCCGCTTTGTCTCTTTTAAACGTGGTTCAGGTGCATCAAATGAAGCACGGCATTCTCTCCGCATGGCACATGAATGCTGGAAAATACTTCTGGGCTTTCGGCAAGTTCGATGCGGATAGGTACGCCCATCAACTGGGTGGAAGAGACGATACCAAGCCCTACCACAAGCGATCAAAGATCCTGTACGCGGGCACTCCAAAGGATCGGGATGGACATTGGAACGCCAAGCATGCCAAAGGCAAGGCAGATGCGGTGTTCACTCCGGAAATTGAATTCAGCCTAGGTTATACCTATGTCTTCGGCTCCCTTTCCGGTGAGCGCATTTTCATCGAATTGGACGTGGAAAGTCAAGAGTACATTGCCGGCTCCGCCTCCAGCGCTTTCCTGGTGATCGAACTGAAAGACACCGAAGGAAAGACCAAGCTATACGATGCTTTTCGGGTCAACGAGCATCCCGGACTGAGCCTAGACTCGTGGCACAATATGCACTATGCCTATTCCATAGAGGAGGACGTCAAAACAGACGATCAACTGAAGATGTACCTATGGAACAAGGGCAAAGGCGCCTTTGCACTGAAGATTAATTCATGTGAGGTACGCGCCTTGGAGTGAGCATTACTTGCCTTTGAAATCTGGCTTCCTTTTTTCTAGAAACGCTGCGGTTCCTTCCTTGAAGTCGGCCGTGCCGAACGCTTCGCCGAAGAGGTGAATTTCCTCTTCAAAGCCGTCTAACCCTCCTTCATCTCCAGCATTAACCGCGGCAATCGCATACCCTATCGCCGTAGGTGAGTTCCTGGTTATTTTAGAAGCGATCTCGCGGCACTTTTCGAGCAGTGCATGTATGTCGACAACGTGGTTCACCAAGCCTCCTAAAAGGGCTGTATTAGCGTCGATCATCTGTGCAGTGGTAATCATTTCCATCGCCCTGCCTTTTCCGACCAAGCGAGGTAAGCGCTGGGTGCCACCATAGCCAGGGATGACTCCCAAGGAAACTTCTGGCAATCCCATTCTGGCATTGTCAGAAGCCACGCGCATGTGGCAGCTCATTGCCAATTCTAACCCACCGCCCAAGGCAAAGCCATTGATGGCAGCGATCACTGGCGTGCCCATCTCTTCGATCAGGTCAAAAAGCTTTCGATGACCTTCTGCACTCAGATTGCGTCCTTCTTCGACCGTAAAACCTGCAAATTCACTGATATCAGCTCCAGCCACAAAGGCTTTCTCTCCAGCCCCGGTTAGGATGATACAACGCACTTCTGGACTCGTGTCCAACTCTCGCATGCACTTGCTCAGGTCATCGATCACCGAGATGTTAAGCGCATTCAACTTATCAGGACGATTGATGGTAACGAGTGCAATCCGATCGCTCTGTTCTACAAGAAGGTTTGGGTATGCCATGGTCCAATTATTTGTGACGAAGGTAGTAGACTACGGCTAGCTGGAAAAGCACATTCGATCAGGCCGTTGGGAGGGAGATTTCAAATTTTGTGTAGGCCCCTAGTTCGCTTTGAAAGGCAATCAGGCCTCCTGCCGACTCAATGATTTGCTTGCAGATTGCCAAGCCCAAGCCGGTGCCGCTAGATTTGGTAGTAAAGTTGGGTCGAAAGATCATCTCCTGAACTTCTTGCGGAATACCGACTCCGTTGTCCAACACCGTCATCACTGCGCGTCCTTCTATCACGCTTACCTCAATATCCACCTTCGGATTTTCTTCATTAGCAACGGCGTGCTTTGCGTTTTTCAGGAGGTTGTTCAATACGCGGCCAAGTTGCTCGGGGTCTATGTTTACCCTGACCTCCGTCTCCCGCAAGTCCAGCCCTAAATTAAAAGGCACATCAGCAAACAGCTGTGCCGCATCGCGTACTGCTTGGTTGAGGTCAATGACCTCTGCATTCGCCTTGGGCATTTTGGCGAAGTCAGAGAATTCCGAGGCAATGTTGCTCAAAGAATCGATTTGTTGAATGATGGTCTGCATCGTCCGCTTGAATTTCTCCCTCCACTCCGGATCGTCATAGGCCGCCGTGGCCTGAAGATGCTGAACGCTCAGCTTGATCGGCGTGAGCGGGTTCTTGATCTCATGCGCAACTTGCCGCGCCATTTCCCGCCAAGCCGATTCTCGCTCGCTCTTGGATAGTTTTTGCCGGCTCTCCTCCAATTTCTGGAGCATCGCATTGTAAGCGTCAACAAGCGTCCCAATCTCATCGTCTGACCGCCAATCAAACGGTTCGTTTTTGATGTTCAAATCCACTCGTTGCATACGGTCACTCAAGGCGGTCACATTTTTCGTGATCGATCTAGACAAGAAGAAAGTGAGGGCAATGCCGCCGAGAAATATAAACAGGTAGACCACCCCGATTGAACCCAAAAAAGCTTCTAGGTCTCCTTGGCTAATCGTCGGATCCTGCAAGTAGGGTATGTTCAAAATGGCAATGCGTTCGCCGCGGCCATTGTAAAGGTTGGTATAATCTGAAAGGTACCTACGGCCCTCTTCTTCTTCTGGAATGATGATCCTGTCAAGAGACTTGAGTTCCTCGAGGGCTGAGTTTGGAACACGCCTGTCTACGTATTCCGAATGAATGGCGTCTGAACGAGCAGCGACGAGCAATTCTCCTGAAGTGTTGAAGACATTGATTTCCAATTGATGGACGCTTGCCAACCGAAGGAGTTCTTCTTCAAACTCTTGTACCACCACATCCTGATCTTCCTGCAGTTGTACCTCCTTTGAAAAGTAGGCCATCTCCGTCTTGATTGCGCGCTCTTTGCGTTGCAATCGTTCTTGGTGGTATTCTTTGTTCTGCTTGGTAAAGAACCAAATGGTCACCGCCCCAATCACCAGCAGGGATGCGATGACGAGCGAAAGCATGGACAGTGATATGCGGGTACGGAGTTTCACGCGGTTAAAAGTAGACAAGAATCCTGCCTGAATAGAAAAGGGCGACCCTTCCGAATCGCCCTTTCTTTGATTTTATGCAGATCTATCAGCCGTTCAGCGCCTCCGCACCTCCAACGATCTCAAGGATCTCTTTGGTAATGGATGCCTGACGTGCCTTGTTATAGGTCAACTTCAATTCCTTCAGCAGGTCGCCCGCATTATCCGTCGCCTTGTGCATGGCCGTCATTCGCGCTCCGTGTTCTGAAGCTACACTATCCAACAACGCCTTGAAGAATTGTGTTTTCAACGATTTCGGAATGAGGTCGGCAACGATCTCTTCCATGTTGGGTTCAAAGATGTAATCCGCGCTATTTGCGCCTTCTTCCAATACCGGAGGAACGATGGGCAAAAATTGCTCTGTGCGAATGATCTGTACCGCGGCATTCTTGAAAGAATTGTACACCAACAGCACCTTGTCGAATTGCTTCGCCTTGAACGCACCCATGATCTTCTTAGCCGCCGAAGCAGCATTGTCATAGGACAAATCGTCGAAGATCTCATTCGTGTGCCGTGGCAACAAGGTGCCCTTGATGAAATGATCGGTCTTCCTGAACGCATCCTCTGCCTTCTTTCCAAAGGTCAGCACGGTTACCTTCTTGTCCTTGTAATCGTTCGCAATCAGATGCTTGGTGTGCTTGATCACCTGAGAGTTGAACGCACCGCAAAGACCTCTGTTCGAAGTAATGACGACGATCAGCACGCTGTCCTCTTTGTCAGCGCGCCCATAGACGTTCTCGCTAGTGTCAAGCTCCTGCGCTCACTCCCTCCAGGATCCCCTGCAGTTTTTCAGAGTAAGGGACGCATCTGAGTAACCGCATCCTGCGCCTTTCTCAGTTTGGCCGCAGACACCATTTTCATTGCAGATGTGATCTGCATGGTGCTGTTGACCGAAGTGATCCGGACCCTTACTTCTTTTAAGTTAGGCATGCGTTAGCGATTATTTTTTTGAAACTTTATACTTCGCAGACATTTCAGCAGCCACTTTCTCTAGGGTAGCGGTAACCTCGTCTGTCAGTTTTCCAGCCTTCAATGTATCGAGTACATCTCGGTGATTTCGATCCATGAAATCAAGGAATTCAACTTCGAATTCTTTGACTTTGTTTACCGGAACCGCACGGAGCAAGTTCTTAGACCCACAGTAGATGATAGCAATCTGCTTCTCAACGGCCATCGGTTGGTTTTCTGCTTGCTTCAAGATCTCAACGTTACGTACACCCTTGTCAATGACCGATTGGGTGGCCGCATCTAAGTCAGATCCGAACTTAGCAAATGCTTCAAGTTCGCGGTACTGTGCTTGGTCGAGTTTCAACGTACCAGCAACCTTCTTCATGGACTTGATCTGTGCATTACCTCCAACACGCGATACCGAAATACCTACGTTAATCGCTGGACGCACACCCGAGAGGAACAAGTTCGCCTCGAGGAAGATCTGACCATCCGTAATGGAAATTACGTTGGTTGGGATATAGGCAGAAACGTCTCCTGCTTGTGTTTCAATGATGGGAAGTGCTGTAAGCGATCCTCCTCCTTTTACTTTTCCTTTCAACGCCTCGGGAAGGTCGTTCATCTGAGATGCGATGGTATCATCGTTGATGATCTTGGCCGCACGCTCGAGTAGACGGGAGTGTAGGTAGAAAACATCGCCAGGGTAAGCTTCACGGCCTGGAGGACGACGAAGCAAAAGGGAAACTTCACGGTAAGCAACAGCTTGCTTGGAGAGATCATCATATACGATCAATGCTGGACGTCCTGTATCGCGGAAGAACTCACCGATCGCAGCACCTGCCATTGGCGAGTAGAACTGCATTGGAGAAGGGTCAGAAGCATTCGCAGCAACAACCGTTGTATAGGCCATTGCACCTGCATCCTCAAGACGCTTAACAATACCGGCTACGGTAGAAGCTTTCTGCGCAGAAGCGACGTAGATACAGTATACAGGCTCACCTCGATCGTAGAATTCTTTCTGGTTGATGATCGTATCGATCGCAACCGTTGTCTTACCTGTTTGACGGTCACCGATGATAAGCTCGCGCTGACCTCGACCTACTGGAATCATCGCGTCAATCGCCTTGATACCTGTTTGAAGTGGCTCGTTTACGGGTTGACGGAAAATAACGCCAGGCGCCTTTCGCTCAATTGGCATTTCGAAGAGCTCGCCTTCGATTGGACCTTTACCGTCGATTGGATGACCCAAGGTGTTGACCACGCGGCCAACGATTCCTTCCCCCACATGGATGGAAGCAATGCGGCCTGTACGCTTAACCGTGTCACCTTCTTTGATGTCGGTGGAGTGTCCGAGTAATACCGCTCCGATGTTGTCCTCTTCAAGGTTTAGAGCGATGGCTTGGAGTCCGTTCTCGAACTCGATCAATTCACCCGCTTGGACATTGCTGAGTCCATAGATACGTGCGATACCATCACCGATCTGGAGGACCGTGCCTACTTCTTCGAGTTCGGCTTCTGTCTTCGCTCCTGAGAGTTGCTCTCGGAGGATCGCTGATACTTCTGCTGGTTTGATTTCAGGCATGACTTTATCTGGTTATTTGCTAAAACGCTTATGCGTTGTGTATGTCGTATTTCAAATCATTCAATTTCTTGCGGTAGCTCGCGTCTACCCGCTGATCACCCACGCGGACCTTCAATCCACCCAAGATGTTTGCGTCAACATGCTCGATGAGCTCAATCTTATCGCTTAGAGAAGCAAGTACTCCAGCAACTTCTTTTCGCTGCGCATCGCTCAAAGCAACCGCTGAAGTCACATCTGCGGTGACGATTCCCATGCGCTCTTTGTAAATCTCAATGTAGGCGTTGACGACCGTTGGAAGCAATGCTTCACGGCCCTTGGCGCAAACCAAGGTCACAAAGCCCATCGTAAGATCCTGCACGTACTTGCCGAATACAGCTTTGAGCACCGTCTGCTTTTTGTCCACTTTGACAATCGGAGATTGCAAGAGCAATTCCAATCCGTGGTTCTCGGCAATGGTTGCTGAGATCAGCTCCATGTCCTGCTTCACCTGCTCGAGCTTGTTTTGCTCCGTGGCAAGTTCTATCAGGGCTAAGGCATACCTTCCGGCTGACTTCGTTCCTTTCATCAGTTGAAGTTGATTTCTTTCAGGGCAGTCACTACAGCGTTTTTCTGTTTGTCTGCGTCTGTCAATTTCTCTGAAAGGATGCGTTCGGCTATTTCAAAAGAGAAATCAGCTACCTGATTTTTTAACTCTTCAATCGCCTTTACTTTTTCATGCTTGATCTCATCGCGTGCAGAAGCGAGAATCTTGGTCGCCTCTTCCTGCGCTTTTTTCTTCGCTTCGGCTATGATCTCATTCTTAGTCTCACGCGCTTCTTTCATCAAGGAATCCCGCTCATCTCGTGCCTGCTGAAGCAATGCATCATTGCTCTGCTTCAACTTCTTCATTTCACGGCGTGCAATATCTGCCTGCTCAAGCGCCTCTTCGATCGACTTCTCACGACGGTTCACAGCGATCAACATCGGCTTCCAAGCGTACCTTCTCAATAAGAAGAGGAGCGCCAAAAACAGCACGGTTTGCCAAACGAATAGGCCTACCGAGAATTCACTGATTAACTTTTCCAAGGTGTATAGTATTTAAATGAATGTCAAAAAAGAATCAACAGCGACAGCCAACCGCGGCCGCTGTTGATGTACAATTATGAAACAGCGAAGAGAGCCGCGAAAGCGACACCTTCTATGAGGGCCGCAGCGATCAACATCACCGTTTGGATACGGTTAGTAGCTTCTGGCTGACGAGCAATCGCTTCCAGTGCAGAGCCTCCGATATTTCCAATACCGATACCGACTCCGATTACTACCAAACCTGCTCCTACCATTACTGGAATTTCCATGTCTATTCGTATTTAGAGGTTAATAATTCAAATCAATGATCATGATGAGGTTCTGCAGCGGCACTGCCGAAGTAGAGTGCACTCAACATGGTGAAAATATATGCCTGCAGCGCAGCTACAAGCAGCTCAAGAATCCCGATGAAAAACGCCAATCCAAAAGAGAGCGGACTACCAATCCAGCTTTTGAAAATAAAGATGAGGCCTAACAGGCTCATCATTACGATATGCCCCGCGGTGATGTTCGCATAGAGTCGAATCATCAAGGCAAAAGGCTTGATGAATATTCCAAGGATTTCAATGGGAACGAGCAAAGGATAGATTCCTAATTTGCCATACCAAGGCATGGACTTCCCAAGTGGGTCTAAAATGTGCAACCAATAGGTTTTGGTTCCAGACAAATTCGTGATCAAAAAGGTGATCAAAGCCAAGGCGAAGGTTACTGCAACGCTGTTGTTGATGTTCACCCCCAAAGGCGTAAGGCCAAGAAGGTTGACGATCCAGATAAAAAAGAACACGGTGAGCAGAAAGCCCATGTATTTCCGGTAACTCTTCTCTCCGATATTGGGTCGAGCTATATCATCGCGCACGAAAAGCACAATGGGCTCGACGAACTTGGCCACACCCCTTGGAACAAGGTCGTTCTTGTAATTCCTGGCTGCACGTCCGAAAAGTACAAGCATCAAAAGTCCAATGGCAATGATGTGGAATACATTCTTGGTGATGGACAAGTCCAACGGCTTCACATTGGTGGGGTGATGATCTGCGTCAAAACTGAGCGTTCCTTCCGCGTCTGTTCGGTAAACCTTATTGTGATATACAAGGTAGAATTTACCCTTGCTTTCGGCTACTTCCTCGCCGTGATGAAACGCTGATGACATGAAGAAATGTACCCCCTCATCCACAAGAATCACAGGCAACGGAAATCCGTAGTGGCTTCCCGTCGACTCATCTGTGAAAAGATGATAGTCGTGACCATCCTCCAAGTGATGACGGATATCTAGCTTGATCTCCTCCTGAAAAGTCAGACTGTCCTCGGCAAGTTCACTGTGCTGAGAGGTTCCAACGAACGGATTGAAAATCAGCGCGAAAAGGACAAGTGAATAGATAATTCTCGAACGCATACTCCTCTGCGAATAAGGGTTTTAAAATCGGGTGCAATAGTACATAATAATGTTAGACTTGAAAAGAGAAAAAGGAATTGAATTTAGGGCGCTCAAGCTCGCTCGCCTCAAGACTGTTTGTTCAGAAATCGGATGAGGTACCAAACCTCCACAATCATGGTCAATGCGTAGGGAATGAAAAAGGTCAAGAACTGACTTTTCTGCACCGTCTCTTGATCGCTCAACTCCGGAAAGAAGAAAATAAAAAAAACGACCAGTTTCAGCAAGCTTCCTCCCATGAACGTGAATCCAGTCACATCCGGCCGGCGTTGGGATAGGTAGATGATCAACGCTCCGATACACAGACCAAACACAGCATTCATAAAGTAATAACCGGGAAGGAGCACCAGGCTGTCAGAGGCGCTCGATGTTAATACGGCATCATGGATCGTATAGGATACCCCCAACACAACGGTCAAGGTCAAGGTGAATAACCCTATCGCTCGGTAGAGGTTCATTCTTCGGATTGGTTGAGTTGACGGATCGCATTGTAGGTGGCGCCGCCGGTGGCAAGTAGGGTGAGAATCAGTGTATAAATACGCCGTTCACTGATCGGATAATTGTCATCCAAGTAATCTCCAAAATAGGCTCCAATAAAAATGGTGGCTGCGAGCTGAAAGCCCATGCCCGATAATGCCGCGACCCGTTCAAGCGGTTTTTTCGGCAAGGGCTTCGGTTTCTTTATGCGCGATGTCCTTGATCACTCCGCCCATGCTGCAGCTTCCGCTGAAGGTGGCGCCGGGCTCAATCGCGAGCTTTCCGGTTGTAATCTCTCCTTGAAGTTTGGCGGAAGCTTGCAATGTGAGCAGCTCCTTGACAATGATCTTTGCCTTCACCTCGCCGCTGATGTTTGCAGAATTGCATCGAATCGAACCTTCGATTTTTCCAGAGGGGCCTACGACCAGTTTTCCCGTTGATTCTACCGAGCCTATCAATGTTCCGTCAATGCGAAGGACCCCCTCGGTCTTGATGTCACCCTGAATACGGGTACCCTTGGCGATCTGGTTGTGCGCCCCAAATTCTCCGTCTCCGTTCTTGCTCATAGGTTTCGAATTTCTTCCCATCATTCTGAAAAGGTTTTTGCAAAGGTATGGGATTCCTAAACACGATCGAAGCAGGTGATATCACTCGCTTTTCAGGTACTTCTCCGAGAAGAATTGGAGGTACGCTTGGGTGTTCTGGTCTTTATAGAAGACAGCGTAATTGTCGTAAGAGATCACAAACGGTGACGTCGCTTCGGTCACAACCGTACTCAGTTCAGCTGCCCCTGTGAATGTTCCGTAGTAGTCCATTGCCTTGGAGGCATAACCGACGTTCGAAACGATGATCATGCTACGACCATCCTTCATCGGTATGGAAGACGTCTTGAAGCCTTTGGTGCTGAAATACTGCCGGTTGAAGTCAGACACTTTCGTCTGCACCGAAGCGGCATCCATGGTATCAGGAATTACCATCACAAAGTTGTGGGATGCTCCGATATCATAGACGTACTTTTCCATCGCCCGCTCAATCTCCGCTTCATCCACTTCTTCTTCTGCCGCGGTCACCGCACTATCAAATTTTCTCCCGTTTTCAAAGTACGTGATGATCTCGGCGGCTTCTTTACCTACGTCAGAGCCTCCATATTTCTGCTTGATCGACCGGAGCTCTGTGATCATACGCTCTTCGCTGTCAATGTACCCCAGGCAGATCGCTTCTAAAAACCTTAATTGTGGCTCGAGCGAGGAATTCGGAAAATTGGTCAACGCATCCACCACCAACCCATAGGCTTGTCGGTAAAAGCCTTGTTCAAAATAGACGTATGCCTTTTGGTAAGCTTCTGAAACAGCCTCTGTCGTCTCTTCCTCCTTCGCCGCGTAGTTCGGATTCACGATCACCTTCGCGTAATCAGACGTCGGGTACTTGCTCAGGATTTGCTCTTTGTGGAACGCCGATTTTGAGGCGTTGCCCATGTCCTGATACATGAGGTAAAGCTGATAATGCGTCGTGATGTGGTACTTCGACGTATCATAGCGAGAAAGCAATTCCTCGAAAGTTTCGGCCGCTGGTGGTAGGTCGTTCATCTGTTCCTTGTACACCAAACCGAGGTCGTAGAGCGCTTCCACGATTAAAGCGTGCGAACGCGCCATCTTCTCATCCGTATCGGGAACCGATTTTCGGTAGTAATTCGGGTTCTTCGGATCATCCGCTCCTTCGATCGTGTCTTCTTCCAAGACTCCACCATCTTCGGCAACCAACAAAGGCGCTGAGGAAGTTTTGTCCGTTCTCCGCCAATCGTCTTCGTTTTTTCGATTGCCTCCCCAGATCTTCTTGAACTCGGAAACGCCAAATCCAATGGCCCCGGGATTATAGAAATACCACTCCCCGCTCTTCATGTTGCGATTGAACTGATTTCCTTGGTCAAACTTAGATTGCTGGCTCTGCATTTCTTCGAGCTGCAGCTTGCGTTTCTCATCGTCCTCTCGCTTGATGACCTGCTCAATCCGCTGATCGATCAGTGCTTCCTGCTCCTTTTCTGACAGTTGCGCAAAGGCTTGCAAACTGTCCTCAGTATTTACAATCTCGATGTCGCGCATCATCTGGGTCAAGCTATTGGCGCGCGCTAAAATCATTTCGTAGTCAGGATGTTCGGTGCTCAAAAAGGCCACCGTACTGTCGTAGTAGGTTTGAGCTACTTCGTACTTAGGCTTCGAAAAGAAGATCTCCGCCAATCGATAATAGGCGAGCCCTTTGGCATTTCCGTTTCGAACGGATTTCCGAGTCGCCAGATGCAGGTAATCGATTCCCTGGTCCTCATTTCCTTCTTTGAGCTCAAGTTCAGCCAGTGCGTAGTAGACTTGGTCCAAGAACTCCTTGTTCTTTTCATCCTTGATCATCTTGAATAAGATGTCCTTGATCTCGTCGGTATTCCCCGAATTCACATCGTACGCCAGCGCTCGGTTGATTTTGGCATAGAACGTCATTTCATACTCTGGGTTCCTGCGGATGACTTCTGCGAACAGGTCGCTTGATTTCAACCCATCGCCCATGCGATCATACAATTGTGCGAGGATGAACATCCTACGGGTCTTCTCGTCGCGGTTCCGTGTGTAAAAAATAGAGCGTTCGAGTTCTTCTATCGCCTTCTCTACCCTGTCTTGTCGTAGATAGTTCTCCGCTTTGACCGCGTGAAACAAGCCCATCTGCTTTTCGGGCATCCCATCTTCCAAGCTCACCTTGCGAAATTGATCCCCGGCTCGCTCGTACTGTTCCTGTTCCATGTAGATCCGACCCAACCACATGTACGACTGTTGCCGAATCTCACGATCCGGATACTTTCTTTTGGTAAAGTCGAATATCTGCTTGGCCAAGGTGTATTCTCGCTTGAGGAATTGTGCTTCGCCCATGACCAGCCAAGTATCATCGATCCACTTACAATTCTCTTTTCCGCTGATGTCCATGCTGTGTCGTTCCACCACCATGGAGGTCTTTTGGATCGCCCTATCGAGTTGAGGGTATGCCCCTTGCGCAATTTCATCCTTCTTAGAAATGAAGATGGGAAGCTGAGCTGCATAGTCCTCTTGATAGGCTTCCGTCATCGCCTTGTGCGCATCCTGTAGAGCCAATCTCCCATTGAAGAACCCATTGTACCTCGCCGTTACGTTGTGGTAAGATCGGTTTAAAATGGTATTCTTTTCTTGCGAACACCCCACCAAGAGCAGGGTGATCAACGCGGGCAGTATGATGCGGATGTGCTTCAATTTGACTTCAGCCTATGCAATCTTCAAAGGAGGGCAAAATTACCTTAAATCTAAAGAGTTATAAACGCAGCCTTGGCCTTGGGTATTATTAAGATATTTGAACAAATTTCTCATGGCCAAAAAGGGGGACGATAAAAACACCAAGGGCAAGCTGTATCAACGGCTTCGCAACCATTATAAATTGGTGGTCCTCAACATCGACACCTTTGAAGAGCGTTTTTCCCTGTTGTTGACTCCCCTCAACTTGATCGTCTTGGTCGGGGCAACGGTAGTGTTCATTACAAGCATCGCATTCGCCATTTTAGGGTGGACGCCTCTTCGCTACTACCTCCCCGATTACGCAGAAGAGATCCGGGTGCGCAACATGGTCATGGAAGCATCCATCAAAGCCGATTCGATGGAAATTGCCCTGGCGCAGCGCGATGCGTACATCTCTAGCATTCGTATGTTGATAGAAGGCCGCATCGACACGGTCGCTGATTCTACCGCATTTCAAGTGGTCGACCCTCTGGAAGTGAACTATTCACACAGCCGAGAAGACAGTTTACTGCGCAAAGAAATTGAGCGCGAAGATTTGGTGAACCTCAATCCCAATTTTAATCGGGATAACAAGACCGCATACCTGCTCTTTCCACCGCTCAAAGGAACGATCATGGATCGATTCAATGCCCAGCGCAATCACTTTGGTGTGGACATTGCCGCGCCGAAAGATGAGAGCATCAAGGCGATCGATGACGGCACAGTGATCCTCGCGGCGTATACGGCCGAAACGGGATACATCATTCAAATCCAACACGACAACGACCTTCTTTCGGTGTACAAGCACAATTCCTCCTTGCTCAAAAAGGAAGGGGATAAAGTGCGCGCAGGAGAGGCAGTTGCGGTAATTGGCGAGACGGGAGAATTCAGCACTGGACCCCATCTGCATTTTGAAATGTGGCGCAACGGCGTTCCCTTGAATCCAGAAACCTTCTTCTCTTTCGAATAAATGGCACGGATCTCAGTGTACACAGACGGCTCAGCACGAGGGAATCCAGGTCCTGGCGGCTTTGGGGTGGTCCTTATGTCGGGTGAGCGCAAAAAAGAAATCTCGGAAGGCTTTCGTCACACCACCAACAACCGGATGGAGCTGCTCAGCGTGATCGTGGCGTTGGAGTCTTTGAACGGAAGCGGTCATGAAGTACTCATCTACTCAGATAGCAAATACGTTGTGGATGCTGTGGAGAAAAAATGGGTCTTCGGTTGGCAGAAAAAAGGGTTCAAGGGAAAGAAAAATGAAGACCTCTGGCAACGATTCTTGCGCATCTATCCCAAGCACAACGTAAAATTCAAATGGGTAAAAGGCCACGCTGGCAACGTGTACAACGAACGTTGCGATACCTTGGCCGTGGATGCCGCACTTGGCACCAAGCTGAAGCAGGACACTTTCTTTGAACGAGAGTCGGGGTTTAGTCGTTAGCGTCTTCTTGCTCCTTGTCTTCTACTTCTTTTGCCTCGCTGATCAACGCTGAAAGGCTTGCCTTTTTATTGCGCAAGAGCGCAAGTTGTGTCAATTCCTCTTCAGAAGGATTTTCGACCGCTTCTATTTCTCCCAGGGTTTCTTCATAATAAGACAAGGCACGTTGCAGTCCTTGCACGGTAGACATGCGTGCCCACCATGACATTTCTTCGAATGCTGAATTCCCGAGGTAGGATACCAGTGCATCATAGACCTCTTCGCTTTCGACGGCTATGGCAAAGCGTGTAAAGTCATTGTTGAACATAAAGCGGTCGATCCCCTTCATGGCATCCCCATGCTCCTGAAAAAACGACAACGATGCCTCCTGACCACACAAGGCGTGCATCCGTGCTATCCAAAGCAGCATTTCTTCGCTGTCTTCTTCTTGCAAGTTTTGAGACAGGCCTATTGCGCTGCAAGGGTCACGCTCAGTGAGGGTGCTCAACGCTGCTCGGACAACGCGCATGGAAGAGTCTTGCATGGCGCCGATGCACAAGTCCGTCATGCCTTCGTCCCCTCCGCTCAGGGAATCCATAGAGAATAATGCTTGCGCCCTCAATTCAGTGTTCTTTTCCTCCTGAAACGTCCGCATCAATGCATTCATCGCCGCGTTGGTATCTAACCCAATTAACCCTGGGAGCTCAGAAGCGGCCACCTTCTTAATCGCCCAAAACTCTTCTGGTGATCCGAGCATGTTGAACAATTGCTTTCTGTACCGCACAGAGAATTCGGTTCGGAGTTGGTCGGAAGTCCGGAGGGCTTCTGATCGGGTCATGAAATGTGGCGCACGTTCCAATTGCTCCATCCAAGCAGCCCCTGATTTTACTTCATTGACTTCCCATAGCATATCCCCTTCCGGATCAATGGCGTACCACTCTGGAACAAAATCAAATACTACTGAAAAAGCTTCGGAAGACTCATCTACCCACAGACGTTTGGTAACAGATCGTTCTCCCGCTCCAGCGATCAGATCCACATGAAACATAAACGTGCCATATACTCCTTCTTCTTGGCTCACCTTGACCTTCAGTTCATTGGAAGAAGAGTCCTGCTCATACTGTACATCCACCACCGGGTGGCCTTCACGGTGGTACCATTGATCGAAAAACCAAGTCAGATCAACCCCCGAAATTTCTTCCATCGCCACACGCAAGTGCACATCCTCCACACTACCAAAAGCATTTTGGTGGAGGTACAATTTCAAGCCTTCGAAAAACTTATCGTCTCCCAACTCATTGCGGAGCATGTGTATGACCCGCCCTCCTTTTTGATAACTGTGTCGATCAAATACTTCGTCTGGATCGTCGTATGTCCTTCGGATAAGCTTGTGGTTGGTTCCCGATATGGATTCGCTCAGGTAGGCATCTAGGTCAGACTGCAGGTGCAAGCGGGCTTCTTCATCCCCATACTTGTGCTCCCACCAGAGGTATTCCCCATAAGTCGCGAACCCCTCATTCATAGTGATATGCGTCCAACTCTCGCTGGTAATCAAGTCTCCAAACCAGTGGTGAAATAGTTCATGGGCAATCACATCTTCATGCGTCCCGTCGATCATTTCCCGCGGGGTCTGTTGCACAAATTCGCCATGCACCACGGCCGACGTATTTTCCATGGCGCCAGAGACAAAGTCGTGCACGATTACTTGGTGAAATTTCTCCCAGGGGTAGTCATATCCGAGTTTGGTGGAATAGAATTCGAGCATCTCAGGGGTGTTTCCAAAGATCTGTTGGGCATAGGGTTCAAACGCAGGATCCACGTAATACCATACCTCTTTGTCGCGCCATGTATCCTTCACCACTGCAAAGTCTCCAAGGGCGATCATGGTCAAATAGGTGCTGTGAGGTTTCTCCTGCTTCCACACATCTGTTCGGGTGCCGTTCCCATTGTCTAGAGCGTAGACAAACCGGCCGTTTGAAAGCGTGACAAAAGATGTGTCTACCGTCAGCATGATCTCTTGGGTATGCTTTTCATTCGGCTGATCCACGCACGGAAACCAGCCGGAGTTGTATTCCGTTTCGCCTTGCGACCATACTTGGGGGTGAACTCGGTCTGGGTCCGATTTCGGATTGATGAAATAGAGCCCTTGACTGGAGCTGATCGCGTGCCCATCACCTGCAGGCAAATCTGCGGGTTTGGCCACATAGTCCATCACCAGCACTACTTGCCCTCCCTTCAAAAGTGGCTTGTCAAGTACAATATCGATTTGATTGCCGTCGTATTGGTACTCCAAGGCCATGAGAGAGTCGCCCTTTTGAACTGCAACCGTTTCAAAAGCAAAACCCCGTGCATCCAGCGTAATGGTATCCAGTGCGTCGAAGTAAGGAGTTGCGGTTATGAACGCCCTTCCAAACACCGCTTTTTCAGGCACATCAAATTCAAGGTGGAGTTCGGTGTGCAGGATGTCTACCTTCAAGGGGGCCGCGCCTCGCGGGATTGCGTTTGATGTAGGGGCTGAAAAGGTGAGGTCCATCGTGTCGAGCAGGATGGGGTTGTCTGGGGTAGATCCCGCCTGGTTCTTCTGTAAAATCGAACAAGCCGTAATCTGGGATGCCAACGTCATTGCCATGGCAGCCCGCATTATCCGCAGTTTTAGCATGCGCCAAAGATGCTATAAATGTGTGATTGATACTTTTGCGCAATGCAAGAAATCGTAATCGAAGGCCGATCGTACAAGGTTGAGCCATCAAAGGATCGTAAGTCGGTGAGCATCAATGGGGCATCGCATGATGTGGACATTATACATCTCGGCGCCGGACATCACCACATGATTGTTGGAGGAAGGTCTTTCAAGGTAGAGCTGGTAGACGGGGACGAAAAGTCTCCACATATCAAGATAAATGGCCGATCTTACCGCCCATCGGTAAAGGATGAAACCGATATACTTTTAGAGCGACTTGGGTTAAACATTAAAACCAAAAAAGAGGTTAAAGAACTAAAGGCGCCTATGCCCGGCTTGGTGCTAGAGATTCGAGTCGAGATTGGTCAATCCATTAAAGAAGGAGACCCCGTGATTGTGCTTGAAGCCATGAAGATGGAGAACGTCCTTAAGTCACCAGGCGATGCCGTGGTGAAAGGGATAGCCGTAAGCAAGGGAGATGCCATAGATAAGAACACATTGCTCATTTCATTTGAATAAACATACCATGAACATCAAACACATTACCGTACTTCTTCTTACAGCCAGCATGCTGGCTTCTTGCGGAGGAGTTGCGGAAAAATCGGATTCCACTGCGCAGGAGCCTGCGCCTATTGAAGCTCAAGAAGAGGTCTGTTCGTATTCCTATTCGGAAGCGCCTGTTGAGGTGCTTTGGGTTGCGTACAAATACACTCAAAAGACTGGCGTGACGGGTGTTTTTGAAGAGGTGACCGTAATGCCAGGGGGGAAAGGTTCTCCTGCAGAAGCGTTACAAGGAGCTTCTATCAACATCAACACGGCTTCATCCAACTCTGGTGATATTGCGCGAGATCCGAAAATTGATGCTTCCTTTTTTGGTGAGCTTGAGAATGGCGCAGAAATCAGCGGCGTGATCACCGCTGCGGAAGGGGATGATCTGGCCGGAACAGTGATTGTGGATATTACAATGAACGGTATGACCATGCCCGTTCCTGGCACCTACGAAGTCAAAGATGCTCAGGTGGAATTGAAACTGGAGTTGAACGTAGAAACATGGTCAGCGGGCGACGCCTTGGCTTCTTTGAACAAGGTGTGCGAAGATTTGCACAAAGGCCCTGATGGCGCAAGTGTCCTATGGCCCGATGTGACTGTATTCGTCACCACCACCTTGAACAAGGAGTGTAATTAATCGGATCGCCGATCTTAAAATGCAATCTCAATCTGGGTGAGATCGATGAACTGCTGAACGCGGGCGTCGATCTCTTTTTTTGTCAAGTTGCGAAGGCGTTCGGTGCCGAACTTCTCAACGCAGAAAGACGCCATGGCCGATCCGTATATGATGGCGCGCTTCATGTTTTCGAATCTGATGTCTTGCGTGGCAGCGAGATGGCCTATGAATCCCCCCGCAAACGTATCGCCCGCACCGGTTGGATCAAACACATCTTCGAGTGGCAGCGCAGGAGCGAAGAACACCTGTTCCTTGTTGAACAAGAGGGCACCGTGCTCTCCTTTCTTGATGATCAATACTGCCGGCCCCATTTCAAGTATCTTTCGGGCTGCCTTAACCAAGGAATATTCTCCTGACAGCAATCGTGCTTCTTCGTCGTTGATGGTGACAACATCCACTTTCTTCAGCACCTCTTTCAGTTCATCCAAGGCAACTTCCATCCAAAAATTCATCGTGTCAAGCACAATCAATTTTGGACGTTTTTCCATCTGTTCAATGACTTGCATTTGTACTGCTGGGGTAAGGTTCCCCAACATCACAAAATCAGCGTTTCGATCCGACATCGGAACTACAGGTGAGAAGTCCGCCAATACGTTCAGCTGCGTATCAAGGGTATCTCGGGTATTCATATCGTTATGGTATCGGCCTGCCCAGAAGAAGGATTTTTCTCCTTTTCTAAGTTCTACCCCATCCAATCGGATGTCTCTCTCTTTCAACTCTCCGAGGTAGTCGGCAGGAAAATCATCGCCGATTACGCTTACCATTTGCACCCCCTTGGTGAAATAACTCGCAGACAGGCCTATGTAGGTTGCCGCTCCCCCAACAATGCTTTCTGCTTTACCGAAAGGCGTTTCCAATGAATCAAACGCCATGGTACCTACAACAACCGTCTTTGAATCGCTCATGCTTAGTGCTTTGGTATGTTTTAAAACAGGCGCAAAAGTGGGGATTTACAGACGAAAAAATGCGCTTGCAGGATTCAGAGTTCTACAGTAATATTGCACCCCTTTTCGAAGGAATGTTCATATTCTTCCTCCTTAGCTCAGTTGGTTAGAGCATCTGACTGTTAATCAGAGGGTCCTTGGTTCGAGCCCAAGAGGAGGAGCGTTAAGCCTTGCAGAGATGCAGGGCTTTTTTGTTAACAGTCAGAGGTCGTCTTTATTTTGTTGGAAGTCTTGGCACGACTCGGTTTCATGATTGTTTTTTAAACAATCAATCACCTTAATGCTCAACCAACTTTCGCTAAAAAAGAACCCAAAATCGTTCTGTATGCTCAAAGCATTAAACTGGTCGAAAAGTACAAAAAACATCGTTTTGGACAGTTTTCAGACAGTTATGAGACAGTTAATTTACCCTCAATGACGATGTCAATTTGATGAATTACCCCTAGATATTTCGACCCGATGCTTATGTACTATCTGTCGAGATAATTGAAGTAATTCAGCAATTTGAGAATTAGAATGATCAGGTAGTTTTTGAATAGTTCGTTTGATTTTATCCTTCGTTTTCAGCTTAGGGTTATTCCTGATTTTCATTACAGATTCAAGCTTATTAAGAAGACTAACTACATCATTGTAGTGCTTTATATCTAAATTATCCTGCCGCTGTCGGAGTTCTTTTTTGTACTGCCCTACAGTATAGTTCCAGCAGTGTAGAAGTCTGTTATATCTATCAAATCCTTCTACTACCTGTGGTTCCCATTTCTTACCATGCACGCAATGGTCCCAAACAAATTGATCACCAACTAGCCTGACACGATGGTTTACCATACGAGATAGAGTATATAACTCCTGATCGGTCCAACTAGTCCTTATTTGACATGTGTTTTTCTTCTTCTTTTTTCGTGCCTTTTCTTGTTTTATCATAATGGAATACGTTTCCATTATTAATTACCTAGTTTACAAGAAAATTAATGAAGTGTAAACGAAATACTAACTAACATATTGATTATCAATTAAATAAAAATAATTTACATGTAAGGTATATATACTCCCATATTCCTTGAAATAGAAAACTGAATTATCATGCATCGACATGCTTAAGATGATACTATGATTTAATATTTTCTTTCAGAAAGTAAAACTGTTTATAAACCAGTTACTCCCTATACCAATGCATAGTATCGTCAAATAGGTTTCAGGTTTTTATTGATTTTCAATCAATTACTGAGGTTTTCTATAGCCACCCCTTACACTCTAGAGTAACCCCTAACATTTACTCACCTAATACCTTGAGAAAAGCCAAGGCTAGGGAGAAGAAGTAACATTAGCAGCCCTTGCAATCAAAACTAGAAAAATGAGGTTACAGATAAATATAAAATGAACTCGCCGCAACACCCCCCCCTTGAAACAAAAAAGCCCCTACCATAAGGTAGAGGCTCTCATAGTTGCAAGCGGTGGTTAATTCAGAATAACCTTGTAGTGGTCAGCTTTTCCTGCTTGAGACACAACAATGGTGTATTGCCCTCGAGGAAATTCTGCTAACTCACAATTCACAGCATCCAAACCTGACCCAGATAGTACAGTTCTTCCATCAATGCTCAAAAGTTCAAAATCAAAGTCCCCTGAACACTGAATAGTTATCTCGTTACTTGAAGGATTAGGGAAGACTGATGCTTCAATTCCATTAAGACTTTCCATCCCAACGTTGTAAATCTGATAACATGAAGAAGTATCTGTGCAGCCATTTTGTGTGACTACCACAGCATAGCTCCCGTTACTCTGCGCAACAAATAATTTAGAGGTTGCGCTGTCAATTGGCAGACTTGTTCCGCAATCAATCCATTGATAAGTTGCAGAGTCAGCATTCGCTTCTAGGCTGGGGGGCAAGGATGTCACTGAGGTGTCCGCATTTAGAATAGTCAAATCTAAAGTAACAACAGAGTCACAGCCGTTGACTGTTAAAAGGGTTACCTGGGCGGAGTTATTACTTGACGTGTAAGTATTACCATCGATCCATGTGAACTCTTTGCATGCTTCTTGAATATCCGTATATGAGGCGCTTTGGTTAATAGTAAGGTCTAAGGTAATTATAGAATCGCAGCCCACCGAATTTACATTCGTAAAAACAGCGCTATTATTATTGCTGTAATAAGTCAATCCATCAATCCAAGTTAAACTATCACAGCTTGTTATAATTTCAGTATATGTGGTTGAACTAAAAACAGTTGCATTCAAAGTCACTATTGAATCACAGCCCGAAGCATTTATAAGTGTATCTAAATATTGACCTGAGCTAAAAATAGTATCCGCAGTTGATGGGTTTATAACATAATCGCATCCTGAAATACTTAAAGTATCAAAAGAGGGCTCCAGAATAGTGAGGTCTATTTGGATTAAACTATCGCAACCTGAAACCGACAAAAGTGTATCAAAATATATACCTGACACAGTGTAACTACTTCCATTAGAGGTTGTGAATGACTGACACGTTTGAACTTGAATTGAGTCTTGAGGATTTCCGCTATGGAAGAGGCTCTTGACTTCGCATTCAGTTAACACCTTTCTCCAAACACCAACATCATCAATTTTATCATTCCAAGGAAACCCATTTCCATTGTTACAGTTCCCTATTCTGAACTCATTAAAATAGTTCAAAACATCATTGAAGCTACCCGAGTTATCTAACTCACCATTGATATAAATTTTAAAATCCCCATTGGCAGCTTGGGTATAAACTAGGTGTGTCCATAAGTTTAATTGCGGTATTGAGGTTGACGCAGGGACACTGCCTGTGGTTCCTCCACCCCGCCAATATAGAAATCTATTATCATATTGACCTCCGTAAGCGTTAGCGTTATTATCTGCATAGAACCCCAGCGCAGCACAATTGGTTTGATAAGTGGTCTGCCGGCCAATTATGGTTCTGAATTTATGCCCAAACGAACTAGGAAAATACGAATTAACTATTATCCAAGCTGAGTATGAAATTGGTTTATAGCTCAATGTATCTAATGTAGAAATTCTAATGTATTGATTGCTTCCATTAAAACTAAGCGCCATGCCCTGCACAGCAAATCTATTTGTTGTTGGGTTTGGAGAATTGAACATGACCCCATCGTGACTATTAGTCGCGTCATCGGCATTTCCATCAAGAGCATACCATGCTACCAAATCAACATTTGGAACATAGCTTGGAATATTTTGGGCATTGCAAGTGCCCACGAGTGTTAATATAGATAAGAAAAGAATACTCGTTTTCATATTATTACGTTTTCAATTTATGAGGTAATTTCTGTGCCCCTTTATAACTATTGAATTTAAATTGTAAAAGTGGCATTAGGTAATGACCCCCGCCTCAAAAAACGTGTAATTCGCGTACCGCTACATACTACATATTTTGTATTTGCGTAAGAATGGCCTCTTTCGCATATTATAATTTTTAGCCCATGCACCTTTTCATAATGATAGCTGCGCTTACGAGCGTGGTTCGTTTAGACCCCAGCTTCGAAGTCAGTGCTAAAGCGCAAGTAGAATCGCCACAATTGCTTCAAGCGAAATGTCAACTACATACCTCATTCGTAGAATGTGAAGGCAAAACTTGGTTTAATCCAGAAGGCACACTGTGTTTCTTTGAGGTAGTGGGCGATAGTGCCGCAATCAGAGTGGACCAATCCATTCATCATGGTACTACCTATGGCCGCTTTTTGTTTTGCCATGATGATAAGATATTCATGTTTGGCGGGCGTGGCATGTTCATCTTTCAAACTGCGCTGATCTATTTTGACAAAAACAACCGTGAATGGCTTGATCATAAAATTGAAGGGTTGCCTAATAACCGTGTAAACTCTTATGCTACTAAATTTGGTGACTCATTGATTGTTTTTACCAAGCCTGATTTTGATGCCAAAATCATTGACCTTGGTGTGGTTGACCTCAACACCTTCAAATACCAAAAAATACGGGAAATTAATGCTAGAGGATTTTTTACTGAGAGTTTCACGCTGCATGGTTCACAAATCGACTATCTCGAAACGTCATCATCCAAGAGTTTAATCTTTGATAAAAAAGAACTGAAATTTTACACCACTAATTTCGGTTTTGTGCTTCCGTCTATTGAATATGGCACCTCAGGAATAAATGACCATGAAATTTTTGGGATTTCATACGATGCGTCCAATAATCTTGCAGTCAAGAAATTTCCTTACGCTGATTACAAAACGAAATTCCCCGAATACACCATAGAACCTACTAGCAAATACACGTGGCTTTGGATTATGCTAACCCTCTTAGCTCTAGCAGCGATTTTAGCTTATGTCATCAAACGAACAAAAGCTACTCCAACTTCTGATGAATCAATGCCCGAAGCAGACTTAACAGCAACGCTAGTTGAGCTCAAAAAGCACAATAATCAGTTAATCAATGCTCAAAAACTTCAATCCATTCTTAATCTGAATTATGATAATCCAGATACTATGAGAGTAAAGATGAATGGCATAATCAGAGCTATTAATGCACATTCTCCTGGCGCTATAGAACGCAGAAGGAACAGTGAAGACGCCCGATTGATTAGCTATAAAATTGCCATAAAATGAAAATTATGAATCCTTAAAATTTGAGAGTAAAGTTGGATTTGGGGTGGTCTACCTAGGTTTTAGGTTTCAGGTTTTAATTGGTTCTTAAAGCGTTTTTGGGGTTTATCCTTTAAACCATAGGCATATCATCCT
>CALSRJ010000003.1 GCA_943788725.1 uncultured Flavobacteriales bacterium | reverse complement strand
AACAGATTCTGACATCGGTGGACTTCCCCTCCCTACCGCTGAGGAAAACGAAGCCGACATTCGCGGTATTTTCGAACGCACCCAACAGGCTGCGCACCTAGGAGCAGAATTGGTCGTATGGAACGAAGCGGGCTTCATGCTTTTGCCTGACCAAGAAGAAGCTTGGCAGGATTCGATTCGCGCATTGGCCGCAGCGTGCAAAACGAGCATCATGGCTGCCTATGTCGTGCCCTTTCACTCGCCGCAATTTCACTATGAGAACAAGTACATTCTGGTTTCAGCCGATGGCACCATTCATCAAGAGTACCTAAAGCATGAGCCTGTCCCCGGCGAGCCGGCAATCCGCGGTGTTTCTAAACAGACCACCACACTTATCGGCGATGTGCGTGTCGGTGGGGCTATCTGTTACGACTACGACTTTCCCTATATCGCCAAAGACAATGACCTGAATGGAGCCGATGTGGTAGGTCTTCCGTCTTCGGATTGGCGTGGCATTGACCCAATCCATACTCAAATGGCCGCATTTCGCGCCATTGAACAAGGTCAATCCGTAGTGCGCTCCACACGATTTGGGCTCTCAGCTGCCATTACACCTTACGGCGTAATGAATGCGCAAATGAGCAGTTTCAACGATGACGGCAAACTAATGGTCGCTCAAGTCCCGTCTCAGTCCATTCAGACCCTGTATTCAATCATAGGGGATCTGTTCGTTTGGTTGTGCATTGGAGGATTGCTAGGTGTATGGCTACTGCAAGTTGCTCGGAGAAAAATGATCTCGGTGGGGGTTTTGGGACTAGGAGCTAAGGTGGATAGTGCGGAAAGATTGAAGAGCAAAGATCAGTGGGGATTGGGGAGTGGGGAGTGGGCAGTTGGCAGTAGGCAGTGCGCAGTACGCAGTTGGAAGATACTTCCCAGGATGTTAGTTCGAGTGTTGCGTCGCGGGCTTCCCCCTTACGATGTCAGTTCGAGTGATTACGCCGGAGGCGTGATTGTATCGAGAACAACTTCAATGTGCTCATGTATTAATGAGCTGATTATCTCATCATCTAACTCCCTGATCAACTGATCCCAACTCACTTTTCACTTTTCACTTTTCACTTTTAGTTTTTAGTTTTTAACTAATCCTCAAGCGCCTCGGCCACGCTTCTGTCGTTGCTCAATCGCGGCAACTTATTCTGCCCCCCTAGCCTACCGACGCTGGCCATGTAGGCGTTGAATGCCCCTGATTTCAGTGGGGTCACCTTGAGGGACTGGAGTACCTTCCCGTGGATGAGGTCTTTGTAATAGCTGTTGAGGGTACACATCTTCTTATCCAAATCGGCAGCGAGTTCATTGGGCAGAGGGGCTTCGCTTTCGATGAACCATTCGTGGTAGGGCAAGCCTTCGGCAGGGTTTACTTGGGGTGCGACGTGAAATTCGCTGATTTCAAGACCGAGAGCGGCACTTACATCCGTCATTGCCTTTTCTACTTCTTCGGCGATCACGTGTTCTCCGAAGGCGGAGATGAAGTGCTTTATGCGACCAGTCACTACAATCCGATATGGCTTGGTGGAGGTGAACTTTACCGTATCTCCGATGATGTAACCCCAAAGCCCAGAACTGGTGTTGAGGACAATCGCGTAGTTCACTCCCTTTACTACCTCATTTAGGCTCAAACGACGGGGCGAAGGATCGTGGATTTCGGCGAGGGGAACAAACTCGTAGTAGATTCCGCCATCCAAATTGAGCAACAGACCTTCTTCATTTTGACGGTCTTGAAAGGCGATGAATCCTTCAGAGGCGGGATAGGTCTCAATGCTGTCTACCCTTCCTCCGATGAGCTTTTCCATCGTGGCTTTATAGGGTTGGTAATTCACCCCTCCGTGCGCGAACACAGAGAAATTTGGGAAGAGTTGTTGAATGTTTTGTTTTCCTGAGCGCTTGAGCAAGCGTTCGAAGTACATCTGCACCCACGGTGGTATGCCCGATATCAAGCGCATATCGGCATCCACGGTTTCCTCCACGATGGCGTCCACCTTTTTTTCCCAATCCTCGATGGAATTCGTCTTCCAACTGGGCATGCGGTTCTTTTGCAAATACGAAGGCACATGGTGCGCTACGATGCCCGAAAGTCGGCCTACGCTGATGCCTTGTACGTCGGTCATCCGAGGACTTCCCTGCAAGAAGATCATCTTACCTTCTGTAAAGGAGCTGTTTCCAGTTTCTGCGATGTAGGCAAGTAAGGCTTGGCGCGCGGCTCTTGTCTGGGCCTTGATCCCTTCTTCGCTCATGGGGATGTACTTGGTGCCGGAAGTGGTTCCAGAGGTTTTGCAGAAATACGCTGGCTTGCCCTTCCACAATACGTTGATCTCTCCTTCCTTGATCCGTTCGATGTATGGTTTGATCCCTTCGTAGTCGCGCAACGGAACCTTTTGGGTCCACTCTTCCTGGGTTGTCAGCGCTGTAATGCCATGGTCATGGCCAAAATCAGTAGCGGCAAGAGTCATGCATAAGTAGCGAAAGGTACGCTCTTGTGCTCGCTCTGGATGATCAGACCAAGCCTTGACCGCCTTCATTTCGCGCCTGGCTAACCACTTTGCTGCAATGCCTTTTAAACCCATGGCTCGAAGGTAAGGTTCGCCTTTTAGATGATCAGACGATGAGATGATTAGATGATGAGATGATGAGAGAATGGATCGTTCTCCCCATTACATCAAGCCTAGGTTTGTGCGAAAGAGCTTCACGGCGATCGCCAGAAGGATGATGCCAAACACTTTTCGCAAGACGGCAATGCCGATGGGACCGATGATGTGCTCGATGCGCACCGTATTCTTCAACACCACGTAAACAAGGATGATGTTGAGCACAATGGCTACGATGATGTTTTGGATCGCGTATTCCGCGCGAAGCGAAACGAGGGTCGTCATGCTTCCCGCTCCCGCGATGAGCGGAAAAGCCAAGGGCACGATAGAGGTACTGCTCGCGTTGGTCGCCTGGTTCTCATCATCCTTGTACAACTTGATGCCCAAGATCAATTCTAAGGACAAGAAGAAGAGGATAAATGAACCCGCAATCGCAAATGAATTGATGTCGATTCCAATCAGTTGAAGGATCTCATCTCCCAAGTAAAGGAAGGCAATCATGATGATGAGCGATACCGCACTCGCCTTCTCGGATTGGATGTGTCCGGCCTTTTGGCGCAACTGGATGATGATGGGAATCGAACCGATGATATCGATCACCGCAAACAGGACCATTGACGCTGTGCTAATCTCCTTAAAATCAAACATTTACTTAGTTGTATTTGGCTATTCGTTTCGAGCCGCGAAAGTACATTTATTAATTGATCTTTTGGCTATCACCAAACGTCTATTTACAGGATGCGTATACTATTCAGACGAGCGACGAATAAATCAATATATGGCGCGTAATTTCGCCTTCGAAAATTAAAGATTTCACCTCAATAAATGCCTTTTAACCGCATGCATTCAGCTCAGGTTCACCTCAGGGTATTGGCATGTATTTGTCTGCTTCTTGGATCGATCGCTGCATTCGGCTCCGTTCCCAATGAAGATTCTACGGTCATTGCTCCGACGCTCTTATCGGTCAATGCTCAGCTCATAGATTCTGTTACGTTCAAAGGCTTCGCAGATGGAGTTGTGTATGCCGATGGTGCTGGAGGCAGCGGATTCTACACCTATCTATGGAGCAATGGGAACACCAATGATACCCTGAATAGCGCATCCGCCGGGATGTATTACATCACACTCACCGACTCAATCGGAAGCGTAGCGGTCGATTCTGTGTTGTTACCAGAGCCCGATTCCTTGTTCCTTCTCCTGAACAACCTCAACAACGTGAGTTGTACAGGCGGGTCCGATGGGTCCATCGAGGTAGGATTCTCTGGAGGCAATGACACAGTCGGTTATGCTTGGTCTACTGCTTCGATCAATTACATCGTGGTAAGCTTGACTGCTGGAGACTATTCGGTTACCATTACCGATGTTAAGGGATGTCAAGATTCAGCTACCTATACCATCACCCAACCCAGTACATTGCCTTATATCGGCACGTCATCCGTCACCAATGCTTACTGTCAAGGTGGCGAAGTCGGTGAGGTTAGCGTAGTTGGCAATGGAGGAACAGCCCCATACACTTACGCGTGGAGCAGTGGAAACACCGGTCCTATCGCATCTAATTTGGGAGCGGGCACCTACGTTGTAACCCTCACCGATGCTTTGGGCTGTCAACATGATTCAAGTTTTACGGTCACCGAGCCGGGCGCGCCAGGCAACGCCTTGATCACAACCACCAATGTAACTTGCTATGGCGATTCTAGCGGTAGCTTGACGGCAAGCTTTGTGGGAGGCACTGCTCCTTTCAGCTACGTATGGTCTAACAATGTCTACACTGCTACCAACACCGGCATCCCATTCGGGTACTACACTGTAACGGTATCCGACAACGTCGGATGCGAACAAGTCGCCAGCGATTCTGTCCTTCAACCTACCGAACTTATCGCCTCTGCCTTCATACTGGATTCCATCCTTTGCTATGGCGACAGTACGGGCTCCCTCTATGCGCAAGCCTCAGGAGGCTTTGCTCCCTATACATTGCTGTAGCAAGGATACACCAACGACACGTTGTTCAATTTGACGGCAAGTTCCTACACGGTGATGCTCACAGACAGCACCGGCTGTGTTGACTCAGCCGTCATCACCCTTGACCAACCCGATCCGTTGATGGTAGATTCGGCGAGTGTGATGGCAACGCAATGCTTCGGAGCTGCAAATGGAGCCATCCAGCAATGGACCTCAGGCGGTTCCTCACCGTACGGATATCTCTGGTCTACCGGGGAAGCAACCAATCACCTTGATTCTCTCTCTGCAGGAAGCTACGGCCTCACATTGACGGATGCAAATGGCTGCGCACAGGACACTTTCTTCACGGTGGACCAACCTGATTCGTTGGAGTTGGATGCGTTGGTATTGGTAGCGGCCAATTGCTCTAACAGTTCCGATGGTTCCATCGTTGCCTCTGCTAATGGCGGCACTTCTCCTTACAGCTTTGTTTGGAACACCGGCGCAATCAATGACAGCCTCTTTAGTCTTGGTACGGGTACCTATTCCGTCACGTTGATCGACACCAACGGATGCACCGCTAGCTCTTCGGTATTCTTACCCTATTTACACGAAGCTCCCCTTTCGGGACTTTCGGCCGTTGAATTGTTCTGCGATGAGGATTCTGCATTGCTCTCCGCCTTTCCAGGAGAGGCGTCGTATGCCTGGAGCAACGGAACCACGGCATCTCAAACCTATGTATGGCAATCAGGTGTATATACCGTCACCATCCTTTCAGCTGACGGCTGTCAAACCATAGACAGTACCACAGTGACCATGGCTGCATCTACGCCCATGAGTCTTGGAAACGATACCATCGTCTGTACCCAAGATGCCGTTGGTGCTTTGCTTTTGGCTCCAGCACCTAATGTATTTGACAGCTACCTATGGAGCACCGGAGACACGCTGCCATCCATCACAGTGATCACGGCCGGAACCTTCAGTTTAACCGCTACCAACGCGGCTCAATGTCCTTCTGTTGATACCGTATTGGTCGATTTCGATGATTGCCTAAATACCGGCGTTGATGATGGATTTGTGCTGGGCAGTCCAAACCTTTATCCAAATCCAACCGCTGTCCATGCATCGTTGGAATGGCCTTCCGATCCCGGCCGAATCATCCATTACACCTTGACTTCCATGCACGGAGCATTGATCCAGGAAGTGTGGACTTCATCACGCTCCGTGCGCTTTGACCTCACTTCGGCGGCTGTGGGTGTCTATTTCATCCGCGCAGAAGCGAATGGGGCCGAGCAGCACCTCCGGCTCATCAAACAATAGCTACCGTTCCCTCAATTTTCTTTCACGAAGCCGAATTGAAATGCTTCTTTTGAAGGGTGAACCTACGACTCCAACTCATCTTTCTGCTTTTCGTGCTTGGAAGCACCGCGTGGGGTCAAGTCCTGCCCGACGAGATTTCTATCAGAGATCGAAAGTTGGGTTATGACCTTTTCCAAGGTCCAATGATGATCGGAAACAACCGCGTCCAGGCAATGATGGTAAATTGTCCTGAAGCGCTGAGACACTACGACCAAGGAAAGCGGATCGAGAACTTAGGCGTCCTTTTTACAGCGATCGGTGCGGTAGCTACTGGAGCGGCATTCGGCAATTATTACTTCAACGGTCAAACAGAAATCCAAAAAGGAATGATCATTCCCGGGGTATTGCTCTTTGGAGCGGGCATTCCCCTCTATTTCTCAGGTGAGAAAAAAGTCAAGTTAGGCGTCGGACTTTACAACCAGCGTTGTATCAAAGACTAGTCGGTAGACGCATTGCCACCCGCCATAAAGGCCTCAATCTCCTGAATGGTACGCGGCGCGGCCTCTGACAAGACTTTGGCTGGACCGTCGGTAATCAAGATGTCATCTTCAATGCGCACATAGATACCCCACCACTTCGTATCGCACGGCGAACCGGGTGGAATGTAAATACCGGGTTCTACGGTGATCACCTCTCCCGGTTGCAAAGAACTATAGATTCCGGCATCGTGCACATCCAAGCCGAGGTAATGCGACGTGCCGTGCATAAAGTAATCGGCAATCTCACTCCACTCCTTTATGATGCCCAGCTTGATCAGACCCTTGCCGATGGTGCGGTAGGCTTCCTCGTGTGGCGTCCAAAACTTGTATCCCTTTGTGGCATACCGAATGGCAACGGTCTGTGCGTCGAGCACCAATTGATACACGGCCGCCTGTTCTTCTGTAAATTTCCCGCTGACAGGTATGGTACGCGTAATGTCAGCGGCATAGCCTTGGTATTGAGCTCCTATATCCATAATCACTAGGTCATCAGGAATAAGCAAGTCGTCGTTGTTCGTATAATGAATGATGGCACCATTGTCTCCCGATGCAACAATCGATGGGAAAGCGATTCCATCCGCTCCAGCATAGCGAAAGGTATATTCTATGATCGCCTCGAGTTGGTATTCGGTCATTCCGGGCTCGACCATACGCATCACATTGTTGTGCGCCATGCACGTAATGTCGATGGCGGTCTGCATCATTCGGATTTCCTCCTTGGATTTGTGCTGACGCAAATAACCGAATAGGTCCTCCCCTTCATCTACCTGCGCAGGAACAGCTGCGCGCTCTGCCTTATTGAATAAGTGCTTCACCATGCTCGCCAAATCGCCTGGGTGGGTCTTGTTGTCTCGTTCAATGAACAAGCTGCGATTGGCAAGGATGCGATTGATGGGTTCCCAATCGATGTCCAAGGTTTTGAACGCTGTATTGGGCATCACAGCTGCGATACCGCTCACCTCTTTGGCTTCCTCTTCGTCCATCATGGTTCCCGTCCACATCTCCTTCTTCTCTTGCTTTTCTTCAATGAAAAGGATCTCCCGGTACCACTTTCCTTCGATCTGCACCGGACCATCGAACAGAATGAGCATGGCATGCTCAGCATTGATACCGGTGAAATAGAAAAAATCAGGGTCCTGATGGTAACGGTACTCAATGTCGTTGCTTCTGTACCGAATGGGTGCAGAAAACAAAACGACCATCGAACTGTCTTCCAACGTATCGCGAAGTCGCTCTCGGTTTTCAGCAAAAAATCCAGGGCTCAATTCTTCTGTCAATTCGGGTAAAGGCGAAACCTTGAACTTCGGCACCTCCTTCACCTCAACGGCATCTTCTTGGGCAATGGATGAAAACGCCAGGGCTATGGTTAAGAAAGTCAGGGTAAATCGATTCATGCTGCAAAGCAAGCGAGTCTCCATCTGCACAAGACCACCCCCTGTGTGCTTTTATAAACACGTACGCGTGTGAATCGGGCATAAAAAAACCCCGGCGCATTGCACCGAGGTTCCTATATGATGTATGAAAAGTCTACTTGACGAATCCCTTCTCACGGGCGTCCTTCAAGCATGCAGCCAGACCTCGCTTGTTGATGTTACGGATTCCCGCAGCACTCACTTTCAAGGTGACCCACTCTTCTGTCTCAGCGTCAAAAAATTTCTTCGTTTGAAGGTTGACGTCAAATGTTCTTTTGCTCTTTCGGTTTGAGTGTGAAACGTTGTTTCCTACTTGAGCGGTCTTTCCTGTTATCTGGCAGATCTTCATGTTTCCTTCGAAAATTGGGGTGCAAATATATGTCTAATATTCATTTAATGAAGCGCTTCTAGGAGAGAAATTCCTTTCTCTTTTAAAATCTCCTTTCGAACCATCTGCAAGCCTTGCAGGGCGGACTTTCTGATGTTGCGTTCACGGTGATTACCCATCCTGAATCGTTCGGCATACGATCCCGAAGGACCTGAAACACCGATCCAAACTGTCCCGACAGGCTTCTCTTCTGCGCCGCCATCGGGTCCGGCAATGCCCGTAGTTGAAATGGCGAAATCAGTGTGAAATATGCGCCGTGCGCCTTCTGCCATTTGTATAGCCACCTCCTCG
Organism: uncultured Flavobacteriales bacterium; assembly: GCA_943788725.1. GTDB lineage: Bacteria > Bacteroidota > Bacteroidia > Flavobacteriales_G > Salibacteraceae > SHAN690. The sequence continues at coordinate 744,413 of CALSRJ010000003.1, read as the reverse complement.
CTCACAGCGCCGTACGCCTCTAGTGAAGCTTCAGCAACGCCCAGCACCTCCATCTTCGCTTCGTTGGAGTACGTCACGGCACTGCCGTTGAAATAGACACTGCTGCCCGGAATACTCGTCAACATGTGCGAGATGTATCCGCCCGTGCAGCTCTCAGCCGTAGCGATGGTCTTACCCTGTTCCCTGAGCAAGGTACCGATCACCTTTTCCAAGGCTTCATCATCAAACCCAAAGGCATAGTGGGAGATCAGGGGGAGCACATTTCCTACGGCTTGATCGATCTGACGTTGCAGGGCTAGCTCATCCTCCCCAAAACCTGAAACGCGCAATCGTACCGAGCCTACGGACGGCAAGTAAGCCAACTTCAAACCGGAATGGTGCAGGTTCTCCTCCCAATCGCCTATGATTTCCATCAGCGAACTCTCGCCGATGCCTTGGGTCATGATGGTGCGGTGGATGATGGGCAGTTTTTGAATCCTTGTGCGAATGCGAGGAATGGCCTGGTCGGTAAAAATGGACTTCATCTCAAAGGGAACGCCCGGCATGGAAATGAAGACGGTACCCTTTTTCTCAAACCACATTCCCGGTGCAGAGCCGTGGGCGTTGAACAGCACTTCACAGTTATCTGGAACCTGTGCCTGAGCTCTATTCACCTCAGGCATCGGAATGCCGCGAATGGCGAAATGTTCTGAAACGCGCTCCAACACCTTAGCATCCATCCGCCAACCGCTGTTGAACCAATCGCCCAAGGCCGACTTTGTAATGTCGTCTTTGGTCGGCCCCAGACCACCTGTTAAGATGACCAGGGCAATGGAATCGTCCACCGCATTCAGCGCGTCATGGATCGCTTCGCGGGTATCAGCAATGCTCACGATGCGTTCTATGGCAATGCCGAGCTGATGCAATTCGGTCGCCAACCAAGCGGAATTTGTGTCGACAATCTGTCCGATAAGGATCTCGTCTCCTATGGTAATGATGCGTGCTTTCACGGGGGCATAAAACTATCTAAATGTCCTAGGTTTGAAAATCGAATTTATCAACGATGCATCCACAAGAATCTGAATTGGTCTTAAATGCAGACGGCAGCGTCTATCACCTCTGCCTTCAACGCCAGCACATCGCCGATCATGTGCTTTTGGTCGGCGACCCTGGACGGGTTGCCATGATCAGCGCGCTCTTTGACTCGATCGAGCACAAAATCAGCAACCGCGAGTTTGTCACCCATACCGGGATGTACAAGGGGACGCGCATCACAGCCTTGGCGACAGGCATTGGAACCGACAACATCGACATTGTAGTGAATGAACTCGACGCCGCGGTCAATTTTGACCTTGACAGCCGCACCCCACTCAAAGAACTCACTTCGCTCAACCTTATCCGCATAGGCACGTGTGGCGCCCTGCAATCCGACCTACCAGTAAACAGCACTGTAGTTTCCGAATGGGCCATCGGCTTAGACGGTGTTCGTCACTTTTACGCCATCGAAGAACACCGTGACGAGGAACGCATACGTACCATGCTAGAGGCTTTTCTTGGAGATGACCTGCACATGAATCCTTTGTACGTTGCACGCGCTAGCCAGGCACTCCTTTCTCGGTTCCAACACCTAGGCAAACCCGGCATGACCCTAACGGCCAATGGATTTTTCGGACCTCAGGGTCGCTCCATCCGAATCCCTCTGGCCTTTCCAAGCTTCAATGAGAAGATCAGCAAATTTGAAACGCACGGTGCCCGCATCGAGAACTACGAAATGGAGAGTTCAGCCCTCTTTGCATTGGGCGGAGCCTTGGGCCATGCGTGCCTGAGCCTTTGTGTTGTGGTAGCCAACCGGAAAGCGAAGGAATTCAGCAAAGACTACGCTCCGGCGATGCGCGCCTTGATCACGGGAGTGCTGGACACGCTGGCGAAAGGCTGATCCGCTATTCACAAAGGCAATGTTGATAGCTCTCTGAAAGCCAAATCTTGCGGGGTCAATACCCCCGTAATTTTGAGCATCAATGAAGAAAGGCCCTGATATTACAGCGTTGATTCAACTCCTCGACGATCCTGACGAGTGCGTTTACAGTCATGTAAAGGTTCAACTGATGGCGTTTGGAGCCGATGTTATACCCAATCTAGAAGACGCTTGGGAATCAAATCTCTTCGGCATGGTCTTTCAAGAACGCATTGAAGACCTGATACACGAGATCCAGTTTGACGCGCTCAAGGCCAGCCTAGGCCAATGGGCCAGCGATGAGGGCAACAGCCTGCTCGATGGTGTTATCATCATCAACCGCTACCAGTACCCTGACTTCGATGAAGAGAAACTGCTCAAGTCCTTGGAACAGATTCAACAAGACATTTGGATTGAGCTGAACACCAACCTCACGGCATTTGAGCAAGTGAAGGTAATCAACCACATCCTCTTCGAACTGTACGGCTTTAGCGGAAATACCAGCGACTATCACTCCCCCAAGAACTCTTTCCTCAGCGTAGTTCTTGAAACCAAAAAGGGGAATCCATTGAGCCTGAGCTTGATCTATTCGATCATCGCCCAAAACCTTGACCTTCCCATCTACGGTGTCAATCTTCCTCACCATTTCATCCTCGCCTACCTAGATCGTTTCAGTCTCTACCAGACCAACGACATCTACAAAACCGACGTGCTCTTCTACATCAATCCTTTCAGCAAGGGAACGGTATTCAGTAGAAATGAGATCGACCAATTTTTGCAACAGTTGAAATTAGATCCAAAAGAGAGCTTCTTTCAACCCGCCACCAACGCCGCCATCATCCGAAGGGCGCTCAGCAACCTTGAGCACAGCTACACCAAGATGGGCAATGAGAAACGCGTCAATGAGATCAAAGCCTTGATCCAGGTGCTGGAAGGGTGAGGCTGGGGCTGGGGCTCAAATTCAACTTCAAATTCAACTTCAATTCTTGGTTCGAGGTTATGCTGGTTTAGGGATTAGTGACCTGCCAGAGGCAGGCAGGTTGGTGATTAGTGATTAGTGATTGGTGAAAAACTAAAAGTGAAAAGTGAATGGTGAGCTGGCAGTAGGCAGTTCGCAGTTCGCAGTTGGAAGATACCTCCAAGGATGTTAGTTAGAATTTCGCGGCGCAGGCTTCCCCTGCGGCTGTCAAATCGAATGATAACGCCATTGATGCGATTGTATCGAGAACGTCTTTGAGGAAACTCGGCTTCAACTGTATTGCCGGCACGTTATTAAGCCCTTTAAGGAGATTTGCAGGATTGCCGAACTATAAGCCAGCAGCCAGCAGCCGATGCAGGGAGTAGGCAGTAGGCAGTGCGCAGTTGGAAGACCCCGCCCTAGATGTTTTGGTTGGAGTGTTGGGCTTCGAGCTTCTCCCCAACGCTGTCAGTTCGAGTGTCGCGCCGCAGGCGCGATGTATCGAGAACAACTACAAATGCAACGTACCCATGAGCTAATGATCTGATTTTCTCATCATCTAATTATCTGATCAACCAATCACCAACCTGCCTACCTCTAGCAGGTCCCCAACCAAACGCCTCCGGTCGAAAAAAAACGCGCATTTAGCATAAAAGAGCAACCCCCTCGCCCCTCCTCAGTAGAAGGAGATGTATATTCGCGTTTCAAGGAAGAAAACCATCATCCACCGCGTATTCTTCAGTCGAAATCTTAACGCAATACATGGAAATCCTCATTTTCTTTACCGCACATTGGTACCTTTCGCTCTTCACTCAGACTTTCTTTCACCACCGCTATGCAGCGCATCAAATGTTCACCATGAGCAAGGGTTGGGAGAAAGTGTTCCAATTTCTTTCGTTCGTCTTTCAAGGCTCTAGCTACCTCAGCGCCAATACCTACGGAATTTTGCACAGAATGCACCATGCATACGCCGATACAGAACTAGACCCGCACTCTCCTAAATACGACAAGAACGTCTTCGCCATGATGTGGCGCACCAAGACCATCTATTCTGATATTCATCACGGGCGTACCGAAGTGGACGAGAAATGGAAAAAAGACCTTCCGAATTGGCCCGCACTCGAGCGCGTTGCTGACAACTGGTTCGTTCGCATTCTTTGGGGCTTGTTTTACATCTGGTTCTACGTCGCCTTTGCTACGCAATGGTGGATGTTCCTTCTCTTGCCGATCCACTTCATCATGGGTCCTTTTCACGGAGCTATCATCAATTGGATGGCACACAAATTCGGTTACCGCAACTTTGAGGTGAAAGACACTTCGATGAACTTCCTTCCGTTTGACTTCTTAATGTTGGGTGAGAGTTACCACAACAACCACCACAAGTACGGAGCTCGCGCCAATTTTGGCGGAATACGCTGGCACGAAATCGATCCGGTATACATCGCGATCAAGATTTTCGACAAGTTCGGCATCATTAAGCTGAAGCTGCAGCCGGTCAACGAAGGATAACCTTCATTTCCTCTTTCTCGAATGTCTTGGGGCTTTAGGGGCTGCCAGTAGGATAGTATATGGCTACCTAGTCGAAGAGCATTTCTCTAATTGATTACGAACCTCGTTGATCACAAAGTGTTCTTTCTGCTTGTTCAGGTCCACGAGTATGAAGTGCACAAGGTTGTTGATCTCGACATCCGTTAGCTGCCGGTTGCCCTCCATTTCTCCTTCGTAGGTCACTCCATTCACCTGTATGGGCCCAGAGATGCCATGGCGAATAATGCACGCCAATTCTGCCCGATGCTCTAGCACGTAATCTGCATTGGCCACAGGTGGCAGAAGTCTACCTAGGCCCTGACCGCTCTCCATGTGACAGCTTTGGCAATTCCGCTCGTAAAGCACCTTTCCTTGGTTGCGCGGTTTGTAGTCACACGCGGCAAGGAGAAGAGTGAACAGCACTAAATTTCCGAGCGTTTTACTCATGCAACAACCATTCGATGTCTTCCATGAGCACATCCACTTCCTCTTCACTGGTGCCGTCGTAGATGCCACGTATCTGTTTGTTCCGATCTATCAAGAGAAATGCACCACTGTGGGCGTACCCGCCAGGCGCCAATTCGTCTACTTGGGCTGCAATCATGTAGTGCTTAGCCATGCTGTAAATGCTGTCTCGGTTGCCCGTAACCATGTGCCATCGGTCTGACTGGATGCCCAACTTATCCGCATAATCTTTCAACCTGCCCACGCTGTCCCGTATGGGGTCAATGCTATGGGATAAGAGCACCAACTGCGACTCTCCATCAAAGGCATCGTACACCCGAAGCATCTGCTGTTTCATTTTCGGACAGATGGTAGGACAAGACGTAAAGAAAAAGTCCGTAACAAAGACCTTCCCTTCCACTGTAGCGTGGTTAATTTCATTGCTATCCTGATCGGTAAAGCTGAATGGACGCACCGTGGTAAACATGGTATCGGTAACGAGTGCGCCGTCCACCACTTCATCCACAACCTTGTATGGCCCCAAAACGGGAAGCTCCTTCTTCACCTCTTCGCCACAAGAAACCAAAAGGAACATCATGCCCAAAGGCAATACCCACTTACTTCTGCTCATCCACCAACTGCTTTCCATCATCAATGCTCTTCTCCATTACTCGTTTCACCTCTTCAATCAATCCAATCTGCGCCTCGTAATAAACAATGGCTGAGTCAATCGGATGATCCACTTCGTAGGTGGGATCGTAGTCCGCCATCCACGCCATCATGGCCTCGTGCGCCGTTTCTAGGTCTCCGATACGCTCGGTGAATACGAGTCTAGCGGCCCCCGTTGAATCCAAGCTGTCGATAACCACCGTCTCCCGGTATTTTTTCAATTGACCCGACACTTCCATGATCTCGCCCATGCGGGGCATAACTTCATCGTGCACTTCGATTGCGCGCTTCCTAAGCTCGGTCACTTTTTCTTGCTTCGGATCGGAGCAAGCCCCCAGCATTAGGACCAATCCCGCGATCATAATCATTCCCTTTCTCATCCTTTCATTTCATTTACGGCCAACCAGGCCATCAGGCCAGCACCCAGCCGCAAGCACGCTTCGTCCACATCAAAATGGGGTGAATGTACCGGGTGAATGATTCCTTTTGCCTCGTTTCGAACGCCCAAGCGGTGAAACGAGCCTGGCATCACCTGTGAGTAATAGCTAAAGTCTTCTCCTGTAGCGCGCATCTCCAAGTCCACTACATTCTCGGCTCCAAGGTAAGCTTCGGCAGCAGTTCTTGCCCTTTCGGTCAGCGCTTCGTCGTTGTGCACAAACGGATACCCTCGCTCTATGCGCACTTCACATGTGCCTCCGTGCGCCTTCGCAGTTTCCTCGGCAATCTGCCCAATCCACTTATGCGCTTCTTGGCGCCAGTCTTCATCAAAGGTTCGGAAAGTGCCAGCTATCTCCACTGTGTCTGGGATCACGTTCGTCGCTCCCTTGCCTTCGATCCTTCCAAAAGACAATACCGTCGGCATCATCGGATCGCTACGGCGGCTCACCACTTGCTGCATGGCAACGATGGTCTCGGCGGCGATAAGGATCGGATCGATGTTTTTGTGGGGCAGTGCGCCGTGGCCGCCTTTACCTTTTACCGTGAGGTAAACTTCGTCGCAACTCGCCATGTATTTGCCGGCTTTGAACCCCACCTTTCCTACTTCTAGCTCTGGATGCACATGCTGTCCGAAGATGGAAACAGGACGTGGGTTTTCAAGCGCTCCTTCTTTGATCATGATGGAAGCACCTCCTGGCAGCTTTTCTTCTCCGGGTTGAAAAATGAGTTTGACCGATCCGCTCAGCCCGTCTTTAAGTTCATTCAGAATCATGGCAGCACCCAACAAACATGTGGTGTGCACGTCATGCCCACAAGCGTGCATAACCCCCTCATTCGTAGAGCAGTAGGGTACATCATTCTTCTCTAAAATGGGCAAGGCATCCATGTCACCCCGCAAAGCAATCACGGGTCCTGGCTTTCCTCCTTCGATCATCACTACCAGTCCAGTCGTAGCCATACGGGTCACTTCTAAGCCCAATTCTTTCAGGGCGTTCTCTACGTAATCGCTTGTTTGGTGTTCCTGAAACGACAGCTCAGGATGCGCATGCAAATGTCTTCTGACCGCCACCAAGCGCTCATAGATTCGATCCGCTGCCGCTTTGATCTGATCGATCATCAGGCGGTGGTTCCTTTGGTGAAAAAGATGAGTTTGATCGCCATGGCGAGCATGAGGATGCCAAAGACTCTTTTCAACAGTACTTCGCTCAAGCCTAAAGATATTTTGGAGCCAAGGTACCCGCCAATCACAAAGCTCAAGGCAATGATGATCGCGTATTTAATGTTGAGCTCTCCTTCTTTATAGTAATTCCATGCCGCTACTGCCGCTACGGGAATCACCAACACCCCCAAGCTGGTTCCTTGGGCAGAATGTTGACTCATGGCCAAAAAGAAAACCATGGCAGGCACCATGATCAATCCACCTCCGATTCCAAACATGCCGCTGAATACCCCAGCAATAAGGCCAATGAGGATAAGAATTATGAATTCGTTCATGGATTAAAAATCTAAGCCGAGTGATAAGTGAATCATGGGTTCCAAAAATAAGCCGTTTTCGATGCCCCAAGCATGATCAAAGCGGACAAAGTAGCCCCAAATCTTCGCCCGAAGCCCCATTCCAACCCCTCCGATCAACGGATCACTTTGGTTCTCGTAAATGACCGTAATAGATCCGTTGGACTCTTCAATGCGGTTAAATGTATTCTCTTCAGAGTAAGGAGTAGCTCCGGTCCACGCCGTACCGACGTCGGCAAAGCCGATGATTTGCAAGGTGGATAAGAACTCACTCTTCAACGGCTTATTCGTAAAGTAGCGAACGACCGGCCAGCGGAGTTCACTGTTGAACACGCCGAAGTTGTTTCCATTCCTTGCATTCTGCACAAAGCCACGCATGTTGGTAGCAATCGACTGGAAGCGATAGCCCTGCGTTTGTGAAATATTCGTGGAATAATCGAATCGCTCTCTGTTGCCCAAAACCACCCAATTGTCTACACTTCCCATGTAGTACACCACTTTCTGGGTGCCAAAACTCGAACTCCCTGCCAGGCGATTGGCCCAAATCAAATCGCGGTGGATAGGGAGGTAATTCCTAAGGTCCAATCCGGTTACAAACATCGACGCAGACGGATCCTTCACGCTTCGGTAATGCTCGCCAAACACCTTAAGCCTAGTCCCATTGAGGATGTTCAGGCTCTTATTCAGCGTATTGTCGAAGATGTATTCAAGCTTGAATCCCGCGAAATACTCCGTAACGTCTGACATACCCAGGCTCTGCAGATCAGCTCCTAAGGTGATGATACGATCGTACCTTCCGGTGACCGTAGCCTGAAAAGCGTTCACTTCATCCAATGGGTAACGAAAAATGCCTCGGCCTTGATAGAGCTGGGTGCGTTGCGTTATCTGTGTGGACGTGAGTGTGGTAAGGGCTTGTCGTTGAACAATGTACTTCTTATCCAAGCGCTTTGAACGGTCTTCGAGTGAAATGAAATACTCCGTTCCGTTGTTGTTGAACGAATAGCGGAATCCGCCTTCTATTTTGTAGTCTTCAAATACGTCGAGCATCCCGACCTTCAGGAAAGTACCCATTCCAGGCATGACGTATGGACCCCCGGTAAAGGGCTGATACAAGTCCGTGGCATAGTCAAAATCAAACTGGGTAGTCAATGCCGTAGCAGCAAAAGCGATGTCGTAATTCCTCATTTCGGGAATCCTCATGGTCGGCTTCTTTGGTGCTCGAATACTGTCTACTGGTTGAGGCGCCTGCACATCCACTTCCTTCCTTTCTACCACCGCACCATCATTGGTAATCAAGTCGTCTTCAAATTCGTAATTGAAGATGTCGATCAATCCATCCTCTTCAAAATCATGGGGTAGATCATCGGGAAACACCTTGCGCTTCTCGACCTTGATGCCGAGAGAGTCGGATCGGCTCATCACGTCCTTTGACAGGGTATCATCTACGCTGCCCGCAGCTTGAATAAATCTATGTTGGGCATAGTTGGAGCGCACCGGGTCGTGCACTGAACGGATTTCATTCCCTTCCAGTTCCATGAAGCGATACCGACCTTGGTCAAAGAACATCTCTACGATTTTCTTTTCGCTGCGGTTGAGGTCATATTCTTTGAGGTTACGCTTGTACCCCGTCAAGGCCTCATTGCGCGAGAAGTAGCGATACGTAATCACCGTGTCAATCGAAACGATGGAACTGTCATACATGCCGAGGTAGCGGTTTTGAATCCCCGAGGCATCGCCTAAAAACATGTATTCATCATTGTCGAGCTTGGCCGGCATGATCTCATTGGCCATTGGCGTGTTGGTGAGGCGCATGGCCACCTCGTCTCCCCCAAGATTCAACTTATAGAGATCCATCGTAAGGGCCGGAGCGGCCGTGAGGTAGTCTTTGGCTTCGTTGATGGTATCGCTCTTGCGGTTAGAAGCGAAGAGGATGGATCCGTCCATCCAAAACACCGGATAGCGGTCATCGTAAATATCATCGGTCAGTCGCTGCTGGCTGTTGGCGGCGATGCTGTAGAGGTAGATATCGGTTTCCCCACCGTTGATGGCTGAAAAAAGGATTTCCTTTCCACTCGGGGCGAAGTCCATTTCTAACACTTTTTCTAAGCGCAGCAACTCAATGCGAGAGATCTTCTTCCCCTTTTCCGGATCGAAGCGGTACATCCACAATTTGCCTCCCTTCTCTGTGATCACGAACAACTCCCCCGTCGCTGGGTTCCAATCCATCACTGGATAGCCCAAGTCGTACATATGATCCAATCGGTGGCCTTGCCGCATCAACTTTTGCCGTTTGTTCTTTTGGGTGTCGTAGAGCATCACCTTGGTCTTGCTCAGGTTATTGCTCACGTATGCCAGGTAGCGGCCATCCGGACTCAAGCGCGGTTCCGTGTAGTCAATCGATTTCTTGGTTTTGATAGGAAGGAATTCGGTGAATTCTTGCGTCCCTTCTTCGTCTTTGCTGTAGCGGTATTGGAAGTAGCGGTCGGCATCGTTCAGCAGCGTGTTTAGGGATATGCCTAGTACAAAGAGGAATCCAGATTCTACGTTACGCGTCACACGAGCCATGTACAAGATATTGGGGATCACATTGGTGCCATATGTTTCTCCAACGTAGTACCAAAGGGCCCTTCCAGCCAACTTCGAATCATCACCGCGCAGGCGATTGAACTTGCCGAATTGATCGCGAGCGATGAGGTCGCGGAGTTGATCATCGGCATCTACGTCCCATGGCTTTGCCGCGTAGTGGGTCAAGCCAGTGGTAAACCAAAGCGGAAAGTTAATCAGTGCGCTGTTCTTGATCATCTCCCGCCAATTATCGCCGAACAGCATTTGACCCACCAACACTTGAGAGAGTCCCAATCGGATCTGCTCACGGAACGAGTTCAGGTCTCCGTCGAAGTAGACAAAAATCTTCGATCCGGCGATCTGCGTGGTTCCTCCAATGTTCGATTCATCGGTTTCAGGAATACCCACATTGCTCTGGCGAAAGTGTTCAAGCTTCTGGTATACCACGATCTGCACACGTTCCTTGCGTATAGAGTAATCGAAAAACTGCTCAACGTCGTCGATCATTTGGTTGGCGTTACGCGCCGTGAAGAGTGCTAAATTCTTGCTCTCACCGTAGAAAAAGACCGTGAAGTGATTGAATTCGTATTTCACCCATTCGAAGTTTTCATGCTGCACACGGTTCTTTCCGAAGGGGTGGTGCATGCCGTGGTAGAATTGCGCCGTTGCCGCGTGCGCTAGCACCCAGAACAAAACGAACATCGATATCCTTCTACATTTGTTGGCCATGCGAGTATATGGTCGAAGCGATAAAGGTAGCAACCTCATTGCACAACCTTATAACAATTAAGACGAACAATGTTGCACATCAAACAATTCGAATTCAGTCCTTTTCAAGAAAATACCTACGTGCTGTATTCGGATCAGAAGCATTGCTGGATCATCGATCCGGGTTGCTACGATTCGGAAGAGAAACAAGCCTTGGTAGACTTTATTACCTCCGAAGGCCTGACCCCCACCCGATTACTCAATACGCACTGCCACTTAGATCATGTGTTTGGAAACGCTTTTGTGTATGCGCAATGGGGCTTACGTCCTGAGTACCACGAAAAGGACGAACCCACGATGCGCATGGCACCGATCTCTGCAAATATGTACGGCATCCCAGGGTTTGAAAACTCACCAAGTCCGGAGCGGTACTTGAAAGAAACCGATGTTTTGGAACTCGACGGCACGGAAGTCGAAATGCGCTTTTGTCCGGGGCATGCGCCTGGACATTTGGTCTTCATTCTGCACGAGCAAAAGGACATCATCGGTGGTGACGTGCTCTTCAACGGCAGCATCGGAAGAACCGATTTACCGGGCGGAGATCACGAGACGCTTTTGCGCTCCATCCGAGAACAGCTCTACGTTTTGGACGATGACTATGTAGTGCATTCAGGCCACGGCCCCACAACGACCATTGGACAGGAGAAAAAATCAAATCCATTTATGCGGGCAGAGAAGTAGAATTCTTTCTTTTGCGCAGCACTTAAACTAAAAACTATGGTAGACATTGAAGGCTTAACCACAATGATTGGAAATTTCGTTGTTAAGTATGGATTGGAACTGGTCGGCGCCATTGTCGCCCTTATCATCGGCATGTGGATCATTAACATGGTGGTTGCGCAGCTGGGAAGGGTCATGCAAAAGCGCAATGTAGATCCTAGCTTGGTTCCCTTTCTCCGCAGCCTATTGGGCATTACCTTAAAAGTCGCATTGTTCATCAGCGTAGCTGGAATGGTGGGCATTGAGATGACCTCCTTTGTCGCCATTCTAGGAGCCGCGGGTCTCGCCGTGGGCTTGGCAATGCAAGGCACGCTGCAGAATTTCGCGGGAGGTGTTATGATTCTTTTATTCAAGCCCTTTAAAGTGGGTGATGTATTGGAAGCTGCTGGATACACAGGAGTTGTAAAGGAGATCCAGATCTTCAATACCATCATGACGACCCCTGATAATAAGATCATCATCATCCCCAACGGAAGCCTGGCAAATTCAAGCATGACCAACTACAGCACTATGCCAACGCGTAGGGTAGACTTTTCATTTGGCATTGATTACGGCGACGATTTCGAGAAAGCAAAATCGCTGATCAGAGGACTGATCGACGCCGATGAGCGCATCCTTAAGGATCCAGAGCCATTCGCTCGTGTTGGTTCCTTGGGAGACAGTTCGGTGAATATCACCGTACGCGTTTGGGTAAACTCAGCCGATTATTGGGCGGTACACTTTGACATGATCGAGAATGTGAAGAAGACCTTCGACAAAGAAGGTGTCAACTTCCCCTTCCCGCAAATGGACGTGCATTTGGATAAGTAGCAGAAGATCAAACGTTCAAGGGTCCGTCTTTGACAAAACACCATGGGTCGAAAACTTGTGGAAGTATTTGACAAAGGCGGATTTTTATTGGGTAGAATTCTAAACATTTGCACCGCAATTTGTTGTAGCAACACGAATTCAGGTACATGAGGTTTTTTCTACTCGCAATAGCACTTCTCTTTTCCTTTGCCGAACTATCAGCTCAAGGCCGACAGGGAGGGCGTCAGGGAGGAAGTGGACAACAAGGCGACCGTACCAAAATGATTGGAGGCAAGGTCTTGAGTACAGCCGATGAGGCCGTACCTTTTGCTAACGTTGTACTCTATACCATCGACTCCAACCTGATTGAGGGCAGCACGACGAACGAAGAGGGCTTCTTCCGAATCGAGGCTCAACCAGGCACGTATTACATTGAGATCACCTTTCTCTCTTTCCAACCGAAGCTCATTCCAAACGTTGTCAAAAAAGAAAAACAATTCCTTCCGCTAGGCGAAATACGCCTAGTTGAAAATGCAGAGATGTTAGACGAGGTAGTCATTGAAGCCGAACGGAGCACGATGGAATTCAAGCTGGACAAGCGCGTGTTCAACGTAGGCCAAGACCTATCGAATGCCGGTGGCAATGCCGCGGATATCTTACAAAACGTACCGTCGGTGGATGTAGACATCGAAGGAAACGTGAGCTTGAGGGGAAGCGAAAACGTGCGCATCCTGATCGACGGAAAGCAATCAGGACTTGTCGGCGATGGTAATGCCGACGCCTTGCGCTTGATCCAAGGCGACATGATCGACAAGATCGAAGTCATCACTAACCCGTCGTCGAAGTACGAAGCAGAGGGCGAAGTGGGCATCTTGAACATCGTCTTGAAGAAAGAGAAGCAAAAGGGTTTTAACGGATCCTTCGAAGTTCGAGCTGGCTACCCTTCAAACTATGGCGGTTCGTTTAACATCAACTACCGAAGGAAGTGGGTGAATGTGTTTGCCAGCGCTGGACTCAATTATCGGCAGTCTCCGGGGCGCGGAAGTTCATCTCAGGTGTACGACGGCCCAGACACGGCTTACATCTTTGAAAGCGATCGGAAGCACGTGCGCGGCGGTATCAGTTCGGTGAATCGTGCGGGTGCGGACTTCTTCATCAACGACAAGAACACGATCACCACTGCTGTACTCTACAAGTATTCAGATGGAGCCAACACGGCCAACATTGAGTACCGCGACATCAACAACGAAGGGGTGATGACCGCTGCGACTTTACGAGAAGAAGAAGAGAGAGAATTGGAACAGGACATTGAATTCTCACTGACCCATGTTAAGACCTTTTCCAACGACGACCATAAGTGGACGACGGATTTCCGCGCCAACCAGAATGACGATCGAGAAACCTCTGAATTGGTGCAGACGGTGACAACTACCTCAGATGCACTCAGCTTCCAACGCAGCAGCAACACAGAGGATCAGCGCACCTACTTGATCCAATCCGATTACACCCAACCCATCGGAAAAAAAGGAAAGTTTGAAACGGGTGTGCGCGGCTCATTCCGTCGCATCGAGAATTTCTACAGCGTCGATTTGCGCAAATCAGACACTGGCGAGTGGGTGCCGCTCAATGACTTCACCGACAACTTGATCTACACCGAAAACATTTACGCTGCCTATGCCCTCTTCGGCAATGAGTGGCGCAGGTTCTCCTACCAGTTCGGCGTGCGGAGCGAGTTCACAGACATTTCTACCGTACTGGAGTTAAGCGGTCTCAAGAACCCAAGAGAGTACTTAAACTTCTTCCCGAGTGCGCATTTGAATTACGAGCTAGACGAAACCAACAGCCTCCAAATTAGCTATAGCAGAAGACTTAGTCGACCCAGTTTTCGCGAGCTGATTCCCTTCTTCAGCTATACTGATCCACGTTTCTTTTACGGGGGAAATCCCGACCTCAATCCAGAATTCACAGACAGCTACGAGATCGGTTTTTTGAAGATGTTCACCCAAGGTAGCTTCTTGGGAAGTGTCTACTACCGTCATACAGACGCAGTGGTGCAACGCATTACACTGACAGACACGACCGGTCTCCTCCGCACCTTTCCAATCAACCTTGGCACCCAAGACGCATACGGTGTAGAAGCCAACGTCAACCTTGACCTATCCAAGTGGTGGCGGGTGAATGCCAGCGCAAATGCCTACTACGCAAACATTCAAGGCGAGTATCGAGGAACGTCATACGACACCGAGTTACTGACCATGATGGGAAGAATCAATAGCACCTTCACCCTGCCCAAAGACATCGACTTACAGGTGAGCGGACGCTACCGAGCGCCACGCAACACTCCCCAAGGGCAGCGACTCGCGGTCACTACCATGGACGTGGGGCTAGCTAAGGATTTCTTCAAGGGAAAGGGAACGCTGGTGTTCAACGTAAACGACGTCTTCAACTCTGGGATCCGCCGTTCGATAGTTGACACTGAGTTTTTACATTCGGAGAGCAGTTTCCAATGGCGGGTACGTCAATTTCAGCTGACCTTCAACTACCGCATCAATCAGCGCAAGCAACGCGGAGGAGGCCGTCAAGGCGGCGAAGGAATGGGAGACGACTTTTAAGCGCGTGTATACCCAAATACCACATGGCAAAATACAGTCAATTCATCAACAGCGATAAGCCAACACTCATCGATTTCTACGCCGAATGGTGTGCCCCTTGCAAGACCATGGCGCCCATCCTTGCCAAGGTACAGTCACAGATGGGCAATCGAATTACGCTGATCAAGGTCAACACCGACAAGAGCAAAGCGATTGCAGCAGACTATAAGATTCGGAGCATCCCGACGCTCATCCTGTTCAAAAAAGGAAAGGAAGTTTGGCGGAAAACGGGCGTAGTGCCTGCGAAAGTAATTACGGAAGTAGTAGGAAAACATTTGAAATAAGAGCGCCAGTTCCCCTGCTCAACGGACTGAAACAGGGAAGTTCCGAACTACACAAGCCCGTTATCGCTGATGACCAACGGGCTTTGCAATGTAATTCAGCGCCGAGTCGACCTCGTTCCTAGAAGGATCGATACCACTGCACCACCGGCAAAGGAATAACAGGGAAGTCGCTGTCGTATGTATCGTTGGTGATCAAACCAGCAACGCCAATTTGAAGGGCTTCTCCCGGGTCAGTTTTGATCCGCACAGCTGGCATGAGGAGTGCAAAACCACCTTGAGTATTGCCTTGCCAGGGCATGACTACCGAATCAAAAAGTAAGCTGATGTATTTCGTGACCTTTGTGATTCCCGCCACGCCAAACAGCAATCTGCCTTCTGCTTTATTGGGACTCGCAATCACTCCGTATCCGGCTGTCAATGAAAGATTGGCGGTCCGGTCTCCGAACGAAACAGAGCCAAACGGCAAAGCACCTGCATATCGAGGAAACAACCAAGATCCAGTACCTGCTAAACCACCAACGGCGAGTTGTACTTGATCGTTTAGCTGCCAACTCTTTTTAAAGGTGCCGATGATAGGTGCAGCTACCCAAGTAGTCATGATGCCCAAACTCAAATTTTCACGGACACTAAAATGCACATCTGGCCCAAACAAATTCCATTGAACATAGTGCTTACCGCGTTCCAAAGGCAATCCATTGGTAGTGATGATATAGCGGGTCGCAAAAGCATCCTTTCCCACGTAGGTTCCGAAATAGTCGAACTCCGAACGATCTAACACCTCTATACTTTTAATCAAATACGCGGGCACAATGACCTCCCGATTATCGGTAGTAAGCACTTTAACTTCCGCCGAATCTTGACGCAGGATCTTACCTACAAGCTCGGTGGTATTGGTTACAATAATGTAAGTGTTGGTGTCAACAGGCGATTTAGGCTCTATTTGAGCTTGAGAAAAAAGAGAGATAAGAATAAATCCTAAAATAATTGGCAAAACTTTCATAACGCAGTATTTGAAGACGAATTTGAATTGATTTTCAACAATCTCATTTGCGATTTCCATCTACCGCGTATCATTATTTGCATTTATTGAGAATTTCAATTGTCCTCAAGGAGAGTGCCTGGATGGAAATGGACAGGTGGAAATTAGCTCTCCACCTGTCGGCGAGAGCTGGACTCAATGGGGGGAGGTCCCAACTACGACAGCCCGTTGCCGCTTCGCGTCAAAGGGCTTTTTTTATGCCCGACTGCGCTCAAGCTAGCTTGGCTTGCGGGCATAAAAAAAGCCCTCCACCTGCGGTGGAAGGCTTTCTATGTTGGCGGTCCGGACGAGACTCGAACTCGCGACCCCCTGCGTGACAGGCAGGTATTCTAACCAACTGAACTACCGGACCAAGTTTCTAATCACGCCTTAGCGTGACACCGACAACAGCCGGTCAACGTAGAAATTGTATATCCCTTTCTTTCAAAAGGACGGCAAAATTAGCTATTTCCTCATCTGTTGCAAATAAAATTGATGGTTCCTGCAGAAAACTGAAGCGGGTGTATTTCTCAACCTTCAGAATGGTGAAAGGACTCTCTTCATTTCCAATGGATTGAATGAAAATGACGGGCCAATTACCGCCTTTTTCAAGTCACATATTTTATTGAGGAAAAGCCGTTTCAAACACCATCCACCTACGAGGGAGACTATTCGAAATACTTCTGATATTCCTCAAGATGTCTTTTCAACCCTTCAAAGGCCTTTTTGGATGCATTGGCATCGCCAGAGGCCAGGTTTGTGAACTTCTCTTTCATGGGCAGAAGGAAGTTGTGCAACTGGTCGTGTGCCTCCCCTTTCATGGTGCATTTTGTAAAGATCATGGTGAAGTCAGCTTCAAGGCTGTCGGCCAATGTTTGAAACGCAGCTTGATCTTCTGTGTAGGTAAACCCATTCATGCGCTCCATCATCTTGTCGATTCCCTCTGTGGTTTCCGGATTTGCACTCCAGCGCTGACCATCGTTTAACGTCAGTCCGATCTCGTTATCTGAATGCATCGCTGCCGACTCCGCCTCGGATCCGTGCTCGTGCTGATGGGTTTCGGTGTTTTCACAGGCCACTGTTGCAGTGAATAGGAAGAGGACGAACATTACTTGGTACTTAGCATTCATTTGTTTGATGGATTTGGATGACGTCAGGCCTTCAGAAGGTCATGCTTATTAGGTGTTTTCAAGTTCGAAGATAGACATAGCCGCTACCCTTTACAAAAGCGTAAAACGTATTCTGACATGGCATAAAAGTCTCATTGATTTATGGAATATGCCGCATCCTTGCATCCTAGAGGTATGAAACAGCAAACCAACCTCAACATCAGCCTACCTGAGCCCTGCTCCGAAGACTGGAACCAAATGACACCCGCTGCAAAAGGTCGCTTCTGCGGCAGCTGCGAAAAGATCGTGGTCGACTTTACCCAAATGAGCGACGATGCCCTGATCGAATTCTTTGTAGCCCAAAAGCAACGTGCCTGTGGAAGGTTTAACGCAGATCAACTCAACCGTGCCATCACGCCAGCTCCTCAGACACGACATAACTACACCGCAGCCATTGCATTGGCCGGTACGCTCAGCGTGCTCTCAACCACGGCAGCGTGCCAAACCGAAGAAATAGGCAAAGTCATCTTGACGGGAGATACCATCGTCCAAATCCAACGCATGGGTGAAGTGGATCCATCTATCGATATGGGCATAGATTCCAATAAGATAGATACGGTTACATCAATAGAAGAAACGAAAGAGCCAGAAATAGAAATAATTGAACTCCCAAGGGTTGTCCAGCTTTCGGGTGTGCCAATGATTTACATCGAGCCAGTGAAATCCCCAAGGTGGAAGCGCTATATTCCATTTCGGAAAAGACGGTAGTGAAGTTGCTGTTGAGATTGTTCTCGATACATCCACGCCTGGGGCGTGGCCACTCCTTTAGACTTGTTTTCTGAAATTAGTTTGAATAAAACGGTTGGAAAAGGAAGAGGTGAACCAGGGTCACTCTAGTTCAGAACTATAGTTCGATTTGGACCTCTTCCCATTCATCATGAGTCTTCGAATAGAAATTTAGGGATAGAGCCCTATTATCAAGGAGTTGAAGTAAGCATGATGTTCCAACCATTCGTAAACTTAACACACAAAATTATGCATGAAGACAAGATTTTCATTGGTGCTGATGTAAGTAAACTTACCATTGATTTTACGCTCCTTTTGAATGATCAAGTTGAGCACCAGTGTGTAGAAAACACTGTAGCTGCCCTCTCTTCTTACTTGAAGGCTGTAAAACGTCGCTTTAAGGTCAAGGACGCTTCTATCTACCTAGGCATTGAGAATACAGGCCGTTACAGTTGGCCTGCATTACGCGCGTTTAGCTGCGGTGAATTGAAGTTACACCTACTCTCTCCGCTTCACTTGAGTAAAAGTCAAGGACTGGTTCGTGGTAAATCTGACCTTGTCGATAGTCAGCGTATTGCTCGTTTTTTGAAAAAGAACCTTGATGAGCTATCGCTTTATCAAAAGCCACGCGAAGTCATTGAAGAACTATCTCTTCTACTTGCTCGAAGAAATAAGCTCCAAAAGCTTATCAAAGCCGAGTCAGCAACCATAGAAGAGATGGGTCAGGTGAGTAAGGGCAGGGTAAGATCCTTCATTATAGCAGATAGTAAAAAGTCAGTTCTTGCATTGAGGAAACGGCTTCAAATGGTTGAACTTCAAATCGAAAATCTTATCGCTGAAGATCAAGACCTCAAACACAAGGTCAAACTCTTAATGAGCATCCCTGGGGTAGGTAAAATCCTTAGTTGGTATCTATTGGTTAAAACCAATGAGTTCAAAAACTTTGATGACCCAAGAAAGTTAGCCTGTTTTGCCGGTGTGGCACCATTCCAGCATACATCAGGTACTTCCGTTCGAGGTCGAACAAGGGTATCGAGCTTTGCCGACAAAACACTTAAACGTATCCTTCACCTTGCTGCACTCAGAGTCACACAAATGAAAGGAGAGTTGGGAGAATACTACCGAAGAAAAGTGGAAGAAGGAAAGAATAAAATGGCCGTTATTAACGCGTTGAGAAACAAAATCATACACAGAATCATGGCCGTAATCCGTGAGGATAGACCCTACCAAATCAGAGAAAAAAATACTTTGCTAGTGTCATAGAAATCGAACTGACAGCGTAAGGGGGAAGCCTGCGGCGCGACACTCGAACTCACAACCTTAGGGAGAAGCCCAAGGCCCAAGACCCAACATTCCAACCAAGAGCTAGGGCGGGATCTTCCAACCGCGCACTGCGCACTGCCTACTGCCTACTCCCTGCACCGGCTGCTGGCTTCTGGCTTGTGATTCGATCACCCCACGTGCGGCTGCTGAAAGGACTTCCTACTGAATTTGGGCCGTAGTGGTATTCCCTCGACCTACACTGATCTTTCATCTTTCATCTTTCATCTTCCCAACCCCTCCCATCCCCTATCTTGTGCGGGTGGAAGAAGTGATTCAATTCTTGAAAAGGGACCGCAAATTGGCCAAGGTCATGGAGAGTACTCCCCTGCGCCTGCCGAAGACCAACGACGATGTGTATTTCACCCTACTCCGTTCGATCGTTGAACAGCAGCTCAGCACCAAGGCTGCGGCGACCATATGGGGGCGGTTTTTGGAACGCTTTGATGGTTACCCTAGCCCAGCGGCGGTCCTCGACCACGACGTAGAAGTATTCAGGGGAGCCGGACTCTCGTATCAGAAGGCCGGCTATATCCAAAACATTGCACGCTTTGCGTTGGAGGATGACTTGAGCAAGGACTACATCGATGGATTGAACGACACAGATGCACTTGCCCACCTGACGCGGATCAAGGGTGTGGGGAGATGGACGGCGGAAATGATCCTGATGTTTTCACTCGGCCGACCAGACGTGTTTCCGGTCGATGACCTCATCATCCGCAATGCCATGATCCTCATCTACGACGTGAAGAGCGAAAAGAAGCAGTTGTACAAAGACCTAGAAGAGATTGCCTTGACTTGGGGCCCTTATCGCACTTATGCCTGCTTAATCTTATGGGATTGGTACGAAGGGCAGGTGAAGGGACGTGCATTGTACGGTACGGAAGGTATCACTCCTCAGCAATAACAACGGCCACATCCTCCCCGTAATACATCCTCCCATCTATGACGGCAAAAGGTCGTAGGAACGCAGTAACGCTGTAATCTTGGCCACTAGATACGTACCAATTAGGATCGATGTTCGGCAATTCCAAGGTGGATTGATTCGAAGTTGTAGAGACTGTTTCTCGCATTACTTCGTGATAATCCCATCGCTCAAGGGTCATGCCAGACACATTGGTTAATTGCACCCCCAGACCTTCCATGTTGCTTTCATCAACACCTTCCACATACACCTTGGCCTTTAGGTTTCCATAGACTGTATTTATCCAATTTCCATATTGATCTTCATACACTTTGTATTTCGTCAATGAATCTATTTCCACACGCACGGTAACATCCAAAGGACCGCCTCTTTTTTCGCATGACGTATGCACCATTGAAAGCATGGACAGTAACAAGAGGGGCAGTAACCAATACTTTTTCAACATCGCATTACAATTTTAAGAACCAAGAACACATTGGAACAGGAAACGAACGCGTTTCACTACCCGTGGAGCTAAAATCAAACCCGATGTCGCTGTATTCAATCAATCCCGCTAAAGCCACTTGAAAGGCGGATCGTTCACTGCTTTGAAAACGCATCCCGGGCATCAGTACCGTTGTCACTTTGGCACCACTTTTCCAAACAAACAAAGGGTCGCTTATGTAGTTGTAAGACGGGTAAATATTTTGGATGGTGTGATGAGTCGTGAAGAAGGTCATGGAATCGAATAAAAAGCTCGCCTTCTTTCCTACCGGTGCCAATCCTGCCAAGGAGAAAACGGGGCCATGGCGAAGTCGATCGCCGAGGTAAGGAAGCTCATGTCGTTGATCCACCCCAAAATCGGCATAGGCATATCCTCCTGAAAAAGTAATGTTCTTACCAGGAGTTCCATACGTCGCAGAAAGCCAATGCAAGCCCCCGTAACCCTTGCTTTGGAAAAGATAGCCCGAACTTAACATGATCGTACCCAAGGAGAAATTTAGCTTTTCATTATTGGTGGGAAGGGCATATTTCACGGCCAATCCTATGGGCGAGGCAATCCATGTAGCCATTACTCCAACTGAAAGTCGCTCACCTACGGCAAAGTGCACTTCAGGTCCGTACAAATGAATCATCATATAGTGTTCTCCCTTGTGAATGGGAAGTGCGTTATTGGTGAAATAGTAGCGGGTTGTGAAGGGCCCGACCTCCCTGAACTTGCCTTTGAACACGGACTCTTCTTGTCGCGCAATTTTCATCGAGGAAATCTTGGATTTTGGGATATAAATTTTACCGAGCTCTTCGGTCATGATCAATACCTCCCTACCATCATCTCTGAGCACCTCTCCTAGGTACACTTGCCCATCCAATGTGACAATCTGATAGCGCACCTTTTCTATCTGAGAACTATCGCCTTCGGTTTGAGCGAAGGCAGATAAACTCATCAAGGCCAAGCACAAAACCCCGATCATTACCTGCAGCTTAAGCGCTAATTCGGATCGATATGAGACATGTGGTTCCATGTAATCAAAGTTGGATTAAATACACGTTCGTTTGGATGACGCTGATCATTTATTCAGCATAAAATCCATCATCATCAGAACTTGAAAAACCAACTGCACATGGGAACGGGAAACGAACGGGTATTTCCATTTCGAAAAACACCACTGTACTCAATTTCTCGGTACTGAATAACACCCGCTAGCGCCACTTGAAAGGCAACGCGCTCGCTTTGCTGAAAACGCATGGCCGGCATAAATATGGTGGTCACCTTAGCCCCACGCATCAACTCCGAAGGAATCTGATTACCATATCTATACGTGGAATGCTCTCCAAAGAACACCATGGAATCAAAGATGAAGCTCGCCTTTTTACCCACGGGCGCGATGCCCGCGATCGATGCGACGGGTGCCTTTCTGAAATCAGGGCTATAGGCAGAATTTGAGGGGACGTTGGTATAAGAAAATCCTGCCGAGAAGGTCATATTCTTCCCTGGCTTTCCAAGTGTCATCGAACCCCAATGGAGTCCGCCGAAGTATTGAGCAGATTGAATGTAGCTGCTGCTCGCCAAAATGGTGCCGATTGAAAAGTTCAACTCTTCGTTCTCGGTTGGAATAGAATACTTCAAAGCAATACCAAGTGGCGCCGCAATCCACGTTGCCATGACTCCGATGGAAAACCTATTACTCACGGCAAAATGCACTTCTGGGCCGTACAAATGAAGCATTGCGTAGTGCTCACCTTTTTTTATCGGGAGGGCATTATTCGTAAAATAGTAGCGCGTTGTAAAAGGACCCGCATCTCTGTATTGCCCTGGAGCAATGGACTCGGCGGGGTCGATTTTTCGCATACTCTCTACCGAGCTCTTTGGGATATAAATCTTTCCCAGTTCATCCGTTACGAGGAGAATCTCTCTTCCATCGTCCTGGATCAAGGTTCCGATGTAGATGGTACCGTCTTTTTTAGCTACGCGATACACATCTTCGGTTTTAACATTATCATTTTCTACCAATTGAGAAAAGGAGTTGGATACCACACACAGTGACAGAAAGAAGAACAAAACCAGTCGCTTAATGCGGCGGAGAGTTGAGGGGTGATTTCGTTTCATGGCTTCCGCTATTTATTGTTTTTCAATTATTTAACTTCCGTTTAAGAGAGTCAATATTCTTTCACAACAAAAGTAAACCAAGTCTATCGCGTTAAAGAAGTATAAAACGCAACTTCTTTTCAATAGTTGCGTTATTTGCAATAATTTAGTTTACGCAAGTTGATGAAATTGCACTTATAGCGAAATCAAAGCGCTAAGGAAGGTCGCATAACCTTGAGGAGACTGCACCTGCGCTCCGTCCGATTGTCAACCCAGATGCCGCACCATCATCACCCTTCAAAAGCCCTATTGAGCAATGAATGGAACCGTTCGGCCGCGCGATTGGAAGGCATAAACTCCTGAGGCCAATGAACGGATATCAATCAACCCCTCTTTGCCTTGCGTACGACCTTCCAACACCACAGTGCCGTCCATGGCGATGATGCAGTAGGTTTGGTCGGCTTTCGTTGAGCGGAAGATCAACTGATCCACAGCCGGATTTGGGTAGATGCTCCAAGTGTCGTTCGTCGCGTCTTCAATGCCTGTACCCAAGGTTCCTAATAAAATGGTATCGGATGCCTCGCAGCCATTTTGATCGATGGTCGTTACGAAATACTGATTCGACCACGAAATGGGGACAACCAGAATGCTAGGGCCGGTTTCTCCAGTACTCCAAACAACGGAAGCAAATCCGCCACCTACGGTTAATACCAAGGTATCACCCTGAACCACCATCGTATCATTTCCAAGTTCAGGATGTTCCGTTTGCAAGACCGTCAGTTCGAAGGAACAGGTATCCGCGTTACCCCCAGCATCCAGCGCACGGTATGTAACGGTGTAGTTGCCAGCAGGGACAGACTCAGTCAAAGCCGGTCCGCTCAGCCATTCCATCATAGGAGAACAATTATCATCGGCCTGAGGGAGTGCGTAATCCAACGGATATTGGCTGCACGCGAATTGATCGCTGCAACTGTTGATGATCGGTGTGATTGTATCCAAGACAGTGACCGAAACCGTGGTGGACGCACCGTTTCCATCTACATCCACCACTGTAAGGCTGACACTATTGGCCCCAACATCGTTGCAATCGAACGTGTTGGGTGTGGCAATGAATTGAGCGATACCACAATTGTCGATACTGCCATTATCGAGTTCAGCTCCCGTGACTGACGCAGCGCCGTTTGCATCTAGATAGATGGTAGCATTTTGTCCGATGGGAGTCGGATCAATGTTATCCTCCACTTGGATGATGCCTGTTATTGTATCTGCATTCCCGCTTGCATCCACCACAACAGCTTGCATCGCATTATTACCTAAATCCGCGCATGTAAAGAAGGTGGAATCCAAAGCAAACATTGAATCTACCTCACAGTTATCCGTGCTGTTCTGAAGGAAAATCAACGGATCAACGGTGACCTCACCATTCGCGTCGAGGTTTGCATAATACGTCGGGAAAACTGCCTGCGGGGCAATCGTATCCCATAAGTTGACCTCTACGGAATCGATGGTGATGTTCCCATTCACATCTTCGATGATCAATCCCGTCATTACTGGATAATTGGAACAATAGAGTGTGTCTGGGTCCGCAGTAATCGAAGCGATTCCGCATGAATCGACAGCATTGGACCCAACCGCCAAGGGGTTAACCACAAATAAACCTTGAGCATTCACGTAACCATTGTAGGTGGTGAAGCTTGGATAATACGGCGCAATCGTATCCAAGACTACCAGCGTATCGTTTAACACAAAAACATTGCCCTGAAAGTCGGAAGCCGTCAAGGAATATGTCACCGTATCCCCGACATCGTTGCAATCAAAATAGGTCGGCGACATGCTCACCGATGCAATGCCGCAATTGTCCAAGAATGCTCCAAAAAGGGTCGCTGAATCCATTTCTAAAAATCCCTGCGCATTCAAGTAGAGCGTGTCGAAAGACCAAACTGGATATGGACTGATCGTATCCACGACATTGACATTTACAAGCAACGAGTCCACATGGCCGTGCTGATCATCACCATACAACCATATTTGCGCTTGAGGCATGTCGCTGCAATCGAACACGGAATCGCTCAGCCATAAAACAAGGCTATCATTTAGAGCCGAGGACCCATTATCAACGACTCCTAAAGAAGTAAGCGCTTCACCAAATGAGTCGAGATATACCATCACATTGTTCGCAGCAAGTAGCAAGGGCAAATTGACTTGAATTGGCAGCCAAATAGGCTCGCCAAAATTTGCACTGTCTAAATCCACGCGCGGCAACCAGGTCGAGTCAGAAAGTTGAAGCCGATAGATTACCCCTGGACCTATACTGTTAACATCCTGGGTTGTGCCGTACACCACACTATCGACCAAGTTAACCCCATAGCCGATGGAGTAACCGCTGTTTGTTCCGTCCATGTCGGCCAATTTCGAAAGTGCAGAATCCATTAAGTTGAACGCCCATAAAGACCCCTCATTGTAGGTACCTCCATTCACGCATTCTCCGTAAATCACCGAGTCTTGTATAGCGATCTCGCCGTAGGGATTTAACCCGAGAAGGCTGTTGGTAAAATCGTGCAGTTTGGTGAAAGTATTTGTGAGTGTGTCAAAGGAAAAAAGCGTTCCTGTGCCGCTGGTGCCGCCATTCCGCGCTACTCCGTAATAGGTACTCCCCAAGAATTGGATATCGTAGCTCATGTAAGAACCGTTCGCTCCTCCAACGTTGTGCAGAAACGTGGTATTATAGACCGGGTCATTCAAGTCAATACGGGTCACGCGACCCGAAAAGCTATAATCGGAGCGTATCGCCAGCATGACGTTGTCAAACACCTCAACATCAGTCATGCCATAGGGGCTGTTGTTCTGTAGAACTTCCAAAGAATCCCCTGCTATATCATAGCGCATCAAGCGATGTGCGCTGGTGCCGAAATCCGCGAGGTTGAAATAGATGCTTCCGTTGAAGTGCTCCATGCTAAGGGCCTGCAAGTCAAAGCCACCGACGTCCGGAAGCGCGAGGACTTCATAGTTGTCCGTAGAAGGAGTATAGCGGTATACAATTCCGTCTTCAAAACGTCCGCCTTGCCCCCACCCATAAAGACTTCCATCCACATAAACTTGCCTGCTCTTTGGATTGCCAAAGGGAAACTGCCGCATCAAGAACATATGTTCAAAGGTGGCGCTGGCTAGATCAACGTTAAAGGCGGATCCGGCCTGGGTGTAATAACTGCCCACGTCAGCTGTATTGCTGCAAAAGAAGAATAGCTTTCCGTCGTGTTTGGTGAACTCGTTCATCTGAGGACGTCCCTCCCAGATATTGAGCACCTCGAGCACTTGATAAGCGTAGGTGCTAGGGTTTAGTTTGTAGACCACTCCACCTGTACTCGAACCATATTTAATCGCCGTTACACCATAAACATATCCTCCATCGACAAAAGGCTTCGAATAAGGGTATGCACCGTCATTGGTGCCATCAAAATCACGGAGCTTAGTCAGTGTGCTAGTATTGATGTTGTACCGTAACAAGGTTCCAAAACTGTAGGCTCCGCCTTTGTTATGCCAGAAGATCTGCCCATTTTTTAAGGTGACGCCCGCCTGAGGATTACCACCAATAGTACTTGCATTTAAATGGAGCAATACGCCCAACGAATCGTCCTGAGGGTCATAGAAGAAAAGGATACCATCGTCGTAGTCTCCCCCCTCTTCCGTAACACCATAAAATTTTCCATTGTATTTGACCAACTCTCCAATTGGTCTTTGAAAAACACCAGTCGAAGATCCATTGTGATATACGGTCACAACTGTATCCAGATCGATGTCGTAGTAATAAATCTGCCCATCTACACCAAAGCTCCACCACTGCGCAGCCACACCCCAGAGCTTGTTTGAATCCAACAGCAACCCTCCTCGGGGCTCTTGTGCTTGACTCGATTCCGAAACAAAATCCCAAGCTACGCTGTGCCCGCCCCCATTGATGTCGTAGGAAAATAAGGTGCTGTGAATGCCCGTGGACTTGCGGGTTACGCCATAGATCTTTCCATTCTGGTGAACCGGTGTTCCGATAGGATGTGCGTCCGTATCACCTCCGAAGGCATGCAACTCCTTGATCTTCGGGTCGCGATCATCTTTGAAGGACCACAAGCCGCCTAATTCTTCATGACCACCATTTTCACTTAGACCGTACATGACTCCGCCAACGAACAGCGGGCCACCTGTTGGATTCTCACCATAAAATCGAGGTAATCGGAAGTTTTTGTGGGGTACGCTATCTCCCGGATCGTAATGATAGAAGACGAGGGTGTCATTGCTATAAGGCCAGTATCCGACGGATGAAGCCCCGTAGAGTCTCGTTTGTGCCTGTGATCCGTAGCAAAGGAAAACAAAGAGAATAGTAGTCAAGCGTCCAACCATGCTGCTCTTGAATAGGTTAAGTTGCAAACTTAGACGGATTCTGGACCTTGGAGTTGGCGAACAATGCTCAAAAAGAAGGCCTATCCAAGCTTCACTCAAACCAAACCCGCACCTTTATAGGCGAACCTTCGTAGGTAGACGTCATGATAAGATCAACGCTTTGAGGAACGGGCAGTGTAAACCAACGATCAATGGCCGAATCGGCAGGATAGGAAGGCCCGTCGTTGAGGGTGATGTTCTTGAAGTCTGTGCCTTTAAACAGACTGAACTTGACCCTTCCGTCTGAACCGTCGTTGATGCGACGATAGTGAAACTTTTGATCGCCCGAGGAGAGCGGGACACGAAACAAGCGTACCTCGGTGTTTTCTGTGAATGCAATCGTGTCTGGCAGTTCCTCGGTTGGAAGATCCGTGAGTTCGGATATCCTTAACCCATAGGTGCCTGGCTCAGTGAAACCAGCTACGTAGCAATTGATGAGAACCGGCGCGTCTCGCCAACCATAGAGCGGAACCGCAGCACCCGCTGGGAGTTTGGTTCGAACGTCGGACAATAGGCCCTTCAGCTCCACCACCATCTCTTCGCCGGTGTGTTCAGAACTATTGTGTTGATCCCAGAACTCGATCAGGTACAAGTGCCCTTCCTCTAAAAAGGCATCAAACGACATGACCTCCCCCGTTTCCATGGCAAAGGAATACTGCTTACCGAAGGTGACGATCTTGTAATTTACACCATCTAAATCGGTTCCGATGGGCTCGCTTCGCACAACGGTTCGTCGCCCTCGGTAATTGGAAACGAACTCGTAGACCACGCGATAGGCGGTGTCCTTAATGGGAACATCAAAGGTAAATTGAAAGCCATTTCCATGGCCAAAAATGCGGGTTGTTTGATCCAAGGAAAAGGGCCAGTCGGTCGAAGCGTATACATACACCGAATCTGCGAGCAGGCAAGGATTTTGCTCAAATTGCCCGGTAATGCTGAACTCTTGATTGGTCCTCTCAAATGCCACATCCGATACCTCTACAGCACCTGAAATGCTCAACAGCTCACCGCCTTGATCTCCTGGCATGAACAAATGCTTCGCCTCAAAGATGGGATAAGGAATTCCTTCTTCCATGACCTTGGTGTGCAAGGTGTGCTCGACTCCCGGCAATTCATTGAACACTACGCGGCCGTCTTGCTCGATCTCCAGAACCCGTGTGGCACCCGTCTCGTCGTTGGTAAGGGTCAGTTCAATGTTTTCATAAGAAGTGTAGCAGATGACTTGACTCGAAAACGAATGCTCTGAGCGGTTGCACGCCTGCATTGTTAGCAGTAAAACTGTTGCAGAAGAAAGTACTAAGAATCCGTAGCGCATAGGAAGATTTCGTTTCGTTAAACCGTAAACAAGACGTGAAAATATCCGAATTCGTATAACAGCGAGCTTAGATTCCCAATCCAATTCTTCATCCCACCAGAGAAACACGGGCACGCTGTCGCAAATTCTTTCTACTTTTCCCATTCAATAATACCATCATGAAAAACCTCACCCTTTCCCTCCTACTTGCTTGCTTTACCTACGGACTGAATGCACAAGGCATCCAATTCTTTGAAGGCAGCTGGGATCAGGCTGTAGAGAAGGCCACCAAGGAGAACAAGCACATCTTCGTAGATGCCTACGCGGTATGGTGTGGCCCATGTAAATGGATGAACGCCAACATCTTTCCTGAAGAAGAAGTAGGCACGTTTTACAACAAGAACTTCGTGAACGTAAAGCTCGACATGGAAAAAGAGGGCGATGGCAAGGACATGGCCGATAAGATGAAGGTGCGGTCCTATCCTACCTTTTTGTTCTTCAGTCCCAAAGGAGAGCCAACACACCGCTCCGTAGGCGGCAGACAGACGGAAGAGTTCGTGCAGCTCGGTGCCGACGCTTTAAACGAGCAAACACAGTACTACGAAATCAAGAAGAAGTACGACGCCAACAAAGACGATCCAGAATGGGTTTTGAACTACGCCCTTGCCATGCAAAACGCGGGCGAGTCGCCCAAGGATGTAATGGAACATTTCGCTGAGCTGACCAACCAAGACGATTGGGGCATGCCGCACAATTGGGAGCGTATTGTACAAATCGAAGTTCCTTTTACCAGTCCTCTGTATTCGTACGCGCTGAAAAACGAAGCTGAATTATCGAAACTTGTAGAGCAAGAGTGGATGTTTGAGGCTTTCAAGTCGTACCCGCAGCGTTCTTTCATACGACAGATCGTTGGAGAAACAGAGACTGAGGCCGAGCTTCAACCCGCATTTGTGACCATTACGGAAGTATTGCCTCAAAATGATTCTCCAGCCATGGTCGCCAAGCTGCACGCTGAATGGTACAAGCGACATCAACCGGAAGATGCATGGGAGAAGGTGTGCATCTACCTCGACAATTTCTGTGAGAGTTCAAATGAACTGAACAGTGCTGCTTGGAAATTGGCCGAAGATGAAACAGCTGATGCCAACAAGTTGCACAGTGGGTTGATGTGGGTCAACAAGTCGATCCAATTGGCTCGCAGCTACGGAAATTTAGACACCAAGGCTTGGATTCTTTACCGATTAGGAAAAATGTCGGAAGCTGAGCTTGCTGCCAACGAAGCGATTGAAGCTGCCAAAGCAGCAGATCAGGATTATGCTGGAACGACAGAGTTGTTGCAGTTGATTCACGGAAGTTGATTCGTTGAATAAGGAAGGCATGTCAGTATTGGCCAAGGACGAAGAATTAGAACGGCTCCTTGCGAAAGCTGAGCACACAAGTGAAGGACTTACTGCCCTCTTTTATCGTTTTGCGCATGCAGTTGCCGATCACATTCAACTTACGGCAGAATACCTTCCTCGTATACGTGCTGCATGTGAATATTGGGTAAAAGAAGACCCTTCAGCCAAGGGCATCGCACTGCTCAGTGAAGCACTCGGTAATTATTACAGCACCCGCTTTGATCGTGTAACCCAGCCTGCCGAGGAAGCCATTCTTCTCCTTTCCCCTTCTGGAAACAAAGACCTCATCGGTTCTGCCCACATGGTAATTGGCGTGAATTACCGAAGCCTTGGAGAGGTAGACGATGCTGTTGAACACCTGTTATTAGGGGCGGATATGATCGACCCGAAAGGACCTATGGCCGTATATGCATGCTACTGCTTTTACCAATTGGCCGAGATCAATGTATACATCAACGACAACGAAGCGGCCAAACATCACTACTTGAAGGCCGCCGAGATGGCGGAAAGCGTTAATCAACAAGTCCCACTCTTCAGAGCGTACAATGGCCTGGGCAATCTACATATGGCACAAGGAGACATGGAAGAGGCTAAAAAATACCTCGATCTGGCGCTCTCTTTTAGCGAAATGACCGCATCACAAACTTCACGTGGGTTGTGCGATCTCGGAAACTACTACATCAAATTAGGAGCTTATGACGAAGCCATTGCCCACCTAGAAAAGAGCTACGCCCAGCGCATGCATGCGCAGCTTGAAGACGCAGCCTCCACCAGCTTGATCAGCCTAGCTGAAGCCAAAATTGCCTCGAACCGCACCGATGAGGCAATTGCGGATTTAACCGAGGCCTTATCGATTACCGAGAAATAAAACGCCCGGTCTAAGCGTGCCGCTGCGCTCCGATTGCTTTGGCGAGCTTACGCAGCTAAATCTCAATGGAAGGAGGCCAATGCCGCAGCTGAAGCATACGATGCATTGCACAATGCACTGTCGACCGCTAAGCTGCAAAACATCTACAAGCTCAAGAACCGGAAAATTGAGACCCAGCGAGGGTTGCTCGAAGAGAAAAACAAAGAGATCACCGATTCCATTACCTACGCTAAACGCATTCAGGAGGCCATCCTACCTCCTCTTCGCAATGTCATGGAGTCCCTGCCCAACAGTTTTGTGTTCTACAAGCCAAAAGATATCGTAGCCGGCGATTTTTATTGGATGGAATGCATCGGTGAATGGGTCGTCTTTGCCGCCGCCGACTGCACGGGTCATGGTGTACCTGGCGCCATGGTCAGCGTAGTATGCAATAACGCGCTCAATCGCTCTGTGCGTGAGTTTGGCCTCACCGAGCCCGCTGCAATTCTGGATAAAACGCTCGAATTGGTCATCGAGCAATTTGAAACGTCAGACGACGAAGTAAAAGACGGCATGGACATCGCACTGTGCGCGCTGAATACGACGACAAGGGCGCTTCAATTTGCCGGAGCCCAGAACCCTCTTTGGATCAAGCGTGCAACATCGAGTGAGCTGGAAGAAATCAAAGGCGACAAACAACCCATCGGCAAGTATTCCGATCCGAAGCCTTTTACAAATCACACGCTTCAATTGGAAGCTGGCGACGCTTTCTACATCTTCAGCGACGGCTACGCCGATCAATTTGGTGGACCCAAAGGGAAGAAACTCAAGTACAAGCCATTCAAGGAACTACTGCTCTCCATCAACGATAAACCGATGGAAGAACGAAAGCAGATTATTGATCAACACTTCGAAACCTGGAAAGGAGACCTAGAGCAAGTCGATGACGTCTGCGTAATCGGAGTGCGCGTCTAAGCCGCTTCCTGCTGGTGCTGAGCAATCTCCTCCAAGAAGACCTTTCCGTATTGGTCCAGCTTCGCCTTTCCTACTCCAGATACGCTCAAGAAGGTCTCATCGTCATGAGGCAGCTTATCGCACATGTCGACCAAGGCGGCATCGCTGAACACGACGAAGGCCGGAACGCCGGCAGCATCTGCCAATCGTCTCCGCAGGTCTCTCAATCGTTCAAAAAGGGCCTCATCTTGCACCGTGAGTGCAGTCCGTGATTTTCGGGTACTGGTCTTTTTCTTAGGTTCTTCAAGCAAGGTTTTCGGAAGCAAGACGCTGGCATTGCCCTGCAAAACGTCTTTGCTCTTGTCCGTGAGTTGGAGGACGGGAAATTTTCCCGAACTCACCTCCAATATCCCTTCTCGCAGAAAAGCATGGAGCAGTTTCTTCCACAGCTTTTGGGTGTGCTGATCACCTACGCCATAGGTGGGGAGCGATTTATGGACTTCCAACATCTGTTCTGAATCAGAACCGGTGAGGAGTTGGATGACGTATCCCATCCCCCTGCGTTCGTTGAGGCGGCTTACAGCAGAAAGCGCCATTTGGGCCTCGCGCGTCATGTCTTCCTTTTCTTCATCGCCTCGCATGCAGTTGTCGCAACTTCCGCAATCGTCCGGTGCTTGTTCGTCAAAATAGTTCAGCAGGTATTTGCGTCGACAAGTGTGCAACTCACAATAGGTTGCCATTTCATCCAGCTTCTGGAGCATGACCTGGCTCTGTGCCTCGTTGCCATCTACCCGCGCAAATTCGCGCAGTTGGAACAAATCCCCGGACGAATAGAACAACAGCGCCTTGCTTTCCAATCCATCGCGTCCTGCCCTACCGGTCTCTTGGTAATAGCCCTCAATGTTCTTCGGTAGGTTCATGTGCACCACAAAGCGAACGTTGCTCTTGTCGATGCCCATACCAAAGGCGATGGTGGCAACTATGATCTGTACGTCATCCTTGAGAAAGGCGTCTTGGTTCTGCTCGCGCACATCGCGCTTTAATCCCGCGTGGTACGGCCCGGATTGAAAGCCATGGTCGTTGAGCTTGGTGCTGAGTTGTTCGGTCTGCTTGCGACTCAGGGTATAGATGATCCCACTATCGCCCTTGTAGTCCTCCAGAAAATCCACAAGCTTATCGAAGCTGCCACTTTTGGGTTGCACGTGGTACTCAATATTGGCCCGGTTGAAGCTCGACACAAAAACCTTGGGCCCCTTCAGTTCAAGCTTGTTGTGAATGTCGTCACGGGTTAACTGGTCTGCCGTAGCCGTGAGGGCGATCATCGGCACGTCGGGCAAAGAAGTGCGGAGTTTGGCCAATTGCAGGTATTCCGGACGGAAATCGTGACCCCATTGCGAGATGCAATGCGCCTCGTCAACGGCGATCAAATTGATCTTACAGCCCTGCAAGGCATCCATGAAATAGGCATCGGACAGCAAGCGCTCGGGGGCGACGTAAAGGAGCTTCACCTCTCCGTTCTGAATTTTACGGAAGGTCTCTTGGGTCTGAACGGCGGTCAAGGTAGAGTTCAAAAACACCGCTTCTACGCCATTCAATCGCAGGGCATCCACTTGGTCCTTCATCAAAGCGATCAGCGGAGAGATGACCACGCACATCCCTTCCATAGCCAAGGCGGGAATTTGATAGCACAACGATTTTCCTCCACCAGTAGGCATCAACACAAGCGTGTCTCGACCACCGCATATGCTCTCAATGATGGCTTCCTGATCTCCCCGAAAGGCGTCGTAGCCAAAGGTTTCTTTAAGGATTTGAATAGGTGTCGGCATGGAGGGCCGAAGGTAGGTTTCCGTTTGTTCTAGCATAGCGATTTGACGTTTGAATGGTCAAAGTTCTTATGGCCGAACGTAAGGTATTTACAACGCTAGTGTTTGTTAGAATTTTCTACTTGATTTCGCGGGATTTGCAGGAATTCATTTGGCGAGCTGCTGCTGCTGCTGCTGCTGGTGCTGCTGCGCAGCGGGGATTGGGGAGTAGTGATTGGTTGATTGGTTGATTAGCTCGGCTTCGCCTCGGTTAGACCATTAGCTCATTGGCTCATCAGTGCATTAGCTCATTGGCACATTGAAGTTGCAGTTGAGGTTAACAGAGAGCCGCAAATCGGTGATCACGTTCTCAGAACAGTGCTAATTCAAAAAATTCGATGTACGCCTCCGGATGCCAGCCAATGTGCGGATGGTCTTTGCATTCTTCCTCTAGGGCTTCCATTGACTCAGCCTGCAAAACAGAGTATCCGCTGATGGTTACGTGCGTAGGGCCAGTTCCGATGTTGCCTCGTGAAGCCAAGGGAGCCCCAAAATCAACGATGCAAGCTTCGTGGGCCTCTTTCCAGTCCATCCATTTCTGCATGCCTGCCTTTTGATCTTCTGGTGATGCATCCTGCATCCAGGCCATGGCCTCTTTAGGGGTGTGGTAAATTGCCAAGAACTTCTTCATGATGGTGGAATTAATTGATAATGAAAATGATAGACTAGAAAATTAGACAATTAATTGTATTGGCAATAGATAGGACGGCCACCCCCCAATGCAAGGCATTGGCGTTGCAGGTGAAGTTGAAATCGGCTGCCTGCCTTCGGCAGGTAAACTAGCTTCTGGCTGCCTGCCTTCGGCAGGTAAATTGGCTATTGGCTTGTGCCTCGGTCGCCCGAAGTGTTTCCAATGGAAGAAGTTTCTGGCAAACCGAGATTGAAGTTGTAGTTGAAAATTCACAATTGGTTTTAACAACCCCTTACTAATCTTTACTCTTCATGCTTCTTTCATTGGCTTCCGGAAAACCTCAACAGCTGCCGAAACTTGCTTTCCACGGGCTTCGGGGAAAACTTCAACAGCTGCCGAAACTAGTTCGGCAGGCCGGGTTCTTTATACTATTCAGGTGAATTGAAAACGTGGTCCCCGAACTAGTTTCGGGGCCTCTTGAAGTTTTCGCTAAATAATCTTTCAAGACCTTTTCCAGCTTCCCTACTCCCCATTCACTTTTCACTTTTCACTATTCCCTACTCAACTAACATACGCACCGCCCTACCCATTCCTCCCGGGCTTCGTACCTCGACGATGTACACGCCTGGACTCAGACTGGACGTGTCTACTCGCTGCTGGACGTTGTTCAAGCGCTCGGATTTGATCACTCTTCCGTCTAGGGTATGGACGATAAGGCTTCCACCTAGGTACTCTGCAGGGACCCGCAGTGTTGGGTTTTGTTTTGATGGATTGGGGTACAGTCGAACGTCTTCTTCTGGATTATTTTCAAGCAGTCCTGTGGGCGATGACTGGTAAACCCTCACATAATCGATGACCATCCGACTTTCTGTGAAGTTGGCGGCAATGCTTGGGAGGATGGCCACGTTCAGCAAAAGGTATTGCTTGGCGTCAAACGGCCATGTGGATGCATCCTTCACAGCAGGATTGTAGGTGTAGTGAACCGTTCCGTCTACGCTGAAGTCCATCTTCTCTGCCGTCCATTCGAGTGCGTAGACGTGGTAGGTGTTGCTTACGTCGTTCAGGGTTGTTCCTCCTACGTTCACGGTTCCACCGAAGGACGAAGGGGTGTGCAAGGCGCTGGACACATAGTTCTGGTTGGTTCCCCAATGCTCCATGATGTCGATCTCACCACAGGCGGGCCATCCCACGTTGCCAAAGTTTGGCTGCCAATAGCCTCCGGGCTCGTCGATGTTTCTTCCCAGCATCCAGATTGCCGGCCACGTGCCTACGCCAAACGGCAATTTCGCGCGTACTTCGACCTTACCGTAGGTGAAGGCAAACTTCGAATTCAACCTGGCTGACGTATACTCCTTGGTGACGCCTTGATCCGTGAAGGTCTCCTTCTTCGCTGCGATGTACATGGCGCCGTCTTCCAAATACGTATTCTCCGTTCGATTGGTATAGTGCTGGATCTCGCCATTGTACCAGCTGTTTCCATTTGGTAATTGGGTTTGGTGGTACCACTTTGACGTGTCGATCATGCCGCTGCCATCGCATTCATCTGACCAGACCAGCACGTCAAATTCTTCCTGGGCGATAAGTTTGTTGGTGAGGAGAAGGACGCTGAAGAGAAGGATAATCCGTTGCATAATCTTAGTATTAATGATGAAGGTAGGAAACTCAACCCTCAACTAGGGTTGAGCACCTGAGGTGTCTTTCGTTTGCGATCCACTCCGTACAACCCCCAGTGCTTTTCCGGCTCCAGTGGATCATCCGAGCCTTTCCAGTTTTCGTCGAAGGCCTCAAAGACAAAGGTCAACACGTCCTGATCTTTGCTCCAAGCCATGAGCTCTGAGAGATAGCGGTCTTGCAAATCCTGGCTGGCATTGTGTGGTTCAATCCCCCTGCCGTTAGAGGCTGTAGTCCAGCCAGCTTCCGTGATGACGACGGTTTTATGGGGGTGGCGATTTGCGACGTCCTGGTAATTCTGACGGGTGTAGTCCATGGCATCCTCGATTGACT
This sequence comes from uncultured Flavobacteriales bacterium, assembly GCA_943788725.1. Classification (GTDB taxonomy): domain Bacteria; phylum Bacteroidota; class Bacteroidia; order Flavobacteriales_G; family Salibacteraceae; genus SHAN690. Next base: position 708,011 of record CALSRJ010000003.1, on the reverse strand, counting down.
TGTACTCCCATACAGGGTAGGTATGGATAGAGATGAAGTCTACCGCGTCTACCAATGGTTCCAGCTTAGTAAGCCAAGGCAAGAAGTTCTCGCAAAAGGTCACTGGCTTGTCCGTATGTGCCTTGACGTACTGTACAAATTCAACCACCCGTTCCACAGGCACCAGGTGATCTGTCCAGTCTACCGTAGCCTCGTTGCCTACAGAAAGAGAAAAGATGCAATCGGCGTAGCGTTGGGTCATCCGTACAAGGGCGCGCATCTGATCGTCGTTGTGCGTTTTGTTCTTGGCGAGCTGCTCTTCGGAATAATCCGCCCCCCACGGACAGTCCGGGTTATTCACCTCGGCAGCGATGTACGCGCCGAGCATCACTTCAAAGTCCATGTTTTCCTTCTCTATCACCTCGAACACACGTTCTGCATGCTCGTCGCAATCGTAGAGTCGGAGGTAGTTCCAATCTTTCTGCAGGATGCGCAGGTCTTCTTTTACCTCATCATAGGTTGGAAAAGTTTGGGTGTCTGGACTTTGTCCGTCCCGGAATCCTGAGTAGCAAATGGCAGGAGCGTTTGGAAACATAGGCGCTGCAGCTTAGAATTTTAGTTGTTCAGCTTTGTCCCACAGGCCCCAATAGGCACCTACATCTCCTTCAGCACTCACCTTCCATGATTCATCGAATGAAGTGAAGTAAAACATCTGAATATCAGATTCATGCGCCCAGCGTTGCGCGTCGATAAAATATTGTTTTGCACTGTCGTGCGACGGCTTGGCTCCGTGAAACGATTGTCCTTGGCTCGGCCATCCGGTCTCGGTGATGATCACCTTTTTCCCACCCGCAGCTCGCTGAGCTCTTCGGTACATATCCTTCATGTAGAGGATTGAATACTCAAACATGCAGCCTTCCCAGAAGGGATAGCAATTGGACAAGACTACATCGCAGGCCGCGGTGATCGCTGGGCGGTTTTCAAATTCGTAGTAGGCGTCTACATAACCAACTTGGATGTTGGGTATTTCCGCTTTCACACGCGCAATATGTGCGAGCAATTCCTCCTCTGGAAGATCCTCACGGTACATCACTTCGTTACCCACGGCTGCTATGTCCACCATTCCATCCTTGGCCAGATTCAATAGGGCTTGAATTTCTTCTTCGTTCTTTTCTGCATCTTTTCCGAGCCAAGCACCTACGAGTGTCTTGATCCCCATTTCCTTTGCGATACGCGGAATCAGCTCATTTCCCTCTGTACAGGAAAAAGAACGTATCCATGAAGTGTAGGGAGCAATGATCTTCATGCGTCGCCGAATCTGTTCTTCAGATATAGGCTCTCCTGGTTCTTGCCCTTCTTCGTACGGACTGAATCCAATGCCGTGCATGCCCAGCTTTAAGGTCTCTTCAAACGAAAGCGCTGGCCCACCTACTCCTTTTCGTAGTCCACTGTTGGTCAAGGCCAACACCCTATCATCACGGTAGCTCATGGTAATTCAAGCGATTGTTACGACAATAATAGCGAAAGATTTTACCTTTTGGTTCTTTTTACTATTAGATTCCTGAAAAGGAGCTAGGGGCTTGGAACTAGGTGCTAGGGGACGCCTTGTTTATTGATCTCTGGCGTCTAGGGGTTTTTGGAGTTCTTCGCCTTCTGGTCGAGTGCGCTTCCAGCGTTTGTGGCTCCACAGCCAATACTCCGGCTGTCTTCTGATCGTGTCTTCGAGCATTCGGGTATGGGTTTGGGTAATCCATCCGTATTCCGTCTCGTTGGGGGTGGCGGTGATGTCATGCATGGAGAACTCAAAGTGACCACGCTTCACTTTTTGGATGATGCCGTACACAACGGGCATGTTGTATTCCTTGGCAAACTTCTCTGCACCGAATTGTACGGGGGTTTCTTGGTTGAGGAAGGTCATCCAATAAGCGCGCTGCTTCCTGCTGGGCGCTTGATCGGAACCAAAGATTGTAGCGGTGAGTTCATCCTTAGAAGAGGCCAGATTCTCGCGAATCTGAGCAATGGAGAGCATAAACAATCCATACTTCGAACGACTCGCGCGGACCTTGCCGTCCATGTACTTATCTTGGAGTGGCGTGTACAATGCCACGGTCTTGTGCTTGATACTCTTGTCAATGGCCAGTGCAAGCCACTCCCAGTTTCCGTAATGCCCCCCCACGATGACCACGCTCTTGCCTTGATCAAAATAGCGATCGATGACTTCCGGATTCATGATCTTCATTCGCTTTTTCACTTGGGAGTAGGTCGTGTTAAAGCCTTTCAAGCCTTCGATCACCAAGTCACACAAATGCCGATAGAATTTCCGTTCAATCTCCAACAGTTCCTCGTCGCTCTTCTCCGGAAAGGAGCGCTCTAAATTCTGCGCCACCACTGATCGTCGGTACTTGAACACTCCATAGAGCACCACGTACAAGGCGTCCGAAAGGCGATACAGCAAGCCAAAGGGTAAGTAGGAGATCGGGAGGATAATGAGGTAGTAGAGGAGCATGCTTAGCATGGTGCGAAGGTAAAGCTTGCCAGAGGTGACTGTCTTTTTTTATGTCGGCTTAGCTTTTTGGTCGTGTTTTCTCGAGCTTGTATTCAGCAGACTATGCTGTGCGTAACCAGTCTTTTTCGCCTTTTTTGAGGGATTCTTATTGTTCTTTTTTCTTGATAAAAAAGAACCCAAAAATCAAGGCTTTGGAAAGCTTCCGCAACCTGCTCTTCATAGAGTCTAAGTGCGGCCGGGTGATCTGCTTCACTGTGTTGCGCAGCTTCCCGGTCTTACTACGACTCCATTTCGATCAGAACGCGGAATCTTTCCAAGGCCGGTCCTGTGATTGTGGGGAGTGGGGATTAGCTCATTAGTGCATTAGCACATGAGCTCATTGCAGTTGTAGTTGAGATTGAACTCGTTCTCGATACATCCACACCTCTGCGGTGCCCACTCTAACTGACATCTAGGCAGGAGACTGCCTACTGCCTACTCCCAACTGCTAACTAATCTTTCATCTTCAATCTTTCAAAACCCCTAGCTCCTAGCCCCTACCCCAAAACAAGCCTTCCCCGCACACTTCTTCCCATCTATGGCTGCTGAGATGATACCTCCTGCGTAGCCTGCTCCTTCTCCGCAGGGGTATAGGCCTTTTACTTGGGTATGCTCTAGGGTGTCTCTGTCTCTTGGGATGCGGACCGGGGAGGACGATCTTGTTTCTGGTGCGTGCACTACCGCTTCGTTGGTGAGGTAGCCCGGCATGGATTTTTCAAATTCCTTGAAGCCTTCTTGCAAGCTTCGGTAGATGAAATCGGGAAGAATGCTTCCGAGCTCTACGGACGTGATTCCTGGTACGTAGCTGGATGCTGGAAGGTCTTTGGATGTCTTTCCTTCAACGAAGTCTACCAAGCGCTGGGCGGGTACGCGTTGCGTGCCACCGGCCATTTTCCAAGCTTTCTGTTCTATGCTTTTTTGAAACTCCATTCCGGCCAAAGGGCCGTGCGATTCAAATGCATTGAAATCCGTGAGGGTCAACTCTACTACAATGCCTGAATTGGCGGTGACTTGATCTCGCTTACTCGGCGACCATCCATTGGTGACCACCTCGCCTGGAGCTGTGGCGCAGGGGGCGATGATGCCGCCTGGACACATGCAGAAGGAGTACACTCCCCTGCCCCTGACTTGCTTCACTACGTTGTAAGGAGATGGCGGTAAATAAGGTCCACGCTCGTCGCATTTGTATTGGATGCTATCGATCAATGCTTGTGGATGTTCCACCCTGACGCCAACGGCAAAAGGCTTTGCTTCTATGGCAATCTCCTTGCGGTAGAGCATTTCAAAAATGTCGCGGGCGCTATGGCCTGTAGCCAGAATGACTTTATCGGCAAGGATCTCTTCTTTCTCATTGCAAACGACACCTTGGATGGCACCGTCCTTCACCGTAAGGTCCGTAACCCGCTGGTTGAATCGCACCTCTCCTCCATGCTGGGTGATGCATTCGCGAATAGCCGTGATGATGGCGGGAAGCTTGTTGGTACCGATGTGCGGATGCGCTTCCACCAAAATATTAGGATCTGCTCCAAATCCAACCAGGATGCGAAGGATGCGATCTACGTCTCCCCGCTTCTTGGAGCGCGTATACAATTTTCCATCGCTGTAGGTTCCCGCCCCGCCTTCGCCGAAGCAGTAGTTGGATTCAGGGTTGACCACATGCTCAAGGTTGATGGCCTTCAAGTCGCGTCTTCGCGCACGAACGTCCTTTCCGCGTTCCAATACGATGGGCTTACGTCCTGCCTCTAAGCATTCCAATGCGGCAAAGAGTCCTGCGGGTCCAGAACCAACAATGATCACCGGAGCGGCGTTGGAAACATCTTTAAAGTCTGGCAATAGAACCGGCTCGGGCGTATACTCCTCCCCGACATAGAGTTCCAGTCGAAGGTTGATTTTCACGTGGCGCTGGCGGGCATCCACGGAGCGCTTGAGGATCTGTACGTGCGTCAGCTCATCCAGCGGAATGCCGCTAGCCTCAGCAGCAGCTTCTCGTAAAAGTTCAGGTGTAGCAGCAATCTCAGGATCGGTAAGGAGTTGGAGGCTTATCGGCATGCTGCGAAGGTATGCGTATGCTGCTTTGCAGCGGGGAGTTGTGATTAGGGATTAGCTTGCTTCGCTCACTGAGCTCGGCTTCGCCTCGGTTAGTCCATGAGCTCATTAGCACATTACCTCATCCATGCATTAGCTCATTGAGGGTGCAGTTGTAGTTGCAGTTCCTGAAAGCTGACAGCTGTTACTCCTAATCCCCAATCCCTAATCCCCAATCCCTACACTCAGGTTGTTCTCGATACATCACGCCTGCGGCGCGACACTCCTTTAGACTTGTTTTCTGAAATTAGTTTGAATAAAACGGTTGGAAAAGGAAGAGGTGAACCAGGGTCACTCTAGTTCAGAACTATAGTTCGATTTGGACCTCTTCCCATTCATCATGAGTCTTCGAATAGAAATTTAGGGATAGAGCCCTATTATCAAGGAGTTGAAGTAAGCATGATGTTCCAACCATTCGTAAACTTAACACACAAAATTATGCATGAAGACAAGATTTTCATTGGTGCTGATGTAAGTAAACTTACCATTGATTTTACGCTCCTTTTGAATGATCAAGTTGAGCACCAGTGTGTAGAAAACACTGTAGCTGCCCTCTCTTCTTACTTGAAGGCTGTAAAACGTCGCTTTAAGGTCAAGGACGCTTCTATCTACCTAGGCATTGAGAATACAGGCCGTTACAGTTGGCCTGCATTACGCGCGTTTAGCTGCGGTGAATTGAAGTTACACCTACTCTCTCCGCTTCACTTGAGTAAAAGTCAAGGACTGGTTCGCGGTAAATCTGACCTTGTCGATAGTCAGCGTATTGCTCGCTTTTTGAAAAAGAACCTTGATGAGCTATCGCTTTATCAAAAGCCACGCGAAGTCATTGAAGAACTATCTCTTCTACTTGCTCGAAGAAATAAGCTCCAAAAGCTTATCAAAGCCGAGTCAGCAACCATAGAAGAGATGGGTCAGGTGAGTAAGGGCAGGGTAAGATCCTTCATTATAGCAGATAGTAAAAAGTCAGTGTGCTTTCGTGCGAGTGACGACATCCAAAGGCTTCCCATCAGTTTAATCAACGCATAATTTGCCATATCGTCCAACTTAACATCGTAGGTTCCATTGATCACTTGAACGAATTCTTCCTTCGAGCGAGTCTTAAGCACCGGACGTTTTATGTTCATCTTCTTCACGCCACGCGCAGCTTCCGAACCCGCGTACAACACCGTATGCTTAATCAATCCACGACGAATCATTTCTTCAGTTAAGATGGAATGCCCCAGCATGTTGGCCGCAAACATATTGGTGGCACCATGTGCTCCAGCCTTAAGTGGATTGGAACCTCCCATGCCTCCTGCATTCAATACAACCGCATCCACCGGATCGGTCATGCCCTTGACTGCAGTTCGAACAGAAGCCGGATCCGAAACATCCACAATCACTATTTCAAAGACTGAACGACCCGTGGACGCTTCCAGCTCTTTCTTGGCCCCCAATGCCCTTGTTTGATCACGGCATGCTAGCACTACTCGTTCCACTTCAGACCGCAGTGCAAACTGCCGCGCGGCTTCTTTTCCTAATCCGGAGTTTGCTCCGGTAATCATGATACTCTTCAACATATTGCTTGGTTATTGATCGTGAGTTAAGCCACCGCAGCTACTAATGCAGCCTTAAATGCCTTGTTCTCGTGTGTATATATTTTCTTGATTTCCTTGATGTTTTCTTCTGACACCAATCCACCTGTCTCCATGTGGTACTTCAAACCGATTAGCATTTCGTGAAACTTGCTGGTCATCTGCCCCTTCATGATGGCAAACATCAATGCAGGTTTGGTGCGCCCCCCCCCCAATCAGCGTCACCTTTGTCCGGTTAGCATCGATGGCTTTCAATTGAAACGTAGCTTTCATCTCAGCGACCATTGGTAAACCTCCATCTAGGATCTCGATGTCCATTTCATCCATTTCGCCTCTGACAGCCGAGATTTTCTCATGCACCCAATTACCAGGGGTAATTTCGCATTTCCGCTCCGTACCTACCTCTCCTATAGGTCCCGCTTCGTAATGTGAAGCAATGATCAAGGGATTGAAGTTGTTGGCCTCACCAAAGCGTTTGAAAATAATTTCCCACACCTCAGCTTTGCTACGATCGATCTCGATCTCTGCTGTAAATGCATTCAGTTTGCTCATGTCTTCCTTATTTTGGATGTTGATGAAGCAAACCAATCTCCATCTTGTCTGGAAGACTTTACTATTCGGTCCTAAGACTTGTCAATTTCGGTCAAGCGGTATTCTCGGGGCCATTTACCAAACACCTGAAAGAAGGCCTTGCTAAAGTGGGATGCACTCTCAAAGCCACACTCCCATGCAATTTCATTGACCTGCATGTCCGATTGCAGTAATAGTTCAGACGCCCTCTTTAGACGCTTCTCTCGGAAGAATTTTGCAGGCGATGTACCGTAGTACTTTTTAAAATCGCGCTTGAAGGTGCTCTCGCTGCGATTGGTGAGCAAAGACAGCTCTGGAATGCTCAAGTTGTGGTAGAGGTTGGCTTCAATTACCCTATCAAATTGGATTTCTTGGGGCTCATATAATCTTCCAAGCACCTCTGCCAAAAGGGGTTCGGCATTTCCAGATTGCAAGAGGATCATCAATAGCTCCTGCATTTTCAACTCAACGAAGGGCTCAGAAGCCAATTCTGGATGGTCGAGGTAATACATCAAGCCCTCTACGTAGTTGTTGAGCTGCTCATTCTCAGCAAAGCGTACGGCAGAAACTTCTTCACGCCGCACAGGCACGGCAAAGGTGAGCTTACCGTCTTTGACCAGTTGGCGCAGTAATTCTGGGTTGAAATGAAAGCCAACACTTCGATGCTCATTTCCAGGATGGGCATCCATGAAGCATCCAATGTAATTCCCACACTTCATCAAAACGGAGTCGCGTTGTTTGATTACGACCTTTTCGGTTGGAGAATAAATCTCACCTCGTCCGCTGAGGATGTAATAGAGGCAAGCGTCGTTGTCCATGATGTTTGGCACCCTCATTTCTCGATCCGTTGCCATCATCTCGGCAAAAACATGCCCCTGCAGCATTAATCTACCTTTCATTGTAGAACAAATCTAAAGGATGAACCCACTTTTAGAGTTGTCAATTTAGGTCATGTTTGGTTTAAGAAAGAGCGCAGGTAATACGATGCACTTCGGAACGATGATGCATCAATCCAGCTTATCCAAATGATCTACGGTGAAGTAATCCTTGGGTAGGACCACGTTGAACTGGTAGTCAGCGTATTCATATTGCTCGAGCAATCCTTTCTCATCATATACCTGGATCAACATCGGGAGACCGTGATCGGCATCTACATGCAACTTGATGTGCTTGCCATAGAATATGGGCAACTTCAGCTGCTTACCACCGCAGTCGTCGAGGTATTGATCGACATCTTCGTTGTGTTCGATGATTAAATAAGCCGATATGCTAAACTTGCTAGCTATGTCCAAGACATTCTCCCCTTCTTCGGCAACGTACTCGCGGTATCCCCAATCGTCCGCCGAAGCCTCCACTACAAGTTCTTCGTTGCCTTTACGCACGACCCGATAACATTGGAATTTTTCTCCGATGATCTCATACTGATCTCGGATAATGCCAAAGATAAAGTTGCACCCAGCGTCCGAAATCGTGTAATGATTCAGGCCTCGAAAGACCTTTCCATGTATGTCCAAGGAGAGGTTGGTAAATGGGAAGCCATTGGATATGTAGATCGCCTCTTCAGTAGACTGTTCGGTATCGTATAAAATGTAGTGTCCTTTATCACGCATGCGACCGGCTGCTTTAAAAGGAGTCGGCTGAATGGTGAAATCGAACGATGCAGTGACCATTTCTCCATCTTGCCGTTCGATTTTAGAAGAACGGTAGCGAACATTCTTCATCTTCCCCCACTGGGCGTAGCTGAATTCGAAGATATCATCGCATTTTACCCCATCTTGGGCATGAGAAATCCCCAACGATGCTAGGAATAGGAGTGATATGAGCCATGAACAGCACATGTGGCGAATGTACCTGCAATTCTCGCAGAGTGTACCTTGAGTTTTCCTTTGATTTGAACATCCTTCCTAATATCCCAGCAGGGGATATTAATTCAGCATCTCCTCCAAGCTCTCCGCAGTCCATTTCCGCATTCCTTCGGAGCGGTGTACTACGGTTCCAGCAGCGTCGATTACGAAGGTGGTGGGCAGTGACGTGTACTGCAGTTCTGCCGTTGGATAAGATGGCATGATGTAAACCGGAATGTCCCAACCTTTATCCGCTAGGAAGGCCTTGACCTTTTCGGGTTCTTCTGAACTCGCAATGATGAAGACGACATCCTCTTTCATGGCATCCGACATATCTACGATGTATGGCATCTCCGCATTGCAAGGAGGACACCACGTTGCCCAAAAATTCAAGAAGATGGGCTTTCCTACAAAGGATGCCAGCGCATGAGTCTCTCCCTCAAGATCCACCAGTTGCCAATCCCAGTTGGCTTCGGTCACCGGCACTGCAGCATTGGCCTCCACATTGCTAAAAAGTCCGCTCATCAAGATGCCCCGCTGCAAGAGAATGCGTCCATCTTGGGTCAAAACCATAATGATCAATGCGAGGAAGATGACGTCGGTAAACTTGGACCAGCGACTCTTGGCTTTGAACTTCTCCCAGTGTTTCTTCAAATAATTCACGCTGCAAATGTGCTTTGAATAAGGACGACCCTGTGTGAGATAGATTACAAAATCTGTCAATATCCTGAGGAGCTGTGACCTGAGATGGTCATAGATCAGCATTAGCAATACTCGTCCAACCGTATCTTCGCCCGATGTCCACACCAACCTTACATAGAACAGGCAGCCTACTCGCCTCTCCCAGTCAACAATTGGCGCTGTTGGAGGAGGTTAAAACCGTCGCATTCGCATCCAGGCTGCAAGCCATCGGAGCGTATCCCCTGCGGCCAAACGACTTGGAGGTATTGCAGCTGAACCTCGGCTATCAATGCAACCAAACCTGCGCGCATTGCCACGTAGACGCCGGCCCAGACCGCAAGGAAGTGATGTCTAAAGGGACCATGGAAAAGATCGTTGACGTCCTTTCCCAGCATTCCATCGCCACCCTCGACCTCACTGGAGGGGCGCCTGAAATGAATCCTAACTTTCGATGGTTTGTAGAGACTGCGCGCCCTTTGGTGGACGAACTCATCGTCCGTTCCAACCTCACCATTTTCTCTGCGAATGCTCGCTATAACGACATGCCGGAATTTTTTGCAAAACACAGGGTGCGCGTAATTTCATCCTTGCCGTGCTACACCGAAGCCAATACAGACCGCCAGCGCGGCATTGGCGTATTCCATCGTTCGATCGATGCGCTTCGACAACTGAATCGAGTTGGATACGCACAGCCTGAAACGGGTCTTGTGCTCGACCTCGTCTTTAACCCCCAAGGAATTTCACTCCCTGCCCCCCAAGCCGCTTTGGAGTCTGATTACAAGCGCATATTGAAGGAGGAGCACGACCTCACCTTTAACCACCTCTTCTGCATCTCCAACCTTCCGATCAGTCGTTTTTTAGACAGCCTCGTTAAAACTGAACGCTTGGAGGCATACATGCAAAAGCTGGTGGATGCATTCAACCCGAATGCTGCCGCCGGTCTTATGTGCCGCAACACCCTTTCCATAGGGTGGGACGGAAAGCTGTACGACTGTGACTTCAACCAGATGCTGGACCTCGAAATCAAGCGTGATAGTGGGCGCCATATTGACGACTTCGACTTCGCTCAACTCGTTGATCGCGAGATTGTTGTTCATCAACATTGCTTTGGTTGTACTGCGGGTGAAGGCTCCTCTTGTCAAGGAACATTGGTGTAACTTTGCCTTCGTGACAGACAACGATCGACTCATCATTTTTGTGAAGAACCTGGAGAAAGGCCAGGTAAAAACGCGACTGGCTGCTGATCTTGGAGACGAGCAAGCGATGAACATCTACCACAAATTGCTGATCTACACACGAGAGATTACCAAGCAGCTCAACGCAGACAAAATGGTCTACTACTCCGAGGCCATTGACAACAACGATCTGTGGGACAACATGCTCTTTGGAAAACGTCTGCAGAATGGCACTGACTTGGGAGAGCGGATGCAAAACGCATTTGCAGAGGCATTTGCAGAAGGAAAACAAAGGGTCATCATCATCGGTAGCGATTGTTTGGAACTCGAGACCTACATGATCAAAGAGGCGTTTGCGGTATTGGAGAACAACGATGTTGTCATCGGCCCTGCTAAGGATGGTGGATACTACCTCCTGGGCATGAAAAAATTCTTTCCGACCCTCTTTGAAGACAAGGAATGGAGCACGCCTGACCTTTTGATGGATACTATCCTGGATCTGAAGAAGATGAACGGAAAATATTACCTGCTCAAAACATTGAACGACATCGACACGGCCGAGGACTTGGAAGGTCTTGATAAGTTCCCCGAACAGAAAGGGGAAGACTGGTTTTAAATCTGCTACTTTGTAACGATGTGTGGCATCCTCGGACGGATAGAACTCAGTAAGGACACAGCGGCCTTCAAGGACCTCAGGGCCCTGACCCATACCCTTGCACATCGGGGTCCCGACCATGAAGCACACCTGATTGAGCCTCCAGTAGCCTTAGGGCACGCGCGGCTGTCCATCATCGACCTCGACAAACGCTCGCATCAACCGATGACCGACCTCAGCGGTCGCTACACGCTCGTATTCAACGGTGAGATTTATAACTACAAGGAACTCCGGCAAGAGTGCGAACAACTCGGCTACCGCTTCAAGACCCAAAGCGACACGGAAGTATTGCTGGTGCTCTACCTTCATTTTGGCGAAGCCTGCCTCCCTAAGTTGAATGGTTTTTTTGCTTTTGGAATGTACGATCGAAGAGAAAAGACAGTCTTCCTGGCCAGGGACCGGTTTGGCATCAAACCTCTCCTCTACTTCAAGAATGATAAGAGCTTCGGTTTCGCATCCGAACTACGGACCTTGATGAAAATGGGATTTGAAAAGCAGATCGACAAGGTTTCGCTCTTTACCTATTTCAAGTTCAACTACATCCCCGCACCCAATACCATCCTTTGTAATTACTACAAGTTGGAGCCGGGACACTCGATCAAAGTGACTTGGAGCGGTCAATCCATCCAGACCGATAAGACAAAATGGTATACGATTCCGTATGACCCAAGTGAGGAAAAGGACTTGAGTGCGCACGACTACAAGCAAGCGCAAAAGGTCCTGAAGCGTTTCATGCGAGAGTCGGTTAGACGCAGGCTTGTCGCCGATGTTCCAGTGGGAACCTTCTTAAGCGGTGGAATCGATTCGAGCATCATCACGGCCCTTGCGTCGGAAGAGAAAACCGACATCGAATCCTTCAGCCTTGGTTTTCCGGACCAACCTTACTTTGACGAAACGCAATATGCACAGCGCGTAGCCAAGCACCTGGGCGTAAAGCACCACATGTTCAATGTGCGTAATGAAGAGCTCTTGGATTCCGCAGAGCAAGTGCTGGAGCACCTAGACGAACCTTTTGCGGATTCCTCCGCCTTGAACGTCAACCTGCTCGCCAAGTATACGCGCCAACACGTCAAGGTAGCCCTCAGTGGCGACGGTGGCGATGAGCTCTTTGGGGGGTATCACAAACACGGCGCTGAATTTCAGATCCGAAACGCGAAGCTGCTCGAACATTCCGTAGGAAACATGAAAGGCCTTTGGGATCGATTGCCTGCCTCACGTAATGGTCGCATTGGAAACACGGTGCGCCAACTTAAAAAATTCGCAGACGGCTACCAACTCTCGCACCGCGATCGTTACTGGCGATGGGCGGGGATCCTTACGGAAGAAGAGGCCAATTACTTTTTTCAAGAACCCATGCTCGTCAGAGATCAACGCTTATCAGACGATGCGCATGCTTTTAAAAAGCGAAAAGACAACCTCCTGAAACACATTTCGAAGCAGGGAACCCTGAACGAAGTTTTGTTGAGTGACACGCTGATGGTCTTGCCCAATGACATGCTCTACAAGGTAGATTCGATGTCTATGGCGCATTCGCTCGAAGTGAGAACTCCTATGCTTGATCAGCATGTGGTCAAGCATGCCTTTCGTCTTCCCGTCATGTTTAAGGTGAACCATGGCATGAAAAAGAAAATCCTGCAAGACAGCTACCGCGATGTGTTGCCTGCGGAGGTCTTCTCAAGAAAGAAAAAAGGCTTTGAAGTCCCCCTGTTGGATTGGTTCCGAGGTCCAATGAAACAACGCTTCATCGAGCTGAGCGAAGACGAAGAGCTACTCGAAGCGCAAGGCCTGTTCAATCCAGATGCTGTTTCGAGCTTGAGAAGGAAATTGTATTCCAACAATCCTGGCGATGCTCCAGCAAGCGCTTGGGCATTCGTGGTATTTCAGTCATGGTACAAGAAGTACATGCAATGAGCGAGGGAAAGGAAAAGATACGCATACTCAGAATCATCAATCGATTCAACCTAGGCGGCCCCACGTTCAACGTTGCCTACCTAACGCGCTACCTTGAGCATCCGTTCGAGACCAAATTGGTGGGCGGGCTCAAGGACGAGAGTGAAGCGTCTTCGGAATTCATTCTGCAACGCTTAGAGATTGAACCCATCATCATTTCTGAGATGAAACGCAGCGTCTCACCTGCGCACGACCTAAAGGCCTACCGAGAGATTGAGGCCATCATTCAAGCCTACCGTCCGCACATCCTACACACCCACGCTTCCAAGGCAGGCACGCTCGGACGACTAGCAGCACACCGCAACGGCGTGCCGATCATCTTGCACACTTTTCACGGACACGTATTCCACTCTTACTTCAACACCTTCACTACCTACGTGTACAAGCGCATTGAACGCTATTTGGCAAAGCGATCCACGCGCATCATTGCCATCAGCGACATTCAGCGGTATGAGCTCGGGGCCTTGCACAGAATTGCTCGGCAAGAAAAGATCGAAGTCATCCCCCTCGGATTTGACCTGCGTAGGTTCCAAGAAGATCAAGCGCAAAAGCGCGAAGCGTTTAGAACGCAGTACGAACTGACAGATGAACACGTCGCGATCGGTGTCATCGGGAGATTGGTACCGATTAAGAACCACCATATGTTCATCGACGCCATCTATTCCCTATCCAAAACGCACCCCCAGGCACGCTTCTTTATCGTAGGAGGCGGAGAGCTGGATGCTGACTTAAGGGGATACTGCGAAAAAATAGGCCTCGGATACACGTGGATGGAACCTCCGACACAAGATGCCCCCCTCGCATTCACTTCTTGGATCAAGGAAGTGGACATTGCGATTGCCGGATTGGACGTGGTGGCACTCACCTCTCTCAATGAAGGTACACCGGTAAGTCTAATTGAGGCGCAAGCTGCCGAAAAACCAGTAGTCTCAACGCGTGTTGGAGGAATCGAAGACATCGTGGTTGAAGGTGGCTCTGCCCTGCTTTGTGAAGTGGGAGACACCCGACGCATGGTTGTTCACTTGCAGCGCCTCATCGAAGATCCAAGGCGCAGGCATGCAATGGGCAAAGTGGGCAAGGCGCATGTGGTTGAACAATACAGTTTCAATCGACTGGTAGAGGATATGAAAAACCTGTACCACACCCTACTGCGCGAAAAAGGAATTCTGTAAAACCGAACTAAAAAAACATTTACTTTGCAATTCAAAGTGCTTTCTAAGAACATGAAAATTCAACCCAAAACCCTCATCGCCTTGCTCTTGTTTGCAGGATTAATGTCGAGCTGTAGACTCTTCGATCCTAGCGTAATGCTCAAAACCAAGAGAGACTACCCATATGCTTTGGCCAGCGATACGATCCCTGATGACTACATCATCCAGCCCGGTGACATCCTCATGTTCCGACTTTTTTCCAATCAGGGATTCAAGATCATTGACCTTACTTCCCTCGACGATGGCTCGCGGGTCAATGCTGGTTTAAACAACCAAAACGCTTTCACCTACCTGATCGAGGCAGACAGCTCCCTCAACCTTCCGATCATCGGTCGAGCAAAAGTGGCTGGACTGAACCTAAAAGAGGCGGAAACCTTTCTGGAAGACAAGTACAGCAATTACTACAACGATCCGTTTGTGATGCTGCAAGTCAACAACCGAAGGGTCATCGTATACCCCGGTGCAGGCGGGGCTGCTCAGGTGATCAACATCCAGAACGAGTACACCACCATCATCGAAGCGCTCGCCTTATCGGGCGGTATTTCATCTGGCGGTAAAGCGCATAAGATCAAAGTCTTACGCGGCAACCTAGACAACCCACAAGTATTTCGTTTGGACCTAAGTACGGTCGAAGGCATGAAGGAAGCCAACCTGGTCTACGTACGAGCCAACGACATTATATACGTGGAGCCATCGTATTTCGCAGGAAAGCAAATCCTTCAGACTACGTCATCCATCCTTGGACTCTTCTCTTCACTTATCGTGACCTATTTCTTGATCGTCCAAGTCACCAACACGCCCTAATCCAGCATGGACGCTCCGATCGCCAACCCAACACACGAAGCACCCGCGGGCAGTAACCCCGATGGAAGTCAAAGCATCGACTTTGACCTAGGCCTGCTGATCCATATCCTGCGTAACAGCTGGTATTGGATGGTGTTGATCCTCGCATTGTTCATGGGTGGAGCCTTTACGTATATCCACTATACGCAGCCAGTCTATGAGGCATCGAGCGTGATCCAGATCGTGAAGGAAAACCAAGCCAATCGCTTGCTCAACGTGCAGGAATTCCGCGAATCAGAAGACATTTCCAAAGACATAGAATTGCTGCGTTCAGAGGAGTTCTTCAAACGCGTTATCGAAAACCTAGACCTCAGCATCAGCTATTACGCAGAAGGCGAGATCCTCCGCAACGAACGTTTCCGAAACAGTCCGTACGATATCAAATATGCCAACTTGGATCCGCTGCTTTACGACCGTCCGATCTACATCGAATTTGAAACGGAAAACAACGGCACGATTACCTTGCCGCGATCAAAGGATGCCGTTATCCCTTTTGTAGTGGGTGATACGGTAGAAGCTGAGGGCATCGTTTTCCAAGTGACGGACCGTTTCATATCCAACTTCTTGAACTCTCCAGACTACGGTGAGAACTCCTACTTCTTCACGATCAATACGCCTTTTGCAAACCTGCGTTCACTCTATCCAAATTACCGCATTGATTTGTTGAACGCTTCTGCGAAAACCGTGCGCATCACGGTGCAAAACAACGATGCGGCTAAGGCAGCGACCATCGCAGATCGAATCGCCGCTGAGTACATGGAGTACGACAAGGAACGCCAAAGCCAGAGCGCCTTGAAGATCCTCAAGTTCATCAACGAACAACTCGGAGAAGTTTACACCCGCCTGAAGGACTCGGAATCACTCATTCGAGACTTCAAAAAGGAAAACCGACTCGCCGACAACGATGACATAGCTCGCACATACATCAACCGCCTGAATGACCTAGAGCAAGACAAAGCCGCCTTGCAAATCCATGTAGACCTCTTAAAGCAGCTGAAAAAGAACATCGATCGAGAGAATACGGGTGTGGACATCAATGAATTGATGCCTGTTTTGGCCGGCTCAGAGTTTGAGCAAAAAGTGGAGTCGCAGATCGTTCGCTTGCAAGACATGGTGATGCGTCGCAACAATCAATTGACGTCGGCAACCCAAGAGAACCCGACGATCATGATTTACGATCAGCAAATCGAGACCCAGAAAACCCTCATCCTCAGAAGCCTGGATGCCTTGGAGGAAAAATTCATGAACGGGGTCAATACTACCAGCTCAAAGATCGATGAGATCGAGCAGAATTTCGTCAACCTCCCGAGCAAAGAAATCGAGTACGCCCGCCTTGAAAGGGTATTCAATTCCAATGAAAAGTACTACACCCTACTCCTCGAGAAGAAGACAGAGTACTCGATTTCCGAAGCAGGCTTCGTTTCTGAAAACCGGGTACTGAGCAGGGCCAAGATTCCACAAGACTCCGTCAGTCCGAGAAGAGCTGTCATCTACCTTTCGTCCATCTCAGGGTCCTTGATATTCATGCTGCTGGTCATCGCAGGACGTTACCTGCTCAACAACGAACTCAATGGAGTTCACGACCTCTCCCGCTTGATCAATCCACAGATCAGCCTACTAGGTGTTGTCCCCAAGTACAGTAAGAACATTCCCCTCTCCCAGTTGATCGTCGACAAGAATCCAAAATCGGTCATGGCAGAATCCTTCCGGAGCCTGCGTACCAACCTAGACTTCTTCGAATCCAAGGGCGAGAAAAAGGTGATTGCAGTAACCTCTACCATCTCGGGTGAAGGAAAAACCTTCGTGGCCATCAACCTCGGGGGCATCCTGGCATACAGTTCAAAGCGCGTCATCCTACTCGATCTCGACATGCGGAAGCCTCGTATCCACAAAGGATTCAGCACGACCAACGAGTACGGCATGAGTACCTACCTGAGCAATCGAGATACCTTGGATGGGATCATTCGAAAGAGTGAACTGGAAGGATTGCACTTCATAACCGCAGGTCCCGTGCCGCCCAATCCGAGTGAGCTGATGATCAACGGCAAGTTGAGTCAAGCCATTGAGGAACTCAAGAAAGACTACGACATCATCATCATCGACAATCCGCCGGTTGGATTGGTAACGGATGGTATCACGAGTTTGAAGATGGCCGACTACCCACTCTACATCTTCCGAAGCGAGAACTCTAAAAAAGCCTTCGTACAGAACGTCAACCGCATCTTCGTGGAGAACAAGATCAAGAACCTATCGGTGGTGCTCAACAGCGTCAACCTAGACCGTGCGCGTTACGGAAGCTATGGTCGCCAGTATGGCGGCTATGGGTACGGATACGGTTATGGGTACGGATACGGCTATGGTTACGGCTACACTTCGGGCAACGGATATTACGTAGAAGAAGATGAATCCGACGATAAGTCAGGAATTCTACGAAATTTGAAGCGCAATAAAGACGAATGACGCTCAAAGAGACCCCGCTTCAAGGCTTACTCATCCTACAACCCACCGTCCACTCCGACGACAGGGGCTACTTTTTTGAAAGTTTTCGAGCCTCCCTGTTGGAAGCACACGGCTACGACCTGCGCTTCGTACAAGACAACGAATCCAAGAGCAACAAAGGAGCCGTAAGAGGACTTCACCTGCAAGCGCCCCCTTTCGGACAGGACAAATTATTGCGGGTGGTACGCGGTTCCATTTACGATGTAGCGGTAGACGTGCGAAAAGATTCGCCCACTTATGGCAAGCACTTCGGCATTGAGCTAAACGAAGAAAACAAGACAACCCTCTTCATTCCGCAGGGCTTTGCCCATGGTTTTTGTTGTTTAGAAGACAACAGCATCGTGCAATACAAGTGCTCCAATTATTACGACAAAGCTTCAGAATGCGGCATAGCCTGGGACGACCCGGCCATTGGAATCGAATGGCCCGTAAGAGATCCTATTGTTTCTGAAAAGGACGCGGTGCTGCCCCGTTTGGCGGACTTCAACTCGCCGTTCTAAACTTCCTTTACGCTCTTCTCCGCGTGGTGTTTACAACTCTCAGCACTTATTTTCAGCCATTCAGACTACTCGGCTAACTTCGCTTTTGCACTAAAGCTGTATATGTCAACTGTTTCATTATTCATCATTTTCGGCGTGTTTGCGGTCATCAGCATGCTGTTCAACTTCCTCTTTTTGAAGTGGACGAGAACGCTTGGCACGAAGAATTTAGCTCCGAGCGAGGAAGAACGCTGGAGCGCAGCCTACAAACCCGCCATTGGAGGAATCTCTTTCTACATCATTTTCTTGGTCAGTTATGTAGTGTACCTCTTCATTCACAATCCCGAACTGCACCCCGCTGAAGAGATAAGTCACCTCGGTTTGCTCATTGTAGTGACACTTGGTTTTTTTACCGGCCTCGCAGATGATGCCTTCAACACCTTGCCTTGGCTGAAATTCAGTTCGCAACTTACGTGCGGTATACTCCTTCTGCTCTTCGATATTCGGATCGAGTTCTTTGAACTTACTTGGACGGACAGCCTGCTGACCATTTTTTGGACCGTGGCGGTCATGAACAGCATCAACATGCTCGACAACATGGATGGAATCACGACCGTCGTCAGCATTTTCATCCTCTTGGCAGCTGCTGTTTCGGAAGACCCTTTCGCTCACTACAACTTCTTTTACACGTTCATCTGCGGAGGAACCATAGCAGCCCTTGCCGGATTTTTGGTCTTCAACTGGCATCCTTCTAAGATCTTCATGGGAGATACGGGAAGTCAAATGATCGGAGCGCTACTGGCAACGGTGGGCGTCTTGTTCTTTTGGAACAACCACTACGTGATGGTGGAGCACACGTGGTACTCAAAACTCGCCATTGTAGCGGCTGCATTCGTCATTCCCATTGCGGACTCGCTTACCGTAACCATCAATCGCCTCGGCAGAGGCCAATCGCCCTTCGTAGGTGGAAAGGACCACACTACCCATCACCTGTCTTACGCGGGATTATCTGATCGTCAGGTAGGTTTTGTGATGCTTTCTATTGCTGCCGCATCAGTTGCCTTGATCGCATTGCTACGCTATGTTGCACTTGAATCTCAATGGATACTGCAATCTGCGCTCTTAGTCTTTGCCTTTCTCGTGATCGGCTTTTTGTACAGTTCAACACGCTGGAAACGATCCAGAGAAATCTTCGAATCAAAACATCTCTAACCCACTTGCTTTCATGAAACGAACGCTCAACGCCGCCCTCATCTTCGTCGCAATCTTAAGTACCTCCCTCCTTGCTTTCCAACTATTCACGGCATCAACATTCGAAGGAATAGAGAATGAGAAGTACCATGAAAATTTCGAAAACAGCTACAACATATTCGCGCTGAACCTTCCGGCCAAAATGGATTTCGCTGGAGAAGAGGTTCCACTCAACCTCATTGACGTAAGGGAGAAAATGGACCGAGAGCTGCTTGTGAACACCTATTGGCAGTCGCAGACCCTACTGCTTTTAAAGCGCAGCCACCGCTGGTTTCCGCTGATCGAAAAGATCCTGGAAGAAGAAGGCATTCCCGAAGACTTCAAGTACCTCGCACTCATGGAAAGCGGTTTGACACAAATCGTATCACCCGCAGGCGCCACGGGCTTTTGGCAATTGATGAAGGATGCTGCAAGGGAACGAGGACTCGAAGTCAATAACGACGTGGACGAGCGCTACCACATCGAAAAATCAACCCATGCCGCTTGCGCTTACCTGCGAGACGCGAAGGAAAAATTTGGATCATGGACATTGGCAGCGGCATCGTACAATATGGGTATGACCGGCATTAACACTCAACTCGAGCGACAAAAGGCCACCAATTACTACGACCTGGTGTTGAATGAAGAGACGTCCCGCTACATCTTTCGCATTCTCGCCGCCAAGACCATTCTCGGAGACCCCAAGTCATATGGCTTCAATTTCCGAGAAGACGATTTGTACAAGCCATTGAAATTTACGGAGATAACTGCGACCGAAACCATAGCAAATCTGCCGGACTTCGCCTTTGAAAACGGCATCAATTACAAGACCCTCAAGTACTTGAATCCATGGATGCGGGACAACCACCTCCCCAACAGTTCGGGTAAAACCTATGTGATCAAACTTCCAACTAAACCTCTTTCCATTGAATTGGTGAATGACAAGGAGCAAGTTGCTAATTTCGCGCGCTCACGTCTAGAAGGTACCGATGAAAGTGGAGAAGGAAATACAACTGAATGAAGATCAAATTGAGATACTGGGTGCCCGTGAGCACAACCTCAAGGACATCGACATCAATATTCCGCGTAACAAACTGGTGGTCATCACCGGACTGAGCGGAAGCGGTAAGTCCTCCCTTGCTTTTGATACGATCTACGCTGAAGGCCAGCGACGATACATCGAAACCTTTTCTTCCTACGCACGTCAATTTATCGGCGGATTGGAACGTCCCGATGTGGACAAAATCAACGGCTTAAGCCCGGTCATCTCCATTGAACAGAAGACCGTAAACAAGAATCCCCGCTCCACCGTAGGTACCATCACAGAGATCTACGATTTTCTCCGACTGCTTTACGCAAGGGGCTCCGAGGCATTTAGCTACGTTACGGGTGAAAAGATGGTCCGCTACAGCGACCAACAAATCATTGACCTCATCCTTGAAAAATACATGGGAGCGGAAATCACCCTCCTCTCTCCCCTGGTAAAAGGACGCAA
Organism: uncultured Flavobacteriales bacterium; assembly: GCA_943788725.1. Taxonomy (GTDB): domain Bacteria; phylum Bacteroidota; class Bacteroidia; order Flavobacteriales_G; family Salibacteraceae; genus SHAN690. The sequence goes on along the minus strand of CALSRJ010000003.1, from coordinate 687,196 downwards.
AGGTCATTACCGTGAACTGTTCGAGCAAGTAGCTCGAAAAGGCTTTTTACGCGTGCGGGTAGACGGCAGCCTAGAAAAGATCAAGCATCGCATGCAAGTGGATCGGTACAAGGTGCACGACATTGAATTGGTCGTGGATCGACTCACCGTCGAGAATACCAACCTCAACCGTCTGAAGCAGTCCATCCTCACGGCATTGAAAGAAGGGAAGGGACAGTTGATGCTGCTCGAGTCTGATGACAAGACCCTGCGCTATTACAGTCGCTCACTGATGTGCCCTACCAGCGGCGTCTCGTACGACGAACCAGCGCCAAACCTCTTTTCGTTCAACAGCCCATACGGTGCTTGTCCTAAATGCAATGGATTGGGAGAGGTGCGCGAAATCGACGAGGATAAAATCATCCCCGATAGAAATCTGTCCATAAAGCGTGGCGGGCTTGCTCCATTGGGAGAATACAAACGCAACTGGGTCTTCAAGCAAATCGAGCTACTAGGTGAGAAATACGACTTCAAACTGAGCACGCCACTCAAGGAAATTTCCGAAGAAGTATTGCAGGTCATTCTGTACGGAACGAATGAACAGCTCGAGATCAAAAGCGAGACCCTCGGCGTGACCAAGTCTTACGACATCAAGTTCGATGGGGTCGCCAATATCTTGATGGATCAGTTCGAAGACAGCGCTACTTCTAATTACCAACGCTGGGCTTCAGCATTCATGAATAAGGTGCCCTGCACCACCTGCGAAGGAACCCGACTGAAGAAAGAGTCACTTTATTTCAAAATCGACGAAAAGAACATTTCCGAATTGGCAGCCATGGAATTGGCCGAGCTCGGAGAGTGGTTCGCGGACCTTGAAACGCGCTTGAGTGATCGCCAGAAGATGATCGCTGAAGATGTGCTGAAGGAGATCCGGAGCCGCATTCGTTTCCTACTTGAAGTTGGGATAGACTACCTAACCTTGAATCGATCAGCTCGAACCCTGAGCGGCGGTGAAGCGCAACGCATCCGATTGGCTACCCAAATAGGATCTCAGCTCGTTGGTGTGCTGTACATCCTCGACGAACCGAGCATCGGACTGCACCAGCGAGACAACAATCGCCTCATCGAAGCCCTGAAGGAATTGAGAGATCTAGGAAACAGTGTCATCGTTGTGGAACACGACAAAGACATGATGATGGAGGCGGACCACGTCATTGACATCGGGCCGCGCGCTGGTGTGCACGGAGGAGAAATTGTCGCGCAAGGAACACCTGCAGAGATCTTGGCGTCGGGTTCCATGACTTCCAAATTCCTGAGCGGAGAGGAAGAAATCGCCATACCAAGCAAGCGCAGAAAAGGCACAGGTAAATCGATTGTACTAAAAGGAGCCAGCGGCCATAACCTCAAGGACATCGATGTGGAATTTCCGCTGGGTAAGTTCATCTGCGTGACCGGCGTTTCAGGCAGCGGCAAGTCGAGCCTCATCAACGGCACCCTCTACCCGATCCTTACGGCGCATTATACTACTTCGCAGAAAAAGCCGCTAGCGCACAAGAGCATCACTGGGTTAAAGCACATCGACAAGGTCATCGAGATCGATCAATCTCCAATCGGCCGTACGCCACGCTCAAATCCAGCGACGTATACGAACGTCTTCACCGATATCCGTCAGTTGTTTACCGAGCTTCCAGAGTCGAAAATCCGTGGATACAAGCCCGGAAGGTTCTCTTTCAATGTCAAAGGAGGCCGCTGCGAGACCTGCCAAGGAGGAGGAGTCAAGACGATTGAAATGAATTTCCTCCCAGATGTTTATGTAGAATGTGAAACCTGTGGAGGCAAACGTTACAACCGCGAAACGCTCGAAATTCGATACAAAGGGAAAAGCATCAGCGATGTATTGGACATGACGGTAGACCAAGCCGTGGAATTCTTTGAGCACATTCCTTCCATCCACATCCGAATCAAAACGCTCAAGGAAGTTGGATTGGGTTACGTGAAGCTGGGACAAAGCTCCACTACCCTATCTGGTGGTGAGGCGCAACGTGTAAAATTGGCGACCGAATTGGCCCGAAGAAGCACGGGAAATACCTTTTACATTCTGGATGAGCCTACGACAGGCTTGCATTTCGAAGACATTCGGATGTTACTTGAAGTGTTGAATACCTTGGTGGACCAAGGCAATACCGTTTTGGTAATTGAGCACAATTTGGACATCATCAAAGTGGCAGACCACGTCATCGACATTGGACCTGAAGGCGGAGGTAAAGGCGGCGCATTATTGGCTGCGGGCACACCCGAAGAAATCGCAAAATTGGATTTCAGCTATACCGGAATTCACTTGAAAAAGGAGTTCGACTGGCATTACGCCAACCAATGATCACAGACGGATGCCAACGCCTAGCCCGAGAGCAATGAGCGAGATGGGCTGATCCACCGCCACGACCTCTTCGTTGACAACACCGAGCACATTTTCAACGTTCATTCTGGCCGTGGTGCGCTGGACATCCCACGTCATGATCAAATCAATGTCGTGATCCAAGTGCAAGCGCACGTTGGTCCCAAACCCAAAGACAAGTCCGCTCGTCACCGCCTCTTTTTGCAACCACGAATACTGAAAATACCCCGTTACCCGGTCATAGCCTTCCATAAATACCTCTGGGCGCTTTACGTAAGTGTATCCAAAACCAAGACGAACATCTAGGTCTGCGATTTCGCCGGGTAGGATGCCGATTAAGTTGGCTATCGCAGTGTGCATCACCCAGGGATCTTCTGAACGCGCATAGAACACAGCATTGGGAATCCTGATCCGATACCAATCCACAAAACCCTCGTGGTCATAGCCGAATTGATGTCGGTTCCATCGTATGCCGATTCCCACATGCTTGGCGAGAAAATGGGAGGCTTCTAAAAAATTGATCGTAAACCCCGTCTTCGCAAATCCCGCTTCAGTTTCGTCTGCCTCCTTAAAGGCGAAGTTGCCCAGCGGGAAACAGATACCAGCAGAAGTGGCGAGCAAGCCATTATCACCAACGTATTCTTCCACAACTTTCTCCCGTGGCGTAGGGACGAAGGCATCTTCTTGGCCTGAAAGATCAGAAACAAGGGAAAAGATCACCAGGAAAAAACAAACGGTCTTATGCATGACAATGTCCTGTGCTTGACTATTCATAGGCCTTTCAAACCGAGCGAAGGAAGCACATTTCCATGAGTTGACGAAAAACAGAAAGGGAACATCGAAAAAGGATGGTCAATCCATTCTGTTTTCTTCCATTTGTAGTCCACAGAACCACAAACCATGAGCAACAACGAATTGAAACATAAAATGCGCCCTGAGAGTTTAATGATGTCTTACGGCTATAAGCCTGAGCTCTCAGAAGGCGCCATAAAGTGTCCCATTTTCCAGACGTCCACCTTTGTATTCAAAAGTGCTGAAGAAGGCAAAGGTTTCTTCGAGATTGCTTACGGTTTACGTGAAAAAGGACCAACAGAAGAGATGGGCTTGATCTACAGTCGATTGAATAATCCAGACTTGGAGATCCTTGAAAACCGATTGACTTTGTGGGATGGTGCGGAAGATTGCGCCGTCTTCGAAAGCGGTATGTCGGCCATCAGTACGGTGATGCTCGAATTCCTTTCACCGGGGGATTACGTACTCTACAGCAACCCGCTCTACGGGGGAACTTATCACTTTGTCAAGGCGGTATTGAGCCGTTTTGGCATCCACGCCCTAGCCTTCCACGCACACGAATCAGAAGCCAACATCGATAAGATCATTCAGGAAAACGGGATTCAAGACAAGGTCAAGATGATTTACATCGAAACGCCTGCAAACCCTACCAATGCGCTCGTGGATATGGAAGCTTGCGCAAAGCTCGCGAAGAAGTATTCCACCGAAGAGAGCAAAGTGATATTCGCGGTAGACAATACCTACATGGGGCCACTTTGGTCACAGCCACTGAAGCACGGAGCAGATGTCGTGGTGTATTCTGCCACCAAGTACATCGGAGGGCACAGTGATTTAATCGCCGGTGCCGTGTTAGGAAATCAAGAAGTCATCACCCGTGTGAAGACCTTGCGTACGTTTTTAGGAAACATGGCCGGGCCGTGGACGGGATGGTTGCTCATGAGAAGTTTGGAAACCCTCAAGGTGCGTATGACGGAGCAGGCCATGAACGCCAAGAAGGTAGCCGAGTTCCTTCGGGATCATCCGAAAGTGGCCAAAGTGCATTACCTAGGTTTTCTGACCGAAGAAGAAGACCCAGAGAACTACCGCATCTTCAAAAAACAGCTCACCTCTGCTGGAGCCATGATCTCATTTGACATCGTAGGTGGGGAGGCAGAAGCCTTTAGATTCTTAAATGCCTTGCAGTTGATTCATTTGGCCGTGAGCCTAGGTAGTACAGAGAGTCTTGCAGAGCATCCATCCACGATGACGCATTCAGACGTTACGCCGGAAGACAAAGCCTTGTACGGCATCAGCGACGCATTGGTACGCCTATCCATAGGTGTAGAAAACTACGAGGACTTAAATGCCGATATAGGACAAGCGCTAGACAAAGTCTAACACAGCTCCCTCAGCAAATAACAATTGCAGTTGAAGTTGAAATTTCAGTCCACTGCTAACCTTTAGCTAAGTATCGCACAATCAGTACGATTACGCAGACGAGGAACATGAAGATCGAGATCCGATTGATCCCGTGCATCAATCTTAGGTTGATGTTCTTCTCCCCTTTCTGAAAGATGGTCAGCGGATTGAGGTAGGTAAGTATGCGCTTGATGAACATGGTACAAAGTTGTGCATTTTAGAACAGACGTTGCTCATCAATGTTCATCGGTGTAAGTTTGTGGTTTGCACTAATTTGAACGAAGGCTTTGGATTTTACATTACGCTCCGACTTCTCTCCAACTGGCGATCAACCAGCGGCCATCAAGCAGCTCGTTGAGGGCATCGACCAAGACGTAAAGCACCAAACACTCCTCGGAGTGACCGGTTCCGGAAAGACATTTACGATGGCCAATGTCATCCAGCAGACCCAAAAGCCAACGCTGATCCTTAGTCATAACAAGACCTTGGCGGCGCAACTCTATGGCGAGTTCAAGCAGTTCTTTCCAGATAACCGAGTAGAGTATTTCGTCAGCTATTACGACTACTACCAGCCGGAGGCCTATATGCCTTCTTCTGATATGTACATAGAGAAGGACTTGAGCATCAATCAGGAAATTGAAAAGCTGCGATTGAGCACCACGTCCGCCCTCTTGAGTGGTCGACGCGATGTCATCGTGGTCAGTTCGGTATCGTGCATTTACGGCATGGGAAACCCCAGCGATTTTTACGAGAACATCATCCAGGTCAAAGTGGGCGAAACCATCGGCAGGAACAAGTTGCTTCACCGTTTGGTGGAATCCTTGTACTCCCGCACAACCGCCGACTTTCAGCGCGGTAATTTTCGCGTCAAAGGAGACACGGTAGACGTCTTTCTTGCCTACGCGGATAACGCCTTTCGTTTTCACTTCTTCGGAGAAGAGATTGAAATCATCGAATCGATCGACCCGTTCAACAACACGGTGATAGAAGAGCTACAGGAAGTTAGAATTTACCCGGCCAACATCTTCGTTACCACCAAAGAGCGCATGCGCAGTTCGATGGTTCAAATCCAGGATGACCTTACCGAACGACTCGATCAATTCATCAATGGTGGACAGCCGCTTGAAGCCAAGCGCTTGGAGGACAGGGTAAACTGCGACTTAGAAATGATGCGCGAATTGGGTTATTGCTCAGGCATCGAGAATTACTCGCGCTACTTCGACGGTCGCGTGCCCGGGTCACGTCCATTCTGCTTGCTCGACTATTTCCCTGACGACTACCTCATGATCGTGGACGAAAGCCACGTGACCATGCCCCAGATCAGTGCGATGTATGGCGGAGACCGATCCAGAAAGGAAAACTTGGTAGAATACGGGTTTCGATTACCCGCCGCCATGGACAATCGTCCCTTAAAGTTTGAAGAATTCCAAGGATTACAAAACCAGGTCATCTACGTAAGCGCTACTCCGGCTGATCTGGAATTGAGACTATCCGAAGGCGTCGTCGCAGAGCAAGTAATCCGCCCTACCGGACTGTTGGACCCCATCATTGAAGTGCGTCCGACCACCAATCAAATCGACGACCTGCTGGAAGAGATTCGCTTGAGGATAGAGCGCCAAGAGCGCGTATTAGTAACTACCCTTACCAAGCGCATGGCTGAGGAACTCGCGAAATACTTGGTTGAAGTGAACATCAAGACACGCTACATCCATTCCGATGTAGACACCATGGAGCGCGTAGAGATCTTACGCGAATTGCGCATGGGAACGGTAGATGTGCTCGTGGGAATCAACTTGCTTCGAGAGGGACTCGACCTTCCTGAAGTTTCGCTCGTCGCCATTCTCGACGCAGACAAAGAAGGCTTCTTGCGCAGCAACCGCTCCCTCACCCAGACCATCGGTCGCGCGGCACGACACCTGAACGGCAGGGCGATCATGTATGCCGACAAGGTGACCGACAGCATGGCCAGTACCATGGATGAGACCAACCGCAGACGTGCCAAGCAGCTCGCCTACAACGAGGAACACGGCATTACCCCTACGGCCATTAAGAAAAGTATGGATGCGATGATCCAATCGCAATCGTCGGTACGGGGCGCTTCGTACACCTCTTCTTCAGACTTGGAAATGGGTATTGCAGCCGACCCGGTAATCGCCTACATGAGCGCGGAGCAAATCGAAAAGGCCATCAAAGAGACCAAGAGAAACATGGAAAAGGCAGCGAAAGAACTCGACTTCATGCAGGCTGCACAATACCGAGATGAGCTGTTCGCTTTGCAAGCCAACTTGGAGGGGAAGAAAGCGTAGCGTTCAACATGTCTTTGACCCTCGGGTTTGTGCTTCCAACCTCACATAGGCACTAGCGCGCAATCTCCAAAGAAAAGCTCGTTTATGCATCGTCGTCAGATTGAATGACAAAACTGGCGCAATGCTTGTAAGGGTTTCGTAAATCATTCTACTTAATCGTATAATTCAATCGTATGAAAACAATTCAATCTATGCTGCTTGTTGCCGTTGCAGCTCTCTTTCTTCAAGGCACGCCGGTGAAGGAATCGGAGTCCACGGGGATCCAGTTCTTTGAAGGAACCTGGGAACAAGCAATGCAAACAGCCAAACAAGAAAACAAACTGATCTTTCTCGATGCATACGCCAGCTGGTGTGGACCCTGCAAGCTCCTCAAACGAAACGTCTTCCCGCAATCAGAGGTAGGAGACTATTTCAATGAGCACTTCGTAAGCGTAGCCATAGACATGGAAAAAGGCATCGGACCGAAGTTGGCCCAGCAATATCGCATCACAGCTTATCCAACGCTCTTCTTTCTAGATGGAAATGGAAACATCGTCCAGAAAGCCATGGGATACCACAACGCGAATCAATTGCTGCAACTCGCGAAATCCATAGCCCATTCCGATACATAAAACGCATAGTAGGTTAAGGTTGAAAAGCCGGTTGCTCATTTCGGCAATCGGCTTTTCTTTTGCACCCATGAGAATCTCCTTGGTACTATTTCCCCTGATCGTCTTCTTGGCGTCCTGCGCTGAAGAACCTGAGACCGCACAGGAGATCGTTGACCTGACAATAGAACGAGCCGGTGGTGGGCGCTATCAGCATGCGCATATTGAATTTGATTTTCGAGACCACAGCTATTCGATCCTCCGCAACGGAGGTTTGTTTGAATATACCCGAACCACCTATCTCACCCCTGACTCTGTCTTGCGTGACGTACTAGAGAATTACGGCTTCAAGCGTTTCTTGAACGACTCCATGATTTCCGTACCCGATTCCATGGCGACGAAGTACCAAGCTTCCGTCAACTCGGTCGCGTACTTCTTCAGCCTACCCTATGGATTGAACGACCTTGCCGTGCACAAGGAACTCATCGGAACCAAGCGCATCAAGGAGCGGGATTTCTACAAGATTAAGGTGTGGTTTGACGCGGAAGGAGGCGGCGAAGACCATCAGGATCAATTCTACTATTGGATCGATCAGGATTCACTCCAAATCGCCTACCTAGCATATAGCTATCTGGACGACGGCGGCGGAATGCGCTTCCGAGAAGTTGTAGAGCCGAGGTATATCAAGGGAATACGGATCACAGATTACCTCAACTACAGACCATCGGACGCCTCTTTGAAACTGGAAGCGATAGACGATGCTTACATGAAGGGCGAGCTCGAGTTGCTGTCGCGCATTGAGAATGATAATGTAACCGTCTCGTTGCTAGCGGACTAGATGTAGCAATTTCTTATACATTTTTGGACTCAACAGTATAAATTCGACTAATCTTGCACCCGATTTAATCATCAGCAACTTGGAAATAATGAGCTTTATTCCTCAACGATGAACATTTGTTTCATCATGTATCCCTGGGACCGCATAGAAGCCCTCACGGACACCACGCTTCGCATGATCCATGAAGCGTACCTGCGCAACCACAACGTAGGCATCATGACCCCAAACAACTTAACCATCCGCAACAACGATGTGTTTGGATTCGTGCGCATGATCGAAGACAACGAGCGCGTACAAAAGGATACCGTTAAGTTTTATAAACAGGTCAAGTTCAAGGAAGAGTTACTTCCGATGTCGGGTTTTGATGTCATCTTCCTGCGGGCTAACCCACCAGTGGACAACACCATGCTCAACTTCTTGGACGCCATCAAGGACGAAGTGTTCATCGTGAATGATGTAGACGGGATTCGAAAGGCCAACAATAAGCTTTACACCGCCGCTATGTTCCACGGAAAGGCCGGTGTGATTCCTGAAACCCACGTTTCGAAGAACAAGGAATACCTCAAGCGCGTCATTTCCGAGTCAAAGTCTGACAAGATGATCCTCAAGCCACTTGACGGCTACGGGGGCAGTGGCGTGATCTTACTGGAGCGTAAGGCTTCCGCCAGCGTGAGCTCCTTGCTTGATTTTTACATCCACGGCCAAAAGGAACAGAAATACGTCATCGTGCAAGAGTATGTAGAGGGCGCCGACGAAGGAGACGTGCGCATCTTGATGCTCAACGGCAAGCCAATTGGAGCGATGAAACGGGTTCCTGCAAAAGATGAAGCCCGTTCGAACATTCACACCGGCGGTACGGCCGTAAAACACGTGCTTTCAAAGGCAGAGCAAAGAATATGTGAACTGATTGGGCCACGCTTGGTTGCCGACGGTTTGTATTTCGTTGGATTGGATGTCATCAGTGGCAAGCTGATCGAAGTAAATGTGTTAAGCCCAGGAGGCATTACCCGTATCAACAAACTCAACCGCGTCAAACTGCAGCAGAAGGTGCTGGACTTTGTAGAGGACGTAGTTATCGCAAAGGAGTCTGCCCTAAACCGAAAGCTTGCACACCAACTTACTGTGAAAAATGCAAAAGCTAAGTCTTGAGGAAATCATCGCCAATATCGAGCAAGGAATATGCTTTGAGGCGAGCCATGAAGATGCATTCTTCGTAAAGATTCAGGAGTATGTGCCCTACGTATGCACAGCCATTCACGCAGGAACACGCTTCCGAAAAGAACTAGAGGACATTTGCCTACTCAGCGCAGAAGAACGCTTCTACGAAGAGGATCCGCACACGGAGCAGTTCATCCAATCCCTGCCCATTACCCTGGTCGGCAATGATTCTCGGTATGAGTACGACCTGAATCGTTCTCCCGAGCACGCCATCTACGATGAGGCGTGGGGAAAGCAAGTATGGAAACGTCCCCTGACAGAAGAGGAAAAAGCGGTATCGCTCCAAAAACACGCAAACTTTTACGCAGTAGTGCGCGCCCTGGTTAAAAAGCTAGAGAAGGATTTTGGTGCTTCTGTGATATATGATATCCATTCCTATAACTACAAGCGCCACAAGACCACCTACTTGTTCAACATTGGCATCGAGAACATCGATGTTAGGCGTTACAACAGCCAGTTGAGTTTTTGGAAACGCGAATTACTCAAGATCAAAGTCCGACGGCTCCAATCAGATGTTTCGGTCAACCACATCTTCTTCGGCAGAGGTTACCTGTTAAAATTGGTACAAGAAGAATTCAACGAGTCGCTTGTACTGGCTACGGAAGTCAAGAAGATATTCATGGACGAAGACACCGGAGTGGCCTTCCCCCTTGTTATTCAATCCATTGCCAAAGGATTGAAATCCGCCATCATCAACCACGCCCAGCACTACATCAACGACATGTCGTCTATTGATGTCAAGCGAAAGAACACCTTACTCCACGGTGGATTGCAACCAGAACTTCTTCATTTGGATAAAGAGCTCTATCGCTTGGCCAAGGACTTTGAGGTGCTCGGATACGTCAACCCACTGAACGTAGAACAGGAAAAGAAGAAGTTCTTCCGATCGAAATTCATCCGAAACCCAGAATTCAGGTACAAACCTCTCGCCATCGACCCACACGTTTTCAAATCTTTGATGTACCGTTTGGATGTAGACAGCTTGGAGGATGTACACATACGTCAAGTGTACATCGACATCATTCGTTCGTATACGGATAAGGTAGATCTTCTGAACACCATTGGATCGGAGAACTTTCTTTACAACTCGCTTCGCTACTTTGGTGAGCCATCAGCGCAAGACATTGCAAATGCAACCTTCCTGCTGTATACGAGTGAGTTGCCTCAGTTTGAAAATGAAGCCCTGCTGGACACCAATGATGTCAAGGCTGCCTTCATCGCCGAAGGGAAACGCTATGGCTTTGCCTTCAAAGTGCAGGAGGTTAGCCATATACCTTCCGATGCCCTTGTCATCAATTCAAAGAAATTGCTGATGCTCAAGAAGGGAGCGCGATTCACCCAAACGCGATTAAATGCCCTACTCAATCACGAAATCGGTGTGCACATGGTCACCACGATGAACGCTCAGGAGCAGCCGCTGCGCTTTCTCAGCCTAGGTCTACCACGAAACACCTACACCCAAGAGGGATTGGCGATCATGAGTGAACTGCTCAGTGGATGTTTATCTATTGGGCGACTCAAAGAGCTTGCGCTTCGTGTGCTGGCCGTTCATTCTTTGACGAAAGGGAATGACTTTAGAACGACCTATGAAATGCTGAAGGATACCTACAACGTCAATGAAGACAAGCTTTACTACTTGGTGACCCGGGTTTACCGAGGCGGTGGCTTTACCAAAGACTACTTGTACCTCAAAGGATTCAAGGCCGTTCTGGAAATGCAAGCGCAAGACGTCAAGCTGGATAACTTGTTCTTAGGCAAGACTTCCCATTCGCATTTGACCATCCTGAATGAAATGGTAGACCGAGGAATCTTGCAACAACCTCGCTATAGATGCGAGGCTTTTGAGCATCCTACGGAAATGGACCCCATCCTGAAATACCTCACCAACAGCCTTAAGTAGCTTGATTATTCCTGCAGAAGGTGTAACATTGAAGCCGCGTCGAATGCGCGTTTATCTCGCGTGATTCCACGCTACCTTCAATAGAATTGCACATGAACACACCCAACTGGAAGACCGTCAAGGAATACGAAGACATTACCTATCAAAAGACCGACGATGGCGTTGCTCGGATTGCATTCAACCGCCCAGAAGTGCGCAATGCATTTCGTCCGAAAACCGTAACGGAGCTGTACCAAGCATTCTTGGATGCCCGCGAGGACACCAGCATTGGCGTGGTCTTGTTTTCAGGTGAAGGCCCCAGCGCTAAAGACGGTGGGTGGGCGTTCTGCAGCGGAGGCGATCAAAACGCTAGAGGTCATCAAGGCTACGTAGACGACGATGGCATGCCTCGCTTGAACATCCTCGAGGTGCAACGCCTGATTCGCTTCATGCCGAAGGTGGTCATCGCCGTGGTTCCTGGATGGGCTGTTGGGGGTGGACACAGCCTGCACGTGGTTTGTGACCTTTCGTTGGCGAGTAAAGAGCACGCAATCTTCAAACAAACCGACGCTGACGTAACCAGCTTTGACGGTGGATATGGCTCTGCCTACCTCGCGAAGATGGTCGGACAAAAACGCGCCAGAGAGATCTTCTTTTTGGGCAGAAACTACTCGGCGCAAGAGGCCTTTGACATGGGGATGGTCAACGCAGTAATTCCACACGATCAACTCGAAGAAGAAGCGTACAACTGGGCACAAGAGATCCTTCAAAAATCTCCAACATCGATCAAAATGCTCAAGTTCGCCTTCAACCTAACCGACGATGGAATGGTTGGACAACAAGTATTTGCCGGTGAAGCAACACGGCTAGCTTACATGACGGACGAAGCAAAAGAGGGACGTAACGCTTTCCTTGAAAAGAGAAAGCCTAACTTCAAGAATATCAAATGGATACCTTAGTGTATTTCTGAGAGTAAACCTCTATTTCTTGTACCTTTCTCCGTTGGATTGGATGAGCATAACGATCACCCCCACCACAACTACCAGCGACTGCAACATGGAACGATAGCCTTCAAGCCCGAGGTCGGCACCAAAGTATTCCACAAAGATCAAGACCGCCCCAATCCCGAAGAAAGTGTTCCGCATCAAACGAGCCACATCCTCAATTCTGACCTTGGCCTTTTCCTCCTTTGACATGGTATTGTAGCCTGCGATAAGGCCATATAGCTTATAGCGGTCAACACCCCATCCCAAGGCCATCAAGAAGATCGCAATCCAATATCCCATGCCTGAAAATTAAAGAATCGGTTTAACCCTGAAAAGCGTGCTTGACACTCAACCCTCCAACCGAGAGAAATCCCACGGCGAGCAAGAGATGGAACGGCAACAAGCCCATATCCCCGATACTCACCCCTTTCCACACCGCCCAGAAAAAGACGGAGGAAAGCAGCACCTCACCCCAAACGAGCTTTGAAACCCGCTTGACGCGGTACCCACTGCCTACCCAACTCCCTTCACCCTTGACAATACTGAACTTTGGAGTTCGGACGAAAGGCGTACGTCGACCGACATAGCCTTCAAATACCGCTACGGCATTGTGCAAGCTCATCCCCATCGACAAGGACAAAAAGGAGAAAAAGCGGATCAAAAACCCTCCAACCGACGGCGGAAACTCAGATCGCCTGGACGAAGTCCAATAGAACAACATCAACAAAAAGAGGCTAGCGACGAATACCACACCGCCCATGAACATAACGGAGTCGAGCGTATGCCGCTGCTTCACAAACATCAAAGGAACACTGAGCAACGCAGAAGCAAAGACACTGATGAAGATGAACGAGTTCATCAAGTGAAAAAACGCATGGACTTTCGCATGCACACCTATACGATCCGACCTCAGCACAGCAGGAAGGTTCTTAACGGCACATTCCGCAGCCCCCTTGGTCCATCTATACTGTTGCGTTTTAAGTGCATTCATCTCCGCGGGTAGTTCTGCGGGCGCCTCTACATCCTCCCGAAAAACAAACCGCCACCCCTTCAACTGCGCCCGGTAACTCAAATCCAAGTCTTCCGTCAAGGTGTCGCTGCTCCACCCTCCAGCATCCACGATGGCCGCTGAGCGCCAAACGCCAGCAGTTCCATTGAAGTTGATGAAACAATCGCCCGCATTGCGCCCTCCCTGCTCGACGGTAAAGTGCGCATTCAACCCGAATGCCTGCATTGCGGTTAATGGGCTGTAATCGGCGTTTAAATGCCCCCAGCGCGTCTGAACAACACCAACTTGTGGGTCTTGGAAATGCCTGACGGTCTGCGACAGGAAATCACAACCTGGAAGGAAGTCGGCATCAAAGATGGCAACGAACTCGCCTTTTGCTCGCTGTAATCCATGTGCTAGCGCCCCTGCCTTAAACCCTTCCCGAGACGCGCGACGCACATGCACCACATCCACACCTTTCGCCGACCAGTGCGCAACGCGCTCTTCGATGATTTCTCTAGTACCGTCGGTACTGTCATCCAATACCTGAATCTCCAATCGATCGCCGGGGTAGTCTAGCGCAGCCACACGATCGATAAGACGAGCAGCGACATAGCGTTCGTTGTACATCGGCAATTGCACGGTTACCATAGGCCAATCCTCAGCAAGCCCTACCAATCGCCGACCCGGACGTTGCCGGTAACGCAGCACAAGGTCCAGCTGAACAAGGCTGTATAAAAAGATGAAGAGTAGAAAAAAGCTGTACAACCCTATAACAAGCCACTCAAACCACAACCAGGGCACCGCTTCAAGCATATTTGAACAAGGTTTTCAGGATCTTATAACCCGCTAAGATACTGCCCTGCCATGTGCCCGACACCTTAGAAACACCAATCCTTTTTCGATAGTTTGCCGGTATCTCTGTGCAGCGCAAATGCGCTTTCACGGCCTTGATTTGCATTTCTACTGTCCAGCCGTAATTGAGATCCTTCATGCCAAGCATCAGCAAAGACTCCATTCGAATAGCGCGGAACGGCCCCAAATCTGTAAATCGCTGGCCATACAGCACCTTGAGCAGCCAGGTGGCGAGGGCATTTCCAAACACCTGTTGAGGCATGAGTGAACCTACTTCGCGCTTCCCTGACACCCTGCTCCCTATGACCATATCCGCTTGACCCGATAGGATGGGCGCTACCAATTCGTCAAGTTGAGAAGCGTCATCCGCATGGTCGCCATCCATGAATACAACCACCTCGGAAGGCACTTCCATTCGGCTCAAATATGCGATCCCAGCCAAGCAAGCAGCTCCATACCCACGCACCGATTCTCGCAAGACAACGGCACCAGCATCAGCAGCCACCTGAGCCGTTGCATCGGTTGAGTTATTATCCACCACCACGACACTTCGCACACCCTGAGCCAGGGCATCTTCTACCACCAAACCAATCGCCTCCTGCTCATTTAATGCAGGAACTATCACATCTATATAAATTTCTTTACCAGCCAATTAAATCACTTATGTTAATCATTTAATTCAAGTTTTAAATAAAGCGTGTAAAACCCTTTCTTTCGAACAAGACGTCACGGCTTGAGGAGGCGGTAATCAGACGCAATTCAACCATAAATCCAGTTCCTCAGCATGTCCATACCGTGTTCGGTCATGATGCTTTCTGGATGAAATTGCACCCCAAACAACGGCAGGGTTGCATGTTCAATCGCCATGACGAATCCATCCGCGCTCGTAGCGCTTACCCGAAAGTCGTCAGGGACATCTTCCGGTTGAAAGGCCCAACTGTGGTACCTACCGACCTGCACTTGGTCGGGAAGCCCTTGAAACAAACGAGAACCTACATCAATACTCAATCGCTCTTGCGCTCCGTGCTGCACATTCGGCATGTTCACCATTTCGGCGCCGGCAACATGGAGGATGCTCTGCATACCCAAGCAAACCCCAAGGATGGAACGCGTACCGCTATAAATGCGGATCAATTCAGGGACGATACCTGCTTCTTCCGGCACGCCTGGCCCTGGACTTATGAGGATGTGACTGAACAGCCCCACCTCATCGAGGGTCAGGGCATCGTTTCTGCGTACTTCGACCTGCACCTCCAATGCCTCGAGCAAATGCACGAGGTTGTACGTGAATGAATCGTAGTTATCGATGACCAATATGCGTTGCGTTTCATGCATGCTTCGGAGGCCAAAAATCTATATTTGAATCGGATGAAACACCCCTCCAAACCGAATGAAGCCATGAAAAAGATCATAGAGAGCAAAGAAGCCCCTGCACCGATAGGTCCATACTCACAAGCCGTGATGTACGGCGACGTGCTGTATGTAAGTGGACAAATCGCCATCAACGCCGCCACCGGAGAGATGGACAATGCCAGTATAGCAGCGGAAACAGAGCGGGTGATGCACAATCTGGAAGCAGTACTCAAAGAAGCGGGCATGGATTTCAACAACGTCCTGAAGTGCTCCATCTTCCTCAGCGACATGGGCGATTTCAGTAGTGTAAATGAAGTGTACGCCAAGTACTTCACGTCAAACCCACCCGCCAGAGAAACGGTAGCCGTGCGCACCCTACCCAAAAACGTAAACGTGGAAATCAGTTGTATCGCAGGGAGGTGAGCCGCTAGCTGCTTCGCATCGGGGACTGAGGCTGGGGACTGGGGACTGGGGATTAGGGACTAGTCAATTAGAGAATTAACTCATTAGTGCGTTAGCACATTAGCACATTGATGTTGATGTTGATGTTGAAGTTGCAGTTGAGATTCCCCCTAGCTCCTAGCCCCTAAAAAAAAGAAAGCGACCCCTTGCGAAGTCGCTTTCAATTTTTTGTTGCAATTCGTTCGATTTGCAACAAGTGCCAAGATGTCTAAAATTCAGCTCCTGACCACACCGAAGTGCGGTACTTGGTTCATTGACCACAATCGTAGACCGAAGTCTTCGATTGCCTCTCCATCCCGATAAATCGGTTAGGATCGATGTCACCTACTTTACGCAGGGGCATAGCCACTCGCCTGGGACGGTTGTCCCCGGCAACTATTACAGTTCAACCGAAGTATTCCTGCGTTAGGACTTAACGCCATCCTCCGCCCTCTTTTCATCAAGCGGCCTACTTTGCAACGCCCTTCTGTTCCACGTTACCCTCCAGATGCTCTTGCGAGCCCTAAAGTTGTGGACTTTCAGATCTCAGTGCCGTAATCTTTCCGCGAACGGAATAACTTGCTGTCCGAGAACCCTTCGGAATCGCTTCAAAGAACGCTTGTCCGTGAACCTGTCACCCGAAGGTGAGTCGCTGTCTTTCTTTCACGTTGACAATGACAATTGTAGAACATAACTCCCTGATAGCAAAGAATTTGCGCCCAAAACAAATGAACAGGTTTTCAGCATCGTTTATGAACAATTGTTCATAACGAACAGACCATCCAGTATGGGGGTGAATGTGGTTTGAACAATTGGATGATGGGTGTTAATAATCCAGCACGCCGCTCTCTCATTCTTGATGCACGTTCAATCTGTGCTGATTAGCTTTGAAAAAAATTGCGTCATGAGGTATTTGCTGCTCGCAACGGTCTTTTTTTATTCTTTCTCGGCTTCTGCGCTTGATGCCTATTTCAACCACGCTGTATTTCTCACTCCAGATGAGGGCACCTACGTGGAAACCCAAATGCTCTTCAACGCCTCTTCACTCCGCTATGCCCAAGCGGCCGATGGTTTTCAAGCCCGCGTGGAGTTGACGTACATTTTCGAAAACGAAGGGCGCGTGGTCGACTTTTCGAAAAACATCATCAAGAGTCCGTACACCAATGACTCGCTGAATGCCATTGTCGATTTCCTAGACTTACAGCGGTTCTTCTTAGAACCAGCGACCTACGATGTGACGATTCGATTGATCGACTTGAACAACCCTTCAGACAGCGTTTCATTCGCCCAAACCATTACCATTCCGCTCCCTACGGAGAATGCATACTTCAGTGACATTGTGTACTTAGATACGGTATACGACAATGGAGGAAAGGTGGGTAAGTTCTCCCGAGGAAACGTAGACATGATCCCACGCATCTCTGGCTATCAAGGTCCAGATCAAAACAAACTTTTACTCTACACCGAGCTGTACAATACAGAATACAGCCTAGGCGGCCCCAACGACTACCTCATCATTCTCGACATCCTCGATGCACGGGACGAACATGTACTAGGCTCCTACCACGTCCTGAAAAGGGTGAAAGGAAGCGAAGTGCAAGCTGTCTTTCACACCTGGGACATCACCGGATTGGGAACGGGCAATTACCTCGTACAGATCGAGGCGCGTAACCGCAACAATGAAGTCATCGCAACGGCGCGCAGCAGTATTCAACGCCATAACATCGTACCCACGGTTGAGGAGATCAATGATTTTCAGCTCAGCGAGACCTTCGTAGGCCGTTTGCGGGGAGATACCCTTCGCACCATGGTCTATTGCATGCGCTATCAAGCAAGCCCCACAGAAGAGCGCTACATCGATGACAACTGGGAAGAAGGCGACACTACCGACCTCCGACGCTTCTTCTACTCGTTCTGGAGGGACCGCAACGCCATTGATCCGGAATCGGAATGGAACAGCTACCACAAAAAAATCAGGTACGCCGAAAAGGAATTCGATCTAGGTAACCGACGCAGACACGCTTGTCGCACAGACCGCGGACGCGTTTACTTGGTCTACGGAAAACCAGACACAAGGGTCATGCGTCACCGCGAACCGAACGCTTCTCCCTACGAGATCTGGCATTATTACAAGACACCAAAAAAATCTGACGCCAAGTTTGTTTTCTACGACCGAACGCTGGTGACCAATGACTTCATCATGCTCCACTCCAACGTCCCCGGTGAAACGGTCGATTATTCCTGGTATCAACAACTCTCCACCCCTTCTGCTTCGCCTTCTGGCAACGATGAACCCATGAACAACCAAGGAGATGTCTCAGACTACCGAAACTTGCGTGGAATGGACATGAATGAAGTGGGTAGCAGGGCCTTAGACTACTGGAACAATCCAAGGTAATTTTCCCCCGTCGCCGATTTATTGCAAAAGCATTTGATTCTGTAAAATCTGCGGCTATATTTGCACCCCTCAAAAATGAGGACTCGGTAGCTCAGCTGGTAGAGCAATACACTTTTAATGTATGGGTCCTGGGTTCGAGCCCCAGCCGGGTCACGAAGTGACATGAAAACCTCAGCGTAAGCTGGGGTTTTTTGCTTTTGAGCAAAGCGATAAAGCAATGTGGGGAGAAGTTTATCCCGCATCAAGCGGGAAGCCCCAGCCGGGTCACGAAGTGACATGAAAACCTCAGCGTAAGCTGGGGTTTTTTGCTTTTGAGCGAAGCGGCGTGGCGATAGTTTTAAGTCCTTAACGCCATGCTGCTTCGATAATCATTCCATTTATGATGCATGTAGTGCTAAGCACTCAAATTAGCTATTAATAGCTATTGTGGTGAGAACAAAGTGAAAGTACATTGCGACAAATTAATGTGAATGTGATGTGCATTCCTCACGGAGCAGGCCATCCCATTGCGTCTTTTTTAAATAACCACTATTAAAATTTTTGAGCTATGAAAAAGCTAATACTACTGCTAATTGTTGTCATTCTTGCGGGATGTGAGCATCCTAACATTGAAACGGCAATTGAATCTAATGACCATGAAATCGTTTTGGAAAGTGGAACGACAGATTTCGAAACTGAATACGATGAATATTGCCAGTATTTAGAAGATCAAAACGACATTCATTCTGGGGCGTTATATAACTACATGGCAAATAACCCTGGTTTTACCGCATCAGATCTTGACAATTTAGGCTATGCTTCAGAATCTGTGCTAGAAGCTCACAAAGACGATTACGAAGCTGAGGCCAAATTAGTTGCAGATGAAGATGAGGTACAAGCAGCAGCTCTCACTATTGAAGGAAATCACGGAATGTCAGGATTTGTAATTCTGAATTGCAGCGGGTGCATAAATGGTGTTCCAGGCGATCACTGCTGGACCGCTTTAAGCACATGGAGCTGGGGTCCAGGTTGTTGAACTATAATTTTTTCTTCTTAAAAATTGTTCCACTCAGAAGTTCATCTGGGTGGAACTTTTTTATTTGCGTATGAAAAATTCAATTCTTGTATTGATATCCCTGGTATCACTTCAGGTGCTAGGACAAACTATAATTCTCGACTCTCTAGATAATCCTATACCTTTTGTAAGGATCACCTCCTCAGATCCCAACTTCATTTCTAATTCTCAATTAAACGGAAACGTTGACCATTCAAAGCTAATCTCAATCAGCGATACGACACTTCTTTTTTTAAATCATGTTTCATTCGAAAAGTACATCTGTACAAAAAAACAACTCATCTCAAACGAGAAAATAACACTTGATGTTCGGCCATATGAGTTACCTCCTGTGAATATTGAGGCTGAAAAAACAGAAACTGTATTTGAATACAGAAAAGTTAAAGGGTGTTTTAGGAGTTTCCAACAAGACAATGGGGTGAACTCATACTACTTAGATGGAACCGTTGACTACTACTTTAAAGACAGGAAATTTAAGTCTAAGATCGATCGACTTGAAAATAGATCGTTTGTCAACCAGGAATTAATTGCCGCTGCGCCTTCCCACAAAACAGGATTAACCTTTCGGGCGGTAGGAATTCCAAGGCTTGATAGAAAATACATTCCAAAGCATTTATTTATTGATAATAACCTCAAACTGGATTCTATATCTAGCGGGCATTTTCTGATAAAAGGGGATCAAGACTTGACTCTAGGTGTAGTTGAGGTTCAAGACGCTATGATAAAAATCGATTTTAGCGACCCTTTTTCATTGGAGAGTAAAAAATTACTTAAAACAGAAGTTCAAGTTACAAATCACAACATTCAATTGATTTTTCGAAATAACGGAACTAGAGTAAGGGACATCGATTCTTTTGATGATTTGATGTACCTCCAATCACACACAACATACATCGTCAGTCATAATAAGGATATTGAACCCAATAATGTGATAGTCTATAGTGAACTCTTTGTTGAAAATGTTGATTCCCTGGTCTCTAAACCAAATATTGATTTTGATAGAAATTGGGGACTTCCAAGCAGTAGTCATTATTCTACGGATTTCTGGAATCATTGCGATTGCAACCTATTTAGACCTGACAAAACCACTCGTCTGAAAAATTTGATATTATTGGATTGATGATTTAACACATGTCAGATTTGCAAAGTTAAGCTGCCTAAACTGTCCTGACAAATGGGGTATCTACATAGATCATTGTGAAGGTCTTCGTCTTGTTTTTGAACTGAATTTCATAGGTCACGGGTCCGCACTCACCTCTCTATCCTGTCCGTTGGCAACAGCTGCAAACAGGGTCAATACCAAAAAGGGTATATATCTGAACATAGCTTCGAATGTTAAATTTTTCCGCATAAATAGCGAAAAATCAAGTGCCTCTGATCGGGACCAACTTCCCTACAAGCACAGAAAATAATAAGCCCCGCCTTTGGAAGACGGGGCTTATCCTTTTTAACTAAACCTACCCTAAGATATATAATCTACTGTGTAGACGTGCAGTTGAGGTAAAGGGTTGGTTGATATGGAGAAATATTACTTAACCAGTTCAATGAAGCCATTTAGCACCTGTTCATTGTCGTCGTAGTATTTGACCTTGACTAAGTTCCATTTGTTGCTGGGCAAGAAGAGCTACGTCCAATTCCGCGTGACCGGAACCAAGTTGCAAATACGCAGCATGGATTGACCCGATTATTTTGAGAGCTTTGCAGTCGCCATGAAGGACGATATCTACATAAAGAACCGCAAAGCGAAATTCGAATTCGAACTCCTCGAGGAGATGGTAGCGGGTATCGTACTTCAAGGCACGGAGATCAAGAGCATCCGCGAAGGACAAGCTAGCATCAACGAGGCCTTTTGTCAGTTCATCAAGAATGAGCTGTACGTGGTGAACATGAACATTGCCGAGTACAAGTATGGCACTTATGCGAACCACGAACCGAAGCGTCAACGCAAACTATTGGTGCACGCAAACGAGATTAAGAAGTGGAGTAAAAAAGTCAATGAAAAAGGCTTGACGATTGTTCCTACGGCGCTTTTCATCAATGAAAAAGGCCTGGCCAAGCTCAAGATATCCCTGGCCCAGGGTAAGAAACTCTTTGACAAGAGAGATAACATCAAGGAAAAGGACACCAAGCGACAGCTGGATCGTCTCAAGAAGATGGGGCGATAGATTTATTCGACCATGACCGTCACCAACAACGGTGAATTGAATACATCACCGGGCGTGATCACTTGTTCCTTCATCGGAATTGCATCCCCGTAACGCTCCTTTAATTTTTCCTGCACCGCAGGATGGCTCAAATCCATGTCTCCGATGGTAGCCAGCTCACCGATTTTTAACCCTGTAGCTGATTTATACGCCTTCCAGGCCAACTCTGAGCAATAGATGCGGTCATCATCCCATCCAAAATAGAAATCGTAAGGCAATCCATCGAATGCCTCGGCCGCGTTGCGCAGATCAGACAGCGTCTCCTCATCCAACACCTCATCGGCATTGACCAGTCGCTTCACCACGTAGTGATGTCCGTCGCCATGTGCAATCCAAGCCTTTAGAGGCGTGTACTTCACTGGCCCCACGGCTTCATAGACCATCCACTGCCCTTCTACCCTGAAAAGCATGCCCATATGACTCCACTTAGAACGAGTAGCTAGTTGAACGGCTAGACTTTGTCCTGATTTGGAAGATTGAAAGATCAAATCGCCGTCGCGAAAATCCAACGCGGGGCTATCCTTCTCAAACTCCTTGTTCGCTTGCTGCGTTAGCTGTTGACTTGGAATGATGCCGTGCATAGCAGCACCCCCTGAGAGGAGCAGCAGCGTGACGAGTATAACCGCCAAGCTATTTCTTGCGCTCATCATTGTTTAACGAAATGAAGGACCAAAGAATCCGTTTCTGCATAAAAAGGATAAGAAGTCCGTGTGGAATAACTCAACCACAACTCTTTGTTGGATAACCTGTCGATCGTAAACACCTCCCCTTTCATGGGCCCGGAAACGGAAACAATGTCAATGTTCGACCCTTGATCCGAGCGTTCCATGGAAACTTCCTCGTTCAAAAAGAGGAGTTCAGAGCGATTGGGAACGCCGTTGCCTCCTGTAAATTTCCATTCCCCCTTCTCAACTGTAACCACCGTGTAAGCGTTGCCCGTACTGCTTGAATCAACCGGGAATTCTTCCCGCATTTCCGCCGTGTACGCACCATCACCCTTGAAGGATAAACTCCATGAAAATGGACGGTAATAAGAGGTGCTGTCTTCCTTTAAAAACACCAAGCCAGAATCCGTCACATAGCGAATGCTGCGAATCGGACCGTAATTAGAGTACTTCTCGTATTGCTCCACCTTCCAATCGCCCGTCAATCGATTCTTGCGCGTGCGCAGGCTTAGAAAAGGATCCTCATCTCCCTTTTTACAGGCTGGAACAATCATTCCAAGCAGCAATATGGCAATGAGGATTTTCCGAATCATTGGGCAAAGAAATAACCTAGGGTAATCTGCACCATGGGGTCAAATTGGAAGTAAAGGTCTGAGGTGCGTGCTGAACTGAGGTTCCGAAGGGTCGTATTGGTTCCCGACACCGGCTCGATCTGTATGACCTCCTGACGGTCGCCACCGCTCACCACATTGGTCAAACCAAGGCCGTATTCCATTCCTACGCAGAAACGTTCGGCAACGAAATAATTCATACCCACACTGAGCTTAGCTCCCACCGAAAAGCCACCGTCTTCGGTAATGGTTCTGGTCACACGAGAGGTTCCCGTGGTGTCTGTTGTATTGGTTACGCTGCCGATTTTCATTCCGCCCACAACACCAAACTCCGCATCTAATGCGATGTATGGATCAAGCCTCCGGCTTCCTTTAAAGTGATATTCAACACCCGGCCGAAAGGCAACATTGGACCGACTCGCCGTTGAGTCGAATTCAACCAAGTCTTTGCCAACGCTATCCGTAGTGGTCATGTTGAACCGGAAGATCTGCGGAGAAAAGCCCAATCGGTACGTCAAACGTTCGCTTTGGGTGTAGCGGATTAATATTGAATTGTTGTTCAATAAATCCGTTCTCGGAACGAGCTGTATGTTGCTAATCAGACCTGTTACATTCACCGTAACACCCCAATCTTTTGCGTTGGGAAGCAGGCTGGGTTTCGTTTGTTCCACAACTGAAATTGTCGGTTCTGGCATGCTCTCCTGTGCGCGAAGGCTCAGAAAGGTAGAAAGCATGATAAGGCTTAGTAGGAAGCTTCGTTTCATGGTTTGAAAATAATGGAAGTTGAACGAATGCGTCAGGATTTTATTTCAATCCGCATTATCCGTGCGTTCGAGCATGGGCACGAATTGAAAATCTCCGTGTTCCTCGGTGACATACTCAGTTTCGCTCACCTTATCAATGGTCAGCATGTGCTGAACACTGTTCACTTCGCCCACGGGAATGACCATGCGACCTCCGACCTTGAGTTGTTGCTTCAGGGCATCTGGAATCTTAGGCGCACCGCACGTAACCAAAATCTTATCGAAAGGTGCGAAAGCGCTTTTCCCGGCGTACCCATCACCGTAGAAGCAACGAGCAGGAATACGCATCTCCTCCAGTAAATCGCGACTTTTCAGATGAAGCGCATGCTGTCGTTCGATCGTAAACACCTTCATGCCTAACTTGGATAAAACGGCCGTTTGGTATCCGCTACCCGTTCCTATCTCCAAAACCTTTTCACGCTTCTTTGGATTGAGCAGCGATGTCTGAAAAGCGACCGTAAAGGGTTGAGATATGGTCTGTCCTGAGCCTATTGGAAAGGCTTTGTCTTCATACGCCAAGTGAAGGAAGGCCGTGTCGAAGAAAAAAAGGTGCCGCGGAATCTCATTGATCACATCCAGAACCTTTTGATTATCAATCCCTTTGACGCGCAAAACTTCAATGAGTTTTTTGCGCATGCCTTTATGTTTCAACGTGTCCTGCATACTGGGTTCGAAAATATCTATTTCGACAATGGGATGTTAAACGAATGTTCCCTTGTTTATCGACAACTGCTTATTTGAAAAGACCTTTGTTAGCGCAATGAAGAAGATCAAACTTGGCATACTAGGAACGGGGCACTTAGGAAACATCCATATCAAGCTGTCGCTAGAATTGAGCGATTCCTTTGAGGTCATCGGATTCTACGATCCGGATCCAGAGAAAACCGCCAAGGCTTTGGCGACTTATGGATTGAAGGCGTACGAGAGTATGGAAGCACTGATTGACGCTTCTGAGGCGGTAAGCATCGTCACACCTACCCTTTCCCACTTCGAATGCGCGATGTATGCTTTGAAGAACGGCAAGCACGTCTTCATTGAAAAGCCGGTTACCCAGACCACTGAGGAAGCCAAAAAGTTGGTCGACCTCGCTCATGAGGCCAAGGTCAAAGTACAAGTGGGGCACATCGAACGCTTCAATCCAGCCTTCGTTGCGGTGAAAGAACAGTTTGATCACGTCATGTTCGTGGAGACCCATCGCTTGGCTGAGTTCAATCCGCGAGGGACGGATGTTTCCGTCGTACTCGACCTTATGATCCACGACATCGACATCGTGTTGAGCGTTGTGAATGCCAACCTGCGAAAGACAAGCGCAAGTGGAGTCGCCGTGATCTCTGACACGCCTGATATCTGTAATGCTCGGCTTGAATTCGACAACGGATGCGTCGCCAACCTCACGGCGAGTCGCATCTCACTTAAGAACATGCGGAAATCGCGGTTTTTTCAAAAGAACGCGTACATCAGCGTAGATTTTCTAGAGAAGAAATCACAAGTGGTCAAACTGCAAGAAGTTGACGAGAGCAACCCATTCGCCATGGTGATCGACCCTGAGAATGGCAAGGAGCCCAAACAATTGCTGTTTGACAATCCAGACGTGCCGCCAAGCAATGCGCTAAAAGAGGAGCTCAGAAGCTTTGCCGAAAGCATTCAAAAGGACACAAAGCCCCAAGTAACGATAGAAGACGGTTACCAAGCCATCCATGTTGCTCACCAAATACTTGAGCAATTGAACTTTACGAATTCTATTTTCGCAGCCTAATTAGAACCCAAGGAAATATCGAGGCCGTGGCCTCGTTTAATTTCTCTACTGACTTGATTTTGCTGCAAGGGATTCGATATGTGATGTTGGCCGCACTCCTCGCGATGATAGTGGTGAGTTCTTGCGACCTAGTAGACCGTGATGAGCCAACACCTTCTTGGATCACCATCGACAGCATGACCATGGTCGACAATCCCAATGTGGATGAGGGGGCTTTATCCCAAGACATTTCAGACGCATGGGTATTCATTGACGACGAATTGATTGGCATTTTCGAGCTTCCTGCAGACATCCCCATCCTCGACGAGGGAAAGCACAAACTGCTTGTCGGCCCCGGCATCAAGGTCTCGACCGTATCTACCCTTCGTGACAACTACTTATTTTACAACGCACATCAACAAGATGTTACGCTCACTCCCGGTGAGAAGGTCAACATCATCCCTAGCATCTCTTACCGCGACGAAGGAAACAACTTCAAGTACCTCATTGTAGAGGAATTCGAAGATGCCTTTATCGAACTCAATCCAAACGACAACACAGACGCAGAAATCAAAAGGACCACGGAAGGGGACTACGTAAAATATGGCTACGGCGCTGGGTTGATCGAAATTACCGATACGACAAAAGCGGCATGGATCAGGACAACGGAAGACTTTGTACTGCCTCAATTGGGCAAGATTGTATTCCTAGAATTGGACTACTACACTCAATACGACTTGGTGATTGGAGTACACATCAATCAAAACGTTCTGGCGGATAAAAATGTGAATTACCTGGTCCTGAGAGCTTCCCAAAGTGAAGAGGTAGAATGGAAAAAAGCTTATGTTGCCTTGACGTCTGTACTTTCTGATCAGGTAGACATGCAATCCGTCTATATGTACTTCTTGCCCGATATTCAGTCCAGCACTCGAGATAATGGAATCGTATTGTTGGACAACATCAAGATATTGTACCAACAGTGAATCGAAGATTACAAATACTCAAGTACGTACTTAGCGACAGCCTTGCTGCTGCACTCGCGTATTTTGCGGTGTTCACTTTCCGAAAGACCTTGATCGAAACCAAGGTGTTTGGAGACAACGTGTTGGTCATCTATGATCAGAAGTTCTTCCTGAGCCTTACCATCATTGTCGCCTTCTGGCTTGCACTGTATGTAATAACGGGGGTTTACCGCAGCATCTATCGCAGGTCGCGACTGAAGGAGTTCACGCAGACGTTCACCTTGAGCTTGCTAGGGAACATTTTTCTTTTCTTCTCCATACTGCTCGACGATTTTATCGACTCGTACAAGAGTTACTACTTATCGTTCTCCATCCTCTTTGGTACGCATTTCACCCTAACTGCCTTTGGCAGGCTGATGCTTTCGACCCTTACGGCAAATCGTATCCACAGTAGAAAGCTCGGATTTAACACCTTAATCATTGGCAGCAATGATAATGCCCTCAACCTCTACCGAGACCTTGAGT
This sequence comes from uncultured Flavobacteriales bacterium, assembly GCA_943788725.1. GTDB lineage: Bacteria > Bacteroidota > Bacteroidia > Flavobacteriales_G > Salibacteraceae > SHAN690. Next base: position 660,224 of record CALSRJ010000003.1, on the reverse strand, counting down.
CACAGCGTAAATCATCCGGATTCTTCATCAAAGGGTTTGTACACATCAACGGCGGAAAGAACCACGCCCTTGAAGGTCAATTGCCCCATCTAGGGCACTTTAGGGATATCGATGAGATCATCGAAAAAGAGGGAATTGACGACGTGATCATCGCTCTAGAAACCAATGAACATGACAAGATTGGGCAGATCTTGAACGTTCTGGATGGCACTTCGATCAACATCAAGATCATTCCAAAAATGTACGATATCCTGAGCGGACAAGTCAAGATGTCTTCCATCCTCGGAGCTCCGCTTATTGACATCAACCAAGAAATCATGCCCGTGTGGCAGCAATCCGTCAAACGCATACTAGATGTGGTCGTTTCCACGCTATGCCTGATCATGCTCTTGCCTTTATTCATGCTAATCGCCATTTTGGTCAAGACTGGATCCAAGGGAAGCATGATCTATTCCCACCACCGGGTTGGACTGAACGGCAAGCCTTTTCGGATCTATAAATTTCGTTCGATGTTCGAGAATGCTGAGCAGTATGGCCCCGCTCTATCCAGCGAAAACGATAGTCGCATTACGCCCATCGGAAAATTCCTTCGCAGGTCGCGACTGGATGAACTCCCTCAGTTTTACAATGTCTTGATAGGCGACATGAGCCTGGTAGGTCCTCGACCGGAGCGGCAGTTCTTCATCGACCAAATCGTGCAGCACGCGCCCCATTACAAGCACCTACACAAGGTGCGTCCCGGCATTACGAGTTGGGGGCAGGTCAAGTACGGTTACGCGGAAAATGTGGACGAAATGGTGGAGCGACTCAAATTTGATGTACTGTACATTGAAAACATGTCGCTGATGGTGGATTTTAAGATCCTCATCCACACTGTACTGATCGTTTTGCAAGGACGCGGCAAGTAACCTTCTCTTCCTTCCTCTGCAGCGCTTCCTACGGCACCATCGACGATACATCCCAAAGGGTAGAATACAAAAAAAGACCCATCGTCCTAAGACAAAGGGTCTTTTCAAGTTCTATGGATCTAGAAAATGAAGGATCAGTAAGCGCGTGGCTTACATTTCTTCCATTTCGATCATCTTAAAAGGAATGTTAATGATGGCTTGGTAGTCTTCACCAGCCTCAAGCATGTCCTCATCATCTTCTTCATAATGCCAATTGATTGCGATATTGGTCTTACCGTTTACAGACTCCAGTTTCTTGAAAACATCGAGGATGCACTTCGAAGAGCTCGTATTGAAATACTCGAGCTGAATGTTCACTACGGTATCAGATTTCGCACTGTCACCATACGAACCGATCCAATCCACAAGTGGCTTGTAGAATTCTACGGCGTTCTCAGGAATCGAGCGTCCTTTGATCTCAAGTACACCTGATTCGGCATCGAAATTTACTGTTGGCGTTTTGGGTGTTCCTTCAATTTTAATTGGATCCATCTTGATTCTTTATTTAGGGATTACAGTTTAATTTACACTTTGATTTTAAGCACGTACAGGCCAAAGGTATCGCTTACATCGGAAAAATCGTAATCCAGCTTATTTCCGGATTTACGAGCGATATCAATTATTCCAAGTCCACCTCCCCCATGTACGCTGTATTGTCCATTATCAAGGACTTCCTTATAGTAGCTGCGCAAGCCATCCTTGTCCAAGGAGTTAATCTTATCAAGCTTGGCCTTTAGTGGGGCCACATTGTTGAGATCAATGTAGTTGGCGGCAAGGATAGAATAACCTTCATCGGATTTAGCAAGCATGAAGGTCACCACCTTTTGGCCATCGGAAAAAGCATCCGTATGATGGTAGAGGTTCTGAAGCGTTTCAACCAAAATGTTGTACACTTTGCGTTGCTTCTTAAAATCCTCTTCCGCCACCTCTAGCTTTTGTTCAACGTCACCCAAGATTTGGCTGATACGTTCCTCGTGCACTTCTCCTTGAAAGTTCACCAGTATCGCACCCCCATTAAAATCCTCCGTAAACTGCTTAATCGCTTGGCTCTCCACTAATAGGAAGGGTAATGATTTTGACAAATATAACGGATAAGGCATAGGTTTATTTAGGGTACGTGTTTAAACGTTTCATCAATGGATTGTTAGTTGGTCAACATCTTGCGTCATTACACGGATTTGCTTTCCTATTTTTGGCGCCCTAAAAGAATAAACGAAAATGAAGAAGTTAGTTACCTTATTTATGGCCTTGACCCTACTGGCATCTACCAGCGTGAAGGCAGACGAAGGAATGTGGTTGCCGATGCTGGTCAAACGTCTCAACTATGCAGACATGCAAGAGCATGGCCTCAAGCTCAGCGCAGAAGAAATCTACAGCGTAAACCAATCAAGCTTGAAAGATGCTATCGTGGTGCTTAACGGAGGTTCATGCACGGCAGAGATGATCAGCGGAAAAGGTTTGTTCCTCACCAACCACCACTGTGCATATGGGGTCATCCAAGACAATAGTGCTACCGACCATGACTACCTGACCGACGGCTTTTGGGCCATGGCAATGAAGCAAGAACTTCCTGCTAGTGGGATGACGGCCGGCTTCCTCATTGAAATGCGCGATGTAACTGATGCTGTGTTAGGCGACGTTAGCATTACGCTGAGTGGCAGCGAGCGCGATGCCGCAGTTCGTGAGGCAATCACTGCGGTACAAGAAACGATCAAAGGTGAAGTAGAAGAGCATTACAACATTGTGATCCGCAGTTTCTTCGAAGGAAACGAGTACTACGCTTTTGTCTACGAGACATTCCGCGATGTGCGCTTGGTGGGTGCTCCACCATCGGCCATCGGAAAATACGGAGGAGACACCGATAACTGGATGTGGCCACGACACACCGGCGACTTCTCCATGATGCGCGTCTACATGGGCGCAGACGGCAAGCCAGCAGACTATTCTGAAGACAACGTTCCTTATCAGCCTAAGCATTTCCTTCCCGTATCACTAGATGGTGTCGAGAAAGGTGACTACGCCATGATCATGGGTTACCCAGGCAGCACTGACCGCTACCTCAGCTCTTATGGCGTTGAACAAGAGCTAACCGTTCGTCAACCAAATACGGTGAAAGTGCGTGAAACGCGCCTGGCCTTGATGAAAGAAGATATGAAGGCCAGCGATGAGGTGCGCATCAAGTACGCTTCCAAGTACGCTGGAGTGAGCAACTACTGGAAGTACTTCATCGGTCAGCAACGCGGATTGAAGCGCCTGAAGGTGAAAGAAAAGAAGCAGATGGAAGAAGCTGCATTTCAGCAATGGGTCAACGAAAGCTACGAGCGTAAAGAGATTTACGGCAACGTTTTGAACGATTGGAAGGAGGGATTCGAGTCTTCAAACGAAACGGCGTTGTATCGAACCTACATCAATGAATGCATCTTCGGCAGCGAAGCAGTAGTCATGGCGTATAGAACTTCTCGCTTATACGCTGCGCTTGCAGCCGAAACACCTGATCAAGCCCAAATCGACGCACAAGTAGCTGAGCTGACAGAGCGCGCCGATAAATTCTACAAGGACTATAACATGTCTACCGATCGCAAAATCAGTGCGGCACTGTTTCAGTTCTTTTCAGACGACATTCCTACAGATCTTCAGCCTACCTTCTTCAAGGATTATGTTGCTAAATACAAGGGCGACTTCACGAAGATGATGGACAAAATGTACGAGAAGAGCGTCTACCGCTCAAAAGAAGCGTTTCTAGCATTCCTCGCAGACCCTTCAAAAAAGGTGTTGGACAAGGACATGGCATACGAATTCATGAATGGTTTCCTTACCCACTACAGAAGTGAAGTAGCACCACAGATGGGTCCGTCCAACGACTTGATCGACAATGCGAATCGTTTGTTCGTGCACGGTTTGCGAAAGATGAACAGCGACAAGAATTACTATCCAAACGCAAATTCAACGATGCGGGTGACCTACGGCAATGTTTTGGACTACTTCCCTGCGGATGCCGTCTATTTCAACTACTACACGACGTTGGAAGGTGTGATGGAAAAAGAGGATCCAAAGAACGATGAGTTCATCGTTCCTGCGAAACTCAAGGAGCTCTATGATGCGAAAGACTATGGCCCCTACGGTCAAGATGGTACCATTCGCGTGTGTTTCCTCACCAACACCGACATCACAGGAGGGAACTCTGGAAGTCCCGTCATCAACGCCAATGGTGAGTTGATCGGTTGTGCTTTTGACGGAAACTGGGAGGCGATGAGCGGCGATATCGCATTCGAAAAAGAACTTCAACGCACCATCGCAGTTGATATTCGGTACGTTCTGTTTATCATTGACAAGTATGCAGGCGCTGATCACCTCATCAAGGAGATGAAAATCGTTCACAACAACATGAAGAAGCCTTCTGTTGGAACCGACGAAGCTTCAAGTGAAATGACCCCTGCCAAAGAAGAGCAGAAAAAAGGATAATCAATGAGCAAAGCGTGGTTTGAGACCTGGTTCAACACAGACTATTACCACCTGCTTTATCGAAATAGGAATGAAGTGGAAGCGCGTCAATTCATTGATGCGCTTCTTCGTTTCCTTCGCCCAGAGAAGCAAGCGCGTTTCATTGATATAGCCTGCGGCAAAGGACGTCATGCAAGATACCTCCACAGTCTTGGCTACGACGTCACGGGCATAGACCTGAGCAGGAACAGCATTGATGAGGCCAATGCATGTGCGGCATCGGAAGATCGCATCGCCTTCATTCAACACGACATCCGCGCCAAGTTCCCCGTTTCTAATATGGATGTAGCCATGAATCTCTTTACGAGTTTCGGCTATTTTGACAACGATGCCGAGCACCAACAGGCCTTAGACAACATGCAACTATGCCTAAAACCTGGTGGTAAATTGGTCATTGACTTTCTCAACGCTTCTGAGGTCCTTCACAACTTCAAGCAGGAAGACCTTACCGTGATCGACGGCATTCGGTTCAAGGTAACCCGCAGCGTAGACGATAAATGCATTGTCAAGCACATCGAAGTGACCGATGGAGACGAAGTGAAGCACTACCAAGAGCGGGTGCGTGCTTTTTCGAAAGAAGATTTGGAAAAGCTCATCCTACGAGCAGGACTTAGCATCGATCACACATTTGGAAACTACCAGTTGCACGGATATGACGAGCGTAGCCCACGTGTGGTTATCATTGCAAAAAAGAAGGCATGACCACCTACATCCTCGGACTTGTGATCTCTTTCGCGGCTGGTGCCTGGTTCATTTACAAGGCACCTGAAAAAAAGCAATGGATCTACCTCTTCCTGTCCGCCGGGGGAGCCTACCTCATCACGGTACTTTTCACGCACATTCTACCTGAGCTGTTTGAAAACCTCGGGCATACGGCCGGCTATGTTCTCCTTATTGGATTCATTGTGCAGATATTGCTAGAAAACTATTCGCGCGGCATCGAGCATGGCCACGCCCACGCATCATCCACTCGAACAGCCCTTCTGATTTCCTACGCAGCGCTTTGCCTGCACGCCTTGATAGAAGGTATGCCACTTGCCTCAGTGCTCTTTGATTCTGTGATTCACTTTGACCGAGAATTGACCTTGGGGATTATGCTACATAAAATTCCCGTAGCCATCACCTTGTCCACGCTGCTGATCCGGTCAGGTTTGAGTAAGAACAGTGCACTGCTCTGGCTGCTCGGCTTTATCGCATGCACCGTAGTGGGTTCCTTTGTCCAGCGATGGCTTGGCAACGAATCGGAACAACTCATGTTCATGAGCCTCGGGTTGACCGTCGGCATTCTCTTGCACGTTTCTACGACCATTCTCTTTGAAAGCAGCGACCACCACAAGCTATCTCCTAAACGCGTAGCCGTCATCGCCCTAGGCATTCTTCTCGGAATCGCGATCTGATCAAGACACCGTCTTGGCCTCTTCCCAGATGGATTCCATTTCTCCCAAGGTCATGTCTGCCAATTGCTTTCCTTGTTCGTTCGCTCGCTTTTCCAAGTATTGAAAGCGCTTGATGAATTTCCTATTTGTACGCTCTAAGGCATCTTCGGGGTTTACATCAATGAACCGCGAGTAATTGATCATGCTGAACAAGACGTCACCAAACTCATCTTCCACCTTGGCCTTTGGGGCACCGCTCTCCACCTCATCCTGCAGCTCTTTGAGTTCCTCCTTCAGCTTTTCCCACACTTGTGCCTGCTCATCCCAATCAAAGCCCACTCCCCTCGCCTTCTCCTGAATACGATTCGCCTTCACCATGGCTGGAAGGCTCTTGGGAACACCTTGGAGAACGGATTTTTTCCCTTCCTTCAATTTGATCTGCTCCCAATTGCGCTTGACCTCTTCGGCGTCGTTCACGTCCACATCTCCATATACATGAGGGTGACGATGTACCAACTTATCGCAGACCCCATTGAGCACATCAGTGATGGAAAAGGCACCTCGTTCGAATCCAATCTGCGCGTAAAAGACGACGTGCATGATCAAATCACCCAATTCATTCTTCACTTCCTGGAGGTCGTTGTCGATGATGGCATCGCTCAACTCGTAGGTCTCCTCTATGGTCAGGTAGCGGAGCGACTCGATGGTTTGCTTGCGATCCCACGGACATTCTGTGCGCAGTTCACTGATGATGGTAACAAGGCGTTCAAAGGCTTCGAGTTCTGGTCTCATAGAAAATGCTTGGTTATTGGAATTCAAAGGGGCATCACTATGGATGAATCAATGCTAATTCGTTCATCCTTTGCCCACCGCAAACTTATCATTCGCAACTTTGTATGGCAATGATTCCAAGGCTCATTCTCTCCATCCTGCTTCTATTTATCGGTTTACCGCTTTCGGCGCAATGGACGACACCCCGATTTGAAGGAAACTTTGGCCGCGGCTTTCTGCTGCCACACCGGCAAAATATGAAGCACCTTCCACAAGGACCCGCCCACTTCGCAGAGGGACGCGTATACCATACCGTTGAAGGATCCAAACCATGGCACACCCTCTATCCAAAGGCAGAAGTTGGCTTTGCCTTGCGCGTCTTTGACCTTGCCAATACTGATGTTTTGGGCTATGGCATTGGAGGCGCCTTTTACCTGTCCGCTCCCATACTCATCAAACCAAAATTTCAGTGGAATTTGGAATTAGGGGCCGGACCGGGCATTGTTACAAAACCATTCAACCCTGGCAGCAATTACAAGAATGTGGCGATCGGAAGTTATGGCAATGTATTTATCATGCTCGGCCAGCGGTTTAGCTACCACCTCAACGAACGGCTCGATCTGAACCTCAACCTATCCTTCAATCATTTCTCAAATGCTGCCTTCACCCTGCCAAACCTCGGATTAAACTATCCCATGGTTTCAACCGGTATCGGCTATCGCTTACCCTCCAAACAACCCGACAGCCTTTCGGAGGTGAAAGCCGTTGAAAAGGTCCAAAACTTTTGGACCGTTGGCTTCAGCAATGGACTGAAAGAATACACGCGTCCCTACAAGGCAAAACAACCCGCGTTTGTGGCGCTTGCAGACTACAACGTTGGACTGGGAAGAAAGAGCTCCTTTTCTTTTGGCGCAGACGTGATGTACAACCTCGCCCTCCTGCAATACCGCAGAGCGATGTATCAAGAATTGACTGCGCTGGAGAATACACAAATCGGGATTCGCGCTGGATACAACCTACACGTGGAAGACATGCTGATCTTCTTTCAAATCGGTGGTTACGTATTGGACACATACGGGCGCGACGGGTGGATGTACAACCGCGTCGGTCTGCGCTATTTCTTCACCGACTCCTTTGGCGTGAACCTATCTCTCAAAACCCATAAATTCAAAGCTGACTATGCAGAGGCAGGCGTTGCATTTCGTTTCTAGCTTGCTCCTTGCAGCCTCCCTCTTGACCTCTGGTTGTCAAAAAGAAGGTGCAGGGTGCGTGCAAGGTCGAGGCGACCAATCAGAAGAAATCAGAACGCTGTCCACGTTTACCCACCTGTATGTAGAGGGGAGGGTGAACGTACGCCTCTTCGCTGACAGCGCGGACTATGTGCGCGTTGCCTATGGCCAGAATGGATTGGCGGGTATCCAAACCATCGTTAGCGACGACACGCTGCGCATAAGTGAGGTAAATCAATGCGACTGGTTCAAAAAAATTGACCCGCTTCCTTTGGTAGAGATCCACTATTCGAGTCTCAATAGCATATTCAGCCAATCGGCAGCAGAAGTACGTTTCATGGATGCATACGTGGGAGACACCCTGCGCATTGAGATCGAGGACGCCGCTGGGTCGATGTACATACTTGCGGAAAGTGAGCGAGTAAACATATTGGTGCATACCGGCGCCACAGACGTTACCCTCAAAGGATCCAGCACGCAGCTGTATGTCTATAACTCAGGATATGGCCCTATTCATGCCGAGGAATGCGTCGCTCGCACGGCCACTGTTCACAATAACGGTACCTCCGACACCTATGTACGCGCATGGGAGAGTGTATTCACTCAAATCTACCACCTCGGCAACATCTATGTGTCGGGTGATCCGGCTTTGACGCGATGGCACGAAGAAGGCGGTGGGCAAGTATTCTTCGTGGACTAGCTCCCAATGGACAAGTAAACCGTACAGAACCTTGCAAATGGTGCGGCTATTCTGCCGCCTATTCCGTAATTTCGCAGCATGAAATTGATCCTACTCTCAGCAGCTTTGTTGGGCCTAGCCTTCGCAGGAATTGCCGTAAAGATTTGGGGTAAAAAAGGCGGTGAATTCGCCGGAACATGCGCCAGCAATAACCCAATGCTAAAGAGCGATGATGGCACGTGCACCGTATGCGGATCTCGCCCTACTGAGCAATGCCAAAAGGCGTAAGCCACCAAATCCAACCCTAAGCCTCCATCAACATTGAAGTGGCAGTTGAGGTTGCAATTCAACTTCACCCTACTCTTCTTCCAACATTCCCGCTAGTTGTCGACTCTGATAGGTAGTAAATCCGCCGTTTTGATCATCTGAAATCAGATAGATGTACGAACCAAGGTATTTCCTACCCTCGACGAATTGGATGCTTGAGTCAGCGCCCATGACCATAAAGGCGGTGGCGAGTGCGTCTGCTTTTCCAGCTGACTCGCTCACTACAGTAGCGCTCAGCAGTTGATGCTGCACGGGATATCCAGTTTTCGGGTCAATGGTATGGGAAAAACGGATCCCATCTTTCTCGTAGAATTTCCGGTAATTTCCGCTGGTCGCCAAGCCTTTGTTCCGCAGTTTGATGACTGCCTGTAGGTCGCGTTCATAGTTCCCGTCGCTAGGTTTATCGATTCCAAAACGCCAGAGCTCTCGTCCTGGTTTCGGGTAGCCCGCTACCAATTCACCTCCTATCTCAACAAAGAACACTTTGAGCTCATTGGCTTTTAAAAATTCTACAACCTTATCAACGCTCCACCCCTGCCCAATGGCGTTGAAATCGAGTTGCATCTGGGGCATGGGCTTGTGGAGAAAATAGCCAGCGCTCTTTTTTCCAGTGTAATCGAATGCAGCCAAGTCAACGGCACGTTCGTTCCTTCTTAAGGTCAGGGTATCGAAATTGACCAATTGAAGCAAGCTATCAATGGTTTTTGGGTCCACCTTTTCGGGGTGTGTCAGACGTTCCGGACCAAAGCCCCAAAAGGAAACCAACGGCTTAACGGTAGGATCAAAGGCGCCTTCTGTCAAGACATATGCATCCCAGCTCTTCATCAACAAGTCAAGAAACAGTGGGTCGATCGTGGTCCCTGAATCGCTTTTATTCCAGGCGTCAATTGTAGAGCCTTCAAAGTAGGTGGACACTGAGGCATCAATGCGTTTGAGAATGCTGTCTACCTGCAACGTAAAATCGCGTTCCTGGAGATCATAATACACGATGCGCCAAGTTGTTCCTTGTGCTTCGCCGGTTATGATCTGCCTAAACTCTTCTGAGGAGGTTTTTTCCAACTCTGCACTGCAGGATGCACATATCCAAACGACCAGAAGAATTACGCTAATCTTTTGCATTGGACAATGATAAGAAGCTTTCTGCAGGATCGAGCACATCTGAATGTACTGACATTCCTTCTCGCAGCTCGATGGCACAACATTTAGATGGATGACGCTGCCATTTTAATCAGCGCGAACTATGAGGTGATGACCTCGCTTCCTGAGGGTCATGTCGTCATTGGTGACTTCTCTGAAAACGAGGCGTACTCAGGTAAATGTCCAAGAATCATCGCCGAGGCAAAAAAAATCCCCCAGCCTTACGGGTTGGGGGATCTAATTACTTTTTGGACTTAATGCATCGTTTACCCGCCGAAATCGTCGAAGGCAACGTTCTCGGGAGGAACTCCCCAATCGTCGCACATTTTGAGGACAGCCTGGTTCATCATAGGAGGCCCACAGAAGTAGAACTCGATGTCCTCAGGGGAATCGTGCTTGCTCAGGTATTGATCGATCACCGCTTGGTGTACGAAGCCTACAAAACCATCTCCTTCATCTTCCATGTCTTTCATGACCGACCAATTGTCCACTTCCAATGGCTCTGAAAGAACCAGGTAGAACTTGAAGTTCGGAAAATCCTTCTCCAAAGCACGGAAGTGATCAATGTAGAACAGCTCGCGCTTAGAACGACCTCCATACCAATACGACACTTTTCTTCCTGTCTTGATGGTGCGGAATAACTCATACAGGTGGCTGCGCATAGGTGCCATACCCGCTCCACCGCCGATGTAGAGCATCTCAGCGTCAGAGTCCTTGATAAAGAACTCACCATAAGGTCCTGAGATGATCACTTTATCTCCAGGCTTCTGTGCGAAGATGAACGAGGAAGCGACACCTGGATTCACATCCATCCATTTGTTGTTAGCACGGTCCCATGGCGGCGTAGCGATACGCACGTTGAGCATGATCTCGCGTCCTTCAGCTGGGTAAGAGGCCATAGAATATGCCCGCTCCACTAGCTCGTCGTTCTTCATCACCAATGGCCATAGGTTGAAGCCATCCCACTCTTGCTTGAACTTCTCAGGCTCGCCTGGGTGTTCAGTCGGGTGTGCAGTGATGTCAAAGTCAGCATACTTGATCTCACAAGGTGGAATTTCGATCTGGATGTATCCGCCAGCTCGGTAGCCCATATCCTCAGGAATCTCAACGACAAACTCCTTGATGAACGATGCAACATTGTAATTCCGAACAACCGTTCCTTCCCACTTCTTGATACCAAAGACCTCTTCAGGAACTTCAATATCCATGTCTTCTTTCACCTTGACTTGACATCCCAAACGCCAGTTTTCCGCCTGCTCCTTGCGAGAGAAGTGTGGCTCTTCTGTTGGAAGGATCGCTCCACCACCGCTGTGCACTTGGCACTTGCACTGAATGCACGTTCCACCTCCACCACAAGCTGATGGTAAGAAAATTTTGTTGTTGCCTAACGTCGTGAGCAGCGTACTTCCCGCATCCACTTCGACGGTCTTTTCTCCATTGATCGTCAACTTTACTTTACCGCTTGGCGAAAGCTTCGCCTTGGCGAAGAGAATGATCGACACCAAGAGCAGGATAAAGACGAGAAAGACGACGATACTGATGATAACTGTAGTTGCCATAGCTGTTTCTTAAAGTTCAATTCCCATAAAGGCCATGAACGCGATGCCCATGAGACCTGTGATGATAAACGTAATACCCAACCCACGAAGCGGTGCTGGAACATTTGAATACTTGATCTTCTCTCGAATCGCAGCAATGGCTACGATCGCTAAGAACCATCCCACTCCAGAACCCAATCCGAAGGAAGTAGCCTCTGCAATGGACGAGTATTGACGCTCTTGCATGAAAAGCGCACCTCCTAGGATGGAGCAGTTCACCGCAATCAATGGAAGGAAGATACCGAGTGCACCATACAAAGCCGGCGCGAATTTTTCAACCGCCATCTCCACCAACTGCACCATCGACGCAATCACGGCGATGAACATGATGAAACTGAGAAAGCTAAGGTCAATGCTCGCATAAGACTCATCCAACCAGATAAGCGCGCCTTCTTTAAGAACATAATTCTCTATAAGATAGTTCACGGGCACCGTGATGCCCAGTACGAAGATGACGGCAGCACCCAGTCCAACGCCGGTCTTCACTGTCTTGGAAACGGCCAAATAGGAGCACATTCCAAGGAAGTAGGCAAAAATCATGTTCTCAATGAAGATGCCCTTAACGAATATGTTTACGAGATCTAGCATAGCGGCTTAGTTTTCTTCGATTAATGCTGTGTTCTTAGATCGTTGAATCCAAATGATTATACCTACGGTGATCAAGGCCATCGGAGGCAGGATCATCATGTTGTTGTTCATGTATCCAAACCCAAACACGGACTCTGGAATGATCGTGAAGCCCATTAGCGTACCAGAGCCAAACAACTCACGCACGACGGCTACAGCAATCAAAATCCAACCATACCCTGCAGCGTTTCCAATGGCATCAAGAATAGATGGCCAAGGCTTATTTGCCAAGGCAAAAGCTTCCAGACGTCCCATGATGATGCAGTTCGTAATAATCAATCCCACGAAGACCGATAATGCCTTGCTCACATCGTAGACATAGGCTTTCAAAACTTGGTCTACAAGGATCACAAGAGATGCTACGACCACCAACTGAACGATGATTCGGATACGACTTGGGATGATGTTTCTGATCAAAGAGATGATCAAGTTACCTCCGATCATTACGGCGAGCACCGAAAGTGACATCACCACCGCCTGCTTCACCTGAACGGTAATGGCAAGGGCCGAACAGATTCCGAGTACCTGGACGGTAATCGGGTTTGAATCGTTGAGCGGGTCGGTTAGCAGCCTTTTGTTCTTCTTAGAGAACAATGGCTCACTTGGTTCCTTGACCGCCACTTCAGCTGCTGCTGCTTTTACTTCTGTACTCATAGTCTTTTAGATTGCTGCGATATCAGAATTCTTCTTGAAGTATGGAACGTACACTTTGAGCGTATTTTCCAACATATTAGAAACACCGTTGCTGGTGATCGTACCGCCGGTGATGGCATCTACTCCGTGCTTGTCTTCCGGTGCTGCTCCTCCTTTCACCACATCAATGGAGACGAATGTTCCGTTCTCATCGAAGATTTGATCTCCTACGAATGGCGACTCAAACCAACCTTGATTGATTTCTGCCCCCAGTCCAGGCGTCTCTGTCTTGTGATCGAACGTTGCACCGTACACAGTATTCATGTCACTCTCTAAGGCGAGGAAGCCCCAAATAGGCCCCCAAAGCCCCGTTCCAACCAGTGGGACCACATAGTAGGTAGCTCCATCTTTCTCACAAACGAAAAGCGGATACTTACGCTCATCATCGCTCATGGTCTTGTCGCGGTATTGCTTCTTAACGTCGATGTTAAATGCGTCGCTTTCAAACCCCTCCTTACCATCGGTAGACAAGGATTTAACAGGACCCGCAACCTCGCTGGTCACTTCTCCTTTCACGTTAAGGGTGAGACGCTTGGTGATGTACTGATCGAACTTCGCACCTGCTTCCTCTCGGGTAGATTCTACCTGAATAGAGCCGAGGATATTTTGCATCTTTTCTTGTTTCATATTCTCCTCCTGCGGTCCCTTAAGACCAAGAGCAGCGAGAGAAAGTACGGTCGCTACGATCACCACCATGATGACCGAGAAGAGAAAAGTAAAGCCTTGTGATTCTTTATTGATTGCCATGGTTCACTCTGTATTATGCAGTCGCAACTGTTGCGCGCTTCATTCGACGGTTGATGTTCGCTTGTACCACGTAATGGTCGATCAACGGTGCCATCACGTTCATGAACAAGATGCCCATCATGATGCCTTCCGGATACGCTGGATTGAAAACCCGGATCATGATGCCGAGAAATCCAGCAAAAAATCCATAGATCCATTTTCCAGTGCTGGTTTGAGCTGCGCTCACTGGGTCAGTGGCCATGAAGACCATTCCGAACATGAAGCCTCCCATGAGCAATTGTTGAACGGGATCAACGGCCATAAAGGCATTGGCACCCCAAGCGTTAAATAGCATTGACATACTCAAACCTCCAACGAGGAAGCTCAACATGATCCGCCAACTTCCGATTCCTGTGTACAATAGGAAGGCTGCTCCCAATAAAATGGCAAAGACAGACGTCTCACCGATCGAACCTGGAATCCATCCCCAGAAGGAAGCCCACATCGTATCGGCCAAACTTCCGAAAGGCTGCCCTGCAGCGTTGTAGGCAATGTCTCCAAAATTGGATCCCGCGGCTGAGTTGTAGGCCTGAGAAAGAAGTGTTTCGCCTGTGTATCCATCTACTGTTGCCATGCCTGTTTCCTGAGGAATCCAGACCATGTTTCCACTCATCTTCGTAGGATAGGCAAAAAACAAAAAGGCTCGCGCCGTAAGGGCTGGATTGAGGATGTTCATGCCTGTTCCTCCGAACACCTCCTTACCAATGACTACCGCAAACGCAGTGGCCACCGCGGCCATCCACAATGGAAGCTCAGAAGGCAGCACCAAGGGGATGAGCATTCCTGAAACCAGGTAACCTTCGTTTACCGAGTGATTCTTTAACACTGCGATGCCGAATTCGATGCCCAAGCCAACCACGTAACTTACGACCACTAAAGGAAGCACGCGAATAGCTCCGAAAATGAGCTTATCCACCAGGCCGTCGGCGAGTCCCGTGAATTCTCCAATCGACAGATAGTATTGATGTCCCGTGTTCCACATTCCGAAAAGCAACGAAGGAATCAAGGCGATGACCACGAAGAACATGGTGCGCTTGAGGTCGATGGCATCTCGAATGTGCGCTCCCGTGTGGGTAGCGTGTGGCGGGGTGAATGCGAATGTCTCCATCGCTTCATACGCCGGGTAGTATTTTTCAAACTTGCCGCCCTTCTCAAAGTTGGGGCGAATCTTGTTGAACATTAGGTCTTGTAGAAACTTCATGATCCTGATTTATCCTAATTCCTTCTGAGCCAAGTCCAATCCACCTCGGAGGATTTCTTGAACTGGAGTTTTACTTGTGCATGCGTATTCGCAAAGCGCTAAATCCTCTGGAGCTACTTCGTAGATTCCAAGCGTTTCCATCTTTTCGATGTCGTTGGTCATGATCGCTTTGATCAAGTGAACAGGATAGATGTCCATCGGCAATACAGATTCGTATTGACCAGACATTACATATGCCCTGTCCTCACCATTCTGATTGGTATTGAGACGGAACTTCTTTCCAGGCATCATCCAACTGAAATAAGCTCGTGATAAAGAGAACTTGTGAAAGTTCGGTGCAAGCCATCCTAAGAATTGAGGTTCTTTACCTTCTGGAATAACGGAGACTACGTCATGATAAAATCCGAGGTAACCCTCCGCTCCTGCATGATCACCCGTCAAAACATTCCCGCTGATGATCCGGTTGTCTCCCGTGCTGATTTGTCCTTCCGTAAGCGCCTTCATAGAAGCACCGATGATGGTAGAAACATAGCGCGGCTTCTCCACTTCAGAACCTGCCAGTGCGATGGTCTTGCTAAAATCAGGCTTTCCCGTCATCAAGAATCGACCGATCATTGCTACGCTTTGCGCATTGACCGTCCATACCAGCTCGCCTTTGTTGATCGGATCGATGTGGTGGATTTGAATTCCTGTATTTCCCGCAGGGTGTGGTCCACTGACCGTGTTTTTCTCGACGCCACTAGCAGCAGCGAATACCGTATCCGTTGAAGCGTTTGGACGTGAATTCAGGTGGACCTTTCCGTCCGTCAATTTGCCCAATGCATCAAGTCCTTTTTGGAAGGCATCCTTATCGCCATGAAGAATGAAATCGTAATCCGCTGCCAATGGAGCGGTGTCGAACGTTGATACGAAAATCGACTTGGGCTTGCTTTCTGGATTGGCGATTACGTCATAAGGACGCTGCTTGATCATCGGCCAGAATCCAGCGCTCATCAACAGCTGCTTCACCTTTTCGGCTGAGCTGACATCGCTGACATCAAACGCCTCGAATTTTTGCTCTTGATCTGGCACGATCCGAACCTCCAAAATTCGACGCTTCGCTCCGCGAACGATCTCGGCGATCTCTCCGCTTACCGGTGAAGTAAACTTCACACGTTCGTTGTACTTGTCGTGAAAGATCTCTTGGCCCGCCTTCACTTCGGCTCCTTCCTTCAACACCATTTTCGGTGTTAAACCATGGAAGTCAGTAGGTTTGATCGCAAATGAGGAGGGAAATGCAATATCTCCTTTGATCCTCTCGGCCGCACCATCAAGTTGGATGTCGGCTCCTC
The DNA here is from genome assembly GCA_943788725.1 of uncultured Flavobacteriales bacterium. Classification (GTDB taxonomy): domain Bacteria; phylum Bacteroidota; class Bacteroidia; order Flavobacteriales_G; family Salibacteraceae; genus SHAN690. The sequence continues at coordinate 644,021 of CALSRJ010000003.1, read as the reverse complement.
TGCGAATTTTAACGTTCTTAGGCATTGGTTTCTGTTAAAATTGACGCTTCAAAAACGGGCGCAAACCTACATGATTTTTTAATCATAAGTCGATTAATTGCGATGAAAATCACTCGCGTAACCGAACGATGCGATCTGGTTTCTAACCTCGCCCACTTCACCATCATAATTCATTCGCCCAACATTCGTTTCTTTACCAATCGAAAGTCCTCCCCTTCATGGCCAAACCATTCACTCTTCTTCTGCGCCCTACCACCCTGATTTCTACGCGAAAAGCCCTTTTTATGCTCGCTTTCATGGCGACTTCGATACCGCTGTTCGCACAGTTCAACATTGATGAAGCACAAGGAGAAGACAATTACTATGACGATTCGTTCATACGTCTCGAAAATTTTGTCTACCACCCGAATGTTCGCACGGTGATGCTGCATCCGAAGGGTTGGCCACTCGCCCCTCCCTTCATTCAACTCGACGATCAGGAGAGCTTTCTAGAACTGCACTTCGACATCTTGGATTCCAGTTTGGGCAACTTCATGTACAGCCTGATCCACTGCGACCACGATTGGCAACAGAGTGAATTAGACCCACAGGAGTATATTGATGGCCCTCCAGAAGATTACCTCAACGAATACGACTATTCGCGCAACACCTATCAGAAGTACATTCATTACGCTTTGGAGATTCCCAATTTTAATATGCGGATTACGCGTTCAGGGAATTATGTGCTCAAGGTGTTCGACTCAGAAACCAAAGGCCTCTTACTGACCCGAAGGTTTTGCGTCACCGAAGACATCCTCAACGTGGATGTGAAAGTCAAACAGGCAACCATGGTCAAACAGCGCTACAGCCATCAAGAAATTGACTTCACGATTGCCACGAATGGATATGTCTTGACAAACCCCTACCAAGACTTGCACGTAGTGATTCTTCAAAATCATTCGTGGTCTAACCCCTTAACCGGCCTGGATCCGCGGTTTGTCAAGCAAAATATATTGGACTATGACTACGATGGTCCGAATGCAATGGAAGGAGGGAATGAATTCAGGATCCTTGACATCAAGAACACTCGCTTCACCGGTATGGGCGTTGAAAAGGTGACCTACGGAGGTGGAGAGAATCACGCCTACTTAGAAGCAGACAAGAGTCGACTCAGCAAAACCTACCTGCAAAACCGGGACATCAACGGCTGGTTTTTCATCCAAAACGATCTTTTCGGAGGTGAAGGGCATGTATCCGCAGATTACGTTACCGCCCACTTCAGTCTGCGCCAGCAGCAAGCGTTGAGCGACGGCGACGTATATGTCTATGGAGCACTGACCGACTGGAAGATTAAGCCGGAAGCGAAAATGACCTTCAACCAGGTCGCATTACAATATGAATCATCACTTTACATCAAGCAAGGAATCTACAACTACATCTACGCCTTTGTAAAGGATGGAGAGATTCAGCCCGACTTTACCCGCTTCGAAGGTTCGCATTTCCAGACCGAAAATGAATATTCCGTGCTGGTGTATCACCGGCAAATGGGGTGGGATTACGATCGGTTACTACGCATCACCACCGTCACTTTTCCGCCGCGCGATTAGGTGCTTATTGAACAGCCACCAACTCAACGTCGAAGATCAACGTCGCGTTTGGAGGTATGGCACCACCTGCTCCTTGCTCACCGTACGCTAGGTATGGAGGAATGACAAGTTGAGCTTTCGAACCTGCAGTCAAAAGAGCAATGCCTTCTTCCCATCCTGGAATAACGCGTCCTGAACCCAGTTGGAATTCAATCGGCTCTCCGCGCATATATGATTCGTCGAATTTGGTCCCATCTTCCAATACACCGTAATAGTGTACTTGAACCATTCTACCTGCAGCAGCCTGCTCGCCTGTACCTTCCTCAATGATGTAATACTCAAGTCCGCTATTGGTGGTCATTTTCTCCAGTCCTTCCGTACTCCACAATTCGTGTGCGATGGGCTGGGGCGCCTCCTTTACATCCAGCACCTGAACTTCAAACGTCAAGATTTCGTTCGGTGGAATCAAGTTACCCAGTCCTTCCGCTCCAAAGCCCTGCTCCGAAGGAATCGTGATCGTAGCGACTGCTCCTTTTGAAAGCTCAGCAATTCCTTCATGCCAGCCGGGCATGCCTTGGCCTGAACCCAAAACAAACTCCATTGGCTGTCCTGGCGCACTCTGATCGAATACCTGTCCGTCTGACAACATGCCCGTATAAGAACACACGACTTTCTGACCGAACTGTAGTCGAATACCATCCCCTGCAGCAGTAATATCCACTTCAACACCGTTAGGTGTAGTCACCATACCCGTGCTGGATACGGCATTTTGGGTTGAATCTGCCCCCCCTCCTTCGCCATCGGTTGATGGATTAGAACAAGCGGATAATGCTACACATGCAGCCAGTAAAATTGAATAAGATCTCATGTTTTTTTCTTCTATTTGGCGGCAAAGCTAGCAGAATTACGGCTTGACTTTTACCAATTCTACCTCATAAATCAAGGCGGCATAGGGCGGAACGATTCCCGAAGAAGACCCTCGGCTGCCATAAGCTTGGTCAGCAGGAAGGACCACCAGGGCCTTTGCCCCTTCTGTCATGCGTGCCATCGCTTTGGAGAATCCAGGCAGGACTTGGTCTGGTTTCCCGACAATATATTCGAGGGCTTCTACCTGAAAGGTGTCATCGATGAGTTGACCATCTGCCAACCAAGTTTTATAACGAACGATCACTTCATTTCCAGACAAGGCGCGCAATCCGCTACCGGGATGAATGGAGCGAAAGAAAATTCCGTCTTGGAGGTCTTCGTCTTTGAACCCCAATGAGTCGATGGCGTGCTTCATCGTTGCCAATTCGATCAATTCGCGATCGTTTGCTGATCGTTCCTCTGCCCTAGATTGCAAGACCTCTTCTGCGGTCAAAACCTCGACAACCGAAACCTGAAGCGCGATCAAGTCGGAGTCACTTCCCATCTGAATGGGCTGAAACCAAGTATTTGCGTCGAGTTCTTTCACGCTGCCGATCACATCCAAGCTATCTCCTTCAGCAGCTTCCAGCAGCAGTCGTTTTAAAACTTCAGGCCATAGCGCTTTTCCGAAATCGATCCGCAGTACTCGCTTTTGGGCCAACGGCTGTCCCTCAGTTGAGAAGGCCTTGACCTCCATGGATACATAGCTATCAAGAGTGACGGGTCGATCATGGTCTCCCAGTGCGGTGAGTCGGTAATGCACCGAGCCCTCCAATCGCCTGAAACCCGGATGATCCGTCGTCTCGCAGGATGTTAGCCCCCAAAGAAGAAGTACAATGCAGAGTATGCGATTCATCTCAACGAAAGCAATTCAAGATCATAGATCACGGTAGAACGCGGCGGGATTTTATCGTTGTCGCCCGTCAAGCCATGTGCGAGGTGACTCGGCAGAATAACCCTCGCCTTATCCCCCACCTTCAAGTATTGAATGGCCTCGTGGATGCCAGACTCTACATTGTCTTGCCCTATCAAAAAGGATCGAGCCCCCTGCTCACTCGACGCATAAACGATCGTTCCATCGGTCAGACTCACCTCGTAATGTACCGTTGCCACTTGCCCTTCAAGCGCAGCTGGCCCTTCCGGACCCTCTTCATAAATCATGTAACGCAGCCCCGTTCCTGTCTTGGTCATTTCCCATCCTTGGCGTTGGGCGTAACCCTCGATCTCCGCATCCTCTTCTAGAGCCATTTGACGGTTGATGTCTTCCATGCTCTTGTTCACCTCCCGCTGAGTTGGCAGACCATCGCCCTGAGGCGCCTGGTTTTCCTGACAGGCGTGCATGGTCGTAGTCAACAGTAAGATGGAGATGATCGTCTTCAAATCAGTGCTGTAGTTTATGCTCAATAACATCTTTCAAAAAGCTTAATGCAGGTTCCAATTTCATATCCAACCGTCCACCGGCTGCATTTTTATGTCCTCCGCCGTTGAACCAGGTGCGCGCAATCACATTCACATCCACATCGCCCTTTGAGCGAAATGAACATTTCGTGATGTTCAATTCCTCTGAGAGAAACACCGCCATTTTCGTTCCCTGAATTGAAAGACCATAATTGACCAGTCCTTCTGTATCGCCCTTTTTATAATTGAATCTGTTCTTTTCAGAAAGACTTAAACTAATGATACTCACGCCACGCTCGGCATCGTATTCGAGCTTTTTGGTCAGTGCATACCCGAGGAGCTGCAGTCGATCATAGGTGTTGGTGTCGAAGATTGCGCTGTGCACTTTCTCAGGGACCAAGCCTGCATCCATAAGATCGGCAGTGATGCGGTGGGTTTCTGCAGAGGTAGACGAGAATTTAAACGATCCTGTATCCGTCATTATACCAGCGTACAAACACTCGGCAATCGCCTCGTTGAGATGTCCCAACCAACCCAATTCCTTGGAAAAACGGTAAATCAATTCGGAAGTGGATGAGGCGGAGGTATCGCTCAATACATAGTCAAAGTAATCTGCTGGGGCGATGTGGTGGTCGATGAGGATTTTAATCGCATTAGAAGCCATCACGTGCTCACCCAAAGCGGCAATGCGATCCAATCGATTGTAGTCCAAACTGAAGATAACCTCTGCTTGCTCAACGGCTTCAATGCAGGCTTCTGGCACCATTTCAAAGTTCAACATCTCATCTAAACCTTCCATCCAATGCAAAAAATTCGGGGCAGCATCTGGAATGATGACCAGGGCATCGTGGCCTTGTTTCAGCAAAAAGCTATACAAAGCCAATGAAGAGCCAATGGCATCTCCATCTGGAGATCTGTGGGTGGTAATAACGATGCGTTTCTTCGCTGTGAAGAGTTCCAATAATGCGCTGTAGTCCAAGTCTAAAATTTTGTCCAAAGCTATTTGTTCTGTGCTTTTTTGCGTCGGATTATTCTGAAAGCTTCACTTTCGTGGCTGTATGGATCGCATGCTGCTTGACATCCTTCACCTACCCACGTGCGCAGAGAATCTCGCGTATGAGGAGTGGTATTTCGCGCAATTCGAGCGGGAGACTTTACGACTTTGGGTGAATCCCCGCTCCGTTGTAGTAGGGAAGCACCAAAATGCCCTTTCTGAATGCCATTTTCATTTCTGCCGCACACACCACATCCCTATCGTGCGGCGCATCAGCGGTGGCGGCACGGTTTATCACGATCCAGGCAACGTCAATTTCAGCTTCTTCCGCTGGGTGCAAAAGGAAAAGATGATCGACTACGACCGGAGCCTTAACATGATCCATAAGGCCCTACAATCCCTAGGCTATCCTGTAGAAATGAACGAACGGCACGACCTCTTCCTCGAGGGACAGAAAATCTCAGGAAATGCGCAGCACTTAAAGAAGGGACGCTCCTTGCACCACGGCACCCTCCTCTATGACGCCGACCTAGACTTGTTGCGCTCTTCTATTAAACGACCAAGCGGCGTTTTCGAAGACAAAGCCGTTCGCTCGGTGCGCAGTCCGATCAACAACCTAAGGTCATACAAGGACCTAGGTGACACCCCCTCATTTCTTCAAAAACTACACGCAACGCTCATCGAGCTAAACTTTGAAGAGGCAGCCCTTCCGCTCGAAAGGGAAGCACTCAACGACGCAATAAAGGAACGCTACGACTCAGATGACTGGAATTTTGGGTACAGTCCGCATTACGTGTTCCGGAATGCATACAAAGCATTCACGGTTGAACTAGAGGTAGAGAGAGGGGGAATCATACAAAATGCCAAGATTCGGCATGAAGGCGAGGACACAGAGTACATCGCGCAGCAACTTATCGGGCAAAAACATCACTACGCAAACGTTGAAGCAGTGCTCAAGGCAGTTGGGCTTACTCCAGCAGATGCTGGCTCCCTATTAACGGCCCTATTTTAAAACGATGAGCAGAGAAAAAGACAAAACCAATGGGTATGATCCAGGAATCGGCACGCGTTTCAAGCTCCCTACCAAGCGGATCATCAACAAGGATGGATCGTTCAACGTGGTTAAAGAAGGGGCTCGTTTTCGACTGAATGATGCTTATCTGTTCTTCATCAACCTGACCTGGTTCCAATTCATCCTGCTCATCTTGGCTGGGTTCATCACGGTCAATCTCCTCTTCGCTTGCCTCTATGTTTCACTTGGAGAGGGTGCGTTCAACACGGCATCGAAAGGCGACTTCACGGATCGTTTTCTAGAGGCGTACTATACTTCTCTACTCAAACCTTTACCACGGTCGGATACGGTGCCATTTCACCCAGTTCACACCTCGCTTCGATCATTGCTTCCTTTGAGGCCTTGGTGGGTTTTCTGTCCTTCTCATTGGCTACGGGACTTCTCTTCGGACGGTTCAGTAAACCAAGGGCCAAGCTACTCTTCAGTGAACACGCCTTGATTCAAACCACAAATGGGGTGCGTTCGATTGTGTTTCGGATCGTCAATGAGCGTCCAAATCAGCTCATGGATATGTCAGCGACCGTGATTTTAAACATGACTACACACCTCAATGACGGCGCACAGCGCACATACAAGCGCTTGAACCTGCAGATCAATCGCATTGAATTTTTCCCTTTGAATTGGACCGTCGTTCACCCCATCGATGATGAAAGTCCGCTCAAGGAATTGAGCAATGACCAGATCATATCGACCCATGGTGAGTTATTGATTCACATCAAAGGCTTTGATGAAATGTTTTCTCAGGAACTCCACAGCCGGTTCAGCTATGAATTGAGCGAAATCATTCCAAATGCACGGTTTTTACCGATGTTCGAGACGAATGAGGAAGGGGAAATCCTATTGGACTTGGATCGCCTGAACGACTACGAAAAGCAGTAGGGGTTGAGCATTAGGACTTTAGACGGTAAGCCAGCGTAAGGAACCCGAAGAAATAGCTACGCCTTCCGCTGTCGCTTGAAAGATCGGCAATCGGCGCCTCTTCTTTCGCGAAGGTGGTGATTCCGAAGTATTGGGTGTCTGGAGAAAAAGGGGCGGGGTTTTCAAAGTCGTCGGCACTATAAACTCCGCTCACATTGTTCACGTAATCCCTGAATCCAATGCGGTAGCCAAACTCAATGCCAGCTCTCCAATTCTCGTTGATCAGCACACGGGCATTGATGCCCACTGGAACATGCAAATGAAGGCGCTTGTAGCGATCGTCGTTCGGAACCGTTAGCGGAGTCGTGATAGGCTTGAACTCCATCTTTCTTCCCTGGAGTTCTCCAAAAGGTCGCAAGTAACTCAATCCAATTCCCGTAAAGGCGCTGAGGCCCATATTGAGTCCTTTTGACATTCCTCCTCTGGACCGTCTTACTTTTCCCCTTTTTCCTTTTGTCGTTTCGTCGATCAAGTGATATTCACCCATCGCAGCAAACTCTGTTACCGTGCTGATGTAGTCCAATCGCGCATTCTGACGGTCGCCAAAATTGAGGGACTTATCATTCTTTCTAGAATAGCCATGCGTGATACTTCCCCTAGCGGCAAAGTTCTTCATGAAGTAATAGCGATACGTGCCATTGAATGTAGAGCGCTGCATTGCATATCCTACGCCTAAGCCGTCTTTCTCACCAAGATTGGCGAAAACACTATTGATCCCAACGCCAATGGCAGCTTCGTGCTGGTACTTCTTCCATGACGTATTTCCTCCTCGCTGAGCGAAAGAGACACCGTTTATCCAAGCGAATAAAAGCAGCGTAAGTAGCGTTCTGGTTAGCTTATAGTCCATTGAGTATGCAAATGTAACCATTTACTCAAAGGCGATTTAAGCCCTCTATAAAAGGCATAACTTTACCGGTCAAACGCAGTGAAAGGCAGCCGCTACATATCTTGTTTACTCTTCCTTTTGCTTGGAAACACAGCGATCCAAGCACAACGGCACTATTTCATTCCCTATAGTGTAAACGAAGGCTTAGCACAATCTCAAGTGCGTGATATCGTACAATCAGACGACGGATTCTTATGGATAGCCACCGTAGGAGGCATCAGTCGCTTTGATGGAATCAATTTTGAAACCTTCAACAAATCGAACGGCCTGATCAACAACCTGACCAATGCACTTTACCCGGGAAATGGAGGTACGATGGTGGCCTCATGCCCTGGTGGGTTGGTGTTGTTTAATGGTTCAGATTTGGAAGACCACCGTTTCGAAGCTCCTTATGAAAATGTATTGGTCAATGACTTGCTGCTGGATGAGGAGCAATACATACTGGGAAGCAATGGCAATGGATTGCTTTATTTCAGCAACGACAACATATTCAAACGGCTTGATTTAGGAAGCAACAACCGCAATTTCATCCGTTGCTTGAGTTGGTATGGCCATCAGATTTTGGCGGGCACAAAGGACGGTCTCATCTTGATCGATGAGCGAGGCAGTTCATCCTTGCTCAAAGACTCCATCAGCGTCAATGAAATTGTGGTATCTGACGCTGGGCATTGGATTGCTACCAACGGTGATGGGTTATTCTTATTTGCGAATGACTCTCTTCGACAGTTCACAAAGGCCGACGGATTACTCAATCGTTACGTACGCGATGTCACGATAGATCATAAGGGCAACCCTTGGATCCTCAGTAAAAACAGCATCCAAGTACTGGATCGAACAACCCTTTCCTTCAGTACCATTAAAGCGTTCGATCCAGAACAAACCGCTAACATGAAGGTGATTTACGCGGATAGCGAGCACAACATCTGGGTGGGCACAGATGGGTATGGCATTCTCCGATTTACCGGCGATCGTTTTGAACTTTTCAGCACAGAGGATGGGCTGAGTTCCAACATCGTTATGGCCATCGATCAAGATGCAGATGGAGCCTACTATTTTGCCACGTATGGATACGGTGTCGTTCGGCAAAAAGGCAGCGAGATTGATACCATACAGAACGAACAGGGACTACCCAACCTCACTGTTTGGAGCCTTCTTCCCGTGGGCGATGAGGTGTGGTTTGGTACTTCCGACGGGATTCAAATTCTCAGTGGAGATAGGGTGCATCCTTTCGAGGCCAACGACGCACTCCCTTTCCCTCGAGTTTCCAATTTGTCGATCGATGGACTTGGTAGGATTTGGATGGCTACAAGAGATGGAATCGCGGTTTGGAAGGAAGGTGAATTATACCTCCCTCCCTCCCTCGAGCAAATGGAATTACGTGACAGCAAAGGCATCCTTGAGCACGACGGTGCTATTTGGATAACTTCCAATGCTGGACTCGTCCGTTTCACTCCAGATGGTAAAGCAGAGCGGATTACTGAACAGCAGGGTTTGCCAGAAAACTACATCACGTGCATCGCAAGAGGGGCTGGACGCGATTTATGGCTCGGGTCGGAAGAGGGCCTGATCCACTTCAACGTGGAGACCGGGGCCTTTAGTCAGTTTGAGCTCTCCGACAAGGTGAGCAGCAACGTCATCAATTTCATCGAAAACGAAAGGAATGTGCGCCTTTGGCTCGGCACAGATAACGGCCTTTTTCAAGTGGACTTGAAACAGTTCTATACCGATGGCACTTTTCATTTGAAAAGCTTCAATAAGTACGACGGCATCATCAGCAATGAGTGCAACCAAAACGCCTCATTCGTAGACCAGACGGGTAATGTTTGGTTCGGAACCAACGGTGGCCTCCTTAAATATAATCACGGCAATGGCACCCAACGAACGAACAGCGTGATTGGGGTACACGTCACGGACATCCAACAAAACTTTGAATCGGTTTTCAACACGCTGGACAGAAACAGCCCATCTCACGAAGCCAACACCTTCAAATACAACGAAAGTCGATTGACCTTCCGGTTTTCTGCCATTCACTTCACCAACCCTGATAAAGTCGAGTACAGCTATCGCCTAAATGGCTTGGATCAAGATTGGTCACCGGCGACGAGAGAAAACTACATTACGTATTCGAGCCTGCCGGCTGGCGAGTACACATTCGAAGTCAGAGGAAGCGTCAGCGCTGGAGCATGGGTTCAATCGCATGCACCCTTCAGGTTTTATGTAAGTCCTCCCTTCTACCTGCGGTGGTGGTTCCTTTTGGGAACACTGACACTCTTCCTCGCGTTAGGGTGGCTCGTGTTTCTCCAGGTTCGTCGACAGGAGCGAAGCAAACGACAATTGCTGGAAATCAAAAACAAGGCACGTGTACTCGGACTGGAGCAGCAGACGTTGAATGCCCATATGAATCGCCATTTCATTTTCAACGCCTTGAATTCCATTCAGTACTACATCAACACCGAGGATCGAAAACAAGCCAATCAATACCTGACAAATTTTGCTTCGCTTGTTCGGAAAAATTTAGACAGCGCACAGGTGGATTCGATTTATTTAAAAGATGAGCTGGAACGCTTGGAATTGTACATCAACTTGGAGCAAATGCGATTCAAAGACAGGTTTTCATTTGAAATCAACATCGAAGAGGGTCTTGAATTAGAAAGCATTCAGGTACCATCCATGATACTGCAGCCCTTTGTTGAAAACAGCATCATGCACGGCATCCTCCCGTCGGATGAACACGGTTCAATACGCATTGAGATAAAATCTCACCCTGCAGGCATTCAACTTATCGTAGACGACAATGGCATTGGAATAGAAACAAGTGTAGGCAGCAAGAACGGCACTTCGCAGCACGTTTCAAATGGAATGAAAATCACCAAGCAACGCATCGAAATCATTGCTAAGGCCTTTAACAATGCATATGGCGTCAACGGCCCCTTCGAACTTAAAGATGACAAGGGAAACAGCTTGGGGACTCGAGTAGAAATTACACTGCCCGCCAACTTCCAAAAATTCAAACAGATGTACGAGGTAAAAACTTGATTCTTAAGTTGGTTTAACTATATTTGATAGATTGTACTCATGAACATCAAGTTCCACATAGCATCCTTAGCCATCATAGGCCTACTGTTTACCGGTTGTGAAAAGACTGAATTCAGTGAGTTGATGGAAGAAGAGGTTGTCCAGCAGGAAGCTCGACAGTCGGGTGACGTATTGTACGACAATGAAACGCTCGAGGGGACATCGCTCTTTGACGACTCTGGTCTTACGGACGAGGAAAAAACCACAAAAGACGATTCTGGTGTTGTAAAAGAAGTCTCAGATGGTGATGAGGAGTCAGATGATGACGAAGGCACAGATAACTGATCTCTGATCAGCAAAAACATACGAAAGGCCTCCAAAGTGGGGCCTTTTTTTTTACCCTATTGTTCGGTTGACTATTGTGACTCGTGCTCCCAGAAGCGCTGGTTTGTCGCCTTGCCATCCACGAAAAAGTACACTCCTCCCCAATTGTGCACTACCTTCTTGTAGGTCGTGATGAAATCACCATTATTGATGTAAACCCAGGTGATCACGCTATTGCCCACTTTCTCTGTCTCTTCAGAACGACGATCCGGATACTGAGCCATAAGGGCCTTCATCTCTTCGCTGGCTTGAAATTCTATCACTTGCTCTTCGGTACGCTTCACCATGCCGTCGTACTTATCATCTTCGGTCATCTGTCCGGTTCTTGTTTGACGGGCCTCCTCTCCTACCTTATCATCCGAAATGATGATGGGGCCAATTGGAGCCCCTGGACGCACATCCTGCTCCATTACCGCTTGTGCCTTTTTGAAGGAAGCCGGATCACTTACCGAGGGTGAAAGCACTTCGCGTTCTACTTGATCTTCTGCAATCGGATCAGGTGTGTTTTGCACCGGCGTTGGGTTCACTTCAGCTTTGATTTCTTCTTGCTCTATGATCTCCGCTAGCTGCTCGCTTTCTCTTCCGGGTTGATCCGCAATCGCGCGTGCCGCCGCCTCGTTTGCCGCCTTCTCGGCAGCGAGTTTTTGTTGAATTCCTTGAATCTGGCTGATCTTTGCTTGCGCATCCGGGTCGTTTGGAACAAGGGTCAAAAGCTCGTTGTATGCCTTCAGTGCAGGCTTCAGTTGGTTAGCACTGAACAGACCCTCTGCTTCACTTCGTTTGGCTGCGATCTGCTCCTGCATTTTAGCAGCGGCCTCGCCGGCTTTTTTAGCGGCTTCCTCCGCTGCTGCTTTTCTAGCGGCTTCTTCCGCAGCCTTTCTCGCAGTTTCCTCTTCCGCCGATGCCTCACTGGCTCCCGCATTCGCAGCAGCCAATTCTTCTGCTTTTCTCGCAGCTTCTTCTGCAGCGAGTTTTGCTGCTTCCTCGGCTGCTCGAGCTGCCTCCTGTTCAGCTGCGATCCTTACAGCCTCAGCAGCCGCTGCTTTCTTAGCTTCTGCATCCGCCGCTATTCTAGCCGCTTCCTCTTCCTCCGCTTTCTGAGCAACCGCCGCAGCGGCTGCAGCAGCTGCGGCGGCTTCTTCTTCCCGTTGCAAGGATGATAGTTGAGCCCTCATCTCCTCTACGGATGCCAATCCGTCCAGCGCCTCCTTTGGATCATCTGACAAAGTCTTTGCATCATTGAAGGCCTTCTCAGCCTTCGTCAGCTCTTTGGAAGCCAAGGCCTCATCACCTTCGGCAACCAACTGATCGTATTTCGCTTTCGCCTCTTCTTTAGCCTTTTTAGCTGCTTCCTCAGCATCTAAAGCATCCGCTTGGGCTTTCTCCTGTTCGGCTATTTGTTTTTCGATGGTTCCTATCCGCGGATCCGAGCCCAACTCACCAGCGGCTTGTAGCGCCGTTCGTGCTCCGGCTATATCCCCAGCAGTCAACGCACTCTGTGCAGCAGCAATTTTATCGTCCATCTGCGCCTTTTTAGCCGCCTCCGCTTCGGCAGCAGCGGCTTCTTCAGCCGCCAAGGCATCGCGTTGAGACTTTACCTTGTTCAATACAGCGTCTACCTGTGCTGCGTCGGCGCCCTGTGCTTTTGCCTCGTTCGCCTTCTTTTCCGCACCATCTAAATCTCCGGAAGCCATGAGGTCATTCGCCTCCTTGAGCAAACCCTCAATGGCCGCTTGCTTTTGTTGTGCGGCGGCAGTTTCATCTGCCAATCGCTTCTCTTCGGCTTCAATAGAAGCACCAATTGAAGCAATCCGGTCGTCTTTCCCGAGTTCACCAGCGGCAGCTAACTTGGCTTTTGCTCCTGCCAGATCACCCTTCGCCAATAGCTGTTCTGCTTCATCCAACACACCCGCCAATTGAGCTTTTGCCTGCTCCTCTTTTTTCTTCTCTTCTTCCAGTTGAGCAACTACTTGCTTCACCGATTGAATCTCTTGGTCTATGGTAGGATCTGCTTTGAGCTGCTTCGCTTCCTCTAATTTGGCCAATGCTGTCTCTAGGTCCCCTTTTCCTTTTGCCTTTTGAGCTTCTGCAATTAGATCGGCAACCTTACCGTCCAACTCCGCCGCTGCTTTTGAAGCTGCTTCGGCATCCGCCTTTGCTTGCGTAGCTTGGGCTAATATCTGTTCTGCTTTTGGATCTGCTTTGATTTTTAGGGCTTCTTCGGCCTTGGCAATCGCTGCGTCAGGGTTGCCTGATTTCAGAGCTGCGTCAGCTGCCTTTACTGCTGAATCAAAGGCCTGGGCCTGCTGAGCTTGGGCCTTTTTATCTTCTTCGATCTGAGCTAAGGCCTTTTGCACCCTGGCATCACCGGCCATTACGCCGTTCGCTTGCTCATACAGTCGCTTTGCCTCATCCAAGTCACCAGCGGCCATGGCTTGCTCAGCTTTATCCAGAATTCCTTCTAATTGTTGCTGCTTCTTCTCACCTTCAGCTTCCTTCTTCAACTCTTCGATCCGCTTTTGAATTTCAGGGTCTTTCTTCAATTTCTGCGCCGCCTCATATTTCTGGATGGCAACTTCAATATTTCCTGATTTAGCGCTCGATTCAGCAGTTTTACTAAGTTGAGCAATTTCCTTTTCCGTCTCTGCTGCTTGGTCCTCCTTTTTCTCTTTCGCTTCTTCTACGTCATCCATCGCTTGATCAATCTGTGCCTGAATGGACTTTGTGTAATCCGTATCGTAATCAAACTCGTCGATCAATTCGCTATACGATATGCGTCCTACCGGTTGATTGAAGACAACCATATTGATATCGTCGTATTGCTCAAAAATCTCCACGGTAAATGGAAAGACCTCAAAACCATACTCGATTCTATCCTCCGGAACATTCGTATCAAATCGCAGTCGCTTCGTTACAAAACCCTCTTTCTGAAAAGACACCACGTAAATAGCCTGGAAGTCTAAGCTGATCTCAAAACGCGATTCGCCTTCTAACTGCTTGACCTGCTTGCCATTCTTCTCCACTACGATCTTAGCCCCGTTGTTCGTACCGCCATCCACCTTGAACTTCCCCGAAATGATGAAGTCATTTTGCGCAATTAGCTCAACCGAGAGCAACAATACCACAGCCGTAAGAACGAAACGCATGTTCAAGGCTCTAATGTTGAAGATTCGATGCTGTATCTCAATGCTACTTGTGATAGTATGATAACTTTGGTTCAGAAATTGGTATACGACTAACGCCCTCAAAAGTATAAGGACAAACGTTTTATTGAATGAATATACATATGAGATTACTTAACCCTAAAACCCTTTCCTCTTCTCTGCTTGTTTTCACCCTGTTTTTTTCGTCGCTGAATACAACAGCACAGGTCTATGACATAGACTACACAGTGGACTACATCAACGGGAAATTGGACGACAAATGCAAGGTCTTTTCTGAAAAGAAGAACTTGCGCGTTGAATTCTATTACAACGGAGAACCTGCACGCATCGACTACCTCTTTCCCGAATCGATCGATTTTGACGAGGGTATCTCCTATTCAGAAAGCGAAGGAGCTGTGATCGTAGCCTGCTATGAAAAAGCAGGAAAATGCATTGAACGCGACATCATTAAGCGCGATACGAAGATTCTATACGACCGCACAAATCTCACCACAGGTTGCAGCGACGACTGCGCTGGTTTGACCGAGGCTATGAAACACTTGATCAAGTTGTACGCATTGGATGATGTAGAACGAACAGAACCTTTTGAATAGTAGCTTATCATGCGCGCTCTTTTCACAACCCTCCTAGTGCTGACGATCAGCACACTCCATGTCATGGGACAAGACCCCCAAGCACATGTCGATAATGGCCAGCAATTGATTCAGAACGGAAAGTATGAAGAAGCCCTGGAGCAATTCAACATGGCCATCATTCTAGATCCTGCATCTCAGACTGCTTTTATACAGCGCGCCTTCACATACAGCGTTTTAAAGGACTATGAATCAGCAATATCTGATTATTCCCACGTATTACAGTTGAATCCTGCATTGATTTCTGCTTATCTTAGCCGCGGAAGTGCTTATAACAAACTCGAACGTTTCGAAGAGGCCCTTCAAGACTTTAATAAGGTAATTGAGCTCGATCCGAACAACTCCGAAGCCTATAACAACCGCGGTTGGTCAAAAAAAGGCATGGGGGATAAGGATGGGGCTTGTGCAGATTGGAAGACCTCTAAAAAGATGGGAAACCAGGAGGCGAAAATCATTTTGAAGAACAACCAATGTTAACTGACCCTACTTTGAAGCAAAAATTGATTCTAGGAACGCTGTTCGCAGCGCTGATCATGATCACTTTCGCATTCACCGCTTCGCCCGAAGCAAAGTCCTTTAATGACGTAAGCGATACGTATGTTACCGAAGCCCTTGACCAACAAGATTGGAACAGCTGCATCCAAAAAGTGGGCAGCAAGTGGGGCGGCACCTGTTTAAATTACGGATTCAGCGAAGCGAAATATACCGTCGATTTGATGAACTCCTGTAACGAAAAGGTTGACCTGATGTCGTGTGTTCAACGTGAAAACGATCGCTGGCAGTGCTTTTATCGAATGGATATGAATCAAAACGACACCCTTCATGCGTATGCGTGCCGTGGAAACGGAAAGTACTTGAAGTGGGTGCGAAAAGCAGGAGACTTTACCACGAAATTTCCGACAAGACAAGAAGTGAACGATCAGTATTGATTGGATCAACAGAACAAAAAAAAGCCCCGAACTTTGACGTTCGGGGCTTTCTTATTTAATGTTGTTTGCCTAGCCTGATGAGACCTCTTTATAAGGTTTGGGGCAGATGGTACATTCCGGTCATCCGATGTCTATGAATCCAAGAACCGCAAGGGTTTCGGTCCGACCTCGAAGTAACAATACTGCTTGACTGGCATTGCTATGTTAAGCTACCAGACGAAACAAACTCGATCAAAGAACTTCGTTCGAAAGGTACCAACAGGATTCCGATTTTCCCAATAACCGCATCCCGCAGCTGACAATTCGAAGTAACCTGTTGATAAAGCATAAAAAAACCGAAGAATTCTCTTCGGTCTTAAAATATCATTTGGATAAGAGCAAATAATCTATGCGTCGTTGTCTTCATCCTCTTCGGGCACCGCTTCTTCTTGTTGATCGAGCTGAGCATCTGCCTCATCAAGGGTCGTCGCTAAAGAACGAGGCACAGAGTGCGTCTTTGCAACCCCTTTTTCAACTTCGATGGATACTTTCAGATCAATCGGTTTTGCGTATGTGCCCTTCTCCACGATAACATTCCAAATATTCGTAGATGGCACGTTAAATTCATAGCGTCCCTCTTTCGCCCCCCCGTAATAAGTGAAGGTCTGATTGTTTTTATATCGTCGGTAGTTGCGGTCATTCATAATGAGCACGCGTGTTGGACTCGAAATCGATACTTTGATCTTTCCGCCCTTGTTCGCTTTTACCTTTCCGTGAAGAAACCTCATGATTTGGTGGTTTAAGTGTAATCAAAGAAATTAAAATTTTCTTTCCCTACCAACTTACAAAACTTCATACGCCCATCTTTGTTCTCCTAATTGAATTTTAGTCCTTTGGACCATGAAGCAGTTTGACATTCCAACCTTTTACCGAAGCGATTTTATCGGACCCATCAAGAATTTCCGTAAAAAGGAAGATCCGCGTAAGAAAGACTTCTCACCGACCATCGTGGATTTTGGGGGCATAGAAATCGTCCTAGCGCGCCATTTCGGTTTCTGCTACGGAGTGGAAAACGCGATTGAAATTGCCTACAAGGCGCTGGAAGAAAATCCCGGCAAGCGCATATTCATGCTCTCGCAAATGATCCACAACCCAGTGGTGAATCAAGATCTCCAAGACCGCGGCATGGGCTTCATCCTCGATACAGAAGGAAATCAGCTTACGCCTTGGGATGAAGTCACCTCTGAAGACCTAGTCATCATACCCGCCTTTGGCACCACCTTGGAAATCGAGCAGTCTCTGGCCGACAAAGGCATCGAAACCCAAACCTATAATACCACCTGTCCATTCGTAGAAAAGGTGTGGAAAATGGCTGGGAAGCTCGGAAAGGATGATTACACGATCATCATCCATGGCAAGTTCAAGCACGAGGAAACGCGCGCTACCTTCTCACACAGTACCGCGGAATCTCCATCCGTGGTCATCAAAGACATTGATGAAGCGCGCATCATCGGCGATATTATCCTCAACAAGCGACCCCTGAGCGATTTCGAACTGCATTTCAAAGGCCGCTACTCATCGCATTTTGACCCTTCTGACCACCTTTCAAAAGTCGGTGTGATCAACCAGACAACCATGCTCGCAAGCGAGACGCATGAGATTTCAGAGTATTTCCAATCCGTGATGATAGAAGCACATGGAGAGGAAAACATAAAAGACCATTTCGCAGATACCAGGGATACCTTGTGCTATGCCACCAATGACAACCAGCAGTCTACCTATGAGCTCCTAAAGTTAGATGCAGACCTGGCCCTCGTGGTAGGTGGGTACAACAGTTCCAACACGAGTCACCTCGTAGACCTTTGCAAAACCCGCTTTAAAACTTACTTCATCAATGGAGCCAAGGAACTTGAAAGCGGAACCGACATCCACCACTTCGACTACCACAATAAAGAGCACAAAACCACGCATGGATACCTACCAGCCAAGGATAAACTCAGGGTGGTTGTTACCAGCGGAGCCTCTTGTCCAGACAGTGTCGTAGAGGCAGTAATCGATCGGCTCTTGGGGTTTTATCCCAACATCAAATCCAAGCAAGCAGCCTTGGAAGAAGCTGGCATCAGGGGATGAAAGGAAGAAGGGACTCCGGATCGATGAGGGGCCGCGCCATGGCTAAGGCGGCTTCTAGTTGTCCTACCCGATCAAAATGCGTAGAATCCAACGCTATGGCGTCCTTTGCCTTGCACAAAGGGGCTTCTGCCCGAGTGGCATCTTTGCGATCGCGTTCTTGAAGGTTGTTTCGTATCGCATCATCATCCACCGACTCACCACGACCCAAGAGATCGTTTGACCTCCTTCTCACTCGCTCGTCGATGGACGCAGTGATGAATAGTTTGAGCTCCGCTGAAGGCATGATGACGGTGCCAATGTCGCGCCCTTCCATGACTACTCCCTTTTTTGCCACGAATGCTTGCTGTTGAACTTTCAAGTAGTCTCTCACTTCTGGGAGAGCAGCTACATCGCTCACGCTATTTGCTACAGCTTGGTCACCCCGGATCAAGGCTTCCACTTCTCTGCCTGACAGAAAAAGGTGGTTGTTTTCATTGGCAAAGCTCAGTTCAGGCCGCTCGGCCAAAGCTTCAGCCACGGCTGCGCTACTAGTAATATCTACTCCCTTCTCTAAGAGAAAGAGCGTTATGCCTCTATACATGGCGCCGCTGTCTACAAAAATGTAATTGAGTGCCTTGGCCAAGTCACGCGCCAACGTGCTCTTGCCGCAGCCTGCATAACCGTCTATGGCGATGTTGATCTTCCTCATCCTGCTTTCCGTTTAGAATACCATTCATTGAGATTCGTGGTAATTCCAAAGTGATTCGAGGTTCCACTGAGGTGATAGCTCGTTATACAGTATTGGATTCCAAATCGTTTCACTTTCACCTGTGCTCCAAAGGAAAAACCTACGAGCGCCGGACGCTCAGAAGTCGCCAGTTCAAGTCGCCGCCTGAAATTGTAGCCTAAGAAGAGGTTGAACTTCTCGTTGGGCACAAACAACATAGAAGCCGAAAGGTGGCGTGCGAAATTATCTAACGTAAACACTGAACGCTCGTCCTTACCGGTCAACGGGTCTGTTTTCACATCGTCGATGGCGTCCTGATCAACCGCCGCCAAATCCCACTGCTGAACATCGCTGTATTGAAACGCAAATACCAACGGTGCTTTTGCAAACTTCTTGGTGATTCCAAAATTCAGGGAGTAAGGAAACCACTCATGGTGTCCAGCAGTATAATCGATGAGTTTCAAACCGATATCATCAGCCGTCAAGCCCAACATTAGGTTTCCACTCTTCGATGTATAATGTGCTCCTAAGTCGATTGCAGCGCCGTATGCGAAGTAGCGATACATGTTAGAAAAGACCTGTTTGAACGTCGCTCCGTAGGTTGTGCCATGCTTGTAGGAGCGCGCAAAGCTCACTCCAAGTTCGTAATCAACGGCTTTGAACTGACCGAGTTCTATTCCGGTTTCGTCGATTTCTTGAAAGGTGCCGTAGTCGAAATAGCGTAAGTAAGCCGATCCAAAACCCAAGCTATCAAAGCGATGGGCGTATGCCAAGGAAGCTTGATTGATCGTACTGAGGTAGTTGAGGTAGCTCAAGCTTGCACCACCGTGCATGGCGCTGTCTATGAATGCCGGATTATCAACCGTTTGTGCAACATCACCCAGGTACGTAGCCACCTGAGATCCGCTCAAGGCTGATGCCAGCGGAGAAATCGGTACTTGGGTAAAAGAGAATGCTGATCGTCCCGGCTGAGCCAGAACAACCCACGGAAGAAATACAAATACGGCTAGCAGGAATCTCTTCATGGATACTTCAAAGGTAAATGCCCTAGAAGTACGTTCTCCAAGCAATTTTATTTCATGCGCATCAAGCCACCTTCATGGCATTCTTGACCCTTCTCTCGTCTAACGCATAGTCGAGCACATCGATCATGCGGTCTACAAAATGAAAGGTCAATCCTTTCAGGTATTGCTCTTCAATGTCCTTCAGGTCACGCTCGTTCTGCGATGACAGCACAATTTCGGTCAACCCCATTCGCTTGGCGGCAAGGATTTTCTCCTTGATTCCACCCACAGGCAAGACCTTACCGCGCAGCGTGATTTCACCTGTCATGGCCACATTTCTCTTGAACTTGCGTTGGGTGAAAATCGACGCCAAGGCACTCAACATGGTGATTCCCGCTGAAGGACCATCCTTTGGCGTAGCACCTTCTGGTACGTGCATGTGCACGTTGTAATTGTTGAATACTTCCTGATCCAGATCGATCATTTCGGCGTGCGCCTTGAGGTATTCCATCGCAATCACAGCAGATTCTTTCATCACATCTCCTAAGTTTCCGGTCAACGTCAATTTGCCTTTGCCTTTGGTGATGCTCGTTTCAATGTAGAGTACTTCCCCACCCACTGAAGTCCACGCGAGCCCATTGGCGACTCCTGGAACCTCATGCTTTACATCCTTTTCTTTGATGTAGCCGGGACCCAGCATATCCTCTAATTCACTCACCTCAATGTTCTGATGGTCCACTGCTTCATTCATCGCCAACTTCTTGGCCATCTTCCGAATTACACCTGCAATTCTTTTGTCGAGCTGACGCACCCCTGACTCACGCGTATACCCCTCAATGATGGCCTGAAGCGTCTTCTTCGAGAGTTTCACATCTCCCTTCTTCACGCCGTGTTCCTTGATTTGCTTGGGAAGTAAGTGTTTCGTGGCAATGGAAATCTTTTCCTCCACGGTATATCCACTCAGATCGATCACCTCAAGACGATCTCTCAGTGCGGGATGCACGGCACCCAAGTTATTGGTGGTTGCGATGAAGAGCACCTTAGAAAGGTCAAACTCTTCTTCGAGGAAGTTGTCGTAAAAGGAGTCGTTTTGCTCCGGGTCGAGCACTTCCAATAGCGCTGATGATGGATCACCATGTCCATCTCTACCCACTTTATCCAGTTCGTCAAGGATGAACACCGGGTTCGATGTTCCTGCCTTCTTGATGTTCTGAATGATCCGTCCTGGGAGCGCTCCGATGTACGTTTTTCGGTGTCCCCGTATCTCGGCTTCGTCTCGAAGACCTCCGAGTGACATGCGCACATATTCACGGCCCAACGCTTCAGCGATGCTCTTGCCCAACGACGTTTTTCCAACACCGGGAGGGCCATTGAAGCAGAGAATTGGCGACTTCATGTCCCCTTTTAGTTTCAATACCGCCAAGTGCTCGAGGATGCGTTCTTTCACTTTCGTCAGTCCGTAGTGATCACGATCCAAAATCCGCATGGCCCTGTTAAGATCGAATTTATCCTTACTGAACTCATCCCAAGGAAGCTCAACGAAGGTGTCGAGGTAGTTCAATTGCACGGAATACTCCATCCCGCTGGGATTCATGCGCACCAACTTGGCCAGTTCTTTGTCAAAGGTCTTAGAAACCTTAGCGTTCCACTTCTTCTTGGCGCCTTTTACCCTGAGTTCTTCCACCTCTTGCTCCGACGGATTTCCTCCAAGCTCTTCCTGAATCGTCTTCATTTGTTGGCTCAAGAAGTACTCCCGCTGCTGCTGATCAATGTCGTTGCGCACCTTGCTCTGGATGTCGTTCTTGATCTCGAGCATCTGCAAATCTTTGGTCAAGTGTGCCAGCAACTTGTTGGCGCGCTCCTCCAAGTCAGAAATCTCCAGCAAGGCTTGTTTTTCCTTCACCGGGCTCTGCATGTTCGCAGAAATGAAATTGATGAGGAAGACAGGACTATCGATGTTTTTAATCGCAATGCTCGCCTCTGACGGAATGTGTGGCGACTCGTTGATGATTTGCAACGCGAGGTCTTTGATCGAGCCCACAATGGCTCCAAAACGCTCTTCAACGGGTTTCGCCTCTTCTTGGGTGAAAGATTCCACCTTAGCTTTAAAATAGGGATCTTCTTGTGTGATCTCTCGAACGCGCACCCTGCGCATGCCTTGGATGATGATGGTAGAACTACCGTCGGGCATCTTGAGCATCTTGAGGATCTTTGCGATGGTTCCGATTTCGTAAAGATGTTCGGCACTCGGTTCTTCCTTGGTCTGATCTAATTGAGCAATCACTCCAATCATCTTATCGCCGGCATATGCATCCTTGATCAGTTTGATCGACTTATCGCGGCCGACGGTAATCGGAATGACAACTCCTGGAAAGAGCACCGTGTTTCGAACAGGTAATAATGGCAGTTCATCTGGAGTTTCCTCCTTGTACATCCGCTCCTCATCCTCTGAACTCATCAGTGGAATGAACTCTGAATTCTCATCTGAGACACCAGAAAGTTCGAGCATTGATAGTTTAAATCCTTCGTCAGTCATAGCTTACAGCGCAATTATCTTTCCTTCTGAGAGGGATGATTTCCCTCCTTCTTTCACTGAGTCTAGGACAAGCGATGTGCCATTGAGTAGCATCTGCTTTTTTGTCCGATTCCTAGCGTTCGAACGGAAAGCGCTCGTTGAGGTGGGTGTAGACTTCAATCCACTCCTGTGTAAGCGCTGTGTCTCTTCTACTCATCACCTTTTCCGCCACCTCAAGGGCATCCTTCAATCGATAAGCTTTAAATCCCGTAGCGCCTCCCCAGGCAAAATCTGGAATCTTGCGATGCGGAAAATCGCCACCAAATACATTGGCAAAAACGCCACAAACCGTTCCCGTATTGAACATGGTATTGATGCCCGCCTTGGCATGATCACCCATCATCAGTCCACAAAACTGTCCGCCAGTGCTCTCGCTTCTTCCGAGTGCGTAATTGTAGATTTTGACGTCGGCGTAGTTGTTCTTCAGGTTGGAGGTATTGGTGTCTGCTCCAAGGTTGCACCATTCACCGATCACCGAGTTGCCGATGAACCCATCATGGCCTTTATTAGAATACCCAAAAATCACGCAGTTGTTGACCTCCCCTCCGACTTTCGAGTGAGGTCCGATGGTAGTGGGACCGTAGATTTTCGCTCCCATTTTCAATTGTGCGTGATCCATGAGCGCTAAGCTTCCGCGCACCAGAGATCCCTCCATGATCAGCGCATCCTTTCCGAGATAGACCGGCCCTTCTTTCGCATTGATGATGGAAGGCATGATCTCCGCTCCTTCTTCCAAGAAAATGTTATCGCCGATCAAGGTGACACCCGAAGGCACATCCTTACTGGTCTTATTTTGTTTCAACCACGCCATATCCTCATCAATGGCCCACCCATTCCATTGGAAAATATGCCAAGGACGTTGGATGATGCGCACCTCGCCTGACGCTTCCTTCCCTTCTGTTGATGCTTGGATGGTTGATTCCGAGGATCGCGTTGCTACCCACTTTCCTTCTGCAACGAGCGTTTCGCCTTCCTTCAGGTTCATGATCTGATCCACCACTGAAGCGGTTGGAAACAAAGCGCCGTTCACGAAGAAGTTGTCTCCTGTCGATGCCGATGGAAAGACCTTAGAAAGATAATCTTGTGTCTGGTAGGATACAACACTGCTCCAGCAGCGCTCCCATCGCTCAGCCATGGTCCATAGCCCCATGCGAATACCCGCCACGGGTCTGGTATGCGTTAGTGGAAGGAGGTGATCGCGCTCTAGATGGTCGGTGAGGATGACGTTGGCCATGTTGGATGATTAAAGTACCTCAAATGTAAACGACAAGAAAGGGCTAAAAACAAAAAAGCCCTCCGACGGATCGAAAGGCTTTCAATATCTAGAGAAGTAAGACGATTAATCTTCCTTCTTTGCTTCTTCTTTGATGTGGCGCTTGTACCGGTTGCGGAACTTGTCTACGCGTCCTGCAGTGTCCACCAACTGAAGTTTACCAGTATAGAATGGGTGCGATTTGTAAGAGATCTCCAGCTTCACCAACGGATACTCATTTCCGTCTTCAAACTTGGTTGTGTCCTTGGTCTCAGTGCAAGAACGACACAAAAACTCATAGCCGTTACTCATGTCCTTGAACACGACCATTCTGTAATTCTCTGGATGGATTTCCTTCTTCATACCTTCCTCTTTTGGGGCGGCAAATATATGAAGGTTTTACAAGAAATCATTTCAATCAGCAATATTTTAATAAAATGACGGTTAATTTGCATCCATGCGCAAGGCACTCCTTCTTTTTATCGTATTCGCAGCTGTTTTAACAGCGTGTCGCCGAGACCGCGTCTTTGAAGGAAAAGCTACGTTAGCATTCTCTACCGACACCGTGTTTTTCGACACTGTCTTTACGACGGTAGGCAGCATTACGGAGCGCCTTAAAGTGTACAATCCGTACGACAAAACGCTGGAAATCAATCACATTTATGTGGAAAATGGGGCGGGATCCAACTTCAAGCTGAATGTAGATGGCGTGAAAGGTCAAGAAGTACGAGGTATCCAAATCGCTCCTTTTGACAGCATTTTTGTATTCGTTGAAGTTACGGTTGATCCCAATGGCGGCAACACACCCATGATCTTGGAGGAAGACCTTGTCTTTGTCACCGATCAGAACACCCAGCAAGTAAAAATGGTTGCTTGGGGACAAGATGCCTACTTCTACCCTTCTATCTCCTTCGGTGATGGCAACGGAGATGGACTGGGCGACCCCTGGGAACTCCCGACCGACAAACCGATTGTTTTTTACGGCTACTCTCTTGTAGATACGGGAGCTGTGCTTACGATTCCTTGCGGTGCTCAAGTACACTTTCATGCGAACAGCGGGCTGATCGTTGGTCATCAGGCTTCCCTCCAGATCATCGGTTGTCAGGAGGACCCGGTAGTGATTCAAGGGGATCGATTGGAGGACTTCTTTGAAGAAGGAGCTGGACAATGGGGACAACTCTACGGTGGCATCTACCTGACCCAAACCAGCATCGATAATTACATCAACCACGCGATCATCAAAAATGGAACTGTTGGAATCATCGTGGATTCGAATACGAACGAGAATCCTACGCTGACCATTGAGAACACCCAAATCCTGAACATGAGTTATTCAGGCATCATTGGGCACGATGCACGCATAGTGGGGAACAACCTAGTAGTGGCAAATTGCGGTGATCATGCTGTTGCATTGCGCTATGGGGGACAGTACGACTTTAACCACTGCACCTTTGCCAATTACTGGTCTGGCAATCCGCGCAGCCGATCGGTTTTATTGGTCAACAATTATTTTGAGGTGGGAAGCAAAACGTATGTACGCGACCTCATGGCTCATTTTGACAACACCATCGTCTACGGCAATTTGGATGAGGAGGTCAACATCGATATCGATGATTCAGAAGCCTTTGACTATTTCTTTGATCACTGCGTTCTCAAGAGAGACACCACCGCCGATGACCCTTTGTACTTTTCATCCATTGTTTTAAATCCGGTCTCTCCGGTTGTGGATGGACAGCAGTTTGACCCGCTTTTTCAAGATGTCTCTGAAGGTTTCAATTTATCAGAAGTGAGTAAGGCGAAAGATGCGGGAAAAGTAACCGCCCTGATGGTGGACATTGAAGGCAATGCCAGAGATGGGTCTCCGGACATCGGCGCTTACGAATACCTTCCTGAATAAGGGATCAGAACTGCCCCGTTCGGAGCATCACAAGCGTGCACGCCTCTTCTGTCTGCACGCCCTTCGATTCTGCCAAGGCTTTGAACTCACTGTTTTCGGTACCCGGATTGAAAATGATCCGTTTGGGTTTGAGACCGAGCACATAGTCGTATAATTCGGGCTGACGCTTAGGGCCAATATACATGGTGACCGTATCCAACTCTTCAATGGCATCGGGCCATTTGGTAATGATCTCTGTTCCATCAATACTTCCTTCTCGAATGCCTAAAGGCACCACCGGGTGGTCGTATTCCTTCAGCATATTGGTTGCCAGGAAACTGTAGCGTGTAGGATTATCGCTGGCTCCTATGATTGCCGTTTTCTTCGTCATTAATATTCCTCGTCGTCGCTTGAATCCTCATTTGGAACGTCCTCTGCTGATTCTTCTTCCTCCGAATCGTCAGACTCAATATCATCCGCAAAGCCTTCTCTTAAATTACCATCGCCGTCGTAATCAGAGTCGTCTTCAATGATCTGTTGTGCCTCAGCCTTGGTCATTCTGACTAAATAGTAGACTTCTTCGGTTTCAAAAGGCAATGCACTGATCTTATTGCCTTTGGCATCTTTATAAGAAATAAGATTCTCTTCAAATCCAAATGGGTATTCCAATTTGATCTGATTGATCAGTTCTTCTGTAAGCTTATCGTAGTCCTTTGCGATCCTTGGCTTTCCTGATGACATAATAGTATTGTTTCCTCGGACAAAGTAATGGGAAAGGAATACCACTTCAACAAATTTTACCCTAAGATTTTTTTATTCCGACTTCATAGAGATCTGTGCGGCGGTCGTGCAGGTTTCTAACGCTTCCTTTGGTATTCAACTCTCGCAGTAAATCGAGGTCTACGTCAACGATCAATGTCATCTCATTGTTGGGAGTCGCTTGCGCCTTCACGGCATTCTCAGGAAAGGCAAAATCCGCTGGGGTAAACACTGCGCTTTGCGCATACTGAATGTCCATGTTACTCACCTTCGGCAAGTTTCCCACACAGCCCGCGATGGCCACATAGCACTCATTCTCAATTGCCCTTGCCTGGGCACACCTTCGAACGCGGTGGTATCCGTTTTGAGTGTCTGTGAGAAAAGGAACGAAAAGGATTTGTACCCCCTGATCTGCATATAGCCTTCCCAGTTCAGGAAATTCAACATCGTAGCAAATGACCACACCAATCTTTCCGCAGTCCGTGTCGAATATCCCTAGGTTGTCTCCTCCTGAAATTCCCCAAGCACTCACTTCACTTGGCGTAATGTGGATCTTTCTGTACTCCTCACTGCTTCCATCCCTCCTGCAGAGATGGGAAACGTTATACAGCTTCTCTCCATCCAATACCGGGTAACTTCCGGTGATGATGTTGACATTATAAGCCACGGCCAATTCCTTAAAATAGCTGAGCAGTGGACCTGAAAAACTCGCCAGTTCACGCATTGCCTTAGCCTCGACCATATCGTTGTATTTGGCGAGTAGTGGAGCATTGAAGAGTTCGGGAAACAGCACGAAATCGCTATTATATCCCGCCACAGCATCGACGAAGAACTCAATCTGTTCTTTTAAGGCATCGAGGTCTGGGGTTGGGCGCATCTGCCACTGAACCAATCCCAAGCTAACCACCGACTTCTGGCGGTTGATCAATTTGGGTTTGGCTTCATAGTATAGGTTGTTCCATTCTATGAGCGTAGCGTATTCCTGCGACTGAATGTCTCCTTCGAGGTAATTATTGAGCACACGTCGAACGTGGAAAGTATTGCCGAGTTGAAATGACAAAATGGGGTCATAAAGCTCGTTGACGCGCACTTTTTCGATGTATTCGCCAGGCGTCATCTTGTCTGCCTGTTTGGCATAACCAGGTATTCTGCCTCCCGCAATGATGCTCCGAAGATTGAGATTCTCACACAGCTCTTTTCGCGCATCATATAGTCGACGCGCTAGCCGCAAGCCTCTGTACTCGGGATGCACAAAAATTTCGATGCCATACAGCACATCACCAGAAGGGTCATGGGTCGAAAAGGTATAATCACCGGTCATTTCCTGATAGGTGTGATCGTCTCCGTATTTACTGTAATCCACAATTAAAGAGAGCGCAGCAGCCACAACGGTACCGTTCATCTCCACGCAAATCTGTCCTTCTGGAAATATCTGCAGGATATCTGATATGTTCCCATGCCCCCAATAGCTCATACGACTGCCACTGTAGGCTTGTATCATCGCATCCTTCAAGTCATTATAATCCTCTAAGGTCAAGTGCCGCAGCACGACCGTTCTTTCATCCGCTTGACATATCGTCTCAGTTATTTTGTTGTGTAATCGCGTCCAGTTTTTGTTGGATGGACTTCAATTCTTCCATTAAGTCTGTGTGACCAGCATGGTGGTGTTGATCGAATCCAAATGTAGTAACACCTTCTGCCTTCCATATTTCCGCAATATCATTTGCTTCTAAATCGAATGGGTCGTAGGTAGGATTATCGCTCTTCAATGTTAAATGGCCATTGTTGAGGTTATTGAGGATTCGTTTGAAGACGATGCCCTCAGATTTACTGATCACGAGGTAAGGTTCATCGTTTCGAACACCTGTCCAATCCATGACGTAGCTGCCCAAAATATATGCCCCGGAAGGGATGGGCAGCATGCTGTCTCCTTTGATCTGAAAAATGCGATAGGTCTTACCCTTGGATACTTCCGGAAAAGGAAGATCAAACATGGGCAAGGACTCAATGAATTCTGCGTCACCAAAACCATTGAGGTAGCCGGCTGCTGCCTGCACTGGAACCAGAGAAACCCGTTCTGTATTCTCCTGCCGATCGATGGTAATCGGCAAGATGCGCAAGTTATTGCCGCTGTATCGGTCATTCGGGGTAGTCTGATCGTCAAGTGGTTTACCCACCCATTGGTCCAAGGAATAGCCGAATTTCTGACAGAGGTGCATTAAAAATGAAATGCGTGGATCGGCCCTTCCCTCTTCGTATGCGCCGATCAACGAACGCTTAACGCCCAATTGGTGGGCCAATTGGTCTTGTGTCCACCCCTTTTGTTTGCGAATGAACTTAAGATTTTCTGCGATGAAATGCACGTGCTAAAAATAACAACATGCTCACAATTTTATCCTTGTTGCCTCAATAAATTTTCCAATGCAGCGATATGGTGCTCGAATGCCGTCCTTCCTGCTTGACTGATGCGGAAGGAAGTATTCGGTTTTTTGCCTACAAATCGCTTGCGCACTTCGAGAAAGCCCTTCTTTTCAAGCGCAGCTATGTGGCTGGCTAAGTTGCCATCCGTTACGTCCAACAATTGCTTGAGTTCATTGAATTCCACCCACTCGTTTACCGTCAGCACCGACATGATGCCGAGACGAATACGACTCTCAAAAGCCTTGTCGAGTTGATGGATGATCCCTTTCATCGGTCGTGACGCACGTACATTAAGATGCCGTAGATAATGTGCAACAAGCCAAATCCCAAAGCCCAGAAAATCAACCCATAACCGAGAAATGCCATGCATATTAGCCCTAGGATCACCTCTGACAATCCGAGGTAACTGATCTCCTCGAGGCTAAACCTACCCGCATTCATCAAAGCCAACCCATAGAAGACGAGCGTGGCGGGTGCAATCAATCCAATCAAGCCGTGGTAAAAGAGGATGAGGCAAAAGAGCCCTCCGGTAACCAAGGGAACGCTGAGATTCATGAGCATATGCCTGCTGTACGCTCCCCACAGGGGTTGTTGCTTACGTCGCGCTTTCCGTTTCGTGAAGATGTACGACACCGCAATGCTCGCCAGCAAGACAAGGATGGCATCAATTGCTAAAAAACTCGCTACATCCGTATCGATGTGCACGATGCGACCGGTTCCAAAGGGGGTGTCATCACTGCGTACCGCCCAAGGAGCGATGTTGACGCGCCAGTAAGCAGCTGCCGCGCCGACCAGTGCGAAGATTCCGCTGAAAACGCCTGCTAAGCCGCTCAGGGATATGAAACGCGAACTGCGCTCCATCAAGGCTTTGATATCCCTCAGCGCGTCGAGTGGTTGTTCGTTTGATTCCATGGATTTCACTTTGAGTTACAAAGTAAACGGAAATGAGGGTACAAACTACCGTTCAAGGGCCTGGGTTCGTTGCTCCCTACTTTTTAAGTAGGCCAACCTTTCGTGCTGGATTTAGTCTTTTATCTTTACCAGTTCTGTTATGCGAATGAGACATTTCCTTTCCATCTTAACCTTTCTTTTCATGGCGATTTCGGCCCATGCAGATGGATTTGTGCGCAACCTAGGGCAATGGGACGGCCCCTTCGTATTTCGAGCTGACATCCCCACTGGTGCCGTGTTTTTGGAACAAGGAACCATTACTTTTCACTTGGTGGACCCCGAAAAATTGGAAGCCTTCCACGATCGTAAGTTGGATTCTGGCGATGTGATGCGTCACCACGCCTTCAAGCTTCACTTTGTGGGTGCCAACGCGAACGTGCTCTTTGACGTGGAGAATCAATCGACTGCCTACGAGAATTTTTACCTGGGAAATGACCCTACGAAATGGCGACACTCCATTCACCCGGTGCAGACGGTAATCTACCGCGACTTATACGACGGCATCGATTTACACGTGATGCACAATGGCCAGACCTTGAAGTACGAGTTTCACATTGATGCCGGGGTAGATGCATCTGTGATTCAAATCGAAACCGAGGGCTTGGACGAGCTATACCTCGATCGTGAAGAGAACCTCATTATGCGAACTTCCCTTCAAGACATCGTTGAACTTGCGCCGTATGTGTATCAATACAATGCCAAGCGGGAGTTCGAGGTCGAAGGTCACTTTTTACTCAAAAACGGTAGCCTTTCGTACGACCTGGGGGAGGTCGACCCTTTTCTTCCTTTGGTCATCGATCCAGAAGTCATCTTCTCCACCTTTTCGGGAAGCACCTCTGACAACTGGGGCTTCACAGCCGCGCCTGACAACAATGGTTTTTTGTACGCTGGAGGAATTGTCTTCGGAACTGGGTATCCCTATACTACGGGAGCCTTCGATCAATCCTTCAATTTTGGAACTTGTGATGTAGCCATCACCAAATACGACACCTCCGGCACGCAGCTGGTTTTTTCCACCTACTTGGGTGGAAATGGTTACGATCATCCCCATAGCTTGATTGTCAACAGCACTGGAAACCTCTATGTGATGGGTTCTACGGGTTCCGAGAATTTCCCTACTACCACTACAGCCTTCGATCGCACTTTCGCGGGTGGGCCTTCGGTAAACATCTTCGGAAACATTTCAGACGGGGTAGACATCTTCATCACCGGCTTCAACGCATCTGGCTCCTCACTGCTCGGATCGACCTATTTGGGAGGAACGAACACGGACGGGCTCAACCTAAGTCAGGACCTTGACTACAATTACTCCGATGAGTTTCGCGGAGAGATTAACCTAGACGACGAAGAAAATGTCTACGTTTCTTCCTGCACCTACAGCACTGACTTCCCCGTATTGAATGGATTTGACCTGTCGCACAACGGTGGTCAAGATGCCGTTCTCACAAAACTAACTCCTGCCCTCACGGATGTACTCTGGTCAACCTTTATTGGTGGAGAAAATGACGAAGCGGCCTACGGTGTGGATGTGGCAACTGATGGAACCGTTTACGTCGGAGGCGGAACAAGCTCAACTGATTTCCCCACTACCCAAGGGGCTTACAACACGAGTTACCGCGGAGGTCGCGCCGATGGCTTCATCGCCGAACTCAGCGCAGGCGGCGACTCCATCTTGCATGCTACCTATTACGGTTCTGCTGCCTACGATCAGATTTACATCATGCAACTCGACCGGAGAGACCATCCGCATTTCTTTGGCCAAACCGAACACACGGGAAGCCAAATGATCTTCAATGCCAATTGGAACAATCCAGGTGGCGGACAGATCCTTGGCGTATTGAAACCCGACCTCAGCGAGCGTGAATGGACGACCCAGTTCGGAAGCACGCCAGGACAGCCCAACATTTCGCCTACGGCTTTCTTGGTCGATGTGTGCAATTCGGTATACATCAGCGGATGGGGTGGCCCTCTGAACTCAAACTCTAACTTTAATAATGCAAGCAATGTGGATGGCTTGCAAACGACTTTCGACGCTTTCCGCGCCAACCCTGACAACGATGGATCTGATTTTTACTTAGCGGTAGTGGCTGCAGATGGAAACTCCTTGGTCTTTGGATCTTTTTACGGCGGTTTACTCTCTGACGACCACGTGGATGGTGGAACCAGTCGCTTTGACCGCGGCGGACAGATCTACCACAGCGTTTGCGCTAGTTGTGGTGGTTTTGACGACTTCCCGATAGTACCCGATCCAGGAGCGTGGTCTGAGACCAACAACAGTTTCAATTGCAACAATGCCGTTTTCAAGATTGACTTTGAGTTGCCGATCGTAGTGGCCGACTTTAATATTCCGCCCTTCGCTTGCGCTCCTTTCACGCTGAACCTTCAAAACAACAGCGTAACCCAAAGCAGCACTTCATTTGTATGGGATTTTGGAAATGGACAAACGTCCACGCAAACGAATCCCTCGATCACCTTTAATTCAAAGGGCACGTACGACGTGCGACTCATCGTAAACGACCCTACCAGTTGCAACCTCTCCGACACGCTGATCCGTCAGATTACGATCGCACAAGACACCAACTTTACGCTGCCAGAGATCGAACGATGCATTGGTGAATCTGCCGTTTTAGGTCCGGACCCAAACGAATATCAAGACTTGAACAATGCGACCCTTTCTTGGCTTCCCATTACCAACTTGGACGATCCGAACAGTTTGAACCCTACCGCTACGGTCACCAGTTCTACCTTGTACCGACTTGTCATTGATTACGGAGGTTGTCAAGAGCGCATTCTTCAGCAGATCAATATCGACGCCTACCCGATTCAATCCTCGAGCGACACGATTGTATGCAGCTCATACACACCGTTTTTCATCAGCGGAAGTGCCTTGAATGATTCCGCCACATACGAATGGAGCGACGATCCTTCGTTCACTTCGATCTTGAGCACAGACAGCGTTTACTTGATCGACGCCCTTCCCGATCCGCTCAATTATTTCTACTTCAGAACCACCAAAAACAACGGCTGTCAAATGATCGATACAGTGCTGATTACTGTTTCAGATTTAGACATTGAATTGACCGGTGATAGCACCATTTGTAAAAATGATCCCACGATCATCCGTGCCATTTCTCAAAACCCATTCAACACCTTCACGTATTACTGGAGTTTGGATGGCTTCACCAGCAATCCAAACGAAACGATTGCCCCAACAGATCAGAACTTCATCGAGGTTGTCTTGGATTCAGCGCAGACCTTCTATCTACGCGCTGTAGGCATTGCGGCTGGTGGTTGTACCGCGGAGGACACTGTACGATTGAATGTGTCGCAACTCGATGCCTCCATGGTTGAGGCTTATGCAGAGGTAGACACCTTCTATCGCGGACAAATCGTGCAGCTGCACGGGTCGCCTTCTGGCCCTGGACTGGATTACTACTGGACGCCCGACAAGTACCTCAGCGACCCTCTCTCCTCCGACCCTACGGCTCAACCCAAGGAAGAAATGATGTACATCTGGGTGGTAAGCGATTCGATTGCGAAGGGATGCACCTTCCGCGATACCGTCATTATCAAGCCCTTTGAAATTCTCTGTGATACTCCTGAAGTCTTCGTTCCCTCGGCATTTTCGCCCGATGGAGATGGCGTCAATGACAAATTGTTCGTGCGCGGACGCAACATCAAGGAGATGGAATTCTCCGTGTTTGATCGCTGGGGCAATGAGGTATTTTACACCGAAGACCCTGTTGAAGGATGGGACGGAACCTACAAAGGAAAGGGGGCAGACAAGGCGGTTTATGTATATCAGCTGCGGGCGGTATGCATTACCGATGAGGAATACAAAACGAAAGGAAACGTTACGCTACTCAAATGAGGAAGCTACTCTGGACCATATCGCTCGTTTTAATGGGAATGCTTTCTCAAGCGCAGGACATCCATTTCAGTCAGTTCTTCGCAGCTCCAACCTTTACTAACCCAGCGTTGACCGGACATTTCGAAGGGACCTATCGGCTCCATGGCATCACGCGCAACCAATGGTGGTCGGTATCCGCACAACCCTTTCAAACCTTCGGCGGTGCCTTTGACGTCAACGCCCCTTTCAACATCAAGAATACGGGTGCTGGACTGCAATTTTCACATGACTTTGCTGGACTTTCCAGCCTGACCACAACCCAGGTTTATGGCATGGTTTCAAAGCGTTTCCCGCTCATCGGAGACCGCAACCTATTTCTTCACATTGGTGCGCAAGGCGGATTTTGGATGCAGAGCATCGACTACAGTAAACTGACGTTTGACGATCAATTCAACGGCATTCGCTTTGACCCCAACCTTGCCACGCAACAGTCGTTTGGGAATGGGAGTTCGAACCTTTTGAATTTCGGAGCTGGCGCCTATCTCGAGCAACGCTTCTCAGAGCGAAACCGATGGGGAATTGGCTTCAGCTCCATGAACCTGACACAGCCTGATCGAAGCTTCTATAAAAACACGGAAAATCGCTTAGAACGCAGGTATGATGTTCACGTACTCACTTCATTTCCGATCGGTGGGGTGTGGGATTTCATGCCCGGTGTCAAGTATCAATGGCAAGGCCCACATACCGAACTGCAAGGTGGAAGTGCCTTTCGCTATCACCTGAGCACAGGTCCAATGAACCCGCGCTCAGTGCAGATGGGTTTTTGGTATCGGTTGAACGATGCCGCCTACACTTCGATTGGTGTTCAATTGAACAACTTGTACGTGGGTGGGTCCTATGACTTCAACCTTTCACGGCTTCAACCATCCACCAACTACCGCGGGGGTTGGGAAGCGACGGTGATTTATATCATTCCCACGGTACGAGAAAAAGTCAAGCGCTTGCGGCAATGCCCAGATTACCTCTGATCCAGACATATTTCGTCATCGCGATTGGGCTGCTTCTCTCGGTGGAATCCACAGCCCAATCAGCTGCGCAATACATTGCCAAGGGAAAAAAAGAACTTGAACTTGGGTATTACCAGACCGCGGTGGCTTATTATAAGAAAGCCCTTCGTTTGGACACCAATATTCTGGAGGCAAACTTTCAGACGGCCAACGCTTACCGCATGCTGCGAAACTACCGGAGAGCACATGATTTTTACGATGCGACCATCGACATCGACGGCCAAGATCAATACCCAGAAGCCCATTTCTACAAGGGCCTGATGCTCGAGCAGCTCGGGAAGTACAAGACGGCCATGATGAGTTTTCAAACGTTTTTAAGCATGTACCGATCTCGGGACGACCTGTACCGATGGGCGCGTGATAAGGAAGTCAGTTGCTATTGGGCCATGGAGCATGAGCACGATACGGCTTTCTTTGAGGTGCAACGACCCGACAGTGGACTGAATTCAGTTCATGCAGAAATGAGTCCTTTCTTTATCGATGCTCAAAGCATTTACTTCAGCACCATGCGCTATGAGAGCGACGAAGTCAAAAAGAGCAACCCTGTATTCATTGAGATCAAAAAGGCCAAACGAGAGGGTAACGTTTGGGGCTTGGTGGACGCAGACCTTCCCATCGCCGAGAAGGATGTGCACATAGGCAATGGCATTTTCAACCGAGACAGTAGCCAATTCTATTATTCACGCTGCGAAGAATTGTCGAGCTGCCAAATCTGGAGGACGGTTAAACTAGAAAGCACCTGGCAGGATCCGCAACCCCTTCCCGATCCTATCAATGTTCTCAACGCTTTGAGCACACAACCTACCATCGCAGTGGTAGGCGAAGACGAGTACCTCATCTTCGCTTCAAATCGTGAGCGGGGAAAGGGTGGCATGGACCTTTGGTTTGTCCCGATGAAGCAGGGTAATCCGACGAGCCGTTTGCGGAACATGGGCTCCACGGTCAATTCGAAGGGTGACGACATTACCCCGTACTTTGATCACAGCGATACAACGTTGTACTACAGTTCCAATCGCCTTCCCGGATTTGGAGGTTTCGATGTCTTCAAGGCCAAAGGCATTCCTGGAAACAGTGCACTACCAGAAAACTTAGGACCGGGGATCAACTCCCCTGCCGATGACTATTATATGCATATCCACACAGCAGACAGTCTGGGGTATTTCGCATCGAATCGTGCTAGTGGATTGAAGAAAAGTGGCAATGAAACCTGCTGCAATGATTTTTATCGCGTCAAGGTCCTCCCTCCCCCTGTTGTTGTCGACACAGTGCCCTCAGATAGTTTAGCATCGGACACCTTGCTCGCAGATGAACCCGAGGTTATTGAAATTGAGAACCCTCAGAACCTAGAAGAATTGCAAACCCTGCTGCCGATCAGCCTTTATTTTCACAATGACCGTCCAGACCCTCGCACCACAGCCCGTATAACAAAACGAACCTATTCCGAGACCATTACTGAATACCTCGCTATGCGATTCGACTACATAGACGCTGTGAATGGAAGCACCCATGACGGAACCACCAAAATGGAACTGGGCAACGTGATGGAATCGTTCTTTGAGCAAGACTTGAAGCGGAGTTTGAGCAAGTTGAACAAGGCATTGAATGTGCTTATGAGGGAATTGAATAAGGGAGCTTCAATCACTTTGGCGGTGAAAGGATACGCCTCTCCCCTTGCAGATAGCGACTATAACCTTAACTTGACCTATCGTAGAATCGCCTCCATGGAGAATTACATCATGCAATACGACACTGGGGCCTTTGTGCCATTTCTTAACAACGGCCAACTCACCATTGACAAGATTCCTTATGGGGAGAGTCAAGCTGCCGTGAACGTATCTGACGATCTAAGCGACCAACTGGGGGCAATTTACAGTCCCACAGCAGCACGGGAAAGACGCATCGAAATTCTTCGTATCGAGCGAAACGAATGAGCTGGGCGAGGATCAATAGCATTGCGATCGTCGCGGTCGTGCTTTATCTCTTCGCCGAAATCGCCTTACTTTTCATGACCCCACGTGATGAAACGGTTCAACTGCTGACTGTTTACTTCGCCATGTGTGGCGCTTATTTGGTGCTCTATCAAGAAATCAGGAGCATACGTTCTGCCGCTTTTCTCGGTGTCTTTTTTCGAGGCATCGCTTGGTTCGCCTTTCCTACGCTCAGCGAAGATCTTTATAGATTCATTTGGGACGGAACCGTGATATTGGAGGGAGTCAGTCCATATGCCTTAACTCCTATCGAATTCTACAAGGAAAACTTACACACCCCATTTGAGCAGATTTTTCCGCTGATCAATTCCACTTCCTACTACTCTGTATACCCCACGGTAATCCAGGTGATCAGCGCTTTTGGAGCCTTGGCATCCAACGACCTCTACCTTTCGTCGTTGATCATCAAGCTACCCCTCTTGTTGGCGGAGATTGCCACCATTTGGATGCTTCCCCAAGTACTTCTAAAATTCAACATAAGTCCCAAGTACAGTGTCCTTTACATGCTGAACCCCTTGTTGATTGTGGATGTATTGGGCAATGCCCATTTCGAGGCTTTGATGATCTTTTTCGTCGTCCTGGCACTTCGTCATATCCAAGAGAAAAACTTCGCGCTGGCCGGTGGGGCTATGGCTATGAGTGTGGCTACCAAGCTTTTTCCATTGCTGATGATTCCATTTCTCTGGAAAGTGTTCAAGGGAAAGGATCGTGTACAATTCTTCGCGGCCTTCATGTGCTGCAGTTTGATCCTATTCCTCCCCATTTACTTTCGGTGGGAGTACCTCATGCATTTTATGGAGAGCATCAATCTTTACTTCCAACGCTTTGAATTCAACGCGAGTATTTACTATGTGGTCCGTTGGCTTGGGGAATCGGTGGTTGGGTACAATCTCATTGCGGTAATCGGTCCTGCGATGGGAATCCTTACGGCATTGGTAGGCGTTTCCTTATGGTGGCGACAACCGTGGGGAAGGCTATCTGTGGCGTTGCGGTCTGCATTATGGTTATCGCTGACCTACTATCTACTCGGAACCACGGTGCATCCTTGGTACATCTCGTTCTTAATCATCA
Organism: uncultured Flavobacteriales bacterium; assembly: GCA_943788725.1. GTDB lineage: Bacteria > Bacteroidota > Bacteroidia > Flavobacteriales_G > Salibacteraceae > SHAN690. Next base: position 606,529 of record CALSRJ010000003.1, on the reverse strand, counting down.
TCGGGATCTTTTCAAGACGCCCTTTTGCGGTCATTTGGAGCGTGGTCATTTTCGTAAGTTACAGTGCCTATGAAACCACCATTTACGAAGAAAACATGGTCCTCATCGCTCTGGAATACCTGGTCTTGGCATTGGCCATCTTCTATCCAAAATTCACACGAAAATTGATCGTATCGCCGATTCGAAACCTGTGATCTACGCCTGAGCCTGCTTCATCAGTTCATTGATGATGTGCTCCGTGGACACCCCTTCTGCTTCCGCTTTATAGTTCCGAACGATTCGGTGACGCAAAACGTTGGTTGCAACAGCACGCACATCTTCGTTGTCTGGGGTATACCTACCCATCATAAGGGCGTGGCATTTGGCCCCCAATACAAGGTATTGGCTCGCACGCGGACCGGCACCCCAATTCACAAATTCATTCGTAATCTGCGGTGAGTAGTCTTTAGCAGGACGCGTAGAATTGGCGAGCTTTACGGCGAAGTCTACCACTCCATCCGGAACAGGCACTTGCCGCACGAGGCTTTGAAAGAAGAGGATCTCCTCGGAAGACATCACCTTATTCAATTTCGCTACGTGCGTTCCCGTAGTCGATTTCACGATCTGAACTTCCTCCTCAAAGGATGGGTAGTCTACCCAAATGTTGAACATAAAACGATCGAGTTGGGCTTCGGGCAAAGGATAGGTTCCCTCCTGCTCAATCGGATTTTGCGTAGCAAGCACAAAGAAGGGCGCCTCAAGAGGATAGCGATGTCCAGCTGTAGTAACCACCCGCTCCTGCATGGCTTCAAGCAGGGCACTTTGGGTTTTAGGTGGTGTACGGTTGATCTCGTCTGCTAGGATAATGTTAGCGAAGATGGGGCCCTTGATGAACTTGAAATTTCTATGCTCATCCAAGATCTCAGAACCGATGATGTCTGAAGGCATCAAGTCTGGCGTAAATTGGATTCGGCTAAAATTGAGTCCTAAGGCCTCGCTGATGGTGCTGACGAGTAAAGTTTTTGCCAGTCCCGGAACGCCGACAAGCAGGCAGTGACCATTGCTGAAGATAGAGGTCAACAATGCATTGAGCACATCCTCTTGTCCAACTATCACCTTGTTAACTTCCGCCTTTAAGGCCTTCACTTTCACTCCAAAATCATCTGCTGCCTCTACTTCGTCTTTGTATTCTTTCATATCCGTTTTACGTGAGCGGTAAATGTACTTATTGCCTTGATTCTTCTGAGGACGCTTTAAGCGTCTGCATCAGAATTTGCCTTTGGATTGATATTACTTGCGCGCATCGATTTGATCGATTTGATCCCGCGCAAATGCCGCCTGTTGCGCATCTCCTGTCGTTTCCAGCTGCTGGTAGTAAAGCTTCGCATTGTCAGGTTGTTCGAGCAATAGATAGGTGTAAGCGATGTTGCTCAATACTACTGCATCGTTCTTCTGCTTTTCATTGGCAGCAAGGAAGAATTGAAGCGCAGACGAAAAGTCCTGAGTCATCAGTTTGCATGCGCCTAGGTTCGAGTAGAATCGCACATCGGCGGGATACAACTGGGTCATCAACACCGATATCTGCTCTACGCCATCGATCCTCGGCTCTGCCATGTTGAAGAGCGCGTAGCAATAATCTTGCATGGATCCAGTGAACATTTCATTGATGTCTTCGATAGGTTCGTCATTGGCCCATAGCCATTCATCGTGATACTTTTCATGGAGCCTAATCACCTTCAACACGGCATTGATGTGTTCACCTACTTCTCCTTTCTCTCGAAGTACATAGATCTTTCCGAAGTGCATATCTAAACGCTTTGGATAGAGCTTCAAACCCGCTTCGATGGATTGCATTGCAAGGCTGAAGATGGAGTCGTCATACACCAAGGCGCTGTACATATAGCCGACCGGTTCTCCTGTGGCGGTATCATTGATCACCATGTGCTCAACTGTCGGCTCCTCGGTGGTCATCTGCATCATCTCTTTCCGACATGCGTGGAAGTAGTAATTGAACTTTGCCACGAAAAGTTGAGCATCGTTTGGCTTGGCGGACTCCCACCCTTGCAGGAGGGATGGAATGGCCTCCCAATTCCCCTCTTCGGTGAGTTGATTGAAAATGTTTTGGTAATCCTCCTGAGCTTGGGCTGAGGCACCGAGCATGAGTAGTAATGAAAGAAGAAGTATTCGCATGGCGATGAAGGTAATAGATTGAAGAGGTATGCGGTGCGACGAAACAGGATGTGCAATGAATTTTCTGATTTGTTGATTGCTTAATTTTGAGAGTGTAATCTCACCCACCATGTTAAGCGACATCCTCAACAGCCTATTGCAAGTAATTGTTTTTGCGCTCATTCCAAGTCTCGTGTACCTCATTTGGTTTAGACAACAATCTTCCTACTTTGAGTTTTTAGGCATCAAACGAGCCAATTTCAAGGCCAATGCGCTCGCGGCAATTGCCAGCTTACTTTTTCTCGTCCCTCCACTTGTGCTAGTAGCTGTTGATCCGCAGTTCAAATCCATATTAGCAGATCCCGAAACGATTACAGGCAAGTTTGCTGCGCTCGGTTGGCACTGGACAACCGTTATCAGTATTCTATTCATAGCAGTGATCAAAACCTCCTTTGCCGAAGAACTGTTCTTTAGAGGATTCATTGCTAAGCGGCTCATCGCCTAGATTGGATTCAAATGGGGCAACCTCACGCAGGCTGCCATCTTTGGAATAGTACACCTGCTGATTTTCATCACCATCACAGACAATATCTTCTTCATCCTTTTCATCTTTTTCTTCTCTGGAATCGGGGCCCTGGTTTCGGCGTACTTGAATGAAAAATTGGCGGATGGAAGCATCGTTCCTGGGTGGACATCCCATGCCGTGGCCAATATTGGTTCTTACACGATCATCGGATTGATCCTATTGTAAGATCAGGTGGAAATAAGGTCCACCTCCATGAATGACCTGCAAGGGGTTCAGGATGCATCCATCGCTTCGATCGATGGTCTGGTTTAGGAATAGTAGGATGCGGATCAAAGAACCGTTTGGCATTCGAGCACCCTGGACACCCAACATTGGTTATCGAAGATGCGAAAGCTGAACTTGAAACAACCGCCAGACATGTCTATCTTGCCAACATGTTCACTTCAGAAGAAATCGGTCGGTTGAGTGCTTTGGGATTGTACCAGTGTACTTCTCTTCTAGCTGAAGTCGAGCATCCGACGGTTGCCCTGTTTGAGATGGACCTTGACCCCAGCATTCCGTCTTTTGAAACGATCCTTCCCGATGGATTGGTCATCGGCAAATGCGCCGAGGCCTATATGAAGCATTACCTGGTCACCCATCCGGACTTCGATTTGATCGCAGATAACGTTCAAGTCATTGTGGAAGGAGGAACCTTAGGTGAATTCGATTTTTTCTACCGAGACCTTAAGCGTCAAAAGACGGTGCACCTAGAGATGGCTTGTAAGTGGTACTTGTTGGATCCTGACGCACAGCAAGGAGAAGAGTGGACGGGTCCAAATCGTCGCGATTACTTAGCCCACAAGGTTAAAAAGCTGTACGATCAACAATTTGCGTTGCTCCATGATCCTCGTGCACTGCCGCTTTTGAAGGCAATCGAAATTGACCCTGGTACGACTGAGCAGCAATTGGCCCTTCCTGGCTTTGCGTTCATTCCCTCATCGTACGAAGGAAGCGATCCTTCTATTCGTCCATCGGCCATCATCGGAACGTGGTGCCGAATAGAAGAATTCTTAGCTCGGAAAGATGAAGGCAAGCGGCATTACTTATGCGAGCGCAAAGAATGGCTGATCGACCCGATGTACAATCGAACCTGGCACGCACGCTCAAGCATCGATGGTGAGCTTACTAATCAACTTCAGCAGAAATATTCCCCTATGGTTTGGACCTTACACCCAGACGGTTCGGTAGAGCGAACCTTTATTGTTTGGTGGTAAATTGAGTGCTTGGCTTTCATCCTGAGGTTGAAAATTATTTTTGGCCATCCGTCTATCAAATCAGCAATACCATGAGTTCAACTCTACTTTCTGCGGTTTCCTTCCTTTCGATGGTCGACGATCCTGACCTTGTCTTATTGGACGCGACCTTTGGTAAGGAGGCTTACGCTGAATACACCAAATCGCACATCGAAGGAGCGCAATGGATAAACCTGAACACACAACTTTCTGAAATAGGGCCAGACCCTAGCCTTGGTGGAAGACATCCACTTCCTTCGGTCGAGTCTTTTGCCGCTACGCTTGGTACGTTTGGCATTGACACAAACTCCAAAGTGGTGATATACGATCGCAACAACGGAGCACTTGCGGCCGCACGCTGCTGGTGGATGTTACGCGCAATAGGGCACGAGCAGACTTGGGTCATCGATGGGGGTTATCAAGCGGTGCAAGCCGCCGGCGGAAACTTAACAGCAAGTAAAGAAGCGTCCCCCATAGAGAAAGCACCCTATCCTGCCTCTCAATGGCAATATCCCTTGCTGTCTATGAGAGCATTAGAAGAAAGGAAGGAACACCACCTTGCCCTGATCGACGTTCGCGAAGCTGACCGATTCAATGGAGTCCACGAACCGATTGACCTCGTGGCTGGGCACATTCCTGGAGCTATCAATGTACCGTACACGCAGAACCTCAATGCAGATGGAACCTTCAAGTCTCCACAGGAGTTAAGCGCATTGTACGCTCCATGGATTGACAACGGTGAAGAGGTAGTCTTTTACTGCGGTTCTGGAGTTACTGCCTGCCATGGAATACTAGCCATGGCATATGCTTTTGGTCAAATCGCTGAGCTGTATCCTGGTTCTTGGAGCGAGTGGTCCAGGAATACCCATTGAAATTGATTTGACGAGGACACAGGCCCTACCAAGCATTCGAAAAACTTGGCAGATGCTTTAGACACCAATTTGACAGATCTAGTGGCTTCGAGAAATCTTGACAAGGTTGAAGTCTCATATTCTTGGAACAACCGTTACTTCCGCTGATAGTTCAGCTGGCACCGGTGTAGTTCACGTGCTTGACAGATTGCACTTACCTCTTCTTGATGTGGAAGATCTTACATGTGAACGTTTTCCCTGCCCCATCCGTAAATGTATTGATGATCAGCAATTTCAACAATGCACGCTACGAAATCATTGACATCAAAGGAGCCGTGATCCTTCAAGGTTTCGTTTCTGACAAGAATGCCATCGAAGTTTCGACCCTCGATCAGGGTTCATACTTCGTTCGCTTGCAGAAGGAAGATGCAGTTGCTCAGCGCACCTTCATCAAGCTGTAAACCGAATCATATAGCACGCGGTCGGGATTGCCGGCCGGTTGAGAAAGAGCCCAGGGATTCGCTGGGCTCTTTTTATTTTATTCAGTCCCGCCGCCATTATTTCATAGAATGTAGACGTTCACATACAAAGCTTTCCGAACGATGCATGGGCCATTGGAATTGTACATTGCACTCATAGAACTAATACACTCATTCGTTGAGGCTCAGCGCACGGAGATCGCATTGGAAACAGCTCCTTCTTGTAGTATTTTCGTCGAACGACCTTGATCGAAAAATAGCAAGATTTCACTCACAAAGCCCTGATTGCAATGCATTCAGTACAATACCCATGAAAGCAGCCATTAGAAATCAATACGGTGGTCCTGAGGTGATCACCATCGAAGAAGTACCCACCCCCAGCCCAAAAAAAGGTGAAGTACTCATTCGCGTGCATGCCACCACCATCAATCGTACCGACGGTGGAATTCTTCGCGGAAAGCCATACCTGATCAGAGCCTTTTCGGGTCTTTCGAGACCCAAAAAAAGGACACCCGGCACCGACTTCGCTGGAGTCGTAGAGTCCATTGGAGCTAATGTTGCCCAATGGAAGGTCGGAGATCGCGTCATGGGATTGAGCGACCAGGGTGACACAGCGTCTCAGGCAGAATACCTGGTTGTACCGGCCTCCTTTCACATGATTGGCATTCCTGAAAGCATCTCCTTTCAAAATGCAGTGGCTTCGCTAGAAGGCGCACACTACGCCTTGAATTTCCTGAACAAGTTTTCGCTGAAGCCGGGAGACCAAGTGCTTATCAACGGCGGCACCGGAGCCATCGGCTCAGCAGCCATCCAATTGGCGAAGGCTGCTGGGCTGCATGTGACAGCGACCAGCAGCACGGAATACATAGACAAGGTTAAATCGCTGGGTGCAGATGAGGTGATTGATTACACGAAAGACGACATCACCTCCCAGGATACCGTTTACGTTCATGTCTTCGACGCTGTGGGGAAGCGAACGTTCTTCGAATGCAGACGGATCCTCAAACCAGATGGCATCTACATATCAACGGAATTAGGTCCCAACTGGCAGAACATTTGGTTGGCGCTGGTCACCCCTTTACTCGGTGGTCGGAAAGTAATCTTCCCTGTACCCGTAGATATTCCAAATACGCTTGAAACCATGCGGCATCATCTAGAAAGTGGAGCCTTCTCTCCCTTGATCGACCGAAGCTATTCGCTTGCCGAAATACGCGAAGGATATACCTACGTGGAGAGCGGTCAGAAAAAGGGAAACGTCATCTTAGAACTCGACACTGAACGATAGACTCTTTTTACTACTTGCACTGAAAAGTATGCAGAGTCAAACGAAGTGCCCCTTGTAGAAAATTCATATTTTTCGACCACCTCAAACCTCATACCTATGCACCCCATTGCCAGAAATATACTCGCCGTTATCCTTGGTTGGATCGGTGGAAGCATCGTCAACATGGCCCTGATTCAGTTGGGTAGTTCCGTTTTACCCATTGAAGGAGTGGATCCGAACGACATGGATGCTTTGACAGAAGTACTGCCCAGCTTGAGCGCCAAGTATTTCATTTTTCCTTTTCTGGCTCATGCGTTGGGAACACTAGCCGGAGCAATCCTGGCTGGATTGATCGCTGCGTCGTATAAAATGACCTTTGCGCTTTCTGTAGGCGGACTTTTTCTCATTTGTGGCATCACAGTGAATTACCTCCTGCCAGGCCCCATTTGGTTCGCCGTTGCAGATATTGGGGTAGCCTATATTCCCATGGGGTGGCTTGGTGGAAGAATTGCGATGCACTTTGCCAATAAATCCTAGATGAATCGCGACGCACTTTCCTTTCTGAATGATACAACGTTTTTTGTGAAGACCTGATCCCCTTGAAACGCATCAGCATTCTCTTTGTCCTTATCACCGGGCTTTCCTCTTGTGGAGAGCAGGACCAGGAAACCGTCAAATCTGAACGACCTGAAACCGACTTTTGCATGCATATCCATCGAAACGATAGCGTAAGCCTTTCTGGCACATTGGTGGACCTCCAAGACCAAATGGCCGACAGCACGGGAGCGTATGTTCTAGAAGACGGTGATGGGGCGATGGTAATCCGAGCGTGGCTTTGCGAATACGCGGAGAAAACCATTGATATTCAATACTTCATCTTCTCGACCGACAACGTTGGATTGATTGCCTGTGACTACTTAGTGCGCGCTGCAGATCGTGGGGTTAAGGTCAGGATTCTTGTGGACGATATCATGGTCGACGCCAGTTTGGAAGATGTACTGATCATGGATGCCCATCCTAACATTGATGTCCGCATTTATAATCCAGGCGTCAACTTGGGAAAAAACTTGGTTGAAAAGGCTGAAGCCTTCGCAACCGACTTTCGAGGTGCGAATCAACGCATGCACAACAAGACTTTTACGGTGGATGGAAAAGTGGCCATAACCGGCGGAAGAAATGTCGCGGATGAGTACTTCGACTACGACCACGACTTCAATTTTCGCGACCGCGATGTGCTGCTGATCGGTGGCGTGGTTGAAGATGTTTCCGCATCCTTCGAGGGCTTTTGGAAGCACAGACTCAGCGTTCCGGTAGCCAAGCTTTCCGATCAGCCGAAACCGATTGCCAACGAGGCAACGTATGAAAGGCTGCACGCTTACGCCTGCGACCCGAGTAATTTTTGGCCACAAGTGCGCGAACGGATCCATCGACTACCACAAGCCATTGATGAAATCAAAGCTTCAGGAGACATCGTTTGGCTAAACGACGTCCAATTCATAGCTGATACAGCAGGTAAAAACAGCGCAAAGGAAGGCTTGGAAGGGGGCGGTGTGACCACAGATGCGTTGATAGCACTCGTCCTCAAGGCCACTTCGAGCATCGACATACAAACACCCTACCTCATCACCACAGACCAAAGCCGCGCCCTCTTCAAGTCCGCCATTGATCATGGTGTGCGGGTTCGCATCCTCACCAACAGCTTGGCTTCTACGGACAATGTACAGGCCTTCAGTGCCTACCAAAGCGATCGAGAAGCAATATTGGCAACGGGAGTAGAGGTGTACGAATGGAGACCAGACGCCAGAGTGAGAACGGAAATCATGACTGGAGAACTGCAAAAGGAATTGGATCATCAACCCATCTTTGGGCTGCACGCAAAAGGAATGGTGATCGACGGACACACCACGGTGATTGGCACCTTCAACCTGGACCCACGCAGCGCAAACCTCAATACCGAATGCATCACCATCATGCGCTCAGAGCGCATAGCAGAGCAGGTCGCAAGTCACATGGAAATTGAATTTCAACCTGAAAACGCTTGGAGGATCACCATGGACTTCAACCCAGACGACGAGGTAAGCGTGACAAAGCAGTTCAAAACCTGGACCATGAAGGCATTGCCGAAGGGGATTCTTTAAGGGGTGCCGCTTTGCCGCTTTGCGGCGGGGACTGGGGACCTGCCAGAGGCAGGCAGGCTGGGGATTAGTTAATTAGCTCACTTCGCTCACTGAGCTCGGCTTCGCCTCGGTTAGATCATTAGCTTAATAATGTATTAGCTCATTGAGGTTGCAGTGGCAGTCGAAGATTCGCTGTTAGATTTGATAACCCCGTACTAATCTTTACTCTTCGATCTTTCTGCTCTCAAGAGATTCCCCCTACTCCCGGATCAACTATTCCCTACTTCACTTTTAGTTTTTCACTTTTCACTCCCCCTACTCCCCAAACCAACCACCTGACCACCATCATATTTATTCCCCGACACATGCTTCACCTTTACCTGAAGAAAATGCATCATGAAGAAGCTGCTTCTTTCGATGACGGTGCTGGTGACGCTGTGCGCGGCGTGCACCCCTCCTATGTATATTCCGAACACCACCAACACTCCTAGTTTACGCAAGCAGGGCGACATAGAAGCCTCGGTGAGCATAGGCACCAATGGAAGCGATCTTCAGTTTGGGTATGCGATTACGGATGAGTGGGGTGTAATGCTCAATGGGAGCCAAGGAAAAAGTGAAGACAGCGACCAATCAGATCATTTAACGCATTACTTCGGAGAAGTAGGGATTGGTCGCAATTTCTACCTAGATGGTAAGGATGCGGACATAAGCACGAGGCCTATGTTCAACGCTTTCGCTGGTGCGGGTTTTGGACATACCGAAGGTGAAGTCACCTTTTCGAATCTCTTCAATGCAGACTTGGTTTACAGCAACCAACTGCGCGGGGACTTTGTGCGGGGATTTATCCAACCTTCCATTGGTGTCACCTCCAAATACGTGGATTTCTTCTTTACACCGCGCACTTCATTCGTTTACATCACGAGTCTGTGGACATCGATGGAGGCAGACTGGCAACAATCCTACGTGAGTGATCAAGATTATTTGGAATACCTAGGACTCATGGCTAAGAAGCCCTACAACGTCTTCATTGAGCCTACTTTGACCCTAAAAGCCGGTCTTCCCTATGTCAAGGCTATGCTCCAATTAGGGGGAAGTTTTGCTACCATTCCGAATGTGGAGACCACCTTTCGGCAGCGCCCCATCATCTTTATTCTGGGCATTCAGATGGATGTGAATGTGCTTGGCAAAGGCATCTATCGCAAGCCGTCAGAGATCAAGGATTCACCTTAACCTTGGCAGCCGCTTCCGCAGCCCTTCTTCTCAAATGATCCATATCCCCATCTAGTGCATCATAGGCGATGACAACCCCCATCCTTCTATAGGGACGTGTGCTTGGTTTTCCAAAAAGGCGTACGTCGTGCCGAGGATCTTGCATGGCTTCTTCCACTCCTTCGAACCTCGGCGGCTCGTTGCTTTGATCGGTGGCCAATATCACTGCGCTTACCCCTGCCCTTTCCAATCGAATGGATGGTATTGGTAAACCCAATATCGTCCGTGCGTGCAACTCAAACTCGCTCAAGTTCTGAGACCCTGCAAGCGTGGCCATTCCTGTGTCATGTGGACGCGGAGAGAGTTCAGAGAAGTACACACCGTCGTCGGCAATAAAGAACTCAACGCCCCAGATGCCGGCACCCGTAAGTGCTTCGGTGACCTTTCCGGCCATTTCTTGTGCTTCCTCAATATCTTTTGCATCAATGGCGCAGGGTTGCCAACTTTCTTGGTAATCGCCTCGCTCCTGGCGGTGACCGATCGGCGCGCAAAATAGCGTAGGCCCAGCGTTCTGTGTTACAGTGAGCAAGGTAATCTCCGTATGAAACGAAACGAAGGCCTCGACGATAACCTCCTTCAAGTCACCGCGACTGCCTTCCATCGCATATTCCCAACTCTTATCGATGTCTGCTTCGGTTCGGATGACCGATTGTCCTTTGCCGGAAGACGACATCAAGGGTTTGACAACGCAAGGCATTCCGACTTCTGCCACCGCGTTCCGAAATCCTGCGAGTTCGGTCGCGTAGCGATAATTGGCCGTGCGCAGTCCCAAGTCCTTTGCCGCGAGGTCGCGGATCAGCTTTCGATTCATGGTGAAGTTCGCTGCTTTCGCACTGGGCACTACAGTATAGCCCTCATTTTCAAAGCCATAAAATTTTTCCGTTCGTATGCTCTCCACCTCTGGTACGATCAGTTTGGGGTCGTGCTTTCGCACCGCCGCCTCCAGTGCGGCACCGTCGAGCATGTCAAACACCTCAAACTCCTGCGCCACTTGCATAGCGGGTGCATTTGGGTAGTTATCACAAGCGACCACATGCTGGCCGAGACGCTGCAAGGCGATGACCAATTCCTTTCCAAGTTCACCCGATCCAAGCAATAATATCTTCTCTGTCATCTCTTTTGGTTTCAAGTAGCAACGATAGTAAAAACAAACTTTCTGAAAGGGGTTATCAGCAGTTAGATACTCCAAAGCCCCTATGAGAACCGGGCAATAAAAAAGCCTCCCGAAGGAGGCTCTTCCTATTCGATCGTTGTTGTCCTTATTCAATAAGGTTTACGCTGCGCTCAATGAATTGTGTGAGCTTCTCGCCTTTCAACATTCCTTTAGAAAGAAGTGCGAGGTCGGTTGCCTGTTGCACCATTTGAGAACGCTTTGCCTCATCCTGTTCTACGAGGATTTTAGAGACCAAGGCGTGATTGCTGTTCACCACCAAGTTGAATGAATCAGGTAGGTTACCCATTCCCATCATTCCTCCACCGATCTCCGCTTGCTCTTTCATGCGTCGCATGAATTCGCTTTGCGTAATCATCATGGGTGGATCGTTCTCATCCAAGCTCTCGTATTGAATCGCAAACTTTTGCTTGTCTACGATCTCTTCGATCACTGGCGTGAGCGTGTTCTTCTGGTCTTCGGTCAAATTGCTTTCGACAGCGTTCTCTTTTGGAACCAGTTTCTCCAAGGCGTCGGCATCAACGCGCTTGAAATTGACCTTTTCCATTTTCATTTCGAACTGCTGCACCAAATGCGCCGTAAGCGGTGTGTTCATCTCCAACACATCGTAGCCCTTTGCGGTGGCTTTGCTGATGATGCTGTGCTGTGCTTCCGCGTCATTGGTATACAAGATGACCAAGTTGCCGTCTTTATCTGTTTGTGCATCCTTGATCACTTCCTTGTATTCGTCAAAGGTCTTGAACTCACCTTTGGTGTTCTTCAACAAATACGTAGGCTGAATACGCTCATAGAACTTTTCGTCTGTCAATAGACCATAGTCCATAAACACTTGCATGTCAGGCCACTTTTGCTCGAAGTCTTCGCGGTCATTCTTGTACATCTCAGCGAGCTTATCGGCCACCTTCTTCGTGATGTGCCCGCTGATCTTCTTCACGTTACTGTCGCTCTGAAGATAACTGCGGCTTACGTTCAACGGAATATCTGGTGAGTCGATCACGCCGTGCAGCAAGGTCAAGAACTCAGGGACCACGTTCTCAACAGAGTCGGTAATGAACACTTGATTGCTGTACAATTGGATCTTGTTCTTCTGCAACTCAACCTTGTGCTTCGCCAACTTTGGGAAGTACAATACGCCTGTCAAATTGAACGGGTAGTCCACGTTGATGTGGATGTTGAACAAGGGCTCTTCAAACGTCATTGGGTAGAGTTCTCGGTAGAAAGAAGAGTAATCTTCTGCCGAGAGATCTGCAGGCTGTTTCTTCCAAAGCGGCTTCGGATTGTTGACGATGTTATCCACCGTCTCCTTCACTTGCTTTACTTCTCCCTTATCGTCTTTTTCGCCTTTCGGATCATCTACCCAATTGTCCTTGGTTCCGAATTTGATCTCTACTGGGAGGAACTTGCAATACTTTTCAAGGATGCCGGCTACGCGACCTTCTTCGAGGAACTCTTTGGATTCATCATCGATGTGTAGGATGATTTCTGTTCCGCGCTGGGTCTTCTTTGATTTGGTAATGTTGAATTCAGGGCTCCCATCACAGACCCACTTCACAGCCGTTTCATCCTTCCAGCTCTTGGTGATTACTTCTACCTTTTTTGCGACCATAAAGGCGCTGTAAAATCCCAATCCAAAGTGACCGATGATCCCGGCGTCGTCTACCTTTCCTTCATATTTCTGCAGAAACTCAGAAGCTCCTGAGAAAGCCACTTGGTTGAGGTATTTTTCCACTTCTTCTTCTGTCATTCCAATGCCTCGATCGATGACACTCAAGGTTCCTTTCTTCTCATCGAGCTTCACCTCGATCATGGTATTTCCTACATCGTCTTTGATCTCTCCCATTCTGCTCAATGCTTTGAGCTTCGAGGTGGCATCTACGGCATTTGACACGAGTTCACGCAAAAAGATTTCGTGATCCGAGTAGAGAAACTTCTTGATGATGGGGAAGATATTCTCCGCTTGTACGTTGATCGTTCCTTTCATGGTTCTTCGCTATTACTTGTTTATCCTGATTTGTTCACCGCCCCAAGGTCAAAGCCTATGCCATCGCCTAGAAGCTGACACAATGTCAATTCGAACGCCTCCATTCGGGTGCACTTCTGTCATTACTAACTATTTTAATTAAATTGCAAAGCATAACCTGAGAGCCCCTTTTCGCAAAGGCTAAGCCAACTAAACCTACCCTATGAAAACCAAATTACTCCTGGCAGTGATACTGCTGTGCTTTGCACTTACCAGTACCGCCGAATAAATCTTACGAGGCCATCAAGCCTATCAGACCTTAAAAGGAACTGAGCTCCTCCGAATAGAGGACCACACGTCGATTCCAACCTTTATTAAATTTAGAGAAAGTGATCGCATCCCGCTGACCCAATGGGAATCTTGGATCGAACGTCAATTCTTCAAGAACAGCGAAGGATTCGGCTTCGAGTTTATCCGAGAAGATGCCGATCGACAGGGTATGGTACATTATCGCTACCAGCAAACATTGAACGGCACCCCACTTTCCTTTTCAGGGTGGATCGTACACACCATGAATGGCGAGGTCGTGAGTATGAACGGAGCCCTCTTTACGGATATGGAGCCGATGCAGGCAAATTACAACAAGCCACAGGCGCTGGAGCAGGCCCTTGACCACATCGGAGCCCAGGTCTACAAATGGCAGGTCCCCCAGGAAGAAGCCTATCTCAAGCTTATCAAGCAAAATCCATATGCGACTTATTTTCCGGAAGGATCACTGGAATACATTACCCTTGGATGGGAAACGGAACGGGTGGAACACCACCTCGCATGGAAGTTTGACATCTATGCCCACGCCCCACTATCAAGGAAGGATATTTACGTAGATGCCCAGTCCGGGGATATTCTTTTCGAAGAGTCGCGTATCAAGGATGCGGATACCACGATCGCTGCACACACCATGCTTCACGACACTCAGACATTAGGCGCCTACTTCGCCAACGGAACCTTTTGTCTAGAAGACTACACGCGTGGCGATGGGGTATTCACCTACACCCTAGACAATCAAGACGACTACAGCTTGGCCACTGATATCTGTTTTGCAGATACACTTTGGGATAGCACATCTTGGTGGAGCCAATACGGTACGGATGCGCATTATGGCACCGAGTTATTCTATGATTATCTGTGGGAAACATTCGGAAGAAACAGTATCGATGATAATGGCTTTGCGCTCTTGAGCTACATTCATTTCTCACCTGGAGGGCCCTTTGTGAAGGCTTTTTGGGACGGAGAACGCATGACATACGGGAATGGCGATACGGCCTCTGGGTACCCGCCTTTGGTATGCGTCAACGTCGCCGGACACGAGATCACGCACGGCTTGACCGAATTCACGGCTAACTTGGTCTACTACAAGGAATCGGGCGCGTTGAACGAGAGCTTTTCGGACGTCTTCGGGATTACTTTACAGCACGAGTTTGACACGGCTATGACCGATTGGGTCATCGGTTGCGGTCCATTGGAAATTCGTGACATGTCTAACCCTAACCTCTATGGAGACCCCGACACTTACCTAGGAACGAATTGGAAAACGACTCCAGGTGATCTTTATGGAGTCCACAGCAATAGCGGTGTGCAGAATTTCTGGTATTACAACATGGTGGAGGGCGGTTCTGGCACCAATGACTTGGGAAATGCCTACACGGTTGATGGATTGGGTTGGGATGTGGCGGAGCAGATTGCTTTCAGGAATCTGACCTTTTACCTTCATAGGTGGAGTGACTACTCCGATACGCGCTATTATGCTATTCAAGCCGCTACCGATCTCTACGGGCCTTGCTCACCAGAGGTGAAAAGCACTTGGGACGCTTGGTATGCCGTTGGTGTTGGGCCGGCATTCGGCGGAAACGAAGTCGCTGCCGGATTCATCTCAGATATTCCTGAGCAGTGTCATGCTCCGCATACGGTTCATTTTGAGAACTTCTCTTACAACAGCGAATCTTGGCTTTGGAATTTTGGAGATGGCAACACCAGTACTGACTTCGAGCCTGAACATACGTATAGCGCCTTAGGTACGTATACGGTCACGCTCATCGCATCATCCACGTGTGGACAAGATACCTTCGAAATGACCGACTTGATCAATTTGGATGGTTCTAATCCATGCCATATTGTGATGCCAACATCTGGTGCGGCAGCTACGCAAACCGGGTGTGAAGGATTCGTCTACGACGATGGCGGACCTTTCTGGGGCTATCAAGGGGACATCGACACGTGGATTACCATTGCACCAACCGGTACCCAAAGCGTCAATCTCTACTTCAATGAAGTAGGCATGGCCTGTGTAGGAACGGGCGAGAATGATGGCATTCGCATTTACGATGGTCCAGATACGAATTCGCCAATGGTCCTCGCTTTTTGTGATGGAGCCTTGCCGCCTGCATCATGGATTTCGAGTGGCGGCGCTGTCACGATCCGATTTACGGCAGAAGGATCCTTCTTAGACTACACTGGTTTTGAAATCGCATGGGTATGCAATACTCCAGAAGAAGCCCCAATCGCGGGTTTCACAGTAGATCGAACATACAGCTGCAGCGGTAACGCCAATTTCACGAACCAATCTGCACTCGGCCCTAATACAGCAACTTCATGGTTCTGGGATTTCGGCGATGGAAATACCAGTACGCTTGAGCATCCGAGCCATACCTACCAAAACGAGGGTGTTTATACCGTCAAATGCGCGGCCATCAATTCGTTTGGAACGGATACCATGAAGATCGTGAACTTGATCGAAAAAGCCCTTCCGCTTGCTCCCACTGAACCAGATGTAGAAGTATGCCCAGGTGATCAAGCGACGCTGATCGCGTTCAGTACTGGAACCAATTATTGGTACGACTCCGACACAGGATCGACAGTGTTGGCGGTAGGAGATACCTTCATTACGCCCATCGTGAATCAGTCTACGCCATTCTATGCAGAAAACTATGGCGCAGTAAGCACCGATACGACAGGCGCACCTGACAAGTTCATCGGAACCGGAGCCAATACAAGCTTGGATCAGGGACTGTACTTCAATGCGCTCTCTGATTTCCGATTGCATGCTGTAACGGTCTACACCCTTTTGCCTGGAGATCGACATATCTTCATTCAAGCATCCTACCAACGGGGTCGTCCACGACACCACGATTAACATTGCCACAGGGGAAGTCACCTTGTTGACTCGACTTTGATATCGAAGCGGGACAGGATTACCTGTTTAAGGTAGACAATACCCAGATGAATGGTCTCTGGAGAAACAATGGAGGGGTGGAGTACCCGTATGAAATTCCTGGCACGGTCAGCATCTATGGAAGCACCGCTGGCCCTGGTTTTTATTATTGGTTCTACAACTGGCAAGTGCAAGAGCTCTGCACCTCAGAAAGAGAAATGATTTCAGCGAGCACAGGCGAGTGTACCGGCGTTGACGAGTTGACAGCCGATCGCTACCAACTCTTCCCAAACCCAACAGATCGTATGATGACGGTTCAATGGTCAGGTTTAGAGCGTCCCCAAAGCATGCAGCTGTATTCAGCTTCAGGAACTTTGGCCCGCATGATACCTGTTCCCCACTCCATAGGCCAAGTAGACCTAGATCTAGCTGGATTGAGCCAGGGTGTTTATTTCCTTCAAATCAATGAGGGGGCCAACATCATTACCAAACGAGGTGGTGATTCAGTAGGAGACTCAGCATAGGACTTATATTACACAAGCTCCGGCAAACCAACGCCGGAGCTTTTTAATGCTCGACCCAATGGTATCCTGTCGTCCCAGCGCTTCGTATCCAATCGATTTAGCAATCCTAGGTTGATTCGAATCGAGCACGCCTCGCTTGTAGTTTGCGGAGGAGTATATTTGGGGATCCTAACTAAATTTCCATGAAGCAACTTGTACTCTCTCTGATCGTACTCACCACCCTCTCTTTTACTACTAACGCCGAACAAGTCTTGACCGGCAGAGCAGCCAACGAAGCTGTGAAAGGTGCAGAAATGGTCCGTTACAAGGAATCTTCCAGCATTCCGGCATTCATCAAATTCCGTGAAAGCGCGCGCATCGAATACGCCGATTGGCAACAATGGATGAAAACGCGCTATTTCAAGGAAGCCAAGTATGTGGGCTTTGAGTTGATCGGCGACGAAGTCGATCGCTTGGGCATGGTGCACTACCGTTTCCAGCAAACCGCGGGGGGCAACCCTGTCACCTTTGGTGTTTGGATTGTGCACACTTTAAACGACAAGGTGGTCAGCATGAACGGAATGCTCTTCGATGAAGTGCCCGTAACCGCTGCATCTTTAGGTGAAAACGCAGCATTATCTAAGGCATTAACGCACGTCAATGCGGATACCTATAAGTGGGAGATTCCTGCTGAAGAAAATGACATCAAGGAAATCAGTGACGATCCGAATGCTACCTATTTCCCAAAAGGAGTCCTTGAAATCGTCAACCCTGATGCTTCGCTTCGTTCGATTGATCTGAAATTGGCGTGGAGGTTCAATATCTATGCACACAGTCCAATGTCCAGACAAGATGTATACGTGGATGCAATGTCTGGCGCCATCCTCTTTGAAAACAACCTTATTCATGAGGCCGATAGTAACATCATTGCGGTAACGGGCTATTTAGACACCCAAAACATCGTCGCAGATTTCAACGGTTCGATATTCCGACTACGAGAATCTGGACGAGGAGATGGCATCTTCACCACCGACCTCAACAATGGCACTACGGGAGCCGGAGTAGACTTCACGCATGGCGACAACATCTGGGACGACAATACCGTAAGTCGTTTTGCAACGGATGCACATCTGGGTACGGAAATGACGTACGATTATTACTTCAACCATTTCAATCGAAACAGCATTGACGACGATGGATTCGCGCTTCGAAGTCGGGTACACTACGGGACCAATTTTGCCAATGCCTTTTGGAATGGCCAATACATGACATATGGAGACGGAAGTACCGGCAACAATCCTTTTACTGCACTGGACGTTGCCGGACATGAAGTTACGCATGGACTGACATCCAATACTGCCAATCTTATCTATCAAGCCGAGTCAGGTGCTCTAAATGAAAGCTTTTCCGATGTTTTTGCTGCGGCAATCGAAAGAGATGCGCTCGGCGTGAACAGCGGTGAGTGGCTCATCGGAGAAGATTTGAATTTTCTCATTCGGAACATGAGTAATCCAAATGCACTTGGGCGACCCAGACACTTACTTTGGAAACTTCTTGGGCATCGTTGACTGGGTGGTGACAACGGCGGAGTGCATACGAACAGTGGCGTGCAGAATTATTGGTTCTACCTGCTCTCGGAAGGGGGAAGCGGCACCAACGACAACAACGACGGCTACTGCCGTAACTGGCAGTATAGGCATTGACGATGCGGCGGCCAGTTGCCTATCGCAACCTCACGGTCTATCTATACGTCAAGACAGTCAGTACGCAGATGCTCAGGTTTTACGGCATTGAAGCGGCAGGTTGACCTATTCGGCCCTTGTTCAGCCAAGAAGCAGAGAGCACATGGGAATGCATGGTATGCAGTGGGCGTAGGAGGACCTGTATGTATACAGGTGAGCTTGACGAGCAGATTTCGAAGCTACCCTGACCGAGATGAGCACTGTGCAGGCACCAGCCACGGTTGAATTCGTCGAACTTGACACATCACTCGGATCCACCTATCATGTGGGATTTTGGAGATGGAAACACAAGCACCGCAATTGAACCATCGCACACGTATAACGCTAGTGCTGGTGACTACACGGTGACCTTGCAGGTCGACAAGCTCGAACTGCGATGCCGAGAGTACCGATGACTTCGTTGGACCTACATTAAAGTAGGCCCAAACTTACCCGTGCAATATACATGCTTGCATCTTCAGGAGGCGGATTGGCGACGACGCAAACCAGTTGTGAAGGAGTCCTCTACGATGATGGAGGCCCCTTGGGAACGTACAGTGCAAACTACAACTCGACCATTACTATCGCTCCGACCAATGCCGTTGGTGTATCCCTTGAGTTCATCGAGTTCAATGTAGAGACCGATCCCAATTGCCAATACGACTACTTGACCGTGTACGATGGGCCGAATACTGGCGCTCCTATTATTGGAAAGTATTGCGATGGCAATCCTCCTCCCACCTTTGTCAACTCAACGGGCTCGAGCATTACGATGCAATTCAGCACCGATGTTGCGCTGGAAGAGGATGGATTCAAAATCGGATGGGAATGCAGCATCCCTACCGAAGCTCCTTTGGCTGACTTTGAAGCCAACTTGGTGGAAACCTGTAAAGGCGACATCAACTTCACCGACATTTCGGCCTTGGGATCAAACATTCCTACGGGTTGGTATTGGGAATTTGGAGATGGCGACACGTCGAACCTTCAGAACCCGAGTCACTCCTATGCTCAAAGCGGACTGTACACGGTGATGATGGTCGCTTCGAATTCCTTTGGTTCAGACACAGTGACCAAAACGAATTACATCGATGTACAGAAGCCGGCTGCTCCAGAGGGCGAAGACGTAGAAATTTGCCCAGGTGATCAAGCAGATCTTATTGCCAGCAGCGCAGGTAAACATTTCTGGTATAATGTGCCCACGGGTGGCTCCCCAATTGCAGTTGGCGATACATTCACCACACCCATCGTGCAGCAATCCACCCCCTACTACGTGGAAGCTGAGGTAGCTGGCCCTGCACAGTCTACAGGCGCCCCTGACAATAACATAGGAGGCGGTGGATATTTCAACGGAGATCAGTCGCTCTTTTTCAACGTCTATGCAGATTTCCGTCTGAAGAGCGTCACCGTTTACGCTAGCATTCCTGGAGATCGAGAAATCATTGTCCTAGACCAAACGCAAAACATCATCTTAGACACGGTGATCAATATTCCAACGGGGGAACAAACCCTCGAACTCAATTGGGATATTAGCCCGGGCATTGACTACCAAATCACGCTGAGCAACAACGAGATGAAGAACCTCTATCGAAACAACAGCGGAGTGAACTATCCGTATGAGATCGAAGATGTTGTCAGTGTCTATCGTTCAAGCGCCGCTGGTGTTGAGTATGATTACTACTACTTCTTCTACGATTGGCAAGTACAAGACATCTGCGTGAGTGACCGGGCTATGATTTCTGCCAGCACAGGCGTTTGTACCGGTGTAGAGGAACGAGACAATGCATCTCAGTATTCCATCTTCCCGAACCCAACACAGGGTAAGGTGAACATCACTTGGGAAGGAAACGCACATCCAGGCAGCATCTCCATCTACGATGCTTCAGGAAGTCTGGTCGATCAGGTTTCCGTGCCTGCTCAATCTAACTCCATCGACCTGAATTTAGGTTCGTTGAGCAGCGGCATTTACTTGCTCAAAGGCAGCAATGACAAGCAGCCTCTGATGGAGCGTGTGATTGTAGAATAAAACCCAATACCAATAGGTTCAATTTCAGGCACCATCGCCTTGGATTGAACCTATTTTTCATTCAGACGTTTTTTGGTAGAACCTTATTAAACTGCCGCATCCATGTTGAAGCGATTCTTGTTCCTCCTTGCCATTCTCAGTTCAACGAATGTCCATGCCGAAGAGATCCTGAGAGGTCGAGAGGCCCGTCAAGTCATTCCAGGCGCCGAGGTGATTCGATACCGAGAATACTCAGAGATCCCAGTATTCATCAAATTCAGGGAAGACGCTCAGATCGATTACTCCGACTGGGAGGAATGGATGAAGGAGCGCTACTTCCAAAACAGCAAGCTCGCAGGATTCGCACTGCACAATGAAGAGCGAGATCAGCTAGGCATGGTGCATTATCGATTCAAGCAGACTTTGGATGGTAATCCCCTGGCTTTTGGAGGTTGGATTGTACACACGCTCAATGGTAAGGTCACGAGCATGAATGGAAGACTATACGCAACCCCTCAACCGAAAACCGCAGCGCTCGGTGAGGCTGCCGCCTTGGGGCAAGCCCTTGACTATGTTGGCGCCACCACATACATGTGGGAGGTTCAAGCAGAAGAGCAGGCATTGCAATCCATCGAGAACGACAGCCTTGCAACCCATTTCCCAAAAGGATCTTTGGCCTACGTAACAAATGACCTCTACGGTTCTTCTGAATCGCTCAAACTGACTTGGAAATTCAACGTTTATGCAAGTGAGCCCATGTCGCGCCGTGAGATGTACATCGATGCGGAAGATGGAAGTCTGGTCTTTGAGAACAATTTAATTCACCATGTAGACAGCAACAGCGGAGCCGTGACAGGGTACAGTGGTCAACGAGACATCGTTTCAGATTATACCGGACAATACTTCCGCTTGCGAGAAAGCGGCAGGGGAAATGGCATCTTTACCTATGACATGAACAATGGTACCGGAGGACTGGGAACTGACTTCATCCATAGTGATCATATTTGGGATACAACGACGGTAGAGCGATTTGGAACGGATGCGCATTGGGGATCTGAGATGACCTATGACTACTTTATGAATCACTACAATAGGAACAGCATTAACAATGCTGGATTTGCGCTCGTGAGCCGTGTTCATTATGGCACCAATTACGCCAACGCATTTTGGAATGGATCGGTCATGACCTATGGCGATGGTGGCAGCGGAAATGCTCCATTTACGGCGCTAGATATTGCAGGTCATGAGATCGCACACGGACTGACAACCTTCACCGCCGGACTCATCTATGAAAAGGAATCAGGGGCTTTGAATGAAAGCTTCTCTGATATTTTCGGTGCTGCGATTGAATTTGATGCCTTAGGCTTTGCAAACGGTGACTGGCTTATCGGAGAAGACCTCGGTTTCATCATCCGGTCTATGTCTAATCCAAATTCTCAAGGAGACCCGGACACATACAAAGGCACGAATTGGCACTACAGTGCTTCTGACAATTACGGGGTGCACACGAATAGTGGCGTGCAGAATTATTGGTTCTATCTGCTCACGGTAGGCGGAACTGGTACGAATGATTTAGGAAACGCTTTTGAAGTGGAAGGCATCGGAGTTGATGATGCAGGTGCCGTGGCTTACCGCAATTTGACCACCTATCTTTCTCAATCAAGCGATTATGCCGATGCCAGATTCTATGCGCTAGAATCTGCTATTGACCTCTTTGGTCCTTGCAGTCAGCAACTCATCAGTACGGGAAATGCATGGTACGCCGTCGGCGTTGGCACGCCCTATGAAGATGATGTTACGGCAGATTTTGTTCCTAGCTCAACAGGTGATTGCTCAGTGCCGCTCACGGTACACTTTGCGAATGTTAGCTCAAATGCCACCTCCCAGTTCTGGACCTTCGGCGATGGCGGATCAACTTCTCAACTGAATCCGAGTCATACCTACACATCAGCGGGCACTTATACGGTGACCTTGGCGGTTGCTTCAACTTGTGGCACAGACACGCTCGTAATGGCAGATTTGATCGAGATTGGCCCCAACGCTCCTTGTGAAGTAACCATGCCAAGCAACGGTCAGTTCTCCTCTTCGGACGATTGTGCTGGAACCCTGATCGACGATGGAGGTACCACACAAAACTATTCCGACAACAACGACAGCTACTTTGTCATTTCGGCCCAAGGTGCAGCCACCATAACGCTGACCTTCAACGAATTCAATGTGCAACCGGGAGGCGGAAACAATTGTATTTATGACTTCCTGGAAGTGTACGACGGAGCTGGACTCAATAGCCCCTTGATCGGACGCTACTGCAACTCTAACCCTCCGCCCTCTACCCTCACCAATACGGGTGACAAACTAACGATCCGCTTTGTATCCAACGGAGGTGTAAACTGGGACGGTTTCCGCATCGCCTGGGAATGCAACGCACCCACCACGCCACCCATGGCCGACTTTGAAGCGGACGTGGTTCAAACGTGCGACGGCGTGGTCCACTTTACGGACCTCTCTCAAAACGGAGCTGACAGCTGGATGTGGGACTTTGGAGATGGAAATAGTGCTACTACCCAAAACCCTACCCATACGTATGCGGTAAGTGGTGACTATACCGTAGAGCTGACCACCGGCAACGTGATAGGAAATGACACAGAAATCAAAACAAGTTATATCACCGTTGCATTTCCCGATGCACCTGATGGGCAAGACGTTCAGGTCTGTCCGGGTGATCAGGGAACGTTGATCGCAAGTGGGGTTGGTGAAATGCGCTGGTACAGGAGCTCTTTCGGAGGAGACGTTATCCACGTAGGAGATACGTTCGTGACGCCGATCGTGCAGCAGTCTACCGCGTATTACGTAGAATCTGTCGTGCAAAGTTCTGCAAAAACAGCAGGACCTGTCAACAACAGCTTTGGACAAGGGGGCTACCTTGGAAGTCCTGCCTCCTTATACTTCGATGCACTTTCTGATTTGAACCTCCGCAGCGTTAGGGTCTACGCCAACACAGGTGGTCAACGCAACTTCATCTTGAAAGACAACCAAGGATTTGTCGTTGCAGATACCACGCTCTCTGTTCCAAATGGTGAACAAGTGGTGGAGTTGGATTTTCAAGTAGAGGCAGGCAATGATTACGAATTGACCTTAGGGGCCAATAACGCGGTCAACTTGTATCGAAACACGACAGGTGTAAACTTTCCGTATACCCTCGACGGGGTTGCAAGGATTACGTCGTCCAGTGAGAACGGGTCCTATTTCTATTTCTATGATTGGCAAGTAGAGGAAATCTGCATCAGTGAAAGAGCGGCAATCGCTGCCAGCACGGGGGTCTGCACTGGGATCGATGAAATCGTAAATGCTGAAGTATCTATTTATCCGAATCCCTCCAATGGTAACTTCCAAGTTGCTTGGGAAGGCATGGGCGTGCATCGCATAGAAGTAATCAACCTACACGGTCAGGTCGTGGCTCAGCGTTCCGTCGAAACTGGAACGGAAAGCACTTCCATCGACCTGATTGGACAAGCCGCTGGGGTCTACCTCATCGAGTTGATCGGTGACGATTCGCGAGAACGACGACGAATGATAGTGAAATAAACGCCCTACTCGGCCGCTGGCTGGATGACGATGATTGCTTGATCGCTGTTGGACAGTCGCACTTCGATGTTCTTTCGGTCAATCGAATGGGCCTCTAAGTGCATGAGCATAGGCTCGATGTCCTTTTCGCTCAGTGTGCGCAGTGCCACATCCGTGTCCTTCGGAGCATCCTCTACTTCTACATAGACTCGAATGACGATCTGATAATCCTTGCGCGCTTCCGCAACTACTTGATCCAAAGGTTCGAAATCCAAGGCCTTGAGCATGTCGAGGTCGAATTCATGATAGGCACGGTCTACGCTGAGGTTAGTTCTAGCTCCATCGCCAATTACGACATTCCCTTGCAGCATGCCATCATCCTTCTCAAACGCTTCCGTCAACACCACATCCTGCGATGGTAGCACCTTGAAGGAGAACACAAACTTGTTGGTCCGATTGACCAATACATTCTTGTTCTGGCCAGAAATGTAGATCTCATAGATATCCGAAAGTCCTTCCCCGTCGGCGGAGATGAAGTAATTCTTATCCGTCGTAAAGCGATCAAACTCAAAACTTCCGTCTTTCTGCACTTCAATTTGCTGCACCACATTCTCCTCCTCATCGAGCAGGGTGAGCATGACGCCATTCTTCGGCAGCTTGTTGTATTGGAATTTACCTTTCAGTGAAGTGCCTTCGTTTACCAACGCGCCGCCTTCCGCCTCCATCCGGAGCGAATACAAGGTCATCGGTTTATTACGGGCCAATTTCTTAAATGCAAATACGCCTGCCCGGTTATCGTTCATGTAAAACAGTACATCGTCAGGATTCTTCGCCAAGTAGATTTCGCTGCTCGCGAGCATGTCCTGCTGTTCCTTGGTCAACCTCAGTTCGTACTCCCCCTCATCAAACGGAGTGTCGAATTGGAAGTAACCATCTTGTCCTGTTTTCACCTTACCCACAACAGATTCATTCTCATCCAACAATTCGATTTCCGCGTCGATTAGGGGCAACGCGCCGCGCTTTAAATAACCAGACAGTTCACTGGTATTGGCATGCACCAATCCGTAGGTTTCAAACACGCGCTCAGGAATGCCGTAATCGCGTTCGTCCATCAGCTTGATCGGACTGTTGCCTGCATTGAGCAATGAACTGAACTCAAACAGGTGTTTGTCGGTCTTGGTCACCACAATGTCTTCTTCCGGATTATCGTTGGTGAGGTATACCTCGTATACGTCTACCAATCCTGTAAGGTCTTTGTCAATGCTCAGGAAATAGCGTTTTTCCATGACATCCGTGCTAAAGCTGAAGAAGCCTTCATCATCCGTTTCAACCGTTTTCACCAAGTTGTTTTGCTCATCTACGATGTTCAAGGTCAATGCATCTGGAATGGTTCCGAAAGAGGTCACCTTACCAGAGATGGTAGTCGGTTTATCCACCACCTTTCCTTGACGGGCCATCTCTTCGAATTCACCGATGCCTTTCATTGTGTTTCCAGAGATCACCTTGAAGCCAAACATGCCGAGTTCCTCCTCGTTCATGAAGACCATCTTCTCTCCCAAATCATTTGCGAGGAAGATCTCTGCATCCCCGATCTGGTTTTTCATCTCATCAGCAAAGGCCAATTTATAGTCGCGGTTAGGGAGAAAGGATTGCAGGTTGAAGTAGCCATCCTCATTGGTAGTAATGGACTGAATGACTTGGTCGTTGTTGTCCATGAGGTTCAGCTTTACCTGCATGGGTGTGAGTTGATTGAATTTGATGAATCCACTCGCCATCTGATGGGGCGACATGTTTTCGGTACTCGGGTCAAGCGAATGTGGAATGCGATACATGCGTCCATTGCCATCTACGCGGTCTGAAAAGAAGTAGGCTTCGTTCAGCGTTTCGTTCAGACAGAAATAGGCTTCAAAGCCAGGAGTGTTTATGTTGGGTCCTAAGTTAATCGGCTTAGACCAGTTCTGCCAAGTATCGTCCAATCGGGTAGAAACGAAGATGTCGCCCTTGCCGTAGCTTCTATGCCCTTCACTCGAAAAGAACAGGTGCCTTCCATCGCTTGAAACAAATGGAGACATTTCAAAACCTGCCGTATTGATCCTAGCCCCCATGTGAATAGGTTTGGTCCAAGCGCCATCTCTGTTGAGGCTTATGTAAAGGTCTTCCTTTCCGAAGGTATACTCGCCTTTCATGGAAATGATGATGAACGACTCATCGCGCGACACATAGAATCCGAAGTAGGACCCCGAAATGTTCAGCTCAGGGAGCTCGATTACGTGATCGTGCTCGTACACACCGTCGATGCGCTTAAAGGCATTGATGGAGGTGAGTTCCTTGTTCGAATTCTGGTTGTAACGTAAGATGTATACCAGGGTATTCTCTGATTGACCGACGACCAGGTCATTCTTCTTGGTGTTCAGTCCCTCGAAATCATTGGTAGGCTCCGACCACCTTCCGCCATCGTATTGCATGAACCAGATGTCTTGGTCGTTCTCGCCACCCGTGTTGTTCGGATGCCCCGTTCGCGTAAACCATAGGTTAATGCCATTGTCACCGATGACCGGATTGAAATTGGCCGAACCATCGTTTACCAGGGTGAAAGGTTGGGGTTGGGTGGCGTAATCATCGCTCGTGAATTGAGCTACCACACTCGTCGCAAGTGCAGTGCACAAGACAATGGCCATCATTGTCTTCAAACGAATAGATCCAAGGTTTTGCATCGGAGGGTGCAAAAGTAGCCTTTCCAACGGGCTGGCGGCATGCAAGACATGGTAAAAAAAAGCCCTGCCGAAGCAGGGCTTTTCTGACGTTACCTATAAAACTTGCCTTAGCTTGAAAGCAATACCGAAATACGCTCAAAGATGGATGCCATCCTAGTGCAAACGCAGATACGGCGGCTTCTCGCTAGAATACGGCGACCGATTAAAAATCGGCGCGTTTCTTTTTCTTCGCTCCTGGTCCTTCATGCGACTTCGCCTGCTCCTCTGGGTGCTCGGTGGCGTAGTCGATGGCCTCTTTCAACGGAATCTTATTGCCGAGGTTGAAGGATACAACAAAGGCATCTTCAATGCCCATAGCTTTCAATTCTTCTCGGTAGCGCGCTGCTTCGTCGTACTGCGCGAAATTGCCCACGGTCATGATGACTAGGTCGTTTTGTTGGTTTTCACGGATGCCATCTACATCCAAATATTTCTCTGCGACAGCGCTTGGAACAATCGTTCTGAACGCCCCAATCTGAACGCGGAAATCGACGCTTCCATTGATGTGCCAGTTGATGTTCTCCGTGCCCACACCCAAGACCTCTTGTTCGTAGGTGGGTCGATTCACATCTACGATGAATGCGTCGGTATAGCCGCGCTCACGAATCTTCTCTAGGAGCGACTCGGCCTGCTTACGGTAGGAGAAACGACCAATCACGTAGCGGAAGATGCCGTTCTCATCCACGTAAACTTCAACGTTCTTTAGATTGTCAAACTCCCTCGTCGGCTTCAAGTCAATCAAAGCCGCGATCTGCACACCGTAGAGGGAAGACATGGTGGTGTAATCTATCTCTCGCGTCCTCAATTCATCCCAATCGTCAAAGGGAACCAAGCGTTCCTTGATTTTCGGTTCGGTGCGCTCTTCTTGAATCTCTTGGGCAATATCTTGTCTGAACTCCTCTTCTGCTGCTTCTTCTGACAAAGGAGCGCTTTCCTCTGCATCAGTCGTTGACTCCTCAACAGGATCGTCGACCACCACTACTTCCTCCTCTACTTCCTCTTCTTCTTTGTCTTTTAGGTTGCATTCACGTACCCACTTCTGTCCATCAACGAGGTAGTATTCGTCGTTGTACGTATATACCTGATAAAACTTATTCAGCGCCCGCAAGGCTTCCTCGCATTGTCCATTTTTTGAATATGCAATGGTCAAGTAGTAATACACATACTCAGGAGCGCGTCGCTCTTGGAAAGAACCTGATGCATATTCGGATGTGTAAATCTGCGAAGCCGTCTCCAAGAGTTCTACTGACTTTCTAATCTGGTGGTCTTCTTTTACGTAACACAAGCCCAACAAGTAGTTGAGGTTGGCGTTCGACGGGTCCTTTGCCCATAGTCCTTCAAGGATCGGAATGGCCCTGTCTAGCTTGTGATTGGCTAGGTGCAGCTTGGCTTGATTGAAATTGGATGCCGTTTCCTGCGCAATTCCGGAGGATGCAATCAGTACGGTCAGGGTCAGGAATAAAAGGCGTTTCATGTGTACTCGGGCTTTGAATCAAACTTACCCCGTAATGCACCCCCCATTTTGTCGAAAACCTAGAGTTTTCGACACGGCAGTGTAGATTCGATCAAATGGCGAGGGTAGCGAGGAGACCGTAGTGGTCTGACGGGAAATCCGTCAACCGTTCAAAGGCAACTGGACGCATGCGTTTGCGGGTAAAAATGTAGTCGAGTCGGGTAGGCACATACGCATGCGTGGGTAGTAATCCCATGCCATAGGCGCGTTGCACATCGCGCCATTTGTTGGCTATCGTTTCATAGTAGATGGAACCTACGCTTGCATTCAGGTCGCCCACAACAATGTCTGCCTTGTGCTGCACCAATATCTTGACTTGGCTTCTTCTTCGTGAGAGTGTTTCTACCAAGTCATCGCCTGAGTTGGATGCGCCATTTTTCGATCCCATCAGGTTGTAGCTCTGCAAATGCATGTTGGTCAGTCGAAGTTCCTGTCCGTGCACATCAAACACATAGGACTTGGCCTCATTGGTGGCAGACAGCATGTTGAAGATCGTATCCGAAGAAAGGATGGGGTAGCGCGAAAAGACCGCCGTTCCAAAAATATTTCCTGGGTACGGCGTGAAATCATAATAGGCAAGTCCGGTTCGTTCCGAAAAGTCTTTGGCCACCGATGCAACGTCGGGCCACTTGTAGTAGAGCCCAAATTCTTGGAGGCAAAGGATATCAGGGTGGTGTAAGTTAATCTCCTCGATGGTGCCATTTACGGCGGCGGTGTCGTTGTTGAACTGACCCACGTTCAAGCACAAGACGGTAACCTTTTCGTGGGGTTTATCTTCAAAATCAGGAAGGCTACCATATCCTCTCCAAACCAATAGGGCTGTAGCTAACAGAAAGGTGAATACGGGTAAAACAGGGCTTCGTTTACGCAAGCTAGTAGCAAGCAAAAGCCCTAGGGCTCCCATCCAAAATACGAGGTCAAACGAAGGAAGAATCTGGAAATAAGGCAGAAAGGCGGAATGGGTAAACGGCACCATCGCTGATGCCAAGATCAGTAATACCAAAGCCCATAGAAATACCGTTATTATTGCCTTCAATCGTACGTTCAAACTACACAAATATGTCTTTCTTATTGAAAATGAGCACCATAGTTGCGATCTCCCTCACAACTTTATCTGCATCTGCACAACAATTCCCTTCTATCAACACCGAATCTCCGAATCGGAGCGAAGTAAACCTTCCCACAGACCTGTCCGGAAAGAAGAGCATTCTGTTCTTAGCGTTTACGAAAGAAGCAGAAGAAATGTTGGACAATTGGTATGCTCCTGTGTACACCATGTTCATCGACAAGAGTGGATTCAACGCCATGGCCTACGACTGCCATGTGAAATTAGTGATGATGTTCACCGGACTCGGGCAATCTCTTTCAGAAAACATCATGGAGAAGATCCGTGCCAATGTGGATGAAGAAATGAGTGACTACCTACTCTTTTATCAAGGCGACTTCAAAGAGCACATGCAGGACCTAGACTTAAAAAAGAAGGACGATGCTTATGTGTTTGTGCTCGACGAGGCAGGAAAGATCATCTTTCACGATTCCGGGAGATATTCCGAATCCAAGCTCGAAAAAATTGCAGACCTAGTAGAACTCTAAGCGTAATCTCGTCGCACCAAAGATAGAGCTGCCTACGCGTATCATGTTGCTCCCTTCTTCTATCGCCAACTCAAAGTCGCCGCTCATGCCCATCGATAGCACCTCGGGTTGCCAGCGTTCATCAGCATCAAACTTAAGTTTCAATCGTTCAAAGAGTGATTTGAGGGCAGCAAATTCTCTCCGTACTTGCGTCTGATCGTCCGTAAAGGTTGCCATTCCCATCAAGCCCTTGATCCGGACGTTGTTCATTTCCCAAAAGAGAGGATTCGCAAGTAACAATTCTACCTCACCTTCATCCAATCCAAACTTGGTATCCTCCTCCGCGATGTGCACTTGCAGCAAACAATCGATGACCCGTTCAGCACCCGAAGCACGCTTGTTGATCTCTTTCAAGAGCTTCATACTATCTACGGAATGGATCATGTGGACCACTTGGGCGATGTACTTCACCTTGTTGCTCTGCAAGTGACCGATCAAATGCCAGCGAACATCACCAGGCATGGCAGGGGCTTTGGCCATCAATTCCTGCACTTTATTCTCACCGAAATCACGCTGACCTGCCTCATAGGCTTCTAAAATATGCTCTACGGGGTGCGTTTTTGATACGGCGACCAAGGTCACATGGGCAGAAATACGATCTCGGACTTGCTTCAATTGTTCGGCTACGCTCATGGTGCAAATATCTTGTTTCAATCATGAAAACCCTAGGGAGGTAGATGCTTCATTGTTCCTTGAGGCGACGTCAACAAAATTGCGTTAACAAATGCACGGCGGATGGATGTATCGCTGATGAGACGGGCGTAAATTGCCGCTGTTTAAAAACCACATGGCATCAGCATACGGCATCAGTACCTTGAGTGTGATCCCCGGACGGGCAGAACCTGCTGACGCCTCCGAGCAGGTGACCCAGTTGCTGTTTGGCGAACACTACGAAGTGCGGGAAAAGCGCAAGAAATGGATGCGTGTCCGTTTTGCATTGGACAAATACGAATGCTGGATAGACGTCAAACAGCATACTCCCATCGATGCCAAGTTCTTCGAACGACTCGAAAAACAAAAATTCATTCCTGTCAGCCTAGAAATGGCAGGCATCGCCGTGCGCACTGCTGACCAACGCATGACGCCCATTCTTCAGGGAAGTTCTCTTCCTTTCTTCAAAGAAGGCGCATTTAAAATCGGGAAGGAAGAATACACCTTCGACGGACACGTACAAGAAAAGGCAGAAAAGAAGAACACGGAACTCCTCGTCCAAAACGCCGCGGTATACTTAAAGGCACCTTACCTCTGGGGTGGCAGGCATCCTTTTGGAATCGACTGTTCGGGATTGGTGCAAGTCTGTTATAAGTCCATCGGCATTAAAGTGCCTCGCGACGCGTATCAACAAGCTGAAATGGGCCATTCCCTTAGTTTTATTGAGGAGTCGCAACCGGGAGACTTGGCCTTCTTTGACAATAAAGAAGGACGCATCATTCACGTGGGCATTCTGTTGCAAGACAACTACATCATCCACGCGTCTGGTCACGTACGTATCGATCGGATCGACCACCAGGGCATTTACAACAATGACCACCGGGATTACTCCCACCGTTTGCGTATCATTAAGCGCATCATCGATTAGATCATCCAGGCTTCTCGGAATTATTTTCCGATTGCAGCTCCTTCCCTTCTCCCTTTTTTAACTTTGAGCTCTAACCTATCCACCATGCGCTTTCTTCATGTTCTTCTTCTTGCCCTAATGTCTACGATGAGTATCCATGCATTTGGGCAGTGCAACAATGTACTCACCAACGGCAATGCCTCTTCGGGTTTAACGGGTTGGAACTTCTCCTCAGGAACGGGAACCACCTGGACTGTACAGAACGGCACCTACGGCCCTGCATTTGTAGCTTCTTACAATTGGACGACCATGAACCAAACGGTGGACCTCTGGGCGAATGGCTACAGTACTTCCTACCTCGACAACCAGCAGCCTGAGATCTCCTACATGCAGATGTACAGAGGCCATACGGTAAACTATGCGGACAAATACTATTACAAAATTGAACTGAGAAGTGCCACAAATCAAGTCATTGCCAGTTACAACCTCGGCTCGCAAACCAGCCCCATTACAACTACCTCAGCTTGGGATACGGTGGCTGGAAGCTTTACCAATTACGGTTCAGGTGTTCGATATGTACGCGTAGAATGCGGAGGAGATGATGCAGAATTTTGGGCAGGCAATTACGGCACGATCGTAGACAACAGTGTGGTAAGTGTCGCCAACATCATCAATGCCAATATTTGCTCAGGCACTTACATCTTCAACGGACAAGTGCTCAGCACCTCCGGTCAGTACAACGGCAATTTTACCGGACAGTACGGATGCGACTCTAACGTCATTCTCAACTTACAGGTTGGTCCTTATAACATCAGCGACACCTTCGACCTTTGCAATGGTGACACCTTCTACTTCGACGGTTCGGCATATACCTCAACCTCCACCCTTTCTGGAAACTTTTCTTCTACCGCCGGATGCGACTCAAACGTCAGCTACCAAGTAAACTTCCGCGATTCCTATAACGACAGCATCAACGCAGGAATATGTCCTGGAGAAGGCTACGACTTTGATGGGCAGATGCTCTTCACCCCTGGCTCATACTCAGGAGCATTTACCAGTCAGTACGGTTGTGACTCCTTAGTAGCCTTGGAGTTGGTATTCAATCCTGTCGATTTTTTACAGATTACCGATTACCTCTGTCCAGGTGGAACCTATGACTTTGGCGGGACGCCCATAACGGCTGCCGGAACCTATACGGGTCAGTTCACCAACGGCTACGGTTGCGACTCTACCGTGATGCTGACCCTCCTTCAAGATCAAGAGTACGATATCGAGGAGCAAGTGGTCTTGTGCGAAGGTGAAAGCATATTCTTAGGCACTCAGACGATCACCGAAGCTGGGACGTATTCGGAAACATTCGCCACCACCGGCGGAGGCTGTGATTCTATGGTCACCCTGGAAGTTTCTGTAATGGACATCAACACTGGGGTAACGATTGGAGAGACCTTCTTGTCATCCAAAGATGGGCAAGCGGGAAGCACGTACCAATGGCTCAATTGCAATCAGGACATGACGGTTATCGCGGGAGCTACCAGTCAGTCGTACAATCCGCCCCTCGGCGGATCCTATGCGGTTGAAGTAACGAATGGAGCTTGTGTGGATACCTCGGCATGCAAGAAGTTTACGCCCGTTGGATTGGAAGAACTCAATCGCACTTCCCTTTCGGTCTACCCGAATCCTGCGAATGATTTTATTCAAGTGGTTGCTGCTGAAGAGGTGCGAATAACGGCTGTGCAACTCACCGATATGCAAGGACGCATTGTACTGCAAAAAGGCATGGTCTCACCGCAAGGCAAATTTGGCCTTGACATCAGCTCAGTGGCTGATGGATCTTACGTATTGTCCATTCAATCGTTAGATGGAGATTGGTTCCAACAAGTACTTTCCGTCGTGCGTTAAGATTTCTTTCGAAGCCTATCGGAGGTCATGCGCCTAGTCCGTACATTCGCAATTGACTTATCAAGAAAGACCGAGGGATTAGGCCCTTTGACGTCTTAGCAACCTCCGAACTTCGGAAAGGTGCTAAATCCGACTCCACCGCAAGTGGGGAAAGATGAGTTCAAGATAGACTCCTTCTATTTCTTGACAGGTCACAGATACACGACAATGACGCTATACGACCTGGCACAACAAAAAATCCTCATCCTCGACGGAGCGATGGGAACGATGATTCAAAGGCATTCCTTGGAGGAGGAGGACTTTCGCAATGCTGACTTGGAAGACCATCCTAATTCCTTGAAGGGCAACAATGACCTTCTCTCCCTCACACGTCCCGACATCATTTTAGACATCCACCGCAAGTACTTTGAAGCCGGGTGTGACATTGTTGAGACCAACACCTTCAGCAGCACCACCATCGCCCAAGCCGACTATGCATTGGAGCACCTGGTCTACCCCTTGAATTTCGAATCTGCAAAATTGGCGCGTCAAGCAGCAGACGAGTACAGCACGCCGGATCGCCCTCGTTTTGTGGCCGGATCGATGGGACCAACCAACAGAACAGCTTCCATGAGTCCTGATGTGAACCGCCCTGGATTCCGAGCCATCACGTTTCATGCGCTTGTAGATGCCTATGCGGAACAAACCAAGGGGTTGATGGACGGAGGAGCAGACATCCTCATGGTGGAGACGGTGTTTGATACACTCAACGCGAAAGCGGCTGTGTTTGCCATCCAATCTGTATTCGATGAGCGTGGGACTACCCTGCCGATCATGGTGTCAGGCACAATCACCGATGCAAGTGGGAGAACGCTCAGCGGACAAACCGCGCACGCCTTTCTCATTTCGCTTTCGCACGTGCCCTTGTTCTCCATTGGTTTGAATTGCGCACTCGGTGCAGACCAGCTCATGCCGTACATCGATACCTTGAGTCAACACGCTGAGGTATTGATCTCAGCCCACCCCAATGCTGGACTCCCCAACGCGATGGGCGCCTATGACCAAGACCCTGAAGAATTTGCCGCATTGCTCAAGGAATACTTCAAACGCAACTTGATCAACATTGCTCGGCGGTTGCTGTGGCACCACGCCCGATCACATCAAAGTAATGTCTGAAGTTGCCGCAAAATTTGCTCCTCGTCCCATCTCAACAAGCACCGTAGCATGAGCGATCGATCGGACATAGTACTGGAGCTTTCTGGCTTGGAACCCTTGGTAGTGCGTAAGGATTCGAACTTCGTGAACGTGGGTGAGCGCACCAATGTGGCCGGCTCCAAAAAATTCCTTCGACTCATCAATGAAGGCAACTTCGACGAGGCTCTGTCCATTGCACGAGAACAGGTAGAAGGCGGAGCGCAGATTCTGGACGTGAACATGGACGATGGACTCATCGATGGCAGAGAAGCCATGGTCAACTTTCTGAACCTCATCGCGGCTGAACCCGATATTGCGACGGATTCCGATCATGATCGATTCTTCCAAGTGGGAAATCATCGAGGCAGGTTTACAAGTGGTACAAGGAAAGGCGGTGGTCAATAGCATTAGCCTCAAGGAGGGCGAAGAAACGTTCGTTCGACAAGCCAAGGCCGTACAGCGCCACGGTGCAGCGGTCATCGTGATGGCGTTTGATGAAGAAGGTCAGGCCGACAGTTACGCCCGGCGCATCGGAATTTGCGAGCGCGCCTATCGCTTGCTCGTCGACAAAGTAGGCTTTCACCCGAAGGACATCATCTTCGACCCGAACATCTTTCCTGTTGCGACAGGCATGGAAGAGCACCGGAAAAATGCATTGGATTTCTTCCGAGCGACTACTTGGATCAAGGAGCACCTGCCCCACGCGCATGTGAGTGGTGGGGTGAGCAATGTCTCCTTTTCCTTTCGCGGCAACAACAAGGTGCGGGAAGCCATGCATTCGGCCTTTCTCTACCACGGGATCAGGGCCGGTATGGACATGGGCATCGTGAATCCAACGATGCTAGAGGTATACGATGATATTCCCAAAGACCTGTTAGAGCGCGTAGAAGATGTGCTGCTAGACCGACGCGACGATGCTACGGAGCGCCTGATGGCCTTTGCCGAAAACGTGAAGCAAGACGTGAAGACCGAAGACGGCATTCCAGAATGGCGTACTTGGGATGTGCGTAAACGCATGGAGCACGCATTGGTCAAGGGCATTGCCGACTTCATTGAAGAAGATACGGAAGAAGCGCGTCAGCTGTTGGAGCGACCCTTGCACGTTATTGAAGGTCCGCTGATGGACGGCATGAACGTGGTCGGCGACCTCTTTGGGTCTGGGAAGATGTTTTTGCCGCAGGTGGTGAAGAGCGCCCGGGTGATGAAAAAGGCCGTTGCCTACCTCACTCCCTACTTGGAAGCAGAAAAATCAGATGGTGCAAAGACCGCAGGAAGGATCTTGTTGGCCACCGTGAAAGGCGACGTGCACGACATTGGTAAGAACATAGTTGGGGTAGTGCTCGCCTGCAATAACTACGAGGTGATCGATCTTGGGGTGATGGTTCCGGCAGACAAGATCTTGCGCGAGGCAATTGCACAGGAAGTGGACATCATCGGATTAAGCGGACTGATTACCCCATCTCTGGATGAAATGATCCATGTAGCCAAAGAAATGGAGCGCCAGGGCATGACCTTGCCGTTGCTGATCGGTGGAGCTACGACTTCTAGGGTGCACACGGCGATCAAGATCGAACAAGCCTATCCACACGGCGTGGTGCATGTCAACGACGCTTCTCGTGCCGTGCCTGTAGCTGGAAAATTGAATTCAGAAGAACGCGACAACTTCCTTCGATCCATAAAGGAAGAATACGTCACCGTGCGAGAAAACTACACCTTGTCTCAGGGAAGGAAGTCCTACTTGCCTTTAGAGGATGCGCGCAATAAAAGAGAGTCGGTCGATTGGGATGCTTATGCCCCGACCGTTCCCAAAAAATTGGGGGTAACCGGGATAGAAGCACGCGTCGAGGACTTGAGGCCTTTCATCGATTGGACACCCTTCTTTCACACGTGGGAAATCAAGGGTAAATTCCCAGAGGTCTTTAAGCGCGACGGCATAGGTGAGCAAGCGCGCTCTATCTATGACGATGCCAATGCGCTCCTCGATCAACTCGAAAAAAGCCGCCAGCTCGGAATCAAAGGCGTGGTTGGGTTGTTTCCTGCGAACAGCGTAGGGGATGATATTGAGGTGTATACAAATGAAGATCGAACCGAGTGCCAAGACGTCTTCCGAACCCTTCGACAGCAACAAAAAAAGACAGCCTCCGAACCCAACCTCGCCATGGCTGACTTTATCGGACCGAGGGGTGTGAACGATTACATCGGAGCTTTTGCGGTTACGGCTGGACTAAACATGGAGCCATTGATCGCAGAGCGCGAAGCCGATCATGACGACTACGGTTCGATCATGCTGAAGGCCGTGGCCGATCGCCTAGCCGAGGCATTTGCAGAATTTCTGCATCAAAAAGTGCGGCGAGAGTATTGGGGCTATGCCAGCGATGAAGCAATGGGCAACGATGACCTGATCAAGGAGAAATACAGTGGCATACGTCCAGCACCTGGCTATCCGGGATGCCCAGACCATCTTGAGAAGTTGGCGATATGGCGATTACTCGATGTAGAAAAGCATACGGGAATCACCCTGACCGAGTCATTGGCCATGCAGCCGGCGGCTTCTGTATGTGGCTACTACATCGCCCATCCCCAATCACGCTACTTCGGTTTGGGTAAGATCTTGGATGATCAGGTGGAAGACCTCGCTCAACGCAAGGGCATGGACAAAGAAGAACTAAAGAAATGGTTGAGGCCCGTCCTCGCCGAATGACGAACGATTGAAATGAAAGTAACCGAACACATCAAACGCGCCGAGAAGACCCTCTTCTCGATAGAAGTGCTGCCTCCCCTAAAAGGGCAAACCATCCATTCGATCTACGAGACCATGGATAAGTTGATGCCTTACGACCCTGCCTTTGTAGACGTGACCTATCACCGCCAGGAAGTTGTTTACAGGGAAGTGGAAAAGGGACTGATGAAAAGGCATGCCGTGCGAAAGCGTCCAGGGACTGTTGGAATCTGTGCTTCGTTGATGAACAAGTACAACATCGATACGGTGCCGCACATCATTTGCGGCGGTTTCTCAAAGGATGAAACGGAGGACGCCTTGATCGATTTGAACTTCCTGGGCATTGAGAACGTATTGGTCTTGCGCGGCGATCCCGTGAAATCCGAAGGCATTTTCAAACCTGAGCCGGACGGACACGCCTACGCCAGTGATTTGCTTCAACAAGTAGTACAAATGAACGAAGGTGAATACTTGGATGAAGAATTGAGGAACAGCTCCAAAACCAATTTTTGCATTGGTGTGGCGGGATACCCTGAAAAACATTTTGAAGCTCCGAATTTCAAGAGCGACATGAAGTTCTTGAAGAAGAAGGTGGAGCTCGGGGCAGAGTACATTGTCACGCAGTTGTTTTACGACAACAAGATGTACTTCGACTTTGTGAAAAAATGCCGGGCGGCGGGCATCGATGTTCCGATCATTCCGGGACTAAAACCCATCACGTCAAAGAAGCAGTTGAACATTGTCCCCCACTTCTTTCACGTCAACCTACCCGAGGTGTTGGTAGACGCCATCGAAGACGCCAAGACCGATGAGCAAGTGCGGCAAGAAGGGGTGAAATGGTGCATTCAGCAATCCGAAGAATTGATCGATGCTGGGGTTCCTGTAATGCACTACTATACCATGGGAAAGGCCAAGAGCGTGCAAGAAGTAGCAGAAGCCGTGTTTGGGAAATAAGTCGCACGAAACCTCTTGGTTCAATGACCTGTTAGCACTCTTAGTCACCTGCGAAAGGCGTTCCGAAGATTCCAACAGCAAGTTCTAACCACACCAGGAGGAGCATAGCCAAGATGGCTATGGAGAAGATTACTCGCATTTGCGTAGCCTTCACCTTGCGGAATACCAAATCGATCGCATATCCGGTACCTATAAGAAGCACGGCAGCCACCATGAAGTCAGAGATCGTCCAGTTTACTTCATCCGTGAATTGCATTGCAATGAGAGGGATGAGCAATAAAGTGAGGGAAATCGATGCGATGATGTTCAGTCGATTCTTGTTCATGATTGTGCAAATTTTGAGCGTTTCCAGGCTAACGCCCATCAGCGTTTCTCATTGTTAATGACACTTACCAAAATACGTTATAAACAACTATGATTGAATCCGTTAGGGTAAATCATTCTATCAATTTGAGGTTCATATCCCTGCGCTGAATATTCCAAACCCAAAACGAGCGAGCGACGGTTCACCCATCACTAGCAATACCGCATCGGCATTTTCAATGGCCTGTTTCCTCAGATCATCGGTCAGTGCGATACGCTCGTCGGTTTCTGTCCCCACCAAGGATTGGTTGTAATAGAAGAACTTGCTCTCCGATGCAAATAATCCTTGATGAATGCCCAAGTAATAGTAGGTCCAATAATAGCTATCACCGATTACCACCACATTAGGTCGATCGCCTTCTGAAAAAGCAAGGTTCGGATAGGCCAATTCTTCATCATCAGGCCCCAGCATGATGTTGAGTAGATCGTGTAAGTCCTTATCGGTATTCCTAGGTTCATCGGATAGTTCAACATCGGCAAAGGACACCTTGGGCAATCGAATGCCTTCTTCTGCAAAGGCGAAGCGGAGGTAGTCTACAGAAATTGCAGCTCCAAAGACACTCCAGTGCGTTCCTTGTTTGCTGTGCAGCGGGTGTGCTGGTCCTTGCTGCTGGTCGTACTGAAACAAGTCAATGCCATCGTAGATTGCATAGCCTCGATTCCTGAGCGAAGGTATCAAGGCCTCGTAGTTGGTCATCTTCGGTTTGCAATTGAGGGTGACCTTTTCTTGAAGTGTGCGCCACTTATTCGGAGCGACCAGAATTACTAGGCGTTTTCCTCTTGCAATCAACGCATTTCTGAATCGATCCAAAGAGTCTATCGTTTGCACGATGGCCTCCTCCCCTATGAAATCCTCGCCGCACAGGGTGGATTGATATGCAGTCTCGAAAAGCGTCCCATCCTTTCCATAAGTGATCTGGGCGTTGTGCTCATCAAAAAAGGAGTAGCGCAATTGATTCACCAATCGCACCAAGGCTGGGCGGAAACCAAATTGCTTGACGCTTAGTTGTTCGCGATTGATTTGCCACTGACCGGTAGACCAGCTCTGCCATGTCAAAGGCTGGCTGGCTGGAATATGCTCCGCCCCCGCAAGTGGCGTTTGAGGTATAACATGAAACAGCGACTGCACGCACAGCACAGCCAGAAACGCCAAGGCGAGTAAATAGAGGGTCCGGTCAGAATTCTTTCTTTCGATTGCGGATCTGTTTGGTAAAAAAGTACCCAATCTTCAGGTCAATACCAAAACTATTCATCCGCACCGAAAAAGGGTCGCTCGATGAGAAGGCGCCGAAATAGTCCCTTGCGTTGTTGATCTGCCACTTGTACATGGGCTGAATGACCATGATAATACGGCTTTTCACGTAAGCAGATATGCCCACCCCGAAATGCGCTCCGATATAGTAATCCTTGAATAAATTGACCGAAGTCGCTCCCGGCGAATTGTCGAAAAACCCTTGCTGCGGCGTGTCTTCTCCGGAATAGTAGTTATTGCGGACGCGTTCCGCAAACAGCCATCCGCCTGCTAGTCCTGCGGTATAGATCATCTCTACCTTCCTTTTCAGCCGATGGTGTACGTTGAGGTACAAGGGAACCGCAGCGATGTGCATGCTCGCCAAAGTGACGCCGATTTGTCCTTCGTTGCCGCTGGAATTCGTCGTTGGATCCTCGAGGATCTCGTTTCGAAATCCTTTGTTCATGTACATAAGACCCGTGCTCAAACTCAGCGAGGGGTCGAAGAATCGCTTGTACTCAAATCCGAAATTGTAGCTCAACTTCGTACCCCATAAATTGTTGTAGAGCGGCGCATTGATGCTCTGACCGAAGCGCACCCATTCGGCGGTAGGAGAAAGCAATAAGGTCAATTGAAACTTCTCATCGCCCGCTCGCAGCGTGGGTATGAAAAGTATCACCAGACAGATCGAGGCAAACGCCTTGCGCATCACGAATAGAGTTCAGGATACTTCTGTGGGTCGGCTTCATGCATGATCGCATACACCTTCTCGAAGATGTCTTCATTGGATGGTTTGGAGAAATAGTCTCCGTCTGAAGCATAGGCAGGACGATGCGCATTCGCAGTAAGCGTTCCAGGTGCTGAATCGAGGAATCGGTACCCGCCTTGTTCTTCCAGTACTTGTTGCATCATAAATGCGGAGGCGCCACCCGGCACATCTTCGTCTACAAACAGCACGCGACTGGTCTTTTGGATGCTCTCCAAAATATCGCCGTTCAAGTCGAATGGTAGCAAAGTCTGCACGTCGATCACTTCGGCGGAAATGCCCACTTCACGCAATTGCTTGGCAACCTCAACGCACATGCGCACCATAGAACCGTAGGTCACCATGGTAATGTCTTCTCCTTCGGCCATGGTTTCCACCTTGCCCAATTCGACCTTGTACTCGCCCAAGTTGGTCGGAAGCTTCTCCTTCAGTCGGTAACCATTCAGTGATTCGATGACCAAAGCAGGATCATCACCAGACAAGAGGGTATTGTACATTCCTGCTGCTTGTGTCATGTTTCGAGGTACACAGATGTGCATGCCGCGCAGGGCGTGAATGATCATTCCCATGGGTGATCCACTATGCCAGATGCCTTCTAATCGATGGCCTCGCGTTCGGACAATGACTGGTGCCTTCTGTCCTCCTTTGGTTCGGTACTGGACCGTAGCCAAGTCATCACTCATGATTTGAAGGGCGTACAAGAGGTAGTCCAAGTATTGAATCTCAGCTATGGGACGCAATCCGCGCATGGCCATACCGATGCCTTGACCGAGGATGGTGCATTCGCGGATGCCGGTATCAAAGACGCGGTGTACGCCATATTTAGCCTGAAGCCCCTCAAGGCCTTGATTCACGCCACCGATCTTGCCGGAGTCTTCGCCGAAGATGATGAGTTCAGGGTGCTTGGATAACAAGGCGTCAAAGTTCTCTCGCAGGACCTCACGACCGTCAACGAGGTTCTCACCTTCATAGGTCGCGGGGAGTTCGTCGATCAACAGCGGAGACTCATCCGACTGTGAATGCAAGTGTGAAGAGTAGCGCTCGGCGTTCTCCTCCATTTTGGCGTTTAGCCAATTGATCAGTTTCGTTTTGCTCTCCAAATGTTCATTCCGCGCATACCGAAGTGCCTTACGAGCCGTTTCATAGATCTCCTTGCGGAAGGGGTCCATAGCCGAGGCCAAGTCATCCTTGAGCTTGTTGATGAAAACCGCATTCTTACTTTCAGCTCCGAAGTTGGTGAGGAGTTCGACCGCTTGCTTGTGCTCCTCCTTGATCGGCTCTAGGAACGCCTTCCACGCATTGTTTTTCGCATCGCGTGCTTCTTTCTTTGCATCCTTCTCGATTGCTGCCAGCTCTTCTTCGTTGGCGATCCCTTTGCTCAGGATCCACTCCTTCATTTTGGTAATGGGGTCAAAATCCTTTTCCCACTGCAGACGCTCTTTCGACTTATAGCGTTCGTGCGAGCCACTGGTGGAATGTCCTTGGGGCTGGGTAACTTCTTCAACGTGTACCAATACTGGCACGTGCTCTTCCCTGGCAATCTTAGCCGCCTTTTCGTAGGTCAAGATCAGATGCGGGTAGTCCCACCCTTTCGTCTTCAGGATCTCAAATCCCTTCTTGTCCTTGGTACGTTGGAATCCCGAAAGTGCTTCTGAAATACTCTCCTTGGTGGTCTGAAATTCTTTGGGTACGGAGATGCCGTGGCCATCATCCCACACAGACATGACAATGGGAACTTGCAAGACACCCGCCGCGTTCATCGCTTCCCAAAACATTCCTTCACTGGTAGATGCATCGCCAATGGTTCCGAATGCGATCTCGTTGCCTTCGTCGCTGAATTGCTTGTGGTTTTTGAGTTCGGGGTTTTCTCGGAAGAATCTACTCGCCAATCCTAATCCCAATAATCGGGGCATCTGTCCTGCCGTCGGAGAAATGTCTGCCGATGAATTGATTTGCTCTGAGAGGTTGAGCCATTTGCCATTCGTGTCCAAGGAACGCGAAGCGTAATGGCCGTTCATCATTCGACCTGCGGAGGCTGGATCACGCTCTACATCGGCATCTGCGTATAGTTGCGCAAAAAATTGTTCTCCGGTCAGCAACCCGGCAGCCATCATCATCGTTTGATCCCGGTAATATCCAGAACGCCAATCACCCGGCATCCATTGCTTGGCCAGGGCAATTTGGGCGACCTCCTTGCCGTCTCCGAGGATGCCAAACTTGGCCTTGCCCGTCAGCACTTCCTTCCGCCCCAGCAGGCTGATTTCGCGGCTGTAGCTAGCCAGGCGATAATCGTTGAGCACTTCTTGCTTTAGTTCGTCCTTGGTGATCTCTTTTTCTGATGCGGTAGCCGTCTCTGCCATAGGGATGTTTTTACGATGAAAAGGAGCTGTTTTGGGGCCGCCAAAGGTAGGAAATGAACGTGGGAATGTACACTACAAAAAAGTCCCGGCGAGATGCCGGGACTTGAACCTAACTAAACAGAGAGATGAAAAGAACGGTCTTAATTCTCTGAAATGTTGACGTCTACCTTGACTTCGCCGTCTTCACTGACGGCTTCAAACTTCATTTTTGACGTGGTTTTGGACGGTTCACAATCAAGGCAGTTCAGGCCTTCGTCGGTCATTTGCCAATAGTGATCGACCATCCTTGGATCGTACATATTCTGCACATTGTCGATGTCGTCAATGATGCGCTTCATGCCTTTGGCCAAGTACACCGTCTTCCCTACTGGAAGACGAAGGACCAATTCTACATCCTGACCACGCAGTAACTGCGCCTCTGGGTAGGTGAAAAAAGGTTCAAAGCTGATTTCATTGGAATCGACTTGGAAAGAATACTTGATCGCATCAGCACGCATGGTTGCTTGTTCGTAGGATTCTGCCTTTGCGGTTCGATTCATCTCCACGGATGCTTGATCGTTCTTTGAGGCGCGTATGTCAAACGACACATTGCCTACCACGATGTTGCCTTCTTCAACGCGCATCATGAAATCATTGTTGGCATAGTATGCACGGGTTTCGGATATATCGAACGGATCGTCACCGACATCGAGTAAGAGCGTATCCGAAGCGAGTCCAAACTCGGCTAATGGCACCACTTCGGTCAAGGTCTCTTCTTTCGAGAATTCCCTGGCCACGCTGAATCCTGTGATGATTGAAAGGATGACTCCGATGAACCACAATCCTGCGAAACTCGCACCTAAATAAGGAACGCGCGCTTTAGGAAAGAGCAGTACAATACCTCCGTAAGCAAGGGCCAGGAAGGGTATACCGATCATGAGGAAGAATCCCACCATCGCCATGAAGAACCATTCGCCTGAATTGAATACCAGGTCGCCGATTTCATAGACAGAATAACTCGAATCCCATCCGTGCGAACTCAAATGAACGAGGTCCGCTACACCAATGATCCCGGTAAGAAGAACGACGATGGTGAACACGCCGATCAGGATGAATAAGCCTCCTAGAAACTTACCGAGTACGGTAAAAAAACCGCGAAAGATCTCCGCTAAAAAATTGAAGAATCGATCAATACCCCGCTCGATCTTGCGACCGCTACCGTCGGTGAATCGCTGACCGCTCTTTGAGAATCGATCACCTAAGTTGTTCAGTTCTTCCTCAACGGTCTTTCCAATGCTGTCGATGTTGATGGGTTCACCACGCATGCTAAGCTTATCGGCACTGGTTTTCGCCACAGGAATGATGATCCACAGTATGACATAGAACAAGATACCCGTTCCGAAGAAGATCAATGCGATGGCAAAGGCCAATCGAATCCAGAGTGGATCGATGCCGAAATAGTAGCCGATACCAGAGCACACTCCACCGATGAGTGGATTGTCTGGATCGCGGAACAGTCTTTTTGGACCTGTATAGCTTCGCGATGAATAGCCGGGTTCATCTGCGCCGATTTCGTCGTCCTCAAAATCTTCGGGATTTCCCATGATTTCGGTAACAGCTCGTACGTCGGCGATGGATACTACGGCATTCTCATCACCTTTTCGTTCGAGCAAGAGCTCGGCGATGCGAAGTTCGATATCGGAAAGGAT
Source organism: uncultured Flavobacteriales bacterium (assembly GCA_943788725.1). Classification (GTDB taxonomy): domain Bacteria; phylum Bacteroidota; class Bacteroidia; order Flavobacteriales_G; family Salibacteraceae; genus SHAN690. The sequence continues at coordinate 561,863 of CALSRJ010000003.1, read as the reverse complement.
CTCATCCTTTCCAGCGCTTCGTTCATAAAGTCCGCCTATCCTTTTAAGATAGCCCGACAGTAAGTCGTAAGCGTCATCGTCAAGCGTAAACACTTGACCACTCAGATTGACTTGAACGGTCTTTTTCATTTTTCCTTGGGGGATTTATTGTCTAAAATAATTTGGTCTACGGCGTTCCTGAGTTCCTCCCAGGAGGTCGCCAACTCCTTGTAAAAAGTCTTTCCTTGTTCTGTCAAGCTGTAGTACTTGCGGGGTGGTCCAGATTTGGACTCTTCCCATCGGTACGTCAGCAGACCTGCATTCTTGAGTCGATTGAGCAATGGATACAATGTACCCTCTACTACAATCAACTCTGCTTCCTTCAATGATCCGAGTACATCCGAAGGATATGCCTCTTCTTTTTGAAGCAAAGCGAGTACGCAGAATTCTAGGATTCCTTTTCGTAACTGAGCTTTTGAGTTTTCAATATTCATGATCTGTTATTGCTATACAAATATATATGCATAAGACTTTACTATGCAATACATAGTACTATATTATTTGAGACACAACACCTAACCATTTGTTTTTCAGTTCAATTAATTTCAAATCGTTCCATCACATTTTATCACCCCCCCTTTTTGATTTAACGGATTTTTTCAATTCATCCTCCGATATTTGCGCCTCACAAAGCAATTCAAACATGAAGCATCTCCTTACCCTCCTCATCGCATCCATGGTTTTAACCGGATGTGTATCCCAAAAAAAATACGCAGAACTCCAGGCAGAGAATGACCGACTTTCAGCCATGGCTCCAGCCACGGATGCGAAAGCCAAGTTGGAAGCTTCGGAAGTAAAGAAGCATATGGACCAGATCCAACAGTTGCGCATTCAAGTGGAGACGCTCGAGCAAAACGAAAAGCAGTTTCGCATGATGATGGAGTCTGGTGAAATGCCACAACCCACCTCCGAGCAAATGCGCATGTATGAATTGCAGCACATGGAAGAACTCCAGAAATCAGCAGGTCCAGGCAACGACCCCATGATGAACGAGCGATCTGAGTTTCAAAATCAGTTTGAACAAGGTGAATTCCAAAATCGATTGGTAGTTGAAGCGCTAAAGGCAACACTAGCAGAGTACAATCAGAATCAAGTGAGCTATGATTTTGGCGGTGGCCGGTCAGTCATATGCATCAACAACGCCGAACTTTTTGAAGCAGGCAAGGCAGAATTGAGCGAAATGGGCAAAGGCCTAGTAGCTCGACTAGCGGTGGCCCTTCAAGGCAACACTCCCCTCTTCTACCATATCAACGCGGTGACCAATGCAGACATGAACCAAGCGGCAGATCGAGCAGGTGCCGTCTACGCACAACTGGCAAAAGAAAAAGGTAACGTGAGAATGCCACTGACCTTTGGATCTTCTGCGTGCGAAAATGCAGCGGGTGTTACCAAGATGCCTTGTGATCGCATCGAGATTTCTCTGGAGCAGAACTATGAGCTGATCATGGGACAGGTACGTGAAGTGATCCGCTGATTAGCGGATTAGGCTAAAACTTCCACGGGTATAGAAACGGTCAGAATTGACGACTACATAGTCTTTGTACTGGACCGTGAAGAAATAAGTGCCTACAGCGGCAGGTTCTCCATTGATGTAGCCATCCCATCCATAAGCCACGTTGGAACTCTCGTGTACCAACTGTCCCCATCGGTTAAAGATGGACATCGAGAACTTGAAAATGTCGCAATCAGAATCGATGCGGAAGCGATCGTTCCAGCCATCGCCATTTGGCGTGAATACATTGCCATAACGCAGTGTGCAATCAATATCTGGACATGCCGTGTCGTTCGAAACCACTTCCCTCGACTCAATTGCTTGGCAGTCGCGAAGGGTGATGGTCACGATGTAGTTCTTGCTCTCCCCTTCAGGCGTAACAATGGTATCGGTTGTATCTCCTGTGTTCCATACGTAAGTCGCCAGCGAATCTGTGCCGAAGAGTTGAATGCTATCCTCATCACAGATTATCGTGTCTTCACCTAACTCTGTCTTGATCTCGCCATTGAAGATCGCCGTGAACGTGTCGATGTTTATACCACATTCATTGAACGCAGCCAACCAAATGGTCATGGTAGTGTCGATCTCAAAAATCTCCTCACTGCTCGAATCACTCCAGATATAGGTAACCGTGTCATTGATAGGACGCGTCAAGAAAATCGCGTTATCAAAACAATTCAGTGTGTCTGGTGGCAGTAATGCGCTGTCAGGAAGCGGAGTGATAAAAACCTCCACGGTATCCGACACATTTCCGCATACGTTTTCAGCCACCAAAATATACTGCCCCGATTGGGTTACCAGAAGCAGGTCGGTCGAGTCAACCGTGTCGCCTGTATTCCAGTATGCCAATGCACCTACATTTAGTCCGGGATTCAAGACCATGGTATTCGGCTCGCAAAAAGTAGTGTCCGGCCCTAGATCAAACGTCGCCAACGTATCAAAGTCAACTCGAATCGTATCGCTCAAGGTATCGCATACCCCGAATAGGGTTACGTACACCATCGAATCTCCAAAGACAGCAAAAGAATCCGCGGTTGAGCTGTCGCTCCACAGGTAGGTAGAAAACAAATCAGAAGCGTCCAACACTAAGGTGTCGCCAAAACACAACGTGGTGTCGGGCCCCAGATCCAAGGACTGGCGAGGATAGATGTAGATGTTCAGCTGAAGCGTATCAAAAACCGTGTCTGACTGAGCAATCAGCTCGACCGTGTAGCTCCCTGTATCGGCGTAGTAGTGACTTGGAAAGAACGCAGTAGATGTATTCAATCCACCCGAACCTGGATCCCCAAAATTCCACCACATGCTATCCACATCTGCCGTATCTGGGATGAAAAGCACCGTATCAAACAAGCACAGGTTCTCTACTTCAAAGGTCACATTGAAGATGGAGGACAAAAATGGCGGTAATCCCATGGTCGCCCTTCTTCCTTCGAGATACACCGCAAACGGCTCCCAGCTACAGCCTACCCCAAGCACATTGGGTTCATTGATTCGATGTAAAAAGGAATCTAACCCAAGTCCCTGACCAATGCTTGTTGTCAAATAGATGCGCTCGTCGGGACCGAGTTGCACTTGACCAAACGATACGGAATCCGCAACAAGGTATTCTGACGTAACGATCGGAATCGAATCAAAGGAAGATATGTCGTATTGCACCAAGGCCCTTAATTGCGCTCCCCATCCATCGGAGATGTACATGACGTCGCTGTTTGGACTGAACTCAACGCCGTATGGACCTGTGACGAACGGACTTGACCACATGATGTGATCAACCACCTCTCCTGTGTTATTGTTGAACTTCATCAAGGAGATGCGTCCAGAAGGGAAGGTGAATCCAAAGGTCTGCTTTGCCAGTCCAATGTATTTTGAATTAGGGGAAGCCTTAATGCACCCTACAAACGCCTCGATGCTATCGCCAGTAGTGGAAATGACCGGCGTTGTGTTGACTCCAGCACCGGTGATTTCAAATGCCTTGATGGTGTCGGAATACCGGATGTGCGAAGCCACCCAATACCCATTGCCGTTGCCGTGTGCGAGGGCGCATACATTCTCGCCCGTATTCAAGGTCAAGAGAATGTTCTTTTCTACGGTATCAACGTCACCCAATCCACCTTGTAAATCTAAGTCGACCAAGGAATAACGCATGCCAATGGTCCCTGATACAGGAACAGTGAAGATGTAATAGTTGCTCGGCACGCCAGGGCGAGGAACGATGATGGCCGATTGGCTCGAAGAGGCATTTCCCAGTAACCCGGTGCCGTTAGGCATGATCTGGTGGATTTTATTCCATACGGTAGAGCCATCTGTGTAGAAGAGGAGGTTTCCGTCGTTGTCAGAAATACTCGTGCATCCCTCGAAGGTGTATGTCTGTCCATTTGTGTCTGCGACCGGGCCTGTCGGTTCAAAGTGCACTCCAGCACCTTGCCCAAAGTACCACCAATCCGCAGGCGATTGCGCCATCGATAGCTGACCCAATAGCAATAGAAATCCAAGTAAACTTCTTGTCACGGCACAAAAGTAACCGCTATCGCAGTAGGGAGAACGTTCCTTGCGTTACAAATCGATCTGAGTCGACCACGACGAAATCCTTGTACTCCACCGTAAAAAAGTAGGTTCCCGGTGAAGCGAGTTCACCATTCACATAGCCATCCCAGCCATAGGCCACGTTTGAACTTTCATGCACCAATTGTCCCCAGCGGTTGTAGATGGACATGGAGAATTTGAAAATATCGCAATCCGATTCGATTCGGAAACGGTCGTTCCAGCCGTCGCCGTTGGGTGTAAAGACATTTCCATAACGCAAGTCGCAATCGATGTCTGGACATGCTGTATCGCTGGAAACCACTTCTCTTGACTCAATCGCCTGGCAATCGCGCAAGGTGATGGTGACGATGTAATTCTTGCTCGCTCCTACTGGCGTGGTGATGGTGTCAGTGGTATCTCCTGTATTCCAGAGATACGTGGCCAGCGAGTCGGTACCGAATAAGCGGATGCTGTCTTCGTCGCAGATCACAGTGTCTTCCCTTAATTCTGTTTGAATCTCCCCGTTAAAGACAGCGGTGAATGTATCCAGCAAGAATCCGCATTCATTAAAGGCTGCTAGCCAAATGGTCATGGTAGTATCCACTTCAAACACTTTCACATCCGTGCTGTCTGACCACAGCCATGTGATGGTATCATTATCTGGACGAGTTAAAAAGATCGGTGTGTCAAAACAATTCAATGTATCCGGCGGGAGCAAGGATGAATCGGGATTTGGAATCACTTCTATCGCAATGCTGTCTCGTACTTCACCGCAGCCATTGAAGGCGACCAATTCGTACAGCCCGGTCTGACTCACTACAATCGCATCGGAGGAATCACCGGTGTTCCATCCATAGGTAGCTGCGACCTGAATATTAGCGTCGAGCAGCAGGCTTTGTCCCTCGCAAAACGCGGTATCAGGTCCCAGTTCAAAGTGGATCGAATCGTCGAACTGAAATTGAACGGTATCGCTGATGGTGTCGCAAACGCCTAACACGGTTGCCCAAACGGTCTCATCGTCCGTGATCACGTATGCGGGCAATGCACTGGAGTCACTCCATACAAAGGAGGCATAGGGCTGGTCAATATTGAGGTGTGCCGTATCACCAAAGCACAGCAAAGAATCAGGCCCCAAATCAAGCGTCTGCCTCGGATAAATAAAAATGTTCGTTTGAGCGGTGTCGATCAATGTGTCTCGGTAGGCTATTACAGTGACCGTATAGGAACCGGTATCAGCATAGAAGTGTGCAGGAAAAAACAAAGTAGAGGTATTCAACCCACCAGATCCAGGGTCATCAAAGTTCCATAGGATGCTATCTAAGCCGGCTGTATCAAGAGTGAAATAGGTGCTGTCTCCGAAGCAAAAATTCGAAGCTTGGATTACACCAATATTGAACACCCCTGCACCCACATGGTTCGGTAGCCCTATCCTACAAATTCGCCCGTCCAAATACACGGCTGAATCTTGAAAATTACATCCCGCGCCGGCAACATCGGGGTCATTGATCCGTGCGAGATAAGAGGTCTGGTAGCGCGCCGCGTAGATCTTCTCATCGGGCCCTTCGGCCAATGCCCACGTCTGACCTTGAAACACATCGTATTCCGAGGCTTGTATATTGGCAGCAGTGAGGTCGTATTGTTTAATACCTGCACTTCCAGATAAATAGACCAATTCATCATTGGGAGAAAAGTGAACACCGTAGATCCCTCCGGTAGATACGTAAATAGAATCCGGGTCGTAGAGTACACCCGAACTCTGATCAAAATGAAAGACAAGGTTAGGGTTGGTAGCACCATAGGTAGCATCTACTAGGCGATCTCCAGAGTGATTAGCAAGCATATAGCCTACACATAAGCCAGGGACACCAATGTGAGAGATCACTTCCTGTGTCACTCCACTACTCGTAAGTCGAAAAGCATGGTACCTAGCAGAATCTTGCATGCGTCCGATCAACCATAGGTCTGTTCCATTCGCATGTGGCACGGCGGTACATTTCTCTGAAACGGAATCCATCAAAATGATGTTCTTCTGTGCAGGGATTACATCACCCAAGCCGCTGTTCAGCGTCATATCAACCACAGAATAGGCAAAGTAGTACCCAGCTTGACCGGTAGTGCTACCGCCAGTGCAACCGCGCACGGTTACGATCGCATACTTATTTGAGCTACCTGGATAGGGAACGATGACCGAAGATTGGGTGGAGCTTAGGTTCCCTAGCAAACTATCTCCGTTGGGCATAACCGTATGCGTCGCATCCCACACATCCGTGCCATCGGTATAGAAAAGTAGGTCTCCATCAGAGCTTGATACGGAGGCGCAGCCTTCTTGGGTTGTCATTACTCCGTCAAGCACCGCAACGGGGCCGGTGGTTGTGAAATGCACCCCTGCCTCTGCTCCGAAGTACCACCAATCAGAGGGAGATTGAGCATAGAGGCCCACCCAAAACATGGAGAATAAAAACGTCAGAAGGCTTTTCACTTCGCTAATTTACGCCTTATCGAAGTAGCGTGAATGATCCGTGGGTAAGGAAACGGTCGGCGTTGACCACCACATAATCCTTGTGCTGTACGGTAAAGAAATACGTACCCGTTGAAGCCGGTTCACCATTCACATAGCCATCCCAGCCATAGGCCACGTTTGAACTTTCATGCACCAATTGTCCCCAGCGGTTGTAGATGGACATGGAGAATTTGAAAATATCGCAATCCGATTCGATGCGGAAGCGGTCGTTCCACCCATCGCCGTTGGGTGTAAAGACATTCCCATAACGCAAGTCGCAGTCGATGTCTGGACATGCTGTATCGCTGGAAACCACTTCTCTTGACTCAATCGCCTGGCAATCGCGCAAGGTGATGGTGACGATGTAATTCTTGCTCGCTCCTACTGGCGTGGTGATGGTGTCAGTGGTATCTCCTGTATTCCAGAGATACGTGGCCAGCGAGTCGGTACCAAATAGGCGGATGCTGTCTTCGTCGCAGATCACCGTATCCTCTCCGAGCTCGGTCTTGATCTCTCCGTTGAAGGTGATGTGCATGGTATCGCTACTGAAGCCGCATTCGTTGAAGGCTGCCAGCCAAACCGTCATTGTAGTATACACAAAGAACCGTTCGTCAGAACTGGAATCGGACCAGATAAAGACCACGGTATCATTCAGCGGGCGTTGGATGAAGAAACCTTCATCAAAGCAATGCAGTGAATCTGCTGGGAGTAGATTGGTATCTGCGCTTGGAAGCGGTATCACTTCTATCTCTACCGTATCTGCAAACGTTCCACACACGTTCGTCGCTTCAAAAATGTAGGTGCCCGTCTGACTTACCGCGATCGTCTCCGTTGAATCACCCGTATTCCAAGACCAAGCGACCTCAACATTGAGCCCGGCATTCAAGGAAAGTGAAAGTCCTTCACAAAAGGTGCTATCAGGGCCTAAGTTTAGATTCGGCACGAACTGGAATTGAATGGAAATGGTATCGCGCAGGGTATCGCAAACGCCATTGAGCTGTACCCATACCGTCGTGTCTGAGGTCACCAAAAACGAGTCAGCACTAGAACTGTCACTCCAGAGGAAACTCGAAAAGGCCTGACTGACATCCAGCACCACCGTATCGGGGCCACAGAGGGTCGTATCCGGACCTAGGTTCAAGGTTTGGCGAGGGTAAACGAAAAGCGTTGAATACGCCGTATCTATCAGCGTATCTGATTTAGCAATCAGCATGACCGTGAACGAACCCGTATCGGTAAACGTATGGCTCGGGAAGTATGCATATGAAGTATCGTTGGCGCCGGAGGTAGGATCACCGAAATTCCAGAAGATGGAATCTACCCCGACCGTATCGATCACAAACTGGTATTCTTCTCCTAAGCAATGATCGTTAGCATTGAAGGAGATGTTAAAAAACGCCTGCAGAAAGGTGGGCAAACCAATCTGAGAACTTCTCCCCATCAGATCTACGGCTGTGTCCTGCCAATTGCAGAGTGCGCCAGGTTGATCTGGATCATTGATCCGTGAAAGATAGGTTTGATTCCAGCGTGCATTGTAAATCTTATTATCCGGTCCTAGCTGAATCGTCCCCCCTCCTGATCCACCAGAACTGATCAGGGTCTCGGAAGCGCTGATCGCCGCGGCTGTGCCAAGCGTAAGGTCGTACTGTACTGTATTCGCTGTGCTATAACTAGACGCGTACAAATACTCCCCACTTGGAGAGAACTCCACGCCGTAACCTGAAGTAATGCTGGTTGTCAGCTGCATGGCATTGGAGGCAACTCCAGTATTGGCGTCGAAGTCATACAAAAACACCCCAGGTACTTGATAGTGGATGGCTGCTAGTCGGTCTCCTTGGAGGTTTGGCTTGAGATAGCCGAGGAAATTTCCCGTTGTCAGTGTAAACCCAGTGTTGCTGGTGACAGGGTTCAGATTCACTCCGGCACTTGTCACTTCGAAAGCATAAACAGTATCTCCAGGGAGTTTCAAGGTGATCACCCAAAAACCATTTGGTTTAGGAATGGCTGAGATTTTCTCCGCTGTAGGTGTCACCATGGGAATGTTCTTCTCATTGGTATCGATGTCTCCCATTCCTGCATTCAACGTCATGTCAACCCTCGAATACTGCATGCCTTGAGGAAGTGCATTATTCTGAACCGTAAAAACGTAATAATCTGTCGTACTACCAGGACGTTTCAGAATAATCGCAGATTGGGAGGAAGAACTATTACCATTGAGCCCTGTACCATTCGGCATGATGTCATGGTTCGCATCCCACACCGTACTTCCATCGGAGTAAAACAGCAAATCGCCGTTGGAGCTGGAAATCGTTGCGACTCCTTCTAAGGTCGTAAGCTGACCATTGGTATCAGCAACGGGGCCTGTGGGTGTGAAATGCATACCTGCATATTGTCCAAAGTACCACCAATCCGCAGGCGTCTGAGCCTGCAACAAAGAGGGCAATAGGAAAAGAAGTAGTATGCATTTTTTCACGGTACTAAGGTATCATTCACGGATCAACATAAAGCTGCCCTGTGTGAGGAATCGATCCGAATCGACTACTACAAAATCCTTGTACAAAACGGTAAAATAATACGTGCCTTGGGAGGCCGGCTCTCCGTTGATGTAACCGTCCCAACCGTAGGCAACATTGGAACTCTCATGGACCAACTGCCCCCAACGATTGAAGATCGCCATGGAGAATTTATAGAGGTCACAATCTGAGTCGATGCGGAAACGATCGTTCCAGCCATCTCCGTTGGGCGTAAAGATATTTCCGTAGCGCAAGGCGCAATCAATATTAGGACAAGCCGTGTCGGTAGCGAATACCCTTCGGGATTCTACCAATTCGCATTCACGCAACTTGATGGTGACGATGTAGTTTTCTGTTTCACCGGGAATCGACCAGATCGAATCCGTTGTATCTCCAGTATTCCAGAGATAGGTAGCCAATGAATCCGTTCCAAATAGGCGAATGCTGTCTTCGTCGCAAATGATGGTATCCTCTCCCAATTCTGTTTTGATCTCACCGTTAAAGACCGCAGTGAAGGTATCGATCAAAAAACCGCACTGGTTGAAAGCGGCCAACCATACGGTCATGGTTGTATCCACCTCAAATATCTCTACGTCGCTGCTGTCTGACCAAACCCATTGGATCGTATCGTTCAATGGCCTCTCGAGATAGATGGGTGAATCGAAGCAATTCAAGGTATCAGGAGGCAACAAAGCGCTATCGGGACGTGGAATAATGTTCACATTCAAAGAATCGGTCACCAAGCCACACCCGTTCACCGCGCTCATCTGATAGAATCCAGACTGGGTCACGGTAATGGCATCTACGCTATCCCCGGTATTCCAAAACACATCCGCAGTCACCTGAAGGTTTGCGTCGAGGAAAAGCACGTTGCCTTCACAAAACGTGGTATCCTCCGGCAGGTTGAAAACGGCCAGCGTATCAAAGTGAACAAGCATTGTGTCGGTGAGGGTATCGCACACACCAAATAGGGTGACATATATCAACGAATCGCGGTACACGTTGAATGAATCAGCCGTGCTACTGTCTTGCCACAAGTAAGTGGAATACGCTTGCGTTGCGTATAAGGTGATCGTATCACCAAAGCACATTCCGGTGTCGGCAGGCCCGATGTTCAGCGTTTGGCGCGGATACACATAAATGGTCGAGTATGCGGTGTCTACCAGCGTGTCACCCCAAGCGATCAGCGTAACGGTATAGGTGCCGGTATCGGAATAGGTGTGCGTCGGGAAATAGGTGGTTGATGTATCGTTCGTCCCCGAAGCAGGATCTCCAAAGTTCCAGAGCAAGGAATCCACCCCTAGCGTATCTAAGCTAAAGGCAAAGGGATCGCCGAAGCAGTGATCCTCTGCAGTAAAACCAACGTTGAAGAAGGATTGTATAAAGGTGGGGAGTCCCCATCTAGCCGTAAAGGTGAGCACAACAGCGGTATCCTCCCAATTACAGCCAACGCCTACCACATCTGGATCGTTGATCCGTGAAAGGAATAGGTTTCCATAACGCGAGCAGTAGATATACCCATCTGGACCAGTTTGCAACTGACCTCCTCCTGTACCTGAACCAATCACGGTTTCGGAGGCGCTGACGGCCGCAGAGGAACCCAGCGTAAGATCAAATTGCCGCACATCGCCATTGGCATAGGCTTGCATGTACAAAATCTCCCCACTAGGAGAGAATTCCAAACCGTACATCAATCCCTGGGCCATGGAAGACCCAATCTTATAGTTCCCTGTTACCGCACCAGTAGAAGCGTCAAAATCGTACAAGTGGATGCTGTCCGTAGCGAAATAGACCGAAGCGATCTGCTGCCCATCGGAAGATGCCGTGATGCCGTAACCAAAACCGGCCGTAGCCCAGGCCGTATTCGATACAACCGGGGTCGTATTTACTCCAGATGCGGTTATCTCGTAGGCTTGATAGGTGGGGGTGCTGGCCAAATGGGTGATCACCCAATAGCCGTTAGATTTCTTCACCGCAGCGATTTTCTCGCTGGTATCATCCACGAGAAACACGTTCTTCTCTGTTGTAACTACATCGCCATCGCCCGAATTTAGTGTCATGTCCACCAATGAGTAGTACATCCCCTCACCAGAGGCTCCTCCATCATCCACGGTAAAGATGTAGTAATCGGTTAGACTTCCGGGTCGAGGAATGATTACCGCAGAATGGGTAGAGGAAGAATTCCCCAACAACCCCGTACCATTGGGCATTACGACGTGGTTCTTGTCGTAAACCGTGATGCCATCCGTGTAGAACAAAAGATTTCCTGCTTGATCAGATATGGAAGCGCAACCCTCGGAAGTGCTGAGCTGTCCATTGCTCACGGCGACAGGTCCAGACGACTCAAAATGGACGCCGGCATTGCTTCCGAAATACCACCAATCGGCTTGACCTTGACCAAAGGCTACTAGGGGAAACAAGAACAAGGCGATGAGTAAACTGCGTGGCATAATACAAAAGACGTGAGAAAATGGAAAAAGTCGCCTGAGGTATACGACGAACTTTCAAGATATGTTCGGTGAAAACTATCGGTCCAACAATTGAGAGAGGACACCGAACTCTTGGCCGGCCTTTTCCCAGCGTTTCATATGGTCGTCTAATTGCCGCTGAAGCTCGGCGTGCTGAAAGAAAATATCTTGGCTATCCTTTGCTGCCGTGGGATCCGCCATCTTTTCCTCGAGTACGCGCATCTCTTTTTCTTGCCCCTCAATTTGTTGTTCCAAGTTCGAAAGTTGGTTCTTCAATCGCTTCCACTCTTTCTCCTTTTCCTTGCGCTGTTGGTTGGTCAATCCGCTGTTTTGAGCAGGTTTTGAAGCGACCACTTCCTTTTTAGTCTCCTCTGTCTTTGGTTTCGGCTTCGCTTTCGCTCCTTCAAACTCTCTAAAACTCTGTACTTGGTAATTGGAAAGGAAGTCATCAATGGTGCCCAAATGCTCCTTTACCCTTCCATCCTTGAACTCAAAGGTTCGGTCGGTCAATCCTTGTAAGAACTCTCGGTCGTGACTCACCAAGATCAGGGTTCCTTTAAAGGCTTGCAGTGCTTCTTTCAACACCTCCTTCGCGCCGATGTCTAAGTGATTGGTCGGCTCATCCAAAATCAGCAGGTTGCATTGCTTCAAGAGCATTTTCGCCAACGCCAAGCGCGACTTCTCCCCTCCTGAAAGCACCTTCACCTTCTTTCCGTAGTCGTCTGGTCCAAAGAGGAAGGCACCTAACAAGCCCCTTACGCGATGAATTTTAGCATCGTCTCCGGTGGCTTCATGTTGTATGATCTCTTCAATGTTCGCATCCGGATCAAGCGTCTTTTCTTGAATCTGGGCGTAGTATCCCACTTCAACATTGTGTCCGAGTTTCAACTCACCCTCGCCATTCTCATCGCCAACGATGAGCTTGACCAAGGTAGATTTACCCTGCCCGTTTCTTCCGACAAAGGCTACGCGTTCTCCCCGAAAAATGTCGAAAGAAGCATCCGAAAACACCGTGTGGTCTCCATAGGTCTTGGACAAATCTCGCGCCTTGAGCACGACATCGCCAGACCTTTGTGCTGGTGGGAAGTGAAAACGAATGCGCGAATCATCGGTCTCATCGATGTGCACCCGATCCAACTTCTCGAGCTGCTTCATTTTACTCTGCGCTTGCTTGGCCTTGGTATTCTTCGCCTTGAAGCGCTCAATGAAGCGCTCTTGCTGAGAGATGTACTTCTGCTGGTTGTCATAGGCCGCCTTTTGCTGGTCGATGCGCTCCTGCCGCAGTTGGAAGAATTTGGAATAGCTTACCGAGTAATCGTAAATCTTGCCCTTGATGATCTCTACGGTACGGTTGGTAATGTTGTCCAAAAACATTCGGTCGTGAGAGATCATCATGATCGCCCCTGGATACTCTTGAAAGAACTGCTCCAACCAAAGGATGGAATCAATGTCAAGGTGGTTGGTCGGCTCATCGAGCAACAAGAGATCAGGTCGCATCAAGATCAGTTTCGCCAACTCCACACGCATCTGCCATCCTCCGCTGAACTCAGACATTTTGCGCTTAAAATCTTCCCTTGAAAAACCCAACCCCAACAAAACCTGCTCTGTCTTTTGCTCGGATTTACCGTCGTCGATCAGTTCGAGGCGCATGTGGATGTTGCCTAACTCGTCGATGATCTTTTGGTAGGAGTCGCTCTCGTAGTCGGTTCGCTCAGTAAGTTCTACTTGGATCTCTGCATCTCGATTTTTCAGGGAATTGAGCTCTGCATACGCCTTCAACGTTTCGGTCCACACCGTTTCCTTGCCCTCGAAGTGCATTTCCTGCGGCAGGTAGCCAACGGTACGCCCGTCAGGGATGACTACAACTCCGCCATCGGGCTGCTGCAACCCCAGGATGATCTTCAAGAGGGTACTCTTCCCTACCCCGTTCTTACCGACGAGACCAATGCGGCCGCGCTCGTTGATGACGAGGGAAATTTCTTTGAAAAGGTCATTCCCACTAAAGGAGACCGATATGTTGTTGATGCTGATCATTTCGGGCGTGCAAAGGTAGAAGCTTATACCACCCGAAGGGAGGTCTGCTCACTCTTTCTGCATAGCCCTTTCTGAGCGCCAGCTAACGACTACTGTTTGATGAACTTCTCGGTAAAATGAATGCCTTCTGCACTCTTTACCTGCACTACGTAGGTTCCCGCGGCGAGAGATGAAACGTCGAATCCAAGTTGATTGGCTCCTGACTTGATCAATCCTTTGCCGATGGTGGCAACATACCGACCCTGCACGTCGCGAATTTCAATGACACCCTCTACGCTTCCCGCGAGGTCAAACTGAAATTGCACCCATTCCATGGTCGGATTCGGATAGATTGTGATGCTCGCTTGCTCAGGTTCATTCTCTACACTGAGTGGACCGTGCTTAGGACTCTGAAGCTGGCTGATGTAAATACCTGGCCGCTGGGAGGCGAACCCCCAATAGCCAGCCACCCACACTTCTGCCGTTTCGTTGAACTTGCGCTGCAAACCGGTGTAATCGCCCCAACGTTCATCTGCCCATGGCAATCCGTCTACGTAGGTCTCTCCTTTTGCAACCGTTTGCAATGGTCCATAATTCCCGTCGTGGTCGATATAGATCGCAGAATTGCCCGGGTGAATGGTTGTACCCGTGTGGTTAGCGAAAATCACGACGTCCCGATCTGTAGGAGTCACGCCGATGAAATCCAAATTGGGAAAACCTAATTCTTTCACCGGATCTGAAATGATGGTACCCACGACCGTCGGTGCCTCTGCATCAGCAATTTTTCCATGGTAGATGGTCGCCTTTCCTGAATTGAAGTCAACGGTATTTCCTGTGATATGAATTTCCTTTCCCATACGAACAGCACCCAAAACACGGGCATCGTTCGTCCAGAATTCCTGGTTTCCGCCCGACTGTTTCGCATAAGGTGGGTGTCCGTATTGAAGTCCTCCCGAGGTCATTTTGACATCCACGGCTGTAATCGGATCATCCGCATCACCTTCCACCCGCACAATGAAAAACGTGTCGTTGGTCTCAACAAAAGGGCGGTTCGCTACGAGGTACATGGAGTCTCCTTGTGGACCCATGTGCGTTTTTACAGGGTGCAAATAGCGGATGTTCTTTCCTTCATAGGTGAAGCCCGTCCATAGCTTGGTAGTGACCGATTCCTCCCCTGCAAAGGCTTCGTCCAGGTCCATTTGCCACAGCAAGGTCTCCGCGAATCCTTCTACCCAGCCGGAATCGGGATAGAGCTGATTCAGCGTCAAGTAAAAACTGTTCTCATTGATGGCGATTTGAGGATAGTCACTCCAAGTATCATACGTCAACGGATTCCCGGGCAATCGGTAAGCGTGCCAGGGGTCCTTGGGGTCAGTAGATGTGGAAAAAGAAACGATCGTGGCGCTGTTGCTCGGATTGCGACCGGTCATAAAAAGCATGATGAAACGCTGGCGGGTCGGATCGTAAAGCAGTTTGGGATCAAACGGTTGGAAGAGACTGAAGGCCGTGTCGTTGTAAATGTTCAGGAATTGATTGAAGCTGGGGTGCATGTTGGGATAGGCAAACAAGTACGTATCGGCCACAATATCATAGGCCCACAATTGTGAATTCCATGAAGAAATCAATTTTCCATCGTCGGAGATGGCGAGGGTGTTGTCGTTTGGGGTGCCTCCGCCAATCGGCGCTTGGTTCAAAAAGAAGTCAGCAGGAAAGCTTTGACCTATGGTTAGCGTATCGGTAGATCTGTCGCCTCGTGTTGAGCTCAATGACGTCGTTCGCGGGTACAACTCATTCATACGACGTTTAAGTGCCCGCATCTCCTCTCGATTCAAATCACCCCCAGGCAGCGGTGGTTCGATGTTCTTCAGCTCGACGCTAAAATCTTCCTGAAATGCACGCGGATCTACGGTCCAATGATCAGAGATCTTCATGTGCTTGACGGTGACGCTCTGTTGAGCTATTCCGATCATAGGAAGGAGCGTGAGTAGAAGTACGATTTGTCTCATAGAAAGGTCTTTAAAGGTCAATAGAGTATATACCAAAGGCTGAATCCTGATAGCAATACGATGGATGCGATATTAAAACGTTTCATCCAAACGGAAGGTTTAGATTCGGCTGGAACATCCTTATCGTACATGGCCACAAAATTCAGGATGGCGAATACGGGAGCAATCACAAAAGACAGCGTAGTAGCCAAGTCTACCAGTGCACGCATGTCTCGAAAGAAGAAAAGCAGGATGACCGTGGTTCCGAGCGCCGTCAAGATCAGCCAGAACCAATACAAGCCGCTGTGGTATTTTTTGTCTTCGAAGTGATGAACGACCAGTTTCGTGGATCTGCGTAGGGTGCGTGGAAAGGCATCGAGGCAGGTGAGCAAGGTGCTGAACATGGTAGTGAAGGCGGCCAAAGCGATGAAAGGAAATGCCCAATGTCCCAAGTTTGCCGTGTACATTCTGATGAGCTGTTCGGCAAAAGCTACGCTACCTGAAGCGGGGGATTCAGGCGTGCCATACATGATAACCGCACCGAGCCCAACAAAGCAAACCGCCAAAAAGGTAGTTCCCCAGTATCCCACCTTGAAATCGGTGAGGGCCTGCCGCATGGGAATACGCTTACCCTGCTCCTTGTTTTTAGAAACCGACCAGACCGAATGCCAGATCGCAATGTCGATGGGTGCAGGCATCCAGCCAATCAAGGCAACCAAAAAAAGCACGTCTTTGCGCTCTCCGATGTCAAAGACGCGCATGAACTCCTCGGAGCGAATGGTAGGCTCGATCCAAGAAAAGGATAGCGCCAATACGGTAGAAAAGGTCAGCAGAATGATGATGAACTTCATCACGCGATCCAAGGTGAAATAGTGCCCCCATCCCAAGACGAACACCGAAATGGTCAGCAAGATCACCGCCACAAAAGGGGCTTCAACGTCGAGACTGGTGAGTTGGGCGAACAACCCTGCGGTTACGATCGAAATCGCGCCCATGATAATGAACATAGTAATGATGCTCATTGCCATATAAACCCACACGGCCCAATTGCCAATGCGCTGGTAGCCATCTAAGAGGGACTTGCCTGTAGCCGCGGCATAGCGAGGTCCGCTTTCGAAGATGGGGTACTTGATGACGTTGACCAGGATGATGACCGCCAAGAGTTGGAGTCCAAATTCGGCTCCAGCCCGCGTGCTCTGCACCAAATGGGATACCCCCACGGCAGCTCCCGCATAGAGCAGTCCTGGTCCAAATTGCGCTAAGCGGTCACGCAGGGTCATGCATTAAGCGTTTCCCTTCTCGTAGTCGGCTAGGAATTTCGCTAATCCGACATCGGTGAGGGGGTGGTTCAATAACTGCAGAATCGGTTTCAACGGACACGTAGCGACATCTGCACCGATCTTGGCGCACTCAATGATGTGGATCGGGTGACGGATCGAAGCAGCCAAGATCTCGGTTGCGAATCCGTAGTTGTCAAAAATGATGCGGATCTCCTCGATGAGGTTGAGTCCGTCGGTACTGACGTCGTCTAATCTCCCAAGAAATGGAGATACATAGGAAGCCCCTGCCTTTGCAGCAAGCAGCGCCTGGCCGGCAGAAAAAATCAAGGTGCAATTGGTGCGAATGCCTTTATCGCTGAAATACTTCAACGCCTTTACTCCTTCCTTGATCATCGGAACCTTTACCACGATGTTCTCGTGCAGTTTCGCCAATGCCTCTCCTTCTCGGATGATGCCTTCATAGTCTGTTGCGATTACTTCAGCGCTTACGTCGCCATCTACGATCTCACAGATCTTGATGTAGTGCTGAATGATGTTGTCGGCGCCCGTGATTCCTTCCTTTGCCATGAGGCTTGGGTTGGTAGTTACTCCGTCTAGAACGCCGAGGTCATTTGCCTCGCGGATTTCGGCTAGGTTGGCGGTATCGATAAAGAATTTCATTGGTTGAGATTAGCGTTTCAATGTAAGGGAATTTCAAATGTTGGAAAAATTTACAGAAGCGACATGCCATTTCTAAATCCGCCAAGGCCCGAAGCGATTGACCACTGAGAAACACGTGAAAAGAAGAGTGATTCCACCTCCCACGCCGTACATTCGTCGCCTGAAATTGCCATGGACACAGCGGCTGTGGTCGTCTTCCTGACGGCCTGTGAAACGCAAGAAAATGAGACTACTGAAATGATACACCCCCCCATCGCACGTAAGGCACCTTTTGAAATCACTACACACGGAGATACGCGCATCGATGATTATCACTGGATGCGAGATATGGAGCGCAAAGACCCTGAAATCCTAGCACATCTAGAGGCTGAAAACGCCTATACCCAAGCCGTCATGGCGCCTACCGAAGCTCTTCAGGAAGCTTTATTTGAAGAATTGAAAGGCCGCATCAAGCAAGACGACAGTTCGGTGCCTTATTTCTACGACGGGTATTACTACTACTCACGCTATGAAAGTGGCAAAGAATACCCCATCCATTGCAGAAAGCAAGCGAGCCTAGAGGCAGCGGAAGAGGTAATGCTCGACGTCAATGTATTGGCAGAAGGAGAGAGCTACTATCAGGCGGTCGGCAACTCGATAAGCACGAACAATCAACTCCTCGCTTTTGGTGAAGACACCTTGAGCCGACGGATCTATACGCTTCGCTTCAAGGACCTATCAACGGGCGAATACCTAGCAGACCGCATCGAAGGAACCACTGGAGGCTGCACTTGGGCCAATGATAATCAGACCGTTTTCTACACCAAGAAAGACCCTGTTACACTGCGCTCTTTCAAGGTCTTCAAGCACGTTATGGGCACCCCCTCTGAAGAAGATGAAGAGGTCTATCACGAAACGGATGAGACTTTCAACGTTGGCGTGGGTAAGTTCAAGTCAAAGCGATACATCTACATCCACAGCGGGGCTACCGTCTCGGATGAATACCGATTTTTAGACGCCAACGACCCCAATGGCACATGGCAATTGGTCCAAGAACGTGAGCGCGATCTCGAGTATGCCATTTCACATTTTGACGGTCATTTTTACATCCTGACCAACAAAGACGGTGCTACCAACTTCAAGTTGATGAAGGCTCCGAGTAGTTCACCGGGAAAAGCCAATTGGGAAGAGGTCATTCCACATCGCGAAGACGTCCTATTGGATGATTTTGACATCTTCATGGATTACCTCGTCTTGACCGAGAAGACCAATGCGCAAAGCGCTATCCGTGTGATTGCCTGGGATCAAGGAACGGATCATTACATCGCCTTTGACGAAGAAGCTTACACGGTTTATAGTGGTGTTAACCCTCAATTCGAGACTTCGACATTACGATTTGGCTATACCAGTATGACCACACCGAGTTCGGTCTTCGAATACAACATGGACGATCGTTCGCGCAAGCTCCTCAAGCAACAAGAGGTGCTCGGAGGATTTGACAAGGCAGATTATGTGGTCAAGCGAATTTGGGTCATGGTGCGTGACGGTGCCAAAGTGCCCATGTCTATGGTCATGCACAAGGACACAAAGCCTAGCGCAGAGACGCCTTTGCTTCTATACGGATACGGCTCCTATGGCATTACCGTAGAACCTACATTCAGTCCCTCACGATTGAGTTTACTCAACCGAGGATTCATCTTTTGCATTGCCCACATTCGGGGAAGCCAAATGATGGGAAGGCAATGGTACGAAGACGGCAAGATGCTCCAAAAGATGAACACCTTCAACGACTTCATAGATTGCGGAACATTTCTTATCAGCGAGGGCTACACCTCCAAAAATCACCTATACGCCATGGGCGGAAGCGCTGGTGGACTCTTGATGGGAGCGGTCATCAACATGGCGCCTGAGATGTGGAATGGCATCATCGCAGCGGTTCCTTTTGTGGACGTTGTCTCCACCATGCTCGACGAAAGCATTCCGCTTACTACTGGGGAATTTGACGAATGGGGAAATCCTAAAAACGAAGAATACTACGACTACATCAAGACTTACTCGCCTTACGACAACATCGAGGCGAAGGACTATCCGAATATGTTGGTCACTACAGGCTTGCACGATTCACAAGTCCAATATTGGGAGCCGATGAAGTGGGTTGCCAAGCTGAGAGAGATGAAGACGGATACGCATCAATTGCTTTTTCACATCAACATGGAATTCGGCCACGGTGGCGCCAGCGGAAGGTTTGAAGTGTACAAGGAAATCGCCTTGGAGTACGCCTTTTTGTTGGAATTGGAAAAGAAGGGTAAGGGTTAGGTAATCAGAGAATTAGAGAATTAGACGATTAGTTCATTAAAGTTGGGGAATGGGGACCTGCCAGAGGCAGGCAGGCTGGGGATTAGTTGATTAGATTATTGGCACATTAGCACATTGAAGTTGTTCTCGATACAATCACGCCTCTGGCGTGATCACTCCTTTAGACTTGTTTTCTGAAATTAGTTTGAATAAAACGGTTGGAAAAGGAAGAGGTGAACCAGGGTCACTCTAGTTCAGAACTATAGTTCGATTTGGACCTCTTCCCATTCATCATGAGTCTTCGAATAGAAATTTAGGGATAGAGCCCTATTATCAAGGAGTTGAAGTAAGCATGATGTTCCAACCATTCGTAAACTTAACACACAAAATTATGCATGAAGACAAGATTTTCATTGGTGCTGATGTAAGTAAACTTACCATTGATTTTACGCTCCTTTTGAATGATCAAGTTGAGCACCAGTGTGTAGAAAACACTGTAGCTGCCCTCTCTTCTTACTTGAAGGCTGTAAAACGTCGCTTTAAGGTCAAGGACGCTTCTATCTACCTAGGCATTGAGAATATAGGCCGTTACAGTTGGCCTGCATTACGCGCGTTTAGCTGCGGTGAATTGAAGTTACACCTACTCTCTCCGCTTCACTTGAGTAAAAGTCAAGGACTGGTTCGTGGTAAATCTGACCTTGTCGATAGTCAGCGTATTGCTCGTTTTTTGAAAAAGAACCTTGATGAGCTATCGCTTTATCAAAAGCCACGCGAAGTCATTGAAGAACTATCTCTTCTACTTGCTCGAAGAAATAAGCTCCAAAAGCTTATCAAAGCCGAGTCAGCAACCATAGAAGAGATGGGTCAGGTGAGTAAGGGTAGGGTAAGATCCTTCATTATAGCAGATAGTAAAAAGTCAGTTCTTGCATTGAGGAAACGGCTTCAAATGGTTGAACTTCAAATCGAAAATCTTATCGCTGAAGATCAAGACCTCAAACACAAGGTCAAACTCTTAATGAGCATCCCTGGGGTAGGTAAAATCCTTAGTTGGTATCTATTGGTTAAAACCAATGAGTTCAAAAACTTTGATGACCCAAGAAAGTTAGCCTGTTTTGCCGGTGTGGCAACATTCCAGCATACATCAGGTACTTCCGTTCGAGGTCGAACAAGGGTATCGAGCTTTGCCGACAAAACACTTAAACGTATCCTTCACCTTGCTGCACTCAGAGTCACACAAATGAAAGGAGAGTTGGGAGAATACTACCGAAGAAAAGTGGAAGAAGGAAAGAATAAAATGGCCGTTATTAACGCGTTGAGAAACAAAATCATACACAGAATCATGGCCGTAATCCGTGAGGATAGACCCTACCAAATCAGAGAAAAAAATACTTTGCTAGTGTCATAGAAATCGAACTGACATCCAGGGAGGAGCCCCCCCTACTCCCAATCACGTTTCACCTTTCACTTTTAGTTTTTCACCTTTAGTTTTTCACTTTTCACCGCTCCCACTAATCTTCCATCTTCAATCTTTCCGCACTACCCCCCTAGCCCCTAAATATCCTCACTCAAGCCCTTCACCATCTCCCCCCAATTGGTCAGGATGTCCCTTTGGGTTTCATAGTCATCGCCGTAGGGACCGCACACAATGATCAAATCCGAACGCTTGGTCTCTTCGTTCTGGAGGACCAGGAATTTCTCTACGTACTGTGCATCGTCCGACTCGGCGTCGATTTGGACGTACTTGCTGCCCCACAGGTCCCCGGCATAGGCTGAGGTGATAATGCCCGCCTTGGCATATTTGAAATTGACTTTTGACTTCCCGATCTCATCGTTTTGATCAAAATGTTCCGGGTCATAAATGGCTTGGAGAGGTTTGTAATAGGCCGCATTGGTCATCACCGTAAATACGTCTTCTTGAGGGGCATCGATGTTCAATCGCAGGGTCACGAACCGCGCGGTCGAAAGCTCGTCAATCTCGCTGTTGGAGAGAAACTTGACTTCATTGAGTCGGGCGCTTCCATTGCCCCCGTTCAGATAGCGGAAGCCGACGATGGCATCGTTTGAAATGTTCAAGGCCTGGATCACAATGACGATCTCGGCCTTTCCCGAGGACTCGCAATAATACCGCGCCAGCTTGGGCAGCTCCATATCCAATGGCTTTGCGTTGGGATACTTTTCAAGGTCAACATGGATCAAGGAAGTTCCGTTCTGGGTTTCTTCTTGGGTGGCCATTCTTCCGTTCACCACGGGCACGTCTTTCCAGTCTGCAATGTCCACCGCCGGAAAACCATTCAGATTATCCGGACAGTACCACCCGCCGTATCGGTGGGGCTCTGACGGTTCATTGCTCACTTCTTCTGCAGGTTCTACAGCCGAATTTCCTTCCTCTATAGGCGTAGATTGAGAACAAGACACGAGGGAATGGAGGCACAAGATGCACAGTGGGACAAGGATTTTACGCTGCATGAGATGGGTTGTTATTGTGAATTTAAGTGAATGTACTCTGTCGGGCTTCAAGCGATGTTTAATGGAGTGTGAATTTGTGTAAAAGTTGCTGCTGCGAAGATTTACACTTGAGGGAGACCCAGAATAAGGGGGGATTGTAGAAGATCTTGTAAGCCTCTTGGCAGCAAGGGATTCGGGACCTGCCAGAGGCAGGCAGGCTGGGGACTGGTTGATCAGAGGATTAGACGATTAGATGATCAGACCATTAGTGCATTTGTCCATCAGCTCATTAGTACATTGAATTTGCAGTTGCAGTACCTCAAATTTAGAAGAACCACTAATCTTCAATCTTCAATCTTTCCGCACTACCCCCCCTAGCTCCTAGCGCCTAGCTCCTAGCCCCTCACCAAAAAGCCCTATTCCGGTACCGGAAACCCGCGATCCCGCATCAAAGCATCGATTGTAGCATCACGCCCCCTGAACAAACGGTAGGCGTCTGCCGGATCGATGGCGTTGCGGGGTGCGAAGAGGTATTGGACGGCCTTGTCTGCCAGGGCCTTGTCGTAGAAGCCGTCTGGTGCTTCTGCGAAGGCTTCGGAGGCGTCTGCCGTGAGGACGTCTGCCCACATGTAGCCGTAGTAGGCCGTGGCGTAGCCTTCGCCGGAGAAGACGTGGCTGAAGTGAGGTGTTCTGTGACGCATCGGCAACTCCTTGGGCATGTTCATCTCCTCCAAGGTTTCGCGCTCAAAGGCGTCAACGTCAATGTCGGTTGGATCTGCTAAGTGGAGCTTCATGTCCATGATGGCAGAGGCTAAATACTCAGTGGTACTGAATCCCTGGTTGAAGGTAGAAGCCTTCTTGATCTTGGCGATCAACGCTGCTGGCATTGGCTCGCCCGTTTCGCTGTGTACCAAGAAATTCTCGATCACCGCATCGGTAGACAACCAGCGCTCCAACAATTGGGATTGGAACTCGGTGTAATCGCGCACACCGCTGTTGAGCGTTGGGTACTTCACGTTGGAAGCAAAGAAGTGCAGCGCGTGGCCAAATTCGTGGAAAAAGGTGGTGGCATCGTCCCAAGAGACGAGCAGTGCCTCGCCCGGTGCTGGCTCAATGAAGTTTGAATTGTTGGTTGCCAGTACGTTCTTCTTGCCGTCAAAGGTGGTGTAGCTGCGGTAGGTGTTGGCCCATGCTCCGGAACGCTTTCCAGGCCTTGCGTATGGATCGAGGTACCACAAGCCCACGTTCTCTCCGGTGTTTTTGTTGGTCACTTCCCACACGCGTACAGCTTCTTGGTACACCGGCACGGTTCCCTCTGCTAGAGGTGTAAACTCAAAGTCAAAGAGACGACCTGCAACATAGTGCATCGCTTCGGTCAGCTTGTCCATTTGCAAGTATTGCTTCACTTCATCCGAATTGAGGTCGTACTTGGCTACCCTTACTTTCTCCGCGTAAAATCGGTAATCCCATGGCTCAATGATAATGCCTGCTCCTTCTTCATCTGCCAAGGCTTGCATGTCTGATACCTCTTGGGCAACGCGTGCGGTGGATGCCTTCCAAACGGCTTCCATCAGGTTCATGGCGTTCTCTGGCGTCTTGGCCATGCGGTCTTGAAGCCTCCACTCTGCGTAGTTGCCATAACCCATCAAGGCGACCCGCTCTTTTCTCAAGCGAAGGATCTCCGCGATGATGGCGTTGTTGTCGTACTCGTCGCCGTTGTCTCCACGTGAGTAAAAGTTTGACCATACTTGCTGGCGCAATGCGCGCTCTGTAGAGTAGGTCAAGAAAGGATCCATGGAAGAGCGTGTGTTGGTGATGGCGTACATGCCTTCCTTGCCATTGTCTGCAGCCATCTTAGCGGCAGACTTGATGAAACCTTCAGACAGGCCTCCTAATTGGTCTTCGGTGAGGTAGGTGAGGTAGTTCTCCTCGTCGTGCAATACGTTGTTAGAGAAGTCGGTATAAAGGCTTGAAAGCTCTTTATTGATGGCTGCGTAGCGCTCCATTTTGGCTGCGTCCAATTCAGCGCCGCTCATTTCAAAGCTTTTGTACGTCAAGTCGAGCACGCGCTGCTGATCGGCTGGTAGAGGGTTTTCTTGGGAAGCGTCATACACTGCCTTGATGCGCTGGAAGAGAGCTGTGTTTTGCGTAATCTTTGAACGATACTCTGACAACAAAGGAGCTAGTTCGCTTTCTACTTCCCTGAACTCTGGGCTCGACATGTTGCCGCTGAAAGTTCCGTAGTAGGTATAGGCTAATTCCAATGCAGATCCTGCGCGCTCCATCTCTTCGATGGTGTTTTCAAAAGTGGCGGGGTCCTCGCTGTTCGCAATGGAGTCAATCTCTTGGAGGTGCATCTCCATTCCCGTAATCATGGCATCCTTTACGTCGGCCACATTCATTTTATCAAAGGCGGGAACACCACCGTACGGTCCTGTCCATTCCTGGAGCAGTGGATTGTCATTCATGGGAGCAGTATCAGTCGTTTCTTGGGCTTCTTGATTGCAAGAAGTCACCGTGATGGACAGCATAAGAGATGCTGCCGTGTTGAGGAGGATTCTTTTCATAGGTCGTGAAAGTAAGGTTTGCAGAGTATTTGCCCAACCGTAGAAGGGACAGATAGCTCAAATTGCCGTTGAATGCTCAAGCACCCAAGTCGCCAAGCTTCTCTTTGATCTGATCCATCAGGGTCATGCGCTCAAAAGAAACCGCTCCGGCCAAGGCATCCGCTGCTTCCAGCAGGCGAAGCGCCAATTGCAATCGGGGCACGGACATCTCCCCAGTCGCCTCCATCTGCGCCGATTCGCGCAAGTAACTCGCCAGCAGTTCCGTATGCTCGCTCGTGAAGTTTCTATCGCGTAGAAAGGCGTGCAAGGCTTCCGAATCCAACCCAAAGAGGTCGTTCACGTTGAGGTCTATCTGCGCTTGCAACTCCCGGTCCGCCACCTCAATGTCCGGCGGGCCACCCCCTTGGGCTTTCCGTTTGAAGAAGTGAGCCACCACCTGAGCCAAGGCTTTTCCGACCCGTTCGATTTCGTCTTTTAGAATGTCGCGGTGCTGCATAGTGTTGGGGTCAAAGATGGGGTATTTGGGGTGAGGGGCTAGGCGCTATGGGGTTAGGAGCTAGGGGCTAGGGGTTAGGGTTCTCGGCTTTCAGCCGATGGGGACTTCAATTTCAACTGCAATTGCAATTTGCTAATGAGCCTTTCACTTTTCACTTTTAGTTTTTCACCTTCCACTTTTCACTTTTCACCTTCCACTTTTCACCTTTCACTTTTCACTTTTCACTTTTCACTTTTCACTAACTCCTAGCGCCTTCCTACCAAACCTCAACCTCATCCACAAATACAAACCCCTCCCCACCATGGCCTTGATGCCACGCTGGGAGTGTCCCGAAATTGTAGGCTTTGACTTTGAGGAAGGAGGCTTGGATTGGAGCGGAGAGCGTTGCGGTGAAATCCTTTACTTGTACCTCGTAGTCCTCGGCTTTGACGGTGTTGTCTATCGCAGCCACCAACTCGAAATCTACTCCATTGTTGGAGGTATAGAACTCCACCTTGGTCGGCATAAGGATCCAGCTGCGGGTGTCTTGCAAAAATCCGGCGGAAAGGCTTTTAAATCGATGGGGTCCAGCCAGATCGATCACGCATTCAAAGTCTTGGTCTTGGTAGCCTTGCCAATAGCCCTTGCGCCAATTCTCATCGCCTCGGATGCCGTCTATGAGTCCTTCTACCCCTCCTGCCGAATACTGGGGGTTGAACGCACAGTTGAGTTGTACCTCCCATTCGGGGTGCGGGTTCTTGTAGTACCGCGCCTTTACCGGACTGCTGGTCCATTGCTTATCCCCGACCCATTTGCTCGACTGCGCAACGATCGTGCGGCTTTCATGGATCCAAAAGGCGGTGTCGGTCCTGCTTTCGGATAACGTACTGTCTTCGTCCATGAAAGCGTAGGATGCCACTTGCCCCTCAGTGGTATTGATCGAGATGCGCATGCTGTCGTCAAACGACAACGCCTCGGCAGAAATAACGGGAGCTTGGAGATACGTATTGGCGGTTGCGTCTGCCACGGCAAGAGGTTTCGCATTTTGCTCCTGCAGCAAGGTTGCGTGATCCACAAACAGTCCGTCCTTCAGTGCGTTGGTGATGCTTTCTTGGGTGAAGGTGTGTCCATTCTCTAAGTGGACAGTGTAAGCATCGAGGTAAGGCGCTACCAAGGCGTATTCTGCGCGACCTGGGGTAACGGCATAAATGCCCATGGCCGACATTACGTACCAGGCGCTCATCTGACCACAGTCCTCGTTGCCGATCAATCCGTCGGGCTGGGTGGAATAAAAGTCCTTCAAGATCTGGTGTACCCGCCGCTTGGTCTTTTCGGGTCGTTGAATGTAGTTATAGAGGTAGGCCATGTGGTGGCTGGGTTCATTCCCGTGGGCGTATTGACCAATAAGTCCAGTAATATCGGCCTGGGTCCGTCCTGTGGTTTGCTCAGAAACGCTGAACAGTTCATCCAACTTGCGTTCAAAGGCATCCTCCCCTCCCATCGATGCAATCATACCTGGCACATCTTGCGGCACGAAGAAGGAGTATTGCCATGCATTGCCTTCGGTGAAGTGGTTGTTCACCTCGCGCGGTTCAAAGGGCGTCAGCCAACCTCCGTTGCTTCGCGGTCGCATCAACTTGGTAGCAGGGTCTAAGAGGTTTCTCCACGCGTTGGATCGCTCTAGGTATCGGGTAGCCACTTCTTCTTCACCGAGGTGGTTCGCCACTTGGGCAATGCACCAATCGTCATAAGCGTACTCTAAGGTTTTGGAGACGCTTTCATGCTCATCGTCGATGGAGAGGAAGCCTTGCTTTCTGTATGCTGGTAGTCCGAGGTGGTTCCAGGTGGCGCTCTTTTGCATGGCCTCCAAGGCAAGCTCTTGATCAAAATCGTCGATACCCTTGGCGAGTGCATCTGCCATGACGGATACCGAGTGATAACCGATCATGCAATCGGTTTCATTGCTGCACAGTTCCCACACGGGAAGTCGACCGCCTTGCTGATACATCGCCAAAAAGGTCTGGATGAAATCGCGTGTGCGGCCTTGTTCAATGATGGTAAAGAGCGGGTGCAAAGCCCGGAAGGTATCCCAGAGCGAAAAGACCGTATAGTAGACAAAGCCTTCTGCTTTGTGGATGGCATTGTCCATTCCTCGGTAGCGTCCATCCACGTCCATGGCAAAGTTGGGGTGGATCATGGTGTGGTAGAGCGCCGTGTAAAAGGTCCCTACCTTCTCTTGGTCATCGTCCTGCACTTCGATCTTTCCGAGTTGATTGTTCCACGCCTGCTTGGCTGCGGAGCGGGTGGCGTCAAAGTCCCATCCAGGAAGTTCTGCTTCTAGGTTTCGCTGTGCACCTTCTTCATCGGTAAAGGAGATGCCCACCTTGGCCATCACCGAGACCACTGCGCCGAAGCGAAAAATGACCTTGGTAGAATCATCGTTAAACACGGGGTCAAAGGCATGGTCGAAGACGATGTAGGCATAGGCGTGTTGATCTCGCGCCCAAGCATTGCTCCTGCGTCCGACGGCCACGGTGTGCTCATCTAAGATTTGGATGTGACCCTCGGTCAATGGGTCACGATGCGTCAGGTCAAGGATGATGCTATTGGTGCTTTTTGGAAAGGCATAGCGATGGAATCCGGCGCGCGTGGTGGCGGTGAGTTCGGCTTTAATACCACTGCTCAGAGCGACTTCGTAATAACCTGGTTCCGCCTTTTCATCAGCGTGGGAAAACCCAGCTGCGTATTCAGACTGTTCAAAAGAGGGTTCACCCACTTGCGGCATCAAAAGGATGTCTCCGTAGTCGCTCACACCCGTTCCACTCAAATGCGTATGCGAAAAGCCGTAGAGGACGCTGTCGCTGTAATGGTAGCCACTGCAACCTTCCCAACTCCCGTCAATGCGCGTATCCGGAGAAAGCTGCACCATACCAAAAGGCAGTGTAGCGCCAGGGAAGGTATGCCCGTTGAAATCGGTCCCGACGAAAGGGTTGACATAATCTGCAGGAGAAGAAGCGGGCGTGCAGGCTTGCACGAGAAGGCCCAATGCAAGCAGGAAGGGAAGGGATGTGCTTTTCATAGTGTCGGGTCGAAAAATAAGGATTCGTTTTACTCTACGTAGTCACGGCAAAGGAGAAGCCACCCTAGTGATGTCACTTCGAGTGATCGCACGCGAATTAAACTCGCTAAAACCAACCTTGCGCGATCGTATCGAGAAGCTTTATATCACCCGCCGCGCCAAGACCACAAAGTGCATCTCCGTTTCTCCGCTCCCCTTTGCGTAGGTAACTTCAAAGGTCTTGAACACTTCAAATGAAGCCTTTTCAAGGTCTTCCATCACACGTTCTTTCGGATGGTAGTGGAAGTAGGAACGATCACCAGTAGACCCCGTTACAAAACCGGAATCCTTAGGGTCACCAGGAACGAAACTCAGGTAGCATACTCCTCCCTTTTGGAGCAGGCGACCACAGGCTGAAATCATTTGGGTGCAATCCGCGGCGGTGAGGTAAGGAATGATGAACCCGCAGACGATCGCGTCGAAGGATTCACGCATGGCTCCAATGTCCCGGGCATCCATTACGCGCGTTTCGGCGCTTGGAACGTTGAGGTTGACCCGCTCAATCATGCTCGGGGAAACATCTGTTGCGGTTATCTGAAGGGTCGGAAGTTTCTTCTGTAAGTATTGGGTGATGTTGCCAGGCCCACATCCTATTTCGAGCAGCCTACCTTCTTCCACTTCTACGGCATCGCAAAACGCATCGTAGCTCTCGTGGTAGATGTTCAAGTCCATGAACATTTGCTCATAGCGCTCGGCGAGCTTATCCCAAGTTGCTATGGTATCTTTGTAGGGGTCCATGCTACACAGGGTACTTAAAAGTCAATCACCGTCTGGATCCAATACAAACCAGAATCTACCTCGAATTGGGTCTCGATGTGGTAATAGCGCTTCTCTACCAGGCCAACGTGCTTGGCTTAACGTTCCTCTGAAAAGCGCTTGGTGATGAAATTGTCGGTATCGTTCAACTGGATCACCCGAAGGGAGCTGTCAAAGCTGTAATCACCCACTTGCACGGAACGATGCACTGCTTCAAATTGGTAGTCAACTTGGTCCGCTGAAGTGAAGGCATTGGCATCCCAATCTTCGCCTTCATTTGGTGGGTACACCATCACTACTTCGCGCTGGTTGTTTTCGACCTTTTCGGTTCGAACGCCATCGGTTACTACATAAAAGGAAGTCCTGAAAACAAATGCGCTGGTATCGTCCTTTTGCACAGACCGATCGAATCGATACGCTGTGCGCCCCTCCAAATCGGTGAAGGTTTCCACGCACTCTTCGCGCATTAGAAAGGAGAAGGTATCCACCGTAGCGGTGAATTCATTGTACACCACGGAGTCTACTCTGTACTCGATGTTGTTTCCGATGACCAGCGGATAGTAAGCGTACCCAAAATCGATTTTCGGTTGGTCTTTGTCGTTGCCACAGGCGAACAGGCCGAGTGACAAGGCGACAAGCCCAAGGTATCGAACGATCTTACCCACCGGCTTCCATCTTTTTATGGAAGGAAATGGGCATCTCGCTGGAGCGAGCGATGAAGCCTCCTCCAATAACGTCGTTGCCATCGTAGAAAACAGCGCTTTGCCCAGGAGCAATCGCACTGACTGAATGGACAAAGTCTACGCGCAACCTACCATCTTCTTCGTTGAAGACATGGCTCAAAGCGCCTTTGTCCTTGTAGCGGATTTTGGTGATGGCCTCCATGCCATCTTCAATGGCCGAAAGCTTTTGAATGTTTTGATTTCTGACGTACATCGAGTGCCCCATCAGGTTCTCTTCCCTGCCCAGGTGCACGGTATTGGTATCGGGATCGATCCTCGTTACGAACATCGGTTCGCCGAATGCTTTTCCGAGCCCCTTTCGCTGGCCAATGGTGTAGTAAGGATAGCCGCGGTGCTCGCCCAGGTCTTCGCCCGATGGCCCCAAGAATCGCCCTCCTTTGAGACGCTCTTCTAGCCCTTCTACCCTGCGGTTGAGGAATCCGCGGTAATCATTGTCGGGAACAAAGCAAATCTCGTAGCTCTCGCTTTTCTTAGCCAAGGATTCGTAACCTTGGTCCAATGCCATTTGTCGGATCTCTGGTTTAGTGAAACCGCCCAAAGGAAAGCGCGTTCGCGCCAAAGCTTCCTGCGATAAACCCCAAAGCACGTAGCTCTGATCCTTGTTTTCATCCAAGCCTTTAGAAATGATGTAACGGCCGTTCTCTTCGCGTCGGTTTGCGTAGTGTCCGGTGGCGATGAATTCGCAGTCGAGCTGGTCCGCTCGGCGAAGCAATGCATCCCATTTGATGTGGGTATTGCATTGAATACACGGATTTGGCGTGCGTCCGGCCAGGTATTCTTCCACAAAATTGTCGATGATGTGATCACCAAACTCCTCGCGTATATCGAGGATCATGTGGTGAAATCCCTTCTCCACCGCCAACGCGCGTGCATCGTTGATGTCGTCCAAACTGCAACAGCCTGTAGTCTTGCGATTGCCACCAGACGTAGCGTAATCCCATGTCTTCATGGTCACACCGATGACCTCATACCCCTCATCGTGCAGCATCAACGCGGCGACCGAACTGTCGATTCCACCGCTCATCGCTACCAATATTCTTCCTTTCTTGCTCATGTCTCTTTCTCTCTCAACGAAGTTGAGTCTGCAAAGTTCGAATTAAAATGCGAACGCCGTCCTTCTTGGTCAGATTCCGCGCTTCGCCAGCTTTGACCGCTACCCCATCCACTTTCTCTACTTTTATTTTACAATCCAACGGTTATGGCACTAAAGTATACCTGCGAAATCACGATCAACAAACCGCGCGAAGAGGTGGTCAGACTGATGGACGACCCGTCCAATATGAAGCATTGGCAACCGGGATTTATAAGCCTAGATCATCTATCCGGAACACCTGGTGAAAAGGATGCGAAGAGCTTACTCAAGTACAAAATGGGCAAGCGCGATATGGAGATGACCGAAACGATTGCCGAGCGAAGTCTCCCTGACACCTTCAGCGCGATTTACGAAGCCAAGAACGTATGGAACCAACAGGTCAATCGCTTTACTGAAGTGGATGCAAACACGACCAAGTGGGTGTCTGAAAGTGAGCTTAAAATGAGTGGGCCGATGAAACTGATGGCTTGGCTGATGCCGGGAATGTTCAAGAAGCAATCACAGCAATACCTCGCACATTTCAAGGCGTTTGCTGAGGAAGGAAAATCGTTGGCTAAGTAAGGGGGTCTACCTTGGGGCTCCGCGCTCGTAAAATTGGCGCTGCAATTCCTCTTCTGGAATGACTTCTTCTTCCTTGAGCTCGACGTCAAGTTTCTCTTTCTTGTAGCCTTCTTCGATCTGCTCTTTGATCATTTCACCATCCTCGTACAGCTGCTGGATCATGATGCGGCCGTCGTCGTCGTACTCAATCCACAACCCGTCCTTAACCGCCGCTGCATACTTTCCTTCGCGGTAAATCGAGCCGTCGTCGTAGTACTGCTTGAAGTCGCCATCGTAGGTATTGTCTCTATAGGTTCCCTCTCGCAAGACTTTGCCCGAAGTAGTGTACTCCTTGAACGGACCGTTCTTCAATCCATCTACATACGGCGTTTCAGCCGCCAGCTTTCCGTTGAGGTGGTGGACCTGTACGATGCCTTCCAGCTTTCCATGACTGTAGGGTTCTATCGAACTTAGGATGGCTTGGTTGTCATAGAAACGCCACTCGCCGTGCTTCTGCTCCGCTTGGTACATCCCTTCGCCCATGATCGTTCCATTTTTGTGGAAGAACTTGGCGTCTTTATGGCCTTTTTCTCGGGTTTCTACTTCTGAACTTTTCTCTCCGGTTTCATAGTAGTAGAAAAAGGTGCCGACCGGTTCTCCATGTTCAAATTGACCACGATATCGGACAAAGTCAGACTCTGGGTACTTCACTTCCCATTCGCCGTGCTTCTTTCCATCGGCGTCTAGCGCGTTCGGCGCATCGCCTTGGGCATGTACCTGAAACGCCAGTATTAGGGCACAAAACAACAGTAGGATTCTTCTCATCACGGACAAATGTATGTGCAGTAACGAACGATTTGGCAAGATTATTTAGAACTTATCCTCTCCACAAAGTGAAATAAACTGGGCGTGCTAAAATGCTCGGGGTCGGAGTGTCCAATCCGCACGCATTGCATGCCTAAGCGATGACCAAACTCCATGTCTGACACAGAATCGCCCACCATGACCGAACGGCTGAAGTCGATTTCAGGAAATTTTTCACGGGCTTCGAAGGCCATCCCCGTATTTGGTTTTCTACAGGGCGGATTGTCCTTTGCCAAACCAGTGCAATACTGAACGGCATCGATTCTCCCACCGTGATTGAATACTTCGGCCAACATGAATTGATGAATCCCTAACAATTCATTCTCGCTCATCAGGCCTTTTCCAACGCCTTGTTGGTTGGTCACGACCACGATGGTTCCAAAGGTGTTGGCGCAGATCTCTAAGGATTTCAAAACTTCTGGCAAGAACTCAAATTCATCGATATGCTTTACGTAGTCGTTCTCGAGCTTGCGGTTGATCACCCCATCGCGGTCTAAGAACAGCGTCCAAGAAGCGTCGATCTGTTGTATCCAATCGTCTGCCATTAAGCGAACATTTGGGCTTCGATCTCTTCACAGATCACATGACCGATGGTGATGTGCAATTCTTGAATGCGCGCGGTGTCCGCAGAAGGAACGTGGATCGCCACATCTGCCAGTGAGGCCATGGCTCCGTCTGTACTACCCAGGAAGGCTACGGTGATCATGCCCAGATCTTTTGCCTTTTGCATGGCCCTGACCACGTTTTTGGAGTTGCCACTGGTCGATAGTCCTACCAATACATCTCCCTTCCGACCCATGGCTTCGCACATGCGTGCATAGACCTCATCGTATCCATAGTCGTTGGCCACTGCGGTCACGTAGCTAGAATTGACGTGTAAAGCCTCCGAGAAAAGCGGCTTTCGATCTTTCTTAAAGCGCCCGCTCAATTCAGCGGAGATGTGTTGTGCGTCTGCGGCGCTTCCGCCGTTACCACAAAAGAGCACCTTACCATCTGCCTGGAATGTCTTGACCATCGCGGCAGCAGCTTGTGCAATTTGTGCTTGCAATTCATTGTCGGCGAGCATCTGCTCGCGGAGTCGAATGGACTCTTCCAGGGCGGACTTCATTCGGTTCATGGCGTAAAAGATTCTTGGTAAAATGTATTAAAGTGGCCGACAAAGGCATCCCAGGAGAAGCGTTTCTTCTCCACCTTTATTGCATCCGTGTACGCATTTTGGTCTTGTGTGAGAAAGAAATCGATTTGCTTGGCGATGTCTGCTGGATCCGTGGTCGAGAACAAACCCGTCCTTCCTTCCACGATGATCTCATCCAATCCACCCACCCGCGTAATCAACGCCGGACGATCAAAGTGGAGGGCCATCTGCGTGATGCCGCTTTGCGTAGCCGTGCGGTAGGTTTGTGTAACCAGGTCGGCCGCAGAAAAGTACAATCCGATGTCCTCGCTGGGGATGAATTCCGTTTTGAGCACCACGCGGTCTTCCATCTTGTGTCGCTCGATGATCGTGAAGTACTCGTCCATGCTGTCGTAGCTTTCACCTGCCACAATGAGCTGCACTCCTTTTGAAGCCAAACGTTCATCGCCCAAGGCCTCGAGTAAAAGATCCAGGCCTTTGTACTTGCGGATAAAGCCGAAAAACAAAAGGTAAATGCCCTTCGCATCGAGTTGCAGTCGTTCCCTTGCCACTTGCTTGTCTATTGGCGCCGGCAATTGGTCATTGATGGGATGCGGGAAGTAGGTGGATGGCAACTTGCTCAAGGCGTTCAAGTCTTTGAGGACGGAGCTGGACAGAGCCATAAAACCATTGCATCCTCCCATGAAATACCATGTAAAAAGGGCATCCATGAAGCGCTTTTCATGCGGGATGACGTTGTCGGTAAGGCCGATGATCTTGATGCGTTTCGGCAGCAATCGAGCGATGCTTCCAAAGCATGGCGCCAAGAAGGGGAGCCAGTATCGAATGATGACGACATCGGGGTTGAGTCCCTTGATCTTGCGTGCAGCGGCAATCCAGTTGAAAGGATTGAAGCTGTGGATCCATCTTCGGATGTCTAGTCCCGCAGGAGCCGGGTCAGTGCTGTATTGTGTCTTTCCAGGAAAGAGCAGGTCTGGGTATTGAACCGTGAAGGTGACGAGGGTAACCTCATTGCCATCGCGCTGAAAAGCGCGCGCCATCGCTTCGTTGGTATCTGCGATGCCACCTCTGAACGGGTGGGCGGGTCCTATGATGACGATCCTTTGTTTTGACACGGTTGGCTCTACTTCCAAAGCGACAGGTCAATATTCGTGAATTCACGCGCCAATTCCTCGTTGAACGCGGTAAATCTTGGCTTGAGCTCTTCGATCATCCGCTTATCGTGGTCCGATACTTTGGGCATGGCCGTAGAATTAAACTTCAGGTAGAGGGGGATGATCACGCTCTCTTGCAACCATTGCGGAACCAAGGGTTGCAATTGCAAGCCGAGCCGGTGCAGTTTCGTACTCCGCATTTTGCGGGTCTCATTGCGCTTCATGAAATCGAAGGAATCGTAAAACTGTTCGTCGAGTCCGAGGAAGCGCGCGAGCTGCTTCATTTGACCTGCCTTATCATTGAAGAGCTGCTCGAGTTGCATCACGTGCACACGTTCTTTTCCAAATGCTTCCACCCATTGCCGAACGTAACGGATGTATTCTCCACGCATCAATGGATCCCCATCGGTGCCCTCGGTTTCTTGGAGGTAGGTCGGATAGTCCTTATCCAATGTAATGTTCCCCAGGCGGTACTTGTTGAAACGGAATTGGGAATGCGCGCGTTGAGAAGGTTCTCTTAGGATGAGGACCACTTTGGGTTTCGGATCAAAAGCTGAAAGATGCTTCAAGGCATTCTGCTGATACAGATAGATCGGGGTTGCCTCCATGATGACCTTGGCATCCGCGGGGCAATGGTCGAAATAGCGTCCATAGTTGGCCAAGCCATGGTCAATCACATTGGCATCTGCATTGAAACGCGGATACACCTTATCGTCGAAGTAATGGGTCTCCTTGGTTTTGGAGGCACACACGTCAGGATGCGAAGACAACCACCAGTAAATGGAGCTCGATCCGCTCTTAGGAGCGCCTGCAATGATGGTATTCGGGAGAATCATAGGCGAGTGCAAAGGTAGAACCATGAGTTAAGCCGCCGCCAAAATGTATCATATTTGAGGCTAGATAAGCAACACTCCTATTGCAGAATGGAAGGACAAGAAGCAGTCAAAGTGGAAACCAATGGTCAATGCGATCATTGTTACAAGCGCATAGAAACGGAACGACTTTCTGAAGGCTATTTGTGGAAGGATGCGCTCAACAACCTGTTCAACCTGGAACGCGGGCTTTTTTTCACCTTCTATTGGTTGCTTCGATCCCCTGAAAAAGTGATCCACACATTCGTGGATGGAAATCGGCATCGCTACATGAACCCGTTTCGATTTCTGCTGTTTGCCGCCACATTCATCGTGCTCAGCGAAGCCATTCTGGAAAACACCACGAGTTACACGCTATTTAGCCTTGAGGGATCTGACGATGCTTCTTCGAAGGTGATCGGAGACTTCATGAAGAACTACATGAACGTCATCATTCTCTTTTCTGTTCCTTTCTACACCATCGGATCTTGGATCTTTTTCCGCAAACCCAAGTGGAATCTCGCAGAACA
This sequence comes from uncultured Flavobacteriales bacterium, assembly GCA_943788725.1. Classification (GTDB taxonomy): domain Bacteria; phylum Bacteroidota; class Bacteroidia; order Flavobacteriales_G; family Salibacteraceae; genus SHAN690. The sequence goes on along the minus strand of CALSRJ010000003.1, from coordinate 525,845 downwards.
CTTGGTGGTCAATGCGTACGCCATCTCCATGATCGTGCTCCTCTCTTCCATTGTTTCACTCATCGCCTATCCATTCGGTAATACGGTGGCGAGTGGCGTAGAACGAATCAGTCAATTGTTGAACTTCTTTTTGGCCTATGTATACATCGAAACGTGGTCTTACAAGTGGTGGAAGGGATTGCTCAAAATGATGCTGTCCTTCGCTCTTTCAAGCATATTGGCAGGAGCATTCATTTTTAGTTTGTTTTACTTGTTAGATGTCCTAAATCCTTGACATGTTCTTCCTCTTTTCCAAAATAGTCAGCTTTCTTTTTATGCCACTTTCTTGGGTGATGATCTTGCTGGTGGTCAGCTTCATCTGGAGAAAGCGTGCGCGAAAACTTCGGATCGCATCGGTCGTGGTGCTCTTTGTTTTTGGCAATGGCTTCCTTCTCCATGAGGTAAACCTGCTTTGGGAGGTCCCTGTTACGTCAGATGAAAAGGTAGGCCAACATCAGGTAGGCGTGGTCTTGGGTGGTTACGCGTATTACTCCCCCGAAAACGACCGCGTCATCTTCAGAAACAGCACCGACAGGTTGATGCAAGGCTTGCGCCTGCTAGAGGAGGGCATGGTGAACCACCTCATTCTCTCTGGAGGCTCAGGATACGTGACGCAGCCAGAGATGAGGGAAAGCTTGTACGTCGGTCAATTTTTGCAAGACTTGAACATCCCAAAATTGGACGTGACCTTAGAAAGCGAATCCAGAAATACGCGAGAGAATGCCATGTACACGGCAGCCATCCTTCAAGAGAAAGGCTGGGACAAGCAGCGCATCGTGCTGATCACTTCGGCCTATCATATGCGTCGAGCCAAGGCATGTTTTGAGAAACAAGGCATTGAGGTAGTGGTTTTTCCAGCCGATCCTACCACAGGTGAACGCATGTTTTACCTCGACCATTTATTGCTTCCAAGTGCCGAGACCTTTGCCCAATGGAATGTGCTGATCCACGAGTGGGTTGGGTTCATCAGCTACAAAGTCATGGGCTATGCTTGAGCAAAAACGGACAACGGAAATCGCTCCATTTACGTCTATGAAACACCGCTAACTCGCTAACCGCTGCATGCTACGCAAACTGTACTTACTACTTGTTTTGATCGCCTCGTCCACCGCTGTGGTGCGTGCGCAATATTGGATGCAGCGCGGCGGAAGTTTGAACGTTGATGAAGGGCTCGACGTGGTGGTGGACGACGACGGAAATTCCTATGCCACTGGCTATTTTAGTGGAACGGCGGACTTCGGAAACACGAACCTGAGTTCTTCGGGGTCTACGGACATCTTCGTGGCAAAATTGGATGAGGACGGCGAATACCTATGGGCCGTAAAAGCAGGCGGCAGTAGCACGGATCGAGGCCTTTCGATTGCGCTGGATGATTCCAACAACGTGGTAATCACCGGATTTTTCAATGGCACGGCGAGCTTTGGGAGCACTTCCTTAACGGCAGCGGGACAGCAAGATATATTCATTGCAAAGTACTCTACCGGCGGTTCCTTGCAGTGGGCAACGCGTGCCGGTGGTACCGATTCAGACATCGGAAGCGGCATTGCGGTGGATAATTCCAACAACATTGTGGTCTCAGGAGAATTCAAGGGCTCTTCCACCTTTGGCACCACCACTTTGACCAGTCAGAACGCGTCAACCGACGTATTCATTACCAAGTTGAACCCAGGTGGATCCTTCGCTTGGACGCAACAAGGGTCAGGCGATCAGACGGACCGCGGCATTGACGTAGGGTGCGATGGTTCCGGTAACATTTACACTGTTGGATCCTTCAGCGACACCTTTAGTTTTGACGTGGTGCACAACAACCAAATGTTTAACGCGGTGTACGTGGCCAAGTTCAACAGTGCTGGCGTGGAACAGTGGTTCAAGATCATTGGAGGTGGCGTCTCGGTGTTTGCTTACGCAATGGATGTTCGCACCAATGGCGATGTCTTCATCGGAGGAGACTTTTCGGGCAATCTGATCTTTTACAATTCGAGCAACACGACCCTCACGAACACCTACGACAACGGCATTTTCGTGGCCAAGTACAACAGCAGCGGATCTACCATTTGGGCCAAACGAAGCGGATCCAACAGCGCCATTTCTTGCCGAGGAGTAGCAGCTGATGGCAGTGGCAATGTATATGCGGTCGGGCATTTCGAATGCAGCTTTGATGAGTATTCAGATGAATACGGCGAGGGCGTTTTTAGAAACATAGGATTCGGCGACATCTTCCTGACCAAGTTCAACAGCAATGGAAACTTCGGGTGGAGTCGGCACATCGGCGGCGCAAAGGCCGATTACGGTCATGGCGTGGATGTTGGCCCTAACGGAAAACCCCACTTTGCAGGTAGCTTTCAGAGTAATTTGGTGGTACCCACTTCGGGAAATTTTCTCAGCAGCAACCTCAGCAATTGGAACGAGTCCGATTGCACAGGAAACAATGGCTACTGCAACGATGCCAACTACGGTAGCTTTTACCGCGTGCCGGCAAATGGAAATTCTGACGTCGTGGTGGCCAACTGCTTCGACCCGAACCGCGCACCGCTCGACTATTTTCTTCGTCCTGAATCCGGTTGCGTGAAGGACGTGATCCATGCGTGCATCAACGAAGGGTGTCCGGATACAGTAGCGGCGTGTTCCAACGTCATCCTCAGCGCTGAGACGAAGACCTGCCCTGGCATTGGCCCTGCATACAACTATTCGTGGCAAGGAGGTCAGAATATTGCTCAAGCCTATTACAATACTCCCGGATACAAATGGCTACGCGTAAAAACGAAAGATCAATGCTACGTGGATACGGATACGGTTTGGGTGCATATTCTTCCATCACCTGTCAAACCTTATGTGGACGATGATGTGGTTGTGAATACGCCGACACCGTTTCCCGTCAAAGTGGACGTTTGCGTACCTGACACGATTCAGCTCACTGGAAGCAACATCGTCACCGACAGCTTTCGATGGGAAGGCCCTGGACTTCCGAGCAACGGAGTAGCCGACTCGATCATTGACGCAACCGAGACGGGCCTCTACACCTTTTTTGTTGTAGACGAAAATGGTTGCGAAAATTCAACACAAATTCAGCTTGAATTCTTCGACCCCTTGGATTCATTTTTATTGAGAGCTTGGATTGAAGACACCATTTACATCTGCGATAACGAGGACGTCGTCATCCAGCTGTACGACAGCATTGGAAACCCCAATCACCAGACGATCTGCTTTACAGATTCGCAACCTTATGTGGTCACTACCTGGACTTATTCCCCGAGCACCTGGGTCACCACAGAAGACTGCATGACCTTTTTGAATGTGACGCCACAGGATACAGGTTGGTTCTATTTTGAAGCGACAGTGGTTCGGTACATTCCGTGCGACTCAGATACGTTTACGGTTATGGATTCGGTCTACATCGTTCCCATTCCAGCTCCTGAACCACCACCCAATACGGTCACAATGGTGGGCAGTGCGTACTTCTGTCCGGGCAGTACATGCTTGCAATACGGTACGGGAGGCGGTGGCCCTGGCACCTTTTCTTGGACGGGACCCTTCGTGAATGGCATGGATACCGATTCAGTGTGGATTGGTGTGCCCGGAACGTATACGGTCTACTCCACTGTGTATGACACGAACCAGTATGGCTGCGTTGATAGTACACTTGCCTCAGACGTAAAGTACATTTCAGAAAAACCGCAGCCGGTGATTACGGCCTCTTCGCTGCTGATCTGCCCCAACGATACCGTGTGGCTTACGGTCACCAACTCGGGAGCATTTGAAGGCTTTTTTTGGGAAGGTCCCAACGGTCCCATTCCCGGAGACAGCAATGCCATCATCGCCACCGAAACGGGCACGTACTACTGCAATGTCAATGACTCGGACAGTTGCGACCTCACCAGCAATTCGATCATTCTCAGTCAATATTCTACTCCCTCTTTGGAGGCCGGTGGCGACGTAGTCATCTGCGATGGCGACAGCCTGACGTTGACCGTGGTTTCCAACGCCGGCAGTGAGATTGAATGGCTGCCTCCGCTCAGCGGAAATGGCTTGACCCAGGTGGTAACCCAGCCAGGCGTATACACGTGTAAGATCACTTCTTGCGGCATCGAAACCTACGCCAGCATCGAGGTCTTTCCTTCCTATGTTGAATCAGACATTACCTATAATGGCGTATTGTGCTTAGACAGTTTCATGGTGCTCTATGGAACAGACAGCATGTACACCTACGCCTGGAGCAGCAGCAACAGCGGAGCAGACAGCATCGTCATTTCGCAACCCGGAACTTATATCCTCACTACTACAGACTCCAACGGATGCCAAAAAGTTTCCGATCCGGTGACGATCACCATTGACCAGGAGCCTACGGCCATTTCAATTGATGGCTATCCGGTGCTGTGCGAATTCGATACCATGACCTTGTACGGCAACAGCAACATGGTGCGCTACCATTGGTCTACAGGCGACGCGACCCAGAACATCCTGATCAATGACAACGGCACGTACACCTTGTGGGCCAAGGACTCCAATGGATGTAGAGGGTTGTCAGAACCTATTGAAATCACTACTCCTGACACCATTGCCAAATACGATGTGGAAGGCGAACTCGCGTTTTGCGAAGGCGATTCGGTCATGTTTCGAGCACGTAAAAAGGGCATGGCCGAATACGTCTGGTTGCCGGATTCGACGTTCGGCAGGACCATCTTTTTTGACACCACGGGTACCTATTGGTTGCACACCACCGACACCTTCGGCTGTCATGCTTGGAGCGATACCGTGCAGGTATACATGCAGCCCAACGAGATTGAAAAACCGATTACCAAGGACACACTCGTGTGCGAAACGAGGCATGCTGCCTTGTATGTGGAGCACAACATCGGCACGCTGAGATGGTCTGAACGTCCTTATGGCCGTGTTTTCCATGAAGGCCCTTTCTACCTCACAGACCAACTGATCGAACCTGTGACGTATTACGTTTGGTCTGACTTTGAATTGTGCCGAGGCGATACGGCGAAGGTTCATGTAGATACCAAAGACTGTTTCAATGCATTGGTTCCAAACGTGTTCACGCCCAATGGGGATGGAGACAACGACCGGTTCATGATTTTACTCGAAGAGATCACCTGTTTCCACATCTACATCTACAATCGATGGGGTGTATTGCTGCACGAAGGGCATTCGGTGAACGAAGGCTGGGATGGCAACGTTCAATCCTCTGGCAAGCCGGCTTCTGAAGGGACGTATTATTACATGGTAGAATACTGCCGACACGATGCCTCTCGGGAAACTGCGAAAGGCTTTGTTACCTTGTTGCGCGAATGATATTGTAGCATTCGACTAAAGCCTTCATACATGAAAATCCTGATTGTACATGCGCATCCAGAACCACGATCTTTTTGCGCAGCTTTGAAAGACACCGCTGTGGCTTTTTTTGAAAAGAATGGGCATGAAGTGGTTGTTTCTGACCTCTATCAAATGGGGTTCAACCCCGTTGGTGGTACGCAAGACTTTACGGAGTTGAAAGATCAGGACTATTTCAAGTACCAAGCGGAGCAGGTCAATGCTTACCAACAGGACTACTTCTCACCTGAACTCAAGTTGGAAATGGAAAAGGTCCACTCGAGTGACGTCATCATTTTCAACTTCCCCCTTTGGTGGTTTGGCTTACCGGCCATATTAAAAGGCTGGGTAGACCGGGTCTTTGCCATGGGTTTCATTTACGGTGCTGGAAAAGGCGTGTACGATAACGGCGCCTACCCTAACAAGAAAGCCTTTGTTACTATGACCACAGGAGGACCGCAACCCGCCTACGGCGATCAGGGCAAGAACGGCGAATTCGATACCATCCTCTTCCCTATTCAACACGGCATGCTTTACTTCACTGGAATGACGGTGTTGCCTCCCTTTATCTCCTTTGGTCCTGCTCGGAAGAGCGACCAAGAAAGGGGTGAAGATCTGGCTCGATATAAGACGTACTTGAGTCAATTAGACCAACACGAACCCATTTATAAAGCATCCCGATGAGAATACAGGCCAAATGATCTTCCCTCAGAGTATCAAGTGGATGAGTTAGAGGTGGAAATAAAATACACCGTACTGAACGAGCGGGGCAGTGCGGCAGGGTTGCAGATGCCTTCCGTCGAGTAGAACTGCACAAGACCGACCTCCCTTAGAACTCCAGCTTTATCCCATTTTTCAGCGTAAACACCACGTTCGGTACTTCTACCGGTGGTTTAGAATCGTAGGTGAGATCCAAGGTACTAACGTAGCGCAACCAACGCAGGATACCCAACTCAATCGTCGTGCCTGTAGTGAGTCGAAAATCGCTAAAATCAGCCAGGTTCGGCTGGTAGTAGTTGATGGTCTGAAATTCAAATTTCTTCCTGGCGAAGAAGAAGAAGAGGTAGCTGCTCTGGCGAACATTACGCTCGACGATGTCAGTGGTTAATTCCTCGTATTCAAACATCGGGAGGCTTCCCATCCATAGCTTCAGAGAATCTGTTTGGTAGAGACTAAACCTCAATCCAGCGCCGATCAGGTGGCGGTATTGGATCAATTGAACCGAGTTGTATTGCACCTGGTTGAAGGCCTCAAAGGCGAGTCGCCGCTTCTGCCCAAACTCGAAGTTATACCGCAAATGATTGTACCCCCGATCTACGAGGTTGGTTCCATTTGCAGCAACGCGGTCTGCATCAGCGAGGAGGAGTACCCGATGCCGCCCTTTGAGGAATTGCACATTCGTGCGTGCTCCCAGCGTAAGCACCGTTTTGGTGTTTTGAGTCAGGTCAAAATTGAGGTCGACCGTACCGTGCCACCCCTCTTGATCCAGTTGATTGCGTTTTCCCTCAACGTTCACGATTTGCGCCACCAAGGGTACCGATAGCAACTCAAAGCAAAGAATCAAAACAATCCGCATCGTTTACGCTCCCATGGACGACAACTTATCCTTGATGCTCGCAATGCGCGAGGCAGCGTCGTCTCGTTTCTTTTGTTCGGATGCAACCACCGCTTCAGGCGCGTTGTTCACGAAGCGTTCGTTAGATAGTTTCTTCATCACGCTGTTCAAGAATCCTTCTTGGTAAGTCAATTCCTCTTTCAACTTATCGATCTCTGCTGACGCGTCGATCAAGCCTTCCAATGGAACTGAAAATTCTAAGGTGCCAACAATAAAGGATGCCCCTGGGCCTTCTGCATCATCGCCAAAGGCGAGCTCCACATTGGCCAGCTTAGTCACTACATCTGAATAGGCAGTATACCCACCTTTCTCTCCTTTCTGAATCAGTTTGAGGCTTTCGCGCGGTGACAGGTTCTTTTGGGCTCGAATGGATCGGACCTCTGTGATGACCTGCTTCGCCTCTTCAAACGCCTCAAGGGACTTAGCATCAAAGGATTCTGCCTTCGGCCAAGAAGCGACGATGACACAATCGCCATCGGGCCGTTCGCGTAGGCTTTGGTAGACTTCTTCTGTAATGAAAGGCATCATTGGGTGCAGCAACACCATCAACGCTTCGAAGATGGCCACCGTAGCCTCCATCGTGGTTCGATCTATTGGTTCACCGTAGGCGGGCTTGATCGACTCGAGGTACCACGAGCAGAACTCGTCCCATACCAGCTTATAGAGGCTCATCGCGGCATCGTTCAAGCGGTACTTTCCGAAATGATCATCGATGGATGCAATCTCTGCAGCGATGCGTTGTTTCATCCATGCAATGGCCTTAGCGTTCACCGGGTCTTGTTCCTTGTCGCTCACTTCCCATCCTTTGATGAGGCGAAGCGCATTCCAAATCTTATTGGTAAAATTCCTTCCTTGTTCGCAGATCGCATCGTCAAACGGAATGTCGTTTCCAGCTGGAGCTGTCATCAACAATCCAAGGCGAACGCCATCGGCGCTGTACTTCTCAATCAGCTCGATGGGATCGGGTGAATTGCCAAGGGACTTCGACATTTTCCTTCCCAGCTTATCACGGATGATGCCCGTGAAGTAAACGTTCTCAAACGGACGCTTTCCTTCAAACTCATAGCCCGCCATGATCATACGCGCCACCCAGAAGAAGATGATGTCTGGTCCGGTAACCAAGTCGTTGGTTGGATAGTAATAATCCAATTCATCGCGCTTGTAGAAACCGTCGAAAACGCTGATCGGCCATAGCCACGAGCTGAACCATGTGTCCATCACGTCTTCGTCTTGCTTGAGTTGGTCTGCCGTTACGCTCGGGTTTACTGTCTTTGCCTTTTCCAAGGCCTCTTCGGCATTCTTGGCGACCACAAACTCGTGCTCTCCTTCGCCGTAATACCACGCAGGAATCCGATGGCCCCACCACAATTGGCGACTGATGCACCAATCCTTGATGTTGTTCATCCAGTGGCGATACGTGTTGTTGAACTTGGCGGGGTGAAACTTCACTTCCCCTTCGTCCACTGCCTTCAGCGCAGGTTCGGCTAATGGCTTCATTTTCACAAACCACTGCAAAGAGAGGCGTGGTTCGATGATGGAGTTCGTCCGCTCGCTACGTCCGATCTTGTTCTCGTAGCTTTCAACCTTCACCAAAGCACCTGCCTCTTTTAGCATGGGCTCAATCTTCTTACGCGCCGCAAATCGATCTTCGCCTATCAGAATCTGAGCAGCATCGCTGAGCGTTCCGTTGGCATTCAGCATATCTACCGTTTCTAATCCGTGCTTTTGACCGAGTTCGTAGTCGTTTACGTCATGCGCAGGCGTCACCTTTAAGCAACCCGTTCCGAATTCACGGTCTACGTAGTCGTCTAAGATGATTGGAATCGCGCGCCCAATCAGTGGGACCAAAGCCTTCTTTCCATGAAGGTGGGCATAGCGCTCATCTTCCGGATGGATGCAGATGGCGGTATCGCCCAAAATGGTCTCTGGACGGGTGGTAGCGATGGTTACGTAGTCATCGCTTCCCTCGATTTGATAACGGACGTGGAAGAGTTTGGATTGCTCTTCGGTGTAAATCACTTCCTCGTCAGAAACCGCCGTCAAGGCCTCAGGGTCCCAGTTTACCATGCGGTATCCGCGGTAGATCAGGTCCTTATCATAGAGGTGCATGAAGGTGTCGATGACGCTTTCGTAGTACTTCTCGTCCATCGTGAAGCGCGTTCGGTTCCAGTCGCAACTGGCGCCGAGTTTCTTCAATTGCTCCAAGATGACCCCTCCGTATTCTTCCTTCCAATCCCAAGCATGGCCTAGGAACTCATCGCGGGTTAGGTCTGACTTCTTGATTCCTTTTTCGCGGAGGCGCTTAACCACCTTGGCTTCTGTGGCGATAGACGCATGATCCATTCCAGGTACCCAGCAGGCGTTCTTCCCTTGGAGTCGTGCCCTTCGGATGAGGATGTCTTGGATCGTATTGTTGAGCATGTGGCCCATGTGCAAGACCCCGGTGACATTGGGAGGAGGAATAACGATCGTAAACGGCTCCTTATCCGGATCGGGTGATGACCCGAAGAATCCCTTGTCCATCCAGTGGCTGTGCCACTTTCCTTCTACCTCTAACGGGTTGTATTTGCTCGAAAGTTCGCTCATGATTCTGCTCAAAAATTACGAATTGGCAAAGGTAGGATTTCAGCCTGAGGGCGTTCTATGAAATCGAAGATTAGCATGTCGTACTTCAAGGGAAGCTGCAACCATGACCTGAAGCGTGCATCACACCAATGAAAACAAATGATGCATTCAGGTACTGCCTAAGAAGCAAGCGCATTTCTATAGGGGTCCCAAAGCCAAACAAGTAGAAATCTTAACGGCGTGTTAAAGCATGGCCCGAGGTCGTTGATGCCTTTACATTTGTGTCATCATTAAATTCTAAAACAGATGAAAAAGATTCTACTAGCACTTAGCGCTGCCCTTGTGATGGCATTGGGCGTGCATGCTCAAGCCGAAATCGAGTTTGAGAAAAACGTTCACGACTTTGGAACCATGAAGCAGCACGGCGATGCTACTACTGAGTTCAAGTTCACCAATACAGGTAGCGAGCCTTTGATCATTTCGAATGCGAAAGGATCTTGTGGATGTACCGTGCCAGAATGGCCACGTGAGCCAATCCAGCCAGGCGAATCTAGCGTCATTCGTGTCAAGTATGACAGTAAGCGCATTGGCCCAATCAACAAGTCGGTGACCATTACATCAAACGGTAGTGAGCAGCCAAAGGTTATCCGCATCAAGGGTAAGATTGACGCGGCTCCAAAGGCAGATGAGTCTGCCATGCCAGTGAAGGAGCCAGCAGCAGGCGCTCCTAAGGCCAACAACTAGGTCTAGATAAGACGAAATCAAAAGCTCCGTAGGCATTTCAATGCTTGCGGGGCTTTTTTGTTTCCAGACATTTCATCTATGGCTATCTTTGGCCACCCTCAAATGCATTGACCTAAACCTCCGGAACATGCCATTTATCTCAAAAAAAGGCTTCGCCATGCCCGAGTCACCGATTCGGAAGTTGGTGCCATACGCCGAAAAAGCCATAGCCGCTGGCAAGGAAGTAATCCATCTCAACATCGGTCAACCCGATATTGAAACGCCCGAAGTAGCCTTAAAAGCCATCCGAAACTTGGATCGGCAAGTGATTGAATACAGTCACTCCGCTGGGTTTGAAAGTTACAGAAAGGGGCTCGCCAACTACTACAAGAACAACGATATCGATGTTAGCTTTGAAGACATCCTCATCACCAACGGTGGATCAGAAGCTATTGTATTCGCAATGATGACATGCTTTAATCCGGAGGATGAAGTCATTGTTCCTGAGCCGTTTTATGCGAACTACAACAGCTTTGCCATGCAAGCGCAAGTGGTGCTTCGCCCCATCACAACCTATCTCTCAGAAGGATACAAACTTCCACCCATCGAAGCCTTCCGCGAAATGATCACGCCGCGCACACGTGGCATCATCATTTGCAATCCTGGCAATCCAACGGGATACTTATATACCAAGGAGGAACTTGACACCCTCAAGAAAATTGTCCTCGAAAACGATCTCTTCCTTTTTGCGGATGAAGTCTATCGCGAATTTTGCTACGACGGAAGAACGCACCATTCCATTATGAATTTGGAAGGCCTAGACGACAACGCCATCATCGTTGATTCTGTTTCCAAGCGTTACAGCATGTGCGGATCAAGGGTTGGAGCCCTTGTTTCTCGCAACAAGAACGTGATGAAAACCGCGCTCAAGTTTGCTCAAGCCCGTCTCAGTCCACCTACCCTTGGACAGATTGCTAGTGAAGCTGCCTTGCAGACTCCACGGTCCTATTTCGATGATGTGAAAGCGGAATACGTAGAGCGCAGAAACATTCTTGTAGACGGCTTGAACGCCATTGATGGTGTGACGTGCCCGATGCCAGGCGGAGCCTTCTATGCAATGGCAGAGCTTCCCATCGATAATGCAGAAAAGTTCTGTGCTTGGATTTTAGAACATTTTGAATACAAGGGAGCAACCGTGATGATGGCGCCAGCTGAAGGATTTTATGCCTCGGCAGGCCTCGGTAAGCAAGAAGTGCGTCTTGCCTACGTATTGGAAATCCCAAAATTGAAACTCGCCGTTGAAGTACTCGAAAAAGCATTGGAAGCCTACCCAGGAAGGGTTGAGCACGCGACCGCATCCAACGCCGCTCATGAGGCTTAGCCCCCTCGTTATCGCATTCGCCGTCCTACTGACTGCCTGCACAAACGAGAGCGGAAATCAAACCGCACAGCGCACTGAAGTCGGAGCCGTGGATGAGCAACCTACCCTCGCAACCTCCGAGCGTTTGCATAACCCCGTTCGCTACAAAGTAAAGGACGGACACATCTCCTACATCTACAAAGGACTGCAAGAGGGAACGGAAGAGGTTTACTTCACGGACTACGGAATGGTGGAGATCAAATTCACCAAGACTGTCCGCACCAATCCTTTCCAAGAAGGAGAAAGCAAAGACGAACACATCGACCTGACCACTTTGATGCGCGACAGTGCAATTTATGTGGTGGACAACCTCACCATGAATGCCCGACGTTTAGACAATGCCTTGCTGTATGAAAGTGCACTGCAGAGCCCGAATCTAGACCTAAACGAAGTAGCCGAAGAGGTGTACCGAAGTCGCGGCGGCATCATTGTCGACACCCAGAACATTGCAGGCATGCCAGCCGAAAAATGGTTGATCAGGCAAGCCAATTCAACCGAATGGCGCTGGAAGGGCATCATGCTGAAGACCATGGTGGAACTGCCCAGGGCACTGGTGCAGGTGGAGGCGGTAAAGATCGATACCACTTCCCCATTGCCGGAAGGGATTTTTGACCTTCCGAAAGAAGTGAACGTGCAAGAAGGCACCAGTATGAAGAAGTGGATGGAAGAACTGGCTAAGCCAATCGAACGTAAGAAGCTTTTCGACCTCACCGACCCGAGCAAGCATTACGACAAGCAGGGCAACGTGATTCCTAAGGACTCGCTACGGGTAGAGTAAGTACTGGCTTCGCTTCGCCTTAAACGTTGCTAATTCAGGTTGCCAAGAGGAACGTATTTCCTCGGCCGACATGCCTGAAATGATTTGCTTGCGCAGCAAGTCCGACCCCGCCAGTTTATCAAAGAATCCGTTTTCAAGAAAGAACTTGTCCTTTTGGGGGAAATCACGGTAGGCATTCACCATCCAGTCGAGGATGATCGTCTGCTTCTCCTGTACTCGCTTCCCTCCTATCTCACTCAAATCCCATCCCAAGCAAGGCACGCCTTCGTGCTTTGGATGTTTCGCTCCTTCATTGGGCTTCGGTACGAACATATGCGAGCCTACGCTCATGTTGGGGTGGCCAAAAACTTCAAAGGGAGTATCGGTACCCCGACCTACTGAAAAGGTGGTTCCTTCGAAAAAACACAACGATGGGTAAAGCAAAATGCTGTTCATCGTAGGCAAGTTGGGTGAAGGCTTGACCGGAAGGACGTAGATGTCATCGTGCGCATAACCCTCACAAGTCACCACGGTAAGGTTGCACTTCACGCCATCAGAAAGCCACCCTTCTTCATTGATCATGGTAGCCAGCTCGCCTACGGTCATTCCGTGCACAACCGGAATGGGAAGGAGACCAACGAAAGATTCATACCCTGGCTTAAGCATCGGACCGTCTACGTAAAAGCCATTAGGATTCGGTCGATCGAGCACAATCAGGGGCACATTATGCTCGGCACAAGCCTCCATCACATAGGTCATCGTAGAGATATAGGTATAGAAGCGTGCACCTACGTCTTGGATGTCAAAGACCATGGTCTCGATGCCCGCGAGGTCTTCTGCAGTGGGCTTCTTATGGGATCCGTACAAGCTTACGATCGGCAGTCCCGTTTTCGCATCCTTTCCACTCTCCACTTTTTCGCCTGCATCGGCCTTGCCCCGAAATCCGTGCTCAGGTGCAAAGACTTTGCGCACAGCAACCGACTGATCGAGAAGGTAATCTACGAAATGCGTATCGCCGATCATAGAAGTATGGTTGGCTACCACCCCGACGGTGCCTTCGTGCAGCATATTCTTGTATGCATCCAGCCGAGCTGCGCCAACGGTCACGTCATCTGCCGACTTGAACATGGGCTGCCCAGAGGCGCCGTTGAAAAGAAAGAAAAAGGATAAAAGGATGAGGACTGGTCGCATGTTCTAAATTCTATGGTCAAATTTGCACATCTTCACACCCGGCACTGACCGTGCCACGATGAAGTTTTAAACACGCAGCCCGTGCAATTCGAATGGTTCATAGCGCGAAAAATGATCGGTGGACGCACCTCTGGTCAGAGCCGTGGTTCCTCTGCGATCGTAAAGATTGCGGTTGCCGGGATCGCCATTGGCATGGCCGTTATGTTGCTTTCGGTATCCATCGTGCGCGGTTTTCAAGAAGAGGTCAGGCAAAAGGTCATCGGCTTTGGTTCTCACTTACAGGTTTCGTACTACAACCCGCAAAACACCTTAGGGATCCGTCCCATGGGCAGCGATCAAAGCTTTGTGGATGCGATTCAATCCGAGCCTGCTGTAAAGAACATCCAGGCCTACGCCTACAAAAGCGGCATCATCACTGCCAATGGGGAGATCCAGGGCGTCATGTCTAAAGGCATCGGCAGCGATTTTGACTGGGATTTCTTTGACCAAAACATGGTAGAAGGCCGCACGTTTCGCCTGCCAAAAGAGGACGAATCGGACAGCATTGTGCTCTCTACAAGTATAGCTAGCAAGCTGAACCTGCAGCTGGGCGAAAAAGTGACCGTGTCTTATTTTCAAGATGAGAATGAGCGCAAAAGACGATTCATCATCGGGGGCATCTACGAAACGGGCATGGAGCAATTCGACGGCAGCATCCTTTTGTGCGACATCCGACATATTCAAAAACTCAATGGCTGGGAGGCGGATCAAGTGGCTGGCTTCGAGGTCATCTTGCACTCGTTTGAAGACCTCGATCTGCTCGATCAGATCATCGCAGATCACGTTACCTATGAGTTCAACACCCTTAAGATTACAGACCAGTTCATGGAGATTTTCGGGTGGCTAGAATTGCAAGACATCAATGTGGTCATCATCCTATCCCTCATGGTGCTTGTCTCGGGAATCAACATGATCTCTGCCCTCCTGGTCATCATCTTGGAGCGCACCAACATGATTGGTCTGTTGAAGGCGATGGGCGCACAAAACGGAAGCATCGGACGGATCTTCTTGCTCAACGCCGCCTACCTCATCGTCATCGGACTGATGCTTGGAAATATTTTGGGGCTGGGACTCGGCTGGTTGCAACAGGAGTTTCACCTGATCAAATTGGATCAAGCGAACTACTACGTTGACCACGTTCCTGTGCTTTTCCAAAGCGGAACCATTCTACTCATCAATGCGGGTAGTATGGTGGCTTGCCTGATCATGTTGATCATTCCATCCATGATAGTGAGTCGAATAGATCCCGTAAAGACGATCAAGTTCAATTGATCGTTCCGCTGCACTGAGCGTAGAGAGCAGCGGCTAATTTTCTTATCTCGCCATCTTCACAATCCCACCATATGAAACGAATACTCCTACCCTTCCTCTTCTACATTGGCATGATTTCCTCGGCGGAAGCACAGACAAAAATCATTTACTACACCTCCATGGGTGATTTCATCGTTGAGATGTCTGACTCCTTGACGCCCATTACTTCTGGCAATTTCATATCCTTGGTCGAGGACGGTTTTTACGATGGCCTTATCTTCCATCGCGTCATCATAGATTTTGTGGTTCAAGGGGGTGATCCAGAAGGGCCTGCCACTGGCCCCGGATATACCATCCCCGATGAATTTGATTCCACGGGGACGCTCAGCAATATTCAGAAGACCATTTCAATGGCCAACACAGGACAGCCCAATACTGGTGGCAGTCAGTTCTTCATCAATTTGGTTGACAATACTTTCCTAGACTTTGACAAAGCACCGCTCACCTCAAAGCATCCTGTCTTTGGGATGGTCATCGACGGCTTCGATGTAGTGGTCGATATCGGTGCTGTTGAAGTGTACGCAGGTTCCAAACGGCCTGTAGAAGATGTGTTTATGGACAGTCTGCGGATTTTCGATCCGAACGATACGATTGATACGACGCCTCCTGCGCCACCACTCGGGATCCATCCTAGTCAACAAAACACGCTTAAAACGCGCGTTTTCCCGAATCCCGTATTGAACTGGAGCGTGGTTACTATAGATGCTTCCCGAAGCGGAATGGCCACCGTGAAGATCGTCGACCAGCTCGGTCGAGAGGTGTCTGCAAAACAAGTAGCCTTGAGAGAAGGAATGAATCGACTGACCGAATTGGGCACGGCATCCCAGTCACTTTCCCCTGGCGTGTATCATTTGATGATTACCCAAGGCGAAAGCAGGTGCTTAGAAAAGTTTGTAGTTGGCTCTTAGTCCGAGGCGTTATTGCCGTGTTGAGCGTTGAAGTACTCAACCATCTCTTCCCAGTTATCATAGGTGTAATCGCGGTCTTTGACCTTTTCGATCATATCTGGGTATCCCGTGAAGAGGTCCATCATGGAGCGGCGAAAACCGAGCCTAAAAATCTTGGTATTGTTGCCTTGGTTTCCTCCTTCTACGCTGAGCACACGAAAGTTTACTTCATCGGTCTCAAAGAACGTTTCTTCACCGTTGGACAAGCTCGGGTAATAGCGTAATACCCGTAGTTTATCGTCCACTTCGCATTCAAGCATGTGGTAGTTACCGTTGTAAAAGGAACTGATCATGAGGTGCGCATGCTCTCCATAGTCGAAGGAGATACGTTTCACCTCGCGTGGTCGGATGTATTGGCGACCGCCGTTGTCACCTTCATAAGCGATCTCATCTTGCATTACGCCAAAAGCGACAGAATAACTCCCCGGAGGATCCAATTCGATGAAGATGTTTTCTGTACTCGTATGTCCATCTTCCCAAATGACTGAAGCTTCCACCATCAGCTTGCTCTGGGCAAATACACCTGAAGAAAGGAAAACGAGAAGTGCAACAGCAAAGCCTTTAACCATGATTGAAGTGTTTCAACAAGGATAGCAAATCTTCACGACGGTTCCATGCGAGAAGAAGCACATCAGCATTCGCAATTGGATATTGGTAACGCTACCTTTGCCGTGCTTAAAACACGACAGGAATTGGACATTAAGAACAACATACTAGAGACCATTGGCAATACGCCGATGATCAAGCTCAATAAGATCGCGGAAGACATTCCCGGTACTATTCTCGCCAAAGTCGAATACTTCAACCCCGGCCATAGCGTGAAAGATCGCATGGCATTGAAGATGGTTGAAGACGCGGAAGCCCGAGGCGACATCAAGCCGGGGGGGACCTTGATCGAGTGTACCAGTGGGAATACCGGAATGGGTTTAGCGCTGGCATGTATCGTCAAAGGATACAAGCTGATCTGCACGATGAGCGACAAGCAGAGCAAGGAGAAAGTGGATATCCTACGGGCCGTTGGCGCAGAGGTATACGTTTGTCCGACCAACGTATCGCCCGACCATCCTGAATCCTACTATTCCGTCGCAAAACGAAAAAGCGAGGAGATCGAGAATTCATTTTGGGTAAACCAATACGACAATCTTTCCAATCGCCTCGCACATTACGAATCTACTGGACCTGAAATTTGGGATCAGACGGACGGAAGAATCACCCACTTCGTAGTTGGGGTTGGCACCGGAGGAACCATTTCAGGCGTGGCGAAGTACCTCAAAGAAAAGAATCCAGCCGTCAAGATCTGGGGCGTGGATTCCTATGGTTCCGTTTTTAAGAAATACTTGGAAACCGGAGAATTTGACGAAAAGGAAGTGTACAGCTACATCACGGAAGGGATTGGAGAAGACATTCTGCCGAAGAACGTCGACTTCGACCTCATCGACCATTTCGAAAAAGTAACCGACCGCGACGGTGCCCTGGCAGCCCGCGACTTGGCTAAAATGGAAGGATTGTTCCTCGGATATTCATGCGGCTCTGCTATTCAAGCCGTCCGCCAGTTGAAAGATCAGCTTACCGAAGACGATGTGGTAGTGGTACTTTTTCATGACCATGGTTCACGGTACGTAGGCAAGGTCTTCAACGATGAATGGATGCGCGAACGAGGTTTTCTCAATGAGGAGAAGCAGTTGGCAAAAGACCTCTTCGCCGATCACAAAGACCTTCCCTTGCTTTCTGTCACCGCCAACGAACCCGTGCACAATGCGGTAGCCATCATGCGCAAGTTTGGCGTGTCTCAGCTCCCCGTTACCGAACAGGGCAAGTTTGTAGGCAGCATTGATGATGCTCACCTGATTCCAGCGCTGACGGCAGATGCTTCGGCCAAGGATAAAGAGGTAAAGCATTTCATGGGACCAGCTTTTCCAATTGTACAAGCGACCGACCCCATCAGCGCGGTATCTAAGCACTTCAATGCGCAGAATGGAGCGGCTTTGGTTGAGTTGGGACAGGGACGCTATCAAATCATTACACGGCACGACTTAGTCGCCGCCATGAGTTGATCCATGCTCAGATGGCGTACATATCTGTGGATGTTGGTGCTCCCCTTTTTCCTGTTCTCCTGCAACGAACAGAAACAAGAGGCTCCTTCGCGTTACGCCATCTCCTGGTTTTACCCGAACAACGATTACCAACACTGGGTGCGTACGCAGGACAGCTCGGCCCAGTTCATTGAACTTTACAGTCAATCCTACGAAGACTTAGACTCGATCCTTTCCACGTGCAATGGACTCATCCTTACAGGTGGATCCGACATCGCCCCTGATCGTTTTGGCGCTTTAGACAGCCTTGCTGTATGTGGTAAACCCAACCTTCGACGAGACAGCGTGGAACTGAAGGCCTTGGAATACGTCAAGCGTTCGGGCATGCCGACGCTCGGTGTTTGCAGGGTAATGCAGATGATCAACGTGAGTTTTGGCGGTGATCTCATCCTTGACATTCCGTCTACTGTGGGAAGTCATCAGCACATGCAGAAAGGCGGCGATGCGCATCATGTGGTTTATGTGACCCCATCTGTGCGCACACCTTTTGGGCTTGATTCAGCAGAGACGAACAGCAATCATCACCAAGCAATCGCCACCTTAGGATCCGGACTCCAGCCCGTAGCTTGGACCTCCGATAGCATCATAGAAGCGATACACCACACAGAAGCGACTGCTTTTCCGTTTCTTTGGGGGGTGCAATGGCATCCAGAACGTATGGATTCTGATGCTCCGATGTCTAATGACATCCTAAGTTCATTCATCAAAGCCGCTCAAAAATGACCCGCACCTTTCAGGATCAAATAGGAAAAACCCTTCTGCTTAGTTCCACTCCTCAACGGATTGTCAGCATTGTGCCCTCCCAGACCGAATTGCTCAGTGAGCTTGGCCTGGATGACGAGGTGGTGGGCATCACAAAATTTTGCGTGCATCCAGAAGCATGGTTCAGATCCAAGACGCGCGTGGGGGGAACAAAATCCATCAACATCGAAGCCGTGAAAGGCTTGGCTCCCGACCTGATCATCGCCAACATGGAGGAGAATACTAAGAAGGACATTGAAGCCTTGGAAGCAATCGCCCCCGTATGGACGAGCGATATTCGCAACATCGAGGATGCCTTGGAGATGATTTTGGCCATTGGAGCGCTTGTCGACCGCAACGAACGTGCATCTCAGATTGCGAATGAGATCAAAACCCGTTTCGAAGCCATCGACATGAAGCAGCACCTCGAACGCATTCTGTACATCATCTGGAAGGATCCGTACATGGCTGCAGGCAGAAATACCTTTATCCAAAGCATGCTCGACGCAGCGGGATACGTCAACGCAATCGAAGATCCAGATAGCCGGTATCCAGAATTAACGGTAGAGGACATCCAGAAAATCCAACCAGAAAAGTTATTGCTATCGAGTGAGCCTTTCCCTTTCAAACGAAAGCACACCGAAGAAGTCCGTGACACCTTTCCGGGCATCGAGGTGCAAGAAGTAGATGGAGAGTTATTCAGTTGGTACGGTTCCCGCATGTTAAAGTCTGCGTCCTATTTCAAAGACCTCCAGTCTTAAGCACTCCTTTCGGGCGTTTATCTTTCATAGATTTGATGCATGCGATTCGGTCGTCTGCTCATCCTGCCATTTTTAACCTTGTTTACGCTCTCTGCGATCGGACAGTCAGTTGGCGTCGTTCTGAGCGGAGGGGGTGCGTCGGGCTTGGCACACGTGGGCGTTTTGAAGGCACTGGAAGAGAATGGTATTCCGATTGATTACATCACTGGAACTTCCATTGGGGCCTTCGCAGGAGGCCTTTACGCGGCTGGATACAGTCCGAATGAGATTGAAAAAATGCTTACCAGCGAGCAGTTCCAGAGCGTTTCAATAGGTGAAATCGACGATAAATACGTCTACTACTTCCGCAAGCCGATGCCCAACGCGAGTTGGATCAATATTAAGTTCACTTCCCTTTCCAGTTTCCTTGAAACCTCTATTCCTACTAGCTTTATCAATCCTGCCGCCTTGGACCTAGAATTAATGCGCATGTTCGATCCCGCTAGTCAGGCGAGCCATTACGATTTTGACAGTCTGTTTGTTCCTTTTCGATGCGTGGCTTCTGACATTGAAGACAAACAGAGCGTGCTATTTAAGGACGGCAACCTCAACATCGCGATTCGCGCGAGCATGACCTACCCAGCCTACCTTAAGCCCATACGGGTGAATGGCAAGCTTTTGTACGACGGTGGTCTCTACAACAACTTCCCGTCAAACATTCTGCGCGAAACCTTCCATCCCGATGTAATCATAGGCAGCAATGTCTCTTCCAACGAGGATCCTCCCATGGAAGACGATTTCCTTTCCCAGCTACGGAACATGGTGGTGAGCAAGACCGACTACGGCCTAGAAGGCGATTCTACCATTATGATCGAACCCGAAGTGAATTATGGCACGTTCAACTTCAACCACTTGCAAGAGAACATAGATTCAGGCTACGCAGCTTCCATGAGACGTATGGAAGAGATCAAGCAGACGGTTCACCGCCGCGTGCACCATAAAGTCGTGCAAGAGGCGCGTATGGCCTTCAATAAAAAGAAAGAGCCATTGGTCTTCACAGACTATGCCTATGAAGGTTTAACAAAGCCAGAAGCCAACTATGTAAACCGAATCTTAAAGCCACGCAAAAGAGCGCGACTGTCGTTCGATGAACTGAAGAAGGGGTATTACCGGGTGTACGAAAATGAAAAAATCGAGCGCCTCTTTCCGTACTCCCAGTATAACGAAGCAGACAGCGCTTACAAACTCACTTTGAACGTTAAGAAAGAAAAGGATCTTGTGCTTGAGTTTGGTGGAAATGTTTCAAATCGTCCCATCAATACCGGGTACATCGGCATAGGCTATACGAGCATCAACAACACCGGGACCAGCTTTCACGCCAATGCCTACTTCGGAAAGCTCTACGCCTCCATCTTGGCCAAGGCGCGCATAGACGTGCCGATACGGTTTCCGATCTATCTCGAGCCTGTGATCACCATCAATCGATGGAACTACTTCAACAGTCGGGCTACGTTTTTTGAAGACAACAACTCGCTCTTTCTGATTCAGAATGAGCAATTCGCTAATTTGAATGCGGCCTTTGCTTTGAGTAATAAAATCAAGTGTAACCTATCCGGAGGGTTGGTGCAATTGCGCGATGATTACTACCAGACACCCAGTTGGGGGCAGGACGACATATCTGATAAAACCTTGTTTCAGGGAACGACCACTACCGCGTCTTTCGAGAAGAACAGTCTGAACGACAAACTCTATCCAAACGAAGGTTCTTTCCTCAACCTCTCCATCCGCTACACTTCGGGTGAAGAGACGTATTCTCCCGGAACAACATCACCCGAGCAAACGATCATTGAAAACAAACAAGAATGGATCGACGCGAAGCTGACCTACGATGTCTACTACAAATCCAACGGGACCATCCGTCTGGGCGCTTACGCTCAAGCGGTGTACAGCGATCAGCAATTGTTTACCAATTACACGGCAAGCTCACTTCGCTCTCCAGCATTCCAACCCACACCGGAGAGTAGGACGCTCTTTTTGGAATCCTTTCGCGCTTATCAATACGCTGCATTTGGACATAAATTCATCTTCAACGTATACAAGAACGTCGACTTCCGTTTGGAGGGCTATGTATTTCAACCCTACCGCTTCGTGGTGAACCGCAACGATGAGGGCTTACCGCCAAACGATAAGCGCAGCTTGGAAAAAAGATACACCATCGCCTCTGCCAACGCCGTCTACCGCAGTCCGATCGGCCCCGTGAGCTTCGCGGTCAACTACTACTTCAACGTACCCGAGATCAGCTCAGACAATTTGGGAGAACAACGGGTTCCACTTACGTTCATCTTCCACTTTGGGTATATCCTGTTCAACGATAGGGCCTTAAAGTAGTCACTACTCGATCCATGCGGCAGTCGCGGCCCCTTCAGGACCGCTTTTTGTAATTCCTACACCATTGGACATAAAAAAGCCCCACCATCATGTATGGCAGGGCTTGAAGTATTGCGAAGGTTTAATCTAGGCCTCTCCCGTTGGACCGAAGTTCATTGGGAATGGAGCTACACCTCCTTGCTCGACATCTGCGATGGGTCCGTGCTGAGACTCGAACTTTTTAACGTTCTCGCCCAGCGCTTTCATCAGTCGCTTTGCATGCTGTGGGGTCAAGATGATTCTCGACTTCACACGAGCCTTTGGTGTGCCTGGCATCATACTGACGAAATCTACGATGAACTCAGCAGAGGAATGGGTAATCACGGCCAGGTTGGAATACTCCCCCTGCGCGATCTCCTCGCTCAACTCAATGTTGATCTGTCCTTGCTTTGGTTCTTTGTCGTCAGCCATGTTGCGCTTTGCTTAGATTAACCGTTGTCTGCTTGTTCTTCTGCAGGCTGAGCGCTTTCCACCCCTACCATCTGATCGTATTCCTCTTGGCTTCCGACGATGGTGTTGCGGTAGGCTTTCAGACCCGTTCCGGCTGGAATCAGGTGACCTACAATTACGTTCTCCTTCAGACCAGCAAGGTAATCTTCCTTACCGCTAACTGCGGCTTCGTTGAGGACCTTCGTGGTCTCCTGGAACGACGCTGCAGAAATGAAGCTTTCGGTCTGGAGAGACGCACGCGTGATACCTTGAAGGATCGGATTACCTGTTGCAGGCAATGCCTCACGAGACTCTACGAGTTTCTTATCCTTACGACGTAAGATAGAATTCTCATCACGTAGTTCACGCGCCGAGATGATCTGTCCTGGTACCATGTTCTCTGATTCTCCTGCCTCGGTAACCACTCGCATTCCAAAGATGCTATCGTTAGCCAAGATGAACTCGACCTTGTTAGAGATCTGGTTCTCGAGGAAACGTGTATCTCCTGGATCCTCGATGATTACTTTACGCATCATCTGACGAACGATCACCTCGAAGTGCTTGTCGTTGATCTTCACACCCTGCAGACGGTACACTTCCTGGATCTCATTGACCAAGTACTCTTGTACGGCTGTAGGACCTTTGATCGCCAAGATATCTGCTGGAGTGATGGCTCCATCAGAAAGTGGCTGACCTGCCTTAACGAAGTCATTCTCTTGAACGAGGATGTGACGTGACAATGGAACGAGGTACTTCGACTTATCACCCAATCGTGATTCGACGATGATCTCTCGGTTACCACGCTTGATCTTTCCGAAGGAAACGATACCGTCGATCTCGGATACGATGGCTGGGTTTGAAGGATTACGTGCTTCAAACAATTCCGTCACCCGTGGAAGACCTCCGGTGATGTCACCAGAAGACTTTCCTCCTGAACGTGGAATCTTCACTAGAATATCTCCAGATCCGACTTTATCGCCTTCGTTCACCATGATATGAGCTCCTACAGGAATGCTATAGGTACGCAACATCTCACCTTTCGAGTCAACAACGTTGATCGCAGGGTTCAATGTCTTATCACGGTTATCGATGATCACCTTCTCACGGAAACCTGTTTGCTCATCAGACTCTTCCTTGTAGGTATAGCCTTCGAGGATGCTCTCATAGGCAAGCTTTCCGGCAAATTCGGAAATGATAACAGCGTTGTACGGATCCCAAGAGCAGATCAAGTCACCTTTTGCAACTTCCTTACCCGACTCCTTGAACAGCTCAGATCCGTAAGGGATGTTGTTGGTAGCAATGGTCAATCCTGTTTTCTTATCGACGAGTCGCATCTCAGCTGAACGACCGATAACGATTGTCTGCTTGCTTCCATCCTTGGATTTCTTCTCAACGGTACGCAGCTCATCGATCTCGAGGATACCTGACTGCCTAGCGATGATTTTAGATTCGGATGCAATACTTGAAGCAGTACCTCCCACGTGGAATGTACGCAGTGTAAGCTGTGTTCCTGGTTCACCAATCGATTGTGCCGCTATGACACCGACGGCTTCACCCATCTTCACGTCCTTACCGTTTGCAAGGTTCTGTCCGTAACACAACGAGCAGATACCGCGCGGCATCTCACAAGTAAGTGCTGAGCGGATCTCCACCTCATCGATACCACAAGCATCGATTTCAGCTGCGATCTCATCCGAAATATATCCACCTGCTTCCACAAGAATCTCTTCTGTTTCAGGGTTGATTACATCGTGTACGGAAGTACGTCCTTGGATACGTTCTGTCAATGACTCGACGATCTCTTCGTTCTTCTTCAATGCAGACATGTTCAATCCACGAAGGGTTCCACAGTCTTCAGAAGTTACGATAACATCCTGAGCAACGTCTACCAATCGTCGTGTGAGGTAACCCGCATCCGCCGTTTTAAGTGCCGTATCCGCGAGACCCTTTCGAGCACCGTGGGTAGAGATGAAGTACTCAAGGATCGAAAGACCTTCACGGAAGTTAGAAAGGATCGGGTTCTCAATGATCTCCCCTCCTTGTGCTCCTGACTTACGCGGCTTGGCCATCAAACCTCTCATACCTGACAACTGACGAATTTGTTCTTTCGAACCCCTTGCCCCAGAGTCAAACATCATATATACCGAGTTGAAGCCTTGGTTATCGTTCTTCAACTTGTTCATCAGCACGTGTGTCAACTTCGAGTTAGTATGCGTCCAGATGTCAATGATCTGGTTGTAACGCTCGTTGTTGGTGATGAGACCCATGTTGTAGTTCATCATCACTTCATCCACCTCCTGTTGTGCCTTAGCGAGAAGATCTGTCTTCTCATCAGGAACAATTACGTCAGAAAGGTTGAACGAAAGACCGCCCTTGAATGCCATGTAGAATCCGAGCGACTTGATATCGTCAAGGAACTTAGCTGTTGCAGCCATTCCACAAACCTTCAATACGCGGCCGATGATATCTCGAAGCGACTTCTTGGTCAACAATTCGTTGATATAGCCTACTTCTTCTGGAACCATCTGGTTGAAGAGAATTCGACCGCAAGTAGTTTCCATCACTACACGCTCGCCGAAGTGGTTTACGCGTACCTTAATGACGGAGTGCAGTCCGAGTTTGCCTTCGTTGTATGCAATGATCACTTCGTCTGGAGAGTAGAATGTCATGCCTTCTCCTTTCATTGGAAGCTCCTTTGTGCCCTGACGACCTTTGGTAATGTAGTACAGACCCAAGACCATGTCTTGAGAAGGTACCGCCACTGGAGCGCCATTTGCTGGGTTAAGGATGTTGTGCGATGCGAGCATCAAAAGCTGTGCTTCCAGAATCGCTGCATGTCCAAGAGGAACGTGCACCGCCATCTGGTCACCGTCAAAGTCAGCGTTGAATGCAGTACACACCAATGGGTGCAACTGGATCGCCTTTCCTTCGATCAACTTTGGCTGGAATGCCTGGATACCCAAACGGTGAAGCGTTGGGGCCCGGTTAAGCATTACAGGGTGTCCTTTCAATACGTTTTCAAGGATATCCCATACTACTGGCTCTTTCTTGTCGACGATCTTCTTCGCAGACTTCACCGTTTTCACGATACCTCGCTCGATGAGCTTACGGATAATGAACGGCTTGAACAGCTCAGCTGCCATGTCTTTTGGAAGACCACATTCGTGCAATTTCAATTCAGGACCAACCACGATAACCGAACGTGCAGAGTAATCAACACGCTTACCGAGGAGGTTCTGACGGAATCGACCTTGCTTACCCTTGAGGCTGTCAGACAGCGACTTGAGTGCTCGATTAGATTCTGTCTTCACTGCTGACGACTTACGAGAGTTGTCAAACAATGAATCTACCGCTTCTTGAAGCATACGCTTCTCGTTACGCAAGATCACCTCTGGTGCCTTGATTTCGAGCAGTCGCTTCAATCGGTTGTTACGTATGATCACGCGACGATACAAGTCGTTCAAGTCAGACGTCGCAAAGCGACCGCCATCCAACGGAACGAGCGGACGAAGTTCTGGTGGAATCACCGGAACTACTTTCACGATCATCCATTCTGGACGGTTGACGATGTGTGTATTTGCTGACCGGAAAGCCTCAACTACCTGTAGACGCTTCAACGCCTCGTTCTTACGCTGCTGAGAAGTCTCGGTATTCGCCTTGTGACGAAGATCGTAAGAAAGCGAATCGAGATCCAATCGCTGGAGCAGTGCGTACAATGCTTCCGCCCCCATCATAGCGATGAACTTGTTGGGATCATCGTCGTCGAGGTACTGGTTCTCCCGTGGCATCGTATCTAGAATATCTAGGTACTCTTCCTCGGTAAGGAAATCCAAGTACTGAAGCGGCTCGTCTTCTTTGTTCTTTGCCTCTCCTGGGTTGATCACCACGTAACGCTCGTAGTAAATGATCGTATCGAGTTTTTTGCTAGGAAGTCCAAGCAAGTAACCGATTTTGTTCGGAAGCGACTTGAAGTACCAGATGTGCGCAACTGGAACCACCAATGAGATGTGTCCCATACGCTCACGTCGTACTTTCTTTTCTGTTACTTCAACTCCACAACGGTCGCAAACGATGCCCTTGTAGCGAATACGCTTGTATTTACCACAGTGGCATTCGTAATCCTTAACCGGACCGAAAATGCGCTCGCAAAACAAACCGTCACGCTCAGGCTTGTAAGTACGATAGTTGATGGTTTCAGGCTTCAACACTTCGCCGTGTGATCGCTCGAGAATCATCTCAGGCGAAGCAAGACTAATGGTGATCTTATTGAAACCGCTGCTGGGTTTTGTATCTTTTCTTAATGCCATTGCAACTATATAGAATGGTTAATGAATAAACTTAATCTAGGGTGATGTTGAGTCCGAGTCCACGCATTTCGTGCAACAATACGTTGAACGATTCTGGAATGCCTGGTTCTGGCATAGGCTCACCTTTTACGATGGCCTCGTATGCCTTGGCTCGTCCGATTACATCATCCGACTTCACGGTCAGGATCTCACGAAGGATATTGGCAGCACCGAATGCTTCGAGTGCCCACACCTCCATTTCTCCAAATCGCTGTCCACCGAACTGTGCTTTACCACCTAGCGGCTGCTGGGTGATGAGCGAGTATGGTCCGATAGAACGTGCGTGCATCTTGTTGTCCACCAAGTGGTGCAGCTTCAGCATGTAGATCACACCAACAGTAGCTGGTTGATCAAATCTGTCGCCGGTTCCGCCGTCGAAGAGGTACGTACGTCCATTGGCAGGAACGCCCGCTTTCTCGATCCATCCATCCACATCTTCAATGGTAGCACCATCAAAAATCGGTGTAGAGAACTTAACGCCGAGCTTCTTACCAGCCCAACCAAGTACGGTTTCATAAATCTGACCGAGGTTCATACGAGACGGTACACCCAACGGGTTCAAGACAATGTCCACTGGAGTTCCATCCTCTAGGAATGGCATATCCTCCTGGCGAACGATCTTCGCTACGATACCCTTGTTACCGTGACGACCTGCCATCTTATCACCCACTTTAAGCTTGCGCTTGTTGGCCAAGTAAACTTTTGCCAATTGGATGATACCTGCAGGTAGTTCGTCTCCAACAGTGATCGCAAACTTCTTACGCTTCATAATACCAAGAGACTCATTGGCCTTGATATTATAGTTGTTCAAAGTGCGCTTGATCTGCGTATTCTTCTCGTCGTCGGTTGTCCAACCACTAGGATTGATGTTCGCGTAATCCAAACCGGTAAGGCTTTTCTGCGTGAACTTCGTTCCCTTCTTGATCAATTCTTCGTTGAAGTTATTGGAAACACCTTGTGAAGTCTTACCATTCACGATAGAGAATAGTTTCTCTACCAGGCGTCCGTTCAACGCGTCGATTTCCTTTTCGTATTCCTTATCGATCTCCTCGATGATGTGTTTCTCTTGTGCCTTCGCCTTGCGGTCCTTGATGGCACGGGAGAACAACTTCTTCTCGATGACCACTCCAGATCCACTTGGTGGAACTTTAAGCGATGCATCTTTCACGTCACCAGCCTTATCGCCGAAGATTGCGCGAAGCAGTTTCTCTTCTGGAGTTGGATCGGTCTCTCCTTTCGGAGTAATCTTTCCAATCAGAATGTCGCCTTCCTTCACCTCAGTACCAACGCGTATCAAACCGTTTTCGTCGAGGTTCTTGGTAGCTTCTTCACTGACGTTAGGAATATCAGCGGTAAGTTCTTCCAAGCCTCGCTTGGTGTCTCTTACTTCCAATACGTATTCGTCAACGTGGATACTGGTGAAGATGTCATCGCGAACGACCTTTTCAGAGATCACGATCGCATCCTCAAAGTTGTATCCTTTCCAAGGCATGAACGATACCATCAGGTTGCGACCCAATGCGAGTTCACCCTGTTGAGTTGCGTATCCTTCGCAAAGCACATCGCCCTTGATCACCTTCTGTCCTTTGAGAACGATAGGCTTCAGGTTAATGGTAGTGCTTTGGTTGGTTTTCTTGAATTTGATGAGTGGATAGTTCTTGTACTCGTTGTCAAAACTTACGAGTTCATCCGACTCAGTGCGATCGTACTTGACCGTGATTGAGTTGGCATCCACTTCATGGATTACGCCATCGCCTTCAGCGTGGATAAGCACCCTTGAATCTTGTGCCACAAGGCGCTCAAGACCTGTACCTACAACTGGAGATTCTGGACGAAGCAATGGAACTGCCTGACGGCTCATGTTC
Organism: uncultured Flavobacteriales bacterium; assembly: GCA_943788725.1. Taxonomy (GTDB): domain Bacteria; phylum Bacteroidota; class Bacteroidia; order Flavobacteriales_G; family Salibacteraceae; genus SHAN690. The sequence continues at coordinate 497,281 of CALSRJ010000003.1, read as the reverse complement.
GATCCCATCAACGCACGGTTCGCATCATCGTGCTCCAAGAATGGAATCAACGATGCAGCGATCGAAGCGATCTGGTTTGGAGCTACGTCCATCAGCGTAATCTCGCTTGGCTCGACTACTGGGAAGTCACCTTCGAAACGCGCTTTCACACGGTCGTTTTCAAAGGTTCCTTTCTTGGAAAGCTTAGCGTTCGCCTGGGCGATCATTTGCTCATCTTCTTCTTCTGCACTGAGGTAAACGATATCGTCCAGTTTCACCTTACCCTCTCCTACCTTGCGGTAAGGAGTCTCGATAAATCCAAGCTTGTTGACCTTAGCGTATACACACAGAGAGGAAATCAAACCAATGTTTGGTCCTTCCGGTGTTTCAATGGTACAGAGTCGACCGTAGTGCGTATAGTGAACGTCACGTACTTCAAATCCTGCACGCTCACGAGACAGTCCACCTGGTCCGAGTGCAGAGAGACGACGCTTGTGCGTGATCTCCGAAAGCGGATTGGTCTGGTCCATGAACTGTGACAACTGGTTCGTTCCAAAGAAGGAGTTGATCACGGAAGACAGGGTCTTCGCGTTGATCAAATCGATTGGGGTGAACACTTCATTGTCACGCACATTCATTCGTTCGCGAATCGTACGAGCCATACGAGCAAGGCCAACACCAAATTGGTTGTAAAGCTGCTCTCCAACGGTACGAACGCGACGGTTGCTCAAGTGATCGATATCATCCACATCCGTCTTGGAATTGATGAGTTCGATGAGGTACTTGATGATCTCGATGATATCCACTCTTGGTCAACACACGGTTTTCCATGTCGATATCGAGACCGAGTTTCTTGTTGATTCGGTAACGGCCTACTTCTCCGAGGTCATAGCGCTTATCAGAGAAGAAGAGCTTATCGATGATACCGCGCGCGGTTTCCTCATCTGGTGGCTCTGCGTTACGCAAGATACGGTAGATGTGCTCAACCGCTTCAATTTCCGAGTTGGATGGATCCTTCTGGAGTGTATTGTAAATGATCGCGTGGTCTGCTGCGTTCACATTCTCCTTGTGCAGGAGGATGTTTTTAACGTCAGCATCCAAGATGATCTCCATGTGTTGATCTTCGATGACGGTTTCACGGTCAAGGACGACTTCGTTACGCTCAATCGATACTACTTCCCCAGTATCTTCATCCACGAAGTCTTCAAACCATGTCTTGAGCACACGTGCTGCAAGGCGTCGACCCACTACTTTTTTAAGGCTTGTTTTACTCACCTTCACCTCATCGGCCAAGTCAAAGATCTCAAGGATCTCCTTATCGCTTTCGTAGCCAATAGCACGAAGGAGGGTGGTGACAGGCAATTTCTTTTTACGATCGATGTATGCGTACATGACACTATTGATGTCAGTAGCAAATTCAATCCATGATCCCTTGAATGGGATAATCCTTGCGGAATACAGCTTGGTTCCGTTAGCGTGGAAACTCTGACCAAAGAATACGCCAGGTGAACGGTGCAACTGTGATACAACAACGCGCTCGGCTCCGTTGATCACGAAAGATCCACGAGGAGACATGTAAGGAATGGTACCGAGATACACATCCTGCACGATGGTTTCGAAATCCTCGTGCTCAGGGTCGGTACAGTAGAGCTTAAGTTTCGCCTTGAGGGGAACACTATACGTAAGTCCACGCTCGATACACTCTTCTATGGCGTAGCGGGGTGGGTCTACGAAGTAGTCTAGGAACTCGAGGACGAAATTGTTGCGGGAATCCGTAATCGGGAAGTTCTCGCTGAATACGTTGTACAGACCTTCGTTTTCTCTATCTTCTGGTGACGTCTCCAGTTGGAAGAAGTCTTTGAAAGACTTGATCTGGATATCCAGAAAATCCGGGTATTGAAGTTGATTGAGCGTGCGGGAAAAATTGACTCTTTCCGGAATATTCGATTTGGTCATGGAATTATTGGAATAAGTTAAAGGAACAACTACAAAGCACAAAGGGCTTAGTCCCCGGAGGGACTAAACCTTTGTTAAGATACTATGTGTGGGTCTTACTTGACCTCAACCTCTGCACCAGCTTCTTCAAGCTGCTTTTTTAGTGCTTCTGCCTCGTCTTTTGATACACCTTCCTTCAATGGTTTTGGTGCACCATCCACTAGCTCCTTCGCCTCTTTCAGGCCAAGTCCGGTCATTTCCTTTACTAGTTTCACAACAGCAAGCTTAGAAGCACCTGCGCTTGTGAGGATTACGTCGAATTCTGTCTTCTCCTCTGCAGCTTCGCCATCACCACCACCAGCCGCTGGGCCAGCCATAGCTACTGCAGCAGCAGCAGGTTCAATTCCATATTCATCCTTCAAAATGCCAGCAAGTTCATTCACCTCCTTAACGGTAAGGTTTACGAGTTGCTCTGCGAAAGCTTTCAAATCAGCCATTTTCTTGTTTATTAAATGTTTAACCTAAGTTCAATTGATAATTTAAGATTCTCTTTCTTGGAGAGTCTTGACGATTCCAGCCAAGGTGCCACCACTAGACTTAAGTCCAGAGATTACATTCTTAGCAGGAGATTGGAGCAACATGATGATATCACCGATCAGCTCCTCTTTAGACTTCAGTGCAGCTAGCATGTCCAACGAAGCATCACCTATGTATACTCCTTCTTCTATGTAAGCTCCTTTCAGAAGTGGCTTTTGCGACTTCTTTCTGAACTCTTTGATAAGTTTAGCAGGCGTACTGCCTACCTCTGCGATCATGATACCTGTGTTTCCCTTGAGAACACTTTGAAGCTCACCAAAATTCTTGCCTTCAACACGCTCCATCGCTTTTTGGAGCAGCGTGTTTTTAACAACTTGCAGTTGCACCTGTCGCTGGAAGCACAGTCGGCGCAATTTGCTTGAATCTTCGGCGTTGAGCTCCGCGATGTCCGTGAGGTACACTACATCGGAGTTACCCAATCGATCAGCAAGATCACTGATTAAAGAATCTTTTTCTTGACGTGTCATCTTACTTAATGATTAAGTGGATTATAAGCTAGTAGACTTTGTGTCCACAGCGATGCTAGGGCTCATGGTGCTTGACATGAAGATGCTCTTCATGTAAGTACCTTTTGACGAAGCAGGCTTCAGCTTAATAATTGTCTGTAACAGCTCACTCGCGTTTTCCGCGATTTTTTGTGCATCGAAGGAAACTTTTCCCACGGAAGCATGCACGATACCAAACTTATCGACTTTGAAATCGATCTTTCCGCCCTTTACGTCTTTGACGGCCTTTCCCACATCCATGGTAACGGTACCGGTCTTTGGGTTAGGCATCAAGCCACGAGGACCTAATACACGACCCAATGGACCGACCTTACCCATCACGCTAGGTGTGGTAATGATCACGTCGACGTCTGTCCAACCACCTTTAATCTTGTCGATAAACTCGTCAAGACCTACGTGGTCAGCACCGGCCTCTTTTGCCTCTTCCTCCTTGTCGGGAGTGCATAGAACAAGGACTCTCACATCTTTTCCTGTTCCATGAGGCAGGGTGACTACACCACGAACCATTTGGTTCGATTTACGTGGATCCACACCAAGGCGTACGCTAAGATCGACGGAAGCGTCGAATTTAGTTGTGGTAATTTCTTTGACTAGTGCACTGGCGTCTGCCAATGTGTAAGTTGAATCTTTGTCCAACTTCTCTAGTACTGCTTTTCTGTTTTTTGATAAAGTAGCCATGATCGTACTTATTTAACTGTTACACCCATAGCGCGAGCGGTGCCCGCTACCATACGCTCGGCAGATTCAACGGTGAAACAATTCAAGTCAACCATCTTGTCTTCAGCGATGGTGCGCACCTGAGCTTTGCTGATGCTTCCTACTTTGAGACGGTTAGGTTCAGCAGAACCAGACTTCAATTTGATTGCTTCTTTAATTTGTACGGCTACCGGTGGTGTCTTGATGATGAAGTCGAACGACTTATCAGCATAAACCGTAATGATCACAGGCAAAACCTTACCTGGCTTGTCTTGGGTTCTAGCATTGAACTGCTTACAGAACTCCATGATGTTGACCCCTTTTGCACCAAGTGCGGGACCAACGGGAGGAGATGGGTTTGCGGCGCCACCTCTAACTTGCAACTTAATCAGTGCACTTACTTCTTTGGCCATTGTATAAAATTTAGTTCAAGCGTCACGCATCAAAACGTGACTCCTAAAATTGATTGATTACTCTTTTTCTACTTGCATGTAGCTCAGTTCAAGCGGCGTCTTCCTTCCGAAGATTTTCACCATCACCTTGAGCTTCTTCTTGTCTTCGTTGATCTCTTCAATCACTCCAGAGAATGAATTGAAAGGACCGTCGATTACTTTCACATTCTCACCCACTACGAATGGAATGTTCAATTCTGCTTCGCTTTCGGCAAGCTCATCCACTTTACCGAGCATTCGGTTCACCTCATTCTGTCGCAATGGTATTGGGCTACCACCTTTCTTATCGGTGAGAAATCCAATCACATTGGTCAATCCTTTGATGATGTGAGGCACTTCACCTACCAAGTTTGCTTCAATGAAGACATAGCCCGGATAGAGGTTACGTTCCTTGGAAACCTTCTTGCCATTTCGGATTTGATAGACCTTCTCGATCGGGAGGAGGATCTGGGTAACGAACTCCTGCAGGCCGAGACGCTCGATCTCAATCTCCAAGTACTCCTTTACTTTCTTCTCCTTTCCGCTGATCGCGCGGACTACAAACCACTTATTAGCCGTTTTCGTTTCCGACATGTTATCCAAATATTTTAAGGTAGATCAAGTCCATGACTTGACCAAATGCGAGGTCCATCAGGTAGATCAATGCAGCGACGATGAAGGTTGCAACCAACACCACGATACCACTACTCTGTAGCTCAGACCAGGTAGGCCAGCTTACCTTATTGGTAAGTTCATCTACCGCTTCTTCTATATATGCACGAACTCCTGCCATTTCTCAAATTTGCACGGGTGGTAGGAATCGAACCCACAGCCCCTGGTTTTGGAGACCAGTGCTCTACCAGTTGAGCTACACCCGTTTATTTCAATTCCGAACTCGGATTTCTCCAAACCCGCATTATTCCTTTTTTCACAACCGCCTTTAGGGTCTAAAACTCCTTTCGCAAGGAGTTTTGGGGAGGCACGGTTATACCTTTATCTAAAACAACAGAAAGTGTGGAGCCGAAAATTCGGCCCCACACTTCTGAATAATTAAACTAGTATCAATCAAGGATCTCAGTCACCTGACCTGCACCAACTGTACGTCCTCCCTCGCGGATAGCGAACTTAAGACCTTGGTTGATTGCAACTGGAGCGATCAGATTCACTTCAATCGTAAGGTTGTCCCCTGGCATTACCATCTCGCGGCCTTCGCCCAACATGATCTCACCAGTAACGTCAGTTGTACGCAAGTAGAACTGTGGACGATACTTGTTGTGGAATGGAGTGTGACGTCCACCTTCTTCTTTCTTCAAGATGTACACCTCAGCCTTGAACTTCGTGTGAGGCTTAACAGAACCTGGCTTGCAGATTACCATACCTCGACGAATAGCTTCTTTTTCAATACCTCGAAGCAAAAGACCAACGTTGTCACCAGCCTCTCCTCTGTCAAGGATCTTACGGAACATCTCAACTCCTGTGATGGTTGAAGTAAGTTTCTCTTCGAAACCAATGATCTCAACTGAATCACCTGTATTGATAACTCCAGACTCGATACGTCCAGTAGCAACAGTACCACGACCTGTGATCGAGAATACGTCTTCCACTGGCATCAAGAAATCCTTATCGATATCACGTGGAGGAAGTGGAATGTAGCTATCAACTGCATTCATCAAGTCCATGATTCGATCTTCCCACTGAGCCTCACCGTTCAAGCCTCCGAGAGCAGAACCCTGGATAACTGGAGCGTTGTCGCCATCGTAATCGTAGAAAGAAAGCAATTCACGGATCTCCATTTCAACGAGCTCAAGAAGCTCCTCGTCATCAACAAGGTCAACCTTGTTCATGAATACAACGATCTGAGGAACACCTACCTGACGTGCAAGAAGGATGTGCTCTCGTGTCTGTGGCATTGGTCCATCTGTTGCAGCAACAACAAGAATAGCACCGTCCATCTGCGCAGCACCCGTAACCATGTTCTTCACATAGTCAGCGTGACCTGGACAGTCAACGTGAGCGTAGTGACGAGACTCTGTTTGGTATTCTACGTGTGAGGTGTTGATGGTGATACCTCTTTCTTTTTCTTCTGGAGCGTTGTCGATTGAATCGAATGAACGCAACTCAGAGAAACCTTTCTTTGCCAATACTGTAGTGATAGCAGCAGTCAAAGTGGTCTTACCGTGGTCAACGTGACCGATGGTTCCGATGTTCAAGTGTGGTTTGGAACGGTCAAAATTTTCCTTTGCCATGACTTATTACCTATTTAGTTTAATTATTGATTACTTACCTATATATTCATCAAGCATTCATTCGTCATTTCGAATGCTTGGAGAAATTGCTTTACTATAAAGAACGATCGAGCCAAATGAGGGGAATTACTCCCTCTGGTCGTGAGCTCCCTTCGGTCGGTTGAACCCCTGACCTCAAAAGAGGGCTAAAAGCACCTCACTAACTGACTCGCATCAAAGAACTATCGAGAGCCAATGAGGGGAATTACTCCCTTTGGTCGTGAGCTCCCTTCGGTCGGTTGAACCCCTGACCTCAAAAGAGGGCTAAAAGCACCTCACTAACTGACTCGCATCAAAGAACTATCGAGAGCCAATGAGGGGAATTGAACCCCTGACCTCTTCCTTACCAAGGAAGCGCTCTACCCCTGAGCTACATCGGCTTGCATAACTCTCCAGGTTGAGCCTCTAAGCTCTCCTAGTGAAACAGTCACCGACAGAAAAGAAAGAGCGGGAGACGAGACTCGAACCCGCGACCCTCAGCTTGGAAGGCTGATGCTCTACCAACTGAGCTACTCCCGCTTAAATTTTCTATCCAGTCAACGACCGAACGCTATTTCAAAAAACTATACATCTACGTGAAGCGAACTTCACGACTTAACTCCTACTTTCAAATGGGAGGCCCATCGCCTCCTCATCTTTTGGCCTTCGTGGGGAGAGCAGGATTACTTGCGTTATCCTACCTGATCCACCTTGACTTCTGTTTCCAGAAGAAAGGCCCATCGCCTCCTCATCTTTTGGCCTTCGTGGGGAGAGCAGGATTACTTGCGTGATCCTGCCTAAGCCACCTTGACTTCTGTTTCCAGAAGAAAGGCCCATCGCCTCCTCATCTTTTGGCCTTCGTGGGGAGAGCAGGATTCGAACCTGCGAAGGTGTATACCAACAGATTTACAGTCTGTCCTCGTTGGCCGCTTGAGTATCTCCCCTACACTTCTGCTGGGTTTTTAAACCCCACGATTTTCTCAAGAGCCGGTGGAGGGATTCGAACCCCCGACCCGCTGATTACAAATCAGCTGCTCTGGCCAACTGAGCTACACCGGCAAAAGATGTATTTCAATGAACTACATAAAAAATGCAGACCCCCTCGAAAAAGGTCTGCAAATTTATACATAGTTTCAATTGAAACAATAGAACATTCGTTTTTTTCGAAAGCCCTCTACTTTGCCCAGTTCATGGGGGTCAATACACTTGTTGAAGTTTACCTTTCTTTCTTCTCACTTGACGCCTCAATGCTTCAGCTGCCAAATCCGTCGCTTCTTCAAAACTTTTACACTGTTTTTTGGCGAACATTTCTTTTCCCGGAGTATTCAAACGGATCTCTGCGACTTTGTTTCCTTCATCGTTGTTTTTATCTAAGCGTAAATAGACCTCCGTAGATATGATATCATTATAGAACATATCTAGTTTCCTCACCCTTGACTGGATGAATTCGATAAGCTTGTGATCCGCGTCGAAGTGGATCGAATGAACTTTGATTTCCATTTGACTTCATTTTTTGCTCCTTGGATGAGCTTGTTTGTAAACGTCTTTCAATTTCTCTAACGAAGTATGCGTATAGACCTGCGTTGTGCCTAAGCTGGAATGACCAAGAAGTTCTTTGATCGACTGCAAGTTTGCTCCTTCGTTTAATAAGTGCGTGGCGAATGTGTGTCTAAGAACATGCGGACTGCGCTGTTCCATTGTCGTCACTTTCGAAAGGTAATTTTTTACGATCGTATAAACAAGGTTGGGATACATTTTCTGCCCTTTGGCCGTGACAAAAACCTGCGATGTTTCCGCTACCCCTTCCACGTCCTTGCGTTCAAGCAAATAGTCTTGGAGCAACTTTACCACCGAGGCACCGATCGGAAGAATTCGCTCCTTATTCCGTTTACCCAAGACCTTGAGCTGCCCAACCGAAAAGTCAACATCGTCCGCCTTCAACTCGATCAGCTCATCCCGCCGCAACCCACAGGCATATAAAACAGCGAGCAAGGCATGGTCCCGCCGCCCTTCAAAATCATCGGTAAAGTGTTTGGGTGAAAACAGGTCATCAATCTGCTCGCTACGCATGACCTTCGGCAAATGCTTTGACGTCTTGGGTCGCTGTATATGCTTAGCTGCGTTCTGAGCAACCCAACCTTCTTTCATCCCATGGTTCAAAAAGGATTGAATGGCACTCAACTTCCGGTGAATCGATCGAGGGGCAATGCCAATCTCTGCTTGATCGGCGATAAAAGAACTGATCATCCTTCGCGTCACCTCTTCCAATGCACTGGACTCATAGAAAACCTCAACATAGTCAGCAAATGCCAGCAGATCTGTTCTATAGGCCTTGACGGTATGCACACTGTACCTCTTTTGATAAGCCAGGTGATCCAAGAAGTCTTCTATGTTGGTTTTGATGGCCATGAGCGACTTCACCAAAATAAAAAAAGATCCACCCGATTGGGATGGATCTTTTCCTAAAGTTATGCAAAGAGTGATTACTCTTCCGTACCGTACTTAAGATTCTTATAAATCGCCTTAAGCTTTTGCTCACGATTCAAAATAGAAGGCTTGGTGAACTTCTGACGTTTACGAAGCTGCTTCATCACGCCAGTGCGCTCGAATTTCTTCTTGTACTTCTTAAGAGCCTTTTCAATAGACTCACCTTCTTTTACTGGAATAATCAACATATACTCTTCTTAATTGGGGGCGCGAAGTTAGAAATAAATCTAATCTCCAACAATTATTTGAGAATTTCTCTTGAGATAACGAGTTTCTGGATTTCAGAGGTTCCCTCGCCGATGGTACATAGCTTCGCGTCTCTGTAGAATTTCTCCGCAGGAAAGTCCTTCGTAAAGCCGTAACCTCCAAAGATTTGTACCGCTTCATTTCCGCAGCGAACCGCCACTTCCGATGCGTAATACTTCGCAAAAGCAGATTGCTTCGTCACGTTTAAACCTCGATTCTTCAAATCTGCTGCCTGCAGCGTAAGCAATTCAGCTGCTTCTACTTCAGTGGCCATATCCGCCAACTTGAATGCGATGGCTTGGAACTTCGAAATGGGCTTGCCAAATTGCTCTCGCTCTTTTGAGTACTTCACAGATGCATCTAAAGCTCCTTTAGCTATACCTACAGATAATGCAGCGATAGAAATACGTCCACCGTCCAGGATCTTCATGGCTTGCACGAAGCCGTCGCCTTCCTCACCGAGCATATTTGCATGGGGTACGCGGCAGTTGTCAAAGAACAACCCAGCGGTTTCCGAAGCGCGCATGCCCAACTTATCTTCCTTCTTTCCTCCTGAAAATCCAGGGGTTCCTTTCTCAATCACAAAAGTGGTCATGCCGTGCGAATCGCCTTTCTCTCCTGTTCTAACAATGACCACCGCTACATCTCCGCTGATGGCATGCGTGATAAAATTCTTGCTGCCATTGATGACCCAATCGTCTCCGTCTCTTACCGCAGTAGTATTCATACCGCCTGCATCTGAACCTGTTCCTGTTTCCGTCAAACCCCAAGCTCCAATCCACTCGCCCGTTGCCAGTTTTGGCATCCACTTCTGCTTTTGCTCTTCCGTGCCGAACATAAGAATGTGGTTGGTGCAGAGTGAGTTATGCGCAGCAACACTGAGTCCGATAGAACCACATACCCTCGCGATTTCGCTGACGATGGTGTAATACTCAAAGTAGCCAAATCCAGCACCGCCGTATTCTTGGGGAACAAACACTCCCATCATTCCAAGCTCTCCCATCTTCTTAAACAGCTCTACAGGAAAATGCTGCTTCTCATCCCACTCCATCATCTTCGGACGGATTTCCTTCTCTGCAAAGTCACGCACCATTTGCGTGATCATCTCCTGATTCTCGTAATTCCCGAATTCCATTCTCGCTTTATTTTACAATTGAAACAATGTTCTTACTATACGGTTCGAGCTTCTTAGCTCCCTCCAAAAATGCTAATTCAATCAGGAAGTTGAAGCCCAAAATTTCACCCCCGGCTTTTTGGATCAATGACCCGGCCGCCGCAGCCGTGCCGCCAGTGGCTAAAAGATCATCATGGATCACCACCCTTTGCCCCCTCTTCAGCGCATCAGCATGCACTTCAATCACGGCTTGACCATATTCCAGATCATAGGATTGCTCAAGGGTTTGGGCCGGTAACTTGCCCTTCTTGCGCACAAGCGTAAACCCACAACCTAGTCGCTGCGCCATCAGCGGACCGAAGAGAAAGCCTCTACTTTCAATACCGGCAATCATATCTACCTCCATCTCGATGAACGGCTCCACAAGCGTTTCGACGATCTCAGCACACAATGCAGGGTCTTTCAAAACCGGGGTGATATCCTTGAATTGTATTCCCTTGCGAGGGAAATCAGATATGGTTCGTATGGCTGCTTCTAACCGTGTGGCTAAGCTCATCGTGCAATTAAATAGGGTGCAATTTTAGCGTAAACAGAGTCGGTAACCACACGGGTTTTCTTGATTTCTCGCGGATGTGCATACCGACCGTGCTGCTGTCGATACGAAACGATGACCTTGGCCTCCTTCCACGTCAGGTAGGGATGCATTCCGAGCGGGTCAACAGAACAAGTGTTGATGTCAATCTTGGAGACGAGCGTTGTATCGATAAAGCTATTCTCTGCAATGCTCGTCAAGGTTTCATCTCGCATGCGATAGACGTCCATCAACTGATCAAAGCGGAAGAAACCACCCAGCCGGTCGCGCAGCTTGACTACCTCCCGAGCGTAAAAAGCACCAACACCGCGAATAGACATCAATGCATTCGTATCTGCCCGGTTCAAGTCGATCCGCGCCTGCTGCGCTTGCTCTTGACGTTTCTTTTGCTGGGTTGCTTGCACCGGAGAAGCCTCCATGATTGCATAATGTGCTGCAGCATCTACCCAGGAGCTATCGATTCCGTAAACCACATACATGTCTGCCGCTTCAGAAAACGAACCTCCCTTTTCTCGAAAACGCACCCACCGTTCCGCAATGCGCTCATCGAGTCCGAGTTCAATCAAGGTCTCTGCGGTGACCGTATTGGGGTCGAATGGACTCCAGTCAATGGCATCAAAGGCCCCATCTTTTTGGGCAGACGAGATGCGATCGTTGGATGTGTCTGCAATAGGCTGTCTGCTGACCCTAGGATCTTCCACAAAGACCAAATCAGGGTCCAAGGCGTCCGGATTTTCCAAAGCACTTGGCGTCACGCGCAGCCAAACTTGCACGCAGAGCAAAACTCCAAGCACAGCAAGAAGGAGGGTAACTCCTCTGCGTTCGCGGCGATTGAAGGTGAAATAATTCCGTAGTACTTGCCTCCACCCCATTGGCAATGATTTACTTATAGGCCTTGATCTCCCCAGATTTGATGCGAGCGAAATAACTCTTCAAATCGATTTTCACCTCCTTGGAGAGGAAGTACAATCCAAGAACGTTAGGGAAACACATGGCAAAGATCATGGCATCTCCAAAATCAAAGACCTGGTTAGCGCTGATGGCTGCTCCAACCACAATGAGCATGCAAAAGATGACTTTATACGTTGTGATCGACGCCTTGCTATCTCCGAAAAGGTACGTCCACGCCTTGATGCCATAATAGCTCCAGCTGATCATGGTAGAAAGGGCAAAAAGAATCACAGCAACGCTGAGCACTACTGGGAACCAACTGATGGTCTCCGCAAATGCTGAAGATGTCAATCCGATACCCGCGGCATTCCCTCCGGTAGAAGCTGCGTCGAAAGCCTCAACATGTGTGTATTGGCCATAGTCAGCAAAAATGATCACCAAGGCTGTCATGGTACAAATCACCACGGTGTCGATGAACGGTTCAAGCAAGGCTACGATGCCCTCACTAACAGGTTCATCCGTCTTCGCCGCAGAGTGTGCGATGGATGCAGATCCAATTCCCGCCTCATTAGAGAATGCGGCTCGTTTGAAACCCAAAACCAGCACGCCGATGAATCCTCCGTACATCGCCTCTGGACTAAACGCCCCAACGAAAATCTGTTCGAATGCCCAGCCGATGTTATGGATGTTGACACCAATCACAATCAAAGCGGCTAAAACATAAATTCCGACCATAAATGGAACAACTTTATCGGTAACTCGGGCGATACTCTTAATGCCCCCGATGATGATCGCCCCAACGATAACGGCCATGATCACGCCAAATATCCATCCTCTTTCAAAAAACATACTGGCCTCACCTCCTGTAACATCAATGAGTTGCTGGGTTGCCTGGTTGATTTGCACCATGTTTCCTCCACCAAACGACCCTCCAATACAAGCGATGGCAAAAATGGCGGCTAAAATCTTTCCTAGCCCTGCCTTACCCTGCTTCGCCAATCCCTGGCTCAGGTAGTACATCGGTCCTCCGGATACGCTTCCGTCAGGCATCTCCTTGCGGTACTTTAGACCCAGGGTACATTCCACAAATTTTGAAGACATCCCAATCAATCCAGCGCTGATCATCCAAAAGGTAGCTCCAGGTCCCCCCAAAGAAATCGCAATAGCGACGCCCGCAATGTTTCCTACTCCAACCGTACCTGACAAAGCAGCCGTTAGGGCTTGAAAATGCGATACTTCTCCCGCGTCATCTGGGTTGTCATATTTACCACTGACGACTTCAATTGCGTGTTTGAATCCTCTGATGTTGATGAAACCCATGTACACCGTAAAGAACAGCGCACCAACAATCAACCAAACCAACACGAACGGAATATCCATCGACCCAATCGGAATGGTGAAAAAGATCACCTCCATCATGGCGCCTGTAATCGGCTCCATGAAATCATTGATTGCATCGTCAATGGTTCGCTCAGCCTTTTCTTGGGCGAGCAGACTGGTGGACGACAAAAGCGCTGCAATAAGCAGTATAGACTTGGTAAGAAATGACCTCATAATTGTTTGGAGTTGGCCAAATATAGAAATCATAGCGGACCGTTTACAAGACCATGTCCTCCTTCATTTGAGAAAGCCCTTGATCAATCCCGGTGGGCGACCACCCTATCTCACTCTGAGCGAGGGAAGTATCAAATCCGCTGATCAAGGGACGCTCTGCTAGGAATTGCATTTCATGCGTGGAAACTGGATGAAGTAACTCACGGTTCAGCCCAAAAGACGCTGCCACCCGTTCGGCAAATGAATAAACGCTGACATAATCCGGTCCGGCCAAATGCATTACCCCGCTAAAGGAATGCTCAAGGAGCTGATCCACAGCCACGGCTACATCCCCTGCATACGTGGGCATGCGAAATTGATCGGCAGTAATGCGCATGGTTTCACCCGCCCTCAACTTATCCAACACTAATAAGGGGAAGTTTAATCGGGACAGTGCGTCAGCTCGACCATAGACAAGTATGGGACGTAGGATGACATGGTTTTCCAGCGCCTCACGCACCATGACCTCACTCTTGAGTTTGGTTTCACCATACCAGCTGAGCGGGACAGGTTTCTCGAATTCGGTCCAGCCTGACTTGGTTCCATCAAACACAAAGTCCGTAGAAAAATGAATCATTCGAGCGCCACGCATCGCACACCACTCGGCGATCGTACGGGTCGCGGTAACGTTGAGTAATTCTGCCTCTTCTGGAGATTGAACAGCGGCGTCGGCAGAGGTAACTGCGGCCGTATGAACAACGACATCGGGGGTTAAGCTATCTAACCAGGTAGTAATCTTCCCTGCTTCTCTAAGGTCAAACGGCAATGTCCTTCCTTCTGGAATAGGGTGTCCCGCATGCGATGCAAGGATAAGTTGATGTTTACCGTGTAAAGCCCTCGCTACATGCCGACCGATCAATCCGGTTGATCCTGTAAGGAGGACTCGTTTACTCATCAATGTGCAAGGCCTCTTTGAGTCGCACGATCTGATGGATGTTACCCAAGACGAAGAGCTTAGACTTTGGAACCAGCTCCGTTTCAGGAGAAGGATTGACAATAATTCTATTTTCTGGCGTCTTGAATCCAATGATGCGCGCCCCCGTCTGATAGCGCCTCTCCAATTCTACGATGGACTTATGCTCGAAGTCAGCAGGCAAGTTCTTAAACTGGATTTCCACCAAGGTGGTCTCATCTTCGCCCATCATGGAAATGTGATCCAAAAACTCCATGAGATCTGGTGTGGTCACCAACGAAGCCATGTGAGACCCTCCTACCTTATCTGGAAGGATGACATTATTGGCGCCAGCGATGCGCAGTTTACTCTCGCTGCGATCATCCGAAGCACGCGAAATAATCGTGAGTGATTTATTTATCTCCCTTGCCGTCAGCACAACGAACAAATTGTCGGTATCCCTTGGCAAGGTTGTAATCAGGGCTTTCGCACGATCAATACCGGCTTTCATGATGATGGAGTCATCCGTCGCGTCTCCTTCGATGATCAGAAAATCGGGATCTTGCTCTTGCATCTTTTGGATCAGGTCTGATTCTGACTCAATGATTACAAAAGGCTGCTTGTGCGCCGTCAATGTTTTGACGGCTTGCCTACCGTTTCGGCCGTAACCACAAATGATCACATGCCGGTCTAGTTTCTCGAGTTCGTGCAAATCTTGAAAGTCTTTTAGATAAACCTTGTATTCTCCGGATATCAAATATCGCGTAATCGTACTTACTACGTATGCGAACGTACCGAAAGTGGTGATGATGAGGAAAGAAGTAAAAAGCTTTCCTATCGGATGCAATTCACGAATCTCACCAAACCCGACCGTGGAAACCGTAATGACGGTCATGTAAAAGGCATCGAGGAGGTTGTAATCCTCGATATACATGAATCCCAAAGTACCACCGATCAATACCGCCACGAGGAATCCCACGGCGTAGTACATCTCTTTGAAGTACTTAAAGTTCAAAATGAATCGCAGTTGTCGCAAGTAGGTCGCTACTTAGAAATCCCAAATTGTCGGACGTTTCGTCCGAAAGAAATCCTTGTTTTCTATCCAGAACAACAAGACAAAGTAGATGATAATGGGAGAGCCAAAAGTGAAGAAGGATATGTAAATGAAATATATTCGAATCCGTGAGGATTTGATGCCCCACTTCTCTCCTAACCACTCACAAACCCCAAAGGCTTGTCTCTCCAAGAAAGCTTGAAATTCTTCTTTCATGCCCTGCTTATTATTGTTCTACCGACGTTGCAAATTACGCATTTTTTAGGAGTACAATAACACGTATTTAACTCCAGCAATGCTTGCGTGTCTGCGGCTGATTCTGGACGTCCGACCCATTTCATCCACTTACGAATAACCACGTTGTTTTCAGGAGCGACAGAACCTAGACCTTCAATAGCCAACGATTTTAACCCCACATCCCCGGTGTGAAGTCCGTACTGAAAAAGTAAGGGAGCATGCACGTTTATGGCCAGCAGATCGCTCATGCTTTGCGATATCCTTTCACCCATGTTTCGGCGAGGAATTGCAAAACCCAGGTTGTGATCCCAGAAGGCAGACCGCGATAGTGGAACTTCCTGCCAATCGTAGGCGCCTTGTTCGATTAATTGTTCAAATGCCTCTTCCATCGATACGCACAGCCCGGACAATTGGACAATTCGATGCACAGGGGCATTATCGGGACGAATCCTTCCTGTCTTCCATATTTGGTGAAGTGGTTGAATGCTGTACTTGTTGCTCAAGTGCTCGAATTCCCGCTTTAGCAATCGCACATAAGGGTCTTGGGAATCTTCGGGTATCCAGCCGGCCGTGCCCAAAAGGATCGCTTCTCGTTTCAAAGGGTCATCCTTGTATAGTCCAATGATGCGCAGCGGCACCCGTCGCGTCAATTCGAACATGGGCAGCTTGTTCCAATTTCCGCCGAGGTAACCTGCCAGCAAGGTATAATACACCTGAAGCCAGTGCCCTTCATGATGTTTTAAGTGAAGCTCCACTTCCCCCGCCTTGCGCTCCAATCGCTCCGCGAGCACACGGTCGAGCCAATTGCGCCAAAAGATAGTGGGGATATCGGGCAAGGACTTCGCACAAGGAACTTCAGACTTGCTCTTTTGCAGCTGGCCGTAACGAACGAGTAGGTCTTTTCGGATCCGGCCTTTCAGTTCCAGGGTTGGAATGACATCACCCGTTGTAGTAGTCACTTCTCGGTCGTGCTCATACACCACGTGAAGAATGACGTTATCGTAGGCCGAGTCTGAATCGTGGCCGTGGGCAAACCAATCGCTTGAACGAAGATGTATTTCTACGGAGCCCGCCCATGTGGTTTGATCAAACCCTATGCGCGCCTCGCTAAAATCAGGACCCGATGAGTGATTCAGGAAGCCGGTCTGCAAGACGGTTATTCCATCCCCAACCGTGGTCGTCAGGCGCGCAGCGTCGTATAGGCGATGCTGCCAAATAAAGTGCAAAAAATCCTCTTTCATCCGTGCTCACCGTCAGGCGAGCATTTCCTTCATCTGTGCTTGCATGGCCGCCGCCTCATCAGCAGCCCGCTCAGCGAAGTCGCCCTTCGATGAAGCATAAATAATCTTTCTTGATGAATTTACCAAGATTCCGACGTCTCCATTCATCAATGCTTTGAGGTCTTCTAACTTACCTCCCTGCGCTCCAACGCCTGGCACAAGCAGGAAGTGATCAGGTATGATCTTTCGAACGCGTTCGAGGTGATCGGTTTGCGTAGCACCGACTACGAACATGAGGTTATCAGATGATCCCAATTCAGCCACCCTTTCGATTACCGCTTCAAATACAAAGCGACCGTCTTTCAATTCGAGCAATTCAACGTCTTGAGCCCCTTTGTTCGAGGTCAGTCCAAGCACAATGGTCCATTTACCCGCATACGCCAGGAAAGGTGTGATTGAATCTTCACCCATGTAGGGGTTGACCGTAATCGCATCACAGTCAAAGGTTTCGAAGAAGGCTTTTCCGTAACGAGCAGCCGTGTTGCCAATGTCTCCCCGCTTTGCATCCGCAATGATCAAGGCTTCTCCTTTTGGAATCAAGTCGACGGTGCGCTTTAGCACGTCCCATCCATCCGTCCCCATCGCTTCGTAAAATGCAATGTTGAGCTTGTAGCTCACCGCGTAGGGAAGCGTAGATTCGATGATCGACCGGTTGAACAAGTACACCGCCTCTGCGTCCTTACCAAGGTGCTCAGGTAGCTTGTCAGGATCTGTGTCAAGCCCTACACATAAGAAGGATTGCTTCCTTCGGATCAATTCGACCAGTGCTTCTTTATTCATTGCCTAGTGTTATGCGGTTTCTCCTTCCTTCAATTTTTCTGCGTTCTCGGCGATCTTCAATTCATCGATCACCTTTTGAATATCACCATTCATTACGGCATCGAGGTTATAAAGGGTCAGTCCTATCCTGTGATCGGTAATCCTTCCTTGTGGATAGTTGTAGGTTCGAATTTTCGCACTTCGATCACCCGAAGAGACCATGGTCTTCCGCTTCGATGATATTTCATTCAAGTGCTTGTTCAGTTCAATTTCATACAGCTTTGAACGGAGTAATTCCAGCGCCATTTCACGGTTTGCCAACTGACTTCTCGACACCTGACACTGAATCATAATCCCCGTTGGCTTATGGGTCAACTGCACTTTCGTCTCAACCTTATTGACGTTCTGCCCACCTGCTCCGCTTGATCGGGCAGTTTGATAGTGCAGGTCAGCTGGGTTGATTTCAACATCTACCTCTTCGGCCTCTGGCAATACCGCAACCGTAGCTGCCGATGTATGCACGCGCCCTTGGGTTTCCGTTTCAGGCACGCGTTGTACACGATGCACACCAGCCTCGTATTTCAATGTTCCATACACATCGTCACCCGTAACCTTCAATACAATTTCCTTGTATCCGCCAGCGGTACCTTCCGTCTCATCGACTAGTTCAACGGTCCACCCCTGCTTTTCCATGTACCGAGCGTACATTCGGTAAAGGTCTCCAGCAAATAGACTCGCCTCATCACCTCCGGTTCCCGCTCTGATTTCCAGGACGGCATTTTTACCATCATCCGGATCCTTGGGAATGAGCATGAACTTAATTTCATCCTCTATAGCAGGGATGGCATCTTCGAGCATAGACAATTCTTCCTTAGCCATCTCGCGCATCTCTGGATCCTTTTCGTTATCCAACATCACTTTAGTGCTGGCCAAGTTGTCCAACATGTCCTTGTATTTGCCGTACGCCTTCACAATGAGATCCAGTTCGCTGTACTCCTTATTAAGCTTCACGTAGCGCTTCATATCGCCGGTGATCTCGGGGTCTGAAAGCTTAAGCTCAACTTCCGCCCAGCGCTCCTTGATGGCCTCTAATTTTGGGATCAGTTTACTCATGGATCAAGAGCGATTGTATTCGATCACCTCTCCGCGGTGATGTATGCTCAACTTCGCTTCTTCACTGGCCTCTACTCTACCGATGATTTTAGCTGCTATCCCAAAGGAATGCGCAATATCGACGACGGCAGATGCGTGCTGTTCGCTCAAATACAGTTCGAGGCGATGGCCCATGTTAAAGACTTGATACATCTCTTTCCAGGCGGTTTCAGAATGCTCCTGGATCAAGCGAAAAAGAATTGGGGTATCAAAAAGGTCATCCTTGATGACATGGTTATGTTGCATGAAGTGCATGACTTTGGTCTGTCCGCCTCCAGAGCAATGGATCATACCGTGGATTTGTCCTTTGAGTTCTTCGAACACACGCATCATGACTGGCGCATAGGTTCGGGTCGGTGACAGCACCATTTTACCAGCGTCAACGGGCACTCCCTCGATCCTATCAGTAAGGAAGTACGGTCCTACGTACGCAAGGTCATTGCCCATAGCTCCGTCAAAACTCTCTGGGTACTTCTGGGCAACCTGCTTGTTGAACATGTCATGGCGTGCGGAAGTAAGGCCATTCGAACCCATGCCGGCGTTCCATTGTGACTCATAGTTAGCTTGACCATCAGACGCCAGGGCCACGATTACGTCTCCTGCTTTGATATTGCCGTTGTCGATTACCCCAGATCTATCCATCACAGCGGTTACGGTACTGTCTACGATGATGGAGCGCACCAAGTCCCCTACATCAGCGGTTTCACCACCGGTAGAATAGATGTCGAATCCATGTTCACGCATGCTCTGCAAGAGTTCTTCGGTGCCTTCGATGATGGCCTTGATCACCTCGCCTGGAATTTCGTGTTTGTTCCTTCCGATGGTGGAAGAAAGTGCAATGGGGCCTTTCGCTCCGACGCATAGCAAGTCATCGGTATTCATCACTACTGCGTCCTGGGCAATGCCCTTCCAAACGCTCAAGTCACCGGTTTCCTTCCAATACGCATATGCCAAAGAGGACTTTGTGCCAGCACCATCAGCATGCATTACCAAGCACTTCTTTTCGTCGTTGGTCAACACATCTGGGATGATCTTACAGAAAGCTCTTGGAAAGAGTCCTTTATCGATGTTCTTGATGGCGTTGTGTACATCGGCTTTTCCTGCCGAAACGCCCCTTGCTGAATATTTGTCGCTTACATCCATGGTTTCAGGAAATAAAAAACCGTATGAGCAACGCTGCGCTCATACGGTTCCTTTTATGTTATGTATCTACTTAGAACCCGTGTCTCCATCGGTATCCTTAGGAATAAAGTCAAAACTCAATACCTGAAATACCGTACGACGGTTTTTCTGGTGCGCAGCATTTCGTTCTTCTTCAGAAGGCAATGCAGCGATTTGAGCGTCGCTGATGATCGGACGCGTTTCGCCGTATCCGACAGGAACCATTCGTTCTGGCTCAATACCTCTTTCGATCAGGTACTTCACACAGGTTTCAGCACGCTTTTGAGATAGAATCTGGTTCGACTTATCCGATCCACGTGTATCGGTATGTGCCGCCAATTCGACAATAATGGTTGGGTTCTCTGAAAGGATGCTGAAGAGGTACTCGAGCGAATCCTTCGAGTTGATGTTCTTCGCTTCGTCCACCATCAGATCCCACTTACCGAGTTCATACAACACCAAAGGCATCTTGATCTCTTTGTTACAATCAGCACACAACAGTGCGAAATCCTTCACAAACGCAGTTGACTCTTTCAAGCCTACTGTGGTCTCTTGACCTTTCGCTCCAAGGTACTTATGTCCGTTAGATGCGGGCTTTTCAATTGCAGTCACTTCCACGGTATACGAAGTACTCTCTAAAATGTATCGTTCGTCGTTATCCCTGGTTTCAAATTCGTAATGTCCTGTTGGATCTGTCATTACTTCTCCTACCGAACCATCTGTTCCTACGATGCTTACTTTGACGTCGCCAAGCGGCTCCTTGGTATCCACATCTGTAACGGTTCCTTCTAACTTGAAAATCAGCGGAGGCATCATAAAGCTGTAGATGTCATCACCACCCTTACCACCACGTCGATCGGAAGTGAAAAATCCTCTGTCTTTATCCTCCTCCCAAATGATGGCGTAATCGTTGGCAGATGAGTTGATTGGAGCACCTAAGTTCTCCGGTGTGCCCCATTTCAAATCCTCTACTTCTTCGCCTTTCATTTTGCTCTTGAAGATGTCAAGACCACCCATTCCAACATGACCGCTAGAAGCAAAGTAGAGGTCTCCATTCTCATGAACGTACGGGAACATCTCATCTCCGGCAGTATTGATGTCTGGACCAAGGTTTACCGCAGGTCCCCAAAGCTTTGCTTTCTTATCGTAGCGGATAGTCCATAAGTCTTTCCCACCTTGACCTCCATACATGTCAGAGGCGAAGAGGATCAATTCATCATCTAGGGCAACCGGATGTCCGGCCGCGGTGGTATCATCGATACCAAAATCGAGTAATTCAGGGTCTGCATAGGCTTGCCCTTGACTACGTGCTGTGTAGATCTGACAACCAAACGGCTTGTTCTTGTCGTAACCACAGCGGGTGAAATAAAGTTGGCTGAACTTGCTGTCTAGGAAGGAAGCTCCTTCGTTAGCCTCGCTATTGATGTTTTCAGACAAAGGAACAGGAGTAGACCATTTTCCTTTGTTATCGCGTTCTGAGAAGTAGATATCGCTAAAGCTCTCTCCATAAATCTCATCGACTGAGTTGCCAGAGGCTCCAGGGCGAGAGGATGTAAAGAGCACACTTTCTAATTTCTTATCAGCGTAGATCAGGCTGAAATCATAGAACTTCGAATTGAGTTGGACTTCATTGTTCACCACATATCGTGCAGGAGACTTTTGCCATTTGACGGCCTTTTCACATGCCGAAATGCCTTTTTCTGCCAAGGCCTTGACGTCACCTGAAGCTTTACCTGCAGCGGAGCGATAACGCTCAATGGATTCTTCATACTCCCCTTGAACACGCAAGATGTCACCCAAGTGAACATAGATCATAGGATCTGGATATTCCGCAGCCTCTGCCTTAAGGTACCATACTTCGGCCTGGTCGGGCTCTTGGATCAATCGATACGAATCACCTATTCGGAATAGAATCCTGGCCTTTTCAGATTGAGTCTTCTCTTTTGAATATGCTTTCTTGTATGCATCAACGGCGGCATAATAAGAACCTGCTTGATAAATCAAGTCGGCTTCTTTGGTCAGACTCTTCTGACCGAATGCGATGGTTGAAATGATCACAAAGCAAAGAGTGCCTAAAGCTCCCCTCAAGTAAATCATACGCTTCACGTTTCTTCTAGTTATTCTTCAAGTCTGTATCCTTGCGAATTACAAGACCGACAAATCTAATGAAATATGATATTGGCTTGGCGTCCAAAAAAAAACAGGCCTCATTTTAGGCCTGTTTTCTAAAAACTCTTTCAAATCAACGGGAGAAGAGCATTTCTCGATACTTCGGAAGTGGCCATAGGTCATCTTCCACCACAAGTTCCAGCTTATCAACCTGGTAGCGGATGTCGGACATGTAAGGAATCACCTTTTCGCAGTACCACATGGCCGCTTCGCGTTCTTCTTCGAGCACATTAGCCTTCTTACGCTCTTCGATCATATCGTGTACAAGTTCTTGCACCTTAGCTATGCGTTCAGAGATCTCCTTGATGATTTTATCATGCGGAGCCGCAAGTCGCTTGAAGTCCTCGCCAGCGTACACTTCCTTAAGATTCTTCAAGGTTTCGATCACCTTATTTTGATAAGAAATCGCAGCGGGAATGATGTGGTTCATGCACAAGTCTCCCATTACCCGCGATTCAATCTGGATCTTCATCTTATAATTTTCCTGATAAATCTCAGTACGCGCCTCGAGTTCATGGGCACTCATCACATCTAGGTCTGCAAACAGTTTTATAGATTCCTTTCGCAGGTACACATCTAGGCAATGTGGCGTGGTTTTGATGTTCGACAACCCACGCTTTGCAGCTTCCTTAACCCACTCATCACTGTATCCGTTTCCTTCGAAGAGAATGTTACGCGATTCCATGACGTATCTTCTCAATACAGAAAGAATGGCTTCATCCTTCTTCTTTCCTTTTTTGATCAAAGCGTCTACATCGTTCTTGAAGACCTTTAATTGATTAGCCATGATGCTGTTCATCACGATCATCGGTCCCGCACAGTTCGCTTGAGAACCAACTGCTCGCATCTCGAACTTATTTCCGGTAAACGCAAATGGCGACGTGCGGTTTCGATCGGTATTGTCCAGTAAAATCTCCGGAATCCTACCGATGTTCAATTTAACCTCGGTTTTCTCGTCAGGCGACATCCCTTTGTCTTTCACCTTTTTCTCAAGGTCATTCAATACTTGGGTAAGCTGTGAACCAATGAATACCGAAATGATGGCAGGAGGAGCCTCGTTGGCACCCAAACGATGGTCGTTACCTGCTGATGCGATGGATGCCCTTAGGAGGTCTGCATGATCGTGTACAGCCTTAATGGTATTGATGAAAAAGGTCAAGAAGCGAATATTAGTCTTGGGTGTATTTCCAGGACTCAATAGGTTAACGCCCGTATCTGTAGACAGCGACCAGTTGTTGTGTTTTCCGCTGCCGTTGATTCCGGCATAAGGCTTCTCATGAAGGAGCACTCGCAGACCGTGACGATGCGCCACCTTCTCCATCATATCCATGAGCAGTTGGTTATGATCAACCGCCAGGTTGGCTTCTTCAAAGATGGGTGCGCACTCAAATTGATTCGGTGCTACTTCGTTGTGGCGAGTCTTGATCGGAATGCCCAACTTATGTGATTCCTTCTCGAAATCACGCATCAAAGCACTCGCGCGCTCTGGAATGGATCCAAAATAATGATCGTCCAATTGCTGACCGCGCGAAGAGGAATGACCAAACACTGTTCTTCCCGTCATTACAAGGTCGGGGCGAGCGCGGAACAACGCATCATCTACTAAGAAATACTCTTGCTCCCAACCGAGGGTAGCAATCACGCGAGAAACGTTGCGATCAAAGTATTGAGCGACGGGAACGGCTGCTTCGTTCAAGGCGTACAAGGCCTTCAACAATGGGGCTTTGTAATCCAATGCCTCGCCTGTATACGCCACAAAAACTGTCGGAATACAAAGCGTATCGCCAATGACAAATGCAGGCGAACTCGGATCCCAGGCAGTGTAACCCCTTGCTTCGAAGGTATTCCTCAATCCTCCGTTTGGAAAACTGGAAGCATCTGGCTCTTGCTGCACCAATTGAGACCCACCAAACTCCTCAAACGACTCGCCTCCGCCAGTAGGAGAGAAAAAAGCATCGTGCTTTTCAGCCGTTCGCCCTGTCAGCGGCTGAAACCAGTGTGTATAATGGGTGACATTCTTAGACATCGCCCATGCCTTCATACCAGAAGCTACCTCATCTGCAAGGTCACGCTCCAAGGTTTTGCCATTGTTCATGCAAGCGCGCAGTCGCTTATAAATGTCTTTCGACAGGTACTGCTGCATTGCACGATCATGAAATACATTTTCACCGTAATAGTCAGAAATCTTGCTTGATTTCTCCGTGGGAAGGTCATACTTGCGGTTGAGCAGGGCTTGAAGAGCCTCAAATCTGAGCTTTGCCATGATTTTTTATAAATTTTGGTCAAAACTATATCAGATATAGGGGGTGTCGTCATGAAAAGTGTAAAATTTTTATTCACACCCCCATTTTTTTTTGGTTGATAACCGAAATTTTTAAAAAATCAGGATCAGGTAGATCACATAGGTGGCAAAGAGGAGGACTCCTTCGATCCTAGCCACACGCAGGCGCGTCAGGAGCATAGGATACAATAGCAAGGGAATGGCCAATGCCCAAAACATGTCAAACGAAAGAATTGCAGGGTTCACATCAACTGGACTTACTATAGCCGTTAGGCCGAGAATGCCGAGGATGTTGAATACATTGGAACCGATCAAGTTACCGACACTGATCGAAGTCTCCTTTTTATACAAGGCGATGAGAGAAGTTGCCAGCTCTGGTGCGCTGGTACCAAAGGCTACGATAGAGACTGCAATGATGCGTTCTTCGATGCCAATGGATCGCGCTACTCCCACTGCGCCATTGACCAATAACTCGGCCCCACCTACTAAGGCAATGAGACTCAATCCAAATAGGATGATGGCACGGATCAAATCCGCACTATCACTGGCCTCAATCTCCACATCGAACTCTTCAGCAATTTCCGTTTTGTTTTCTTTACGCGACCCCCTGATCAAGACCGCATTGTAAGTAATCAGTCCGCTGAAGAACACCAAGCCTTCCCACAATTCAATCCGCAAATCCCACGAAAAGACTATAAGTATTATCGTAGCCAACAGCATAATGGGCCAGTCAAACACGACGGTAGATCTGCGCACGGCCATCGGGAAGAACATGGCAGAAATTCCAAGCACCAAGGCCAGGTTCGCGATATTACTTCCTACTACATTACCAACGGATATGTCTGGATGACTGTCGAGGGCCGCGTTTAAGCTCACCACCAGCTCAGGGAAGGACGTCCCAAAACTCACTACTGTGAGCCCAATGACCAATGAACTGATCCTGAGATAGAGGGCCAATTTAACCGAACTGCGGACGAGGAAGTCGCCGCCGATGATCAAGATTAAGAGTCCGCCTATGAGCTGAACCCAATCGAGCACCATTACTCTTTATCGTTTTCTTGTTCCACTTTTTGCTTCACATCATTCACGCTATCGGTGATGTCGCGTTGGATGTCTTCAGCAGCATTTTTGAATTGACGTATACCCCTCCCCAGGTTACGCGCCACCTCTGGTATCCGTTTCGATCCAAAAAAGAGCAGCACGAACATCAAGACGACGAAAATTTCGCCACCACCTAGGTTGAAGAAAAGAAGCATTGCGGTCATCATTCTGTCGCCAAATGTACTATGCAAAAAAAGCCCCGAAAGAATCGGGGCTAAATAAATCCATCTATGCTAAGGTCTTTATGCCTTCTTCTTTTTACTCAAGTCAACAACAATTGGTGTTGCCACGCAAAGTGAAGAGTAAGTACCGACGATGATACCGATGATCAATGCGAAAACAAATCCGCGGATCACCTCTCCTCCGAAGAAGAAGATCATCAACAATACAACCAAGGTACTCAACGATGTATTCAAGGTTCTACTTAAAGTAGCGTTGAGTGCGTCATTGATTACGATGTCTTGATCTTTTCGTTTGTGCAATCCAATAAACTCACGAATACGGTCAAACACTACCACTGTATCGTTGATGGAGTATCCAACGACGGTCAAGATCGCGGCAATAAACGCCTGATCGATCTCGAGTGAGAATGGCAAGATTCCATAGAACAATGAGAACAGAGAGAGTACAATCAAAACGTCATGGAACATTGCGATGAGCGCCCCAAGTCCAAATTGCCACTTACGGAATCGCAAGACGATGTAAAGGAAGATGACAATAAGAGAGAACAATACGGCCCAAACTGCACCTGCTTTAATGTCATCCGCAATCGTAGGTCCAACCTTTTGAGAACTCATGACTTCGAATCCAGGATCAATTTTAGACAGCCCTTCTCTCAATTTACCTTCAACGATCTCATCGGCCTTTTCATTTTCCGAATCAATCATATACTTCGTGGTAATCTTCACCTGATTCGAAGATCCATAGGTTTTCACCTCTGGAGCCACTTTCAATCCACTTTCATTGATGAATTCATCGGTGAGCACTGAAGTAATCTCGCTTACGGGAAACGCGTCAGCGAATCGCACGATGTATGATCTTCCTCCGGTAAAATCAACGCCGTAATTCAAGCCTCGGGTTGCGAGTGAACCAACACCCAACAAAACGACGATACCTGAGATGGCATAAAACGTTTTTCTTTTTGCAACGAACATAAAGTTGACGTTGGTCATCAGATTTGCCGTCATCTTAGAAGAGAACGAAGGCGTAGCGTGACGGTCCAATCTCCATTCGAACATGAGTCGAGTGATGAAGATGGCAGCAAAGAGAGAGGTCGCGATACCGATGATCAGCGTTGTCGCAAAACCTTTGATCGGTCCAGTACCGAAGATGTACAGAATGATACCTGTAAGTAAGGTTGTGATGTTCGCATCAATGATAGAACTATAGGCATTCTTGTATCCATCTACAATTGCAAGGCGGACACCTTTACCAGCTCGGAGCTCCTCACGGATCCGTTCATAGATAAGCACGTTCGCATCCACCGACATACCGATCGTAAGCACGATACCTGCAATACCAGGAAGTGTCAACGTTGCTCCGAGAGATGATAGCACTCCCATCACAAAGAACAGGTTCGCCATCAGGGCAAGGTCAGCAACGATTCCAGCCGAAGCGTAATAGAATGCCATGTAGGCAAGCACGATGATGAGTGCCAACACGAAGGAAATGAATCCAGCGTTGATCGCTTCAGCACCCAGGGTTGGTCCTACTACCGCTTCTTCAATGATGCGCGCAGGAGCAGGAAGCTTACCCGCCTTCAAAACGTTGGCAAGGTCTTCCGCCTCTTCCACATTGAATTGACCAGAGATCGACGATTGTCCACCTGAAATTTCTTGATCCACTCGCGGAGCGCTGTAGACCAGGTTGTCCAATACGATCGCGATGGACTTCTTAGGGGTTTGATTGGCCACTTCTCCCGTAATGTTTCTCCAAGTCTTCGCGCCTTCTGCGTTCATACTCATAGATATCTCAGGATTTCCCAGTGGGTCACTCGACACCCGTGCATTGGTAATGACATCACCTTCCAATGGTGCCTTCCCTTCTTTGTTGGTCACGTTGATCGCGTACAAACGAAGGAAGGTTTGCTGATCATCATAAGGTTTTGCATCCCAGAGGAATTTAGTCCTACGAGAGAAAATTCCTTTGACATCCTTTCGGGCGAGGAACTCATTCACTTTGGCCGTATCCAGGATTCTAGCATAACCCACTACTGGACCTCTACCCGCGAACTGACCGTCGCCACTCTCAGAATCAAAGATGGCAGGACGCATCACAGACCACAGCGGATTGTTCTTGCGTTGCTCTGCGATGAGCGCACTTACATCTGCCGTATCGTTAGAATCAGAAGAGGTAACAGCCACATCACTACCAAGAAGATTTTCAAGGCTGTTGGTATCGACCGCCTGAGCAGCTGATGAATCGGCCGTCAACGTTTCATTGGATGAAGCAAGTGTAGTATCATTCGAAGTCTTTGCTGCTTTTTCATCGCGAACGCCCAACTTATCTGCCAACATCTTATTGGCCTCGATCATACCATTGTAGATCTCAGAGTTGTCGTAGCATTCCCAGAATTCAAGCTTAGCCGTTCCCTGAAGGATCTTACGGACCCGCTCCTTGTCTTTAATACCTGGAAGTTCAACGATGATACGACCAGTACCGGGTTGACGTTGGATGGTTGGTTGCACAACACCCAGACCGTCAATCCTTCTCCGGAGCACCTGCTCTGTTCTGCTCACCGCTGCGTCTGCTTCCTCATTGACAATCTGCAAGATTTCTTCATTGGTAGCGTCGATCGCAAACTTGTCTTTGTTTTCACGATTGTGAAACACACTGGCGAGTTGTCCGCCTGGATTCACTTGATTCCATGCTTGCTCAAACAGGGTGACGTAATCCTCCTGACTGTTCTTCTGATTAGCAGAAGCGAGGTTCAACGCCTCCGTAAACATCGGATGCGTGTTGTTTCCAGAAAGGGCTTTGATCAAGTCCTTCACCTGCACTTGCAATGTCACGTTCATACCGCCCTGAAGGTCAAGACCTAGGTTGATCTCATTGCGCTTACAGTAGGCGTAGGTAAAACCAAGCACTGGATACACCTCACGTGTATTCATCTTTTGGAGATACTCCTGCTCAAACTTCTGCATTGCGCTATCCTGCTGAACTTGTCCCATATCCGACTGTTCCAGCACAAGGCTATCCACTCGCGATTGCGCATTCGCAATAGCATCACTCTCTACACCTGAAGTCACGAAAGAGAAGGATAGCTGGTAAAGACAAGCTATCGACAACAAGATCGCGAATGTCCAGATGGCACTTTTATTCTGCATAATGTCTACGTATTAGTAAAATAGCCCTTAAAAAAGGGCGTGCAAATATAGAATTTCAACTTGTTCGGTCGTAGTATTCCGAAGCAGGTATTTTATTTCTATGAAAAATGAAAAAGGCACCCCAGCGGATGCCTTTCAAAAAATGGGTCAAAATCTTGGTTGAAGCATCAAATGACGCCGTCGAGTAATGCGTTGGTTTTCTTCACGCCTTCCGCGCTCTCAGCCAACTTCACCTTCTCTTCGTCGTTCAATTCAATTTCAACAATGCGCTCGATTCCATTCTTGCCGAGGACGACAGGAACGCCAATTGCGAGATCGTTTAGTCCGTACTCACCTTCTAATAAAGCGGAGCATGGGAACATTTTCTTTTGATCACAAGCGATTGCTTGAACCAATCCTGACACCGCAGCACCCGGCGCGTACCATGCTGAAGTTCCCAAAAGCTTGGTCAAGGTAGCACCACCAACTTTGGTGTCTTCAACTACTTGTTGCATACGCTCAGCACTCAAGTATTCGGATACTTTGACGCTATTACGAGCTGCCTTGTGAATCAACGGCACCATGCCCGTATCGCTGTGCCCGCCAATCACCATGCCGTCAACATCTGAAGTTGGACATTCCAACGCTTCTGCTAAACGGTACTTAAACCGTGCGCTATCCAATGCTCCTCCCATACCGATGATGCGGTTTTTAGGCAGCCCACTTGTTTTGTGCACCAAGTAGGTCATGGTATCCATCGGGTTACTCACCACGATGATGATGGTATTGGGTGAATGCTTTATAAGGTTAGCAGAAACTTCCTTCACAATGCCTGCATTGATGCCGATGAGTTCTTCACGGGTCATCCCAGGTTTACGTGGAATACCACTTGTAATCACTGCGATATCACTGCCTGCGGTCTTGGAGTAATCGTTTGTGGTTCCCGTGATCTTGGTATCGAAACCATTCAGGGAAGCACACTGCATCAGGTCCATTGCCTTTCCTTCTGCAAAACCTTCTTTGATGTCAATCAAGACAACTTCCGAAGCGAAATTCTTGATGGCGATGTACTCGGCGCAACTTGCTCCAACTGCACCAGCACCTACTACTGTGATTTTCATAATCCTTATCTGTTTATTTTCAGGGCCACAAAACTAAAATATAGGAAGGCGGAAAGCAACTGTATTTATGTACCACGTCCATAGCTAAGAAGATTAATTTTGTCTTATGAGAATAGCGTTCCTGACACTTATCGCATCATTATATACTGTGCTTGGTTTTGGACAAACCTTGATACCAGCAAATCTCATTTCAACGCCCGATACTGGATTTTGCCCTCCAGCGACTTTTGACATCCATGGATTAGGCGGTGGGGGATGCGAATACTCTGTTGATTCAATTCCCTACAACTTTTACACGGCGGGAGGCACTTCGGTATCCATGTCAGACGATCAAATTCTCGGTCCATTCAGCTTAGGATTCTCCTTCGACTATTATTGCAATACCTACACTTCTTTCTATATCTGTTCCAACGGATGGGTTGGATTTTCTTCAGGTCAAACGTCCACTTGGGTCGTAAATCCTGTTCCAAGCACACTTTTTAACCGCCCCAAAAATTGCGTCATGGCTCCATGGCGGGATTGGAATCCAGCGGTTGGTAGTGGACCTTATGTAACCTATCAAACGCAAGGAACGGCACCCTACCGAAGAAAGGTCATTACCTGGTCAAGCGTACCGATGTTCTCGTGTACTACCACCTATGGCACTTTCCAAGTGGTATTGTATGAGACAACGAACGTGATCGACAACAATCTTTCAGTCGTACCCACCTGCACAGGTTGGGGAAATGGAGATGGTGTTCAAGCCATCCATAACAGCAATGGGACGGACGCGGAAATCGTTTTGAGCAGAAATGACAATGCGTTTACTGCATCCACAGAATCGTGGAGATACAGCTTACCCATGCTTCAATGGATTTACGACGGCGACACGGTCGGTGAAGGTCCAAGTTTAGAAATCAGCCCGAGCAACGGGGTATACCCCGAAGAATGCGAGTACGTGTACGCCATACTCGATTCCGCTAATGGCAACGTTGCAATCGACAGTATTTTACTCTCTCCTTATTGCAAGATTCCAATCTTCACGGTTGAAGATGTGCTTTGCCATGGAGATACTACCGGCAACATCATGGTGGAAGACACCAATACGAGTGCTACCTATCCTATGACCTTCTACTGGATGAACAGCGCGGGAGACACCCTGCGCTCCGTGATTAAGAATTCACAGTTCGACACATTAGAGACAGTGGGCGTAGGCACCTATTTCATTACGATCGTGGACGCCTCTGGCTGCTATATAACTTCGGGCTCTACCACTGTGGACGAACCGGATTTGCTCGTAACGTACATTACCAATCCAACGCCTGTATCTTGTCCCGGCGGACTCGTTTGTGACGCTTCTGCCCAAGCAAATGTGACGGGTGGTGTAGCAGGTTTCTTTTTCCAATGGTCGAGTGGAGAAACGACTCAAATCGCGAATCAGCTTTGTCAAGACACAAACACCGTTACGGTCACGGATGCCAACGGTTGTACTGCTGACACCTTTGTAGTTATCGGGGTACCAGACACGATCCAGACAACAGCGTACAGCGATACGATGATTTGCATCACGAATCCAGCGGCTTTGGCTGCCGCATCGATCGGTGGAACTCCCCCATTCAGCTACGTGTGGACAGAAAGCTCATTAACTGGTCCTGTGGTTTCTACGGGGCAATTCCATACTGCCTTTCCAGATACAACGACACAATACTTTGTTTACAGCGTAGACGCCAATGGCTGCACTGGTGACACTTCGGAAGTGCTTATTAAAGTGCGTCCCCCACTTTCTTCTCTCATTGAGCCAGTAGATACCATTTGTCCTTACGACACGATTGACATTACCGCTGAGGCTTTTGGAGGTGATTCAATCTATACCTATTCATGGAGCTCTGGTAACTTCGGCTCTGTGACGACGGTGAGTCCAGACGAACCTATTTGGTACTATTTAACGGTGAGCGATGCTTGTGGCACCCCACCTTATAAGGACAGCGTTTTTGTTCAAGTAGGTGGATACAGTTCTATTTCTACAGAGATTCGAGTGGAAGATGACTCTATCTGCGTGGGTGAAAACGTTTACCTTATTGCTTCAGGTCGCGGTGGATTCCGTGGGCCAGACGAGTACGTATTCACTTGGAGTGAAGCCAGCATGAATGGAAACCCTATTCAGTTTGTGCGCCCAACTTCCACGAAAGAATACTCTGTCACTATCTCTGACCTTTGTCTCTCAGAGCCAGGTGTAGCCAAGAAGACCATTTATGTTGGGGAGCCTTATGCACCTCCATTCATTGCATCTCCTGCAGAGTCTTGCACCGAGACGGACGTAACGATCTCCTTTGGCAATTACATGACCGGTTACGACTACTCTTGGAATTTTGGAGATGGCGAAACCTATCCAAATGCCTTGACCGATTCAGTAAAACACCGGTATGAAACTCCGGGATGCTATGACGTGACCCTCTCAGTGGTATCTGACTTCGGTTGCTTTGCAACGCGTACAGAGGAGTGCTTGGTGAAAATTTTAGAATCTCCATTTGCCAACTTTGAACACTCACCTGAAAATCCATCGTCGCTTTCACCGCTGATCAAATTCACGGATCGAAGCAAGCAAGCAAATTCAATTGCTTGGTACTTAAATGGTGATTCCTTATCCCTGGATTCCATCTTCGTGCATGAGTTCAGCGACACAGGAGCCTACGTGGTGAGCCTCGTGGCAATCTCCAAGGACGGCTGTGTTGATACGGTAGAAAAGACCTTGATCAATCGCTTAGATCAGACCTTATATATTCCGGGTTCCTTTACGCCAAACGGTGATGGTCTTAACGACGTGTTCAAAATCGTTGGTGAAGGCATAGGGCTCACGTACTTCGAACTCAAAATTTTTGACCGTTGGGGCAAAGAAGTATTCTTCTCTAAGAATCCTGAATTTGGTTGGGACGGTAAGAGCAGTGCCAATGGGGAGTTAGTTCCCAGTGGAGCCTACCCCTTCACCCTCAGATATTCAGATAAGAACGGGGAAATCCGAAAAGCACGCGGTCAGGTCATTGTAAGTAGCAATGGATCCTATAGAGGTCTTCGATAAAATTGCAGGCAACCTCCACACATTCAAGCGTCCAATAGTAACCAGATGGGAATATGGCATAGACATGAAGAACTGCAACTGGTCGAAGGTTGCAGGAACGACAGTCATGCCTCTCAGAAGGAAGTGTTCTCTAAAATGTACGGACGCCTTTTTGGAATCTGCATGCGTTACGCTGACGATCCCGATGAAGCCAAGGATCTACTCCAAAACGGTTTCATCAAGGTTTTCAAGGGCATAGAGAATTACAAAGGTGATGGTTCTTTTGAAGGCTGGATAAAACGCATTGTGGTCAATACGGCCATCGATAATTACAGGCGGAAAAAAGTGAAACCCGTAGTCACTGACTCCGAGTTGACCGACCGCTTGGGTGATGATCTCGAAGATGAATTGGACGAGGATAGTATCTATAACCAAATCCAAATTTCAGAGGTGATGGAGGCAGTACAACAACTCTCTCCCGCTTACCGAACGATATTCAACCTGTACGTAATGGAAGGATACAACCACAATGAAATTGCCGAGATGCTCGATATCAGCGTAGGAACGTCGAAATCGAACCTCTCAAAGGCCAGGATGAATTTGAGAAAAATGCTACAACCGCTAGTGGATAGATTAAGCGATTAGGAATGAAAGAATTTGATAAAATAATAGCTGATAAGCTCAACCAGGTAGACTACCCGGTAGATCACGGAATGTGGGATGCCATTGAGTCTTCTTTGGGCAAGGCGCCTTCAGCTACCAGCAACGAGGTAAACTTTATGCCTTCGTTCATTGCTGGCTCTGCTGTAACAGCGGTGATCGTATCCGTACTTAGCATTATGCCGGTCGGAGAAGCTGAGCATCCGGTTTCCTACCTTACCGAGCGGCATGAAGTAACGGCTGTGACGGAGGATGATGTACCAAGTCACCCTTCGGCTCCAGCTATCATACACACCGCACAAGAGGAACACGAGATTGAATTGATACACGAGCTTTCTGTGACTCAAATGGAGCTATCTCCCGTCACAGAGAAAACGGCATCCTCAGAACAACCTCCAACCTATAAAGAAAATTCTGCTCCGCATACGACGGATGCTCCAACAGAGGTCAAAGCAGTTGCAGATCAAGTTTCATTCCGCGCAATTGGTATTCAATGCGTAGGAAGTACCGTTCAATTCAAAGCCGCATCGAACGCTGGTGTAGCAATCAAGTGGATCATAGATGGCGTGCATGTATTAGAAGGTGCGGCCACAGAATATACGTTTGATGTCGCTGGAGACCATGAGGTAGTGATGCTTTCAGGAGGAAATGGGAAATCCGTCTCCAATAAGCGCGTCATTCAAATCTATGAGCGTCCTGAAGGTGCTCTATCCTTTGCGGTAGAAGGAAACAATCAGTGCTTTGGTCAAACGGTTCAACTCAAGGCGGACCCTGGGGCTAATACCTACACTTGGTCCAATGCGCAACAAGAAATCAACGGTTCTAGTTCACAAGTGCGCTTAGGGAGAGGCTCCTATAGCACAGATGTACACATTGTGAACGAACATGGCTGTACAAGTCAGCAAAACATACTTGTCAATGTTGAGGGTGGATTGGAAATCTATATTCCGAATTCTTTCAGTCCGAACAACGATGGAAACAACGATGCTTGGTTACCCGTAGGACTGGAGAAATGCAACGCCCACTCCATTCAGGTATTCCGCGCTAAGGATAACGCCTTGGTCTTTGAAACCACCGAAGGAAGTGCTTGGAATGGCAGCATTGCCGGCTCAGGCGACCTCCCTCAGCGGGGCGAACAATTCATCTACCGCGTAATCGCTGAAGATGCGTGCGGAGAGCAGCAAGAATTGAAAGGAAGAATAACTGTAATGCAGTAATCTCTTAATGAGATGGGCGAAGCCCAACTGCACCAATTATAAAAGAAAAAGCCCTCAACCAACGTTGGGGGCTTTTCTATTGAACTATAGGTATGATGATCGTTATACGTCGATCTTGGCGTATTTCGCATTCTTCTCGATGAACTCACGACGTGGTGGCACTTCATCTCCCATCAGCATGCTGAACGTATGATCGGCATCTGCTGCATTGTCGATGGTTACACGACGCATGGTTCTGAAATTAGGATTCATGGTTGTTTCCCAAAGTTGCTCAGCATTCATCTCTCCAAGACCCTTGTATCGCTGAATGTTCACGTTGGTATCCTTACCGCCTTTGAGTTCAACCGCGATTTCGTCGCGCTCTGTATCCGTCCAAGCATAGTGCTGCTGTGCACCTTTCTTGACGAGGTAGAGGGGCGGGGCGGCAATATAGATGTAGCCCAATTCGATGAGCTCCTTCATGTAGCGGAAAAAG
The DNA here is from genome assembly GCA_943788725.1 of uncultured Flavobacteriales bacterium. GTDB lineage: Bacteria > Bacteroidota > Bacteroidia > Flavobacteriales_G > Salibacteraceae > SHAN690. The sequence goes on along the minus strand of CALSRJ010000003.1, from coordinate 462,052 downwards.
AACGTCAGGATCAACGTAGCAATGTGACTACCATCCACGTCCGCATCACACATGATGACTACTTTGTGGTAGCGTAACTTCTCTAGGTTGAGTGCCTTGCTATCCTCCTCAGTACCGATCCGCACTCCAAGAGCCGTATAGATATTCTTGATTTCTTCGTTGTCGAAGATCTTGTGTTGCATCGCCTTTTCGACGTTCAAGATCTTTCCGCGCAAAGGAAGAATCGCCTGGAACTTCCGATCGCGTCCTTGCTTTGCTGTTCCACCCGCAGAATCTCCCTCTACGAGGAATATCTCGCATTTGGCTGGATCACGTTCAGAGCAATCGGCCAGCTTTCCTGGAAGCCCACTGCCTGTCAAGACATTCTTCCGCTGCACCATCTCTCGTGCCTTGCGAGCAGCGTGACGTGCTTGTGCAGCGAGGATTACCTTCTCAACGATGATTTTAGCTTCCTTGGGATGTTCTTCCAAGTAGTTGGAAAGCATCTCACCAACGGCTTGATCCACTGCTCCTCTGACTTCAGGATTACCCAATTTCGTTTTGGTCTGTCCTTCAAACTGAGGCTCCATGACTTTCACGGAAATCACCGCTGTCAAACCTTCACGAAAGTCGTCTCCGGCGATGTCGAACTTCAACTTGGTCAACAATCCAGATTCATCCGCGTATCGCTTCAGCGTCCTTGTAAGGCCGCTTCTGAATCCTGCGAGGTGCGTCCCCCCCTCTCGGGTGTTGATGTTGTTCACATAACTGTGCAGGTTCTCTGAAAACGATGTATTGTATTGCATGGAGATCTCGACAGGGATGCCGTTCTTCTCTCCTTCCATGAACATGGTATCTGGAATCAATTTCTCTCGCCCTTCATCGATGAACTCGACAAACTCTGCTAAGCCACGATCAGAGTAGTACTCTGTCGAAAGGAACTCACCGTTGTCGTCTGTATCTCTTCTATCCATCAAGGTGAGACGAATGCCTTTGTTCAAAAAGGCCAGCTCCCTCAAACGATGCGATAGAGTATCAAAGCTGTAAACCGTCTCAGTGAAAATAGAAGCGTCTGGCTTGAACCAGATTTGGGTACCACTCTTTTCAGTAGTTCCAACTTCTTTCACATCGTACTGTGGCTTTCCAATTTTGTACTCCTGCTCATATATCTTTCCATTTCGGTAGACTGTCGCCTTCAGGTCGGTAGAAAGCGCGTTCACACAGGATACACCTACGCCGTGCAAGCCACCAGAAACTTTGTAAGACCCTTTATCAAATTTACCTCCAGCGTGTAGCACGGTCATAACCACTTCCAAGGCACTCTTCTTCTCTTTGATATGCATGTCAACCGGGATTCCCCGACCGTCATCCAAAACAGTGATCGAATTGTCTTCATTGATGGTTACGAAGATCGTGGACGCATGTCCAGCCAACGCTTCGTCTATGGAATTGTCAACCACTTCGTAGACCAAGTGGTGCAATCCACGTACACCTGTATCACCGATGTACATCGATGGTCTCTTCCTTACAGCATCCAGTCCTTCTAAGACCGTAATATTGGACGCTGAATACTCGCCCATAGGCTTTTCCTTTTCACTCATTGTACGGGGTTTACGTAAAGCTCAAATATAGCTCTGCTGGAAGGGGAAAACGGCGTAAAACACTAAGTTTTACGCGGGTTTTATCAACAGTCAATTAACAGTTGATTACTCCTTCCAAAACGAATAGGTGATGCCCCCCATGATGTTGAATCGCTGCACTGGGTAATTGTTCCAGCGCTGGTATCGCTGAACAACCAAATTATGCATGTTGAGGAAGCCCGAAATTTGCTCCGACAAGCGGTATTCAAGGCCTACATTCAAGTCGAAAATCGGATCGATCTGCGTGCTGGTCACGGAGAATAATTGACCATTGATTTCTTCAGAGTCAACAGACTCCGTGTCGTTCGGATCGTATGCCTTGAGTCCTTTTGCACTTTGCGGACCTAGAATGTTGATACCCGCTTTAACGATGATTCGTTCTTGGATCTGATAGAGTCCCATGGCCGAGACTTCAAAATTGGGTCGCTGCCACGCTTTGGCTTCCTGCACCATGGTGAATCTTCTATACACCCCTGAACCCACTACCTGAAGACGCTCTCCGATGCGGTACGTCAATTCACCTCCCATCTCAAACGTCGTGATGGTGTCATATGCAGCAATAAAGTAGTTCACACCGAATGGATTCAACCCTGGATTGTACCCAGAAGCATTGTAATTGATGAACAAGGGTGCATCGCGGTCTTTGTATTGACCTGCATGCAGGTTGTACGTGAAGCGCTGGGAAACAGCTCCTCTGAAACCTCCGTAAGCATGGTATTCCCTATCCGTATTGCGCAAAACCGTCAATCCGGTCCAGAGGAATGGATTCTGCTCTGTCAAGTTGTTCAAATTATTTCGCTGCAATCCGCCCGTCACGCCTGCATAGGGAATGATGATCTCCTTGACCAAGTTATACTTGGCATAGACGTCTGGATAGAGCCGAATATCCGTTTGATTCGACTGCAGGCTCATCTGGAATTTCAGCCCTACTTCAACCCTGAATTTTTTCGCTTGGGTGGTGAATTTAGGCGTCAGTCCGACCAGCACATTGGAGCGCTGCTCTGCAACGGTATCGTAGCGATGCGAATAAAACTGCTCGACGTAATCTACTGCATTCATATCTACCATGGCATCCAAGCTACCCAAATGACCGTTTAAGTAACGGGATAAGCGACCGTCGAAACGCACATTGTGTTCTTGATTCGCCGCGTTGCGATCAAAGAAATAATCATAGTGCACATCAGCGCTGTGGTTGATCTTGGATGAATCCGTGTAGAAGCTCTTCACCCCTACGTTGGCAAAAATTTCAGTGTAGACTTGTCGGAATACATCCTCATCGCCCTGGTATTCTATGAAGTAAGGAGCGATGATGGTATCGTTGTAGGTGTAACCATAGAGCTGCACTCGTTCACGATCGTAGCCGGCGGCGCCTGTCAATTGATGTTTCTTGAGAAATCGTTTCGCTGAAAGTGCCGTGTTCCAACGATTGTAAGGCGCGGGAGGTAGATCGGTCAACACACCCTGCGTTCCTTTTCCATGCACCTCCAGGCCCAGTGCGCCATCGCGTGAGCGAAGGGCGTTTACGTAGCCATCAAAGAGATAGTTGATGCCATTTCCCAGCCCACCTTTCACAAAGCTGCGATAGAGAGGATCGAGCGGCTCACCCTTCATCTTGGCCGCTTTGATGCTGTCAGGAGTGTAGGTGGTCTGGAGTTGCTGTGTTTCAAATGCAAACTGCGCCTCAGGCTTTTGCAATACCGTATCAATGGTTGATGGCGACTCCGCCAATTTCTTCGCGTCACTGACGGTTGGGCGATATTCAAACACCGTGGTCTGGCTAGTCTTGATGGTATCCTCACGTCCCGATCGACTCACTTGAGCTTGGCTAGCCCAGCCCACGAGCATGGCGCCCAGCAGTATCAATATGCTCTTATTCTTCATCGAGCTCGTTATTTGGTGCTTCATTTTCTTCTTCTGTTTCTTCGGGCTGATCCATTCCTCCGTCCTGTTGGAAATTGATCTCGAGCTCCGGCGCTTCTTCTTCGTCCGAAGCAGATTCCAATTCTTCAATGGTAGCGAGCTTCTCACGCGCCATTTGCTTCACTTCGTCCTCTTTCATGTAATTGTCCAGCACGCTGTTCAACGTAGCCTTGGCTTGGAATAAATCCCCTCGGGTCATGTATACATCCGTGAGCAACAACAGGCTCTTCCCCAACCAAAACGATTGGGTTTGATAGCGCTCAACCAGCGAGAACACCAATGCTTCCGTTGAATCCAATGAATCCTGGTTGAACTGAATCCTCGCTTGGAGGTACATTGCCTCAGCCGCCTGAGAAGGAGCTCCGTTTGCAACTACCTTGACCAAGTACCTACCTGCCTCCTTGGGACTTTCCAATTTCAAATTAGACTTCGCGATGATCAGGTTGGCCTCGTTCTTCACGTTCTCGTCGATCTTCTCGTCCTCTAGGGCGATGATTGCATTGGCGATGGATCCTTGGTAGTTGTTCAACTGATAGTTACACCGCATTTGACCAATCTCTGATTCTTGGAGGTTGTCCTTGTACTCACCCAGCAAGCTCAGTCGGCGATAATACGCTAAGGCGTCTGGGTAATTGTTGTTTGCAAAATTGATGCGGGCAGCCTTTACCAAAGCCGATTCAGAGAACCGATTCTTCGGTTGATTGGCAACAAACTCATAATCCCCCAAGGCTTCTTTCTTCTGCCCCATCTTATACATACACTCCGAACGGTAGAACTTTGCATTCAAAGCGAAGATTCCCTTCTCAAATCGACTGAGGTACTTGTTGAATGCTACCACTGCTTCTTTGCACTGGCCATTGAAATATTGGTTCTCGGCGGCTTCGTAATTGATGCTGTCCAATGCCATGTCAGAAATGTTGACGTATTCAAGTGATGCGATCAACTTCTCGTACTCGTCTACTTTTCCTCGGTCGGAATAAATATTTTGTACGCCGATGAGTGCCTCCCGAGTATCCTCATAGGTAGGATAATCTGAAATGATGCGCATGAAAATTCCCAGTGCTTCATCGTCTTTTTCACTGTTGTAATACGTCTGACCAATGCTCACCAATGCTTTTCGCACATAGCTACTCCCAGGGAAATCATCCACCACCTTTTGAAGGCTCGCAAGCGCTTCATCCTGCTTTCCAAGTCGAATGTTTGCCCGCCCCGTCTCGTAATGCGCAGCATCTAGGTAGCGAGAATCAGGGTAAGCATCCGTCAATTTTTTCAGCGATGCGATCTTGGCCTTCAGGTCGTTGAGCAAACCATGGGTCATCGCTGTTTGATACAAGGCATAGTCGGGATCAGAACCTCCCAACTTCACTGCCATGGCGTAATAATCCATCGCAGCCGGGTATTGGGTCAACATGAAGTAGCAGTCGCCAATCCGAAGGTTAGCATCCGTCAATTTGACCTTGTCTTTTTCTTTGCTGTACGAGGTGAATCGACGAAACCAAGAAGGCGCCTCGATGAACTTATCCTGTTGGAAATAGGCATAGCCGATGTTGTAGTTGGCTAAATTAAAATACGGCGTTAAGGCCGCCCCCGGAGTGTAAATGAACGTTTCATAATGCTTTACCGCCTCCTTGTAATCGCCTTTGTAATAGAATGCTTCGGCCTTCCAATAGTTGGCCTCAGCGGTAATGGTTTTGCTTTGAGGGTATTTCAATGACCGATCAAAAAACTTCATTGCATCTTCGAGCATGCGGTCTTGATAAAGGGATACACCCTTATTGAAAGCGATGCGCTGATACGCTTCTTTCAAGCGAATGTCAGGGTCCTCATATTCTTCAATGCTTGAAAGCGCAGCGTCGTAGTTATTGGAAGTCAAGTATATGTTCACCAAGTAATCAAAGGCGTCCTTGGTGCGCCCATTCTCTGGATAGGTGTCGATGTACTCCTTAAAAGCGGCGATGGCACCATCATAAGGATCATAACTCAGCTCGTAGCAAAGCTGTGCGTATTTGTAAAGCGCATCCTCTTTCAGCGCAGGAAGAAAGTCGAGACGAGAAGCCGATCGGTATGCATTGCGTGCGTATGATTTCTTCCCTGCCTTCAGATACGTTTCTCCCAAGTGATAGGCAGCATTCTGCCCAACCGCATCATCGCTGTAAGAGATCTTTGAGAACTGTTCGGCGGCTTTGTCATACTGATTGCTTCTATAGTATGCGTAGCCCAGCACGTAATAATCTTGGCTTTGCTTCGGTAGGCGACTCGCCATGAATTCTTCCAGGAATGGAGCAGCTTCAGCGTACTCGCTTTTGTTGTACAACGCCTCCCCCACGAGTCGAGAGATTTCTGCCTTGCGCTTCACTCCATCCTTGCCCAGGAATGGCGTTCCATAGGCCACGAGGTTGTCGTACTCCTTTTGGAAATGATAAATCTGAACGATGTAGTAGGGAATCACCTCACCAAACTGCGGATGTCCTTCTAGGCTCTTGAAGGATTTCAATGCCGTGGCGTAATTACCTTGCTCGTAGTTTATGTGGGCGAAATAGTAGACGCCCGGAGCGTAGTAAACCGAGAATTGATCCTTCATTTGGAAGAACTGATCGGCGGCCTCGTCGTACCGTTCTTCTTGAAAATAGCTGTACCCTTTCTTGAATAGATATTCACTTCGCCCCGGCTCCGCCAAATCACTGGCTTGGATTTCATCGAAATAATCAATGGCGTCTTCCCAGTCCTTTTTTCGGTAGTTGTAGCTTCCAAGCATAAACCAAGCTTCGGTTACGCGAGGACTCGTGCTGTAATCTCGCACGAATTCCTTCAAAAGATACTCTGCATCCTTGTGAAAAAGCTCCAACGCACACGCTGCCACATAGAAGTGGGCATTGGCACTTACTTCAGAATGTTCATTCTTAACCGTCGAAATGGCCGCTTCGAACTGCGCCTTGGCGGGTCCAAATTGCTGTTTATGGAATAACTCCAACCCCCGATTATAGGTGAGGAAATCGTTGTCGTAGGCCATGGTCATCTGTCCCACTGTGGCGGCGGGCAGAAGAATCAGGGCGATGAGAAGGAATTTGACGTATCGCACGAATTCAAACAGTTTTTAGGAATATGCTAATGTACCGTTAGCCTTGGGGCACCTCAGGACAGGCAGGTTGTAATTATCAACCCGCTTGTGTTGATGTACTTCAGAACGAAAAAAGCATACGGTTCTTACCGAACAATGTCCAGGTAAATCCATGGATCAACGCCGCAAAAGCATCCTAGAGTGCGCTGGAAGTGCAGTAATCAGTTGCCCTTTCGTCGGTGAGACAGCTGCTCAAGGAAACGGACTCCTCGTTCCAACCATTCAAAATACAGGGCGATATAGAGCAGTACGGTCATGGACAAAATGACCAACACGTTGACCCAATAGGTATCGTAGTAGTTTCCGAAAAGGAATTTCCGGGGTGCATAGAAATGTGCGCGCAAGAATTGGCCCTCGGGTGGGTCCATGTACACCGCGTTCTGCCCTGAATGCAAGGCGCCTTTCTCCTGGTAAATGCGATCAGCGATCTCATCCTTATTCAATACCAAGTCAGCCAAGCGATCATTGAAATACAAGCCTTTCTGTCTGGACCAATAGGCATCAGGATCCGCGCCAATGGCAAGCTTTTCAAACGCTTGATCCAACTTTTCTTCCTCCTTTTGGTATTCCTTGGAGAATTCAGAACGCAAGGCATCCAATCGTTGGACCGCTGTGCCATCATCCAAGGCAGCTGAGGTAATACCTTCCTCACCTACACGACCGAATTCTGAAACCAGTAAGGAATACGCGGCTTCATCACCTGCTTTCGCATCTTTCAGCAATGTTTTCATTTCATTGAACCAAAACACACGCCTGTAATTCATCTCTTCCTTGGCCTTTTCAATCTCGTAGAAGTTCTTTTCATATCCGTTTTCCTTGTACAATTCCACCATCAACCCCTCCAATGCCCATCGCGTGCCCATCACCTCACCTGGCACGGGAACAACACTGCGCGCGGCCATGATTGGGTTCAATTCATCAAACTTGACCAGAATCCCACTCAACAACAGCTGCGGAATGATGAGAAATGGAATGAGGATATAAATGGTCACCGCACTCTTGAAAGCTGAAGAAATATTCAATCCGAGTGCATTGGCATACAGCGACATGACGAAGAGCATCAACCAATACTCGAAATACAACTCGGAAAATCCCATGATCCAATTGCCCAAACCCGCAAAAAGGAAAGACTGTATAGCAGAAATCAACAGCATGATGACAATCTTACTCCACAGGTATGCCCCCTTGCTAAGGTTGAGAAAGCGCTCTCGTTTGAGGATCTTTCTGTCCTTGAAGATTTCTTCTGCACTGATCATCAGACCTAAGAACAAAGCGACGATGACGCTCATGAAGACATAGGCGACTAGATTCCGATTGTCTTGAAACGAGTATTCCATTCCCGGACGCTGATAGCGCGTCAGGAAGGTTAAGATAAAGGCCAATACCGGTGCTTCGAGCAAGGTGATGAGCAAGTACTGCTTGTTGTTGAGTTTGGAAAGAATGTCCCGCTTTACAAACACACCAAATTGAGCCAATAAGCCTGGCTTTCTGTACTCGTTTTCATAGCGATCCTTCAAAACCTGCTCCGATGGAATGACCGCGGCTTGATGTTCAAGGTAATATTGATTCCACTCCTTCGCCGTAAACCTACGCTCTCCTGTAGGAAGTCCACGCTCGTCTAAAAGGCGCGCTTCGATGATCGAAAAGATCTGCTCGGGGTTTACGTTTCCGCAGCAATTGCATTCGCCAATGTCTGGATTGATCTGATGTGTAGCGTGCTTGAAATGGATGATGGCATCCACCGGATTCCCCAGGTATACAGGGTAGCCGCCTTGATCCAATAAGAGGAGGCGGTCAAATACCTTAAAGATTTGCGAAGAAGGTTGATGGATGACCACAAATACCAACTTTCCCTTTAACGCCAATGACTTCAACAGGTCGATGATGACCTCACTGTCTCGGGACGAAAGGCCCGAGGTTGGTTCATCGAGGAAAAGCACACCTGGCTCACGGATCAATTCCAATGCAATGTTGAGTCGCTTGCGCTGTCCTCCGCTGATGATTTTATCCAGTGGACTGCCCACCCTGAGGTCTTTGGCTTCAAACAGTCCTAAATCACTCAACACCGAGTCCACCCGCTCACGAATTTCTTCATCCTTGAGTTCCGCCAAGCACAGTTGCGCTGAAATAGAGGTTCTGAAAGACCGTGAGGTCTTCCATCAACAGGTCGCTCTGAGAAACGAACCCTACTACCCCTTCCAATTCTGAAGCTTGGGTGTGAAGATTGAGTCCGTTGATTTTAACGCTTCCCGCAGAAGGAGAAGCACTGCCATTGAGCACGTTGAGTAAGGTGGACTTTCCTGCACCTGACCCGCCCATGATTCCCACCAATGATCCAGATTTTTCTACGAAACTCAGCGGGTGAAGGCCTTGCTTTCCACTTGAAAAATGACAGGTAATATCCTCCACGCGATAGGTGATGGATTCCTTCAATTCCTTGTCTAAAAACCGGTCAACCACATCGCTGAAGTAGACGGGGTTGATCAGGGGACCGCGCACGGTAGCTCCTGGCGAAAAGATGTAGACCTCATGGCTTTTAATGGGAATGCCACTGAGCTCTAAGTCCTCATTGCCGATGTAGCGCAGAAAATAGAAATCCGCACTCTGCACAAAGGCGAAATGAAGCCTTCCCTTGAGCTCTTTTCGTTTGAGAGACTTCACACCCTCAGGCGGCACCTCTTGGTCGCCACCAACGATCAAAGCGCCAGCGCCACGAAATTGATCGATGTCGGTAATCAGCTGCAATAACAACTGAAATTCCCCGTCTTCAATCCGCAAGGCGCGTTGGATCACCTGCAAAAAGGCAGCCTCTTCTGTCGCAGGCTTGGGATCTATGAATAAGTATTGGATCAGGCGGACAAGGACAACCGTCTTTTGCTTTTGGGTAAGCGTACGGTTGAGTTCTGCGCAGATTTCAGCTGCGCGGGTTTGACGGTCTTCGAGCGCACTTTCAGTGGTATGGTATCCCAACACAAAGGGATCGTAGAGCGCAAGGAACTCCATGGCCTTCTCGAGGCTCAGGGTCTGCCTGAGAAATTCTTCCTCCATCTTGCGGCGTGCCAAGGCTTTTTCCGGATGGGCTTCACCAATGATGGCAAAAAGCTCCATGAGCAGACGCAGGATGTTTTCTCTCATAGGAGGATGTGGGTTAGTGTTGCTAAAGAAGGTAAAAATCTACAAACTACCGCTCAGCAATCGGGAGTCATGCTTAAATAACGACTACTCTTACCGAGATTGCCGTGCCCAAAAAATGAAATCACATGGCGGGGGCTTTATTCCTGCATCGCTCCAAAGGGTTGCGATCTGCGCACGGTGATGGGCGGAATGAATCACCAGGTGGGTCAATACCTCATCGAGCGTATTGCTAAAAGCCTGCCCTTCTGAATTCACGTAGGCGTGCGACTTCTTCAAATTTCCAGTTTCGAGCAAGTGAAAAATAGCGTCGTGGCATTTGCGATTTAATGCGTGGAGGGTCGAAGTTTCATGCTCTTCCCATGTTTCGCACTCAGCTTCACGATGCTCAATCCTACTTACCCATATCTCCAAGGCGTTCAGCATATGACTCATCAAGCGTCTCACTTTTTCAGGAGAATCTGGATGCTCACTGAGTACATCGATGTAACGACCGAGTATCTCTTCGTTGTACTGAAATTGGCGTAGATAATTCATGGTGGTACACAAAGTTATTCGTTCTGCGATACTAGAGAACGCTCAATGTGAAACGAATAAAAGCCTATCGCAACGCCTTGAAATAGGACTTCAGGATTTCAGGGCTTTCGATACGCGGGGTAAACACCTCCAAGACAGCAACACCATTTCGCTCAACTGCAAATAAATCACCCAATGCCTGATCCAATTCTGCTAGGTTAGACGCGGAGAGATAATCTACGCCATGGTAGCCCACAAGTTTTGCTATAGATGCTTCATCCTTCTTCTCGATGAACGCCTCGCTGGCCTCGTGCCTGCTCGGGCCATCAATGATCCTGAAGATATTGCCACCTCCATTGTTGATGACGATGATCCGCATCTTTTCGATTCCTTCCTTGACCGCCAAGGCGTTGGAGTCATATCGAAAAGCCTGGTCGCCACTGACCAGTACAGTCAGCGCATCACTCGCTTGGGCCGCTCCAACCGCGGTGGAAGTACAGCCCTCAATACCGCTCACACCACGGTTGCCGAAATACCGAATGTTCCTGATTTGATTGAACAATTGGACATACCGCACCACACTCGAATTTCCCATTTGAAGCACGCTTCCTTCTGGGAGCGTATCGAGTAAATGCTCAAAGACTTTCAAGTCACTGTAGGGGCAAGTTTCTAAAAAGGCAGCGTGTTTTTGCTCAACCTCAAAAAAACGGGCCTTCCAACGCGTTCCAAATCCTTCGCCTGCTACCGACACCATCGGCTCCAATTGTCCGAACACGGCCCGCGGTCCTGCATCAATCAGGCGTGTGAGCGACTGAAAGGTGTCCATCACCTCCGTGCCAAAATGCCAATGATGGGTGAGCTTCTCCTTGTGACGTCTGAAGAGGGCCTTTAATTTTTTGCTGATCACGTTTCCGCCAATCGTAATGAGCAGGTCTGGGATGTATTCCTCTTCCCACTCCGATCCGATGAAGCATTCAATGGTGCGGTCTATACAACTGATGTATCCGAGGTGATAGAGATTGGCATTGGTCTCTGTAATGATGGCAATGCGAGAATCGTCATGAAAGCGCGTCAGCCCCTCTTGCAAGCCTTCAACCCCCGCTCCATCCGTCGCCAAGATTGCGATGCGTTTTGCGCCTTCCCATTCAACCGTCATCCTTCCTAAATCTTCCTCTTGAATGCTCCGCTTAAGGTTGGTAAACGCAAATGACGGCACATCCTCCATGTTGGTTGGAGCCATTCCGTATAGGGGCTCTGATAGCGGAACGTTGATCTGAACTGGCCGACTTGTTTTCATCGCGGTCTCCAATGCTTCATTGACCAGTCGATGGTTGTACCATCGATCCGTTTCGTTTTGTTCCTCTACCAAGTCAAACGCAGAGACAACCACTTTATCGAGCAGTCCGACCTGACGAATGCTCTGCCCCTCTCCTTGATCGATCCAAGCAGCCGGACGATCGGCCGTAATGGCAATCAGCGGCACCTTTTGATAATACGCTTCCACCAAGGCCGGCGCGTAGTTCAATACCGCTGACCCACTGGTGCAACTGAGCACCGCAGGCCTGCCTTTTTGTTGTGCTATCCCCAGCGCGACAAAGCCCGCCGTTCGTTCATCTAAAATGCTTTGACAGTGAAAACTATCTACCGCATTAAAGCTGAGGATAAATGGAGCATTCCTACTCCCTGGAGATAAGACGATGTCGCTAATTCCGCGCTGATGCAGCTGTCTGACCAATGTCCTGACTGCCCCGATGTCTGAGATTTCATTCATAGTGCAAAGCGCTCAATACGGATTCCTTCTTCTTTTCTGTTTCTTCCCATTCTACTTCCGGATCTGACAAGGCATTGATGCCACCGCCAACGTAAACCAAAACGCGGTCGCGAAATAACTGCATACACCGAAGGTTAACAAACAAATGGGCGTTTTCGTTCGAATCTACGATCCCTAAATATCCCGCGTAGAGCGAACGGTTATAACCCTCCACCTCTTGAATGAAATTCATAGCGCGTTCCAATGGGAATCCACACACTGCCGGGGTGGGATGCAATCGTTCTGCAAATTCCAAAGCCTCGCGCTCGTCTTCCCAGCGAAAATCAGTCCTCAAATGGCGTAGAGCACCAAAAGGATGCTCGTACATGTCGCTTACTTCCACCACGGCATCTTCCAATTGGGCCAAGATATATCGGGCAACCGTCAGTTGTTCGTCAAATTCTTTTTGTTCGAAAAGCGCATCTCCCCATTTCGTACCTGCCAATGCCATCGTAGCGTACATTCCTTCTTCCTTCTCGAGCAGCACCTCCGGACTCGCGCCCATCCAAATGCCATGACTGTGGCTGTTGAGCAAATACACAAATGCCTGCGGATAGCGAGCCCTAAGGGAAATGAGGCTGTTGCCAATATTCAAGGTACGCATGGGCACTTCAATCGAACGACTCAGTACAATTTTCCCGTTCATGGCCTGGCACTGCTCAATCGCTTTCTCCACTTTCTGGATGTACGCCTTCCGATCTACGGCTGTCAACTTCGCAGTATAATCAGGCAGCATCACCTCCAAATTACCGACATCGACCGGCTCATCAGCATCCATCGAAAAGAAAAAAGGCGAGGCATTCTGTGCAAAAGGGCGAAGCACAAATGACTTAGTACCCGCACTTGGGGATGGATCCACTGATTTAGCGACCGCCTTGTGGAACACATCCGATCCGGGCAAGGAATACACTACGGAATTGGCAGAGAGTACGTTACTCATATCAGCGCAGGATCAACGATTGATGATGGCCCAGTGACCTCAAGTAATAGACTCCTTTGGGCAGCGACGAAAGGTCCCATCGCTCAATATTATTTGCGGGTATCCACTGCCCAACCATCTCTCCCATCACGTTGAAGAGTTCCATCTTTCCAGGCAACGTATCTCCGAATTCCAGGTGTACAACTCCGGTTGATGGATTCGGGTAAATCTTCCATTCGTTCAGATTTGGATCAGCCACTGAAGTGACGCCATTGCTGTAAAACATCGCCCGTCGGTTGGTCTTCAACACAAGTTGCATGAATTCAACCTGCCGCTTGGTAAACAGCAGGGCGCACACATCGTTGCTATAATCCATGAAGTTCATGAACATATCTCCATTCGGCCCATTGTTGCACGAAATGGACGGAAAGGTTTTACACCCGTAGTTCTCCGCCTTTTGCTTCGGCGTATCGTCGATGTAGTCCGTAGAACCGCACTTCTCGTTGTCTGAACCCCAAACGTGGCGCAAGCCAAAGTAATGTCCTGCTTCATGCACCATGGTTCGTCCCAAGTTGTAGGGAGGCTTTGCTGTACCCATGGTTCCAAAGGCACGCGGACTGATCACAACGCCGTCGCGTTTGCTCATCGTTGACCCTGGCAGGATCGCGAAACCAAGTGAATTCCCTTTGAGTTCACACACCCAGATATTCATGTAAAATGGCTGCGTCCAAGGAGCGACACCGCCGCGGTGTGCCAGGTAGTACAACTCCTCCGTTCCTATGTTCTCGACGTCGGTTTGGGTGCGCGTAACGCCATTGGTGAAGTTGCCATCTGGGTCTCGATCCGCGAGTTTGAATTTGATTTTTGCCGCCGCACCCAAATCTCGCCAGACCTCTGGGATGAGGTCTTTATCTGACTGCTGCCAATTGAAGTCCCGATTGAGGACTTCGATTTGAGATAAAATCTGATCGTAGGAAATGTTGTTTTCTTCTAATCTGTAAAGCACATGCACTACTACCGGAATGGTCACTTCCTTAAATCCTTCTCGCGAAGCATCATCCAACGTGCCGTGTTCAAACGCTTCAGAAAGCACCTGAAATGCTTCCATGCCACCAGCGAAAGTTGCATCCCTTTCCATTTCAAGGAGGGTCTGCTCGGTGGTCAAACAGCTTCCTTGGGCCAGAATCGTGGAAACCAGCAAGGCCAGAAAGCAGGTAAACAGCAGTTTTTTCATTGGAAAAGTGAAGGTAGCCAAATCCAAGGATTCGAGGTCTTGCAGGCCCGATGATGTCCTAGATGGACCTAAAGTTTACCAAGTCTCGATTGTTGACGCTTCTCCTTGCAAAGTGGATGCACATCGCACCTGAAACTTAGTTTTGTAACATGTCAAAGCGCATCCTTCTCGTTGAAGATGAAGAACGACTGCTCGAAGTCGTCAAGCTCAACCTTGAGTTGGAGGGCTACGAGGTGACGGTCGCACGCGATGGCCGTGAAGCCTTGGAGCGATTTCACCAAGGTCCATTTGACCTCATCCTCTTGGATGTGATGCTTCCACACATGGATGGATTCTCCGTCTGTCGTGCGATTCGCCTAGAAAACCGCAAAGTTTCTATCCTTTTCCTTACCGCAAAAAATTCTGCCCAAGACCGGGTAATGGGGCTGAAGATTGGAGGAGACGACTACCTCGTTAAACCTTTTGATTTGGAAGAATTGCTTCTACGGGTACAGCGTCTTCTTGAGCGCTCCACCGAAGCGAAAGTGGGCATATCCGAATTGAGCTTTGGAGGGAGTACCCTATTCTTCGATAAACACATGGCGCAAGATTTCAGGGGCAATATGATCGACATCGGCAAGAAGGAAATGATGCTCTTGCGGCTCTTGGCAGAGCGCGATGGCGAAACAGTGAGTCGCGATGAAATGCTCGACCTGATCTGGGGCGTGGATGTTTATCCGAGCAGCAGAACCATTGACAACTTCATCCTGCATTTCCGAAAAACCTTCGAGCGCGACCCGAAAAACCCAAAGCACTTCCACAGCATTCGCGGCGTGGGTTACCGTTTTGTCAGCAATCCGGTAGACCAGTCTTGACCGCCTACCAACTCTTTATGTATTCCCTGCGTCTTGTATGCAGAAAAACGCAATACTATGTTGCAAAGAAGTGAAGACGAAGTAACCTTACGATTAAAACAGACAGAGCGCTACCTCTTGTATCGCGTGTCTGGTTCTGGTGTGCGCCCACTCCGGTTTGACTTGATCAACCTAGATGGAAAAAAGGTGCGCAGCATCGACCTTTTGTACGGTACAGAATTCGTTATTCCGATCAAAGGACTGCCTAGGGATGAATACCTCTACGCTCTCAATTCGGTGAAAGGACTCCTCCAAACCGGGGTAATCCATATTTGACCTCCTAAAAAGCCGTGTATTCCGAATCCGCCTTGTGCTGAAAAGCCTGCGTGGGATCAAGCATATCGCGCACAACCGTGCGGATAACCGTTGCCATGGTGTCCATTACCACATCTTCTGACTTTGCAGGGACGAACAAGGGCATATAGCCATCGGTAAAGTTACGCATAGAAAACACATAAGACCCGACGTGCGCATCCTCCAAGCGGTGATTGGTGCAGTAAATAAACTTGTAGATGGCAAGTTGCATCGCCTTACTCATCTTTCTGTCGTTGGGCAATTGCAATGGGTCGTACCTCAAGTCCTTGCTTTCCGTTCTACCCGTCTTGTAATCAATGATCCGAATTTCCCCGCTTCGTTCATCGATGCGGTCGGCAAATCCCTTTAATTTTATGGATTGACCATCCACTTCGAGCTCTGTTCCCAAATGCTCCTCCAAGTGCAAGAGCTTCACCGGTCCATTCGTCTGGATGTCAGCAATGTCATAAAGGATAAAGGATCGAACATATTCCTTAGCCATTTCGAGCTTGAGCAGGTTTCGCCCTGTCCGAATGTCTTCTTCTTGAAAAGTTGTCAAAAACTCCGCCTCAACCGCTTCGTCAGATTGCTGTAAAAATTCCTTCAAAGAGGAGACATCCACTTGCTTGCCTACGAATGGCTGATACGCCTGTTCGAGGACATTGTGGACACGTGTACCAAAGGTGCTGTGCTCTATATCTTCCTCCACTTCCTGCTGCTCCTTGATGCCCAGCACGTAGGAGAAATAGAACTCTAGCGGACTGTTTACGAACGTGTTGATCGCCGAGGGTGACAGCCCTCTTTTCAAGGCTCCCAATATATCTTCGATTACTTCTGGGGTCTTCTCCACACGCGTGGACTTCAAGTCTGCTGCGTCAACTTTGAAATCCAATCCCACTTCTTTCCAAGTTGCCTTAGCATTTGCGCTAAGCAGCTCTTCATGCAACTGAAGGATATATCGAGAAGGCTCTCCGCTCGACATTTCATCGCCGACGGAGTCATAGATCAGATCGACGGATTTGGCGCGGGTGATGAGTCGGTAGAAGTGGTAGGCTACGAGCGCCTCCGTTTCTCTTCGCGACGGTAAGTCGAAATGCAAACGATGGATAAAGGGAATGTGGGTAGTCTCTCTCGATGGTCCGGGAAGGCTGTCCTCCGAAGCTCCCAGCACAATGACATGCTCGAAATCGATCATCCGGGTCTCGAGCATTCCCATGACCTGCAAGGCGTCATTGTTGGGCTCTTCGATGTACAATCTAGCATATCCCACTTGGCGATGGACGAAGCGCTTTAAAGACCGCACGTCCTTGTCTGGCAAAAGCTCATTGAACTGAGAGAGCAGCAATTTCAATTTGTCGACATACGTCTTAATGGCCCGTTGCTCCACCTTGGCGATGGCTAACTTTCCTGCGTTACTGCTCCACTCGGTCAGCACGGTACTGATCTTTTGAAAAATCTGCCCTGCGTCATTGTCCCATTGAAAGAACAAGTCAAAAGCCTGTTGACCAAAGATGTCGCCCTGCATCTGGGCTTTCAACTTAGACGCAGGTACAAAGCGCGCATTATCTTGGATCAACTCGTGACGCATGCCCTCCCAATCGATGGAGCCGGACAGCCACGTTTTAACAACACCGTAACCGAGAAACTCCTCCAAGTATTTGTGGTAAAAAAAACGCTCTTGACCCTTTGTATTGGCATTGGCATGCAAGTTCATCCAGCTCATGATAAAGCGATGGATCATGGTGTTGCGCATCGGGAAGCCACTCGTGATGTTGATGCGGTCTTTATCGTCTTCAAACAACTTGATGAAGGGAGTAACGAAGGTGCTGTCTGGCACAACCACCACAGTTTTGAACCATTGGTCTCGCCCGATTTGTTCTAGCAAAGCCTTGGCTCGACTCACTTGCACGATGGTACCTGGCAATGGGTGGATGGTAATGTCTTTTGCCGCGTGACACAATACGTCAATTTCCCATGAGACGTCGGTCGTCAATGGATACTCCCGAAACAACCTTCCCGCTTCATGGTGGGGAGAACGGCTGTAGTATTTGTCGATGTCCGCGTAGATATCCAGCTTAATATTCGCCTTTTCCAAATGCTCCAACAAGGTGCGTTCGCTTGGATTTCCTGGCACGATGCCCACCCAATGAACGTGTTTACCTGTGAATGGCCCCAGCAGTGCTCCTTCGTTGTCGCCTGTCATTTCGGCTACCTTCCGATAGATCAGGCCGCGATAGCCCAATTTTAAGCGATCCAATTCTTCGCGAAGGGTGTGGTAATATTTTGGCAATCGCTCCCAAAAACTCAAGAAGCCGTGTTCAATGGGGCCTGCGTTTTCAGCTGTAAAATGCGCCCCCGTCTGGTGAAACTCGTGGATGTGCTGGTAGAGTGAATCGATGTCGCCGAGGTGCAAGTCAACATCGTTTACATCGCCTAAGAAGGTCACAGCCCAAGAAGAAAAAACATCGAAAGATTGCGGCTGCCTCTCTTGCTTGCAATAAGCACCGTAGAAAGATACCTGCAGCTCCTCCGGATCGATCAGTTGCAATCCACTGATGCGCTGCATGAGGTCGTCTATGGTTGTCGTTTCTACCTCTGCTTGATCTGCGAGCAAGTCCTTCAGCACAAAAAGAGAACGCCGATTCGGGAGAACGATCAGGTGTGGCCCTTCTTGTTCCTTGATGGAATCGGCCAGTCTGTGTAAGAAGGGTGTGCTACTGTCGTTTGAAGCCATTGCGAATAAAAGCGAGGTATTCTTTAAAACCCGATTTGGTCAAAAAGGTATTGCGCAAGATAGCCACGATGCTCAACTCTTCTCGCTCTTGGTGGCTGGCTTCTTTTGGCGCTTCCTTTTGTTGCTCTTGCTCTATGCTTTCATTGCGTTGCTCCTTGCGGATCTTGTTGAGGAGCTTATCCACGTCAGCCAATTGATCCGCTCGCTCATAGTTCTTTTTAGCCTTTTCCTTATAGCCCAATTTTTCTTGGAGCAGCCCGAGGTTATTGTGTGCGATGCTGTCTTCTGGATCGAGGTTGATCGCCTTTTGATAGTCGACAATCGCCCCCTCAGTATCACCCATTGCATCCTTGATGTAGGCGCGACTTGAATATCGGTAAGGGTTCTCAGGTTCAAGTTCAGCCGCGTGGTCCATATCTGCCAGGCTCTTGTCGAGTTGTTTGAGGTAGTAGTAAACCACAGCTCTTTCGCTGTATACATTTGGATTCTCTTCTGCTTCGAGCGCTAGGTTATAGTCAGCCAAGGCTCCTGCATAGTCTTGGGACTCGAATTTAACCCTACCAGAAATGTACTTGGGATGATTGGAAATCATGTGTCAATGATAGTGATTCCGAGAGAAGGTATCAATTCGAAACTGAGGACTGATCCATACCTTTGACCCCATGCAATTCCCTGTATACCGCAAGTATCCAAACAACTTGAGTTTTTTCAAGATCGTGGACGATCGCCATTTCATTGAAGTGAAGCTCACTGGCCGACGAGCGGAAGTGCACCCTATCGAAGCCAAGATTCTTCCTGACATGAATTTCATTCAGGACATGCTCAAAATGGAAGGCGGGCATTGGATGGAAAGTTCGGCGGAAGAATTCAGCCTCCACCTCGCTTCCGCTCGAGCACATCGAGCGGGAATTTGAGTTGAAACATCACTCCGCCAAAACTCCCGCGCGACCAGACTTTGGCGTGCACATCCTTTAATTCAGGCGTGGAATATTTCACTTCTGTTTCATAGATCGGTAATAGGCCCTGAGCATAGATCGGCATGATGGAAAACTTCATGCGCCGGAGAAAACGCCATTCGCACTCTAATGCCAAATAACCATACACATTGAAATCGTTGCGGTAATAGGTGATAGAGGTATCTGAGTATAGAATCGTGTCATTTCTTACGATGTCCATCGATCCCCAACCATTTGCATCATTCTCATCGGTCCATCGATTGTTGGGTAAATAGGTCACTCCGACTCCTGCCCATGGTTTCAGCTTGAAACTGCCTTTTTTGGATGTCCATAGGTCCTTACCGATGGCTCCATCCAAGTTCCAAACGGGGTCCGTTCCAGAAGCACCACTGCCTGGCAACACCTTTTTGCTCAGGCCATCTACAACCCACAGATTGTAGTAGCTCAGATTCACCTTCCAGTTCAAGGTATCATCTACTTCAAACCCCAAGACGTAGCGCAGGTTGGGACTGAAATCCGGGTCGTGATAGCCACGGTCGTCTTCTATGCCTTCCCGCAGATCCATGCCCCCGGCGGAGAGCGTCCACCAGTATTTGGTCGGTTTTCGTTCTACTTTTTGTCTGTGGGATTCAACTTCCTCTTCATTTCCCAAAACCCAAGCACGAGCTTCCTCTGGCCGATACGTGAACCCATACTTAAAACGCAGACCGAGGTAGTTAATACGCTGTGATAGCGTATAATTCACAAGCGTACCTTGCTCTCTCAAATCCCACACAAAACCTTCGTTCAATCGATGGTTGGACAAATGCACCAGGGCATCAATTCCAATCGTATTCTGATGCTTGGTCGTAAATTCAATCCCCACCGCAGGGCGGAAAGAATGGGAATATGGAGGAGAGGTAGGAACGATATCAGACACCATGTACGTAAATTCTGTAGAATCAGTCAAGCCAATACCAGCGGAGCCACCTACCCCACCACTATTAATGGTAAATGGATGAAAATTGATCAGTGCGGCCAGTGAAATCCTGAGCCTTGTGCGATCTGCTAGTTCAAATCTCTTTGAGATAGACAATGGAATCGACATGGTAAAGCCTGAGAAATATTCAGCACCGGCAGACCAGTAATACCCTTCATTTTCATCAAACAAGGAATCCAAAAACACATCCCGATATGCCCAATTGTAGGGTAAGATGCCTAACTCTCCTCCTAGACCTATTCCAATTCCATAGGGTAATGCGAAACGGTGTTGTATCCCAATGTTACCACTAAGCGTTGCCCGTCCCTTGACAAAATCGCCAGGTCCATCTACGAGCATTGGCTCTCCGATGGTCATGGTGCTGTAAAACTCGAGTTGACCTTTACGCTCCGGGAACGTCGGGTTTTGTGCAGTGACCCTGCTGCTGAAGACCATTAGCACTAACCACACAAGCAATTGACGCATATGATAAAGTTATGAATGGAATGTCATTCTGTGCTGAGTGAATCGCTCAATTTAGGCACCAATTGGCTTTGCTTACGGATTTAATCGCTCCGACCCAATCAAAATAACGCGCTCTTCTCATCACTATTCGTGAAGGTTCACAAGGCTCCTCTTCAGATAACATTCACCTCTCTCTCCAGGCCTATCCCGTATAATTCTTGCACACTCCGAATGATCTCTTCAGACAGGTCATACACCTCTTTACCAGTGGCGCCCCCGTAGTTTACCAAGACCAAGGCCTGCTTCGCGTGGACCCCGTAATTCCCGATGCGCTTGCCTTTAAACCCAGCGTTCTCGATCAACCAGCCTGCTGCTACCTTGATCTGATCTTCTCCTGCAGGATAGCCGACGATTCTTGGATATCGTTCTTGCAATTGCTCGAAGTGTACCTGCTCAATCACCGGGTTTTTGAAGAAAGAACCCGAGTTACCGATCTTCTTTGGGTCGGGCAACTTGCTCTGACGAATGGCGATGACCGCATCACTCACCGCCTTGATGCTTAAATCTTCCACCCCCATGGCCTCGAGTTGCTGGTTGATGGCACCATAGCTTGTGTTAAAACTGGGTTGTTTGCTCAGCTTGAACGTAACCGAAGTGATGATGGCTTTGTGCTTCAATCCTCGCTTGAAAACGCTTTCTCGGTACCCAAATGCACAGTCGGCCAAGTCAAATGACGCGAAGGATTTGTCTTCCGTAAGAAAGGCTTCCAATTCGTGAAACACATCCTTGATCTCTACGCCGTAGGCACCGATGTTCTGCATAGGAGCGGCCCCAACGTTGCCCGGAATCAAGGAAAGGTTTTCCACGCCCGCCCATCCTTGAGAAATGGCATGCAATACGAACTCGTGCCAGACTTCTCCCGCGCCCACTTTTACGTAGACATGGTCGGCATCCTCTTGAATCAATTCGATGCCCGGTAATTCTATTTTCAGGGTTGTGCCTGGAAGATCACGCGTCAGCAACATGTTGCTACCACCACCGAGTACCAAGGAAGGAGAAGGTTGGCTCGAAGTGAAATATTCCACCACATCCTCGGGGCTTCCCACATGCACCAAACGCTCCGCAACACTAGATAAACCAAAGGTGTTGAAAGGCTGAAGGTCAATATCGTGTTCAATGCGCACGGAACAAAGAACGGAAGTGCTTCCACTCTTCCATCTTGTTTGACTCAAAAGTTTAACGGATGGATGTGTTCAAAACTGTGGAGTAAGACTTCATTGCCAACGAATGGCTGATGTCATCAAAGCTTCGTCTCTTGCCACTTCGTAAAGCGCAAAAACAAAAACGCCATCAACAACATGAGTCCGAAATAGACGTATTCAGACGCCCAAACCACCGGAAGCGAAGCTTGCAAGATCACGCCCACGTAGTACGTATAGGCCATATAGACCGCGATGCTGATGACCTCAATGTAGAGCGCCTCACGCGTGCGACCAATCCCGGTGATAGCGCGAAACAGGATCAAGGCCAATGAAAAGACAAACATGGAACCGGCTACCACGCGAAGCGACGGAATGGTAGCAGCGATCAGTTCAGGATCTTGTGTAAACACCAGGAGGGTTGTATCAGCAAAGACTACCAAGAACGGCAGCATCGCCACATTGGCCAACAAGGCGATGCTTCCTATCCGCTTGAGCAAAGGAAAGATCAAATCGCTGCGGTGCTCGCCCATGAGGTTGCTGACCAATGTATTGGTAGCATCTCCGAATCCAAATACGGGAATCATGACAAACATATAGAGACTGCGCACGATGTGGGAAACGGCCAAGGAACGTTCACCCAAGTTCTCAATGATGCTAAAAAAGGCGAACCAAGACGTCAGCGTGACAAAATTTTGGACCATGATGGGACCTGCTGTCACCAGCATCCGACCGATCTTTTTAACATCTGGGAGCTCCCAATCAAAGAGGCGATACTCTTCTTTTCCTTTTAGAAATATGGTGTATAGAAACATCGAGAGCAACCCAAGGCCTTCTGAAATGTTCGACGCCAAAGCCGCTCCTTCCACTCCCATTTCAGGCATTCCATACTCGCCGAAAATCAGCAAGTAGTCCAACACAATGTTCAAACCCGCCATGGCTGGCGTAATGATGCCAAGAATCCTTGTGCGCGTAGTGCCGACGTAGAATGCGATGAAGGCAAGGTTACCCAAGGTGAATACGATGCCCCAAGATCGAATGCTCAAGTAGAGCTGAATCTGTTCGAGAACATCTCCAGAAGAAACGATCAAGGGAAGAAACTGAAACGCCGAGAGCGTGATCAGCCCGATGAATAGGATCGATGCGAAGAATAGAAAGTAGATCGTCTGGAGGTGGAGGCTGCCGATCTTGTCGTATTCCTTCTCGCCATTTCTACGCCCCATGATGATTTGTGCTCCAGACGAAAAGCCCATGCCTAGTAGGACGAAGATGTAGTACAGGATACCTGCATTTCCGGCGGCTCCCAAAGCAATCTCACCAATATGGCTGAGGAAGATCGTGTCTGTAATGTTCACGATGTTCACCGACAGCCCGCTGATGATAATGGGAATCGACACCTTGAAGATGTGCTTGTAGGTGAGGAGTTTGTGCGTCAAGTGGTTGATGAGTAGGGGCGCAAAGCTAGCTCCAAGTTTTCAGTACGCACGGTCTATCTCCCTGAGGTTGTATAAATCAATCACTTCCGTTTCCGCGCGGCGATCATCGTGTTGTTCAGCAAATAAGCAATGGTCATGGGACCAACGCCTCCCGGCACTGGGGTAATGTAGCTGCACTTCCGAGAAACTCCTTCAAATGCCACATCGCCAACCAAGCGGTACCCTCGCTCACGCGAAGCATCGTCAATGCGATTGATACCGACGTCGATAACCACGGCGCCTTCTTTGACCATATCGGCCGTTACGAATTCAGGCTTACCAATGGCTGCAATCAGGATATCTGCGGATGCACATACCTCCTTGAGGTTCTGGGTGCGGGAGTGGGCAATGGTAACGGTGCAATTCCCCGGATAGGTGTTGCGCCGCATCAAAATGCTCATCGGTCCACCGACGATGTTGCTTCGTCCGAGAACAACGCAGTGCTTGCCTTCAGTTTCAATTTCGTAGCGCTTGATCAACTCAACGATCCCGCCGGGCGTAGCCGAGATAAACGCATCCAAGCCCAAGGCCATTCGGCCTACGTTTATGGGGTGGAAGCCATCTACGTCTTTTCCAGGAATGACGCGTTCGATGACCGTTCGATCATCGATATGACTTGGCAGTGGAAGTTGAACGATGAAGCCATCGAGGTCTTCGTTTTCATTGAGCTCATCGATGGTATTGAGCAGCATCTCTTGAGAAATCTCTGGGGGAAAGTGAAGGAGCGAAGATTCGTATCCCACGTCTTTACAGGCCTTTACTTTAGCATTGACGTACGTCTCACTGGCCGGATTACTCCCCACGAGGATCACCGCCAAGTGCGGTGGGCGATGGCCTTCTGCCACCATTTGTTCTACTTCTTCCTTCAGCTCTTCTCGAAGCTGTTTTGATATCGCTTTTCCGTCCAGTAATTCCATGTATGTTTTATCCTCTTGGCGCGCCAGGCATGTTCTTCATGGCCCGCATCATTTGGCTCATCTTCGATTTATCGTTCATGATGCGCATCATCTTGCGCATGTCTTCAAATTGCTTCAAAAGCTTGTTCACGTCGTTCACGGTAGTTCCGCTTCCCGAAGCAATGCGTTGGCGCCGACTTCCTTTTATAATGTGTGGATTTTCGCGCTCTTCGTTGGTCATCGAACGAATGATCGCCTCGATTCCTTTGAAAGCATCGTCGTCAATGTCTACATCCTTCATCGCCTTTCCCATTCCGGGGATCATGCCCGCGAGGTCTTTGATGTTACCCATCTTCTTGATCTGCTGGATCTGTCCTAGGAAGTCGTTGAAGTCAAACTTATTCTTGGCAATTTTCTTTTGGAGGCGCTTGGCTTCCTCTTCGTCGTATTGCTCTTGTGCCTTCTCAACCAAGGAAACGATGTCACCCATCCCCAGAATTCGATCCGCCATTCGGTCTGGGTGGAACACATCCAAGGCATCCATCTTCTCCCCTAGTCCGACGAACTTAATCGGCTTGTCCACCACCGTGCGGATCGAGAGCGCCGCACCACCGCGCGTATCGCCATCGAGTTTGGTGAGGATAACGCCGTTGAAATTGATGCGCTCGTTGAATGCTTTTGCGGTATTTACTGCATCCTGACCCGTCATCGCATCGACAACAAATAGGGTTTCAGAAGGATTGATGCCTTTCTTAATGGCTTCGATCTCGTCCATCATCTGCTCGTCCACGGCCAATCGACCGGCGGTATCCACGATGACCGTATTGATGCCTTTGCTCTGGGCTAATTTGATCGCGTTCTTGGCGATCTCCACGGGGTTCTTATTCTCCCGTTCAGTGTAAACTTCTACGCCCACTTGTCCGGCAACCACTTCCAACTGATCGATCGCGGCAGGACGGTAAACGTCGCAGGCCACCACCATCACTTGACGGCCGCGTTTGTTCTTGAGGAATTGAGCCAACTTACCCGTATGGGTTGTCTTACCCGAACCCTGCAGACCAGCCATCAAGATGACCGCAGGCTTGCCGCTCAGGTCAATGTCTTCTGCTTCACCTCCCATGAGTTTCGCCAACTCATCGCGTGTAATCTTCACCAGCAATTGACCAGGAGAAACTGCCGTCAGAACGTTCTGTCCTAATGCGGTTTCCTTTACTGTATCGGTAAAGTCCTTGGCGATCTTATAGTTCACATCGGCGTCGAGCAACGACCGCCTAATTTCCTTCATCGTCTCGGCCACGTTGATCTCAGTGATCTGTCCCTGGCCTTTGAGCATTTTAAAGGATTTCTCCAGCTTCTCTGATAAACTTTCAAACATGCTTTACGCGCTTTTTTGTGAAAGGCAGCGAAGGTAGTAAATCGCCATTCGAGATGAGTGATAACCAGGCTTGGGATTTCCAAAAAAATGAGGAGCAAGCCCCATCTAGCTCCTAGCTCCTAAAACAAATCACATCCGCTCCGGTACCTGAATTCCCAGCAACCCCATTGAAGTAGCAAGGGTCTCAGCCGTGAGTTTCGTCAGCGCCAATCGAAACCCTTTCACTTCCTCATCCACAGCTTTGAGAATCGGAAGGTCGTGGTAGAACTGGTTGTACATCTTCGCCAGGTCAAGGCAATAGCTTGCCACGGCGCTTGGGTTCATCTCTTCAGCAGCGCCGTTCATGACGGTTCTGAATTGCATCAATGCACGCAGGAGTTGGCGTTCCTTTTCAGACAGGCTTTCCGGTGCTCCGCATTGGAATTCCTCAGCCTTTCTCAATACCGCTTTGCAGCGTGCGTGGGTATATTGAACGAAAGGGCCCGTATCTCCGTTGAGCGAAACAGACTCTTCCGGGTCAAACATCATGCGCTTACGTGGGTCAACCCGCAGTAAATAGAATTTCAAAGCGCCAATGCCGAGCATTTCGAAAAGCTGACCTTGCTCCTCCTGTTCCATCTCATCCAGCTTACCCTTCTCCTCTGATGAGGTCTTGGCAGCTTCTACAACCTCCGCCATTAGGTCGTCGGCGTCTACCACGGTTCCTTCGCGCGACTTCATTTTACCCGAAGGCAGGTCTACCATCCCGTAGCTCAAGTGTCGACAAGCAGGCGCCCAATCGTACCCCAATTTTTCGAGGATCAAGAAGAGCACTTTGAAGTGGTAATCCTGCTCATCACCAACGGTATAGATGATTTGTTTAAGGGAGGGATAATCCTCCTGGCGTTGAGCCGCCGTGCCGATGTCTTGGGTCATATACACGGTAGTGCCATCAGCGCGGAGCAATAGCTTTTGATCGAGTCCATCCGCTTCTAAATTCACCCAAACTGAACCGTCGTCTTTCGTGAAAAAGATCCCTTTTTCTAGTCCGACCTTCACGATGTCTTTTCCTTTCAGGTAGGTCTCTGACTCATGGTTGAGCTTGTCGAAGCTGACACCCATGCGCGCATAGGTTGCATCAAACCCTTCGTACACCCAGCCATTCATCATCCTCCAGAGGGCAATGGTTTCTGGATCCCCTTGCTCCCATTTTAGCAGCATGTCTTGGACCATTTTGGAAAGCGGTGCCTCCTTCTTTGCTTCTTCTTCACTCCGGCCTTCAACCACCAATTTCTTCACCTGTGCCCGCAGATGCTCATCGTACATGACGTAGTACTTGCCCACCAATTTATCTCCCTTGATACCGGCAGAGGTGGGCGTCTCCCCTTTTCCGTGCATCTTCCAAGCGAGCATGCTCTTACAAATGTGCACGCCACGATCATTGATGATTTGTGTTTTGATTACTTCGTTGCCCGCAAACTCCTTGATCAGGCTCACCGAGTGGCCAAGGAAATTGTTGCGCAGGTGCCCTAAGTGAAGCGGTTTATTGGTATTAGGAGAGCTGTATTCTACCAAAGATAAGCCCCCACTTTTGCCCCGTTTCAACCAATGCTCATCCGCGGAAATGGATGCAAGCGCCGCACTCCAATAGGCCGCACTGAGCGAAAGATTCAGGAAGCCTTTGATGACGTTGAAGGCCTCAATTTCCGGCACTGCAGCTAAGAGTTGATCGCCAAGTGCATTGCCTGCTTCCTCCGGCTTCATCTTCAAAGCCCGCAAATACGGAAAAATGACCACGGTATAGTCGCCTTCAAACTCTTTTCGCGTTGCGTCTATCTGCACAGCGTGAGTTTCTACCACGTGGTCGTACGACTCCTTCAGGATATCGGCTGTTGCAATTGCAATCTTTTGGGTGATGTCCATCATCGATTTTCCATTGTTTCTACGGCTTTCTCCAAGATGGAGAGGGCGGTAGTGGCCATTTTATTTCCTTTCTTATCCAGCAGTGGATTCACTTCCACCATTTCAAAGCAACACACTTTAGGATCGGCGAGCAGTACGCTCAGTAAATTCTTTGCTTGCTCGGGGGCGATGCCATTCGGAACCGGTGTACCCGTTCCATAGGAGACCTCATCTGGGTCCATGCTGTCCACGTCAAACGAAACGTAGACGATGTCGCAATCCTTCAGCTCCTCCAAAATCTCTTTACCGATTTTATGCATACCCATATCGTCGACCTCCGCCACTTCATAATTGATGATGTTGTGCTTTTCCAACAAGTGGATCTCCTCTTTTTCGGTATCACGCACACCGACAAAAATCAAATCCTGCGGCAAAATCTTGGGTGAAATACCACCCATTCCCTTCATGCGCTCCCAAAAATCTACGGTCTCGTCATTGGGGTCATTGCGTTTCATATCTAGGTTGTCGTCGCCGATGCTCGCCGCCAGAGGCATACCATGAATGTTGCCGGATGGCGTTGTATAAGGAGAATGTAAGTCTGCGTGCGCGTCAATCCAAACCACGCCAAGTCGCTTATTGGGATGCGCCATTTTTATTCCTGCGATGGTACCTCCTGCCGAAGCGTGGTCGCCAGAGATCACGATGGGCACCTTACCAAGCTTCATGTTTCGCATCACCGATTCGGCCTGCGCAGACCAAGTCCCGTGCATTTGTTTTATGCGCAAAGCGTTCGGCGTAGAGGTCGGTTCGAACAAGGAATCGTTCAAATCAGGGATCTGTTCGAAGGGGTATCGATTAAATAATTCGCTTTCAGAATTTAATGACGCCAGCATGATGGCATCCGGTCCCAGGCTACTGCCACGCGTTCCCGCCCCTATTTCCGAGCATTGTACGAGATATTTCAGCATAAAAATCGAATAAGCTGCAAAGGTAGTTTCGTTATTTAATCCGCGAAACGTCCAACAAGCTTTTGAGTTCTATTCCCATGTATATTTTTGTGACGCTCTTTAAACTATCCTTTGAGACCACTATTTCGGATATCATGTTGGCTGAGTCTGTCACTTTTTGTGTACGGTTGTGGCCCTGGCGCGGCTTTTGAAAAGCACGTTTCCGAAGGTGTGATCTTATACGACGTCTACTACCCCGAGCTCGATTCGAACAATCTCATGCTGGAAATGCTTCCAGACGAGATGGTAATGACCTTCAAGGGGAACAAATGGCGCTCGGATTTACGGACCGGAGCAGGCATTGTTGAAATGTCTGTGATTGCAGACGGTGAGAATAAGAAGCTGCACAACATGGTGAAGCTATTCAGTGACCGATATGTCTTATCCCTGAATCACCAAGGTGCCCTAATGATGACGGATGTGCTCCCTCCTTTTCAAATCAAAGCGCTCGAGGTAACCGATACCCTGGCAGTTGCTTTGTGCAAACATGTACTCATCGATTTTGGGGCAGCCAAAGGCGAGAGTTATGAATTTGCCTATACCAATGAAATTGACATTCAACATCCAAATTGGTGTACGCCTTACCACGAAATCCAGGGCGTACTGCTGGATTACCGCATTGAGAATTACGGCATGAACATGCACTTGGTTGCTCGCCAGATCATCCCATCACCAGTAGATGACGTCACCTTTGAAGTGGATGAAAAGTATGAGCCTTTGACCCGTCAAGAATTCGATGATCTCGTGGTCAAGAACATGAAGATCTTCATGGAATAAGGCGCATTGTCTGTTCAAAAATCATTTGATAACTCTAAGGTCCGTGGCTTATAGCCCCCTGTGTCCCACCTAACTTTGTCCGGTAAAGCCCAAGAATTTGAGTTATTCCAACCATTACAAGTCCAAAGTAGAAGAGTCCCGCAGTAAAAAGAAGGACAAGCAGAAGAAAGAACGTAAAGGGCTTAAGCTTTCCGGCGGCTTCTTCGATGGCTTGCGCAGCTTCTTTAGCGATGAACGCACCCAACATGTAATGGGGTTGTTCTTCATTCTTTTGAGCGGGATTTTACTGCTCGCGCTCACTTCCTATCTCTTCACTTGGCGCATCGACCAAGATGAACTCTTCGATCTTTCGTGGTGGAACCTGTGGCAGAATGCCGAGATCCGTACTGAGAATTGGCTGGGTACCTTTGGTGCTCTGCTCAGTCACCAACTCATCAACAACGGCTTTGGCGTTTCCTCCTTTGCCTTTGTCTTGATCAGTTTCCTCGTAGGCTTTCGCATCCTTTTCAAAGTGGAACTTCTCCCCTTTTGGAAAACGGTGGGCCACTCCACCTTCTTTCTCGTTTGGATTAGCGTTTTCTTAGGCGCATTGTTCACCCAAGACTTCCTTTTCCTCGGTGGCGCTTTTGGCTACAACACCAACGTATGGTTGAGCGGACTCTTCGGCAGAGTAGGTGCATTTACCCTCGTTTTTTTCTCCCTTTTGGTTTACGCCATCGTATTCCTCAACTTATCCCTTACCGACATCATTTCGGCCTTTGGATTTAACAAGGGAGACGACGAGGCTGCGCTAGCAGAAATACCGACCGATGCCGAGGACAGCCATGATGCCGTCGAAGAGGTGCCCAACGAAATAGACCTCGACGACAATTCTTCCGAAGAGGAATCCACAGAAAAAGTCATCGAAGAAGAGGAAGAACCTTCCTTGGAAATGGAGGTTGAACAAGACGAAGAACCGGAGCTTGCTCCAGAACAGGCGGCGGATGAACGCGCTTTGAGCGCCGAGAGGCCAGAAACTGAAGATACCCGTGAAGAAGAAGTTGCGGACGACGTAGACTTTGCCGTGGAGGAAGCTACGGGAGACCAGGAATTGAGTGAGGAAGAGAAACAACCTGACCAAACCTTAGCAGACTACGACCCATTGCTCGACCTAAGTCGGTATCAATATCCGACCATCGACATGCTCGAAGACCACGGTGATGGCAACATCCAAGTGGAACGCGACGAATTAGAGCGGAACAAGAACAACATTGTTACCACGCTCAATAACTACAACATTGGCATTTCTAAAATCAAAGCTACGATCGGGCCAACGGTGACCTTGTACGAGATCGTGCCTGAAGCTGGAGTTCGGATTTCCAAGATCAAGAACCTGGAAGACGATATCGCTTTGAGTCTATCGGCCTTGGGCATACGTATCATCGCTCCGATTCCTGGGAAAGGAACCATTGGCATCGAGGTGCCGAATCAGACGCCCGACGTGGTGTCTATGCGCACCGTGATCAAGTCGGAGAAATTTGAGCACGCCAAGATGGAACTTCCCATTGCCTTGGGCAAGACCATCTCCAACGAAACCTTTGTGGTAGACTTAGCTAAAATGCCTCACTTGTTGATGGCAGGAGCTACCGGTCAGGGTAAATCGGTGGGTTTGAATTGTATCCTGGCGTCTCTGCTTTACAAGAAGCATCCCGCCCAAGTCAAGTTCGTGCTCGTAGACCCAAAGAAGGTGGAATTGACCCTCTTCAACAAGATTGAGCGTCACTTCTTGGCAAAGCTTCCGGACGAGGAAGAGGCGATCATTACGGATACCAGCAAAGTGGTTCACACCTTGAATTCACTTTGCATAGAGATGGACAATCGCTACGAGTTGTTGAAGAATGCACAGTGCCGAAACATCAAGGAGTACAACGCCAAATTCGTCAAGCGGAAATTGAATCCCAACGACGGTCACAGCTACCTACCCTACATCGTATTGGTAGTAGATGAATTTGCCGACCTGATCATGACGGCGGGGAAGGAAGTTGAGACTCCGATTGCAAGACTAGCCCAGCTGGCTCGAGCCATTGGCATCCATTTGATCATCGCCACTCAACGGCCTTCGGTCAACATCATTACAGGAACCATCAAAGCGAACTTCCCGAGTCGCATCGCTTTCCGCGTAACCTCCAAAATCGACTCTCGAACCATCTTAGATTCTGGTGGAGCAGAACAACTGATCGGTCGTGGAGACATGCTCTACAGCAACGGCAATGATCTGATTCGTCTGCAATGTGCTTTTGTAGACACTCCAGAAGTGGAGGCAATCACCGAATTTATCGGGAATCAACAAGGCTATCCAGATGCGCACCATTTACCCGAATACGTCCCTGAGGGATCGGAAGGTGGGTCTGGCGCATACGACGACATGGACAGGGACGATCTCTTTGAAGACGCCGCTCAAGTCGTGGTCATCCACCAACAAGGAAGTGCATCTTTGCTGCAGCGAAAACTGAAGTTGGGGTACAATCGTGCGGGCAGGATAGTTGACCAATTGGAAGCCGCTGGCATCATCGGTCCGTTTGAAGGAAGCAAGGCCCGACAAGTTTTAATTCCAGATGAGATGAGTTTGGAACAGCATTTGAATAACCTGAAGAACAATTCAGAATAACATGAAGAGAATTACATGGATGGTGATGGGAATGATGGTGTTGACCACTGCCCTATTCGCCCAACGATCCGAGGAAGAATTAACCCCTCAAGACCCCAAGGCCCAAGAGATACTGGATGCGCTAAGCAACAAAGCAAAGGAGTACAAGTCCTTTACGGCCGACTTCGAGTACGTCATGGTCAACAAAGAAGCGGGCATCGATGAGAAGCAAACTGGAAATGTGCAGATGAAAGGCCAGAAGAAATACAAGCTGGACATTGCAGGAAGGGAAATCGTCAGTGACGGAGAATCTGTCTGGACCTTTTTGAAGGACGTGGGAGAACTCCAGATTTCTGAAATGCCTGAAGAAGATGAAGACGATGGGAACATCATGAATCCTGCGAATGCATTTCACATGTACAAGCAAGGATTCAAGTACCAATATGCAGGAAAAGAAACCGTGGACGGGAAAGAGGCAGACGTCATTCGCATGTTCCCCATGGATCCAGGAAAGAAGCCATTTCACACCGTGATCGTCAACATTGACAAAACCAAGCTTGAACTGATCAGCATGGTAATCAAATACAAGAACGGAGATGTGTATACCTATCGGTTGAAAAACTTCAAGGCCAATGTTCCGCTGACCGATGGCGATTTTGAATTCAACGAGGACCGCGATGACGTTGAGGACATCATTGATCTCCGCTAAAACTTTGGCTTTCCTAAGTTTAGAAGAGCGTCCGGGCAATCGGGCGCTTTTTCTTTTTAGTAGAAGCTCACCGCATCCGACGTATTTTTGAGAGAACTTGCCATGCACGCACCACTGGTCTCCATCATCACCCCTGCCTACAACAGCGCTACCACCCTCAGGGAAACGGCCGATTCTGTTTTTGCGCAGACACATGCACTATGGGAATGGATCATTGTTGACAACGGAAGCACGGACGATACGGCGAACATTTTGTCAGAGATCCAAAAGCATGCACAAGTCAAGGTGATTCAACTGGAAGAAAACCTAGGCGTAAGCGGCGGGCGCAATGAAGGTTTGGAAGCCGCTAGTGGAGCGTTCATCTGCTTCGTAGACGCTGACGATCGTTTGCCCAAAGACAGTCTTTCTTCGCGTATTAAGGTGATGGAAGCTCGCCCGGAAATCGACTTTGTAGATGGCGTCGTGCGCAGGATTGACGCGATTGGAAATGAGATCGGGATCCAGCAACCAGAATTCGAAGGCCGGGTATTGGAAGAACTCTTATCGCTCAGTGGAAAATGCTTCATCGGCATCACCTGGATGATCCGCAGGAAGGAAGGCGTTCGCTATCAATTCAACCCATCCATCCACCACGCTGAAGACCTTTTGTTTTTCCTATCGATTGCAGGTAAAGGCTTGTACACCCACGTATCAGACGTTGTCTATGAATACCGGGCACGCAAGGGTTCTGCCATGAGCGATCTGCTCGGATTGGAAAAAGGATACGCGGCCGTGGAAAAGGAAATCAAATCTTGGCCCCAAGTGAGCATTGAGCAAGCGAAAGCATTTCACCGGAAGTGGCGCACGATCATGATCAAAAGCTACTTGAAAGAAGGGCACGTGAACGACGCGCTTCGTTTGAAATTACACTAAAACGCTCCAAACGCCTCGCTGAGGCGATGCAGTTGCCTCAAGGTCTTCTCGTCGGTCAGGTTACCTTCCCCTCCCAATTGATCTTCGATGTGCATGATGTTGACCTTAGAAGGAAGCACGGCGATGTTGAGGTAGTGTAAAATGCCTGTCAAATGATCCAATCCGCGCAGGTTACCAGCCCTTCCGGATGACAATCCAACCAAAGCTGCTTTTTTCCCTTTAAACGCCTCTGGCCATACAGCATCAATGAAAGTCTTACAGACTCCGGGGAAACTTCCATTGTATTCGGGCACCACGAAAATGAATTTCTCTGCGTTGACGATGAACTGTTCTGCGATGGCTGTAAATCCGGGATCAGGATTGCCAAATACGTCGTTGCGAAAGGCGAAGTCGCGCGGCAGCTTTTGCAGGTCAAGGAGTTGCACCTCGATGTCCATGCTTGTTAATAACTCCATTATTGCGCCCGCCACACGCAGGCTAACGTTCTCAGGACGATTGGTTCCACTAATGATCGTGATCACGGTCTAGTTCACAGATTTTTGTTCAAAAAGTCGGGATAAACTCAAGGCTCCCGGGCCCATTTCTCAATAGATTTATACAGACCTTTGAGTGCAGCAAAGAAAGCTTTCTTGATGAACATTACCTACTTCGGACATGCCTGTTTTCTCTTGGAGACCTCCAAGGCAAAAATTCTGTTCGATCCGTTCATTGCTCCGAATGAGTTGGCGAAGGGCATCGATGTAGACTCCATCGAGTGCGATTACGTGTTGTTGTCTCACGGCCATGAAGACCACATCGCCGATGCAGAGTCGATTTTGAAACGCACAAACGCCACCTTGGTCAGCAATTTTGAGATTGTATCTTGGTATGAAAGCAAAGGAATCAAGCACACCCACCCCATGAACATTGGCGGTGCTTGGAAATTTAACTTCGGCTGGGCCAAGTATGTGTACGCCTCGCACTCCAGCGTAATGCCTGATGGCACGTATGGTGGAAACCCAGGAGGATGGATGCTGGAGGTAGACAACCAGGTCATTTATTACGCTGGCGATACGGGATTGAATACTGAAATGCGCCTACTCGGCGAACGCTACGCCATCGATTGGGCGATACTACCAATCGGAGATAACTTTACCATGGGGCCGGTCGACGCGACCAAGGCTTCAGACTTTTTGAACTGCTCTAACGTTATCGGAATGCATTTCGACACGTTTGGATACATACAGATCGATCACAAAGAAGTGAAAGATCTTTTCGCCAAGACCCGTAAGAACCTCACGCTGATGGAAATTGGCGCAACCAAAGAACTGTAAGACATGGGAAAGATCATTGCAATCGCGAATCAGAAAGGTGGCGTCGGTAAGACCACCACCAGCATCAACCTTGCGGCAGCCTTAGGTGTACTCGAGAAGAAGACCCTCATCGTGGATGCCGATCCGCAAGCAAATGCTACTTCAGGGGTAGGTTTTGATCCGCGCAATGTGCGCACGAGCATCTATGAATGCATCATCAACCAGGTAGAGCCCAAGGACATTGTATTGCATACGCAGAGCCCTAACTTGGATATCCTTCCTGCTCACATTGACTTGGTCGGTGCGGAGATTGAGATGATCAACCTGCCGAACCGGGAGCGCATGATGCGTATGGCGTTGAACAAGATCAAGGACGACTACGACTTCATCATTGTAGACTGTTCCCCTTCGCTCGGCCTCATCACCGTCAATGCCTTGACCGCTGCAGACAGCGTGATTGTGCCTGTACAATGTGAATACTTTGCCTTGGAAGGATTGGGCAAGTTGTTGAACACGATCAAGATCGTCCAGAGTCGATTGAACCAAGACCTGGATATCGAAGGCATGTTGTTGACGATGTACGATCAGCGCCTTCGATTGGCCAATCAAGTGGTGGAGGAAGTGAAAATGCACTTTCAGCAATTGGTGTTTGATACCATCATTCACCGCAACACGCGCTTGGGCGAAGCCCCATCACACGGAGAAACGATCATTTCACACGACGCATCCAGCTCAGGCTCTGTCAATTATCTAAATTTGGCCCGAGAAATCCTTCAGAAGAACGACATGACACGCATCAGTGAGAAGGATAAAATAGTGGAGGAATACAATGGCGAATCCTAAGAAGAGTGCTCTCGGCCGCGGACTAAGCGCCCTCCTCGAGCACGAAGAGACAGACATCACGCAATCTGCTGGAATTTCAGGTGCGAGCGTAGGCAGCACCACGGAGATCAGCATTTCCCAAATCGAAGCGAACCCATTCCAACCACGTACTCGGTTTGAAAGCAATGCATTAGAAGAACTTGCAGAGAGCATCCGTTTGCACGGTGTTATTCAGCCTGTGACCGTGCGGAAAGTTGGCAACGACAAGTACCAACTCATCAGCGGTGAGCGTCGTTTTCGAGCCTCACAACTCGCGGGATTGGTTTCCATTCCTGCCTATGTTCGGGTAGCGAACGATCAAGCAATGCTAGAGTTGGCGTTGGTGGAGAACATTCAGCGCGAAGACCTCAATCCGATTGAAGTAGCCATCAGCTACAAGCGCCTGATCGATGAGTGTGAACTCACCCACGAAGGCCTCAGTGAAAAGATCAGCAAGAGCAGATCAAACATCACCAACTTCCTTCGACTCCTCAAACTGCCTGTAGATATCCAGATGGCCTTGACCAAAGGGGTCATCAGCATGGGGCACGCGAGGGCGTTGATCAATGTGGACGATCAAGCCAAGCAGATTGAGATTTTCGAGCGGATCATCGATGAAGTATTGAGCGTACGCGACGTTGAAAACCTAGCACGAAAGGCTAAGCGACCTAAGCCAGATGCTACGGAAGCCGAACAGAAGAAGGAGTACTACCGGGATGCCAAATACAGCATCAGTCAACTGATGAATGCCAAGGTAGATATGAAATTCCTTCCCAATGGAAATGGTAAAATCGTGATCGACTTCGTGAACGAGCACGACCTGAATCGCTTGATCCAGTTGCTCCAGAGCTCCGGCCAGAATTACAATTATTAGCAGAATACGCTGCCCGAATTGGCGTTACTTTGCACGAGACGTATGCGGTCCGCG
The DNA here is from genome assembly GCA_943788725.1 of uncultured Flavobacteriales bacterium. Taxonomy (GTDB): domain Bacteria; phylum Bacteroidota; class Bacteroidia; order Flavobacteriales_G; family Salibacteraceae; genus SHAN690. The sequence continues at coordinate 425,546 of CALSRJ010000003.1, read as the reverse complement.
CACATATATCCACTCATACTAGCAATGGCCATGATTGCTTGCACGCGCTCCTTGCTTGCGCAAAGCAAGGACTCCACCGAGTCAAAGAGGCAGGAGAAAAGCATCAAAAAAGAAACACACGTTCGCAATCCCAAAAAAGCCTCCTTGTATTCGGCGGTGCTCCCCGGTGCGGGACAGATCTACAACCGAAAATATTGGAAGCTTCCGATCGTGTATGGTGCCATGGCAACGACGGTTTATTTGTATTTTGATAACCGACGCTACTACGTTGATTACCGAGATGCCTACCTGAATGAATTGAATCAAGACGACCCTGACTACGTGCCTTCTGACTACGCCGTGCAAGGAGTGAGCACTTCTCAATTGCGTGCTGCCTCTGATCAAAGCCGTCAAAACATGGAATACGCTGTCATTGGCTTCCTCGCCATCTACGGTCTGCAAATCATTGACGCTACGGTGGATGCGCATCTATCGTCCTTTGACGTAGGCGATGACCTGAGCTTGGAGTGGCAACCGACGCTACAACGGGGCGCCAATCAACAAATAATGAGCGGATTAACCTTGAATTTCCGATTTTAGTGGAAATTCTGCAGAGATAATATCACACCGAATACCTATTCTACGATCATGAACATTGGGATCATTGGTTATGGCAAAATGGGCGCTGCCATCGAAGAAATCGCTGTTGAGCGGGGCCATACCATCATAGCACGGCTTACCTCCTCTTCACCTGATGAAGATTGGGATCAATTGAACGACGCCGACGTTTGCATTGAATTCACCAACCCTGCCTCCGCCTTAGAGAATTTTAAGTACTGCATGGAAAATGGTTTCTCACTGGTAACCGGAACCACCGGTTGGTACGACCACATGGAGAAAGTAGAGCGCTGGCAAGAAAAATACCACGGTAGCTTTTTCTGGGCATCCAACTTCAGCGTCGGTGTGAACCTGTTTTGGCAAATCAATCGTCGTTTAGCCGAATTGATGAACGACCAGCCGGACTACACGGTGACTATTCAAGAAGTGCATCACACGGAAAAAAAGGACACTCCAAGTGGCACCGCCATCACGACGGCGGATCAAATCCTCAAGGCGATTCCTGACTTAAGTGGATGGAAATTGAAAGAAGACAAGCCTGCAAACGATGAGATTGAGATCGAAGCATTGCGCGAAGAGGATGTAAAAGGTACCCATGTGGTGCGCTATGAAAGCGACATCGACACGATAGAAATCAAACACGCCGCAAAGTCGAGGAAAGGCTTTGCCTTGGGGGCAGTGCTCGCGGCTGAATTTCTGCAAGGACAGCGCGGATTCTTCACCATGGAAGATATGTTGGGGTAATCCCCACGCGTGAGGGATAGGAGCGGCAGCTCTCGCTGGTAGCGAGACTAGAGCGGATAGCCCGACCGCGCACTGAAAGTGCGGGGTCACGCCCACCAATCCACCTGCTTATTGCTTTCTCTTCAATCTGACTACAGATAAGCGCTCCATCAACTTGCGGGCATCGGCAGGAGCGAGAAAGATGCTGTAGCTCGCAATCATGAACAGTCCAAAATCGGCGAGCCCGACAATGAATACGATGGACAGGTGGAAGAGCAATCCAAAGAGTAAAAAGGGTTTGCGAACAGGCTTGATCCAAATGACCACGGCAAAAAGGAGCTGGTAAGCAAACACGGCGTAAGTACCTACAAGGAGGTACCAGGTATTGGAGGGCAACAAATCAAGGATGCCCGGAAAACTGTACGGCTCGAAGGATATGGACATGAGCATGGCCTGTCCGTTGAACCACATTTCACCAAACGTCTTCCAATAAGCGGACGCGAAGTAGAGCAGCGCGATGTTGATCCAAATGGCGTAAAATCCGAGGTGGTGCAGCATCCTTCTTGCTGCAGCCCACATGCCGTCTTCTTGATCATTCACCCTGAAAAACAAGATGTGGAAGAAGAGCAATTGCTGATACAAATGATGGCCACCGGTACTTATTTCAACATTGCCAAAATGCAATGCAACATAGAGGTACCAGACCACAGCGCGCGTAAAGACATTGTGCCGGCCAATCACCCCACCAATCAACAAGGCGAGAAAGGGAAGCGCAAACCACAAGTAGTAGGGCCGCACTACTGCTTCGTTCAGGATCATGGCAAAGCGATCGATGTTTCCAAAAGGTGTGTAGCGTACATGCAGCCATTCTTCGCCCCAGACTACGTCGCCGATGAGCAGCAGCTTGATGGTACTCCAAATCAGGGTGAGGTAGATGGCGCGTATGAAGAGCTCTGAAACGGGAAGCATATCCAAATGGCGCTGCCAACGCACCCATATATCGTTCAAGCGCCTCATTGCTCGACGACTTTTTCTGGGTAAGCCTGGAAAACGTATACGACGCGCAATTCACCTGCTTCCGTCATGCGGTGCACTTCTGTGAGCACTCCGACTTGAAACACCTCCAAGGAAGGATCAGTAGCGAATGGAGATTGGCCCAACACAAAGCGTTCGGCTACCAGAAAGCCCGGCAAGCTAAACCATTGTGCTTGGGTCGGCGCTTCTAAGAACCCGATGAGGTGCTGTCCTTCATACAGTTTATCGGCAATACCACCGATGATGCGATACATATCGCCACCATTTCCGAAGCGATTCGACCAAAGATCTTGCAAGTGCGGATAAACGGGATCCTTCCATGTAGACCATTCACCGTGGCTTTTTACACGGTATACGAACTTATTGATCTGGGTATGGGGTTCGGGGGCAAACATCTCATAATTCTGATAAAACCAAGGAGATGCATAGCGGTCTGCCACTTCCACGATGAGACTTGGAAGGGTGTTCTTTCCAAATTGGTGAATGAAGATGGCAGAGAAATGCGCCAGAAAGATGACTACAAACAGCCAAGAAAGCCAAGAAGGAAGGGTCCGTTTTCTGCTATTTTGCATGGGGTTTCACTACATTTGTCCCTTCCCGAAATCGGGAAATCACAATGGACTAATTTACACTTTATGAAGCGTGATCAGCAGGTATTTGACCTCATTCAAGAAGAACGAGAACGACAAGAACACGGCATCGAATTGATTGCCTCCGAAAATTTTGTCAGCGACCAGGTAATGGAAGCGATGGGATCCGTGATGACGAACAAGTACGCCGAAGGCTATCCTGGCAAGCGGTATTACGGCGGATGCGAAGTAGTGGACCAAACCGAGCAGATTGCGATTGATCGCGCGAAGGCCTTGTTCAATGCCGAATACGCCAACGTGCAGCCGCACAGTGGTGCGCAGGCCAACGCGGCGGTGTTTCTTGCTTGCTTAAACGCAGGAGATGCTATCCTTGGATTTGACCTTTCGCATGGTGGACACCTGACGCATGGAAGTCCAGTGAATTTCAGTGGAAAGCTGTATAAGAGCCATTTCTACGGCGTGGAAGAAGCTACTGGAGTGATCGATTACGACAAGGTTGCCATCACGGCTAAGGAAGTGAAGCCCAAGATGATCATTTGCGGAGCCTCTGCCTACAGCCGCGATTGGAATTATGTGCGCTTGCGGGAAATCGCCGATTCGGTTGGTGCCTTGTTGCTCGCTGACATTTCTCACCCATCTGGGTTGATTGCCAAAGGCATTTTGTCTGATCCGTTGCCGCATTGCCATATTGTGACTACCACTACGCACAAGACCTTGAGAGGGCCACGCGGGGGAATGATCATGATGGGAAAAGACTTTGACAACCCATGGGGATTGACTACGCCTAAAGGAGTGGTGCGGAAGATGAGTGCCATCCTTGACAGTGGCGTTTTTCCTGGCACACAAGGCGGGCCTCTGGAGCATGTAATTGCTGCCAAGGCAGTAGCTTACGGTGAAGCGCTTACCGATGAGTACATGGACTATTGCCTACAGGTGGTAAAGAACGCCAAGGTGATGGCAGAAGCCTTTGTTAGCAAAGGCTACAAAGTGATTTCTGGAGGAACAGACAACCACATGATGCTGATTGACCTCCGAAACAAGGAGGTGACTGGTAAAGAAGCAGAAGCAGCCTTGGTTGCTGCAGACATTACGGTGAATAAGAATATGGTACCTTTTGACGACAAAAGTCCCTTCGTCACTTCTGGTATCCGTGTGGGTACTGCTGCCGTGACGACGCGTGGTCTTACAGAGCAACAGATTCCGTGGATTGTTGACCTGATTGACCGAGTGATTGCGAGCAAAGGAGATGCCGACGTCATAGCTGCTGTTCGCACTGAAGTAAATGAAGAAATGAGCAAGTATCCACTCTTCGCTCACAAAACGAATTGATTATGTTACCATCCAATGATCCTAGAAGAGCAAGCTGGGTAGACATACCCGAAGGCTCTGATTTCCCCATTCAAAACCTGCCCTTTGGCATCCTGTCCAAAAACGGGGGACCCAAGAAAGTCGGGGTAGCGATTGGTGAATACGCGCTCGATCTGTCTGCGCTCTACGACTTTGGATTTCTTGACCTTAAAACGTTCGCGCATCATCATTTTGAAAACACGCACATGAACGAATTGCTCAACTTGGGGCATGAGAAGATCCGCCAATTGCGCGAGCGTGTTTCCTTCCTACTCAGCACCGAATCGGATGACTTGAAGAGTCAGACAAAGCGAGAACTCTTCTTGGTTAAGATTGACGAGCTCGACATGCACATGCCGGTGAAGGTAGGCGACTACACTGATTTTTATTCGAGCGAGGACCACGCACGGAACGTCGGCACAATGTTTCGCGATCCGGATAACGCTTTGCTTCCGAATTGGAAACACATCCCGGTTGGATACCACGGCAGATCGTCTTCTATCATCCTGAGCGGACAGCCGATTCACCGTCCGTCTGGCCAGCAGAAGCCAAAGGATTCTGAGGAACCTGTGTATGGACCATCGAAGCTGCTCGACTTTGAATTAGAAATGGCCTTTGTAACCTATCCGGGCAAGCCAATGGGCGAGCGTATTTCTACGGTTGAGGCCAAGGATTACATTTTCGGAATGTGCGTCTTCAACGACTGGAGTGCCAGAGACATTCAAACATGGGAATACGTTCCACTCGGTCCATTCTTGGCCAAGAATTTCGCGTCTTCCATCTCGCCTTGGTTGGTAACCATGGACGCACTGGAACCTTTCAAGGTGAAAGGTCCTCAGCAAGAACCTAAGGTGCTTCCCTACCTTGAATACACAGGAGACCACCACTACGACATCAAATTAGACGTGCTCATTAAGCCTGACGGTGGAGAAGAAACCATCGTAAGCCAGAGTAACTACAAGCACATGTACTGGAACATGGTACAGCAACTCGCGCACCATACCGTAAACGGCTGCAATATCAACGGCGGCGACTTGCTCGCATCCGGAACCATCAGCGGTCCAGCCCCGTCGAGTTACGGTTCGATGTTGGAATTGAGTTGGAGGGGTACAAAACCTTTGAAGTTGAAGGATGGTTCTGAACGCAAATTCATCCAAGACGGTGATACGGTCATCATGCGTGGCTATTGTGAAAAGGATGGCGTCCGCATCGGCTTCGGAGAAGTGAGCACCAAGGTGCTACCTACCAAATAAGTATCTTTAAGTGATTCCTGAACATTGGCCCCACTGACAAAGAAGGACGCATGACGGAAGAAGAACTGGCAATTGAACGCAAAGCGATTGCGCGCGAATACCGGGCGCTGCTGAAGAATTCTGTGCGCGTGACTTCGGACGTTGATAAGGTCTTAGTGCGCAAGGCATTTGACCTCGCCGTAGAGGCTCACCGCGATACCCGTCGGAAATCAGGGGAGGCCTATATCTTTCATCCCATTGCCGCAGCCCGCATCGTATCCGAAGAAATTGGACTCGGCACCACTTCTATTGTTTGTGCATTGCTGCACGATGTGGTAGAGGATACCGAAATTACCCTCGATGATATTGAAAGCCTATTCGGTGAACGGGTAAGAGTGATCATCGATGGGTTGACGAAGATTCGAGGGGCTCAATTCTCAGAAAATGTTTCCATTCAAGCGGAGAACTTCCGTAAGATGCTGCTGACCCTGTCGGACGACGTGCGTGTCATTTTGATCAAGATCGCTGATCGTCTTCACAACACCCGGACGCTGGATTCAATGCGGGGTGATAAGCAACAAAAGATCACCTCCGAGACGCTTTACCTCTACGCTCCTCTCGCTCATCGCTTAGGTCTGTACAACATCAAGAGCGAGTTGGAAGACCTTTGCTTGAAATACAAGGAGCCAGAGCTATACAATGAAATTGAACTTTCGCTGACCAAATCGAAAGCCGTCCGTACACGATTTATCAATCAGATTACTCTACCGATCAAGCGTCAGCTAGAAAAAGCTGGATTCGATTTCGAGATCAAATCCAGGACAAAATCGATTTTCAGTATTTATAACAAGATGCTCTCAAAGAGCATTCCCTTGGAAGAGATCTACGACGTCTTCGCAATCCGGATCATCATCGAGTCAGAATTGGACCAAGAAAAATCTGACTGTTGGAAGGCCTATTCGATCGTTACCGATTTTTACAAGCCTAATCCTGACCGATTGCGCGACTGGATCAGCACACCAAAGAGCAATGGGTATGAATCTTTACACACCACGGTAATGAGTCCGACCGGAAAGTGGGTGGAAGTACAGATCCGCACGCGGCGCATGGACGAGATTGCGGAAATGGGATATGCCGCACACTGGAAGTACAAAGAATCTGCGAGTGAGCACGCATTGGACGAATGGATTTCACGTATACGTGAGACCCTTCAGAATCCGAATCCCAGCGCACTTGACTTTATCGATGATTTCAAGCTGAACCTATTTTCCAAAGAGATTTTTGTGTTCACGCCAAAAGGAGAAATCAAAAATCTTCCCCACGGCGCTACTGCCCTTGACTTTGCATTTGAAATCCACACGCAAGTAGGCGCCAAATGCATTGGCGCCAAGGTGAACCATAAGTTGGTTCCATTGAGCACACCACTCAAGAGCGGCGACCAGGTGGAAGTCCTCACGAGTGCCAAACAAAAGCCGAAAGAAGACTGGCTGCGCTTCGTGGTTACTGCTAAAGCGAAGTCCAACATCAAAGGTTTACTCAAAGAGGAACGCAAACGCGTTGCATTGGACGGTCGAGAGGTTCTGGAGCGAAAAATGCGCAACTTGAAGCTTGACAATAGCGAGGCAAACGTTCAAAAGATCCAGAGCTTCTATCGCTTGAACACGAGCCAAGAACTGTTCTACCAAATCGGAAAAGAGAAACTAGATCTCTCCCGGCTTTCCGCCCTGAAAAAGGAGAAGGGAAAATTGAAGTACCGCCCGTCTAAACGACCTAAGTCTGCGACGATTCAAGAGATCGTCACCAAGATCGATACGAAGAACACCAACCTGGTGATCGGAGACAGCATGGAAAACTTGGACTACAAGCTGGCGCATTGCTGTAATCCGATACCCGGCGATAACATCTTCGGATTCATCACCGTAAGCGATGGCATCAAGATTCACCGACAAAACTGTCCGAACGCCATCCAGTTGATGTCTAACTATGCCTATCGCATCATGAAGGCGAAGTGGACCAACAGCGAGGTGATTGCTTTCCTCGCCGCCATACGCATCACCGGTATCGACCAAGTTGGATTGGTCAGCGAAGTGACCAAAGTGATCTCGAACGAATACCATGTTAATATGCGCAGCATATCTTTCGATACTGACGACGGTATTTTTGAAGGAACCATACGCGTGTATGTGAACGATACTACGCACTTGACAGAGCTCATGCGAAAGTTGAAGAACATTGGCGGTGTCACCAACGTAAGTCGTATAAAAGGAGAGGCCACAGAGCCTACTATAACCGACTCGAATTGATACTTTTGCGCCCTTCATGAAGACGAGTGAAATAAAGCAGGATGTCCGTAGCATTTTCAAGAGTTACCTCGAAGAAAATGGCCATCGGAAGACGCCAGAGCGATTTGCCATCTTGGATGAGATCTATGCATCCAAGGGGCACTTTGACGTGGAGACGCTTTATGTCCAAATGAAAAACAAGAAGTACCGCGTGAGTCGCGCCACTTTGTACAACACGATCGACTTGCTCCTCGCTTGCCATTTGATCCGCAAGCACCAGTTCGGAAAGAACATGGCGCAATTCGAGCCGAGTTACACCAATAGCCAACACGATCACATCATTTTCACCGACACAGGAGAAGTGAAGGAATTCTGTGATCCACGGCTTCAATTGATCAAGAAATCTCTGGAAGAATCACTGGGCATTAAGATCCTGCACCATTCGCTGAATTTTTATGCAGTGAAGGATGATTCTAACGAAACAACATAATCCAACAGACAAATCAGTTCGATACTATGCAAGTTGATGTGCTATTAGGTATGCAATGGGGTGATGAAGGCAAAGGCAAAATCGTCGATGTCCTCACTCCGAAGTACGATCTCATCGCTCGATTCCAAGGCGGCCCGAATGCAGGGCACACGCTTGAATTCGACGGAAAGAAATTCGTTCTTCACACGATTCCATCAGGGATCTTCCACGAGGGTAAGATGAACCTCATCGGCAATGGGGTGGTCATCGATCCGGTCACTCTGCGAAAGGAGATCAACAACTTGATAGAACAAGGCGTGCCCTATAAAGAGCGGTTGATCATTTCACGGAAGGCACATTTGATCCTGCCAACCCACCGCCTGCTCGATGCCGCATCGGAAGCGGCTAAAGGGAAAGACAAAATAGGTTCTACCTTGAAGGGAATTGGACCAACCTACATGGATAAGACGGGGCGTAACGGTCTGCGCATTGGCGACATCGAGACGCCAGAGTTCGAGCAGAAGTATCAAGCGCTCAAGGAAAAGCATTTACATATGCTAGAGCGCATGCACTACGCAGCGGATGGTCTTGATGAAATTGAGAAGGATTGGATGGACGCGATTGCCTTCATCAAAGGAATTCCGTTTGTCAATTCTGAATACTACATCAACAATGCGCTGAAAGACGGTAAAAAGGTTTTGGCAGAAGGAGCGCAAGGATCCTTGCTTGACATCGATTTTGGCTCTTATCCGTTTGTCACGTCTTCCAATACGATTTGCGCTGGCGCCTGCACGGGATTGGGCATAGCACCCAATATGATCGGAGAGGTCTACGGTATTTTCAAAGCGTACTGCACAAGAGTGGGCAGTGGACCGTTTCCAACAGAACTGCATGAGGCGACCGGTCAGCGTTTAAGAGACATAGGCCACGAGTACGGCGCTACCACGGGTCGTCCGCGCCGATGTGGCTGGTTGGATATGGTTGCTTTGAAATACGCTGTGATGCTGAATGGCGTTACTAAGTTGATCATGACCAAAGCAGACGTACTCAATGCCTTTGAGGAAATTGAAGTCTGCACGGGTTACAACGTACGAGGTGAATACACCGAAGAATTCCCATACGACCACAGCGACGAAATCATCGAGACCATCACGAAGACGGTCAAGGGATGGAATCAAGAAGTTGCAGTTGACGCTCCTCTTCCCCAAGCATTGGAAGATTACATCGCCTACGTCGAAGCCGAAACCGGTTGCGAGATTGCGATTGTTTCACTTGGCCCTGACCGCAAGCAGACGATGCTCCGGGAGAAGCAATCTGCCTAATATGCGGAGCGTGCGCTTGTCGATCACGCTTGTTTTAAGCCTCAGCTTTTTCGTAGGCCTTGGTCAAGAGAAAGCGGAAAAGGCCAAAAAGAAGCGCGCTGAGATTGAGCTGATCCACGCCGATAGATTTACCGTTGACAAGACTACACCGAAGGGTGCGTCTAAGCTGAAAGGCGATGTGCAGTTACGGCATCAAGATGCCATGATGTATTGCGATAGTGCCTTTTTGTATGAAAAGGACAACAGTCTAGATGCATTTGGTCATGTGCGGATTGTAGAAGGCGATTCCTTGCACCTATCCGGAGATTCCCTTTTTTACGACGGCAATACGCGCATCGCCAAGATCAGAGGCAAGGTGCGGATCGACAATGGCGCTTCGTTACTCACGACCTACTTTCTTGACTATTACAGAGACACCGAGATGGGCCACTACTACGGCGGCGGCGAAATCGATAGCAAAAAGGAAAAAATCCACCTCACCAGCGACATTGGCTACTACTACAGCAAGACTAAAGTATTCCATTACAAGCGCAATGTGGTGATGACGCACCCCGATTACACCATTGTAACCGATACGATGCAATACGCGCCAGATCTCGAGAAGACCTGGTTCTTTGGACCAACAACGATCACTTCAGAAGACCGGAAGATCTATTGCGAATTTGGGTGGTTTGACCAATTGGCAGATGAGGCTGTCTTCATTGACAATGCACGTATTGAAACCGAGTCGCAAATCATGATGGGCGATACGATCGAATACGATGAGGCAAAGAAGATCGGTATCTCGAAATGCAATGTTGTCATGATCGACACCAATGAAAAATTTGAGGTCACCGGCGAATACGCTCGGTACGAAGAGAAAGACAGTACAAGTTTTGTCACCATCAATATGCTCTTGAAACAAGACATGGATGGGGATACTTTTTTCCTCACTGCAGATACCTTATTCACCTATCCTGATACTTCTGGGAAACGCATCCTAAAGACCTATCACAATACCGTCTTCTACAAAAGCGATATGCAAGGCGCCTGCGATTCATTGATGTACCACACAAAAGACAGCGTCATTTATATGTTCAAGGATCCTATTCTTTGGTCTGATGAAAATCAACTGACGGCCGACAGCATCCACATGACGATGAAGAATGGCGTGCTTGATAAGATGTTCATGCATGAAAATGCCTTCATCATCTCGAAGGAAGACGAGGTCTTATTCAACCAGATCAAAGGCCGTCGAATGGTGGGTTTTTTCAAAGACCAAGAACTACACAAAGTGGATGTCTTTGGAAACGGATTAACGGTTTACTACCCACGGGAAGAAGACAGCACCTTGATCGGCGTCAACAAGACCGAGTGCATGAACATGACCATCCGCATCGACAGCAACCAGATTGAGAAGATTACTTTTTTTGAGAAGCCTGTGGCCAAGCTTACGCCTTCGGATGAAATGCCTTCGGGAGGAATAACATTGGAAGGATTTATCTACCGGGTTGGTGAACGACCCATTTCGCCGCACGACTTGTTTGAGAAGCGAAGGAAGAAATCAGGGCAATAGGTTGCGGTGCCAACTCTGGGCAACGGTTGTTTCCCAATCGGTCTTTAACTCGCTTATGGATTCCACCACATTGTTAAATACACGCGTCGATTCATCAGCTCTACCATCAGCCAGCATCTGGGTAAACGTATTGACGTCTACTTCCTGAATGTCCTCGCCTTCTCGATACGCAACCTTCATGCGCTCCAACAGATCCAGCTCGTAGCTCGAGTCGATGGCCTGAATGGTTTTAATGAGTTTATCGATCGAGCAACCTGTAGCTTGTGCCATGGCTTCATCAACTCCTATAACAATGAATCGATCGTAACGAATTTCAAAGGCTGCGAAGAGGTTTTTACCGTGTGCAGCCCAATCTTTCAGAAAGGCAATCATTGAAGAACTGATCTGGGTGCGCATATCCCCTACCAATGGCTTGGACGATTGGAATATCCATACGCGAGCTCCATCTGATAATGAACTTAGGTCTGTAACGGTCTGTGGACTTTCGATCATAGGTCTGCTGCTTCGGCAATCAATTCTGCAATGTCTTTTACGCTGATTTCATCTTCTTTGTTGAAGTGCTTCACGCCATCTGTCATCATCGTATTGCAAAATGGGCAGCCTGCGGCGACGATGTCGGCCTTCGACTCGATCACATCTTCAGTACGCTCAACGTTCACTTCTTTGTCGCCCTTCTCGGCTTCCTTGAACATTTGTGCTCCTCCTGCTCCACAGCAAAGCCCGCGTTGCTTGCATCGCTTCATTTCAACCAGCTCCGCGTCCAGTTTCTGCAGCACTTCTCTGGGTGCTTCGTAGACATCGTTCGCCCGACCCAGGTAGCAAGGATCGTGGAAGGTGATGCGCTTGCCTTTGAAAGAACCTCCCTCTACGGTGAGTCTTCCTTCCTTGAACAAAGTATTGATGAATTGCGTGTGATGGATGACTTCATAGTTTCCACCGAGCTCAGGATATTCGTTTTTAAGCGTATTGAAACAATGCGGACACGCCGTAACTATGCGCTTCACCTCATAGGCATTCAGCACCTGAATGTTCGCAAATGCTTGCATCTGGAACAAGAACTCATTTCCCGATCGCTTGGCTGGGTCACCCGAACAGGACTCTTCGGTACCCAATACCGCAAATTTTACGTTGGCCCGATTCAGCAATTTCGCAAATGCCTTCGTGATCTTCTTGGCGCGATCATCAAAGCTCCCCATGCACCCTACCCAAAAGAGTACCTCGGGGGATTCACCTGCTGCGGCCATTTCGGCCATTGTTTTTATACGAATTGTATCTGACATCTATTTTTAGTAGTCAGCAGTACACAGTGCGCAGTGCGCAGTGACCTTTCGATCAATCTGGCTCTATCGAACTCCGAACTTGCTGGGATTATCGATCATATATTTTATAAGTCTTCCTACTTCTTCATTCAGATTTACCACTCTCTTTAGTTGTTCCGAACTCAAGTAAGCACAAGCTTCAGCAAAGTCAAGCCAGAGACTTGTTTCAGAATTCTCGCTATCGGCGTCGACGAGTTTACTTACAAAAAACTTCGGATAGTTCTTCTTCCTATATTCCTCAGCTATTTGGGCGCATACACTTCTGGAAGACCGTCTGATTTGACTCGTAAGATCAAATTTCTCCTCTGGAGGAAATGATTTCGATAATTCAAAGCACAACATGGCCTGTTCAAATCCTTTCTGATATGCCAAAAGTGTCTTAAAACTCATACTTTCTTGACTGCGCACTGCGGACTGCCATTTTCTGGTTTACTCGTCTCTCCAATTCGCTCGATCTGCCATCGCGAATTGCCATGGCGCTCCGTTGTTTTCTATGTTGGTAAACATGGTATTCAGCTCATTCGGCGCTGCTGACTCTTCCATCACCAAGAAGCGACGTAGGTCAACGATGATGTTGAGCGGATTGATGTTTACTGGACACGCATCTGTACAAGCGTTGCAAGTGGTGCAGGCCCAAAGTTCTTCTTTGGTGATGTAATCGCCGAGCAAGCTCTTACCGTCGTCAGCTTCAGCGCCGTTCTTTCTTTTGTGCGCTCCCAATTCCTCTGCCCTGTCTCGCGTATCCATCATGATCTTACGAGGCGACAGTAATTTACCTGTTTGATTGGCTGGACACTCAGAGGTGCAGCGACCACATTCTGTGCAGCTATAGGCATCCATCAAGTTCTTCCAACTCAGGTCGGTTACGTCTTTTGCTCCGAAGCGTTGGGGTTCCGCTGGTATTGCATCGGCAGCTGGGGCCGCAAATGGATCTTGGTTCGGATCCATCATCAACTCCACTTCCTTCTTTACGCTTTCGAGGTTGGTCAACTCACCTGCCGGCTCCAACTTTGAATAATAGGTATTTGGAAACGCCAAGAAAATGTGGAAATGCTTGGAGTAAGGAATGTAGATGAGGAATCCAAAAATGCCAACGATGTGAAACCACCAACAAGCGCGTTCGATATAAAACAAGGTGGTTGGATCATTGGGAAGCATCCCCGTCAGGTATCCGCTAAACCAAAACCAACCATCGAACTCGATGCCGGTATAATGAGATAAGCCCGCCGTCATCACCGTTGCATCAGGCAAAGCAAACAGCACGCTGTCTGCCGCATTCATCGTAAGCACGGCAATCATAAGCAAGCTTTCAACGATCAGGATGATGTTGGCATCCGACTTCGGCCAAGCCGTCATTTCTGTTCCCGAAAATCGCTTCAGCCTTCCGACGTTTCTGCGGACCAAAAATGCCACACAGGCAAAAAGTACGAGAAAAGCAAGCAATTCAAAAAAGCCAATGAAGGTGTGGTAAGTATCTGACCCCAAGAATTGGTAGAAAATGCGATGGGTTCCAAACACTCCATCGATCAGGATCTCGAGTACTTCAAGATTGATCAAAATGAAACCAACGTAGATGAAAATGTGCATGATGCCAGCAAACGGTCGCGCGACCATCTTGCTTTGTCCGAGGGCTACTCTTGCCATGGTCTTCCAACGTTCAGAAGGTCGATCAGATAGATCGATGTCGCGTCCAAGGTTTATGTTGGCGTTGATCTGACGAATGCGCACAATGAAAATAACTGCGGTAGTCAGAATAAGTACCGAGAAAATGATGCTTGAAATCATAGGTTGCCTTTCTTAAGGGGTCTGAGCGGGATCCTCGGGGGAGTCCTCTTTTCTATCCTTCTTCTTCGGCTTCTCATCGGATTTCTCCCGTCTGCCGAATACGGAGAAGTGAACATAACGTCCCGGATTCACCCGCAAGTCTTCCGCAAGTTTATCCATTTCAAGTGACGCTTCCTCCAGGTTGTTGTAAAGTTTGTCGTCGTTGAGCAGCAAACCCAAGGAGCCCTGCCCAGAGTTGATCATCGTAACCAACGAATCCAATTGAGAGAGCGCATTGCTCGCATTCTGAATGGCGGATGCATAGTTGGCTCGGGTAAGTGAGTCGCTGATCGTAGCAACGTTTTGGATGATCGTGTTGATCTGTTTGCTGTTACTTCTGATGTTACTAGCAATGGCGGTTATATCGCCCAACACGCGTGTGAGATTGCCATTTTGTTCAGTCACCAGCTTGTCGATATCTGCCGTTGTCTTGTTGATGATGTCCAAGCTCGTTTCGGCTTTCTTGACCTGAATGGTTGTATTGTCGATCAACAACTTTGTGGACTCAATCATCTTCCGAGAATCATCAATCACACGTTCGATCTTGCTTTGAAGTGGCGCCAACCGCTGTTCGATAACTGCCTTTAACTCTTCTTCTGTTCCAGATATCAAGGTATCACCACTCAGATGTATGTCAGGCCCTTCGCCTAGTTCAAGTCGAATTGCCTTGGAATCAAGCAAGTCTGTGGAAATGATCCTTGCGGTGGTGCCCTTCGGGATCGCTAGGTTGTTTTCTGAAACTTCAAAGAGAACCAAGATCTTGTTATCCGCTTCAGACAGCAGTCGGATGTCAACAACGCGGCCAATCTTGAAACCGTTAATGATCACTTTGTTATCGGTACTCAAGTCAGCAACATCGTCGTAGATCGCAAAGTACATCCGGGACTTGGTGAAGATGTCTGAACCTTTGAGGTAGTTGATTCCGAAATACAGCAGGCCAAGCGCTAAGATGATAACGGCTCCTACTTTTATTTCATTTCCAATCTTCAAACCATCATTGATTAAGCGCTCGCGATATTTCCAATGCCTTTGATATCCCTATCCGTTCTCCTTTGTAGAAAGCCGTAATGAATGCTTTCGGGTAGGCATTTTCCCGCACGGTACGTTGCAAAGAAACAGCTTTTTTATAATCGGTCACTTCGCCAATGGTGTACTTGTACAGCCCGTCGACCGCATAACTTTCTACGTTTTCTAACCCATTGAAATTCTCCGGCTTAAGGTCGATTGGTTGGGAGGAAGCCATCAGTTGAATCTTGTAGAGGACCTGCTCAACATTGGACGGCACAGCTGGGACGGTCTCTGCGACAGACGCTTTATCATCTTGCTTCTGAGCATCGGGCATTGCGGCTACCTCCTTGGGCAGCGCTTCTGGTTTCGGGGCGGTCGGCTGTGTCTGCGCTTTGATTTCCTCTGCGGTAGGCAATTCCTTTTCAAAATCTGGCGTACTGATCTCCACCCCTTCTACGTCAGCTTTGTATTGCTTGAACGCTCGGTAAATAGCGCTTGCCATATAGACCTTGCCGTTTTCGCTGTTCAGAAAATCCTCCTCCGCCTTATTGGTGAGGAAGCCCAATTCGGTTAACACGCTCGGCATGGTAGTAAAGCTGATCACCCAATAAGGAGCTTGCTTTACACCTCGATCGCGACGACTCACCCGATCCCTGTATTGGTTCTGAATGTTTGCACTGAGGGTAAGGCTTTGATCGAGAAACACAGACTGTGCAATGGAACGCGCAATCAAAGACTCAGGCGACTTGGGGTCGAAGCCCTCATAAACCTGCTCATAATTTTCTTCCAAGAGGATAGATGAATTCTCACGCTTAGCCAATTCAAGGTTCGCCTGCACCTTCGTCATGCTCATCACAAACGTCTCCGTACCATGCGCATCCGTATTCGCCGCTGAATTACAATGGACCGAAAGGAATACGTCAGCATGGGCTTTATTCGCAATGTTAGTGCGGTCCTTCAGTGTGACGAAAGTGTCATCTTTCCTAGTATAGATTACATCAACATTCTCGTATGCACGTTCTATGTATTCTCCTACTTGGAGCGCAACCTCTAGCGCGATGTCCTTTTCGGTTGACTTATAACGTCCCGTTCCAAGGTTTCCAGGGTCGTGTCCACCATGGCCAGCGTCGAGTACCACTTTCAGCACCCCCAATTCGGCAATCTTTGGCCCCCTGTGGTTGGATACAAATGAGGTGAAAACCAGGATCACAAATACCCCAGCCGCCAGCGCTGACAGCCGATACGTAAGTGATCTAAAATCCGTGTAGTTGATGTTCATGTTCGCAACAGGGCAGAAACCTTGCCGATAACAAATGTAGATGCCCCTTCATGCCGCAACCTTGTGCGTACGGATAGTATTTCACCCGCTCATGTTAATAGAGATATTGGAGCCTCCACTTGTGAAACCTAGGATTAACAACTTTTGAAGATGAGAGGAGACCATTTTCGCCCTAGGAAGCGTTTAGATTTGCAATCGCGAAAATTCAACCTCGATCAAGCCCCCAAATCTTGAAGCGAATCATCCTCTTCGTGTGCGTTATCATTCTCCTCATCACAGAGGTTACCAAGGGGCAAACCATCGATTCGACTGTGTCCATCACCGACACCTTGAGCTTGAACCAACGTGATCTAGACAGTTTGGTCGCTGCGGGCGATTCGACCCTAGGAAAACCGAAGCGCCAATCGAGTCTCGAATACGAAGTCAACTATCAGAGCGACGACTCTATGGAAGTGGACTTGGACGCCCAGAAGGTGTACCTCTATGGTAACGCCGTGGCCACCTACGGCGATATTGAGCTCAAAGCGGCGTACATCGAAATTTCGCTAAGGCAAAACGAGCTTAGGGCTACCGGATTACCCGACAGCAACGGAATCATCATCGGAGAACCCGTCTTCGCTCAGGGTGACCAGTTGTTTGATGCCGGGGAGATGCGCTATAACTTCAAGACCAAACGTGGCTTGAGTAAACATGTGAAGACCCAGGAGAGCGGTGGTTACTTGCACGGCGAAACCGTGAAACGCGATACAGGAGAGGTCATCTACATCCAAGATGGGAAATACACGACATGCGAATACGACGAGCCTCACTTCCACATAC
Organism: uncultured Flavobacteriales bacterium; assembly: GCA_943788725.1. GTDB lineage: Bacteria > Bacteroidota > Bacteroidia > Flavobacteriales_G > Salibacteraceae > SHAN690. The sequence goes on along the minus strand of CALSRJ010000003.1, from coordinate 408,145 downwards.
ACGCGAGCAAATTGAAAGTCATCCCCAAAGACAAGATCATCACAGGGCCGGCTTACCTTTCCATCGCTGATATTCCTACGCCCTTGGTGCTTCCATTTGGATTCTTTCCAAATACTGACCGACGCGCAAACGGTATCCTCTTGCCTACTTGGACCAATACGAGCAACCAGGGTTTTGGCATCATGAACGGTGGCTACTACTTTGGCGTTGGCGAAATCATGGACTTTTCACTTACCGGCGATGTGTATACCAGGGGCGGATATGCGGCTAGCATAAATAGCAACTACGTAAAACGATATAAATTCAGAGGGGGATATACGCTGCGGTATAATCGAACGGTGTTCGCGGAAAAAGGCTATCCAGATTACAGCAATACTGGAACCTTCAATGTGCGGTGGTCCCACTCTCAAGACAGCAAGGCTCGCCCTGGAACATCGTTCAGCGCATCGGTGGATGTGGGATCCAGCAAGGGCTATCGAAACGACTTCAATTCTTCTCAAGAAGACTTCTTAAAAAGCCAGATGAACTCGAGTATAAAATATTCGAAGTCTTTTCAAAACTCACCGTTCAGCTTGATCATGTCCGCTTCGAGCAGTCAAAACACCCAGCGGCAATTCATTTCGATCCGGGCACCGCAAGCCAGTTTGAACATGGCTCGGATCTATCCTTTTAAAGGAGATACTCCTCGTCCTTCGAATAGTTTCATGAAAAAATCCGGAATTGAAGGGGTCGGTATTCAAGGAAGCGCTGACCTCATCAATCGCCTAGAAGGCCGAGAGGATACGGTGTTCAGCAATTATAAAAATCGCATGCTCCGATCCATGCAAAACGGCGTGAAGGTGAACAGCACGATGAACACCAACATTACCCTTCTCAAATACATCACGCTCACTCCTTCTACCACGCATCGCTTAGTGGGCTATCGCAAAACCTTGCGCAAAGAATGGGACGCTGATTCGGCTGAGTTGCGCGCATTTTATCAAGATGGATTGGATGGGTTTTATGACGGTTCGGCTTCGGCGAGTTTGAACACCAACATCTACGGGACGTACATTTTTCGAAATGAGATCATCAAAGCGATGCGTCATCAAATCACTCCTTCTGCTTCCATCAGCTACCGACCGGATTATACCAAGGAATTCTGGGGCTACTACGACGAAGTCCAAAAAGACACCCTAGGCAGAACGGAGCAGTACAGCTATTTTGATCAGGGTGCCTTCTCAGACCGACCAGCCGCTCAAGGCAATGGTGTGGTAACCTTCAACCTTATCAACACCTTGGAATTAAAGGTCCGAGATCGAAGCGATAGTACTGATGATAAGCAAGAGAAAAAGCTACGATTGATCGATGCATTCAATCTGAATACATCGTACGTTATGGCTGCGGACAGCCTGAAATGGAATCCGCTGCGCGTTGCCTTTCGAACCAAAGTAGTACCTGGCTTGAGCATTGATGCAAACGCTACGCTCGACCCCTATGCCCGATCGGCAAAAGGAACGCGCATAAATCAATTTCAATATGACAAGAATGGCAGCGTAGGTACATGGACAAGTGCCGTGGTGCGGTTTACCTATGATATCCGGCCAAAAAAGAACAAAAAGAAGGCCGGGCAACTGCCACGAAAAGAGGAGCAAGACCGTGCGGTTCCAGTGGGATACTTTACCGATTTCATCGACTATGCTTTGCCTTGGAACATCAACGTGCGGTACAACATTCAATATTCAAATAACGGCACGACTGAAAGCCTAAAGCAGGTCATCGACATGCAAGGCCAAGTTCAATTGACGAGGAATTGGCAGATAGGATACAGAACTGGAATTGACATCACGAAGCTCGATGTGACGCAAACGTCGATCGACATCTACCGCGATTTACATTGTTGGGAGTTCAGCCTAGGCGTTGTTCCTTTTGGAATTCGCGAGCGCTACACTTTTCAGATCAACGTCAAACCAGGCATGCTCGATGCACTGAAGATTCCCCGCAAGTGGGAGTACAATCGTCCTGACAGAGATCAATAGCCGTTATAGGAAACTTCCCTTTCTGCGAACTCGATTCCGTAGGCTTTCAATTCTTCCAGTACCGGTTCATAGATCTCTTTGTTGATGGGAATGTGAATGCCGGGCGTTGATATCTTACCGTTCAAAATCATTTTCGCAGCGATTCCGACTGGCAGGCCCACTGTCTTTGCCATTGCCGTGCGCACCCGATCTTCTCCTTTGATCGCCATGTACGATTCGAGTGCATGGTGCTCACCGTCCAGTTCATATCCAAAGAGGTGATACATGACGATCATGTCCAAGTCCGTCTCTTTCATGGTCCATTTGCGTTCGAGGATATGCTGCAATACCTGAGCGGGCGTAGCACGCGGAATGCCAATTTTAATCTCCTTGAATAGATCCAACCACTCCAGCTTATGCATAACCTCACTATCGTGGTCGATCTTGAGGTAGTGCATCAATTTGAGTTCAACAGAATCATCCGGATTGTAGGCTAGAAAAGAATTCAAAAATTGACGGTAGGTCATGTTCTCTGAATCTTCGATCACATAGGAATCGTCAGTGGCGCCCAGCTTTACGAACACGTCCCAAGCACGGCAAAAACCAGGTCTTCGGAAAGTTCCGCGGAAAATCGTAGGAATATCTTTCAATCCATAATCCTCGCGGTATTTGAGAGAGTCCCGATTCGCATAGCCTTCAAACCTTCCAAACTCAGGAATATCAATCACTTCGGTTCGCCGGAAGAGTTGGTGGTAGGGAATGTATTTGTAGCGCCCTTCCTGCTTGAATTTCACAGCTCCTCCTGAACCTGCTAACACCACGTTGCGTGGGTTCCAGGCAAACTTGTAGTTCCAAGGATTATCGTCTGATTCGGGAGCGACAAGTCCGCCCGTAAAGCTTTCAAATTGGATCATTTTCCCGCCTTGTGCATGGATGCGATCGATGACGCGCATGGCACTCATGTGGTCGATGCCCGGGTCTACGCCGATCTCATTCATGATCACTACCCCCGCTTCTTTCGCTTCCTCATCAAAGCTCTGCATCCTTTCAGAGACATAAGAAGCTGTAACCATGGGTGTGTGCAATGCTATGCATTGACGCGCAACGTCTTCGTGCATGTGCGCCGGAAGCATGGAAATGACAAGGTCTGCTTCTGAAATTTCGTTCAGTCGCTGAAATTCATTCTTCACGTCAAAGGCAAAGGCTTCTCCTCGAACGCGTCCCCGCACTTTCGCAGTTGCATTTTCTAGCTTGTGATCTCCAACCCTGACTTTCCAATCTTCTTTCTCCCCATTTTCAAGGAGGTAGTCGATCAAAACAGAAGCGCTCATTCCAGCACCAAATACTACGATGGTTCGCATTTTACTTGTCATTTAAAGCGAATGTAAATGATGTAGACCAGCTAGCTAAACTGACTTATCCACATCTTCAAAAGGATCGTATTCAGCATCTTCGTACAAACATTCATTTATGAGACAACCATTCATTGTCCCGTTCACCTTTATCCTTTTAGCCTCTCTCCTACTTACTTCATGTGCGACCCTGGTCAGTGGAACGAAGCAAGGCGTGCGCATCAACACCAACGTGCCCGATGCGTTGCTGTTGATCGACGATGAAATCGAAACACAAAGCGGCGAAATGGTAAGGCTTTCTCGGAAAAAATCTCATACGCTTGAAGTTGACATGGAAGGCTATGAGAAAGTCGAGTATGATTTCACCCGTCGGATCAACCCGCTTGTATGGGGTAATATGGCGCTTTTTCCCGTTGCTCTGGTAACCGGAATTGTGCTTGCATCTCAAAAAGAAACGGTTATTGATAATACGTACGGATTCCCCCTTGAAACGGAAGAATATAAAGAGCCCCAATTTACCATTGGTCTCTTGACCGCCAGTTTATCTTTCCTTTTGCCAGCTCTTCCTTTCGGCGTTGATGCCTTGACCGGTGCCATGTATCGCATCGACAAAGAAGTCGATATCGAGCTCTTCAAACTTCCCGAACCTTTCAATCCAGCCGAAGTAATCACCACACAAGTTGATCGTGTGAACATCAAGATCGACCCAGGAACGAAGATCGGAGGCATGCACAACAAGAGGGGAACGGTATTCTCTGACATCCATTGGGAACAATCCGTGAATGTTTCGTTTGAAGACCTGCAGGTGCAAGCAAACAACGACATGAACGATCTTGGGCTGAATATTCCAGGGCTGAGAAACCTCAACGAGGAGATGCCTCAATCCGGCCGTGAATCTTACATCATTGAAGCAGAGATCAAACGACTCGATTACGACATTTACATGGAAACGCTCTCATCTTACCACACGGATTGTGCATTGGAAACTACTTGGCGCGTGCTGCATCCAAAGACGAAGAAAATCGAATACTTCACCACGATCAAATCTGATGGAAGCGCACAATCAGATGGAGGAGCCACACCGGTATACCGAGCCTTGCGGCATAGCATATACAAACTAGGCATGGATCCATCCTTCAGAGCATTGATGAAAAAGGATGGCACAGCACCAACGTTTGCGGCAGAGCAAATCGAAGGAGACGCCCCTTTCAGTGGCGTTGCATTGTCATCGAACAGCAGAGAGAAACTATATAGCATTTCAGAGATTGCAGCGGAGCATAAGGATGCCGTGGTAACGATCCTAAACAATTCCGGACACGGCAGCGGATTCCTCATATCGGAAGATGGGTACATCATGACCAACGCACACGTAGTAGATGGTTTCAACGACCTAAAAGTCAAATTCGCCAATGGGTTCTCATTTACTCCTGAGGTGATCAGCATCGACGTCGATGTTGATGTCGCCCTATTAAAAGTCCCTGGAGATGGATATCCGCACTTGACTATGACCACTGTGCAGCCGGACCTTGGCGATGAAATTCTCGTGATAGGCACTCCGGCACAAGAAGACCTCTCGCAGTCCATTTCGCGCGGCGTAGTATCTGGCATCCGTTTGATCGAAGGACGGAAGATGATCCAAACAGATGCTGGCATCAGCCCCGGAAACAGCGGGGGACCAATGTTTGACATGTACGGGCAGGTGCTTGGCATTGTGACTTCCAAGATCATCGGAGGCGGCGTTGAAGGCATTGGCTTCGGCATTCCTTCCAGCGAGGTGATGAAGTCTTTGGGAGTGACGTTTCGATAGAGTTGAGGTCATCCTCTTTTTACGGATGGTTGCTACCTTCGCACCCCTAATCGAAAGCACATGAAGGTCAAGCCCTATCACCTACTTTTCGGTTCCTTTTTCGCACTCACTGCGGTGATCATCGGTGCTTTTGGCGCCCATGCTCTGAAGGAACTTCTCTCCCCAGAACAATTGCAATCCTTCGATACCGGCGTACGCTATCAGATGTACCATGCGTTGGCCCTCATCATTCTCGCGATGAAAGGGCACACGTTTCATCTCAACTTCGAAAAATGGATCACGACCTTGTTCGGAATCGGCATTGTACTCTTCTCCTTTTCGATTTACCTACTCAACCTCCAGGAGTTGCTAGGCATGCACATTTCGTGGCTAGGCCCTATCACACCCATCGGCGGATTATGCCTGATCGGTGGTTGGAGTCTTCTCTTTGCCGATGCAGTTCGACTCATTCTTCACAAAAAGAAGTGAGTTTTTGTGTATAAAATCTGAGGAATATCAAGGTTAGGCGCGAAATCATTGCCAAACTTTGCAGTTCACAAACGGTTAACGCAGTTCACAAATGCTTAACACAGATATTAAGTTAATCACAAATCACACATATGAACGAATACGGAAGAAAGGCTAAACATGCCTCAGTTGCCGATTTCGGCTTAGGGAACGTACGTAATGCATACTGGAATTTGGATCCCGCAGAGCTTGTGGAAGATGTGATCCTTCAAGGGGAGGGATTTCTCACTGAATCAGGTGCCTTGGCTATTGATACTGGAGAGTTCACTGGAAGGTCTCCAAAGGATAAGTTCATCGTAAAAGACGCCATCACGGAAAACACCGTATGGTGGGAAGGAAGTTTCAACACCCCCTTTGACCCTGCGCTCATCGAACCCCTCATGAACCGCATGAAGGCCTACGCTCAAAATAGAGATGTCTATGTACGCGATTGCATCGCTTGCGCCGACCCCGCACACAAATTGAACATCCGCGTGATCACTGAATTCGCGTGGAGCAGCATTTTTGCGAACAACATGTTCATTCGTCCGACGGACGAAGAGATCGAAAACTTCGAACCGGAATGGACTGTCTTATGTCTACCTAATTTCCATGGCGTTCCGGAGATCGACGGAACGCGTCAGCACAATTTTTCCATCCTCGACTTTACGCGAAAAATCGCATTGATTGGTGGTTCTGGGTATACCGGCGAGATCAAGAAAGGCATCTTCACTGTACTCAACTACGTGCTTCCACAAGACAAAGGGGTACTCAGTATGCACTGCTCGGCCAACACAGGAAAAGAGGGTGATACCGCCGTTTTCTTCGGACTGTCTGGCACGGGTAAAACCACCCTTTCGGCAGATCCAAATCGCGCGTTGATTGGAGACGATGAGCACGGTTGGACCGAAAAGGGCATCTTCAACTTTGAAGGGGGTTGCTACGCGAAATGCATCGACTTGACAGAAGAGAAAGAACCAGAGATCTGGAAAGCCATCAAGTTTGGTGCGCTCCTAGAGAACATCGAAGTGTTTGAAGGAACGACCAGAGTAGATTACGAAAACAGTTCGAAAACGGAAAACACCAGGGTAAGCTATCCGATCCACCACATCGAAGGGATCGCAGTGCCTTCTGCTGGTGGTATTCCACAAAACATTTTCTTCCTCACAGCCGATGCGTTCGGCGTGTTGCCTCCTGTTTCTAAACTGACTCCGGGCCAAGCGATGTATCACTTCATTTCTGGCTACACAGCTAAAGTTGCAGGAACTGAAGAAGGAGTAACCGAGCCTCAAACAACGTTCTCAGCATGCTTCGGAGCTCCATTCCTCCCACTTCATCCGACGAAGTACGCGGAGATGTTGGGTGAGAAAATGAAGAAGCACAACGTAAACATCTGGTTGATCAACACTGGTTGGAGCGGCGGCGAATACGGCGTTGGATCACGCATTAAATTGAAATACACGCGCGCCATGATTACTGCCGCATTGACCGGCCAATTGAACCATGTGGACTACAAAGAGCACGAAGTATTCGGTTTGCATATGCCTACCTCTTGTCCAAATGTGCCGGCGGAGATCTTGGATCCGCGCAATACATGGGCGGATCAAGCTTCTTATGATAAGAAAGCAAACACCTTGGCAAACGCATTCGTGAAGAATTTCAAAGTATTTGCGGCTGATGCAAGCGATGAAATCATGGAAGCTGCACCTAAGGTTGCAGAGACGGTCTGATGCACACCATTGAAAGATTAAAGCCCCGCACGTCGGGGCTTTTTTATTTCCGCACTACCTTCGGTTTATGAGTATCCAGGACTTACCCCGCTTTTATGCTGCTTCTGCGTCGGAGGGTAACACCGTAGAACTCGATAGCGAAGAAGGAAAGCACGCACGTGTGCTGCGCATCCAATTGGGAGATCCAGTTCATGTTATCGATGGAAAAGGTGGCCTTTATGTAGGAAAGGCACTCCCCTCTAAGAAACGCTTTGAGGTAAGTAACCTGCAACAGGTCATGCGCACAGATGCACCCGCCTCTTCCCTCACCTTGGCCGTTGCGCCCACGAAAAACATAGCTCGCTTTGAATGGGTGATTGAAAAAGCGGTCGAAGTAGGTGTAGACCGCATCGTACCCATATTTTCTGAACACTCCGAACGTTCTAAGTTGCGCCTAGATCGACTCGAACGTATTGCTCTGAGCGCCGCAAAACAGAGCAAGGAGCTATGGGTTCCTATCATTGAAGAACCCCTGCAATTTGACGCCTTTATCCAAAATGCAGGAGCCAGCACCTGGATAGCTCACTGTCACGATGCAATAGCGCGGCGTCCGATAAGCGACATGATTGCCGTACCTGCTGGAGAAGCAATGCAACTCATTATCGGTCCGGAAGGAGACTTCAGTCAAGAAGAAGTAAACCAGGCTTATGCCCTTGGGTGTCATGGCCTAGACCTCGGACAAAAACGCCTGAGAACCGAAACCGCCGCCATTACAGTGGTCATTGCCGCTGCATTGATGCGGGGTTAAAACCTTATTTTCGAACCATGAAGCAAACCCTTCTGCTCCTGACCATCCTTTTGGCGTCATTGGCGACCCTTGCTCAAGGACAGTACAGCTATCGCATTGGGCTGCTCAAATACGGCGGAGGAGGCGATTGGTATGCCAACATCGAGACGTCATTGCCCAACTTGGTCGCATTCTGCAACGCAGAACTCGGGACCAATATTGACCCAGAACAAGCAGTGGTGGAAGTAGGAGATCGCAGTCTTTTCAATTATCCATTTGTACACCTTACCGGTCATGGCAACGTGATTTTTTCAGATAAGGAGGTTCAAAACCTGCGGAAGTATTTGATCTCTGGTGGGTTTCTGCACATCGATGATAATTACGGCATCGACCCCTACATCCGCCCTCAAATGAAAAAGGTGTTTCCGGAACTTGAGTTTATGGAATTACCTGCTTCGCATCCGGTCTTTCATCAGCGATTCGAATTCTCCAAAGGACTGCCCAAAATCCACGAACACGAGGATATGCGTCCCCAAGCATTTGGTTTGATTTACGAGGGTCGACTGGTTTGTCTCTACACATTTGAATGCGACCTAGGCGACGGTTGGGAGGATCCAAGGATACACAACGACACCCGCGAAAATCATCAGGAAGCGCTTCAAATGGGCGCAAATATTATTCAATACGTATTTACAAACGATGCAGACCGAGCCGGATAACAAACCACTGCGCCAGAAGCTCTACGTCATCATCTTCGGGACAGAAACCCCTGCAGGAAAGAATTTTGATATCATCCTGCTTTGGCTGATTGTTTTGAGCACCGTGGTGGTCATGTTGGAAAGCATTACCGACCTGCGAGAAGCTTACGGTCCTTGGTTCATGTGGGCTGAATACGCCTTTACCCTGGTTTTCAGTATAGAGTACGGCTTGCGTCTTTGGACGGCCAGAAAGCCTTTGGGCTATGCCTTGAGTTTTTACGGGATAATTGACCTGCTTTCTATCCTTCCTACCTACTTGGCTTTGGTCATCACTTCTTCCCAATACCTCATGATCATTCGCATTTTCAGGCTTATGCGGGTTTTCAGGGTGCTGAAGATCGCTCGTTTCATGAATGAAGCGGACGCCTTGTGGAATTCATTGAAAGCCAGCCGCGCTAAAATTGGTGTATTCCTGTTTGCAGTATTGAACGTAGCCGTAATCATGGGCACAATCATGTACATCGTCGAAGGCGGAGAGAATGGTTTCACAAGTATTCCACGAAGTATTTATTGGGCCATAGTAACAATGACCACCGTAGGTTTTGGAGACATTCACCCACATACCGATTTGGGCCAGTTCTTTTCCGTGATTTTGATGATTCTGGGTTATGGAATCATTGCAGTTCCAACCGGCATAGTGGGTGTTGAAATGGTAAGAGGGAGTCAAGGCACATCCATAGAATTGAAGAAGACGCATTGCAACAATTGTGGTTTAACCGGTCATATAGAAGGTTCAAAGTTCTGCAGGCAGTGCGGATCACCGCTTTAGTGTCAATCCAAACTTTTCGCCACAGATATTTATAGATCAAGCCCTAACCTTTAACTTCGCGCCGCGTCTTAAAAGCACGTTTATCAAATCAACAAACTATGAGAAATTTTACTCGACTCCTTTCACTTATCGTAATGTGCTCGATCGTTGGTATCAGCAACGCACAGACCTACGACCTCGCCATTTCTGAGGTAGGTACGGCAGCCAACAGCAGCAACCAGATCCCTCCGAGCATGGTAGCTCCGATCTTTTTTACCATTAAGAACAACGGTAGTAACGCAATTCCTACTGGATCTGAAATCTGGATTGCGGTACAGGTAAATTCAAATTACTTCATTCAGCCTGATACGCTTGTTTTCAATGGCGACTTCGCAGCTGGAGCTGAGATCACCCTCTATACAACAGCTGGGTATTCATTCGAAGCTTCCACGCCGAACTACGAAATTTGCGCTGGTGCTTACTTCACCAATACTGCGCTGGAGTCAAATCCTAACAACAACCTCAATTGCGATGACTACATTGTTTCTTCAGCCGTACACAACGATTGGGCAGCTTTGTCAATGGCCATTGCAAACCCAACCAACTTGGATGGTTTTGACCTGGACAACATGACCAACACCGTACCTTCAATCGATAGTGTTGTGTTGATTCTTCAAAACAACAGCAGCATTACCTTCCCTGCTTTTTATGCAGTTAACTACCAACTCGCATTGAACGGCGATACGCAAAACGTTGCTGGTGTACTCAGCGGTAACCTTGCTCCAGGTGAGATGACCACGCGCATTGTTAACAATGCAAGCATTATCCCTGCTACGCCTCAAGACTCAGGAACGTACACATTCTGTGTGATTGCCAATGAAGTGGGTGACAATGTAGATTCCAATGATGTTACGTGTGAGTCATTCACAATCATCGACAGCTATGATCCTTTCCACCCTTCTAACTGGCCCTTAGGTACGGAAGAGCTCAACGGAACAACGCTTAAGGTGGTTCCAATGATCGATGCAGTGCGCGTTGAAGGCGTTGAAAACGCAACAGCAGTTACGGTTATGGACATGCAAGGACGACTCGTTCGCAGCGTGAACCTTACCGAAGACGCCAACATCCAGCTCAACGATGAGAAGAGTGGCGTTTACATCATCCAGGCTGCTGACGAGACCAGCGGCGCCGTGGAGGTGAAGAAGTTCTCTAAGCAGTAAGCTGCTAACAATACACTTTGTGAGAGGCTGGCCTAAGGGTCAGCCTTTTTTTTGTCCCAACCCCACCCTTCGCAATCACTTAGTTATATGCGTAACTTCACGTATCAATTTCATACCATGAAGAACCTGTACCTGGCCGTCCTTTCCTTTCTAGTCATGTCTGCTGCGCCTTTCTCAGGCAATGCACAATCGATTGACCTTACGGTGACCAAAGTGCACCTCTCAGCCTACCAAACCGCAATTCCCTTGGGCATGCGATCGAGTATGGCCTTGAGCATTGAAAATACAGACAGTTCTATCGTGGAAGCGGGTGAAAGCATCGACCTGATGCTGTCTATTGATGGTATCGCATATTCATCTTCCGTAGAACTCACTTCCGATTTGGCTCCCGGAGATAGCCTCTACCACAATTTCGGCTCCAGTTCTTTGCACCAGTTTCCAGATACGGGGATGACACATTCCATTTTCGGGGTCGTGCAGCACGCATTAGATTCAAACAGCGCCAACGACACCTTAATTGCAGATTTCGTAACGACTCCTTTTTTAGACAACGATTGGCAGGCCGTATCCTTGGAAGTACTTTCACCTTCTGGACTAGACAGCTTCGACATCGACAATGGCACCAATTCGCCACCCAACATTGACTTGGTACGAGTCGTATTGAGGAATGCGGGCTTTGTACAGTACTTGAAATGGACGCCTATTTCCTATCGTCTCGTTCTGGCACAAGACACTACCCTCCTCGCCGGGTCTATTGAATTTGACAGCGTTGGAAACGGCGACAGCACCTTACGCATGCTCTCAAACCAGGCCATCATGCCGGATGTTCCAGACAGCGTGGGAAATTATTCTTTCTGCGTGATTTCAAATCAACCTTGGGATCAAAACGCCAGCAACGACACAGCTTGCTACACATTCGCCATCGTAGACCTCTATGATCCAAACGATCCAATCAATTGGCCTTGGGCCATTGATGAGCAGGAGGCCAACACCTTCTCCCTCGTAGCGCAAGCAGATTATATTCGATTCGAAGGCATTGACCAGGCGTTAGAACTGAGGATTTTCAATGTGCAAGGCGGACTCATGGCTACTGAGTTCATCGACGGACCGACGACCTTGTCGACCAATGCCTTGGCGCCTGGCGTCTACATGGTCCAAGCCATTGCCAACGACGGACATACTTGGGGAACAAAATTCGTGAAGTACTAAGCAATCATCGCCTCGAATTCAGACTCGGAAATAATTTGAACTCCCAGCTTTTCGGCCTTTTCGCGCTTTGAGGGCCCCATACCTTCACCGGCTAAAAGGAAGTTTGTTTTTCCGCTGACCGAACCCGTATTCTTACCCCCATTCTTCTCGATGAGCTCCTTGAGTTCATCGCGACTGTGTCGCTCGAAAACGCCGGATATCACAAAGCTGTTGCCGCCTAATTTATCGGTTTGGTCAGCCAATTGATCCTCTGGAATCGAAAATTGGAGCCCAGCATTCGCAAGTCGATCTACCAACGCCACGTTCGCTTCTCGCTCAAAAAAGTCTACTACGCTTTCGGCAATGCGTTGTCCGATCTCATCTACGGCAACGAGTTCCTCGAGCGAGGCTCGCTTGATCGCTTCCAAGGAATGAAAATGCCTGGCCAGCTTCTTGGCCACCGTTTCACCAACGTAGCGAATGCCCAAGGCAAAAAGAACGCGCTCGAACGGAATCTCCTTCGACGCTTCGATCCCTGCCAGCATGTTGTCGACGCTCTTTTCTGCCATGCGCTCCAAGGGGAGCAACTGCGCACGCTTCAAATCATAGAGGTCGGCCATGTTACGCAGCAATCCTTCTTCGTACAACTGATCGATGGTTTCCGCACCCAAGCCCTCAATGTCCATGGCCTTTCGGGAAATGAAATGCTGCATCCGCCCCTTTATCTGCGGTGGGCACCCGGTCTCGTTTGGACAGTAATGTTGGGCTTCTCCCTCTCTTCGGATCAATTCCGTTCCGCACTCCGGACACGCCGAGATGTAGGAAAAAGACGGAGCGTTAGGATCACGCTTCTGCAAGTCTACTGAAGTGACTTTTGGAATGATCTCACCCCCTTTTTCCACGTAAACTTGATCGCCAATGCGGAGGTCCAGCTTGGCAATCTGATCTGCATTGTGAAGCGATGCTCGCTTTACGGTGGTTCCGGCTAACAACACCGGGCTCAAATTGGCCACCGGAGTGATGGCCCCTGTCCTTCCGACTTGATAGGTCACCGATTCCAGTTTTGTAGTGACTTCTGCCGCTTTGAATTTATAGGCAATCGCCCATCGCGGAGATTTGGCAGTGTAGCCGAGTTCTTCCTGTTGTCGGTAGTTGTTGACCTTGATTACGATGCCATCGATCTCAAATCCCAATCCGTGACGATGGGCATCCCAATAGTTGATGAACGCCATCAGTTCATCCACGGTCTTACAAGTACGGATCATGTTCGCTGTGGCATCGGGTACTTTAAACCCCCACTTTCCTACTTGGTCCACGCTGTTATAATGATCTTCCGCAATAGAGGCTTTGGAATAAACCCCGTAGAGGTAACAATCCAATCCGCGGGAAGCTACGACCGCCGAGTCTTGCATTTTCAACGTACCACTCGCCGTATTTCTCGGGTTCGCGAACAATGCCTCTCCTGCATCCGCGCGCTCCTCGTTCAGCTTTTGAAATTTCTCCAATGGGTAGAATATCTCTCCTCTGATCTCGAAGTCATCCGGGTAATCTCCTGCTCTAAGTTTGAGAGGAATCGTTCGGATGGTTTTAACGTTGGCACTGATGTCTTCGCCTTTTGTTCCGTCACCCCGTGTTACTGCTCTGTCTAGAGCTCCATTTACATAGCGAATACCTATAGCCACCCCATCGTACTTGAGTTCACATACGTATTCCAATTCGCCATCGGCTATCTTTCGGATCCGGGTCTCCCAGTCGATGATCTCCTCCTTGCTGTAGGTATTGGAAAGAGAAAGCATCGGAAAATCGTGCACGACCGACGCAAACTTCTTAGTGATATCGCCTCCGACGCGTTTGGTGGGACTGTTGGCATCCGCAAATTGAGGCCACTGCACCTCCAACCCTTCTAACTCCTTGAGCAATTGATCAAAGGCATAGTCGGAGATCGAAGGAGCGTTCAGGACGTAGTATCGGTGGTTATGTTCTTCCAGCTCAGTGGTCAAGTCCTGGATACGTTGCTTGGCTTGCGCTTCATTCATTTGTTGAAGAGTGCTTTGAATGCTTTGTGTCTTTTCTGCTTTCGCCATTCGTAGTAGGCTTTCTCCTCTTCGATGGCCGAAGGCTTAAAAATACTCTTCACCGCGTAGCCAAGGAATATCTTGAGCTTAAAATCTAAATAAGGTGCGCTATAGGTATCCTTGAGGTAGTCGTCCTTAATGTTCAACACATTCCGGTAGCCGACGCCTGCACCAACTCCAAGCCATGGAATGATCTTGAATTGAGCGTTCAACGCGACGTCTCGCACTTTGACGTTTTCATGCAGCATTTGTTTTGGTGCACTTATGAGTGTGGGTCCAAGGGTGAGGTCCCTCACTTCCAAATTTCCGCCTCCTAAAGCACCGATGGCCGACAATTCCCAACGAAAACTTCTATAAAAAACAACCTCGGTAAAAAATGTGGAATAGGTAAAATGTCCTGATTGGGTTACGGAGTCTTCGAGCAGGGGATTTGACAAGCGATAAAAGCCATTGTTCGCATAGAATCCAAAGCCCATCCGTATCCTTTTGTAAAACTCGATGCCGAGTTTCAGCCCATTCATCCTGGCCTTAAGCCCATCGTATCGCTCGTTGCGGTTGTCGAATTGAAATACCACGTTGGAAATAATTCTGGTTCTCGGTGCTTCCGGAATAAGCGTGGTGTCCGCATTTTGGGAGGCACCCAAAAACGGCATCGATAGAAACAAGAAGAGGATAAGATGCTTGTGCACGATACAAAGCTCCTCAAAGGATCGATTGAAAAAGCAAGCCCTTTGCAGAAGATGTTCAGGATACGTTGTCAGCAGCTTGGCGCAACACCTCTAGCAATTCCTTCGGAGGATTCATCGGGCGCTTGGTCTGGTAGTCCACGAACACCAGTGTGGTGGTAGCCTTGTTGAGGGCCTCATTGGCTTCATTGAACGTGGTATAGCTGAAGTAGAGCCGAGCTCCTTTCACCGCTTCGATCTTGGTTTCAATGCGCAGTTCTTCATCGTAGTATGCAGGTTTGAAATACTTGATCTGATACTCTAGCACGGGGAGAACCACGCCCTCATCCTCCAATTCTTTGTAGGTAAATCCTAGTGACCGCAACGCTTCTACACGCGCTACTTCAAAGAAGGCAGCAAAATTCCCATAGTAGCAGTAACCCATTCGATCGGTTTCAGCATAGCGCACGCGCAGCTTTGTCTCAAATACTTTCATACAACAAAGATGCCCATCACAGGCATCTATGTCTTGATGTATCCTTTCAAGGTATTCACATAGTTTTCAAACGCAGCTCGCCCCTTCTTGGTAATAGTACACGTGGTAAGTGGACGCTTTCCCTTGTACCCTTTTTCAACCTGGATGTAGCCTGCTTCTTCCAGCTTCGTGATTTGCACGCTGAGATTACCCGCCGTCGCCTCCGTCTTTTCCTTTAGATAGGTGAATTCGGCCTCGTCTATGGTCATCAACAAGGACATGACCGCCAAGCGCAAAGGCGAATGCAATAATGGATCTAGTGTACCGAAGCTCACGACTCCATAGATCTCATCATGAACCCAGGAATCACATACCCCAACACCATTGAAAGTGCGAAGATCAATGAGCTGTACTCACTCATAAAGTAAAGGCTCAACAAGCCAAGCACCCAAAACACAATCCCACCCCACTGGAGGGGTTTGAACTTGAGGATGTACCCGGTAAGGAAGGTTGGAAAACCAGTGACGATCATGATGTAGCTACCCGGGCTGATGCGATGAGACACCCAAGCCACGATGAGTATGATCAGGGTGACGAAGTAGACCATCCAAATCGAGGAATAGATCTTGTCCAAATGGGTGGTCGGGCCATCGCTGTATACTTTGCGAGAGTACAGAGCACTAAAAATCCCTCCAAGCATGCCGGCGATCGGCCAGCCTATCCACGGCATAGACAAATCAAATACCGAACCTGCCAAGTATTCGTATACAGCCGCCCCAAAAAGGATCACTCCCCAAAGGATGAAATAAAAACTACCGCGACTGAAATTGAATCGAGCCTTGTTGATCATATCTGTGATCAAGGTGAGTCGCTGCTCATTGGTCATGGAATCTTGCGTGGTCATAATTCATTTGTTTGATTGATGGTACAAACATATATAAATTAGTTTATGTTATAAACCTTTTTAAGAAAAAATATATTACACCAAAAATTCTACGGCCTTGTGGATCAACTGACTAAGGACGACATCATCTTCAATGAAAGGCACGTATTCCCTCAGATCCGTCCGCAATTGCTCCAAAGCGGGGGATGATTTTCCAGCGCGAAAATCGGCCGCTTGAGCAGCGGTAAGCAATTCAATCGCATTCACCTTCACAAGGTTCTTATACACCCTCAGGGCCTTGGTCGCTCCGTTTGCCCCCATGCTAACATGATCCTCCTGACCGTTAGATGAATCAATGGTATCCACCGATGATGGCGTACACAATTGCTTGTTTTGACTAACAATAGACGCAGCTGTATACTGTGCGATCATCAAACCACTGTTTAATCCTGGACTGGCAACCAAATAGGCGGGAAGGCCCCGCTGACCTCCGATGAGTTTATAGGTTCTGCGCTCAGATATGCTCGCCAACTCGGCCATGGCGATCGCCAAATGGTCCAAGACAAGCGCCAAAGGCTGTCCGTGAAAATTTCCAGCAGAAATGATCTTATCCTCGTCCGGTATCAAGGTGGGATTGTCCGTCACCGAATTGATCTCCACCTCTACCACTCCCATCACATAGTCAATCGCATCTAAGCTCGCTCCATGCACTTGAGGAATACACCGAAAGGAATACGGATCCTGCACGTGCTTCTTCTCTTGAGTGACCCACTCGCTCCCTGCAAGGAGTTCGCGCATCTTCTCCGCAACTCGTCGCTGCCCTCGATGTGGACGCACCGCATGCACCGCATCATCAAACGGCTCTATACGCCCATCATACGCGTCAAGCGAAAGGGCCGCAATGGCGTGCAATTTATCCATATGTGCATCCAGCTGGCCAAGCATATACGTTGCATAGGCAGACATGAACTGTGTTCCATTCAACAAGGCCAAACCTTCCTTTGCACCCAAATCCAACATCGGCAACCCCTCTGCCGTCAATGCTTCGTGCGCCGGAACAATCTCCCCACCGTAATGCACTTCACCCAATCCAAGCAATGCGAGTGACACATGTGCCAACGGCGACAGGTCTCCCGACGCTCCCAATGAACCTTGCTCATAGACAACAGGAATGACCCCATGGTTATACAAATCGAGCAATCCTTCCACGGTCTGTAGCCGCACCCCAGAATGTCCCTTCGACAATCCGAGCACCTTCAGCACGATCATATACCGCACGATCTCCGGGTCCACTATGTCACCAACGCCACAGGCGTGAGACATGACTAAATTCCGCTGCAGTGTTCCGAGGTCCTTCTTCTCAATTTCGGTATCACACAAGCTTCCAAAGCCCGTGTTGATTCCGTAAATCGGCTTTTCAGCCCGTTCGATGTAGTCTTCTAAAAATTGACGTGCGTGCTTGATCCGCTCGATGAGGGCGTCCGAAAGTTCCAGTTCTTCTTTTGAAGCAACCATGTCTCGGATCTCCTGGATCGTATAATGGCGGTGGTCAAGTTGGATCATCAACGCAGGGTTTGAAGGATAAAAGAAGTCAATTCTTTCTGCGCCACCAATTCCTGATCGCCCGTCGCCATGTTCTTCACCGCAGTCATGCCGTTTTTCAACTCCTCCTCGCCGACGATGATCACCACACGAACCCCTTTGTCATCCGCGTACTTCATTTGCTTCTTCATCTTGGCGCCGTCTGGATATACCTCTGCAGAAATGCCCTCGCTGCGCAAATCAGCAGCAAGCTTTAAGCATTGCATGGCTTCGGCATCGCCGAAATTCACAAACAACACCTCGCTCGAAGCCTTGATACTCTTCGGAAACAAATCCTTCGCTTCCATCAGGTCATATATACGATCAGCACCCAAGCTTACGCCTACGCCGCTCATTCCCGTCAACCCAAATATTCCAGTCAAGTCATCGTAACGCCCCCCACCACAAATGCTAGAAGGAAAGTCAGGATGTCCAACCTCAATGATTGCTCCTGTGTAATAATTCAGCCCACGCGCCAAGGTCAAGTCGAGTTCCACTTTCTCACGCACTGCCTCAGGCAGGGCCCTTAAAAGCGACCGCACTTCCTCCATTCCTTTGTATGCCTCCTCTGCACCAGTGACCGCGCCGGCCAGCATCTTTAAGGTACCGAAAGGCTCACCTTTCAGCTTGATCAAGTTCAGCGCCTTCTTCACCCCCGCTTCGGGCAGTCCATTGCGGATCATCTCCTGCTTCACCCCATCCACACCGATCTTATCCAGTTTATCGATGGCCACGGTCATCTCTTGGAAATACCCGCTCAATCCGGCCGATTCTGCAATGCCACTTAAAATCTTTCGGTTGTTGATGCGAATGGTGACATCTCCAAGACCAAGTTGGTTGAAGACATCGTCAATGATGCAAAGCAATTCCGCTTCGTTGAGCAGGCTGTTGCTACCGATCACATCAACGTCGCACTGATAAAACTCACGGTAGCGCCCCTTCTGAGGACGGTCCGCACGCCATACCGGTTGGATCTGATAGCGTTTAAATGGAAAGCTTAGCTCGTTCTGGTTCTGCACCACAAAGCGCGCAAAAGGCACCGTAAGATCATAGCGCAAGGCTCGGTCGCTGATCTCCATGCTCAAGCCTTGAGAATCCCTTGCTTCAATTTTTTCATCGCTGGCCTTGCTCAAATAATCGCCGTTGTTCAGGATCTTATAAATGAGCTTATCGCCTTCCTCCCCGTACTTCCCCAAGAGGGTATCGAGGTTCTCCATCGCAGGCGTTTCTATCGGCACATAACCGTAGCTCTGAAACACCTGGCGCGCCGTGTCAAAGATGAACTGACGCTTCAAGCTCTGCTCGGGCAAAAAGTCGCGTGTTCCTTTCGGTATCGAAGGTTTGTTGGCCATGACCGCAAATGTAGGATGATGGGGCGATTTGAGAATTAGATGATTAGATAATTAGACGATTAGTGAATGGTGGGAGGCTTTGGGCGTTCCCGCCTTTGGCGGACCGCGCTATTCGCTCTACTCCTCGCCCGCGCCAAGGCGCGGACTGCGGGGTGCCACTGCTATCGCTAACGCAAAAAGTCACAATTGCAGTTGAGGTTGAAGTCGAAGTCAACCCTAAACCTTCCCCAGCTTCTTATACCGAATACGCTTCGGAGCTTCATCCCCCAAACGCTTCTTACGGTTCTCTTCGTAATCGCTGTAGCCACCTTCGAAATAATAGACCTGGCTGTCTCCTTCAAATGCGAGGATGTGGGTGCAGATTCTATCGAGGAACCAACGGTCGTGACTGATCACCACTGCGCAACCGGCAAAATTGTCCAAAGCCTCTTCCAACGCACGAAGCGTATTGATGTCCAAGTCGTTTGTAGGCTCATCGAGCAACAGCACGTTTGCACCTTCTTTCAAGGTCATCGCCAAATGCAATCGATTGCGCTCTCCACCCGAAAGCACGGCTACCTTCTTCCCTTGGTCGTTACCGGCAAAGTT
Organism: uncultured Flavobacteriales bacterium; assembly: GCA_943788725.1. Classification (GTDB taxonomy): domain Bacteria; phylum Bacteroidota; class Bacteroidia; order Flavobacteriales_G; family Salibacteraceae; genus SHAN690. The sequence goes on along the minus strand of CALSRJ010000003.1, from coordinate 388,474 downwards.
GAATTTTGAAACATAGGCACGTGCATTCATTTCGCGTCCACCGAGGTCGATGTGCTCATTGCCTCCTGAGATTACCTCATAGACAGTCTTGCTCTCATCCACGTCTTCGTGCGCCTGATCTACGTAAGCTACCTTCACGGTTTCCCCGACTTTGAATTCGCCCTTGTCCGGTTTCTGCTGCTCCATGATCATGCGAAACAACGTGGTCTTGCCCGCGCCGTTTGGCCCGATGATCCCAACGATGCCCGCAGGTGGTAGCTTAAAGTTCAACTCTTCATACAACAAGCGATCGTCAAATCCCTTCGACACATCGATGGCCTCGATCACATTGTTGCCAAGGCGTGGCCCCGGCGGAATATAGATTTCCAAGTTTTCTTCCTTGGTCTTTTGCTCCTCACCGAGCATCTTGTCGTAGTTCGTCAAACGCGCCTTGCTCTTGGAGTGCCTTCCTTTTGGAGACATGCGTACCCATTCCAATTCACGTTCGAGGGTCTTTCTACGCTTGCTGGCCGTCTTCTCTTCCTGCGCCATGCGCTTCGACTTCTGATCCAACCAAGAGCTGTAGTTTCCCTTCCACGGAATGCCTTCTCCACGGTCTAATTCTAGGATCCATCCGGCAACGTTGTCCAAGAAGTACCGGTCGTGCGTAATCGCGATTACCGTTCCTGCATACTCCTGCAAGTGATGCTCCAACCATTCTACCGATTCGGCATCCAAGTGGTTGGTAGGCTCATCCAAGAGCAAGATATCCGGTTGCTGGATCAACAGACGGCAAAGCGCCACGCGCCTGCGCTCCCCTCCCGATAAGTTCTTGATCGGCGTATCACCTTCTGGCGTGCGCAATGCATCCATGGCACGCTCTAGCTTCGATTCCAATTCCCATGCACCCACCGCGTCGATCTTGTCTTGCAAGACGCCTTGCCGAGCCATGAGCTTCTCCATCTTATCGGCATCCTCGTACACCTCAGGCAAACCAAAATCGTTGTTGATCTTCTCGTATTCTTCCAACAAGCCCGTGATTTCGGAAGCTCCTTCCTTCACGATCTCCATGACCGTCTTCGATTCGTCGAGTTGCGGCTCCTGCTCCAGGTAACCAACGGTATAGCCATCACTGAAACTCAAGTCGCCCTGAAAGTCCTTTTCTACTCCAGCAATGATCTTCAGCAAAGAAGACTTACCAGAACCGTTGAGACCGATGATGCCGATCTTGGCTCCATAAAAAAAGGAGAGGTAGATGTTTTTGAGGACTTGCTTTTGAGGAGGGTAAATCTTGCTTACACCCTGAAGGGAAAAAATGATCTTTTTATCGTCTGACATGGGTCAATTTTTTGGACGACCAAAAGTAGCAGAAGCGTTTCAGCTCACCTAGAACCTGAAGTAAATAAACGGCTGCCCATCGCTTATGGCCAACTGTCCAAGGCAAAGGAGGATGAAGAGGAAGGAAACAACCGTCTTGACAATCAAACGACGTCCATCATCACCGTGGTAATGCAGGGCAGCATTGTGCATTGTGGGTGGCAAGAACGCAAAGGAAATCGCAATGGCCAGGGTAAACCATTGACGAGTCGAAACTTCAAAATCTGTCATCCGATCCCAAGACAGCAATTCTCCGAAGTAGTGCAAGGCGTCACCTAAGGTTTCTGCTCGAAACCACACCCAGCTCAACATGACCAAAGCAAAGGTCAAGAGGCCGCCGACCCAAGGATTGTGGCGCTTAAAAAAGTTCGTATACCTATCTAAGGTGATAAAGAAGCCATGCCAAATGCCCCAGATCACAAAATTCCAGCTCGCACCGTGCCAAAGGCCCGAAAGCAAGAAAACAATCCACAGGTTGCGAATGGTCTTCGCCATTCCATCCATGTTGCCGCCCAACGGAAAATACAAGTAGTCGCGCATCCAAGCGCTCAAGGTCATGTGCCATTTCCGCCAAAAAGATCGGAATCCAAAGGCGGCATAGGGCCAATCAAAGTTCTCAGGCAATTTAAAGCCCATCATCAAGCCCAAGCCGATGGCCATGTCGCTGTAGGCGCTGAAATCAAAATAGATCTGAAAGGTGAAACCGAGCAATCCCACCAAGGCTTTGAGCATGCCCAACTCTTCCGCCGCAAAGGCGTGATCTGCCAATTGACCCAATACATCAGCGATCAAGACCTTTTTTACCAAACCAAGCGAGAAACGCTGGAATCCCGCCAATTTCAACACCCACGTCTCGTTCTCTGAGCGGTCCCTGATCTGATGGGCTATTTCCTTGAACCGGACAATTGGTCCAGCAATCAATTGTGGAAACAGTGCTACATAAAGCAGGTAGTCCCAATAAGAATCTGCCTTCTCCGCATCTCCGCGGTACACGTCTACCAAGTAGCTGATCTTTTGGAAGGTAAAGAACGATATACCCAGCGGCAAGGCAATCTCCATATAAGTCGGAAATGCAAACCCGATGGATGAAGCAACGACCTGGGCGTTCTCAAGGAAGAAATTGAAGTATTTAAATACGAAGAGGGTCGCCACGTTCACAGCTACCCCCGCAAACAAGAGCGCCCTGGCCTTGCCGTTGCCAATGCGCAGCGAGATGAGGTAGTCGAGTCCAGCACTCACCATCAACACACCGCAAAAGATGGGCGCACCCCAGGCGTAAAACACCAGACTTCCAAGCAATGCGGTCGCATTCTTGAATCTTTTAGGTACCGCTAAGTAAGCGATCAAAAAGATCGGAAGAAACCAAATCAGAAATATGGTGGAGCTGAAAAGCACGCTTCTAAAATAGTTCAAGCACAGTTAGTACCGATCTATTAATGCATGCCATTGAAGTCTTTCATCTGCAAGGCTCCCTCAAGAAGCTGCACGCCTTGCTCTGGAATAATCGCGAACCCAAGCTCTCAGGCAGCCTTTGAAGTATAGACCTCACTACCCCCTACCTTTCCATGATCCCGCAGCTCTTTGGCCTTCAGAATGTCCAATCGAGCCCCAGCACGATCACCCAGAGAAAGACGAAACTTACCCCTGAGATCATAGGCTTCAGAGTGGGAAGGGTCCACCTTGATGGCTTTGTTGATATCGCTCATGGCCTTGTAATCCATATCCAACAAGCGGAAGATGTGCGATCGCTTCAGGTAGAACGCAGGGACGTTATCATTCAATTCGATGGCACGGGTAAGGTCCTCCAATGCCTCCTTGTGACGCAATGCCTTCATGCGTAGCAAAGCGCGACGATAGAAGTTCATGGCATGTTGATTGTCCACTTTCAGCGCCTTAGTAAAAAAGCGGTCGGCCTTGTTAAATTGTTTCTCGCGGATGGCTCGGAAAGCGACTTCTTCCAAGTGCTTTCTCCAGCTCTTCACCTGGTCGTTCTTCACGTAGCGCAGCAGCGATTCGTCTTGTACGATCAACTTGCCTTCATGCGAAACGAGCATGAGGTAGGATTCTTTGCAGGTGATGTCTAAGACGTCGTTCCAATCCTCACCCTTGAGGTAGGCATCCCACACGCGCTTGGCCTGTTGGATTACTTGTTGCCAAGCCACATCAGAGACGTGCGTGGGTCGGTCGAAAGAGTTGAGAAAGATGTTCAGTTCGTTGGTACTCATGGCTTCAGATTTTAATGGTTTATCAATCTGAAACCAAAGCTCCCCCTCGAGAACGTAATGTATTTACGTTGTCAAATCAGGTCGACAATTTTCCACTAAAAAGCAGGAATACCGCGGGTTTCTTACCTATTAATTTTTTGGATCGCTTCCACTCTTCTATGGACATGTTGATAACCTGCTGATCGGGCGCCGTGAGATCAATGGCCGCACATAGGCGGGTAGAAGGAGCGAGCACCCGCATCAACGCCGTGAGCATTTTGTCGTTACGGTAAGGCGTCTCGATGAAGATATGGGTAGTATCATTTTTGCGCGAGTCCTGCTCGAGCTCTTTGAGCTGAACGGTCAAATCCCGTTCATCGCGCTCGAGGTAGCCGTGAAAGGTGAAGCGCTGGCCGTTCATGCCCGAAGCCATCAAGGCCAACAAGATCGAGGAAGGACCGATCATGGGAACCACGCGAATGCCTTTGCGGTGGGCAGCATCCACTAACATGCCTCCAGGGTCTGCTACTCCAGGAACACCAGCTTCAGAAATGAGTCCCGTATCGTGTCCATCCATACACGATTGCAATAATCTATCGGTATCGTCTATGGCATGCTTGTCCAACTCCATCATCTGCGTATCATCAAACGGAATCGGATAGGCAATGCTCTTCAGAAAGTGGCGCGCCGTCTTCGCACGTTCTACAATGAAATGGGTAAGTCCATGCGTCACAGCAAGTGTATCACCCGGAAATTGCGATTGCGAGTTGGCCTCGTGGAGCCAGGAAGGAATCAATATCAGGCGTCCCTTTTGCATATCAACCCAACACTTTTTCTGCGGACCGTTGTAAGAGGTCGAATACGTGTTCAAAGCCTTGTTGCCCTCCGAAGTATGGGTCGGGAACGGACATATCTTCACCGGGATACAGCTCATTGAGCAGCATTTTCACCTTTCCACGATCGTGGGCGTTGCGGGCCAGTTTAAGCACATTCTCTAGGTTGGAGTCATCCATGACATAGATCAGATCAAAGGCATCGAAATCGGATACCGAAAACTGACGTGCTCGGAGGTCGCTGATATCTACGCCGTGGTCTTTCCCCGTTTCTTGCATGCGCTTATCGGGTGCTTCACCGGCGTGCCAACCACCAGTACCCGCTGAGTCAAAGCTCACGTCGAGATTAAGGTCGTGGGCGCGTTGTCGAAACACGCCTTCTGCCATAGGCGAGCGGCATATATTGCCGAGGCATACAAAGAGTATTTTCTTGTTTTCCATCTGGGTACCAACAAAAAACCCAATCACGAAGTTCGGATTGGGTTTCAAAGTTTAACCTAAAAGCTTACTGAATTGACATCTTCTTCTCCAAGTCTGTGATATAGCTGCGGAAATTCTTATCGGTTTCCATCAGGTTATTCACGGTCTTACAAGCGTGCAATACAGTGGCGTGGTCTTTACCTCCGCAATGTGCACCGATGCTCGCAAGTGAGGCCTTGGTCATTTGCTTGGCAAAGTACATCGCGATCTGACGAGCTTGCACCACTTCACGCTTACGCGTTTTCGACTTCATCAATTCGATGGGCAGATCGAAGTAATCACAAACCACTTTCTGGATGTAGTCAATCGATACTTCACGCGCCGTATTGCGGACGAACTTGTCGATCATCTGCTTCGCGAGATCCAACGTGATGTTCTTCTTGTTCAGAGAGGCTTGCGCGATCAAGGAGATCAACGCCCCTTCCAATTCACGAATGTTGGTCGTGATGCTGTACGCTAGGTATTCGATCACTTCTTTCGGAAGCTCGATGCCTTCGATGTACATCTTCTTTTCAAGGATGGCGATGCGCGCTTCGAGATCTGGGATCTGAAGGTCTGCACTCAATCCCCACTTGAAGCGACTCAACAGTCGTTGCTCCATGCCCTGCATTTCCACGGGTGGCTTATCGCTGGTGAGAACGATTTGCTTCCCTGTTTGGTGCAAGTGGTTGAATACCGTGAAGAATACGTCTTGTGTTTTCTCCTTACCAGCCATGAACTGCACATCATCAATGATGAGCACATCAATCATCTGGTAGAAATGGACAAAGTCATTGGTGTTTGAATTGCGAACCGCATCGATAAACTGGTGCGTGAACTTCTCCGACGACACATATAATACGGTCTTGTTCGGGTGGTTCTTTTTGATTTCAATACCAATGGCGTGTGCCAAGTGTGTCTTACCCAAACCGACATTGCCATAGATCAAAAGCGGGTTGAAGGAGGTTCCTCCTGGCTTTTGAGCTACTGCAAACCCAGCGGAGCGTGCAAGGCGATTGCAATCGCCTTCTACAAAGTTTTCAAAGGAATAATTCGGGTTCAGTTGCGAATCAACCACCACCTTCTTGAGTCCCGGAATGATGAAGGGATTCTTGATGGTCTTGCTTCCGATGTCCAGTGGCATGGATACAGAAGGATTCTTCACAGTACTGATGTTCGAGGTCGGAATTCGAACGGTGTAAGGCTTTGAAGTGGTGTAGTTGTTTTCCATTACAATGCTGTACTCAAGGCGTCCTTCGGAACCCAGTTCCTTTTGGACCGTCTTTTTAAGTAAGCTGATGTAATGTTCTTCCAACCACTCATAGAAAAATTGGCTTGGAACCTGGATGGTCAGCGTATCATCCTGCATCTTGACGGGTTTGATCGGTTCAAACCATGTCTTGAAGCTTTGTAGGCTTACGTTGTCCCTGATAACCTCCAGACAGCGGTCCCAAACTTCATCGTGTGGTTTACTCATGTTGGGCAAAAGCTTTTTTGGGTCGCGATGACAGGGTCTCGCAACGGATTATTATCTAAATGTTAAGGTCGGCGATTCCGCGAGTTGGTTCCCCCGCGATTCACTGAGCAAATATTGACCAAAAAAAATGAATAAAAAAACCGGCGAGGTCTTGATTATGTCAAAAGTTTTACATCTAAGAACTTGCGTGTATCAACCCCTAAAACGTACTATTCATAAGTGATTGAATGATAGCCCTTAGACGCCTTTCAATTGAAGTTAAAGAAATGAACACCATGTTGTGAACTGCACGTTGGCAGCTCAATTTTGCATACCGACAACCGTCCCTAATCGTATTTTTTCAAACATGTTGTTAACGACAATTTAACCTCTTCTTTCAAAAAATCAGGAGAGAGTACTTCAACATCCTCCCCATAGCCGAGCAAGAGGGTCAGCAATTCGATCGTTTTAAGCACCCGCACCTTCACTTCACACCCTCCATTTGATGGCTCCGCAATGATGGTTTGAGAAGCATGGATTGGACTAGACATTATATAAGGTGTAAGTCGCGCCGAAAATCGCAGACGCACTTCAATGGGATCTTCAGCCGTAACCGTGATACCCATGGCATGTTTAAAGAAGGATTGCGTATCAAAAGAGTCCAGGCGCTTAAAACGAGACTCAGAAGGATAGACCTGCGTAACACGATCCAAGCTATAGGTCCGCATGTCTTGCCGAGAATGTTCAAATCCGATTACATACCATCGACCACCGTACTCCTTTAATAGGTATGGATCCAATTTGACCAGTTGATCCTCTGCCGCTCCAAACTTTCGATAGGTCAACTTGACCGTCAAGTCACGCTTCGCCGCTTTGAACAAATCTCCCAAATGCGCACTTCCCCGATCGGAAACACCGCGCTCGAACTCGAGCACGTCGTGTTCCGATTTATTATCGTCAAAGGAAGATATCCGCATCCGATCTAAGATCTTGTCGATGGCCGCATCAAACTCTTTAAAAAGAGGTATGTCCTTGAATTGAAACAGCGTCTGCGCCGCCGTTTGGATAGCATCCAGGTCGTCGTCGTTCAACGGCAGCTCCGAAATCGTATAGTTTGGGTCTTCATATGCGTATCCACCATGCTCTTTGCTAAACTTAATTGGCGCATAGTAACCCAACTCCCCTTCGTTGCGCATGGCCCAAATATCCTTGTCGATGGTAGACATAGATATGTGCTCGCCATCACTCCCGTAGAGCGCCTCCTCACAAGCATACCGAAGATCCTCCTTAGAAGGATACGGACGCTGCTGGTTACGAATCCGACGATCGATGATGCGGTATCGGAGTAAGGCATATTTGTTGGCCGGCATGGTAAGATCGCTTTGCGATGGATTAGACAGCAAACATTCGCTTTAATTTTAAGAATAACAATTATATTTGCCGCCCCAAAAGGCCTCGTAGCATAACTGAATAGTGCACCACATTACGGCTGTGGAGGTTGCAGGTTTGAATCCTGCCGAGGTCACAAAACAACAAGGAGATATCACGCAATTGCGCGCGGTATCTCCTTTTTTAATGACTATTACTATGGTACAGCAGGAACAGCAATTCAGCCATTTCCGGGAATATGCCCGAACTTACTTCCCAAATACTTCCCAGATTATGGATGACAGAATCAAGGGAAGTGTCTCCATCAAATTCGTCTGCAGAGATTATGATCGACGGAAGGATAACCTTTCACCGATCTACCTTCAAGCATTTGTGCATGGCAAGCAGGTAAGAATCAACACAGGTATAAGCATTACATCTCAACTTTGGGACGCCAAGAATCAATGCATTCGTGGCAGAAGCAGCGAGGTCATTGAGTGGAATAGGGTAATCAGTGGCATGAGATCCAAGGCGATCAATCTGGACATCAACTATAGACTGCGCGATGCGACGTTGAGCGCCAACACATTTCGTGATGAAATGCTCGACCTCTCCTCTCGGATCAACTTTCTCATGTTCTTTAAGCACCAGGCAAGTCAAGACCTCGAACAAAAGGTCATAAAACCAGGCACACACCGCCAACACCTTACCACCTTTGAGCGGATGGAGAAATTTCAGAAGGAGATATCCTTTGGCGATCTCAATCCTGAATTCACTCGAAAGTTCTCAAGGTTTATGGAGCATCAGATGAGGCTTAGGCCAGACACGATCCGCACAACCTTGAAGAACTTCAAGCGATACACAAACATTGCTCGGCGCAAAGGGATCTCATTTCAAGATCCGTTTGAGGGCATCAATTTGGGAAGCTTCAATTCCAGACTGGTATTCTTGAGCAGACCAGAACTTCAGCTGATGCTGAATTATTTCCGTTCAGAGGAGTGCCCTAGCACACATCAAATCATCCTGCGCCAATTCCTGTTTTCTTGCAATTTTGGAGGCATTCGCTTTGGCGATTGGGGCACCTTGAGTAAAAAACAAATTTCACACGACTTACTCAGGTTCACACCGGCGAAGACAACCAAGTATCGAACTGAAGTATTCATACCCCTCAACGATCTAGCTTATGAGTTCATCAGTAGAAACCCACTCGATGAAGCACTCTTTCCTAAGGTATTCTCAGAACCATATACGAATCGAGAGCTCAAGAAGATAGCAGCAAGGTGCAAGATCCATAAACGCATCAGCACTCACACGGCCAGACATACATTTGGATCCCTGTTCTACCAAGCAACAAAGAATTTACTGGCCTGTTCCAAGTTGATCGGACATACAAGCGTTAAGCAAACGATGATGTATGCGCATATTGATCCTGAGATGATTACTCAAGAGATGGGCGTGTATAACCAATGGACCGCATCCTAATCATTCGCGTATATACTCCCCTACTAACACCGCAGTCATCATCTTCGTATGCCTGTCATACATCAGTTTTCGTCAATCTGATCTAGCTTATCATTCACCTCTTTCCTGAAATCCTTCACATCCTTGTTCACTGTAACCCGTCAGCACAATTCGGACACAACTTAGTAAATTCTTAATCATAGTTTTAGCTTTTTAGCTAGAGCTTTTAAAACTTAGTTGTTATGGGAGCAAAGAAGAAGTCCGAGTCCATTATCAAGGACATTAAAAGAAGAACACGCAGAACCTTTTCATCCGAAGAGAAGATCGCTATCGTGCTGGAAGGTCTTCGTGGTGAGGAGAGCATTGCTGCGATCTGTCGAAGAGAAGGTATTGCTCAAGCGTTGTACTACCGGTGGAGTAAGACCTTCTTAGAGGCTGGTAAACAACGCTTGTCAGGAGATACCTTACGGGAAGCCAACACCGAAGAGGTCGATAGTCTCCGCAAAGAGAATACAGCCTTGAAGGAGGTTGTAGCAGAGTTGACCTTGCGAGAGCGGGTGCTAAAAAAAAGCTTGACTGGACTCGAATAAACTTTCACAGGTATATGCGATACAGTCCGGAAGAGAAGATGGAGATCATCCGTATGGTGGATGGTTCAGAACTGGGGGTCAAGCGTACCCTTCAGGAGCTTGGCATAGCCAGGAGCACTTTCTATGGGTGGTATGAAAAGTACCTCAATGAAGAGCCTCTGGAAAAGCAGACCAGGGCGAGTTACTGGAACCGTATTCCTGATGAGTACAAAGCCAAGGTGATTGAGACTGCTCTTGAACTGACCCATCTCTCGCCTCGCGAGATCGCTACCCACATGACCGATCACTCGGGTCACTTCATCTCAGAGAGCAGCGTTTATCGCATCCTTAAAAGAGCGGGGCTGATCACCTCTCCAGCACATATTCTACTGGCAGCTGAGAAGGAGTTCAGCAATAAGACCACCCGGGCTAGTGGGCAAACCGACTTCACCTACATGAAGATCCAGGGGTGGGGATGGTATTACCTATCGACTGTTTTGGATGACTTCAGCCGGTTTATCGTCCACTGGGAGCTGTGTAACTCAATGGGAACGAACGATGTAGAGCGTACTATCAACCAGGCGTTACGGAAGGCAGGTCTGATCCGAAAACAACGGCCAACCCTACTCTCTGACAATGGGCCTTGTTATGTGAGCGATGATCTCAAAAAGTTCCTTGGGGAAAAAGAAATAAAACATGTGCGAGGAAGACCGTTCCATCCTCAAACACAAGGTAAAATCGAACGGTATCATAGAACCATGAAAAATGTGGTAAAGCTCGAGCACTACTATTTGCCTCAGGAGTTAGAGTATCGTATGGCTGAGTTCGTCGAATACTACAACACCAAGAGATACCACGAATCACTACAAAACTGCACCCCTGAAGATGTCTATCTGGGAAGGCAATATCAGATCTTGGAAAGAAGAAAAAGAATCAAACGAAAATCAATGCAAAAAAGACGAAGAAATCATCGATTGGAAATGATCAAAATCTAACTTAATTTTAAACCCGTTGTGTCCGAAATCTTTGAAGACGTACAACTGCTCGGACAAACAGGATCACGAAGTAATCCTGTTTCATCAGCTCATCAGTACATTAGCACATTAACTGATCGACTTCCCAAAGTCATAGACTCACTTTATCGCCTACCAAAATAAAGGATGAAGCGCTAGCGGACATCCGGATTCGTGCCGCCGCTCGGACAAGAAAGGATCACGGAGTAACCTTCCAGACCACTTCCCATATATTTCAAATTCCACATGCTTTCTTCTCACACATGCCTACTATTTTTGCAGCCCAATTTAGATTAGCCCCGTAGTTCAATCCCGATGCTGCGCGCGGCGCAGCATCGGGGGCTCTCGAAAAAGAATGCAATCAAAGATTTCTGCTTTTTCGGAGCTGAATAGAATTCCCAAGCTAGTATTCAAAATAGGCTGTGTAGTTTTGCATTCGATTTGGCCCCGTAGTTCAACTGAATAGAATATCAGATTTCGGCTCTGAGGGTTACAGGTTTGAATCCTGTCGGGGTCACTAGATGATCAAACCCGGCTTCGCAATTGCGAAGACCGGGTTTTTTCTTTTCCAAGCGCCGAGCTAGCTCGAGTGCTTGCAAAAGAAAAAACACGCATGGACGCGCCAGCGGACATAACCGGGTTCGATCCACTGCTCGGAATACAAAAATGAGGGTCCTTAGCTACCGCCATAACAATCGTTCCACCTCCCCCCCCACCCCCCTTGCTCAAAACTCTTTCACCCCTGCTCCGAACCTTGCTAAATTCTTCGTTCATTCGTTTGAGTAACACCGATATTCAAATTACCATCATGCGAACGACCAAGTACCTTTTATTCACCGCCCTCACCGCCGCTGTACTTCTGAGTGTTGGCTGCGCCCGTCAATTCAACTCCGTTTGGGTATTGTACGAAGAGTCCTATTGCGCCGACCCTTGGGGAATCGATTTTGAAGACGACGACGCCAAGTTCAAAGCGGTGAAAGACTACCTAGACTCGAGCGACATTCGCGCCTTCAAAGTAGAAGCAGGAACCGACATTGAAAAGTCTGTGTGCAATGCATGCGAATGCGGCAGCGGAGGAGTACTGCGCGCCAAGGTGCACGAAGACGACCGTCAAGCGGCTGTTGCAGCCGGCTGGTACGTGGAGAAGTAAAAATGCCCATGGCTCTTGGGACTGGCATCTGTCTCCTTGCATTGTGAAGTCCAACTAACACCAACTTCTCCCTATTCCCTACTCCCTAAAAATGGACTACACCGAACTTTCCATATCGTTAGTAGACAAATCTACCGCCGACATTTTCGAGGCGGAATTGGCCGAATTGGGATTTGAGAGTTTTGCTGTCGAAGGAGCTGTTCTCAAGGCATACATTCCCGAACATCATTACGCTCAAGAAAAAGTGACGCAAGTACTCGACGCCTATTCAGAGTTGGTTTCGAGTCATGCGGTTACGCAGATTAAACACACCAACTGGAACGCTGTATGGGAATCTTCCTACGAACCGGTTTGGGTAGACGATGCCATCTTCATCCACGCTCCTTTTCATACACCTGAACCCGAGGCGGAACTCAACCTTGTGCTGGACCCCAACATGTCGTTCGGTACCGGCCACCATCCCACCACCCACATGATGTTGCGCGCGATGCGCAACATTGAACTTTCTCAAAAACACATCGCAGACTTTGGCTGTGGAAGTGGTATCCTAGCCATTTATGCTTCCCACAAGGGTGCACACGGCGTTGCCATTGAGATCGACCCAAATGCTGCTGAAGCCGCTCGGGAAAATCTACGACTCAACGATGTGAATAGCTTCGAGGTACTAACCGGCGACTTGTCTTCTTTGGTGGGCGACACGTTTGACCTTATCTTAGCCAACATCAACCGAAACGTGATCGAAGAATCTTTGCCCACCTTCCGCCAGAAACTCGCTTCCAATGGATGGCTTCTCTGTGCGGGATTTTTGGATGAGGACGCGGAAGACCTCAAGCGCCAATTAGCACAAGCAGGTCTGGTGATCAGGCACGAATTGTCTCGGGACGGTTGGACCATGCTCGCCACTCAATTGTCACTATGAAATACCTAAGCGCGTTCCTCCTCCCCCTTCTTCTCCTCTCCTTGCATGCCGCTGGGCAATCGTTCAAGGAGTTTAGTGGACAAGGTGAATACTTGACGGAACTGGAAGAGCAACTGGTCAACCGTGCCGTCGGTGACGCCAAGAAGGATCAGAAAGAATTGATGGACAAATTCACCAAGATGTGGACGGAGCTCAATTCCTTCACTCCCGATCAAAAGCGCACCATCTTCACGACCTGTAATAAAATCCTCGATGAACGCCTGAAGGTGATCCCAGACATCCGGGACTACATCATTACTGTTATCGCTGTAGTGGAAAACGATTCTGGAGCTCCGCCCTTTAATGAATGGCACACGACGGTAGATGCTGTTTTGGGATCTCGAAGTGCGCGAAAAGAATTCGCAGACTATATGGAGTTCAGTGAGAACCTATACACGAATAACGTCATCTATCACTCTGCCTCTACTGATTGGATCAGTGACAATGCCCACTTCCGATTCGAAATCGAAGATGGAGAACCGAAATTGATCATCCCTTCCTTGGCGCTGAAATGCGAATCCAAGAACTCTGACATCGAAATCAAAAAAACTTCTGGTGAATACTACCCACTTTCTGGAAAATGGATCGGTAAGAACGGCCTAGTAACGTGGGTACGCGCAGGATTAGACCCAAACAAGGTTTATGCAATCATCAACGACTATGAGATCCTGATGAAGTTCTCCAAATTTGACGCGGACTCCGTCACCTTTTACAATACCGACTATTTTCCAGACCCCCTCTTAGGTCGATTAGAAGATGCGGTGCGCGCAAACGTAACCGAAGACAACGCCTCCTTCCCCTACTTCCAATCTTATAGTAGTCGACTAAAAATCAAGAACATTGAACAGAATGTAGACTACGAAGGTGGATTTTCCCAAAGGGGTGCTCGCTTCATCGCTAGCGGTTCTGGTGAAGATCCAGCATTCTTGATTTTTTACCTGAACGAAAAGCCCTTCCTTGAAGTGAAGAGCATCAGCTTCAGCATCAGGGAAGACCGCATTACGTCTACCGATGCAGCCGTGAAATTCATACTGCACGAAGATTCGATCAATCACCCTGGACTCGACTTTAAATTCTTTCGAGACGAGCGCATGGTCAACCTCTTCCGAGCAGATGAGGGCTTACAAAAGGCGCCCTATTTTGACACCTATCACCGTATGGACCTCTATGCGGAACTTGTCCAGTGGAAAATCGACCAACCTAAGATCGATTTTACTACAATCCCGAACAGTTCAGACAACCGTGCCTTCTTCGAATCCGATTACTACTTCCGTTCCAACCGTTTCGATCAGTTAATGGGCTTGCGGATGGTGCATCCAATGGTGCAACTCAAAGGTTGCTTTACGAAGATGGGTACTGAAACCATTTTTATGGAAGAGGTAGCCCAATGCTTGCAGCTGAGTCCTACGGATGCACAGGTTCTGCTGTTGGAATACACCAATCTCGGATTCATAGATTACAGCCCAGAAACCGGGAAAGTGCGTTCCAAGCCGCGTCTATATCACTACGTGGCATCGAAGTCTGAGTTGGACGATTACGACGTATTACAAGTTCGATCAGACATAGGAACCATGGCCAATGCGAGCATGGACTTGATCGATGAAGTGTTCACACTGAAAATCAACGGTATCGACAACATCACACTGTCCGATTCTCACCAAGTGGTCTTATTTCCTCAGAATGGAACCATTACGATGAGTAAGAACCGCGACTTCGACTTCTCTGGTGTGATCAAGGCGGGTCGCCTCGAATTCTTTGGAAGCAACTTCAAATTCTCTTACGACTCCTTTAAGCTTGAAATGCCCAACGTCGACTCCACTCGATTGATCGTTGCGACGGGTGAAAAAACGGCGACCGGAAGAGAGCAACTCACGCGTGTGACCACCGTAATTGAAGATGTAAATGGCACCCTCGAAATTGACGACCCCGGAAATAAATCGGGTATCCAGCAATTCGATGAGTATCCCATCTTTACCAGTCACGACCTTTCATACACCTACTACGATCGGTCTGGAATTCAGGGTAAGTCGTACAACCGGGAGAACTTCTACTTTGAACTCGACCCCTTTATATTCGACAGTCTCGATAATTTCAGGAGTGAACGTGTCGCATTCCCAGGACGCTTCGCCAGTGCTGATATTTTCCCGGAGTTTGAAGAGACCTTGACCGTACAAGAAGATTACGCCCTAGGCTTCATCCGGAACACCCCGCCAGGCGGCTACGAACTATATCGTGGAAAAGGCAAATTCAATGACACCATCAAACTGAGTCACGACGGACTAAAAGGTTCGGGGAAACTGAAATACCTGGCGAGTACGACGCGTTCGAAAGACTTCCTTTTCCTTCCTGAAGAAATGCAGACCGTAGCAACATCCTTTGTCATTGAAGAACAAATGTCACCGGTGGAGTACCCACCCACCACGGGCAAGGACATCAAGCAGCGCTGGCAACCTTACGACGACCTCTTGCATTGCGAGTCGACCAAATCTCCGTTCATCATGTACGATGGTAGTGAATTGACGGGGGGACTCGACTTGACTCCAGAAGACTTGACTGGAAATGGCCTGTTCGAGTTTGACAAAGCAGAATTGGAATCGAATAAATTTGATTTCAACTTCAGCGGATTCCACAGTGATACCGCCGACTTCCGACTCAAGTCGGATGTGTCTGCCTTTGAAGGTTTCTTCTTCAAGACAAATGATGTTACCGCCGATGTCGATTTCGCTTTGAGAAAAGGCGACTTCGTGTCAAATGGTGGAACGTCAAAAATGGAATTTCCAGCGAACCAGTACATCGCCTACATGGATCGATTTACTTGGTACATGGACCAAGAAGCCATCGAACTGTCTGGTGGAAAAACCTCGAAAGCTACGAGTGCTGGAGCCATGCAATTTGAAGGTTCTCGGTTTATTTCCACTCACCCTGACCAAGACTCATTGGAATTCTACTCTCCAGCAGCACGGTATGACATCAAGAATTCAATCATCGACGCTAAGGAAATTGAATTCATTAAAGTAGCAGATGCATTAGTCTATCCTGACAGCGGACTGATTACCATCTTGAAAAAGGCGAAAATGAAGACCTTGACCAACTGCAAGGTTGTAGCGAATGCCATTACCAAGTACCATCGGATCGACAGCGCAACCGTCGACATCTATGCGCGAAGAGACTACTTCGGAACAGGCGTATACAACTACAAGGACTTAAACGGGGACCGTCAACAAATCCGTTTCAATTCGGTAGGCGTAGACAGTAGTTTCCAGACTTATGCAAAGGGAGACATCGACAGTACCCGAGGGTTTACCTTGAGTCCTTATTTCGAGTACCGGGGAGCTGTAAGATTGGAGGCCGCCAACAAATCACTCACATTCAATGGATATTCCAGACTGCGGCATCAGTGCAGTTCGGCAATTCCTCTGAGTTGGTTCAAATTTAAGTCGGTAGTTGACCCAGACGATCTGTACATCCCGGTTGACAAAACGATTAGCAATGCAGATGGCGACATCCTTACATCGTCCATTGTCTTGAACCAAGATACGGGAGCGATCTATTCTTCTTTCTTGTCAAAGAAACTAAAGGAAGACCACCCCGAGTTGCTTCCTGCATCGGGATACATTCATTACAATGAATCCGTGAAAGAATATCGGATTTCGAACATCAATAAACTCACGCAAGCAAGTCTGCCAGGTCAGTATATGAGCTTACAATCAGAAGGCTGTAAAGTCTACTCAGAAGGCAAAATGGGCTTTGGGCTCAATCCAGGCCAACTCGACCTGATGACGGTTGGAAACATTTCCCATGACCTACAAGAAGACAAAGTTGACTTGGACATAATGATTTTGCTTGATTTCTTTTTTGAGAATAAGCTGATCGACGATATGGGTAAGATCATGGCCGAAAACGCCCTGGGCGAACCATCAGATTTTGAGCGCGACACCTACCAAAAAGGCTTGCGCGAATTGATTGGAACGGATGATGCGGATAAGTTAATATCTACCATCACCCTCACCGGTGAATTTAGGAGGTTCCCGTCCGAACTCGAGAAAAACTTCTTCTTGACTGAAGTACACTTGAAGTGGAACGCAGAAACCGACTCCTACCAATCAACCGGCAAAATTGGCATTGGAAACATTGGCAAGCGCCAAGTCAACGTTAAGGTGACCGGCAAGGTAGAAGTAGTGGTTGGGCGAATTCCCGAGATCAACATTTACCTGGAGGCCGACAAGGATACTTGGTGGTTTTTCAAGTATTCTCGCAACATCATGCAGGCCTATTCAAGCTTGGATGAATTCAACACATCAATCACAGACCTGAAGGCAGATAAAAGAAAGGTGAAAGTCGAGAAAGGACAATCACCTTATAGTTTCATGCTCGGCAGCAAACGACGCAAAGACGACTTCCTAAGCAAATTCTAATGGCCAAAATCAGTTAGTATTAACTTCGCGCCCTTGTAATGGTAACGATACCCACCATCCTTTCTTTGCTTCTAGCCTACTTTCTAGGTTCTATTCCAACGGCCGTATGGGTGGGGAAAATCTTCTATGACACCGATGTTAGGGAGTACGGAAGTGGTAACGCTGGAGCGACGAATACTTTCCGGGTACTGGGTAAGAAGGCAGGCATACCTGTACTGCTCATCGACGCCCTCAAAGGGTTTGCTGCCGTGAAATTGGTCGTATTTTTTGCGGAAGAACCCATCACCGATGCTGCCTTTGTCAATTATCAATTGGCCTTGGGCATTGCTGCCGTTATCGGGCATATTTTCCCTGTTTTTGCAGGATTTCGAGGAGGTAAAGGAATTGCTACACTTTTAGGCCTCATGCTCGCAGTACATCATCAAGGTGCATTGATCGCTTTGGGCATATTTATCGTTGTTTTTGCGATTACACGCTTCGTTTCGCTTGGAAGCATGACCGCTGCGTTGAGCTTTCCGTTCATCATAGTGTTGATCTATCAGACCACAGTTCCCAGTCTGATTGTGTTTTCTATGTTCGTCGCAATCCTAGTGCTGATAACGCATCAGAAGAATATTGAGCGTCTTTTCAGACGTGAAGAAAACCGCGCAAACATCTCCCTGAAGAACCTGATCAAGCAGGCCGCTGAAGACGATTAACACAGTCCCAGCGTTATTCACATTGCAATGAGCAAAATCAGTCCTTTAGAGGGTTTTATCAACCCCCTTCTTTAGGACTTTTACCTTGGATTATTACATACTCGACTAACTGTTTTGAATATCCGACCATACATCGCAGTCTTGCTGCTAACCCTATTTTCTCTGACTTCCTTGCATGCGCAAGAGTCTGAGGAAGAATTGAACGCGCAAGCGCTCGAACTATTTCAGCAGGAAGACTATGAGGAAGCGTCGAAGTTGTACTCTACCCTTCTGAGCATTAATCTTCAAAGTGCAGAATACAATTATCGATTTGGTGTGTGTCAACTCTTCACCATCCAAGACAAGGAAGAGCCCATCAAGTACCTGAAGTTCGCCACGGAACAACAGGATGTGCCGCCCCTCGCTTATTTCTATTACGGTTTAGGACTTCATCTCAATTATCGGTTCGACAAGGCAATTGAGCAGTACGAGAAGTACAAACCCCTCTCATCAAAAAAAGAACCTGAGTCGGCCCTCGTAGATCACCACATTGAGCAGTGCAAACAAGGGAAGGACTTGGTATCCAGCTTCACCGACATTTCGGTCGTGCAGCGAAGTGTCCTCCCTCGGAGCGACTTCTATCGCAACTATGACCTGACAGATTTTGGTGGGAAGATCATCGTCAAGCCAGAAGACTTCATGTCAGAGGAGGATAAGAAAAGAGACGCTAAATTGCTCATGTACTTTCAGCAAGACGCTGACCTGATCTACTTCGCCTCCTTTTCCGATAAGAACGCAACCGGAAAAGACCTCTACTTCATCCAAAAGCTTGGAACAGGATGGACCACGCCCGAAAAATTGGACGCAACCATCAACACGGTCCTTGATGAGGACTACCCCTTCATTCATCCAGAAGGAAATACCCTCTACTTCGCATCTAAGGGACACAACAGCATGGGAGGGTATGACATCTTCAAAAGCACCCGCCGAGGAGATGGAACGTGGTCACCGCCTATCAACATGGAGTTTGCAATCAACACTCCATGGGATGACTTTATGTTCATTTCAGACTTGGAAGAGACTACGGCTTGGTTTGCCAGTAACCGCGAAACCACGAACAAGCAAGTAACGGTCTACCGCATCGGAATGGAGCGCATCCCTCTTGACCTGACGTTGATCAAAGGGGTGTTCGAATACGAGGGATCCAAAAAAGCCAAGATTACGGTAGAAGACATGGTTCAAAACAAAACGATAGGGGTGTACGAGGCCGATCGCCAGTTCGGAAATTACCTATTGGATTTGAAGGGGAGTGGTAAATACAAGTTTCTCGTAGAAGCAGAAGAAAGCGATGCCATACACAGCGGAATTGTAGAGGTACCTCGTGAAAAGGGCTTGAAACAGTTCAGGCAAGAAATGAAATTGGTCATGGTAGATGGGCAAGAACAATTGCAAATCATCAACCACTTCGACGATCCAATCGAAGATGAGCAGTTATTGACGGCGGAAATCCTAAAGCGACAAGCCAGTCTATCTGTAAACACGACCGAAGAAGACATCGAGAGTACGCTTGAAATCATCGATGACGGATCCAAGAGCACCAGCGAAGGAACCAAAATGGACGACACACCGCGCGAAGAAAGGCTCGCTCTGGCTGAACGTGCCATCCGCACATTGGAGGAAGAAACCAATACCTTGAATGCAAAGGCATCCACCTTGTACGATGTGGCCCAGCAAAAGAAAAGCGGGTCAGAGACCATGGAGGTAGCCGAAGCAGCTATTGCAGCTGAACTTGCTTCCGGTTATCGCAAGGAGGCAGAACGTCGAGAAGTAGCGCTTGAACAGATGGAAGGCACGTTGGGCGTTTTGAAAAGCTCTGGGATTGACGATGCGGCTTTCAATGCACAGTACACCCAGCTTGCTGCTACGAAAAACAACTTCAAGTCGCTCGAGAAGTTTGAGGACCAACTGGAGGAGAATTTTGAAAAACGATTGGATCCAACCATTTCAGCGTATGAAAGCAAGTTGGCCGAAGTGGAAGATTTGGAAGGATCTGTTGATGCCATTGATGAAGAAGTGGCGTACTACCGCCAAGAGATCGAGAACACCAAAGATGACCTGATCAAGGAAGAACTTGAAACCCAAATTGCAGAGGCAGAATCTGTAAAACCTGAAAAAGAAGCTTCCCTTGACCGAGCGAGCAAAGAGCTTGTAGCTCTTGTGCAGCAAAAAGACAATGCGCTTGCCTATTACAACACCACCAAAGACTTACTACAATTGGCAGATACTTATGCAGATCAAAATCTGCTGAAGGTAGATGTCGGTTCCTTAAATCGCCTACAAGGAGAGTTAAATGAAAAAGCAAAGTCTGACCCAGCACTGCTCGCTTTTGTGGCTCCTAAAGAAGCGGGCTTGGCTATGGACGAGAGTTTGGGCGATAGTCGCAAAACAAACACGCCTGAGAATGACACTGAGACGGCTTCGTTGGAAAGCACGTTAGGGGAAACGGCAACAGGTAACAACGGACAACCCAAATCTTCCGTAGACCCGAGCGACGATGTATCCACACCCTCAACGACTGGGTCTGAGTCATCGAATAACCTCAATGACCAAATCAAGGCCATTGAAGCGGAAGAATCGGAGCCAGAAATTGTCTCCGGAGATCTTGACCAGTACTTCACCAGAGAGATAGAAAACGCTGGTAATGCCGAAGATCCGATCATTGCCGAGAGCAGAAAAGCCGAACTTTATGACAGCTGGGCAGAAAACATCGGCGTTCGCATCGATTCGCTGCAAGAAGCTAAACGACAAGAAACCAAAGGCAAGAAGCTCGTAGAAATCGACGACGCCATCAAAGCACTTGAGGAAGAGAAAGCGACGAAGGAAGACCTGGCGATGCAGAGCTATCAGAACATCGCAGATTTGAGTGATCAAGCGGCATCAAACGCAGTAGCCGATCGTATCGAAGAAACCGTGAACGAAGAATCTGAACCGAACGGATCAGCGGAAGCAAACACGGCCACGACTGCTTCCACAAATCAAGGAGCAAATTCGGCCGATGCGCCTCAAGAAACCACAAACACAACAAATCCAGTCGACTTCGGAGCTCCCCTCGACGCATCTGCTTCTGAAGGCCTCCCTCCGAGCGTCGTTTCTGTCAACAAAGATTTTCAAGCCAACCTAGATACTTTACCTCCTTTAACGGCCAACTCTAGCGCAGAAGAACGATTAAAGCATGCACAGGTGTATCAAGACTGGTCTGACGCACTCGCTACTGAACTTGCCTTTTTTGGCGAATTGATTCAATCTTCAGAATCGATTGAAGAGCGCAATGATTTGGAGAGCCTCGCCGAAGAAATAGCCGCTTTCCGAAGTAAAATTGAAGATAAGGCCGGCGAGATCAATGCATCTATCGACAACGCGGAAATGGCACAAGCCATCAACGCGTCGCAAGGATTGCTTCAACAACAGATCTATGAATTCGTAGACAACTACAATGCGAGCGCCTTCCAACAAATCGAAACGCAAATATTAGAGAATCCAAATCCAGTCCTTAGAAAAGCCGAACTGGAAACGCTCAACAAGAATTGGATGATTGCGCTCCAAAACGAAAAGGTAAAGACAGAAGCAAGGATCGCCAACACACAGGATCCAGCTCAAAAGCAGGCCCTCACGGCCAAAATGATCGATTTGAATGTTCAAAAAGAGCGTGTGCAAGTTTCGTTGGACTCCTTGAACCCTGAACTAGCGGTGAACGGTCCATCGGCCCCATCTAATGTAATGGTTAAGGGAAGCGAGCGCTTTGAAGGGTATATTCCTGTAGAAAACGAGGCGGTTGAAACCTACGCTGCAGAAGCCAATACTAAAGCAGAGGCTACTGCTCAAGCAAAGGGTCAAGTGGATGCTCTAGAAACGGAGCTCGCTGAAACGAAAAAGAAGAAAAAGAAACGAGAGATCCAAGAAGAACTCGACGCAAGGGAGAAGCAGCTGAAGATTGTTCAAATGGAATCGGTCTTCTATGCAGAAGCTGAACAAAAACTATCTGCAGTTGAGACCCAGGTACTCACCATGGATGCCAGCCAAAAGCTTCCCTCGGAAAAGCAATCAGCCATCGCTACTGACTTGAAAGCTGAGGCAGATAACATGTCGTTGAATGCGCGTACCGCGATGCAAGAGGCGGAGGCCATTCGAAAGAAGAAAGTACGCTTGCCTGCCATCGCTGAAGCTCAAAAGATGCAAGACGACGCCATGATCATGCAGCAAAAGGCAAACCTTGCTTCAAACCTAGCGGAAGAAATGCAAGTGGTTGAAACAGCTACCATCGAGCAGAACTTTATCATTTTGCCCGGACAAG
Source organism: uncultured Flavobacteriales bacterium (assembly GCA_943788725.1). Classification (GTDB taxonomy): domain Bacteria; phylum Bacteroidota; class Bacteroidia; order Flavobacteriales_G; family Salibacteraceae; genus SHAN690. The sequence goes on along the minus strand of CALSRJ010000003.1, from coordinate 366,204 downwards.
AGGTAGTATTGCCTGTCGCTGAACGCACCTTGAATCCAAACGAAAAAGAAGACGTTCGCTTCACCATTGAATACCTAGATTACAACGACCAAAAGATCATCGCCGACTCCATACGAAGGGAGGTTTCTAAGCTGCGTCAGTTGAAAGCCCAATTCAGCGAGCGAGGCAGTGGGTTGCTCGAGCGGTCCGCAACAGCACCCATCGAAGATGCCAATGGAAATTCACGGGTAGCCTTGGCCAATCAGGCCTATAAAGATTTTGAGCGTTCGGATAGCATCTCAACCATGATTGCTCAGCTAACACGTGAAGCCACCTACATTGAGAACGAAGCAAATCGCCAATTGCTTTCCCGTCCGGAAGAGGCGTACATGAACGTCCTCGCCTTCTACAATGACGAGCCGAAGAATGACCTTGCCGTTGCGGATGTCACACTTCCTCCTGTTCCAGAACAAATCGACCTCTCTCAGAACGATCAAACCGACACAAACACCCAGGAAGTAGATCCTCTGAACCAAGGGGAAGCATTTAAACTCAACGCACCCGTTGCTCAGGACAACAGTCGACTTCAGGTGCAGGAAGATGTGCTGACCCAGACCATTTTTGAAATTGAAGAGACAACTTCAACGAGCACCTACAGCGAAACCAACCCCATTCCGGTTGATCCGCCCCTACCAAGCGGACTGTTGTACAAAGTACAGATCGGTGCGTTTAGAAATGCGATTCGTCAGGATGCATTCAAAGGCATCTCGCCGATTGTGGGCGAATCGACTCCACAAGGGTTTATCCGCTATTCAGCTGGAGAGTTCAGCAACTTCTACGCGGCAGATGCGGCCAAGTCGCGCATTCAGTCTATCGGTTACCAGGATGCTTTCGTGGTCGCCTACTTGAATGGAAAGCGCGTTTCAATGACACAAGCTCGCGCGGTAGAAGGTGGTGCATCAATTGCATCCATTGCCCCTCAGGGTGGTGGTGGCGGTGGAAACATTGGAGGTGCCAGTCCAAGCGCACCGATCCAAACTCAATTCATCAAGCAAGGACCGCTAGAAATTCAGGCTGTTGAGAACATCCCAGGAAGCTTCTACACGGTTCAAGTGGGCGTTTATTCCAAACCAGTGGGTTCCGCAGATATCTACAACATGACTCCACTGCTGCAAGAGAACCTCAGCAGCGGACTTTATCGTTATACCACGGGTAAGTTCGACAATGAAAGCGACGCAACCCGAGCACGTGACGAGGCCCGAGCCCTCGGCGTAGCGGATGCCTTTGTCACAGCGTATCGTGACGGAGTGCGTGTAGGGGTTGAACAAATTAGGGGTACTACTGGCGGAACACCTGCTCCGGTGCAATCCGCTCCACAACCTAACGCTATAGGAAGCTTCCGTATCATTCTTGGCAACTACACTGGTGACGTGCCCGTGCAACAAGCTTCACAAATCTTGATGCTCAGCAGCGAAGGAGTAGACAAAGTTTCCAATCCTGATGGAAGCAGTTCTTATTACTACGGCTCTTTTAGTTCACAGGCCGAAGCAGATCAGCGAGCCCAAGAACTTCGCAGCAAAGGATTAACACAAGCACAGGCCGAGAAGTTGTAACGGTGGCGATAAGCGCTTATTTTTGATGTCCTCAAAAACCAGTGCGATGCGCTTTAGTACCGAAACTCAGGAGATCACGGATCTACAAATTGAAACGGCCGAGCCGTTAGCCTTGATGCTCTACAACGACGACGAGAATACGTTCGATCACGTGATCGATTCCCTCATTGAAATTTGCCGCCATTCCTCCGAACAAGCCGAACAAGTAGCCTGGATCGTGCATACCAAGGGTAAGTGCGATGTGAAACACGGCGAACTAGAGAAACTTCACCCCCTTTGCAAGCAACTTCAACAACGCGGACTAGCTGCCGTGATCGAACCATGAAAAGATTCTTTTCCATCCTAGGCTTAACCCTCTTCTTGATCTCCTGCTCTAAGGTTCCGATCACTGGAAGAAGGCAAATGAACATGCTTCCCGAAAGCCAACTCATGTCAATGAGTCTTACGGCATACCAAACTTTCCTTTCCGAAAACAAAGCATTGGCCAACGGAAACCAAGACACTAGAAATGTTCGGGAAGTTGGAGATAAGATTTCCAAGTCAGTGGAAAAATTCCTCCACGACAAAGGACAATCGAAGCGCATAAAAGGCTTTGAGTGGGAATTTAATGTCGTAGATGACCCAACAGTCAATGCTTGGTGCATGCCTGGTGGGAAAGTAGTCTTCTACACAGGCATCTTACCCATTACCAAAACAGCAAGCGGCATCGCTGTTGTTATGGGACACGAAATAGCCCATGCTGTGGCACGCCACGGAAACGAGCGCATGAGCCAAGGACTCATCGTTCAGGCAGGTGGTATTGGACTTTCGGTTGCCTTGTCAGAACAACCAGAACTGGCACAAGGACTGCTGCTACAATCTTTCGGCGTCGGCAGCCAATTGGGTATGCTCAAATTCTCGCGAACCCACGAATCAGAGGCAGATAAAATGGGATTGATCTTCATGGCAATGGCAGGATACAACCCTCAGGAGGCCGTGGAGTTTTGGAAACGCATGGCAGCACTTGGCGGACAGAAACCACCAGAATTTTTGAGTACGCATCCTAGCGACGAGACCCGGATTGCCGACCTCGAAGAATTCATGCCAGAGGCGATGAAATACTACAAGAAATAACAAGCCTCATGAGCCCAACCATCATCATCCTTTTATTGGTCATTGCGATTGGTCTGGTGCTCATCGAAATCTTTCTGGTTCCAGGGGTAGGAATACCTGGCATTGCAGGAGCCGTATTGATGTTGGCTTGCCTCTTTTTAGCCTATAACGTGAGTCCTGCCTTCGGAAATTATACCCTAGCCGCCACCGGGCTCATATCGATTGGCCTAGTCCTTCTGGCCTTTCGAGCAAAGACTTGGCAAAAGCTTAGTTTGAAATCAGGCATCGACTCCAAAGTGGATCGCCCCACGGAAGGATTAGCTGTGGGTGACGTTGGTGAGGCTATTAGTCGATTGAATCCTATGGGAAAAGCGATGTTCAACGAACACTTCTACGAGGTGAGCTCAAAGGGTGAGTACATCGACGCACATTCCTCGGTTGAAATCACTAACATTGAAGGAACCAAGATCACAGTAATAAAGAAATAACACATGTTAGAAGGAATAGGCCTATTGATTCTCGTTGTCATCCTCTCCATCGTTGGACTTTGGGTACTCCTCTATTTTGTACCTGTTGGATTGTGGTTTCAAGCAGTTTTAACCACTACCAAAGTTTCGCTGATCGACTTGATCTTCATGCGTTGGAGAAAGGTGCCACCTAGCATCATCGTAAACGCGATGATCAATGCGAAAAAAGCAGGAATTGAAATCAGTTCAGACAAGATGGAAGCCCACTTCCTGGCGGGTGGACACGTCCAGAACGTCGTCAACGCCCTTATTTCAGCTGACAAGGCAAACATCCCACTCGACTTCAACATGGCAACGGCGATCGACCTCGCGGGACGTGATGTGTTTGAAGCGGTGACCATGAGCGTGAATCCAAAAGTGATCGATACGCCTCCGGTAACAGCGGTTGCCAAAGATGGTATTCAGCTCATTGCTAAAGCAAGGGTTACCGTGCGCGCCAACATCAACCAATTGGTGGGTGGTGCCGGAGAAGACACGATTCTAGCCCGTGTGGGCGAAGGTATCGTTACTTCTATTGGTTCGGCCGAGAGCCACAAGAAAGTCCTTGAAAACCCTGATAGCATTTCTAAGGTTGTGCTCGCACGTGGATTGGATTCAGGAACGGCATTTGAAATCCTTTCGATCGACATCGCAGACGTTGACATCGGGAAAAACATCGGGGCAGAACTTCAGATAGACCAAGCAGAAGCCGACAAGAACATTGCCCAAGCACGCGCCGAAGAACGCCGCGCAATGGCGGTAGCCCTTGAGCAAGAAATGAAAGCTAAAGCCCAGGAGGCTAAAGCTCGCGTAATCGAAGCCGAAGCCGAAATTCCAAAGGCCATCGCCGAAGCATTCAGAAGTGGAAACCTCGGCATTATGGATTATCAGCGCTATCGCAATATCATGGCAGATACTGAAATGCGCGAGAACATCGCAAAGCCAAAGGACAAGGGTCCATTAGGCGGTAGCACCCTTGGAAATAAAGGAAAAGGAGATAGCTAAAATTAAGCGCGAATGATTGCGCTGAAATCAGCAGCTTTTAAAGAAGCTCCACCGATGAGACCTCCATCTACATCTGGCTGAGAGAGCAATGCGTCCGCGTTGTCAGGCTTCATGCTTCCTCCGTAGAGAATACGCACGACATCGGCAACTTCTCGACCGAAAGCATCAGCAATAAGTTGACGGATCAAAGCATGCATCTCTTGCGCTTGTTCAGGACTAGCCGTTTCCCCGGTTCCTATGGCCCATACAGGTTCGTAGGCAATCACGGTCGTCAGCATGTCTTCTTTAGACAAGGTCAATACAGTGCTAGAAAGCTGTCGCGTCACTACCTCCTTGTGCTGGTCTGATTTTCTATCCTGAAGGAGTTCTCCGCAACAGAAGTAAGGCGTCAGCTGGGCACTTAAAGCAAGTTTTGTCTTAGCGAGAAGTGTCTCGTTGGTCTCTTGGAAATACTCCCGTCGTTCAGAATGACCAATGAGCACAGCCTTTGCCCCTATTTCACGGATCATGCTCGCTGAGAGTTCACCCGTATAAGCGCCATTCTCGGTAGATGCACAATTTTGGACACCCACAGCAATGCCACTTTTGGCATTCTGGATGAATTCAATCGCATGCCTTGAATAAAGGGATGGGGGAAAGATGGCAACGTCCGTATCCGCCCAATTCTCTTGTGCTTCTGTATGCACCAACTCGGCTACGAGCGTCAAAGCTTCGTTCCAGTGTGTGTTCATCTTCCAATTGCCTGCTATCAGTCGTCTTCGCATAGTGCAATATTAAAACGCGCATGCGAGTTGGCAGACAAAAGATGGGCAATACTATTTCAGAAGGGTCGACTTGATCTCGTCGTAGCTTGGAACATCATTGTAATGCCACTTGCCGATCACCGTCCCTTCCTTCAGCAGAATAAGACCGGGATTTGAGCGAATGATGGTCTTTAACATGGTTGCATCACCCGTCAAGACATCATAGGTAACTTGATTATCGTGGCGAAAAGGCTCCACTTCTTCGTAGGAATTGGCTGCCAAGCCATACATATAAGGACCTCCGTCTGGATCGTTCATCGCTCCGTCATTCACTGCATTGAACGCCGCCTGCGCATCCTGATTGGCCTTTTTGATGTCATAGCTGACGGCGAGGAAAATGAAACGTTCGGCGAGAATGTCATCCGTCAAGCCATTTCCATCGAAGTCTTCCAGCACGAAATCATGAATGGGAGGTTCGCAGCCTTTGAAGATCAATTCCGTCTCTCGATCAACGAATTCAGCGCCCTCGATATTCCAGGGTTCTTCCTCGGTAGTGTAAGATTTGACTTCACCATTCACTTTGTAATACCATGTATCCTCGTAAACATCTTTAGGCGCGTCTGGTGGACATTCTTTGAGTTCTGCAATGTTGTTCCCAATCTTATAGGGTCTAAAATCCTTGACCGGAAGGTGTTCAATGCAGTAATAAGAAAAACCAAAACTGATCAACGTCGCACCCGCAGCCATGATCCAATCACGGTTGGCGTGGGTCATGAATTGTTTGATACCTAGGAGTACCCCAAATGTGACCAATGAGAACCAAATGGGAAAGGACCACCCTAGCATACCCAATGCAAAACCTGAAATCAACAGAAGAGAAATACCTAGGTTGACGAGGTCCGTCCTTAACTCCGATGGTTTGGTGGTATTGCGGTGCTTGAATATCACAAGGGTGAAAACCAAAAGCACCAAATCTTTCACAAAGGACTCCCATGGATTGAGCTTGATGGCATCCCCAAAGCAGCCGCAATCTTTCATGTAGCTATAGTCCTCTCGTATCACGAAGCCGAACAGTCCTTCCATAGCTCCTGTGATGCCAGCTTCTGGGTTATCAAATAACCAATTGGCAATGGCCGTATACCCGGTAAGAAAGGTGAAAAACACCATCAAAATCAGCAAAGACCAGCCAGCAAGTCGCATCCGAGCCCCAAAGAGAACAGCTACACCCAGCACGATCTCCGCTACACAAACCAATACGCTCAATTCAAGTGCCCAGGCATCTGCCCAAGGCATATTCAACACGCCAGGAGCGAAATAGTCGTTCATTTTATAAGAAAAACCTATGGGGTCATTGGCCTTGATCAATCCCGATACAATGAAGAGGGAACCTACAAGAAGTCTTGAAATACGGTTTAGCATGTTCGTGTCTTTGTTGGATGACAAAAATAAAACCTCTGCGTCGACAGGATGTTCGATTAACAGGTGGTTAACGTCCTGGCCTCTTGACGAGCTTTCACATCAATTCTCACGAGTCGTCAAGGAGTGGTTATCGTCAGCGATTCAAAATGCTATTCTTGTTTATCAAATGGTTGCGCCATGAAAATTTACATCTCTGTATTCCTTGCTCTGTTCTTCTTTCTTCCCAACCTAGGGGGAGCACAAACCTTAAAGCGCAGTGCCTTCTTGGGCATCCAGATGCAGCCCGTTCCTGACTCCCTTCGTTTGTCAGAGCTCGGATATAGAAACGGAGTGCTAGCCGGACGTGTATTCCCCAACTCAACAGCTAGTGAGTTGGGAATGGAAAGCGGAGACATCCTCTTATCCATCGACGATAAGGATGCCGTAGAGCCAAGGCTCGTTACAGAGATCATCGCATCTTACGAAGCTGGAGATGAAGTGGTATTGAAATGGTTACGCGCAGGGAAAAGCATGCAACAAAGTGGAAAGATTTTGGGACGACCATTGGAAACCAGCGAATACGGCAGTGTGACTTACGGACAAGTAGACTACGATGGAACCTCCCTCCGTTCGATCATGATGCTCCCCGAAGGGAAAACCAAGCCTCCGGTTGTTTTCTTCATACAAGGCTACACCTGCTCCACTACCGAGTTTCCTTTCAGCCAAAACATCACGCTTCGCAGAATCATGGACGACTTTGTAAAGGCGGGTTATGCCGTCTTTCGTGTGGACAAACCCGGAGTTGGGGACAGCAAATCCGACACGCCTTGTCAAACCACTGGCTTTGATGTTGAGTTGAAAGCATTTACAGAAGGATGCAAGGCACTCGCAAAGCGCGATGACATTGACGCGAGCAACATCTTCTTGTTCGGGCATTCCATGGGCGGAATTGTAGCACCCATTCTCGCCGCTGAAATGCAGCCCAAGGGCGTCATGACCTACGGCACAGCCATCAAGTCTTGGTACGAATACATGATTGAAATGACGCGCGTTCAAGCAGAACTGTTCGGCAATTCATTTGAACGGGTCGAAGAGGTATCTAGACTGGCCATTCCGTTTCACTATGATTTCCTCTTTAATAAAGTGTCCTCAGAAACACTGCTCGAACGACATGCAGCGTTTATAGCGTACGAAGAGACAACCGAAGGAATCAAAGAAGATCAATACATCGGAAGGCACATGGTATTCTGGCAAACGCTGAACGAGCAAAACATCACCGAAGCTTGGTTGAATTATAAAGGCAACGTACTGGCGATCTACGGAGAGTTCGACATCCAGGCCTTGAATTCGGATCACGTAAAAGCCATTGCGCGAACCGTAAATTCTGTTCATCCAAACCACGCCGAGTATGCCATCATTCCAAACGCAGATCACGGTTTTGTCAACTTCGAAACCATGGACGAACAAATGGAAGCTTTGAACTCTGGGCAATACGGAAAATACCTTCGAGAAGCCTACCACGAAGGTGTCGCCGCTAAGGCCATCACCTGGATGGATAGATTCAGATAATTCGCCCCTTTTGAAAAAAGTCCGTGCCGTAATGGCAGAAGTGAAGCGATGGCCAACTTTTTGCCTAACACTAATCAATGGCAAAACGACGCACCCTCGAACCTCAGAAGATCAATTTTCGTGAAAGCTTCGCTTCTCTGAAGTTTATTCCTCGATTCTTTAGAGAGATCAGCGCGGTCAACCCATCCCTCTTCTACACCAACCTGATCGGCCGCGTTATCAGCGCCTTTCTTCCTTTGGGTATGTTGTACGTAGGCAAGCTGATCGTCGACGAAGTAGTGCTTCAGATCGCTCTAGAAACCAAAGATCTTGACCACATGTGGATCTTGATTGCAACCGAGTTCGCTTTGGCAATTGGGTCAGATCTGTTGCGTCGGGGCATATCCTACACTGACGCCCTACTCGGAGACCAGTATTCGATCAAGTCATCGGTCACCATCATTCGAAAAACGGCGGAAATCAAGCTTTCTCAATTAGAAGACTCTGAATTCTATGACAAGCTCGAGCGAGCGCGTCAGCAAACTACAGGACGCGTAGGCTTGATGTCCAATGTCCTTACCCAAGGAGAAGACATCATCGTCATCGTGTCATTACTCGGCGGTGTAATCGTCTTTGAGCCATGGCTGATACTACTCTTAGTCATCTCCGTAGTTCCGACCATCATGAACGAGATAAAGTTCAGCGGTACGAGCTACTCCCTAGCACGCAGCTGGACACAGGAACGCCGCGAATTGGATTACCTGCGATACGCTGGGGCGAGCGACATCACGGCAAAAGAAGTGAAGCTTTTCGCTCTCTCTGGCTACATCGCAGATCGGTTCAAAGAACTATCCAATATCTACTACATCGCTAGTAAAAAGCTCGCAGGCCAACGCGCTCGGTGGGGCTCATTCTTCAATATCGTAGGCACAGGCACGTATTATGGAGCCTACGTTCTGATTGTTTACCGCACCGTGATAGGTGTTTTCAGCCTTGGAGACCTCACCTTTTTATCCGGCTCCTTCAACCGACTCCGGAGCAAATTGCAAGGGTTTTTCACGCGGTTCACCTCCATCACAGAACGGGCCCTCTACCTCCAAGACTATTTCGAATTCCTCGACCTGCGCTTTATCGATGAAAACGACGAGCCAAAGCTTCCCATGCCCGAAAAAATCTCAGAAGGATTTGCTTTCAAGGATGTTGGATTTAAGTATCCGAACACAGATAAATGGGTCGTTCGCAATGTCAGTTTTACCTTGAAATCAGGAGAGAAACTGGCCTTTGTAGGAGAGAATGGCGCTGGAAAAACAACGTTGATCAAGTTACTTCTGGGCTTTTATGTTCCAACGGAAGGAGAAATTCTTTTAGATGGTATACCGATTCAGCAATACGACGCTGATCAGTATCAAGCCTACTTCGGGGTGATCTTCCAAGACTTCGTGAAATTTGAATTGACGCTTCGCGAAAACATCGCGGTGGGTGCCATTGAAGAAATTGAAAATGAATTGCGCATCACCGATGCAGCGCAACGCAGTCTGGCAGATCAGGTAATCTCAGAGCTACCAGAGGGCATTGACCAACAATTGGGCAAGCGATTCAAACGAGGTAAAGACCTTTCTGGAGGACAATGGCAGAAGATCGCAATTGCGAGGGCTTACATGAAGGATGCTCAAGTGATGATCTTGGATGAGCCGACTTCTGCCCTGGATGCACGCGCCGAGACGGAGGCTTTCGATCGATTCATTAAACTGACCATCGGTAAAACGGCAGTCATTATCTCACACCGATTCAGCACAGTGCGTATCGCCGATCGGATCATGGTACTGCAGGATGGAAAAGTGCTTGAAATTGGCACACATGAAGATTTGATCAAGAATGACCTCCTCTACGCTGAGCTCTTTAACCTGCAGGCGGCAGGGTACCAATAATGTGCGTGCCAATTAGTGCTACTTTCATGGCCGCAATTCATGAGTGGAAACGAGGGCATACGGATCAATAAATTCCTAAGCGAAGCTGGCATCTGTTCACGCAGGGAAGCCGACCGCTTAGTGGAACTTGGCCGTGTCAGCATCAACGGCAAAAATCCGTCTACCGGCCAACGCGTGAAGCGCAACGACAAAGTGCGCGTAGACGGGCGTGAAGTAGAAAACAACCATGAGGACAGGGTCTACCTAGTCTTTAACAAGCCTCCCGGCATCGTGACCACCACTGATACCAAAGGAGAACGGGATAACATCGTAGACTACGTCAATTACCCAACGCGTGTTTTCCCAATCGGTCGCCTAGACAAGGACAGCGAGGGCTTGATCTTCATGACGAGCGACGGAGACATTGTGAACAAGATCCTACGCGCCGGAAACGATCACGAGAAGGAATATGAGGTGACCGTTGACCAGCGCGTCACCGACGACTTTATCCAAAAGATGAGTACAGGCGTGCCTATCCTCGGAAAGGTCACCCGAAAGTGTAAAGTGGAACAGATTGCTGCATTCACCTTTCGCATCACCTTGACACAAGGAATGAATCGACAGATCCGAAGAATGTGCGAATACTTTGGGTACGAAGTGATGAAACTGAAGCGTACACGGATCATGCACATGACATTGGACGTGGGTAGCGGACAGTGGCGCCCTTTCACCGAAGACGAAGTGTTGAAGATGGAAGAGGTGCTGAAAGATTCAAGCAAGACAGCAGATCCAAAGCCAAAGAAAAAATCACCCTCGTCTAAACCGAAAAAAACCACACCTCCCCGTCAAGAGAATCGGCCCAAAAAGAAGTTCGCCTCTGCAAAGGGAAGAACCGCCCGTCCTAAGCCTAAGGGCAGGAATAACAAAGGCCGTAGCAGATGAATCCACCAGACAGATTGACGGTCATTGCAGGCGTACGTCAGCATCTATTGGCTAGATTGTCAACGATGCGTGAAAGCCTGCTCGAACTTCAATCCGCAAATGCGTCCAACGCGAAGAGCACAGCCGGAGACAAACACGATACGGAGCGGGCAATGACCCATATGGAAATGGCCACCCTTTCGCAACAAGTAGATGCTGAAAAACGCCTTCTGCATGAACTCGACGCTCTTGAGCGTCAGCCTTCACAAGAAATCGTCGGACCTGGATGCATTGTGCGAACCCAACGTCATAACTTGTTCATAGGACTCGCCTTTGGCAATGTAGTCGTTGAAAACTGGCCCGTCACGGGAATCTCTGTGCAAAGCCCTCTGGGAAAAGAATTGCTGGACCTTGGAAAAGGAGAAACTTGTTCGGTCAACGGCATGGCGCATACCGTCGTGGAGATCTATTAGGAGAAAGACAACGCATAGGGCATTTTGAGCATGCATTTCTGCCATGCGAATAAGCAGATGATTGGTTTGGAGAAGTGAGGCCGAGGCCAATGCCCACCAGCGCAAAAGATTTCAAGGCATTTTCGCTTTTCGCCCAAAAGTTTAGCCGCTGATTTCTCTTGCGCTATACAACGAGCCCAAAGCCTTTCATTGCCGAAAAATCGATCGGAGCAGTGAGCCCTGCGGCGCTGTTATTATTTTAGCGTCAGACAAGAAAAGTGCATCTAGCTCCGTTAAGCACCCGACACCACGCCTATGAAACGCACCTTCCTTCTTCTCCTCTTCAGCGGAGTCATCTTTCTTCCAAACTGCACCCGTTGCCGCTGCCCAGAAATAGAAGACCCATACTTCGACATATCCAATGTACAAACCGGGCACATCTCAATGATGAGCGGATTTGTCAACCTGGATAAACCGATTGCCAAGCATGAGTATGCCGGAATCGCCCTCTCGTTGGAGGTAGAATACCTTGCATCGATGTCGTTCACGAATCCATTCATCCAAAGTGCCATGGCCTGTTCATGCCCCGAACCCGGTGACCTAGGAGCAAAGAATGAACGTTTTGAAAGCATCGTTGTCACTACCGTCAACGATTTCAATCAGGACATCCAAGCAGGGGATACCATCACCGGTTTGTTCAGCATCCGAGCGGATCTGGACACCACAACCATCGATGCATTCATCGATGGTCAAGAGGAGAATATTCGAACACAGTGGTATGAACTCTATTTGAATGCCGAACCAGACAATGATACCTTGGGTTTTGAAGTTGAAGTACAGGTTACCCTCTCCAATGGCGAGACATACACCAAACGCACGGGAGCAGTCTTCTTTCAATAAATTCTGTCCTTTCGAAACTTTATTTGGCCGTCAATCGTACATCACATTGACAAAAGGCTAACCCTAATTAACCTATCGTCCGACCCATTTTTTGGAGCCCCTCTTGATTGATTTATAGCATCATAAGCATTCTATTATCAGTCCCTTTGCTGATATCGAACAATTTTCCACACGGAGGGCTTTTGTTCATTTGGTATCTAAACTGGTCGATATGATTCGAAGATCCAGATTGAAACTGGGCATTGGCGTTTCGCTCATTGCCATTTTCGTCATGATTTCCATCAGCTTACCCTCCGATGATCAAGGGCAACCAAGTAGCCCAACGCCCGAATGGAGCTACGACGGAGAAACCGGGCCAGAATATTGGGATGAGATTGAACACCTTGGTTCTGCATGTGGGGGAGAGCACCAATCACCCATCAACATCATCGAATGTTTTACGGAGAATGTCAAAGAGACAGTACTCAATTTTGAAATCAATTATGCGCCGTATACCAAGATTCATGATGTGCTGAACAATGGACATACCATCCAATACAGCTTTGAACGTGGCGACTTTGTCATTTACAATAACGAGCGGTTTGATCTGCTCCAGATGCACTTTCATGAGCCTGCGGAGCATACTGTGAACGGAATCCGATATCCCCTCGAACTCCATATGGTGCACCAGGGTAAACATGACAATTTCCTCGTTTTAAGCATCATGGCCCAGGAAGGATTGAGCAGTGAGCCCTTTCAGTTTCTTGAGAGTTATCTTCCACTCCAACCACAGGAAAAGAAAGTAGTGCATGCTGGATATGACCTCAACCAAAATTTACCAGATATTTTAGATTACTTCTTGTATGCTGGATCTTTGACGACACCACCGTGCACCGAATCCGTGGAGTGGATCGTTTTTAAACATCCAATCACCGTATCTCATGAGCAGGTGGCTGCATTGAAGGTGTTGATGCCAACCAATAATTACAGACTGAAGCAAGACCTCAACGACAGAACTGTGACCTTACATGTCATTGAGTAGCATACCCCTTAGCGCTGCCCTTTATTCTTTGCCTCGATCCACTTAGACATGTACTCCGTGCTCCGCGTAGAATGGTGCCAAAGCATCCCACCCATAAAATTCGCTCTGCGATGTTGCTCGAGTTCAGCCATTAAATGATCCATGCGATTCCAAAACAAAAGCACATGCCCTTTGCCGTTAAACGCACCGTTGATCAAGTCTGTACAATGCATTTGTACATCGTTCCAGCGCGCTTCTTCTGAGTACAAGTCAACCGCCGCATGGACAAACGCATCCTCCTCATCCTCTACCCTTCCTGGCCAATCCTTTCCGAGCAACATCCCTTCCGCACCGATAGTCGAGGTAACGCTTGGCGTGCCGCAACGCATCGCGTCGACCAGTTTTCCTTTCAACCCTGCACCAAAGCGCAAGGGCGCAAGCATCACGCGTGCCTGACCGATCACTGCTTCTGCCTCTTCTGCCCTCCCCTTCACCAAGAAGCCATGCATTGGATCGTTCCACTCCAACACTTGCTGTGTTGGATAGGCACCGTAAACATGCAATTCAACCTTCGGCAATCTGGCGCGGATCTTGGGCCAAACGACCTCCTTCAACTGCTTCACCGCATCCAAGTTTGGAGCGTGCATGAAATTCCCAATTGAAATGAAGTGAGCCCGCTGCTCAAACGAAAGCCAGCTTTGTTTAGACGCATCACTATTGGGATCCTCCAAAAAAGGCATGTAATGCAACAAAGAAGCATCTACACTAAATACGCGCTGTAACAAAGCCATTTCATATGAAGAAATCATCAAGCTAAGGTCACAGCGGAGGATACTTGCGATTTCTCTGAAGGCAATATCCCGGTACAAATCCTCCTCCACAAAGGAACGCCTCTCTTTGACAGCTGCTTCCCGGGCATAACGCAAGCAATGCAAGTCTTCCGTATCCAAGATGCGAATGGCAGACGGACAATGGATCCTCACACGCCAACCGAATTGCTCTTCCACCATGAAACGATCAAAAAGCACAAGGGTCGGGTCGATCTGCTGCACCCAAGCATCGAAGCCCGTGTCATTTACTTCCACCTTCGCGTTGGCTATTCCTTCCGAAGAAAGATCATGCGCGTACACGCTTTCCCCTGCCGTCGTCGCGTAGGTGATTTGATAACCCTTAGCCAGGAATGCACGCATGAGCTGCAGCATACGCCGTCCAGCCGCCGAAGATTTCGGTTCTACATGGACGTTGCTAAGGATGAGCAGTCTAGCCATGCTCGGATCATTCAGCCAAGCGGATGAGCGCGAACAGGGCGTAATTCATCATGTCGAGGTAATTGGCATCGATGCCTTCAGAGATCAGGGTTTTTCCCTTGTTGTCTTCGATCTGGCGGATGCGTAAGATCTTCATCAAGATCAGGTCAGTCAATGAGCTCACCCGCATGTCTCGCCAAGCCTCACCGTAGTCGGTATTCTTCTTGATCATGAGATCACGCGCCAAAGTGGCTTTCTGATCGTACACCTCAGTGGCTCGTTCTGCGCCTAATTCCATTCCTTCAGATTCGGGGAGCTCCAATTGCACCAAGGCCATGATGCAATAATTCACGATGCCAACAAATTCATCGCCCACGTCTTCACCCACCTTGTTTTCTCCTGTCTCTTCAATGGTTCGGATACGCTGTGCTTTGATGAAGATCTGATCCGTCAGCGACTTAGGTCGCAGTATGCGCCAAGCAGTGCCATAGTCCGTGGTCTTCTTGAAAAAGATCTCACGGCATTTCAAAAAAGCGGCGTCGTATTGTTTGAGCGTTTGTTCCATCTATTTTCGTCACATCTATGAGCGAGCAAAGTACAGCAATTCCGAAAAAACGAACGGTCAACTGCCGAGGCATTTTGATCGATCTTTCCACACCCGCAGTGATGGGGATTCTCAACGTAACACCTGATTCATTCTTTGACGGCGGAAAGTACAACGAGGCCTCTAAACTCATAGAAAAGGCCAAGCTTCATTTGCAAGCTGGCGCCGCCATCCTCGACATAGGTGCGGTATCCACCCGACCAAAGGCACCCGGAGTGACCGAAGCTGAGGAGATGGAGCGACTCATCCCAGCCGTGACCTTATTACGCGCACAATTCCCCACTGCCGTTCTCTCTGTTGACACTTATCGATCTTCCGTTGCTAGGGCGGCTGTGGATGCGGGCGCCGACATGATCAACGACGTCAGCGGAGGCCAGCTAGACGAGCAAATGTTCGCCACCATTGCCGAGCTGCAAGTCCCCTACGTTTTGATGCACATGCAGGGCACTCCAGAAACCATGCAGGATGCACCTGAGTATGTTGATGTGACCGAAGAAGTACTTTCCTTTTTCATCCAGCGCCTTGACACATTGCGCCGAATCGGCGTGCATGACGTGATCGTTGATCCGGGATTCGGCTTTGGGAAGAGCTTGGAACACAACTATCAACTACTCAGTGACCTGGACCAATTCCAAGTTCTTGGCGTTCCAATACTTTGTGGATTTTCTAGGAAGAGCATGATCAACAAGGTATTGGGCACCTCACCAGAGGAAGCCCTGAATGGAACGACGGTCTTAAACACCTTGGCATTATTGCGGGGCGTCAACATCTTAAGGGTACATGATGTAAAGGAAGCCTCAGAAGCTGTGAAGCTAACTGCTGCATTGCCTGCCTGATTCTTCATGTGTATCTAACGAATGCATTCTGCGAGAAGAGCGGCTTGATAGTCCATCAATCTCTTACATTTGACCCCTCAAACGAATCTCTATGGCAGTATACCTCGATTTCGAAAAGCCGATCCAAGAACTGGAAGAACAGCTCGAAAATCTTCGTCAAGTAAAGGAGAAGAGCAAGCTCAAGAGCGTAGCATCCATCAAGGAGCTCGAGACAAAGCTTGTTAGCACGCGTAAAGAGATCTATAAAAACCTTTCACCGTGGCAAAAGGTGCAGGTTAGTCGTCATCCCGAGCGCCCGTACACCCTAGCCTACATCCAAGCCGTAACCGGCGGCGACTTCATCGAGCTGCACGGAGACCGAGGCGTGCGTGATGACAAGGCCATGGTAGGCGGTTTTGGAAGCATTGATGGAAAGACCTTCATGTTTGTAGGTCAGCAAAAAGGCATCAACACCAAAATGCGCCAGTACCGAAACTTCGGAATGGCAAACCCTGAGGGATACCGCAAGGCTTTGCGTCTCTTTAGACTGGCAGAAAAATTCAACAAGCCCATTGTTTGTTTCATCGATACTCCAGGAGCTTTCCCTGGTCTAGAAGCTGAAGAGCGCGGCCAAGGAGAAGCCATCGCACGAAATATTTACGAGATGTTTAACCTGCGCGTACCGGTCATCGCCATCATCATTGGTGAAGGTGCTTCAGGAGGCGCATTGGGCATTGGAGTAGCAGACAAGGTGCTGATGATGGAGTACACGTGGTATTCGGTCATCTCTCCAGAGTCTTGTTCGTCCATTCTGTGGAGAAGCTGGGATTACAAAGAAATTGCGGCGGACGCACTCAAGTTGACCGCAGATAATATGCTGGACAACGGCCTCATCGATGGCATCATCAAAGAACCCCTAGGAGGCGCGCATTGCAACCCTACGGAAGCTTTCGAAAATGTAAAGAATGAGATCTTGAAGCAGTACGATGCCTTGAAGCGCCTCAAGCCAGAAAGCCGTACCAACGCTCGTATTGAAAAATACAGCGGCATGGGAGTGTACGTAGAAGGCTGAGAAGCCCCCATTAGGGGCTCCGACTCCATTCTATTCCCTCCTGTGCTTGCGCTGGATTCATGCAGCATGGTTCCTCGTTGAATTCAAAACACCCTGCGCCGAATGATCAAAGGACCCCACTTGTTTTTATGGGAGTGCCACCGTCTATCGCCTCCTCGCTTTCCCATTCTCTAATCATCTAATTCTCCCATCCTCTAATTTCCCAATTCCCCTACCTTGCGCTTCATGGCACAAGTCCGTTGGAAGAAATATACCCTCCAGTTCAAACGTCCGAGCGGCACCTCACGAGGCGTGTTGACTACCAAGGATTCTTATTTCCTGATCTGGGAAGATGATACTTTTCCGTATCCAGCCTTGGGCGAGTGCAGCATGATCGAAGGGCTCAGCCCCGATCCGATGAAGGACTATGAACATACGCTGGACATAGTATGTCAAAGCCTCAGAGAAGGCAGTACTTCCTTTCCCGACCTGGATGCCTATCCTTCTATCCAATTTGGTCTGGAAACCCTGCTGTTAGATGTGGAAGCTAAAGGATCAAAGCATCTCTACGCCAACCATTTCACCAACGGTTCGCAGGGAATGCAGATCAACGGTCTAATATGGATGGGCGAACGCACCTTCATGCGAGAGCAGATCGTAGAAAAGATCCAACAAGGATTTGCCTGTGTAAAGTTGAAGATAGGAGCCATCGACTTTGAAACAGAGCTCCATTTGCTTCACTTCATCCGTAACGAATTTGGAGGAGACATTGAACTCAGGGTGGATGCAAATGGAGCCTTCAAACCCGATGAAGCCCTAGAAAAATTGAATAAGCTAGCTGCGTATGACCTGCACTCCATAGAGCAACCCATAGCACAGGGGCAGTGGGAAGCCATGGCCCGGCTTTGCGAAATAACACCCTTACCCATTGCACTGGATGAAGAGCTGATCGGTATATGCGGATTCGAAGAAAAGAAAAGCCTGATTGAGAACATCAAACCCCAATACATCATTCTTAAACCCTCCTTACATGGCGGCATAAAAGGTTCGGATGAATGGATCCGTTTGGCCGAGGCACAAAGCACTCGATGGTGGATCACATCGGCCCTAGAAAGCAATGTAGGCCTCAACGCCATCGCCCAATACACCTTTGAGAAAGACGTCCAGCTTCCCCAAGGACTTGGGACAGGAGGATTGTACACCAACAATTTCGATTCTCCTCTGTATCTTCAAGGCCAGATCATTCGTTTTGATCCCAGTAAAAAATGGGACCTAACTGCAATCATATGATAAGCGAAACACCCGAGTGGAAAAAGTTCAAGAGCCTCTCAATTGACGGCCGAAAGCGGTCTTTGCACGAATGGAGAGCACACGCACAACAGCAGTTACAAGAAGGCTATGGCATCGGCGAATTGGAAGATATATTGGAATTCGTTGTCGACTGGAGCAACACGAAAGATTGGATTCAAGCGAGGACATCTGGAAGTACTGGCCGGCCGAAGAATATCAAGATAAAGAAGGAACACATTTTGGCAAGTGCAAAGCGCACCCTAGACTTTTTGGCTTTGAAGCCAGGCGACAGCGCCCTGCTTTGCATGCCCAATCGATTCATCGGCGGTAAAATGATGATTGCCCGATCTATCATCGGAGACCTAGACCTCCACATAGCAGATACCACGGCTACTCCAGAACTCCCTAACGGTAAAAGCATAGATTTTGCTGCTGTTGTTCCTATGCAGCTTTACAACATCACCGAAGATCCAGCTGCCTCCGAACAATGGAAGAAAGTGAAGAAGATCATCGTGGGCGGAGGCCAAGTAGATCCTCGCTTAGACGAAAGAGTGAGCAACTGGCCAAATGAGATTTATGAATCTTTTGGCATGACCGAAACCATTTCGCACGTAGCGCTTCGCCGTATCAATGGTGCAGAACGAAATACGCCTTTTATGGTATTGGAAGGCATAGAGATTGACAAAGACGAACGCGATTGTTTGATTATCAAATCAGACCTATTACCCGAAAACCCTCTGATAACCAATGACATCATTCGACTTGAAAATGACCGCTCCTTCCACTGGGTAGGAAGGGCGGATAACATGATCAACAGCGGAGGCGTTAAGGTCATCCCCGAAGTAATAGAGAAGCTCGCGAAGCCGTACCTGAACACTAACTTCTTTTTCGCAGGGCTAAAGGACGAGAAATTGGGCGAGCGCGTGGTCCTGATCATTGAGAGTCAGCCTTTAAGTGAAACGGACCAAACCGATCTCATCGAAGACCTCAGAAGAGACCTTCACAAGCATGAACTTCCAAAAGAGATCCTTTACTTGGACGCCTTCGCCGAAACCGAAAACGGGAAACTAAACCGAGCAAAAACACTAAAACTACTCCCCAAATAAAAAGCCCCAAAGGGGCGAAACATCATCAGCCCCAAAGGGGCGACATATCAATCCGGAAGTATATTCCAATCGAAGAGATAATTCTCTTCGTAATCCACATCATACGTTTCCAGCAGGTCGATGTATTCCATCTTAAACGCCTTTTTCCGGTGATGCTCCTCCTGATTTTCGATGTAAGCAGCCACATTGCTCATCGCCTCCAAAGAGTAAGAAAATGCTCCATATCCATTTTGCCATCCAAATTTCTTGCGACAGAATTTTTGCTCGTTGATGTACTTCGATGAATTCGATTTGATCAATCGCACCAATTCAGATATTGATTGATTTGGGTTGAGCCCAACCAAGATGTGACAATGGTCAGGCATACGCGATATGGCCAGCAATTTATGCCCGTAGGCTTGGATGATTCCCGTGATGTACATTTCCAACAAATTCTTGAACTTCGGTTCAACCAACGCCTCTCGATGTTTGACAGAAAACACAAGTTGGATGGTTATTTGGGAATAAGTATTTGCCACGAATTGGACTTGATATCCATGGGAAATTAGGGCTTCTGATCTTGACCTAACATGCGAAAATGCCTTGGTAAAATCGACATTTTGCGCTTTTTTATATGTCGCCCCTTACGGGGCTTTGGGTGTGTCGCCCCTTACGGGGCTTTGGGTTATGCTTCGAAGGATTCTGTTCTTCTTCGTTTTCTTTCGTTTACGATCATGCTGTACTCCTTGCCCATTTGTCCTGCAATGGCCGTGTTTTCCTTTGCCCTGCGTATGAGATAAGGCAAGGTGGCCTTTACCGGGCCATAGGGTAGGTACTTCGAAACGTTATAACCCGAAGCCGCTAGGTTAAAACTCATGTAGTCGCTCATGCCGTAGAGCTGGGAGAAATAGATGTGCGGATGGTTGTTCTGCAAGCCGTGCTCAGCCATCAATTCCGTTAAGTAAATCGCGCTCTCCTCGTTGTGGGTTCCAGCGCATATCTCTACCCAATCGATGTTCTCAACGCTCAATTTGAGAGACGCATTATAGTCGCGATCTGTAGCTGCCTTATCTGGCTGAATAGGAGTAGCATAACCCCTCTCTTCAGCACGAGCATTCTCTTTGTCAAGGTAGGCACCTCGGACGATCTTCATCCCGATTTTAAACCCCTCTCTCCTTCCTTTCGCAATGAGGTCCGCATAGTAAGCGAGTCGATCGTGACGAAACATCTGTATCGTCTGGAAAATGATCGCTTTGTCTTGATTGTAGCGCGCCATCATGGTTTCTACCAATCGATCAATGGCGACTTGAATCCAACTCTCCTCTGCATCTACATAGAGGGGAACACCATTGTCATAGGCCGCCTGGCAAATTCTTTCAAAACGTTGCTGAAGATGCTGTGCCGCGATCTTCTCAGAATCGGTGAGATCCGCGCCGGAAGACAGTTTCTCCAACAATACATTCGATGCGATACCACTGACCTTGATGCACGAGACTGGAATACTCGGGTTGTCCTTTGCCAGCTGAATGATGCGCACAATTTCGGTCTCGGTCTTCCCAAACTCGGCTTCCTTCTCTTGCCCTTCCACAGAATAATCTAGGATTGCACCAATGCCATTCACCCCGAGTTTTTCAACGGCGCGCAGTGACTCCAAAATGGTCTCTCCACCGCAGAACACGCGAAATATCGTCGGCTTTACCGCCCAACTCAAGGGAATCCCCCATTTGAGTGCAACCTCCGCTAGGGAAGTGCCCATGGATGTCATCCATTCTTTGTTCATGAAACGAAACAACCAATACGAAAACCTCAATTCACTGTCGCTCAAATGGGCAAAGGCGGTAGAGAAATCCCTAAAACTCAAGGGTGGGAATTCGCTGTGATCAATGTGTGGCTTTTCCATCGCTAATTAGAGTTTCAACAACGCATCTAAGGTAGATGTTGAAACCGAATGATAGTTCGGTCTAGCCGTGAGATATATCATCTTCGCTCGCTCTAGGGTGGGGTCTTGTTCCACTAAGGCTTTGTAGATCGGAACCAAGAATTTGCGTCGTCCTACTTCGGTTAAAAAACGATCAATCGCCCCATCTGCTGGATGGTAATCGGTGGCAATCGCCAAGACAAACCACTCTGCTGCTATTTCGCTGTTGCCGCTGTTTGTAAAATCAAACGCCCGGTCCAATTCCTTGATGCGCTCCAAGGGTTGGGTAGCAGGTTGATGCCGGAGAAAATGCAACCACTGATGCGTAGTCCATCCAGCTGTATCGATCTCCATCGCTTCCCCTCCTGCTAGCCACCCGTCTATTTGCTGATCAACTTGAGCGAATAACGCAGATTCAACCTGCGTCATGTTACTGGGGATACCGGCTTCGTATACCCATTGATCAATCAGCAATGCATCGTATTGAGCTTGGTCGCCATTCAACAGTTCGGCCTTGAGATTTGCCAAGAATTCTTCTGTGGTAATGGTACTGAAAGCGTGCCCGGTAAAGTGGTGTTTGAGGAATGCGTCGAATCGCTCACGACCTACATTTTCTTCCACTGTTCGGAGTAAGAAGTATCCCTTCTCATACGCGATATCGCTCATGCCATCGTCAGGATCTCTACCCTCTAAGCTTAGCTTCAATCGAGTATCATCAGGAACATCTGCCAGATGCTCCAATTCCCGCTCCAGGTCTTGCATTCCCAGCACAGCTAGCATATCGGCGTATTCCTTCCCATACACCGCTTCCATGATTCTCCGCTCGAAATATACAGTGAAGCCTTCGTTTAGCCAGAAGTCATTCCAGGTGCGGTTGGTCACCAAGTTCCCACTCCAACTGTGCGCAAGTTCATGCGCTACCAAAGCCGTCAAAGACTTGTCGCCCGCCAAGATGGTGGGTGTAGCAAAGGTCAACCGTGGATTCTCCATCCCACCGAATGGGAAGCTCGGTGGAAGGACAATCACATCATACCGCTCCCAAGCGTAGGCCCCGTAAATGTTCTCCGCAGCTTCCAGCATCTTTTGCATGTCTTCAAATTCAAAGGCTGCAGCCTCTAAGATGCTGGGTTCGGCATAGACTCCCGTGCGGTCTCCTACCGATTTAAAATTCAACTCTCCCACTGCCAAAGCCATCAGGTAGCTTGGAATGCGTTGATTCATCTCAAAGTGATAGACACCGCTAGAATCAACAGCCACCGGATTTGACGCGCTCATTACAGCCATCAGTCCCGCGGGGACCTTAACCGTAGCTTCATAGGTATATCGAATACCTGGGCTATCTTGGCAAGGTATCCATGTACGTGCTAAAATCGCTTGGGATTGTGTAAAAAGAAAAGGCTGTTCTTTTCCCGCGGTCTGCTGGGGAGTCAGCCATTGCAAAGCCCTTGCATCCGATGCAGTAACGTAATCGATGCTCACCTCCCGAACGGTATCATTGATTGCAATCTCAAGCGGTTGTCCTAAAAATGCTACCGCTTCACCAATCCACCATTGTTTGGAATCAGCACCATCTATCCGCACCGCTCTGATAGTCAGACCATCCATATCTAGAATGATCCGTTCCGCTCCTTCACGAGCGTCAATCTTGTAATTGGCCGTAGCTGTAATCTGTCGGGTTTCAAAATCCACCTCTGCTTCGAGGTTCAAATGGGTAACCTTAGCCTCCGCAGGAATCGCAAAGGAGTGTACCAGGTGTTCAGATTCCGAGGATTCTTCTTTATCGTTGGTGGTAGTTTCAGTTCCTCCACAGCCTATCAGTGCCAAGGCGATCAGTACAACGTATATTCTATTCATGGTAAATGCGTGTTTGGCCGCGCGAAGGTAACCGACGACCCTATATCCGCTATCGCTTGATGGTCAGAAGATCTTTCCTGGGTTTAAGATGCCTTTCGGGTCAAACGATCGTTTGATCGAACGCATCAACTCCAGATGGCCTTTGGAGAACATGATGTCCATGTAATCCTTTTGCACCAAGCCAATGCCGTGTTCACCTGAGATGGTTCCTCCCAAAGCTTTCACCCGTTCAAAAAGTGCGCGAATGCCTTCCTTGGTGGTCTTATTCCAGTCTTCCTCGCACATTTCGTCTCGGAGAATATTTACATGGAGATTTCCGTCGCCAGCATGTCCATAACATACACTTCTGAAGCCGTAGAGCTTTCCGATCTCTTTCACCGCCTTCAACAAGGCAGGAAGCTCAAAACGTGGCACGACGGTATCTTCCTCTTTATAAATGGATTGAGCCTTTACTGCCTCTCCGACCCTCCGCCTCAATTTCCATAGTTGATCCTTCTTCGCTTGGTCTTCTGCAAACAAGATCTCTCCACAATCAAACTTTTCCACGACTTCAGCGATTCGTTCACAATCGCCCATCAACGCATCCAAATCATTTCCATCCACTTCTATGAGTAAGTGGGCAGCATCCTCCGCACCAAGCGGCACGGGTTCCTCACCGATGAAGTCCATGGCATACTCAATCGCATCGCGCTCCATGAATTCCATTCCACTGGGAACGATGCCTTGTCGGAAGATTTCACTCACCGCCTCGCAAGCCTTTTCAGCCGACCTGAAAGGCACCAACATCAACAGGTCTTGGGTCGGGTGAGGAATCAAGCGCATCACAATCTTGGTAATAACGCCAAGGGTCCCTTCACTTCCTACCAACAATTGGGTAAAGTTGTATCCTGTGCTATTCTTAAGTGTGTTAGCGCCAGTCCAAATCACCTCGCCACTTGGCAAAACGACTTCGAGGTTGAGGACATAGTCTTTGGTCACCCCGTATTTCACTGCCTTTGGCCCTCCTGAATTCTCGGCGACATTGCCTCCGATAAAGCAACTGCCTCGACTAGCTGGGTCTGGGGGATACATCAATCCTTTCTCTTTTACAGCATCTTGAAACACTTGCGTGATTACTCCCGGCTCTACCGTTGCCTGCAAGTTCTTTTCATCGATGTGGAGGATGCGGTTAAACCGTTCCATGCTGAGTCCGATGCCTCCGTGAATTGATAATGCACCACCACTTAGTCCCGTGCGGGCTCCTATGGGTGTCACCGGAATCCCATGCGCATTGGCAAAGCCAAGCACTTCTGAGACCTCCTTAACAGAAGAAGGTTTGACAACTATTGCTGGCGGGAAATTGAGGTCTTCTGTCTCGTCGTGACCGTACTCCTTACGGGCTTCTAGGTCTGTCTTACAAGCGCTTTCTCCTACAATGGAGACGAGTGCCTCTATATGTTTCGGGTCCAATTCTTTCATCGTTTCATCACAAAGTTCATCACCGGCAGCGCGCCTCGCAACGTCCGACCAAATATTTCCTATTTTCGGCTGCCTTCCAAACCGTGCGACACATGATTCTAAAAAACATATTCACAACCGCTTTACTCGCGCTTACGTTATCCCTTAGCGCACAAGACATTACCCTTGAAGACATCTGGAAGAAAGGAACTTTCAGGCAGCGTTCTGTCTATGGATTATCGTCCATGAACGATGGCATCCACTACACTACCCTCGACCGAGGTGAAAAAGGAAATGAGATTAATAAGTACAGCTATGCCACCGGAGAAAAGGTAGTCACCATCCTTTCTGATGAGGAATTGCAGCAATTGACAGGTAACGATGATGCGACGATCAACGGGTATCGATTCTCAACCCAGGAGCGTTTCGCGTTGATCCCATTTGACCAAGAGAGCATTTATCGCCACTCCACCAAGGAACACTACTACATAGTTGATCTAAAAGAAAGAAAAGCACGACAACTGGCAACAGGCGAAAAGCAACGGCATGCAACCCTTTCGCCGGATGGAAAAAGCATCGCCTACGTGCAAGAAAACAATATTTACATCCAAGATTACGCTACTGGATCGGCTACCCAAATCACCAAGGACGGCGAGCACAACAAAATCATCAACGGTTTTGCAGATTGGGTTTACGAAGAAGAATTTGCATTTGATCAGGCCTTCTTCTGGTCGCCTGACGGAAAGAAAATTGCCTACTACCGTTTTGACGAAAGCGAGGTAAAGGAGTTTCATATGCCGGTTTTCAACACGCTCTACCCAGAAGACTACACGTTCAAGTACCCAAAGGCAGGGGAGGACAATTCGAAGGTTACGATTCAGGTATATGACCTGAGCGCGGCATCAACGAACGTGCTTGACATTGGTGATTACGAATACATACCGCGAATTAAGTGGACGCAAGACGCCAACCTATTAGCAGTTATGAAAATGCCTCGTTTGCAAAACATACTCGAAATCGATTTGGTGAACACGAGTGATTTCAGTAGAAAGACTATTTATAAAGAGGCCAGCGACACCTACATTGAGATCAGCGATGACCTCACATTCTACGGCAAAAATGCCGGTTTCATTTGGCGCTCCGAAAAGGACGGATTCTTCCACCTTTATCGATACGACATTGATGGAAGCAATGGCAAGCAGATCACAAACGGCGACTGGGAAGTGAAGCAATTCATTGGCTACGACCCGAAGACCGAGAACTTGTATTTTAGTGCTAGCAGGACTGAAGTCTACAATACGGAGATCTACAGCGTCTCTTTAAAAGGTGGAGAGCCACAATTGTTAAGTCCAAAAAGCGGCACCTCTCGCGCTAGCTTTAGTGCCGGCTATCAGTACTTCATTTTGTACCACGGCGACGCAAATACGCCACAAACGGTAACACTTAAGAATGCTTCTGGCAAAGACATCCGCACCTTAGAGGACAACGCTGAACTCAAAGAAACACTGAAAGGGTATAACCTTCCCAAACAGGAGTTTTTTGACATGACCACGAGTGAAGGCGTCAAGCTCAACGGATGGATGATCAAACCAAGCGACTTTGACAAGAAGAAAAAATATCCTATCTTGATGTATGTCTATGGCGGACCTGGTTCACAGACCGTATCCAATGGCATGGGAGGAAATTCATTTTGGTATCACATGATGGCCCAAAAGGGATACATTATCGTATCCATTGACAACCGAGGAACAGGTGCCCGCGGTAAAGATTTCAGAACCCTTACGTATCGACAACTGGGCAAGTATGAAACCATGGATCAAATCGAAGCAGCGAAATGGCTTGCTTCTCAATCTTACGTTGATGGATCACGTATCGGCATTTGGGGATGGAGCTATGGTGGATACATGAGTAGCCTATGCCTCTTCAAGGGAGCCGAGCACTTCAAAACTGCCGTAGCCGTGGCACCGGTGAGCAATTGGCGCTATTACGACAACATCTACACGGAGCGATACATGGGCTTGCCACAAGACAATGCCGATGGGTATGATCAAAATTCCCCAATCAATCACACGGATAAGATGAAAGGAAATTACCTGCTCATCCATGGAACGGCTGACGATAATGTCCACTTCCAAAATGCAGTAGAGATGGTGGATGCACTGATCGAATCGGACAAGCAATTTGATTTCTATATTTACCCCGACCGGAATCATGGTATCTATGGTGGAAATGCACGTTTTCACCTCTTCACCAAGATCACGAACTTTCTTACTGAAAACCTCTAAACACTTAAAACCAGCAACGCTATGAGCGAAGTAAAACAAGGCCATCCCGATGGCTTAATGACCCTGTTCTTTTCGGAGATGTGGGAACGTTTCTGTTACTACGGAATGCGGGTCCTCTTGACTCTCTTTCTCGTCAAATCTTTGATGAAAGGGGATGCTGAGGCATCGTTGATCTATGGAGCCTACACGGGCTTAGTCTACGCTGCACCAATTCTTGGTGGACGTATGGCGGATCAGTATTTGGGCTATCGCTTTGCCGTCATGCTCGGAGCAATCCTTATGGCGATTGGTGAATTCCTCATCCTTGGAGGAAATGATTTTTTCTTGTTGGTTGGAATGGGAGCCCTCATTGTTGGCAATGGCTACTTCAAAGCAAACATCTCCACCATTGTAGGTAAACTGTACGAAGATGACGACCCACGACGGGACTCTGGGTTTACCATTTTCTATATCGGCATTAACATTGGAGCCCTGCTGGCAACAACGGTCGTAGCGTACGTTGGCGAAACATATGGCTTTGAAAAAGGATTTGGACTGGCAGGTCTGGGTATGCTCACTGGCTTGCTCATCTTTTGGTCTGGACGCAAGAATTACTCAGCAGCGAGTGGATTAGAAATTACCGAAGCAGGGAAAAAGAAGGTCCTAGGCCCAATAAACATGGCTTGGGCAATCTCTTTAGGATCTCTTCTTCTTATTCCTCTTTGCTACGTACTTATATCTCAAAACGAAATTCTCGATTACATACTCCTTGCGTTGTTTGTGTACGTTGCTTGGAATTTAATCAGCTCAGGAATTGAAGCAGATAAAGAACAAGGAACTGCCGTTTGGAAGGACCGAATGATTGCATTGATCATCTTCATGATCATCAACATTACGTTCTGGGCATGTTTTGAGCAAGCTGGAACCTCCTTGACTCTATTCGCTGACAGAAACGTTGACCGAGAAATAATGGGCTGGTTAATGCCGGCTTCCATGACGCAGTTTTTCAATCCGTTTTTCATTATCGTATTCGGATCCATTTTCTCAGTGATGTGGGTAAAACTGGCCAACATCGGCAAAAACCCGAGTATTCCGTTGAAGTTCGCCTTCGGTATCATTCAGCTCGCCGCTGGCTTCCTGGCAACACAAGTAGGGCTTATGTTCGTCAATGACGCCTTTCAGGTGCCATTGTTGACACTGTTCTTCCTATACCTTCTGCATACAACAGGTGAGTTATTCCTCTCGCCGATTGGACTTTCTATGGTAACCAAACTCGCTCCAAAGAAGATTGCCGCAACGGCCATGGGTGGCTGGTTCCTCAGCTTCGCAATTGCCAACTACGTAGGTGGTAAAATCGCAACGCTTACGGGAGGGCACGGAGATAATGGTGCGGCTTTGACAGTTGCCGAGGGACTGGGTAAATACATGAGCGTATTCTCTACGATAGGTGTCGTATTGCTCGGAATCGCTGTGATTATCATCGTTGCCAACAAGTCGTTGGAAAAGCTAATGCACGGCGTGAAATAGCCGAAACGAATCTTAAAAATCAAAGAAAGGCGGTTGTTAATATGCATTAATGGCTGCCTTTCTTCATTTTCATGCGTCTGATAATCTGTAACTTTAGCCCCATGAATTCGTTTTATACGCTCTTTTTCCTCTTTGCATTCGCACTGAACACCGTTGCGCAAGCACCTGCCAAAATCAATTGGATGTCCTGGAACGAAGCAGTTGCAGCCAACAACGATGAACCCCGATTGATCTTCGTTGACACCTATACCGACTGGTGCGGATGGTGCAAGAAAATGGATGCAAGCACCTTCGCGAATCCAGTGATCGCCGAATACATGAACGAGCACTACTACGCGGTAAAAATGGATGCCGAAATGAAAGACACCATTGAATTCAATGGATACACCTTTGTCAACCCACAGCCCGACAGAAAGCGCAGTACGCACCAACTCGCGGCATCTCTGCTCGATAACAAATTGAGCTACCCGAGCTTCATTTTCCTCAACGCAGAGTTCCAGCGCATCCAGATCCTTCCAGGGTACAAAGCTCCGAAACAGTTCGAGCCAATCATGCGATATTTCGTAGAGGGCGCTTCCCAAGGAGTTCAGTACGAGGACTACATGAGCAATTTCGTCTCCCTCTTTCCCGCCCCTGAGCAAGCCAACTAAAACAGCATTTACGGGTTATTAGGATCATGTCTATTCCAATTGCATGGTCTGAGATCTACGCGCATCCTTTGCCGGACGGACATCGTTTCCCGATGGAAAAGTATGACCTCATCCCAGAGCAACTGCTTTATGAGGGTACCATCCAACGCGAACAACTCTTCGCTCCTGGTCCACTGACGGAAGAGCAAATCCTCACCACCCACTCCAAAGAATATTGGGATCGCCTAAAGAACCTACAACTCACC
Organism: uncultured Flavobacteriales bacterium; assembly: GCA_943788725.1. Classification (GTDB taxonomy): domain Bacteria; phylum Bacteroidota; class Bacteroidia; order Flavobacteriales_G; family Salibacteraceae; genus SHAN690. Next base: position 337,153 of record CALSRJ010000003.1, on the reverse strand, counting down.
CCCAAAGAGCAACGAGCCAGTGGTTTTCCGCATTCAAGCAAATTGATCGAGCGCGAAACCATCATCTGTAATGGTACCGTAATCGGCGCGGAAAGGGCATTGCTTCAATCCGAGTGTGCCTTTAACATCGCTGGGGGTACACATCACGCCTATCGAGATCGTGCAGAGGGGTTTTGTCTGCTTAATGACATTGCCCTCGCGGCGCATCATCTGATAATTAATCATGGAATCAAACGGATCTTAGTAGTGGACCTCGATGTGCATCAGGGCAATGGAACCGCCCGCATTTTTCAAGGAGACAAACGCGTTTTTACGTTCAGTATGCACGGCGAGAAGAACTACCCTTTCCGCAAAGAACAATCTGACCTTGACATCGGCCTCCCCGATAAAATTGGGGACGACCACTACCTTGAACTACTCTACAATCATCTCGGCAAGACCGTAGATCAATTAGAGCCAGAATTCATATTCTTCCAAGCAGGAGTGGATATTTTAAGCTCTGATAAGCTAGGGAAATTGGGAGTCAGCGTAGAAGGTTGCAAGGAACGTGACCGCATGGTATTGGAAAAATGCAAGGCGCTCGGCATTCCACTTCAGGTGTCAATGGGTGGCGGGTATTCGCCGATCATATCGAACATCGTGCAAGCACACGCCAACACCTACCGGCTCGCTATGCATTACTTTGGTTGAAATCAGTGCTCTCCGTAATCACGCTCACCCGCCTCAACGTACATGTCTAAAAAGTTCTTTTTGGGAGGGATCGGACAAGAAAACCCACCTCCATAGGCGCAGTATGGATTATAGCACAGGTTGAAGTCCAAGGTCTGGTCGCCATTCGTCTCAGGCACGCCGATGTCGAGGTACCTTCCCCCTCCGTAAGTAGATTGCCCCGTAGAAAGGTCCGTGAAGGGCACGAATAAGTATGGATCATACGGAGAATCAAATCCTTCAGGCCAAATCCGCATGTACGCCGTAAGCGTATCAGCCGCTCCTAAATGTTCAAAGATGAGGATGCCGTACTCGTAAAATCGTTTTGCCTTACCCGATGAAGTCATGATATCCGTAGTATCACCTTCGTCGACCTTTTGAAAATGAGCGTTCATTTTCCACTTTACGTCTACGTCAAAATAATGCAACCCATCAAAATGCTTTCGATCCTCTGGCTGCAAGGGCGAATGTCTTCTAGACCCCAGCTCCTTGTCCTTTGCCTTTCTGCCCTTAACGATGTTCAGTTCATACTCTGATGGCTTCGACTGCCCAAACAGATCATACGCTGCCATTGCAATAATGACGACAAGGGCATACCGAATATGTGAACATGTGACTAACATTGTTTCTCCGTGTAATGATAATCAAAGTAAGAAAATCGAATGCATCAGATCTGGAAAGAGCTCGTTCATCACGTCAAAGATGACTACACTCCACGCTCCTACTTGCTGACCGGACTGTTGTTGACACTCCTGCTTTTAGGCAATTATTATTTCGAGTTCAAAAACGATCTCTTTAAAGGTATCTCTAATTGGAGCTACCTCTGGTTCAATGGCGCGGTCTTCTACCTAAGCTACTATGGAGCGGTCTTGATCAAGTCAGGCACTGCTCCATTCAAGAACAAAGACTTTCTCATCTCGAGCTTTTCGATTATAGCTATAGCAACGTTGAGTAGTTCATTGCTTTTCGCCCGGGATTGGGTCAGCGGTTTTTCCCAAATGGAACAGTATTACTTAATGCGCATCCTTTTCAATTCTCTCGGGTCGATCGTCGTCTTTGTCGGGCTTGGCATCCTGTTCTATGTGCACGACAAAGGCAAGGTCGACGGGTTCTACGGTTTGAGCATTCGAAAGAAGCACAACTACCTACCCTACTTCGGCTTGCTGCTCTTAATGCTTCCTCTGCTGATTTGGGCTTCCTCTCAAGCGCATTTCTTAGACACCTACCCGATGTTCAAAGCGAACCGCTACCAATCGGTTTTTGGACTAAGCCTCCAGCAGATGACGGCCATATTCGAAGGTTTCTACTTACTAGACTTTATTCGCGTAGAGCTGATTTTTCGGGGCGCCTTGATCATTGGTCTATCGCGCTTTCTAGGAAAGGATGTGGTGCTGCCCATGGTTGTGATCTATTGCATGTTGCACATCAACAAACCCCTCGGAGAAGCCATCAGCAGCATTTTTGGAGGATACCTGCTCGGGGTAATTGCCCTTTACCAACGACACATTATCGGTGGGTGCATCGTACACATGGGCATTGCTGGTCTGATGGAGCTCTTGGCTTATATGGCTTCCTCCTGACCTATCCCATTTCCTACTTGCGCGAAGTAGGCCTCTAGGTCGCGCAAAGTGTCCGCAGAGGTGCGGATATCCCTGATCAGTTTTCCTTTTTCCAACAAAACGATGCGCTCACAAACATCGGTCACGTGACTCAGGTCATGGCTCGAAATCAGCATGGTTACTCCCCGGTCATGCTTTAGTTGTTTGAGCAATTCCTTCAGTCGGATTTGCGTAGAAGGATCCAAGTTAGCGAAAGGCTCATCGAGGACCAACACTTTTATGTCTGCCAGCAGCGCTGCAGCAATGCCAACCTTCTTCTGGTTTCCCTTTGAAAGGTCACGAATCAGCTTTTTACCCCCCAGAATCTCATCATTAAACAAGGGTTCAAATGATTGCAAGCGGGCTTTCAGATCGGTTTCTCTTATGCCGTTGATCGAAGCGATGAAATCAAAGTATTCCTCAGGAAGTAGGTGTCCCACTAAAAAATTCTCATCGAGATAACTCCCCGTGTCGTGTTTCCATTGCTCGCTCTCCTGGGTGCTTTTCCCGTCGATCATCGCAAACCCGGTATCGGGCTCAATGAGGTCGATCAGGCACCTAAAAAGCGTGGTTTTACCAGCCCCATTGTTGCCTACTAACCCAAAGCTTTCGCCAGAAGGAATGTGCAAGTCTTCGACGGCGACGGCAGTGTAATCGCCATATTTCTTCGTCAATTGAGAGAATTTGATCTCCATGCTTTCAATTATTGATTTCTAAAATCATTTGATATTTCATACCGCTGTTTCCTCAACCACCCGGCCAGCATCTGTATCCAATACCGCGTTCCGGCCAGTCCTAACAGCCCTGCCACTCCAATCAATGCTACCGCACCCATTTCATCCCAAAACAGCAAGCCCAGTCCGTAAAGTCCAAGCGGCGCACCCAATCCAGGTATCATCAACATGAATTGTGCAGCGCCCGCACCTTGCCAATTGAACATCGTCCCCTGAGTGACGTCAATCTTTTTAGGATTCATCGATCCGAAAAACATCACGATGTGTGCATTGACTCCGAGGTTGAAGAGGAACACAGAAAAAAGCACCAACAAGATTTCCGTTCCGAAGTAGGCATAGGGTGTGGAAAGGATCATGGCCGCTCCGCTCACAACGGCAAAGAGGAGAAACTTGCTCATGTAATAGTCTTTGAAAGAAACATTGCGTGTAAGCACGTGATCAAAATGAGTGCCTTCCCATCCCAAGAGGTACTGACCGTAGTTGAGCATAAACATTCCTGTAATGATGATGCTGAACAGAATGTACATCAAGTAATTCCCCGCGTATTCATCTTGAGGAAATACGAGCAGTCCATATCCTAAAAATAGGATGGTCATCAAAAAGACGGAACGTGGTCGCTTATTGCGCCATATAAATTTGAACTCCAATTCGGTCAATCGCCCCACCAATCCAAATCGGGATAGAATGCCTGCCCCAACATACGAGACCTCAGCCCTCTTCACTTTGGAAATGCGGCTCAAGTACATGTTCCCCTTCAAGTACTTAAAATTGATAAAATAAGCCACTGCGAGCAGGAGCAAGACCACAGTCGCCAGCCAAGGCTGGAGGAACAAGGCGTCGAACAGCCGAGTAGAAATGGCGTTAAAATCGACCATATCATACCAATGCAACCCAACCAACAGAGCCAGTGAAAGCAACAAACCGACGTACACCCGCGTGTCTACTTCTGAAGTGCGTTTGATGAAGAGTAAGAAGTAGTTTGCGAAGTAAACGATGGCGATTATGCCAGAAACCCAGCCGAGCGCTTGGGAGAGCGGTAGGTTGTCGAATACCTCAACCATAAAAGGACCCAAGAGTATCAAGTGTACCAGGTTGAAGGGACTCCAAACCGTCTTGACCAACATGAAATGTACCAACGAAGACTTTCGAATCGGGAGGTGTAGGTAAGGTTGGATCGACATCGCGGGTAACTTCTGCATGAAGTAGCGCACTATGAAATCCAGGAAGAAATAATAGATCAGGTAACGGTTCAAGCGTCGCAAAACAAAGCTTGGCCCATAGGTTTGATAGTCCACCCCATCGATCGGAACCTTGATGAGGATGTCGTCCAAGAAAATGCCTAGTACTAGTAAGTTGCCGATCAGGTAGATGAAGGTCAAGGCCAAGAATACGTTCACAATAACCTTGCGGTGACATATAGGAGAGCGCGTGGAACCCTTCCAATCCAAGGCGATGATCTGAAGTAGGTTTTTCATCGTGCGTCGAAATAAGTCACTTCTGCGATGAGGAACAAGGAGAAAAGTGACAGACGGTCACCAAAAAAGAACGGACGGAAATCAACTTCCAAGAGGTTATTCACATCTTATCGACATTGGGCGGTCATTTGATTTTCAGCATATACCTTCGCGCACAATTTGGACAATTGTAATTTCCACTTGACATGCCTAGAGACAATAGCATCAAATCCGTCCTGATCATCGGGAGCGGACCGATCATTATCGGCCAAGCCTGTGAGTTCGACTATTCTGGAAGCCAAGCGGCGAAATCGCTGCGCGAAGAAGGAATTGAGGTCAGCTTGATCAACAGTAATCCCGCCACCATCATGACGGATCCGGTGACAGCAGAGCACGTATACCTGCGTCCGTTGGAGCCGAAATACATTCGTCAGATCCTCGAAGAACAACCTCAGATCGATGCTGTGTTGCCCACCATGGGAGGGCAGACAGCTTTGAACCTAGCCATTGAATGCGACAAGCAGGGTTTGTGGGATGAATTCAATGTGCGCATGATCGGGGTAGACATCGACGCAATCGACATCACTGAAAACCGTGAAGCGTTTCGCAAGCTGCTCGACAAGATTGGGGTTGGATATGCACCCGCAGATACCGCTCGATCCTTCCTTGAAGGAAAAGAAATTGCGCAAAAATTCGGGTTTCCTTTGGTCATCCGTCCTTCGTACACCCTAGGTGGAACAGGAGCATCTTTTGTCTACCACAAGGATGAATTTGACAAAAAATTGGAGCGAGGCCTTCACGCTTCTCCTATCCACGAGGTCATGATTGACAAGGCCCTATTTGGTTGGAAGGAGTTTGAATTGGAGCTGTTGCGCGACGCGAACGACAACGTGGCCATCATTTGTTCGGTAGAGAATATGGATCCGATGGGCATTCACACAGGAGATTCAATCACGGTAGCTCCAGCAATGACCCTTTCCGACCGCACCTTTCAACGGATGCGCGACATGGCCATCTTACTCATGCGTTCCATTGGAGACTTTGCTGGAGGATGTAATGTCCAGTTTGCGGTAAGTCCTGACGAAAAAGAAGAGATCATCGCCATCGAGATCAATCCGCGCGTGAGTCGTTCGTCAGCACTCGCTTCCAAGGCTACTGGATATCCTATTGCAAAAGTGGCAGCGAAGCTTGCCATCGGATACAACCTAGATGAGCTGAACAATCAGATCACCGGAAATACCAGTGCCTTTTTCGAGCCAACGCTTGACTACGTCATTGTGAAGATTCCACGTTGGAACTTCGACAAATTCAAAGGCGCGGATCGCTTGCTTGGACTACAAATGAAATCCGTTGGTGAGGTGATGGGCATTGGCCGCTCCTTCCAAGAAGCATTGCAAAAAGCCTGTCAATCCCTTGAAATTCGGAGAAATGGGCTGGGTGCCGACGGTAAAGAACTCAAGGACCAAGACGTCATCCTGCACAGCTTAGCGAATCCGAGTTGGAACCGACTCTTCCACATTTACGACGCCATCAAATTGGGCATCCGATTCGATACGATTTATGAGAAAACGAAAATCGACCCTTGGTTTTTGCATCAAATCGACGAATTGATCAGCATTGAGAAGCAAATCGAAAAGCACACCCTGGATACATTGACCAGGGAATTGCTTTGGGATGCGAAGCAAAAAGGATATGCAGATCGACAGATTGCTCACCTCTTAGGATGCTTAGAAAGTCAAGTGCGTGAGAAAAGAGTGGAGATGGGCGTGAATCGCGTCTACAAACTCGTAGATACCTGTGCAGCAGAATTCAAGGCAGAAACGCCGTATTACTACTCTTCGTTCGAAGGGGAGAACGAAAGCGTCTCAACCGACCGGAAGAAAGTTGTAGTGCTCGGTTCAGGTCCGAACCGAATTGGACAAGGAATCGAGTTTGATTATTGCTGTGTGCATGGCGTGCTTGCCGCGAAAGAATGTGGTTATGAGACCATCATGATCAATTGCAATCCTGAAACGGTGTCGACAGACTTTGATACCGCAGACAAGCTCTACTTCGAGCCTGTTTTCTGGGAGCACATCTATGACATCATCGAGCACGAAAAGCCAGAAGGGGTGATCGTGCAGTTGGGTGGGCAGACCGCCTTGAAACTTGCAGAAAAGCTCGAACGTTTTGGTATCAAGATTTTTGGAACAAGCTACCAGGCACTCGACCTAGCAGAGGACCGAGGTCGTTTTTCAGACACACTCAAAAAGCTACAGATTCCATACCCTGAGTACGGTGCGGTTGAAACAGCAGAAGAAGCCATTGAGCTTTCGCGGACGCTTGGCTACCCATTGTTGGTACGCCCTAGCTATGTTTTAGGAGGTCAAGGCATGAAAATCGTGATCAACGAAGAGGAATTGGAAACGCATGTCATCAATATCTTCAGAGACATGCCAGACAACAACGTGTTGCTCGACCACTTTTTAGAAGGTGCGATTGAAGCTGAAGCCGATGCGATTTGCGATGGCGAAGACACTTATATCATCGGCATCATGGAGCACATAGAGCCTGCGGGCATTCACTCGGGAGATTCTAGTGCCGTGCTTCCTGCCTTCGACCTGAGTGAAGATGTCATGCGTCAAATCGAAGAATACACACAAAAGATCGCCGTAGAGCTGGAAACAGTGGGCTTGATCAATATCCAATTCGCTGTCAAGGACGAAAAGGTATATGTCATCGAGGCGAATCCACGTGCGTCACGCACGGTGCCCTTCATTGCAAAGGCTTATCGCGAGCCTTACGTCAACTACGCGACGAAAGTGATGCTAGGAGAAATGAAGGTCAAGGATTTCAATTTCAATCCGCACAAAGAAGGGTACGCGATTAAATTGCCCGTTTTCTCATTTGACAAATTCCCAGAAGTAGCCAAAGAGCTTGGCCCTGAGATGAAGTCAACTGGAGAGGCGATCTACTTTATCAAGGACCTAAAAGACGAATACTTCAAGCAAGTCTATTCAGAACGTAATCTTTATCTGTCGCGCTAATGGGTTTAATACGCATTCTAGGGATCTTTTTGATCATCTACCTGGCTATGCGACTCATCTCGCGCTACTTGTTGCCTTGGGCAGCCAAGTACTTTGTAAAAAAAGCGAGTGAAGGCATGCAAGAACGCATGCGTACGCGTGAAGATGGGGAGAAAATCTATCAAGAAGGAGAAGTAACCATCCGAAAGACAGCCCCAAAAAGCGACAATTCATCTTCATCGGAAGATGGCGAGTACGTCGATTACGAGGAAGTCTGAAGCTTTCGGGACTTGAACTTCTCCGTTCATTGCCTGCTTTTTTTGGTTTCTTTGTTTTCCTCATAAAGTCATTCATCCATGGATTGGAAAAAATATTCTCCGCACATCATCTCGGTTGTTGTCATTCTGTTGACATCCATCCTCTATTGTTCACCTGTATTGCAGGGCAAACGACTCGTTCAAGACGACATCGTTAAGAACATCGCCCAGGCCAAAGAGATTCGTGAGTACCGTGATGCCAACGGAGAAGAGCCGCTTTGGACTACGCGTGTTTTCAGTGGAATGACAGCGTTTCATATCGGAACAGAGTACAGCACCAACGTCGCGCTCATGCTGGACAAAGTGGTGCGCAGAACCTTCCCACGCACGGCGAATGTCTTGTTCGTCACCATGCTCGGCTTCTTCATCCTGCTTGTAGCCATGGGGGTCAATCCATGGCTCGCACTAGCCGCATCGCTCACCTACGGAATTTCCACGAACCTCATTGTATCGTTGGTAGCCGGTCACGTGACGAAGGTTGTCTCGATCGGATACATGGCCCCTGCAGTTGGCGGAGTCGTTTTGGCGCTAAGGCGAAAACGACTCATAGGTTCATTGATGACCTTGGTATTTGTAGGTCTAATGATCAATGGAAACCACTTCCAAATCCTGTATTACTTTTTGTTGATTTCCATTGTGGTAGGCATAGTATACCTGATTCAAGCAATCAAGGAAAAGACCTTGCCTGATTTCGCAAAGGCAGTCGGAATATTGGCCTTGGCAGCCATCGGCGGCTTATTGCCAAACACCGCCAAACTCTACAATGCGTATGAGCACAGCCAAGAAACGATTCGAGGTGGGAAATCAGAACTGAGCAGCAAAGACGCCAAAGACAAGGGCGGTCTGGATCGAGATTACGCCATGCGATGGTCTTATGGCCCCTTAGAAACCATGACCTTGGTAGTTCCTTCCTTCATGGGTGGCGCGACCAGTGAGCCACTGCCTGAAGGTGGAAATGTGGAAGAAGCACTGAAGAGCTTTCAGCTGAACAAACAGCAGAAAGAAGGCATCCTGGCTCAAGGCCCGATGTATGTCGGAGATCAACCCTTCTTGCTAGGAACGGTTTATTTAGGAGCGGGTTTCATTTTCCTTTTCATCCTCTCCATTTTCCTCCTAAATGGCCCTACGCGTGCTTGGCTATTGAGCATCATTGTCATGTCGCTGGTAATTTCATGGGGACGGCATTTTGAGATGGTAACCGGATTTTTATTCGACTACTTCCCGCTTTACAACAAGTTTAGAACGCCTTCCATGGCCCTTGCCATTGCCGGATTGGCCATTCCTCTGATGGGGATACTAGGACTGCATCGCATCCTCAGCGGAGAAGTAGACAAATCTGAATTGAACAAAGCTTTGAAATACGCCGTCTACATTGCGGGTGGATTGATGCTCTTGCTCTTCCTCTACGGATTGCTCAACGATTGGGTAGGTTCAAAGGATGCTAGTTATCAAGGGAAGAACTCGCCATGGGGCATAGACGCCATCTACGAAGCCTTGCTTGCAGACCGAAAATCTAGGTATTTGTCGGACTGGTTCATCAGCACATTGGTGATGGCCGTGACGGCGTTTGTGATCTGGTATCACGATAAGGGCAAGATGAAACTAACTGCCGTCATAATGATCATCGGCCTCGTGTACTTGGCAGACATGTGGCACGTAAGTAAGCGCTACCTCAACAACGATGACTTTGTAAGTCAACGCGACTTTGAGCAGCAATTCCGACCCTCTCTCGCCGATCAAGCCATTCTGCAAGATCCTGACCCGCATTACCGTGTCATCAATGTAACACGCAGTCCTTGGACTGATGGCCTGACCTGCTATCATCACGAAAACGTGGGTGGGCATCACGCCGCCAAATTGCAGCGATACCAAGACTTGATTGAAAACGAATTAAACGCACAACTTCAAAAGTTAAATGGTGGATTGATGCAGCAGGGTGATCAAGTGATCATGAACCCAGCAGTTGCTCAGCAAATGCCAGTTTACAACATGTTGAACACGAAGTACTTCATCGTCCAGGCTAATAACCCAGGTGGGGCGGTATTGAATCGCTCAGCCTGCGGAAATGCTTGGTTTGTGGAAACCATCCAAAAAGTGGGCACGGCCGACGAAGAGATGGCTGCTCTGGCTCAATTCGATCCCAATAGCACTGCCATCGTAAGTGCAGCGTACGAAGCCTCATTGTACAGCTACAACTTCGGCAAGTCAGCCAATGCCGCGATTCAATTGACCGATATGTCTCCTAAGTACTTGAAGTACACCTCCAAAAATGACCAAGATGGTCTCGGTGTCTTTTCGGAAGTCTATTACGGAGAAGGCTGGGAAGCTACCATCGACGGTGCGCCAGCGGAAATTGAACGCGTCAACTATGTGCTGCGGGCCATCAAGATTCCTGCAGGGGAGCATGTGGTAGAAATGCGATTTAACCCAAGCTCCTTCAGGCTGGGTATGAACGTATCATTGGCCGGATCCGTATTGTTCCTATTGTTCGCCGGCGGACTGATCTATTTTCACCTTAAGAAACAACGCGAGGACTGATCTCCATTGAAAAAAGCACTGATACTGACGTACTATTGGCCACCGGGTTCCGGACCCGGCGTACAACGTTGGTTGAAGTTCTGCAAGTACTTACCAGACGAAGGCTGGGAGCCCATCATCGTCACCGTTCGTAATGGAAGTTATCCCTCGCAGGACGAAAGCCTCACCGAGGATATTCCTTCGGATTTGAAAGTGCACAAGACGGCTACACTTGAACCTTTTGCAATTTACAACGCCTTAAGAGGTAAAAAAGGAAAGAGCATTGAGGTGGGCATGGGAAACATCAAAGGCAAGCAGGGTTTCTTTGCGCGCTTCTCCAACTATGTAAGGGCAAACCTCTTTGTGCCTGACGCTCGCGTAGGATGGAACGTCTATTCGCTTCCCGAAGCACTCCGCATCATCAAAGTCGAACAACCGGCAGTCATCATTACTACTGGCCCACCCCACAGTACGCATTTGGTGGGCGAGCGACTGCATCGGGAAAATAGCATTCCATGGATTGCAGACTTCCGTGATCCATGGACCAATATCTATTACAACGCCTTCCTAAACCGAACGGAAAGTACCCGACAACGGGATCAAGACCTGGAAGACATGGTCGCTACCGAAGCAAACGCGATGGTCGTGGCATCTCCTGGTTTAAAGGCAGAATTTGAAGCCCGTGCAAGGGAGATTGTTTTCATTCCTAATGGATACGATGAAGAGGATCTTTTACACCTAAACCCTGCTCCATACAAGGAATTCACGCTCTCCTATGTAGGGAATCTGAAGGCCTTTCAAAACGTAACTGGCCTTTGGCAAGCAATCGCTTCCCTTGCCAATGAAAACGAAGCCTTCAAGTCAAACTTCAAACTCAGGATTACCGGCAACATCGCTGATGAAGTGAAGCAGGGTCTCTCGGAGGCGGGAATCATGGGTATGGTCGAGCTTTTACCCTTTGTTCCACACAAAGAAGCCATCGAACGAATGATGGCTTCTCAGGCCTTGCTCTTGCCCATTCCACAAGACAGTGGCAACAAGAGCATCCTGACGGGAAAACTATTCGAATACCTCGCATCGCGCAGACCCATACTCAGCATCGGTCCAAAAGATGGTAATGCCGCGGATCTTCTTCTGGAGTGTGGTAAAGATCCGATGCTCGACTACGCCGATACAGATCGAATAAAAGATTGGTTGGTTCGTTACTTCAAGGAATACCAAACCCACCCATCACCAATGGTCACAGGCAATGACAAGTTCAAACAATTCAGCCGCAAGGGAAGCACATCCGTCCTTGCGTCCCTCCTCAATCGCATTACTCCATGAGAACGGTTGTCATAGGCAGCAAGGAATTGAGTTGTATTCTATTAGACACCTTGCTAGAACAAGGGCATGAAGTACTCGGTGTCTTCAGCAGAGATGACGAACCAGGCATGCGCATTTGGCATGAAGATCTCGGACATCGCTCTCTGGCGTCTTTGGCTCAATCGCACGGCCTTCCGGTTCATTTCGGAATGAAAGTCAATTCGAAAGCCTCATTGGAGCTATTGAATGCATTGCAATTAGATGTGATTTTCTCCTGCTTTTGGAGTGAATTGTTCAAAGAAGAGGTACTGGGAATACCAAAGCTAGGAATCTTCAATTTCCATACCGCCTACCTCCCAAAAAATCGCGGATCACGGCCTATTCCTTGGTCCATCATCAAAGGAGAGCCCTACTGCGGCATCACCCTGCACAAAATGGAGACGGGCGTTGACAACGGCCCGATTGCAGACCAGGAAAAGGTGATCATCGAAACCGAAGACAACGCCTATACGCTGTACATTAAATTGATGTTTGCCGGCAAACGGATGTTTGAACGGGCGCTACCTCATTTTGACAATGGGCTTCTGAAGCTCAAAAAACAATCTGAAACTGAGGCTACCTATCAATTGCGAGGCGAACCCTTCGGAGGTCAGCTTCAATGGGATTGGCTCCCTGAACAAAAGGAACGCTTCATGCGAGCGATGGACTTTCCACCTTTTCGCGGGCATCGTCTCCCCCCACAAGCCGTGCACGCTCCAGGAGTGCGCCTTTGCGTGCTTACTCCCAAAGGGGATGTACTTTCAGCGGACGAGTCTCCCCTCTCTGTGGTTAGCATTCCAAACCCACCTCGTTTCAAGACCACCCTCACGGGCGGCGATGCCTTGCAGCGAAAGGAGCTTAGGAATAGCATTGGCGATGCAACAGATCAGGGAGTTATGCTTGGCTCTCCGCTCGATCTAGAGGAGTACTTCCCGATCGTGGAGGCCTTTCAACGCAAAAGCGTTGTTGCCGTTTCTAGCAAAGAATTCAGAGATGTAGCCTCGCTAAATATTGTGGATACTCAGCCTTATCGCTACCACAATGGTCTTCTCGAGGTTCCTCATATCATCATGAAAACCGCCGATAGTGCGATCGAAATAATCCAACAAGCGGTCGTCGAAAGTCGCACCATCAACATACCCATCTACGTAACTCTCCGCATGGAAGCGGAGATAGCCGACGAAACTTTCCGAATATTGTCACAAGAGAACTTAACATCGAACCTACGCATGGTGGGTTTTCGAGAAGTTTGCAACGAATTCGACACCGCTTATGAAGACTTCAGCGCTTAATGCCTTCGATACCGTACTAGTCCTGGCGCCGCACACCGACGACGGAGAACTTGGTTGTGGTGGCACCATCCATAAACTGCTATCACTTGGAAAAAAAGTGGTTTACGTTGCTTTTTCCACCTGCGAGGAATCGGTTCCGGAAGGATTTCCATCTGATGTGCTATCCCACGAAGTGAAAGCTGCCACAAGCACCTTAGGCATTCCTTCAGAAGACTTGGTCATTCTCGACTTCAAAGTCAGGTACTTCCCTCGAGATCGGCAAGAAATTCTAGAAAGCATGGTTGGCTTGAACAAGGAGTACAAACCTGACCTTGTGTTTTGTCCATCCAGCTATGACATTCATCAGGACCATGGAACCGTGAGCATGGAAGCCAAGCGAGCATTTAAGAATACCACCTTACTGGGGTATGAATTCATTTGGAACAATTTCCAATTCGCCTCGCAGTGCTTCATCGAACTGAATGAATCGGATGTTGCAAAAAAGGTAGCGGCCATGGAGTGTTACAAGTCCCAATCCAAGAGACTGTATGCCAAAGACAAATTGATCCGCGGTGTTGCCAACTATCGAGGCCTTCAAGCGAACGTAGAATTTGCGGAGGCCTTTGAAGTAATCCGTTGGATCATCTGATGCGCGAACAGATCGATACACTGTTCATCACGGGAACCGGAAGGTCGGGCACCAACATCTTGAAAAAGATCATGTCTCGGCATGCTGCGATCGCCTCTCTTCCCTTTGAATATCGCTTTATCACCGACCCAGACGGAGTCCTCGATTTTTATCGCTCCTATCCCGTCCTTTGGTCACCCTATAGGGCAGACAAGCAGATCAAGCGCCTAGAGGACTTTCTGCGATCCTTGAGCATCGTAGACGCAAGCAAGGCCGCCAAAACTGAAGCAGCCAAGGCAAAAGACCCAAATGGGCTAGCCTTCACCCCACCTGCATATGCCGGTTGGGAATTGAGCAATTGGATACCAGGGTACGACCACTTGATCGATGCTTTAATCCGTGACATTCGATCGTTTAGCTACCGTGGCGTTTGGCCTGGCTCGAAAGAAGGCATCGCGCACAATGAGATGTACTTCGCACCTCCGATGACCAGCTCAGAGCTACAGCCCATCGTAGCGCGATTCATCCATGCATGCATGGATGCGATTCGAAAAGTGCAAGGAAAACCCATCTTTCAAGAAGACAACACACACAACCTCTTAGCGGCCCACGACTTGCTGTCCTTAGTCCCGTCAGGTAAGATGCTCCACATCGTTCGAGATCCTAGAGACGTGATCAGTTCCCTCCAGACACAGCGCTGGGCGCCTACGGCTATAGACCAACTCATTCCGTGGTATACAGGTGTCATGGAAACATGGAGAGAACAACGCAAAACCATCGACGCTGATCGCTATCTGGAAATCCGCTTTGAAGATCTAGTTCAGTCTCCGCAAGAAGCTTTAGACAAGGTGTGCGCTTTTGTAGGAGTTACTTTGGAAGCGGATATGCTGGAAGTTGACCTGAGTGCGCATCACATCGGCCGCTACAAGGAAGGTTTTACTGGCCAGGAGATCGTACACCTCAATGGCGCTTTGAATAGTTACCTGGAAGAGTATGGTTATCCTACTTCCTGAGTCCTGCCTTCTTCAGTCCTAGAAGCACAAATTGCCTTAGGTCCTCAGAAAAGTCGAAGCGCAGCAAAATCGCTAGGAACATTACACCTACAACGACCGTTCGCAGCGCCATCAACACCAAGGGGAGTTCGAATGGATACGGCAAGTATACCGTAATCAGGTAGATAACCCCCAACCATAAAAGTGCATACAGGTTGGTTCGTTTGAATGGCTGGAGCCCAAGTTTGAACCAAACGATCAAGAAAAGTATGATGTTATTGGAGAAGAAAGTGATGGCGGTAGCAACTGCTGCCCCAGTGATGCCATACCTCGGAATGAAATACAGGTTGGTGACAATGGCTGTGGCGATCAGGAGAATGCGGGTCCACAAACTATAGCGATAGTGCTCAGACACCTGAAGAATCTCTATGTTGCATCCAGTAGCGATCGAGAAGAGTTTCGATATACCGATGAAGAAGACAACCCATTTACCAGCGCTGTACAACTCTCCGTTGGGGATAAGCCGGAAGAGGTCATCCACGTTGGTCCACACCAGAATAAAGATCACGCCTCCAGCAATCAGCTGGTTCAAACTGGTCTTGTGGTAAATATCACGTATGTTGCCCATGTTGTTATTCTTCCATGCATTCGCAATTACCGGAACAGCAATCTGCGTAATGGAACGCCGAGGCAGCTCGATAACCATACCTATAGAAAGTGCTATGGCATAGATTCCCGTAGCCGATAATCCAGACAGCGAAGCCAGCATCCATGAGTCAATATTCACGATCATAGACCCACTGACCATATTGGCAATGACAAACAGGCCGTAGGGTATCATCTCCTTGCGCAACTCAGGATCGATTAAGCTGAGGTCTTTGTTCAACCTCAATCGACCGCCTCGCGCATACGTAATCAACAAGCCCAGAAAAATCAGCGCATGCGCAAGAATGTACATGTAGACCAACCATTCGACCGTCAGATCCATGTAGAAATACACCAAGACCGCGCCAATGAATAAGAATTTCAGGACAATGACTTCATACACATTCGGTATGGTAATGTTATAATCAGAGCGGTAATAAGCCCGCAATAAGGAAACTCCACCGAGGAGGAAAATTAAAATGGGCAGCCAAACAAAGAACTCACCGAGGAGTGGCGAATTTTCGGCAAAGGACGCAACCAATACCGGCTCCAAGAAATAGAACAAGAGCAACGCGAAAATCGTCCCTACGCCAGACACGAGCAGAGAGAGGTATCGAAAAGATGCCAAAACCTTATCGTCATTGGAGAAGTAAGGGTAATAGCGAACAAATGTGCCTGGAACACCCAGCAACAAGAAGGGAGAAATGAGCTTTGCCATGTCTACTAAGACGCGCACCAGGCCAATCTCCTCGGTCTCTAAGAATTGCGGATAGATATAAAGCGAAAGGATAAATCCGAGTCCGATACCCGCGTATAATGAGACGCTTGAAAAGGCACTTTGTCTTCGAATTACTCCCATGCTTATGAGGCGTATTGATTGATCAACTCTTGTTGCGAAATACCAGCAACACCTCGCTCACGGCACAACTTCAGCAGGGTACGATACACGTCTAAATACCCATCAAACTTCATATCCGTAAAGTACTTGTTATGCCAAAGGATAGAAATCACGGCATTTTTATCGTGTTCTTCAATCAGTGCCACCGCTTTGTCCCTGAATTCAGCCATCGAATACTGCTTATACGTCCAGTTGGTGGTATCCATGATCATAAGGGGGACATAGACAACGCTAAGGGTTTTCATTTGGTGCAGGTCATATGGACGATAAGGCAAAGCGTAATTGTTTCGAAGGCCGAATTCTTCGGCAAAACCCACTGAAAAATCGAGCTTCAATCCAGATTCTTCCATCTCCTGAAAATGCTCAGGGAGGCGTAATCGCAGAAAGTGATTTCGGTTCGCCTTACACGAAAAAGGGAGCTTTGCAATCTCCTCTTTGAATCCCAGGGAACTGATCGATTTGTGCAATCCTTGTTCAAATCCCCTCGACTCTATTCTTTTCATTAGACGCTGGATCCTTGGATCATCTATCGAATAATCGGAATTGCGCAGTTTCCTATTCTCTAGGTAAACATCTCCTTGCTCTACCAACCAAAAAAAGGTAGACTTCAAATCGTACGCATCATTGATGTCCATGATGCGATCCATGTTGAACCAACGCGGCTTCCGCATGGCTTCCGAGAAAACTATTCGCAGCAACCAATCCAAGCGGCCTCTCCTTAAGGCAAACAGCCCGTCTTGCTTAAAGCTCCGAAATAACCCGTCATTATCATGTGACACGAATAAGCGGCTCGGACAATCCTTCCATTTCCCCAAATGGTGTTCTTCTAAAAATGCCTTGAAGTGCTTCAGACAAGTATCCTCTCGCTCTATTCCATACTTCGCTTGATAGGTCGCACTGAACGGCATTCTTCCAATGTCATCACGAGCATCAATGGCATACTCTTGAAAGTAATTCGCCATGAAAACAAGGGTCGCTAAGGAATCTTTGCTTCCGTCTTTCCTTTGAATAAACGGACCGTTTTGAAGCACCTTCCTCCAATCGACGGGCTGCTCGACAAACTGAACCAAGGACGCCGAGAGTTCATAGGCGGCGCCCGATCCTTCTTGACCGATTCTAAAACCTGAAGCATTGATCACCTCAGTCTTCGCAATAAATTGTTCCAGCGTGCTTCGAACAACAGCGGAGACCTTCGGAGGAAGGTCGAGTTCGAATGGGAATGTGGCGGTCATCTCTTGATCAGATCATACAGGCGCATGGCTAGAGAACGATTCAAACTCAACTTCATCAAGGGCATTTGTTCAGACCCAAAGCTTCTAAAGAAAGACTCGATTCCCTGATCCATACTGCCCTCAAAGTTAAACGCCTTTCCGCGCCCGATTGCGTAGGCAATTGCTTCATCTAGTAAAAGACTTGAGCCTCCCGTATTCCGATACTCGGGATCAGACGCACCAAGAAGATAATAGACCATTCGCTCGTCTTCTAAAAGGAACATAGTTGCGTGAATGTTGCCCTCATCATCCACAGCACCCATCAATTTTCCGACCCCTTTTTCTTTGCTCTCTCGGTGGAGGAGCCTTATGATATCCGGATCATTTGGGTAGCGTTTATTCTTCAATGCGAAAGTCTTATTGGCCTGTTCAATCAAGACATCTGCTGCCAAGTCCTCGGTCGTCGTCAACGTTTTACGTGCCTTCTTAATCATTGACCGCACCGAGGACCGATAGTCCATCTGGACATCTTCTACACTTCTACCTCGCGATTCAATCACATAGGTATAGAAAGTTGTTTGCTGAAATCCCTTCCAATAAAAAGGCAACCAATTCTGCACATTGTGATACAGCTTGATATTGACCCGGTCAACATTCGGCAAGTTGGCCGCAATAGCTTCGACTACTTCCTTTTCGCGTGAACGAGCATTTACCCCTTTCATATTGGAAGGAACATCGATCAAAATGCATGTGTAAGGCTGCATTTTTCTATTCACAATCGCACGCTGTCCCCATGCTTTTTCAAAACTAAAGGCCATTGCACCGATTGCTTCACCTTTCTTCTCCACAACGATTGCAGACCATTGATCTGCTCCACATACCACGTCTAAAAACCAAGGCTGGGCAAATACGGGGGCATCCGTTACCTTATCCAAGTATGTGCGGTATCGTCCCTTTTCTATGTGCGTAGTAATGCTCATGCTAATCCGGCTGTTTCAATTGCACTGAGGAAGGAAGCGTCCAAACTCGCCCTATTAGTTGTGGGTTTAGCGGGAATGAACTTCAGCACATTATCTCCACGGTTCTCCGCCCCAATGAACGTTTGAATAGTTTTCATTTCAGATTCAAAATTCAATAGAAACCCATCAAAATCTACCTCCAGAACATTCTCTGGCCTCAGATGCTTGACTTGAGCTTGAATTTCAAGGTCAATCGACTTCACTTGACCGATGAGCTTATCGGGATAATCGAGTCCTTTTAGAAGTGGATAATTCGATGGTTTAATGGACCACCAATCTTCTTCAGGAATACCAAGCTGCTTGCGCATAGTATCGATGGAATGTATGACATCCTTCGCATTTCGTCTCACGTGAATGAACTTCGCCCCAGGAAACAATCGACTCAGAAAAGTAATTTTCAAGGACAACCCAAGGTTCTTGATCAGGAGTTTACGACCGTGAACCGCACTCACAGCATCGACCTCCTCTTTTAGTTGGCGATAGGTTCCTAGATCGCTGTCTCCTGAAATAAAGTGGGTTTCTTCATCGCTGAAAAATCTACGAAAGAAGGGGGTGAACTCACTTGGCGCATGCCATCCGAACATCCATGTTTTTCCGTGAAAAGACTTGTATACGTTGTGAGGTTTGCAGCCAAAGCGCTTAACGCTCTGACCCACTCCAAATGGAAAGCTTCCCGACAAGACATGCGTCCAATTGTCGGGATAAATCATATCAAAGTAGTTCGTGAGCACTTGGTAGATGATCGTTGTACCACTTCGCGGAACCCCAATTAGAAAGACCGGCGGAAGTGGATCAGAAATACGTTTCTGCTGTCTTGGTACAAAATTCCAAGGCTTGAGCACACCAATGACTTTATTCAAAAGAGCCAAACGGTCGAATTTCCTTCTTATGGAATAGTTGATTCGCAAATGGATTCCCAAAGATAAATGCTGTAATAGGCTACCGTCATGGTATTAATATTTATTTCGACCCAATCAGTTCCGTGGAATAGGGTTTCTTTGCACTATTGAATTAAAACAAAGAAAAGACCAAATGACCTTCGAAGTAGCATTGGTGTCAGGCGGGGATGAGCGCCTAGATTTGGATGAACATGGGTTGAATAAGTACTTCGTCAATCCAACTAAGTCTAGAGGGGTTTTCAATCGTGGCTCCTGTACATGTTCCTTCATCACAGAAGAGGCCAAGATTCCTACCTACGAACTCTACGAATACCTTTTGAACGATCCAGATTACTCGATGAAATACGAGTATCTGCGGAGTCGCATCAAAACAGCATTACAAGAAGGCAATGAACCATTCGAAGTTTATTTAGCTCCTTCCGGCAGCGATTTGTGCTATTTCCCATTGCTCTTTTCGGCAACCATTTCGCCGACCAAGCCAATCCTCAATATTGTTACCTGTCCTGAAGAATTGGGCTCAGGATCAGTAATGGCTTACAAGGGCAACTTCTTCTCTGAGAAGACGCAGATTGAAAATGTTGAACTAACACAGGCTCTGAATCCATCCTTAAACATTGATTACATTCCATTTCCTGCCCGGAATACCGAAGGCGTAATTCTGGATCACCGCAAGAAGATCATTGATTGCATCAAAGAACATGAAGAGAGTCACACGGTAATCGTCAACCTGGTGATTGGCAGCAAGTCAGGTATTGAGGATAACGTCTCCATCATCGAAGAATGCCAGGATCTTGACGTGCGGTGGGTGGTGGACATTTGTCAGTTGCGTGTTTCACGGAAGTTGATCCAAAATCTATTATCGCTGAACTGTAGCTTGCTGATCACAGGTTCTAAGTTTTATCAATCGCCTCCTTTTTGCGGTGCCTTGATTGTACCTGAGAAGTTGAATAAGCGCATTCAGGCCTCCACGTGCAAAGCCGAAATATCCAAAGGATTTGACCGCGTATTCTCGTCCTTTGACTTTCCAAATAACTCCATCTTTCGACCTTTCTTTAAAGACCAAGGCAACGACGGTCTTCTCTTGCGCTGGGAAGCTGCGATTTACGAATTTGAGGCCCTATCCGTCTACAAAGAGAGCGAAGTAATTCGGGTGGTGACTCGATGGAACAATCATATCCAGGCGTACATGGAAGAGCACGCAGATGTGTTCGAATTGATGAGTGATCAGGATAAGACCAACAAGTCCATCATATCCTTCAGGTTAAAAAAGAATGGTGCCTACCTGAGCCATGACGAATTGAAAAGTCTTTACAAGCGCATTTGCCTTGAAGGCCACAAATGGATGCCCAAGTACGAATTGATAACAATTGGCCAACCGGTTGCATACGCGGCTGGGTCATTCTTACGATTGGCATTGGGATCATTCAATGTGAGAAAATTGATCGATCGAGAATTGGACCTCCGAGACGATACCCAACTGCTAGATACCCTTCGTATCATCCTCAATGACTCAGAGTGAGTCGTGTTGACGTACATAGGATAAACCAACAATTCGAGAAAGTCCGCGCTTCGAGCTTGCTCGACGAAATCGATACTTCCTTTATTTATTACGACTTTTCGGTGCTTCAAAACCGTGTCGAGCAAGTCTCCTCTGCCTTTGGCAATGCTGCACGCCATACGGTGGCAGTGAAAAGCAACCCACTTTCCAAAGTGCTGAACTTCATTACCGGCATGGGTTTCGGATTGGAATGTGCCTCTTTTGAGGAAGTATTGCTCGCACAGCGTGCTGGAGCTCCTCTCATTGCATGGGATAGTCCTGCTAAGACACATCAAGAGATGATTGCTTCAAACGAAGTAGACAGTTTGGTGATCAATGCCGACAGCCTTCGAGAACTGAGCGAACTCTTGAAATTGAATCGACAAGCACGTATTTTTCTCAGGATCAACCCGCATACCGAAACAGGCGCACACGCGTCAATGAGTGTTGCAGGTGCCCGATCAAAATTCGGAGAGTCGATTGCAAACCGCGCCCAAATCATTGAAACGTTGGTATCTGCATCGGGTCGGGTGAGTGGCCTGCACGTGCACACCAGCTCTCAAACTGCTGACTATATCAGAATGGCAGATGCCATTCGAAAGGTGATCGACTTGGCGATAGAAATCAATGCGATTGCCCCAGACACCATTCGAACCATTGATATAGGAGGCGGATTCCCAGCGGAGTACAAAGCGGGAGATGATTTCAACATCAGCTCCTATGCGGAGGCGCTGCGCAAAGCATGTCCAGAGCTCTTTGATGGTTCCTTCGAAGTGCTTACCGAATTCGGCCGCTACTATCACGCAAACGCTGCGTGGACGGCCACCCAAGTACACGACGTAAAAACCACCGAACCGGAACACCAAGTATTGATCGTGCACGTGGGAGCAGACCTATTTCTCCGAGAAGCTTACAACCCCGGTGTTTGGCATCACGACATGTTGCTGCACCCTTCTGTGAATTCAGTCCTCATGAACACTGATGTAGGTGGGCCTTTGTGCTTTGGTGGGGATTATATCGCGAAGAATATCCAACTGCCCAAGGCAACGGCTGGAGAGTGGTTAATCATACAAGATACGGGAGCCAACAGCTTTGCTCTGTGGTCAAGGCACTGCAGCCGGGCATTTCCTAAAATCATTGGTGAAGACAGCGAACTCGCTATTCTCCGAGACCGCGATTCGTTTGAGGATATTTTGAACTTTTGGAGCTGACATGAAACGTCCATGATCGGATTCTCAGGCATACTATACGACCAACCCACACCAGCATCTCAATACGAGGATCGTCTGAAGGAAATGACCTCCGCATTAGAGGGAGACCAACCATCCACACTTCAAACGATCGAACTTCTATCCAACCGAGGAAGCGAAGGCATACTGGCATTTATCACCAACCGAATACAACCAATCATCGTAGAAGATGACCGCTGGATGTTGATCATGTATGGTAGATTGTACGATGACCAAACATCGAATCAATCCGACATCCTGAGCCGGTCTCTCTTTGAAGCAAATGAGGTAGATTTCCGAGACGTTCTGAGATTAAATGGAGGATTCACTCTATTTAAGTTCAACAAGCAAGAGGGTGCCTTACAAGTGTATAGAGATCGCGGTGGAATAAAGACCGTATTCTATCATCACGCTGAAAAAGCCACACTTCTGAGTTCTGGATTACGAGGAATAGCCAAATCATCGCTCTTTACTCAAAAGGATCTCGATCTAGAAGGCCTCTGGACGAACATCGCTTACCCAGCCCCTAACCAACCGCTAACTTGTTTCAAACACGCCCACGTTCTCGATCGAGGCGCATTTCTCAACCTCTATGATGGTAGCGTGTCTGTGGGTAAGTATTGGGAAATCCCTTCGCGCAACATCGATGAGAACATGCGCTTTGAGGATGCAGTAGCACTCACGCATGAAACCTTGAATACAGCCACTAAGAGAAGGGTAGGCAACGGTGTTCGCATTGGGTCAACATTGAGTGGAGGAGTTGACTCGGCTTATTTGACTGCACTTGCCCACCATCACGATCCATCTGTAGAGGCATTCACTTTCAAAGTCAAAGGAGCAGCATTTGACGCTATGAATGAAGATGATGTAGCCTCTCTGACGGCCAAGAAACATGGCATCACCCATCATATAAAGGCGTTCGAGTACGAAGATTTCACCTCGGAGCTGAAAATGCTGGTGAGGCTGTACGAACAACCTGGAATATCTTTAGGTGCATACTACTCCATCGCATCCATAGCGCGTGATTTGAACTATGATCACGTCATCAATGGACTCAGCGCGGATGAACTTTTCGGTGGGTTTCATTACTTCAAACACTTAGAATATTGGCAGTGGTTGCGCTTGTTGAACCCTGTAGCTAAACTCTTGCCACCAAATCTGCACAAGGGCATCGACAAGTTTAAGCGAATTGCTGGGGCTAGCACCATCGATGAATATTACGCCAGATCTTTCGCCAGCTACTTGGATGAAGAACTTAAAGCACTTTTCACAGACGCCAATTATCGCTCAATCGACATACAACAGCGTTTATACAATCCAAGTCGAGCACCCTTCCCAGATGCAACCTCTGGCCTGATGCATTACATGTTCAGCAACTGTCCAAATCATCACCTCTATCGCTTTGAGAATTTCTCGAATCACTTAGGAGTTATGCCGGTGTACCCTTTTCTAGATAACGATGTCATTGATGCGGCACTTAGCATTCCCTCTAGGCACAAAGTGAGAGGTCACAAGCGGAAAATCGTATTGAAACAGGCAGCTGCTCCGTGGGTAGTACAACCCGCACTCACCGAAGCCAAAAAAGGCGTTGGTGCCCCTTTAAATGCATGGATCGACAATAAGCTGAGTGACCTGACGAAACAGTCTATCAGCCAGCTCAAACAAAGGGGTATTTTCAATGCAGACTACCTCGACAAGGTGGTTCTTCAATATCCAGCCCAATACGGCAAGAAGACTTGGAAATTGGTACTCACCGAACTATGGATGCAAGAATTTATCGACTGAGTTCTAGCGCGCGTGCATAGGTTATAAAATCAAACAGCGAGCCGTGACCTTCCATCATACCCCGTAATGATTTACGCGCAAAACGCGCCCACTCATCTCCAGAGGGAGAAGGGATGTAGGCTTCACCAGTTGCTGAATAATGGTAACCAAAGCGCTCGCACGCTTCGAGCATACTAACAGCTGCCAATCCATATCGTTGGGCATATTCCTCGGAGACCTTTGTTCCTAGCAGTCCCTGAAATAGTGCCTTTCGATCGGCAGAAACCTCCTTCGCATTTGGATCGTGAATATCACCAGCTGTTTCTTGAATGCCCCAAGTATCCAATTTCTTGGACGCTGATTTTCGATATGAGTTTTGTTCAAACCCCTGTCTCAGTGCATCTGGAGTAATCAAGTGGTCTTTGGTGTACAACTGAATAAGCGATGCCGCACGCACAAAGGGTTCTTTCACCAAATCTTCCAGTCGCAGGACCCTCACATTTGGGTGATCCAAGTACTTCCAGCATTTAGCGGCGTACAACAACCAAGTCGCAAACGCCGTGTAGGTTCCCCAACCTCTGTTCAGCAAGCTGTTGAACACATACAGCGGATCACGGACAAGAAAGATGAATGCTCGATCTGAAGATTCAATCCATCGATCGATCGCATTTACATTTTGAGGTGTCTTTTCAAACACGATTCCGTCTTGCGGCTTTTCTCTGTACTGCAAAAAGCTACTGGAAAAACGCTCAATCAGTCCCTCTAGATGTTGAGCCTCTTGGATCATTTCCATCCACCTCACCTTGCTCGTTCCGTAGTGATGTAAGCGTTCGTAGCGCGGAAAAATCGAAGTCGTCCGCGGGCTAAAGAGTTCGCTCTTCAGAGAAGGATTTCGCTTATAAGCAACCAGATCATAAAGGGCACGGTTGCAGAAAAATTCCAACTCAGGCCCGCAAGCCGTAAAAGATGTGCTGTCCAGTAAATCAGCCAGGAGGGTACTTCCAGAACTTGGAGCACTCCCAATGAGTATGAGTCTCGGCGCACCCATTAGAAGGCACGCTGAAATCCAATCAGCCACCGAAAGGCGAAGTACTCATCTGATGCCGGTGGTCGATTTAAGAACAAGGGTAAATCCAATCGGAGCTTAAACGGTTTCAATCCAGACAACCTCCCCCACCTTTTCACCTCTAGGGTGGCTCCAACTCCGGCGTCCATTCTGATATTGGACCATGCTACAGACTCATTTGCACGGTTAATGTTGATTACCCCTGCATCCGCAAATAGATAGGTCTTCAATTCCACCATACGCTTCCATTTCGACAATATGGATACGGCATCATCAAATTCAATCTCAGTGCTAAATGATGCACCGCTGTGTCCAGCATTTCCAAATCGCATCAGGCTGTCTCCATTGAAAGAAGGCATGAGGTAGTTGTTGTACCCTCGAAGTCCCAAACCACCTCCCACTTGATAATTTCCCGTGTTGCCACCAAAACCATACAAACTCGTTGGAACAAATCCTGCAGAGCGAGTAAGCGCTTGATCCATCATATGCTCAGGGTTTGCACCCGCAGCAAACAATTGCGACTCCGGCGCCCAATCATCCCCAAGACCAAATTGACCAAATACACGTGTACGAACATTGAGAAAAGCCAATCGGTTATCATTGACGACCTCTAGGTTCACGTAAGAATAGTTGTAATCCGACCCGAGAAAAGGACTGCGCACCTCCCCTCGGATGGTGCCTTCGCTTCCTCGTTGGTAGCGATAGGTGTGACGCAGCGTGAACTTCGTAAAGTTGTTCCATCGATCCGCGTTCCAAAATTCGGGGTAATGTAAATAGTTCAAGTCTGTATCAAATGGTCGGTAAAGACCTCCGACACCAAAATTCACAGCCGTTTTGTTGTTGTCAAATTGCTTGGTGAAATAGAATTCATTCGCAAACAGGCCTTCCATCCACTTTGACTTCCAGGTATAGCTTAAACCTCGACCCATTTCTCGCAAAGGATCTGAGTAGGAAAAGGCGTAGTTGAACCGATTGAACTGAAAACGATCCTCAGTGGTGATCGCATCCAACTGCTGCCCAAACCCTGAATTGATCCAAATCTTCAGATCCAAGCGGTGGTAAACACTCCAATAATCACCGCTCACTTGCACCCCCAGCTTTAATCCATCGTAGCCATTGTACCAGAGCATGGGGTTCCATTCGATGGCATACTCATGGGTAGGGTACTCCCACTGAAAGTCATTCAATTCAACGCTGAGCGCGGTAGCCGTAGAATTGTCGAGCTGGTACACATCTGCCAATCGCTTTGTGGGGTCAATCTCTGCTCGCTCAACCACGGCATCCAGCTCAATAACCGTTTCATATCGATCATTGAATTTGCCCCACCCATACCATTTCGGCAAAACCGTAGCCTCTGTTTCTTTGACGAAGTAGGTATTGGGAATATGATAATCATGAACATTGCCTTCGGCATCCGTCAATTGAATGTCTAAGGGCATTTGCATGCCTTTGCGTTCAAGCGAGATAGTATACTTTCCTTCACCCGCAGAACGCAAGGAGGTTAGCTTATAATCAATCATCTCCTCAGACTCCAGCCATTGATCGAAAAACCAGTTGAGGTCTACCTTGGTGTAGTTGATGATGGATGCCCTAAAATCTTCGAAATAGGGATGACAGAACTTCCACTGGGAGAAATAATGTTGCAAGGCGGCTAGGAACAGCTCATCGCCCAATACATATTGCAGGTTGTAAAGCATGGTACCCGTCTTCGAATACACCTGACCATAGCCCCGCCCCCCTTCGAACATATCAGAATGGGTATTCAGAGCTGGGCTTTCACCACGCATGATCGCAGAGAAATAGTAGCCATAATGCACATTCAAGTCGCGGTTTGAGCGCATTTCTTTGAAGGCTTTATCCCATCCGAACAAGGGACTACCCACTTGAGCGCTGTCTCCTTCCAAATTGACCATGGCCCACGAAGTCAGGAACTGCGTGAAGCCTTCATCCAGCGAAGCCCGATACGTTTCGTTGTTTCCAACCATACCGAAAAACCAGTTGTGTCCTACCTCATGGGCGAGCAGACCTCTATAGCTTGGGTCCTTTCCACCGTCTAAGGTGAGCATCGGATATTCCATCCCATCGCGCGCATCTGCAACGATCATCTTGTGGTAGGCGTATTCTCCAATGTCCTTTGAATACAAGCCAATCACCTTGGCGGTATACTCGGCCGCATTTTGCCAGCCCGACGCATGTGGCTCTTGGGCCAATGCATAGCAGGTCACCTTATGACCACTTTCAAGCTCGATTTCTGCAGACCCTATTCGATAGGTTGGGTCAGCCGTCCACGCAAAATCATGCACATTCTCCGCGTGAAACTTCCACGTTTTGGTTCTTTCGGAAGGGGCAATCACCTGTGAAGGCGACTCGTTCCATGGTTTGTCCTTGAAATTTTCAATCTTCAGTTTATCCATCAGATCAGCTGGTAGGACCTCATTTCTATTGGTGAGATAACCCGTACCATCGAGCACGTATTGCTCCGGCAAGGTCAATTCCACGTCAAATGCTCCAAAATCGCCATAGAATTCATGGCCGAGGTGTTGGTCTGTAGTCCATCCAAACTTTCTATCGTACACTGAGATGCGCGGATACCAATGCACGACATTGTAGTGGTTGTATCCCCATGCATTGTACATCTTCATCCTTCCATTGATCGGACCAAACTGGGTAGAAAATGAACATTCAATGGTCACGCTCTCACCGGACAATACCGGAGTGGAGGGCTTGACAAACAGGATGGTATTGTCTTGTTCAACCGCTGCAGATATCGCATTCACCGTCACTTCATCTACCGTGATTTTTTGAAACAGCGTGTCCTTTTTACTGGGATACTGTTGATGAAAATCAGAGGCGTAGGACCCCGAATCAAATGCATTTTGGTAGAGGTGAAAAACCAATTTATCGAGGGCATCAGGACTGTTGTTTGTATAAACGAGTCGAAGGGTGCCATTGATTCGATCCTTCTTATCGTCTAACGCTGCTTTAATAGTGTAGTGCACATCCTGCTGCCAATAACCGGCATGCGGCATCTTGTTCTTCCAGTAGTATGGATTATCATCCGAAGAAAACGTATTCGGTTTTGCCAATGCATTGAACTGCGCCATAGACATCATCGGCAAGGCGAAAAGAAGTAATAATATCCTGTAGTACATCAGGTAATGATTTTTAGGCTGAGGTCAAGAGACTTTACAGAGTGCGTAAGCGCCCCTACGGAAATGAAGTCCACGCCAGTTTCCGCATACCCCTGAATGGTGTCAAGTGTGATTCCTCCAGAAGATTCGACCTCCAATTTTCCTTGGATCTGTTCAACAGCGGTTTTCGTTTCTTCTACACTGAAATTATCCAGCATAATACGATCTAAGCCGCCGTGCCTTAGAGCCTCGCTGATCTCTTCAAAGTTGCGCACTTCCACTTCTATACGCAGGTCAAGGTTCTTGTAGGTCAGGTAATCGTGTACCCGATTCAGCGCTCCGGTTATCGACCCAGCACCATCCACATGGTTGTCTTTGATCAGGATCATGTCGTACAAACCAAAGCGATGATTCACCCCGCCGCCAATCTTCACGGCTTCTTTTTCAAACCAACGAAGTCCAGGAGTAGTTTTACGCGTATCCAAGACTTTCGCCTTCGTGTGTTCTATGCGCTTTACATATGCAGAAGTGGTAGTAGCT
The DNA here is from genome assembly GCA_943788725.1 of uncultured Flavobacteriales bacterium. Lineage (GTDB taxonomy): Bacteria > Bacteroidota > Bacteroidia > Flavobacteriales_G > Salibacteraceae > SHAN690. Next base: position 308,646 of record CALSRJ010000003.1, on the reverse strand, counting down.
ATTCCAGACATTCGCTGCATTAGGTTCAATACGAGCCGTTCGGTGGTGAGCATGCTCCGGACTTTTCCATGGACTTTGAACGCGCGCTGCCCAACGGTCACATAGGTGCCATCCGCGATCAAGTGTTCAATTTCCAGTGTAGGATCAAATTGATGGAAAATGCGCTCTGCAATCTGCACTCCAGCTAGTATACCGTCTTCTTTTACGATGAGCTCTGCACTGCCGATCTCATCCACTGAGATGCATGACAACGTCGTGTGATCTCCGCTTTGAATGTCCTCTTCCAGTGCCTCTTTCACAAATCGATCGAGGGAAAAAGCCATTGCTTCAGTCATTTTCAATCTCTATGCTTTGAATTAGATATGTATCGATGGATTTATGTAGGTAAAGGGTAACGCGATACGGACCACCGCTAGAAACCAACTGCCCGATGCAATAGTGGACGTCGCTCTGTGAAACCCCTTTGTGGACAATCTCAAAATTTCTGGGCTCATTGTCCATAAAAAAACTGCGCATCTTATTCTCAGCCTCGCTCCTTCCTATGGTTGACATATCTCCATTTAAGCTGTACTCAACGGATGCGTCCAGAAGCCTTCCCAAAGCCCTAGCATTTCCATCAGAAAAGGCATCTGAAATGCCCTCGAAATTTTGAGCCTGAAGGGAAAGGCTAAACAGAAGGGTGGTCGTGATCAAAGCGAGGTATCTCATAAGAATCGATATTTGCTGAATCACTACCAAAGATATCTGAACCATGGCGATTCGTGTCATTTCCATAGGAAAAACGAACATTGACTTTGTGCAATCGGGCATTGATGAATACCTCAATCGCCTCAAGCATTATACAAAGCTAGCATGGACAGAGCTGCCGGATGTGAGGAAGGTGGATCGTACGGATCAGGAACAACTCAAGCGCAAAGAGGGGGAAGCTTTTCTACAAGTCATCGACGCGAGAGACACGGTCATTCTTCTGGATGAGAAAGGTAAAGGCTTAACATCCGAAGGCTTCGCGGCAATGATTGAACAATTCCAGCTCTATGAACAAGGAGACTTGGTATTTGTAATCGGCGGTGCCTATGGATTCTCAGAGGAGTTGTACAAGCGAGCAAACCGCAAGCTTTCACTTTCTGCATTGACATTCAATCATCAGATGGTGCGCATGATTTTAGCCGAACAACTCTATCGGGCCTTCTCGATCATCCGAGGTGAACCGTATCACCATTCCTGACCACATTAAGGTACTGCTGCCATTTCCATGCTGAGCGCATGGCATCCTCAATGGAGTGCTTGATCTCCCATTGGAGCAGATCTTTTGCTTTCTGATTATTGGCATAGATAATCTCTACATCCCCCTCCCTTCTCGGGCCGACGGTATAGTTCAACTTCATTTCGCTCACCTCCTCAAAGGCTTGGATTACTTCCAAGACCGTGACGCCAGTACCTGAACCCAAATTGAAAACATCATAGTTGGTCGCAGCCTTTCCTGCTTGAAGGTATTCCAGGGCCAAAACGTGCGCGTGGGCAATGTCACTTACATGAATATAATCGCGAATGGGCGTTCCATCCCGTGTTTCATAGTCATCGCCGTGCACACAAAGGTCATCGATCCACCCGCTGGCGGATTGCGTGACAACTGGCACCAAGTTATTGGGTCGTCCCTTTGGAAGCTCACCATTCAGGCCAGACATATGTGCTCCAACCGGGTTGAAGTATCGAAGAGAAAGGGCGTGAAAAGCAGCCTTCGTCTTAGAGAAATCAGACAGGATTTTCTCTCCAACAAGCTTCGTATACCCGTAGGGAGACTCCGGCGTTTGGGTGGGTGTATTCTCTGTAACCGGCTGCACTTTTACGTTTCCATAAACTGTGCAAGACGAAGAGAAAATAAAACTAGGAACGTCAAACTTTTGAACGCACTTGAGCAGATTGATAAGCCCATTGAGATTGTTCTGGTAGTATTTGACTGGTTTTTCTACGGATTCGCCTACGGCTTTTAAAGCGGCAAAATGGATAATACCATCGATGTCATTCTCTTTCGCGAAGAACTCCTCTTTTAGCGTTTTGTAGGCGGTCAGGTCAATGTTGTAGTTCTTGACACGCCTCCCCGTGATCTCCTCAATCCGATCAAATGTATCCTCGTTTGAATTCGAAAAATTATCGATGGAAACGACCTCATGATCCGTGCGTTCCAAGATACCTATAATAGTATGCGACCCAATATAGCCTGCTCCTCCGGTAACAACGATCTTCATTCCTCAGGGTTGTCGGGCAAATGTACCCCGTATTTTCATCACCTTTGAATTCTTCGCATCAAAAGCCAACACCCTGTTGTGAATAGCGACATCTTTCAGTTATGGGAATTATTGATCATGCCTATTTACTTGGCATTGATCATGGGAGTCGCCTATGTAATCGCTCCGAAGGATGAACGCACCTTATTCATGTGGGCTCTTTCTGCGCGGATCGCTGGCGCCTTGTTATTTGCCAGCATTTACCTCTTCTACTACGGAGGCGGTGACACCATTGCATACTACCTTACGGCGAAGCCCTTTATTTCTCTCATGTTCGACAGACCACTAGAGGCCATCGAAGCATTGTTTTCTGCCTACTCTAAAGAGAATTACGCCCTCTTTGATCAGAATACCGGTTATCCGCTCAAATACATATATGTTGATAATCAAACATTTACGGTTTCCAGGGTCATCTCACCTATCTTGCTCATCAGCCTCAATAGGTACCTACCCGCCACACTCGTTCTTTGCGCCTTGAGTTTCATCGGTCCGTGGAAGCTGTATGAAGTATTCAAGGATGCCTTCGACAATAAGCGAATCGCGGCTATTGCAGCGCTCTTCATTCCCAGTGTACTTTTCTGGGGCACAGGAATATCAAAGGATACGGTCACCTTTACATCTGCCGCATATTTGATCTATGGGTTTTATTTCACGGTGATCAAGCGTGAAGTAAAGATCGGTCGAGTGATCGGTTCAGGAATTGCGCTTTACCTCATAATGGCGATTAAGCCTTACATCTTCATTGCCCTTTTACCGGGCATATTTCTCTGGTTGATGAGTGCCCCGATCGCTAAGGTGAAAAGCAACTTCGTGCGCCGCTTCACGATTCCTTTCATCGCCATCATCAGTTCTCTGCTCTTCATTTTTGCATTCCAGCAATTCAATGATCTGCTCGGCGATTATTCGGCTGATCAGATCCTGGAAAAGGCATTGATCACCCAAGAAGACTTGAAGAGAGATTACTACGGCGGCAATTCATTCGACATAGGTGAAGTCGACCGATCATTTGTCGGCGTATTGTCGAAATTTCCAATTGCTACGTTCTATGGCCTATACTCCCCGACCATTTTTGACGTGCGCAACATCGTCATGCTTTTCAGCGCTCTGGAGAACACTATCCTCATCTACCTTACCCTTCGCATCCTCTTTGACTTTAAATTCAGACGTTTGGCCACAATCATGTTGGATTCTCCCATTTTGTCCTTTTGTCTTGTGTTTACCTTACTCTTTGCCTTTTCCATCGGGTTTACAACGCCGAATTACGGCGCTATGGTGCGCTTTAAAATTCCATTACTTCCCTTTTTGGTCTTCTACTTGCTGGTTATTCAAAAGCTATTGAGCAATCCGAGCCGCCACACCATCGAAAACTAATGACCATGGAACTCATCTTCGCCTCCGGAAACGCTCACAAAATCGAGGAGTTGAACGACAAATCGCCTGGGCATATCAAAGTGATTTCGATGCGTGACAGAGGCTTTGATGGAGAGATTGCAGAACCTGGTGAAACACTCGAGGAAAATGCGCGCATCAAAGCAGAGTTCATTTATGATCTCTTCGGACAAAATGTGTTTGCCGATGATTCAGGGTTAGAAATTGATGCGCTGAATGGAGCTCCTGGCGTATACTCTGCGCGCTATGTAGGACCTGGATGTACGTTCGATGACAACAATAAAAAGGTACTAGCGGAGCTGGAAGGGGTGGCAAACCGACACGCTCGTTTTCGTACGGTGATTCACCTCATTTTAGATGGAGAACACTACAGTTTTGAGGGCGCTGTAAATGGAAGCATTATTGAGCAATTCAAAGGGACAGATGGATTCGGTTATGACCCCATTTTTTTGCCCGAAGGGCAGAAAAGGACGTTTGCTGAAATGACGTTGGCAGAAAAGAATAGCATCAGTCATCGAGCTCAGGCAGTAGAAAAATTGATTCTCTTTCTCAGCTCACGCTGAATGCTCCCTGAACATCTCCGTCAATGACAAGTCAAAGAAGCTGTCTAAATCATATCCACAATAGACCGCCTGTTGCGGAAGGATGCTCGCTTCGCTCAATCCCGGAGTAGTATTTGGCTCAATGAGGTAGACGCCGTTCTTACCCACCATGAAGTCGATGCGGATCATTCCTTTTCCGTTGAGCATGCTATAAATCTTTTCGGTGGTTCGCATCACCTCTTCGTAAACCTTGGCATCGATCCTCGCAGGGGTGATTTCTTGCGTCTTGGCATTGGTGTACTTCGATTCAAAGTCAAAGAATTCGTTGGCAGGGACAATCTCGGTAACTGCCAAAGCCTTGGGCGTACCTTGGATGCTAATGCATCCGCAACTCACCTCAGTACCCTCCAGAAATGATTCCACCAAAGCATCGGTCTGCTCAGCTTGGGCGCTTACTACGGCCGCGTCAAATTGACTGCGTTCCTTGACCTTGGTTATACCGATACTCGAACCGCCATCTGTGGGTTTGATGAAACAGGGCAAACCGAGTTCATCAATGATCTCATCTGCATTGTACACAGCTCCTAATCGGATGAGACGCGAACGGGCAACCTTGATACCTAGAGCTCCCAGGTAAATATTACATGCTGCTTTGCTGAATGAAACAGCAGATGCCATGACGCCGCAATTGTTATAAGGAATTCCCATAACGTCGAAATATCCTTGGAGTTTCCCATCCTCTCCAGGCGTTCCATGGATTGCATTGAACACCCCGTCAAATACTAACGGTGCTCCCTTAAACTCAAAAGAAAAATCAGTCTTGTCAACAGGTATTCTCTGTTCTTGGTGATCTACGAACCAGCCATCCCTAGCGATGTCCACTAAGAATGCATTGTATTTATGCTTGGGTAAATGACGCTGAACGAGCTGGGCGCTCTTCTCAGAGATGACCCGCTCGGCGGAGAATCCGCCATAAACGATCGCGATGTTCTTCTTTGCCAAGTTGGATCTTTCGGTTCGATCAAATGTAGACCGAAGCCCAGCTCGGTAGCTGCCTGCATCGGGAGATTTTCAACACAAGAAGTGTTAGTTCAGAAGCGACGCATAAATCACATCCAGCCCTTCGTCGAGTTGTGTGTTTGGCTTGTAATCAATGTGATTGATCAGTTTTGCTGAACTTCCGAATCTTCTACCCACCTCGTAATCGTAGCGCTTTTTAGGGGCATCGATGAACTTAATCTCGGAAGTAGAACCTGTCATTTTTTTGATCTTTTCTGCCAATTCGCCAATGGTAGACTCACGCTCATTGGCAACATTGAAGATCTCGAAACCTTTGACTCGGTTGGCCAATAGAATGGATGCCTTGACCGCATCATCCACGTAAGTGAAGTCCCTGGTTTGCTCGCCAGTACCGAAAACTGTAATCGGTTCGTTGGACATCGCCTGCTCGTAGAAGCGAGGAATCACCATTCTGTTGTCTTGGCGAAGACCGTATACATTGAAAAAGCGTATCGCAATTGAGTTGATGCCTTTCTCTTCGAAAAGTGAAGCAAGGTAAATTTCATTGTAACGCTTAGCCATGGCATAGCTGGTCCTTGGGTCTACCAAGATTTCTTCATCTACACTTTTTTCAAGGGCAAGGTGCCCGTAGACTCCACTGGTTGACGCATATACGATTCGGTCAATTTGGTTTTCAATTGCTGCTCCTGCAACACTCTGCATGCCGTTTACCTCTGTCTCCATCGTCTCAATAGGATTGTCAGCTACGATGTCCACACCAAGAATTGCCGCGAAATGAAAGATGACGTTCGCTCCTTTAGAAATAGCCTTCACCTTGTCACGATCACAGACGTCCACTTTGTGAAACTCCACCTTCTTGAATATCTCCTGCGGGATTTTATTCCCACGGAGAAGTGTATCTATCACCACGACATCATTGCCTGCTTCTACCAGTTGCGCAACCAAATGTGAACCGATGAAACCAGCCCCTCCTGTCACCACTACCCTTTGATTCTTCATTTCTTCCATCTTTAGGTGGCAAATGTGCTAAAATCGGTGCAATTCTTTCGTGCTCAAGAGGAACTTCTCTATCTCAGAGCAAGTATATTTGAACTTCCAATGCTCAAGGACATTTTCTCGAAACGATTCATTCTTCATTCCGCGCTTGCGGTTGTAGCGGTAGTTGCGGCTATTGCTGGTGCTTACTATTATTTACAGCACTACACAAAACAAGATAGCCTTGTGGCCGTTCCCACATTGGAAGGCTACGACATTGTAGAAGCCGAGGCGGTATTGAAAGAATACACCTTAGAGGGTATCGTAGTCGACTCCCTATACCTACCCAATACGCGAGGTGGGCAGATCGTCGACCAAGAACCAAAAGCAGATGCTATCGTAAAAGAAAACCGAAAAATATATCTGACCATCTCCCGTTATAGCTCCCCGATGGTCAAGCTCCCCAACATCGAAGAACAAACGCTATCTCTGGCTTTGGCAAAGTTGAGTTCATACGGCATCGAGGTCGGTGAGATCATCAACAGACCCAGTGACTGTACCGATTGCGTTATCGGAGTGCTGATCGACAACAGAGTCATCGAGCCTGGAACACCTATCAACAAAGGCTTAAAGGTCGATTTACTGGTGGGGGAAGGAGCTACGGGAGAAAAGATTTCTATACCCATGTTGTACGGCCTAACAGTCGATGAAGCACAGCAACTCATCAACCGCGCTGGACTCAACGTTGGCGCGACGATTTACATTGATTGCGAAGATGCTGCCGATTCTGCCGCGGCAAGAATTTACCGGCAACTCCCAGACCCGAACCCAAATGATCGAATCATGATGGGCTCGTCGATCGATGTTTACCTCTCCGAAGATTTAACGTTGCTCCCTGGGGTAAACATTGATTCCATCAAAGCACAGATCAATAATTAATGGTGAAGCATCTCCTCATATTATTGGCAGGCATTTTTGCTGCTCAGTTCGCTACTTCGCAAGAGACACTCACCGACCTTAGGCGCATCGGCGGAGCCTTCGACGATCAATCATCTGTTCAATCGACGAGCCGAATCGACGTCTTAAAGCATCCGTTCATCTACGTGATCGACACGCTTGAGCTTCCCTTCTTTGATGACTTTTCTACGTATCGCATTAAGGAGTACGACGCTAATTTTGACGACCCGAACGTATCTCTGAAGATCAACTACGATTTCTCTGTCAACGGCGCTAATCCGATGGCATTGGATTACATGACTGATACAACCTACTCAATCCTCAAACTCGTAAGTGGTCAGCTGATCCCCCAATCTAACCCTACGCTTTTTATTACGTTCTATCAAAACGGCAAACCCGTAGGGCAAGATACAGGCTGGACCAATGTCATCACAGAATTTGATCAGGGAACCGGATTGGTGACGTTTGACACACTATTGGCCGAGCGAAGCATCATCAACGAGCCCGATACCTTTTTCAAGGTTGCAGACGACAACACCCTGTGGACCTGGCCGATTGATAGCTTTGACTCCTTGCGTTCGATCCCCTTCATCAACAACAGATTTGCCAAGACCCCTCTGACCCAGGGGGTTGCTACATTCGACGGAACCAAAGCCGACGGCTACCCCTATGATATCAGCTCTGCCACGTCCTTCGGACTTGCGGATGTGCTGACTTCGAAACCGATTCGACTGGATTCCAATATGGAGAATGTGTACCTGAGTTTTTTCTACCAGGCGGGAGGACATGGCAATTATCCAGATGAAGAGGATTCGCTCGTAGTCGAATTTTTCGATGTTGTTGATTCAACCTGGCGATCCACTTACCGGCTCACCGCTCCAGCAGAAGAGGATTCCAATTGGACCGATCAAGTATTCATTCCCATTGATGGCCGCAAGTATCTGCAATCTGGCTTCCGTTTTCGATTCATGAACTACGCTACGCTCTCTGGTAATTTTGATCAATGGCATGTGGATTATGTGCGTGTTGGTAAAAACCGAGATACGCTCGCGGACGACTCAATCATTCGCGATGCGGCGTTCGTTCAAGGCATACAGAGCATGCTCATGCCTTATCACAGCGTTCCTTACAGCCATTACCTCACCAACCCTGCAGCATTTGAAGCAGATGACGCATCTTTTACCGTTGTCAATTTAGGAACGGAAACCGTAATTCTCATCGGATTGCAATACGAAATCATCGACCCGTCTGGCAACATTGTAGCCGGTGAAATAACTGCTGCACCAGCGGTAGACCCGAGGACACGACTAACAACAATCTTCCCCATCTCAGATAGCCCTCTATTCCCTGACCTGGGAACAGCGTATGCAGACTTTCAGATTCGCTCACGCTACACTTCAGTTGGGCAAGAGAACACGTATTACATCAATGACACGAATGTCAACACGCAACGCCTCAGAGACTACTATGCCTACGACGACGGAACTGCAGAAAAAGCCTATGGGCTGACCGGTGCAGGATTAGACCTGGCCTATGGATTCAACACACCTATTGGGGACTCGCTCAGAGCAGTGATGTTTAACTTCCCTCAAATCCTGCACAACGATAACGAAGAGCTTCCAATCCGAATCATGGTCTGGGATGACCTTGACTCACCCCCTATCTATGAAGGCTTGCAGTGGGTTGACCCTCAATACACATCAGCAAACGAATTCTTCCGATTAGATCTGGACGACCCTGTATACGTGCAAGGTGATTTCTTCGTCGGCTTTCGGCAACAGGAATCGAAAAAAATCTACATCGGATTTGACGTAAACAACAACGCGTCGAATCACACCCATTACCGCATAGGCGAGACGTGGTTTGAGAGTAATTTCAATGGGGCGCTCATGGTGCGTCCGAGCTTTAGTAAAGACAACTTACTGTCTTCGGATGAGACATCACCTCAAAAGAATCGCATGGTAGTCTTCCCGAACCCAGCAAGTCAGTGGGTTCAGATCAGCAGCGAAAAAAACACTTCAAAGGGTCACCCTCCACGACCTTTCAGGTAGAATGATCAAACAACAAAATGGAAACCAGGTCGCCTTTGATCTTAGCGGGCTAGTAAATGGCATTTATCTCATTCGAGCAGTCGATGAGCATGAAGCTGTTCACACTCAAAAATTGATCATTCAAAGATGAAAGACGAAGAAGACCTGATTGAAGATCAAGATGGAGACGAGAGTTTCGAGCATTTTCAAGTCACAGCAGACCCAGGACAAGCACCTCTGCGGATCGACAAGTTCCTGATCGATCGCATTCCGCATATTTCGAGAAGCAAGATTTCGGCCGCCGCCAAAAATGGCAACGTGGTTGTGAACGGCCAATCTGTAAAGCAGAATTATAAAGTCAAACCAGAAGATGATATTTCACTGGTATTCTCACATCCAAAACACGAGCTGAAGCTGCTGCCGGAGGACATTCCTTTGGACATCGTTTACGAAGACGATTACCTAGTGGTCGTCAACAAACCAGCCGGTTTCGTCGTTCATCCCGGACATGGAAACTATACGGGCACCCTAGTGAATGCTTTACTGCATCATTTTGGCTACCTGCCCAAGAATGAAAAAAGTGATGTGGCCTACCCCGGCCTGGTGCATCGCATAGACAAAGACACCACCGGTTTGCTGGTGATTGCCAAAAAGGAAGATGTGCTTTCTAACCTCGCAGCGCAATTTTTCAATAGAACCACCCAGCGCTACTACTATGCCATTGCCTGGGGAAACATTGAAGATGACAAAGGAACCATCACCGGCAATATAGGAAGGTCACACGGCGACCGAAAGCAAATGACGGTATACCCAGATGGGGAAGAAGGAAAACATGCCGTCACGCACTATGAAGTGCTCGAACGATTTGGTTACGTGACCTTAGTGAGGTGTAAGTTAGATACGGGAAGAACGCATCAGATCAGAGCGCACATGAAGTACATCAATCACACCTTGTTCGGTGACGTACGCTATGGAGGCGACAAAATTCTGAAAGGCACTACGTTTAGCAAGTACCGCCAATTCATTGACAACTGTCTTCAAATCCTTCCACGTCAGGCCCTTCATGCAAAGACCCTGGGATTCACGCATCCAGTGACCAATGAATGGATGGAATTTGAATGTCCATTGCCCGAAGACATGGTTCAAGTCATTGAAAAATGGAAAGTCTACGTAAAAGCGAAGGGAACCGATTGACCTAGAACTTCGCGCATGGAATGAAGAACCTGCTTCTTCTTCTCCTCCTCTTCTTTCGATCATTGGCCATCTCATAGATGATTGAAATCTCATGCGCGCCGCCTGAATTCGTGATGAGTTTTGAAAGGGTCAGATCATAGGAATAGCCAAAGGCAAGGTCCTTGTACTCAAATCCAATCAGCGCCGTTAAGGCATCGTGATTCGGTTGTTGGTAGCCATTCGTCTTCACTAGAGGAAGACCCCGGTAGTAAAGCCCGGTAGTAATAATTCGGTACTTGAAATACGCTCCCATATCGAGCTGATCCCACTTTCCTTGAGCTTTGTAATGCGCGACAAATGTCAAACTTGAAACATCCCTTTTCTTGACATCCTTCTTCATCACCACATTGTATCCGCCGTGCACTGAAAACCGAATCGGCAACCTACTCTCTTGGGCAATCAAGGATTGATTAGGTCTGTTGATGTGATGGAAGGCCATTCCCGCCCACCAATTCTTAGAATACAAGATGGAACCCGCACCAAGGTCCGGATATCGGACTGGCTCATAGTCGAATCGCGTGGATGACTGAGATGTAGGATTGTCGTAGATCAATTGATCACCAAAAATCAGCGCAGAGCGATTGACGTCACGGAATGAATACGAAAAGCTAATCCCTGGTTTTATGGCTAAATAACGTGAAAGCCGAAGGGTGTAGGAGTACTGCAACGCAATGTTCGAATAGCGCAACGCAGCTGTACCTGCTCGGTCTTGGAGAAATGAAAGGGCCAAACCACTGTTCAATTCTTCTATGTTGTAATCAAAGGAGGCCGCATAGGAAACAAATTTCCCGGGCATGGCGGGCCATTGGTTTCGATAGTTGATCACAGCCCGCGCTTGGATAGTGTTTCCGGCAAATCCGGGATTCATGTACAACGGAGCACTATAGAACTGAGAAAACTGAGGGTCCTGAGCCCAAGCCACTCCAATGGTGGCGAAAAACGCTATCGTTAATCCCCATTTCACGGCTCATTCGGACTTAAGGAAATGATTTGGAATTCCTCCACAATGGTATCGGAGTCTTGGTAGAAGAGCTCAATCTCCTCGCTATGCGCTCCGGGTAGGTCAATACCTAGGACCCCACTTTCTCCCGGAAGAAGCACCACAATGAATTCGCCGCGTTCATTTACCGTGTACATACCCTGTATCTCAGAAAAATCCGAGGTAAACAAACTGACTTCGGCATCTGTCAGCGCGAGGTCGGCTGTTGTGGTCAGTTTGAATTTATACACCGTAGCAAGGAGGTTGAAACCTGGCAAGTTGGCCGAGTAAATATCAAAATCAGCAGGTTGATCCTCCTTACTACGGGTCAGGTACGCCCTTCGTGTTAGCGGCGATACAGAGATATGCAGATCGTCGCGTGTTGAGTTGATGGGGTACCCCAAATTGACCACATCGGTAAAAGTGGTATCGCCCAAATAATTCGTGCGGAATACGTCAAATCCGCCCATGCTCTCACTACCATTCCTAGAGAAGAACAGCGTTCTGTCGTCAAGCAACAATGTGGGGGCAATCTCATCGTATTGGGTATTGACCAATGGACCCAAATTGCGGGGTTCGCTGTGTTCGCCATTCCCGAAACGAACGATCCGGTACAGGTCCATACCGCCATACCCTCCAGGGCGATCGCTTGCGACAATGAAGAGGTCACCATTTGTATTCACCGTAAGTCCATTTTCAATCCATTTCGAATTGATCGAAGGACTCAGCTTGATTTCTTTCTTCCATTTGCCACTGCGGTTCAATCCAAACAGCCACAAATCAGAAGACTCCATGTCTCGCGCTGTTTTAAAAATGACCATGCGCTCCTCATCGCCAAGCAAGGCTACGGCAGCATCATTGAGAATGTCGTTGATCTCACCTTCCAATGGTTCAGCTATTGACCATCCATCTTTTGTTCTAATGGAGCGGTAGATGTTCTCATCGTAACGCCCGAGCATGTCGGTGATGGCATTTTTATCCATGGGCTTCCGCGATGTGAAATAAAGTGTAGAGTCGTCATCGGCGATCAAAGGCGAGTGCTCTGTAAAGGGGGTATTGATGGCAGATGGCATCGGTTCCACAACCGAGGGGACCGGATCAGCCATGGCGCGTTTGGCTACCTGCACTTGCGCGTATAACTCCCTGCCTTCAGGGAGGTCAAGCGCCCCAGAATTCTCTAAGAGATCTTGAGCTTCAGCAATGCGATAGCGCTCGAGCAACGACGTGACATAAATATACAGCGCCCTGCTTTCGCCTAACTCATATGCGACGCGTAAAAATGGAAATGCCTCGGTATGGAATTCACGCAGATAAAAGGACGCTCCCCCGTAGAAATACATCAATTCAGGGTCTGCATTGAAGTCGGTCACGTGCGGTTCCAAAAGCCTACGCACGGTGAGGAAATCGCCAATTTCAAAGGAAGCACGAGCCTCTTCCACAATCCCCTGCTCGTCTGTTGACAAGCGCTGTCCGAAAAGCAATCCTGAACAAGCAAAGCATGATCCAATGAGTAGTATTTTCTTGAAGCACTCTACCATTTTATTGAATCAGGGTAACATCTCCCACTTTGGTAAAACGCTCTCCATTCGCATACTCTCCCCTCACCTTCCACACATAGACATCCTGCACGCACATGGCATTTCGGTAATAACCGTTCCACCCTTGATTCACATCATGCGTTTCAAAAAGCAATTCACCCCATCGATTAAAAATGCTCAAGGTGAAATTTGAGGAGGAGACCCCACTAAAGATAGGAAAGAAGATTTCGTTGTCGAATGCCCTTGGATCATACATTTCATCACTGGGCCCATTAGGATTCGGCGTAAAGGCATTCGGAACTTCCAGGACACCCGTTTCAATAGCGCGCACAGGTACCTCACTATAAGCTGTATCTGAGCACCCAAGATTGGTGTACGCCACCAGCCAGGGATAAAATTCGCCCGACTCCCCATATTGATGCTGTGGGCTAACGTCCTCGGATGTGTTACCATCTCCAAAATTCCACAAATAGCCATCCGCATATTGAGAATAATTGATGAAGGTCACCGGCTCCAATGGAATGTTCACCTCGTCTGGTGTATGTACAAAGTTGGCTAATGGTTCAGGGTTCACTCGGATAGCATTCAGAATTTCTTTCGAATCAATTTGTCCGCCAGGCCCTAAAACAGTCAGTTTAACGGTGTAAACACCCGGGAATTGATACGTGTACAATGGATTTTCAGCTGTACTGGTAGCGCCATCACCAAATTCCCATAGGAAGGTTTCTGCATATTCAGACTTGCTAAAGAATTGAATGGCAATGGGCGCGCATTCATCTACCAGCGTATCGAATTCAGCAACGGGTAGCGGTGGCTCGATGAGCACAATTCGACTGATTGTGTCCTCACAATAGGGAGAGGAAGCGGTAAGCGTAACTCGATATGCGCCCCAGGTAGGATAGAGATGATCCGTCGGGTTTTCACCTACCGTATCAGTTCCGTCGCCGAACTTCCACTCGTAGCTCCAAGGTCCGTCGTTGGTCAAGTTGGTGTAACTTACGGTTGCGTTTGGATACGTCTGAGCCGCTGGATTTACCGTAAACTGCGGTTTAGGAGTCGGATGCACAAGGATGTCAAAACTGTCTTGATCTGTACAACCATAAGGAGAGGTGACGGAGAGAACCACCGTGTATATCACATCCATGGTATCGTTGTTGACAAAGGTGTGTTCCGGTTCATCTAGAAAAGAAACTTGACCGTCGCCGAATTGCCATTCATAAAGATTTCCGCCGCTGCTCAAGTTGGTAAACTCCACGTCGAAGGGCGAACATCCCTCATCTATAGAAGCAAATTTCGCGTCCACCCATGGGAATACTTGCATGGATTGTTCTGTCGTATCGGTGCACCCATAATCGTTTTCAACGATCAACTGAATCGAAAAAGTGATGGGATTAGTCGTGAAATTTAAAACCGACGTATCGATGACAGGATCATTATCGATGTAGGGTAAGCCATTTCCAAAACGCCATTGATTGATAGCGTTCTGAGTGCTTGAATTCGTGAATTGGACTTCCTCCTCATGACATGCGGGTGTGTTGTTGATCGTATAGATGGCCGAAGGTTTGGGGAAGACCACCAATTGAACCGTCGTATCATCCGCGCATTGCTCCAAATTCTGCACTTCAAGGTTCACATCGAAGGTGTCGGCCGTATTGGATGTGTTGAGGAAGAAAAGGTTCGGGTTCTGTTGGGTAGAAAACTGGCCATTATCAAAATCCCAGCTCCAATTCACGACATTGACGGATTGGTCTGTAAAATTCGCATTGTAAGGATGGCAAGCAGGTGAAGGAACACTAAAGGAAGCGTCGATCCTGCGATAAACAGCGACCTCGGAGTAGGCAGTGTCAATACAGCCATCGTTCGACGTCGCGATAAGCATGGGTTGGAAAAACAAAGTGTCGTTCGTCCCATTCGCGTAGGTGGAGCTCACAGAGATATTGTTCGTCGTTTGGGTTTGACCATTGTCATAATCCCATGTATATGTGGTTCCTCCTGTAGAGGCATTTACAAAACTCGCCGTGTACGGTTCGCACCCTGCTTGGGTCAGCGGGGTAATACTCGCCGTTGGGTTTGGAAAGACTTTCACATCCCCTTGAACGGTATCAAGGCATCCAAATGGCGATGTAGCGATTAGCTGCGCCGTGAAAATCTGACTGTTCGTCGTGTTATTGTAATAAGTATGGGGCGGGTTAGGTCCCGTGGCCGTGTTGCCATCACCAAAATCCCAATTGTAAAGCACCGCCCCCACGGCCACTGGAAATTGCACAACCAACGGACTGCAACCAGAGTCAGGGACAATCTGAAAATTAAAAAGTGGCTCTGGATATACCGTGATTGTCTGTTCAACACTGTCTACGCAACCATTGGGAGCGGTTACGAATAATTTCACCGTATAATTCGTGATGAAGAGGGTTTGGTTTTCAAAGATCTTAGACGGGTTTTGCAGCGTACTTCCTGTAAAATCTCCAAAATCCCAAAGCCAGGAAACAGCGCCGGCTGAGCTATCTGAAAAATTAACCTCGAGGGGGGCACAATCCAGCACGGCATCAGAGGAGAAAGAAGCAGCTGGATTTCCCAAAACAGTGATGGTGTCATACACCGTATCGACACACCCAAAGGCACTTTGCGCAATCATTCGCACTACAAAAGTTGTATCGGTCAATGCGCTGTGTATGAACGTATGGCTCGGAGAAACAGCCGCACTAGTATTGCCGTCACCAAAGGACCATGCATAGGACACTGCTCCTACAGAAGTATTCGTAAAAGCGACTGTGAATGGCGAGCAAGCCACCGTATCCGACGGTGTAAAACCTGCATTCGGCTTTGCCTCAACAACGATGGTCTGGCTAACCGAGTCCTGACAATATGCGGTTGCGGCGATAAGGGTGATGGTATAGGTTCCCGAATCGACGTATATGAAAGAAGGATTCTGCAAGGTTGAGGTGGTATTGGCAGTATCGCCAAAACTCCAAAGCCAGGAATTCACTGGACCGCCGTATCCCACTGTGGTGGAATCGACAAAGCTGGCCAGGGCATCCTCACAAAAATTTTGAAGTCCGAAATTCACCAGTGGTGTATCGAACACTTCAATGATAGCCGTGTCGGAAGCACTGCACCCGTTGTTGCTTGTAACTACCAATATTACTTGCGTAGGCCCTTCGTTGGTGTACATAATCGGAGGTGGGTTCTGAAGGGTGCTGGTATCTCCATTTCCGAAATCCCAATAATAAATGCTGCCGCCAAAAGATGAGTTGATGAAGACAGCCTGCAACGAATCACAGCCAGAGGCCGGAGATAAGCTAGCAGAAGCCGTTGGACTGGGCAGCACTTCAACGTCAATGGTGACGGTATCATCACAAGACTGGGTTCCTCCAACAATATTCGTGACGAGGGTGACGGTATAGTTACCAGCGGTTCCGTAAGAGTGACTGGAAGTCGCTCCAATGGCTAAAAATCCACCGCCATCACCATAGTTAATCAAGGTTTGATTCCCGCCGGTACTTGTATTTGTGAATGTGATGGGCGTTCCCGTGCAAGCACTGTCAGCACTCGCTGTCAATCCGGCTATCGGCGCTTCTACGATTTGGATAGTAATAAAAGCTGTGTCGCGTCCACACATATTGCTGTCAGCCATCATGACCGTGTGCACCCCAATGCCAGGATAGGCTATATCGTACCCAGGTTTGGCTGGCGGATCGAACGGCGTCCATTCGAAGATGGAATCTTGTCCCGTGCCCCAATAATTTCCAAAATTCCAATATTCGAAGCGTTGAGCTGTGTTTCCTTGGGGGACGCAATTCTTTGCGGTGGTATTTGCAAAATGCACCACCGTATCAGGGTAGCACAACAGCACATTACTCGCCGTAATCTGAGCATCATCCAAGTCATAAATCTGAATAGGATTAAACGAAGCCTCTGTCGGATTCCCAAAGCTGCAGTAGTTCTCTGCAGTGAGGATAACTTCGGTTACGCAATCCACCGTACCTTGAAGATAGGTGTGCGTTATTGTCTCACCCGCATTCGCTGAACCGAACGTCAAAATGGGAGATCCATCACCAAAATCCCAGGTAAATGTCGTATTCTGAGAAACATCGGTGCTACTGTTTAAGAAGATGAGGTCATTGGGAGCGCATGTCTGGGTAACTCCACCTATCGGAATCTGTATAGACGCATTCACCGGCTTCTCCATAACGACCAGTCCCGTAGCGACACAATTATTCGTAGTGTCAGTAATGGTCACTGTATAATTCGCGATGGCCGCAGCATAGGTATGCGAAACGTACGCGGGAGGAATGATCGAATTCACAACAGTGTTTGCGGTTCCATCTCCCCAATTGATGATGGTGTACCCAAAATTGTTCGGAGATTGAACGTAGAGCGTATAAGCACCCCCCGAACAACTGACCCAAACAGGGTTGTTCACTGAATTGCCTTGCCCGTCATAAACGTTGCATTGGCTGCGCGCAATACCCGCGAGCAAAAGCATAAAAAAAATGATCAGGATCCTCCGGATAAGAAAACAGGCCTCGTTCCACGAAAATAAAGGAGTTTCGGCTGTCCCCGACCTGATGGTGCGACTAGTTAAGTTTTCCATAACCTCTGATTTTTAGGGCCAATGGAAAGTATTCTGAGAAAGTCTGGGAAAGGGTATCTATATAGACTCTTTCTAGACCTCATGCGTTGCCTTTGATATATTACGACCTGGCGCGTGGAGTATAATTTTCCATACCTTAGTGATTGTACAAAACAACCCATTGGAACATTACGATATCTGTGTAATCGGTGGCGGCCCTTCGGGATACGCTGCTGCGATGCGAGCGATTGACTTCGGGAAGAAGGTGATCCTCATTGAAAAAGGGAAGGTTGGCGGCGCCGCGATCTACGATGGTGCGCTCACTTCTAAAACGACTTGGGAAGTATCTTCCCGTGTAGCGTCCATCAACGAAATGCTTTCTGCCCAAGGGCGCAAGCTTTTCGATCTGGAATGGGACGATGTACAACAAACGGTGCGGGAGGCCATCTTCGACAGAAAGCAACAGTATTCCGCTCATATCAAACTACTTCAGGAAGAAACCTCCACGGTGCGCTTCCGATACGCAAGAGGTTCGGCAACCTTTGAGTCGTCGACAGAAATTAAAATCGTCAACAAGAAAGGCGAAGAAATCATTCATGCTGATTATACGATTATTGCCACGGGCAGTCGACCTCGAAAACTACCGGACATTGAAGTAGACGAGAAGATCATCATGACTTCGGACGGTATACATCACATGGATGACTATCCCAAAAGCTTAGTGATTTTAGGTGCCGGCGTGATCGGTTGTGAGTATGCGACTATTTTTTCCAATTTCGGCAAAACCGATGTCTACCTGATTGATCGAGCTGACCGCATTCTTCCTTTCGAGGATGAGGACATCGCAAAAATGGTCAGCGACAACCTGAACGAAAAAGGCGCCACTATCCACAGTACAGCTAAACTGCTGCGCATGGAAATTGTGGATGGAGAAGTCGAATATGAATTGTCTTATCCGGATGGGAGAAACGAGGTGATTCGTGTTGAAAAGGCGCTTCTATCAGTAGGTAGGATCCCCAATACTGAACATCTCTGTTTAGAAAAAGCAGGCGTTACTGTAAGTGACCGTAATTACATCACAGACAGTGACACCCAAACCAACGTTCCGAACATATACGCAGTGGGTGACGTCTCAGGACACATCGCGCTCGTAAACATGGGAGAGATTGAGGCGCGTCATGCGGTCGAACGAATTGTAGGTTACGAACATGACGATACCGTTTCTTACGACAACATTTGTACAATCATGTTTCTCAACCCGGAAGTGGCGGCAGTTGGACTCAACGAGCAACAATGCGTTGAGAGAGGTCTCGCCATCAAGGTGGTGAAGATTGACTATAGCTGCATTGCTAGAGCCATTGCCATGCGAAAGACGCAAGGATTCTTCAAAATCATTGTGACAGATGACGAAAAGATGAGGATTCTTGGAATGCGTGCCATCGGAGAACACGCCTCAAGCGCCATTCAGGCCATTGGATTGTTAATCAAGATGGATGAGTCCATCGAAGTGCTCGCTGACCTCGTGCATCCCCATCCTTCTATCATCGAAGGAATTCAAGAATGTGTACGCATGCTCTTGAATAAATCCATCTTCAAATCGGCGGTGTTTAAGGATGCTATGCAGTGCTACAGAAGAAAGGCTGAGCACATAGAAGCTCTTCAGGAGCTATAGGCTCTAGTCTTCAAGCGCTGGAACCAGCGTCTTGTCCTCGATGAAGGAGGAGTCGGTCATCGTATGAAGAAATGCAATCAGCGCTTCTTTCTCTTCCGAATTCATTTCTACCCCACCCTTGTACGCGAATTCCATCAACACATCCACGTTTCGGTTGTCGTGTACCCCTTCAGAATAGAAATCAATCACCTCTTCCAATGTCTGGAAACGTCCATCATGCATATACGGAGCTGTGAAAACCAGGTTCCTCAATGTAGGCGTCTTAAACTTACCCAAATCCTCTTCCTTGCCAGTTACTTCCATCAACCCCAAAGGCAAGTTCGCGTCATCATCCAGCCCATTGTTATGGAAAGAATTGTCCGTGGTCAAGACCCCACCATGGCAATGAAAACAGTCCGCCTGTTCACTGTTAAAGATAATCTGACCGATCTGCTCTTGTTCAGTAAGCGCTATTTCCCCTCGCAGTGCTCGATCAAACCTCGAATTTGAGCTGATCAGCGTCATCTCATATTGTACCATGGCTTGTACAACCAATAAAGAATCAATCTCATCAGTGCCAAAGGCCGCATCAAACAAGGTGGGGTATTCTGGATGGCTCTGGAGGCGTATCTCCACCTCCGGCCAGGTCATGTTCATCTCCACTGGGTTCGTAACCGGCTGGAGGGCCTGTGCCTCGCGCGACTTAGCTCTTCCATTCCAAAAGAATTCATTCATCCAAGCCAAGTTGAAAATAGGCATCGAATGAAACGCAGTTTCCTCTCCGGTTGTGCCTATGCTTTTCACGCGTGGATCAGAGAAGGAGCTCGATTGCAAATGACAGGATGAACAAGAAATATCTTGATTCCTGGAAAGGATGGGGTCAAAAAACAACTTCTTTCCCAACGCGACGCCTTCTTCTGTCAGTCGATTTTCATTCTCCAAGAAATAATCCGGAAATCCAGGCGGGATTTCCAAGTGGTATGGTGTTGGCCCTTGATTCGAGTCGGTCAGACTTGCATCCGAAATGCCGACGTCCTTCGCGCAGCGCCAAAGCACCAACAAAAGCACAAACAGACTCAGTATGGCAACCCACCTTCTCATCGAAGGACTTGAACCTTTCTCACGATTCTCTCTGTATTGGTCAGCAAATGAACCAGGTAATTGCCCGATTGAAGAGAGGAAAGGTCAATGGACTTCAGGTCAGTTTGCGGGTATTGGCTCAGTAGCGCCCTACCCATGATATCACAAACGACCACGGTCACCTCTTCCCCATCCAATCCCGATATATACACAGATCCATCGCTTGGATTTGGGTAAAGTCTAACCCGATCCGCACTATTCCTTTCGAGACCCGTTGGGTACCCCAAATAGTAATCAAAGCTTGCCTGGCAGCCATTGGCATCTGTTACTGTCACTTGGTAGTCTCCAACTTCCACCCCGGCGAGCAAAGAATCTTGAGCTCCTGTATTCCAGGCATAATTGTAAGGAGGCACACCCCCACTTGCCGTCCCAGAAACCACGCCATTGCTTCCGGTATAAGGTGTTGGCACGGTACTGACGAAGGAGAACATCAACACATCCGGTTGATGTATATCTACCTCTACTACCGTAGAGCAGGAACTAGCATTGGTAGCCGTCACGAAATACTGCCCAGCCGGAAGATCGTTCCTGACGCTGTTGGTACTTCCATCTGACCAGAGGTAGGTGGAAGCTCCCGTCAACGTTGCACTTCCGTCTGAGCCACCATTGCAAGTGACGTCGGCTTTGCTCAATGAAACTACTGGCCCGGAAGAATCCGAAACAACGCCTTGACCGATCAATGTATCTGAGAGGGCATCTACGACGGTCAACGTATAGGTGCCAGCGCACAATCCAGAAATCGAATTGGAAGTGTCATTCGTGGACCATGCATATTGATATGGCGCCTCACCTCCAATTACCGTAGCGGTTAGCGACCCATCGCAATTGCCACAAGTTGAGGGATCAGCTTCAAAGGCAATCGATACGCATGTGTCAATGACACTCTTCACCGCTTTGAATAGATTCAGTCTTCCACCTGACACTGTAATCGATGCAAGGCTCTGGAGCTCGTCCACCCCTTCACTCAATAGTTTTGTTCGAATGTATATCGCCAGACCACCAGGGTTTCCAGCATAAGCCTGCAGGATGTCTACACATACAGCACTATGCATGAGGCCAACAGCCCCAGCCACGTGAGGTGTAGCCATAGAAGTTCCTGTTAGATTACCATATCCATTACTCGTTGTGGAGAGAATACCTGTACCTGGTGCACCGAGGTCAATCGTAGTAGCCCCATACGCAGCTCCGGGATTCTTGATGTCCGAACTCGTCGTATTGGTCACGCTGAGAAGGAAATTACTGCCACAGGCCGTTGGCACGTCATTTACCACGTCAATATTGACATTCAAATTTGCCGTAGCTCCTGCGCTTAAAATTCCAGCTAACCCCAATGAATCGTACATAGCACACCAAAGAGGATAGTCAGCAGGGTCACCATAATCAACACCAAACGAAGCATTGGTAGAAACGACGTACGCACCTTTATCACCGGCAGTCTCATTGTACATTTTACGCATGTCTAATACATAGGAGTACGCTGCAATCACTGTCGCCTCCAAGGAAGAGGAACCCGAAATCGGCATCACCTTCACGTTCCAATTGACGCCTACCACCCCGATTCCATTGTTACCTACCGCACCGATTGTTCCGGCTACATGCGTACCGTGATTACTGAAGGAAGGGGTTCCTGAATTGGTATAGGCATTCCATCCATTCACGTCATCGATGTACCCATTGGCATCATCATCAATACCGTTACCTGGAATCTCGTCTCTATTGACAAAAATGTTTGCCTCAAGGTCCTCATGATCAATGGTAAACCCACCGTCGATTACTGCAACAACAATCGAATCGCCCAGTGCATTGGTTCCGCCCGTTGTTAAATCCCATGCCGGCAAAGCATCCACATCCGCTGTTCCCGAACCGCCATTGGTCCCGTCGTTGTTCAACGCCCATTGATCCTCAAAAAGAGCATCATCGGGGACATTGCGCTGGACCAGGTTGGTGTGATTCAACTGAACAACCTGGGTTGAGGCCATTCGCTCCGCCTGCAAAAGAGCTGCCTCGTCCGACATTTGGGCTGGGTCGAAGTGAACCTTCCATAAATTCATCGATGCCGACAAGCGCTGACCAGCCTGCATGGATGTAATTCCTATTTCGTGAAATTCATCGCACCATGCGTCCACGTCCACCTTTGGGTGAATCATTACAATGAGTTCACCTGGAACGTGATGTTCAAAGCTCTTAATGTGCTGAGATAAAATTCGCGGAGCCATTAAGACTAGCAAACAAAAAAGAAGTAATGTTCTAAAACGCATCATACTAGATTATAAGACGAAAATCGTAGAATTAAGTTGAATTTTAGCAAATGGATTTTCCGCAACCCTTTCTCGTTTATAAAAGTTCGGCCGGCTCAGGAAAGACCTTCAACCTTGCCAAGGTTTATCTGTCCCTCATCTTAACGACTAAAGACCCCCACTATTTCAAGCGTATTCTGGCCATCACCTTTACGGTGAAAGCGGCCGCGGAGATGAAGGATCGTATCATCACCTACCTCTCCATTCTCGCTGGGCATGAAACCCGAAAGAGAGGCGACGCCCAGTTCATGCTGGATGCGCTGAAAACAGATACCGGGCTCACTTCGGAAGAAATCAGGGAACGAAGTGGTCAACGCCTGCATCAAATTCTTCATCAATATGGTGAATTCAACATCGTAACGATCGATAAGTTCTTTGCCCGCTTGGTTCGCTCCTTCGCAAGCGACCTCAGCCTTGCCCCCGATTTTGAAATCCAAATAGACCGTTCGATGTTCATAGACAGGGCGGCCGACCTGCTCTTCGAAAAGATCGGGAACGATGAAGATTTGACCTCTCTGATTCTTCAAATGTTGCGCACTCGATTGGCCGAAGACCGTTCGAATAACGCAGACGACGTGATTGAAAACGCCTGCCAATCCTTGCTTTCGGATGAATTCTACTTTGCTCGATCGACGTTTAAATCGTGGAAGCCCCAGGCTGTTTTCGAATTAAAAGAGCAACTGGATAGAGATGCGAAAGTATTGACCGAGGAATTCATTGCTCCCTCCCAACGGGCCATGGGCATTTTCAAAGACAGATCCATAGACGCCAAAGACGTATACCGTGGTGCTCAAGGCATTCATACCTACTTCAGGCGCATTGCCAATGGAGATCTTAGCAAGGTTCCACCGACCAGTTATGTGCTTGCTACCATTCAAGAAGACAAATGGATGAGCGGCACCAAGAATCCCTCGATTGAAGACGTCAAAGAGGAGTTGAAACAATGCTACGACGACACGCTGTCTTTGATGCCTGTGTACCATCACCTACAACTGATCAATGCATTGCGGCAAGAAGTGTATGCGCTCGGATTTTACAGTGCACTGGAGGGCATATTTGAATGGATCCGCGAAGAAGACAACATTCGTCTACTCAGCGAATTCAACACACTCATTTCAGACCAGCTGCAGGAGGAGCAAACCTTCTTTTTGTTTGAGCGCCTTGGGACTCAGTTCAGCCACATCCTGATCGATGAGTTTCAGGACACTTCCGTTTTACAATGGAAAAACCTCCTTCCTCTGGTGGAAAACAGCTTGTCAGAAGGGAATACTTCTTTGATCGTCGGCGATGCAAAACAATCCATCTACCGATGGCGTAACAGTGATCCCGAGCAATTTGTGAACCTCCCCAAAGTAGACCACCCTTCATCGGGTCTACTAGAATCGATGTTCAAGGAAATTGTATTGGATCGAAACTTCCGGTCCTCAAAGCAAGTAGTCGATTTCAACAACCGCTTCTTTGATCACGCCCATCGATCCATGCTCTCTGAAGCACACCGAGAAACCTATAGCGCGCTTGAGCAACATCCTGTGCAACAACAGGCAGGCGAAGTCAATTGGTGGATAGCGGAAGATCCGAAAATGAACAAGGATGCATTGATGCTAAAGATGTTGGATCGGGTGCGAAAAATGGTCGACAAAGACGGTATTGCCCCAGGGGATATTTGCAGTCTGTTCAGAACCAATGCAGACGCCGCCTCCTTCGCGTCGATGTTGCTCGAAGCCGGATTTAGCGTGGTGAGTCAAGAGAGCTTGCTCCTAAAGAACAATCCATTGGTGCAACTTATCATCACTTCTTTACAAGGTTTACAATGGAATAAGGACCCGTTTGTCACACAGCTTTGGCTTTCAAGACTGAACCAACACGCCAACATTCCAGCGGCGCATGCTAGGGCCAAGCAAGTGAAACAAGGTAAATGGACCTTTTCGCAGACGGCAAAGGTCATGGGATTTGACTTTTCCATTCCTGAAGTCCAGCACGGCGAGACCTTTCAAAGGGCCATGGCGGTTTGCAAGATATTAGGCATTCCACTGGAAAACGCTTTCGTCTCGAAGTTCCTAGACCTTTGCTTGAGGTATGAAACCTCAGGAGGCTACCTGAAGGAGGGGTTCCTAGAATTCTGGGCAAAAAAAGCAGAACAGGAGAGCATTCAACTGGCCAACAATGGGCATGCGATCAGCGTAATGACCATCCACAAGTCGAAGGGTTTAGAATTTCCAGTAGTAGCAGTATTCATGCCTGAGGTTACGAAAAGAAAGAACACCAAGGAGTACGGGTGGGTGGAGATCCAAGAACCTTACGCATTGGGAAATGTGCGATTGAAGCTGAGTCAGCTGAGGGAATCTCATTACGCTCAGCTTCCAGACGAGGAAGATGAGCGCTCTAACCTTGACTTATTGAATGTGCTCTATGTCGCCTTTACCCGTGCAGAACGACAACTCGAAATATTCTCGATTGGACCGAAGAAGGAAAACCTCCTCCAAGATCTATTTGCATGGCCAGAATGGGACGAAGAGAAACGGGTACTATCGATTCGCTGAATCTTTCTCAAAGCTGCCGAACATATCCTCGAGCTTCTTTTCTCTAAACATAAAGATGTGTTTCAGCTGCGCCTTCACGAAAATCGCATGTGCCAACCTTCCTAAAATCCCAAGCGGCAAAGCATAATCAACGACGTCAGTAGCCAAAACACCGCCCTCAATGGGGGTGAAAAAATGCTTGTGATGCCAAAAACTGTATGGCCCGAAGCGCTGCTCGTCCACGAAATACTTTCCCTCTTCTACGTGGGTGATCTCTGTCGTCCATCGCATAGGAATACCAAAAAGTGGAGTGACAATATAATTGATGATCTGACCAGCGTACATTTTCTCCTTACCGATATCAGTCAATATCTTGAATTTCAAGTCTTTCGGCGTGATTTCCTGAAGATTACTTGGGGTTGAAAAATACTCCCATGCTTGGTCCATTGATATGGGAAGCTTTTGGGTTGATGACAAACGATATACCTTCATGCCATAGAAACAACCAACCACCGACTAGGTTCTGTATGTCCGAAAAATCATTCCTTTCTTCCATTGACCAGATTCCTTCAGAAGACTGGCATCAAATCATGGCCTTGCGCTCAGAAGTGTTTGTAGTAGAGCAACAATGCGTCTATCTCGATCCCGATCCAAAAGACCTGGAAGCCACTCATCTGATGCGCAAAGAAGGAGACGAATTGATCGCCTACTTACGGATCATTCAAAGCACCGCTTGGCACATCGGTCGAATCGTAGTGAAAGGGTCGCAACGAAACACTGGGCTAGGAAAACGAATGGTAGAGCAAGCCATCGCTCACTGTACCTCAACCGATGCGAATAGATCCATCGAGATGTCAGCTCAAGTTTATCTCTGCGACTTCTACCGTTCATTGGGTTTTGAAGCGATTGGAAGCATGTACTTGGAAGATGGGATTCCGCATCTAAGAATGGTTTATCAAGAACCGTTGAAATGATGTGTTGATAGAACGTTCAGAAGTTTTATTCGCCTTTTCATCGCAGCTAGAATGGGCGAAAGCCTCGCGCGTTAACCTTCCGCTCCGGCTGTAAAAGTTTAACCCGTCAGATCAAAGGAACGCCTCTTCCTATTCCTACCTTTGAATCATGGAAGAGCCAAAGTCAGCAACAAGCAGTAAAAAGAGTGGATTAAGTGTGGTAAGGAACCAATTAGAGAGTCCCGAATATGGTAAATTACAACCTCAAGCTGTTGACCTTGAGGAGGCTGTGTTGGGAGCGTTGCTGTTAGACAAAGAGGCTTTAACGGATGTGATCGACATCCTGAAAAAGGAGAGTTTCTACAAGGAATCACACCAGTTGATTTTTAAGGCCATCTTGGAGTTGTTTGAACGCTCTGAGCCCATTGATATCTTGACGGTTACGCAAGAGCTGAAGAAACAAGGAAACCTTGATGTTGTAGGTGGTGCTTTTTACATTTCCCAGCTCACGAACAGGGTGGCATCTAGCGCCCACGTTGAATCGCATGCCCGGATCATTTCCCAGAAACACATCCAGCGCGAACTCATCAAAATCTCGAGCGATACGATCAAGGATGCATACGACGAAACCATTGACGTTTTCGACCTTCTGGATTCAGCGGAAGGAAGGCTCTTCGAGGTTGCAGAAGGCAACATTCGCAAGTCTTATGAGGACATGGGTAAGTTACTCCACAAAGCGGTTAAGAAGCTGGAGGAGATCAGCAAGCAAGACGGCACGAGTGGCGTACCATCCGGGTTTCGAGACTTGGATCGTTTGACGGGAGGATTTCAGCCATCAGACATGGTGGTCATTGCGGCCCGGCCAGGTATGGGTAAAACAGCTTTTGTGCTCTCCCTGGCTCGGAATGCAGCCGTTGACTTTAAGAGAGGTGTGGCCGTATTTTCACTTGAAATGTCTTCCCTTCAACTGGTCAATCGACTCATTGCATCGGAAACACAGATCCCTGCCGAGAAGTTGAAGAAAGGCACCTTGGAACCGTATGAGTGGGAGCAATTGAACTCACGCATCGGCAAATTGACCAATGCACCGATCTACATCAACGATACACCAGGTTTATCCGTCTTTGAATTGCGTGCTCAGTGCAGACGTCTCAAGGCCGAAAAAGACATCCAATTGGTGATCATCGATTACCTGCAGTTGATGAGCGGGTCTGGCGACTCAAAAGGAAACCGTGAACAAGAGATCAGTACTATTTCCAGGGCGATTAAGGGAATCGCTAAAGAACTAAGTGTCCCGGTGCTTGCGTTAAGTCAATTGAGCCGTGCAGTAGAAACCCGAGGTGGTGATAAGCGACCTCAATTGAGTGACCTGAGGGAATCGGGTGCGATTGAGCAGGATGCGGACATGGTTATGTTCATTTACCGACCTGAGTACTACGGTATCCTTCAAGATGAGGAAGGCAATAGCACGCAAGGTTTAGGAGAATTGATCATCGCCAAGCACAGGAATGGTGCTACGGATGATGTCAAGGTGAAATTCGAGAACCACCTAGCGAAGTTTGTAAATTGGGAACAACAGGCATTTGGAATTACATCGGAAAGCGACGTGCAAGTCGACGATCAATATGGAAGACAAATACTCAAATCTGAGAATTGGGATAAGGCCGAAGATGACGATGATGAGCCGCCATTTTAGTCTTCTACTGCTTTGCTTTCTAATCGTCGGGCAGGTATTCGCTAAGAAGATCCTCATCCCTATGGACGAGTCGCAGGCAAATCACTTGAAGGCATATGGTTTGGCTTACTGGACGCTTGAACGCGACGTTGAAGTGCAGTGGTTGCTCAACTTCCGCGGTGGCAGTTTCTTAATCGACCACTACCCTGAGGTAGAAAAGGAATTGGTCATCCGAGGCATATCTTTTGAAAACATTCCTGATTCCAAAGCAGCTGGGATGCTGTTGGAGATTTCGAACCCAGAGGTAAACATGGACGCTGTGAAGCTTGAGAAAGCTCCTAAGATCGCGGTGTATTCACCTAAGAGCGCACAGCCATGGGATGATGCCGTAACGCTTGTGTTGACCTACGCCGAAATTCCTTATGAGGTCATTTATGACGATGAAATCATCGATGGAAATCTCCACCTCTATGATTGGCTTCACCTTCACCACGAGGACTTCACGGGTCAATACGGCCGGTTCTATGGGTCGTACCGCAACCACAAGTGGTACCAAGACCAAGTAGCTGAATTTGAAGAGACTGCAGCAAGGCTTGGCTTTACAAAAGTTTCTGAACTAAAACTAGCCGTGTCCCTGCGCATCAAGGAATATACTTCGGGGGGTGGATTTTTGTTCTCTATGTGTTCTGGAACTGACTCCTACGATATTGCCTTGGCCGCAGAGAACGTAGACATATGCGAACGGATGTTTGATGGAGATCCTGCAGATCCAATGGCGCAGAAGAAGATCGAGTTTGATCGTTCATTTGCTTTTGAGAATTACAACTTGATCATGAATCCCATGATTTATGAATTCTCCGAAATAGACGCCACTGACATTCATACCAAGGTAAAACCGACAGAAGATTTCTTCACGTTATTCGACTTCTCAGCAAAATGGGATCCGGTACCGACGATGCTTTGTCAGAACCATCAATCGATCGTCAAAGGATTCATGGGGCAGACCACCTCGTACAAGAAGCAATACATAAAGCCTGATGTCCTAGTATTGGCTGAGAACAAAGGGTTCGACGTTGCTAAGTACATACACGGTGAATTTGGAAAAGGACAATGGACGTTCTACGGTGGGCATGATCCAGAGGATTACCAGCACTTTGTGGGTGATCCTCCTACTGATTTGAGTTTGCACCCCAATTCTCCTGGTTACCGCCTCATCCTGAACAACGTATTGTTCCCAGCGGCCAAGAAAAAGAAGCAGAAAACCTAGTTTTTGAAGGTCCAGTCGATCCGCACCTCAAAGTAACGAGGCACGCTAGGATACCCTGGCCCAACCACAGGCTCAATCCCCAACATGCCATAGGTAGCATTTAGAAAGCGAAAGCTTACGTCCACAGACTGAATGCTGGCTTGGACGAATGGGTCAACCTGAAGGTAGTTTCCGTAACGTTCAGATCGTTGTAGGTAATACATGTCCATAAACGGGGCATATGCTCGAGCTCTATAGTCGGTAAAGTAGGAAACGCCCGTTCCTGTTTTCAGATAAATAGCCTTGTTGAATATGGGGAATGAATACGACAATTCTCCCGCCGCCGAAAACATGGGCAGGTCATAGACCGCATCAAAAACATTCACCTGATAACGCGCAATTCCGGACAATTCAAACCTTTGAATGGAATAATCGCCCATCAATTCAGCACCCGCTACCGCGATCGCGCTATTTGATTGCTCCACTTCTAGTAGGTCGTTTAAGAACACGAAATTTTCCCGGTAATCAGCGCTTAAGTTCAACCCTAGCTTCCCTCGCGCTCCTTGGTGTTCAATTCCACCATCCAAATCGATGGCATTGCTTTTCGCAAGGCTTGAACTCCAGCTCAAGAAATGGGATTGATAACGCGTATGCACAGCATAGGGGGCATACCGTTGGGCATTCATTTTCAGTAGGAGGTGCCATTCTCCGCTTGTCGATGTATCCGCGTTGGTCGCATCCTTGAGATGTCTATTCCAAGACGCTTTCACTTGGAAGTCTCCTTCGTTGTAACCGGCAATTCCAGACTTACCTAGTAGTCGGATCGTATTTCGAAGCCCAATCGATTCAAATGCAGCATGAAGCGCAGTGTTGGTTGTAAATTGAGTTGGTCCCATTGATCCATATCGGATTGCGTTGTGCATCAACGTGACTTCAATGGTTTGCCTTTTGAGTGAATCGTTTGTGATGAGATAGCTAGCGCTTCCTCCAGTTGCCCAAATGAAATCCTTGTTAGAATCACGAACAGCCACATTGCTTGTATCGCCTCGAAAGGCATCGTAGTAGGGTTGATCGCCGGCATCATCATCGTAGAGATAACGTTGTTTTTTCAGTTGACCGATAGCCGAAAATCCAAGTCGATTGTTCAGGGAATACTTCAGGGCCATTCGTCCTTTGTAATCGGTAGAACGATTGAATGCATTGGTGAGGAAAACATCATTCGCCAATGCTCCAAAGGCTCCACCGTCGGTGGCGACGTCATAGGAGTCTGACCGGAGTCCTCCATTCTGATCACGGTCAAGGATAATGGCATTTCCACTCACATCGATACTTAGCTTCTCATCAATGACGTCGAGCAGTAATTGCACATCGGCGTAGGTGAACCTGGATTCAGACTGCACCATCCACCCATTGTTTGATATACGCTGCAGGTTTAAGTCGATCAACTCCCCTTCGCCCAGTGGTCTGTAAACACGGGCTCCCAAAGATTGATTCTGTGCATTCGTGATGCGATATAGCATCCTTGAATAGGTATTGGAATCGCCCGAATTGATCGGGAGCGTCAGTTTTAGCTTGGGGGGAAGGTTATTATCGGGTCGGTAATTGAATCCGAACCTGTTTGGGGCAGGCAATCCATTGATGGAATCTCCCAGCCATATTTCGTTGCCGTATTGATTAAACGGCAATGACTGACCCATCCCGAAGAAGGGAAGGAAAGGGAGGATCAAGAAAGGGAAGATTGTCCTTTTGAACATCGGTACAAAGCAATCAAAAAAAAAGCCTCGCATTTGCATGCAAGGCTTTTTAAAAACCGGCGACGACATACTCTCCCTGGTGTTACCCAAGTACCATCTGCGCTAGTAGGCTTAACTTCTCTGTTCGGAATGGGAAGAGGTGATCCCTACTGCAATAATCACCGTAAAATCGTGAATATTATAAAAATCTTGAATAATATAGAATTGATTAGAAAATCTACGGGTAATTAGTACCGCTCGGCTTTGACATTTCTACCTTTACACCTGCGAGCCTATCAACGTCATCGTCTTTAACGACCCTTAAAAGAAGTCTCATCTTGAGATGAGTTTCGTGCTTAGATGCTTTCAGCGCTTATCTCGTCCGAACATAGCTACCCTGCGATGCAGCTGGCGCCACAACAGGTACACCAGAGGTTCGTCCCCTTCGGTCCTCTCGTACTAAAAGGAGGTTCTCTCAAACTTCTAACGCCCGCAACAGATAGGGACCGAACTGTCTCGCGACGTTCTGAACCCAGCTCGCGTGCCACTTTAATGGGCGAACAGCCCAACCCTTGGGACCTTCTCCAGCCCCAGGATGTGACGAGCCGACATCGAGGTGCCAAACCTCCCCGTCGATGTGAGCTCTTGGGGGAGATCAGCCTGTTATCCCCGGAGTACCTTTTATCCTTTGAGCGATGGCCCTTCCATAAGGAACCACCGGATCACTATGCTCAACTTTCGTTCCTGCTCGACTTGTCGGTCTCACAGTCAAGCACCCTTGTGCCATTACACTCTGCGCACGGTTACCAAGCGTGCTGAGGGTACCTTTAGAAGCCTCCGTTACTCTTTTGGAGGCGACCACCCCAGTCAAACTACCCACCAAGCAATGTCTCCATAAAGGATTAGAAACCAAACAATCATAGGGTGGTATTTCAAGGACGACTCCACACCGACTAGCGCCAATGCTTCAAAGTCTCCCACCTATCCTACACAATAATTATCCAATTCCAATGCTAAGCTGTAGTGAAGGTTCACGGGGTCTTTCCGTCCCATTGCGGGTAAGCGGCATCTTCACCGCTACTACAATTTCACCGAGCTCATGGCCGAGACAGTGTCCAGATCGTTACACCATTCGTGCAGGTCGGAAC
The DNA here is from genome assembly GCA_943788725.1 of uncultured Flavobacteriales bacterium. Taxonomy (GTDB): domain Bacteria; phylum Bacteroidota; class Bacteroidia; order Flavobacteriales_G; family Salibacteraceae; genus SHAN690. Next base: position 276,763 of record CALSRJ010000003.1, on the reverse strand, counting down.
TTACCCGACAAGGAATTTCGCTACCTTAGGACCGTTATAGTTACGGCCGCCGTTTACTGGGGCTTCAATTTAGAGCTTCGGACCGAAGTCCTAACCCCACCTCTTAACCTTCCAGCACCGGGCAGGTGTCAGGCCCTATACATCATCTTTCGATTTAGCAGAGCCATGTGTTTTTGATAAACAGTCGCCTGGACCTATTCACTGCGGCCTCCTACCGAAGTGAGGGAGGCGCCCTTTCTTCCGAAGTTACAGGGCTAATTTGCCTAGTTCCTTAGCCATGAATCACTCGAGCACCTTAGGATACTCTCCTCGACTACCTGTGTCGGTTTAGGGTACGGGTTGTATATACCTGAAGCTTATTGGCTTTTCTCTGGAAGACCTTTCCCTACTTCGCTTCGTCCGAAGACTAGGCTCAACGTGCATTTCCGTCAGCACGTAGCAAGTACGGACTTCCGTCCCCAAATCGCAGTATATACAAGTGCAGGAATATTAACCTGTTGTCCATCGACTACCCCAATCGGGTTCGCCTTAGGCCCCGACTAACCCTGATCTGATTAGCATTGATCAGGAAACCTTAGTCTTACGGTGTACGGGTTTTTCACCCGAATTATCGTTACTTATGCCTACATTTTCTTTTCTAGCTGCTCCAGCATGCCTCACGAGCACACCTTCAGCGCGACTAGAATGCTCCCCTACCATAAATCCATAGCTTCGGTGATATGCTTATGCCCGATTATTATCCACGCTCGACCGCTCGACTAGTGAGCTGTTACGCACTCTTTAAATGAATGGCTGCTTCCAAGCCAACATCCTAGCTGTCAAGCAGTCAAACCACGTTTGAACAACTTAGCATATACTTTGGGACCTTAGCTGATGGTCTGGGTTGTTTCCCTCTCGGACATGGACCTTAGCACCCATGCCCTCACTCCCGGACATATGTCATAGCATTCGGAGTTTGTCAGGGGTTGGTAGGCGGTGAAGCCCCCTAGCCCTATCAGTAGCTCTACCTCTATGACACTCGATTCCGAGGCTGCACCTAAATGCATTTCGGGGAGTACGAGCTATTTCTTAGTTTGATTAGCCTTTCACCCCTACCCACAGCTCATCCCAAGACTTTTCAACGTCAACGGGTTCGGTCCTCCACTCTGTGTTACCAGAGCTTCAACCTGGCCATGGGTAGATCACTAAGTTTCGCGTCTACCCCCAGTAACTAAGCGCCCTGTTAAGACTTGCTTTCGCTTCGGCTGCATCCATCAATGGATTTAACCTTGCTACTGAGGAGTAACTCGTAGGCTCATTATGCAAAAGGCACGAGGTCACCCGAAGGCTCCCTCCGCTTGTAAGCAAACGGTTTCAGGTACTATTTCACTCCTCTATTCGAGGTGCTTTTCACCTTTCCCTCACGGTACTTGTTCACTATCGGTCTCTCAGGAGTATTTAGCCTTACCGGATGGTCCCGGTAGATTCAGACAGGATTTCACGTGTCCCGCCCTACTCAGGATACTACTAGGTACTGTATTTTTTTCGTTTACGGGACTATCACCCTCTATGGTAGCGTTTCCATCGCTGTTCTACTAAAAATACAGAGTCCACATTGTAGTCCTACAACCCCAACATTGCCGAAACAACATTGGTTTGGGCTATTCCCCGTTCGCTCGCCGCTACTTAGGGAATCACTATTGTTTTCTATTCCTCCGGTTACTTAGATGTTTCAGTTCACCGGGTTAGCCTCCCTTGCGGGATAATACAGCTTCACTGTACTGGGTTGCCCCATTCGGACACCTTCGGATATTGCGCTTATTTGCAGCTTCCCGAAGATTTTCGCAGCTTGTCGCGTCCTTCATCGCCTCTGAGAGCCAAGGCATCCGCCGTTTGCTCTTGATAATTTTCTAACTCTATATTATTCAAGATTTCAAAGAACATATTCGCACTATTGCGAACAGTGTTGGTGATGGAATTGCACCATCTTTTAACTATTCCAACAACTTAGAAAACCAGTGTGGAGGATATCGGAGTCGAACCGATGACCTCCTGCGTGCAAGGCAGGCGCTCTAGCCAGCTGAGCTAATCCCCCAAAACCGTAGTCCCGGGCAGACTTGAACTGCCGACCTCTACATTATCAGTGTAGCGCTCTAACCAGCTGAGCTACGGGACTAACTTGAGTCCGAGCCCTACTGTACCCCAAAAACGGGATTCGGGACACAACTCAGGTTTTCTAATAATTAAGAATGAAAAGATAGAAGCTAACACGTATCGATTGTATTTCTCTAAAAAGGAGGTATTCCAGCCGCACCTTCCGGTACGGCTACCTTGTTACGACTTAGCCCCAGTTACCAATTTTACCCTAGGCAGCGCCTTTCGGCAACCGACTTCAGGCACCCTCGGCTTCCATGGCTTGACGGGCGGTGTGTACAAGGCCCGGGAACGTATTCACCGCGCCATGGCTGATGCGCGATTACTAGCGATTCCAGCTTCATGAAGTCGAGTTGCAGACTTCAATCCGAACTGAGATCGGCTTTCGAGATTTGCATCCACTCACGTGGTAGCTGCCCTCTGTACCGACCATTGTAGCACGTGTGTAGCCCAGGACGTAAGGGCCGTGATGATTTGACGTCATCCCCACCTTCCTCACCGTTTGCACGGGCAGTTTCTCTAGAGTCCCCGGCCGAACCGCTGGCAACTAGAGATAGGGGTTGCGCTCGTTAAGGGACTTAACCCGACACCTCACGGCACGAGCTGACGACAACCATGCAGCACCTTGTAGACCGCTCAAAGAGAAAATCTGTTTCCAGATCGGTCGTTCTACATTTAAGCCCTGGTAAGGTTCCTCGCGTATCATCGAATTAAACCACATGCTCCACCGCTTGTGCGGGCCCCCGTCAATTCCTTTGAGTTTCATTCTTGCGAACGTACTCCCCAGGTGGATTACTTATCACTTTCGCTTAGCCACTGACAGTGTATTGCCAACAGCGAGTAATCATCGTTTACAGCGTGGACTACCAGGGTATCTAATCCTGTTTGCTCCCCACGCTTTCGTGCCTCAGCGTCAATGTTAGTTTAGTAAGCTGCCTTCGCGATCGGTGTTCTGAGGCATATCTATGCATTTCACCGCTACATGCCTCATTCCGCCTACTTCAACTAAATTCAAGGACGTCAGTTTCAATGGCAGTTTCCCAGTTGAGCTGGAAGATTTCACCACTGACTTAACATCCCGCCTACGCACCCTTTAAACCCAATAAATCCGGATAACGCTTGCACCCTCCGTATTACCGCGGCTGCTGGCACGGAGTTAGCCGGTGCTTATTCATATGATACCTTCAGCCCCGAACACGTTCGGGGGTTTATTCTCATATAAAAGCAGTTTACAACCCGTAGGGCCGTCTTCCTGCACGCGGCATGGCTGGATCAGGCTTGCGCCCATTGTCCAATATTCCTCACTGCTGCCTCCCGTAGGAGTCTGGACCGTGTCTCAGTTCCAGTGTGGGGGATAACCCTCTCAGGCCCCCTAAACATCGTAGCCTTGGTGAGCCGTTACCTCACCAACAAGCTAATGTTACGCATGCCCATCTTTAACCGCAAAAGCTTTAATATGTCTAACATGCGAAAGACATATATTATGGAGTATTAATCCGAATTTCTTCGGGCTATTCTCTAGTTAAAGGTAGGTTGCATACGCGTTACGCACCCGTGCGCCACTCGTCATCAATCAGCAAGCTGATTATGTTACCGTTCGACTTGCATGTGTTAGGCCTGCCGCTAGCGTTCATCCTGAGCCAGGATCAAACTCTCCGTTGTATAAAATTAATATAACAATCAGATCAAAGATCCCTATGGATACATGTTAGCTTCTATCTTTTCAATTCTTTCAAAGAACATCCTTTCTTTCAAAAGGGAGCGCAAAGATAAATCCATATTTCATTGCTGCAAGCCCTAGCGGGAAAAAAGATGAAGAAATATGGACTTATTTGACTGTTTGATGGTTAATCAACTGAATAACAGTCGTATAAATTTAGGCGTCAGGATTGGATTTTGAGGCCTGTATGAGCTTTCCGCTCATTACACCCCCGAATTCATCCGCTACCCTTTGAATGAATTTCGCCATATTTTCAGGATCGACCTCTGAAATATAGCCCGGAAAGGCCTCTTTTAGCATCTCTGTATTTACCGCCCCTAAGGCTAAACAGTTGAACGCGAGGCCCTCACCCCCATATTCAGCATCCAATGACTCTGTAAGCCCTACCAAAGCGGCTTTACTGGCCGAGTATGCGAACAAGCCAGGGAACTTCATCGAGCCTTGCACGCCTCCCATACTCCCCAGGTTCAGAATGTGAGCGTTGGGCGCTAAGAGCTTCTTATTATAAAGCGCACGAAATAGCTCGAGCGCGTACCACACGTTCACACGCATCTGTTCCTCAAAGTCAGCATAACTCACATCGCTGATCAAATCCTTGATCAATACTCCTGCATTGTTGATGACCGATTCAATTTTAAACCCCTCTGCCTCGGATAATTCGTGGAGCGCCTCTGCCAAGGATGTGAAATCATCCCATGCAAAACGTATGTATATATGTTGACCGTCTCGATCTACCCTAATACCCTCTCCTCTGCTGATGGTAATTGTCCGCCTTCCTGAAGCTCGATAAGCCTCCAATAATGCCTTTCCAATCCCCCTCGATGTACCCGTTATCAATACCGCCATAATGCCATTGTTAGATTCGCCGAACTGAGCGATTACAATAATCTTTAATTTTACGGACTTTATAGGTCAACTATTCCACTATAAGGAACGTCTACTAAATTGACTCAACGTATATAATGTATATGACTAGACTATTTACGCTACTAATAGCTGCATTTCTGATCTCTTCAAACGTGCTGGCCCAACGAGCTGTTTGCGCTCAAGATACCGTGCAATTTGTTCAAGGCAAAGCCAGTGGGTATGATACTACCAGCTTTGACCCAACCTTCACCAGCGCGCTTTACCAGTATTATGAGGCCCCTCAAGAGATATCTATAGACGGTATCCGATTCTATGGATTTAAGACGGACACTACAGGTGGAGACTCGATGTACCTCACGGTAGAAATTCGCAACGCCACAGGAGATAGCCTCCCAGGTAACAACATTCTAGCGACCGACAGTGTATTGATTTGGGTGGTGGACACGGTAGACACCAATATGAACGGAGTACCCTTGTACACCATCTGGAATTACTACGCCTATGTGGTGGATGATTTCACGATCAACGTGGATCAACCTTACACGGTTGTCATTCGAACCCAACCTAACAAGCCTGATTTTTCATTGATGCACAATGAGTACGATGAGACCGGTGGCGGGGGCGATGGCCTTGAGGAGTGGCTTAGTGGCGCATTCCAAGCGAGTGGATGGGTCAAGTCTGATGTATTTGCTCCCGCAGGTGTTCCTTTTGACTCCGACTTCTTTTTCGAGCCCATCGTTCGATACGATATGAATGCGAGTTTCTACACCGACCCTGAATGCCTCTTCGATGAATTGGGAGATACGGTTCACTTTTTTAATGAAGCGATCATCGCAGATCATAGAATGTACAATCGTTACGCCTTTTTCGGATTTCCTGATGGACAAACTTGGAACTACGGAGATGGCTCAACGGTTTTTCCTATCGTCAATCCAGCGCATTTCTATCCGACCAATGGTCCTTACGCTGCAACTTTAACAACCAAAATCCTTTCATGGACGCAGCAAGTTTGCTTGAGTACTGTAACGCAGATCATCAAAGAGAAGCCCGCGCAGGACTTCAGCTATACTACAAACAACTTGGAAGTTACGTTTAAGAATAAAACCCAAGGTTTGTTCAGCAACATTCAGTACACTTTTGGCGATGGAAACTTCAGCTCCAACGAAGATCCAAAACATAAATACGCGAAGCCAGGAACGTATTGGGTGTGTCAAACGATGATGACTTCATGCGGTGAAGTAACCCATTGTGAAAATGTGGCCGTGGCTACCAATACCGCACTCAATTGCGGCAAAGACAGTGTGCGCTACACTGCTGCAAGAGGAACCAACGTTCGCCAACTCAGGTTGCAAGGACAAGGCTCCGGCCAAAAGCGAATTGGTCTTGGCCAGCGCTTCGACGCTCCTCAATCAATGATTGTACATGGCTTCACCTTTTACGCCAACCACGAAGGCCTGTTCAAAGACAGTTATGAAGTGATCTGTCGCATTTACGATCGATCTGGAGCCAATGTTCCGGATACCGCAGCTGGACCCTTAGCAGAATCACGCGTGCACATCAATAAGATCAGCGTCGACTCCAACTACAGCGACTCGGTTCGGTATACTGCCATCTTTAATAAGGCCATCAATATTAAGAACGGTGACGACTTTATCCTCACCATTGAATACGATGGAGCGGTTCCCGTGCTCATCAGCACCACAGACTGGGCGTCAGGTGATGGCGATGGAGACCTCTTAGCCGTTGCCAAGATTGCATCGTCAAGCGGTGATACTATATGGTATACTCCGGGATCTGTGTTCGCATTCAATTGCAATGGCGCCGCATGTGACATGGACGTGATCATTGAACCTTTGATTGAATACAACCTAGACGCAAACTTTGAATACCCATTTGAGTGCTTGCAGTTTGATGAGAACGGCGACAAGCTCGTTGAATTCGACGATCTGTCTTCTCGGATTACCCGCAGTGAGATTTACAACTCAAGAGTCTTCTATAACTCCATTTTGGATGCATTCGTTTGGGATTTTGGTGATAGTACCGGATTGAGTAACCAAGTCAACGCACTTCACATCTTCCAAGAGCCCGGCCCCTTTGATGTGACATTGTCCATATACGTTGATGGCTGGACCACCAATTGTGAAAGCAGTCAAACACTGAACGTACCGGTGGCCCCAACAGGCGGATTCGGATATGACCAAGTGCTGTCAGCTGTTCAATTCATTGATTCAAGCTACAACGCCGATGAATATCGATGGACCTTCTCAGACTCAACTTTGAGCACCCTTAGTAATCCAATACATTACTTCCCTCGGGTAGGAACATTTGAAGTTTGCCAGTACGTATCCAACGTTTGTGGTTCTGATACAACCTGCGAAGAGGTCGTCATCAATGTCTTAGGCCTTCCTGAAGCCTACATGGACAACATCGCTATCTACCCTAACCCAGCCAACGACTACATCAACATCGAGGCAGACATCGCTGAATTTGGATCTCTTGAGGTTACCTTGAAGGACTTTACGGGCAGAGCCATAAAAACCTTTGCATCTACCGATGCATACGCAAGGAAGACTTGGTACGTAGGCGACCTTGCCAGCGGACCGTACCTTCTTGAAATCAGAATGGGTGAGTACACCGGAACGCGAAAGTTCTTGCTAAGCCACTGATAGATCTGATGGATGATAAAACAAAAAGCCCCGACTCAAATCGGGGCTTTTTTTTATGGCAATGGCCAGGAGTGTATTCCTTCTAGCTCATCATCTTGTGCAGTGCACCATTGAATATCTCTCCCAAAGAAGCTACAGACCCGTAGGACGACCCGTTAATGACAATGTCCTTACCTACAGCGCTGCCTAACAGCTCTGCGTCCATTCCAGCTGCCTTCACTTGCTTCATTACTTTGTTAGCCTCAGAAGCCTCCACAGCAAGGACCACCCTAGACTGCGCCTCTCCGAACAACAAGCCATCCAATCGTCCGCCTGAAACTTCAACGTCAACCCCGATACCCAAAGGCAAACTCATTTCAAGCAGGGTGGTGAAAAGACCTCCGTCAGAAACGTCGTGTGCAGCCTTGATCGACCCTTTGGTAATCAGGTCGTACAAAACCTCCTGAAGGGTATACTCATACTCCAGATCAAATGATGGAGTCCGCGATAACTCCTGCTTGTGCCAGTGAATCAAATACTGGGAACTAGACATATCGTCGCTGTGCTTTCCGAGAAGGATCAATTTTTGTCCTGCAGCGCCAATACTCAGTGGAGTTACATGCTCCTTCGACTCCACGATTCCAATCATTCCAATGGTAGGAGTAGGTAGTACAGGGACTGTCTTGCCTTCAATGGTCGACTGATTGTAGAAACTGACATTTCCTCCCGTAACTGGTGTATTGAACTTTTTGCACGCCGTGCTCATGCCCTTGATGGCACCGACAAACTGCCAATACGCCTCCGGGTTGTACGGATTACCAAAATTCAAGCAATTCGTGATGGCGGCAGGTTTTGCTCCAGAGCAAACGATATTTCTCGCCGCTTCCGCTACCGCGATCGAACATCCAACCTCTGGGTCAGCGAATACATAACGCGCATTACAATCTACCGTAACAGCAATGGCTTTATCCGTGCCCTTGACATTCACAATGCCTGCATCGCTCGGACGATTGGTCGACATATTGATCGTACCTACCATGGAGTCGTATTGCTCTGTTACCCATCGTTTAGAGGCAATGTTAACATGCCCGATTAACGACCTAGCAACTTCCTTAAGGTCCGACGGCTCGGACAAAGTAGACGGATCGAACGCCTGTGCCTTCGCGTAGTATGCGGGCTCTTTATATTCTCTTTCATACACCGGGGCGCCGCCACCTAGAACAAGAGAGTCTGCAGGCACTTCTGCCACCATCTCACCGTCCATAAAATAGCGGAGACTTGGACCTTCAGTCACGGTTCCAATTTCAACACAATTCAAATCCCACTTATCAAAGATTTTCAAGACCTCGTCTTCCCGGCCTTTTTTCACGACGACGAGCATGCGCTCCTGCGATTCGCTCAGCAGGATCTCGAAGGGAAGCATATTCTCTTGCCGAGTGGGAACGCGGTCCAAATGAATGTCCATTCCACATCCCCCTTTTTCCGACATCTCAGAAGTTGAGCACGTGATGCCAGCAGCCCCCATGTCTTGCATACCAACAATGCAATCCGTTTCAGCGAGCTCCAGCGAGGCCTCCAATAAGAGTTTCTCTTGAAATGGATCGCCTACCTGAACCGATGGCAGATCATCTGCGCTATCGTCCGTTAAATCGCCTGATGCGAAGGTCGCACCATGAATTCCATCCTTTCCTGTGCTCGATCCAACAATGAAGACCGGATTTCCAACTCCATGAGAGGTTGCCGATATCATGCGGTCGGATTTCATAATGCCTACTGACATCGCATTCACCAGAGGATTCTGATTGTATGATGCATCAAAAAAGACTTCTCCGCCCAGCACGGGAATACCAAAGCTGTTTCCGTAATCACCAATTCCCTTTACCACTCCTTTGAGCAACCACTTGGTACGCTCTGATTCAGGATCTCCAAAACGGAGGCTATTCAATTGTGCTACAGGTCGGGCACCCATGGTGAAGATGTCTCGGTTGATACCCCCTACTCCCGTGGCCGCTCCTTGATAGGGTTCGATGGCGGAAGGGTGGTTGTGCGACTCAATCTTAAACGCACACGCCAAGCCGTCTCCAATATCAACAAGCCCAGCATTCTCTTCTCCAGCTTCTGCCAAGATTGCTGGACCCGACTTGGGCAAGGTTTTAAGCCAGATGATACTATTCTTATACGAGCAGTGCTCTGACCACATGACAGAGTAGATGGACAGTTCGGTGAAATTGGGTGTGCGCCCAAGATATTCAACGACCTTATCGTATTCCTCCGGCAGTAAGCCGAGTTTCTCTGCAGTCTCTTTTGGATTGTACTCTGTCGGTTGACTCATGGTTTTCAATTGAGCGCCAAAATTAAATTTTCATATGTGGTGAACGGTCGGCAATCGATGAATTCTTATTAAGAAGATTTACTTTGGGGTGTGCAAATCGAAGGAATACTACTCGGGGCGGTCTGGTTCGCCTTCCTGCTCTATGTTTTATTGCGCTCCTCCAAAGCCTATCCGCGCACTTTAATCGTGGTATTGTTCTCGGTGAAAGTATTTGCAGCCTTCTTATTGCAGGCACTCTTCACCTATTATTATACAGACAGAAGCACCGCCGACATTTACCGCTTCTTTGATGACGGCATGATCCTTCGCGAAGCGCTCTTTGCCCATCCTTCCGACTTTTTTCGCATCGTGTTCGGACTCGGGCTGGAAGACCCTACTCTTCGAACATCCTATTTCGAAGTGATGAATGCGTGGATCAAACCGTTTGACGCAGGTCTGTACAACGACAATCACTTCATGATTCGACTCAACGCAACCTTTGCTCTGGTCAGTTTCGGCTTTTATGAGGTACACAATGTAATCTTCACCTTTCTGAGCTTTGTCGGTTTAAAATGGTGCGTCGATGCTCTCCTATTCAAAAGCCAGGATCGGAATTGGGCACTCACCATGGCCGTTCTTTTTCCTGCCAGCCTTCTTTGGTTGTCGGGAGGACTGAAAGAAGCAGTGCTCATGCTAGGTATCGGCGCGGCGCTTAAAGGAATGCGCGCCTCTACATTAAAAGAAGCCTTCCCTTCGGTATTGATCGCATCCTTGATCTTGCTCAACTTGAAACTGTATTTCCTCGCCTTCCTACTTCCGGCCTTGCTTTCCGAATGGATGCGTCAAAAACGAAACTGGAACTACTGGGCTATGACCCTGTTTTGGGGTGTCTTGATAACTGTTGGCATTGCGAGTGCCTATGCAGCTGGCTTCGACATTCCTGCCTCCATTGCTCAAAAACAGCATGACTTCATCAATCATGTAAATGAGATAGCATCCGGAAGCGCTTTTGAAATGGTGCAACTTTCACCCGATTACCTTGCGTTGGTCTTGGGGATTCCAACAGCGCTTTTCACATGCCTCCTGCGACCTCTTCCTATGGAAGTTAACTCAACCCCAGAAGTTCTTTTGCTGCTCGAAAACATTCTGTTATGGACGATGGCTGTCGCAGCATTTCTCGGATGGTATCGCAAAAGAGACAAGTCACTATCCCTTTGGTGGGTGCTGCTTTTCACCATCCCGCTGCTTGTACTAACCGGATGGGTTACACCTGTTTTCGGAGCTATCATGAGATACCGCGCTCCGGCTCTCGTGGTCCTAATCATCTCACTTTCCCCCTATATTCGGAGCCTCTGGCACCACAAAGAACAAATCGACGTACCATGATGCGAAACCTTCTTTTTCTCAGTTTTCTCATGATCACCCTTGGTTGCAACGAACTGAAGGAGGCCGACTTGATCATTCACAATGCTACCATTTATACAGTAGATGACGCATTTTCTTTGGCCGAAGCTGTCGCCGTAAAAGATGGGAAGATCATTGCAGTGGGCGCTGAGCATGAAATTCTAAATGCGTATACGGCAACAGAGGTAATGGACGCTCGACATGGTTTTATTTACCCCGGCTTCATCGATGCACATTCGCATATCCTTGGTTACGCCATAGAAAATCAGCGACTCAACCTGATTGGCACGAAAAGCTTTGACGAGGTAGTCGACCGGATCAAGTCCTACTCTGAAAGTGTGGACTCAAAATGGATCATGGGCCGAGGATGGGATCAAAACGATTGGGAAGATCACGCATTTCCGACAAACGACACGCTTCAACAACTCTTTCCTGATCACTTCATCGCTCTCAAGCGCGTAGATGGACATGCGTACTTGGTCAGTGATAATGTGCTCGACCTGGCGCAAATAAGCGAGGAGACGCAGATTGACGGAGGTAAGGTTTTGCTTTCCAATGGAAAGCCTACAGGAGTGCTCATCGATGAAGCCATGCGCTTGGTGAAGGCGGTTGTTCCGAAACCTGATGCTCAATTCAAATCCACTGCGCTTTTAACCGCGCAAGCGAATTGCTTCGCAGCGGGACTCACTTCCGTTTGTGCTGGTGGACTTAGCGTGGAAGATGTTCAACTTCTCGACAGCTTGCATCAAGAAGACTTAAAGATTAGAGTCTACGCCATGTATTCAGCCGCCCCAGAGCTGATGGATGGAATGGGAAAGCTCGCTAAAAAGACAGAACGATTAACGGCTAAATCGATCAAAGTGTACGCTGACGGAGCCCTAGGTTCGAGGGGTGCCAAATTACTGGAACCCTATTCGGATGACACCTCCAACACGGGCCTGATGATCTCTCCCAAAGATTCCATTTCTCAATGGGCCAATGCGTGTTTCGGAGCAGGCTTCCAATTGAATGTACATTGCATTGGCGACGGAGCAAACCGATTTACCCTCGACGCGATGGGAGAGGTGCTGGGCGGAACCAACGATCGCAGGTGGAGGATTGAACACGCACAAGTGGTGCACCCAGAAGATCGAACAAAGTTCGGAGCTTTCAACATACTCCCTTCTATGCAACCCACGCATGCCACGTCAGATATGTATTGGGCCGAAGATCGATTGGGAAAGCAACGCATTCATCACGCATATGCCTTAAAGAGTTTGATGCTTCAAAATGGATTGATTCCCCTAGGCACAGACTTTCCTGTGGAAGATATTTCTCCCATTGCGACATTCTTCGCCGCAACTGTGCGTACGGACCGAGAGGGCTTTCCGGAAGGGGGATTCAATCCGGAAGAGGCCTTGACCAGAGAAGAAGCCTTACGCGGAATTACCATTTGGCCAGCCATTGCTAATTTTGAAGACGAATCAAGGGGCAGCATCGAACTTGGAAAGTTTGCAGACTTGGTTCTTTTGGACAGGGATTTGCTTCAGTGTGATGCTGAAGCCATCTTAAGTACAGCAGTACTGAAGACTTGGTTAAATGGAGAATTAGTGCATGAGCAGTAACATCAAATACCTTTTCCTCTTTCTTGGGTTCAGCCTGTTTTCAAACATAGGTATGGCACAGGATGACCTGTTCAAACTATGGCCTGACTCGACTTTGGCGTATGCCAATTCAGCCAAGTCGGTAGCGTACATGAATGCAGAAGAGAAAGAAGCCATCTATTATATGAACTTGGTGCGCATTAATCCTAAGCTCTTCTCAGAAACCTTTCTCCTCGACTACCTTAAGGCACATGATATAAAGCGAGACAAGGAAGTACGAGGATTAATACAAGAATTGGAGTCGACAGACGGCATGGGTATCCTTCAACCCAACGAACAGCTGACATCTTTTGCTCGACAGCATGCGAAAGACATGGGTGAATCGGGGCGAACAGGACACAACTCTTCGTCGGGAACTGCATTCCGCAATCGCATTGAGCCGCTTGAAGTCAAGTTTGCCGCTATCAATGAAAATTGCAATTATGGCAATGAAAAAGGGGCGGACGCGGTGATCGACCTACTCATCGATCGAGATGTGCCAAATCTAGGGCATCGAAGGAACATCCTTGATGCAGAAATGGAACTAGTAGGCGTCGCAATCGAAGCTCACCGCAGATGGAGATTCAACTGCGTCCAAGATTTTGGAACGAAAAAGAAATAAAACTTGCCTACAACTCTCCGTGCCTTAAATTTGAGAACGAACCAATAATTATCCTATGGAAGTTTCAAGGCTCTTCGACATCCCCTATTACCAACTCTCAAAGTATCCAAAGGAAGATTCTTTAGCGGCAAAACGAGACGGCAAATGGGTTACAACATCAACGAAGTCATTCATCGATCAAGGCATGATGGTGGCGAAGGCGCTGGTCAGCATGGGGATTGGCCCTGGAGACAAGGTAGCTATGATCTCTAACAACCGTCCCGAATGGAACATTACTGATATGGGCATATTAATGGCTGGCGCCATCAGTGTACCTATTTATCCTACCATATCGTCTAGCGACTACAAATTCATTTTCGACGATGCAGAGGTGAAGATATGCTTCGTGAGTTCTGCAGACCTTCTGGCCAAAATCAATGAGGTCAAAGACACGGTTCCTTCGCTTACGCACATTGTCTCCTTCGAGCACCTGGAAGGAATTGAGCATTTCGACACCTTCAAGAAACGCGGTGAGAGCACCCCCACAGATGAGGTGGAAAAAAGAAAAGCTGCTGTAAAACCGGAAGATCTTGCCACTTTAATCTACACGAGTGGCACCACTGGAAACCCAAAGGGGGTGATGCTTTCTCACAACAACATTGTTTCTAACGTGCACGGATCACGCGAGCGCCTTCCAGTAGATGAGTACTCCAAAGCTGTGAGTTTCCTTCCGCTTTGCCACATCTACGAGCGCATGGTCTTGTACCTCTTCATGTTCACCGGGGTTTCCATTTACTACGCTGAATCCATGGATACGATTGGTGAGAACATACGCGAGGTGCAGCCTCAGGTTTTCACGGCGGTTCCAAGGCTCCTCGAAAAAGTATTCGATAAGATCATGGCCAAAGGATCAGAGCTCACAGGAATCAAGAAAAGCTTGTTCTTTTGGGCGGTATCACTGGGCGAACGATGGGAGCCTTATGGCCAAAACGGAGCCTTTTATGAGCTTCAACTTAAGATTGCCAACAAACTCATTTTCAGCAAATGGCGTGAAGCCCTCGGCGGCAATGTAAAGGCGGTTGCCAGTGGCAGCGCAGCATTACAGCCTCGCCTTGCTCGCATCTTTAACGCTGCTCAAATTCCGGTTTTAGAAGGTTATGGGCTTACCGAAACCTCACCCGTTGCTTCGGTGAACTGCTTTGACAATAAGGGATTCATGATCGGCACCACTGGAAGAACACTATCCAATGTAGAAATCAAGATCGCGGAAGACGGTGAAATCCTGATCAAGGGTCCGAACGTTATGATGGGCTATTACAAACGAGATGACCTCACCAAGGAGGTGATGTCGGAAGGCGGATGGTTTCATACAGGAGACATCGGCGTCCTCGTGGACGGTGAGTATGTGAAGATTACGGACCGAAAGAAGGAAATCTTCAAAACATCGGGTGGTAAATACATTGCACCACAGCCGATGGAGAACGTCTACAAAGCGTCCCGCTTCATTGATCAAATCATGGTGATCGGTGAAAACGAAAAGCACCCTGCAGCACTCGTTGTTCCTGATTTTGAATTTTGCAAAGAATGGTGCAAGCGTCACAGCAAGGTTTGTAATACGATCGATATGATGTCAACTGATGGCAAATTGAAGGCTCGCATTCAGCAAGACATCGACGAAATGAACCAGCAATTTGGAAAGTTCGAACAAGTGAAGAAAATCGAGCTTTGCGAGAAAGCGTGGACAATCGAAACGGAAGAACTTACGCCATCGCTAAAATTGAAGCGTAAGATCATCATGAAAAAGTATGCGCACCTGGTTGAACGGATTTACAGGAGTTAAACACAAGGCCTGCCAATGGCGGCTGTTGCTACTGTTTTTAGGTACAATACCTATTGGTGCCCTGGGTCAATCTTCCAATGAAGCAGCTGCAGGAAGTCCTAATTTTTACACCAATATAAACGCCGGCTTTGGCCTGCTTTACGGAGGATTTGGCGGGAATTTAGAAGGTGGGATTGGGCATTTTGCCGGTTTTGGGGCCTTGGGCTATGCCACTAAGAGAACCTATGATACGGTGACCATCAAGCCTTCGGTTAATTATCATTTTGGGCTCCGCTATTACATTAATGTAGGCAGCGAAGCGCTCTTTCCAAGAATTGGAATTGGGTATGGGTGGATTGCCAACTATTACAGTCCATCCATTGGAAACCAATTGTACGATCAAAATGTAAAAGGACTGAGCCTGCACCTTGGTGCTCAATTTTATACGGTTGAGGGATTGGTCTTCAATTTTGACGTGGCCATGTCATCCAAATTGGTCATTGCAAATGCAGATAACCACCCCTCTTTCTTTCCTTTTTATGCACGCCCTTGCATAGGCATCGGATACGACCTTACCAAGTTGTTCAGAGATGATGAAGGAGCAAGTCGCATTCGAAACAAGGAGATAGATCCCTTCGGAAATTGACGTCAAAGCAATAAAAAGCTCACTGCCAGCAATACCAGCAATACCAAGGCAATCAATCCAACCCAAGCACTCAAAGTTAATCCGCCTCTCTCGTCACGAACGTCTTGTGGCAATAGCTCATCTAACTCCTGCACAATGGATTGTACCGCCTCATAGTGGTTCGGCTGATTGCTGTCAATTACCCTATCAACGCGTAAATCTTTCAATAAAGAACGCTGGTCAACCGCTCTAGACTGGAGTAAGGCAACAATCCTCAATTGAGGACGAAGAGCTCCTAGCCCCTTGATCACGTCCCCAATATCCATGTCCATCATTTCATCCAATGCAATCACCAAAATTCTGCTGCGTTGAACTTTTAACACCCGCAAGGTTTCAGCAGTGGTAGTGGTTACCGTAATTTCTGCTCGTGCATTATTATCGCCCATGTATTTGGCGAGCAGTAGCATTTCGGCCTCATTGCTTCCTGCAACTGTAATATGCACTCTTCTCGCCATTGCCTCAGTTACAGAAAAGCATTCTCAAGCTGATGCTCCTTGAACAACATCTTGATCACACCGTCAGAGACTCCAATTTTAGGTACAAATGCAAAATCAGCCCCGCTCCATCGCATGATAGACGTGAAGATTTTACCGGCCGGAACGATGACGTCAGCCCTGTCTGGATTGAGGCACAATTCCTGAATCCGATCTTCGGTGCTCATTCCTTTTAAACGCTTGTACAAGGTGTGGATCTCATCGTACGCCAGCGCCTCCCCGTAATCTTTCATGAGAAGTTTACAATACTTGTTGATGTTTCCGCCTGATCCGATGAGCGCAATCTCCTTGTTCACTTTTTGGCTGATCTCCTTTACCCAACCCTTCATCTCATCCCATTCTTCATCCTTCACCATGCCCATCAATAGTCTGATGGAGCCAATGTTGAACGACCGGGATGTGACGGCTTCGTGGTTATTAAAAAGGGTCAATTCCGTGCTACCTCCACCTACGTCCATGTACAAGTAGGTTTTGTTCTCATCCATATTCTCGCGTAGCCCGTTGGCGTACACCACTTCGGCTTCTTCCTTTCCGGTGACGATCTCAATCCTGATGCCTGTTTCTACAAAAACACGATCTACCACTTCAAGCCCATTGGATGCTTCCCGAAAAGCGGATGTTGCAATGGCGCGTAGTTTCTGCGGTCGATAGACCTTGAGCAAATGATTGAACGCATGCATAGCGTGCACGAAATCTTCGACCTTTTCTTTGGGTAAGTGGTGATTTAAAAATGCATCCGCACCTAAACGAATCGGAATACGAACGAGCGACTGTTTCTTGAAGGTTACCTTGGCGCCGTTCTCAAAGACATTGCTGACCAAGAGTCTCACAGCATTAGATCCGATATCTATGGCTGCGAATTGGTAAGCTCTCATCCTGTCTTGCTCTTTTGCTTGTAGTAATTGTACAGTTCGTACTGGGAACGAATATCCTTTTTCTTATGCTCTTTGACAACCTTATAATGACCATCGGGTTGAAGACGACGGGCTTTAACATTATCCGCAAACTGAATATTTAGAATATCATCCAATTCCTTTTTGATCGACGGATCGTGGATAGGACACGTCACCTCGATGCGACGATCTAGGTTTCTCACCATCCAATCTGCGCTGCTAATGAAATAAAGCGGATCGCCACTATTGCAAAAAATGTAGCACCTCGCATGTTCGAGAAAGCGGTCAATGATACTCACCACTTCAATGTTCTCACTCATTCCCTCTACCCCTGGCACCAGAGAGCATATACCGCGAATGATTAACCGCACCCGCACTCCTGCCCTGCTAGCTTGGTACAACTTCAAGATGAGGTTTTTATCCACCAAACTATTGAGCTTCAGCATGATATAAGCATCCTTTCCCGATTTAGCGTTCCTGATCTCTCGATTGATGAGTCGAACGAGTCGATTGCGGAGGTAAAAAGGTGAGAGAACCAGTTCCTTGAATCGGTAATTCGGCCAAATAGCATTTTCGAAAAGGTCAAACACTTTGTGGACCTCTGAGGTGATCTCCTTCTTAGCGGTGAGCAGAGAAAAGTCGCCGTAAAGCGAAGCCGTACCCTCGTGAAAATTACCAGTCCCCACCTTCGCATAGTAGACACTTTGTCCATTTTCCTTTCGGGTAATCAGCATGATTTTGCCATGAACCTTCATTCCAGGAAAGCCGAAAAAGACCTTGACCCCTTCATCCTCTAGAATGTTGGACCAATAGATATTGTTCTCTTCATCAAACCGCGCTTGCAGTTCAAATACGACGATCACCTTTTTGCCGTTTCGGGAAGCATTGATCAGCGCATTCACAATCTTGCTTCTATTTGCCACTCGGTAGAGGCATATACGAATGGATTTCACATATGGATCAAGGGCTGCTTCCTTCACAAATTCAATCACATGATTGAAACTTTGATAAGGGTAATGCAAGAGCACGTCCTTCTTCTTAATCGCCGTGAAATACGAGTCGTACTTCTCAAAATGCGGATGCGGACTTGGCGGCAAATGCTCGTAATACGCCTTCTTCAGCCCCACCTTCGGGAAGTCCATCAAGTCTTTCAAATTGTGATACCGCCCGCCTGGAATGAAAGCATCTTCGTCCGTGGTGAGGGACATCTTTTTTGTCAGGTAGCGCTGCATTTCTCGAGGCATTGTAGCATCGAAGACAAAACGAACCGGGGCTCCCCTGCGTCGCTGCCTGAGGCTCTTCTTCATCTTTTCCAGAAAGCTCTTCGAAATGTCATTGTCGAGATCTAGCTCCGCATCCCGTGTAATCTTGAAGGTGTAGGCATCAACCGCCGTCGGTTTGAAGACTTCGAATACTGACATCAGGTTGTGGCGTAAGATGTCATCCAACATGATGATGAACTTCTTGCCGTCTTCTTCAGGCAAGAGAACAAACCTCGGCAACGTAGAAGGAACCTCAACCAGGGCGTACTGATCCGCTTTCTTCTTTCCCTTGGTAATCGAAAGCAATGCCGCTAGGTAAATGGCTTTATCTCTCAAATCCGGAAAGCGCTTTACTTGATCCAGCATGATAGGCGAGACCACAGGATCTACCTTCTCATTGTAATAGTGTTCAACCCATGCTTTTTGGCCGACGTTTAGCTCTTTCTCATTGATGATGAACACATTTCTGATCTGCAGCTCGCCGAGAACATCTTGGTATATCTGTTCGTACTTCTTCTGCTGACCAATTGTAGTTCGCTGAATCTGAGCAAGAATGTCTCTCGGATCGTCGTCGGTCTCTTCAATCTTCTCGTTGAGTGCCGCCCATCGTTTAACCGAAGCCACCCGAACGCGGAAGAACTCATCCCTGTTATTGGAGAATATGCCGAGAAACCTCAGGCGTTCCAATAACGGAACAGAAGGGTCCGCTGCCTCGTTTAGTACCCGGTCATTAAACGCCAGCCAACTGATCTCCCGGTTTATAGTGTGGTCTTTATTCGCCATATTCAGATTCTTCAGCTAAGGTACAACGCACAGTACCGTTGTCATAGCATAGACAAGGAAGACTTCACAAGACCTTCACAAAGAATACAGTTTGCGGTAACATCGGGACTCATTCAATCGTTGAAAACTCTGTTGATAAGGAATGGACACCCCACCTGAAAGCCCCCTATTTATGGGCATACCTTTGGATTCATCATTGTCCAAATCATTGATAGGAACTGATGTTTACCATACTAAGGAAGAAAAAGCTTACTGAAGATCAACTTGCAAATTTCTTTGCGAACTCAATCTTACGACTTGTTGAAGAAGGCTTCGCCGATGTTGCGGAAATCGTCAACAACGACCCCGAATTTCTTTCGCGCCCCAAATTAGACAAGTCGGACTCCGACAGGTTCCTCCTCGTCATCATTGCCGGAAACATGAAATTGTTGAGTAATCACTTCGAGTCGGTAAAGGACGTACGCATCACCGAAAAGATCTATCGAAAATTAGCGGTTGCGCTTAGCGTAGACCCTATGGTCCTAAAGGAAACGATTGCCAAGTATCAATCCTGGATGAGTCGGATCAACCACCCCTCGAAGAATACGCGCTACGCCATGTCGAAAGGAGTTTTCTTCAAGTATGATCTCAACCAGTTTCAGACGGACTACTTCCGAAACATGAACACGCCCAACCCGATTTTCCTAAAGCGATTAGACGAGATCATCAGCCAATTCATTTTTGATTGGGATGAAGTGCGCGACAAGTATCGGGTAGTTGAAGACTAGTCCAGCCTAAAATAATCAGACGCCATTTTCCTGACCTCTTCACCAATTGCCAAGCACGCCGTTGCCGCAGGACTGGGTGCGTTCAATACATGGATGCAATTATCCTTGTACTCAATCTTGAAGTCATCGATCATCGTTCCGTCATCTCCAAGCGCCATCGCGCGAACTCCCGCCCGCTCTTCAGACAAATCATTCATTTCTAGCGAAGGAATCAACTTCTGAAGTGTTTTGAGAAAGAGCTGCTTCGAAAAGGCACGTCGGTATTCTTCGATTCCATACCTCCAATGCTTGGCGAAAAACTTCCAAGTACCAGGATAAGCCAGGGCGTCCGCAGTATCTTTCAGGTTAAAGTCCGTTTTGTTGTATCCTTCGCGTTTGAAGACAAACACTGCGTTCGGTCCGCATTCTACTTCACCATCCACCATCCGCGTAAAATGCACGCCTAGGAATGGAAATTCTGGATTAGGAACAGGATAAATCAGGTTCTTGACTTTGTGTCTTCCCTCTTCTGAGAGCACATAATAATCGCCCCTGAACCCTAAAACGCGCATGTCGAGATCCACCTTCGCCTTCATGGCAAGTCGATCCGCTTGCAAGCCACCGCAAAAGACTACATACTTCGCTTCTATTTCACCACGCTTCGTCTTGAGTCGCGTGCGCTCGCCAACTTTAGTGACGTCCACTACCTCATGATCTAGAAAAATCCGACTGCCTTCTTGCATTCCATCAAGCAGGGCGGCCATTTGTTCTGTCATGGCTCTGTAATCAATGATGCCTGTGCATCCCACCTGCATGCCAGCGATTCCAGCACAATAAGGCTCTAGGTCTTTAATCTCCTCCGCATTGATCCGCCGTACATCTTCCACCTCATTATCTAAGGCACGCTGATATATAGCATCCAATTGCTTCAATTCATTGCGTTCGGCAGCCACCACCACCTTTCCGCATATATCATGCGACACATTATAATCCTGTGCAAACCGCACCAATTCACGTCGACCATTTACACACAGTCGAGCTTTATAGGAGCCCGGCTTGTAGTAAATGCCTGAATGAATGACGCCTGAGTTGTTGCCCGTTTGATGATCCGCAAGGCGTTTTTCCTTTTCGATCACCGCTATGGTACGATCTGGATAAGCGAGCTGTAGCTTATACGCAGTCGCCACGCCTACAATTCCCCCTCCTACTACGGCTATATCAAATGATGCTATCAAAGTCACTTTGTTTTAAGGTCAACGCTTCCTGGGCAAAGGTGCGATCCTTTCGTCCTTTTTCACGAAGAGAAGTAAAATCAATCCTACTAAAAAGAACACCAATAAGGCCAATGCCGAATTCCGCATGCTTGAAGTCGCTCCTTCGATCAATCCAAAAAGAAGGGTACCAATCACGATACCGAGCTTCTCCACGACATCATAAAAACTGAAGTAGGAGGCATGGTCTAGTGTTTCTGGGATGAGCTTAGAGTAGGTAGAACGCGACAGGGCTTGGATACCCCCCATAACCAGTCCTACAACGGCAGCAAGGAGGTAAAATTGAACCGGTGTGCTTATGAAGTAAGCGCTAAAACAAACCCCAACCCAAATCACCAAAGCAGTGGCCAATACTTTGATGTTTCCAATACGCTTGCTCATCTGAGCAAACAGATAGGCGCCGAGAATGGCGACGAATTGAATGATAAGAATACTCACTATGAGGCCAGCGTCATCTTGATCACCCCATTCAACCTCCTTCTTAGCGAAGAGCACAGCCATAAGCATAACGGTCTGTACGCCCATGCTGTAAACGAAGAACGACCGCAGGAATGCTTTAAGGTTAAACTGAGTTGACAAATCACTCCATACACTTCGCAGTTCTTGGAAGCCTTTGGAAAACATGTGTCGCTGAACCGGCTTTCTGTCGTATACGTTATCTGGGAGGTAGTAATAGGTGACTTGTGCAAAGCCAGCCCACCAAATGGCCACCAAAGGAAATGCAAAACGCGCTGGCATGGTTTCCGTTTGAATCAAGATCAGCAAGGCAATGAGGAGGAGGGCACTGCCCAAGTATCCATAGGCGAATCCCTGCGCGCTCACTCGGTCGTGCAACTTAGGTTCAGCTATCTCTGGAAGAAAGGCATTGTAGAAGACAAGGCTTCCCCAAAACCCAACACTTGCCATCAATACGAAGACCATAGACAGTTCCAAATAGGCCGGGTCGAAGAAGAAAAGTAACGCGCAACCTGAAGCGCCTAGGTAGCAGAATAATTTCAGGAAGCTCTTTTTTCTACCAGAGTAATCCGCAATACCAGAAAGGATGGGTGAGAGAAAACTAACGATCAGAAACGACAAGGAAAGGACGTAACTGTACAATTCAGTATTGATGAAGTCCATTCCAAAGAATCGGACCTTTTCGTAGACGGTTCCATCTGCCAATGCAGAGGAAGTCTTTGCTTCATAAAAAATCGGAAAAATAGACGTCGTGATGACCAAGGGGTAAACGGAATTCGCCCAGTCATAAAAGGCCCATGCTCGGACCGTAGTAGGATTATTTCGCTTGATCATGGAGGGTAGCGAAAATAAAAAGCCCCGAATACATCGGGGCTTTAATCTTCAATAAATTCGAGTTTACATTATTCCTTGCTGGTCACCTCAAAGACTACTCGTCTGTTTTGCGCCTGACCCGCAGGAGTGACGTCATCTGTGGCAGGATCAAAGTCCTGCACACCAACCACCAAAATCTTATTTGGATAAGCTCCAAGCTCCACCAATTTATCCTTGACAGATTGCGCGCGCTGAAGCGAAACATCGCCCGTCACCTTCGCTTCTTCCACAGGGTCGGTGTGACCTGTAATTTTCACCTTGTATTTAGGATGATCTTTAAGAAGGGCCGCAACTTTCGCTACCGCGACCATGTTGTCTTCGTTGATTTCGGAAGTCATTTCATCAAAGTATACACGAGACATTTGGATGTCGTCGGTCACGTCTACTTCCATATCAGAACTCACTTCTTTTGAGTACTGGACCTTCAAAGCACTTCCAGAGGCATCCACTTCACAATCGCACTCATCCAGTCCCGCCATGTTGATTACCGAAACATCATCAATGTAGTAATATGCAGTACGCGCCTGCTGTCCGGTAATGCCCTTTGGCTTCTTGATCTTTTCTTCTTCTGTCTCACTAGAAGGTGCAAAGTTTCCGATGGTAAGGTAGCGTTCACCTCCCTTCGCAATGTAAGACTGACAAATCGGCTCCCAAGCAAATTGCTCGTTGAAAACACGATTTTGGGTATGCTGAATCTGGGGTGTGATAGCATTTGCCTCGAGGGCTTCTTCGTCGACAGGTTTTTCACTCACGTACATCCCAAGGTTATTGCATGCATACTTCGCAAGCATCGCCAGCATTACGTGCATTTTCACACAATACACCTTCTCCTCTTCTAGTGGAGAGTACAGCTTCACCTGCAAGTAGGTCCGTGGA
Organism: uncultured Flavobacteriales bacterium; assembly: GCA_943788725.1. Taxonomy (GTDB): domain Bacteria; phylum Bacteroidota; class Bacteroidia; order Flavobacteriales_G; family Salibacteraceae; genus SHAN690. The sequence goes on along the minus strand of CALSRJ010000003.1, from coordinate 253,302 downwards.
TCGCTATCCTTGTAAGAATACATCACCAATCCAGCGTATCCTTCACCTGAATTTGGATCGGCTTCACCATACACATTTGAAGGCACACCCCAATCTTCTCCTTTACTCTTTGGGTTAAACAAGTCAGGCTTAGTATCGGTAAGTGACTCCCACGGCTCTGCGAGTTCGATGGCGCCAGCTTCCTTGATCTTCTTTGTAGGATCCTCAAAGCCATAGTTCGGCACGAGGTTTCCTTGCGCAAATGCGCTCATCGAAACCAAAAGAAACGCCAGGGAATAGATGATTGACTTCATGTTCATTGATTTGTATTGTTACTTGTTTTGATCGTGTCTATAAATAGCTTGACTTTCCTCCAATCGGTATCCGGATATACACCGTGGCCCAAATTAGCAATGTGCCCGCCGCCGCTGAATGAACTTAACATCTCATTAGTCTTTTGAACGACGACCTCATCCTCCGCGTAAAGCACCGTCGGGTCTAGATTTCCTTGTAGAACCTTACTCGGATTCATAGCTCGAATTTGCATCGGATCCATCGTCCAGTCCAACCCTACCGTATTGTATGAAGACGCCATGAGGTCCTCCATTGCAAATTGCGCGCCTTTTGCGAAAATGGTTCGCGGTACCGAATTCACTTCTTGTGCAATTCGCTCCAAATAAGGCATACAAAACTCCTGATACAACGACTTACTCAAGACTCCAGCCCAAGAATCGAATACTTGGTAAACGGACACCCCAGCCGCCACTTGCAGTTTCAAATATGCGATGGTAGAGGCGGTGATTTTCTCCAACAAGGCGTGCGCTTCATTGGGATAGGCGTGCAGCCATCTTCGAGCATTGGAAAAGGTCTTGCTGCCTTGTCCTTCGATCATATAGCAAAGAATGGTAAAAGGAGCGCCCGCAAATCCAATCACAGGAACGCGACCATCTAGCCTCTTGCGTGTTTCGCGGATGGCATCATAGACGTACTGCAGTTCACTTCCATCGGCAACGTGCAAGGCATCAATATCACTTGCGCGTTCAATCACCTTTGGAAAATGAGGGCCCTTGCCCTTGATCATTTCATACGGCAGACCCATCGCTTCCGGAATCACTAAGATGTCCGAGAAGATAATGGCCGCATCTACCCCGAGAATATCAACGGGTTGCACGGTCACTTCGGCTGCTAAGTCTGGCGTTTCAACGAGTTCCTTAAACCCAGAAAGACTTGCTCGAACGGCGCGGTACTCTGGGAGAATTCGACCTGCTTGTCGCATCACCCAGACCGGACTCCTTTCCGTCTTTTCGCCTCGAGCGGCGCGTATGATCAAATCGTTTTGCACGGATACAGTATGGCCGTTGAGGTGATCAACCGCCTAGATTTATTGATTTAGGATGCGTATTGCTGCTTGATGAGGTTCAGGGCGCTACCGGCATTGAACCAGGCAATCTGCGCCGCATTATATGTATGATTCAGCTTGATTTCCTCTTTGCTTCCATCTGCATGCACCAACTCTAAGGTGAGCTGTCGATCTGGAGCAAATGAAGACAAGTCAATGAAATTGAACGTGTCATTCTCTAGGATCTTGTCGTAATCAGCCTCGTTCGCGAATGTCAACCCAAGCATGCCCTGCTTCTTAAGGTTGGTCTCATGGATGCGCGCAAAAGACTTCACAATTACTGCAATTACTCCTAGATGACGCGGTTCCATGGCAGCATGCTCGCGCGATGAACCCTCACCATAGTTGTGATCTCCTACTACAATCGAAGGAATTCCAGCCTTCTTGAAGGCCCGCGCTGATGCAGGAACTTCCATTTTCTCACCTGTGAGTTGGTTAACCACTTCGTTGGTTCCACCACCAAAGGCATTCACTGCGCCGATCAACAGGTTGTTCGAAATGTTATCCAAGTGTCCTCGATACCTCAACCATGGTCCTGCCATAGAGATATGGTCTGTTGTGCATTTTCCAAAGGCTTTGATCAGCAATTTTGCACCGGTGATGTTCTTCCCATCCCAAGCAGAAAAAGGCTCAAGCAGCTGAAGACGCGAGCTATCTTCTTTTACGTTAATGGCAATTTGGCCTCCATTCTCAGCTGGCGCTTGATATCCTGGATCCTCAACATCAAATCCACGCGGTGGCAGTTCGAATCCTGTAGGTGAATCAAATCTTACCTCTTCACCATTTTCATTGATCAAAGAATCTGTCATCGGATTAAAATCCAATCGTCCGCTAATTGCAATAGCAGCCACCATCTCAGGCGAAGTGACGAACGCATGGGTGTTTGGATTGCCGTCTGCGCGTTTCGAGAAGTTTCTGTTAAACGAGTGAACGATGCTGTTCTTCTTTTTGTCTTCAGCTCCTGTTCTAGCCCATTGGCCAATACATGGACCACAAGCATTGGTAAAGATCTTGGCGCCAAGGTTTTCGAAAATTCCGAGCAATCCATCGCGCTCTGTGGTGTATCGAACTTGTTCAGATCCAGGATTGATTCCGAATTCGGCTTTTGGTTTCAGGCCTTTTTCAACCGCTTGCTTGGCAATAGAGGCAGCACGTGAAAGGTCTTCGTAAGAGCTATTGGTACATGAACCAATCAATCCCCACTCTATCGTTTGAGGCCAATCTTTGGTCTTCAAAACTTCTTTCATCTTAGACACAGGTGTCGCAAGATCTGGCGTGAACGGACCGTTCACGTGAGGTTCAAGTGCATTGAGATCAATTTCAATCACTTGATCAAAATATTTCTCGGGATTCGCATATACTTCAGCATCACCCGTCAAGTGCTCTGCAACTTGGTCCGCAAGCGCAACAACATCCGCTCTCCCTGTTGCGGTTAGGTAGCGTCGCATACTATCGTCATACCCAAATGTGGATGTGGTGGCTCCAATTTCAGCACCCATGTTGCAGATGGTACCTTTTCCGGTACAAGACATGGATTCAGCGCCCTCTCCAAAATATTCTACAATACAACCCGTTCCGCCTTTCACGGTCAGTATCCCTGCAACCTTAAGTATCACATCCTTAGGAGCCGTCCAGCCACTCAATTTTCCTGTGAGCTTCACTCCGATCAACTTAGGGAATTTCAATTCCCAAGGCATACCTGCCATCACGTCAACTGCATCTGCTCCACCCACTCCGATGGCTACCATTCCTAATCCGCCAGCATTCACCGTATGGCTGTCGGTTCCGATCATCATTCCACCAGGAAATGCATAGTTCTCTAGCACCACTTGGTGAATGATCCCTGCGCCTGGCTTCCAGAAGCCAATGCCGTACTTACTAGAGACAGAGGATAGAAAGTTAAATACTTCGTTGTTTTTATTGATAGACTCTTGCAAATCCTTGTCTGCGCCGAGACGGGCTTGAATGAGGTGGTCGGCGTGCACTGTAGATGGCACAGCTACCTTATCCTTTCCAGCTTGCATAAACTGAAGAAGAGCCATCTGGGCAGTAGCGTCCTGCATTGCCACTCTATCTGGTGCAAAGTCTACATAGCTCTTTCCACGAGAAAAAACCTCTTGGGGATTCCCGCCCCACAAGTGGGTGTACAGAATCTTCTCAGAGAGCGTGAGAGGTTTGTCAAGCATTTTTCTTGCTGCCGCGACCCGTTCTGGATATCGCTCGTACACAGCTTTTATCATGTCGAGATCAAAGATCATGCTGGTGATTTTTTGTGTCCACAATATTAAGGTTTGCGAACGGTGATTGTTTGATAGAAACAAAAAAAGGGAAGCCCATGGACTTCCCTTTTCTATGTATTTCGAGTTTCAATTACTCTCCAACTACTTCGAATGAAATGGTCTCAACCACATCTCTGTGGAAGGTAACTTCAGCTTCGTAAGTTCCGATAGACTTGATGGTATCACCGGTGATCTTGATGTGCTTACGCTCAAGTTCAATGCCCAACTTAGCCATCTCCTCTGCGAGTTGAATGTTGTTGACAGATCCAAAGATCTTACCTGACTCACCTACCTTGGCGCCGACACTGATCGACATACCTTTGAGTTTTGCAGCCAGTTTCTGTGCTGATTCACGCTCCTTTTCTACCCGCTTGGCACGCTGACGAACTGTCTCTGCATGCACCTTCTTGGCAGAAGAAGTGGCTAGAATGGCAACTCCTTGTGGAATAAGAAAGTTACGTCCGTAACCATCTTTCACCTCAACCAGGTCATCCTTGTAACCTAGTTTTTCTACGTCTTGCTTTAGAATTACTTCCATGATCCTGTCTATGATTATTTCAACATATCGGTAACGTAAGGCATCAAAGCAAGGTGACGTGATCGCTTAACAGCTTGAGAAACCTTTCGTTGATACTTTACCGATGTGCCGGTAATTCTTCTTGGTAATAGTTTTCCTTGTTCGTTCACAAATCGAAGAAGAAAATCTCCGTCTTTGTAATCGACGTATTTGATGCCCGCCTTCTTGAACCAACAATACTTTTCTTTCTTGGTCTCAATCTGAATCGGGGTTAAATATCTAATGTCATCAGCCATCTTTTCTAGTATTAAGCGTTAGCGGTTTTCTTTGACTTATTTCTCCTGCCTTCAGCAAAAGCAACATGGTGCTTATCCATCCGGACGGTTAGAAAACGCATGATGCGCTCATCACGGATAAACTCCGTTTCAAGTGGACTGATAATCTCAGGCTCAGCTTCGAATTCAATCAGATGGTAGAATCCAGTGGACTTCTTCTGGATAGGGTAGGCCAATTTCTTAAGGCCCCAGTTCTCTTGATGCGTGACGCTTGCGCCCTGCTTCTTGAGGTAATCTGTGTATTTCTTGACTGCTTCCTTTGCCTGGTCCTCAGACAAAACGGGAGTTAAAATGAAAACAGTCTCATAACGATTTGACATGTTCTTATAACGTTTTAAAAATGGGGCGCAAAGATACAAACTCCACATCATCAAACAAGTGGCAAATAAAAAAGACCGCGACAACGGCCTTTTTTATGAGCTGTATAGAAGCAATCAAAAGATTACTCAATAACAACAATGGGGAAGTCTTTTATCTGATGTTCGAGTTGCACCCGTAGAACATATGACCCGCTAGAGATGCCGCTTGGAAGGCTGATTGCATGCTCTTTGCCCGCGTTATTGAGGTAGAAAACAGCTACCGATCTACCTTGTAAATCGATCATTTCTATGTGATTCGGCATCTGATCGACACTCGCAAACTTCAGCAAAAACTGATCTATTATTGGATTTGGATAAACAGCTACTCCTTCATCCCGGATAACGTCCTCTACTGACGTAGGCCAGATTTTCGTATTCGCATCATCCGAGCCTTTACAGCCGTTCAAGTCCGTTACTGTGCACGTGTAGGTTCCAGATGTATACACGTCTAAAAACTGCGTCGTTTCGCCGGTATTCCAGAAATAAGTCAAGTAACCTGAGCCGGCGTTCAACTGTACAGGCGCAAGCCCTTGCTTATTGGTGATGTTTGGGGATGGATTATCCACTACCTCAGTTATCGAAGCTGACTTCGAGGCTGTGCAACCGTTGAAGTCAGTTACGGTTACACTCACCGTAATCTGAGTGGTGACAGGTCTTAGTTGACCGGTAGTACCATCATCCCATATGTAGGAGGCAAATGGACCTCCCGCATTGAACAGGAAGGTAGCGCCATCGCACAACACCGTATCATCGATCGTAATAATCGGTAGTGGGTTCACATCCAGATCTGCTACGTCCGACCCTTCGCACCCATTGGCATCCGTCACCGTAACCGAGTATGTTCCCGGAGTGGTGACCGTATAGGTTTGGGTCGTCGCTCCCGTGCTCCACAAGTATGAACTACCCGGACCTGCATCCAAGAGGTAGTCACCACACACCGTAGTATCCGGTCCTAAGTCCGGAGTTGGATTGGGATGGACTTCAACATTGATCGAACCACCAAAGGTGCCAGAGTCCCCTGCACATCCTGAGGCGTCCGTCAGCGACACCATTTCATACGTGCCACCCGTTGTTGCGTACACCGTATGCGGACTCGTCACATTGCCCGCAGTGAAGTTTGTGGTGCCATTGGTGTAGACACATGTCCATGGACTTGTACCAGAGAAACTGAATTCAATCTCGATCACTTCGCCTTGACAATATGCACCAGCACCACTAATGATAGCGCCACCGGGTATTGCGTAGGTCAATATATCTCCAGAAAGGGTGTCATTGGCCGCATTAACATCTCCCGAATTATCCACCTCTACGCTAAAATCCCAGTACCCTCCGTTCGAAGAGTTGAATGAAAGCACATCTACCGTATCGCATGCGCATATCGCCAGCGTATCTGGATAGGAATAGGTCACTTGGGATCCATTCGTATCGACGAGCACATCGAAGCCGTACTTTTCCTCTACACTTCTATTGCACAAAACTGCAGAGAGGACTTGCCCCGTGCTGCCGCACGTACTGTCCTCATATATGACATCAACCAGTGCTATATCATTGGACTCTGCGATGATGATGTCGTCAAAGGCTAGCCCTTCGTTCGTCGTGGAGCCGTTGGAGGCCATAAACCATCGGAAAAAGAAAGCGGTATCCGTGACAAATTGATTCAAGGAATGTTTCATAGGAACCCATCCGCTACTGCCGTTTGTCCAGCCGTTACCATTGCCAAGAGACCCTGACAATGCCGAGATGGAAGAAGCATTAAACCAAGGCGCGGTAGAAGAGGTAGACCCAAGTGTGGTCCACGTATATCCAGAATCTTGAGAAACCTGAAACGACACTCCATCGACCGAATTTTGCAGGTCATAGTTGGTATAAAACGCAATGGCCGGATCAATCAAGGAGGTAAGGTCAATCCTAGGGCTGCGAACATAGCTCAGCTCAGTATTGGAATGATCACCGTCTAAATTAGTGACCCAGACATTATCGCCGGAATAAGCCGTACTGATGGTTGTGTTGTTAGGCTCACCCCACTCCCAAGAATTGTTCGTTCCATCTGTAACGTAGTCGCCGTCTCCGTTTTCAAAGTCTTCGCAGTATGGAAACTCGTTGATGATAGGAACCGAATACACAACGCGACCATTGAACTGCCGAGTTGTAAATGTTGGGTTCGGCGTATTTCCTCCATACCCTACGCTTGGACCATTGTTGACCGTTAATACGCCATCGGTGAAGGAATATTGATTTCCTGAAACGTACGTCGTGTAAGCAACGCCAGATCCATTATTGTTTCCAATCCAAAAACCGAATTCATCTCCGGCCGACATGGGTATGTTCAGGTCAATAGGGATTTGCTGAATTTGCGCACCGGTACTTGTAGAATTGATAGGTGTAACGGTTGCCGAACCAGCTAACGTCCACCCTCCAGCAGTCGAAACGTTTGGAGCGCCGTTAATCGCCGTCTGCGAGTACCACACATAAACGGTAGAACTCGACGAGCCATAAAACGCACCCCAAATGGTGTCAATGACCACCGCTGAGACGGATGCCACATTAAATGTGATTCCGCCTTGTCCATTATTTGCACTTAACGGAGGGCTTGTTGTTACTTGGCCTTGACTGTAAGCTTGACCCGTAAAGACCAAAAACAAAACCAGTCCTAGTATGAATGTCTTTTTCATGCTCTATTGTTTTAAGAATATCCTATCGAATAATGATTAAAGGCACCTCTTTTAGTGCATCACCCAATTGAAGTCTCAGGAGGTAATTACCCGCCACAACTCCTTCTGGAATGACCAGTTGATACTCCTTTCCAGGCTTCCTAAGCGGAAAGCTGGCAATGAACCTGCCTTGGATGTCTAACAAATCTACTTGAGCGGGGATCGAACCCTCATCATCGAATCTCAACGAAAATTGATCTTTCGCCGGATTAGGAAACAACGCCACGCCTTGATCTCGAACAATATCCTCTACTGACGTAGGCCAGATTTTCGTATTCGCATCATCCGAGCCTTTACAGCCGTTCAAGTCCGTTACTGTGCACGTGTAGGTTCCAGATGTATACACGTCTAAAAACTGCGTCGTTTCGCCGGTATTCCAGAAATAAGTCAAGTAACCTGAGCCAGCGTTCAACTGTACAGGCGCAAGCCCTTGCTTATTGGTGATGTTTGGGGATGGATTATCCACTACCTCAGTTATCGAAGCTGACTTCGAGGCTGTGCAACCGTTGAAGTCAGTTACGGTTACACTCACCGTAATCTGAGTGGTGACAGGTCTTAGTTGACCGGTAGTACCATCATCCCATATGTAGGAGGCAAATGGACCTCCCGCATTGAACAGGAAGGTAGCGCCATCGCACAACACCGTATCATCGATCGTAATAATCGGTAGTGGGTTCACATCCAGATCTGCTACGTCCGACCCTTCGCACCCATTGGCATCCGTCACCGTAACCGAGTATGTTCCCGGAGTGGTGACCGTATAGGTTTGGGTCGTCGCTCCCGTGCTCCACAAGTATGAACTACCCGGACCTGCATCCAAGAGGTAGTCACCACACACCGTAGTATCCGGTCCTAAGTCCGGAGTTGGATTGGGATGGACTTCAACATTGATCGAACCACCAAAGGTGCCAGTGTCCCCTGCACATCCTGAGGCGTCCGTCAGCGACACCATTTCATACGTGCCACCCGTTGTTGCGTACACCGTATGCGGACTCGTCACATTGCCCGCAGTGAAGTTTGTGGTGCCATTGGTGTAGACACATGTCCATGGACTTGTACCAGAGAAACTGAATTCAATCTCGATCACTTCGCCTTGACAATATGCACCAGCACCACTAATGATAGCGCCACCGGGTATTGCGTAGGTCAATATATCTCCAGAAAGGGTGTCATTGGCCGCATTAACGTCACCAGAATTATCCACCTCTACGCTAAAATCCCAATATCCTCCGTCTGCTGAATTGAATGAAAGCACATCCACTGTGTCACATCCGCATACAGATAGCGTATCTGGATAGGAATAGGTAACCTGAGAACCATTCGTATCCACCAACACGTCAAATCCATACTTGTCTTCTATGCTCTTGTTGCACAATACAGCAGTAATGGTATGCCCCGTGCTACCACATACACTGTCCTCATATATGATATCAACCAGCGCGATGTCATTGGACTCAGCGACGATGATATCATCAAAACCAAAGCCTTCGTTCGTTGTGGAACTGTTCGATGCAATAGCAAATCGAAAAAGGACAGAAGTATCATTTGCATAAGTAGAGAGGGTGTGACGCATATCAACCCAGCCTGAACTGGACCCTGTCCAACCAGATGAACTGTTTAAGGCATTGAGTGCCGAGACTGAACTGCTGTTGTACCATGGTGAAGGACTCGAAGAAGAACCCAGGGTATTCCAAACAAATCCACTATCCGTCGATACTTGAAAAACCACTCCGTCTGTTCCGTTTTGCAAATCTCTGATGGTTTGAAACCGGACCATCGGATCTACCAATGGCGAGAGGTCAAACTCAGGGCTCTGTACAAAACTCAACTCATCGTTATTGTGATCTCCATTCAAATCGGTCACCCACGCATTGTCACCAGACGCTGCCGCGTTGATGGTTGTATTATCAGGCTCTCCCCACTCCCAAGAAGCGAAAGTTCCTGCCACCGTGAAGTTCCCATCACTGTTTTCAAAATGCTCACAGTAAGGATAATCGTCAATGATCAGCGTGGTATAGTACATTTCGACGCGAGAGATATTGGCATTTTCTTGCCAGATATTCTGTGGACTTGTCGATTCCAGGTCGTATTGCATTCCCATCCTGGCCAGCGTAACCGTCTCGCCCAAGATGTTCGTACTAAAATTTCCAGCACCGTATGAATTGGTTGAATTGGCTCCCCTTGAGCCCAATATCCCTATGTAATCCCCCTGGTAAACAGGGATGCTTACCGCGAGTACATTATTTCCAGGAATATTCTGATACAGGGCTAGGAGTGTAAAATCATTTGTAGTGGTCGAATAAAAGGGAGGAGCGCCACTGTTAAACCGAACTACCGCAACGCTTTGGTCATCAGAGCTTGCCGTTGTAGGCACTCGAACCCCAACCATCATGAAGTCGACAGGAGCCTGAAACCAAAATCCCCTTGTATTTCCGGTATAGGTCGTGCTCTGGGCCGGAATTGGCATTAAAGTTTGCGCTGAGAGGTCAACTGAAAAAAGTAGCAAGAGTGCCATCGCCATGCCCAAGCGAGGCATCGTTGGTAAAAACGTATTCATAGTTAGAGGCTTTGATTCCTTGCAAATATGGATCATAGAATCCTGAATTCATAACGCTGAGACACTTTTAACGCCTGATTTCAAAGGATTTATCATCGCCAGTATTGACAGCAAAGGAATTTAGCCCATTAGATATACTTTTGAACCGATGTCCAGTAAGCAGGAAAGTTTCGTAGTGTCGGCTCGGAAATACCGTCCCGAAGGTTGGAAAGAAGTAATCGGCCAAGGGGCGATTACCGAGACCTTGCACAACTCCATTACGCAAGACCACATGGCACATGCCTACCTGTTTTGCGGACCCAGAGGAGTTGGAAAAACTACATGCGCGCGCATCTTCGCCAAGGAGATCAATCGTTCAGAGGATCACGCCGAGGATGAGGACTTTTCGTTCAACATTTTCGAACTGGATGCCGCTTCGAATAACAGCGTTGAGGACATTCGGTCTCTGACCGATCAAGTACGCATCCCTCCACAAGTTGGCAAGTACAAGGTCTACATCATCGACGAGGTGCACATGCTGTCAAAGCAAGCCTTTAACGCATTTTTAAAAACGCTCGAAGAGCCGCCAAAGCACGCCATCTTCATCCTTGCTACAACCGAAAAGCACAAGATCATTCCCACCATCTTGAGCCGATGCCAGATTTATGACTTCAACCGCATCGGAGTAAACGACATAGTCGGACAAATCAAGAAAATTGCCGATAACGAATCGATCAAGTACGAAGAAGAGGCTCTTCACGTAATCGCTCAAAAAGCTGATGGTGCGATGCGGGATGCACTTTCCATTTTTGACCAATTGGCGAGCTTCACCAATGACAACCTCACCTATGAAGCTGTCCTGAAAAACCTCCACGTACTAGACTACGACTACTACTTCACGATTACAGAGCACTTAGTGAAGCATGAGTTTGCAGATATCCTTGTTGTTCTGGACTCGATCCTAAAGCAAGGATTTGATGGACACCATTTCATCGGCGGATTAGGAAGCCACTTTCGTGACTTGTTGGTATGCAAGGAACCCAAGACTCTAGACTTACTGGAAGTGGGTGATTCAGTGAAGAGTCGTTATACGGAGCAGTCGAAAGCGGTGCCCTCCGATTGGTTGATTGAGGCCTTGAAACTGGTGAATGAAGCCGATTTTCGTTATCGAAATGCTCCGAATACGAGGATACTCATTGAAACTTCACTGTTGAGTCTGGCAAGCCTAGGGCTCGAAAAAAAAAACGACAGTCCTGAGTTGATTGTCCTCTCCGAACCGAAAGAAAAGAAGCAACTTGAACCGACACAAGACGCCTCGCCCAAGCGTTCTTCAGCACCTTCCACACCTAAACCGCCGGCAGAAACTCCACCAGCAGTTGAATCCACAGAACAAGAGGCAATCCGAGCTGAGTCGACCGAACCCGAAGCACAAGAAAAAGAAGCTCACATTGAAACGCCTGAGGAAGAGAGCGCTCCTGCCTCCTTGCCTCCAAACGGGGATCAAGAATCACCGTTACCTTCAAAAAGTGATGGGCTTGCTGAGCCTGCGAGTAGAAGAAAAAGGAAGCCTTCATCCACCGTATCGCTGAAAATCGATGACGACCTAGCCCCTGCGACTGAAGACATCTCAAAGGAGGTGCGAAGCGAAGACACCTCCTCAGCATCAGAAATGGAGGAAGCGCAGGATGATCAAGATTCGCCACCCAATACTGAGGAAACGCTGAGTATTGAAGATGCCTGGAAACAGATCAACCAAGAACTGTTGGCAGAGGGAAAAAACGCACTCTACAGTATTTTGGCCAAGCAAAAAGTAGAGCAACAAGCTTTTGACAACACCATCACGGTGCACTTGTCTCACGAAGTAGATGAAGAAGAATTCAATCAGCACAAGGCAGATCTACTCGCTAAGATTCGCAATTATACCGGTCAGAAAGGCCTTGGTCTAACATCTGAGCGTATTCAGGGAAAAGAGGAGACGAAGTTGTTTACCCCTCAAGATAAATTTGAATATTTAGCCCAACAAAATCCGTTGCTACGGAAGCTGAAGTCAGATCTCGATCTGGACATCACCTACTAACTAACACACAAATCATGCTCAGAAAGCTGTTCATCCTATCAGCCTTAGCGCTAGCTATCGCATCTTGTTCGAATGGAGAAACAAGTGAAGAAAAAACTTCCAAATACGCCTACGAATCAGTGGAAGGCGACCCCTTTGGTCTACGTATGTATACTTTAGACAACGGTTTAAAGGTGTACATCTCTGAAAACCACGCCGAACCACGTGTTCAAACCAACATTGCGGTTAGAACGGGCAGCAAGCAAGACCCCAGTGATGCCACAGGATTGGCACACTACCTGGAGCACATGCTTTTCAAGGGCACCTCCCAAATTGGTTCACTCAACTGGGAAGAGGAGAAGAAGCATCTGAAGATGATCTCTGACCTCTACGAGAAACACCGACAAACAGAAGATGAGTCCGCACGTACGGTCATTCGCCATCAAATCGACAGCCTATCCCAGATTGCCGCGACCTTCGTTTCTACCAACGAATACGACAAGCTCATCAGTGGTTTAGGAGCTCAAGGGACCAACGCTTACACCAGCAACGAGCGTACGGTTTACATCAACGACATTCCTAGCACGGAACTCGAAAAGTGGTTAACCATTGAATCTGAAAGATTCAGCGAGCTAGTACTTCGCCTCTTTCACACCGAGTTGGAAGCGGTCTATGAAGAGTTCAATCGAACGCAAGACAGCGACGGCCGTCAAGCCTACTACAAATCCTTGGACCTCCTTTTCCCTACCCACCCTTATGGTCAACAGACAACCATTGGAACAGGTGAGCACTTAAAGAATCCGAGCATGGAGAAGATCCATGACTATTTCAGTCGACGCTACGTACCGAATAACATGGCCATCATTCTCGCAGGAGATCTCAACCCTGATGAGACCATCGAAATGATTGATCAATATTTCGGCGGCATGCAATCAAAGCCACTAGAAACGATCGAAATGCCGACCGAAAATCCAATTACAGAGCCCATTGTTGCCGACGTGATGGGAAGCGAAGCGGAGTTCGAGATGCTCTCCTTCCGCTTCGGTGGAGTACATTCCAAAGACGCAATTTACCTCGAATTGATGGACGGAATCTTGAGCAATGGCCAAGCAGGATTGATCGATCTTAACCTGAATCAACAACAGCGCGTTTTGCGTTCTTACTCATCCGTATCTGTTAATGAAGATTATTCATGGATGATGTTGACCGGTTACGCAAGACAGGGACAACAATTAGAAGAAGTACGCCAATTATTGTTGGATCAAATCGATAGCGTGAAGCAAGGGAACTTCGAAGATTGGATGATTGACGCCGTCGTTCGCCAATTCAAGAAAGACCAAATGAGTCAGATGGAGAACAATTGGATCAGAGCATACATCGTATCGGACGCTTTCATCATGAACCAAAATTGGAAAGATGTCGTCAAGCATTATGACGACATGGCAAAGATCTCAAAGGAAGATTTGATGCAGTGGGCCAACACGCAATTCTCTGACAACTACGTAGCCGTGAATAAGCGCATCGGTGAAAAGGATGTCTACAAAGTCGACAAACCAGAAATCACCCCAGTTGATATCAACCGAGAAGAAAATTCTGACTTCTATGCAATGATCGACTCTATGGAATCGATGCGTCTAGAACCACAGTTCCTCGATTACGCTGCGTCTATTCAGAAGAAAAGTGTAGGAGGCAAGGTCCCGATGAACTACGTGTACAATGAGACCAATGAGCTGTACAACTTGTATTACGTGTTGGACATTGGAAAGAAGCATAACAAGAAGCTTCCCATCGCCGTTGAATACCTGCCGTACTTAGGAACCGCTGACATGACCCCTGCCGAAGTGCAAAAGGAATTGTTCAAGCTGGGCGTGAGTTTTGACGTCTACTCTTCCGATGATCAGGTATATGTCATGCTTACAGGGCTTGAGGAGACCTTTGAAGAAGGGGTCAAGTTGTTTGAAAGCATTCTGGAAAACGTCGTTCCAGATCAAGCGAGCTACTCTGAATTGGTTCGCGGCCAGATGAAAAAGCGCTCCGATAAAAAGCTTAGCAAAGGACAGATCCTGTTCAATGGCCTCAGAAACTTTGTTCAATACGGCCCGACGAACCCGTTTAACGACGTGCTTCCCGAGGCTGAAATGGCAGCCATCGACCCAACTGAGTTGACCGACCTATTGCACAACCTCACCAGCTTTGAGCACCGAATTCTGTTCTACGGACCTCAGAGCATCGATCGAGCAGAAGAGGTGCTTGCAGCCCATCACAAAGTCCCTGATACCTGGATACCCTCACCTGAGGCAAAAGAGTACCCTGAGCTACCCATCGAAAACAGCAGAGTATACTTCGCAGAGTACGACATGGTGCAGGCGGAGTTGATGCTCATGAGCAGAGGTCAAGCCTACTCAGAAGCAGTACTTCCGCAGGCGAAGATCTTTAACGAATACTTCGGCAGCGGACTCTCGTCTATTGTCTTTCAGGAAATTAGAGAATCTAAAGCTTTGGCTTATTCTGCCTATGCGGTCTATACGAGTCCGGATGAAGCGGATGAACATCACTATGTCCGAGGATACATCGGAACCCAAGTCAACAAACTAGAGGATGCTACCAACGCCTTGCTCGAACTGATGAGCACCCTTCCTCGTGCGGATCGGCAATTTGAACAAGCAAAGATCAGCGCTCTCAAGCAAATCGAAACCAATCGCGTTACGGGTCGCAGCATCCTATGGAGCTACGAACGGGCGCAAAAATTGGGTGTAGATTACGACTTAAACCAAAAGATCTACCCTGAGATCAAGAAGCTTGATTTTGATGGTATGCAGGCGTTCTTTGATGCTAACATCAAAGGCAAAACGTACAACTACATGGTCATCGGAAAGCGTGAGGATGTAGATTTCGAAGCTCTGCAGAAACTTGGACCCGTAGAAACCCTTTCGCTCGAAGCGCTCTTCGGATATTAATCTATTAAAGCTGTTTAGGAACAGCCTTTGACCTTTTGATTGGAGGTGCAGAACACTACTTTTGCACCTCCTTTTTTGTTGATAAAGAACAATCGAACCCATGGATACAGCACCCAAGATCATCTACACAAAAACAGACGAAGCGCCGGCACTGGCAACGGACTCTTTTCTTCCGATCATTCGAAGATTCGTTCGATCCTCATCCATCGAGGTCGAAACGCGTGACATTTCGCTCGCAGGTAGAATCCTAGCCAAATTCCCAGACCATCTTACCGCCGAGCAGCGCCAAGAAGATGCTTTGGAGATCCTAGGTGAGTTGGTCAAAAAACCCGATGCCAACATCGTCAAACTACCCAACATTTCAGCTTCCCTACCACAGCTGAAAACGGCCATTGAAGAATTGCAAGGTCAAGGCTATGCGATTCCCGATTACCCTGAGGACCCCCAAAATGATGGCGAGCGATCTGCTAAAGCGATCTATGATAAAATCAAGGGCAGCGCTGTAAATCCGGTTCTCAGAGAAGGAAACTCTGATCGCAGAGCCCCCAAGGCTGTGAAAGAGTTTGCCAGGAAGCACCCCCACTCTATGGGAGCATGGAGCAAAGATTCTGTTTCACACGTAGCAAGCATGGAATCGGGCGACTTCTATGGCAGCGAGAAATCACTCGTGATGGATGCAGCCAACAACTTAAAAATCCAACTGATCACAGCGGATGGTAAAACCAAGGTTCTCAAGGAAAATACACCCGTAAAGGAAGGAGAAGTGATTGATGCATCACTCCTCAGTGTTGGTAAACTACAGTCCTTCTTACTGGCAGAAATAGCGGACGCAAAGGCGAAAGGAGTGCTTTTTTCCATACACCTTAAGGCGACCATGATGAAGGTTTCTGACCCCATTATCTTTGGCCATGTTGTCAAAGCCTTCTTTAAAGATGTTTTTGCAAAACACGCAGAGACGTTCAAATCCATCGGGGTAAACCCCAATGACGGAATGGCAGCTGTACTTTCCTCGATTTCCACACTGCCTGCAGATCAACGCCAAGCAATAGAAGCGGACATCCAGGCGACTTATGACAACGGTCCTGCATTGGCCATGGTGAATTCCGATAAAGGAATCACCAACCTCCACGTGCCTAGTGATGTGATCATTGACGCTTCCATGCCTGCCATGATCCGTACATCGGGACGCATGTGGAATGCAAAAGGCGATGCGCAAGACACTAAGGCTGTTATACCAGATAGGTCCTACGCCTCCGTTTATCAGCAAGTGATCGACGATTGCAGGGAGAATGGAGCGCTTAACCCCACCACCATGGGCAGTGTATCAAACGTAGGTCTGATGGCCCAAAAAGCAGAAGAGTACGGCTCGCACGACAAGACCTTTGAAATCAAAGAGAATGGAAAGGTTCAAGTAACGGATAACGCCGGAAAGGTGCTCATGGAACACGAAGTAGAGGCTGGTGACATTTGGAGAATGTGCCAGACCAAAGACGCTCCGATTCAGGACTGGGTTAAGCTGGCAGTGAATCGATCCAGAGCCACAGGATTGCCGGCCATTTTCTGGCTGGATGAAAACCGCGCCCACGACAGCATGTTGATCACCAAGGTGAATACTTACTTAAAGGATCACGACACGAACGGATTGGACATCCGAATCATGGCTCCGAGTCAGGCGACCAAGTTTTCACTTGACCGTATTCGTCAGGGACTGGATACCATTTCCGTTTCTGGGAATGTCCTCCGCGACTACCTGACCGATTTATTTCCGATCCTGGAGGTAGGAACCAGCGCGAAAATGTTGTCTATTGTTCCCTTAATGAATGGAGGTGGGTTGTTTGAAACCGGAGCTGGCGGATCTGCGCCAAAGCACGTTCAGCAATTCAACAAGGAAAACCACTTGCGTTGGGATTCACTCGGTGAGTTTCTAGCTTTGGCCGTTTCCCTAGAGCACTTGGGCAATGCCTTTTCCAATGAGAAAGCCCTAGTGCTCGGAGAAACCCTAGACAACGCAACGACTAAATTCCTGATGGAAAACAAAAGTCCCTCGCGAAAGGTCGGCGAACTCGACAATCGAGGTAGTCACTTCTACCTTGCGATGTACTGGGCGGAAGCATTGGCAGTTCAGGATAAAAACAAGGCGCTCAAAGAAGAGTTTTCGGCCTTACATGATGCATTGAAGCAATCAGCAACCACCATTGTCGACGAGCTCAATAAAGCGCAAGGAAGAGCAATGGACATAGGTGGGTACTATCATCCAGATCTAGCCAAAGAAACCGCTGCTATGCGGCCTAGCGCGACACTAAATGCCATTATTGGATAAAGAGAAGGGGCCTTGAGCCCCTTTTCTTTGCTTAGAACTTAGGATTAAAACCTTCGGGATTACCAGCAGTCTTATCGACATAGAATTCCTCAAAGGCCAGTTTATCCACTTCCCA
The DNA here is from genome assembly GCA_943788725.1 of uncultured Flavobacteriales bacterium. GTDB lineage: Bacteria > Bacteroidota > Bacteroidia > Flavobacteriales_G > Salibacteraceae > SHAN690. The sequence continues at coordinate 235,739 of CALSRJ010000003.1, read as the reverse complement.
GTCGCCGGTTGGATAGAAAGGTGCTCTTGTATCGAATTCTTTCTTCTCATAGTCTATGCTATGCATGACGATCGGCAGACCACTGTCTACCGCCACCCAATAAAATCCAGTTTTCCATTTCTCCACCCGCTTCCTCGTGCCTTCTGGAGTGAATACTACTTGCAAGTCTTTACCACTCGCAAGCATGCCCTTAATGCGATCCGTCAAGTCACTCTTCTTACTCCGATCTACTGGAATACCCCCTGTCATCCGAAAGAACCAACCGATACCGGGCTTGAAGAAACTGTTCTTGATCAAATACTTCGCATTCAATCGATAAACATTGCGCGCCAAGATTCCCCAAACAAAATCCCAATTACTGGTGTGAGGTGCGACCGTAATCACAAAGCTTTTCACTTCACCCGTGTAAAGCCCATTGACCTTCCAACCAAATAGAGCAAGAATCCATTTACTAATGAGCGCTTTCATCAAACAATAATGCTCAATTTCATTCAAATGTGGTTCAGAAATGAAGGATGAAATCCAACCAAGTAGAGGGATTCGGATGCTCTCGTCACGGCTGTATACAGCCACCTGAAATACGATTTATCCATCATTTCCTCTGTGAAATACCCCTGGTAGAGCATGACCCTTTCCCATTGACCTCCTTGCGATTTATGGCAAGTGACTGCGTAAGCATACTTTACTTGTACCGCGTGGAAGTATGGGTTCTGATAAAACTTCTCCTCCGCATCATTGGGGTCAATTTCCTCTGCATCGATCATCGCGTTTCGCAGCTTTTTCATCTCTTGACTCGGGATAGAAGGCCCTTCAAAAGAGAGCGCATTCATCCATAAAATCAGGTCGAAAGACACATCAGGCTCTTCCGTAAAATGGACCTGAGCCTCCGCAAACTTGAACGGTCCAAACTCCCGAACGGCGTGAATACGGTCAACACCAATCATATCTCCATTGGCGAGAAAGCTTTGACGCTTTCCCGGAAGCTTCCAATGGTAGTTATTCTTAACAATCATCAATCGATCCCCCGCTTCCAACTCACTTTCCCGCTGCAATATGCGCGCGCGTACCTGCATGTTAAACTGATTCGCATCCTTGTTTGACCGGCAAATGATTACGCTCTGACTGGCGCCTTCGCTGTGAAAAAACTGAGATAGCAGATCCTCCATTTCATAGGAATCCACCTCTTGACATGCCTCATTTCTTGAAACGTCAATCGCCAAGGCATCAAACTTTCCGGCACGAATTTGTTCTCTGATGGAAGTGGCGTTGCTCAAGATCAAAGAGGTAGACTCTTGTCGTACAACATCGGTTAACGTGCTTTGATAGACTGGCCCGTGCAGGATAGAAGCCATCCGTTTCTTATCCAAGGCCGGACTGAGCTCCATCCCAACAGGCGGCAACTGGGCATCATCCCCAATTAAGATTAACCTACAGCGCTCACCAGAGTATACGTATTCACTTAAATCCTCCAACAAGGATCTGGATCCAAAACCCTCGTCTGAAGTTCCTTCCCCAATCATGGAAGCCTCGTCCGTAATGAAAATGGTTTTCTCGGATTTGTTCTGTACCAATTGAATGCTCGGACGACCAAAGTCATTCTCCTTCATGGCATAAATCCGGCGGTGAATAGTAGATGCCGGAAAACCAGAATGCGATGCAAGAACCTTGGCACTCCGGCCTGTCGGCGCCAGCAACACCGTCTTTCTATTTACATTGTGCAACCACCGAATAAGTGCTCCCATCAAGGTAGTCTTGCCCGTACCTGCATAGCCCTTTAAAATGAAGGCAGATCTGGGCCCTCCCTCAAACAGGAAACGATACAATTCAGACAAAGCCTCACGCTGATCCTCCTTGGGAGGAAACGGCATGTGCTCCGAAACCTCACTGATAAACTCACTTTCCGCCTTCATGTTGACCGCAAAATAGTCGTAATGGGCGCCGAAGAAACAAGTATTTTTTAGCATGGGAAAAATTGTAGATTTGCCCATCGTCAAAGCGTCATAGACAATGAGTGAAATAAAGAAGTTCATCTTTCCAGCAGCCGTAGTTTTATTGGGATTCGCCATGATCATCTACGCCAACGTAACTGAGCAAAACGGGGCCTACATCCTCGGTTCATTTGCAATCCTCTTGGCAGGTTTAGTCAGTTTTGTAGCAGCCTTCGTGCAACTGAGCAAAATGTTACGCACCGCAATCAGCGTGGGATTAACTGTGATTGTGCTGGGACTTACCTACGCAGATTACATGTCGATCAAGGTGCCAATTGAATTTCAAGAGGAAAAAGAAAGACGCTACACGCATGTGATCCAACGTTTGAAGGACATCAGAACCGCAGAGTTGGCCTACAAGGCGATTTACCAGAAATACATTGGAAACACTGATTCACTGGTCAATTTTATCAAGCATGACTCCATTCCATTCATCAAGGCTATTGGTGAAGTTCCCGATACCATGTCATTGGATCAAGCCATCAAGGAAGGAATCGTTTCAAGAGATACCAACTATACGACAGTACTCGACAGCCTCTTCGGAGGAAATCACGATGATCGAGTGCACCACTTCCACCCCGACTCATTCGTGGTGGTGCCCTTCTCAGGAGGCATAGCTTTCAAGCTGGAAGCAGGATTTGTAGAACGTTCAGGTGTAAAAGTGCCTGTTTTCCAAGCTACGGATCCGGCGCCTTTCGATCACCGAGATCCAATGCAAGTAGGATCGATGACCGATCCCAAAACGAACGGAAACTGGGAGTAAATCGTGGAAAATCCCTCGGGTACCGAAGAGTACTTTGACCTTAGCTTTTCTGAGGAACCTGCGTCCTATTACTATTTGCTGCTGACCATTGACCAAGAGTGGGTGCATGCGGCTTGGTACCACTCTACTAAGAATCTCATCACAGGATTTGCACGTTATCCCAACCAAAACTCACTTAAAGGGCTAATAGAGCAGCACCCTTACCTGCGTTCAGAGTTCAAGGAGGTGATTGTGGGTGTGCAAAATGAAAACTATTTGGTGTACCCCAAGCACGTTCTCGACGCCACCAATCCAAACATATTTCAGCTCACCAATGCATTTAATGAAGATCACGAGAGTCTAATGAATGGTGAATTGGTCAGCCTGCAAGCCTCCATTGCTTTTGCAGCTCCTTCGGATCTAATCACCGAGATCTACAACGCTTTCAAACACGTAAAAGTCATTTCACATGTGCATCCGCGCATTGAGCAAGAATTTAACGCATGGAAGAAGACCAGAACCGGAAGTCCAATGCTATCGGTACATGTATGGAACGATCAGCTCGATATTCGCGCGTATAAGGATGGCAAGATTTACCTGGCCAACACCTATTTCCAAAGCGGCAAAGAGGACATAGCATATTACGTACTTTACGCCAGCGAGCTTCTAGAAATCGACCCAGAAGGTGCGCAATTAAGCCTGAGTGGTAGTGTCGAAATCGGAGATCCGGCGTGGACACTGTTAGCGCAGTATTGGAAAAAAATGGAGATCGCCCAACCGTTGGAAAACATCAAGATCAGCGAAAGTCTGAGCGACTTCTCGCATTCACGTTTTGATCACTTAACCCACGCCTTGCTTTGCGTATCGTAAGTGGATCACTCAGGGGGAGGCGTATCATGGCTCCCAAGAACCTTCCAGCCCGACCTACCACAGACTACGCAAAGGAATCGCTCTTCAACATACTCCATAACGAAGTCGATTGGGCATCTACAACCGTCATCGACTTATTCGCTGGGATTGGATCGATCAGTCTCGAGGCACTATCGCGCGGTGCTGAGTGTGTTTGGAGTGTAGACGCTCATCCGGCCACCGTAAAGTGGTTGTCACGCATCATGGAAGAACTAGGAGTAAAGGACCGATCGCGCATCGTGCGAGGGGATGCACTGAGGTGGATGAAGGCGTACTCGAGAAAAGCCGATCTCATTTTCGCAGATCCTCCCTTTGACTATGCAGAGTATGAAGCGTTGATTGAGTGCGTAGTCGGCCATCCAGCGTTCAACGAAGCATTGTTCGTACTTGAACACAGGAAGGGTTTGAGTTTCGCAGAACATCCGAACTTTGCAGATCAACGAACGTACGGCGAAGTAAGCTTTACGTTCCTAAGATCTTAGTGTATGAAAACAGCTGTCTTTCCAGGCTCTTTCGATCCGTTCACCAAAGGACATGAAGACATAGTGCGCAAGGCGCTTCCTCTCTTCGACAAGGTGATTGTAGCCATCGGAGTGAATTCAACCAAAAAGTACCTCTTCGATCTTGAGAAACGAGAAAGGTGGATCCATGCCGTCTTCGCAGACACGGACCAAGTCGAAGTGGTCACCTTCGAGGGCTTGACCGTTGACCTTTGCAAAAAACATGGCGCAAGCTTCATTCTCAGAGGACTGAGAAATCCTGCTGATTTTCAATACGAGAGCAACATTGCGCACATGAACGAGGGATTGGATCCTTCCATACAGAGCGTATTCTTATTGTGTGATCCTCGTTTTGCGGCAATAAATGCGAGCATTGTGCGTGAGATCTTCAAGAACGGCGGAGACGTTTCTAACTTCATTCCGAATACGATCGATTTGCATGCATAAGCCACTGAGTGTTCTCTTCGTGTTTCTCTTCTTACTGATGGGAGTTCAGATGAAGGCTGAAAACACCCTGATCCAAGGAAACGCCTTTTACTATCGGGGGAAGATGATCGAAGTCCGTGCATACACGGATCTTTTTACGTTCCAAACCTCCGTGCTATCTCGGATGCTTATCCCTCAAGACGGAAGCTTTAAATTCGAGTTGGACCTCGAAAAAGAGGGCCTCTACTTGATCAATATCGGCCGGGTAAATGCTCACTTGTTCATCCATCCGGGAGACCAATACACCCTCGTACTTCCGGAGCCTGCTCCTATTGATCGATACGAGCCAGCAAAAGATGTGTTCATACTCCCCGAAATCTTCGAAGCAGACGGTCAATTGAACTACGACATCACGGCCTTGGAAAAGACCATCAATCAGTTCCTCCTCGACAATGCGAAGTACTATGGCCGAAGCGTACATAGAAAGTTGATTCCCATCACGGACTCGTTGACCGCCGTGCTAAAAGAAAAATACGCGGATCGCCAAGACCCCTATTTTCAAACCCACCTCCATTATCGACTGGCTGTGCTCGCCTTGCAGACCAATCATAGTCGAAATCAAGTGTTCGATGATTACTTCGCTGGGCGCGATCCAGCTTACAGACACCTCAGTTATGCTAACGCGTTTACACTTTTCTTTGAGGAGTACTTCGATTTTCTGAATCCCAAAGAAGCCTATCGATTCCAAGCTGATGCTGATTCTGCGATTCGGACAGGCAACTACTCCCTCATGATGAACAGCTTGGAAAGGGATCCTCACCTTCCAAATGAAGCGATGCGAGAGCTACTTGCGGCAACCCAATTATATGAGCTGGGCACAGAGCGGAAGTATCCACTCTCTAAAGTGCTGTTGATGCTGGATTCGCTGCTCATGAACGCCAAAGACGAGGAATGCAGAATCGTAGCTGCCAACGCGCAAGAATCATTGAACTACTTAGCGCCAGGAACGCTTTGTCCTGACTTTGAGTTTACCGATCTCTTCGGCAACATCAATCGCCTCTCGGAATATCGAGGCCGTTATATTTATGTGCAGTTTTTTGACGACTTCGATGCCGAAACGCTGAAAGAAATGAGCCTGATGAAAGTCCTCAAAGAAGGCTATGGAACAGAGGTCGCCATGTTTAGCATCTCCACGGAGGAGAATATCCGAAAGATTAAAACGGTCAGCGATGAGTACGACTTTGAATGGTTTTTCGGAAAGGCGCTTTCACCTAGAGAATTGACTTTATCCTACGATCTGCGTTCGCTTCCTTCCTACTTCTACATCGATAAGGAGTTGAAATTTGTAAAGTCTCCCGCGCCTTCGCCCGGAGCCAACATTGAAAAGCTTTTTGCGAAATCGTGGAATTCGGAGCATCCCAATAAAGCACTTCGCTTCAAACTTCAACCCCCCGAAGTATCGGAAGAACCCATTACTAACCCTCCGCGCTGAAGTGCTCCAACACTTCTAAGATCGACGCATAGCAGCGCGATTTAATTGCCTCAGAAACGGGCAACGCAACCCATTCGGCTTTCGTGATGTCCTCCTCCACCTGAGGAATCAGCGTTTGGTGCTTTGTTTTCATTCGGTACCAAACGGATTCCTTCAAAATCATTTCTCCACGTTCCTCGTACAAGTGAAAGGTCGAAAAAGGAGGTGAAGCTATTCGCAGACGCTCTACGCCACATTCCTCTTGTACCTCCCTCAGGGCGGTCTTGTCGATGGTTTCACCAGGATCCATTTTACCCTTGGGCAAATCCCAAAACCCTCTTCGGTAGATCATCAACACTTGACCAGATTCGTCAGTGACATATCCTCCACCCGCCTGAATGAAACGCATCGAATCCTTGATGTGTGCGAGGACTGCTGCAGCATCTGAACTTTGAAACACTAAAGTTGGAGGGGGATTACCATTCGGAGAGAGGGCTTCCAAAACCTTGCGCTTGACACTTTCTAAATCGGGTTGAACATCGCTCACTTCCTCGATGATGACAACCCTGTCCTTGATGAAAAACTTATACTTTTGACGCATGAACTACAGCTTCAATTCAGCCCACAAGGTAGCAGAGTTTTTACTTCAAATAAAAGCAATCAGTCTCCGCCCTGAGGAACCGTTTACATGGGCTTCAGGTTGGAAATCTCCAATCTACTGCGATAACCGAAAGACACTCTCCTACCCCCGGATCCGTACGTTCATCCGCCAAGAGATTGTAAAAACCATCGATGAAAACTTTGGTCGGCCAGACCTGATTGCCGGAGTAGCCACGGGTGGGATTCCTCAGGCTGCACTTGTTGCACAAGAATTCGGACTTCCCCTTATTTATGTTCGTCCGAAAGCGAAGGAGCATGGCACACAAAGCCAAATTGAAGGCGTCGTGGAGAGCGGTCAGTCGGTCATTTTAATCGAAGACCTGGTATCCACAGGCAACTCGAGTTTGGTAGCTGTGGATGCACTGAGGGATGCAGGTTGTACCGTAAAAGGAATGATCGCCATCTTCTCGTATGGATTTGACCTCGCAAAGAAGAATTTCCTTGATCATAAATGTCCGTTGGTCACACTTACTGATTACCCATCCGTACTTCAAAAAGCGATAGAGAGCAACTACATTCAAGAGTCAGACCTTGAATCATTGAACGAATGGCGCCAGAATCCAGCCGAATGGAACCCCCAAACGACTTCTTAAATGGCTGTATTCGAAAGTGACAAGCATGCCGTCGCAACCAAGCCTTCTGCCCTTACCGATTTTTTAGCGGTCCCTTCAAATCTCCTGGAGATCCTTCCTCAAGACCGGATTGAAAACTGGAGAACAGAAGGAAATACATGCGCCTTTAAAATCAAAGGCTTGGCGGATATTCAACTCCAATTAGCCTCATCCAGTGCAAACGAAGTTGTGTATGTCTCGACAAGCGAGAAACCGTTCGAGTTCAAATTGATCATTCAGGCCAAAGGAACGGAGAACACTGAGCTGAGCGCGACATTCGATGCGGATGTAAATACCTTCATGGCAATGATGCTAAAAGCGCCGCTGACCAACTTCCTTAACTCCCTAGGGGAAGCGCTGTCTAAGCGCTATGGAGCAATTTGATTTCGCCGTTGTAGAAGATTCTCTCCTCCCCATCAACTTCAAGCCGCAGTCCACCGTCTGCTTCCACAGCGACGATTCTTCCATGCATAAGCGCTCCTTGAAAACTAAACTCCACTTCCTGACTGTGCCCAAATAAAATGGAGGCATGGTCAGCAAACAACTGCTGTCGGTCTGTGTGTATTTGGTACACCCGGACCTTCAAGAGAGCAACCAAGCTCTCCAGTACCTTTTCTGGATCTACCGTCTTGCCCACTTCCAAAGCCAATGATGTCGCCGGCCAGTCAAAACGTTCGAATTGCAATTGATTCAAATTCAAGCCAATCCCGACGATAGAAACATCCAAACCACTTCCTTTCAATTGATTCTCAATGAGGATGCCAGCAACCTTATGCCTTTCTACAAGCACATCATTCGGCCATTTAATGCTTGATGCGATTCCGTAGGTTGACAAGAGGTCCGAAATAGCGAGACTCACCGCCATGGCCAGCAGATATTGCTCACGCACTTGAAGGTTGGGGCGAATCACGATGGAACAAAGCAGGTTCTTCGCGGGTTCACTGAACCAAGAACGGCCGCGCTGTCCTTTGCCCTCTGGCTGGTAATCCGTCGTTACGACCGTCCAATCGGGAGTGTCAGATTGGCTCAATAATTCCGTGGTATAGGAATTGGTTGAAGAGGTTGCCATTAAGTGTATCCTTTTACCGTTCATAATTACAAAAGACGCGGAAAGATAAACGCTACAAAGGACGGCATTGGAATGATTAACTTTGATACTCGTTTGAGCAAACACATGATAGCATCCAAATCTACGGTCAATTCGGAAGAATTGGCAGACTTCATCATTGAAGGAATTCGTGAAAAAAAAGGCCTGGAGATCGTTCGGGTCGATTTGAGGAAAATCCACAATTCTATCTCTGACTTCTTTGTGATTTGTCACGCATCATCAGACCGTCAAGTCGATGCTATTTCCGAGTCCATCGAAGAGATAGTAAAAAAGCGATCCGGTGATCGACCCAATACGGTCGAAGGAAAACGAAATGCAGAGTGGATATTGATCGACTACGCAGATGTAGTAGTGCATGTGTTCAAAGAAGAGATGCGACGGCTGTATGCGCTGGAAGACCTATGGGCGGATGCACCCATCGAACAATTAGGTGATTAATCGATTATTAAGAAAAGATAGGACAGAAGAGATGAGTGAATTCAATCAGCCGAATCAGGGTTCGGATCAAGAGTCTGAAGAGGCGAAAAAGAAGAAAAAAGGTTTAGCAAAGCGACCGTTTAATCCCTATTGGATTTATGTGGTAATTGCTGTAATCCTAATTGGTCAGCTTCTGGTGAGCTTCAGCTCAGGCACCAAGAAGGTAGAGTGGAAAGGCTTCGTCAATGAGATGTTACTAGAAGGTGACGTTGAAAAAGTCGTGGTCGTGCGCTATGAGAACATCGCAGAAATCTACATTGATGAGGCTGCGCTTAGGAACAAAGAAAAATATGAAGAGGTCCGCAAAAAGACCTTCGGGCAAATCAACAACCTCGGTCCGCACTACGTAATCGAGATTGGTACCGTAGAGCAATTCAGCCAAGACCTTCAGGAAGCTCAGGCTGATTTACTTGCAGACGAAAGAATCAAAGAGGAATACGACAACCGTAAGAACTGGGGTGGAGAAGCCTTGAGTTGGTTGATACCTCTGGCCTTGATGGTGGGTCTTTGGATATTCATCATGCGAAGAATGAGTGGTCCAGGAGGAGGGGGCGCTCAAATATTCAACATCGGCAAATCAAAGGCGGTATTGTTCGACAAGAACACCCAAGTGAAGGTGACTTTTAAGGACGTAGCTGGACAAGACGAAGCCAAGGAGGAAATCGAAGAAATCGTAGACTTCCTGAAAAATCCAGACCGCTATACGGCTTTGGGGGCACACATCCCTAAAGGTGTTTTGTTGGTAGGACCTCCAGGAACGGGTAAGACTCTCCTCGCCAAAGCAGTTGCAGGTGAAGCACAAGTCCCCTTCTTCTCATTGTCAGGATCCGATTTCGTTGAGATGTTTGTGGGGGTAGGCGCTTCCAGAGTGCGTGACTTGTTCAAACAAGCCAAAGAGAAGGCCCCCTCCATCATTTTTATTGATGAGATTGATGCAATAGGCAGGGCTCGCGGAAAGAATGCCGCTCAAGGCTCAAACGACGAACGCGAAAACACCCTGAACCAACTCCTTACAGAAATGGACGGCTTTGGCACCAATAGCGGGGTAATCTTGATGGCAGCGACAAACCGTGCGGACATCCTTGACCGAGCACTGCTTCGTCCAGGTAGATTTGATCGCCAGATCCACGTTGACATGCCCGACCTGAATGAGCGAAGGGAGATCTTCAAAGTGCACTTGAAGCCATTAAAGTTGGATGATAAGGTAGATGTAGACTTTTTGGCAAAGCAAACACCGGGATTCTCGGGTGCTGACATCGCAAACATTTGCAATGAAGCAGCTTTGATAGCCGCTCGTAGAAAGAAGACACAAGTCGAGAAACAAGATTTTATAGACGCTGTAGATCGCGTTGTCGCTGGATTAGAAAAGAAGAGTCGGATCATCACTCCAAAAGAGAAGAAAACGATTGCTTTCCACGAAGCAGGGCATGCTTCCATCAGCTGGCTCACCGAACACGCATCTCCCTTGGTCAAGGTGACAATTGTACCGCGAGGTCGGTCGCTCGGTGCCGCTTGGTACCTGCCAGAAGAGCGTCAACTCACTACGGAAGATCAGATGATGGATGAAATGTGCGCTGCCTTAGGAGGTCGTGCTGCAGAAGAAATCATCTTTGGCGAAGTTTCGACCGGAGCTCTTTCAGACTTAGAAAAAATTACAAAGCAGGCTTATTCGATGGTGAGCATCTATGGTCTGAATGATAAGATCGGCAACATCAGCTTTTACGACAGCAGCGGTCAGAGCGATTATTCCTTCCAACGGCCCTATTCTGAGAAGACGGCTGAATTGATTGATAATGAGGTAAAGGCACTCGTTGACAAGGCCTACGTGCGAACCAAGCAAATCCTCAACGCAAACAAGGACAAGCTTACTGAACTGGCTGAATTGCTCCTCGAAAAAGAGGTGATTTTCAAAGAGGACATGGAGCGTATTTTTGGTTCACGCTCATTCTCCAAAGACGAAGAACCTTTAATTCATGAAGCAGACCAAATAGAGGCCACTAAAGAAACCGAGGAAGCAAAAGTGGACCCTGACCCCTCTGCGAACAATGGTGCAGCATCCATCAAAGATGAGACGTCTAAAGATGTTTCGGATGAACCATCTCCCTCTGAGTCAACGGAAGCAAGCGATAACGAAGAGAAACATGAATCAGCCGCCTGATAACTGGATAGTAGTATTCAAATCTGCCTCTGAATACGAGGTCAACATTGTGAAAGCCATGTTGGCAGATAATGATATCATGGCAGAGATGCTCTCAGATGCCGATCATTCCATTGATGCGTTGAACATCAATCGTGAGGCTGCGCTGTATGTGCACAAACAAGATTTAGAAGCAGCTACCCGTATCATTAAAGAGACCGAGCGTTGAGCACGCTGTTAAAACGCACGTTATCATCGATTGCCTTCGTGATCATGATCCTCGGCCCTTTATTTCTAAGTCCAAAGATTGCGTATACGGTGTACAGCCTTTTCGGAGCCTTCACCTTGAACGAGGTGTACAATCTCACAAAACACACTGGCTCCTCACCGAATAAAGCCATCGGGTTGGCACTTTACTCAGGCCTCGTCTTGCTGGTCTATCAATTCTTCTTCGAAAATGGGATAGGAACGGCGGTTAGCGGACTAATGATAGGAGGCGTCGGATTGGCGGCGTTGTTTTCAGAGATTTTTCGTCGGAACGATCGCCCAGCGGAGAGCATTGGAATCACGTTGGCGTCACCGCTCTATGTCGCTATTTCGTTTCTCGGCGCAGTTTACTTCATCGCGTACCGTGACGACCTCCCTCAACCGCTCATCGTTATCAGTGTATTCTCCCTAATTTGGATCAACGATGTGGCAGCTTATCTCTTAGGACGGAAAATTGGAAAGAATAAACTTTTTGAGCGACTGTCACCAAACAAGACGATTGAAGGAAGTATCTCGGGGTTGGTCTTCTCCTTGCTAGCAGGAATCGGGTTGAGTTACATCGAAGGAATGCCTTCACTCCTTATAATGGTAGGCTTTTCCTTCGTCTGTGTCGTCAGTGGATCTCTCGGGGATTTACTGGAATCAAGGTTGAAGCGAGCTGCTGGGGTAAAGGACTCAGGAAAGTTTTTACCTGGCCACGGAGGTTTTTTCGACCGATTTGACGCAATGATGTTAGCCATTCCGGCATCAATTCTTTTCTTTGAGCTCGCACTACCAAAGGTTTAGACACAATGAATTTTCACCGTGAGGGACGCGCCTCAATACTGATCGCCACACTGGTATCCTTAAGTGTTATCCTCTTGGCCTATGTCGTTTTTGCCGATTTTAAGCCTGCTCAGCCCATTGCGCTGACGCTAGCGGCATTTTTAATGTTTGCAATCCTACAGTTTTTCCGAAATCCACGCAGACGTTCATTGCGCCTAGACGATGTGATCATTGCTCCAGCAGATGGCAAAGTGGTAGTCATTGAAGAAGTGGTGGATACGGAGTATTTCAATGCCAAGGTGCGCCAGATCAGCATCTTTATGTCACCTACAAACGTGCACATCAACTGGTATCCTGTGTCAGGTATGGTTACCTACTCCAAGTATCATCCCGGCAAGTACTTGGTTGCGTGGAATCCAAAGTCTTCTACCGATAACGAACGGCATAGCGTTGTTATCCATCACCCGAAATTTGGGGAAATACTCGCAAAGCAAATCGCTGGAGCCATGGCTCGACGCATCGTCAATTACGCCAAAAAAGATAGCGAAGTAGCGCAAGGAGAAGAATTGGGGTTCATCAAATTTGGAAGCCGCGTAGACGTTCTGATTCCTTTGAATGCAAAGGTTGAAGTGAATCTTGGGGACAAGACCATTGGCGGCCAGACCGTTCTCGCGTCATTAAGCGAGCAATAAATCGGGCAATTCTTTGAGCTTTCTGATGGAAGGAAAAGTGTGCTCAACGCCCTCTTCATTGTAATGAATGACATCCCACCCAAAGGCATGCGCACCTTTGATGTCGATTTCCACATTATCTCCGATCATCAATGACACCTCCTTTGAAGCACCTGTGACGCGCTCAGCGTATTCAAACATCCTAGCATTCGGCTTTCTAGAATTGGCTTTCTCTGAGGTAATAACATGATCGAAATAGTCGGCCAGTCCGGAACAACTCAACTTAATCAATTGAGTCTCGTGAAAACCATTTGACAGTATATGAAGCGTGTAATGCTTATGCAGTGCAGCAACAACTTCCAAAGCGTCGCCATTTAATTTCGTCTTGCGCGGACACCGCTCTAAATAAGCCAAGCCCATCTGTTTTGCCAATTTCTTATCCTCCAATCCGATGTCGCGCAAAGCCGCTTCGAATCTCGCCTTCCTAAGCCTTGACTTGTTCATCCGATTCCTGCGATACAAGTCCCATAGGCGGTCATTGTGGTAAACAAACCGGTCAACGAAATATTGACTTGAAGACACCTTTGACTTAGCTGCAAGGTCAAAGACGATGAACAACTCTTCGATCGTCTCAACGCTGTTGGAATGAAAATCCCAAAGTGTATGATCCAAGTCAAAAAAGATATGCTCGTACTTAGTCAAAGAGCGGGCCGATCAGTGCGGTGGCGGTAGTGAGTACGATGGACCAAAACACAACAGCGCCAATCATCATTGGCAGGGTGCGACGATCATACCGAAAATAGCGGGCGGCGAGCAAACTTCCAATGGGTATAGACAGTAGGCATGGGCTTAGCAAGGCCACACCCAAGACTCCCCACGAAGCCTTGACTCGAATGATGAACCGGTTCTTCTTACTGAACGTCTTTTGAGTCGTTCCACTGGTAGAAAAACGATCCTTGATGAACGAAAAAATGGCGCTACCCGTGTAGAAAAATACCGTCACCCCTAAGATTCCTCCAACAATAGTAATCACCAGGGTTTGCCAATAGTTGTACCCTGATAGGTAGACAGTAGATGGAGCAAAGAGGAACTTTACGCTACTGAATAAGATCAAACCAATAATGCGGAGGACTTCAATCATAGCAATCAGCGTTGAAGTTTTTCTCCAAAGGCCAAGTCACCCGCATCACCCAACCCGGGTACGATATACTTCAGCTCATTGAGCTCGGGATCGATCGCCCCGACCCAAAGATCAAAAGCTGTTGGGGCGAGTCGATGAACATAGGCTACGCCCTCTTCACTAGCAATGACGGCGGCTAGAATGACACGTTTGGGTTGTCCATATGCCAGCAACGCCTCCCAGGCCGTAATCATCGAGCTGCCGGTTGCAAGCATAGGATCATTTATAACCAACACCTTACCAGTTAAATCAGGGCAAGCTACGTACTGAACTTCTATGGTGAATGCATCGCCATCATGCTTACGAAAAGCCGAAATGAATCCGCTCTCCGCATCCGGGAAGACGTCTAGAATCCCCTCGTGCATTGGCAAGCCAGCGCGCAAAATGGTAATCACAACAATGGAATCATCCGTCACCAGTTGGCGATGCGCAGCCAATGGCGTATTGAACTCGATTTCGCGGTAATTCAAGGTCTTACTCACTTCGAAACCAATAAAGCTTCCAATCCGTTCAATGTTTTTGCGGAAGGAACTTCTGTCCTTTTGCTTTCGCACGTTGCGAAGCCGCTCCATGTAATCGTGGACAACTGAATTTTGTTCCGATAGGTTGTACGTTCTACTCATTTAAGCAATTGATTCAAGGGCCAGATCAATCGGTCCCCATCCGCCTGCAAATATACCTTCTCATCACCGCCAAAACTCTTATAGAAAAACGCCAATTGCTCATTGTTGCTGCCCTCAAAGTCAAGCACCTTACTCGAACCGCAATGGTCGCTAATGATTCTATCCAAAATTGCGTGCATGGCCCCTTTATTCCTAGCGATTTCGTTTGAAGCGCTAAAAAAGAATAACAGACGGTTCTGTGTAGTGAGGAGCATTACTTGCGCCACTTTCTCGCCTTCCGACAGCGCGGAATATACGCACGCCTCATTTCGACGCTCAAAGGCGCCGTAGATATCCTCAACGGTTTTAAAAAAAGCCTCATTTAATTCTGAGATTCCCCTTCCCCGTCCCGCTTTAAAAGTCTGAATCGCCCAAGGATCAAAAGCATTTTCCACGGATGTCGAGATGGATGCCTTCACGGCTTTATTCAAATTCCCTTGTACGTTCCGATTGTAATTGGAACGCATTTGATCCACTGAGCCGTTTAATGCAAGTTCCACATTCACGTGCTTGGTAAAAGGAAAAGGCAAGGCCTGGTACTTGTCGTTGAATTTGACGCGCACCTTCCGATGCTTTTCATTGATCCACTTCCACACTTCTAAAAGCGCATTCGATTCTAACGTGACTCCGTAGGGACCGAGTTGTTGGGTTAACAACGGCTGTACTACTCGACTCAACGGATTCCGTTTGATCGGTAAGGGCCAAACCCATTGATAATCGCTTCCAACCAATCCAGACCAGTCTTTTGAAGCATGATCAAGATAGTAGGTCAATGCATAATGTCGGAAATGCGAATCGGATAGGACCGTCGCATTCCACCGGTCATCATCAATTTGACCTCGCGTCAGTAACTGGTGTTTAGGCATGCTGGATATAGCGCTCAAGTAGGTTCCAAGAAGAATAGTGTTCATTGCTCGCCACAAGCACTTCGGGGTGCCAAGTGGTTATGCATTCACCTCCGTGTAGCTTCACTTTCTCGATCAAATCAGCTAGTTCATTCCACGCATCTGCCTCACGAGGGTGTTCTCGCATCGAAGAGAGGTCCATCCATGTCATGGGATGCATAAGCAGCTGGATGGTTTCATCCTTCTCCAAATCGAACAGTGCGAACGGCTTGCATGTCCCCGCTCTGAAACCATTTCGGTCGTGGAATCCCATGCTGTAATCATCTGTCACGCCACGTTCTGCCAATTCACGAAACGTTTGAGGGAGTCGAAAACGCAAGTAGTGTTGGCGACTCAGCACCACTCCAGACGAGGTGATTTGACGCAGCCGATCCAATTCGCGCGTTAAAAGCTCGGGTCGTTCGCTGGTGTAATAACTTGGATGCAATCCGACGCCTCCATTCAAGGCGATCTCATTGATCCGTTGGCGAACGGCATACAGATGCGGTGGGTTATTGATGTCGTACCGAGAACTCTCTCCGACTTGAAAAAAGTACAGGGGTCTACTCTTGGCATCCACCATCAAGGACGACACGCGATCGTAAATATCATTCGGATCCAACTTTCTGCCCAGCATGACGGCACTCCTTTCCAATAATTTACCCCTCAATGTATCGCGTGCAGTGGATAACATGGAACGCACAAGACCCTTTGCCTTCATAGAAAAGAGCTGATCAACATCGATTGTTATTTGAGGGTCGAAAGCGCCGACGTGTCGTTCTAAGGCTGGATAGAATTCCTTTAACCAATTCCACATCCTTTCCGTAAATTCTTCCACCAACGGCCTTCGATGCAATCCAGCTTTTACAATTAGGCTTTGATCGAATTGATATCTACCGTGCTCATCCTCACGATGGGGCAAATACTCTTCGTAGCGGCTAAGAAGGTAGAAGCATGCTGCCAGCGGGTCAAATCCCAAGGCATGGTTGCGGATGGGGAAAAGGATCGGATCAGGATCGGACTCGAGTTCCACTTCCTGCGGTTGTATGCGCTTCTCAAACAAAATTCCAGCAGGTGAGAGGCAAGGAATACCATCGCTGACGCTTTGGGTGCTATAATTGAGTTTAGGCCCTGTGTGGGCTTCAAAATCATCCAGATCAGACAAGAGCACAGTTTCCATTCCCAAGCGTCGATCAAAGATCTCAGAGGCGACGTATTGAATGCGATGATTACGCTTTTCAACAAATATGTAGATGGTTGATACTGACATTTCACATGAGCCCTTCATCTGCAAAGCTGTAGAAAGAATTCTCAGCAATGATCAGATGATCCAGCACAGAAATTTCCAGCAATTTACCCGAAGTTTTCAAATTCTTGGTCAGTTGAATGTCAGCTTGGGAAGGATTGAGGTTTCCAGAGGGATGGTTATGTGCCAAGATGATTCCAGATGCCAGTCGTTCGAGGGCCGATCGAAAGATGATTTTTGCATCCGCCACGGTACCAGCAACACCGCCTTGACTGATGCGAACTGACTCAATCACGTGATTGGCGCGATCCAACAGCACAATGAAAAATTCTTCGTGGTTCAAGTCTGCCAAAAAGGGATACAGCAGTTCAAACGCGTCCGTGCTACTTGTTATGCGAGGTCTTCGCTCCATTCCCTTCTCCTTCCTTCTGCGACCTAGCTCCAGGGCAGCAATCACGCTGATGGCTTTGGCCTCGCCGATCCCTTTAAACGTTTGAAGGTCTTTGAGTGACATACGGCTCAATCGGTAGATATCATTCTCGACGCTGGATAGAATGCGCTTCGCCACTTCCACCGCCGTTTCATTGCGCGAGCCTGACCCAATCAATATGGCAATGAGTTCTGCATCTGTCAATGCGCTTCTCCCCTTGTACATCAGCTTTTCACGAGGCCGGTCTTCTTCCGCCCAGGCTTTAATACTCAATCGATCTTCCATACATGCAGCTCCTATTGGATTAGAAAGACCAAAATAAAAAAGGCCCTCCCAAAGGAGAGCCTCAAAAAATGCAATTTTCTAATTCGCTTAAAGCGCGGCTACGTGCTTGGTCAAGCTAGACTTAAGGTTTGCAGCCTTGTTCTTGTGAATCACGTTGTTCTTCGCCAGCTTATCCAGCATGGAAATAACAGAAGGGAGCAAGGTACTCGCCTCTTTTTTATCGTGAAGACCACGAAGCTTACGAACCGCGTTACGCGTCGTCTTGTGGTAGTACGCATTGCGCTCTCTTCGAACTTCGTTCTGACGGATGCGCTTTAATGCTGACTTATGATTTGCCATAGTTCTTTAAGTTGTAGCCCGTAGGGGAATCGAACCCCTGTTACCAGAATGAAAATCTGGCGTCCTAACCCCTAGACGAACGGGCCTTCTTTTTAAAAAGGACTGCAAATGTAATTATATCTACAATCGACGCAAGTAGTTGCTAAATTTTTTCTTAGAACTCGACGCCACTGTCTTCATCCCTCTGAAACCTGAACCCGAGGCGCTTAGCTGTCTGAAGTTTCAAATTCTGACTCAATTCCTGCATATCACTCAAGAGCACCTGATCCACCGAATGATAAGGCGGCGTGAATAATTCAAAGTTGAGCGAGTAAACTAAGATGGTCTCGAGAATATCCCTCATCGCCTCCTTATTCAAAACCGCCGTGCCAAAATCATTGAATCGAATACCAATTTTACCCCTACCCTCTACAAAGAAGTGCCGCTCGTGGTTCAAAAAAATTCGACCGATCAAGTAGCCGCTGTCGTTCATCCTACGGAAACGAAACGAGTCGGTCAGAAAATTGTAAATATTGATGATGCCGCAATAGGCATTCTCTGGCTGCTTGGCTACATATGAGTGTTTATGGATCATATGAGAAGACGGGAAGGTGAACACATTGGTATGCATGTGCAGCACAATGGTATCTCCACCAAGTGTCATTTGATTTTCAAAAAGGCCTTCAGAAGTGGTTGTCACGGCAACCCGGGTATCCGCCTCACTAACATACTCAGAAAGCTCCTTGGCGATATCACCAAGTACGTCCTTCATCTCCACAAAGACGTCCTTGGTTGTGGCATAAACATCCTGTTTGACTGAGGCTCGGGAAAGGATCAGCTCTTTCAGTTCGGCAAATTGGTTATCCCCGTCGTGCATGATCAATAGGCTTTCGCAAAAACAACTCTTCGCTCTGATCGTTTTCCTGTTCGAACACAAGCTCCAGGCTCACCCGGATCGTCCATGGGAATCAGACGTATGGTAGCCTTGGTCTCTTGCTTAATCAGCTCTTCTGTCTCAGCACTCCCATCCCAATGGGCCAAGACAAACCCTCCTTTGTTTTCTATCACTTCCTTAAAGGCCTCATAATCATCAACCGATGTCGTGTTTTCGGCACGATGCTTAAGTGCTCGTTGGTAAATGTTTGACTGAATATCATCCATCAACTGCAAGACATGATCCACTACGTCATCCTGGGCGATGAACGCTTTTTCAAGGGTGTCTCGCCTTGCCACTTCCACCGTTCCTTTTTCCATGTCTTTTGGACCAATAGCAATGCGCACGGGCACCCCTTTCATCTCGTATTCAGCAAACTTAAAGCCTGGCTTGTGAGTATCTCGATCATCGTACCGCACTTCCAATCCTCTGGCACGTAGCTCATCTCTCAGCTGGTGCGCATAAACAGAAATTTCCGCCAACTGTTCCTCCCCTCTATAGATAGGAACGATGGCGACATGTATGGGAGCCAGCTTTGGAGGCAACACCAATCCCAAGTCGTCCGAATGGGACATGATAAGCGCCCCCATCAAACGAGTAGACACTCCCCAACTAGTAGCCCATACATATTCTTGCCCACCTTCCTTGGTCGCATATTTCACATCAAAGGCTTTGGCGAAGTTCTGACCGAGGAAATGACTCGTTCCTGCCTGAAGCGCCTTTCCATCCTGCATCAAGGCTTCGATGCAATAGGTCTCTACGGCACCTGCGAAGCGTTCATTGACAGACTTGACCCCTTGTAGCACTGGCATCGCCATGAATTCCTCCGCAAACTTGGCATATACACGAAGCATTTGTTCGGCCTCACTGATCGCTTCTTCTTTGGTAGCATGGGCAGTATGCCCTTCTTGCCAGAGAAACTCTGCTGTCCGCAAAAAGAGTCGAGTCCTCATCTCCCATCGCACCACGTTCGCCCATTGGTTGAGTAGGATAGGCAGGTCTCGATAAGACTGAATCCAATTTCGATAGCTATTCCAAATAATCGTTTCAGAGGTTGGTCGAACGATCAACTCCTCTTCGAGCTTGGCATCGGGATCAACGATGACGCTCTTACCATCTTCTGAAGTCTTGAGTCGATAATGGGTGACGACCGCACACTCCTTGGCAAAACCTTCAACGTGACTGGCTTCTTTACTCAGGTAAGATTTAGGAATGAAGAGAGGAAAATAGGCATTGGAGTGTCCAGTATCCTTAAACATCCGATCCAACGCCGCCTGCATCTTCTCCCAAATGGAGTAGCCATAAGGCTTGATGATCATACACCCGCGCACATCGCTGTTCTCAGCGAGATCCGCTTTGTTGACGAGTTCATTGTACCACTGTGAATAATTCTCCTCTCTCTTCGTAAGCTTTGCCATTCTTTCCTGCCTTTTCTTGGGTGGCAAAAGTAGCCACTTGGCCAGAGTGCAGAAACAAAAAAAGGCGGGACATGCCCGCCTTTCATTCATTCTAAGAAAACCAATCAGTGTGCCACCACAAATGTGGAACTGAAACGCTCACCATTCACGGTCATTTGAACCATGTACACACCCTCTTCGAGGTGCTGTGTAGGAAGTGTTTTCCGAGCGAAACGCTCATTGGTGAGCTCAACTACTTGCCTTCCAGTCATATCGACGATTCGAAGCTGGCTTACGTAGCTGTCCGCCGGGAGAATAAGGTTCAAACCTTCATCCGCAGGGTTAGGATACAACCCAAATCCGCTCTCCGCGTTGTGCTCGGCAATCGATAATGGAGGAATGCGATCGGTTCCCCATTCACGCTCTAAGTTCTCAACGGTCGATTCTTCGATTCCTATGGCCCCTTGATAGATCTCTTTATCGACCAGACTTTGCATAAACATTACAGGATAGATGTCGGTAAACTCCTCAACCGAATGCTCAACCTCATGATCGATTGGATCATTCGCAGTGAATGGAAGTCTGTAATTGCCATTAAAAACATAGGTTGTATCGTACTCAATGACATCTCCAGCATCAAGCGCTCCAATGATGATCTCACCCTGCAAGTCAGGAAGCATCTTTTTGAAAACGTAGTGAAACTCATTCTCCCCGTTCGTTTCCTTGTTCTTCGTTGTCAAGTGCTCAAGAATAGGAAGGTACACCTTGTGCGCTCCATCCGTATAGTCGGCAAACGCCTCAATTCTGGCTCGAATTCGAATGGACTGACCGACGCTATCGATGAGATAACGCACATCCATTTGCATCTCCGCCGTCTGATTGAGCTCGCTTTCAACCGAAGCAGTTGTGACAGAAGTATAGTTGACATTGGAGGCATCGGTCCAAACACTTGGAATTCCATTAACCCCATAATAATTTCTTCTACTACCAGCTTCCTGAGTAAAGTAAGGATCGCCATTCCCAGGCCAGTTCATGTGGTAACTGATTACGATGACCTCTTCATCATAGTTTTCGAGGATAGGAATCAAATGTTCACTCGCAGGCTTGCAAGGAGGACAGGTGGAACTTGTGAAAATTTCGTACACCGGCACCTTTGGGATTACCTGCCCAAATCCTGACGAAACGATTAACAAGGCCGCTAAAACAGTAAAAATGTATTTCATGGATAATGATTTTGACCAAAGAACTGTAATATTTCTCAATGCGTGTTGGTACCTTTATGGAAATCTTGTACTCCAAAACCAAACTATGGATTAACAGACTTTGGCACGGTATTAGGATAGACTAGATCAAATACTAGAAGTTATGAAAACGCTCACCATCCCATTCATGTCATTGCTCATCATCGCGTTTAGCGCTTGCAGCAATCAGAGACAGGTCACTGCTGAGACCGATGATATCTACTACTCAGGAAAAGATAGAGCGGTTGAGCAAACCACAAACGTAACCGTGGTAAAGCCAGAGCTAGCCCCAGAATTCAAGGGAGACGAATCAACCGACGAAGGGTACTTCGTTAAAGGATCGGCTAAGAAACAAGAGGATGCTCCCGAAGAGGTGTATTACTCTGAGGACGAAGCGCGTATTACTACTACCACTTCAGAAGATGGGACCACCATCAATAACTTTTATGGAACTACCAACTACTATGAAAGCGACGAAGATGCTTCCTATGCAAGTCGCATCCGTAGATTTAATTCAACCAATGTTGTAGTAGGTTATTCTTACTACGACCCTTATTTCATCGATCCCTATTGGAACTACGGATGGTCCTATAGAGACCCGTATTTCGGTCCTGGCTGGAACCTTGGCTGGAACAGTTACGCAGGTTGGAACCTCAACTACGGCTGGAATGCTTGGTACCCGCGCTATAATTACTATGGCTACTGCGGGAATTCATACTACTACAACCATTGGAGATACAGAGATTACTATGCCGGCTGGGGCAACCCCTATTACTACAACGGTGGCTACGGATACAACAGTTACTGGAATGGCTACAATCAAGGTTATGGAGACGGCTGGAATGATGGCGTCTACGGTAATCGTGGCAATCGACGAGATATATACACTGGCCGTAGAAACACCGCCAATGAAACTGGTTTCGTCAATAAGAACGATCGATCCAACAGTCCCAACAAAGCGGTACAAGACAAGGTCGGTGAAAGACCACTAGGCGTCGTTGATCGTGAAGTATCTGCGAATGCTCAGAAAGATGGCAAGATGGCAAGTGCAGATCGGTTGAATGGATCTTCGAGCATCTATAAAGTGAACGCGGGTCGCCTTGCAAACGTTGGTGATATCAAGAATGCAAGTGCTATAGAAAAGGGAAGTTCAACTTTCAATAACAATCAACCGGCAGAGGTTAGAAAGAGTGCCATTGCACAACCCGTGAACAGTAGAATCAAATACGACGCTAGTGAGTTGGCACGCACCCCAAAAGTGGACAGACGTTATGGCCACACCGTTGTGCGAGACAATCCGACCACCAACCGACAGCCGCAGTCTGGTGTCAAAACCGACCCAAATGAGGTGAACAGCACTCCGCCTGCTCGAAACCAAGAAGCAGTGCCCATAAATTCTGGAAGAGGTCAAGGAAGTATCAGTACTCCGCAGCGACCAGACAATGATGGTAACGCTCCGAGCCGAACTGTCCCTTCCACTGTGCGCAAGCCGAATTACTATCGTTCACCAGAACGGGAGGCAGCTCCGCAAAGGGAAAGCAGAGATCGCTATCAATATCAGCAACCTCAGCGTCAGGAGCGCACTCCATCTTATGACGGGTATCAGCGAAAGCCATCTGCGCGTCCATCGAGTCCGCAGCGAATGGAATCTCCTTCTCGACAAACCCCGAGCAGAAGTGTGAGCCCGTCGCGCTCTACCTCTCCTTCTCGAGGCAGCTACAACGCACCGAGTAGAAGTACCAGTCCAAGCAGAAGCATTGATCGCTCGTCATCCACTCCTTCTCGAGGTAGCTTTAGCTCACCGAGCAGAAGTTCTAGCCCAGGCGGTTCTTCAATGAGCAGTCCTAGCCGCGGCTCTAGCTCAAGAGGTTCTATGAATTCTGGTGGAAGGAGAAGATAATGTGGTACCGCATAGTCATAGCATTGATCATGACCAACATGATCTCTCTGATGAGCTTGGGCCAAAACGAACGCGATGCCTTGTTCTTTTCAAGAGATGAGATCACAGGCAGCGCGAGGTCCATCAGCATGGGTGGTGCCTTCAGCGCTCTGGGCGGTGACATATCCGGCACTTATATCAACCCGGCTGGCATAGGAGTCTATCGCTCCAATGAGTTTTCTATTGGTCTTGGATTCCATACGAGCGTCTCGCTCTCCGATTACTACGACAACTCGTCGCTGGATTCAAAGTCAAACCTGAATATTCCGAGCCTCGGAATTGTTGGCGTAAATGAAATCAAGTCAGGTGGAAAATGGAGAAGCACGTCCATGGCATTCGGAATGCACCGGGCTCAGTCTTTTCATCGCTCCTATTCCATCATGGCGAACGATGTTCCCAGCTCGATGATTGACAGCTACCAAAAGACCATTCTGAACGATCAGGCAGAGCCAAGTGAGCTTGGAAACTTGTATCCTTTCGACATTTTTCTTGCCTGGCAAACGTATGTGCTGGACACCTTTGAGGGGCTTGGATACTACAATGCCGCTGGAGTACTTCCTGTTGACCAATCCTATTCAGCCGCAGAAAGCGGAGCGAAGCGCGAGACCTTCTTTTCATTTGGAGGGAATTACGACGACAAACTCTACCTAGGGGCAAACATCAATTTTTCTCGCATCAGCTTCGAGAGAAGCTACACGCACAGCGAATCCATCAACCCCTCAGACACCACTACAGTATTGAAGCAATATGCCTTTCAATTCGACGAGAGTTTTTCAGGATTAGGAGCTTCGGTTTCTGCAGGATTGATCTACCGACCCATTACACCTCTGCGCATCGGACTGTCATTCAAATCGCCTACTGTTTATTCCCTGGACTTAGAGTATGAGAGCAACATGACCGCCACCTTCGCGAATCCGCTCCTCACTCAAGCTGATGTATATGATGAGCGATCGCCCTATTTGGGACAGTATCAGTTTAGACTCACATCGCCAACCCGCGCGACTTTCGGCCTTGCGTATGTTATAGGAAAGCTCGGAATGGTGAGCATAGACGCGGAATACGTCAACTACACAAGGATTAGGATGCAAGGCATCTCCGATGACTACAACTTCAACGCAGAAGAAAACGCGATTCGAAATCAACTCCAGTCAGCCTTGAACCTGCGATTTGGAGCTGAGTACCGCCTTTCACAATTCTGGAGTTTGAGAGGAGGATTTGCCCAATACGGCGACCCTCACAAGAAAGGATTGGTTGATCAAGGAAGTTTCCAGCTCTATAGCATTGGATTTGGGTTCAGAAACGCCGAATACTTCCTAGACGCTGCCTACCAATTGAGGTCTTCGGAAGAGGTCAAATTCCTGTACGACCCAACCCTGGTTGACCCAGCGTATATAAGCCAAGCGGATCACCGTATCACGGCTACATTCGGATTCAAATTCTAAAACTCACCTGTCCGTAAGCCGACCAGCGGAAAGGACTTCCGACTTTTTACCGAGCAATTCATACATCGCTCCTTCCATCCTTGCAGCACCTAAATCTAGGATCGTTTCTGCCTGCTCAAGGACTGTTTTCTGCATCAATTCGCCGTCCGACGTATAGATTCGGAACTCACCCGCCTCATGTTCAGGATCTTCCAATCTCACTGTGCCGAGCGCAAGATCCACGTGCATCACAATACTTGCCACGTTGATTGGACGCGCAACGAAATCTCCTTGAATGCGATGCGCTAGGGCGTACTCTCCTGGAAGAATTTTACGCATTTCCATAAGCCCAACCCCATTCGTGCTATTTCCTAAAACGTTCTTGGAGTAGTACTCATAATGCCCCCAATCCGAAGCCGCAGAAGGTCTATACATCAAGACCAAATCGTCTTCTGTCCAACGCAGTAATGAGGCATCAAGGTATCTCCCAGCACCCGCAGCACGACCATCGTAAAAGAACTGCCCTTCCATGCAAACCTTTTCACAGTTGATTCCGCTTACCCGCCAATATCGATTTTCCTCCAGATCATACTTGCTAGCTGACGGATCCTTGATCGGATCAGGAGAACTCCAGACCTGTTCAAACCGAATGAACGCCGAATCCTTTACCTCAGTCACATCAACATCCCAAAACATGTTTTCCAACGAGAAACTCTCGGGGCGCGTAATAAGCAGCTGATCTGATGTGCTTGCCTGTGCTAATTCATGCCCTTCATCGAGTACGATCCACACCGGCCTCATAGGAGACCTGAGTACCACTTCATCATACTTCCCTGAGACACTTCCTTTCCCTTTGATTCGATTCCAACGGGCGTCGTACATCGAATAATACAATGGAACTTCATTATGCCATTGGGCAGTGCCCTTCAGTTTCTGTTGAACATACAGGGTAACCTCATACACAGAGTCGTTTGGGACAGCTTTGAACGAATCCAAGACCAAGGCATTCCATCCATGATTGAATACCCAATCTCGAAAAAAGAACGAGAGGTCTACACCAGTATGCGCACTCCAGTAGTGCTCGAGCGTATCACTACTCACCGAACTAAATGCATAATCCTTCATGAATGCCTTAGCCGTTTCAAAGAAGACGCTGTCTCCCAAGTAACCACGCAAATTATGCGCTACCAAAGCCCCTTTCTTGTACACGTGGTCTCCATAGACATACTCATGAGGCTGACCGGACACCGGCCTATACCCTCCTTCATTGTGGTGTCCGAATTGCAGCATGTAGCGTAAGTCCTCCAGCATATGATTGACGTAGGCCTCCCTTCCGTAGACGTATTCATCAAACAAGTATTCCGAGAAAGAGGCCCACCCTTCATTGATCCACATATCACCATCGGTCTCGCATGTAACGGCATTCCCCCACCACATATGGGCAAGTTCATGCGACATCAAACTTTCATTCCCAAAGCCACCATTGGCGGCGTAAATAGGATAGGTAATATTGGTCGCGTGCTCCATTGCGCCGGCATGAAAGGGCACAAGACTATACCCAACTTTATCAAAGTTGTATGACCCATACGCCTCCTCAAAGGCGGTGATGCCGTTGTGTATATGTTGGAAAGAAGCGGAAAGGTTCGCAGTATCACTTGGACTTGCAAATAGTTGTACCGGGAATGCGCCAGATACTCCTTCATGTATCGAGTTCAGTTCGGCATAGGGACCAATAGTAACGCACGCTAAGTAAGAGGGAATGGGATCATCCAACAGCCAGTGATATCGAATGGAACCATCCTTGCGATGCACTGTGTCTTTCAACAGACCGTTACAAACCGCAAACCGATCTTGCGGAGTGATGATGGTGAATTCAAAAGAGGATCGTTCGATGAAGTTATCAATGCAGGGAAACCAAACTCTACCATACGAATGGGGGTCTGAACCAAAACCCACCCCAAGGTTCCATGCATACTCAGCCGAGAAGTAAAAACCACCCCAACCCGAAGGATCCTGTATGGGAAATCCTCGGTAGTAAACGGATATATCCACGCTTCCAGAAGTCGGAATGGCCTCAAAGAAAGTAAGCCGTAAACCGGCACCGTTGTGATGAAATGAAGCAAGCCCAATCGCCGATACGCTATCCACCTCAAGCCCTTCGAGATCTAGCGTAAAATGCTTTATATCAGGCATCCAGGCGCTAATGCTCAAGGTCGCCTTTCCTTCTATTAACTTCCTTGACATCTGGGAAAAGTCAAGATCGATACGCGTATGCATGATATCAACTGAATCACTGCGATGATCTTTAATTTCAAGCCTCTTCCCTGTCACGGAACCTTTGTATTTAGAGCAATAAGAGCCAGGAGCTTGGGCGTGAGAAGTAAGCGTAAAACAGAGAAATAATACCGTCAAAATCGACTTCATCGAAATGATTTTTTCAAAAGTACATTCTAGCACACATCCACCATGTCCATTTAGCATTCCAACCTTTTATAGCGATGGGATCGATTCATTCATCGAAAAACTTTGGATTCTTACCCTTCCATTTCGCATCATTACACGTCTCCTAGGTTGGACTACACGCATTCCAATCTTTTAAAGCAAGCTGTTACGATGAAACCATCTCAAGAGTTATTTCGCCTAATTAGGTCTCTAAGCAAATCTGAGAAGCGTTTTTTCAAGTTAATGTCTTCTTTGCAGTCGGGAGAGAAGAATTACATCAAGTTATTTGATGCCATTGAGAAACAATCCGAATACGATGAAGAAGGCATCAAAAATCATTTCAAAGGAGAAACCTTCATTCGGCACCTCCCATCAGAGAAGAACCACCTCTACAAACTGATCCTCAAGAGTCTTCGCCTTTTTTATGCTGACAACAGTGTCTCGGCCATCCTCGCAGAGAACATTCAGAGCATAGAAATCCTGTACAATAAGGCACTGTATCTAGAGTGCTCGAAGCTGGTAAAAAAAGCGAAAAAGATTGCCGCTGCCCATGAGCGATTTTACTACCTCTTCGAACTGATCAAATGGGAAAAGACGCTTCTCGAAGAAGAATTTCAAGCAGGCAAATTCGATCGGGATCTGAACAAACTGATCCTTGAGGAACAGCAGGTAATTGGCAAACTCCGAAATCTTGCGGAGTACCAGATTCTGTACTCCAAAGTGAATTATGTGTTTCGTCAAGGAGGTTACGTCCGGAACGACACAGAGCGGAGCATGGTCAATGAGATACTCGACCATCCCTTGATCAAGGAAAAGAATACGGCCCTGTCAAAAAGAGCCGCAGCTACTTGCTATTACGTGAAAGGCTTATGCGCCATCACGGGCAATGAGGTGGAAGATTCGTTCGACAATTTCAGTCGGGTCGTAAAGATCTTTGAAGAGAACCCCAATTTGATCCAAGACATTCCGAAACAATACATCAAATCACTGGGCAATCTATTCTACTACTACATCGGCGCGGGAGACTATGGGCGACTTTTTGAACTCATCGAAAAAATGCGTTCACTGAGGGATCAGCCTGGATTCAACCGCATCGACATTCAAATACGCATTTTCATTTCCACCAATTATTTCGAATTATTGGCGCACGATCGGCGTGGTGAATACAAGGAGGGGGTCGGCAAAATTCCCAAAATCAAAAAAATGCTCTCCGATTTTGGAGAAAAACTTACCAAGGAAGATGAGGTGCTCTTTGGGCATGTGATGGCCAATATTTTATTCGGCGCACAACAATACCGTGAATCGCTAAGGCAGTTGAACGCAGTCTTAAATGACAACGACAACAACCTTCGAAAAGACATCTACAGTTTCTCCAAGTTGTTCAACCTTGTGATCCATTACGAATTGGGAAACTATGACCTCCTAGACTACTTGATCAAATCCACCGAGCGTTTCTATAGCAAGCAACGCAAATCACTGGCTTTGGGATACGAATTCGAAATTACCTTCATCAAGTACCTCAAGAGGTTACTGAAAGCCGTGAAGCACGCGGGCCGGACTTCTGGAATCTTTGAAGAAATGAAAGAAGAGCTCACAGAACTCCTCACCGATGAGAATGAACGCGTCGCCTTAGAGTACTTTGATTACATCACATGGATCGATGGGCAAGTGCAGGGCATTCCCTACGGCCAGATGAAGGTGATCAATTTCAGGAGTGCTCAGCCGGCTTGAATGCGCTGCCTAACCGCCTCATAGAGTGCCACCCCACAAGCCACTGCTACATTTAATGAACCTACTTGTCCACGCATTGGAATTTGCGCCTCTTCTTTCGCCATGCGGAGAAGGTGGGGATCAATACCTTCTCCCTCGTTCCCAAACAGCAGATTGATGGGCCGTATCATGTCAGTGGTATAGATCGTTTCCTTGGCCTTTTCGGTGCACGCCACAGTAGGAATACCGGAAGCATTGAGCATTTTGATCGTATCACCAAGCGAGAGTACCTTGCATACAGGCAAATGGTATAATGCCCCTGCGGATGTCTTTACAGATTCATCATTGATGGCCGCTGAGCCTTTGTGGGGGATGATTACTGCGTGACAACCAGCTGAGAGCGCTGATCTAGCAATGGAACCAAAATTTCGAACATCATTCACCTTATCCAACATCAAAAACAAAGGCACCTCGCTTCGCTCAAACACCCTCTGTACGATTTCCTCAATGTCAGCAAACTCTATCGGCGAGGTAAAGGCAACTACCCCTTGATGGTTCTTTCTGCACAGCTTATTGAGCTTTTCTTTCGGTGCCTTGATTACCGACACCCCCAACTTGCGGGCGAGCAATTTCATTTCTTTGGCTTGCTCAGACTTTAGGTCATCTTGCATGAAGAGTTTGTCTACGCTTTTTCCGGAAAGCAGTGCTTCCATTACCGGGTGCAACCCGTAGACCTGATTGTTCGATTCGTTTTCCTGTCTTCCCATCTATTGATATTTGAGCACCCGCCCTTGTCGCCAGAACTCGACCGCCCTGTACCAAGAGGTTTTCAGGGAACTCGAACGGATGAGGCGATAATCGTTCGACGTGAACGGATTTACCACTTTGGTAAAAGTAAGGCTTAGTGCATTGTAGCGTCCCTCTTCGCCGTAAAGCCACGTTTCCGAAGCAGTAGATCGGTAGACAATATCCGGCGGACCATATACAATGTAGCACATCCCTCGGTCAGACTTCCAACCTTCTAGGTAGGAGGTGAAATAGCGATTGGCGTATTGCACGCGGCCGTAAAAGGAACCGATCAATTCTCTCGCACGTTCAGGACTTCCACCAAGGTTCAACCAATGTTGATCGACGTTGCGTTTGATATGATCTCCTTGACTCAACCTCTCGAACTCCTCATTGGTGGTAATGTAGCGCAAAGGAAGCGCGAGATCCAATACCGTCTTGGCTTCTGGGTAATGAGGCCCAAAATAGAATAGGGAAGCGCCGGTTCGTTTCGTAGAGTCGTCGGTCACCTGATAGAATCCTTCTCGCACCACATCCAATACGCGGTGCCCTGAAGATGCATTCCTAAGGGTAATCATCCGATCCGGCTTGAAGTCAAATGGTTTTGCAGAAATGGTAGAAAAAGGCGGTGATGCGACAGGAAAGTTTCGATCATAATATTTGACATACAAGGCAACATCTGGATCCAAGTAGGTAACCATCAAACTATCGGTTCGCTCAACGTAGGAATGATAAATCATCCCTTCATCGTACGAACTAAAAATTACCGTTTGCTCATTCAGTCGTTGGCCCCGTAGTAGGTCGATGAACATGGTGTATGCCTTTGGGGAATTCAAATCTCGCACGGTACATTCCAGAAGATAGTATCGGTTCTCCAGTGAATCAAGGGGTATTGTATCTACAATGGTGGTTGGAATCATGGAGACATCTTTCCTTACAATGTTTCCGCTGTCAAGGGCAGTTGGAGCAGAGTAAGAACTGAAAAGGCGATAGCGGATATTGTAGTTCAGTCGTTTGCTTCCGTCCTCGTGTATAGATCGGCCCATCTTTTCTGTGGGAAACCGCAGATAGACGATCGATCGTTTTTCAAAGTTGATCACCTTGTGTTCTACGATCAGTTCTGGAGAGAGGTCCCGATAGAGAAAACTCACATTTCTTCCTGACACGCTCTGATTCACCTTACACCCCGAAATAGACAAGAGGAGGCACATCCCAGCTCCGAGGAGAAGGCTGGCTGATCTGAGAATGTAGGGTTGAATGCTCTTCATGCGAATCGTTTGCAAAGAAATGACATCCATTCACAGCCGACGTTCGAGATTATCACTTCGCCTAAAAAAGGCTCAAGAATCCAAAGTGAATCTTCGACGCCCGCAACAAAACTGGGTTGGATTGCTGGCTTCCCAACGCATAAGACAGGCTGAAATTTCCCGCCTTGGTTCCAAAGGCAATGCCCGCCCCAAAGCCGTAAGGCGTATCTCTTCGTGCCCCGATCCGATTCATGGAAGCGTTTTCATACCACGCCCCGTCGAAGAACCCAAAGACATATCCATCCCTATCTAGCTGATACCGCAATTCAGATCTCAAAAGGGTGAATGTGGTAGCGAAAATGGATTCTTCATTGAATCCTCGTATCGTGCGTAAGCCGCCTATCCGAAAGGCTTCGTTGTTGAACAACTGATCATTCGCCAGCCCTGAAGCCATGATGCGTTGATGCCATACCAGCCGCTTTACAGGAGAGAGGTAGTACGAAGCGTCGAGCGCAGCTTTGAACTGGAGGGTTCTCAATTTGAGCTCGTCATACAGCACTTCAGGCAGACGCTGGTTTCGTATGATCTGCTTCACGCCCAATCCACCCTGGATGTCGAGATCAACGCCCTTCGAAGGATTCATTCGATAATCTACCTGTTCTATCCTCAGCCCCGCACCGTATGCATTGATAGCACGATCTAGGAAAGGGGGAGTGAGGCCGCTGGCGTACTGTGAAGTGCTGATCAAATCGGTCGTTTGTCGATCAAAGAAGAGCCTCAAATGATCCCCAGCCCCCAGCGCATAACGCAATCCAACCTGTCGAAACACGTCCGTAAAAAGGGTGTCGCGACGGTAAATTTTCAAATTCCCGTCGAGGCTAAAACCGCTGTTCAGCACATAGGGAGTGATCAACATGACGTTCAGTTCTTGGGTATTGGTCTGGAGTTTACGCCAATTCAAGTCCACCACCTCACCTTGACGGAGCGCATTTTCGAGGTGCAACTTCACGTCACCGGTGATCAATACGCTTCCATCGCTTGGGTCAGGAAGAAAGCCGACGATTCCATCGAAGTTGCTCGCATTGCGCTTGTTGAGGTACAGATGCACCTTGGTGACGTCTTCCTCAAAGGTGACCAATGGGGTCTTGATCTGCGACAAAAAACGAACCGAGGTGAGTTTTTCAGGGATACGCTGAATCGCTTTTTCATTGTAGGGACTCCCCTCTTTGATGCCTAGGTAGTTCGTTAGGTATGCTGTCCGCACGCGCAGGTCACCTTCTATGATTACGCTATCTATTTGAACGTAACGCCCTTTGTCCAATACCAGCGCAGCTGAAACTTTGCCCTGTTGAACGAGAACGCTATCCAGGTAAAATGAGGCGAATGGAAAACCGTTGTTTTCTAAATACCGCAGTCCCTTTTCCATCATTCTATCGATGCGAACCGGTGAAACCCGATCCTTTTCAAACCGCTGTACATTGACCCCGGACTTGGCCATGACCCATTGGACTTCATCATTGGTAGAGAGGGAACGCCAAGCATAGGATTGTCCCAAATCATATCGAATCAAGATGCTGTCGTTAAGGCTATCAACCTTTTTTATGCTGGCGATGAACCCATGCGCCAGTATCAATCGCTCAAGATCTGCGATTTCCGACTCCATATCCGAAGCCCTAACACTGCGGCCGTTGAAACGAAGGATACGTTTGTCGGCTTCTCCGAGCAACTCAAAGCGCGCACCACGATAGGCCTCCTCAGAGGCCTTCACTGTGTCTTCTTGAGCGTATCCTCTACTTAGGAAGAGCGCTCCAATCGACAGAATCGTTATGATGTGTTTGCAGGTAGGCATTGGCCTTGCTAAAATGGCGGCTTCCGAAGAAGCCGGTATACGCTGAGAACGGCGATGGGTGAGGCGCTTCCAAAACAAGGTGTTTTTCCGTGTCTATCAGCGCTTTTTTCGCACGGGCAAAGTTACCCCAGAGCATGAACACCAAATGCTCCCTTTGATCAGATAATGTTTTGATGGTTGCATCTGTGAACGTTTCCCAACCTCTTTTCTGATGTGAACCCGGCGATTTATGTCGCACACTCAAGGTCGCATTTAATAAAAAAACGCCTTGGCAAGCCCAGCCGCTAAGATCGCCCTGCGGAGGCAGAGGTATACCGAGGTCGGTATGCAGCTCCTTGAAGATGTTCTTTAAGGACGGCGGTAGAGGAACACCTTGTTCGACTGAAAAGGACAGTCCATGCGCTTGCCCAACCCCGTGATATGGGTCCTGCCCCAAGATGACCACCTTCACCTCTGGAAAAGGAGTTAGGACGAAGGCACGAAATATGAGGGACGAAGGAGGATATATGCTGAACGATTCTCTTTCCTCTTTCAGAAATGCTTGAAGTTCCAAATAATACGGCTGACCGAATTCTTGCTTCAAAGCTTGCGACCAAGTTTTCTCCATCTTCGACTGAACCGTTTGGGCGCTCATGCCTATATCCTTCAGGGTTATTAACAGCAAAGGTCAAAAACCTTTTGCTCACCAAACCAAATTAAGTTCCGTATCGTTTACTTTTGGAATCTCTTACTGCTTTTCTATCCTTGAGAAGCTAATCAAATTGAACAGATGAAAAAACTCATCATAGCATCGGCCGCATTGTTTCTTTTAGCTGTTGGCATGTCTTCTTGCAAGACGCACGAAAAGTGCCCTGCTTATAGCGCTGTAGACTCAATCGAGCAATCAGACGTCAAGGCGTAAGCACATTTGCGTTGATGTTCTTCATTGTGTCGCTAAGCCTAGCTGCGGAGAGGAGTAGGCAATAAAAGACTTTGCGAAGTACTCCATTATTTTAGCATAGATTAGGTACTTTTGAAAGGATGCGCCTTCTCGTATACATTATCTTTTTCTTGATGTTCGCTTTTTCGGTGGATTCTTTCGCACAAGCGGATGGTGGTAATCCAATCGAAAAAAGAGGGTTTTATCGTACCATGAACATGCACGGCGCTGAAATTTACACGCGCGGCTTTGGTGCATATTACAGAAGAGGTTGGAGGCAAACGGGTTTCTCTAATAAGATCTACCATGTTGAGTTTCTCAACGTCAACCATCCAAAGCAAAAGAAGGTGGAGCCTTTCGGGCAGCAATCCTTGCGCTACTATGAAGGCAAGCTGAATTCTGTTTACTTCCTCAGAAATTCCTTTGGCTGGCAGAAAACGCTTTTTGACAAAGAGGTCAAACGTGGCGTCCGCGTCAGCTACTTCTTTCTTTTTGGACCGACCATTGCATTTGCTAAGCCTATTTACATGAACGTGACCTATGTAGAATCAGGCACCCGTGCTACAGAGCGATACGACTATGAACGCCACTCCAGTCAAACCCAGATCAACGGGAGGGCACCTTTTCTTTTAGGCATCAACGAGATGGGCATCTATCCAGGGCTTCATACCAAGTTTGCTTTCAACTTTGAGTATTCCGGGGACGATGAAAACATAAAGTCAATCGAAACCGGTGTCAACTTTGACGCCTTCGGCAAAGAAATCCCCATGATGGCGGTTACCTATAATGATCAATTCTATCTAACTTTTTATATAGCGCTCCATTTGGGTAAAAGGTACCTGTAACCTTTCACCAGAAGTGGTGTTTTCCAACCGTTTTCTCATTTGAACCTTCTGCTCTTTAAATTGTGTTAATTATCCGGATAGTTTTTATTTAAATTGCACCTCCATTTCGGGAACCTTATTGAAACAAACAGAGTTATGATTAAAAAGCTACTTTTTCCAGGAATAGCCGCCGCTTTAGGACTCCTTATCACTTCTGGTCTCTACTTAACGAAAGAGCGCTCTTACGAGAAGCGTTCTTATAATTACGGTGAATCATCTGAACCCTTCTCCATGAAGTGGGCTATGATAGACCTCAGAACAGGTGAGTACAATCCAGATGCTTTCTACGAAGCGCAGAATTATATCAATCAACGGGTTTCTAGAGGAAATGCCTTGGGCATGGAGTTTTTGATGCGAGGTCCGGACAACGTTGGAGGTCGTACTCGTGCGATTATTGAGCTTTACGGAGAGCCTGAGAAGCTTTTGACTGGTAGTGTGACCGGAGGACTCTTCTACAGCAATGATGGAGGAGCCACATGGAACGCACACGACCAATTCAAAAACTTAGATTCAACCTCGTCGCTGATTGCAAGTATTTGCCAAGACACTGTTACAGGTCATATTTATGTAGGCACAGGAGCAACATTTGACCAGTTTTATGGTGGTTACAACGGTCCTGGATATGGCATCTTTAAGTCCACCGACGGAGGCGAAACATTCTTCCATCTCACTTCTACTACTCCCGGAAATCGATATTCTGCAGCCAATGAAACCTGGCATGGTGTCAACCGGATTCAAGTAGGTACAGATGGAAAAGTTTACGCAGCTACTCAAGCAGGTCTTCAAGTTTCACCCGATGGTGGCGAGACATGGACCAATCCAGTTTTCGTAGACCCAAACCAAACGATACCAAACAATGGAACTGTGGCTGATGTCTCCACTGGAAAGGATGGATCGGTGCTCGTTTCATTCGCGAGTGGTTCCGTGTACTTATTAGAACAAGGCGTTTTTGAGCAAATCAATGTTCGTGGCCTAACGACAGGCGCATCTAGAACGGTATGCCAAATCAACACGGTGAATCCGAACTATATGTATGTAATGTTTATCTCAGGAGATGGGTGTCTGAAAGGCATTTACAAATCAACCAACGGCGGCATTTCATGGGGTAAGATTCTCGAGGCATTCGACAATTTCAGCCCGATGATCGGAAGCTCTAGTTGTCAAGGAATTTACGATGCAGCCATGGCTTCATCGGCGCAGGATCCTAACACCATTTATATTGGAGGTGTTGAATTGTGGCGTTTTGACGGAAGTTTGACACGTGTGGCTACCGAAGGCGGTTCGCCTCCCTTCCTCGACGTGCAAGACAACTATGTGCACTCTGACAAGCATTTATTCTACCAAAGTCCAAACAATCCAAAGCGGATGTATGTAACATCAGATGGCGGTATTGCAGTGACAGAGAACAGAGGAAACACATGGCAAGGATTGAGCAAAGGGTATATTTCCACTCAATATTATGGTATTGCACACGGTGCAAATGGTGGTGTCATCATTGGCGGAACGCAAGATAATGGAACGCTCGCAGTACTTGGAGCCAACAGTTTTGATCCCAATCTAGGGTATTCGGTTTATCCGGGTGTGGATGGCATTGATTGTGAAATCGCTCAGAGTTCTCCGATTCTCTTTGCCACCTCCCAGAACGGAGGATGTATTCGTGCAGATTTTTCGTTAGGCAGCACGACTCAGCAGCCTCCTTCAGCATTTATCAGTTTTTTCGGCAGCGGTGCAAGCTTCATGACGCGTGTCAAGCTGTGGGAAAGCACGAACGATTTTACGAGCCGAGATTCCGTTACCTTCTCCGTTGAGAGCACAGAATTTGCTGTGGCCACTGGAAATGGAATCTTGCGAAATTTCAACGAGAGCTTCTCTCCAGTTCAACCGGCAGCGAAAGTCATTGAGACGAGTATAGCTGTGAATTCCAGTGGGATGACATTGACGGTTGATCCAGAAAACCCCGGTGAACTGATCGGAGATGGTGAAGGAACGGTTACCTTCAATTCAGATAGAAGCATCGACGTTTCGGTCACTTTCTCTTCTGCACCTTCAGAAAATGCGAATATCTTGGTGAGCTATGAAGAGCGCTATGATGCAAATGATGTGCTGATCCTAGAAAGTCAAAACCTAAGGTCTCAGGCCGGTATCTACACGTTCGAGCATCGTTTAGAAAACTCTCTTAGCCCTGGAGACATAATCAAGGTTCAGGATCCCGTGCAATCCTACTTGCTCAGCACAGGAGATGCGGCAGCAGGCGGAGCGCTTCGTCTCTATCGAAATGTGCTCAATGCGCAGGACCTTCCTCCGAACCCCATTGGGCTTGATGGATTTACTGGCACTGTGAGTGCCATCGAAATATCCAATGACGGAAACACTGCCTTTGTTGGAATGGCGAGTGGAGCTGTTTATCGCCTTACTGGATTGAAAGGTGTTTATGCCAATGCAGATGTGGACAATGTTGATTTCGAATTGCTCTTCAACATCGGTGGACCTTGTACGGGTATCGCCTTGGATCGCACGGACAATAACCGTGTGATTGTAACAGGCGGAGGCTTTGGATCAACGAACCGAGTACGCTATTCTGAAAATGGCCTAGATGCAGCTCCTGTTTTCACGAATGTTCACGGAGATTTGGCGGCAATTCCTGTTTATGACGCAGAATTCAACGTAAACGCTCCAAATCAAGTGCTTCTTGGAACTGACTTTGGAGTCTGGGCCACGGCAGATATCACTGCAGGCGTGTCTACTGAATGGGAAAATGAAAACCACGAATTCTCTGCAGTTCCGGTTTACGACATCCGCCAGCAATGGAGACCTTTCGAAGAGGCTTCTAATTCAGGTGTTGTCTATTTGGGAACTTTCGGAAAAGGAATGTGGGAATCAACAACACTTGTCGGTTCAGCTGAAGTTCCAGAATTAGCAGGGCGCAATCAGTCCATTTCTGGAATGAAGGTGTACCCAAATCCAGTGCAAGGAGATGGCATGCTGTCTTTTGACGCAGGATTCAATGGTCAGGTGGATGTGTGCTTGTACGACTTCAACGGACGTCAGGTCAATAAGTGGCAACAGCGCGTTTCTTCTGGAAACAACCGCATCTCCTTCAACACAATGACGATGCGAACGGGAACCTACTTCGTAGTTGTTGAAGGCGAAGGTCTTCGCGAATCAGCCAAGTTCATCGTTATGAACTAAGGTTCGGAAACCTCGATAGGATATATTAAGCCCTTCCATTCGGAGGGGCTTTTTTTTGAGTATACCTTTGGGCCTCGAAGAATCAAAGCATGGAAAAAGTGAGGATCGCAATCAATGGGTTTGGACGCATAGGCAGAACGGTAACTCGCGTGCTGCAAAACAACCCTGCTTTTGAATTGGTAGCGGTAAACGATCTTGTCGCCGCTGACAACCTTGCTCATTTGCTAAAGTATGACAGCGTACATGGACGCTTTGCTGGAGCCATAGTACCCGGTCAAAATGGATTCACCATCAATGGTTCGATGGTGCAGGTCATCAACGAGCAAGATCCGTCTCGACTTCCTTGGAAGGCGTTGGACATCGACTTTGTCATCGAGTCCACAGGACGCTTCAGAACGAGCGAACTCGCACAGGCACACATCGATGCCGGAGCAAAACATGCTATCATCTCAGCGCCCGCCCAGGACCTTGATACGCCCTCCATTGTCATGGGTATCAATGACGACCTCCTCACCGGAAAAGAAAAAATCGTATCCAATGCTTCCTGCACCACCAATAGCGCAGCTCCCTTGGTGAAAATCCTTCAAGACAATTGGGGAATCGAAGAAGCGTACATCTCAACGATACACAGCTATACCTCAGATCAACGCCTACACGATGCACCACACAGCGATTGGCGGAGAGGTCGAGCAGCCGCCGAAAGCATCGTACCTACCACCACTGGCGCGGCAAAGGCCATTACGCGCATTTTTCCTGAGTTGGAAGGACACATGGGTGGCGCGGGCATTCGTGTGCCCGTTCCCAATGGCTCCTTAACAGACCTGAGCTGCATGCTGCGCCGCGAAGTAAGTGTAGAGGAAATCAATGCTGCCTTCAAAGAGGCGGCACACGGCAAGCTACGGGGAATTCTAGAATATACAGAAGATCCGATCGTGTCAAGAGACATCATTGGCAATCCTCATTCCTCTGTCTTTGACGCTCAACTAACGTCTGCTTTAGGAAGAATGATCAAAGTAGTGGGTTGGTACGACAATGAATGGGGATATTCAAACCGTTTAGTGGATTTGATGCTCAATATGCATCAGCTTTCAAAAGCCTGAAGTCGGAATTTTTCGCCGTCAAACGTTCCATAATTGCAGGCCGTAAACCATTCGCCTAGGTTGATGTATCGCGAGCCTTCACCCACCAATTCGTCAATCACTAAATGGCGATGCCCAAAAACGAAATAATCTACATGACGGCTCTTCAGCTCGGCCTTTGCATACTGGATGAGGTATTCATCTTCACCTAAAAAGACGGCGTCTTTGCTGCCTGTAGTCTCTCTGCTCTTTCTGGAAAAGAAACGCGCAAGGTTCACGCCAATATAAGGGTGCAACATGGCAAATAAGCGCTGGGCTATGCGGTTAGTAAACAGCCGCTTTACCATTTTATATCCCTCATCTCCAGGGCCCAATCCATCTCCATGACCAATGATAAAGGTCTTGCCATTCCAGCTACGCTCAATCGGAGCTGTGTAGATGTGGGCATTGAACTGCTCATTAAAGTAGCCGAACATCCAGATGTCATGGTTCCCTGTAAAAATGTGGATTGGGATTCCTGCATCACTCATCTCGGCTAGCTTCCCGAGTAGTCGCACATAGCCCTTAGGCACAACAAATTTATACTCAAACCAGAAATCGAAAATGTCTCCGAGTAGGTACAATTCCTTGCAATCATCCTTGATGGAATCCAACCAACGCACCACTTTCAATTCGCGGTCCGACGGAATTTTACGATCCACATAGGCTCCCAAGTGAAAATCAGACGCGAAGTATATTTTCTTCTCTCGTTCCATTAGAATTGGATGTGCTTTCTCAGGGCAAACGGATTGACCAGGTCAAGCGATAGCTGAAACCGAATCAAATCAAACATTCCCAACCCATTCGCGGTTACTTCCTGTTCAATATTGTCGCTGTAAATCAACGGCAGGTACAGCCCGAAAATACGTCTCTTTCCAGACAAACAGATGCCAGCATCAAAGAGTGCTTCACCTTGAAAAGCATATCCTGCATCCGCAAAAACCCCGATCGGAAACTTACTGAAGAACATCTCTAGGTTGTACGAAGCTAGTCCCACATTTGAACTTCCTACGGCTGTTGGAATTTTGAAACCGCCATGCGTCTCGGTCAATTGCTTCGACAAGACATCACCTGCGCTTGAACGATCTAAGAAAATACCATCGTAGGCGTAGTCATTCCTTGCCGACTGCCCTTCCATGCGATAGTTGAAGATCGGATCTGTGGCATTGTTACTCATAAAGCCGCCCACAAATAATCGATTTCTCACCCGCAAGTAATCATCGAAGACGAGCTGGTTAATCACCTCAACGGAAGCGCGCAGGAACTCCTCATAGACCTCACCTCTTACGACAAATTGAGTGCCATATGCTGGATGATCATATTGTAGATCATAGCGCAGCCGGGTAAACACAGAACGACGGTTTGACTTAAGAGTGGATGCGGTTTCGACATCGTATTTCATAAGGTCCTCTGATAAGAGAACACTGCTAATACTAAATTCATCATCCCACATTCCACTGGCCTTATAGGGTCGTAAATTGAACCGCACATAAGGTTCTATCCTGGTGAAATTCAAGTGTTCCACGGTGGGTGTTCGGTAGTCATTATCATGCGTGAACCTCCTACCTTTTACACCTAAGTCTATAGATTGAAACAGCGACCCTTCTGGCGTTATAGCATAGTACAACTCCCCCAGACCACTGAAGCTGCTCGATTTGGTGGAAAACATGGGAACCAAGGCCCAATTCCATTTCCGTATTGGCATAATGGAGTTATAAAATGCAATCCCCGGCGTCAATCCTCCTGGCACACTTAAACCTAGCAAAGGAGTGTAGTAAACTTCCGTTCTTGACGGGTCTTCCAATTGTCCAAGCCACTTCAGCTGTACGGGTTCGACTCGTTTGAACGTCCCTTTAACGGACGCCCGGTTGTTTGTCCTTCTTAATTCTGGTACCACGCAATCGGGGTCGATGACCACTTGATCTGAGACGCCGTTGAACGTGTACAATTTCTTTCCGTGAAAGCCTTCGATCCATGTACGACCTACTTCCTTCCCGTTTTCGTAAAACGCCAGCAGCACAGGGGATGCTGCGCCACCACGGTTCTTGATCGTGACCGTAGTCTGCCCGTAGCCGAGACCTATCTTGCCGATCGCATAATCGATCTTAGCCGTGCTGTCTATTCCTTTATCAAACAACCAACTCAAATCCTTTCCTATCTCTTCCGAAAGGATGGATTCAAAGTCCTCAGGATAAGGATGCTTGAATTTATAGGTGTCAAAATATGCATGCATGGCTAAATCCATGGTTGAGTCTCCTACATAATGGCGCAGATAATTGAACCAAACGGCCGGTTTAGAATAGACCACTGCACCATAATTCAGCAAACTGAACTTATCAGAAGGGAGATTGCTAGGTTGATCCGAATTTTCACGCGCCGCCAACAAATAGGTCAGGTAGTGTATGTCCGAAGCTGAGTAGCGGTTTAGCCCCAAAAAAGGGATGAATTTAGAAGACGAGTTGTTCCCAACGAACAACTTACTGTCTGGGTACTTTGTCGACAGGTATCGGTGCTCATTGTAGCTGTTCAAGCCTTCATCCATCCACGCATAGCGTCGTTCGTTACTGCCTAGTATTCCATAAAACCAATTGTGCCCCACTTCGTGCATGATCACCGTCTCCAATGCCAGAGCATCGCCCGAACCACCTATTACGGTGACGTTTGGATACTCCATCCCACCACCAGCTGAAATGGTACCGTCTACCGCCGTAGCCTGATCATACGGGTAATTTCCATTCCAAAGCGAGTAGTAATAAATGGCGTCATGCATGTATTCAATGCTCTCCTTCCAAAGCGATGCTTCTCCATTGGTGAACATGGTCCACACCGTAACGGAATCCGCCTTACCGGGCAAGCCAACTTTTCCGTTGAGTACATGAAATCGCTTATCTGCAAACCACGCGAAATCGTGCACGCGATCTTGCGTATAGTGGAGGGTTTTAAATGCTGAATCACTCTCGGGGAATGCATTCTCATTCTGCACCGCTGTCCAATCCCCTTCTTTCTCAATACGCGCTATCCACTGTTCTGTCTCTTTAACCAAGCCTTCCAAACGGTCCATCTCATCTGCAGTTTGTAGATCTCCGGTGGCGCCGACGGTATAATTCTTTGGGACCGTAATTTTCACGTCATAGCTGCCGTATTCTGAGAAAAATTCTCCTTGGGCCAGGTAAGGCATGCCATGCCAACCCTTGGTATCATACACTGCCGGTTTGGGAAACCATTGGGTGATCTGGTAACTTTCATCGATGTGCCCCAATCTAGATATATCACCTGAAGGCAGTTTCACCCGAAATGGGGTCGAAACTACCACTTGCCTTCCAGGCAATAACGGCTGCTCCAGCAAGAGCGTACAGATGTCTATGTGTTTGGGGTCGAAGGTCCACAGGCAAGGTTTCCCATCCAGCTCAAAGGCCAGACTATCGATATAACCCAGTTCAGTCGAAGTAGAAAACAACATCGTCGTCTGCCCCATTCGGACCAATTGCTTCGCCAAGGCCGTTTTCCGATTGCGATAGGCGTTTGGCCAGAGGTGGAAGATTAAAAAATCGAGGGTATCAGGACTTTGGTTGTGATAGTTTACCGTCTCGAAGGCATGCAAGTAGTGGAGGTCGTCATCTAGTCTTACCTCTATGGTGTGATCCACCTTTTGTTGCCAATACGCTTCTTGCTGTGCAAATGACGCACTGGCAATGAAGCAGACGAACAAGCAAATGATGGTTCTATTCATATTTAATCTCCGAAAATCTCCGCCAGCTTGTTCTCCAAAGAGGCCCCGCGAAGATTCTTGCCGACGATGTTTCCATCTGGGTCAACAAGGTAAGTCAAAGGGATGCCCTTTACTTGGTATTCAGGCACTACCACCGAATTCCAGTACTTCAGGTCACTGATGTGCTTCCAAACCAGCCCGTCTTGCTGAATTGCCTTTAGCCAGGAGTTTCTATCCTTATCTAAAGACACGCCCAGAATTTCAAACCCCTTATCGTGGTATTTGTTGTACACCCTCACTACGTTGGGGTTTTCCTTTCTGCAAGGTCCGCACCATGAGGCCCAGAAGTCGATGAGCACATACTTACCTTGGAGGTCCGTCAAGCTCAGCATCTCCCCATCCGGCTGCGGCAGTGAAATATCCGGGGCCGGAGAACCCACGGCCAATTTTCGCTGCGCATTGACTTGATCGCTCAGCGACTTATAGAATTCGTTGGACTCCATCTTTCCCTTGAGGGCATCGATGACCAGTACGAAATATTCGAAGTCCTGATCGAGGTTGAGGTTTTGAATTGCGGCCAGGGAAGAAAGGGTTGCGGGGTTTGCTTTGATGAAGTCTTTGACGCCTTGATTTACTTCAGCA
The DNA here is from genome assembly GCA_943788725.1 of uncultured Flavobacteriales bacterium. Lineage (GTDB taxonomy): Bacteria > Bacteroidota > Bacteroidia > Flavobacteriales_G > Salibacteraceae > SHAN690. Next base: position 192,575 of record CALSRJ010000003.1, on the reverse strand, counting down.
AGAATTCCATCGTACACCGATGCTACCTCTCGAAATTTTTGCTGATCCCTTGTCATCTGGGCATTTTGCAAGGCCATAGAAATCGAATCTCGGGGAGCCAACATCTCATTGAGATCCTGAAGCCGCACGCTTTCTGGTGAGTTCTCTACGACGTAGGTTTGGTAGATGTTTTGCGCATCGGCCTCCACCTTTATCTTATCCTTGGGCTCAACAATGAGCACGCAGATGTTGTTTTCGCTCAAGCCAATGCGATAATATCCGGCCACATCTACCCTGAATGCAAACGCGAACTTACCCTCAGCGTCCGTTGTGACGGTATCGACGTTTACAATTTTGGCGGCCGTCAAGTATTGAAGGTATACCGGGGCATTGACCGCCCCTTTCAACACACCACTCAACTCAGTATTTGGCTCATCACTTTCGCTTGCGACAGTTGCGCCTTCATTCGCAAGGTCTTTTACTTCTTCGGCATCGGTATTGGAGCAAGCAACTGCGAGCAACAACATCGAGGCAAGGAACAACATCTTTCTTCGCATATTCTTTTGATTCACGTTTAATTTTCTAACACTTGACGGATCAGTTCATTGGTTTTATTGGGGTCTGCTTTTCCTTTACTGTTGCGCATCACCTCACCCATGAACAACCCAAGAATGCCCTTCTTTCCATTGCGGTATTCTTCCACCTTATCTGGAAACTTGGCCACGGCTTCTTCCACCCAGCTTCTCAATTCATCTTCATCCCCTACCTGCACCAATGCATGCTGCTCTGCAATTTTCATGGCAGAAGAGGTCGGATCCTTTGCGAGGAGAGGAAACAATTGCTGAGAAGCAAGCGTCTGCCCCATTTTACCATCCACCACCATGTTGATGATCTCAGCCAATTTCGCAGGTGACAATGGAAAGGCTTGAATTTCTATCGCCATTTCATTGATATAGCCTTTCACTTCTCCCATCATCCAATTCGCCGCTGTCTTTGCACTCTTTACGTTCTTCAACAACTCCTCAAAATAAAGGGCAACGTACTTATCGTCTGTGAGCACTCCCGCGTCGTATTCGCTCAATCCAAGTTCATGCACATATCGATGAAAGAGTTCTTGGGGTAGTGGTGGTAGTGTTTTTCGTACTTCTTCGATGTATGCTTTGGAAACGATCAATGGCTGCAAGTCCGGCTCAGGGAAATAGCGGTAATCATCGGCCTCTTCTTTGGTTCTCATGATGGCCGTTTCACCGGTTGTTGCATTGAAAGTAAGCGTTGACTTCTTGACCTCACCGCCTGTTTCATTCAGTTCGATATGACGCAGGATTTCGAATTCAATCGCACGCTTTACGTTTCGGATACTGTTGAGGTTTTTAACCTCAACCCTTGTTCCAAACTCAGCAGCACCTTTCTTCATGACGGAGATATTCGCATCACAACGCATGCTGCCTTCCTCCATGTTTCCATCGCAGATCTCCAGGTACCGCAACAACTTCCTCACTTCTGTAAGGTAGCTATACGCCTCATCAGCGGATCGCATTTCGGGTTCAGACACGATTTCCAACAGCGGCACTCCCGCGCGGTTTAAGTCGATCAAGGTTTCGAAGGGAGAAATGTCATGAATACTCTTTCCAGAATCCTCTTCCATGTGGATCCGGGTCAAACCGATTTGCTTATCGGCCCCATTGCTTTTAATGGTATGAACCCCCCATTGCATATGGGTGTTGTGTCTTGCGTGATCTGGTAGCCTTTCGGAAGGTCGGCGTAGAAGTAGTTTTTTCTAGCAAACTCATTGTGCTCGCGGATGTCACATTTACATGCCAAGCCCAAGCGAACGGCAAATTCAGCCGACTTTTCGTTGAGAACGGGCAGTGTCCCAGGGTGACCCAAGGATACCGGACTCGTGTTCGAATTTGGCAGACTTCCATACTCGTTTTTATCGGAGGAGAAGGCTTTCGACTTGGTGAGCAATTGGGCGTGCACCTCTAGACCGATTACGGCCTCGTATTGATCGATGATTTCCTGGGTGATCTTCATTGGTGACAAAGTTAACGGCCTCAATGAGACCTTGGTACACGGTTGATGAGGAAGCTTTGAACGATGGACGCAATTTTCGGTTCTGCCGCCTGTGCTGCGGCTTGTACTTCCTCGTGGGTGATCGATTCTACGTGGCCCTCGATTCCGAGGTCGGTAATAACAGAGAGGGCCACCACACGCATACCGAGGTGCTTTGCTGCAATGGTTTCGGGCACTGTACTCATCCCAACCACATCAGCTCCGATGATTCGGATATACCGGTATTCGGCTGGGGTCTCAAAACAGGGGCCTGACAGGCCCGCATAGACGCCTTCATGCACATCTATTCCCTCCTTCTCTGCGGCCTGCATCATCGCTGCGCGAAAGGCATGGTCGTAGGGTTCGGACATATCCGGAAACCTCGGGCCCAACGATTCGTCGTTCGGCCCAATCAGAGGATTGGTTGGAAAAAGGTTGATGTGATCCTTGATGACCATGATGTCACCCACCTTATAATTGGGATTCACCGCACCGCTTGCATTGGATAGCAAAACAGATTCGATGCCCAAGGCCTTCATAACACGAATGGGATAGACTACTTCATCCATGCTATATCCTTCGTAGTAATGAAACCGTCCTTTCAGTGCAAAGACAGCTTGTCCCCCCATGCTTCCATAAACGAGCTTTCCGTCGTGCCCTTCTACCGTGCTTTGCGGAAAGTGTGGGATCGATGCATACGGCAATTCAGCAGAAACCTCTATTTCATCCACAAACCCACCTAAGCCGGTCCCCAGCACCACCCCGATTGCACCTCGGGGCTGCATGAATTTTTCAATGTAGACTGTCGTTTCCCGAATACGCTTTGATAAATCCATTCAGACGTTTTTCAATGATTTCCCGGTCTTTCTCAAACCATTGCATGCGATGCAATACGACGTATACCGGAAGGGACGCGAATTTCTCATTTTGCATCCATTTAGCGATGCGTTGAGCGTCTTTTTCTGTGGTAAGCACAAGGGTCGTTTCCCCTTGCATCATCCTAAATTGAGAAAGGATTCGCTCCATATCTGATTCTGTAAAATCTTGATGGTCACGAAAAGCAATGTGTTCGAGCGACTGCACCTTATCTTCCAAAAACAAAAGCAACGTAGAAGGATCGGCTATGCCCGTAACGAGCAAGGCTTGATCTGCGGTAAAGGTTTTCCATTCGACCTGATTTCCGGTGGACAGTTCTACAAGTCCTGGATACTCTTCATAGGAGAAGCAAACCTCTTGATGCTCCTTTGGCCCGAGCTCATCTTTGATCATTCGTCGTTCAGACGGACTCAGACCTAAAGGGCATTTTGTCACCAGAATGGTATCCGCACGGGCAGCGGCACTGCGATGCTCTCTCAACCTTCCCATTGGCAGTAGGTAATCTGAGGAGTACCGCTGATGATAGGCGGTAAGTAAAATGAGATGGCCTGGTTTAACCCATCGGTGCTGCATCGCATCATCGAGCAGGACCACCTCAGGCTTCGGGTCTTTTCCGAGCAAGCGTTCAATTCCCTTGACTCTATTTTCCATCACTGCTACATCCGCATCAGGATGGGATTGCTTAATTAATACTGGCTCATCGCCCGTCTGGTCGGCTTCACTGTCTGTTGCAACCTCAAACCATCCATTGGTAGATCTACCATATCCTCGACTCAATACGGCGAGATGAAATTTGGACGGCACCATGGCAAGCAATGCGATAATGGCCGGCGTTTTCCCTGTGCCACCCACGCGCAAGTTGCCCACGGCAATGACTGGAACATCGAAGGAGTGGCCCCTGAAGACACCCAAGTCAAACATGAGATTACGCAACCGAATGGCGGCTCCGTAGATCAAAGCAAAAGGGAAGAGTAGGAACTTCACCGAGCAAAGGTAGCTTCTGCTATTATCTTTACGCGGATTGTGAAAACCGAAAAGAATGAAAGTAGTTGACATCATCAGAACCCTGGAAGAATGGGCCCCAAAACAGCATCAAGAAAGTTATGATAATTCAGGCTTGATTTGCGGTAATCCGGAAAGCGTAGTAACCAGTGTGTTGTGTTCCTTGGATTGCACGGAAGAGGTTGTAGAAGAAGCCGCCAATAAAGGATGTGGAATGATCATCGCCCACCACCCGATTGTATTCTCTGGATTGAAGTCTCTAACGGGCAAGGATTATGTAGAACGAACAGTAATCACAGCCATCCAGAAAGGGGTTGCCATCTACGCTATCCATACCAACCTTGACCATGCTTGGACAGGAGTAAATCGAAAGATCGGTGAGCGCTTAGGATTGCACCATCTTGAAGTATTATCACCCAAGAAAGGAGCCCTGCTGAAGCTGGTCACGTATGTGCCAAGCGCAGCACTTGAGGTCATTAAAAGTGCACTTTTCAATGCTGGCGCAGGCCACATCGGCGAATATGATCATTGTAGTTTTACAAGCGAAGGTCAAGGCACTTTTCGCGGAAGTGAAAACAGCACGCCCAGCGTAGGGAAGGTAGGCGAAGATCACCGAGAAGCGGAGAGCAAACTCGAAGTTATCCTGCCCACTCATTTGAAATCAACCGTTGTGAAGGCACTCTTGGCGGCTCATCCTTATGAGGAAGTCGCCTACGATCTCGTCGCATTGCAAAATGAGCATCCACGCTTGGGCAGTGGAATGATCGGTAGCTTAAACACTCCCCTTTCAGAAAAGTGTTTTTTTGAACACGTCTCTTCCCGCTTTAACCTAAAGGTAATCCGACATACGACTTTGTTGAATAAGTCAGTAAAAACCGTAGCGTTTTGCGGAGGTGCAGGTCGCTTCCTTTTACCAAATGCAATGGCGCGGAAAGCAGATGTATTCATCACGGCTGACTTCAAGTACCACGAGTTCTTTGATGCCGAGCAAAAGGTGGTCATCATGGACATCGGACACTTTGAAAGTGAGCAATTTACACCTGAACTTATTAAGGAATATCTAGAGGAAAAAATTCCTACATTTGCCGTCCTTTTATCAGAGGCAGGAACCAATCCTGTTCATTACTACATTTCATGATATATGGCTAAGAAGAAAAGCGCTAAGGAGAACACGGTTGAAGAAAAGCTGAGGGCGCTCTATCGCCTGCAGTTGATAGATGCAGCAATCGACAAGATTCGAACCGTTCGAGGTGAACTTCCACTAGAGGTGGAGGACCTTCAGGACGAGATTGAAGGACTCCAAACAAGGTCAAACAACCTTCAAACGGAACTTGAAGATTTAGAGCACAAGGTTTCAGATCGCAAGAATGCGATCATCGAGTCTAGCGATATGATCAAGAAGTACGAGGAGCAGCAGAAGAACGTTCGTAATAACCGTGAGTTTGATTCTATTTCTAAGGAAATTGAATACCAGACCCTGGAAATTCAGCTTTCTGAGAAGCGCATGAAGGAATTCGAAGCACTGATTGTGCAGAAGAAAGAGGTTATGACTACTGCGGAGGAAGGTCTCAACGAAAGAAAGAAGGACCTCGATCACAAGAAGAAGGAACTCGACAGCATTGTCAAGGAGACGGAGAAAGAAGAAAAAGCATTGGTGAAAGCATCTGAAGAAGCTGCTGACAGCATTGAAGAGCGCTTGCTCAGCGCCTACAAACGTATTCGTGGCAGCGTAAAGAACGGTCTTGCCGTTGTTCCAGTAGAGCGCGGATCTTCAGGAGGATCCTTCATCAAAATTCCCCCACAACGTCAGCTGGACATTGCAGCACGCAAAAAGATCATTACCGACGAGCACAGTGGACGCATTCTTGTAGATGCCGAACTTGCAGCTGAAGAGGGCGATAAGATCAAGGAACTGACTAACAAGGCGGTTGTCGCTTAATAGCAGGAATGCTATAAAAATTAGAAAGGCTTCACCGCGGTGAGGCCTTTTTCATTTCTAGTTATTTGAGAAATGTGCTTGGATCAATGGACCACCAATCTAGAGAAAACATCACGCACACCTTGTTTGATTGACAAGGTGTAGTGTCCAGGAGCTATTCGATTTTGGATCGGCAGAGAAACGATTCCATTCTCGACGAATCTGATTTGATCACGGAAGACTACTCGACCGGTGAGATCGATCAAGGATATTTCAGCAGTTCCTTTCATATCCCTTCCTGCCTGTAAGTGAAGAATATCGCCCGATCGCACAGGATTAGGGAAAAAGGAAACATTTAATTCGGTGGAACCCATGAAGGGTACATACTCGATCTCAGAAAATGAGGAAGTGCCATTGTAATCGACCTGCTTCAATCGATAATTAAGACCCATTCGAGGTGCGTCGATATCCACATATACATAGTCCCTCCTAACAGATGAGTTGCCGGCTCCCTGGAGCATACCCACCTCCTGCCAAGTTTCGCCGTCCGAACTTCTCATTACATGGAAGCGCTCGTTATCAATTTCTGTCTCAGTAGACCACGAGATTAACACATCCTCATCCATTCTAACTGCCTCAAAACTAACCAACTCCACAGGAAGCGTATTACCCGTGAATCCAAACCCTACACTCGCCAAAGTGAAAGGGCTAAAGGATGCGAACGGTGCACCTGTGACCAAAGTGCCAGAAGAAGCATCACCGGTGGTACCGCCATTGCCTTCATTGGCCCATTGAGCTCCGTCCCAACGCGCTACTACTAAGCTGTCAGGTGTCTGAACTCCTCCTGAATTAGCATTCCAACCAATGGTCACATTCACAGCTGAAGTTCCAGCCGTGCGATTCAAGATCCAATACTCTTCGGTACTAACGTGGTGTATATCTGTCCCTAAGGAGGTCTCATCCCAGAAGGATCTAGGATCCGCAAAGCGATAAACAGCTGTAAACTGATCGCCCGTATTTGATGGTGCGGAAATGCTGATTGGTTGATAATTTGCGACATCCCCTACAGGAAAAGTGAAGGCATCATTTCCATTCTTTTCTACAAGACCGTCAACAAAACTGGCATCGCTCCCTCCAGTCGCAGTAGCATTATCAGGGAAAATCAACCGATTGGTCGAATTTGAACTCACGTATCCGCCAGTGAATGTCATATTCCCAGCGGAAACTATGGTCATGTCACATTGCAGCACTAATGAGTCTGCAGACTTGTTCAATGTGACGTTGTAGAACGGCGCTCCTCCAATTGAATTTATCCATTGACGGCCGGATCCATCGAATGTTACTGTTTCTGTCCCATAATCAAATGGAGTTCCTGTTCCGCTCGTTACCTTCCAATTCTTCGCTACTGTGAGGTTCGCATTACTCGTATTCACATCAAAAGCAGCAGTTCCCTCAATACTCACTGATCCATTGATATCGAGGTTAGCTCTTGCTTGCTTTGTACCCGAACCAGTTAAGGAAAGATTCCAATACGCGTCCTGAGGAGTGAATATGTACAACTGACTACCCGATCGGTAGTACTCTACCGTATTTGAATCGTAACTAGCCCATATTTCCCAATCTTGTTCGACATCATCATGTCCTAGGTACAGATGTCCACCGTTTCGATTATGGAATTCACAGGCTACTGCCCCAGTTCCTGACTCTTTCAAATCATCTACGATCTCAAAATATCCGTAATTATCGATCCTGAAATTATCAGAATTATAGCTCAACTCAATGTCATCACCGTCTACCCAGATCTGCCCATAATTGGTAATCTGCCCGTTGTCGGCATTGTCACCGTGAATGTCCAAATCAACAAAGACCGTATCCCTGTTGATCATGGTGAAGTTTTGATCTAGAACTTCGAATGTACCATCCAAATACAACTCACCCGAATCGTTGACCCAAGTGCAGTTCGCCGCCAAAACATCCAAATCATCTGCAACATAAAGTTGATTTGTGAAATTGTTGATCACCGTAACGTTATCCACAGTCAACTCAAAGTCATCCTCAACATCGATTCGACCGTTGCCCTCAATGATCAACGCGCATGCGTGGTTCACGCGTATTTGATCAATCTCAAGTCCTGTATCCTCGCTATAAACTTTTAAATGATTGGTTCCCGACCCCTCGAACTCAAGGAAGGCAGAAGTACGGCCATTTTCCCACATGTAGCTGCCCACTGCAAGCTCGACGGTTCCATTGCTAGAGATGTGCAATTCATCGTCATCACTGTCCCATTGAACCCTTCCGCCAAACTCAACATGCACTTCCCTTGCCCATTCGTCGTTGTCAATCAGCACCACGTCTCCACATAAGATGTAAACAATACTGTTGGAGTCTGGTGTGCAACTGCAGGAAGAACCACCCACTGTTGTAGACCAAGTAGCGGTTTGGCCCCAATCACCATCCTGCCTTGAGAAAAGCGTATCGCCTCCACCTGTCGGCAAGTCATTCGAAACAGAAACCGTAACATCATCGAAGTAATGAATCTCATCACCTCCGGTACTCCTTTCTTGGATAACAATTTGAATACTATCGGCGCCAACGGCTGCTCCACCGCACGAGACTGAGTTTTGTACAGTAGTACCTGCGTATACATCCAGCCAGTTGATCGTTGAACCTCCATCCACTCGAATGCCGATTTTAAGGGAATCAGCGCACGTGCCACTGGTTTCCATGCCTCCTACTCCATCGAGGACACCGTATACATCCACTGATGGATATGCGCTTACATCGATCCACTCGCTTATCCAGCGGGCATCGCAGTCGGTGTCATAGCTTTGGAATTGACCTCCTAAAACGTAGTAATACCCGGTTACAGAACCCGAGCAATCATAGGAAAGGTCAATCGTCCACGCGGTACTCCCGTTGTCAACGGTTGTGAAATTAGGAAGGTTAAAATCTTCATACCAAATGATCTGCGCTTGCAGCCCAATGGAAGAAAACAACACTATCAGAAGTGCGAGTGTGCGATTCATTGCAAAAAAAATGCTCCGAACGATTGTCGGAGCACTGATATACGAGAAAACCCGTCAATAGGTTTTAGCTATCGCTTGTCGAGGTCGACATAATCACGCTCATTCTCACCAGTATAGACCTGACGAGGTCGACCAATCGGTTCATCATTCTCTCTCATTTCCTTCCATTGGCCGATCCAACCAGGGAGTCGACCCAATGCGAACATTACGGTGAACATGTTGGTAGGGATGCCCAATGCTCTGTAGATGATTCCTGAATAGAAATCAACGTTTGGATAGAGCTTTCTCTCCACGAAGTACGGGTCATTCAACGCAGCTTCCTCAAGATGCTTAGCAATTTCCAATATTGGATCATTCACGCCTAATTTGCTGAGGACGTCGTCTGCAGCTTTCTTGATGATTCTTGCTCGTGGATCAAAGTTCTTGTACACGCGGTGACCAAAGCCCATCAATCGGAAAGGATCATCTTTATCCTTGGCTTTCGCTAAATACTTGGCGGTATCTCCACCATCCGCCTTAATGGCTTCTAGCATTTCGATGACTGCTTGGTTCGCTCCACCGTGAAGTGGGCCCCACAGTGCATTAATGCCTGCAGACACCGAAGCGTACAAACTAGCGTGTGATGAACCTACAATACGAACAGTTGAAGTAGAGCAGTTCTGCTCGTGCTCAGCATGGAGAATCAGCAGTTTATTCAAGGCGTTCGCAACCACAAGGTCAGCTCTGAAGTCTTCGGCAGGAGTGGCGAACATCATTCGCAAGAAGTTTCCGCTGTAGTCTAAAGAGTTATGGGGATAGACAAGTGGTTGACCGATTTCATTCTTATAGGCCCATGCAGCCAAGGTTGGAAGTTTCGCAAGGAGGCGAACAATGTTCATTCGGACCTCGTCCGCCGAACGAACAGGATCCAACGATTCTGGATAGAACGCGGTTAAGGATGTTACCAAAGACGACAACACTCCCATTGGGTGTGCATTCGAAGGAAAGCCCTCCAATAAGGTTTTAAAATCCTCATGGATTAATGTATGATAAGTGATATCCTTTTCCCACGTCGCCAAATCTTCCTTTAATGGAAGCTCACCATAAATGATAAGGTATGCCACCTCAAGGAATGATGACTTTTCAGCCAATTGCTCGATTGGATAGCCACGGTACCGCAAGATGCCTTTTTCGCCATCGAGAAAAGTAATCGCGCTCTTTGTCGAGCCCGTATTCTTGTAACCTGGATCAATCGTAATCAGGCCAGACTGCCCTCTTAACTTACTTATATCCAGAGCCTTTTCATCCTCTGTCCCTACGATGACGGGAAGTTTAATTACTTCTCCGTTGTAATGCAATTCTGCGAAATCTGACATCTCTGTTTTTTTTGAACGTATTATTTTATCAACTCAACCCCTGCTTAATCCATCGGCAGAATGGTCACGAAATTACAACCGAAAGCGCTTTTAAACAAGCGAAGTCCCTATGCGAATTTGAAGGAACGACCCGGATACACCGCCGTTGAAGCCAATTCCTCTTCAATACGCAGCAATCGATTGTATTTAGCAATCCGATCACTACGCGAAGCAGATCCAGTTTTGATCTGTCCTGTCCCGAGAGCCACCGCCAAATCAGCTATTGTTGTATCCTCCGTTTCTCCGCTTCTATGACTCATCACTGATGTATAAGAATTCACCTTGGCCATATTCACCGCTTCAATGGTCTCGGTCAATGATCCAATCTGATTGACCTTGATCAAAATTGAGTTGGCTACTTCCTCGTCGATTCCTTTCTGCAATCTATTGGTATTTGTGACAAATAAATCATCCCCCACTAATTGAATCTTACCCCCAATGCTTGCGGTATGTGCTTTCCAACCATCCCAATCGTCTTCAGCCATGCCATCTTCAATAGAGATGATCGGGTATTTACTCACCCAATCGCTCCAATAGGCAGCCATCGCCTCCGGCTCAAATTCTTGTCCCGACGATTTCTTGAACACATAGCGGTTCTTTTCTGCATCGAAATACTCACTGCTCGCCGCATCCATCGCGATGTACATGTCATCTCCAGGTTTATACCCAGCGCTTTCGATGGCTCGGAGCACATACTCGAGTGCCTTTTCATTGCTTTCAAGGTTGGGAGCAAATCCGCCTTCATCTCCCACATTGGTGGAGTATCCGTCGGCCTTCAACACCTTCTTCAGGTTGTGGAAGACTTCAGTACCCATGCGTAATGCTTCGCCGAAGGTGTCGGCACCAAGGGGCATGATCATGAATTCTTGGAAATCAATCTTGTTATCAGCATGGGCCCCACCGTTCAGGATATTCATCATCGGGATGGGCAGTGTGTTTGCCTGCACACCTCCAACGTATCGATAAAGTGGCATACCGTGATCCTGTGCTGCTGCTTTTGCGACGGCTAGAGAAACACCCAGAATAGCGTTGGCACCCAAGTTTGATTTGTTAGGACTTCCATCCATTTCGATCATGGCTCTATCGATGGCCTCTTGGCTTGATGCAAAGGCTCCGTTCAACTCCTTGGCAATCACGTCTCGCACGTTCTGAACCGCCTTGAGCACTCCTTTACCCATATACCGCCCCATGTCGCCATCACGCAATTCCACGGCCTCATGAATACCCGTAGAGGCTCCAGAAGGGACGGCGGCCGTTCCGATGATTCCTGACTCGAGGATTACATCAACTTCAACCGTAGGGTTTCCGCGCGAATCCAGAATTTCTCTTGCAAGGATTTGTGAAATGTAGCTCATGTTAGATCAGGCTTCAATGGTTTGTGTCTTATTCTCTTTGATCAACGTAATGAAATCATCGAAGAGGTAACGCGAGTCATTTGGACCAGCAGATGATTCCGGGTGGAATTGAACGGAGAACGCCTTGGCGTTCTTCAATCGAATGCCTGCCAAAGTATCATCGTTAAGGTGGATGTGTGTCACTTCAATATCGTCACGGTTTTCAGCTTCTTCTCGGTTCACCACAAAACCATGATTCTGTGAAGTAATCTCGCATTTACCCGTGATCATATTCTTGATAGGGTGATTGATACCCCGATGGCCGTTGTGCATTTTGTAGGTAGTCAACCCCGCTGCCAGTGACAGCAGTTGATGCCCCAAGCAAATCCCAAACATGGGTATGTTGGTACGGATGAGGCCTTGGATCAACTCAACTGACGCTCCCATTGCAGCGGGATCGCCGGGTCCATTGCTCAGCATGATACCGTCAGGTCCCCACGCGGTGATTTCATCCACAGACGCATCCATTGGAAATACCTTGAGGTAGCAACCACGGTCGCTCAAGCAGCGTAGGATGTTCTTTTTCACGCCGAAGTCAATAACGGACACCTTGTGTTCAGCAGAAGGGTCCCCAAATTCATACACTTCTTTGGTGCAAACCTTACTCGACAATTCGAGTCCAGCCATGCTGGGAACCTCAGCCAACTTAGCCTTTAGGGCTTCAACATCCAAATTGTCACTGGAGATAATGGCATTCATGGCGCCCTTATCTCGAATATGCCGCACGAGTGCACGGGTATCAATGTCTGAGATGCCCACTAAGTTTTGCCGTTCAAAATATGCCTGAATGGACTCTTCGGAAGCTGCCCGAGAAAATATCTGGGAGAACTTCTTACACACTAAACCTGAAATCTTCACCGATTCCGATTCTACTTCATCGGGGTGAATGCCGTAATTCCCGATGTGTGAAGGAGTCATCAATAATATCTGCCCGAAGTAAGAAGGATCCGTAAAGATCTCTTGGTAACCGGTCATCCCCGTATTGAAAGCAATTTCGCCAGTAGTGGTACCGAATTTACCGGCGGCTTTTCCTTCGTAATAAGTTCCATCTTCTAGGAGTAAGATGGCCCGCTGTCCTTGCAAATATTTCATACAACAATATTGTCAAATTTTGAGCAAAAAAAAGAGGATAGGTATGACCCATCCTCTTTTGATATTTCTAAATGATTGAGGTACACTTTCTAGTTCGAAGCTTCCTTTTTATCATCATCACTTTCGTTGGTCTCGTCACCAGCATCTTCTGAAGACTCAGTTTCTGCAGGCGCCTCTTGAGCCGGAGCTTCCGTTTCGGCCACCTCTTCCACTGCAGCTTCTGCAGTTTCAATTGGGGCTTCCTCTTTCACCTCTTCTGCCGTTTCAACAACAGCCTCTTCCACTACCTCTGCGGCAACTGCCTTTTCAGTAGCAGCTTTCTGCTCAGCAGCCGGTGCATCTGCACTGGCTCCTCCTCCACTTCCACGTCGAGAACGACGGGTTTTCTTAGCAGCAGATGCTTTGCTGTCTGTAGTATAAACTTCGTTGAAGTCTACCAGCTCGATCATACACATTTCAGCAGAGTCACCAGAACGGAAACCGGTCTTGATGATGCGGGTGTAACCACCCGGACGATCAGCGACTTTTGGTCCAACTTCACGGAAGAGCTCAGCTACCGCCTCTTTATTCTGTAAGTGACGGAACACCAATCTACGTGAGTGGGTGGTGTCATTCTTTGCTTTGGTGATCAACGGCTCGACGTATCCACGGAGCGCCTTAGCTTTCGCTATCGTCGTTGAAATGCGTTTGTGTGTGATCAGGGCATTTGCCAAGTTCATCATCAACGCACTTCTATGCGAGGCGGTGCGACCTAATTGGTTGATCTTATTACGGTTTCTCATTGCTTAAGTATCAAGCGTTCTTTATTCCTTTTCTAACAAATACTTCGACACGTTCATTCCAAAGTGCAAGCCTTTCATCTGAACGAGGTCTTCTAACTCCGTCAACGACTTCTTACCGAAGTTGCGGAACTTGAGGAGGTCATTTTTTTCGTAAGTCACGAGGTCACCCAGTGTCTCTACATCAGCAGCCTTCAAGCAGTTGAGCGCACGAACCGAGAGGTCCATATCCACCAACTTAGTCTTGAGCAACTGGCGCATGTGAAGGGTATTTTCATCCAACTCTTCTTCCGCCTTCTTTTCTACCTGATCAAGGGTAATGCGCTCATCACTGAACAACATGAAGTGGTGAATCAGAATTTTAGCAGCTTCCTTGAGTGCCTCCTTTGGATGAATTGAACCGTCGGTATCGATATCGAAGATCAACTTTTCGTAGTCGGTCTTTTGCTCAACACGATAGTTCTCAATCGTATAACGTACGTTACGGATTGGAGTGAAGACTGAATCTAGGAAGATGGTTCCAATCGCTGCGTTTGAGGACTTATTCTCTTCAGAAGGAACATATCCACGGCCTTTACCGATGGTCACTTCCATTTCGATGGTCACTTTCTCATCCATGTGGCAGATCACGTGATCTGGGTTCAACACCTGAAATGAAGTAGTGAACTGTCCGATATCGCCAGCGGTGAATTTGTCTTGACCGCTCACTTTGATGCGCACCTTCTCAGTATCTTCCTCTTTGATTTGTTGCTTGAACCGCACCTCCTTCATGTTGAGTACGATCTCAGTAACATCTTCGATTACACCTTTAAGAGTGCTGAACTCGTGATCCACACCTTCGACCTTGATCGAGGTGATCGCAAATCCTTCGAGAGAAGACAACAAAATTCTCCTCAGGGCATTCCCAATGGTAATTCCATAGCCTGGCTCAAGTGGACGGAATTCGAATTGACCTTTGAAGTCATCCGCCTGAATCATTATTACTTTGTCAGGACGTTGAAAATCAAGTATTGCCATGTTAATTTCTTCAGTTTTAATTAGATCTAAGTGTCTTCGCTTCAGCTACTTGAAGAAGAGTGCTCAAACATTTTTGCTTATCTCCAATGATGGTTATTTCTACTTATTTAGAGTACAATTCAACGATGAGCTGCTCGCGGATATTCTCCGGAATCTGGTCTCTCGTTGGAGGAACGATGAACGTTCCTATAAGATCGTTCTTATCAAATTCTAGCCATGGGTAGCTCTTGGTAGAACTTCCTGAAACTGAATTCGAGATCGCCTCAAGCGATTTAGACTTCTCACGCACTGCAACCTTATCACCGGCCTTCAATTCGTAAGATGGGATGTTAACGATGTGCCCGTTCACAGTAATGTGACGGTGAGAAACGAGCTGACGTGCACCACGTCGCGTAGGAGCAATGCCCAAACGAAACACAGTGTTGTCTAGACGCGATTCACAAAGCATCAACAAGTTCTCACCTGTAATTCCCTTCCTTCTAGAGGCCTCTGAGAACAGGTTCGAGAATTGACGCTCAAGAATTCCGTAGGTATACTTTGCCTTTTGCTTCTCTTGAAGCTGAACAGCGTATTCCGACTGCTTGTTTCGTCGCTTATTTGGTCCGTGCATTCCCGGTCCGTAGTTCTTACGCTCCAGCGCTTTGTCTGGGCCGAAGATCGGATCCTTGAACTTACGTGCGATTTTGGATTTTGGTCCTGTATATCTTGCCATTGCTTACTGAATTAAACTCTTCTTCGTTTTGAAGGACGACATCCGTTGTGTGGCAACGGCGTTACATCCATGATCTCCGCGATCTCGATACCGCTGTTAGAGAGCGAACGAATCGCACTCTCGCGGCCAGATCCTGGTCCCTTTACGAACACCTTCACTTTACGAAGGCCCGATTCGTGGGCTACCTTGGCACAATCTTGTGCTGCCATTTGTGCAGCATAGGGCGTGTTCTTTTTGGAACCACGGAAACCTAATTTGCCTGCAGACGACCATGAAATCACATCACCGCCCGAATTGGTCAATGAGATGATAATGTTATTGAATGAAGCGTGTATGTGCGCTTCACCAACTGCGTCTACTTTTACTTTTTTCTTTCTTGTCTGAGTCTTCGCCATCGAAAACGGATTCTAGTTATTATTACTTAGTTGCCTTCTTTTTGTTTGCAACGGTCTTTCTTTTTCCTTTACGGGTACGGCTGTTGTTCTTCGTACGCTGACCACGGAGAGGAAGTCCTACTCTGTGACGAACGCCTCGGTAACAACCGATGTCCATTAGGCGCTTGATGTTCAGCTGGACCTCTGAACGAAGAGCACCTTCTACCTTGAGATTCTCGTTGATAAACTCACGCACGAGCGCTAGCTCTTCATCGTTCCACTCACCAACTTTTTTACTCCAGTCGATGTTGGCTTTTGTCAAAATCTCTTGAGCGGTCGAACGACCGATCCCGAAGATGTAAGTCAATCCAATAACGCCTCTTTTATTTCTTGGTAGGTCAATACCTGCTATACGAGCCATATCTTATTCTTTTATCCTTGACGTTGTTTGTGTTTTGGATTCTTCTTGTTGATGACGTAGACGCGCCCTTTGCGCTTTACGATCTTGTCATCAGCCGATCTTTTCTTTACGGATGCTCTAATTTTCATGATCCAGTCTATTTATACCTATAGGTTATTCTTCCTTTTGATAGATCGTATGGAGACATCTCCACCTTCACTTTATCGCCAGGTAATATCTTAATGTAATGCATGCGCATCTTCCCAGAAATATGAGCCGTAATGACGTGGCCATTCTCAAGTTCCACGCGAAACATTGCGTTTGACAATGCTTCAGTGATTGCTCCGTCTTGCTCTATGGACGCTTGTTTAGCCATACTTCTGTTTATGCTTCTATTTTAAGTTTCTCTTCAATGTATTCAAACGTTGAAAGCACTTCAGCCTTTCCTTTTCTCACCACGATAGTGTGCTCATAATGCGCCGAAGGCTTTCGGTCAGCTGTTACAATGGTCCAACCATCCCTCAACTGATTTACTCCCTTCGTGCCCAAGTTGATCATTGGTTCGATCGCGATCACAAGACCTTCGATCAACATAGGACCGCGTCCCCTTCGTCCGAAATTCGGAACCTCAGGTGCTTCGTGTAATTTCTTACCCAAGCCGTGCCCTACCAATTCTCTTACCACTCCATAGCCATGCGTTTCCGCTTCTTGCTGAACTGCAAAACCGATGTCGCCAACGCGATTACCAGCTATTGCCTGTTCTATCCCTAATGCCAAGCTGCGCTTTGTTGTTTCCAACAAGTGATCGACTTCTTTAGAAACCTCACCTACCTTAAAGGTATAAGCGCTGTCTCCGTAGTATCCGTTCATGAGCACACCACAATCCACAGAAAGGATATCGCCATCGACGACCGCCTTTTTATCTGGAATGCCATGCACCACAGCTTCGTTCTTAGAGATGCACAAGCTGTTCGGGAAGCCATTGTAGTTCAAGAAACCAGGCACTGCACCGTGGTCATGAATGAACTCATAGGCTCTCTTATCCAGCTCAAGCGGCGTAACCCCTGGTCTTACCAGTGCAGCTACTTCTGCTAAAGTTTTTCCAACAAGTAAAGAACTCTCTCTTACCAGCGCGATCTCTTCTTCGCTCTTCCCTCTCAACATACGCGCTCACGCATTCTTACCCTGCCATTCCAAAGGCAGAAGAAGAACGTCCTTTTATTTTTCCAGACTTCATCAGTCCATCATAATGTCTCATCAACAAGTGACTCTCGATTTGCTGTAGCGTATCGAGGATTACACCAACCATAATCAACAGTGACGTACCTCCGTAGAAGTAGGCAAAACCAGTTGATACACCAGCAATCATTGCAAAGGCTGGTAGGATGGCAACAATACCCAAAAACACAGAACCTGGAAGCGTAATCCTTGAAAGGACATTGTCTAGGAATTCTGAAGTTTTCTTACCTGGCTTCACCCCGGGGATGAATCCACCGTTGCGCTTCAAATCTTCTGCCATCTGATTCGGATTTACCGTGATCGCCGTATAGAAATACGTAAAGGCAATGATCAAAAGGAAGAAGGTGAAGTTGTACCAGAATCCAGTGATGTCAGCAAACGCCGATGCAAACCCTGTGGCCGCGTCCGATCCTGAAAGACCCACGAAGGTCATTGGAAGGAACATCAACGCTTGGGCAAAGATGATCGGCATTACACCAGCAGCATTCACTTTCAAAGGAATGTATTGACGAACGCCACCGTATTGTTTATTACCGACAACCTTCTTCGCGAAGTTCACCGGTATTCGTCTCGTTCCTTGCACCAGAGCGACCGTTGCGATGGTAACCAGGAGGAGGAATACTAATTCTATCAACAGCATCACGAAACCACCCGCGTTGGTACGTTGCTCAATCTCGAAGATGAACGAGCTAGGCAACTGGGCGATGATACCGATCATGATGATCATGGAAATACCGTTACCGATACCCTTGTCGGTGATCTTCTCACCTAACCACATGACGAATACGGTACCCGTAATGAGCAGGAGTGTAGTAGTGATCCACCAGAAGGTAGTATCGCCGCCAACTACTGCTTGCGCGGGGATCTGAGACGTGATGTAAGAAGGTGCTTGAACAGCAGTGATCGCGATGGTCAACATACGCGTCCATTGGTTCAACCTTCTTCGTCCGCTCTCTCCTTCGCGCTGCATCTTCTGAATCGCAGGAACTGCGATGCCCATCAACTGCATCACAATGGATGCGGAAATGTAGGGCATGATTCCCAACGCGAAAATGGATGCACGTGAAAATGCACCCCCTGCGAAGATGTTAATCAGGTTTGCGAGGCCGGAGGCCTGTCCGTTTACGTCACCCAGAATTTCCGGATCCACGCCTGGGAGAACGATAAACGATCCCAAACGGTAGATCAGAAGGAATCCCAAGGTGTTGAGTATTCTCACCCTGAGATCATCGATCTTCCAGATATTCTGAAGTGTATCTATCAGTCTTTTCATCCTTATTCAATGATCTTAGTCGATCCACCTTTTGATTCAATCGCTGCCATGGCTGTTTTAGAGAAGGCGTGTGCCTCAACGCTCAGCTTGGACTTCAATTCCCCTCTTCCGAGGATCTTGATCAAATCTTTCTTTCCTACGATAGAGCGCTCCACTAAAAATTCAGCAGTGATCTCTGTCACTTTGTGCTGAGTTGCAAGCGCCTCAAGTGTGTCGAGGTTAATGCCGTGGAACTCCTTTCGGTTTGGATTCTTAAATCCGAACTTAGGAACACGACGTTGAAGTGGCATCTGGCCTCCTTCAAAACCAAGCTTTTTTGAATAACCGCTTCTAGACTTTGCGCCTTTGTGACCACGAGAGGCTGTTCCGCCACTACCTGATCCCTCACCGCGACCTAATCGCTTGTTGTTCTTCTTGACCGAACCTTTTGCAGGTTGTAAATTACTCAAGTCCATAATTGCGGATTATTTAACTTCTTCTACGTTAAGTAAGTGATTGACCTTCTTCACCATTCCAAGGATCTGAGGAGTTCCATTCACCTCAACCGTGTGATGCATTCTCTTTAGACCAAGCGCCTGAACGGTCGCTTTTTGATCCTTGGATCGCTTAATGGTTGAACGTACTAGTGTGATCTTATACTTTGCCATGCTTTCTTATCCGTTATAAACCGTATCCAAGCTCACACCGCGCTGACGTGCGATAGTGTTAGCATCTCTCATTTGTGTCAGGGCTTCAATGGTTGCCTTAACCACGTTGGCCGGATTAGAACTTCCTTTTGACTTGGCGAGTACGTCAATAATTCCAACACTCTCCAATACAGCGCGCATCGCACCACCGGCAATTACTCCGGTACCATGAGAGGCTGGCTTAAGGAAGACATGTGCTCCACCGAAGCGTCCTTCCTGCTCGTGAGGAACGGTTCCGCTTTGAAGGGGCACTTTGATCAAATTCTTCTTTGCATCGTCGATCGCTTTCTCGATAGCACTGGTTGCTTCCTTGGCCTTACCAAGTCCGTGTCCCACTACACCGTTTTCGTTACCTACGACTACTACAGCTGAAAATCCAAAAGCACGACCTCCTTTGGTAACCTTCGTTACTCTACGCACCTCAACGAGACGATCTTTCAATTCGATCTCGCTTGATTTTACCCTTTTTATATTCTCGCTTGCCATTGTTTTCTGCTTAGAATTTTAATCCGTTCTCTCTCGCCGCTTCAGCCAAAGCTCGAACGCGACCGTGGTACTGGTAACCATTACGGTCAAAAACCACTTTCTCTACGCCAGCTGCCTTAGCAACCTCTGCGATCTTCTTTCCAACGAGTGTAGCTTGCTCCACTTTGTTCACTTTCTGAGCCGCTTTATCACCAAGGGAAGTTGCAGCCGCAAGCGTTTCTCCGCTCAAATCATTCACGATTTGTGCATAGATTTCTTTGTTGCTTCTGAAAACAGACAACCTTGGGGTCTCTGTGGTTCCAGAAATCTTCTTACGAATACGACGCTTGATGCGTGTTCTCTTGTCGAATTTGCTAAGTGCCATTTCTTCCTAATTATTTAGCTGCCGATTTTCCGGCCTTTCTTCTGATCTGTTCTCCTACGAATCGGATACCTTTTCCTTTGTAAGGCTCAGGCTTTCTTAGTGAGCGCAGTTTTGCGGCCACTTGTCCGATCAATTGCTTGTCGTGCGACTGAAATGTCACGATAGGGTTCTTACCTCTTTCTTGCTCAGCTGAAACCGAAACTTCCGCAGGAATCTCAAACAATACGTTGTGAGAGTAGCCCAAAGCGAGTTCCAATTTTTGACCTTGCACAGTAGCTCGGTAACCTACACCAACGAGCTCTTGCTTGATGGTATATCCGTTCGACACACCTTCTATCATGTTGTTGACCAACGAGCGATAGAGACCGTGCTTAGAGCGCTGATCTTTATGATCATTCTCGCGAGCGAACGTGATCGTATCACCTTCGATGCTCACGGTAATGCAGCTGTCGATGTCTTGCTGCAACGCACCCTTAGGACCTTTCACGGAGATGGTATTTCCTTCCATCTTCACTTCAACGCCTTGCGGGATTGTTACTGGTGCTTTTCCAATTCGTGACATTCTTCAATCTTTTAATAGACGTAACACAATACTTCACCACCCACTTTCTCTGAGCGCGCTTCTTTGTCGCTCATGAGGCCTTTTGAAGTAGATAGGATAGCGATACCCAATCCATTCAAAACGCGCGGTAGGCTATCTGATCCTCTGTACTTACGCAGACCAGGCTTACTAATTCTCTTAAGACCTTTGATGGCAGAGGTCTTGGTCACCTTATCGTATTTCAATGCGATTTTGATGCTTCCTTGTGGACCTTCATCTTCGAACTTATAGTTCAGGATGTAACCCTTTTCATAAAGGATCCGTGTCATCTCCTTCTTCAAGTTTGAAGCTGGGATGTCTACCACGCGGTGATTGGCACGAATCGCGTTGCGAAGTCGTGTCAGGTAATCTGCTATTGGATCAGTAACAACCATTTCTTATTCTCTTTTATCTCTTGCTTTGAATTACCAACTGGCCTTTGTAACACCCGGAATCAAACCCTTGTTTGCCATCTCACGGAACAATACTCGAGAGACACCAAACTGGCGCATATATCCTCTTGGACGTCCGGTGAGCTTGCACCGGTTGTGAAGACGTACGGAAGACGAATTCTTTGGGAGCTGCTGAAGCTCATCCCATCGTCCTTCTGCCTTCAGTAGAGCTCGCTTCTCAGCGTATCGATCTACAAGCTTCTGACGCTTGCGCTCTCTGGCTTTCATTGATTCCTTTGCCATAATTTATTTCTTAAATGGTACTCCAAATGCTTTTAGTAGTTCGAATGCTTCCTCATCGGTGTTGGCAGATGTCACAAACGTGATGTCCATTCCACTCACTCGATTGATCTTATCGATATTGATCTCAGGGAAGATGATTTGTTCTTTGATGCCTAGGTTGTAGTTACCTCGCTTATCAAAGCCCTTTGGGTTGATTCCTCGGAAGTCACGTGTACGTGGCAAAGCCACAGAGACCAAACGATCAAGGAATTCGTACATCATATCTCCACGCAGAGTCACTTTCGCGCCAATCGGCATACCCTTACGAAGCTTGAAGTTCGAAACGTCCTTCTTCGCAAATGTCGCAATGGCCTTTTGACCTGTGATCATCGTCATCTCTTGGATGGCGTTGTCAACCAGTTTCTTGTCCGCGGTAGCGTCACCCAATCCCTGGCTCAAGACAATCTTCTTGAGTCTAGGAACTTGCATTACGCTAGTGTACTGGAACTTTTCTTTCAGTCCCTCAGCAATCTCTTCGTTGTATTGCTTTTTCAGTCTTGGTGTGTATTCGCTCATTTGATTACCTCCCCAGATCTTTTAGAATATCTTACTTTCTTACCGGTCTCGTCCACCTTGCGTCCAATGCGACATGGTTGACCATCTTTCGGGTCTGCATGCAACAAGTTCGAGATGTGGATTGAACCTTCTTTCTTTACGATGCCTCCGTCAGGGTTTGCAGCGCTCGCCTTTGAGTGAACTGAAAGCATGTTCAAGCCCTCTACGATGACGCGCATTTTATCGCGGTTAACTTCAAGCACTCGTCCTGACTTACCTTTCTCGTTGCCAGCGATGACAACTACCTGATCACCTTTCTTTATGTGCAATTTCTTTTGCATTCTTTCCAATTTTAAAGCACCTCAGGGGCCAATGAAACGATCTTCATGAACTGCTTTTCACGCAGCTCTCTTGCCACAGGGCCAAAGATTCGCGTTCCGCGCATCTCGCCTGTTTGATTCAAAAGAACCACGGCATTCTCATCAAAGCGGATGTAAGAACCATCGGCACGACGAACCTCTTTTCGAGTTCGAACGACAACTGCCCGGCTTACTGCTCCTTTCTTGATGTTGCCAGATGGCATTGCCTCCTTAACGGAAACAACCACTGTATCGCCGATACTTGCGTATCGTCTCTTGGTTCCTCCAAGTACCCGAATACAGAGCACCTCTTTGGCACCACTGTTATCGGCAACTTTCATTCGTGACTCCTGCTGTAACATCTTAAAATCTTATTTAGCTTTTTCTACAATCTCAACTAATCTCCAGCGCTTGCGCTTGCTGAGCGGGCGAATCTCCATGATCTTCACAGAGTCACCGATGCCGCATTCGTTCTTTTCATCGTGAGCGACAAATTTCTTCGAAACGTTGATGAACTTACCATACTTGGCATGCTTCATCTTACGCGAAACGGTAACCACGATGGATTTGTCCATCTTATTACTGGTCACTACACCAACTCGCTCTTTTCTTAAATTCCTTTCAGACATGATCTCTTATTGTTGAGCCTCTTCGGTTCGGGTTGACAATTCAGTAAGCAATCGCGCAACTTCTTTGCGCTTTTCCTTGAGAACCATTGGGTTCTCTAATGGAGAGATCGCATGTTGCATCTTCATCTTTGCGAGACCTTCGCGTGCATTCAGCAACGCGTCTTGGATCTCTTCGGTGGTCATTTCTCTGACTACGTTCGACTTCATGGCCAATCTTAATTACCAGAGTAAGCTCTGCGTACAACAAACTTGGTTACCACTGGAAGCTTCTGAGCTGCAAGGCGAAGCGCCTCACGTCCCACTTCCAATGAAACACCTTCAATTTCGAAGAGGATACGTCCTGGCTCAATCTTAGCTGCCCAGTGATCCAATGCTCCTTTTCCCTTACCCATTCGAACCTCAGCAGGTTTCTTAGTAACGGGTACATCCGGGAAGATGCGAATCCACACCTGACCTTCACGCTTCATATAACGGGTTACCGCGATACGTGCTGCTTCAATCTGGCGAGATGTAAGCCTACCTTCTTCGAGCGTCTTGATGCCGAAGGTTCCGAACGCCAATTGGTGACCGCGACCTGCGATACCCTTGATGCGCCCTTTTTGCTGCTTACGATATTTCGTTTTCCTTGGTGATAACATCTCTCAATTCTCTTTTATCCGTTCGACTTTCTTCTTCCGCCACCGCCGCCACCGCGAGGTCCACTAGGCTTTCCACCACCGCCGCCGCCTTTGTTCGGCGTTCCGGAACCAACTGTTGTAGAAAGGTCTCGGCGACCGTATACTTCACCTTTACAGATCCATACTTTGATGCCGATACGACCGTAAGTGGTCTGTGCTTCTGACAAAGCGTAATCAATGTCAGCACGGAAAGTGTGCAACGGAGTTCTTCCGTCTTTATATTGTTCTGTTCGAGCCATTTCAGCACCGTTCAATCGACCGCTGATCATGATCTTGATTCCTTCAGCTCCCATTCGCATGGTTGAAGCTACAGACATCTTGGCCGCGCGTCTGAAGGAGATACGTCCCTCAATTTGACGAGCGATAGAGTCCGCTACCAGTTTCGCATCCAACTCCGGACGCTTGATCTCGTAGATGTTGATTTGCACTTCCTTCTTGGTAAGCTTCTTCAACTCCTCTTTCAACTTGTCTACTTCTTGTCCACCCTTTCCGATAATGATACCTGGACGTGCGGTGTTGATCGTTACAGTAACGAGCTTCAATGTTCGCGCGATCACGATGTGTGATACACTTGCGTTCTTCAATCGAGCGTAGATGTACTCACGAATCTTGTGGTCTTCCACCAGCTTCTCTTCGAACTTTTTGCCGCCGTACCACTGTGAATCCCAGCCTCGGATGAATCCAAGTCTATTGCCGATCGGATTTGTTTTCTGTCCCATTAAGCTTCAGTTTCTGTTGTTTCGTTGATGGATTTGCTCAGTCTTGCACTCACGTCCTGACTCGCAGGAGCGAGGATCATGGTGACATGGTTAGAGCGCTTTCGTACTCGGTACGCACGACCCTGCGGAGCAGGTTGAATACGCTTCAACATGCGACCACTATCCACTTGGATCTCTTTGATGAAAAGATCTGCTTCCTCGTAACGCTCACCAGACTTCTGCTCGAAGTTTGAGATCGCTGAACGAAGCAACTTTTCAAGATCACGGGCTGCGTGTTTCTTGGTGAATTGGAGTACAGCTGCGGCCTTTGTCACATCCATACCGCGAACGAGGTCTGCTACTAATCTCATCTTACGAGGAGAAGTAGGACAGTTGTTCAATCGCGCCATGTATTGCGCCTTTCGCTCTTCGCGAATCTTGCTGGCCATATTAGACTTTCGACTACCCATGACTTATCAATTACTTTTTGCCTTTCTTATTTCCAGCATGACCACGGAAGTTTCTGGTTGGCGCGAATTCGCCCAATTTGTGTCCTACCATGTTCTCTGTTACAAATACAGGAATGAATTTATTCCCGTTGTGAACTGCGATCGTCATCCCAACGAAGTCAGGGGTGATGATGGAGGCGCGGCTCCATGTCTTGATCACGCTCTTCTTCCCTGAAGTCTGAGCTTCATCCACACGCTTTTGAAGCTTGTAGTGAACAAATGGCGGTTTTTTTAGAGATCTACTCATGCCTTATTTATTTCTTTCTTTTCTCTACGATGAACTTGTTTGACGACTTCGTCTTAGAACGGGTCTTGTACCCTTTAGCTGGAAGTCCCTTACGTGAACG
This sequence comes from uncultured Flavobacteriales bacterium, assembly GCA_943788725.1. GTDB lineage: Bacteria > Bacteroidota > Bacteroidia > Flavobacteriales_G > Salibacteraceae > SHAN690. The sequence continues at coordinate 167,484 of CALSRJ010000003.1, read as the reverse complement.
TGGGTGTCCTCCTGATGAACGGCCTTCACCACCACCCATTGGGTGATCGACAGGGTTCATAGCAACACCACGAACGCGTGGACGACGTCCTAACCATCTGCTGCGTCCAGCCTTACCACTGCGCTCAAGCGAGTGATCAGAATTGGAAACGGTACCGATGGTCGCCATACAGCCCAATAATATCATACGAACCTCACCGCTAGGCATCTTCAACACTCCGTACTTACCCTCTTTCGCGGTAAGTTGAGCATAGGTTCCTGCGCTGCGCGCAAGCTTTCCGCCTTGACGTGGATTCAATTCAATGTTGTGAACGATCGTACCCAATGGAATGTCCTTCAAGTAAAGTGCGTTTCCAATTTCTGGAGCTGCACCATCACCGCTAACCACCTCTTGCCCTACCTGGATTCCCGTTGGGGCAATGATGTAACGCTTTTCTCCATCGGTGTACTTCACCAATGCGATACGCGCATTTCGGTTTGGATCGTATTCCACGGTTTGAACCGTAGCCTTCATTTCCTGCTTATCACGTTTGAAATCGATCACACGGTAACGACGCTTGTGCCCACCTCCTCGGTTACGCATGGTCATCTTACCGGTATTGTTTCGACCTCCAGACTTCTTCAATGGAGCGATCAAGCTCTTCTCAGGAGTATCGGTAGTCACCGTATCGAAGGAACTCACGATCTTGTGTCGTGTTCCCGGTGTCATCGGTTTAAATTTTCTTACTGCCATCTCTCCTCTTCTTAAATGTTAGCGTAGAAATCAATAACATCACCGTCAGCTACTGTTACAACAGCCTTTTTGAAGTGATTAGTACGTCCATCCAAAATGGCAGACTTGGTAAATCTTTTCTTGCTCTTACCAGCGTAGATCATGGTATTGACAGAAGTGACAGTCACATTGTACTGACCCTCGATTGCCTTTCGGATCTCTACCTTATTGGCTTTCCTGTTCACGATGAAACCGTATTGGTTGCGCTTCTCGCTCAACTCGGTCATTTTCTCCGTGATCAGAGGTTTTACTAGTACGCTCATGTCTTATTTCTTTAAAACTTCATTGATCGCTTCGAGTGCACTTTCACACACGACCAATACGTTAGCATTCATGATATCGTAAGTATTCAAGTTGCTGGCCAGAACGACCTTGGTCTTCCCGACGTTTCTTGAACTCAATACGAGGTTTGCGTTCGCCTCAGAAGTCACAACCAATGCTTTCTTTCCAGAGAGCTCTAGGTTCTTGATGATTTCAACAAACTCCTTAGTCTTAGGAGCTGCCATGGTGAAATCTTCCAACACCTTCACACCTTCGCCTTTGGCTTTGATAGATAGGGCTGACTTACGCGCTAAACGCTTTACTTTCTTATTCAATTTGAATCCGTAATCTCTAGGCTCTGGACCGAATGCTCGGCCTCCTCCTACAAAGACTGGACTCTTGATGCTACCTGCACGTGCAGTACCGGTACCTTTTTGTCTTTTAATTTTACGAGTAGAGTAAGATACTTCTGCTCGCTCCTTAGACTTGTGCGTGCCTTGACGTTGATTCGCCAAGTACTGCTTCACGTCTAGGTAGATGGAATGCTCATTTGGTTCAATGCCAAACACGTCCTTGTCCAACTTGACCTTCTTACCGGTCTCCTTTCCTTGTGTGTTGAGTACAGCTAATTCCATTATTTCTCAATTATGACATATGAACCCTTAGTTCCAGGAACAGCTCCTTTCACCAATACCACATTCTTTTCTGTAAGCACCTTGACCACCTGAAGGTTGATCATCTTAACGCGCTGTCCACCCATACGTCCTGCCATTCGCATTCCTTTGAATACACGTGACGGAGTAGAACAAGCACCGATAGAACCTGGTGCACGAAGTCTGTTGTGCTGACCGTGCGTTGCATCACCCACACCGGCAAAACCGTGGCGCTTAACAACACCTTGGAAGCCTTTACCCTTTGCGGTGCCGACTACGTCAACAAATTCGCCTTCTTCAAAAATTTCAACGCCGATGGACTCACCCAACGCCTGCTCTCCTTCCCAATCACGGAACTCGACCACTTTGGCCTTCGGAGCAGTGTTTGCTTTCGCAAAGTGACCTGCTTCTCCTTTGGTTGTATGCTTCGATGAAACATCACCAAAAGAAATCTGAGTAGCAGAGTACCCATCGTTCTCTTGTGTTCGGATCTGCGTAACCACACATGGTCCCGCCTCGATCACTGTACATGGAATGTTTTTACCATTCTCATCGAACACGCTGGTCATTCCGACCTTCTTTCCAATTATTCCTAACATGACTCTTAAGCTTTGTGGCGGTTACACTTTGATTTCAACGTCGACACCACTAGGAAGCTCAAGCCCCATCAAAGCATCGATTGTCTTAGATGAACTACTATAGATGTCCATCAATCGTTTGTAGCTTGATAATTGGAACTGCTCACGTGCTTTCTTGTTGACGTGAGGTGATCTGAGAACCGTATAGATCTGCTTTTGAGTGGGCAGAGGAATCGGTCCTGATACGACAGCTCCAGTAGTCTTCACTGTCTTCACGATCTTCTCAGCAGACTTGTCTACCAAGTTGTGATCGTAGGACTTCAACTTTATTCTGATTCGTTGCGCCATGCGTTTTACTTATTATGCTTTTGCTAATTTTCCTTTCACCTCAGCAACAACCGCTTCGGCAATATTCTTTGGACTATCCTGATAGTGAGAGAACTCCATGGTAGAAGTAGCACGACCAGAAGTGATGGTACGGAGTTGCGTCACGTAGCCAAACATTTCAGACAGTGGAACTTTCGCTTTGATCACCTTAGAACCGGCGCGATCGCCCATTCCTTCCACAACGCCTCGACGTCGGTTAAGGTCACCAACAACATCTCCCATATTCTCCTCTGGAGTCAATACTTCAAGCTTCATGATTGGCTCAAGCAACACAGGGTTACATTGAGGCATTGCATTTCGATAAGCCATCTTAGCGGCCAATTCGAAGGACAATTGATCCGAATCCACAGCGTGGAATGAACCGTCGAGAAGCGTAACCTTAAGGTTGTCTACTTGATAGCCAGCGAGTACACCATTCTTCATGGCCTCTCTGAAACCTTTCTCTACAGATGGAACAAATTCCTTAGGAACGTTACCGCCCTTCACTGCACTTGTGAAATCAAGTCCTGGCTTTTCAGCATCTCCTGGCTCTATGCTCACGATAATGTCCGCGAACTTACCACGACCACCCGACTGCTTCTTGTACACTTCGCGGTGTTGTAATGAGCCGAGGATGGATTCCTTGTAATTTACCTGAGGGGCTCCTTGATTCGCCTCCACCTTGAACTCGCGACGCAAGCGGTCAACGATAATGTCGAGGTGAAGCTCTCCCATACCAGAGATTACGGTTTGACCTGTCTCCTCATCGGTACGTACCTGGAAGGTAGGATCCTCTTCTGCTAGCTTGGCCAAGGCCATGCCCAATTTGTCTACGTCAGCTTGTGTCTTAGGCTCAATCGCAAGTCCAATTACTGGATCTGGGAAATCCATGGATTCCAATACGATTGGATGCTTCTCAGCACAAAGCGTGTCGCCTGTCTTAATGTCTTTAAATCCAACCAGTGCCGCGATGTCTCCACAGTACAACTCTGGAATTTGATTCTGCTTGTTAGCGTGCATTTGGAAAATACGAGAGATACGCTCCTTGTTACCAGAACGTGTATTCAATACGTAAGAACCTGCCTCCAGAATACCTGAATAAGCACGTGTAAAGCAAAGACGTCCAACGAATGGATCCGTAGCAATCTTGAATGCAAGGGCTGCGAATGGCTCCTCTGGACTAGGTATTCTTTTCTCTTCTGCCTCTGTTCTTGGATTGACTCCAATGATCGCCTCTGTATCAAGTGGCGAAGGAAGAATTTCCATCACCATGTCAAGCATGGCCTGAACGCCTTTGTTCTTGAATGCAGAACCGCACATCATTGGAACAACTTTTCCAGCGATGGTAGCCTGACGCAATGCGTTGAGAATTTCTCTTTCAGTCAAGGAATTTTCATCCTCGAAATACTTCTCCATCAAGCTCTCGTCAAACTCCGCAACTGCTTCGAGCAATTGACCGCGCAATTCGCGAGCTTCATCAACGATGTCGGCAGGAATTTCAATTTCTTGGAATGTCATTCCCTGATCTTCTTCGTTCCAAGTGATGCCTCTGAAGTTGATCAAGTCAACCACACCTTGGAATCCTTCTTCAGCTCCAATGTTCAATTGAAGCGGAAGCGCATGAGATCCTAACATCTCCTTTACTTGCTTACAAACATTGAGGAAGTCAGCACCCTGACGGTCCATCTTGTTGACGAATCCGATTCGAGGTACATTGTAGTTGTTAGCAAGTCTCCAGTTCGTCTCAGACTGAGGCTCAACACCATCAACTGCACTGAAAAGGAAAACGAGTCCATCAAGTACACGAAGCGAACGGTTCACCTCAACGGTAAAGTCAACGTGACCTGGAGTATCAATGATGTTAACGTGATACAGTTGCTCACGGTACTTCCAATTGAGCGTAGTCGCTGCTGAAGTAATGGTAATACCACGCTCCTGCTCCTGCTCCATCCAGTCCATTGTAGCCGCACCATCGTGCACCTCACCAATCTTGTGGCTAACACCTCCGTAATATAGGATACGCTCAGTAGTAGTCGTCTTGCCCGCATCAATGTGAGCCGCGATACCGATGTTCCTCGTCAATGATAGATCTCTCTTTGCCATTTCTTCTCTCTAATACTTATTTAGAATCGATAGTGAGCGAATGCTTTGTTCGCTTCAGCCATACGATGCGTATCTTCTTTCTTCTTGAACGCGGCCCCTTCTTCCTTCGATGCTGCAATAGACTCATCGGCAAGCTTCTCACCCATGCTCTTTCCGTTGCGCTTCTCAGAGTACTGAATTAGCCACTTCATTCCTTGGCTCACTTTTCGTGAAGCACGGATCTCTTGTGGAATTTGGAAAGTCGCTCCACCAACTCGGCGGCTGCGCACTTCTACCTGAGGAGTAACATTCTCGAGGCCTTTTTTCCAAGTCTCCAATGGATCCTCGATTCCTTTCGCTTCCATGCGATCCATGGCTTCGTAGAAAATCTTGTAAGCGATGCTCTTCTTACCGTCTTGCATCAGGTTGTTTACAAACTTTGAAACCAACTCACTCTTGTAGCGTGGGTCTGGAACAATGATCCTGTCTTTTGCTCTTCCTTTTCTCATCTCGAGCCTTTATTTCTTAGGACGCTTAGCGCCGTATTTTGAACGTCTTTGTTTTCTGCCTTCAACGCCAGCTGTATCCAACGCACCGCGAACGATGTGATAACGAACACCCGGAAGGTCCTTCACTCTACCTCCACGGACAAGCACAATTGAGTGCTCCTGAAGGTTGTGACCCTCTCCTGGAATGTAGGCGTTAACCTCATTCTGATTGGTTAACCTAACACGCGCTACTTTACGCATCGCTGAGTTCGGCTTCTTAGGTGTAGTGGTGTACACACGTACACATACTCCCCGGCGCTGAGGACAAGAAGTCAACGCAGCACTCTTGCTGGTTTTCTTCTGGCTCTGGCGACCTTTTCTCACTAATTGACTTATCGTTGGCATTCGCTAAGTATCTATTTTCTAACGTTTAGACAGTATAATCCCCACTAAAAAGGGGGCGCAAAGGTACGCGATTACTTTTTATACACAATACGGGGCTTATTATTTTTTTTCATCCCTCACCTAAAAGGTATGCAGACCTCTGGAAACTTGATGTTTAAAAGGGCTTTCAGCGCTCTCAAAAAAGGGGGTGTTGATAAATATGAACAGGGTTTTATGAGGTATGCATTTCATGCGCCGATAACTTTGGACGTCATTTTTCATTTTTAATCCATCCAATGTCATACCTCGAAGAACTCAACGATGTGCAGCGCAAAGCCGCCACCCATGTAGAAGGACCGGTCATGGTATTGGCGGGGGCTGGATCGGGTAAAACCCGTGTACTGACGTACCGTATCGCGCATTTGATCGAGTCTGGCGTCGACCCGTTTAACATCCTTTCGCTCACCTTTACCAATAAAGCGGCGCGTGAGATGAAGGCTCGGATCAGTAGATTGGTCGGCGAAGGCTACGCCAAAGCCCTATGGATGGGGACCTTCCACTCCATCTTCGCCAAGATCCTGCGCTACGAAGCGGAGAAGATCGGCTACCCGAGCAATTTTACCATCTACGACTCGGATGATTCAAAGAGCCTCATTCGTTCCATTATAAAAGAACTTAGCCTCGACGATAAAGTGTACAAACCGCAGTTGGTTCAACGCAGAATATCATCCGCCAAAAATGGTTTGATCAGCGCAACGGAGTATCAAAACGACAGCGTCATATATAATGACGACGTACAAGCCAAAAAGCCCCTCCTTGGGAAGATTTATGGCATCTATGAAAAGCGCTGCTTCAAGGCGGGCGCCATGGACTTTGATGACTTACTATATAAGACCAACATATTACTGAAGAACCACAATGACATTCTACTCAAGTACCAGTCGAAGTTTAGGTACATTCTAGTGGACGAGTTTCAGGACACCAACTTCGCGCAGAGCAGCATCCTCAAAATGCTCGCGGCGAGACATGAGAACATTTGTGTGGTAGGAGATGACGCACAGAGCATCTATGCCTTTCGAGGGGCGAACATCCAAAACATCCTTCAATTCAAAAGCCTGTACCCCGACGTAGAGGTCTTCAAGCTCGAACAAAACTATCGTTCCACCAAGACCATCGTTGCAGCTGCCAACCAAATCATCGCGAACAATAAGGAGCAACTGAAGAAAGATGTTTGGACGTCCAACACCGAAGGGGAAAACATTAAGCTGATCAAATGCCTAAGCGAAACAGAAGAAGGCAACTTCATTTCGAATGAGATCCTAGATGTCAAGAACAGAGATCATGTGACCGAAGACTCCTTCGCGGTGCTGTATAGGACCAACGCCCAATCTAGGGCCATTGAAGAATCCCTTAGAAGGAAGAACATTCATTACCGGATCTACGGGGGCCTCAGCTTCTATCAGCGGAAAGAAATCAAAGACCTCCTCGCCTACTTCAAGCTTTGCATCAACCCGAACGACGAAGAGGCTTTTAAACGAGTATTGAACTATCCGGCGCGCGGCATTGGGAAGACCACAGAGATGAAAATATTGACCGCTGCCATTGAAGAAGGAAAGGCACCCATGCAAATTGTCATGGACATCGAGCGAGCCCATTTGGCCATCAATTCTGGCACGAAAAACAAGATCATGGAATTTGCCCGCATGATCCACAGCTTTCAATTGCTGTCTAAAGACAAAGACGCTTACGAGGTAGGGCAACACATCGCATCGGCCACGGGCATCCTCAAAGAATTTTACAGTGACCGAACACCAGAAGGCATCAGCCGTTACGAAAACGTGCAGGAGCTTCTCTCTGGAATGAAAGAATTCACCGAGATCGAATTGAGCGAAGCAGAAAAGGAACAGACCAATCCAAGAGCGCTCGGTCTCTATATGGAAGACGTAGCACTACTGACGGATGTGGATGTCACTGATAACAAAGACGACGACACCCCGAAAGTGTCCATGATGACCATTCACGCGGCGAAAGGACTTGAATTCCCGTACGTCTTTATCGCCGGTCTTGAAGAAGACCTTTTTCCCTCACAGTTATCCGTCAACTCAAGGGCCGACCTCGAGGAAGAGCGCCGACTGTTCTATGTGGCAATGACCAGGGCTGAAAAACAAGCCTTTCTCTCCTTCGCCTCCACCCGATTTCGATACGGAAACATGCAATACAATGAACCCAGTCGTTTCATTTCAGAAATCGATGCATCCTTGATCGACTCACCACAAGTGCAGAAGATTGAGAAGCGAGAACTGACAACCAAACCTGGATATTCACTCTCTAATCATGTCAAGCGAAGAAAACTTGTGAAACCTGAAGCGAATGCTGGCAGCGTTTCTAACGCCGACATGGCCGACCTGATAATAGGCGCAAAGGTGCGGCACGACAGGTTTGGCAGGGGTGAAATCGTAGGACTTGAAGGTGAGCCACCCAATAGAAAAGCCACCGTAGAATTTCAAAACATTGGTAAGAAGCAACTTTTGCTCAAATTTGCCAAACTGCAGATTATAGATTGAGGAACAAACAATGACGATGAAATACAATACAGAAAGAACGCCCCTGATCTTAGGAGAATATGGAAGATACCTTCAAGAGATGGTAGAACACACCCTAAGCATCGAGGACAGAGTAGAAAGATCGAAGGCGGCCAAGTCGATTGTCCAGGTCATGACGACCATGAATCCTTCGTACAAAGGGAATGAAGAGCTTCAACAAAAACTGTGGGATGACCTGCATGTGATTGCCAAGTATAAGTTGGACGTGGACTCTCCCTATCCGGTGCCCTCGCCCAAAGAAGACGTGCAAGCCGAAAAGATCGATTATCCAAAAGGCGACTTCAAATATCGTCACTACGGAAAGTCGATCGAAGACTTGATCACCTACGCCCGAACCATGGAAAAGGAGGAGGAAAAGCAAGCACTCACTCAAATGATCGCCAACCTCATGAAGAGAAGCTATTTGAATTACAATAGGGACTCTGTAAATGAGGAGATGATCATTGATCAATTAAAAGAGATGTCAAAAGGCGAACTAAAGCTTGCCGATGACTTCAAATTCCAACACACCAACGATATTCTCGCATCTAGCCCTAAGCGCCCCGTAAAATCCTCCAGCAAAGGAGGAGGGAAGAAACGCAAGTGGAAAAAGTAAGCAGACCAAATGGGATCATTTCATATTGAAGGAGGGCACAAGCTCAAAGGAACCCTCACTCCTCAAGGCGCCAAAAACGAGGCGCTTCAAATCCTTTGCGCAACCCTATTAACAGACCAAAAAGTAGAGATAGAGAACATCCCGGATATCCGTGATGTCAATAAGCTGATCGATCTTCTCGCATCGCTCGGTGTCAAAGTCGAAAAAAAGGGTACTGGACATTACATCTTTCAAGCAGACGAGGTTAACCTCGACTACTTAAACAGTCCTGAGTTCCATACAAAAGGGTCAAGCCTTCGTGGATCCATCATGATTGTCGGTCCTCTGCTCGCTCGTTTTGGCACAGGCTCTATCCCTAAACCTGGCGGAGACAAGATCGGCAGAAGGAGACTCGACACCCACTTCATCGGTTTTGAAAAACTAGGTGCTCACTTTAAATACGATCCTAAAACGCACTTCTATACGGCAAAAGGCGACAAGCTGAAAGGCACGTTCATGCTGTTGGATGAGGCCAGCGTAACCGGTACCGCGAACATCATCATGGCTGCAGTATTAGCAGAAGGAAAGACTTCTATATACAACGCTGCTTGTGAGCCTTACATCCAGCAACTCTGCAAGATGATGAACGCCATGGGCGCGAAGATCACGGGTGTTGGATCCAACTTTCTGCACATTGAAGGCGTAGAAAAAATGCAGGGGTGTCACCACCGCATCTTGCCCGACATGATCGAAATTGGAAGCTTCATCGGACTTGCTGCCATGACCCAATCCGAAATCTTGATCAAGGATGTAGGATATGAGCACCTTGGAATGATGCCTTCGGTATTCAGTAAACTTGGGATTAAAATGGAACGCCGAGGAGACGACCTCTTTGTTCCTGAGCAAGAAATTTACGAAATCGAATCCTTCATCGATGGATCTATCATGACCATCGCAGATGCGCCTTGGCCCGGCTTTACGCCTGACCTCCTCAGCATTGTTCTCGTGGTTGCTACACAAGCGAAAGGCAGTGTCTTGATCCACCAAAAAATGTTTGAGAGCCGTCTGTTCTTCGTAGATAAGTTGATCGACATGGGCGCACAGATCATTTTATGTGACCCACACAGAGCCACGGTCATTGGTCACGGCAGAGAAAACCGATTGAGGGGCATCCACATGACCTCGCCAGACATCCGCGCTGGAGTATCGCTGCTGATCGCTGCCCTTTCGGCTGAAGGAACCAGTGTCATCAGCAACATCGAGCAAATCGACCGTGGCTATCAGAATATTGACCAGCGACTAAATGCAATTGGTGCGAAAATTGTACGTAGCGAGACCTAATCATAGTAACATGCGCATACTTCTTACAACATTCCTCAGCTTCTTGCTCCTCTTTCCAGGATCTGATTCTACGTCCGCAACATCATTGCAGAGCAACGGCATCCGCGTAGGTGATAAAGCCCCAGAAATTGAAATGGCAAGTCCCGACGGAAAAATGATCAAACTTTCTTCGCTCAAAGGCCAAGTTGTACTGATCGACTTTTGGGCATCCTGGTGTGGTCCGTGCAGAAGGGAAAATCCGAATGTTGTGCGCGTATACAAGAAATACAACAAGGCTAAGTTTAAGAACGCGAAAGGATTTGAAATTTTCAGTGTTTCGTTGGATGCCAATCCAAAGGCATGGCAAGAGGCCATTCAAAGAGACGGTCTGATCTGGAATTCCCACGTGAGTGACCTGAAGAAATGGCGCAACGAGGCTGCCCAGACCTATGGAGTGCGCTCCATTCCGAGCAGCTACTTGATCGACGCCAACGGCATTGTCATCGCCAAAAACCTGCGCGGCAATCAGCTCGATCTAGAGCTTGATAAGCTCATCAAAGGGCTTTGACTGACAGTCATCTGAACCTCCCTCCTTCCCTTTCCCTGACATTATGTCCCTTATCGGGCATTGGCAGTACATTTGCGCCTTTCCAATCCGACCGAAAAACAGATCTCGATGAGTGAAAAAGATGAAGAAATGACAGTTGAGGGCACAGCGCAAGAGCCCTCCAATGAAGACGTCACCGAGGAGACGCAAGAAAAAACAACAAAGGACAGCACCGAAGAGGATTCCGAAACCAAGGAGTTTGGAGCTGCTGAAGAATTAGACCAAGTGGCGCAACTCTCAAAAGAACTGCTCGCTGAAAAAGACAAGTTCATGCGTCTTTACGCAGAATTTGAAAATTTCAGGAGACGCACGGCCAAGGAACGGATTGAACTGATTGGCACCGCCACCGGAGACCTCATGAAAGAGATCCTCCCTGTGCTCGACGATTTTACGCGTGCGATTGAATCCAACAAGGAAGTAGAAGACATAGATGCCGTCAAAGCAGGCTTTGAATTGCTCCACAGCAAATTGTTTAAGCTGCTTGGAAACAAAGGCCTGAAGCCAATTGAATCAAAAGGACTCGATTTCGATCCTGAGGTGCACGAAGCGATTGCACAGATTCCAGCTCCTTCGGCAAAGGAAAAAGGCAAAATCATCGATGTAGTTGAGAGCGGATACGAATTGAACGAAAAGATACTCAGACATCCGAAAGTGGTAGTAGGAACCTAGGACAACAAAGGCAATGGCGAAGAGAGATTATTATGAAGTGTTGGGCGTTTCAAAAGGCGCTGCAAAGGACGAGATCAAGAAGGCCTATCGAAAGCTAGCCATCAAGTATCATCCAGACAAGAATCCTGGCGATAAGCAAGCAGAGGAGAATTTCAAGGAAGCTGCCGAAGCCTACGAGGTCCTCAGCAACGATGAGAAACGAGCCAAGTTCGACCGCTTCGGTCACGCTGGCATGGGCGCTGGCGGTGGCTTCGGAGGACAAGGCATGAACATGGAAGACATCTTCGAACATTTCGGAGACATCTTCGGTGGCGCCTTCGGCTTTGGTGGTGCTGGTGGTGGTGGCGGTCAAGCTGGCCAGCCGCGCATGCGACGAGGCACTAATTTGAGGGTTCGGGTAAAACTGACCTTGGAAGACATTGCCAATGGAGCCGAGAAAAAAATTAAAGTCAACAAACTCGTCCACGCCGAAGGAGTTGAGTACACGAACTGCGGCACTTGCGGTGGATCCGGAAGAGTTACGCGGGTAACCCAAACTTTCTTGGGCCAAATGCAGACCGCGAGTCCTTGTCCCACATGCCAAGGCACCGGCAAGCAAGTAAAGACATCCAAACCTGGGGTTCTTCCAGATGGACTAGAGCGCAAAGAATCGGTCATCCCTATCGACATTCCTGCAGGAGTGGAAGAAGGAATGCAACTTTCAGTCAGAGGCAAAGGAAACGACGGCCCCATGGGAGGTCCAGCTGGAGATCTTTTGGTCGTTATCGAAGAAGTTCCACATGAGCACTTCACCAGAGACGGATCCAATCTTCACTACGACTTGTACATCCACTTTTCTGATGCCGCACTCGGTGAAAGCTATGAGATTCCCACCATTGGAGGAAAAGCGAAAATCAAGATCACTCCAGGAACGCATTCTGGCAAGATCCTGCGCCTAAAAGGGAAGGGCCTTCCATCGATCAACAGTTATGGAAACGGTGATTTGCTGGTACACGTCAACGTTTGGACGCCACAAAAAGTCAGTCAAGAAGAAAAGGAAGTGCTTGAAAAACTGCGCAGTTCTGAAAATTTCGCTCCTCAACCAGGAGAGAATGAGAAAGGCTTCTTCTCAAAAATGAAGGAATTCTTTTCACACTGATGCGCTTCGCGTAAATTGCCGCGGCTAAGAAGGCATGCATGTCCATTCTACTCCAAGCGCAACATATCGACAAACACTTCGGTGATTTCCACGTCCTCAAGGATGTGAGCATCGACGTTCAAGAAGGATCCATATTTGGACTTCTAGGTCCTAATGGCGCTGGAAAGACTACGCTCATTCGGACACTAACACGCATTACTGCTCCTGACTCAGGCGCCATTCTATTCAAGGGCCAGCCCCTCACAGATGAGACCCGTCGCCACTTTGGCTATTTGCCTGAAGAACGAGGTCTCTACCGCAAAATGCGCGTTTGGGAGCAAGCCATGTACCTCATCCGACTCAAAGGGGTAGACAAATCCACGGCCAGCGCCAACCTCAATGATTGGTTCGACCGTTTCAACATGCAGGACTGGAGGTCCAAGCGCGTCGAGGAGCTCTCAAAGGGAATGCAGCAAAAGCTTCAGTTCGTGATTACCGCAGCACACGATCCCGAAATCCTCATACTGGATGAACCCTTCAGCGGTTTTGACCCCGTCAATACGGAGGAAATCAAACAAGAAATTCTAGGGCTCAAAAAGAGCGGTAAAACGATCATCTTCTCGACGCACAACATGTCCAGTGTAGAAGAGCTTTGCGATGACATTGCATTGATCCACAAAGGTCAAAACATCCTGCACGGGGCTACGCAGGAAGTGCGATCCTCCTTCAGACAGAACCTCTACGAAATCACCTTTAAAGGAAGTAAGGTTGCCTTTGCCAATGCCATGGGATATCAATTCGAGATCGACTCGATCAAGGAAACGGGCGATAAACTGCACGCCTTGGTGCGCTCACACACCGATGAGGGAAGTCGCCTGCTACTCAAAGCAATGGCAGATCACGTGGAAGTCTTGAGTTTTCACGAAAAGATGCCTTCTATGCACGATATTTTCATCGCCCAAGTCAGTTCTCCCGAAGCTTCAACTGATCCAGCGCAAGATGCAGCATAAGATCATCCTCATCATACGCAGAGAATACCTGTCGAGGATCCGAAAGCGGTCCTTCATTGTCATGGGCCTGTTGGGTCCATTGATCATGGCGGGTGTGATCATTTTCGCATTTTGGAGCAGCCTTGAGGAAAGTGAAGATCAAAAGATTTTAGTAGTTGATGACAGTTATCCCTTCTTCGCCGACCTCGAAGGGACCAGCACGATTGCCTTAGACATTCAAGACATTTCACTTGCCAAGGCAGAGGCTTTGTTAGAAGTATCTGATTATACCGGCATCTTGTATTTACCAGGGAAAATCCTAGCCAACAAGTCCGCCGAACTGATTTTTAAGAAACAGCCTTCATTCAGGGTACAGCGGCAACTCGAAGAACGGCTCCAACAATACTTGGAGATCAGCAAGCTGAAGGAATTCAACCTCACCGAAACTGATTACCGCAGGCTGAAAGCACCCGTCATCATCTCCACCTTTCAATACCAAGGCCCGGGGCAAGATGCGGAGCGCGCTGATATCCTTCCGGCGATCGTTGGACAAATTTTCTCCATCCTTATCTTCTTCTTCATTTTTCTGTACAGCGTTTCGGTGATGCGCGGGGTGATTGAAGAAAAAACGAACCGCATCATTGAAGTCATGGTCAGCTCGGTGCGGCCCTTCCAACTCATGATGGGTAAAATCATAGGCGTTGGCGCTGTGGGACTGACCCAGTTCCTGATTTGGGTAGTATTGACATTCACCATTGTCAGCATTGGGCAAACCATCATCATTGGCAATAAGTACGTTGCAGGAGCAGAGCCGCCTGGAGCAGCTACCGAAATGATCCAGGAACAGATGAGTGCTGAAAACGCATTGAGCTTGACCCAGATAAGCGCGGACGACAATCTCTTCAATCAGATCCGGCGGGTGAATTTCCCTTTGATGATCGGCCTGTTCTTGTTCTATTTTATCGGCGGATACCTTTTGTACAGCGCATTGATGGCAGCTGTTGGTTCGGCCGTAGATAGCGACACGGACACCCAGCAATTCGTCCTGCCCGTTACTTTCCCCTTACTTCTCGCCTATTTTCTATCCTTTCAGGTCTTCGCCAACCCGGGAAGCACGATGGCGATTTGGTTGAGCATCATTCCGTTTACTTCCCCGATCATCATGATGATCCGCGTCTCGTATGGCATTCCTAGCGCAGATCTGTGGCAAGTATACTTGTCATGCGCCTTGTTGATCGCTACCTTCATCGCTGCCGCATGGGTTTCTGCACGCATTTACAGAACAGGAATTTTGATGTATGGCAAGAAGGCATCTCTGAGAGAATTGTTGAAATGGATCACCTTTAGATAACACGACTACGTATGCCAAGAGTATTGATCATAGACGATGAACGACCGATTCGATCTACCCTCAGAGAGATCCTCGAGTATGAAAAGCTCGACATCGAAGAAGCAGAGGATGGAAAGAAGGGCATGGAACTTTTCCTGAAATCCGACTTTGACGTGGTCCTTTGTGACATCAAAATGCCCGGAATGGACGGCGTAGAAGTTTTGGAACGCATGCAAGCGAGCAAACCCGATGTGCCTGTGATCATGATCAGCGGACACGGAACGATCGAGACCGCGGTGGATTCCTTGAAAAAAGGCGCCTACGACTACATCTCCAAACCCCCTGATTTAAATCGACTGCTGGTTTCCGTTCGCAATGCCTTGGACAGGAAAGTGCTGGTGAAAGAAGCCAAGGTCCTCAAGAAAAAGGCAGGCGAGCGCTCGCCCTCCCCAATCATCGGTAGTTCAAGTGCGATCAATGAAGTCAAAGACATCATCGAGAAAGTAGCCGCGACCGAAGCCCGAGTACTGATCACTGGCCCTAACGGTGTCGGTAAGGAGCTGGTCGCTTCCCAGGTCCACAAGAAAAGTAAGCGCAGCAAAGCTCCTTTCATCGAAGTCAATTGCGCGGCTATACCATCTGAACTGATCGAGAGCGAGTTGTTCGGTCATGAGAAAGGGGCCTTTACTTCAGCTATCAAGCAGCGCATAGGAAAGTTTGAACAAGCCACAGACGGCACGCTTTTCCTAGATGAAATTGGGGATATGTCCCTGAGCGCCCAAGCAAAAGTCTTGAGAGCCCTTCAGGAAAACACCATTACCCGTGTCGGAGGTGAGAAGGAAATCAAGGTTTCACCAAGGGTGATCGCAGCGACCAACAAGCATTTAAAGGAAGAGATCGCCAATGGAAACTTCAGAGAAGACCTCTACCACCGCCTTTCGGTGATCATCATCGAAGTTCCCTCTTTGAATGATCGAAGAGATGACATCCCAATACTGATCCAGCACTTCATGGAACAGATTGCCGCAGAGCATGGCTCAAACCCTCCTTCTATCGACAATAAGGCCATAAAGGCATTGTGCAACGTAGATTGGACGGGAAATATTCGACAGCTCCGAAATACCATTGAACGCCTAATGATCATGGCGGATACAGGAATTTCCGAAGCCTTGGTAGAGCGCTATGCCTAAATCCTGAAGCCTCTCACTTTCATTTTTTATTGCAGCTGGCGGTATTCCCCTATCGCGCTACCCATAGGGTAAAGCAGACGTCGCGCTCATTATTCACGCAATAAACAGCCTTTTTTGATAGATGAATTTGACTTATTAAAAGATGAATCGCTAATTTTGACAGCTAAATCAAATTTATTTCACATGAAAAAAGTTCTACTATCATTAGTGGCAGGATTGGTTTCGCTATCAGGCTTCGCTCAGTTGAGTGGTACCTATACGATCGATCCCAACGGTTCCGGGCCGACCAACTTTACAACCTGGAACGCTGCGGTTACCGCCCTCGAAACAAGCGGGGTCAACGGTGCCGTTACAATGAACGTGTCGGATGACACCTTTAATGAGAACGTCCAGTTGGACGCCATTCCTGGTTCATCTACCACAAACACGGTTACTTTCCAAGCAAACCCATCCAATACTGGCGAGGCGAAACTGGCATCCAATGCCTTCTTCAGTCACACCATGCGTATTGATGGAACGTCGAACGTCACCTTCTCAGGCCTGACTTTCGAGTCCACTGGAGCGTACAACCGCACCATCTATTTGGCGAGTAGCAATACGAACATCTTGTTTGAAGACAACAAGATTATTGCGTACAGCACTACTTCTACGTCAAACTACTACGCGTCGATCTATTCGTCTTTCGCAGGAAGCAACAACGTTGTGTTCGACGGAAACGAGATCACGAACGGTCAGGTGTACATTTACTACTCGGATGACCTTGTTTTCACAAACAACAACATCCATGACACCTATTACTATGGTGTGTACTTGTACAACTCCGATGACACCCGTTGGGAGGACAACTACATCTCCGCTGGAGGGGGTTCTTCTTACTACGGATATGGTTTTTACATCTATTACGGCAGTGGCCACAACATCCTTCGCAATGAGATTGTAGGAAATGGGGCCTACTACAACTATGGACTGCGCATCTATTATCACTATGGTACCTCAGGTAACCCAACACGTATCGAGAACAACATCATTCGAAGTGCTGGAAACAACTTGTACTATGACTATGGTATCTACACGTACTATTCTGGAAACCTAGACATCAAGCACAACACGATCTCTTCTGAAGGAGCAGGTTATGGTGGTTACAACTTGATGCTGTACAACTACTCATACTCGTATGGTGGCAACACTGTGATGAACAACATCCTGCACAGCCCCAATGATGGACAGGGATACGGATACAATGCTTACTACTACGCCTACAATGTGAACACTACATTTTTTGACACCTTAGATGGTAACGTCTATGACTTCCACGGCGGCGAGATGTATGTTTACACGTATTCTTCTGGTCAGGTCACGTCTCTTTCTGCGTTGTCTTCTGCCGTTGGCGGTGGTGAGTCCAACGGAATCATCACAGAAGTTCCTTTCATGGGCAGTGGTGACTTCCACATCAACCCATCTCAGTCGGCTTTGGTGATTGACAACATGGGTGTGAACACCAATGTGAACGATGACTTTGATGGTGAAGCGCGAAGCTCAACTCCAGACCCTGGAGCTGATGAGTTTGTCGTTCCTACCAACAACGCAGGTATTTCTGACCTCGTGAAGCCAGATGCTCCACTTTGTTCTGATGATACTACTGTGATCGCAACGCTTGCTAACACTGGACTTGTTCCATTGACATCTTGCACGATCACTTATGCTTTGAATGGCTCAGTAGTTACTACGATGGCGTTCAGCGGTAGCATCCCTGTAGGTGGTGACACTACCCTTACACTTGTTTCTACTACCAGCTTTGTAGATGGTGACGAGGTGAAGGTTTGGTCTTCTATGCCAAACGGCGTTCAAGACAGTAACGCTACCAACGACACAGCATCTGTAATGCTTTACGCTGGTTTAGAGGGTACATACAGCATTCCTAACGACTACGCAACATTGACAGCTGCTGCTGCAGACGTTATGGCGAAGGGTGTTTGTGGAGATGTTGTGATGAATATCTCTCCTGGAACCTATACAGAGCAGATCTCACTAGGTGAGTTCGTAGGATCAGGACCTGATGGTACTTTGACTTGGACAAGCACAACGGGTAACGCTGCTGATGTAATCATCAACTACACTACGCTTGGCTCTTCTGATAACCAAGTTGTTCTATTAGATGGTTCTGACTATGTGAACTTCAATGATGTTACGATTCGTAACAACGGTACGTTCTACTACGCTACTGCTGTTCGCATCGTAAATGGCGCTGAAAACGTAACCTTCGACGGTTGCCACATCCGCGCTGGTGAGTATGGTTACACTGGAAACCTTTTGACTGCAGTGTATGCATACGGTCAAAACCACAACCTTACCTTGACCAATAACTTGATCGAGAAAGGTGGATACGGTCTGTATATTTACGGTGGTGGTACTTCATCTCGCGTTGAAAACGTGACGGTTGAAAACAACCAACTACACGATGCATACTACTTCGCGAACTACTTGTATTACATCGATGGATTAGAGTTCAACAACAACGTTGTGGACAATGATTCCAACCTGTATCCCTACGGTCCTCGTGCTGTTTACTGTTACTATGTTGACAATTTCAACATTTCGGGTAACTACATCGGTTCTGATGTAACAAATGGTTCTTACGGTGGATACGCCTATGGCCTGTACTTGTATCAGTGTATCGGTTCCAACAACCCACGCAGTATGGTTGCAAACAACTGTATTAACGTAGGTGTTGAGGGAAGTACCTCTTACGGTTACTACGGTGTGTATTCATACTACAGTGGTTTGTACAACTTCCACAACAACTCCGTGACGCGTCGCGGTGGTAACAATGGATACTACACTTCTCAGTTCCGTGCTGGAGGCCTTGTCTCTACAAAGAACAACAGCTTCGCTGACTACAACAACGGCTATGCTCGTTACGCAGACGGCTTTACTGTTTCTGAGTCTGAGAACAACAACTTCTACTCAAACGGCGGAACGCTCGTTTATCATGGAAGCTCTGCATACTCCGACTTGGAAGACTACCAAAACGGTACTGGTTTTGACGCAGACGGTATAAGTACAGATCCAGCTTGGGTGGACACCCTTGCTTGTGTTACTTGTAACGATACAATGGACAACGCTGGAACGAACACCTCTGTTGCCATGTACGACATCGACAGCAACATGCGAAGCGTGAACACGCCTGACATCGGAGCAGTTGAGTGGGTTTCTCCTGCTAGCTTCACCCTTGGTGGTGATTCTACTTACTGTGCAGATGAAGTGACCATCGAAGCTGGTCCTGCTCAGAGTGTAACTTGGAGTGTCAATGGTAACTCTAGTACTGCCCCTACCCTCACCCTTACAGGTGGAAGTGAGGCTACTACGTACAACGTATTGGTAAGCATCCAGACCGAGTATTGCGGTTCTGCTTCTGACAACGCGTTGATTACTTTGGTGCCAAACGCAAACTTGGATAGCATGCTGCACATCTGTGCCGATGAGAACGCTACCCTCGATCCAGGCGGACTTTCTTCTGGAAGCTACACTTGGTCTACAGGTGCTATGACCCAAACCATCGTTATCGATGAGCCAGGTACATACACAGTAACCAAAGATGTAATGGGTTGCGTGAGTTCTGCTACTACTGCAGTTACTCAGTCTGAAGCTGTTGAGATCATCGGAACTGAAGTTTGTTCTGACGACCTTCCATTGACCTTGGATGCTACCATCGCTAACGGTACTACATATGCATGGTCTGGTGGCGCTGCCCCAACCAATGCTGTGAATACCTTCAACGATGCTGGTGCGTACACAGTAACTGCTACCGATTCTTACGGATGTTCTTCTGTAGATTCGTTTGAAGTGGTTGTGTTGGAAGCTCCTGAAGCAGTCATCACAAACCCAACATACAGTGGATTTATCTACGTATTTGATGCGAGCTCTTCGCCTTACTTGACTTCTACAAGTACGGTGAACTGGAACTTTGGTGCTGGAGCAAGTCCTGCTACTTCTACCAACGTGATGGAGACAGTGGTTTACCCATGGTCTAGCCCATCTAATCCAGCTTCTTACTCCGTGAGCTTGGAGATCAACAATGGTTGTGGTGTTGACATTGCAACTAAGATTGTTGCTCCTACCCTTACAGGTGTAGCTGATCTAGCGGCCGGTGAGTTTGCTATCTTCCCTAACCCTGCGAACGATGTAGTGACCATCGCGACCAAGGACGTGGATGCAGGATCTATCCTCATCCTCGACATGAGCGGAAGAACAGTAGCTCAAGCGGTAATGAGCGCTGGAAGCAATAACCACGAAATCAACGTAAGCGGCCTTGCTGCTGGTGCGTACATCGTGAAAGTTGCTACTGACGCCAACGCACAAATGAAGCAGTTGATCGTTCAGTAATCAACTTCATCATAAATTCTATAAAAAGCGCCCCAAAGAGGGGCGCTTTTTTTATGCTAGCTTTCACAGATGAAACACCATTTATAGAAGACCAATATCAATTAGTGACAAACTAAAGTGGAATTGAACCGTCTATTAAGTAATTTCGTTACCTAATTTAAATCATACTACATATGAGAACATTTACTTTTTTAATGAAGACCTTGTTGGTTGGGGTGTTTGGCATGATTGGCTCTACAGCCATCGGACAGACCTTTACGATTGGCAGCGGTTCTACTACTACGAATTCGACTACTGATTCGCCTTACGGCACCTATTATATGGATGACCGCACCCAGTTTCTCTACACGGCAAGCGAAATAATCGCTGCAGGTGGAAATGCTGGATCTATTAGCGCTGTAGCCTTTAACTCGGCGACGCTACCAAGTCTTCCAATGGGCTCCTTCAAGATCTCGATTGGCACGACGTCAGCAACCAGCATCGCTGGTGGATATGCTCCTGCGACCTTGGAGCAAGTTTACGGTCCTGTAACGAACACCGTATCTTCCCTCGGATGGACAACGTACACCTTCAATACCCCATTCCTTTGGAATGGAACCGACAATCTCGTCATCGATGTTTGTTTTGATAACAGTTCTTACCTCTATTACAATGGAGCAGTATACGCTGATTACAACTACGGAAAGGTATACAGTCGTTATCAAGATCTTTCATCCGGAACGATTTGTGGAACAAATGGTGGATACGGAGGTACTGGATACTACCGTGCACAAACACAATTCACCATCCTTCCTCCTTACGCGGATGATGCAGGAATCGGCGCTATCTTGAGCCCATCCCTCCCGACGTGTGATTTGGATTCTATTGATGTACAAGTGGTCATTCAGAATGCTGGACAAGACACCTTGAACACATGTGACGTCAAGTGGCAAATCGGAAACGGTACACCTACCACGTACAGCTTCTCTGGATCTGTTGCACCTCAAGGAGGAACCGACACCGTTGTCATTGCTACGTATAGCTTTACCAACTTCGACGAATTGACCGTATGGACAGAAAACCCAAATGGCTCACAAGACAGTCTTTCTGTGAATGATACTGCCAACATGGTAGTAGCCTCAGGTCTTTCCGGTACGTACAACGTTCCTTCGGACTTTGCTACGCTAACAGAAGCTGCTGATGCGCTGAACGTATTCGGCGTTTGCGATGATGTGGTAATCGAAATCAATTCTGGAACGTACAACGAGCAAGTTGCCCTTGGTGACGTACTCGGGGTAAGCGAAGATGCTACCGTCACGTTTACGAGTGCTACTGGCAACATGAACGACGTAACCATCGCTTATGCTTCCACCGGTTCAACCGACAACTACGTGGTGTATTTGAATGGCTCTGACTGGGTTAGTTTCACAGACCTGACCATTCGAAATAACGCGACGTATATCTACGGAACTGCCGTGCGTATCGAAGGAGGCGCTGAGCATGCGACGTTCGACAATTGTCACATTCGTGCAGCTGAGTATCCATATACAGGAAACCAACTTTCTGCAGTGTACGCTAGCGGTCTAAACCACAACTTGACATTGACCAACAACATCATTGAAAAAGGTGGATACGGTCTTTACCTGTGGGGGAGTAGCACCACGTCGCAAGTTGAAGATGTGGTAATTGAAAACAACCACCTACACGATGCGTATTACTATGGTGTCTATACGTACTATGTAAAGGGATATGAATTCCACAACAACGTGGTTGACAATGATTCTAACCTTTATCCGTATGGCCCACGTGCCATGATGAGTTACTACACGGATGAATTCAACATCACCGGTAACTACTTCGGTTCTGATGTGACCTCTGGATCTTACGGTGGATACGGCTATCCATTCTACATGTACTACTGCTTGGGTAGTGCCAATCCAAAGAGCATGATTGCCAACAACTGTATCAATGCTGGCGCGGAAGGCACCACTTCTTATGGCTACTATGGCGCATACCTCGGATAGCTGTGGCAACCTAGATTTCCACAACAACTCGGTGACCCGTCGAGGTGGTAATCATGGCTACTACACCTTCTACATCAATGCTGGAGGCGCCATTACTGTTCGTAACAACAGTTTTGCTGATTACAACAATGGATATGGATGTATGTCAATGGTGTTTGGTCTTTGAACGCATCTGACAACAACAACTTCTATACAAATGGCGGTACTGTTGTTCGCTTCAACAACACCAACTACTCGACTGTGGAAGAATACGCAGCTGGCAGCGGTTACGACCTGAACTCAATCAGTACTGACCCAGCCTACGTTGATACCCTGGCGTGTATTACTTGTAACGACACCTTGGACAACGCAGGAGGCACAGCTTCGGTTGCGATGTATGACATCGATAGCAACATGCGCAGCACTGCCACTCCTGACATCGGAGCGGTTGAGTGGGTTTCTCCTGCTGCATTCACCCTTGGAGGTGATTCAACTTACTGTGCTGACGAAGTAACCCTTGAAGCAGGTCCTGCTCAGAGCGTTACTTGGAGTGTAAACGGTAACTCGAGCTCTGCTCCTACCATCACCTTGACAGGTGGAAGTGAGGCTACTACCTACAACGTATTGGTGAGCATTCAGACCGAGTTTTGCGGTTCTGCCTCTGACAACGCGTTGATTACTTTGGTACCAAACGCGAACTTGGATAGCGCTACGCACATCTGTGCTGATGCAACGGCTACCCTCAACCCAGGTGGGCTTACCTCCGGTACCTACACTTGGTCTACAGGCGCTGCTACCCAAACCATCGTAGTGGATGCACCTGGTGTGTACACAGTTACCAAGGATGTATTGGGTTGTGTGAGCACTGCTTCTACAGCGGTAACGCAATCTGAAGCAGTAGAGATCATCGGAACTGAAGTTTGTTCTGACGACCTTCCGTTGTCTTTGGATGCTACCATCGCTAACGGTACTACATATGCATGGTCTGGTGGCGCTGCCCCAACCAATGCTGTGAATACCTTCAACGATGCTGGTGCCTACACAGTAACTGCTACGGATGCTTTCGGATGTTCTTCAGTGGATTCATTCGAAGTGGTTGTGCTTGAGCAGCCTGACGCTGTGATCAGCGTAGTGAGCAACAGTGGAACGATCTACATCTTCGATGCTAGTTCTTCTACCTTCCTCACGTCATCTAGCTCAGTGAGCTGGAACTTCGGTGCTGGAGCATCACCCGCTACTTCTACCAATGTAATGGAGACCGTAACGTATCCATGGAGTAACCCAAGCAATCCAGCTTCTTACTCTGTGAGCTTGGAGATCAACAACGGTTGTGGTGTCGACATCACTACGCAGATTGTAGCTCCAGATCCATTGAGTGTTGAAGACCTCGCTTCTGGTGAGTTTGCGATCTTCCCTAACCCTGCAAGCGATGTAGTGACCATCGCGACCAAGGATATGGACGCAGGATCTATCTTCATCCTCGACATGAGCGGAAGAACCGTAGGGCAAGCTCCTATGAACGCCGGAAGCAACAACCACGAGATCAACGTAAGCGGCCTTGCTGCAGGTGCGTACATCGTGAAAGTTGCAACCGACGCGAATACACAATTGAAGCAGCTGATCGTTCAATAATCAGCTTCATCATAGTTCTATGAAAAGCGCCCCTTTCCGGGGCGCTTTTTTTTACTCCAAAGCTTTTCATCTTAGAATCAATAATTTAGCTTAACTTGAATCAACTTTTCACTACTAACCATCCATCACTATGAATCCGGCACTACCCTTATACTTTAGGATGCTCTTCTTAAGCGTGTCCTGTTTTATATACACCACTGCAGAGGCTCAATTCAGCGGCAGCTACGACCCTGGCAACTGGTCTACTATTCAAGTAAGTGGAGCCAATGGCTCCGTGAATGCGAATAGCGCACCGACGAGTATCGCACTCACCGGGCCAGACAATGTCTCTGGTCAGGCATGGACACGTTATCAGATTACACTTCCCGCTACGGGTACTTTGAGTTTTTCGTGGAGTGTAGCACATCAAGATCCTGGCTACGATGGATTTGGATATTGGTACAACAACACCTACACTGAGTTAACTGATATAACGCAGTCGGGTACAACTTCAATCTCGGTAAGCCAAGGACAACCCTTTGCTTTTTACGGAGAAACCTTCGATGGTTGCTGCGGAACTTTTGTCGCCACCATTACGAATTTTTCAGCCCCTATTTCCGCTTCCAACGATGCCGGTGTGGACGAAATCCTCAATCCCTCAGGTGACTTTTGCGCGGACTCAGCCGAAGTATCTGTACGGATTAAAAACTTTGGCATCAATCAAATTACGCCGGTAACCTTAGGATGGTCGATAAACGGAACAGTGCAAACTCCCGTTACCTATTCTGGTGTTTTGGATACAGCTGGCGGTAGTGGAACGGATACAGCGACTGTCTCCTTGGGTAACTATTTCTTTGAGGATTCCATCTCACTAAAAGTTTGGACGACGCTGCCCAACAACGTAGCTGACACCTCCAATGACAACGATACGTTGACGTTTGACTTAGTGGCTCCTAATCCTGAAATAACCTTGGACAACCAAGATATGTGTGAAGGTGAATTCTTCATCTTACAAGCCGATCCAGGTTTCAGCGGATACTTATGGAGTACGGGGTCCACGGCCCAACAGATTCAAATCACGCAAGGCGGGTCTTATTCAGTCACCGTAACGGATTATGTTGGTTGTCAAGACTCTTCCACAGCATTGGTGACAGAGTTTCCCTCGCCAGTTGTTGACCTAGGGGGAGACACTTCAGCGTGCGACGACCTGGTGTTGGACGCAGGAAATACTGGAGCCTCCTTCTTATGGAGTTCTGGAGAAACCACGCAATCGATCTTCGTAACGAGCTCCGGGTTCTATTCCGTAACTGTAGAAAGTGCACAGGGCTGTGAAACCATCGAAGAAGTGGAAGTAACCATCAACCCATCCCCTTCCATCGACCTCGGCCCCAATGTGACCCTCTGTGTAGAAGAAGGCGAAACTGCTGTACTTGCGGCTGGAAGTCAATTCCAATTTTATAATTGGAACACGGGCGAAACCACGAGCAACATCCTCATTGGAGGCTATGGTATACCGGTGGGGGCTCAAAACTTCTCGGTCATCGTAACCGACGCGAACGGCTGCACCGGCGGTGATACGGTCAAGGTGAATTTTGTCAGTTGCTGGCCTACTGGCATTTCGGATGATAACACATCCAGCTTGATTGTGTATCCAAACCCTAGTCAAGGCATATTTAGCATTGAGCTAAATACAGCAACACCCAGCATCTCGGAACTATACATCAGTGATTTGCAAGGCCGTTTGATTTGGAGCGAAACCAACCCAATAGCGGGTAACCTCCTCCAATTCGATCTTTCTCATCTTGAACCCGCGACATATATATTGAGCATCCGTGATGTGTCGAATGTCGACGGTCAAGCAATACTTGTGATTGAATAATTAATCATGTTTTTCCTGGCGAAGGCGGGCTTTAGGCCCTCCTTTTTTTTAATCCTATCCCATAAGAATACAAGATTAAGGCGCTACCTTCTGTATCTGATTAAACATTCCTCTATCAAATAAGACTATTGGTCGATGGGGTTGTGACTATCTCGAATCCCCTTTCAATCACAGCGAAAAAATTGGACCTATAATCCACCCAACATCGCTCATCACAAAGGATGCACGCCACCTTTTCATGCTATACTTTGGTATCAAATCAAATTATTTTATCATGAAAAAAACTCTACTTTCAGTAGCGTTGGGGTTGATTTCGGTAATTTCATTCGGACAGCTGAATGGAACATACACGATCAACTCAGGCGCAGCAACTAGTGGTACCAACTTTCAAACTTTTAGCGCTGCAGTCTCTGCACTAGGTGCTAACGGGGTGAGTGGTGCCGTTACGTTTAACGTTACCCAAGGAACCTATTCCGAATCGGTGACATTCCCTACCTCTATTAGTGGTACCTCTTCCACTAACAACATCACTTTTCAAAGTGCGGCTAGTAACACTAGCAATCCGGTGATTACTTCTTCGAGTTACGTGATCAACATGCAGAATGGAAGTTTGAACAATATCACCTTCCGTGAATTGGATTTGGTCGGTACCAGTACTTATTGTGTGCGTCTGTACCCATACTACAGCACGTCTTATTCGTACACTGATATCAACTTTGAAGATTGCTTGATTCAGGTTCCAACCTATAGCTCTGGTCAGTACCCTGTTTACATGTACGGTTATTACGGTGGTCAAATGAAAGTTTCATTTGATGGCTGTCAAATCGACGGTGGGTATTACAGCGTTTACGGCTATTGCTATTATGGCGCTACGGGATCCGAACTAACGTTCAACGAATGTGAATTTTCGAACTTCTACTATATGTCAGGCTATCTCTACGGTTACCAGGCGTATCCTAAAGTCACATTTACAAACAACTACGTTCACGATTCTGGGGCTAACTCTAGTGTTTATGGTCTGTACTGTTATTATTCTGGCGCAGGAACCAACATCTCAGGTAACCGATTTGAGCTTTCACCGACCAACTACGGTTATGGTGTCTTGGCTTACTACGCAGAAGGAACCAGCACGGATCCTGTTATGGTGACCAACAACTCCATTACCTATCTGTCTCAACCTGCCTACTCACAGTACGGTCTTCGGATGGGCTATGGTTATTATAACAAGATATTCCACAACACCACCAATATCACGAACAACTACGCTGGAAGCTATGGTGCGTACATGTACTTTACATACTCAGGCGCAGGTAATGAGTATAAGAACAACATCGTAAGTACGGCAGGAACTAGCTCCTACTCAATCTACTTGTACAACGGAGGAAGTTATTTGGACATGGCCGATAACGTCTACTATGCAAACTCTGGAAACAACGTGAACATTTATGCCGCCGGTCTCGGAAGTTATTCGACCGTACCCGCTTGGCAAACTGCCTCATCAAGCGATCCAGGCGCAGTGTGTGAAGATCCTTCGTTCACTTCTGCCACCAACTTGACCCCGCAAGCGGTTGCAGTGAACGATATCGCAGAACCAGTTGGTGTCCTCCAGGACATCGATGGACTTGCGCGCAGTTTGACGACTCCTGACCCAGGATGTTATGAGTTCAGTGTTCCAACTAATAATGCCGGAATTGACGAACTGATCGCTCCTGATGCTCCACTTTGTTCAGACGATACGTCTGTAGTAGCTGTTCTGAAAAACACAGGTTTGGTTCCACTTACATCATGCACCATCACCTATGAGTTGAACGGCACGATTCAAACCAACTTTGTTTATTCTGGAAGTCTAGCTGTTGGAGATGACACAACCCTGACTATCCTCGGAAGCACTAGCTTTTCTAGTGGAGACGAGATTCGGGTTTGGTCTTCAATGCCAAATGGCGTCGTAGATTCTAACGCGGCCTATGACACCGTCAGCGTTCAAATCTTCTCCGGGCTTACCGGAACTTACAACATTCCGAATGACTACGCCACCCTCACAGATGCAGCAGCTGATGTGATGTTGAAAGGACTTTGTGGACATGTTGTGATGGAAATCAATAGCGGAACGTACAATGAGCAATTCACCCTGGGTGAAATCCTTGGTGCGGATCAAGATGCCACACTCACTTGGACCAGCTCAAGCGGAAACGCTTCAGACGTGAAAATCCAGTACAGCACGACAGCGAATGTGGTTCAGTTGAGCGGTTCAGATTGGGTGACCTTTCAGGACCTGACCATCCACAACAACACCACCTCAACCAATGGTATTGCTTTGAGATTGGATGGAGGTGCGGAACACATAACGGTTGATCATTGCATCCTTAAGACAGGTACATACCCAACCACCAGTTCTAACTTATCGCCGTTGTATTCTGTAGGAAACAATCACAACCTGACTGTTACTAACAGTGAGATTCTTTATGGTGGATACGGCCTTTTCTTACAAGGTAGTGGTAACACATCTCGTCAAGAGAACATCGTTATCAATAACAACATCATCAAGAACGCATATTACCTGCAGACGTATATCTATTACATTGATGGATTCGAGTTCAATAACAACGTTGTGACCAATGACACAAACATCTATGTGTCTCCTTATGGTTTGTATTTGTACTACGTAGATAATTTCAACGTAACAGGCAATTACATTGGCACCGATGCAGAATACAATTCCGCATATGGAGGTTATTCATACGGCGTTTACTTGTACCAGTGTATCGGATCAAACAATCCGCGCAGCTCCTTTTCTAATAACTGCATCAATGTAGGTAAAGAAGGTTCTACTTCTTACGGTTACTACGGTATATATTCCTACTACAGTGGTTTGTACAACTTCCACAATAACTCCGTGACGCGTCGCGGTGGTAACAATGGATACTACACTTCTCAGTTCAACGCTGGAGGTCTTGTTTCTGTGAAGAACAACAGCTTTGCTGACTACAACAACGGCTATGCTCGTTATGCAGACGGCTTTACTGTTTCTGAGTCTGAGAACAACAACTTCTACTCAAACGGCGGAACGCTCGTTTATCACGGAAGCTCTGCTTACTCTAACTTGGAAGATTACCAAAACGGTACTGGCTTTGACGCTGACGGTATAAGTACTGATCCAGCTTGGGTTGATACCCTTGCTTGTGTTACTTGTAACGATACAATGGACAATGCTGGAACAAACAGCGGTGTAGCCATGTATGACATCGACAGCAACATGCGAAGCATGAATACGCCTGACATCGGAGCCGTTGAGTGGGTTTCTCCTGCTAGCTTCACCCTTGGTGGTGATTCTACTTACTGTGCTGATGAAGTGACCATCGAAGCTGGTCCTGCTCAGAGTGTAACTTGGAGTGTGAATGGTAACTCTAGTACTGCCCCTACCCTCACCCTCACCGGTGGAAATGAGGCTACTACGTACAACGTATTGGTAAGCATCCAGACCGAGTATTGCGGTTCTGCTTCTGACAACGCGTTGATTACTTTGGTACCAAACGCAAACTTGGATAGCATGCTGCACATCTGTGCCGATGAGAACGCTACCCTCGATCCAGGCGGACTTTCTTCTGGAAGCTACACTTGGTCTACAGGTGCTATGACCCAAACCATCGTTATCGATGAGCCAGGTACATACACAGTAACCAAAGATGTAATGGGTTGCGTGAGTTCTGCTACTACTGCAGTTACTCAGTCTGAAGCTGTTGAGATCATCGGAACTGAAGTTTGTTCTGACGACCTTCCATTGACCTTGGATGCTACCATCGCTAACGGTACTACATATGCATGGTCTGGTGGCGCTGCCCCAACCAATGCTGTGAATACCTTCAACGATGCCGGTGCTTACACCGTATCTGCTACCGATTCTTACGGATGTTCTTCTGTAGATTCGTTTGAAGTGGTTGTGTTGGAAGCTCCTGAGGCGGTTATCACAACTCCTTCTTACAGTGGATTTATCTACGTATTTGATGCGAGTTCTTCTCCTTACTTGACTTCTTCAAGTACGGTGAACTGGAACTTTGGTGCTGGAGCAAGTCCTGCGACTTCTACCAACGTGATGGAGACAGTGGTGTACCCATGGTCTAGCCCAGCTAATCCAGCTTCTTACTCTGTGAGCTTGGAGATCAACAACGGTTGTGGTGTAGACATCGCAACTAAGGTTGTAGCTCCTACCCTTACAGGTGTAGATGATCTAGCAGCCGGTGAGTTTGCTATCTTCCCTAACCCTGCGAACGATGTAGTGACCATCGCGACCAAGGACGTGGATGCAGGATCTATCCTCATCCTCGACATGAGCGGAAGAACAGTAGCTCAAGCGGTAATGAGCGCTGGAAGCAATAACCACGAAATCAACGTAAGCGGCCTCGCTGCTGGTGCGTACATCGTGAAAGTTGCTACTGACGCCAACGCACAAATGAAGCAGTTGATCGTTCAGTAATCAACTTCATCATAGTTCTGTAAAAAGCGCCCCTCTTTGGGGCGCTTTTGTTTTTAAGAGTTCAAGAATCAGGGGGTATGCCATACATCAATTCATAGTTTCGTCTATGAATAACACACA
Organism: uncultured Flavobacteriales bacterium; assembly: GCA_943788725.1. Lineage (GTDB taxonomy): Bacteria > Bacteroidota > Bacteroidia > Flavobacteriales_G > Salibacteraceae > SHAN690. The sequence goes on along the minus strand of CALSRJ010000003.1, from coordinate 137,056 downwards.
TTCATCTATGGATTAATCGCGCAAGAGTGGATTCAAGAAAATTTTGGAATAAAAGCTCTTCAACAATACCCTCCTACTTATACTTTCCATCGACGAATATGGATTTATGATGGACTAAATTGCCCCACAATTAATTAAATTTTAATTCATATGAAAAAAGTTCTACTATCTCTTATGGTAGGGGTTGCTTCGTTATCCGGTTTCGCTCAGTTGAGTGGTACCTATACGATTGACCCCAACGGTTCCGGGCCGACCAACTTTACAACCTGGAACGCTGCGGTTACCGCCCTCGAAACAAGCGGGGTCAACGGTGCCGTTACAATGAACGTGTCGGATGACACCTTTAATGAGAACGTCCAGTTGGACGCCATTCCTGGTTCATCTACCACAAACACGGTTACTTTCCAAGCAAACCCATCGAATACGGGAGAAGCTAAGTTGGCGTCAAACACCTTCTTCAGCCACACCCTTCGTATTGATGGAACTACGAACGTCACCTTCTCAGGTCTGACTTTCGAGGCAACTGGAGCGTATAACCGTACTATCTATTTGGCGAGTACTAACACGAACATCTTGTTTGAAAACAACAAGATCATCGCTTACGGCACCACATCTACGTCAAACTACTACGCTTCGATTTATGCGTATTTCACGAACAGCAACAACGTTGTGTTCGACGGAAACGAGATTACCAACGGCCAAGTTTACATTGGCTATTCTGATGATCTCGTGTTTACAAACAACGATATCCATGACACGTACTATTATGGTGTGTACTTGTACAACTGTAACGACACGCGTTGGGAAGGCAACCACATCTCTGCTGGAGATGGTTCTACTTCTTACTACGGATATGGTTTTTACATCTACTACGGTAGTGGCCACAGCATCCTCGGTAATGACATCGAAGGAAATGGATATGGCTACAACTATGGATTGATGGTCTACTATCACTATGGTACAACAGGCAACCCAACACGCATCGAGAACAACTTCATCAGAAGCGCTGGAAACAACTTGTACTACGACTATGGAATGTATACCTACTATTCTGGTAACCTAGACATCAAGCACAACACCATCTCTTCTGAAGGATCTGGTTACGGTGGGTACAACTTGATGATGTACAACTACTCATACTCGTATGGTGGAAACACAGTGATGAACAACATCCTGCACAACCCCAATGATGGACAGGGATACGGTTACAATGCTTACTACTACGCCTACAATGTGAACACTACATTTTTTGACACCTTAGATGGTAACGTCTATGACTTCCACGGCGGCGAGATGTATGTTTACACGTATTCTTCTGGTCAGGTCACGTCTCTTTCTGCGTTGTCTTCTGCCGTTGGCGGTGGTGAGTCCAACGGAATCATCACAGAAGTTCCTTTCGTAGGCAGTGGTGACTTCCACATCAACCCATCTCAGTCGGCTTTGGTGATTGACAACATGGGTGTGAACACCAATGTGAACGATGACTTTGATGGTGAAGCGCGAAGCTCAACTCCAGACCCTGGAGCTGATGAGTTTGTCGTTCCTACCAACAACGCAGGTATTTCTGACCTCGTGAAGCCAGATGCTCCACTTTGTTCTGATGATACTACTGTGATCGCAACGCTTGCCAACACTGGACTCGTTCCATTGACATCTTGCACGATCACTTATGCTTTGAATGGCTCAGTAGTTACTACGATGGCGTTCAGCGGTAGCATCCCTGTAGGTGGTGACACTACCCTTACACTTGTTTCTACTACCAGCTTTGTGGATGGTGACGAGGTGAAGGTTTGGTCTTCTATGCCAAACGGTGTTCAAGACAGTAACGCTACCAACGATACAGCATCTGTAATGCTTTACGCTGGTTTGGAGGGTACATACAGCATTCCTAACGACTACGCAACATTGACAGCTGCTGCTGCAGACGTAATGGCGAAGGGTGTTTGTGGAGATGTTGTGATGAATATCTCTCCTGGAACCTATACAGAGCAGATCTCACTAGGTGAGTTCGTAGGATCAGGACCTGATGGTACTTTGACTTGGACAAGCACAACGGGTAACGCTGCTGATGTAATCATCAACTACACTACGCTTGGCTCTTCTGATAACCAAGTTGTTCTATTAGATGGTTCTGACTATGTGAACTTCAATGATGTTACGATTCGTAACAACGGTACGTTCTACTACGCTACTGCTGTTCGCATCGTAAATGGCGCTGAAAACGTAACCTTCGACGGTTGCCACATCCGCGCTGGTGAGTATGGTTACACTGGAAACCTTTTGACTGCAGTGTATGCATACGGTCAAAACCACAACCTTACCTTGACCAATAACTTAATCGAGAAAGGTGGGTATGGTTTGTACGTATATGGTGGTAGTAATACGGCACGCGTTGAAAACGTGACGGTTGAAAACAACCAACTACACGATGCATACTACTTCGCGAACTACTTGTATTACATCGATGGATTAGAGTTCAACAACAACGTTGTGGACAATGATTCCAACCTGTATCCCTACGGTCCTCGTGCTGTTTACTGTTACTATGTTGACAATTTCAACATTTCGGGTAACTACATCGGTTCTGATGTAACAAATGGTTCTTACGGTGGATACGCCTATGGCCTGTACTTGTATCAGTGTATCGGTTCCAACAACCCACGCAGTATGGTTGCAAACAACTGTATTAACGTAGGTGTTGAGGGAAGTACCTCTTACGGTTACTACGGTGTGTATTCATACTACAGTGGTTTGTACAACTTCCACAACAACTCCGTGACGCGTCGCGGTGGTAACAATGGATACTACACTTCTCAGTTCAACGCTGGAGGTCTAGTATCTATGAAGAACAACAGTTTGGCTGACTACAACAACGGCTATGCTCGTTATGCAGACGGCTTCACTGTATCTGAGTCTGAGAACAACAACTTCTACTCAAACGGCGGAACGCTCGTTTACCACGGAAGCTCTGCTTACTCTAACTTGGAAGATTACCAAAACGGTACTGGCTTTGACGCTGACGGTATAAGTACTGATCCAGCTTGGGTTGATACCCTTGCTTGTGTTACTTGTAACGATACAATGGACAACGCTGGAACGAACAGCGGTGTAGCCATGTATGACATCGACAGCAACATGCGAAGCATGAACACGCCTGACATCGGAGCCGTTGAGTGGGTTTCTCCTGCTAGCTTCACCCTTGGTGGTGATTCTACTTACTGTGCTGATGAAGTGACCATCGAAGCTGGTCCTGCTCAGAGTGTAACTTGGAGTGTGAATGGTAACTCTAGTACTGCCCCTACCCTCACCCTCACCGGTGGAACTGAGGCTACTACGTACAACGTATTGGTAAGCATCCAGACCGAGTATTGCGGTTCTGCTTCTGACAACGCGTTGATTACTTTGGTACCAAACGCAAACTTGGATAGCATGCTGCACATCTGTGCCGATGAGAACGCTACCCTCGATCCAGGCGGACTTTCTTCTGGAAGCTACACTTGGTCTACAGGTGCTATGACCCAAACCATCGTTATCGATGAGCCAGGTACATACACAGTAACCAAAGATGTAATGGGTTGCGTGAGTTCTGCTACTACTGCAGTTACTCAGTCTGAAGCTGTTGAGATCATCGGAACTGAAGTTTGTTCTGACGACCTTCCATTGACCTTGGATGCTACCATCGCTAACGGTACTACATATGCATGGTCTGGTGGCGCTGCCCCAACCAATGCTGTGAATACCTTCAACGATGCCGGTGCTTACACCGTATCTGCTACCGATTCTTACGGATGTTCTTCTGTAGATTCGTTTGAAGTGGTTGTGTTGGAAGCTCCTGAAGCAGTCATCACAAACCCAACATACAGTGGATTTATCTACGTATTTGATGCGAGCTCTTCGCCTTACTTGACTTCTACAAGTACGGTGAACTGGAACTTTGGTGCTGGAGCAAGTCCTGCTACTTCTACCAACGTGATGGAGACAGTGGTTTACCCATGGTCTAGCCCATCTAATCCAGCTTCTTACTCCGTGAGCTTGGAGATCAACAACGGTTGTGGTGTGGACATCGCAACTAAAGTGATCCAGCCTTCAGTAGGTATCGAAGACCTCAAAGCAGGTGAGTTTGCTATCTTCCCTAACCCTGCAAACGATGTAGTGACCATCGCGACCAAGGACGTTGATGCAGGATCTATCCTCATCCTCGACATGAGCGGAAGAACAGTAGCTCAAGCTGTAATGAGCGCTGGAAGCAATAACCACGAGATCAACGTAAGCGGCCTCGCTGCTGGTGCGTACATCGTGAAAGTTGCAACCGACGCTGACACACAAATGAAGCAGTTGATCGTTCAGTAATCAACTTCATCATAGTTCTATAAAAAGCGCCCCTCAAGAGGGGCGCTTTTTTTTTGTTTCACACCTTCAATCCGACCGTTCAGTACTGCATTTCGACCAATTGCTACTTTTTTTCGACAAACGTTGCGTAACTCGTTATAAATCGTAAATTAGCCTAAACTTCATCGCCATGGAAACAGTACTAGACAAGCTATCCGTCATATTCGATTTTTTCAATTCCTTCGGCCCAGCTATACTCATTCCCCTCGGAGCCTTTGCAGTGGTAGGAATACTGGCACAGTGGTCTCTCTACGACAAATGCGGACTGCCTGGAATCGATTGCATTATCCCCGTCAAGAACGTAGTAACATTTCTAAAAATCGTTGGTAGGCCCGCGTCACATAGTTGGTGGGTCATCTTGCCCCCACCTCTCATCTTTGGAGTTCTGCTGTTTGTAGACAACACGATGGCCGCATATGGAGTTGCAGGGCTAATAGGAGCCGTGTGGGCCGTATTCATGTCGAAAGTGTACATCGAGCTGTGCCAGAGCTTTGGACACTATAAGCTCATGGATTACGTATTGGTTACCCTATTCAATGGATTCTACGTCCTGCACCTAGGTCTTTCCTATTCGGAAAACTACAAAGGGCCGGTGTACGGAAAAAAAAATGAGAAAGAGAGCTCAGAAAAGCTCGAAGGTCAACTGGCTTGATCCTTTACAATATCATCAGCATGTGCAAGGGCTCTTCGGAGCCCTTCTTTGTTTTTCCCCCCGGCCATCGCCAGAAACTTCTGACCACCGCCACCTCCATCAATGTGAACAGCCAGCTCTCGGATCAGCTTGGAAGCGTCCATACCAATAGTATTCACTAGCTCCTTACTCACTCCAACAACGATATAAGGCTTGTCCTCAAACTCGCCTACCACGATGGCCAGCAAATCACTGTGCTCTAGCGTCAGTCCATAGACCGCATCTTTTACTGCTTTTCCTTCCATATCCGTGACCAAGGAAGTCACCGCAGAAATCCCACCGGATCGGCTGACCTTGGCAGCCAAATCCTTCTTGAATTGCCCCTTCTCACGGTCGGCCAATTCTTCCAAGAGCTTGCTTGCCTTTTTCAAGTCAGCCTGAAGTTTGGCAACGCTCGCAACGGAGTCCTTCGGGTGGCCTAATTCAGCTTCAATGGCATCCAACTGTCCCAAGCGCTCATCTACGTAGGTTTGATATGCTTTGCCTGTCAATGCTTCTATTCTTCTTATTCCACTCGCAATACTAGACTCAGAGAGCAATGCAAAGCCCCCAATTTCTGAAGATCGATGGACATGGGTTCCACCGCACAATTCGATGGAAGGACCGAACTGCACCACACGCACTTGATCACCGTACTTCTCACCAAAAAGGGCCATAGCCCCTAACTCCTTCGCTTCTGCTATGGGCATTTCGCGGATGTCGGCAGCGAGGTCTTTCGAAATCATCTCCCGTACTTGCACCTCTATCGCATGGATTTGCTCGTCCGTGACTTTTTCAAAATGCGAAAAATCAAATCGAAGGCGATCTGGCGCGACCAATGATCCTTTTTGCTCCACGTGCGTGCCCAGCGTATTGCGCAAAGCGAGGTGCAGCAAGTGCGTGGCAGAATGATTCTTGAGTGTTTCGCTTCGCAGGTTTTCGTCCACCTGAGCAGCAACCTCACCGTTTACGTCCTTCGGCAGGCGTTCCACAAAGTGAATGATCTCATTGTTCTCCTTTTTGGTGTCGAATACGTTCAGCTGTTCACCACCAACAGTCAACCTTCCCTTATCGCCTACCTGTCCACCACTTTCTGCATAAAAAGGCGTTTGGTCGAGTACGATCTGCGCCGTTTCTTTTCCTTTTACTGTTGCCAGTCGATACTTGGAAATCACCGCAGAAGATCGCAAATTGTCATATCCAAGAAATATGAGTTGGGACCTTCGTGCAATACTGTCCAGTCTCCAAACGATGTCTTTCCAGCATTCCTAGAACGCTCCTTCTGCTTCAGCAATTCTTTGTTGAACCCTTCCATGTCAACTTTCCAACCCTTTTCCGCTGCAATAAGATTGGTCAAGTCAATCGGAAATCCGAAGGTGTCATACAATTCAAATGCAACCGGACCTTCCACCACTTGTCCGTTCTCAGAGTCAAACAGAGTACTCAATCTATCGAGGCCCTTTTCAAGGGTCGATAAGAACGTGCTCTCTTCTTCTTTGATCACCTTTTGGATCAACTCCTTTCCCCGAGTCAATTCAGAGAATTCAGCACCCATTTCGTCCACAAGTGTGCCTGCAATGGCATAGATGAAGGGCTTTTTCATGTTCAGCTGACTGAATCCATATCGGATGGCTCTTCTCAACACGCGACGCACCACATATCCTGCTCCATTGTTAGAAGGCAGCTGTCCATCCGCAATACAAAATGCGATGGCTCGGATATGATCAGCGATTACCCGAAAGGCAACATCAGGCAACTCCGCTGTTCCTTTGTACGCAACACCAGTTTGCTTCGAAATACTGGCGATCAATGCTCGGAACAAATCAATTTCATAGTTGGAATCAACGCCTTGAAGCACTCGAACCAATCGCTCAAGGCCCATTCCAGTGTCAATGTGTTTCTCTTTCAGCGTCTTTAAATCGCCATTTTCCAGGCGGTTGAACTGCATGAACACCAAGTTCCAAATCTCAATAACCGACGGATCATCTTGATTCACCAAAGAACGCGCGTCTACCTTCCCTCGTTCATCCTCCGATCGAAGGTCGACATGGATCTCAGAGCAAGGCCCGCAAGGTCCCGTTTCGCCCATTTCCCAGAAATTGTCCTTGCGACCGAACGGTAGGATGCGCTCCTCATCAATGTGCTGTTTCCAAAGGTCACGCGCCTCCTCATCTAGCCCCAACCCCAAGTCATCGTCTCCCCCGAAAATGGTAACGTATACACGGTCTGCATCGATCCCGTATACGTTGATCAGCAAGTCCCATGCAAGCGCAATGGCTTCCTTTTTAAAATAGTCTCCAAAGGACCAATTACCAAGCATCTCGAACATCGTGTGGTGATAGTGATCACGCCCAACTTCCTCCAAGTCGTTGTGCTTACCCGACACGCGAAGGCACTTTTGGGTATCCGCAATCCGCTTTTGCACAGCATCCTCATTCCCGACAAAAATGCTCTTGAATTGGTTCATTCCTGCGTTGGTAAACATCAGCGTGGGATCGTCCTTTATTACGATCGGAGCAGAGTCCACCACAGCATGACCATGGTCCTTGAAATACCCTAAAAATGTAGCCCTCACCTTGTTTGTTGTCCACTCCATGTCTGTTAAATCTGCTGAAATTCACCCCTTAAAGGGATGCAAAAGTAGCGGTTAGCCTATTTTTGCAACTTAAATTTTAAAAGGACTTGGCCAAAGTACGCTATCAATACAACGAAAGCACCCTCAGCTATGAAAAGGTGAAGGTCTCCACGGGCCAACGCCTGATCCGTGGACTCGTGTTTATGATGGCTTCGTTGTTCTTCGCGGCAGGTATCTACGTCCTCTTCGAAACCGTGTACGATTCGCCCAAGGACAGGCAGCTTCAGGCTGAGAATCAAGACTTGATGCTTCAACTCGAGCTCATCGACAAGCGTGCGGATCAAATGGGTCTCATTCTCGCCGACCTTGAAAATCGCGATGACAACATCTATCGAGCTGTATTTGAAGTTGAGCCTATTCCCGACAACTTAAGACGTGCAGGAATCGGCGGAGTCAATCGCTACAAGAACCTCGAAAAATTCAAAGGAAGCGCCGACATTGTCATTTCTGCTACCAAGAAACTAGACAGACTTGCCAAGCAATTGTACATCCAATCGAAGTCATTTGATGAAATCTACAACCTGGCCAAGCAGAAGGAAGAGATGCTCGCGAGCATTCCTGCCATACAGCCCGTTTCAAACAAAGACCTGACACGTCTTGCCAGTGGGTTTGGAATGCGCATTGACCCATTGTACAAGACCCCCGCTTTTCATGAGGGCATGGACTTTACGGCGCCTACAGGGACTCCCATCTACGCTACAGGCAATGGCACCGTAATACGTGCAGACAGAAAGGCCAGGGGATATGGCAACCACGTTCGACTCGACCATGGCTTCGGCTACATGACCTTGTACGCACACATGAGTGAAATCGCGGTAAAGCCAGGCCAAGATGTGCTTCGCGGAGAAATCATTGGGTATGTTGGAAACACTGGGAAATCGAGTGGTCCTCACTTGCATTATGAAGTTCACAAGAATGATCGCCCTGTAAACCCAATCAATTTCTACTTTAGTGACCTGACACCAGAGGAATTCGATATGATGATTCAACTGGCGTCACAGGAAAACCAATCATTCGACTGACCCCAAGGCGACCATGGCATTCAAAGAGAAGGAATCGTTCAAACTTTACTACTCCATCGGCGAGGTAGCTGAGATGTTAGACGTGAATGCATCGCTGCTGCGGTTTTGGGAGAAGGAGTTTGACGTTATCAAGCCTCAAAAGAATTCCAAAGGAAACCGCATTTACAAGAATCAAGACGTAAAGAACCTCAAGTTGATCCATCACTTGGTGAAAGAACGTGGCTTTACCCTAGACGGCGCTAAAAAGAAAATCAAGGATCAACACAAGGCATTGCTCGAAAAATCAGAGATGATCGACTCGCTCAAGCATGTGAAGGAAATGCTCCTCGACCTGAAGGATTCGCTCTGAGATCAATAACTCTTTCCTGGTACTAAATACTGTTGGACATAGTCTCGCACGCCCGCTTCTAGCCCAGTAAACGATGCCTCATACCCAGCTTCCCGCAGCTTCGACATATCTGCTTCGGTGTAGTATTGGTATTTATCCCGAATATCCTCAGGCGTGTCCACAAACGTGATTTCCGACTCCATATCCAAGGATTCAAATACACTCTTTACGAGATCCAAGAAAGTTCTTGCCGTGCCCGTGCCCAAGTTGTACAAACCACTCTCTGGACACTTGTCCATTAAAAATTCAATCACACTCAGCACATCCTTCACGTAAACGAAGTCACGCAGTTGCTCCCCGTCCTTGTAGTCAATATTGTGGGAACGAAATAGCTTCATGCTTCCCTTTTCCTGAATCTGATTATATGCGTGGAAGATCACAGAGGCCATTCGTCCTTTGTGGTATTCATTGGGGCCGTAAACATTGAAAAACTTCAGACCATACCAATTCGGGGGAGTCTCCTCCTGCTGTAATGCCCATTTGTCAAACTCATTCTTAGAGACACCATAGGGATTGAGTGGGACCAATTTTTCAGAAAGGGCGTGATCGTCCTTATATCCGAATTCTCCACCCCCGTACGTAGCTGCCGAAGAAGCATATACCAGCGGTATTTGTTGCTCTGTACAGTACTTCCAAAGCTCCTTGGTGTAATGCAGGTTCAATGCCTCAAGAATCTCGTAATCAAACTCGGTCGTATCCGTACGCGCTCCGATGTGCAAGATCGCTGACACGTCCTCTCTGCCTTGCAGCCATGAAAACAATTCGGTTCGTTCGACCTTTAAAACGCCTTCGAGCGCATCCAAGTTTCGTTGTTTTGCGGGTATGGTGAAATCATCCACGATGGCCACCGCTTCGCCCTTCGCCTTCCAGTCTTTTGCTAAACAGCTGCCTATGAATCCCGCTGCACCAGTAATCACTATCATTTTAACCCCTTTGGTGAACAAAGGTATTCAATGATCAATGCGCCCTATCTTTGCGGCCAATTTTGAACGATGTCGAAGACGATGTACATCACGAGGCGGGAGCGTTTTTCCGCCGCCCATAAACTCTCTAAAGAGGAATGGAGCGATGAAAAGAACCTAGAAGTATTTGGCAAGTGTGCGAATCCAAACTGGCATGGACACAACTACGAGCTTTTCATTACCGTGAAGGGCGAAGTGAATCCAGAAACTGGTTTCGTCATGGACCTCAAATTGCTCGGCGAAATGATCAAGGAGTATGTAATCCGACATTTGGATCATAAAAACGTGAACTTAGACACTCCTTTCATGAAAGGTCAATTGTCATCCACGGAGAATATTTGTATTGCGGTTTGGGAAGAGCTAGCGCAGCCGATCGCCGATCAAGGTGCTACACTCCACTACATCAAGCTCCAAGAAACCGAGAATAATTACGTCGAGTATTATGGCTGAAGACAAAGGATCCACCAAGGGTTTTGAACGCACCGATGCCTACAATGCCGAACATCTAGACGCGCTGCAAGACGGCTTCGAATCCATCATTGTTAACTTGGGTGAAGACATCGGCCGAGAAGGATTAGCCAAAACGCCTGAGCGTGCTGCCAAAGCCATTCAATTCCTCACCCAGGGCTACGAGCAAAATGCCCAAGAAATTTTGGAATCTGCCATTTTCCTAGAAGAACACCAGCAGATGGTGTTGGTGAAGAACATCGAGATGTACTCCTTGTGCGAGCATCACATGCTTCCCTTTTTTGGAAAAGCGCACATCGCCTATATACCAAATGGTAGGATCGTCGGTTTGAGCAAGATCCCTAGGGTGGTAGATGTATTTGCCAGAAGACTGCAAGTGCAAGAGCGCCTCACACATCAAATCCGAGACAGCATCCAGAAAGCGCTTGACCCCATGGGTGTGGCGGTGGTCATAGAGGCTCAGCATATGTGCATGCAAATGCGCGGTGTGCAAAAGCAAAATTCAGTAACCACGACTTCAGCATTCACCGGAGAGTTCCTAAAAGACTCAACCCGCAAAGAATTTATCAGTTTGATTTCCGCAAAACTTAGCTAAGATGAAAACAGCCTATGTATTTCCCGGACAGGGAGCCCAATTCTCAGGAATGGGAAAAGAACTTTACGACAGCAATCCTTCCGCCAAAGCACTTTTTCACCAAGCCAATGATATCCTTGGATTCGAGATCACTAAGATCATGTTCGAGGGAAGCGACGACGAGCTCAAGCAGACCAAGGTGACCCAACCGGCCGTTTTTCTTCATTCCGTAGTACTTGCTTCTACCCTCAATAATTTTCGACCCGACATGGTCGCAGGACATAGTCTCGGCGAGCTTTCAGCATTGGTGGCGAACAAGACCCTTAGTTTCGAGGATGGACTCAACTTGGTGTATAAAAGGGCAATGGCCATGCAAAAGGCCTGTGAAATGAACCCTTCCACCATGGCAGCGATACTTGGATTGGAAGACAGTATCGTTGAAGAGACTTGTGCCTCAATCGACGAGGTAGTGGTAGCGGCCAACTACAATTGTCCCGGCCAGTTGGTCATCAGCGGAAGCAACGCTGGCATCGATGCAGCATGCGCCGCACTGACCGAAAAAGGAGCGAAGCGCGCACTCAAGCTGCCCGTTGGTGGCGCATTCCATTCACCTCTGATGGAACCCGCAAGGGCTGAATTGGCGCAAGCTATTGAAAACACAGTCTTCAGCGAGCCAACCTGTCCGGTATATCAGAACGTCACCGCAAGCGCCGTAAGCGATCCGATAGCCATCCAGAAAAACCTGATGGCACAACTCACCGCTCCGGTCCGCTGGACGCAGAGCGTGCAGCAAATGGTTGCCGATGGCGCCACGCATTTCGTGGAGGTAGGCCCAGGTAAGGTATTGTCTGGATTGGTCAAGAAAATCCACCGCGAGGCAGAAGTGGCTCAAGCTTAAAGCTTCTGATTGATCAGTAGCCCACTGTCCATCAGTTGATGAAGGGTGGGGAGTCTTCGCGCATGATCCATCAGCGTAATATGTCTATCGTGGTGGCAGTCTGAACCGAGTAGGCTGATGAGTCCTTTGTCTACAAGTCGCTTGGAAATCTGCTTTACTTCAGGAGAGTAATGTCCAGTAAGGCTATTGATGTTGAGTTGCAACACCACACCCTTATCCGCCAATTCTTGGTATTTCTCGAATTTTTGGTGCCAAAAAGCATATCGTTCTGGATGCGCTAACACCGGTTTGTAGCCCGCTAACTGCATTTCAAAAACGATTTCGGCCAGGTTAGGCGGCTCACTGAGAAAAGGGAGTTCAAACAAGACATAGCCATCCCCGAAAGTCAGGATGTCCTTCGCCTTGATCTTCGGCATCAAATCGGCATCCAAATAGTATTCGGCGGCGCACTCGATTTCAATATCAATCCCAGCCTTGCCGGCAGCCTCCGCAATCCGATCCCTTCCGGTGGTGATGATCTCGGTGGTATTGCGGTAGTAATCGCTCATCACATGGGGCGTGGTAATTACTTTTTGATAGCCCAACCCCTTCATGCCAGCGAGCATGCCAAGCGAATCCTCAATCGTCTTCGCGCCGTCATCAATGCCATCGATAAAATGGGAATGCACATCTACGCGCAACTTTCCTAGGTCTGCAGGATCGAGCAATTGCTCTTTCTTTCCGAATAGTTTGGCTAATCTTCCGAACATTGCAGCAAAGGTATTCTCATTCATGAACATCCCCGTTACATCGAAAGGTAGATACATCATTTTAACGATTTTATCTGCTGCCCTCCTGCTTGCTTGTGCTGGACCACCGCCTGAAAAGAAGGAAACAATTGAACCCAAAGCGGAAGAACCGAAACACGTGGTAGAGCAAGAGATCCCCTCAAAGAAGAATGCGCCACGTCCACGAGAAGGAAAGGTCAGGCAATTCTTCGAAGACTATGGTGCTGCTCATCCAGAAACGCTTGTGTTACTCAAGACGCGACTGGGGGATATCAAGATTCGCCTCTACGAACAAACGCCGATCCACCGGGCCAACTTTCTCTATAATGTCAATGAAGAGCTCTACCACCACACCATCTTCTACCGGGTTGTTCCTGAATTCATGATCCAGGGAGGAAATTCCGATCATTACCAGACCCTTGAAAAAAGAGAAGAAGCAGGTGCCTATTACATCCCCAATGAAACGACGCCCGAGCTGATCCATAAGAGAGGTGCCATTGCCATGGCGATGAGCTACAAGGACAACCCAAAGCAAAAATCAGCACAATACAGCTTCTACATCGTGATCGGTAAACCGCTCAGTGAGGATGGCTTAGACGCTGTAGAGGAGGAGTACAACATTCAAATACCCGCATCAGCGCGGGAGGTATACAAAAACATGGGGGGCTCGCCTCATTTAGACGGGGTACACACAGTCTTTGGAGAAGTAGTAGAAGGAATGGGTGTAGTAGAGGCGATTTCCAATGAGAAGAGAGATACAGGCGATTGGCCCATTAACGACGTAATCATTGATTATGAGGTCTTGGAATAATTACTTGCACTTGAAGTGCTTTCCACCAAGCGGTTTGGTATGATAGCCAGACGATGAAGCGCAGCCTTGGAATACCATGGCTCCTAAGAAGAGCATGGCTAAGAGCAGGGCACTCAATATTTTACGTCTCCTTTTCATTATTCTTCAAAAGTAAGGCTTCGCGTTTAATCACAATTACAACTTGGTGATATGCGTAGTTTGGCTGAAGGAGGAAGTAGATCCTTAATGGCCATCTGATAAGCTTCTCCCATCTGAATCGCCCTGATGTCGACCTCCTTGAGGTTTGTCAATTCAGCGACGCTGTTGGGCAGGTAGTAAATGTTATTGCTCCACAGTTCCAAGTATTCGAGCTCCTTCAATTCACCAATTCGCTCTGTCACGTAATAGATCTGATTATTTCCAACCAGCAACTCCCTGAGTGCTTTCAGGTCACCGATAGAACCTTGCAGGGAGTCTAACTTGTTTCGTGTCAATACCAAACGTTCTAACTTGGAGTAGGCAGTAAGGTCGTTTGGCAGCTCGGTCAACTTGTTATGGCCTAGATCTAACACCCTCAGGTTCGGAAAAGAAGCGAGTTCTGCTGGCCATTCACGTAATCCATCCCTTCTCAGCTTCAGCACCTCCACTTGCTCTGGCACCAACAAGGCACGCTCCAAACGCGTGTAAACCACAGGGTCTTCCACCGCTTGCGAGAAAGCGGATCCCGCCGAACCGCATGCCATGAGTACCATGAAAAGCTTAACCAACCTGGGCATCCTGTTTATCTATTTCCATCTGCGCTTTCAAAGCTGAAACATCAGTATAACGCTTTTCCGAACGTAAGTATTTCAGCAATTCCACTTTGACCTGCATACCGTATATGTCGCGATCGAAATCAAAAAGGTTGACCTCAATGGATCGCGCGCCTTCCTTTTCAAAGGTCGGATTGTGCCCGATGTTCATCATACCTCGGCAGGCCACACCATTGAGGTGGGCGTCTACTGCATACACCCCATTCTTAGGTATCAACTTGGTATCGTCCAAGATTTCGACGTTGGCCGTGGGAAAGCCAAGGTCCTTTCCGCGGTTCTTTCCTCGCACTACGTTTCCTCTAAAAGAATACTTGTACCCTAGGTAGGTATTGGCAGTTGCCACCTCCCCTTCTTGCAAGGCCGTTCTGATCTTGGTTGAACTGACGTTCACATCGTCGATGTCCTGGGCAGAGATCTCCGTGACCTTGAAGTCGTAAAGCGGAGCCATGTCGCGTAATTGATGAATATCGCCTTCTCGGTTGCGACCGAAATGATGGTCGTAACCGATAACCATGTGCCTCATGCGCAAGCCATTTACCAGCAAATCTCGGACGTATTCCACGGCGTTGAAGCGCGAAAAATCTTTTGAGAACGGATGAATGATCACATCATCCAGCCCTGCAGCTTCCAACAATTCGAGCTTCTCTTCCATCGTAGTGAGCAACTCAAGCCCGTGATCGTCTGGAAATAACACCTTCCTAGGATGAGGATGAAAGGTCAACATTACACTCCTTCTCCCCTCTCGCCCTGCAATATCGTTGAGCATCTGAATGATCTTTCGGTGACCTACGTGCACACCGTCAAACGTTCCTGTGGTCAAGCACGTCTCTTCGCTCCGATCGTACTGATCTATCCCTTTGAATACCCGCAATTTATTAACGCCTGTTGATTTGTTAATCGCTTGATTTAATGATGCTTAGCGTCATTCTTAACGCACTCCAAATGTATGCAATTAAAAAAATGAATTCGCGCGAGTTGTAACAAATTGAAATACCTAGATTTGCACCCGTTTTAGAACGATTTGTATAACAACGTAATTATCTAAAATTCAGCATAAATGGCTGTTAGAACAGGAAAAATTTCACAGGTTATCGGCCCTGTGGTAGACGTGCGGTTCAGCACTGGAGACAACGAACTTCCAAACATTCTTGACGCATTGGAAGTCACAAAAGCCACTGGCGAGACCGTGGTACTAGAATGTCAACAGCACATTGGTGAGGACACGGTGCGAACCATTGCGATGGACTCTTCTGAGGGCTTGACCCGAGGAATGGCTGTCATTGCAACTGGAACCCAGATCACCATGCCAGTTGGTGAGCAAATCAAGGGAAGAACATTCAATGTAATTGGAGGTGCCATTGACGGAATGAAAGAAGTAGATCAAGCGGGTGGCCGTCCGATTCACGCGGAGGCTCCACTTTTCGAAGACCTTTCAACCGCATCTGAAGTTCTCTTCACAGGTATCAAAGTAATTGACCTCATCGAACCTTACGCTAAAGGTGGTAAAATTGGTCTCTTCGGTGGTGCTGGTGTTGGTAAGACCGTATTGATCCAAGAGCTCATCAACAACATCGCGAAAGGACACGATGGGTACTCTGTTTTTGCAGGAGTTGGAGAGCGAACCCGAGAAGGAAATGACCTGCTTCGCGAAATGCTTGAGTCAGGTATCGTTCGTTACGGCGACGACTTCATGCATTCCATGGAAGAAGGCGGATGGGACCTTTCAAAGGTAGACGAAGCCGCATTGAAAGAATCAAAAGCAACGTTCGTATTCGGACAAATGAACGAGCCTCCTGGGGCTCGTGCACGTGTCGCGCTTACTGGATTGACAGCAGCAGAATACTTCCGCGATGGAGATGAGGAGAGCGGTGGACGCGACATCCTTTTCTTCGTTGACAACATTTTCCGATTTACACAGGCTGGTTCTGAAGTATCTGCACTGCTAGGTCGTATGCCTTCTGCAGTAGGTTATCAGCCTACGCTTGCCTCTGAAATGGGTGCGATGCAGGAGCGTATTACATCCACCAAGCGCGGATCTATTACCTCTGTGCAAGCGGTGTATGTTCCTGCGGATGACTTGACTGACCCAGCGCCAGCAACCACGTTTGCTCACTTGGACGCAACGACCGTATTGAGTCGTAAGATTGCTGAGCTCGGCATCTACCCTGCGGTGGATCCATTGGATTCAACCTCGCGTATCCTTACAGCTGACATCGTAGGTGAAGAGCACTACATCACAGCTCAAAAGGTAAAAGAGATCCTTCAACGTATGAAGGAATTGCAAGACATCATCGCGATCCTTGGTATGGATGAATTGAGTGAAGAAGATAAGCTGGTAGTGCACAGAGCACGTCGTATTCAGCGTTTCCTTTCTCAGCCTTTCCACGTAGCAGAGCAGTTCACCGGTATCCCTGGTGTATTTGTTCCGATCGAGGAAACCATCAAAGGATTCAACATGATCCTCGACGGTGAAATGGACCAGTATCCAGAAGCGGCCTTCAACCTAAAAGGCAACATCGAAGAAGTAATAGAAGCCGGTAAGAAAATGCTTGCCGATGCTAAAGCAGAAGAAGCAGCATAATCATGACCCTAGAGATCCTTTCTCCAGAACGACAAATCTTTCGAGGTGAAGCGGATGTTATTCAGCTTCCAGGTAAGGACGGCTCCTTTGGAATCCTCGAAAACCACGCTCCGATCATCGCCACTCTTCAATCAGGTGCCGTGCGCATCGTGAAAGACGGCGAAGAACAATTGTTCGAGATTGCAGGCGGTGTGGTTGAGGTTCTTAATAATAAAGTGATCGTTCTGTCTGACTAAGTCAAGACAACGCGCCGACAAATAGAAAAGCCCCGATCACTCGGGGCTTTTTCGTTTTCCATATTTTCTCAAGCTGTTCTCAGAAGAGACCGTGCAATTCCGCATCAATCTTCTGGATGATCTCACCCAAGTCTTCCTGACTGTCGATGAAATTGTTGTTGTCCACGTCAATGATCAAGAGCTTGCTCTTGTCGTACGTAGAAATCCACGCCTCATAGCGCTCGTTCAAACGTTTGAGGTAGTCGAGGCGGATCGCTTCTTCGTACTCACGACCACGGCTCTGGATCTGACTTACCAATCGCGGTACGCTTGCCCGCAAGTAAATCAATAGATCTGGCGGCTGAACAAAGCGATCCAACAGGTTAAAAAGCGAGAAATACGTCTCAAAATCGCGCGTGGTCATCAAGCCCATCGAATGCAAGTTCGGCGCAAAGATGTACGCGTCTTCATAGATGGTTCTGTCTTGGATGACGTTCTTCTTGCCCTCGCGGATCTCTAAAATCTGATTGAAGCGGTTGTTGACATAATAGATCTGCATGTTGAATGACCAACGCTGCATCTCTGCGTAAAAATCGTTGATGTACGGATTCCCGTCTACATCCTCATAGTGCGTCTCCCAACCGTAGTGCTTCGCTAGCAACCCAGTCAATGTTGTTTTCCCAGAACCGATGTTCCCGGAAACTGCTACGTGTAGGTTGCTATTCTTATCCTCCATAATACTATCGATAACTACGTTGACTCCTCCAAGGTGGGTCCCTGGAATGAGCTTACGAATTAAGTCAAACCCGTTGAAAATAAAAAGCTTTCAGCGCTTCGGCTCGAAAATAAATATCCCTTTCTGGCCGGTTGCACAAATACGCGATCGGTTCACGTCAAATCGCTCAGGCAGATCTGCTTCCAGTGGAACCAACTCTTCGGTGGCATTCGTCAAATGAAATGCAATGAGCTCATCTCCCTTCTGGAAAAACAATCGTTTATCCGATATTCTCAAGCGTGACACCCCTTTCAGAGGTATGCGCTTCAAGTAATTTCCGAACACGTCAAACACGTAAATCCCGTGTTTCGGGTCTGTCAGGTAGACCCGGTTGTCCACTTCTATCAAGTCTTCTGGAAAGAATTCTACCCTGAGCATCTGCGCAATATTCAGTGATTCACGTTCCTTCTTAAAATACTGGTCATAGCGAATCAATCGAAATTCAATCGGATCATACAGCCAAAACCCATTGCTGTGAGAAGTCGCTGCCAACGAAATCTGCTCATAACCCTCCGCATAGAGGTTGACCTCCTCGCGCAATTCAGACATGCGTGAATCGAGAAAGATCAATCGCATCTGCTCCGCAGAAAAAATCAACACCTTCATCGGATTACTGACGTCAATGGCTACATGCTCTCCGATCATCTTATTGCTGTACCGCGTCAACACCTTGCCCGTCGGATCCATCTTCACAACCTCCCCGCGTTGCACGGCATACATATTATTCAACTGATCCAAACGCACGCCCACCGCAGGCTGCTCCAGCTGCTTGACCAACCTCCACGTAACCATGTCCTGGGCTGTCACCTGGAGCCACAGTGCAAAAAACATCACCAAAGCCAAGCTCCTATGCACCATGTTGGAAAGATAAGATGTCTTCGACATAGTCGCGGGTATTCGACAGGCGCGGCACTTTGTTCTGACCCCCGAGCTTTCCCCTTGACTTCATCCATCGGTAAAACGAGCCACTGCTCATTACATGCACGATCGGCATGCGCAACACCTTATCGTGGTATCGTTTCGCCTCGTAATCGCTGTTCAAGCCTTTCAAGGCATTGTCCAGCATCTCAACAAAAAACTCCAGGTCATCGGGCGCCCGCTCAAACTCAATCAACCACTCGTGCGCACCCGCCGCCGAAGCCTCCATGTACTTCGGAGCGGCTGTATATTCTTTCACAATGGCACCCGATTTAGCGCTTGCCGTGGCAATCGCCTGTTCCGCATTCTCTACAATCACTTCCTCCCCAAACGCATTGATGTAATGCTTCGTACGTCCACTGACTTTGATCCGGTACGGTTCCAAAGAAGTAAACTGAATGGTATCTCCAATCTTATACCTCCACAAACCACCATTGGTTGAAATAATCATCGCGTAGTTCACCCCTTCTTCCACCTCATCCAGCTGCAACGTCTTCGGGTGATCCCGGTCCAATTCACTCATCGGCATGAATTCATAAAAAATGCCGTAGTCCAACATGAGCAACATGTCGTCTCGCGAAGTGCTTTCTTGGATGCCGAAAAATCCTTCTGAAGCATTGTAGGTTTCAGAATAGTTGATCTTACCCTCCATCACGTGTGAGAAGCGATCGCGGTAAGGAGCGAAATTCACCCCTCCGTGCACGTACCACTCCAAGTTCGGCCACACTTCTAGGATGGAAGCTTTTCCCGTCATCTCCATCACACGATCCAGCAACACCAGCATCCAACTGGGGACGCCTGAAATATTGGTGATATCCTGCTTGACCGTAATCTGCGCGATCTGCTCGATCTTCTCCTCCCAAGAAGGATTCAAGGCCACGTCTGAATCCGGCGTCCGGTGCAGATGCGCCCAAAACGGGAGGTTCTTGATGATGATGGCCGAAAGGTCTCCGTAATACGTATCGTCGTTCAAAGGCACAAAGTTCGAACTACCTCCCATTGCCAAGCCTCGTCCTGACATCAGTTTCGATTCGGGAAATTCATTGTAGTACAAACTCATCAGGTCTTTCCCCCCTTTGTAGTGACATTCCTCCAAAGACTCTTCGCTAACAGGGATGAACTTACTCTTCGCGCTGGTGGTGCCACTTGACTTTGCAAACATTTTAATCTCCGATGGCCACAAGACATTTTGCTCTCCTTTCAATATCCGTTGAATCCGAGGTTCAAGGTTCTCATAGCTACTGATCGGAACTTGCTCCTTAAACCGCGGCATCGAGTTGATGTCGCGGTAGCCAAATTCCTTTCCCCATTCGGTATTCTTGGCCGTCTGCACCAATCGCTCGAACCATTCGTTCTGCACATCGTGCGGATACTTCATGAACAAGTCGATCTGATGGATGCGCTTCTTGATGAACCAACCGAATATGGAATTGATGATGCTCAAACGTCTGCCGCGTTAAAATGATGGGTATGAAGATGGTACTCTAAAGTGAATGGGCGTGCCTCGCTGACGCGAGACCGGGCTATCCGCTTTAGTCCCACGCCTGCGGCGTGAGAGCTGCCGCTTCTATCCCTCACGCAATATGTCTGCGCTTCCCTCATCGCTGCAGCCAAGCCAAAAGATCTTCCAAGGACAAAGCGTTCAAGGTCATTTCCTTGACCAATCCACCTTTCCGGGCCGCCATAACGCCATAACGCATGTGATCAACCCCTTCTTTTCGATGCGCATCCGGATTAATCGAGACCATCACCCCTTTTTCCATGCAGTAGGGGATCCACGTATAGTCAATGTCTAATCGCATCGGATTTGCATTCAACTCCACCGCCACGCCATTGGCAGCACAAGCGTCAATCACTTTTTTATGGTCAATCGGATAACCGGGACGAGACAGAAGCAACCTACCCGTTGGGTGCCCTAAGATCTTGGTATAAGGATTCTCCAACGCCGTGATCAAACGCTTCGTCGCCGTGGCCTCGTCCATCTTCAGAACGGAGTGCACCGAAGCCACGATCAAGTCAAACGATTTCAGCACATCCTCCTCGTAATCCAGCGAACCATCCATCAGGATGTCGCTTTCAATTCCTTTCAATATTCGAAAAGGCCCCAATTGGGCATTGAGGCTTTCAATCTCTGTGTGTTGTTGCTCTATCCTGTCGGCATGCAAGCCATTGGCGTATACCGCCGTTTTGGAGTGATCGCAAATCCCGAAGTAAGCATAACCCAGGTCCCGCAAGTGGGTTGCCATGACTTCCAGCGAGTGCATGCCGTCACTGTAGGTGGAATGATTGTGCAGGCAGCCCTTTAAATCAGCGTCAGCGATCAGCTCCTCGTTGCTGTACTGTAACTTCCATTCCTTCGCCCAAGGCACATTGCGCATTTCTGGAACCAGTCCTTCATCCACCGTTCCTTCCCCGGACCTTTTGAAGACTTCATCCTCAAACGACGCTTTCGACACGCGGTGAAAGTGTACATCAATCTTGTTCATCGAGGTATCCGGAAACGATTCCACATCTTCACTGATCACCATTTCAAGTGATTCCACGATTAGGTCTCGCCGCAGCATGCCCCCCGTTTCTGAAACCAAGGCATCCGGATAATGCTCACCGACCCACTGCTTGATCTCGAGCATCAATGGTTCAATGCTGGCGTATAAGAACCGGTCGCGGTTCTGCAGCATGAACTCGATTGCCTCTTGCACTTGCAGCTGGGTCTTTTCCCCAAACCCCTTCAAGTCGATCAAGCGGTTCTCGTGGCAAGCGTAGAGCAATTCACCGACCGATTCAATCCCCATCTCCTGCCAGATCAAACGGACTTTACTTGGCCCTAGTCCTTTGATCTTCAAAATCTCCAGCACGCCATCGGGCGTTTTCTCGAGCCAATCGGTCAAGTAGGTCATCTGACCAGTTTGCACAAGCTCCAGCAGTTTGGGAACAAGGTTTTTTCCAATCCCCGGAATGTGTTCAAAGGCGCCTGGGTCCATCTCACGTATCGGCTCTGACAAACGTCCGATTTGGAAGGAAGCATTGGCATAGGAGCGCGCTTTGAATTTGTTCTCTCCGTGCAACTCCATGATTTGCCCAACTAGCTTAAAAACCGATGCGATTTCTTTGTTCTCCATCGTCGACGAAAATAAACTTCTAGTGCCTCGAAAAGAAAAGCGGGACACGGTTAAAAACCCGAGTCCCGCTTCATGCAAATTGTATACGTTGCGTTTACCGATCAATAAATCTTGAAATCGTAGAGCATACGTGCTTGAATGCCATCCATCTTGCGCATTTCCTCAATTTTACTCCACATCTCCATTTCTTGCTCACCTAGTACCCATCCTGCTACAACCGCCTTGGTAGAACCGGTTAGGTCACTCATGAAACTTTCGAATGGATCTCGCTTCTTAGGCATCTCGATTATGTCGTAGTCTTTCAACTCGGCAGCTTCAGCCGCATAAGAGATCGCAGCACCTAAATCTCCAATCTCATCCACCAGACCGATGTTCAATGCGTCAGAACCGGTCCAAACCCTGCCGCGTCCAATGGAATCGATCACGGCATAGGTAGTCCCTCTTCCCTCGGCCACCTTGGCTACAAATTCCGTATACACTTGTTCGAGGTATCCTTCGAGCAGTCCAAGCTCTGCCTCATCAAAGTCACGGGACAGCGAACCAAAGTCTGCGTGCTTGTTCGTCTTCACCCCGTCGAAGGTGATGCCCAGGTTCTCGTTGAAGAATCCCCGCATGTTCGGGATCAACCCAAAGGCTCCAATTGAACCTGTAATGGTGGTGGGTTGTGCGAAAATGCGATCCGCATGTGTGCTGATGTAATAGCCACCCGAGGCAGCAACGTCTCCGAAGGAAACTATGAATGGCTTCGCCTCACCCGCCAAAATGGTCTCTCTCCAAATCACCTCACTGGCAAGGGCGCTGCCACCTGGCGAGTTCACCCGCATCACGATGGCCTTGACATCTTCATCCAGGCGCGCCTCGCGAATCGCCTTGGCCAATGTCTCAGAACCGATGTTTTGCTCATCCCCTTTGCCGCTTGAAATGCCCCCAACGGCATACACAACAGCAATCTCAGACTTTTGATCCCACGACTTCTTGTCGTCCATCTTCAATGGGCTGTGCATGGATCGGGCGTACGTTTCTATGCTGATGGATTCGATTTCATCGTCTTCTTCCAAACCGAGTTTCGTCCTCAGCTTTGCTTGGATCTCATCGTAGTAAGCGAGTCCATCGACCAATTTGTGGCTCACGGCATCTTCAGGCTTCTTCAAACTGAGCTCATCCGCAATCGCGTTCAACTCAGCATTCGAAATCCCTCGAGATTCACTGATGTCTGCGAGCATTTCTGCCCAAACATTGTTCAAAATGCGGGTCACCTGCTCCTTGTTCGGCTCGCTCATGTCTTTTCGCGAGAAAGGCTCTACGGCGCTTTTGTAGATGTTGTTCGGCCCTTTGATAATGGTCGCATCAATATTGAGCTTCTCCATGGCTCCTTTGAAAAATGGAACCTCCGATCTCAACCCGCGAAAGTCTAACCCTCCCTCTTGGAAGATATAGGTCTCATCCGCGACTGAAGAGACATAGTACGCCCCCTGGGTCATCATCTCTTCATATGCCATGACAAATTTTCCCGAGCTGTCTTTGAATTGCTGGAGGTGATCGCGTACCGTTTGCATAGTGGATAATCCGCCATTGAAATAGCTTCCACGAATCAGTACCCCGCGGATATTGGTATCCGTCTGTGCTTCTTTGAGCGCAGCTAGGTAATCCCGCAATTCAATGCCATTTTGACCGTCCAGTCCTTCGATGTGAAACTGCTCAAAGGGGTTGGGAGGGGTTCGCTCTGCGATTTCATTACTCAAGTCGATGAGCAAAACGCTCTTTGGTTCGACCTTTGAGATCTTCTCTTTGCCTGCCATCATCACGGCAGAGCCGATGATGCCAGTAAGAATGATACCTCCGAGGAAGATGATCAGGACGAATCCTACCATCGTCCCTAGCGTGGAGGCGAATAAGTATTTAAGAAATTGCTTCATCGATATGGTTTTTAATATTCGCATCAAACTTACCGAGAGCGCATCGTAAGACTGTGAGGTATTTGACAAGTGGTTGATAAAGGAATCTAAAAGGAAAATGAAGCATAAGGCATACTTATTACTGGGGTCGAACATGGGCGACCGCGCAGCGCATATAGAGAAAGCGAATGGTAAGCTTCGCGCTTTGGGAGAAATGACGGCCAAGAGCGGTGTCTATAAAACCGAACCTTGGAAAATGGATGCGTCTCAGTGGTTTTTCAATCAGGTCGTAGAACTAGAAACCGACTACCTACCGCAGGACCTGCTAGAGCAAATCCTTGAAATCGAGCAATCCCTGGGACGCGTTCGTTCTGCGGACGCAGGAGAGGGTTACACTTCACGCACCATCGACATCGACATTCTTTACTTTGACGACGAGGTCATCAACAACGCCACCTTGACCATTCCACATCCGCGTATACAGGAAAGGAGATTCGCCCTTGCCCCAATGGTCGAGCTAAATGCCAGCTACGTGCATCCCATTTTGCATCAGACCCAATTTGAACTCCTCAAAACCTGTCCAGATCAATCCTTCTTAGAATTGGCCTGAACTCACCCATCGGGTATCAGCTGAGGATGGAAGGCAACCGCAGAATTATGATGTTCGCCTTGCCCAACCAGCCTTCAGAAAGCTTGATGAATAGAAGCCCCCAAGATCAAGGTTATCGGTAGTTGCACGAGGTACAAACCGCCCAACAAACCAGCGAATTTGAGAGAAACCTGCGGAATCGATCGAGGCAAAACACTTTTCCACGAAGGAAACTTCGTGTGTATCCCTATGAAAGATTAGAAACATTTGCCTATTTTGAGCCTAGAACAGAGGAAAGAAACAGAGCGAAACAACGATGGGGCCTGCAATCTAGTCATTGAGCGATGAAAACAAGATGACCAAACAGGATCACGGGTTATTCGGTAAATACAGAAAATTGAATGTGTCCGAAACTCGCATAGTACATGGATAAAATCCTTAACATTGCACCTCGCAAGACATAAGCTCATTTATGACTAAACGAAAACCAAATACAATGAGATCAACCTACTCTGCCATTGCGCTCTTCGGCGCGATTGCCCTTGTTACAGTGACGGGATGTAACCCGCTGAACAAGATGAACAAGAAACACGGCATCGTGAAATACACCTTATCACCAGATCCACTGGAGATGCATGGAGATTCCGTTGCTATAGATGTTAGAGGACGCTACCCTGAAAAGTACTTCCACAAGAAGGCTGTTGCTAACGTGAAGCCAGTAATGGTAGACGCAAGCGGCAACGTCGTCAAAGAATTTGAAACCATCCGCTTGATTGGAGAGGTCGCTGAAGGCGAAGGAACCCGCATCAACAAAGCCGGAGGAAGTTTCAGCGTTTCAAACAAGGTCCCTTACGAATCTTCCATGGAGAACGTAACCTTGGAAGTTCGTGTTACTGCTGGTTTTAAGACCAAGACTTTGGAATTTGATGCAGTGCCAATCGGAAAAGGAACCGTCACTACACCACTTTGGGTACAGAGCGACGATATGCCGATCCTTGGAGCTGACAAATTCACTAAAGTGTCTCCGCGTTCTATTAGCGCTGAGATCAATTATGACATCCAGTCTAGCTATGTAAAGCCATCAGAGCTTACGCAAGACGACATCAAGGCTGTTGAGGCTTTCATGGACAAGGGTATTACATACGAATACACTTGGAAGAGCGTGGATGTAACGTCTTATGCTTCTCCTGACGGTGAGACTGCACTGAACGAAAACCTTGCTGGTGATCGTGCAAGCAGCACAGCAAACGCTATCATGCGCATTTTCTCTCGCAAGAAGATCGAAGCCGGACGCAAGGACGAGATGTACAAGAAGATGCCAAAAGGTGAAGACTGGATGGGCTTCAAGTCCAAGATGGAAGCATCTGACATCGCAGACAAGGACATGATCCTCCGTATCCTTGGCATGTACAGTGACGATAAGAAGCGTGAAGAAGAGATCAAGAACCTCGCAGCTACTTACACTGTAATTGCTGAGCAAATCCTTCCTCCACTGCGTCGTTCTGTTATCAAGATCAACGCAGAAGAAGAAGCCAA
Source organism: uncultured Flavobacteriales bacterium (assembly GCA_943788725.1). GTDB lineage: Bacteria > Bacteroidota > Bacteroidia > Flavobacteriales_G > Salibacteraceae > SHAN690. Next base: position 111,053 of record CALSRJ010000003.1, on the reverse strand, counting down.
AACGGACGATGAGTTGAAGGCACTTGTGAAGGAGAATCCATCTGAGCTTACTGCAGAGGAGATCCTTTATACAGCTACCCTTTACAACAACCTTAACGACAAGCTTGAAGTGTACAAGGCATGTGCTCAAGTGCACGCTACTGACTGGAGAGGCCACAACAACGTCGGTTACGTTTACGTAATGCAGAACAAAGTTGCCGAGGCAAAAGCTCAGTTTGAGTCTGCCGACAAAGCAAGCGCCAATGAAAAGATAGTAATGAACAACATGGGTGTTGTCAGCCGATTGATGGGTGACGAAGACATGGCTGCTGATTACTACGAAAAAGCAAAAGGTGCTGGCAAAGAGGTAAACTACAACATTGGAATCCTCAACATCATGGATGGCGCATACGAAGATGCTGTCAGTAACATGGGAGGCTACAACACATTCAACTCTGCTCTTGCAAAGGTTCTTAACGGATCCAATGACGAGGCACTCAACACGGTTGAGGCTTCTGAAGCAAAAGCAACTGCTGAAGGTTACTATTTGAAAGCCATCATCGGAGCACGCAAGGGCACTGAAGACATGGTTGTTCAAAACCTGAAAGCTGCTGTTGAAAAAGACGCAGGACTTAAGGACAAGGCGAAGAAAGACGCTGAGTTCATGGATTACCGCGCGAACGCGAGCTTCACGGAGATCGTAGGCGAATAAATCCAATATTTGGTTTTCGAAAAAGGGGCGTGTTTGACACGCCCCTTTTTATTTAGCCACATTCTCAATCAAATGAACATCCCATGGATATTCGCATATATTTGTCCTTGGAAATCTCTAGCAACATGAAGAAAGTCTACACACTCGCTCTAGCAGCATTCTTTGGTATCGCATTTACATCCTGCGAAAAGTGCTCAACCTGCACCACTATTTCTGAGGATCCAGCCACATTTGGCGATGTAATTGAAAACGACGTTTGTGCTAGTGGTCGTGATTACGATGACGCTATCACCATCTACACGCGTTCCGGATGGGAGTGTGTTGAGCAGAACTGATCCTCGCGATCAATCTTGTTCTATTCCCCAAATTTCTTGTAGAGCTCCCAAAGGGCTATTCCGGCCGCAACGGTCACGTTCAAGCTGTGCTTCGTTCCTGACTGTGGTATTTCTATGACTTCATCAGAGAGGTCGACCAAGTCCTGACTCACCCCCTCCACTTCGTTGCCTAGAATTAGGCATACTTTATCCTTTGCCGTCACCTTGACCTCGTGCGGAGCCATATGCGCTTCGCATTGTTCCAAGGAAAAGATGCGGTAACCTTTTATCCTGAGTCGATCAACCTCTTCTTTGGCATCAGGACAATGCTTCCAAGCTACACTCTCGGTAGCGCCTAAAGCTGTTCGCTGAATCTCTCTGTGCGGAGGCGTGCCCGTAATTCCGCATAGAATCACTTCTTCTACCTTGAACGCATCCGAGGTTCGGAAGATGGAGCCAACATTTGACAAGCTTCTAATATTGTCGAGCAGAACAACGATTGAAAATTTATCCTGTCCCAGATAGGTCTCTATATCTGGGCGTTGAAGTTCGGCTGAAGTGCGTTTCTTGTTCATAAGTATTAAAAACAAGGATAGTCAGAATTGAAGAACCCCAAGGCACCTGTATATTTTTAAGCTTTGTAAAATGGCCACCAAAGAGAAGAAAGATCCGAAAGAAACCCCCTTGATGAAGCAGTACAATGCGATCAAGGCAAAGCACCCGCATGCGCTGCTTTTGTTTCGCGTGGGTGACTTCTACGAAACCTTTGGTGAAGACGCCATCAAAGCCGCCAAGATCCTCGGCATTGTGCAGACCCAACGCAAGAACGGCGCCGCCGCGACCATCGAATTGGCAGGGTTTCCCCATCACAGTCTTGATGTGTACCTCCCGAAGCTCGTCCGCGCGGGAGAACGCGTTGCCATCTGTGACCAGTTGGAAGATCCGAAGCTGACGAAGACCATTGTCAAGAGAGGAGTTACTGAACTGGTGACACCTGGTGTTAGCTTTAACACCACCCACCTAGACAGTAACCGCAACAACTTCCTAGCCGCCCTTCACTTCGAGCCGAAATCGATTGGCGCTGCCTTCTTGGATGTTTCAACAGGCGAATTCTTTGTCGCAGAAGGTCCAGACCACTACGTCGAAAAATTGGTCGCGGGCTTCAACCCAAGCGAAGTCATTTTCGAACGCAACAAGAAAGACCGCTACTACAGTCTCTTCGGCAACACTTACCACACCTTTCACTTGGAGGATTGGGTGTTTCAAAAAGAATACGCAGAGGAAACCCTGACGCGCCAGTTCAAAACCCATTCACTCAAGGGATTTGGCATCTCAGATCAACAGCACGCAACCATTGCAGCTGGTGCAGCGCTGCACTACCTAAGCGAAACCCAACACGATCGCATTCAGCACATCGGACAATTGTCGCGCATTGACGGGAACGATCACGTATGGCTGGATCGGTTTACCCAACGCAACCTCGAACTCTTCTTCAGCAGTTCGGAAAAAGGAAAGTCATTGTTGGATATCATCGATACTTCTGTGACACCGATGGGTTCTCGCCTCATGAAGCATTGGCTTGCATTCCCGCTCAACGACCTCCAAGGCATACATCAGCGGCTTTCGTATGTAGACATGTTCTCCCATGAAACTGCCCTTGCTGAATCCATTTACGACCAGCTCAAAAAGGTCGGAGACCTAGAGCGCATGACTTCCCGCTTGGCCATCGGCAAGTTAGGCCCCAAAGAGGCCGTACAGCTCGCGCGCTCCTTATCCGAATCAATTCCTATAGAAGAAGGGTTAAAAGCATTCAAACCCGGCGCTGAACTCGCCAAAGGATTCAGTGACTGCGGTCCTGTTATCAAGTTGATCAATAAGACATTACAATCTGAGCCTCCTGCGCTAGTAAGCAAAGGAAACGTCATTGCAAACGGCATAGACGAGGAATTGGATGAATTGAGGTACATCGCTTTTTCGGGTAAGGACAAACTGCTAGATATTCAGCAAAGAGAATCCGAACTCACGGGCATTTCTTCGCTGAAAGTGGGATACAACAACGTCTTTGGCTACTACTTGGAAGTGACTAACGTGCACAAAGACAAAGTTCCGGTCGAATGGACACGCAAGCAAACGCTAACCAACGCAGAACGTTACATCACGGAGGAACTCAAAGAATACGAGCAGAAGATACTGGGTGCAGAAGAGAAGATTCTTGTTCTCGAAACGCGCCTGTACGAGGCCTTGTTGAATGAACTGAGCACGCACATGTCTGCGATACAACGCACGGCGAAATGCCTTGCCGTGATCGATTGCCTCTGCGCCTTCGCAAGGAACGCCTCGGAATACAACTATTGCAAACCGGAGCTGAACGCCTCCTACTGTATAGACATCAAAGATGGCAGACATCCCGTCATCGAGCGCGAAATGCCATTGGGAGAAAGCTACATTCCAAACGATGTGTACATGGATAAGGAGTCGCAGCAGATCATCATGCTCACGGGTCCAAACATGGCAGGTAAAAGCGCTTTGCTTCGGCAGACAGCGCTGATCTCCCTGATGGCACAAATCGGAAGCTACGTACCCGCGTCTCAAGCTTCGCTGGGCGTGATCGACAAGCTCTTCACGCGGGTCGGGGCGAGTGATAATATCTCTCAGGGCGAATCCACCTTCATGGTAGAGATGAACGAGACGGCGAGCATCTTGAACAACCTTTCGCAACGCAGTCTGATCCTTCTCGACGAGATTGGACGTGGCACCAGTACCTATGACGGCATCAGCATTGCCTGGTCTATTGCTGAGTACTTGCACGAGCACGGCGGCAAGCCCTTGACGCTCTTCGCTACCCATTATCACGAGCTCAATGAGATGGCGGATAAATTCAACCGTGTCAAGAACTTTACCATTTCCATCCAAGAGACCAAGGACAAGATCATTTTCCTGAGGAAGCTGATTCCAGGCGGCAGCGAACATAGCTTTGGAATCCATGTAGCCAAAATGGCCGGAATGCCCAACAGCCTGATAGCAAAAGCAGAGGTGATTTTGCGTGAATTAGAAAAATCACAACGCAGCGAATTGGCGAAAGAATCTTTAAACGAAGCCAGCAAAGACCTTCAATTGAGCTTCTTTCAACTCGACGATCCGGTACTTTCTCAAATTCGGGATGAGATCGCCAACATTGACATTAACTCGCTTACCCCTGTAGAGGCGCTGTTCAAGCTGAATGAGATCAAAAAATTGACGGGTTCGAAGTAAGCTGGATATTTTTCGCTGGAAAGCACTGAATATGCTAGAAACTTTTATTTTTGCCGTCCTTTTGCGAGAGTAGCTCAGCTGGTAGAGCACGACCTTGCCAAGGTCGGGGTCGCGGGTTCGAATCCCGTCTCTCGCTCAAAAGTGTGAAGAGTCTTTGTGTTACAGAACAGCTGGACACAGGTTCAAAGTGAACTTCAGTGGTTCACGACCGAAGGGAGTAATCCCGACTCTCGCTCAAAGCCTAGAAAGCCCTCCTCCAATCGGTGGAGGGCTTTTTTACGGCAAAGATCAAGGTGCCAAACCCAGTACTCAGGCAGGGTGCTTGAGTGCGGGTGACAAACGCAAGTTTGTCACTTGCCCGGGTGGTGGAATTGGTAGACACGCGGGACTTAAAATCCCGTGACCATTGCGGTCGTGCGGGTTCAAGTCCCGCCCCGGGTACATTAAAGCATCTTAAGAAATTAAGGTGCTTTTTTTGTTCATATAATATGATAGAACGTAATATTCGTTAACGCGTTGTGCGGTTGAAAATGTTAAAAACAATTGAAATAAAAAGTCATGCATAGTATTGATGGTCAGTATCTTAAGGGTACTAAATCATTAATCTACGACCCTATGCATGACTTGCGAACAATGTACGAAAAGTGTCTGGAATTAACCGAGCAGATGTATGAAGATGAGATCGACGAACTGGGCAACTTTGACTTCTATCCCAATCCACCTGCATTCAGTGACATCGGCATTATAGCACTTTCATTGATGGCTGAGTCGGCTTCCATAGATAGTGAGAACTTGCTGTTCTCAATTCTTCGAAGCGACTACCAAAAAGACTTTCCAAATCTGCCAGACCGTTCGCGGTTCAACGTAAGACGACGCAGACACCGTGAGCGCATCGAAGAGCTTTGCAAGCGCATCGGTATGTGCCTGGGAAAACAGAAAACGATCATTGACCTGATAGATTCTGTACCCATACCTGTTGTGAAGAATAGCCGAGAGCGGAGTTACCGAATATGTAAGCAAGAGGAACAAACCTCGCCACGTAAAGGATATTCGGCGGTTGACCAACGCTACTTCATTGGATACAAGCTCCATCTGATGGTAGATGAGCATGGAGTGACCAATGAAATGCAAATTCTACCCGCCAACATACATGATATGTAACCCGTCAGCACAATTCGGACACAAATTCACACTCAAAATTAATCAGTGAGAATAATTTAAATACATTTGATCAATTCTTTAACTAATAAATTTAACTTATGAAAAATTACTCTATTATCTTTTTAGTAACGGCAACATTTCTTACGTCATGCGTGAGTATGAAGCACACGTATCGCACGCAAGATGTTCAGCCTTCAGGTATAATGGTAGCTGATAACTATGTAGCAGATTTAGACATTAACTTCAAAAAATCTATTTCTGGAGAGACTTCCCGTCAACACAAAACTGAGACGCAAGCGAAACAAGAAGCATATTTTAATGCTATCTCTGCTAATAATGTCCATGTATTAGTAGATCCTATTTACAGTGTCAGCTCTACCAAAAGGCTTTTTGGGTCAACTAGCACCGCTAAAGTTTTCGGATTTGGGGCATTATATGAAAATCCTCGTATCGCAGGCGCAGGAGCGGAAGGTTCAAGTTCTGCAACGGTATCTGACCGTCTTGGACAATTAGAGCGTTTTGCAAAAATAGAAGGCGTTCAAGGTGGTTTGACCGAAGCTTCATATGCCATTGACACAAGAGGCTGCTGCGATGGAAACACGGATGGGTCTAGTTTTGGGAGCACACACTTACTGCACGCATCAGAAAACGCAACTTCTCTAGTTGATGAATTCGAAAAATTCTTGGAACTAACAGAAGGTGGCTCTGGAAATTGCACGGATCTCAACGTGGGGATAAACATTACAGAAAATAAAAGAGGTTTTATTCTCAATTTATATTGCAAAACACTCGGAAGATTACCTGTTTTGCGTAAATTATGCAGATAAAGGTTTGATTTATTAATAACAAGGCAAGTTTCAACGGCTCATTCATCACAGCGAGCCCTTGTAACTTGCCTTTTTTCAGTCGTAAAATTAATCAGTGAGAATACTCGCATCGATACTAATTATAATTGTGGGCAGCATCCATGGTGTGTCGCAAACTATTGGGATACAGCAAGACGTTGCTTCTCGAATAATTCAAAGCCACCAAGTCAAAAAAGCATCCTACATTGAACAAAACAGCATTGATATAGGAACCTTGCTTACTCTGCGCAGGACCTCCCTTGAGAACTACTTAAAAAATATCGTTGCGCAACAATCTGCATTCAGCAAACCAATCATACCTTCTACTTCTCAGAAGACTATAACCCGAAAATATCAATCTCAAATCTCCAAATCAACATCTAAAAAAGCGGTTCAAATTGCTGAAGAAATTCATAAAAACAGAACCCCACTAACAAGTATTCAAAAATCTTCGATAGCAAAATTACCACCACTCGCAATCAACGAATACACCGATAAGCAAGCCTCAGAAATAGCAGCATTTTTGGGTAAAAAAGCCCATCTAAACACCCCGACTATTGCTAAAGAAAAAAGTAGTGCTGAAGGCCCTTCAAGTGATGCTCCAAAACAAATTGTTGTAGAAACGCATTCTCCGTTTTTGGCAAATATTTCGTTTGAAAATAAAGATGAGAAAGAAGCCATAAGTTCTGAGCAGAGTCATGCTGAAAAAACTCCCTCTGAGACGCAAAATCAAGCTGATTCAACCAATGAACAGTCTGAAATTAAGAGTGAAAACAATTACGAAATCTTAAAACTGGATGACCCCGTAAAACGTACCTTGGAGCTTAATGCTTTTGAAGAAATCACTACTTCTCAAACTAAAAAAGACTCTGCAATTGTGCTTTCAAACCAAAGCAACTCAAACTCCTCTTCGAGCGAGACAGTATTACCAAATAAACCCCTCCAAGAACAGCACGTTGAGACGCCAGTAAAGGTGAGGCCGATTACTGACATTGCAAGCAAAGAGAAAGAAGTTAAGCCCATTGAAAGAACAAGCGTGAATGAAACAATAGATGAGGGGGCACTCTACGACACCACCTTTGAAGGGGTGTCATTTTATTTACAAGTCGCTGCTTTATCGTCTCCCAAATCAACTCAAGAAGTCGAAAAAATCCTTGGCCTAAATGAACACGTTGAAAGAAAATCAATTGCTGGTTTATACAAATATTTTGTGCCAAACTTCAGCACCTATCGTGAAGCTCTGCTGAAAAAACAGAGCTTAGAGCACAGGGGTGTGTCATGCTTTGTAGTTGCCATGAAAACGGGCAATGTTTTGGATATTTCGACTTTACTTCAGGTCAGTGATTAGACGAGAAGATCATTAGCGAACTAGTTGATCTCTTGTCCATCTTTGCAACATGAAAGCCATTGTTGTAACCAAAGAAGGGTCTGCTGCTGAAGCATTCGAATTTCAAGATATACCCAAACCAAGTCCTAGCGCCAATCAAGTGCTCATCAAGGTGAGTCATTTCGGATTGAACTATGCTGACATTATGGCGCGGAAGGGCCTTTACAATGACCGTCCACCTCTTCCATGCGTTTTAGGATACGAAGTAGTGGGTGAAGTTGAAGCTGTGGGAGAAAACGCTAAGCGTTATGAAGTGGGTGATCTAGTTTTAGGATTCACCCAATTTGGCGGATACGCTGAATATGCTGTTGCAGATTACCGCGGAGTTGTGCAATTAGCTCATGGAACAAACAGAGAAGAAGCGACCGCTTTGGCAACACAATATTGCACCGCATGGTTTTCAGCGTGTCACATGATCAATTTACACAAAGGAGATCGGGTGCTAGTGCATGCAGCTGCTGGTGGTGTAGTATTCGACGAACTCAGCCATACGATACTCTAACTCCTGAGGCAAATAGTAGTGCTCGAGCTTTACCACATTTTTCATGGTTCTATGATACCGTTCGATTTTACCTTGTGTTTGAGGATGGAACGGTCTTCCTCGCACATGTTTTATTTCTTTTTCCCCAAGGAACTTTTTGAGATCATCGCTCACATAACAAGGCCCATTGTCAGAGAGTAGGGTTGGCCGTTGTTTTCGGATCAGACCTGCCTTCCGTAACGCCTGGTTGATAGTACGCTCTACATCGTTCGTTCCCATTGAGTTACACAGCTCCCAGTGGACGATAAACCGGCTGAAGTCATCCAAAACAGTCGATAGGTAATACCATCCCCACCCCTGGATCTTCATGTAGGTGAAGTCGGTTTGCCACATCTGATGTACCCGGGTGGTCTTATTGCTGAACTCCTTCTCAGCTGCCAGTAGAATATGTGCTGGAGAGGTGATCAGCCCCGCTCTTTTAAGGATGCGATAAACGCTGCTCTCTGAGATGAAGTGACCCGAGTGATCGGTCATGTGGGTAGCGATCTCGCGAGGCGAGAGATGGGTCAGTTCAAGAGCAGTCTCAATCACCTTGGCTTTGTACTCATCAGGAATACGGTTCCAGTAACTCGCCCTGGTCTGCTTTTCCAGAGGCTCTTCATTGAGGTACTTTTCATACCACCCATAGAAAGTGCTCCTGGCTATGCCAAGCTCCTGAAGGGTACGCTTGACCCCCAGTTCTGAACCATCCACCATACGGATGATCTCCATCTTCTCTTCCGGACTGTATCGCATATACCTGTGAAAGTTTATTCGAGTCCAGTCAAGCTTTTTTTTAGCACCCGCTCTCGCAAGGTCAACTCTGCTACAACCTCCTTCAGGGCTGCATTCTCTTTGCGGAGACTATCGACCTCCTCGGTGTTGGCTTCCCGCAAGGTATCTCCCGACAAGCGTTGTTTACCAGCCTCTAAGAAGGTCTTACTCCACCGGTAGTACAACGCTTGAGCAATACCTTCTCTTCGACAGATCGCAGCAATGCTCTCCTCACCACGAAGACCTTCCAGCACAATGGCGATCTTCTCTTCGGATGAAAAGGCTCTGCGTGTTCTTCTTTTAATGTCCTTGATAATGGACTCGGACTTCTTCTTTGCTCCCATAACAACTAAGTTTTAAAAGCTCTAGCCAAAAGACTAAAACTATGATTAAGAATTTACTAAGTTGTGTCCGAATTGTGCTGACGAGTTACATATACAGCTTGGCTTGTTCTTCCTCTGAGCGCTTCTCTGGAGCCTTTACGTCTCCGTTAAACACACCTTCAGCGCCATCTAAAAACTGACGCTTACACACGCTGATCTGGTTGGGATGGATCTCATGGCGAGCTGCGATCTGCTGGACCGTCTCGCGCTCTTTAAGGACTTCCAAGACGACCTTCGTCTTGAACTTACTGCTAAACTTGCGTCTACTTCTTTTCATTGTTCAGGTTGTTAAATTTAGGTCTTTTCCTAACTTAACTCCCTATCTTAAATATGGGGTGCATTACAATTGTATCATCTCAAAACAATTCACATTGGTTCTAGGCAAAACAACTCCACCCTGTAGTCTCCTAAACATTCCGGGAACAACTGATCAGATATCCTAAAATCGGCTTGAACTTGAGTAGAATCTCCGAGTGATGCAGTGAAATTAAACTGAGAAATATTAGCAGGCTCATAAATCAACTTGTCGGAGATTATTATAAAAGTACAATCATTCGAGATATTCGTTCTAACAAGGACATAAGTTTCTGAACATTCAGCAACTGAATCTTTACAACCGATATGACTCAAGTTAACAAGGGTGAAACTGATGTAAAGCGAAGCTTTGATCAATTTAGATTTCTTGTTACTCAATATTTTCATATTCGATTTTATTCATTAATTCACCCTGACTATTATAGATTTTCAGATCCCCTGAAATCTTTCCATCATTCAAAAATGCAGAGCTAACAAGGATGCCCTTATTATCAAAAACCTCCCAGTATCCATGCTTCTTTCCGTTGATGTAGTTTCCCTTTTCCATCAATTCGCCATTTTCATGATACGAAGCATAACTCCCTATTCTTTGATTCTCTATGTAATTGCACTCGGATTTGATTTGACCGCTCGGATAATAGGTCAAGTGAGGGCCATGAAGAAGATTATTTCGATAACTCAATTTTTGAGAAATAATTTTTGAGTCAATATGGTATATAAATGATTGACCTTCGAGCAAACCAAGATGATACTTTTCGTTTTTCAATAGAAAACCAGATTCTGAATAGAAAGAGCGCATTCCGTCTCTTAATCCAGTTTTAAACCTTGAGACCTCCTTTATTTTTCCAGATTTAAAATAGTTTATCGTAATTCCTTCATTTACATTCCGTTTATAGCTGCTTTTCTCCATCAATTCGCCAGTTTCATAATAGAAGATTACTTTGCCGTGAAGTAAATTTTTACGGTATTTACCCGTATACCTCGGTTTTTGCGATTGCGTATAAAACCTTTCAAAAGGACCGTTTTGTTTACCCTTTTTATAGGTCAGCTTCTGCTCAACAAACCCATTTTGATCCGATAGTATCCATTCCCCCGAGAGTTTATTTTTTCTGTAACACCCCCTTTGGTCAGGGAATCCATTTCTGTAAAACGAATGATAAAAGCCAGATCGGATAGTGTCTCCTCTTGAATTTATTTTAGCCAAATAAACTTCCTTCACTATAGTGTCCCCCGAATAATTTACAGCTATGGTGTCGGGTTCCATTGGAATAATTGAGGAAAACAATATCCCAAAATAAATGGATAAAACAGACATTAATTCAAGATGGTTTGTACCCCTTTTAAATCAGCATTTGGGCTGTAATCCATCAAAACGCTTAACATCGCTTTAGCATAGTCGTGTTCAGGAATCACAATAGAAAGAGTCTTCTCTACCCCAGGCAATAAATTAACCACCTCTTCATCAAATTCCATTTCCTCCCCGGTCAAAATATTTGTTAGAAGAAAAGTAACCTTTGCCTTTACTCTTGCGTCACCGGTGTTTGCAATCCTAACGTCATATCCTAAATCGGTCTTCTCAGGGGTGAAAATTTCGGCATCAGGCTGAGCCTCATCACTGTGCATATAAACCATTATCGAGATTGCAGGTTTTATTTTGACGCCCGCCCCCAACGAAGTAACTTCTTCAAGGACCGAAACTTCGTTTTCAGCAATTACTGAGAGCTTAGCCCACTTCATCTTAGATGCGATTACAGGCTCTATAGAGAGCGTAAAATAACCTTTTTCATTTGGTTGTAATAAAATCGTTGAAGGTGAAATATTCATTTCACCTTTTAATGTGTGGGATGTCGAACCAAACTCGGCTGGCATCTTTTTCCCTCCCTCCTCTATGATAAAATCATATTCCTTGACATTAAAAATTTTCGGGGAGTCGGTATGGTTAAAAATCATAACATCTCTTACAAAACGCCCTTGGCTAGCATTAGCCTCTATCAATACGGGACTCACCTCAAAATCTTGCGCAAAAAGCGATTGAGAAAAAAAGAAAAACAGAAATAAATACTTCATAGAAAAAGTTTTTTTTTGCATGTGAATATACTCTGAATAAAACTACATTCGTCAATCAATAAACAATTAACCATGAAAAAAATTACTTTAACAAGCTTAACAGCAGCCTTGATGTTTGCAGGAGTTAGCTCCCAAGCTCAAGCGGTGCGAGATCGGAATGTAATTCCAGTGGCGGTGAATCTCAATCAAGTACTCAGAATGTCTATCTACGATGGTGGTAACATTGAGTTTGTATTTAACACCATAGATGATTACCGTGATGGTCTTTCAGGTGATCCCGCTGGAGCTGCTAATGATGCCACGTCTGCCGGGTTTTATCAGTCATCTTTTACAATTTCATCATCCACTGAATGGGATTTGATGTACGGAGCTGAAAATGCAACCTTTATTGGAGTAGATGATGGAACAACTCCGAATACTCTAGCCTTGGATAATGTTGGTTTACAGATTGTTGCAAATGGCGCCCACACTCTAGGAACAGGTGAAATCATTAGCGCCCCAACGGCACTGGGTGCGACTGTGGCTGATTTGGACCTATATCCTCAAGAATTACTTGGTTGGGATAACACTGGAGCCTCCAATGCAGGAGACGAGGCCGATAATGATTTTACTATCCAATGGAGATGCGGTACCGCTGAAGATGACATGAATGCTGTTTCATTAATAGAGCAAACAGGGGTTGATCCGGATAGATACGTAGTAAACGTACTTTTCGAATTACAGATTTCAGATAACTAAACATTTCGAAATAAAGGAGAATCAATAAATTGATTCTCCTTTATTTTAACCATGATTTGTCTCCGTCACTCTATTTTTCTTTTTGCACTTTTTTCGATAAACCAGGCTTTTGGTCAATGCTCTCCATGTAATGATCCTGCACCGGTTGGTATTATTGATTTTAATAGTGCCAGAATCAGTGTGCTCGCTGGTTCAAGTGTTGAATTCAATTTTCAGACCATAGATGACTATAAGAATGGAATATCAAAAACCAATAGTACAGTTATGGGTATATCGGTTTGTAATTGTAATTCAGAGGGGGGGACTTCTCTAGACCCTGTAGGTGGTTCGACCATTACGGGTTATTCAATATATTTTGACACCGATGATGCACAATTCACAGGTTTGAGTCCTTCAAATTCACTCCCACTTTGCGCCCTTGAAGCATTAGCAAACATATCATCGGGATTCGCAGCCTCTGCAGTGACGATTTCTAATACCAAAGTGGCCTTGGGTCAAATACCAACTTTAGGGGGGGCAATCTTTAAAGAAGATAATGGAATTAATGTGATTACTGATCGATTTTGGACAACTGACCAAATAAGCATCGATTACTTTATGGGAGTAGCTCCGGGGATTGGTGGTTGTACTCTAGCTGTACCTTTCATAGATGCAGCGGGAGGATATGTACCTGACTCATACTATGTAACCGTCTCCTTCACTTTAGTTCCAGAATGCACAACATGCACAGACGTGTCATATTAAATAGTTATTGAAGGATGCGTCTCGGTCATATCATAGCCTTGTTCATTTTATATCCGGCTGTGTTTTTTCCTGCCTTTTCGCAAGGTATTAACGACAATGTTCTTGAATTAAGCGACAGCTTGTTGAATGATCTTGCAACAGACAGTTTGTCATTTATAGATAGCATTGCTAAATCTGTTGACCCATTTTTTGATCAATCGAATAGTCTAAATTCTCAAGATTCAATCAACTCATCCGATAGCATTGGGGAAGAGTTGAAATTTTCGATTTATAAACAAGATATTGACGACCAAACTTCTGTTTTTAATAGCTTGGTTTTTGTAAATAAAACGAATAAGCTCGTTTCAGGCAAGATCAATTTGCAACTACCAAACGGTTGGATTCATTTAGTCTCCCAGCAACTGGAGTTTATGGCTAATCCCGGTGAAACTATTTACATTCCAATGCGATTGATTGCTCCTAAAAATATGGAAGGGGGAAAATCTTACATAATAGGCGCCACTGTGAGTCTTGACCAGGATAAAAAAATAAAGGCTTATGCATACATCCAAAAAGCAGCCCGTTTTGATTTGAGTGTGATAAATCAAAATAATTCAATTCTTATCAATCCGATAGAGTTATCTGGTGAGACAGGAATACGAATCATTAATCAAGGTAATGTGAGTGAAAATATCAATCTCTCATTTAACTATCCCTTGGACTATAAGTTAATTGCACCTGTCACAAGTTTTTCAACTTCTTTCAACTTAAAAGCAAAATCAGACACTGTGATTCTTATTAAACTTAAGCGGACAGTATTGACGGATTCATTGCGAAGTGAAAATTTACCTCAAGAAAGCTTAAAATATTCTATATACGGATCAGGCCGCCAAATAGAAGGCAGCTTTATAATTGAAAACTATCAATCAAGTTTAATAGACGAAACCTATAAAGAGCTCTCACCTTTATTCATCACTGCAGGAGTATTTAACATTGGCAATCCGGGTGGAGAGCGGTACATGTCTGCTGCAGGTGGCAAGCTTCAATTAAATGCCAAAACGGATGTTAATTATTATTTAGGAAGTTTTAACTTAGGTCAGGTTGGAATTGCATCACTTGGAGAAGGAACGACTCGAAGTATTTACCAGTATAGACTTGGAATTAGGAGGGGATTGAGCCGTGTTGACTTGAGCAGTAATTTTTACAATAAGCATATTCCTTTGAGATATCAGGGTTTGAGATATAATTACCAAGGGAAAAAAATCGTATTCGCCACGGAGGCGGGTAAAAGTTACTTACCCGACACATATGTGTCCAGCACTTCGCTAAGCATCAATTCATTTGCTTTACCCTTTAACTTAGGATATTCCACAACCTTTGGAAATAATAATTTCAATGTAAGTGCATTCGAAGCAGGCGTTAAAACCCCAGTATCTCGTTTATTAAGATTGGGTGTTGGCGCCACATATTATTTAGGAGAAATAACCTCGCCCGGTGCAGTTGCGCCAAGAAATATTAATCGGCTTGGCTATTATGCCGCAGGAGACTTTAATGCAGGAAGGCTATCAATGTCCGGACGTTGGAACTTTAGACCCACCAATGGGTTTGCTATTTCAGGTGACCGCAGTTCATTGGTGATCTCCGGGAAAATAAAGACGGATAAGGCCTTCCATCACCGTTTTAACGCTACTGACATTCGTCAAGACTTTACTCGCGGTGATTTTTCTAATAATTTAGAAAATCGTTTTGCATCTTGGACAACAACCTACAATACTGCTTCAAACTGGATGATAAGTCTCAATCCTCAGTATCGCAGTATAGTTAGGGAGAGTGTGTTGCCATCCGTTACTACCCGATTAAGTACATTTTACTATGGATCATCCTTTGGACTAAGTAAAAGGCTAAACCCCTTAGAAGTAGTTTCTGTTTTCGCGAACCCTATGATCACGAATGCAGTTTATGATTTTGAATCAAGTCAATCTGGTAGTTACACTATGCGAACCGAGCTGAGTCCTGCATATAATTTGGGGCTTCGCTATTCCAGAAATAATGCATTAAACATATCAGGAGACATATTTAGAGGTCCTTTCTTCATCTACAATTATTCCGTATCCACTTCCGACACTTTACTCATTCCATTCTCCTCAGGTCTAATAAGATTATCTGCCGGATACAATAAAGACTTTAAAATTTCGAATATTAATTTAAACCTAAATTTAAGAGCCTTTTATGGCTTGGATGTTAATACCAAAGCGGAGCAATTGAATATTGGGGCCAATGCCATTGCCTCACTTCCGCAAGGAATAAGAATAAGCAGCTATATTAACTGGTTCGCATCTTCCTATGAAAGCCGTTCAGGAGAGATTAGTAATAAAAACATCAACATCAACGCAGCTATTACAAAGTCCTTCTATTGGCAGCAACCTTACGAGAAGTTTTACAAAATGAACATTTTATGTTATGAGGACCTGAACGGAAATGGAAATAGAGAACCCCATGAACCAGTATTGCCCAACATAAATATTAACTTAAAGGCTGAAAAAGAAGATTTTATTGACAAAAAGCATTCGCGTTCACCCAATACCGATCTAATCACAGACGTTTCGGGCAGGGTAAAATTCAACAAGATTCCTGCAGCCACCTATGATGTTAAATTCTATGAGCTTTTTAGTGTATCCGATTTGCATCCAACTTATGGATTCGTGCAGGAAATATTGCTAAATGATGATAAAACGATCGAAGTTCCGTTTATTAAGAATTATCACGTCCGAGGCAAAATATCCATTATAAAATCAAAGAGGTCGCGAGTTTCATCCTTCAATATAGAAGGTCTTATTATCATCGCAGAGTCTGAGAAGGGTGAAGTTTATAGAACATTGACAGATGAGTTTGGAAACTATAATTTAACTATCCCTGGTGCGGGTGTTTACAAGCTGACCTGCAAACATGGCTATGGAGAAATCCTGGAAACTAAAAATGATGAGACTTTAGTTGATTTTAACGGGATGAAAGAATTCAACTTCGATTTTATATACTATGAGAAGGACCGTGTGATTAATTTCCCGGGATCTAAGCTTGAGGAAAAGCAAGCAGAGGAAAGGCAAGTAATCGATGAATTGAAAAGCGCTCCCAAATCCAACGAAGCAGCAGATTTTTCACAGTCTTTGGCTAACGAAATACAGAGCGATAAATTAGAACCGTATGCATACCCTGAAAAAACGATTTCTCGACAAGAGGCTATTGAACAAATTGGTGCCGATTTCGAAACGAAAATTGAATATCGGGTAGTAATCGGTCGCTACAAAGACTATCTAAAAAACGAAGATTTAGAGCGAATGCTTGATGTGGTTAAAGGCAATCAAATCAAAATTGACGTCTTAAACAACTACTTAGTAGTGAACCGAGACTTTAATGACAAAGAAAATGCTGATAGATTTTCTGATAGTCTCAGAAACATTGGGATTGAAACTTCTGCTATGCTTGGGAAGTACCAAGATGTTCTCATCAACCTTGAATAGTCAGGTGATTTTAACAAAAATTGCTAAATTCGAAGCTCTTTCTCAAATTACATAGATATGTTAATCTAGGATTTAGGTCCACTGAGAGTTGTTTCATTGTAATACTCCCCCATTTTCTAGACCAAAACAGACTCAGTCTTAGTTAATAATTGGATTGATTTATTGGTTGTTTTCATTCTTGATTCGAAGTATCTCTCTGCAGGCACTTCTCCAAAGGTTTGATGTACTTTTTCCTTGTTGTAGTAATCGATATACCATCTGATGTTTTCATAAAGCTCTAAGCCATCTTTTGGAGGGTTCAGATAGATGTGTTTGTACTTCAGGGTTCTCCAGAAGCGTTCGATCCAGCGATTGTCCACAGCTCTTCCTTTTCCGTCCATAGACACCTTTACTCCCATGTCTTCTATCATTCCAGTCCATTGGCTTGAGGTAAACTGACTTCCCTGATCCGAGTTGATGATCTCAGGCTTACCATACTTCTCAACAGCTCTCTGATACACATCTAAGCACCATTTTGCCTCCAGGCTGTTCGACACACCCCAGCCAACGATCTTTCGGCTATAGATGTCGATAATGGCTGTGCAGTACATAAAGCCCCTTTCCATTGGGATGTAGGTGATGCCTACGCTCCACGCCTGATTGGCGTGAGTAAAGCTCACTTTGTTCAACAAGTAAGGGCGGATGTACTTCACTTCTCCAAGCTTGCTCAGGTTCTTTTTCGGATAAACCGTTCTGTGGCCCATCTTTCGAAGCAGTCGCCGGATCCGTTTATGGTTCACTCCATGTCCTTTCCGCCGAAGCATGTAGACCATGGACATAACTCCTTCTCCTGGGTGCTTGATCGAGTGCTCGTCCATGATGCGCATGATCTTCAAGTTCTCTGGAGACTCTTCAACCGGGTGATAGTACAAGTTGCTGCGATTGACCGTCAGCAACTCACACTGCTTTCGGACACTCAGCCTGCTTCTGGTGCTGACCAATGACTTTCGCTCGCTCACAACCCGGTTTTCTTCAAGCTTTTTTTAAGAAGTCACTCTCCACTTTAAGCTGTCCGATTTGAGCGTACAACTTCTCTGCATCGACTTCAGGTTTCTCTTCTTTCTTACCTCCAAAGGCATCTGAAGCGTTCTCAACGAACTCTTTCTTCCACCTGGAGATTATTACCGGACTTACTTCAAATCGAGCAGCAAGCTCTCCCAATGTCTCGCGTTCGCGAAGAGCTTCCAAAGCAACTCTTGCCTTGAACTGAGACGAAAATTTTCTTCTTGTTCTTCCCATGACTTTTGATAAAATAAGAAGTTCTGATTTTAACTAAGCCGCTGGTCTGAAAATCGGGGAGTATTACAGTGGCAAACCGACTTCACCTACATGAAGATCCAGGGGTGGGGATGGTATTACCTATCGACTGTTTTGGATGACTTCAGCCGGTTTATCGTCCACTGGGAGCTGTGTAACTCAATGGGAACGAACGATGTAGAGCGTACTATCAACCAGGCGTTACGGAAGGCAGGTCTGATCCGAAAACAACGGCCAACCCTACTCTCTGACAATGGGCCTTGTTATGTGAGCGATGATCTCAAAAAGTTCCTTGGGGAACAAGAAATAAAACATGTGCGAGGAAGACCGTTCCATCCTCAGACACAAGGAAAAATCGAACGGTATCATAGAACCATGAAAAATGTGGTAAAGCTCGAGCACTACTATTTGTCTCAGGAGTTAGAATATCGCATGGCTGAGTTCGTCGAATACTACAACACCAAGAGATACCACGAATCACTACAAAACTGCACCCCTGAAGATGTCTATCTGGGAAGGCAATATCAGATCTTGGAAAGAAGAAAAAGAATCAAACGAAAATCAATGCAAAAAAGACGAAGAAATCATCGATTGGAAATGATCAAAATCTAACTTAATTTTAAACCCGTTGTGTCCGAAATCTTTGAAGACGTACACTTACTTCCCTGTTTTGACGATCAAGACCTTAGACAGGGACCAAAAGCGCTCGTAATCGTCAATATAGAGAGCGGAGGTGATATTTTCTGCAACTTGACGATAGGATTGATGCGGATGTTCAGAAAGTAATTCCAACTCTTCTGAGGGTATTGTTAATTTGGCGAAGTGGCGAATATCTACCTTGGTCAAGTAGTTGAGATCGGCTTCTTCGTTGATCTGCCATGACAAGATGGAGTTGCGTGTGATGAGGTCCATTCTGATCAGTTCACTCTTACTTCCAAAGAAATAAAACGCCTCGTTCATCTGCGCATCTTTTCGTTGCAGTTCTTTATCCAATGCTACCAAAGATTGCTTCAGGTCTTCGATTTTGTGCGACTGCTCCACGCCCTTTACCTGCTCTCCCTTGAATTTATCTTGCAAGGCCGCATACAGCTGCTTGGCATTGTCCAATTCAATACCCATATCATCCAATTCGCTATACAATCGAGCGATCTGCTTTTCTTGGTGCTGGACCTTATTGTCGAGTTTAACCACATGCTCCAACAACAATTTCACGACTTTATTCTTACCCCCCAAACGCGTTTCAATCTCAGCAACAATGGAATTGTTCATATGCACCAACTGCGTGAGGTCGTTAATCATTTGCATAAGGATCGTATCCTCTTCCCCTCCACTCATACGGTCACGAATGCTAGCTTCCAATTGTTCAAGTGAGTCAACATAGCGATCCACAAACTTGGTACCTAGCGATAGAGATATGATCTGGTCTTCTTGGGTTTGAAGCTCCTCTTTGAGTTCTTTATTCTCCGATTCCAATCGCTCAGTATCGTCCGAGCAGGAAACTACAATGAAGCAAAGAAATACAGTTGAGATGAACAGTATCAAAGACTATTTGCTCATGGTGGTGGCGTTGGGTTAGATGACGACGAAGTTAGTGCATTTAACCCGTGTGGAAAGCATCTTAATCCCGATCTTGTATGCAATCATTGACCCAGCTCAATATAGCAGTGGACGCGCCACGCTGCCTTTCAAAATAATGCTCTGTAGCTTCTTTCACCCTTTTTCTAAATCCGGCATCATCCAACGCTTTCACTAATGAATTGCGAAAAGACTCCTCAGAATCAATTTCAAGTCCTGCACCCAGGACCTTTAATTCTTGTACCTCCTGAAAACGTTGATTCTTTGGTCCAAAAAACACTGGAATTCCATAAACCGAAGCTTCGAGGGTATTGTGAACTGCCTTACCAAAACCTCCACCAATGTACGCTGCATCTCCGAGGCGATAGAGTTTCGACAATAGCCCAATTCGGTCAACGTAGATAACGGTGGCTTTCTCCCAACCGGGGGTCTGTTCGATATCGCTAAACTTGACCAACGTACTTCCAAAATGACGCTTCCAAACAGCCAATTGGGCTGCATTGACTTCGTGGGGTGCCACAATCAGCTTCAGGTCGCTTCGTGCCTTGACAACATTCAAGATTACACCGTCGTCTGAAGGCCAATTGCTACCGATAACCAACAACTGGTTGTCGCCTTTGAAAGTTTCTATTCCTTGTAAATCGAAGCCTTGTTCAGCGTTGTAAATCACCCGATCCACCCTGGTATCACCCACCGCTACTGCGTCGAATATTCCAATACGCTCTAGGCGTTTAACAGTAGCTTCATCTTGGGCGAATATGCGCGTGAATTGATTCAGTCGCCGTCCGAGGTAGATTCCGGGCCACTGTGTTGTCCAATGCCTATCCGTAAGGTAAGCAGATACAAGGATCATGGGAATACTTTTTTTGTGCAATTGCTCCATGGTATTGAACCAAAACTCATACTTCACGAAAACGACCAAGTCCGGCTGAACACATTCGATGAAGTCCTGTATACGTCCTGGAAGATCGGCCGGCAAATAGGTGACTACATCCGCCAACGCATAATCCTTTCGGACTTCGTAGCCACTGCTAGAAAAGAAGGTGACAATTACTTGGACACTTTCATTCTCCTTCTTCATCCCCTCAATCAAGGGTCGCGCTTGCTCAAACTCACCTACTGACGCGCAGTGAAACCAAACGACTTTACCTGTTTTTTTGAAGGACTGGGTATCCTCCTTCCATTGCCCTCTTGTAGCTACCCATTTCGCAAACTTTGGGCTTGTCCACTTGAAAAGCGGAGCAAGGCCCAGAAAGACCCGGGTGACGAACGTGTAGAGCAACAGCATCCGCGCGAAATTAAATCAATAGAAGTAGTAGTCCCTTGCCTGGCGCCTGTAGATGGGGAAATACCACCGGACAACGAAGGTCCCGATGATGTCCATCCGCTCCTGGGTATCACGCATCTGGGTGTCAAAATTGAGCGTCCTTCGGTTCTGGGTGAATCCTTCATAGACCTCCACGCCGACGTAAAAGTTCACGAAGCGAAAATTTCCAAAATGCTGGTATCCCAATGACTGACTCAAGCACAGCCCATTGGTCAATCGGTCATATCCCTTTTTGTAAGCGCCTTCTAATTGGGGAAGTGTTTCGAACTCGGGTTGGATCCGAATTTTATGTTGCATCACCCCTCCCCCCAAAGCTAAATGCACCCCGCAATTTGGATTCGGACCGACAATCGGGAATATCTTACCAACGCGAACGGTGGACACAAACCCCCGCTCATACAAGAACACATCAACCGGATTTCCATCGCGTCCGATAAAATTCTGATTTTCCATTTGGAGATTGTTCAAAATGGAATCTTCCTTTACTTGATTGCCAAAAAAGAACCCCACATTCCCTTCAATCGTCCAGTTGGTCCTGAATTTATACATGAATGAGCCTCCCGTAATTCCGCCGGAACCGAAGCGCTGATGTAGGTCACCAAACGGCTGATGGAAGCCAATTTCTCCACCAATGGCAAAGAACTGGATCGTAGTATCCTGGATGGTCTTCTGTGCGGCAGACGTGAGTCCAAAGAAGAGCAGTGCAATGCATAAAAGCGATCTTTTCACAGCACAAAAATACGAAAGCCAGCCACCGGAAGTTCTAGCACCAAGCTTTGTACTCATACCAACTAGTATGCGGCTAAAAAGAGCCGACGAAAAGAGTATCTTCGCACCCCATTTTTAAGTGAATGAAGCCCATCCAATTAGTTGATCTGCACACGCAGTATCTGAAGATCAAAGAAGAGATTGATAAAGCGGTAATCGATGTCATCGAAAGCACCGCATTCATCAACGGTCCAGAAGTGAAAGCCTTTGCCTCAGACCTTGAGTCCTACCTAGGCGTCAAACACGTGATTCCTTGCGCCAATGGAACCGATGCACTTCAGATTGCATTGATGGCATTGGGCATGCAACCTGGAGACGAAATCCTCACGCCGAGTTTCACCTACATCGCTACTGCCGAGGTAATTGCCTTGCTGCAACTGAAGCCTGTATTTGTGGAGGTAGATGAAGACACCTTCACCATTGACATTGCAGATGCTAAAACAAAGCTTTCTTCCAAAACCAAGGCAATCATTCCCGTTCACCTTTACGGTCAATGCGCCCAAATGGATGAGGTAATGGCCTTTGCCAAGGAGAACAACTTGCGTGTGATTGAAGATACGGCACAGGCAATAGGAAGCTCTTTTCATTCGAATGACGGAACGACGAAGATGGCAGGATGCATTGGCGATATTGGAACTACTTCCTTCTTTCCATCCAAGAATTTAGGCTGCTATGGAGACGGAGGAGCCATCATGACCAATGACGACACCTTAGCGAATAAACTCCGCATGATGGCGAATCATGGCCAGCGCGTGAGGTATTACCACGATGAGATCGGATGCAACTCACGACTGGATTCCATTCAGGCGGCGGTGCTGCGCATCAAATTGCGTCATTTGAATAAATACACCCATGCTCGTCGAGAAGCTGCTGCCTATTACGACAGCGCATTTGCAGACGTAGAAGCCATCACCACACCTTATCGAGCTCCATACTCCGACCACGGTTTTCATCAGTATACGATGAAGCTGAAAGGGGTTGATCGCGACGCTTTGCTTAGCTACCTCCAGGAGAATGGCATTCCCGCAAACATCTACTATCCGGTGCCGGTTCACTTGCAGAAGGGATATACCCAATACGGAATGAAAGAGGGCGATATGCCAAGGACAGAAGACTTGACGCGACAGGTAATTTCATTGCCGATTCACACAGAACTCAGCGAGGAGCAGCTCAATCATATCACAACACACATCAAAAGCTTTATCAACGGATGAATATTGCTGTAGTAGGAACTGGATACGTTGGACTTGTAACGGGCACATGCCTGGCTGAAATGGGAAACCATGTGGTTTGCATAGACATCGACGAAGCGAAGGTGGAAAAGATGCGCAACGGCATCATTCCCATTTATGAACCCCACCTTGACAATCTCTTTGAACGGAACATTAAGCAAAAGCGCTTGTCCTTTAGCACTGTGCTGCAAGACGCCGTAGATCACGCCAACGTGATTTTCCTTGCGCTGCCGACACCCCCAGGTGCAGACGGTTCTGCGGACTTGCAATTCATCCTCAAAGTCGCGGAAGACCTTGGAAAGATGATTCAAGACTACACCATCATCATTGATAAGAGTACGGTACCAGTCGGAACCGCAGATCGCGTTCAGGCTGCAGTATCTGCGAATTACGCAGGTGAATTCGATGTGGTTTCCAACCCAGAGTTTTTACGTGAAGGCTTTGCCGTAGATGATTTCATGAAGCCGGATCGCGTTGTGATCGGGACGGAGTCAAATCGGGCACAGCAGGTACTTGACGAGCTTTTTAAGCCGTTTGTACGTCAAGGCAACCCCATCTTGTTCATGGATGAGAAATCCGCAGAAATGACCAAGTATGCGGCCAATGCCTTTTTGGCAACCAAGATCTCTTTCATGAATGAAATCGCCAACCTCTGCGAACGCGTTGGGGCAGACGTAGATAAGGTGCGCATTGGCATTGGTTCAGATTCACGCATTGGAAATCGCTTCCTCTTTCCCGGAATCGGTTACGGAGGAAGCTGTTTCCCAAAAGATGTGCAGGCCATTGTAAAAACCGCTAAGGAATACGGGTACAACCTCGAAATCCTCGAGTCGGTTATGCGCGTGAACGAAAATCAAAAAACCGTTCTGCTTCCTTCCATTGTCGATTACTACGGTGGCGATCTGAAAGGAAAGCACTTTGCGATGTGGGGACTAGCGTTCAAGCCAGACACAGATGACATTCGTGAAGCACCCGCTTTGTACATCATTGAAATGCTCACCAAGCTCGGAGCCACCGTTAAGGCGTATGATCCTGAAGCGATGAGCAACGTCCAACACAAGATCGGCGAGAGCATTCAGTATGCGAGCAATGAGTACGAGACCCTTGACGGAGCAGATGCCTTGATCATTTGTACCGAATGGTCTGTTTTCCGAACGCCGGATTTCCGTGAATTAGATAGCCGTTTGAAAGAGAAGACCATCTTTGATGGAAGAAACCTTTACGCTCCAGCCAAGATGCGCGAGCGTGGATACCATTACAAGAGCATCGGCCGTGAAACCGTAAGCAATAAGTAAGACGATGAAAAGTGTTCTGATAACAGGTGCAGCTGGATTTCTAGGATCCCATCTCTGCGACAGATTCATTGTAGAAGGGTACAAAGTGATCGGGATGGACAATCTTATCACTGGAGACCTGAAGAACATTCAGCATCTCTTCTCCAACGAACATTTCACGTTCTACAACCATGATGTGAGTTCGTTTGTGCACGTACCGGGCGAATTAGACTACATCCTTCACTTTGCTTCGCCTGCGAGCCCGATTGACTACCTGAAGATTCCCATTCAAACCTTGAAAGTGAGTTCGCTTGGAACGCACAACCTGCTCGGATTAGCGCGTGCTAAGCGATCTAGGATATTGGTAGCCTCCACCTCTGAAGTATACGGAAACCCACAGGTACATCCCCAAACGGAGGAATATTGGGGCAATGTGAATCCAGTGGGTCCAAGAGGCGTTTACGACGAGGCCAAGCGATTTCAGGAAGCGTTGACCATGGCCTACCAGCGCATTCACAACCTCGAAACTAGAATCGTCCGCATCTTTAACACTTATGGTCCACGGATGAGGCTAAACGACGGACGGGTATTGCCCGCCTTCATCGGTCAAGCACTTCGAGGTGAAGACCTCACCATTTTTGGAGACGGCAGTCAAACGCGTTCTTTCTGTTATGTAGATGACCTGATCGAGGGCATTTACCGTTTGCTGCTGAGCGACTATTCCATGCCGATGAACATTGGCAATCCCGACGAGATTACCATCAAAGATTTCGCTCAAGAGATCATCAAATTAACGGGCACGACCCAAAAGGTAGTTCACATGGATTTACCAGAAGGCGACCCTGAGCAACGTCAACCAGACATTACCAAGGCAAGAGACATTTTAAAATGGGAGCCTAAGGTGCATCGCGCAGAAGGATTGAGTATCACGTTCGATTACTTCAAAAGCCTTTCGAAGGATGAGCTGTACAAGAACGAGCATAAGAATTTCGAAGCCTACTTCAGATGAGCCAGTCGTACTACGCACATGAAACAGCAGTGATCGATGAAGGATGCAACATCGGAGAAGGTACCAAGGTCTGGCACTTCAGTCACATCATGCCTGATTGCGTGATTGGAGAGGCGTGCAACATCGGCCAAAATTGCGTGATCTCACCCAACGTAGTATTGGGTAAGAACGTAAAGATCCAAAACAATGTCTCGGTGTATACAGGTGTGATTTGTGAGGATGATGTATTCCTGGGCCCGAGCATGGTATTTACCAATGTTGTCAACCCTAGGAGCGGCGTGAACCGACGCGGTCAATACACCCGCACGGTTGTAAAAAAAGGAGCTTCAATTGGCGCAAATGCTACGATCGTTTGCGGTCATGACATCGGAGAATATGCGTTTATAGGCGCAGGGGCAGTGGTGACCAAGGAGGTTTTAGCCTTTGCCCTCGTTGTTGGCAATCCGGCAAAGCAAATCGGTTGGATGAGCACCCACGGCCATCGTCTTCATTTTGACGAAGCTGGGATCTCCATCTGTCCTGAATCCAATGAAAAATATCGACTCGACAATGGACGGGTCACAAAAATAGAAGCGTAAGAAAATAGATATGAGCAATTTGTACGAGCAGATTCTGAAGAAAGAAGGGAAGATCGGCGTGATCGGTCTTGGTTACGTTGGCCTGCCCATCGCCCTGGCCTTCGCGAAAAAAGTAGCGGTTGTTGGATTCGACATCAATGCAGAGCGTGTTGAGATGATGAAGAATCACGTGGATCCAAGCGATGAATTGGAAGCCTCTGATTTCGCAGACAGCGACATCACCTTCACTGCAAAAACAGAAGACCTGAAGGATGTGAATTTTTTCATCGTCGCAGTTCCAACCCCCATTGATGCGCACAATACGCCTGACCTTAGGCCGCTTATCGGTGCTTCTAATACGGTGGGTGCTGTCTTGAAAAAGGGCGACTACGTCGTATACGAATCAACGGTTTACCCTGGATGTACGGAAGAAGATTGCGTACCCGTGCTGGAAGAAAAATCAGGATTGAAGTTCATCAGTGATTTCAAGGTTGGCTATTCCCCAGAGCGAATCAACCCAGGAGACAAGGAACACACCATCACGAAGATTCTGAAGGTAGTTTCTGGATGTGATGAAGAATCTCTAGACATCATCTCCGATGTGTACAAGATCATCGTTGAACCTGGTGTGCATAAAGCATCCAGCATCAAGGTGGCTGAAGCCGCCAAGATCATTGAGAATACCCAGCGTGACGTGAACATTGCCTTGATGAATGAGCTTTCTATCATCTTCAACCGCATCGGTATCAATACATTCGAGGTCCTTGAAGCTGCGGGCACCAAGTGGAACTTCCTCAAATTCTTCCCTGGGTTAGTGGGGGGACATTGCATTGGAGTAGACCCTTATTATTTGACCTATAAGGCGGAAAAATTGGGGGTACCACGCGCGTATCATCAACTCTGGTCGCTATGTCAACGATAGCATGGGATTCTACGTTGCTAAGACAACGGTGAAAAAGATCCTTGCCCAAGGCAAGAATGTTGCAGGAGCCAAGGTCTTAGTGATGGGAGCCACCTTCAAAGAAAACGTAAGCGATATCCGAAACTCGAAAGTTGCGGACGTCATCAAGGAACTTCGTTCTTTCATGGTAGATGTGGAAGTTGCCGATCCTTATGCTGACAGTGCTGAATTAGAGCACGAGTACGGCTTTGGCCTTTCGGAGATTAAAGAAGGCGCGTATGATGCCATCATCGTTGCCGTAAACCACGATGAATACGAAAAAATGCAAGAGTCAGATTTTCGCAAAATGATGACGGATGACAAGGGTATTTTCGTGGATGTGAAAGGCATCTTCAAAGGAAAGATCAACGAATTGATTTACTGGAGTCTTTAATGGCATTTGAAAAAAACATCATCGTCACCGGAGGAGCTGGCTTCATCGGCTCTCATGTTGTTCGCCGACTTGTTTCGAGCTACCCAAACTATCGGATCATCAACTTAGATCTTCTGACGTATGCCGGCAACCTCGAAAATCTCACCGATATTGAATCCTCGGCTAACTACGTTTTTGAGAAGGTAGACATATGTGATGCTAAGGAAGTCGGGCGCGTTTTTAGTCAGTATAACGTTGACAGCATCATTCATTTAGCGGCAGAATCGCACGTGGACCGCTCTATTCTTGATCCACTGGCCTTCATCAACACCAACGTTGTAGGCACGGCGAACTTGCTTCAATGTGCTCGAGTGGCTTGGGGAGATGTCCTCGAAGGAAAGCGATTCTACCATGTCTCAACGGACGAGGTCTACGGATCGCTGGGTGATGAAGGATTCTTTACAGAGGAGACCTCCTACGATCCAAAAAGTCCCTATTCCGCCTCCAAGGCAAGCTCTGACCACTTGGTACGGGCATTTGGACATACGTATGGCCTTCCGGTTGTGCTATCTAACTGCAGCAACAACTACGGTCCCCACCAATTTCCAGAGAAGTTGATTCCTTTATTCATCAGCAACATCGTAGAGAAGAAACCGCTCCCCGTTTACGGAAAAGGTGAGAATGTACGCGACTGGTTATACGTTGAGGATCACGCCGAAGCCATTGATCTTATTTTCCATGAAGGCAAGCTCGGCGAGACATACAACATCGGTGGAGAAAATGAGTGGAGCAACATTGCATTGATCAATCTTCTCTGCACCCAGATGGATCAAAAGCTGGGTCGACCCGCTGGTGAGAGCGATGCCCTCATCACTTACGTCAAAGACCGCGCGGGACATGATTTCAGGTATGCCATCGATTGCACCAAGATCAAAGATACCTTAGGCTGGTCACCGTCCATGACCTTCGAAGAAGGGCTGACCAAGACGATCGACTGGTACCTATCGAATCCTGAATGGATCGAACGTGTGCGCACAGGAGCGTATCAGGAGTACTACGAGCAGCAATATACTAATCGCTGAACCCTCAGAAGTTCCACATATCCAACTCTAGCTCCCTGATCTTTTCGTGCTCCTGACGCGCTTGATAAAGGGCGTCCTCCGGCCCTAGGTATTCTACAAAAGCTCGGTCGTACACATTCGACACCTTGGTGATGGTTCCATCGAACCTGCGTTGGACAAAGAAGTCATCATAAGAGATGTATTGCAGGTCATTAGAACGTACGAATACTGGCCAGGTAGCCATGGCAGAGCGAGCCTCATCATAGTTGACCCAAAACAATCTTTTAGTTCCCCGGTATTCACCCGTTTCCAGATCTATGACCATGGCTACTGGAGCTATTCCCACGATTCCGACCTTCATGGTTGCGTGTTGCGCATCTATGTACCATCGTTCTTTGATATCAAAGGCGACGATGTCTTCTGACTCAATCCATGTAGGAATGGAAACGTAGCCTTCTTCGAGCGTAAAAGGATCGATGGAAAGCACTGTATCAAGCTTACGGACAACAGCGAGTACTTCATCCTTTCCCAAAGGAGTGGAGAACATATCATCCATGCCGAGCGGACCTACAGAATAAGCCGTCAACGTTTGTTCTTGGAGCAATCCATCCAACATGAATTGGTACAGGGACTTTCGCCCCTGGGATGGGTCTTCTGGAAAATACATGGTTTGATTCATCTTCTGCCTCAAATCGACCCTGCGCCATACGGTACGCATCCATAGCATGTCGTTCGGTCGAACGCTTTGTCTAGGAGCAGGTCGGCCGTCCAAAGGATTATTTGGGGAGGGTTTAAACTGTGCCTTTACTTGAAACGCCATTCCAATAACCAATCCGAGCGACAACAAGATTTGGGGTGCTTGCTTCGGGCGGATAACGAAAATCATAAACCATGAACGTGCGTCGGGAAGAACTAGTATTGGCACAAAAAAAGGGAGGCTCATGCCTCCCTTTCATCTTTTAACTCTCTATAAACAGAAGCTTAATAGCTCCACAAGTCATGTTCCATATTGGTAATCTGACCTTTGATTTTTTCAGATTCTAACAACGCTTCCAATCCCGTCTTGTATTCAACGATCTGACGATCGTACACATTACTTGATTTCACGATATAGCTACCAAATTGACGCTTCCAGAATACATCCTCATACGTTCTTCGCTCTACATCATTGCCTCGGTTAAACACCTCAGATTTGACGAAGACATAACGTGCTTCAGGATAGTAAATCCAGAACAAGCGCTGCAGACCACGGTACTCACCGGTAAGCCCATCGATTTTCGCCTTCATAGGACAGATACCTATGATACGAACGTCCATTACAGATCGCTGACGGTCAAAAAACCATTCTTCTTTGATTTCATACCACTTCACCTCATTTGATTTCACCTCGATCGGAACCACTTTCTGCACCATCTCTCCTGTGTTGAGATCTTGCGTGAAAACCGTATCCTTCTTAAAGAGTAGGTCACGCACTTCGTCGGTGGTCATTCGCTCGGTGAACATATCATTGTCTCCCAATGCTCCAGGATAATACGCAGTGAGGGTTCCATCATTCATGATGGCATCTTTGATGACATCAAAAAGTGACTTTCGACCTTGTGCTGCTTTCTCCGGATAATACATAGGATGATTGATCTTTTCCCGAAGGTCAACCCTTCTCCAAACTCTTTGAAGCCACATAACATCGGCTTCTCGAAGGGGAGCGTAAGGAATCACACGACGTTCCAGGGTGTGCTCTGGGCGGTAAATACCATCCAGGACATCCTGAGCAACACTTTCAGCAGGAATGGCTGCTAAGCTTGCTACTGTCAGTAAGGATACGATCAATCGTTTCATGACAAATGAATTAAATTCAGTATTAGATGACCTTCAATGAAAGTGTACCTAGGTCTCGTACCGACCCATCAGGACCTTTCACCTTGATCTTCTCAAAATAGATTTTCTGACCAGATTTCAATTCTTGACGAATTTTCTTTGCATCAGATGATAAAGCTGGTCCACCACAATTGGCTTCTACAACATTACCTCGAATGGTAGCGGATACAACGTAGCTGACTACGGTGAAACGCAAGTCAAATTCAAAATTCTCCATTTCAGCGATGATACCACCTGCTGCCAAAAGGTCGCGCTTTGGAATCGCATCAGAACCAGTCTTTCCACCAAAAAATGGCTTTGGATCCGGTACGTTCTTTACGCGGAACTCCTTCTTACCAAAGTTTTGTTTCTTGCCATTCAACTCGGCGCTTACAGAAATATCACATGTTTGCCCGTTTCCTGGTTTAACCATGAATACTCCGTTACTTCCTGACTTACTCGCATTAGAAATACTAATCTCTAGCTTCTCAGTTGGCACACCTGGAACAGAAACCTCAACAGGATTATCTAATCCCCTGTAGAATACGTTCATCTTGGTAGGCGAAACTACCAATGCAGGTTTTGCTACAGTATACGTTTGCTTTGGAATCTGGAAAGATCGATACGATCCATCAGGACCTTTGATCTGGATTACACCACCCCACTCCTGCAGGCCAGTAGTATTAGCCTGGAGTGCATAACGAGCAGCTCCTCCAACCATAGAAATATTGGTGCTATCAAGCTGGTCAAAATCCTCATAGATAGGCATATCGTTGCTGTCATTAAATTCAGTGGCCAATCGCATACGCGGTGGCTGAGTTGTACTGAATGCAGCAACAATTACGTCCGCGATGAAGCTATCGCCTTGAATTACATAAGTAGAACGAGGGATCACCTTGGCCGCAAGCGTGTCAAACTTAAAGTCATCCGCGCTGATATTGCGATAAAGTGCTTTAATGATATCTGCCTCTGCGTTTCTAATATCCGCCTGAATCTTAGACAAGTTGGTTACAACAGCCGCTAAGGGTAGGTGATAGAAGTTCGCAGAAATCCAAGTCTCCTTGACACCACTAGCATCCTTAAACTCACCATCCGTATTAAGTCCTAAAGAAAGCGCATTGCGCTCTGTCTCATCTTCGAACAAATACAACAGTTCCTGCTTGAAATTATCAATCTTCGTCTTCAACTCAGTAGCAGACCACTCGCCGTCTCTTGGCTTTGCCGGGTCACCCCCAATCAAATGCAGCGTAGGGATATCGTAGTTGTCCTTCGAATCCACATTCTTCAGCTTGAAAAGCGAATCAGCTTCAACTTCTTCAATGGAACTCTTTCCACTGGTTGTTGCGATCAAATACTTTTTTAGCTCTTCAATGTGTAAGTATACTTCCTCGGTCAATCCTTTTGCTCGCATAGCCTTGTTGTAGAACTCAGCAACTTTCGCTGGATCATTCGCCTTAGCTTTCTCGAACTGACTGTAAGTAAACTCATTCTTGGCCATGAAGTTCGCATTGGTCACTTCAAGACCTTCGTTGATGATTACGAATGCATCAAGGATGTCTTTGGATACGTTCATAGCGAGAAGTGCGGTGAGTACCAGGTACATCATACCAATCATCTTCTGCCTCGGGGTTTCTTTACCTCCTGCCATTTATTCTAATCTTTTCTGGAGTTATATGAAACTATCAACCGTTATTACCGCCACCCATGTTCATTGCAGCTAGCATATTGCCATACACTCGGTTGAGGGCCGACAAGTTGCTTGAAAGCTCAGCAATGTTTTCTTTGTAGCTCTTGGTGTCTTCGACTGAAGCTTGAAGGTTACCCATCAGTTCAGAGATGCCAGCATAAAACTGCTTGTTTGTCTCCATTTGCTCCTTACTACCTTGTAACTGAAGGTCATATACTTGATTCAATTCTTGAAGCTTTGCAGAAACACTTCGCAAGCTGTCTGCATAACTATTTCCATCATCAGATGTCATGCTGATGCTCGCAAGACTTTCAGATGCCTTAGAATAATTCTGAGTCAACTGATCAACGCTTGTAGCTGCATTTCGCACACTGTCCACGTATTGGTTGGTAGCGACTGAAGCATCAGATATATTGCTCAATTTGCCTGCATTGTCAGAAAGTGAGCGAAGTCCTGATCCTAGGCTCTCAATAAGCTCTGGACCAATTTTCGCCTCTTCAAGCATGTTGTCGAGTTGCTCCGTAATTGGAAGCTCTTCTTTGCCGTCATCAGATGAAGTCTCAGCAATTTCATCATGCTCATCATCATCACTACCGTGATCAGCAAGTTCTGGATAAACCAATTCCCACTTTGGCTCGTCGTGAAGTGGTTCAAACGCAGAGAAGAAGAAAATCACCGCCTCTGTACTAAGACCCACTACCAATAGAGGTCCAGAAAATGGCCAGTGCATAATTTTAAACAAGGCACCGACAATTACCACTGCGGCACCAATTCCATAAAGCTTAGCCATAAACTTTTTCCAGCTGGCGCTTCCTGGCCTGAATCCTTTAACTTCTTGAGACATAATTAATAACGATTTGGGTTGTTGTGTATATAGTGATAGTTAAAAAAGGCGTTGAAAATCATCAAATATCATCACCCTTGGCGCGGCCAAGGAAAGTCATTACGTTTCTAAAACCGATGTAACTCTTAGCGGTGTCCTGATACTCGTAAGTACGCGTACCTGTTTGAAGATAATATCCTATGTCCTTCCAGCTACCTCCGCGAATAACTTTTCGCTTCAGAACAGGAGGATCATCATCCTTTGCTTCGTAGACGTAGTCCATGTTCAGATCATGGGCGAAGTCGAAAGAAGACTCATCAAATGCATTGCTAGTCCATTCCGATACGTTTCCTGACATGCAGTACAATCCGTAATCGTTAGGAGAATAAGAATTTACAGGTACGGTATGGAATCCACCATCATCCACATAGTTACCACGCATCGGCTTAAAGTTGGCAAGGAAACAACCGCGTGTATTCCTAATGTATGGACCGCCCCATGGATAAGGAGCCAAGTCCAGTCCACCTCGAGCAGCGTATTCCCATTCTGATTCCGTAGGAAGTCGGAAATCTTGAATACGACCACCACCAATCTCTCTCAAGTAGTGATTGAGCAATTCTGTCCTCCAAATACCAAAAGCTCTCGCCTGCTTCCACGTAACTCCCACAACAGGGTAATCATCATACGCAGGATGGCTGAAGTACATCTTGGTCATCGGCTCATTGAAGGCGTAGGTGAAATCATGTACCCAGCACAATGTATCCGGATAAACATTGATCACATCACGCTTGATGAAAATAGATCGGTCGGTCATACCTCGCTGGCGCAGAGGAGCACCGGGACCGCCTTTTCTAGCCGCATCACGATAGTCAATCCAGAAGTACTCAAAATCGAGTTTTCTGGCATCGATTTCTCTTCGACCTCTGAAGCGCTCAAATTCTGGATAGTACATTACTTCCAACGCTTCACGTTGATCAGGATCTTCCCACTCAATGCGAGAATTCCAGTTGATATGGGGAGGATCTATGTCCTCATCATAATAGTTTACCGTAATGAGGTATTCCTCCTCATCTACTTCCTCACCAAGGATGCGGCGCGCGATACTATCGCGTACCCAGTAAACAAACTGACGGTATTCATTATTGGTAACCTCGGTCTCATCCATGTAGAATGCTTGCACCGAAACGGTTTTTGACTTAGCTGTGGTTGCATAAGGCACGTCCTGGTCGCTGGGTCCCATATTATAAGAGCCCATTGGAAGGTAGAGCATACCATATGGATCGGGTTGATACCAGGCAATCCTGTTCTGAACACCAATCAACTGACCATTTCCGGAGTTTCCGCAACTGCTCAGAAGGAAAGGCAACACGAGTGCAGCCGCCACTGAGTATTTGAGCAATCTTTTCATATTATCTCCTTTTTTTTGGTTTAGATCTTTCTTGAGGGTTGATCTCAAAAGTTACAAAAGTAAGCGAATCCTATAAGAACCTGACGCTCTTATGTCTAGAAACTGGGGATTTCTGTTTCAGCTGCAAACAGTATTGAAGAAAGATCTCATGAGATCCACTGCTTCCGCTCGCAAGCCTGTTAGTAGTAACATCATACGCATAACCGGCGCGCACAGTTCCAGGGACATAACCTGGAGCCCAATTGACGCCTGCCATTACTGCGACAGCATCGATGTACCTATACGTTAACCCTCCCCAGATAAAATTATTGTATTCAACGATTGCATTGAGGTCAATCTGCGCGGTGACTAGGTCAGACTTTACAAAGATCGAGGGCTTCAAAACAAACAATGGGTTCGGAAGCGGAAAATCATACCCAGCCGTCACAAACATGTGTGACTTCATTTTAAAACTTGTATTCCAATTCACCACATCTGGATTGTCATCGAACCCAGTTAATCTTCCCGTATCAGAAAAAGACGCTTGGTTGAGGTGAGACATAGATGCACCAACATACAATTTGCTGGTCTGATACCAGAGCCCAAAATCCATATCGAAGGAGGTTGCTTGATAGCCGCCATCAGGAATGAGAGGATCGCTGTAAGAAGGGCTTACGGATCTCCAGTTGTTTCCGATTCCAAATTGAATGGCGCCAACAGAGAGACCAACACCCAAGTGCCCAGGATCACTTCCAATAATATTCAGCGGAATATGCGCACTGTACATTCCTTTCACCGTGGTAAAGTGCATCTGCCCCAGGGCATCACCTAAGACCACCAATCCACCACCGCTTCTCAGGTTAATACCTGGAATGGTAAATGTTCCATGACCACCTAATAAATAGGATTCAGGACGCCCTTCAAAGCCAACCCACTGCTGTCGACCTAAGGTATAAACACAAATCCCGTCATTCATTCCCGCGTAGGCCGGATTGAAGAACAGCTTATTATTCATGTTCATACTGAACTGAGGATCCTGCTGTGCTTGGGTTGCCGTTGTTGTGAAAACCGCTATAGCCGCGAAAAGTATTCCAGTCTTAAAATTCATAGGACGTACTAGAGGTCTAGATTTTTGAGAGTCGCTAAATTACTTAAAATTCAAATGGAGTCAAGATTTTTCCACGAACGGTGCAGTTTTTCAACATCAATCGGTTCACTTCCCCGATGAAAGCCTTTTCAGAGCATCTTTTTATAGGCCTTCCACCACCTTTCTGGCAGATCATCCCTAGTAGCTATCAAGTAATCTTCGTAAGCACAAGGAACCAAATGGTGTTTCCGATACTTATTGGCGTATTGAGGGGGTACAGGAACCTCCATCCACCAGCGATCTGTAGCCGCACTTTTATAGAAGATCAATTGAAACTCGTCGTTGCGCAACGGAACGCGGTACTTGAGGAAGCCTTCTTTCTTCGCACCCGGAATCTCCGAGCGACGTCCGTAGAATCCATCCACAATACACCAGAGCATTTCAGCAAGCAATAAATCATCTCTTCGTGTTGCCCCTTCTCCCGTCAATTCAGTGAGGAGGACCACCTTGGTCTTCTCTGCCAGACCGATGTATCGAAACATCTGACAGGCTTCTTCAGCGTAGATACCGTTTGGTTGAGGTTCGCAGTTTGCTCCGAAATCGCTCGACTTGATAGCGTCCATTGAAAAGGAGGTCACTTCTGCGCTGCGAAGCACAGGTTCAACACTATACACTTCGCCTCTTACTAAGCCCAAGCGATAGGCGTCAAAATAAAGTTCATCGGCCAATTCAAGCTCCCTTGGTGAAACAAAATAAGTCTGGTACCCAATGTTGGAGTAGTTGAACAAATAGTTGGGTTGCTCCTTGATGATTCTTCCGATGTAGTTCTGCACGGTACTCTCGTCCAAGTTCAAATAGTTGTCTACCGAAGTGATGTTGACAATCTGTTCCTGCGCCTCAAAGGCCTTGTACACCGAATAGGTCAAATTCCGTCCTCCACCGAGGATGATTGGAATCACCTTGGATTGGACGAGTTGACCAATCACTTCGGATAGACCGGCTTCCGTATCGGCAATTTCATTGCCTAGAATGAATTCTCCAAAATACAGGATCTTGGGCTCGTAATCATGCACAAAAAGTGAGGCAAACTCGTTGAGTACGGCTGCGATCTGATAGGTGTGATCAGCACGCTCGTTACTCATCCATCGATTTTCGGGAACGAATAAAATAGCGAGGTCAAACTCGCGACAATCTACCGCATCTGAATAAGGTGTGATGCAATCGATTAACGTACCTTCTCGATCGCTCTCAATCTCAATTCCTTTGAAATAATGGCTGAGTTCCATTGGAAGCGGTTATTTCTTGCCTTTTTTTCTTTTACCCTTATTGGTCGGCTCAGAATTCTCAATGATTTCCAAGCAACGCTCTAGGGTGAGCGCCTCAGGATCTTCCGTCTTTGGAAGTTTATAGTTTTCCTTGCCTAAGGTCATATAGGGACCAAAACGCCCCTTCAAGACTTTGATGATCGGATCATGGTCAAACTCGTGGATGATCGCTTTTTGCGCTTCTTCCTTTTTCGTTACAATCACTTCAATTGCCTGCTCCAAAGTCACTTCCAGTGGATCCAATTCTCCAAGATTGTAAAAACCTCCATCAAAACGCACGAACGGACCGAAGCGACCCGCTGAGGCAATCACCTCTTTATCTTCATACTCGCCTAAACTTCTCGGCAG
The DNA here is from genome assembly GCA_943788725.1 of uncultured Flavobacteriales bacterium. Taxonomy (GTDB): domain Bacteria; phylum Bacteroidota; class Bacteroidia; order Flavobacteriales_G; family Salibacteraceae; genus SHAN690. Next base: position 74,442 of record CALSRJ010000003.1, on the reverse strand, counting down.
TTTGAACAAGTCTAAGGCATCCGCCAATTCAATGGTTTGAATGCTTTGCCCATCTCGAAGTTTTGCAAACTGTGGTTTCTCTTCATCGCTTACTACGCCTATTTGAACCATCGGCCCGTACCGACCGAGTCGTGCGATTACGGGTTTTCCGGTCTTTGGATCGTCTCCCAACTTTCGTTCTCCTGTTGCGCGTTCGGAATGCTCTAACGTATTCTCAACTGTGGTATGAAAGGGCTTGTAAAACTTAGAGAGCATCGTTGCCCATTCAAGTTCACCTCGAGATATATGGTCAAACTCTTCCTCCACGCTTGCCGTGAAGTGGTAGTCTAAAATGTTGGGGAAATTCTCTTCGAGAAAATCGTTTACAACGACTCCGATGTCTGTTGGAAAGAGCTTATTTCTCTCCGCACCGGTATTCTCCTTGCGTTCTTCTTGAGTGACCTCCGCCCCCTTTTGGGTTATGACGGTATAACTGCGCTCATGGCCATCGCGGTCTTCCTTCACCACGTAGCCCCGCTTTTGAACAGTGCTGATGGTAGGCGCATAGGTAGAAGGTCTGCCGATACCCAATTCTTCTAATTTCTTTACGAGACTAGCTTCCGAATAGCGGGGAGGATGATGGGTAAAGCGTTGCGTCGCTTCGAATGATTCTTGATCCAACTTGTCTCCTGCATTCACATTGGGCAGGTTGGCGTTGTTTTCCTCTTCATTCTCGTCATCCGAACCTTCCAAGTAAACTTTCAAAAAACCATCGAACGTGATGATTTCTCCCTTCACCTCAAACTGCTCCTCCAATCCTTCGGCACCAATGCGAATGGTTGTGCGCAACAACTTCGCGTCGCTCATCTGTGAGGCGATGGCGCGTTTCCAAATCAACTCATACAATCGCTGCTCGCGCTTGTCATCTGACACCTGGAGGCGATTGAAATAAGTTGGTCGAATCGCCTCGTGGGCTTCTTGTGCGTTTGCTGTTTTGGTAGAATATTTTCTCGGATTCATGTAGTCATCACCGTACTGACTCATGATTTCTACCTTGGCGCCTTCAATAGCGGTAGCACTCAAGTTGACTGAATCCGTTCGCATGTAGGTAATCTTACCCGCTTCATAGAGGCTTTGGGCCAAACGCATGGTCTGCGCTACGGAGTTCCCAAGCTTCCTTGCCGCTTCTTGCTGTAAGGTGGAGGTAGTAAACGGCGGCGCAGGAGATTTCTTTGCCGGCTTCTTATCCACTGAGTTCACAATAAATGAGGCATTCTCACATCGTTTCAGAAAATCCTTGACCTCTGCTTCAGACTCCAATCGCTTGGATAAATCCGCAGAAAAGACCTTTCCATCGGAGGAAAAAACAGCTTTGACCTTAAAATATGCTTTGGAAGTAAAGGCATCGATTTCTTTTTCCCGTTGCACGATCAAACGAACCGTAACAGACTGAACCCGCCCTGCCGAAAGAGACGGCTTCACTTTTTTCCAAAGAACTGGACTCAATTCAAATCCGACAATCCTGTCTAGAACTCGACGAGCCTGCTGGGCATCCACCAAATTCTTGTCGATCTGCCTCGGATTTTCGATTGCGCTCATGATCGCCGGCTTGGTAATCTCATGAAACACAATGCGCTTGGTTTTATCCTCTTTTAATCCGAGTGCCTCGAATAAATGCCAACTAATAGCCTCTCCTTCACGGTCCTCATCCGTTGCGAGCCACACCATTTCGGCGTCTTTACTCAGCTTTTTCAATTCGGTAATCACCTTTTTCTTATCAGGCATTACCACATAATCGGGCTTAAAATTATTCTCAAGGTCTACCGAAAGCCCCTTCGTCGGAAGATCCCGAACGTGCCCATAGCTGGACCGTACGACAAAATCCTTTCCTAAATACCCTTCAATTGTCTTTGCTTTCGCAGGAGACTCAACGATCACCAAATTCATATGCATCCTCGCGTTTCGATGAGTGCAAATAAAACGCAAAATAATTTGCTTCGATTCTCTTTATGGTATAGTACCCCCTTCAAAAGCGTTTTTAACACCTGACATTTTTGCAGACAAGTCGATTCCGTACCTTTGCTGACCTTTAAAAAACAGCGAGCGCGATGAGCGAAGAAATGCTAGAAGAACAACGGCAAGGAGAGGCAATAGTGATCGAGACTCAGAGTGAACTTCTGAACGGAAAGAAGGTCTATGTAGAAAGTTATGGCTGTCAGATGAATTTCTCTGATAGCGAAATCGTAGCGTCTATTATGGGGCAAGCCGGATACGAGACCACTGCATCTCCCGAAGACGCCGATGTTGTATTGATTAACACCTGCTCTATTCGTGACAATGCGGAGCAACGTGTGCGCAATCGGTTGAAGCAATTCAATCAAGAAAAAAAGGCGAATCCCGACAAAGTGATTGGAGTTCTCGGCTGCATGGCTGAACGACTCAAGTCTCAATTACTTGAAGAAGAAAAACTCGTCGACTTGGTTGCGGGTCCTGACGCGTACAGAGAACTTCCAGGATTGATACAAGAAGTAGAGTCCGGACAAAAGGCGGTGAACGTATTGCTCTCTAGAGAAGAGACGTATGCTGAAATCAAGCCCGTTCGACTCGATTCAAATGGCATCAGCGCCTTCATTTCCATCATGCGGGGCTGCGACAACATGTGCAGTTTTTGCGTGGTACCGTTTACGAGAGGAAGAGAAAGGAGTCGTGATCCTGAATCTATCGTTGCTGAAGCAGCTGACCTTTTCAGCCGCGGTTATCGAGAAGTCACCCTTCTGGGACAGAACGTAGACAGCTACCGCTGGAACATGAGTAAGAAAGGCGAGGTGATCGACGCTGCAAAAGAGAGCGTCAACTTCGCGCAATTACTTGAAAAAGTTGCCCAGGTGCATGGGGACCTAAGAATACGCTTCAGCACATCCCATCCAAAAGACATGACTGATGAAGTACTGTATGCGATGGCCAAGCACGAAAATATTTGCGAATACATCCACTTGCCTGTTCAGTCAGGAAACAGCGATGTCTTGCATCGCATGAACCGGGGCTATACCCGCGAATGGTATTTCAATAGAATTGACGCTATCCGCAGGATCATGCCGGATTGTGGAATCAGCACTGACGTCATTGCTGGCTTTTGCGGAGAGACAGAAGAGCAGCATGCAGATACATTGAGTTTGATGCAGGAAGTAAAGTATGACTTCGCCTACATGTTCTTTTACAGCGAACGTCCAAAGACCCTTGCCGAACGGAAGTTTGAAGACGATGTGCCCTTAGAAGAAAAGAAACGACGATTGAATGAGATCATTCAATTGCAAATGGAACATTCCTTAGAAAGCAACAAACGGTCGGTCGGAAAGACATTCACAGTATTGGTAGAAGGCTCGTCCAAGCGCAGCGACGCCCAATTTTGTGGCCGAAATACGCAGAATGTAATGTGTGTCTTTCCGAAAGGCAACCATGCGCTTGGGGACTATGTGCAGGTTAAGATTACCGACTGTACCTCAGCTACACTGATCGGCGAAATCGTAGAAGAAGCATGACGATACAACAAGCGAAACAACGTTTTGGAATCATTGGGGTCAGCCCGATATTGGACAGAGCGATAGAGACCGCGCTGCGTGTTTCACCTACTGATCTTTCGGTTCTCATCACAGGAGAGAGCGGCGTTGGAAAGGAGCGGATGCCGCAGATCATTCACCACAACAGCACCCGCAAGCATGCTGGTTACATCGCTGTAAACTGCGGCGCCATTCCTGAAGGAACGATTGACTCCGAACTGTTTGGTCACGAGAAAGGTTCCTTTACAGGCGCTCATGAGGCTCGAAAAGGATATTTCGAAGTTGCAAACGGCGGAACCATATTTTTGGACGAAGTAGCAGAACTACCCGTTTCGACCCAGGTACGCTTGCTTCGTGTGCTGGAAACGGGCGAATTTCTCAAAGTAGGATCGAGCAAGGTTGAAAAGACAGATGTACGCATTGTGACTGCAACCAACGTGAACATTCCTGAGGCGATTAAGAAAGGAAAGTTCAGGGAAGACCTCTATTACCGATTGAACACGGTTCCGATTCACCTCCCGCCTCTTCGAGAACGCAAAGAAGATATTCATCTCTTATTTAGAAAGTTCGCATCGGATTTCGGTGAGAAATACCGCATGCCTCCTGTTCGACTCTCACCAGATGCGGTGACGATGCTAGAGAGTTATCGCTGGCCCGGAAACATTCGTCAATTGAAAAATGTGACAGAGCAGGTCTCGGTCATCGAAAGTGATCGCGAGATCAACGGCCCTACCCTGGCTCGGTACCTTCCCAATGCCAGTGCGAGCAGGCTGCCTATGGTACTCGAAAAGGAAGAGCAGCAGGACATGTCCGAACGCGAGATCCTTTACAAAGTCTTGTTTGAATTGAAGAACGACATGAATGACTTGAAGAAGTTGGTCATGGAAATCATAGAAAACAACGGTTCTGATTTAGACACTGATGCCATCAAGCGTCTCTACCCATTGTTGGAGGGAAGAACATCGGCTTCGAGTGGAACTTCTACCCCAGAAGTAATGGAGTATGAGATCCAACGCTATGACCAAGATTATGCTGCAGATGGCACCATCTACGAATCGGAAGTGGTAGAAGAGTCGCTCAGCATTGAAGAAAAAGAGAAGGAGTTGATCAAGAAGGCCTTAGACAAGCATCGAGGCAGAAGAAAAAACGCCGCTCAGGAATTGGGAATATCGGAAAGGACGTTGTACCGAAAGATCAAAGAATATGGCCTCAATTGACCTCAGGGGAATATGGCTGTGCCTTCCTTTGCTCCTTCTAGGAGGGTGCAAGGTGAATTACTCCTTTACCGGAGCCAGCGTTTCGCCAGATGTCAACACCATCTCTATCGCAACCTTCGATGCCACCCGCACACCCCTCGCTCCACCTAGTTTGAGTCTCAGTTTTACGGAAGCGCTCAAGGATCGTTTTTTACGTCAAACCAGTCTCACCTTGGTCAAGAATAATGGAGACTTGATGATCGACGGTGAAATCACTGGGTACGTGCAGCGCGATGAGGCCGCCACTGGGACAACAGCATCGGTCACAACCTTGAGTCGATTGACGATTTCCGTGAAGGTACGTTTCATAGATACTAAGCATGAGGAGAACAGCTATGAGCAATCTTTCTCGAACATGGAACAGTTTGATGCATCTTCTCAAACTCTGGCCGAAGTCGAAGAACAACTGATCGAAGCGATCAATGAAAAACTCACCCAAGACATCTTCAACCGAACACTCGGAAATTGGTAATGAAGATCACCGAAGAAAATATCGACCGATTAGATGGATTGGATAGTACAGAGCTGACGCTGTTGTCAGAAACCCTGCAAAAACATCCTTATTCATCCACCCTGGCCATCGCGTTGACCAAGGCCTACGAAGCGAAGGGTGATGTGCGCTACGAATCCTTGATTCAACGTGCAGCGCTGCTGAGCAACAGTCGACGGCAGTTGCATTCGTTCTTATTTGAAGAAGAGACAGAAGTACGCCTCACTGACACCATAGACACTTCCGATCCGGCGCTGGCTGAAATACCAGATGACGAACCGATCGAATTGATTTCGCGTGTTGATGAAGACGCGGACGGCACCCAACAACTGCCGATGGAAGCATTAGAGGAAGTGGAATCAACCTCCGATGTTGATGCCCAAGAAGTAGACGACCCCTTTGAGTTGCAGTACCTAGCAGAGGCATTGAACGCAGGGGCCGCCTTAGACTTGATCGATCGGTTAGACGCCTTGGATGAGCGCGATACGCTTATCCAAGAAGACGTTCCTGAAACGAGCAAGACTGCTGAGGAAGTCGCTCCAGAAAAAGACGATGCGCAGCTCGCAAAAAATGAATCCACGCCTATGGTGACGGAGGCAATTGAAGAAGAAGTTGAGTATGCAGTAGACGCCGTGCCGGCCAAACAAAGTTTTTCGCGCTGGATGACCACCTTGTCTGACGTTGTTGACATTCAAAAGGATGTTGAAACTTCCAGTCCTTCAGCAGCCGAGCCAAGCGACCCCTCAAGGGTCATCAATACGCCTCAATCGTTTAAAGAAGCCGCTTCGATCATTGACAATTTCATTGAAAAAGAGGATGACATCGTTCCAAAGCGAGCCGAATTCTTCAATCCTGCCAAGGCAGCGAAGTCTAGTCTACTAGACCGTGAAGACATTGTAACCGAGACCCTTGCTAAAGTTTACGCACAACAAGGCAACATTTCTAAGGCAATTTCGACCTATGAAAAACTTAGCTTGCTGCATCCTGAAAAAAGCAGTTATTTTGCCGCCCTTATTGAAAAATTGAAGACAGATTAAAATATATAGATCATGATCGTCATTTCTATCCTCATCTTTATCGTCAGCCTTCTACTGATGGGTATTGTTCTGATACAAAACTCAAAAGGAGGCGGGTTGGCCTCAGGTTTCTCCTCCAGCAATCAGATTGCCGGTGTGCAGCGAACCACAGACTTCCTTGAAAAAGGCACTTGGATCTTAGCCATCGCGCTTTTATCCCTTTGCCTAGTATCTACCGCTATGATCAGCACTTCATCTACGGAGGAAGCTTCAAGTCAGATTGAAGGCATGATCGGTGATCAGGTCGGTGCTCCAGTGCAAGGAGTTGATGAGAGCTCAGTGCCACTTCCCGAATAGGAAACGTCACCCAAAACATGGATTGAATGTCAGCTTGTCACGGCCAGCTGACATTTTTTTTGTCCAAATGTCAAAATCATGACACAACAGGCCGGTGGCACAGATTGTGACCATTGGCTGCGTGTAACTTAAACCTTCTTAAAAATGGCAGAAGTGAATTTCAAACCGAATGAAGACCGTGTGCTGGTAGAACCAGCTGCGGCAGAGGAAAAAACAGCAGGAGGAATCATCATTCCTGATACAGCAAAAGAAAAACCGCAGCAAGGCTTGATCATAGCTGTGGGTCCTGGCAAAAAGGATGAGCCGATGACGCTCAAAGAAGGGGATACTGTTTATTACGGAAAGTATTCTGGAACAGAGATCCAAATCGGCGCAAAGGAATATTTGATCATGAGAGCAACCGACATCTTGGGTAGCCTGACATAATTCAAAACCAGATAAAAACTACGAACAATGGCAAAAGAAATATTATTTGACGCTGAAGCGCGCGATGGACTGAAGAGAGGAGTAGACGCCTTGGCGAATGCCGTGAAGGTGACGCTCGGACCAAAAGGACGCAACGTTGTAATCGACAAGAAGTTTGGTGCCCCAATCATCACCAAGGACGGTGTGACCGTTGCACGAGAAATAGAATTGAAAGAACCTGTAGAAAACATGGGTGCACAGATGGTGAAAGAAGTCGCTTCCAAGACTGCAGATGTTGCGGGTGACGGAACTACCACTGCAACCGTACTTGCTCAGGCCATCGTTACTGCTGGTCTCAAAAACGTAACTGCAGGTGCCAATCCAATGGATTTGAAGCGCGGAATTGACAAAGCGGTTATCTCTGTGACCAAATTCATGGCTGATGTATCCCAATCGGTTGGTGACGACTTCAGCAAGATAGAGCAGGTCGGAACCATTTCGGCCAACAGCGATTCCAACATTGGCAAGCTCATCGCTCAGGCGATGGAAAAAGTAGGCAAGGAAGGAGTCATCACTGTGGAAGAAGCAAAAGGAACTGAAACTACGGTTGACGTAGTGGAAGGAATGCAGTTCGATCGCGGTTACCTTTCTCCTTACTTCGTTACCGACGCTGAAAAGATGGTAGCCGAATTGGAGAATCCGTACATTCTGATTCACGACAAGAAGATCTCTAACATGCAGGATTTGGTTCCTGTTTTGGAGAAGGTGGCCCAATCTGGCTCTCCCCTTCTGATCATTGCTGAAGACATCGAAGGAACTGCTTTGGCAGGTCTGGTTGTGAATAAGCTGCGCGGTGGATTGAAAGTAGCGGCTGTAAAAGCTCCAGGCTTTGGAGACCGCCGAAAGGCTATGCTTGAAGACATCGCCATCCTTACTGGAGGCGCTGTGATCAGCGAAGAGCGCGGATACAAATTGGATCAGACCGATATGAGTATGCTCGGTCGTGCAGAGAAAATCGACATCGACAAGGACAACACTACCATCATCAATGGTGCTGGCGGAAGCGATGACATCAAAGCGCGCATCGGACAGATCAAAGCCCAAGTTGAAACTACTACGAGCGATTACGATCGTGAGAAGCTGCAAGAACGTCTTGCTAAGTTGAGCGGTGGTGTTGCCGTACTTTATGTAGGCGCATCAACAGAGGTTGAGATGAAAGAGAAAAAAGACCGCGTTGACGATGCCCTACACGCCACTCGCGCAGCTGTAGAGGAAGGTATTGTCCCCGGTGGAGGTGTAGTGTTCATCCGAGCCATTGCGGCCTTAGCCAAGCTTAAAGGCGATAATGAGGATCAGGATACCGGAATCGCGATCGTTCGTCGCGCTTTGGAGGAGCCGCTTCGACAAATCGTATCTAACGCTGGTGGCGAAGGAAGCATCGTAGTGCAGAAAGTGCTCGAAGGAAAAGATGATTTCGGATACAACGCCGCAACTGGAATTTACGAAAACTTCTACGCTGCAGGTGTAATTGACCCTAAGAAGGTATCACGTGTTTCTCTAGAGAATGCGGCATCTATTGCTGGATTGCTGTTGACCACTGAGTGTGTGCTTGCGGACGAGCCCGAAGAGGACGCCCCAGCAATGCCACCCGGTGGAATGGGAGGCATGGGTGGAATGATGTAAATCGTTCACCACAACAAACAGAAAAGCCCCGGAGTACCGGGGCTTTTTTTATGCGTTAATAGTGGGTATTACAGTTTACCAAGCTCCTCTTTCACCAATTGTGAAATCAGCTTACCGTCTGCCTTTCCTTTCAATTGGCCCATGATTGGCCCCATCACTTTACCCATGTCTTGCGGCCCAGAAGCACCGCTGGCAGCGATCTTATCTTGCACCACTTTTCTCACTTCGTCTTCGCCCATCATTTCCGGAAGGTAGGATGAGATCACCTCTGCTTGAAACACCTCCACTTCGGCCATGTCTTTCCTCCCCTGCTCTTCATAGATGGTAGCAGCATCCTTTCGTTGTTTAACGAGTTTTTGCATAGCCGTCATGGCGTCGTCGTCCGATACTTCAGATCCCGCTTTTTCACTCGCTATCAAAAGAATGGCACTTTTAATCGCGCGAAGCGCTTCCAATCTAGCCTTGTCCTTTGCAAGCATGGATTTCTTGATGTCGTCGTTGATCAGTTGTACTATGCTCATTGTTCTGTTTGTTGGTCCACGAATTTAATGCTTATGCTTGTGGACCAAACTAAGTGTATGAAAGTCAATTCGTTTTTAAAAATTTCCGCCCTTTCTGCGGTTCTTCTTGGATGTGGTTTGCTTTGGGAGTATCGAGAGAATCACGAGATCGAAGAATGGACATGGGCAGCGGACGATGTACAAACCTTCGTTTACACCACAGATGAAATCCAGGTCTTAGATGCAACGGTCTTAATCCGGCACCTTCATGGATTTCAATACAGTTCGATTAACTTGAAATGCGAGGTCACGACTCCGGATACCCTGCTCACTACCTCATTTGTAATCCCCATCAAGGATGATCAAGGGGGTTATTTAGGCGAAGGATCCGTGGACCTTTGGGACATCTCTCATCGCTTTATGGTTGGACACACTTTTGTTCCAGGCGAACACACCTTTCGCATCCGTCAAGAAACAGCGAACCCTTTGCCCTTGCTCATGGAGGTTGGACTCCAACTAGAGCAATCGAAGCAATAAGCCATCGGACTTAACGTCCGATGACCAATCTCTTCGTTGAAGTACCTTCTGCGTGATTCACTTGAATGAGGTAGATGCCATTGGCAATCTCGCCTAACTCAATCAACACTTCGTCTTCGTGTCCGTTGGAACTCCAATCTGCCTTTCCAAATGTTCTCACGACCTCACCCATCGCACCGTAAATGCCAACTGAACGCAGGTCATCTGCAGAAGCATTGAGTACTAGGTTGACATTGTCAGCGGCAGGATTAGGATAGAAATCGAACCCAAATACGCCACCTCCCACTTCTTCGATACCTACATAGGTTCCATCGCAATCAATCAGTGACAGGTATAGGGTGTCTGAGTAGCTGCATCCCGCCTCATTGTATCCAAGCGCCCAGAACTGATAGGTCCCTGGCATCTTCATTGTGCCGTCGTGCGCAAGAATGCTCAGCCCAGTTGAGCTATCGCTCCAGAGGAAGTTGTCATACACGTTCGGAACACTGAGGGTAAGCTCTTCGTCCAAGCATATATCCGTGTTGTCTCCAAGGTAGAAGGTTGGCTGCTCAATTACGTCGATCATGAGGGTATCTGACCCAAGGCACCCTTCTGTACTTGCTACTTGCACCCAAATGATTTGATCTTCCGTGAGCGGTTCTTCACCTCCATTCAATAGGATGCTTGAAGAAGTTTCACCTGTAGACCAGAGATATCCTGCATGAGTGCCAGCCGTCAAGGTCATTCCTGTTGCATTGCAAAGCATGGTGTCTGGACCCAAGTCTACCATTGGCAATGGATGTACTAGAAGGGAGAACGTATCCGAATCAACCCCGCAGGCATTCTCGAACACATACCAACCTCCAATTCCACTGTAAACAGTATCCGGAGCTACAAGCATGTCCCCATCACTAAACTGAGATGTATACACCCCACCTGCTGGCGAAGCAAAATTGAGAGCAATCTGCTCTCCAGCACAGAGTTCAACGGGATCTGAAGTGAAGCTGATGATCGCTTGCGGTAGAATATGGATCGAATCCATGATCGTATTGCTGCAACCATTTGAATCGGTAAATGCGTACGTCACGTATTGCGTTCCAATGAGCGTATCGGTGAACAGGGTATCTCCATCCACACCTGCACCAGACCATACACCTCCTGCTGGAGATACGCTGTCAAGCGTGACTTGCACACCAGCACAAGCGGTGTCCTCAAGGATCTCAAAGGAAAGCGCTGGAAGCGGGTTCTCATCAATGGTGATGCTATCCACATCCATACAACCGAATGAATCAGTCACAATTACGTAGAATGTTCCTGCGCCTACGTTGTTGATGGTATCAGCGCTGGACGTATCACCATAAATGTCCCAAAGCTTATCGTACATACCACCTGCTCCACCGGTCACACTGATGGTCAATGTAGCCGAGCTATCATTCGAACATATCGAGGTGACTGAAGCACTGATTGTAGCATCGACTTGCGTCGGTTGTGACAACAACGTGTCCAATTCAATGGTACATCCGTTGGCATCGGTGACCGTCAAAGAATACAGACCCGCTGTAAGGCTTCCGATCGAGTCGGTCGTAGCGCCTGAGTTCCAGACGTAACTGTAGGATGCTGTTCCTCCGGAAACCGAAGATGCAATCCACCCATTGTTTCCACCGAAGCAAGTGATGTCTTGAGCAGTCAACGCACCGTTCATGCCTGCAGGCCCGACGAAGGTGACCGAATCAACGATCTCACATCCACCTGCTGATGTAGCGGTCACGTAATACGTTCCAGAGGCAAGTCCCGTTGCAGAAGCTGTGGTTTGACCATCACTCCATAGGTAAGTATATCCGGCAGTAAAGCCAGTTGCACTTGCCGTAGCGGCACCGTTACTATCTCCTGCGCAAAGGAGGGCTGTATCAACCGTAACGGTCATGTTTGTCAGCGTATCGATCACTGTTACTAGGAAGGTCTCGGTCGATGCATTTCCACTCACATCTGTTGCCGTAAAGATGACGTTGTTGACGCCTAGGTCTGCACAGTCAAAGGTCGACTGATCAATGCTCATGGAAGCAATAGAGCAGTTGTCCGAAGTTCCATTATCCAGCGCATTTGCAGTAACCGTAACCGAGCCAGACACTGGTAGGTATAAAGTAGTATCGTTAACAGCAATAATCGGTGAGTTGGAATCCATCACTGTCACCAGCTGTTGGGCAGAATCAACATTGCCGTAGCCATCTTGGACATAAAGCATCACCGATTGCGGCGCTGCAGTATCAGCGCAGCTGAAGACGTATTGACTCAACCACATGGTATCGACCTCACAGTTATCAAAGCTTGCTACGTTCAAATATGTCGTATCAATGGTAGCCGAGCCAGCAGCGTTCAGGTAGACTGTCGTATCCGTAGCAACGATCACCGGAGCGAACGAGTCAATAACAGTGACGGAGTATGAATTACTGTCAAGGTTACCGCTGATATCTATAGCATGGAGCCAAGTCTCCTGCGGCGCACCTACATCTGCGCAGCTAAAGCTGTATCTCGACAGCCACATGGTGTCTATGGCGCAGTTATCAAAGCTCGACGTGTTGATGAACGTCGTATCGATCGTTGCATTTCCACTAAAGTCGAGATACACAGTAACGTTCTGTCCAATGACTACAGGAACCATCGTATCAAATACTGTGATTGATGTGGAGCTTGAATCCACATTTCCGCTTTCGTCCATTGCGTAAAGCATGACGATGGTCGAACCACTTGTATCGGCGCAGTAAAAGTCTTCCTGACTCAACCATAATGAGTCGATGCTACAATTGTCTGTAGAGCTACTGTCGATCTGAGTAGTGGTGATCGAGGCCGAACCCGCTGAGTCGATGTAAAGCGTAAGTGCACTTATCGACGCTGCTGTTGGTGCCAGTGTGTCCACCACAGTCACGACAGCCATTGCGGAATCAACATTTCCATTGACATCACCTACCGTTAAGACTACCGTGATCGGTGTAAACAGATTAGTGCAATCGAAGAGCGAGTCAGAAAGCATCTTATATGCGATACCGCACTCATCAGACGAGCCGTTGTCCACATCATCCGAACTGATTGTAACGCTGCCCGCAGCGTCGATGTAGGCATTGATGTTTTGAGTGATCACCGTAGGAGCAACAGTATCTTCCACTACAATTGAGATACACGCGGTATCGATACAACCATTCGCATCCGTAACGGTCACACAGTAGGTGCCCGTTCCAAGACCAGTTGCTGTGAAGGAAGTACTACCCGTACTCCAAGCATAGGAGTAAGGTGATGCACCTCCAACCGCAGAAGCGGTAGCCACACCTGTCGCAGTTGATGCACACGTAGTATTACTATCTACCCCAGCCGATGCAACCAAGAGTGTTGGCTCGGTGATGCTCACTGTTTCCGTATCTGTACACCCGTTGGCATCCGTAACGGTTACTGTAAATGTTCCTGCGGATAAACCCGTCTCTGTCGCAGCCGTTCCTCCACTACTCCATGCAAAAGTGTACGGAGATGTTCCTCCTGAGCCACTAGCTGTTGCCGATCCATCGCTTCCACCATTGCAGTTGACATTGTTATCTACTGACGTGGAGGCCGTAAGGACTGTTGGCTCTGTTATGGACTGTGTAGCCGTTTGCGCGCATCCATTGGCATCCGTAACGGTGACGCTGTAGTTTCCTGGAGAAAGATTCGTCACTGTAGCTGAGGTTGCAGCTGTAGACCAGAGATAGGAGTAACCTGGTGTTCCACCTGAGGTAGAAGCCGTGATCGAACCGTCGTTAGCGCCATTACAGGAAACGTTGGTTGCTGATGTACTTATCGTGATCGCTGAAGGCTCGGTCAAGGTGACACTCGCTGTATCAGTACAGCCGTTGGCGTCGGTCACGGTTACCGTGTACGTTCCTGCTGACAAGCCAGAAGCCGTTACAGCGGTTCCACCACCTCCACTCCACGCGTATGCATAAGCAGTAGTTCCACCCGAAACGGAGACGGTCGCAGATCCATCACTGCCTGCGTTACAACTAACATTTGTGGAAGATCCAATGCTCGCACTCAGTACGTTCGGTTCAGTGATCTGTATTGAGTCGATCGCTTCACAACCGTTTGCGTCAGTAACAGTGACGAATGCCGTACCTGCACTTAATGAATCTGCGGAAGTTGAAGTTTCACTTGAACTCCATAGGTAAGTATACGGTGACGTTCCACCACTGACAGAGACACTTGCACCGCCATCGTTTCCACCGTTACAACTGACATTATTATCCAATGAAACGGTTGTGGCAAGTACTATGGGTTGTGTAATGGTAACAGAAGCAACTTGCGTACAACCATTGGCGTCCGTTACGGTCACCGTGAAGGTTCCTGCAGCCAAACCGGAGGCAGTTGCGGTAACTGCACCTGAACTCCAAACATATGTATAAGGAGAGGTACCACCTGATCCAGCAGCTGTGGCTGATCCATCGTTGCTTCCAAAACAGGTGAGGTTCGTAGAAGAAGAAATCGAGGCAGTCGTAGGCGTTGGTTCGGTGATGGTCACCGTCTCGGTATCGCTGCAGCCATTGGCGTCGGTTACCGTTACTGTGTAGGTTCCTGCGGATAGTCCTGTTGCCGTTGCTGAAGATCCTGCGCCGCCACTCCAGGCAAAGCTATATGGTGATGTTCCACCTGATCCTGATGCCGTCGCTGATCCATCGCTACCGCCGTTGCAACTTACGTTGGTCGGGGTGCCGATGGAAGCTACTACTGCGGTGGGTTCGGTGATCGTTACTGTCTCGGTATCGGTACAGCCATTGGCGTCCGTTACCGTTATGGTGTACGTTCCTGCGGATAGTCCGGTAGCTGTCGCTGATGACCCTGCGCCGCCGCTCCATGCGTAGCTGTAAGGTGAAGTGCCACCTGATCCTGCAGCTGTGGCCGAGCCATCGCTACCGCCGTTACAACTTACGTTGGTCGAGCTTGAGATGGAAGCTACTACTGCGGTGGGTTCGGTGATCGTTACGCTTGCCGTATCGGTACAGCCGTTGGCGTCGGTGGCTGTCACTGTGTAAGTGCCAGCAGCTAATGTTGTTGCCGTCGCTGATGAGCCGGCTCCTCCGCTCCATGCGTAGGTAATCGTTCCTGTTCCTCCTGAGCCTGATGCCGTGGCCGCACCATCGGTGCCGCCGTTACAGCTCACGTTCGTAGAGGAGGTGATCGATACCGTTACTGCTGTTGCTGGTTGGGTGATGCTCACCGTCTCGGTATCGGTACAGCCGTTGGCGTCGGTTACCGTTACTGTGTACGTTCCTGCGGATAGACTCGTTGCTGTCGCTGATGAGCCGCCGCCACTCCATGCGTAGCTGTAGGGTGATGTTCCTCCCGATCCTGATGCTGTCGCTGATCCGTCGCTACCGCCGTTACAACTTACGTTGGTCGGGGTGCCGATGCTCGCTACTACTGGCGTTGGTTCGGTGATGGTCACCGTCTCAGTATCGCTGCAGCCGTTGGCGTCGGTTACCGTTACTGTGTAGGTTCCTGCGGATAGTCCTGTTGCCGTTGCTGAAGATCCTGCGCCGCCACTCCAGGCAAAGCTATATGGTGATGTTCCACCTGATCCTGATGCCGTCGCTGATCCATCGCTACCGCCGTTGCAACTTACGTTGGTCGGGGTGCCGATGGAAGCTACTACTGCGGTGGGTTCGGTGATTGTTACTGTCTCGGTATCGGTACAGCCATTGGCGTCCGTTACCGTTATGGTGTACGTTCCTGCGGATAGTCCGGTAGCTGTCGCTGATGAGCCGCCGCCGCCACTCCAGGCAAAGCTATAAGGTGAAGTGCCACCTGATCCTGCAGCTGTGGCCGAGCCATCGCTGCCGCCGTTACAACTTACGTTGGTCGAGCTTGAGATGGAAGCTACTACTGCGGTGGGTTCGGTGATCGTTACGCTTGCCGTATCGGTACAGCCGTTGGCGTCGGTGGCTGTCACTGTGTAAGTGCCAGCAGATAATGTTGTTGCCGTCGCTGATGAGCCGGCTCCTCCGCTCCATGCGTAGGTAATCGTTCCTGTTCCTCCTGAGCCTGATGCCGTGGCCGCACCATCGGTGCCGCCGTTACAGCTCACGTTCGTAGAGGAGGTGATCGATACCGTTACTGCTGTTGCTGGTTGGGTGATGCTCACCGTCTCGGTATCGGTACAGCCATTAGCGTCGGTTACCGTTACTGTGTAGGTTCCTGCGGATAGACCGGTTGCTGTCGCTGATGAGCCGCCGCCACTCCATGCGTAGCTATAAGGTGAAGTGCCACCTGATCCTGACGCTGTTGCTGATCCATCGCTACCGCCGTTACAACTTACGTTGGTCGGGGTGCCGATGCTCGCTACTACTGGCGTTGGTTCGGTAATCGTTACCGTCTCGGTATCGCTGCAGCCATTGGCGTCGGTTACCGTTACTGTGTAGGTTCCTGCGGATAGTCCTGTTGCCGTTGCTGAAGATCCTGCGCCGCCACTCCAGGCAAAGCTATATGGTGATGTTCCACCTGATCCTGATGCCGTCGCTGATCCATCGCTACCGCCGTTGCAACTTACGTTGGTCGGGGTGCCGATGGAAGCTACTACTGCGGTGGGTTCGGTGATTGTTACTGTCTCGGTATCGGTACAGCCATTGGCGTCCGTTACCGTTATGGTGTACGTTCCTGCGGATAGTCCGGTAGCTGTCGCTGATGAGCCGCCGCCGCCACTCCAGGCAAAGCTATAAGGTGAAGTGCCACCTGATCCTGCAGCTGTGGCCGAGCCATCGCTGCCGCCGTTACAACTTACGTTGGTCGAGCTTGAGATGGAAGCTACTACTGCGGTGGGTTCGGTGATCGTTACGCTTGCCGTATCGGTACAGCCGTTGGCGTCGGTGGCTGTCACTGTGTAAGTGCCAGCAGATAATGTTGTTGCCGTCGCTGATGAGCCGGCTCCTCCGCTCCATGCGTAGGTAATCGTTCCTGTTCCTCCTGAGCCTGATGCCGTGGCCGCACCATCGGTGCCGCCGTTACAGCTCACGTTCGTAGAGGAGGTGATCGATACCGTTACTGCTGTTGCTGGTTGGGTGATGCTCACCGTCTCTGTATCGGTACAGCCATTAGCGTCGGTTACCGTTACTGTGTAGGTTCCTGCGGATAGACCGGTTGCTGTCGCTGATGAGCCGCCGCCACTCCATGCGTAGCTATAAGGTGAAGTGCCACCTGATCCTGACGCTGTTGCTGATCCATCGCTACCGCCGTTACAACTTACGTTGGTCGGGGTGCCGATGCTCGCTACTACTGGCGTTGGTTCGGTAATCGTTACCGTCTCGGTATCGCTGCAGCCATTGGCGTCGGTTACCGTTACCGTGTAGGTTCCTGCGGATAGTCCTGTTGCCGTTGCTGAAGATCCTGCGCCGCCACTCCAGGCAAAGCTATATGGTGAGGTTCCACCTGATCCTGAGGCTGTGGCTGATCCATCGCTACCGCCGTTGCAACTTACGTTGGTCGGGGTGCCGATGGAAGCTACTACTGCGGTGGGTTCGGTAATCGTAGCCGTAGCCGTGGCCGTACATCCGTTCGCATCCGTTGCAGTTACTGTATAGGTTCCTGCCGACATTCCCGTAACGATTGAACTGGTAGATCCATTTGACCACAAATAACTGTAGCTTGAGGTACCTCCCGTAGCTATCGAGCTTACTGCCCCATTACTTCCACCATTACACGAAACTGCCGTAGCACTTGTGATAACGATGAGTTGTGTTGGCTCATTGATGGTTACGGAGCTCGTTCCTTCACAGCCGTTGTTATCTGTAACCGTTACCGTATACGTGCCTGCAGAAAGGTTATTCGCGGTTGCAGCAGATCCGCCTCCACCGCTCCATGCATAACTGTATGGTGAGGACCCGCCGGAAGGGGTCGCTGTGGCGGAACCATCGGACCCACCGTTACAACTGACGTCCGTACTCGAAATTGATATACTAGGGGTTGGGCTTACCGTGAGAGATTCGGTATCCGTGTACGTCCCACAACCGTTGGTGTATGAATAGGTGATGGTGAATGTTCCAGTACTAGATGTGGCAGGGTCGAAAACATTTGAGCTGACACCTGTTCCACTGAACGTACCACCTGATGGCGTTCCATAGGTGGTAAGTCCTAACGTATCATCGTCTTCGCATAGCGTAGGCAGGGTCGCTATCGTTACGGTTGGAACCGTGTCTACATAAATGTATTCAGTATCAATTGCGGTACATCCACTCTGAGTCACTGAGTAGGTCACCATGACATTTCCTATTCCAGCCAGGCTGGGATAGAACAACTGAGAACTGATGCTATTCCATAGGAATGTTCCTCCACTTGGACTACCAGTAAGGACAATAGGGGTTGAAGATGTCGCACACGCCGTACTCGGAGCAGTCAGGTTCACGCTGGGCGATGCCGTTACCGTTGCGGTAATCGAATCTGTAGCAAAGCAACCTGCAGATGACGAGTAGTAAATGTAATGTGTTCCAGGACCAGCAACCGAAGGGTAGAATTGGTTACCCGACACTCCCGTTCCAGAGTGAGAACCTCCCGTTGGAAAGCCATAGGACGCACCAGAAAGACTGATAGGGCCATCGCCTTCGCAAGCCGTAATGGAGGTTGTGAAAATAGCAGGTGACTGCCCTACGTTGATGGTTTTGGATACGCTGTCGGTACAGCCATTGGCATCGGTATATGAATACAAAATCACGTTATTTCCTAATGCTGCGATACCTGGATCAAAGGTGTCACCGCTAATTACGCCAGAACCGCTGTAAGAACCTCCAGAAGGATTACCTCCTGTCAATAAGAAAGGATCATCTCCATCGCACACTGCGCTGAAGTTTGAATGCGTAACATTGGGCGGAGCGGCCACCGTAATATTGACGACGTCACTTGTATCTATGCATCCCGCGCTATCGATTACGACGGAGTAAGCTCCATCATCATCCACGGTATACGAGTCATTGATTTCGCCAGAAATCACAGCTCCATTGTATAACCACTGATAGTCATAGAGTGAATTTGTATCAGCATACACCTCGATTTCTTCTCCGTCGCAAATGACGGTATCGTTTCCAATGGTGTAGGCGTTGGCGATCAAATAATCGCAGTTGGCAATGAGGGTTACAAAACCATCCCAACCCGAACCGCTCAAAGACACGTTCCCAAAGCCCATTGAACCATAGAGCATTCCCGCACCATACACATAATCAGGATCCCTGGCTGCAATACTGGAGGTATAGACCGTATATGGATTTGCCGTAGGACCCGTCGCCCATTCCCAGCTACCATTTAGGTAATCACGCTTCACGAACATTGGCGTGTAGTAGTTCGTTGTCACCACGTTGGTATATGCAACTCCACTTGCATATGTAACGGTAGTGTTCGCCCCATATATAAGCTGACTGAGGTAAAAGCTTCCTTGATTATCCACATCAATCGTTGGATAGTAGGCATTTCCTGTAGGTCGATCGCCCCACGTTGCACTTCCTGAACTATTGTATCGCACCACATAGGTATAGCCGGTTGCCGACATGGAAATAGAACCAAAAAGCATGGAGCTGTAACCCCATCCTGTCAAAAACACGTTGCCACTATTGTCCACCGCAACATCACATCCGTAGTCGCTACTAGTTCCGCCTCCATGCCGCAACCATTGGGGGGTACCACTCGAATTGAATTTCACCAAATAAGCATCCAACCCCCCGTAAGACGTCGTCGTCAAACTTCCTACCTCAAGCGTATCACCACTGACAAAGGTTCCAGTGGCATAAATATTTCCGGCAGAATCAACATCTAACCCACCGAAACGGTAGTACATGTTATAGGCATACGATGTAATTCCTATAGTGTAGACTTCTCCTTCAATTTGCTGCTTCCATTGAAAAGCGCCACTCGAATCAAATTTTATAATGGCCGAATTGTAGTAGGTAGATGCTGAATTCGAAAAGCTTGTGGCTCCAGCGAAGAGGGCATCGTTAAAAAAGATTTGCACCACCACATTTCCAGCACCGTCACTTGCAAGCCCGGCTATTTGTTGTCCTCCTGCGCCCGGAATGACCTTGACCCACAACAGATCCCCGTCAGGGTCGAATTTCGCGACGTAGGCATCGTAATCGGTCGAACTCGTTCCAGTTATAGTAGTATCACCGATCGAAGCAGTTCCGAAAAAGAAACCAGCGACAAGCACGTTGCCATCCATATCGGCTTCGACTAAGCTGATACCATCCTGGCTAGTTCCCCCAACGCGCTGCGCCCAGAGGGCGTCACCGTCACTGTTCAATTTTGCTACGATACCGTCATAAGCGATACAGGTAAGATCTATAGTATCAATCGACGCATTAGAATAAGACCATCCCCCGACGATGACGTTTCCATCCGGGTCAACATCTACGTCCCTGATCCATTGAGAAGAACTTCCTGCAAGCGTAGTTCCCCAAACAAAGGTTTGAGAGAAGGCTGAGGAAAAAACAAGGACGACAAAGAGAGAAAGTAGGAGTAATCTTCTTATCATATTCCGACGATTTTGTATTCGCAACTGCTGCCCAAAAATGGGGTCAGCAAAGTATACGAAGTTATTAACAAAAACGTTGGGAATGAAATAAGGGGCACATGCCCCTTATTATCCTTATTCTATTACCAGGAAACGTTAGTCCACGTTATCGTGGAGGAAGCCATTGTTTGGTCTCAATTTAGTTCGTTTTTCTCCTTCTTCATTTTCGTCTTCGCCCAAGGTGAAGCGGCTAGACGAAGACTCAGAGGAATGGGGCACGTCATCCAAGTTGATCTGCTTGCGCTTGAAGGCTGGCTCATTTTCCAATTCGTTGATTCCAGATGGCGTTCTGAGTCGCATACTAAGTTCTCGCAAGCGAGAAAGTCGCTGGTTAGCGCGTTCGGCTTGTTCTTCGCGCGAAGGTTTTTCATCTGAGCGCTCTCCTTCCGACTCACTGTCTGGAGTAGTCGTCTTGAAGCTTGGTTTTTCCTGGGTGATCGGCTTCTTTTCCTCTGGCTGCTCTTCTTCCGACTTATCTGAAGAACGAATAAACGGCTCCCATGCTGGACGTTCCTCTTCCTCTTCCATCGGTGACTCTTCGCCTTTCAAAAACGGTCCGTCCTCTTCTGTTTCACTTTCTTCAGAAGCATCATCCTTCGTGGCATTTTCAGGATTGATGTCGAACTCAAAGATGCGCGGAGAGGCCTTTGGCTCGGCGAACAAAGTAGGATCTTCAGTGGCGGCTTCCTCGCTATCCTCCGCATCTTCTATATCGTCGGTTAACTCAAAAAAGGTCTTTGATCCTTCGGTCTTGGCCTCCGCGGGAGGTGACTTCTCTAAGTCTTCACGCACTTCATTCTCTGGCCTTTTCAAGAAAGGTTCGTCTGAAGCTTGCGGTTCTTCCTGCTGCTTCGCTTCTTGTGCAGGAGCTTCTTCCTCCAAGTTCATCCTTCGTATTTCAGAATTCTTCTCCAAGTTCACACCTGTATTTGGATTCTGGTTGAAGCCCGTTGCGATGATCGTAACCGAAAGTTGATCCCCTAAAGACTCATCCATTCCGTACCCCCAAATCACATCAGCGCTTGAACCAGCCTCGTCTTGAATGTAGTCGGTGATGTCACTGATCTCATCCATCAGCACTTCCTGATTGCCAAACGTGATGTTCAGCAGTACATAGCGTGCACCCTCTATGTTATTATCATTCAACAAGGGAGAGGCCAACGCCTTCTCTACCGCCTTGGTAGCTCTGTCCTCCCCTTCGGCGGAAGCAGAGCCCATGATGGCAACGCCAGAGTCGGTCATCACCGTGCGTACGTCTTCAAAATCTACGTTGATGTATCCAGTCCGGGTAATGATCTCAGCAATTCCTTTGGCGGCCGTTGTAAGCACGTTATCGGCCATCGCAAATGCCTGGGCAATCGGAAGGTTGCCGCACATCTCACGCAGTTTCTCGTTGTTGATGATCAACAATGTATCCACCTGTTCCCTGATTTCCTCGATGCCTGCCTCCGCTTGTTGGCGGCGCTTTCGGCCTTCGAAGAAGAATGGCATGGTAACTATACCCACGGTAAGCACCCCCATTTCACGCGCTGTTCTGGCGATTACGGGAGCGGCTCCAGTGCCCGTTCCACCGCCCATACCGGCAGTGATAAACACCATTTTGGTGTTCGTGTTGATGATGTCTTTGATTTCATCAATGTTTTCTGTAGCGGCATTCTTTCCTACTTCAGGAAGTGACCCAGCCCCGCGGCCTTCGGTCAACGTTGCGCCTAATTGGACCTTTAAAGGAACTGGACTTACATCCAGCGCTTGCTGATCCGTATTGAAAACTAGGAAGTCAACACCTTTGATGCCTTGCTTGAACATGTGATTTACGGCATTGCTACCTCCACCGCCCACGCCAAGGACCTTGATGATGCTTGAATTCTCTTTTGGCAGATCGAATTTCATATCTCGTTGTATTTCTGTGATTCGTCTTATTGATTATAAATTGTCATCCTCTTCAAACCACTCTTTACCGCGGCTCACGAGTCGATCAAACAGCCCTATCCCTTTCTTGGTCAGTTTGCGCTGCTTGGTGATATTGGATTCCTTTCTATTGTTTCTTTCGGCATACTCAAATCCTTTGAGCACCAACCCCACGCCCGTAGCGTACATTGGACTCCCCACTTTATCGTTTCCAGAAGCGAGGTGCTCCGTTGGGAAACCGATGCGTGTATCCATTCCAGTGAGGTACTCAAAGAGTTGTGGCAAGTGCTTCAACTGAGCTCCTCCACCTGTGATCACAATACCCGCAATCAACTTTCGCTCAAAGCCAGAGTTTCTGATCTCAAAGTAGACTTGCTCGATGATTTCTTCCATCCTTGCTTGGATGATGTGGGCTAGGTTCTTTACGCTGATCTCCTTAGGCTCCCGACCGTTAAGCCCTGGGATGACCACGATATCATTTGCTTGATTCTCACTAGCCAAAGCCGAACCAAAGCGCACCTTTAGCAATTCTGCTTGCTTGCGAATGATGGTGCAACCTTCCTTGATATCGTCTGTGATGATGTTACCTCCAAACGGGATTACCGCCGTATGACGAATGATACCATCCTGAAAAATGGCTACATCCGTAGTACCGCCTCCAATGTCTACGAGTACAACACCCGCTTCTCGCTCTTCATCGCTGAGCACTGCAGAGGCTGATGCCAATGGCTCAAGGGTGAGGTCTGCAACCACGAGTTCAGATTTCTGAACACACTTGAAGATGTTATTGATAGCCGTAACAAGGCCGGTAATGATGTGGAAATTCGCTTCGAGCCGAATACCGCTCATTCCAATTGGATCCTTGATCCCTGACTCATTGTCTACGATGAAGTCTTGTGGCAACACGTGAATGATGGACTCTCCAGGAGGCAGCACAAGCTTATGCATGTCTTCGATCAATGCGTCAACGTCCTTTGCAGCAATCTCGTCCTCCAAGTTATCCAGCGTGATTACACCACGATGCTGGAGGCTTTTGATGTGTTGTCCTGCAATGCCCACATTCACAACACTGATTTCGCAGCCCGAACTCAGTTCTGCTTTTTCAACCGCTTTTTTGATCGCCTCTACTGCTGGGGTGATGTTGGAAACAACACCGCGTCGCACACCGACGGATTCTGCCTTGCCCATTCCGAGGAGCTCAAGTTTCCCGTATTCGTTCTTCTTCCCTACGAGGCAGGCGATCTTGGTTGTTCCAATGTCCAACCCAACAATGATCTGATCGTTCGATTCCATAAATTAGCTTTTGGTGCAAACCACTTGGTTCGCATACTTCAGGTTGATTGTTTCGTATTCGTTCCAGCCCGTCTTACTCAGGCCTTTCTGGTAGAAATGCCAAAGCTTATTGAGCTTCTTGTTTAAGTCTTTTGAGTTTCCAATCATCACCTTGTGATCCCCCACGCGCGGTATCAGCTCCAATTCTCCCTTTGGGCTTACATAGATCTGGTTGAATTGAGCAGACCAAAACTCGTCTTGCGCACAAACGGATGCCACGTTGTAAATCTCTTGAATGGTCAAGGCGTCTGGATGTTCTGTCAACTTTGGAAGCTCTTCCACATTCTTGCCTATGTACTGATAAAGCATCAGCGTAATATCACCGTTGGCGATGGGCGTCCGTGCTGTATAGGTAGAAGAAAGCGGCATGATCACCCCGTATTGGTCGATGTAAACACTAACTCCAAGATCATTGTAAACCCTCACTATCGGCTTCCGCACAATCACGTCAACATGCAGATCACCATTCAATTCTTTGTAGACTTCCGCATCTTGAATAAAGGAATTGTTCATCACAAGAAACTCTATATGCCCTGGGTCGATCTCTTTCATTCGAGTAGAATCTTTGATGTATCCCAGATCAAACACCGCTTCCTTAATATCATCTTGAGAAACGAAGAAGTGTTCCCCACCATCAATTCTCACCTTGACTTCTTTGAAAAGAACATTATTGGATGTGGACACCGCTGCCACCAATAGCACGAACAGTGAGCCGATGCTCAACGTGATGCTTGCTATGCGTAAAACTTTAGTCCACATGGTGCTCTTGTTCAAATGCTTCAGCAATCGGATCCACAAACCGGTCAATATCTCCGGCACCGAGGATCAGTACAACTTCTGCTGATAGCGATAATACGGCTAATACGAGGTCTCTTTTTTCTACCAACTGCTTAGTTTTCAACGTGACTTTTTTCAAAAGATGTGCGCTTGAAACCCCGTCAATTGGACGTTCTCTTGCTGGGTAAATCGGCATCAAAATGACCTCATCAGCACGTGAAAGACTACTCGCAAAATCGTCTTCCAGGTCACGCGTTCTAGAGAATAAATGTGGCTGAAAAACAACCGCAATTTTTTTTGTCGGGTAAAGCTGCCTAGCCGCGTCAATTGCGGCTTTGATCTCTTCTGGATGATGTGCGTAATCATCGATAACCACCTTGTGATCAGAGGAATACACCCGCTCAAAACGACGCTTCACACCTTCAAAACTGGACAGTGCTTCAGCGACTTTATTCTCATCTAACCGCAGGGCTGCGGTCACACTCAAGGCAGCAGATGCATTCTCCACATTATGGGCTCCAGGAAGCGCAAGATGGAGGTTTTGCTGCTGATCAAAGGAGAAGACGAACGCCCCATTCTCCACCCGGACATTAAAAAAGCGATGGTTGACACCTTCCCGCATTCCGTAGACCACCTTGTTTGAATGCGCAAATTCCGACGCCACTTTTTCATTTACAATCAGCAATTCTGCCCGTGCTGCGAAAGCCCGATAGTCCTTTTTCATCTCCTCGAAAGAGCCATAGATGTCGAGATGATCGGGATCGAGACTGGTAATTACAGCTATGTTGGGATGGAGACGAAGAAAGGATCGATCGTATTCATCCGCCTCAACTACGATATGCGTCGGGTCATCGGCCGCAATGAGGTTGGAAGCGTATCCCGTCATTACCCCACCAACGAATGCCGAACAATTTCCCATTACGCTATGCAGTAGATGGGCAGTAATGGCAGTAGTAGTGGTTTTGCCGTGCGTACCCGCTACGGCAATTGTATTTGTCTTGCGCGTTACCTCTTCCAGCACTTCAGAGCGCTTGAACCAGGTTCCTCCCTGTTGGCGCACGTATTCAAACGCTCTATGTTCAGAGGGAATAGCGGGTGTATAGATGTACAGTGCCTCCGTTGGAATTTCCCGGATATCCTCTTCGAAATGCACTGGAATCCCTTCCTGAATCAGTGCATCAGTCAATGTGCTGGGAGTTTTGTCGTAACCGCTTACGCTCACGCCTTGGCGGTGAAAGAACCGAGCTAGCGCGCTCATTCCAATCCCGCCGATGCCAAGCATATAGATGGTCTTTATTTCTTTCAGGTTCATCATTCAATCAAACCTGTTACATGCAGTGCTATGTCGTGCGCCGCATTCGGCAAAGCGTGCTTTACAATATTGGTGGACAAGGATTGTTGCAGCGATTTATCCCCGCTCAAGCGTATGACCGTAGGCACTAAGTCCGCCATTACCTTGTTATCCGCAATCATGATGGCCGACTCTGTCTCCACCAGCGATTGGGCGTTTTTGGTCTGATGATCCTCAGCAGCAAAAGGGAATGGGACTAGAATGGTCGGCTTTCCTACAATGCACAATTCACTCACTGCAATGGCTCCTGCTCTCGAAACCACCATATCAGCAACGGCATAGGCTTCATCCATTTCGAAAATAAACTCAGTGATGTGCAGGGCTCTTCCCGCGTAGGTTTTCTTCAGCCTTTCCGTCTGTTCTTTAAACAGCTTACCCGTTTGCCATAACACCTGAATGTCTGCATCGAGCAACGCACCTACCTCTTTTTCTAAGGCTAAATTGATCGATCTCGCCCCGAGGCTGCCGCCTACAACTAACACCACTGGGAAGGCATCATCGAAACCGTACTTCACAAGTGCTTTGGCTTGTTTACCTCGTATATCTACCACATTATCACGCACGGGATTGCCGGTTTTGATGATCCGTTCCGCGGGGAAGAATTTCTCCATACCATCATACGCCACACAGACTTTACTAACTGCCGAAGCCACCCATCGATTGGTGATCCCCGCAAATGAATTTTGTTCTTGAATCAAAGTTGGCTTGCCCATCCAAGTAGCCATGCGCAACACCGGTCCGCTCGCAAAGCCCCCAACACCAACAACCACATCCGGCTGGAATCGATTGATCAGTCCTCGTGCTTTGAGCAAGCTCGCCATCAGGCGAAAAGGAAACAAGAGATTAGAAAGACTTAAGCTGCGCTTGATACCGGTGATGTTCAAGCCTTCGATCTTATAACCGGCTGCCGGGACTTTCTCCATCTCCATTTTCCCATGAGCTCCGACAAAAAGAAATTCGGTATCGGGATGCATTTGCTTGATTGTATTTGCAATCGCAATGGCCGGGAATATGTGCCCTCCGGTGCCTCCGCCGCTGATCAATATTCTATATGGCATGAGCGAGCGGTCTATTCATTGGACGTGAGGAGGTGCTTTCAGCTCCAGCGCTTACGCTCAGAATGATACCCACGGCAAAGCAGGTAAACCAAATAGACGTACCACCCATGGATACCATGGGAAGTGGCTGTCCCGTGACCGGGACCAAGTTGACGGCTACTGCCATGTTGACCATGGCTTGAAATACCAAACTGAAGCCGATGCCAACGGCAAGTAAACTTCCAAATGTCCTTGGGCAGTTGAGGCCGATTTTAATCGACCTGAACAAAAGCATCAAGTAGAGCATTAAGGTGACAAAGCCACCGATCAATCCGTATTCTTCCAACACAATGGAATAGATGAAGTCGGAATATGGATGCGGTAAAAAGTTTCGCTGCGTGCTCTTTCCAGGCATCTTTCCGACGACACCACCTGTTGCAATGGCAATTTTCGACTGATCGCTTTGGTAGCTCTGATTCAAGTCGGCGGCATCTGGACTCACAAAGGTTTCTACTCGACTCACCCAAGTATCCAATCGCCCAAACGTACCTGGCATTGCCTTACCGGTCATGTACACCAGACTAAGGGCAAAGGCTCCCGAGAGCACCAACAAACCAATGTGTTTGAGTTTAACCCTGCCGATGAACATCAGCACAAGGCAGTTGACAAAGAGCAAAGCCGCCGTACTCAAGTCGGCAGGAAGAATCAACCCACACACGATGAATATGGGTACCAGCAAAGGCAGGAAGCCCCTTTTGAAATCGTGGATTTCATCTTGCCGTATGGCGAGGAATCGGGCGACAAACATGATGAGCGCCACTTTTGCAAGGTCAGATGTTTGAAAGGTTTGGTTGATGACGGGTATGGTGAGCCAACGATTTGCGCTGTTTAAACTCGTACCCATCAGAAGCGTGATGAGCAGTAAAGGAATGCTCACATACAATGCGAGCTGAGCGATCTTAGAGTAATACGTGTACTTGATCTTGTGTGCTAGGTACATTAACCCCAACCCGCACACCAAGATAAACCCGTGCCGAAAAAGATAATAGAAGGTATTGCCATCATGGTGCCGATAGGCCAGCGTAACGATGCTACTGTATACCAGTAGCAAGCTGAACACCGACAGTAGCAACATGATGAGCCAAATCACTCTATCACCCTTTATGTATTTTAGGATCGCTTCCACTTCTTTACTTCAAATGCAATTCTCTAACCCCCTTTCTAAATTGTTGACCGCGCTCTTTATAGTGTGAATACTGATCGAAATCTGAGAATGCCGGCGAATAAAGCACGACATCACTATCTACCGAAAACGACTTAGCGAGGCGCAATGCGTTCTCCAAATGCTCAGCGCGTGCTATCGTCTTCACCTTTCCCTTGAACACTTCCTCTACGGCCTTTTGATTCGGGCCGAGGACAACAAGTGCTTTCACTTTTACCGTGTCAATCTCATAGAAAAGCGAGTAGTCGTCTTCATAGTTGCAGGAGCTAACAATCCAAACCACCGGCTTTTCCATGCAATCCAGAGAATACCAAGATGAATTGATGTCTGCCGCCTTTGCATCATTGACATACTCCACCCCTTCGAACGTATCGACATATTCCAGTCGGTGTTCGATATCATTCAACCTCCTGATGTTTTCCTTGCGCGCACGGATGAGCTGCTGATCGAGCGCTTTTTCGATATGGCTGGTCTGCGTCTTCATAAGAAAGTCTAAGGGTTCTACTTATAGATTTCTGACGGATTCCTTGAACTGACGCCCTCGATCTTCATAGTCCTCAAAGAGGTCGAAACTGGCGCAGGCAGGACTGAGCAATACAACATCCCCTTTCAAACCAGATTTGTAAGCAGCCAATACCGCATCACGCATATTGTCCGCGTCTACCATGTTTTCCACCAAGCCACCAAAGGCCTCGTGCAGTTTCTTGTTGTCTTTACCGAGGCAAACGATGGCCTTCACCTTCTTCGTCACCATCTCCTTCAACTGCTCGTAATCGTTGCCCTTATCCACTCCGCCAACGATCCAAACAACAGGCGCAGACATGCTCTCAAGGGCGTACCAAGTAGAGTTGACATTTGTTGCTTTTGAATCATTGATGAAGGAGATGCCGTAGACCTCATTCACGAGTTCGAGGCGATGCTCGACGTTTTGAAAATCGGTCAGACACTCACGGATGAGGTCCTTCCTTACCTCTAGAATTCGGGCTGCAATGCCTGAAGCCATCGAATTGTAGAGATTGTGCTTCCCTTGAAGCGCTAATTCCTGTATGGTCATAATTATTGGGTTAATGTCCCGATGCACATCGGGGAGGTTAATGATGATTTGGTTATCGTTAAAATGGGCTACTGTGCCCGTGGTCTCGTTGATTGAAAAAGCCGCCTTACGTGCTTCAATGCTGATGGTCTTCATGACCTCGGCCGTCACAGGGTCATCCAAATTGTAGATGAACCAGTCGTCCGCTGTTTGATTCTGCGTGATCCTCATTTTGGACCGTGCGTACTTCATCAGATCGTATTCGTAGCGATCGAGGTGGTCTTCGGTGATGTTGAGTAAAATGGCGATGTCGCACTTGAAATCGAACATGCCATCGAGTTGGAAACTGCTGACTTCCAACACCATCCACTCAAATCGATCACCTTCCGCTACCACTTTCGCGAAGCTGTCTCCTACATTTCCTGCTATGCCTACGTTCAGGCCTGCACGCTTGAGAATGTGATGGATCAGCAGCGTTGTTGTGGTTTTGCCATTGCTTCCGGTGATTCCGATGCACTTGGCTTTGGTGTAGCGTCCAGCGAATTCCAATTCGCCTATTACTGGAATTCCTTTTGCCACGAGCTTTTTTACGAGCGGAACGTGATCGGGAATGCCCGGACTTTTCACCACCTCATCGGCTTGTAGAATGACCTCTTCAGAGTGTCCTCCTTCTTCTAACGAGATACCATGATGTGAAAGAACATTCTTGTACTTCTCCTTTACTTTTCCTGCGTCGCTCACCCAGACTTCCCAGCCTTTTTGATGAGCCAATAGCGCCGCACCAACTCCACTTTCTCCTGCACCGAGTACTACCAGCTTTTTCACCTACCGCAGCTTTAGCGTGATGATGCTGATGACCGCCAACATGATTCCCACGATCCAAAAGCGCGAAACGATTTTGCTCTCGTGTAACCCTTTCTTTTGATAATGGTGATGCAATGGTGCCATGAGAAATATGCGCTTCCCTTCACCGTACTTATTCTTGGTGTACTTGAAATAGCCCACTTGGAGCATGACCGAGAGGTTCTCGACCAAGAAAACACCACAGAAAATCGGGATGAGAAGTTCTTTTTTGATGGCCAAGGCAAATACGGCGATGATGCCGCCGATGGCTAAGCTTCCTGTATCACCCATAAAGACTTGAGCGGGGAATGAGTTGTACCAGAGAAATCCGACGCAGGCGCCAACAAAGGCCCCCATGAAAATCACGAGCTCTTCCGAATTGGGGATGAACATGATGTTCAGGTAGTCCGCAAAAATCAAGTTGGATGAGAGGTAGGCAAAGATGGCCAAGGTGAGGCCGATGATGCCAGATGTGCCTCCGGCGAGCCCGTCAAGACCGTCAGTCATGTTCGCGCCATTCGACACTGCTGTAACGATGATGATAACCGCCAAAATGTAAATGATCCAAGTGTAATCCGCCACTTTCTCTCCCATCCAATCCAAGATCCAGCGATAATCGAATTCATTGTTCTTCACAAAAGGAATGGTCGTCTTGGTCATGCCCGCTTCTTCCCACTGTGGCCTATTTACCTTGCTTCCGTCTTCGAGTGTTACTTGTTCGGTGATGACAATTCCTTGCTCGTCGTACACTTTGTGTTTGATCGTAACCTCACCATTGAAGTAGAGAATGGCTCCTGCAATGATTCCGATGCCGACCTGTCCAACTATTTTGAAACGACCGGCCAGTCCTGCTTTGTCTTTCTTAAAAACCTTGATGTAATCATCAGCAAAACCGATTGCTCCAAGTCCTACGGTAGAAATCAGCATCAACCAGATGTACGTATTGTGCAGTTTGGCGAAGAGGAGGGTTGGGATAACGATGGCCGCTATGATGATCAATCCACCCATGGTCGGCGTGCCCTGCTTTTGAAGCTGTCCTTCCAGCCCAAGGTCACGGACCGTCTCTCCCACCTGCAATTTTCGCAGGTAGTTGATGATCCGCTTTCCAAAGAGCAAGCTGATGATCAAAGATGTAATCACCGCCATCGCTGTGCGGAAGGTGATGTATTGGAACACCCCCGCTCCAGCGACGTCCATTTTATCCAGGTATTCAAATAGGTAGTAAAACATTAGCTGACCAGGTTGAGCATTTCAGTTAGGATCTTCAAGTCATCAAAGTCGTGTCGCACGCCATTGATCTCTTGGTAGGTCTCATGGCCTTTCCCGGCCACGAGTATGATGTCACCCGGCTGAGCGGTCGCGGCAGCTGCCTTGATTGCTTCACGCCTGTCGGTGATGGAAAGACTTTTCTTCTGATGCACCAATTCAAGCCCTGCCTCCATTTCCTTGATGATGGTAGCTGGGTCTTCTGTACGCGGATTATCGCTGGTGAGAAAAACACGATCGCTCATATCCCCGGCGATTCTTGCCATCTCAGGCCGCTTTGCTTTGTCGCGGTCGCCACCGCAACCCACCACAGTAATCACCTGCTCGTTTCCACCTCGTATTTCTGCGATGGTTGACAAGACATTCTTAAGTGCATCGGGCGTATGAGCGTAATCGATGATCCCGATTACGCCGGTCTCCGAACGCGTATATTGAAACCGGCCATCGGGTGGATTAAGGTTGGAAAGCATGGTAAGCACTTCCATTTTCTCTTCCCCCAACAAGACGGCGACAGCGTAGGTAGCCAGTAGATTATAAGCGTTGAAGCGGCCTATTAGCTTGCTCCACACTTCGCGATCGTCGATGATGAGGTTGAGGCCTTGAAAATGGTTCTCCAAGATCTTTGCTTTGAAGTCAGCGTCGGTACGAAGGCCGAAGTCGTGCATCTTGGAACGGGTGTTTTGCACCATGATATCACCATGAATATCGTCTCCATTGAAAAGTGAAAAAGCATCAGCACTTAGTCCGTCGAAGAATTGCTTCTTCGCTTTGATGTAGTTATCGAACGTTTTGTGATAATCGAGGTGGTCGTGGGTTATGTTGGTGAATACTCCACCAGCGAATGTCAACCCAGCAATGCGGCGTTGATCTACTGCATGCGAGCTCACTTCCATGAAACAATACTTGCACCCCTCTTCGACCATTTGAGCCAACAGCGCATTGAGTTGCACCGGGTCAGGCGTAGTATGGGTTGCCTTAACTTCTTTAATGCCGATCATGTTGACCACAGTGCTGATCAATCCGACTTTGTGACCCATAGCCCGAAACAATCGATGCAGCAGCGTGACTACCGTGGTCTTGCCGTTAGTGCCAGTCACTCCCACAAGCTTCAGTTTTGAAGATGGGTCATCATAGAAGTTAGCTGCCATTACGCCAAGGGCTTCGGCAGAATTCTTAACCTTCACGTAAGTCACCCCATCGACAAGTTCTTCTGGCATGTCCTCGCACACAATGATCTTGGAGCCCCGCGCAACTGCATTGTCGATGAAGAGGTGTCCATCGGTCTGGCTACCACGCACGGCTACAAATGCACTCAGTTTCTCCGCATTGCGACTATCAAAGCAGATCTTTTCGATCGCCAGGTGGGTATTCCCAACCACATCTTCGATGCCTGCTTTGTACAATATGTCTTTCAGGAGTTTCACGATAATTCTAATGTGATCTGTTGTCCGCGCCTTACTACTTCTCCTGGCGCTACAGATTGTTTCTTGATCATTCCTCTGCCTCGCAATTGAACCTTAAGTCCGGAATTTTCAAGGAGGAATACAGCATCCTGAGCTGACATCCCTAGCACATTGGGCACCATGTTATCTACGATGCTTCTTCTACCCATTTCCACTTTGTCATGTCCGGTTTGGGTCACCACCCACAGGTTGTCGAGGTTGTCGGACTCCACCTTTACGTCAATGCCCGCAAACACTTTTTGCAGGTCGCGTTGGTTGCCACTTTTTGACACTGGAATTTTGGTGGTAGAAGTGATCTCTTCTGTAGACTTCAGTTCATCGTGGAACTTAATACTGGTTGCATAGATCTTATCGGCAATCTCGGAGAAGATTGGTCCCGCCACATGGCTCGCGTAGTAGACACTTCTGTTTGGCGCATTGACCACGACGATACAGCTGTACTTCGGGTCATTCGCTGGGAAGTAACCCGCAAACGAAGCTTGATACGTGATCGTTGTTCCGTACCCTGAATAGCCATCACTGGATTGAGCAACCCGAGCGGTTCCAGTCTTTCCGGCGATGGAATAGTTTTTATTCTTTAGGTTCTTAGCCGTTCCGTGATCAACCACCGCTTCCAACAACTGACGCGCTGCTTTCACGGTCTTTGCCGAGCAAACCTTCTCTTCGATGACCGCTGAGTCAAACTCCTTGATGGTGGAACTCTTGTCGGTGATCTTTCGTACGAACTTTGGCTTTACCATCGTGCCGTCATTTGCAATGGCGTTATAAAACGTCAGGATTTGCATCGGGGTCATTTTTACCTCGTATCCGATGCTTGTCCACAGGTAAGAGATGAGCGACCAAGACTTGTCGGATGGATCCTTGATCAACGGCGCTCCTTCTCCTGCGATCTCCAAGCCAACCATATCGCCCAAGCCTAGCTTTCGCAGACCTTTGATGAACTTAGCGGGCTCGTTCGCGTAGTACTTCTCTATCAAGCGCATCACCCCAATGTTTGAGGAAAGGGCAAACACATCTTCTACAGAGATCTTACCGTAACCCCCTTCTTTGGAATCCCGCATTCTTTCGCCAAAGAATTCCGCTTCGCCATTACCGGCATCCACACTATCGTTTAGATCGATGTACCCGTCTTCCAATGCCACGATAAGGGATGGCAGTTTGAACGTGGAGCCAGGCTCCGCGCTTTCGCCGATTGCGTAGTTGTAGTATTCGTAATAGTCACCATCGTCATCCTTGCTCAGGTTAGCGATGGCTTTGATTTCGCCCGTTTCGACCTCCATGAGAATGACACATCCGTGATCTGCGTCATGGCGTTTGAGCTGATCCAGCAGGGCATTTTCGGCGACGTCTTGAATGTTCAGATTGATGGTCGTATGTACGTCATAGCCGTCCTGCGGCTCTACTTCGTTCTCGTCATTGATGGGCATCCACAAACCCCCAGAAATCTTTTGCATGAGTCGCTTCCCACTCACTCCACCGAGTTCAGCTCGGTAGGCACCTTCTAACCCCACGGGGGCTATCCCTTCTCGATCGTAACCAATGGTCCGAGCGGCCAGCATACGAAAGGGGCGCTCGCGTTTGTTCTGCTGGAGCACAATTAACCCACCCTTGTACCGTCCGCGTTCGAAAATGGGGAAGTCGCGCAAGGCCTTCATCTGATGAAACTTCACGTTGCGCTTGATCAAATGGTAGCGCTCTCCCTTCTGCCGGGCAGACACCAATTGACGCTTCCATTCTAGCGGAGATTGATTCTTAAAAAGACCGGCAAGATCTATTGAGAGCGAATCAACTTCAGCATTGAAGACCTCATCGGTCAGCCCGTCGGCATTCAGATCCATGCGTACTTCGTAGATTGGAATGGAGGTAGCCAACATACTTCCGTCATCGGAGTAGATGTTTCCGCGTACCGCCTCAATGTCTCGGTAAACCGTAGTAAGATTCTCTGCCTTCTCTCTCCAATAAGCTCCTTCCACCACCTGAATGTAGATGGCCTTTCCAAGAATGGCACAACCCAAAAGAGCGATAGCCATGTAGACCACATAGGATCTCGTCAACATCTCTTTATTAACTGGATTCGCCATCAGTTGATTTCTTCAAATTCAGATGACTCGAGCACGATTTTCTTGGGTGGATCGAACGATTCGGTCAATCCGAGCTGTCGCTCTTGAATGATCTTGTTCAGCTCAGACTCAATGATGGTATTATTGAGTTCACTCTTGATGCTGATTTGCTCAGAGCGCAACTCTTTGATCTCTTGTTGGGTGGTGTTGATCTTGCGAACAGAAGCTTCGGCCAAGTAACCATTGGCGATGTAGATCAATCCTATGAAGGCCATGAAGAGGAGATAGGGAAGGTGTTTCACCACCGCGTCTTGCGTGAGCAAGCGGCCGGACAGAAGCATTGCAACTGGGTTGCGCTTCGTTTCCTTATTTGCCGCCTTGTCTTCCATTTATCTTTTTACTCCTATTCTCATTTTGGCGCTACGCGCTCTTGGGTTTTCTTCAATCTCCGTTTCGGAGGGCGCAATCACTTTTCCTTCTTGGTCCATGGGGCGGAGCACATTTCCGTAGATGTCTTTCTCTTGCACATCATCAAAATT
The DNA here is from genome assembly GCA_943788725.1 of uncultured Flavobacteriales bacterium. Lineage (GTDB taxonomy): Bacteria > Bacteroidota > Bacteroidia > Flavobacteriales_G > Salibacteraceae > SHAN690. The sequence continues at coordinate 39,288 of CALSRJ010000003.1, read as the reverse complement.
TCCTGAACGGAGAAAATGCTTTACCAACCGATCTTCTAAAGAGTGGTAGCTCAACACCACCAATCGCCCTTTCGACTTCAACAGATCTGGAACTTGCAACAGAAATGCCTGCAACACCTCCAACTCATCATTCACCTCTATTCGGATCGCCTGAAAAATCTTCGGAAGCTCTCCCTTCACTTTTCGTTCTGGAACCACCGCCTCCACCAACTTCACCAGGTCCTTTGTCGTTTCAATCCTTTTTTCCAATCGCTGTCTCGCGATTCTCCTTGCGATAGGCTTGGCAAATCCTGACTCGCCATACCTTTTGAAGATCCTGATCAAATCACCCTCTTCATAATCGTTCACGACCTGAATCGCATCCTTCTCTTGGGAAGCATTCATGCGCATATCCAATTTCGCATCAAACCGAAAGGAGAAGCCCCTCGTCGCTTCGTCGAACTGGAATCCAGATACTCCGAGATCTGCAATGATTCCATCCACCTTCTCCACTCCCTTTGCTAAGAGGAATTGCTTGGTGAACCTGAAATTGCCAAAGCACAATTCAAAGCGGTCATCCTCAGGTTGATTCCGAACTGCGTCAGCATCCTGATCAAAACCAAAGAGCCTTCCGCCTGTCCCGAGTTGCTTCAAAATCTCACGACTATGCCCTCCAGCACCTAGGGTTACATCTACATACACCCCAGCAGGATCCACCTTCAACGCGTTTACGCCCTCATGTAAAAGAACTGTCGTGTGATACGTCATATCATTCCAAATCAGGACCATCATCTAAGCTCCCCATGACTTCTTCAGCCAGTATGGCAAATGCTTCAGAATCTTGCTCCATGATTGCATCGTACTTCTCCTTTGCCCACAATTCAATCCGGTCTGCGTAGGCAAACAGCACTGCTTCTTTATCGATGTGCGCGAACTTCATCAGCGTCTTAGGCACGAGGACCCTTCCATTATTATCCAAGCCAACCGTCGTCGCCCCGTTGTGGAATTGACGGTAAAATGTTCGGTTCTTGGCCACAAAGAGGTTAAGTCCACGCAGGGTCTTGCTGATTTTCTCCCACTCATTGACCGGATAAAGGACCAAACACCCTTCAAAGCCTCTATTCATGACGAATTGCTCCTTCGCTGCGGGGTCGATCTGCTTACGCAGACCTGCCGGCAAAAGGAACCTTGACTTGCTGTCAAGCTTGCATTCGTATTCTCCTAATAAGCTAGTCATGAAAGAGTTGCGCTAATTGAGGGGTAAAAGTAAGTCAATTCTACCACATTTTACCACCAATTACCATATTGTTAATAAATCAAACGATAAATTAACTTCCTTAGTCTAAACTATTAAGTTTTATAAGGCTTTAAAGCAGTGGGAAGAAGTGGAACAAAGCCGGTATTGGATTTTGATCAACAAAGAGCGCTGTTAACACCTGTCTGTTCACATGCTGAAAACCAATTGGAGGCTCATTGGTCAAATTCTTTATTTTTGGCTACCTGCAAAAGCCAGTGACCATCATGGATGTGAGCATCATTGAAGAAGGAGGATTCAGCTATATCGAAGAAGGCGAAGGCGAGCCGATCGTTGTCCTGCACGGACTATTCGGCGCACTAAGCAACTTCAAAGGCGTATTCGAACATTTCACAAAGAACTTTAAGGTCATCATTCCCATGATGCCCCTGTACACGATGCCGATCATCGACACCAACGTCAAGAATTTGGCGCGGTTCCTTGCGGACTTCATGGATTTCAAGAAGATTGAGAAAGCACACCTGCTAGGGAATTCCCTTGGTGGGCATGTTGCGCTGGTCTATGCTTCGAAGCACTTAGATCGAGTAAAAAGCCTAATCCTTACGGGAAGCAGCGGGCTCTACGAAAACACACTTGGCGGCTCTTTCCCTAAACGCGGCAACTACGACTACGTGAAGGAAAAAGTAGCCGTCACTTTTTACGACCCAAAGCACGCCACCAAGGTCCTCGTAGATGAATGTTTCGACATCGTAAATGACAAGGGCAAGACGGTTCGCATCATCTCCTTGGCAAAGTCAGCCATCCGACACAATATGGCGAGCGAACTCCCAAAGATGGATGTACCCGTGTGTCTCATTTGGGGAAAGAATGATACGATCACCCCTCCGGATGTAGCCGAGGAGTTTGCCGAACTGCTTCCTGATGCAGATCTCTATTGGGTAGATCAGTGCGGCCACGCGCCAATGATGGAGCAACCCTTTGAGTTCAACACTCAGCTCTCTAAGTGGCTGGAAGAAAGGTTTGAAGTCGCCGCCTGATGGTGATCAAACTGTCGGCTTTCGAAAAAAGCTCCTCCAAACCTTCTGAATGCCCGGAGACTACACTCCCTGAATTCGCATTCATCGGAAGGTCCAACGTCGGGAAGTCCAGCTTGATCAATATGCTTCTCGACCGAAAAGACTTAGCCAAAACTTCAGGATCCCCGGGAAAAACCAGACTGATCAACCACTTTTTGATCAATAAGGCTTGGTACTTGGTAGACCTGCCGGGATACGGCTACGCTAAGGTATCCAAGACAGATCGGAAGACGTTCATGAAGATGATCTACAACTATTTCGAGAAACGAGAAAACATGATCAATGCCTTTGTCTTGATAGATTCGAGGCACGCCCCTCAACCTTCAGACCTAGAATTCATGAATTGGTTAGGGCAGAACGGCATTCCGTTTTCGATCATTATGACCAAGCTCGACAAGCTTTCAAGTTCAGAGCTCAAAAAGAACAAAGACGTTTACCACAAACGCATGCTCGAAGATTGGGAAACCCTCCCTCCCTTCTTCTACACCTCGGCTAGTTCAAAGTCAGGCCGGGAAGAAGTCTTGAACTACATTGATTATTGTATCAAGGTTGCGGAGCAAGTCACCGAAGGGAAATAGCTACCTAGAGCAATCGCCCCTCCTTTGGAAGCACCTAAAGGGTCTTTTCCTTTCACTGAAAGAAAGTGCGTCATTCCATATCCAATTCGAAAATCTCTATTAAAACAAGCACTTTCGTGAGGATGTCCCTGCCGCTCGCCCCTTTTATCATTCGCTCATGATCCTAATCGCTGCATACAAGCGTCCATTATTGCGGATGACCTTCCTTCTTGTCACCTTTGCTCTTACCTGCACTACCTGCACCCATCGACACACAACTGCAATGCCCGAAGCATATACCAACGCACTGATCCACGAGACGAGTCCCTACCTGCTTCAACATGCACACAACCCTGTAGATTGGATGCCATGGGGAGAAGAGGCCTTGGCTAAAGCAAAAGCAGAAGACAAACCCCTTTTGATCAGTATTGGCTACAGCGCTTGCCATTGGTGCCACGTGATGGAACATGAGAGTTTCGAAGACACGGGGGTTGCACAATTTATGGATGAGCATTTTGTCTGCATCAAAGTAGACCGCGAAGAACGTCCCGACATCGATCAAGTATACATGGATGCGGTTCAGCTAATGACCGGCCGCGGCGGCTGGCCCTTGAACTGTTTCGCCTTGCCCGACGGCCGACCCTTCCATGGAGGAACCTACTTCCCAAAAGATCAATGGCTCAAACTTCTGCAGCAAGTACAAAGCATCTACAAGGAAGACCGAGATAAAGTGGTGGAATACGCCGACAAACTGACAGAGGGAATCCACATGATGGATGAAATGCCAGTGCAAGCCATCCCAGACAAGTTCAAGAACGATACGGTCAACGCAGCTGTGGGCCGCTGGCAAAAGCAGTTCGACCTCAAAGAAGGGGGACGACAAGGCGCTCCAAAATTCCCCATGCCGAATAACTTGCTCTTCTTACATCACTTCGCAATGGAGAACAATGACCCGGAAGCCTTAGCATTTGTACACACCTCTCTCACTAAAATGGCCCACGGCGGAATCTACGATCAAGTGGGTGGAGGGTTTGCACGGTACTCGACGGATGAAATATGGAAGGTGCCTCATTTTGAAAAAATGCTGTACGACAATGGCCAATTGCTTTCTATATACGCCGCCGCCTACAAAACCAGTGGAAATCCACTCTACAGAGATGTACTTATTGAAACTGTGGGCTTTTTAGAGCGAGAAATGTTGGATGCTACCGGAGCTTTTTATTCCGCCTTAGACGCAGATAGCGAAGGGGAAGAAGGAAAATTCTACGTGTGGAGTGAGGAGGAGATCAAGGCCTTGTCGGGCACAGACTTTCCCCTCATTCAAGCGTACTACCATATCGATAAACGCGGATGGTGGGAACACGGTCAATACATCCTCATGCGCCAAGGGAGTGATGAAGCCATCGCCGAGCAGGAAGGACTAGAGGTAGAAGCAATGCGCAAGCGTATCTCCGCTTTCAAAAGCACGGCACTCTCAGTGCGCGAACAGCGCATCCGCCCCGGACTGGATGACAAATCGCTTACCAGTTGGAATGCGATGACCACTACTGGATTGTTGGATGCTTTTGCAGCCACCGGTGAGACTCCATTTCTACAGCTCGCACAAGAAAATATCGTATTCTTATTGAAGCACCAAGTGAAAGAAGATGGGGGCCTATGGCACTCGTACAAGAATGGACGATCAACCATCAATGGCTACCTCGAAGACTACGCCTTTTTATGTGAGGCCTTGATCAAATTCCATGAAATCACCATGGATCAAAAATACCTTTCGGAAGCCCATCGCATCACCACCTTTGTGGTCGATCATTTTGAGCAAAACGACGCTGGGTTCTTTTACTTTAAGTCTTCTGATGATCCCGCCCTCGTTGCGAAGAAAGCTGAAATCCACGACAACGTAATTCCAGCTTCCAACGCCGTCATGGCAACTTGTCTCTTCAAGCTCGGACTGCTCTATTCCCATTCTGAATGGGCTACCATTTCAGAACAAATGTTGGCCAATGTAGAGCCCAACTTCAGCCGACATCCCAGCGGACACAGTCAATGGATGCAGTTACGCCTCATGCAATCAAGCCCTTTCTATGAGGTGGCAATTGTTGGTAAGGATTGTGAAGAAAAAAGCAAGGCATTGACCAAACACTACTTACCTGGTGCCGTGCTTTGCGGTGGCAAGGATGAAGGAGCAATACCCATACTCGAACAGCGAAAAGTGGAAGGAAAGACCCTCATCTACGTATGCCTCAAAGGCGCGTGCCAACTCCCCGTTGAGTCCCTATCGGAAGCACTTGAACAGATGGATGATCGCGGTGGCGCTGACAAGCTTTAGCTCACTATGTACTGCACAGGCCATCATTCCTGGACGCCTGATTGAAGCGCGTTATCCCACCTTTTCAGAAGAGATAGTCAGAACGAAGCGGATAGAGACTGCAACGATCCGTTTGATGCGCAAACCTTCCTCGAGGACTATTTACGACGACGGACGAAGGGTCATTTACCATTTTGATCCAGAAGGAGAGCTCACATCCCTCCAAAAGGTAAATCCTGGACCCTATGGCAGCACAGATACCGTGAGCACCACTTGGATTCGAATGAACGGCGCCTTGCAAGCCAAGGCAGAACGCGTTGGCAACTACCGAAGAAGAATCAGTTACGACCACATCAACGATTCAACCATCATCGAGACCATCAAAGTAAAACGAGGGGCGATGGACTGGCAGGAGATCGCCCAGGAACAGGTCAGCACCCTGCGAAAACTCATCAACGGAGATGAGATCCGAATTGAAATGCGCGGTGGAATCAACGCTAAACCTTACCAACGCATCATCACAACCTTCGGCCCTCAGGGCATTGAGGGAAGAGAGTCTTGGCTGGGGGCGAGGGTTCAATACACTGAAGAATGGCATTACCGTCAGCGAATGGTTTCAGAATACACCCACCGAAATCTCGAGCAAGGTTCAGAGTTCACCCTGACCTATTCCACAGATCGACCCTTGCAGGACGAAGGAGAATGGTGTGAAGATGGAGCCTGTAGAAAGTGGAGCGTAGTATACTACAACGACGGGTTACCAAAGGGATGGATCATCATCGACCCGGAGACACAGGATCTCGAAATCTGGGAATTCAGGTATACCTTCCGCTAAAATCGCTTCTTGGGAGTGGTTCCTTGGAACGCCTTCAAGTAGAAGGGTTCGAAATAGGCCACGTCTTCGAAAGCAGATTGCTGGTATGCTTCTTCAGACAAGGAAGCCATGAGCAAGGCAGACGGTCTTACCTCCGCCACGAAGTTGGCATTGGGATGATTGACCAACTCCCTGAATTTATCGCTACCGTTGCCAAAAAAAATAACCTTACCGTTTTTCAGTTCTTCCTGAAAAGAATCTTCCTCTAAAATCACAGGAGCCACTTCACGCTGAATATGCAAGGTAGAATCGTATATCGCCGCGTAGACCTCCATTCTTCGCGCATCCAACATAGGACACAATACTGCCTCACCCTCTGCAAACTGCTTTTGAACCAAGGGATGCAAACACATCAACTGGAGTGTATCAATGGATAAAAGTGGCACTTCACCGCCGTAACACAGCCCTTTCGCCAGGCTAACGCCAATGCGCAAGCCCGTGTAGCTACCAGGGCCGCGACTCACCGATACGGCGTCGAGCTCCCTAGTAGTAATCCCCTTTGCTTTGAGTACTTCATCCACGAAAACTGCGAGGTTCTCTGCATGAGAATACCCCTCATCTACCTCGCGAGAAAACAAAACCACCCCATCTTGCCCCAGAGAAACCGAGCAAACAGTAGTAGATGATTCAATGTTAAGGATCAACGCCATGCGTGACGCGAAGTACCGAAAAAATGAAGAGGGAACGAAGGATCAACCTTCAAATCCAAGCGGCTTGCCCATGTAGAAATCCAGGACCTTCGTCTTGAATACATAATCGTACATGGTACGAGAGGCTTCCGCTTCAGCCTGCCGAAGATTGTTTTTCGAATTGTTGAACTCAAGCACATTGCTCGCACCCGCCTCGAAGCGCTTCTCGGCAAATTCGAATGCCTTCTGGGCAGATTTCAACGCCTCACGGTTCGCTTTGTAAAGCTCACGGGCGGCAACTGCATCCGTTCTAGCTGATTCAATCCGCTGGCGCAGGCCTTGCTTTTCTTGTTCGAGTTGGAGCTCAGCAATCGTTCGATTTACCTCTGCTTGCTTTACTTGATTCTTCACTGAATAGCGATTGAAGATCGGGACGCTCAGACTCAAGCCCACAAACTGATTGAAGTTGTCATTGAGCTGCGTACCAAAAGGAACTTTTACGAGGTTCGCGTCAAAGGTAGAAGTGAGCACGCTTTCACCACTTGCAGTATAACCTATTTCCTGAGTGCCGGTTTGGGTCACACTCTCAACCGTCGTCCTTAAACCTGAATATCCCGAGCCTATCGACCCACTTAATGTCAAAGATGGATAGTACCCACTTTTCGTGGCTTGCAATTGCTTCTCCCAACTCAACAGTGAAAACTCTGCGCTCTTGATCTCAGGCATTGCTCCTTCTGCATAACTGTAAACGGTTGCAGCCTTCTCAAGCCGGATCGTACTATCTGCTTCAATATCCGGCTTCACCAACGAAAGCGCCTCATCAGCCGGCATCATCATAAACTGCTTCAATTGAAGCTGTGTTAATTGATAGTCGTTCTGCCGCTGCGTCAGTGTTGACCTATCTCTGCTCAATTGCGCCTCCAACTCGTACTGCACTCCAATGTTGGATGCTCCCGCTTCCACCAGCTTTTTGACCCGATCCAATTGATTCTTAGAAATGGTCACTTGTTCTTCTGCTGAAATGATCAATTCTTCCACCAAGAGCACCTGCAGAAAGGCAGCAGAAACGCTCAAGGCAATGTTGTTTTTCTGGGTCTCGAGATCGTACTTAACCGATTCCAATCCCGCTTCTTGTGACTTGATGTTTTGATAATTCTGCAGCCCATTGAACAAGGTTACGTTGGAAGAGAGGCCAAAAGAATTACTCTGAACGCGTGTTGTAGCAAACAGGTTGGTAAAGGGGTCAATACGCTGACCCCAGTTATAATTGTGCGATGCGAAACCATTCACATTCGGAAACACATTTGCTTTAGAGCTTTGCAGCTGAGATTCATTGGCCTCAATGGAAAGCTCGTTTTGCTTTATCTGTAAATTATTCGCCCAGGCTTGTTCAACGCATTGCTGAAGTGTGAACGTCTGCTGCGCTGGTAAGCTACACGAAATGCTCAGGACGGCTACCGCTAAAAGGAAATTCCTCATGGTACAAATGTATGCAGGGATAAAAGTCGAACGATCGAAATGAGATGAGCGGTACTAAACGGTGATAAACGTTTCAATGCGACCGTTCAAGCTTCGCTTTCGGTATTGTCTCGGTTGAGTTTTCTAAAAAGAAGTATACCCATAAAGACCAACAAGGCATAGGGAATGCCCATCAAGTAGAGTATCCCTCCGTTTAGACCTTCTGCAAATTCGCTACCGGTCTTTTGACTAGACTCCACAACTGCACTGCACATGCTGCACTGTGCATCCGCTGCGAATACCAATACGAGCATTAAAAACGCAAAAATCAAGAGTTGCTTCATAACCAAGTAAAAACAAAGGTAATATGCATCTAGTTCAATAAAAAGGAGAGATCATCAAGTAGACCACAACTCCTGTAATTGAAACGTACAACCAAAGTGGAAAGGTGATTCGAGCGATCTTTTTGTGCTGATCGAACCGTTCAGACAAGGCGCGGCTAAAGGAAATCAACACCAGAGGAACGATGACGATGGCCAAGACAATGTGCGTCAACAAAATGAAGAAGTACACGTACCGAATCAAACCTTCACCCCCATATGAGGTACTCTCGTGGGTGGTGTGATACAGCACATAGCTTATTAAGAACAAGGCACTTAGCACAATAGCGGAGGTCATCGCGAATTGATGCGCCCTGCGGTTTCCTTGTTTGATGAAGAATACTCCAAGAATCAGCAGAAGGCTTACTGCAGCGTTTATTGAAGCATTGAGGGTAGGTAGAAAATCAAGCGCTCCTTGTTCTACCACAAATTTTGGCGTTACGTAAATCAATCCGACCGCCCCCGCCAGCGCAGCTGCTATACTGTAAATGAAGCGATTCGAACTCACTATTTTTTTTCCTGTTCCTTCCATGTCAGAAATGGTTCTTGTAAAAGCAATTTGACGGCGTCTTCCAGTTTACGGTTCTCCTTGTAGATCCTAGAATCGAAATAAGCACGGATCACCCCTTGCTGGTCAATCAAAGCGAAGTCCTTTCCGGGCAATTCTTCTAAAGACCTCACCTTTCCCGTCTGCACATAGACATAGTCTAAGAACTGCGCCAGCTCCTCTCCATCTTCGGCTGCCGCGAAATACCAATTGGTCATCTCTGGAAGATGAGCTTGCTCCATCGCAAGCAATTCAGCTGCGTCAACCCCTGGCTCCATGGAGAGGCTTAACACCACCCATTTCTCTCGCTCTGGCAATTCGTTCAGGTAATTGACGAGCGTCACACCTTTTTTCCGGCAAGGGTCATCGCAAGGAAAATTGAAAAGATCAAGCACTACAGGCTTCCCGCGTAAGTCATCGAAATGCACTACGGCTCCATTGTGGTCCATAAAGATCATGTCCGGAACCGGGGCGTAAACGGTATCTCCCTCCACATTTATGCTATAGGTCCCGAAAGATCGAATTTTCTCCACGTTATGCTTCCCCAACGAGAACAGCAAATAGATGATCGAGGGGAATAGCAGTATAAGAAGAAGAAAGAATCCCTTGCGCATAATCGGTCATCAAAAAGGCCCTTGAATAACACTCAAAGGCCTGATTTGTTGAGTTGTGCTTAAAATTACACCCATCCTAGGAGATGCTTCACTGTGTAAATGAAGTTAGACTCTGTCAAGAGGATGAAAAGTAAGTAGAGAATGAAAATGGCGTAAGGTATGAGGATCACGTTGCGCAAAGACTTGCGCTCATCTCCCAAGTGCATAAAAATCATCACGATGTAACCTGCCTTAATCAAGGTAAGGATGATATAGGAATACTTAATGATTTCCCATGCCGTGGCACTGCTGCTGAACCAATCTTTCCAATACACACCAACCAGTACTTCAACCGTCGTGATCACACTGAGGATCAGTGTCACCATCATGATGTTCTTTCTGATCTTCTTGCCCTCTTCCTCGCTATGATGAGCGTGAAGTGAGTATTCTATGATGTCGTCTCTTTCCATGTCGTGAATAGGTTGATAAAGATTAGATCAAGTAAAAGAAGGTGAATACGAAGACCCAAACGAGGTCAACGAAGTGCCAGTAAAGGCCAACCTTCTCGACCATTTCGTAGTGCCCACGCTTGTCATACCATCCTTGAATCGCACGGATCAAAACAATCAAGTTTAAGATCACTCCAGAAAGTACGTGTGAACCGTGGAATCCAGTGATGAAGAAGAAGAAATCTGCATAGAGTTGAGGGCCATAAGGGTTCGAAGTCAGCGATGCATTATCTGCAGCGGTCGACCATAATCCATCAGGACCAGAAATGAAGGTATACCACTCCCAAGCTTGAGAGCCTAAGAAAATGGCTCCACCTACAACGGTAAATGCCAGCCACTTCACGACACCGCGCTTATCCATGCGATGCCCGGCTTCCACAGCCAGCACCATGGTCACAGAACTGATGATGAGAATAAACGTCATCAAGGCCACGTAAAGCAGCGGCAAGTGAGCATGCGTTAAGGGAAAGTGGAAGAAAATTTCTTCCGTAATGGGCCACGCATCAGCTAAGTGGTGACGCTGAAATGCCAATGCGGAGAGGAATCCTCCGAATGTGAGCGCATCTGAGATGAGGAAGAACCACATCATCATTTTACCATAACTCACGCTGAATGGGGAGCGACCTCCTCCCCAGAGTTCCGCCTTGTCAAAAGCTTGTGTTGCTTCTCCTGCCATGATTGGGTTTAAAAAATGTTAGTAGGATTTCGGATGCAATGTTAACGAATAAAGACTAAAAATAGCAGTAAGTAAATCCAAAGGATATCAAGAAAATGCCAGTACGTACCAGCTACCCCGATGCCTGTGTGATCATCTGCTGAATATTTTTTCAAAATTGACTTCACAGAAGTGAAGACCAAAGCGATCAATCCGCCCGCTAAGTGCGCCAAGTGAAGGCCAGAAAGTGCGTACAGAAAAGAACCTGACGCGTTGCTTTCTCTTCCCGCGAAATAGACACCAGCATCTACCAATTCACCCCATGCTTTAAACTGGAGCCAAGCAAAGACCAAACCCAACACAAGGGTGGTCAACAACATGATCGTGGATAGATTCAATTGATTTCTCTTGATCGCAAATTGAGCGGCCGCCATCGTCAAGCTGCTGGCGATGATTACAGCCGTGCTGCTGTAAAAAGTGTCTGGTAAGTCAAAATAAAGCCAATTTCCCTCCGCCTGTCGCACGATGTACGCGCTGGTCATTCCCGCAAAGAGCATTACGATTCCTACGATCCCTACCCACAGCATTGGTTTTGCTGTTTTCGCCTTAACGGCTCTTGCTTCTTCTGGTGTCATGTATGTTTCCATCTTCGTTTAAATCAAGTATAACAACTGTACAATTGGTAAGTAAACAAAGGATGCAAACATGAGTTTAAGCGCGGCCGAATCCGACTTAGTGTTAAACAGCCGGATGGCATACCACGTGAACCCCAGTCCTGCCAGTGCCACTAGCGTCATCACCAATGCAGAGCCCGTGGTAAAAATGATCGGGAAAAGACTGATTGGTATCAGGAAGATGGTGTAGATCAGAATGTAAAAGGCAGAGGTCGTGCTTTTTCCAGATGCAGACGGCATCAATCGGAAACCCGCCTTCGTGTAGTCATCATCTGCCTTCCAAGCAATCGCCCAGAAATGAGGAAACTGCCAAATGAACTGGGTGGCAAACAACACTCCCGGAATCAAACCAAAGTCATTGGTGGCTGCCACATACCCTAGCATCGGTGGAATAGCTCCAGGAAAAGCACCTACAAAAACAGCAATAGGTCCTTTCCGCTTGAGTGGAGTGTACACCGCAACATAAAGAATGAGCGCGAGCGTGCCGAGCAATCCAGAAAGCGGGTTAAGTCCAAACCAGAGAATCACCACGCCAGTAATCCCAAGGATACCAGCCAGCATGAATGCCTCCGCCGATTCCATGCGTCCGTCAGGAATAGGACGTTCTGCGGTGCGTTTCATCAATTTGTCGAAATCTCGCTCAATGATTTGGTTGAACGCATTCGAAGAACCTGTCACCATGAAGCCACCGACCACAAGGAACAGGATATCCAACCAAACCGCATCCGAAAAGCTGACGGCGAAAAAATAGCCTGTAAGAGCACTAAACACCACCAGCGATGCCAATCTCATCTTAGTGAGTTGAGCATAGTCAGTGATTTTTGACTTAAGGCTTATGGCTATGGAGGCGGAACGCGCTTTCATTCGAGAGTTGCAAATGTATTCAGCAGGCCCAAAATGCCACATAGATTGTTTCTAAATTTCGGGCATCTTCGTGCTAAACCTAAAAAAGTAAACTTCATGGACAAAGCCACAAGGATCATTGGGTACATAGGCTTGATTCCTCTTTTGATAGGGAGCCTCTTCAAAATTCAGTATTGGCCGGGCGGCGGATTGCTCATTGTCTTATCTGTGAGTCTTCTGGTCATGGCTTTCATGCCGATGTTCATCGTTCATCGCATCACCAAGCGCACATCCACACTGGGTATGATCGAAGGAATCGTGCTTGGAGTCACGGGGGTCTTTGTCTTATTGGGAATGCTCTTCAAGATCCAACATTGGCCAGGCGGCGGAATGATGATGGTGGTTGGAAACACGTTGCTCGCATTCGCCATTGGCGTCATGATTGTACGGGCGATGGAGGCGAAGGAGTACAAGCAAAGCTGGAGCATGCTCGGATTCATGTTCGCTATGACCCTAGTATTTTTCGGCTGGGCACTGAATTGGAGTCGAGACTTTCTCGTGGCCATAGAACACAATGATGCGATGATTCAGCAGAGTGAAGAAGCCATGATGCTATCCAATGAAGCGCTCCGCGCACAATTTAATGCCAACGACTCATTGACAAAGGAATGGTCAGAGATCTCCCGGCACTCTGCAGCAATGGTAGACTACATTCAACGTCTTCAGAACTTGATCATCACTGGCTGCCTCGGACAATCGCCCAGTATAGAATCCTATGCTTCAGCGAACGACGTTTGGGCGAAGGACAACTACGATATCCCAACCAAGATCCTTATTGGATACGACCCTGCCAGTCCAACCCAGGACGAATATTCGGCCTTCTCACTGCGCATAAAACTAACCGAGTATGCTGCCGCCATGAAAGGCCTGACAGAAAATCTAGAAACGCAAAGCATGATTGATTCCTTGTACAGCTTTCAGGATCAAACCTCGAATGGAATGGTGTACTCGTGGGAAGTCATGCATTTCTATCACGCATCATTTGCCAGCGTGATGCAGACGCTCAACACACTTCGACTCAGTGTTGCAGTGACTGAAAACCGCATGCTTCATCAAGCTTTGCAATCCGAATTGAAGACAACGGTGGATTGATGTCCAGCATCTACGTCCATATTCCTTTTTGCAAGCAAGCGTGCACTTATTGCGACTTTCATTTTTCTACGAATCAAGCATTGCGCAGTAAGCTCGTTCGGTCGTTGCTTCAGGAAATTGAACAACGGAGTGAAGAACTCAGCGGACCCGTAGAATCCGTGTATTTTGGAGGAGGGTCTCCATCGATCTTAAGCCAAGAAGAACTCGCGAGCATTTTTGAAAAACTGCACGCAACCTTTGACCTTGCCCAAGTCAAAGAAGTCACGCTAGAATCAAATCCGGACGATCATACCGAAGCAAACCTTAAGCATTGGCGTTCGCTGGGAATCGATCGCTTGAGCATTGGGATTCAAAGCTTCTTAGCGCGTGATCTGCAAATGATGAACCGCGCGCACAATGCTGCTGAAGCTGAAGAGTGTATACGCGCAGCAAGGGAAGCAGGATTCAAAAGTTTGACCATCGACCTCATCTACGGCATTCCAGGCCAGACCATGGAGCAATGGCAGAGCAACGTTCAAAAGGCGATTCTGCTCAATCCCGATCACATCAGCGCGTATTGCTTAACCGTTGAAGAGCGAACCGCATTGCACCATTTGGTGACCAAGGGAAAAATCACAGAGAAGGAAGATGATACGATCGAACGAGAATACCTCTTCTTACATGGAAAACTAGAAGACGGTGGATGGGAGCACTATGAAATATCCAACTTTGGAAAGAGCGGAAAACACGCCCTTCACAACAGCAATTATTGGTCGGGTAAGGCTTATTTAGGAATAGGCCCCGCTGCCCATTCCTTTGACGGAGTGAATAAAAGGAGATGGAATGTCTCCAATAATCCAGCATACATTCGAGCGCTCGAAAAGGGTGAAGGCTATTGGGAAGAAGAAGTGCTCACTGACCGAGATCGCAGCAATGAACTCCTCATGACAGGCCTGCGGCGTTCGGATGGAGTTGACTTAAGTCTTCTACCCGACGCGCATGGCAAGGCCATTCTCCAATCGGCGGATTCTTTGCAAGGACCGCTCGGTGATGCACTCCAACATCAGCGAGGCAGACTCTCGATTGAGCCCTCTAAGTGGCTGCTGGCGGATGCTGTTATCAGAGAATTGATGATTGAACAATAGGTCATGTGATTCGCTCTCCTCACATTTCCCATTCTCAACATCACCAGAGAAATCTTACTTTTCGCCAAACTTGTTGGCATGGACTGGAGCAAAGGCATCGACATTTCTATTCCGTTTCGCACGGACCCAGCGGCAACCTCGGCATGGTACGTGGGGCCTATTGAGATCGATCCGGTTAGAATAGGAGACTGGGTTGGATCCATAAAAGAAGGCGGCTCGGTGAACTTCCGCAACGTCAAATTAAACCCGCACGGCAACGGAACGCATACGGAATGTGTAGGCCACATTGCACCAGAATGCTATAGCGTAAATCAATACCTACAGCGCTGGATGTTCCAGGCCTTGCTGATCACCATCACGCCAGAACAACGAGGCGATGACCTGATCGTAAGCAAAGGGCAGATGGTCTCTGCCATAGGAAATGAAAGGCCGGAAGCGGTGATCTTGCGCACCCTTCCAAACAGCGACAACAAACTGGCACTGCATTACTCCCATACCAATCCTACCTACATCGAAGCAAGTGCGGCGGGGTATTTAGCAGAGATTGGTGTTGAACACTTCTTGTTGGATCTTCCATCGGTGGATCGGGAAGAGGATGGAGGCGCGTTGGCGGCCCACAAAGCATTTTGGAATTATCCCGCCAAGCCAAGAATGGAAGCCGCCATTACCGAATTGATCTATGTACCAGATCATGTGAAAGACGGAAACTATTTACTCAATCTACAAGTCGCGCCCATCGAAAACGACGCCTCACCAAGCAGGCCGGTATTGTTTATAGTTGGCTCTGGCGGCTAGCTGTTGGCTACTGGCTACTGGCTGCTTCGCAGCGGTGATTAGTTGATTGGGGATTGGGGATTGGGAATTTGTTTATTGGAAAATCAGATCAATAGCACATGAGCTCATTGAAGTTGTGCTCGATACAATCACACCTTCGGGGTGATCACTCCTTTAGACTTGTTTTCTGAAATTAGTTTGAATAAAACGGTTGGAAAAGGAAGAGGTGAACCAGGGTCACTCTAGTTCAGAACTATAGTTCGATTTGGACCTCTTCCCATTCATCATGAGTCTTCGAATAGAAATTTAGGGATAGAGCCCTATTATCAAGGAGTTGAAGTAAGCATGATGTTCCAACCATTCGTAAACTTAACACACAAAATTATGCATGAAGACAAGATTTTCATTGGTGCTGATGTAAGTAAACTTACCATTGATTTTACGCTCCTTTTGAATGATCAAGTTGAGCACCAGTGTGTAGAAAACACTGTAGCTGCCCTCTCTTCTTACTTGAAGGCTGTAAAACGTCGCTTTAAGGTCAAGGACGCTTCTATCTACCTAGGCATTGAGAATACAGGCCGTTACAGTTGGCCTGCATTACGCGCGTTTAGCTGCGGTGAATTGAAGTTACACCTACTCTCTCCGCTTCACTTGAGTAAAAGTCAAGGACTGGTTCGCGGTAAATCTGACCTTGTCGATAGTCAGCGTATTGCTCGCTTTTTGAAAAAGAACCTTGATGAGCTATCGCTTTATCAAAAGCCACGCGAAGTCATTGAAGAACTATCTCTTCTACTTGCTCGAAGAAATAAGCTCCAAAAGCTTATCAAAGCCGAGTCAGCAACCATAGAAGAGATGGGTCAGGTGAGTAAGGGCAGGGTAAGATCCTTCATTATAGCAGATAGTAAAAAGTCAGTTCTTGCATTGAGGAAACGGCTTCAAATGGTTGAACTTCAAATCGAAAATCTTATCGCTGAAGATCAAGACCTCAAACACAAGGTCAAACTCTTAATGAGCATCCCTGGGGTAGGTAAAATCCTTAGTTGGTATCTATTGGTTAAAACCAATGAGTTCAAAAACTTTGATGACCCAAGAAAGTTAGCCTGTTTTGCCGGTGTGGCACCATTCCAGCATACATCAGGTACTTCCGTTCGAGGTCGAACAAGGGTATCGAGCTTTGCCGACAAAACACTTAAACGTATCCTTCACCTTGCTGCACTCAGAGTCACACAAATGAAAGGAGAGTTGGGAGAATACTACCGAAGAAAAGTGGAAGAAGGAAAGAATAAAATGGCCGTTATTAACGCGTTGAGAAACAAAATCATACACAGAATCATGGCCGTAATCCGTGAGGATAGACCCTACCAAATCAGAGAAAAAAATACTTTGCTAGTGTCATAGAAATCGAACTGACATCATGAGAGGAGCCGTCCTACCCCTCTTTCACTTTTCACTTT
This sequence comes from uncultured Flavobacteriales bacterium, assembly GCA_943788725.1. Lineage (GTDB taxonomy): Bacteria > Bacteroidota > Bacteroidia > Flavobacteriales_G > Salibacteraceae > SHAN690. The sequence goes on along the minus strand of CALSRJ010000003.1, from coordinate 22,450 downwards.
TAGTTTTTCACTATTAGTTTTTCACTTTTCACTAACCCCCACTCAACTACCCCTTACTCAAGAACAAATCAAATTCGGTGTTCGTAAGTTTTTGTTTGGTATTAAACCTCTATGTCTTAATTTTATTCGCCTTAAGACAAACCCGCAAAAGAAAATACCATGCCTCGCCCATTAGACGACATCGACAAAAAAATCCTAAAACTCCTTCAGGAAAGAGGTCGTATTTCCAACATTGACCTCAGTAAAGAGATCAATCTTTCGCCTGCGCCGACGCTTGAGCGCGTGCGCAAATTGGAAAATCAGCGCATCATTGAAGGCTACCATGCCCAAGTGAACCTTGCCAAGATGGGAATCACCATCAAGGCCTTTATTCAAGTCACTTTGATCCATCAGCAAGAAAACAACATCCATCGTTTCATCGAGGCCGTTATGCACATCCCTGAAGTGGTAGAGTGCAACCAAGTGACAGGCGATTATGACTATCAGCTCAAGGTTTACACAACGGACATAGGAGCCTTAGACCGCTTGATCACTGAGCGAGTCAGTAAATTAACCGAAGTCGGACAGATCAAATCGCACATTATCCTGAGTGAAATCAAGCACTCGAGAGTAGTCCCCATGTTGCATTCAGACTTCGCAGAGGCTTGAACATCGAGGCGTACAGATCCTATTGCATGGCCAAGCCCGGAGTAACCGAAGGCTTGCCTTTTGGACCCGACACGCTTGTCTTCAAGGTCATGAATAAGATGTTCGCGCTGACCGACATTGAGACATTCGACTTCATCAACCTCAAGTGCGACCCTGAAAGAGCCTCTCAACTTCGGGTAGAGTATGAGGGCATTCAACCCGGATACCACATGAACAAGCAACAATGGAATTCCGTGTACACTCGGTCGGATGTTTCCGATGAGCTGATCTGGGAGCTGATCGACGACAGTTATGACCTCATCGTAGAGGGACTCCCCAAGAAAGATCAAGAAGCGTTGAAAAATATGACCTGAGCTTCATCACTTCGCCGAAGAATGCCCCTTACTTTGCTTCTAAACTCATGAAGCATGAAAGCCTTCTTTAATCAACTTGTTCACTACTTCGTTCGCGGCCTCATATTTTTAGTCCCTACGGCCGCCACCATTTACGTGTTGGTGCAGATCTTCTTCATCATTGATGGCATCATTCCTTATGAAATACCCGGCAGAATTCCTGGGCTGGGTATCCTTACTTTGCTCGTCACCGTAACCGTTTTTGGACTACTCACAAGCACTATTCTTGCTACTCCGTTCATTTCGTGGGGCGACAAACTGCTCGATCGGGCTCCATTGGTTAAGACCATCTACTCCTCTATCAAAGACCTCGTTACGGCATTTGTGGGTAACCAAAAAAAGTTTGAGCACCCGGTCTTGGTGAAGATGTACGAAAACGCAGAAGTTCAAAAACTTGGCTTTCTCACAAGCACAGACTTGAATGACCTCGGTCTTGGAAAGGACAAAGTCGCTGTATACTTACCGCATAGTTATGCCTTCTCCGGAAATCTCTTCGTTGTCCCTGCCGCCAACGTTACCCCGATTGACGCCAAATCGTCTGCCGTGATGAAGTTCATCGTTTCAGGTGGTGTCACGAGCCTTAGCGACCTGAAGGAAGAATGAACTTTCTAAGCAAGTACAAGTACTACGTATCGCTCCACGCCGTCATCTTCCTGTGGGGATTTACAGGTATTCTTGGTCGACTGATCACCATTCCCTCCTCCAACATCGTTTGGCTTCGGATGCTCATCGCATTGCTTGGCTTGGTCGTTTTCATGGTACTCACCCGTCGCAGTTTTTACACTGGGAACCTCAACAAAGTAAAGTACCTGATCACAGGCGTTATCACTGCTGGCCATTGGATCCTGTTTTTTGAGGCGCTTAAAGTCTCTAATGTCTCCATCACCCTGACCACACTTGCCTCCACCTCCTTATTTGTCGCTTTCCTTGAACCTTTTTTCTTCAAGCGAAAGATCATTCCTTATGAAATTCTATTAGGCGCCGGAACGCTTGTGGGACTCGCCATCATCTTTCAAGCAGAGACCGATTATTCTTGGGGAATCTTCTTGGCGTTGGGATCGGCCGTCTTGGCTGCTGTTTTCGGAACGGTCAATGGGATTTTTGTAAAAAACGATCGCCCGACCCTCATCACCGCCTATGAAATGTTAGGAGGGGTACTCGGAATTTCGATTTACTATCTCGTCACAGGCGGCTTTCAAGGCTTTGAAATGCCAACCCCTACAGATTGGATCTGGCTGCTCATCCTCGGATTGGTCTGCACGAGCTTAGCCTTTGTTGTGAGCATCGAGGTCATGAAAGAACTCAGTCCTTTCACGGTGAGCATGTCGATCAACATGGAACCGATCTATGCCATCATTTTCGCCTTGCTGATCTTTAAAGAAGATGAATTCATGAGTCCGCTCTTTTATGTAGGAGCAGTCATCGTCATGGGCATGATTTTCCTGAACGGTTATTTCAAACGAAAAGCACGTTTGAAGGGCGAAAAAGTGCCCGTGCATTGAGCCCCTATTGAACAACCACTCTTTTCACCAGCTCCACTCCCGCCTCATCGGTCAGTTGAAGTAAATATGCACCCGCAGGGACATCATAGTGCAACGCTATGAAGCGCTTGTTGCTCAGCTGGCGCGACAACTCCCTTCCTTGAAGATCTCGCAAAATGATTTGAATTGTTCCAAGAGCATTCCCCCGCTCCAACAAAAAGTTTCCATCAGATGGGTTCGGGAATATTTTGATATCCAAGTCAGCCGCCTCACGGACTCCCAAAGGATACACATTGACCTCCTTGCACGCAATGCCACACAAGTTCGACTCGTCATAGGTATTCAGACAAACCTCGTACGTACCTGGAACATTATAGGTATAACTCGGATTGGCAAATGTGCTGGTGTTGCCATCGCCGAACTCCCAAAGAATGCTCGTCACATTCGGACTTGTTGTCGTGTTTTGAAATGAAAACACATTTGTACTCGTATCGAAGCTGAAATTGAAACTCGGCACGCAATTGAAATCATATACCGTAACACTTTCGCAGTATTGATCGAGGCAAAATGGAATGATGTTTCCAACGGTGAGGCACACGTCGTACGTTCCCGGACCATCGAAGGTGTGGGATTCATCTACTGTTGGCGTGCTTCCATCTCCATAATCCCAGATGCTGGTGAGGATATTTCCCGTGGAGGTATTCGTGCATTCGATCGTCAACTCACTGGTCTCATAATAATAACTGGCTTCACAACCTCCGCCTCCACCGCTTGTGACGGTTACGTCTATACACACTTCATCATAGCATGTCCAGGTAAGGGTATCAAATATGGTTAGACACACCTGATAAGAGCCGGCGACGAAATAGGTATAGGAAGGATTCGCTTGATTGCTCGTTCCAAAGCCATCGCCGAAATCCCAGAATTGACTGTTGTAGTTACCCGAAGACTGATTCGTAAAGCCGACCGTTAGGCCATTGGCTGAGTAAGAAAAGTCCGCTTCGCAAGAACTTGAATCTACGTACACCTGAAAGCAAGCGCTATCGCACATCGAGCCCGCTGAATCAAAAAGAGAAAGGCATGTGGTGTACGTGCCTGGACTACTGAATGAATGGATGGGCATAGTGTCGTTTGAATAGCTGCCATCGCCAAAATCCCAGCTCAAGGAATCATATGCGCCCAAAGAGGCGTTGTAGTATTCTACATCCAATCCATCGGGAAACCACCAAAAATTGGCCATGCACGTGGCATTCCCAAAAATGAAAGTGTCACATTGAAAATCGAAACATATAAAGGAGGTGGTATCATAAACGATCTGGCACACCTCATAAAACCCTTCTTGGGAGTACGTGTGAACCGGATTCGGAACGCCCGTGACATAACTCCCGTCTCCAAAATCATATTCGATGACGTCATAAGCACCGGTAGCTTGATTGGTAATGTATATCGTCAAGCTATCGATGCTATCGGTGTATCCTCCGCTACATTGGCCGAAGGAAAGTGTGGGTTGCGCAAAACTTATTGCGAGTAAAAGGGTTATGGAGGTAAGGAGCGGTCGCATAGTGGCGTTCATTTTTTCTTTAAAACGTTTCTTCTCGACTACTGGTTGGTTCTCAGAAGAAATCATTTCAAAGATGCTGAACAACTCGATGCACCGCACACGCTAACTATCGCAATCTCATACTTTTGCGCCATGCACCACGACGCACCATCTTCAGCTGACAAACGATACTGCATCAGCCTGACATCATACCAACGTTTTGAGACACGGGAAGTCTCCATTGGCGCTCTAAAACTGGGCGGTAAAAATCCACTTCGCATCCAATCGATGACCACCACCGACACGATGAATACGGAAGGCACAGTAGCCCAGAGCATTCGCATGATCGATGCGGGTTGCGAGTTGGTTCGAATCACTGCCCCAAGCAAAAAAGACGCGGAAAACCTAAAGCCAATCAAGGAGGCTTTGGATAAACTTGGTTACTCTACACCGCTGGTGGCGGACATTCACTTCACCCCAAATGCAGCGGAGATTGCAGCTAGAATTGTAGAGAAAGTGCGTGTGAATCCGGGCAATTATGCCGATAAGAAAAAATTCGAGCACATCGAATACAACGATGAGAGCTACCAAGCCGAACTCGACCGCATCCGTGAGCGCTTTGTGCCGCTGGTAGAGATTTGCAAGGAGCATGGAACGGCGATGCGCATCGGAACCAATCACGGATCCTTGAGCGATCGTATTCTTAGCAGATATGGAGATACACCGCTCGGCATGGTCGAAAGCGCCATGGAATTCTTGCACATCTGCCGCGACATGGACTTCCACGAGATTGTCCTTTCTATGAAAGCAAGCAACACACAGGTCATGGTGCAAGCTTATCGTTTACTTGTCAACCGGATGATGAAGGAAGGCATGAACTACCCTCTCCACCTTGGCGTCACAGAAGCCGGTGAAGGTGAAGACGGTCGCATCAAGTCAGCCGTAGGCATTGGAACTTTGCTGGAAGACGGACTGGGCGATACGATCCGTGTTTCGCTCACGGAAGAACCAGAATATGAAATCCCCGTAGCCCAGGCCTTGGCCGACCGATACGAAGGACGTTCCGGACATCCAGAGATCCCAGCACTTAGCAGCTATCCCATAGCCCCTTTTTCCTATACCCGACGAGCGAGTGCAGCTGTGGTTAACATTGGAGATCACGAAGTGCCCCGCATCATTCACAACTACTCGCATCAAGATGAAATCAAGCCTGCGAACTTGCATGCTGTCGGGTACAACTATTCCGTCCCGCTCGACAAGTGGAACCTGACCGATCAAGCGTGCGACTATATTTTCATCGGTGACAAAACATTGAATTTTGAGATTCCTGGCACCTTGGGCGTTATTCAAAATGCATCCGCTTGGAAAAATGATGAACGCCACTATCCTCTCTTCGAAAGCATCAGCTACGTCGTGGCCGAGGAAAAAAGTAAGGCACTGAATTTTGTCAAGACAGATCTTGCTGGTTTAGACATCCCATTGATGGCTGCGTTGAAAGCAGATCCAACAGCAGTACTGGTATTGACAACGAACAATGCCCACGGCGTTGCCGATCAACGTGCAGCATTCTTTCGATTGATCGAAGAGGAATGCCAAACTCCCGTGATCATACAACGCAGCTACACCTCACTTGACGAGAACACCCTACAGCTTTATGCCAGCACGGACCTCGGCGCTTTGCTGATCGATGGGCTTGGCGATGGCATTTGGGTCGACGCCGTGCAATCTGGCAGCAAGCAAATGATCAATTCCCTGTCTTTTGGGATTCTTCAAGCCACGCGAACGCGCATCTCAAAAACCGAATACATTTCTTGTCCTTCTTGCGGAAGAACTTTGTTTGATCTGCAGGAGACCACCGCGAAAATCCGCTCTCGCACCAGTCATCTCAAGGGCGTGAAAATCGGCATCATGGGATGCATCGTCAACGGTCCTGGAGAAATGGCAGATGCAGATTACGGTTATGTAGGAACCGGTGTCGGAAAAATCACCCTGTACAAGGAAAAGGAAGTGGTCAAGCGCAATGTACCTGAGGCAGAGGCCGTGGATGAATTGATTGCCTTGATCAATACGCATGGTGATTGGATTGAGCCTCAGGGGTAGGTTAGGGGCTAGGAGCTAGGAAATTTCTTTTTTATTTGAGCTACTACACGTTTTAAATTAACTGGCCATTTATACGAAGGGCCGACAGCTATTGGCTGATACTTACCTTTACCCCGTGATTGGAAATAAGAAACACTACCTCATTGCCGGCGCCACAGGATTGGTGGGAAAGCAATTGCGCCATCTTTTATTGAACGACCCCGACACGGGCAAGGTGACTTCGCTGGTTCGAAGAAAAGGCGATGTTGAACACCCCAAACTTTCTGAGAAGATCATCGATTGGGACAACCTGACGGAACGAGACATTCCGATCAGCGTGGATGCTACCTTCTGCTGCCTAGGAACGACCATGCGTAAGGCGCGGAGCAAGGTAGCCTTCAAGCTTGTTGACTTCGACTATGTGCTCAAGTTAGCCGTATTTACCCAGCGCGCTAAGACACCCCAATTTCATGTGGTCAGCGCGGCGGGTGCCAATTCTAAAGCAATGGTTTTCTACAGTCGCGTTAAGGGCAATATGGAGTCGGAATTGCACAAGCTCACGAAGATCCGTAGCATCTATATCTATCGTCCGAGCATGCTTCTCGGTGACCGGGAGGAATTTCGTTTTGGAGAAACCGTGGGTAAAATTGCGATGCGTGCACTTAGCTTCTTAACCCCTAAGAGTAGCAAGGCGATTTACGACGTTCAAGTGGCCATGAGCATGCTTCATTACGCGAAGCAGCCTGAAAAAGGGGTGCACATCATCAGTAACGAGCAGATGCACGAGCTGACCTGATAATACTTCCATTCTCCGGCTCTGGTGAATTGGCTCTTAGCCAGCACCCAGACCCCTTTTTCGACTTAAAAGTGATCTTCTTATTACTTAATAAAATGAGAGAACTTGGAGCAGAACAGAGCAATCATTTACAATAAAATGCGCTATTCATTCGGTAATGAAGCCGGCCTTGTGCGCGAACGGATTCATCTTTAAAGTTTTATTACCCTCGTCGCATGAACACCACCCAAATCATCCTTGATGAAAAACAGATAAGCCCCAGGCGAAAATTGACGCAAATCGACCGCCAAGTGTTCTTGCGAAAGGACTGGTCTACTCTCTAAAAGCTGCCCATGTAGATTATAAATTTCAAGCTCCAGAGTTCGAGGTAGCTGCGAAAAATTTATATCGAGCATTACCCTATTAAAAGTAGGATTGTAGATACCCCAAGAATTCGGACAGTAAGTTTAATGAATAAATTTACTGTAATATGACACGAAGAAAATTCACATCGAGCTTCAAGACCAAAGTGGTACTAGAGGCAATCAAAGAGCGAAGTAGTTTAGCTGAACTAGCTCAAAAGTATGAGCTTCAACCTACTCAAATTAGCGCATGGAAGAAGGATTTTTTAGAAAGCGCTAGTGACGTTTTTGAGTCTTGAAAAAAGGACAAGAAAAGTGAAGCTGAGAAATAGAAGGATCGCTTGCTCAAGACGATAGGTGAGCTTAAAATCGAGAATGATTTTTTAAAAGAAGCCTTGCGCTAAGACCATTAGCAGAACGAAGAAAGATGATACGCAAGGGTCATTCAAAACTCAGTGTTGTGAAGCAAAGTAAAGCACTTTCGGTGCACCGATCAGGGTTGTATTACAAGCCCAAAGGTGAAAGCAAACTCAACCTGGAACTCATGCGCGAGATGGATGAGCACTATCTGCATCACCCATTTAAAGGCGCAAAGAGGATGCATATATGGTTGAGACGTGATAAGGGCTATCAGGTGAGTAGGAATCGAATCGAACGCCTCTATTACAAGGTTATGGGTTTACAAGCGGTAATGCCGGGTAGGCACACATCCAGAAGATGCAAGAGCCATCCGGTGTTCCCTTATTTGCTTCGCAACTTAACCATTGACCGAAAGAATCAAGTCTGGGCAATTGACATCACCTACATCCCAATGAAGAAGGGGTACATGTATCTAGTGGCTATCATTGATTTGCACAGTCGGTATGTGCTCAACTGGAGTGTGTCTAATAGCATGGACGCTAACTGGTGTAAGGAATGCCTAGAGGAAGCTATAAGGCTCCGTGGCAAGCCCGAAATCATTAACACAGATCAGGGAAGTCAGTTTACCTCAGAGGAGTTCTCATCCTATGTCTTGAGTCAAGAAATACGCCTGAGTATGGATGGAAAAGGAAGAGCTACTGATAATGCCTTCATCGAACGACTGTGGCGGAATGTGAAGTATGAGAAGCTCTACTTAAACCCACCCAAAGACGGAATGGATCTCTACCTGTTATTAGCTGAATACTTCAACTACTACAATCACGCAAGAAGACATGAGGCTCTGGACTACGAAATACCTGCAGAAATATACGCTAAACAAGCGGCATGATTATTAACCTAAATTTGAATGGAAACTGTCCTAACAAATGGGGTATTTACAGGAAAAGAGTCGGTTTTTTTAGAAGAATTTCAAATACATCGCTCGTTTGACTGCTTTTGATCTTGACTTCAAAGTTTGGGTTTAGACGAGCTTCCAGGGTCGCTTTGCCTTGGTTGATTTTACATAGCCCTTGTTATGCTTCTCCAATCGTGCATCAATGTCCTGAGTTTGCCCGATGTAAAACGAGCCCGTCACCTCACTTTCTAGTATATAGACGTAGTAATCCATAACGCGAAAAAAAAAGCCCCTCGGTATGAGGGGCTTAATGTGTGGAGAATATCGGAGTCGAACCGATGACCTCTTGCATGCCATGCAAGCGCTCTAGCCAGCTGAGCTAATCCCCCAGCTTTCCTTTTAAAGGACGGCAAATATAAAAACTATCCTTCTTCGAGAAGCGTGTTGATCATTTCTCTGACTTCAGGCTCAGTCACCTTTGTCCTTGGGCTAAATGAAGCGCGCACTGTACCGTCCTTTCCAATCAGGAATTTCTGAAAATTCCAACTGACATCTGCGTCCACTTTTCCGTTCCTTTCCTCTTCTGTCAAGAACTGATACAACGGGTGGATGTCCTTTCCCTTCACCTCAATTTTCGAAAACATTGGAAAAGTGACGCCGTAATTTTTCTGGCAGAACGACTTGATCTCATCCTCCGTGCCGGGCTCTTGTCCCATAAAATTGTTGGCCGGAAAGCCGAGGATCACAAAGTCATCGCCGCCCATTTCGTCATATAGCGCCTGTAGGTCTTCATACTGAGGGGTAAGCCCACACTTGCTGGCTACGTTTACGATCATCACCACCTGGCCGCTGTATTGGCTCAAGGAGACGTCTTCACCCTCGATGCTCTTCATCGTGAATTGATAAATGGTTTGGTCTGGAGCTACACTAGCTACCATGCCGAAGAATGTCAGTGCGAGAAAAAGTGATTTCATTGTTGTGCATTTAATACCTTGAACAAAGAAAGGAGCATTTTGATCACCACGGAAGCAAGTATTGTGAATGCCATCCGCGAGGTCAGGCATCAAGAGGCTGATCCGGCATCGATTACCCCAATGGGTGGAGGCAGCATCAATGCGTGTTTTCAGGTTTCAGCAACAACCAGCGAGCTCTTCGTAAAAGTGAACCACGCAGAGCGTTACCCTTTTATGTTTGAGCGCGAAATAGCTGGACTGGATCTGCTCCGGGCCGAATCCTCTTTCCTTGTTCCTAAAGCCTACGGCATTTCCTACCAAGGCGATCATGCCGTATTGGTCATGGAATGCTTAGAAAAAGGAATTTCATCTGAAACTACAGATCAACGTTTCGCTGCTGCACTCGCAGCCATGCACCGGCAAACCCAGTCCCAATTCGGCCTCGAAGACGATAACTTCATCGGCAGTCTCCCGCAATGGAACGACCCCATGGAAAGGTGGGCGGATTTCTTTATCTCCCAAAGGCTAGATCCCATGCTGGAAAAAGCGGTGGACGCTGGATGGATGGATAAGAATGACATTTCGCTTTTTGAACGCCTGTACGGCTCCTTGGAAGAACATTTCCCAGAAGAGCCTCCAGCTTTGCTTCACGGTGACCTCTGGGCTGGAAACTACATGGTTGTCAAAGGCGGCCTCCCTGCGTTGTTTGACCCTGCCGTTTACTACGGCCATCGCTACATGGACCTGGGTATGATGCAGCTCTTTGGCGGATTTCAGCCCCACGTATTTGATGGGTATCGCACACACTACCCACTCGACCCCAATTGGCGCGAAGGAACGGAAGTGGCCAACCTCTATCCGCTGCTGGTGCATGTCAATCTGTTCGGATCTTCATACGTACAGCAAGTTCGATCTACACTGCTCCGCTTCACTTGACGGGTGCCTGAAGGCTTGTGCAGCAGGGATAATTGCCTACCTTTCTAATCCTCAACTCGTAAGCATGAGAACTCTCTTCACCACCCTCTTTCTGATTGCATCGACTTTCGCGGGGGCGCAAACCTCGCTCAATTACACAGTGCGCGTTGAAGCTGAAGCCTTGCCCTCGCAAAATGCCATCGAGCTGTCTTGGGATGCGGATGCCAATGCAGTGAGCTATGCTATTGCTAGGAAGCTGGTAAGCGACGCGAATTGGGGTACCCCAATGGCTGTATTTCTCGGGGAATCTTTTCTGGATACGACCATCCAAGAAGGTGTTGTGTACGACTATCGCGTCCTTAAAAATTCGGGCACCTATTCTGGCTATGGCTATGTGAGGGCTGCTGTGCGTGCTCACCTCGAACACGATCGAGGCGATGCCCTGATCCTCGTGGCATCCAATATTCTGAGTGCATTGCCCAATGAGGTGGCCACATTGGCTATGGATTATCGAGGAGAGGGGTTCCGCACGCAAGTAATTTCTGTTGACCCAGACACCTCGGTTACTTACGTGAAAAGTTTGATCACAGACGCGTACGATGCCTTGCCCAACCTCGCCATGGTGTTTGTGCTTGGACACGTTCCTGTTCCCTACTCCGGAAACCTCGCACCCGATGGGCATGTACCCGATCACCAAGGAGCTTGGCCGGCCGATGTGTTCTACGCGGATATGGATGGAACTTGGACCGACAATGTGGTCAACAATGCCAACGCCAATGACCCAAGGAATGACAATGTCATTGGAGATGGTAAATACGATCAGAGCATCATTCCTGGGAACACAAAACCCGAGCTCAGATTGGGGAGGGTTGACATGGCAAACCTCACGCACTTCGCAGCAGACGAAGTGGCCCTTACGAAGGCATACCTGGATCGGACCCATGCTTATAAACATGCCCAATGGACCCTTCCCAAACGGGGGTTGATCGACGATAACTTCGGAGGATTTGGCGGCGAAGCCTTTGGATCCAATGGCTGGCGTAATTTCTCTCCCTTGGTCGGGAAGGATAGTATTTTCTCAACCGACTACCGAAGCACTTTGGCCTCCGAAGGCTATTTGTTTTCTTATGGCTGCGGCGGGGGCTCCCATGAATCGGCCAGCGGTATCGGTACCTCAACGCAACTCTCAGGCGATTCCTTGCTGACGGGTTTTACCATGCTGTTTGGAAGCTACTTTGGAGATTGGGATCGCAGCGACAACTTTATGCGCTCTGCATTGGCACAAGGACGCACCATGAGCATCAGCTGGGCCGGAAGGCCTTGGTGGTACTATCACCCCATGGGATTGGGAGCGAGCATAGGTGATTGCGCCATGCTGACCCAAGGAAACAATACGACCTTCTACTCGAGCTATGGCGGAAGATTTGTGCACGTGGCTTTGCTCGGAGATCCCTCGCTTCGGATGGAATACGTGGCCCCTCCAGCACAACTCGCCGTGGATACGGTAGATACCTTCGACGTCGCCCTCACATGGATCGCTAGCACAGATCCGAACGTGGATGGTTACTATGTTTACCGAAGCGCAAATGAAGGCCCTTGGGAGCGTTTGACCGCTTCTGCGATCACCGACGTGAATTATACAGATGCTTGTGTCTTAAACGCAGGAGAATACGCCTATCAAGTCACGGCAGTGTCCATGGTCGATGGCTTTTCCGGATCCTACTTCAATGAAAGCATCGCCATAGAAGGGTCTATTTCCATCTTTTCAGATAAGCAGCCAAAGGTGGTACAGTATACCGGGGAGCAAGCGGGGTTCAATTCCTCATGGATCAATTATGAAGCATCCACAGAGTGGAGCGATGGCATTGTTTGGCTCTTTCCGGATACAAGCATTGTTGGCGTGTATGCATTTTCAGCGACCATCTGGCAAACGGGATCTACCAATCCGCCGTATGACGACGGCGTCGATTTCCAGATCGTGACCTTCAATCGATGCGGCTCAGATTCCGCCTGGTTTTATGCTTCAGCCGTCATCGGTGGTGTGAGCGAAACGGAGGGTCCCACTATCAAAGTCTACCCCAACCCAATCCGAGTAGGGGAGCGATTAATGGTGGATATCATTGGCCGGGTGCCTTATGCGTTCGTTGACCTCCGAGGACGTCGAGTTGCATCTGGCGTCATTGAGCAGGGAAGCCTTGCAATGGATGCGATAGCGCCGGGACAGTACTTCCTTACTTTAGGTGACCGCGATGGGGTAGTCCCCATTGTGGTGTTACCGTGAGACGCATTCAACGCTGCATACAAGACCTCAGTCACCTCATCTTTCCCATTCAGTGCATGGGGTGTGAAGCTCCATTGGACGCAGACGAAGAACACATCTGTAAGTATTGCCTGGATCACCTGCCTACCACCAAGCATTGGGAGCAAACCAACAATCCCATCGAACAGATTTTCTGGGGAAAGCTTCAGGTCGTAAGCGCTGCTTCCTACCTCTACTTTTCCAAAGGGGGAATCGTCCAAGAGATGCTCCACAACCTGAAGTACAACCATCAATTGGGAGTAGGAAGATTGCTGGGCAAGCGCTTCGGAGCCGAATTGGCCAAAACGCCTTTTTCAGACATCGACTTGATTGTGCCGGTACCACTGCACAAGGATAAACTTCGGAAAAGGGGATATAACCAATGCGACCCCATTGTAGAGGGGTTGTCGGAGGCGATTGGAAAAGAATATTGTTTGCCTGCGCTGAAGCGTACCGCTTCGAATGAAAGCCAAACGCGAAAGGGGAGGTATGAGCGTTGGTTGAACGTAAAGTCGCTCTTCAAAGCTGTGGAAGTAGAACGCATTGCAGGAAAGCACGTCCTTCTGGTGGATGATGTTGTTACTACTGGAGCAACCTTGGAGGCTTGTGCTTCAGCTTTGCTCGAGGTGCCAGATGTACGACTTTCCATTGCTTCAATCGCGTGCCCCGCATTGGTCTGAGCACCTGAAGCGATGTTATCTTTGCTGCCTTGGCTGAAAGCATATCCATAGAAACAGGAGCTCCAAAAGAGATCAAGTACGAGCAGTTACTTCCACAGATCAAGGCATTGATTGAGGGGGAACAAGACGAAGTGGCTGTGCTCTCTAATGTGGCAGCTGCATTGCATCAAACCTTTGCAAACCTGTGGACTGGATTCTATCTGGTACGCGGTGGAGCGTTAAAATTGGGACCCTTTCAAGGACCTGTGGCGTGCATGACCATCGAAAGGGGTAAAGGCGTATGCGGCCAAAGTTGGGAACGTGGCGAGACCATCATCGTACCAGACGTAGACCGCTTTCCCGGGCACATCGCATGCAGTTCAGACAGCCGCTCGGAGATCGTCGTCCCCATAAAAAGCAACACGGGCGATGTCGAGGCACTACTTGACATCGATAGCGCACACCTCAATACCTTCGATGCTTCGGATCGACGTTACCTTGAACAACTTTGTGACCACCTTGCCAAGATCCTGTACTAAATACATCGCTGGTTTACTAGCTGCAGTTTTGCTCTTTGGGTGCGCCCAGCCGGGTAAACTCACCGGGGGAGACAAGGACGAAACCCCACCTCGCATCCTCGGCTCTTCACCACAGAACGGAGCCGTGAACTTTGATGGGACCTCTATTCGCATGGAGTTTGACGAGTACGTAGACATCGGCGGCGCTGCAAAAGCCTTGGTGGTGACGCCACCCTTTGACCAAGCACCTACGTTTACGCTGCACAACAAGGAAGTGACCATTGAGTGGGAAGGTGAACTGCTTGACAGCACCACCTACGTTTTCAATTTTGGAGAAGGCATCGCCGATGTGAACGAGCGAAACCCGCTGGACAGCAACCTATTTGTTTTCTCTACCGGATCTTACATCGATTCCTTTGAAGTGCACGGAAGGGTAGTAGACGCCTTTACATTGCAGCCTGTAAAAGATGTCACCGTCATGTTGTATGACAACAACATTGATTCGCTTCCACTGACTTCACTTCCTCGCTATTTCGCCAAGACCGATGACCAAGGAAAGTATGCCATCGGATACCTCGCCGCGGGGAAATACGAGGTCTTTGCTCTGGAGACGGGCAACAACGGATACACCTTTGACCTTCCCATTGAGCGCATTGCCTACCGCAATGAAAGGATCACAGCCGTATCTCCGATCGATACCACCGCCGAAGCCGTGGACGACCTATTGCTCTTCCTGCATGCCGATACGATTCAATTCCTTAAGGAGAAGAAACAAGTGGAAGACAAAGGCCTCCAGTTCGTTTTCAATTTGCCGGTGGATGCGTATACCATCACGGAGTTGAACGGCAAGGACATAAGCCAATGGATTGAACGATGGAACACTGAGCGCGATAGCGTGACGTACTGGTTTCCAGCTGCCGATGACTACGATTCATTGGACCTCAGGATCGCCTATGATGATAACCTTGACACAGTGCGTTTTTTCCAGCCTTCCAAGTTTGCGAAACCCGATAAGAAGAAGAAAGACGAAGGCTTCCAACTGAAAGCCAAGGGAGGAAAGATCAAGTATTTCCAAGCGCTCGAACTGCTCTCTGAGGTGCCCTTAGGCCACGTGGACTTGAGTTCTGGTTTGCTGATTGAAGGAGAGGATTCTCTGGAGCTCGCGACATTGTCAAAGACGATGGATCTGGGCATCACCGTAACCTACGATTGGAAGCAAGGGCAGACGTACAAGATTTTCCTAGCCGACTCAGCCTTGTGCAGCAATTATGGTCAGTGTAACGATACGATACGAATGACCCTCAAGGCTACGTCAAAGGAGGACTATGGAGAATTGACTGTGCACCATGACCTTCCCGATCGGGGGCATGGCCATGTGTGGCAGTTGCTGAACAAGGAAGGAAAAGCCATTCGCGAGCAGCAGATCACAGCCAAGGCATCGGTGAATTTGCTGCACATTCCCATCGGGAAGTACCAGATGCGACTGGTCGTTGATAGCAATGAAAACGGCAAATGGGATCCCGGAGATTACCGGGCAAAGACCTTCCCCGAGCAGGTTCTATTCTACGAGCAAGACCTGGAGATCAAGCCCAATTGGGTCGAAGAAATTGAATGGAAAGTGGAGCCTTAGCTGAGCTTGAAGTTATCCTTGTCCTTCCAAGCCGTAAATTTTTCACGGAAGGCCACCAGCGCGGTAAAATCTAGGGTGCATTGCTGCACCGATTCTTCGCTAGAAGGCACGTTGGAAAGCAATTCCCCCTTTGGATCATAAGCCGCGCTATCCCCTGAATGCTGAATCCCATTTCCATCCAGACCCACACGGTTCACGCCGATCACGTAGCACTGGTTTTCATGGGCCCTTGCCTCGAGCAAGGTCATCCAAGGCTTGCGTCGAGCTTCCGGCCAGTTGGCCACAAAGATTTGCAAGTCGAATACGTTGTCGACCGTACTACCATCCAGTGCCTGATTGCGTGACCAAACGGGAAAGCGTAAGTCATAGCATATCAAAGGGCAAACGCGCCAGCCATGGAGATCAGTAACGATGCGTTCGGTGCCTGCCTGGTAATGTTCGTGCTCGTTGGCGAAACTGAAGAGGTGCCTTTTGTTGTAGTGCTGGTAACGGCCATCGGGATGCATCCAGATGAGGCGGTTGAAGTAATGTCCATCCACGTGGGTTATGATGCTTCCCACCACATACGAGTCCTTGGCCTGAGCGAGTTCAGCCATCCATTGTGTGCTAACTCCGCCGGCTTCCTCTGCAAGGTCTTGAGGCCGCATGGAGAAGCCCGTGGGGAACATTTCGGGCAAGACGATGAGGTCTGTATTTTCAACGGAAGCTAAAAGCGAGGAAAGATGAAGGAGATTCGCAGTCCGCTCTTCCCAATGTACGTTGGGTTGAACAAGGCTTACGGTGATCTTCTCCTTGGGTGTCATCAAATATTGCAGATAATGTCTCCAGCGCGTTTGAGGGTGTCGTCTTCCTTGGCAAAACAAAACCGAAGGACGTTGTTCTGTACCGGATTGTGATAGAACACCGAAACTGGAATCGACGCTACTTTGTGTTCGATGGTCAGTCGCTTGGCCAATTCGGTGTCTTCCTCTTTGCTGATCTTAGAATAGTCTAGCAATTGGAAATAAGTGCCGCGCGTTGGTTTGATCTTGAAGCGTGAGGCCTTTACGGCGCTCAAGAACAGGTCACGTTTGGCTTGGTAGAATGCACCGATGTGCATGTAGTTGTCTTCATTGCTCATGTAATCCGCAAGAGCGTATTGAATCGGACTGTTGGCAGTGAACACATTGAACTGGTGCACCTTTCTAAATTCAGCCATGAGGTTTTGGGGGGCTACCACGTAGCCTGTTTTCCAACCCGTTACATGAAAAGTTTTTCCAAAAGAATACACGATCATGGAGCGATTCGCGAGCTCAGGGTGACGTGCCATGCTTTGGTGAGGAATGCCGTCAAAGATGATGTGCTCATACACCTCATCGCTAAGAATAATGATGTCGTTGTCTTTGGTGATCTTGATGAGCTCTTGCACGTCGGCCTCCTTGAGCACCGCACCGCTCGGATTGTGCGGCGTGTTGATCATGATCATTTTGGTGTGGCGACTGACCACTTTTTTCACCTGCTTCCAGTCGATGCTGTAGTCCGTAGACTTGAGTTGTACGTAAACGGGTTTGCCACCCGCTAACTCAACCGCAGGGGCGTAGCAATCGTAAGCAGGTGTGAACATGATCACTTCATCGCCCTCGTTGATGGTGGCCATGATGGCGGTGAAGATGGCTTGCGTACCTCCGGCGGTGATCGTCACCTCTGTCTCTGGATCGTAGGACGTGCCGTACAGGCGCTCCATCTTTTCGCAGATGATCTCCCGCAGGCGTGGAATGCCAGCCATCGGGGGGTACTGATTCTTGCCGGTGCTCATGTGGTGATGCACGAGATCAATCAGGTGCTGATCCACAGGAAAGTCTGGAAATCCTTGAGAAAGGTTGAACGCACCTTGTTCTTGTGCCAAGCGGCTCATCACCGTAAAAATGGTGGTTCCAACCTTGGGTAGTTTGGAACTGATGGTGTTAGGATACGTAGGCATGGGTTCTTTCCGTCAGGAGACAAATGTAATAGGCAGTGGAGAGCTTGCGGGCCCTTTTTTCCGGCTTTCTTTCAACAAAAAAAGGGGAGCCGAAGCTCCCCTTTCAAAATAGGTATTGGGTCCTTATTGGATCACGATCTGTCGCACGGTGATCAACTCACCATCACGCAACATGCGGAGCATGTAGGTACCTCTTGCGAGGGCTGTCAAATCTAAAGTAGTAATCGTAGAACCTGCTCCAAGCGCTCCGCTTCTTGCATCCATCACACGACCAGTGAGGTCAGTCAATTGGAGGTCGATAGCCGTGTTCAATGCACTTGCTACTTCAATGTTAAACACACCGTTGGATGGGTTAGGATACACATTGAAGAAAGGAACATCCTCGATGGCAGAAATGCCAGTAGGACATGGAGTGTTCACGATGAAGATGGACTTTTCTGCCTCACAACCATTTGGTCCTGTGACGGTCACGAAAATCAATCCACCAGCGTTCGTGGTAATCACTTGGCTGGTATCACCTGTAGACCACAAGTAAGAAGTACCTTCATCACCAGCGTCAAGCATAATCACGTTTTGTGAACACTTCTCAACTGAATCGGCCAATGGAATGTTTGGAGCTGCACTTACAAAGGTGATTTCTACTGAATCCACAAATGAACAACCGTTTCCATCTGTAATGGTCACGAAGTGATAACCAGAAGTCAAGCTGTTCGCGTTGGGATCGTCGTCTCCGTTGTCCCATTCGTAAGCGTAAGGAGAAGTGCCACCAGTCGCGGTAACGCTCGCGGAACCTTCGTTTTCGTCCTCACAATCGTTGCCTGTAGAAGTGAAGCTCATTTCAACCGCACTTGGGGCTTCGAGGTCTCCGTTGAGTACGCGCTCGCAACCGTTTCCGTCCGTTACGGTAACTGAATAGCCACCACTAGCGAGGGTAAGGTTGGTGTCGTTCGTAACGCCATTAGACCAGTTGAAGGTATAAGGAGCATCTCCACCAGCACTGAGAACGATAGAACGACCATCTTCAGAGTAAGAGCACAATGGATCGATCTCGCCGTTTAAGATGGGAGAGAATACTGAAACTGGCTCCCATACGTAGGCGGTGTCCATGTCAGAACAACCGTTGTCATCCATTACATAAAGCGAGTAGTATCCAGCAGGTACATTGTTGATTCCTGTTCCGCTTGTAGATCCTAGTGTTACGTTTGTGTCAAGAGACATCCAGTTGTAGGTGAAAGGAGATGTGCCACCGTTTAAGGTAGAAGCAACCGCACCATTTGAATCACCTTTACACGCGATATCGGTGGTTGTAAATTGAATGTCAGGTGAAATAGTTACCGTGACATTTGCGGTGTCGTAACAAGACTGTACGCCATCAGAAATCTCAACAATGTACATTGTTGTAGAATCTGGAGTGACGCTGATCACTTGGCCTGAATCTCCGTTGTTCCAACTGATGTTGAAAGGAGAAGATGCACCTGTTGTAGCATCCGCATACCCAGCGGTCTCAGCTGAACCTCCAAACAAGGAACTGCCTTCATGGTGGAAATACCAGCGCTGGTGCCATGGAGAGTAGGTGATACATGCCATGTCGCTCACCGAGCCACTGAATTCCGCGATTTGCTCAGCGCTTCCTTCTGCAATATCCCATCGCACCATGCGACCTGGAGAGTATTGGTAGTTTCCATAGAGGTACGTACATCGGCCAACTACGGAGTATCCGCCATTGTAGCATTCAGCAATTCCCCAATCAGCCCAGTTTTCTGTGCTGTTCATATAGATTCCACCACTACCTGTGGTCTGGAGATCTCCAGTACCTACATTGGTTACTTGACCGTTTGACAGGTCAATATGGTAGAAGGTGTTGTTCGTGTTTGCCCAGAGAATCATGAATCCTGATCCCGCAGCAATGAATGATGAAGAACCAGCGTTGATCGTCTCTGAAAGACCAACCACTGTTCCATAGTTCAAGCTGTCGTCCATCATGCGAATCGCATTGATAGAATTATAGCTGTAGGCGGGCCAGTTTGCATTGAAATCGTTTGCAACGGTGTCCCAAAGCGTGTAGACTTGACCTGAAGCCAAATCGCTGAAAATACCTTCTCGCTGTGGCAATGAAATGCCCCCTGTAAGGTTATCAGCATTGTAGCGTACCGTGTAGCTGTCGCCAGTGTAGTAGTAATAATCTGGTGTAATGGCAATTCCACCGTTGTCATCACCTGTGAGCGAGTTGTGGTCTACTACGTTTGAATTCGATTCAAGAAATTCATTCAAAAGAACACATGGGTCCGGATCATAATACGCATTAAGCTCAACGGTTTCGCCCTGGCAAATCGTAGTGTCTGTTGGGGCCATATTGGATGGCGTAATCAAGCTAACAGCAACAGTGTCAGGATAAGGGCACCCTCCTGAATCGGTCGCATACACAACATAATTTCCGCTTTGGTCAAAAGTGGCCGTCGCTGAAGTGTCACCATTGCTCCACATATAAGAGGCGTAATTGCTATTTGCACTTACATTGACAGTGTTATCTCCACAAACTGCCATAACGGTGTCTTGCGAAAGAATGGGCAAGTAAGGAGCAGTGCCTGGGCAGTAGTATACAGTGACTGTCCATGACCCGCTAGGGATATATTGATAAGTCGTGGTGCATCCACCGCTACCCCATGTTCTCCAAGCTTGCATGCGTAAAGTGATGGAGCCAGAGGAGATGCCGTTAGCGATATCAACACCTGTTCTGTTGTATGCGAACGTTCCACTCGTTCCTGAGCCTGAATAGTATTGCGATTCTGACTGCCCAGTTGTGATACATTCGACTCGAGAGCGCTGCTCTGACATGTAACCCCAATTTTGGGCTACCATGTTGTAGCTGATGTCCATTCCAATGATCAGCGCTCCTGCAGGAACGCTTACTTGCATCGTGTCACCAGCATTACAAGGTGCGCTGTATGTATAACTGTAAGAGCTGATGTTGCCACTGGAATAAGTAGCAGACACTGAGCTTTGGCCAACGGCCAAGCCGACGGTCAATAGGGTAAATGTGAGTAGCGTAAATAGTTTTTTCATAATCTAATTTTAAGTTAGTGTCCCAAACATACGGTTAAGTCTATAATGGAAGGAGTTTGAGAGGGGTGAAAAGAGATGATTCTGCTCATTTTGGCAAATAAAAAGGGGCGAAGCAATTCGCCCCTTTTAAACATTCAACTGTATAGCTAGGTTTCTTATTGCTTGATAACCCGTGTCTGGCTTACCCGACCGTCTGCATCTTGCAAACGAACGATGTAAATGCCTGATTGAAGGTTGCCGATGTTCAAGCTGGTCGTATTGCCTTTGAAGGAAACTTGATCTTGCATGACCACTTTACCCGCAATGTCAACGATGCTCATCGAAACGCTTCCGTCTACCTCAGCCAAAATCACCAACTCATCCTTGGCGGGATTTGGATAGGCGTTCAGCTTGAAGGAAGCCATTTCTGCGATGCCAGTGTTGTCTGGTGTGGTATCCACTGGAATTACGATATCAGAAGAATCAAGGATCGACAAGCGAATACTAGGCGTCACGTCTGCCTCAAAACCGATAGGGTCGTATTCTGTACTCTTCTCTACAATACCGATAGGCTGACGGTAAAGCGCTTGGTTGGCAACGTATTGGGTTCGAGTGTCAAAGCCAATGTAGAGTGTTGGATCATATGTCTGCACGCAGAAGAGGTAGCGTGTATCATCCAACAGAGGAACGTCGTTTTCGAATTCTGCGTAAACGAATGTCTCTTGAATGTCTTCGCTAAACGTATACGTCACACTGCTCATTTCTTCAAGACCAATGAATCCGATGTTCGGATCATCTAGGTCAACAAAGGCGTCGTTCCATTTGAAGGCCTTCACATAAAATGGTTGGTTGGTCAATGAATCATCTGCAGCAGCAGAGAACCAAAGTCCGTCTACACCAATTCGACTCGCGTTCGGATCACGGAATGCAACACATGCCGAATAGCTTGTATACTCACCTGACGGTCGGTAATGTGCAGTGGCCGTGACGTCATCGTTTTCGTCGATCTCACAATAGGAGAAATCGGTTCCAATGATGAAATCAGAGGTGATTTCATTGTCGTCTGGATAGTCATCCACGCCATTTCCATTGGTAATGCTATATGAAACGGTGTACCGCCCAGCGGTAGGGCTGGTAATGGAGTAGGCAGGAAGCGAACTCGCCTGTCCTGGCATGACGATCACACTGTCAATGCTAGATGCTCCAGTAGTATCGACGCCAGCAAGGGCGAAAGGACCAGCACTTTCATCATAGACTACACTTCCACCTGGATCTGTAATCGTAGCATGCACCATCGCGCTGTCTTGGTCGTTATTGCCAAAATTGAAAATGGTCACGCCTAAGTCGAAAGCGATGTCACCATCGTCTTGAGCCAATTGACTTGGAACAGAATATACCTTGGGAATCAACGCGTCTGCTCTTGCAACGCTCAAGTCGCTAGAGTAGAGGCCAGCTCTGTTGCCCATGAAACAAACGACTGGGCCGTTTTGCATCGCTCCGGTTAATGTAAGTCCGTCAATGGCCTTGATGAATACCACAGGAATGGTCACTACCAATCCAGAATCACCACCACCCATATTGACCAATTCGTCTTCTCGGTTGATGATGATGACGCCCACAGCGCCAGCATTTTCAGCGTTGCGTGCCTTCATACCAAACTCACACGTGTTTCGGTAGATGACGGCAATTTTTCCAGTGAGGTCATTGATCAATGGTCCGCATCCTTCTGCAGAAATGGGATTGCCTTGAGGGTTGGTTCCCGTAGAGCCATCATCCACCATCATCAAAGTGTCTTGTACATAGGTGTTAGGGATGTTGAAGTCTGGACAAGACCAGTCTCCTCCTCCTGGGTCGGCCCATGTAAAGTCATAATTGCCCTCTACACTGGAGGGGGAAACGCCCGAGAAAATCACCTGGGCGTTTGTGATTAGAGCCATGCAAA
>CALSRJ010000002.1 GCA_943788725.1 uncultured Flavobacteriales bacterium | reverse complement strand
ATTTACACCAGCCAAGGCTCCGAGACCCAATGCTGCAACGTGGAATTCGTCGTAGCGCCTTAATTTGTCATTGACATAATTCAACCCAAGGGTAAGCTTAAGCATGAGGAAATCGGAGACTAACTGAATGGCTTCACCTCACATTGGTTCCATCAAAGGACGAACCTGAATTGGCGGTAGAGCCGTTGATCTGAGCTGTTTGATCCTGGAATATCACCTACTTCAAGTGATCTTCTCCAATCGATATATCCCAAGGGATTGACGTGCACTCAGTCATGGAATGTAATGCGAGATGACTAAGGGAGGGAGATGCGTTTCTTTTTGAATAGAATTACGGAGAACCAGATGAAGAAAATCAACATCCAAAGGCCTAAGAAGGGACCGAGGTCGAATAATCCAGACTCGGCCGGCGCTGTCGGAAAAGTGATCATATTCAACGTCAATAAGCCGACTGCAAGCAAACTACCGGTCCACCCTAAGATTCTATTGAAACTAGTGCTTTTCGCGATGTTGATGCCGAACAAGAACCAGGCAATGGTGATAAAGATGTCAAAAGCTACATCCATACTAGCCTGAACTCGATTTGCGCCTCTAAAGGAAGCTTTGAGCAAAGCGGCTGCTTCTTCGGTAGGGTTGCCTTCCATCGCTAGATCATGCCATGCGAAATTGGCTTGCTGAATAACCAGGAGAACACATGCAAGTGCCGCACCAATGATTCCGAATAAGTAGCCGATTTCTAAGGTTGGTGTATGATTTTGAGCCTTCAAGAAGCGGTAAAGTCCCATGAAAGAAATAATCCAAAGCAGCGGAAATGAAAAGGCAACCGCGAGAAGAATCGGTTCCGGAAGGAACGACATGACGGCCGAGGAGAAATAAAATACGATCGAGAGAATGCCTGCGATCGCACCTATTTTTTGCAATGCAGGAAGTGTGGTTGTTTCTGGTGTCATCATCATATAGTTTAAAGGGTTGGATCCTACTATTTATGTGACGGACTAAAGAGGTATTTGTTACTCCATGCTTTAACACCTGTTTATTTCAACCAGAGTTATATCCTCTTGGCGACTTGTGATTGCGAGATGCTCTAGATCAACAGCACTTCTTATCCGCTTGTATCGGCGGACAAGGCACATCTCCATAAGAGCAGTATGTACGTCTTCAAAGATTTCGGACACAACGGGTTTAAAATTAAGTTAGATTTTGATCATTTCCAATCGATGATTTCTTCGTCTTTTGTGCTGAACTCCGTTTAGGTGTGTCCGAATTGTGCTGACGGGGTACGGTTTGGCTCTTGTCTCTAATGAATTGTCCCCTATAATGTCTGTTCCTTTTTCCTTTATCAATTCAAAAGGATGAGTGATCACCGCATTCGCTGTCCGACTTTGTGCTAATGTATTAAATTGCTCGAATTTTAGTTTGCTATATTCATAGTGGTGCCACCAAGCCAATTTACGTCCATTGTAGCGGGTGAACAGCAGCATGTAGCTCCATTTGCGACGTTCGATAGTCCCGCACAGGTGTTACGACCAACTTCCAACAATCTCCAGCACAGCCATCCGCGGTAGAGCCTGTGCCGTTGCAATATGCTTGAGAAGCACAATTGGAGGCGGCATCCAACAAGCAAACCTTCGCTCTTTGGTAAAAGGGCCATTGACAATTCGAAACACAAGGCGCTGGAAATGGAATAAAGCTATTTGCTGGAATGCAAACAGTCGTTGAGCAACCTTGGTCACAACCGGCATCAATAGAGCACCATAAGGTAACTTCCACATCGCACGAAGTCGAATTGGTGATCTGGCCTAACGCAACACTACCAAGCGTAGTGAAAACACTTGTAATAATGAAGGAAAACAATCCCCGAATTATAAATATCTTCATCGTCTTACTTTCTATCAGTCAATTTAGATTATTGATAATAGCCGATAGGCTACCAATTTAAGAAAGTTTTGAATGCGTTAGTTGTGTTCAACAATTTTGTTTAAAAAATTGGATTTATCCTGTAATAGATGTTTTGCAGTGGATAAACCTAGAAAATGGAAAGCCGCTTAACCATATCAGGTATGCTTGGAGTTAATGGCATAACGCATTTTTATCTTATTGGCCTTATCACTTTGCTGCATTTTGGCATGATTAACGGGGTTAATGCTCAGTCCCCGGCCGATTGGTGGTATTTTAGTGATTCTGCTGGAGTGCATTTCGAAAGCGGAGGGCCAATAGCTGTGTTTGACGGGCATATGAATGCATGGGAAGGCTGTTCTTCTGTTTCCAATTCAGAAGGAGATCTACTTTTTTATACAAACGGAGTTCAAGTTTGGAATAAAGAACATCAGGTTATGCCGAATGGAAGTGGTCTTTTTGGCGATGCTAGCTCTACTCAAGCTTCTGTTATAGCCCCTTGGCCTGGAAGTGCTGATAGGTTCATTCTTGTTACAACGCGAGGTTGTACCTCGGACCAGAATTTATACAGCCCCACAGAATTTTATTTCTCTTATTCGGTCGTGGACATGAGTTTGGAGGATGGGTTAGGAGATGTTTTAAGCGATGCTAAGAATGTGGTTCTTTTTGATTCAAGTGCTGAGCAATGCGCGATAATCCCTCATGAGAATGGAAGTGATTTATGGCTCATTGGAAGGGAAACGTTCGAAGCTAATTATTTTGCTTATCACTTAACGGCGGCAGGAATTTCTGGAGTAACAATCTCCAATCTTGGTGACATAGGAGCTTGCGTTGGCTACTTGATGCCAAATCATAAGGGTGACATGTTGATTGCGCCTGTCTTTTGGCCGTTGTATAGTCTTTTGTTGTCGTTTGACCAGTTGACGGGCTCTTTATCAATAGTGGACACTATCCACGCATCAGCCTATGGGGCCCACTTTTCACCAAATGATTCTTTGTTCTATCTTTCAGACGGTGCTGTAGTCCAATTCGAAGTTTTCGCAGCCTCTGTTTATTTGTCAGGCGTTCAGCTATCTTCTTATGATGCAACTGCTGCAATAGCCGAGGGCCCAGATCAGCGTCTATACATTGCCAAAGTTAACTTAGCATTAGCTGAAAGTATGCGCTATCTGAATCTTATTGAAAATCCAAATATTCAAGGACTTGGATGCGGCTATGTTGATTCCGCGATTGCTATTGGAGTAGGTCATACAGGAGATGGTTTGCCGAATTTCATCTCCCGTGGTGCATTTAAGGTAAACGCCATTGGATTTAATGGTGGATGTGTTGGTGACACGACATTTTTCTATTTCAATGCTGCGTATGTTGATAGTGTAAATTGGAATTTTGGTGATCCAAATAGCGGGGTAGAGGATACTTCAACTAGCATGTCACCATTTCACATCTACACAGATACAGGACTATTCACCATCACTCTGACCGCACTGAATGGGGCCGTTACCGACACCGTAGTCAAGACCATCCGCATCAAACAACCACCGGCAATTGATTTAGGGCCAGATCTAGAGTTTTGTCTCAATTCTGAGGATTCAGTCAAGCTATCAACCAATGGAGTTGCGGGGGACTACCTGTGGAACACGGGCAGCATGGATTCCATTCTTTGGGTCTTGCCTGAAGATCTGCCGCTGAATGTGCCGCAAGCATTCACTTTGGTGGTGTCCAACCGGTGTGGCGCTGATTCGGACACAGTGAGAATAACCGCCGCCTTGGCACTTCAAGTTGACTTGGGAAATGACACCAACCTCTGTTCAGACAGCTTGATCCTTGTGCCTGCTATTTTCAATGAGAACATTTGGACGCGCTATCAATGGAGCAATGGTGACAGCGTGAAGATTATAGGAATATCGAGCACCAGTGAGCAACAGAACACCACCACAATCAAGCTCACCGCCACCAACGCCTGTGGTTCTGACAGCGATTCGGTATCCATCACCTTTCTATCGCAACCAGATGGAGTCTTGCCCAACGACAGCATCTATTGCTTGGATCGTCCTTTTTATTTGCTCAACCCATTTAGCGATGGCATCAGCTACCTCTGGAGCGACAGTAGCTCCGGCCCCGACTTGCGGGTTGACTCCAGTGGCAGCTATTGGCTACTCAGCTTCAACCAATGCGACACGCTCTTTGATGCGTTCAACGTCACCTTCAACGGTGAACCAAAAGTTGATCTTGGCAACGACACCTTCCTCTGTCCGGGAGCCGAAGTGATCTTGCGCAATTTGGACAAGACTGCCTCGCAGAACCAGACTTGGTTGTGGAATACAACGTCCACCGACTCCACTTTGAGCGTTGAGTTCTCCGGAGACCACTGGATAGCGCAAGGAAGCGCGCAACTAGACACTTCGGGTCTTTTCATCCTTGAAACCACGCTAAAGGATTGCAAGACATCTGACAGCATCCAACTTTTCAGAAAAGGTTACTGCCCCGAGCGATGCAAGCCTGGAATTTCAAACGTGATCACGCCAAACGGAGATGGCATCAACGATGTGTTGCGCATCGATATGCTTTGCAAAACCTCAGATCTCTCCTTATTCATCTTCAACCGTTGGGGGCAACTCGTGCATCAGGGAAGCCATGCTGCGCATGCATGGAACGGCTTTGTCAATGGCGAGCCATCCACTGCGGGGATTTACTTTTTTGTACTCTCCTTTACCGATGAAGGCGGCATTGCGCGGGAGTATCGGGGAAGTTTTAGCCTTTTGAGATGAACTCATCAGATTTCCATGTAGGACTGTAATACTCCCCATATTCTAGACCAAAACAGACTCAGTCTTAGTTAATAATTGGATTGGTGGGAATGATATATCTGAGTAACCCAAATCTCCACTGTAGATACCCCATTTGTTAGGACAGTTTCCATTCAAATTTAGGTTAATAATCATGCCGCTTGTTTAGCGTATATTTCTGCAGGTATTTCGTAGTCCAGAGCCTCATGTCTTCTTGCGTGATTGTAGTAGTTGAAGTATTCAGCTAATAACAGGTAGAGATCCATTCCGTCTTTGGGTGGGTTTAAGTAGAGCTTCTCATACTTCACATTCCGCCACAGTCGTTCGATGAAGGCATTATCAGTAGCTCTTCCTTTTCCATCCATACTCAGGCGTATTTCTTGACTCAAGACATAGGATGAGAACTCCTCTGAGGTAAACTGACTTCCCTGATCTGTGTTAATGATTTCGGGCTTGCCATGGAGCCTTATAGCTTCCTCTAGGCATTCCTTACACCAGTTAGCGTCCATGCTATTAGACACACTCCAGTTGAGCACATACCGACTGTGCAAATCAATGATAGCCACTAGATACATGTACCCCTTCTTCATTGGGATGTAGGTGATGTCAATTGCCCAGACTTGATTCTTTCGGTCAATGGTTAAGTTGCGAAGCAAATAAGGGAACACCGGATGGCTCTTGCATCTTCTGGATGTGTGCCTACCCGGCATTACCGCTTGTAAACCCATAACCTTGTAATAGAGGCGTTCGATTCGATTCCTACTCACCTGATAGCCCTTATCACGTCTCAACCATATATGCATCCTCTTTGCGCCTTTAAATGGGTGATGCAGATAGTGCTCATCCATCTCGCGCATGAGTTCCAGGTTGAGTTTGCTTTCACCTTTGGGCTTGTAATACAACCCTGATCGGTGCACCGAAAGTGCTTTACTTTGCTTCACAACACTGAGTTTTGAATGACCCTTGCGTATCATCTTTCTTCGTTCTGCTAATGGTCTTAGCGCAAGGCTTCTTTTAAAAAATCATTCTCGATTTTAAGCTCACCTATCGTCTTGAGCAAGCGATCCTTCTCTTTCTCAGCTTCACTTTTCTTGTCCTTTTTTCCAGACTCAAAAACGTCACTAGCGCTTTCTAAAAAATCCTTCTTCCATGCGCTAATTTGAGTAGGTTGAAGCTCATACTTTTGAGCTAGTTCAGCTAAACTACTTCGCTCTTTGATTGCCTCTAGTACCACTTTGGTCTTGAAGCTCGATGTGAATTTTCTTCGTGTCATATTACAGTAAATTTATTCATTAAACTTACTGTCCGAATTCTTGGGGTATCTACATGAAGATTATGGTCTTATGAAACTCCTTCATTTTTTAATGTGTGCCAACGTTAAGCTAAAATGAGTATGCGTCACAGTTGCTAGAAGCACCGAGATTTGGAGATTGCAATGTCCTTCCAAATTGCTATGTCCGCATATTCATTTTAGCATTTGTTAAGCACTTTTTATTGCTTTTATTATATATTCTTCCAGTATTTTCATCATTTGTTTGTCGCCTTTAGGCTGGTTACGATACCAGCTTTGAGTGAATACAATTACGCTGTTCAGTTCAGGCACTACAAATATTCTTTGCAAGCCAAATCCAGAGGCATAATATGATTTATAGTTACCAATTTTTATAAGTTTCCAATGGAGTCCATAATTGGAGTCCTTAATTTGTTCAGTGGTAGATTTTTCAATCCATGAAGCTGGAATTACCTGTTTATCTTTCCAAGTTCCTTTATTTAAATATAACTGTCCCAACTTGCACATGTCACGAGGCAGCATCCAAAGTCCTGTGGCTGTATTGGTTAGTTGAGCGTATTCCTTATCATATATAATATCTGGTTTTTCAGCTGGTATTTCATTACCCGCAGTTTTTGTCCAGAACTCTGCCTGCTTGTTCCATTCATAATCTTTAATCCCCAAATCTTTAAAGAGGGTTTCTTTTGCAAATTCATGAGCCTGTTTTCCAGTTGCATTGAAAACTATTGGGGCTAAGAGCATAGAGTTGGCTGAACTATATTGAAATTTTGTTCCTGCTGGATATTCTTGGGGAAGTTCAAGAGTGTACGTTATCATATCCTGAGCATAAGGTAGTTTTCTTCCTGATTCAGTTAAGTCACCGTCCCACTGCAACCCTGTCCCCATTTCAAGAATATTCTCAATAGATATTTCTTTTAAATTCTCGTTTAAATGCTTGTTATAATTTCCTAAATAGACAGGTATTGAATCCTCCTCGCTTTTGATAAAACCCTGATCAATTGCAATTCCAATTAGTGTTGAGCTAAAACTCTTCGTGCATGACCATAGTTTATGTTTCGTTTTTACATCGTATCCATTGAAATATTCATCCAATACAAGTTTCCCGTTCTTAACAATTAAAAGTGCATCAATATTTTCAAAGTCATTTGACTGAATTTGAGATACAAGTTCAGTTATTAATAAGGTGTCTAGATTCGTATTTTCAAGTGTCGAAATTTCCCAACCATCATTCAGGACTTCAGGAGTTTGGTACGTCCAGTTAACTTGCTCTTTACAGGCTATTAAAAGCGTAGAAAGAAGTATTATTGAAAAAATTCTTTTCATAGATGAAGTAATTGTGCTTAACATCTTAATAACGAAAATCCGAAGCCGGATTAGCCTCTTTGATTTTCGGGATAAGGAATATGAAGTTGAAAAAACGATCACGTGATTCTCCTCCTCCACATTTCAATCCACACAGTGCAAGTTAAGTTTTTCGGAAATGACTGGATAGTTGGTCAGCTTAGCAGCAATTCTCACTGGATTCAGACCTGAGTCTAAAGAAATTTTCTTTCCATCGACCCAAACCGACCCAAGTAAACGAAAAAAGCCTTTAACTAATTGATAGTTAAAGGCTTTGATAATGAGATGGTTGCCCCACAAGGACTCGAACCTTGACTGACGGTACCAAAAACCGCTGTCCTGCCAATTAGACGATAGGGCATCCTTATAAAGGACTGCAAATGTAAAAAAGATTTCATTTTTGCTAGTCAGAAATTAATCGTGTACTTAAAGCATACGCCTTCTATCATCAACCCCCTGGCAAAGGACCTCGTCTTTGATCTGCCTAACGACAGGAAGGCGATCTATGTGACCTTCGATGACGGTCCTCACCCAGTGATTACGCCTGAAGTGCTTCGACTCCTGGATCAGCATGAAGTCAAGGCCACCTTCTTCCTGATCGGCAAGCATGCCGAAGCGCATCCAGGGATTGTGGGTCAAATATTAGATAAAGGACACAGCATCGGCTCGCATGGCTATGACCACCTGAGTGGATGGAAGACCAACAATGAAGACTACATAGCAGACATTGCTCGGTCACGTAAGTCGGTGGATTCTACTCTCTTCCGCCCCCCTTATGGAGAGATTACCTTAGCCCAATCCAAAGCCTTGAAGGAGGACTACAGCATTGTGATGTGGACTGACCTCAGCGCCGATTGGGACGACAAGTATTCTATTGATGATTGCTTTCGCTTTGCTACCCATAAAGTAAAGCCTGGTAGCATCATCGTTTTTCACGACAGCGAAAAGGCTCGCCCGCGCATGTTGGCAACGTTAGAAAAGGCGCTGGAATTCTATACTGAACAAGGCTACGCGATGGAAGCCATTCCCATGCGCTAGGCTACTGCTGGTTGCACATAAGGCACCCCGGCGGCTTTCAGGCCATCGAATCCTTTCTTCACATCGATCAGGTGCTTGAACCCTTTTGAAGCCAATATGCTCCAAGCAATTACTGAGCGATACCCCCCCTTGCAGTGCACAATGTACTGCGTGTCCTTGTTGACTTCGTCCAAATGCTCGTTGATGTAATCCAAGGTCAAGAGCTGGGCTCCTTCGATGTGGCAATTGTCGTACTCTGATGGCTTACGCACATCCAAAACGGTTCCTTCAGGACGGGCATCCTTGAATTCTTCAGGCGTAACAGATGCGATGGAGCGGACTTCCTTTCCAGCCGCCACCCAGGCTTCAAAGCCTCCATTCAAATAACCGATGACATTGTCGTAACCCACACGCGCCAGTCGCATGATAGCCTCTTGGGCCTGTCCTTCGTAGCCTACAATCACGATGGGTTGATGCATGTCCTCGATGAGCGCACCTGCCCATGGAGCAAATTGTCCATGCAATCCGATGTACCAAGCATTGGGAATGTGCCCTTCGCTGAATTCACCCTCTTTTCGTGTGTCTAAGACCATCACTCCTTCTGCCTGGGCAGATATCACCTCATCAGCGCTAAGCGCGTTCAGAGACGCTGCATACACATCGTCAATGGACTTGTACCCTTTCTTGTTTTGGGCGGCTGCCTTCGAAAAGTATTGTGGTGGAGGCAAGATGCCTGTGGTCAGTTCTGTGATAAACTCCTCTTTTGTAAGATCGCCCAAAGCGTAATTGCTTTGCTTTTGATCTCCCAACAAGGCTGAGGTCTCGCTCGACATGTTTTTTCCACATGCTGAACCCGCTCCGTGCGCAGGGTACACCGTGATGTGATCCGGCAAAGGCATGATTTTGTTGCGCAATGAATCGTACAACGTCGCCGCCATATCTTCTGCGGTCATCTCTCCACCCTTTTGTGCTAGGTCAGGACGACCCACGTCGCCAATGAAAAGCGTATCGCCGGTATAAATAGAATGTTCTTTTCCGTTTTCATCGAAAAGCAGATAGCAACTCGACTCGGGTGTGTGTCCTGGTGTGTGGAGCACCTGAATCTTTACCCCTCCCAACGCGAACACTTGGCCATCCGATGCTTGGATGATGTCAAAATCTGTCTTTGCAGTGGGCCCATAGACGATCGGCGCTCCTGTCTTTGCAGCAAGGTCTAGGTGGCCGCTCACAAAGTCAGCGTGGAAATGCGTCTCGAATATGTACTTTATTTTAGCCCCACGCTCAGATGCCTTGGTCAAATACGGCTCCGTCTCCCGCACGGGATCGATGATTGCCGCTTCTCCGTTCGACTCGATGTAGTATGCCGCTTCGGCCAGACAGCCTGTGTATAGTTGTTCTATGTACATAAGATTGCGCTTTGAAGATGCAAAAGTATAAAGTAACAACCCCCGAAGACGGGGGTTGTTCTATCACTGGTCTTCCGCCGGTATAACGGGAGCCGCATTCTGTTTCGTGAAACGTATACCCAGCACTATTTCGTGTGAGCCGGACGTGGCGTTGGCGAGTTTCCCCAAGGCCAAGTCGTAAGCATAACCAATCGTCAAGTTGTTTTCAAATTGATATCCCGCCATGAAACCAACCGCCGGAGGAACAATATCCGTGAGAAGAGGTGTCCGGAAAGAAGCTCCCAAGGAAATCATATCTCGAAAAATACCCCTTGCCTGTATGTCAAACATGTCCATCGGCGAAACGTAACGACCTAAAAAATTGGCGTCGATGGCCCAATCGTCGTTGAAGTCATAGCGATATCCCGCATTGAGGTAATAGTGCCTTGCAAGTACGTTTTGCGTTTCTGAGTAATCACGGAAGAATTGCGCTTTCAATCCAGCCACTTGAGGTACGTAAATACCTACGTGGAAGTTCTCTCCCGAGAAGCGAACGCCAGACCCAAAGTCCACCGCCCAAATCGACATGAAACCATTGCTCAAGGCGATGTCATTGGATTGCTCCAAGTCCAACTTACCACCGTCTACTGCAAACTGCAGCATTCCCGTAGAAAGCGTGAAACTCAACTTGTAGGCATCATTCAGTTTCAGGTGATACGCATACGCTGCTTGGAATCCATTCCGGCGCGTTTGACCTACCACATCGCTAAAAATAGAACCACCTACACCCATCTTCTCACGGATGATTGGACCGTGTAGACTCAAGTAGTACGTCCTAGGTGAATCTTGTATACCTACCCATTGGTCCCGATAAAGGGCCTTGGCGTGGAAGTACTTGTCGATCCCCGCCAAAGCCGGGTTGACCATGTACTCGTTGGCGTAGAATTGTGTCCACTGTTCGAGCTGCTGTGCTTTCGCACCAGCCATTCCGCAGAGCATAAGGACTATAATGATGAGCTTCTTCATATGACTCATGGTTTCAAATTATTTCAAAATGGTCACAGGACCGGTTATCAAACGACTGATCTCTGGATCATTCAAGTCGATCACGTAGTAATACGTTCCGACGGGTAAGGACTTGCCTTTGTAGGTTCCGTTCCAAGGTGTTGGATAACCCGCCTGCGATTCAAATATCAGGTTACCCCAGCGGTTGAAGATCTGAACCACAGCGTTCGGGTAGTCCTCGATACGATCGATGACAAAGCCGTCATTCACGCCGTCTCCGTTAGGCGAGAATCCACCTACCGGATCTACTACTTCTTCTACCGTAACCGTTACGCTATCAAGTCCGAAGCAGCCGTCTGCATCCGTTGCACTCACGTAGTAGACGATGGTCTCCAATGGATTCACCGTTGGGTTTTCATCTTCTACACTTGAGATGTCTTGGGCTGGCGTCCAAAGCACATCCACTCCCGCATTGGCGGTAGGCGCACCGCCAATGGTCGTGCTTTCGCCTGGCTCGATGAACTTATCCGGTCCGGCATCAAGACCTGGACCCGGAGTCCAAATCACCCGAACCGTATCCCGATCCACACAAACTCCATTGATTCCCTCGAAGATGTACATCGACGTATCCGTGGAAGTATTCACGGTCAAGTTGTTTCCGTTTCCTGCAACGATTCCATTTGTAAACAACCAGCGCGTTGACGCAGCCCCAGTCTGGGTTCCTGTTAATTTCACATCGGTTGAGAATGGACACACTTCAAGGTCATCTTGTGCAGTAACATCCACAAAGAACGCCGCGGTTACTTCGAAGGTGTCGCTCACAACACATCCATTGACATCGTATACATTCAGCACATACGTACCCGCCAATGCTCCTTGAATGTCTTGCGTTGTAACCGTGTCGGTTCCGTCGTAGATCCACTCGTAGGTATAAGGCGCTGTTCCTCCTGCCATGGATACGTTGATGAAGCCATCACCCGTATTGGTACACGTTGCATCGCCGAGCGAATCAAGCGTGAGGATCATCGGAGCTGGTCCGCCTACGTTGATGTTGGTATCAAACGAACATCCGTTCACATCTGTGATGGTGAGTCCATAAGTACCTGCACATAGACTACCGATGGAATCTGTTGTAGCACCCGTACTCCAAGCGAAGGTGTACGGGGTTGTACCACCGATGATTGAATCAATGCTGATGCTTCCGTCACAATCTGCTCCGCAGGTTACACCCACCACTTGAGCTGCACGAACCTGAATTTGATCAGGCTGCTCGATAGAATAGATATCAAACGAAATACAGAGGTTCGAATCCACTACAACGATTGTATCTGTGCCCGCACATAGCGAATCGATGAACGCTGTCGTATCGCCTGTACTCCATAGAATGTTGTATGGCGTTGTTCCACCCGTGATGCCCACATCAATGGATCCATCACATTCTCCGAAACAAGACGCGTCCTGCAAGTCATTCAAAGTAATCACCGGTGCATTCGCATTGTTGAGGATGACGTTGAACGTGTCTGTACACCCGTTCGAATCAACCACCGCAACGTTGTAAATGCCAGCCCCTAAGTTCGTCGCCATCGAAGTGGCCTGCGTTGGAACCAGCGGAGTACCTGCTACATCCAACCAGAGGTAGTTGTAGGTGCTTCCCGTTCCGCCAGAAGCGGTTACGGCGATCATACCATTGTTCACCTGACAATCTGGAAGCGTGAGGCTGTCCACAGTGATGGCCAAGGCCGAAGGCTCCATGATGTCAATCTCAAGGCTATCCATACATCCTGACGTGTCCGAAATGGTCACGCTATACGTACCAGGACAGAGATCCATGATCATCGCTGTGGTGTCACCGGTATTCCAAAGAATGGTTATCGGTGCTCCACTGCCTACGATGGTCAAGTCAATGCTTCCGTCACAATCTCCAGGGCAACTCACGTCGCTCACTACTGAGGTGATGACGAATGGCGTTGGATCTCCTAACTGAATAGAATCAACGATAATCTG
Organism: uncultured Flavobacteriales bacterium; assembly: GCA_943788725.1. Taxonomy (GTDB): domain Bacteria; phylum Bacteroidota; class Bacteroidia; order Flavobacteriales_G; family Salibacteraceae; genus SHAN690. The sequence goes on along the minus strand of CALSRJ010000002.1, from coordinate 415,610 downwards.
ACCATTGAAATCACTAACCGTCAACGTATAGGTACCTGAGCAAAGACCTGTGATCAATGCCGTTGTATCGCCATTGCTCCACGCATAGGTATACGGCCCAACTCCTCCATTCACCGTTGCAAGGATTTCACCATCGCAACCTGTTCCCGCACAAGTAATCTCCGTAATCGTAAAGTCGAGGCCCATCGTATCAGGCTCGGTAATCGTAATGGTATCTACGGTAGAACAACCGTTGGTGTCTGTAACGGTCACGATGTAAGAACCAGCACATAAGCTATCAGCTGTCTGCACGGTATCGCCATTGGACCAGACGAAGACTACTGTTCCTAATGAAGAAGTAATATTCGCGGTTGCCGTTCCATCGCACAATCCGTTCGCAGTAACGTTGGTTGAGGTGATGTTCACCCCGGGGCCGTCTGTTTCCGATACTGGATATCCAAATACCTCTGAACAGCCATCCACATCCGTTACGGTCACTTGATAGAAACCGAAGCAAAGCGAATCAGCAATATTGGTATTCTGCCCATCTGTCCAAGCAAACGTGAATCCACCGGCGCCTCCAGAGAAGGTTGGGTCGATCTCACCGTCGCAATCGCCGCAAGTGGCATCGGTAACCGTCACCGTATCCTGAACGATCGGTTGAGGCTGGAAGATAACGAACGTGTCTACTTTGGTACAGGTATTAGCGTCCGTAATGGTCAAGAAGTAGAATCCTCCACACAGGCTATCCGCAAGGGATGCGCCGTTACCATTGTTCGGCACTGGGCTCCAATTAAAGGTATATCCGCCGGCTCCTCCAGATGGATTCACATTGATTTGTCCATCACACAGGTTACCGCATGATGCATCCGCTAGTACCTCATTTGAGAGGATCTCGGTTGGCGTGCCCACATCAAACATAGCGATGGTGTCACACCCTGAGCCATCAGAGATGGTAACCGTGTACTGCGCAGCGCACAATCCAACGATGGTGGCAGTAGTATCACCTGTATTCCATACGTAGTTATATGTCCCTGAACCGCCCGTCGGGGTTAATGCAATGCTTCCATCGCACGACCCAAAGCATGTTACATCCGTAACCACTTCGTTTGGATCGGTGAGCGCCGGCGCATTCAAGTCGATGATAGCCGTGCTTACACAACCTGCTCCATTGGTCAACTCAACAGAATACGATCCTGCGCAAAGACTGTCGATCGTATCGGTCGTTCCAATGACGGTAGACGTACCCAAATTTGTCCACTCAACTGTACAAGGTGCAACTGTACATGTGTATGTTGCGAAAACGATACCGTCACAGTTTCCACAGGTAGGATCGATGCCCACTGCTACTACTGAGTCGGCACTGTCTGCATTGATCGGCACGTTGGCAATCAGCTCACATCCAGATGTATCTGTAATGGTGACCGTATTGATGCCCGCACAAAGCGAATCGTTTGTAGCACCGGTCTGTCCGTTATCCCACAAGAAAGTATATAAGGTTCCGTTGCCTCCAGTCGGGTTGGCCGTTGCCATTCCATCGCAAACCGTGCAGCTTGAGTTGGTGATTCCCGTAAAGGCATTTGCCATTCCCGAAGGATCAGTAATGCTCACGCAGAAAGTGTCTTGACATCCGACCGCGTCCGTAATGGTCACACAGTAATTACCATCGCTCAAACCGGTAGCAGTTGAATCCGTACTGCCGTTTGGCCAGAAGTAAGTGTAGCCTGGTGTGCCACCAGAAACACTGATGGTAGCTTGCCCATTCGTGTCACCCGGACAAGATGGGTCTTGTACATTATTAAAGCTCGCTGTGATTGCCGTTGGCTCCGTAACCACCACCGTATCGGTTGCGGTACACGCGCCATTGTCATTTGCCACCACAATGTAAGACCCAGCTGTCAAGTTAAAGAGCGTATCGGCCACTTGTGTTCCGTTCCATGTCAAGGTAAAAGGCGCTGTTCCACCGGCCGCTATCGCGGTAACAGAACCATCGTTGCCTCCGTTGCACGTAACATTGGAAAGCAGTACACCCGTCACGCTGATGCCTGTTGCAGGCTCACCAATGATCACACACGCTGTATCCTCGCAACCATTTCCATCGGTCACGGTCACGCAATAGGTTCCAGCAGATAGTCCAGTCTCGTTTTGAGATGTATTTCCTGAAGGCCACAAGTAAGCATAACCTGCTCCACCAATCGTTCCACCTGATCCAGAAACGGAAGCCGTTCCATCATTACCCCCCTGGCAATTCACACTGTCTACAGAGTCAATAACAATGAGCAAGGCTGTTGGTGTTCCAATATTGACAGTCGCACTGTCGATACAACCGCTTGTGATATCGGTAACGGTCACCGAATGCAATCCCGCATCCAAGTTGTTGACCGTATCCGTTGTCGCCGCGTTATCCCAAGCATAGGAGTAGTTACCCGAACCACCCGATTGAACTTGTACAACGGCAAAACCAGTCGCATCTCCGAAACAAAGTACATCAGCACTGTCGACAATCGCGACGCTAAAGGCTCCCGGAGGGCTCAATACATAGCAGGCCGAATCTTCGCAACCTGCAGCGTCGGTAACCGTCACGCAGTAGGTTCCGGAGGTGAGTCCCGTAATGCTGGTTCCCGTACCTCCTGTACTCCACAGATAGGTGTATCCAGGGGTGCCACCACTGGCAACGAGTGCAATCGCACCGTCATTGCCTGGACCACCACAAGAGATCGGTGTCTCGGTAAAGGCGAATCCAATTGTATCAGGCTCGTCGATCACGACAGAGGCCGTGTCTTCACATCCATTGTTGCCAGTGATGGTAACGATGTAGGTGCCAGCTGAGACGTTGAATAAAGTGTCGTTGGTTGAAGTATTCGACCATGCGTAGGTGAATGGCGCTGCCCCTCCCGTCTGGGTAGCCACGGCTGATCCATCAGCTCCACCGTTACAAGTCACATCATTGATCAACGTAGCAGAGGCGATCAAGTCCGTTCCTTGGTTGATGATGACCTCGGCCGAATCCGTACATCCATTTCCATCGGTTACCGTCACGGTATACGTTCCAGCCACTTTATTGTCAATGGTGTCATTGGTTCCGCCCGTATTCCAGAGGTAGGTATAGGTCGTTGTTCCGCCAGACACCGTAACTCCCGCGCTACCCGTTGGCGAACCAGTACATGCAGCGTCTGTGCTATCCATAACAAGTACCAGTGGTGAAGGAGCATCCACTTCAATTGTATCGAAGTTGCTGCAGCCGAACCCTGTCGTAATGCGAACCAAATAGATTCCGGCGCAACGCCCTGTGAGCGTATCACCCGTTCCGATTACGGTTGTCGTATCTGGGTAGTTAAACCACTCAGCTGGTCCACATGTAAAGCAATTGAAACTGGCAGTAACGACTCCATCACAAGAGTTAGCACAAGAGGCGTCAGTTGAACTTGCAGTTACCGCTGGGGCAAACAAGTCGTTGACCACAACGCTGTTTGAATCGACACATCCGTCTGCATCGGTTACCGTTACAGAATAGGGTCCTGAACAGAGCGACGTGATCGTATCCGACGTTACCGTTGAATTGTTGGTCGTCGTGTTACTCCATGCGTAGGTAAAAGGACCTGTTCCATTACTCACGTTGGCAGTAGCTGTTCCTGTACAAACAAAGCAGAAGCTAGTGGTTGCACTCATGCCAACGGACAGACCGTTAGCCGGTTGGAAGATGTCAAATTGAACTGTGTCTTCACACGTTCCATCCGATACGGTTACCGTATAGGACCCAGCCGTAAGCGTCGTGTCTGAAGCGCTACTTCCAATGCTCGACCAAGTGTATGTAAAGTCTTGGGTCGTTGGAATAAAGGCAACGTAGTCATCTGAAACGCTGAAGTTGGTATTGTTCCTTCCTGGAACCGCATAAGCATTCGTTCCTGCAAAGTTCTCGATGCCCTGTACGTGCGTTCCGCCATCTGAATTCAAGGAGTCAGAATGGATCTGAATAATGTTGGACGTTTCATTCAACACAATTTGGAAGGTTGAGATATCGCCGGAACCGGTTGTGCCCGAGAAATGGTCAATCTCAATGTAGTTGACCACCCGTACCCGGTTAGGTGCGATTCCAATCAGGTATGTTTCAAGTATCGTAGACCCTACAGAAGGATCCAAATCTTCCCAATAAGCCGCGATAAAATCTTTTGGAGTGCCCGCAGCTGCACTTGGTATGGCAGTTGAATTCGAGAACTGACCATTGACCTGACCACTGTTTGGATTGGAAAGGTCGAACGTGATGAATCCTTGTGAATTCATGATAAAGTGGGTATGGTTCACCCCGAAGAATTCAAAATCGTCACCACCGAAAATGTTGATGGTGTCCGAGGTAGCATCGTCGTTCAATGAGAAGGTCTTATAGTTGAGTGCGTTCCACGGCCGTCCGGTTGGGTAAGGCTCAAACGTGCCTTCGGACTGATCGATAACATACTCGGTAGTAGAGTCAGAAGCAGCGAATCCACCGTGAGCAGATAGGAATGCGGCACCATCATTATTGCCCGGGCAAGTCACACTATCGGTGCTATCCACCTGTGCGAAGAGCGCTGGTCGCTCTACCAAGGCAATGAGGTCATTGGCCTCACAACCACTCGCATCCGTAACGGTAACGTAATGTCCACCTCCGCAAAGTCCGGTGACGGCAGTTGATGTTCCTCCTGAGCTCCAAGCGTAGGTCAAGGTTCCTGTTCCTCCAGTTGCATTCACGGTAGCTGCACCATCGCAATCGTCATCACACGTAGGCTGCGTGATGTTGCTGAAGCTCGTAATTTCTAATAACGTTGGTTCGTCGATGACCACTTCGGATGTGTCAATACATCCATCATTGTCCGTTACTGTGACCGTATACGTTCCAGCTGGAACTCCGACCAACGAATCATTTGTGCTTCCATCGGACCAGAGATAGGTAACCGGAGCCGCTGCGCCTGCATGACTAACCGTTGCATTTCCGCTGCTGTCGCCATTACATACCAGGTCATTGATCAAGACACCATTTGCAGTCCAATTACACGTACAAGAATCAGCAACAATGGCTACCGCAGTATCGGTACATCCACTCGCATCTGTAACGGTAACATTATACGTATTCGCTGCAAGGCCTGTGATGGTTTGAGTTGTATCGCCATTTGACCAAACAAAGGTAAATGGCGTCGTTCCACCTGCCATTGTCACGGTAGCTTGACCGTCGTTTCCAACACAGGTTTCGCTCGCCAGTTCTGCTCCTGTAGCCGTGAAGCCAGTAGGTGCAATCAATGCTGTGGTGACGCTATCCTGACAACCGTTGGCATCGGTTACGACCACCGTAAAGGTGCCGCCGCCAAGTCCTGTAATCAACGCCGTTGTATCCCCAGTATTCCACAAGTAACTGATCGCTCCCGTTCCGCCTGTGCCTAATGCTTCCAATTCTCCATCCGTATTACCACACGTTGGGTTCAAGGAATCAATAATCGAGACGCTCAGTGCGGGTGGGTCTACCAATGTAATGGTAGTATCGTCTTGACATCCTGTATTGTTATCGGTGACGGTCACTGTATAGGTACCTGCTCCTACAGAGAATTGCAGGTTACTGGTAGATCCTGTATTCCACAGATAACTTACACTAAAAGGAGTCGATGCGTTGGTTACGTTCGCAGCAATGGAACCGGTAGTTGTTCCAGCACAGCTCGGATTGTTTACCAAGGTAAGGATGGCTTGAATACCCGTGCCATTGTCTAGCGTTACACTGTCGATGCCCTCGCAGCCGTTGGCATCAGTTACGGTAACAACATAGGTAGCAGTTCCAAGACCGGAGATGCTATCTGCCGTGGACGTCGTATTCCATAAGTAATCGTAACCCCCGGTTCCACCAGAGGCACTCACCCATGCACTACCATCGTTGTTTCCTGCACAAGATGGATTGATGCTGTCCATGGTTAAGCTGATGGCCGCAGGTCCAGCAATGATGTCGGTTTGAGTATCAAAACATCCATTGTCATCCGTAACGGTAACCGTATAGGTTCCCGCTGTTAGACCTGTCACTAATTGCGTTGTATCACCTGTGCTCCAGTTGTACGATAGGGGATTTGTTCCATTGATGAGGAAGGCCTGAATCTGTCCGTCATTGGCTCCGAAACAAGATACACTATCCGTTGACGTAACCGCGATAACCGGGAAGGCCGGAGCAGTAATCGTAACGCTGTCCACACCTGTACAGCCACTTGCATCGGTTACTGTTGCTGTGTACGTTCCAGCTCCAAGACCCGTCAAATTTTGACTGGTCGAACCTGTGCTCCAAACGAAGGTGTATGGCGTAGTTCCACCAGATCCTGCGGCCGAGGCAGTTCCATTGGTCAATCCAAAACAAGTAACATTCGTTCCGGTAACCGTTGCTGTTATGCCCGTTGCCGGTTGATCAATGGTAACAGAGGCGTTGTCCGTACATCCGTTGGCATCGGTTACCGTAACGGTATATGAGCCCGCAGTCAAGTTTGATGTAAGCGCAGTGGTATCACCGTTACTCCACAGGAACGAATAAGGTGCGGTACCGCCAGAACCTTGGGCGGTAGCATCGCCGTCGTTTCCTCCAAGACATCCAACATCATTGGAGTCGATGATGGAAGCAATGAGCGCCGCAGGGTCTACAAGAATAGCTGAGGTAGAGTCTTGGCAACCGTTGTTGTCGGTTACCGTAACGGTGTAAGTTCCTGCAAAAAGGTTATTGATGGTAGCGGAAGTGCTAGTCGTGCTCCAAACGAATGTATAGGGAGCCGTTCCATTGCTACCTGACGCCGTAAGTTGACCCGAATTATTGCCATTGCAATCGATCGGACTGTCTTCGGTAATAGTAGCTGTAATGCTTGGCCCATTGTTTAAGGTTACGCTGATGTTGTCTGTACATCCGTTGGCGTCGGTTACCGTAACGGTATAATTGCCTGCGGTAAGCCCTGTAACAGCAGCTGTTGTATCCCCCGTATTCCAGAGGTAGGAATAGGCAGTCGTACCGCCAGTAGATGTTACGGTAATAGCTCCATTAGAACTACCTGCGCACGTTGGTTGAGTGACGAGAATTGTGTCAACTGCTAGAACAGCTGGTTCAACGATGGTCGTATCGGCTGAGTCAACGCATCCACCAGCATCCGTTACTGTAATGGTATAGGTTCCAGCAGTGAGCCCACCCTCGGTCAAGGACGTGCCACCTGAACTCCAGAGGAAGGAATAGGGAGTAGTTCCCCCCGTAGCATTGTTCGCGGTAATAGATCCGTCGTTTCCGCCGTTGCAAGAAACATCGATCGCAGAAGCGATGGAGATCGAAACTCCCGTCGCTGGCTCCGTGATGGTAGTATCTGCAGTAGCCGTACAGCCATTGCCGTCAGTGACCGTAATGGTATACGTACCTGCTGAAAGGCCACTTTCAGTAAGTGCCGTTCCGCCCGAGCTCCAAAGGAACGTATAAGGGGTTGTACCGCCGGTTGCGTTGTTAGCAGTAATCGCCCCGTCATCACCTCCAACACAACTGACGTTGGTCACAGAAGCAATGGAAATGGCAAGCACCGCAGGTTCGGTCACATCCGCACTGTCAATATCAGTACAGCCACTGGCGTCGGTTACTGTTACGGTGTAGGTTCCTGCTGCAAGTCCGGTTATGGTCTGGCTAGTGGCCGCTGTGCTCCACAAGAAGGTATAGGTTCCCGCCCCTCCTGAACCGCTTGCGGTCAACTGACCATCGCTCAATCCGAAACAGCTGACATTGTCATCAACGTTGACCGATGCAACCACTGGGTCAGGATCATTCAAGGTCACAGTGATGGCTTCTGTGCAACCGAGGACATCAGTAACGGTTACCGTGTAGTTCCCTGCTGGAAGGTTGTTGATGGTCGTTGAGGTAGATCCTGTACTCCACAAGTAGGTATAGGCTCCTCCATTTCCACCATTGGCTAAAACGGTAATCGATCCATTCGAATCCCCAGGACAAGTTGGAGGGGTAAACGTGGTGTCGATTCCAATGATAGGCGGCTCTTCGATGGTGAAAGAAACTGTATCGTTACATGTTCCATCGGCAGCGGTAACGGTATAGGTTCCAGCAGTTAGATTGGTAGCAGATGCTCCACTTCCTATGCTCGACCATGAATAAGAGAACCCTTGGGTAATAGGAATGAACGCCACATAGTCGTTCGTTGCGGACCAGTTCACCGAGTTTCTACCAGGGACGGCATATCCAAAGGAGCCATCGGCATTTTCAATTCCCATGGTGGTTCCAGCATTTCCTCCGCCTTCGCTAAGGTTTGGAACTTGGGTGGTGTGGATTTGAATGATGTTAGAGGTCTCATAGAGTGCAATCTGGAAGGTGTACAAAGCACCAGCACTCGCCCAATGCCGAACATCGACATAGTTGATCACACGTACTCGATTCGGTGTAACGCCTAGTAAGTAGGTCTCAATGGTCTCGGTTGTGGTGGCGGATGGATTCAGGTCATCCCAGATACCGATCCAATTGTCCGGATTACTCGCTGCTGGAATGGCCACGTTTTGCCATGTCGTGCTGGTAGCTCCAGGAAACTGGATGATACCGTTGGAAGAGATCTGGAAGGTCGTTTGGATATTGCCAAAGAACTCAAAATTGAACCCAACATTGATGGATGCACTCAATGCATCGTCACCCAAGTTAAGTGATTGATAGTTCTGCGTGTTGAAAGATTCACCTACACCATAAGGCTCAAATTCCCCTTCGGTTTGATCGATGATATAGGCGGTCGTCGAATCAGAAGCAATGGTACCTCCATGGCCAGAAACATACGCAGCGCCATCACTTCCGCCGTTACAAGTAACAGAGTCTGATGAGTCGAGCACAACGAAAATCGACGGTGGCTCAAAGAGAGAGACGGTATCGACAATGGTACATCCGATGTTGTCTGTAACGCTTACCACGTTGGCCCCGCCGCAGAGGTCAAATGCCTTGACACCCGTCTCTCCATTAGACCAGAGATAGGTGTACGGAAGGTTGCCAAAAGGATTAGGCCGAGAGCGAGCATCTCCGTCACAAGCGTCGTCGCAACTTGGATTCACCAATTGATTAAACGGCGTACCTAGAAATCCGAAGAAGCTTGGCTGCACCGTTACCGAGAAGGCAGTATCCCAACTCACGCCGCTATCGCCTACTTGCACGCTGTAAAAATCCGGTTCGAGGTCAGTGAACGTGCCGGTTGTTTGCGTCACACTATTTCCTGTGTTGAAACCATCAACGGTGAATGAGAAAGGACCTGTGCCACCTGTTGTAGTAATGGTGATAGTTCCATCGTTTGAATCAGGACAAGTCTCTTGCCCAGTAGTAACCGAAGTAATTTGAATTGGGGTAGACGCCTCTTGAACAATCACATAAATTTTCTGGGCATTTTTTCCGGCGATATCGCATCCGTTGTCTTCTGCATTGAGCGTGATGATGTGCGTACCTACATCCGCAGAGCCTGGTGTCCAGCTGATGGTCATGGTGGTGGTTGTTCCAGCCGTAGAAGTCGAGGTAGAAGCTCCGTTTAGGGTGGTAGCCGCAGTACTCGTGATGCTAACTGTTTCTCCCGCTCCTCCGGTAAAAGCTAGATCAAACGTTGCGGCAACGCCTGTATCCAGTGTAACGGTGTAATTCGAAGTGAGGGAAGCACCTGTAACGTTCGTGATTGAGGTGGCTACCGTTGGTGGAGGATTAGAGCAGGTTGAATCGGTTTCAAACTGAAAATCTCGAATGGTTCGACTGATCAAGCTACCAGAGGTGCGATCGTACTCATCCACTTGAATGACAACTTGAAACAAGTCTGTGGTATCCGGAACGGTGAAAGACATGATACCCGTCTCGGAGTCAATGGTCATTCCATTTCCGAAAGGATCAGACAAAGAATAACCTGTTTGATAGCCAATATTACTTGGTGTAGAGATTCCTGTTTGCGGTTGACGGAAGGAGAAAACAAGTGAATCTCCATCAGGCTCCGCTACTTCAGGCCCCCAATTCACGGTAGTGCCACCGCACAAGAATGGGTGGCCGTTGGCACCAAAAGAAGGTGTTGTATTCAAGGAATCCACAGAGAAATAATACTCCATGAAAACCCTTAGCCTATCCGAAGATGGCGAACCACTGTTGGTCAAATTGGCCGCATCCATCCGATTGTATGGGTACACCAGAAAGGTCGCTGGAGCGCACGCTCCATAAGTCGTAATATCTACAGCACCTCGGTATACGATCCTTTGTTCTCCATCAGAGCTTCCTCCAGTACACGAAGGCAATGACCCCGCGCAGATATCCGTGATTTCCTCATCGGAAACATTAGGAATGGGAATGGTTCCAGAAACACATCCCAAGGAAACCAGGAGAAGGGTGTCAGGAAACGAAACCGAAACGGAGCAATCGTAAAAAACCTCCACCGTAACGATGAGGCTGTCTTGAGTTGCATTCATTTCTCCGGAGATGGAAGCTCCAGAATAGATTTGTCCGTTGCTATTAGGTAAAAACCCAGGTTGCGCAAAGGCAGTGGTAGCAAGCAAAAGGCAAGCAATGGTAGCCGCAACGACAGAGAATCGTGTGAATAGGTGCATAGTAAGTTTCATTCTTGAACTCAAATTTACGTGGAAAAAGCGCCGAAAGCGCAGTCCCGCCTCAATTCACGCACATTAAGGTGTTGAGGTTGGGTAGGGAGGAGACTTTTTTCTAGTCTAATTTTAGCACGGCAAGAAATGCCTGTTGTGGAATCTCGACATTGCCGATCTGTTTCATGCGCTTCTTTCCCTTCTTCTGCTTCTCCAAAAGCTTGCGTTTCCGGGAAATATCACCACCATAACACTTGGCCGTAACGTCCTTGCGCAAGGCCTTCACGGTCTCTCTAGCGACAATTCTAGCTCCTACCGCAGCTTGAATGGCAATCTCAAATTGCTGCCGCGGAATCAACTCTTTCAATTTCAAACAGATCTTCTTTCCAAGGTCAAACGCATTGTCTTTGTGGATCAGGGCGGATAATGCATCCACTTGATCACCATTGAGCAAAATATCCAACTTCACCAAGTTCGACTGTACATATCCGGTCGGGTGATAGTCAAAAGAGGCGTATCCGCGAGAAATCGATTTCAAGCGATCATAGAAATCAAAAACAATCTCCGCCAGTGGCATTTCAAACGTCAGTTCTACCCGCTCAGAGGTGAGGTAGACCTGGTTTTTGAGCACCCCCCGCTTCTCGATGCACAATCCCATCACCGCACCCACAAAGTCACCCTTCGTGATGATCTGGGCATTGATAAATGGCTCTTCAACAGATTCCAATTTGGAAGGGTCTGGAAAATCAGAAGGATTGTTGACCGTCTTGCGCACACCATCTGTAGTGGTAGCGAAGTACGAAACGTTTGGAACCGTCGTAATGACGGTCATATCAAATTCACGCTCCAAGCGCTCTTGGATAATCTCCATGTGGAGCATGCCCAAGAATCCACAACGAAATCCAAAACCTAAGGCTGCGGATGACTCAGGCTCAAATGTCAACGAAGCATCGTTGAGTTGAAGCTTGTCCATGCAATCGCGTAACTCCTCATACTCATCTGTTTCTACGGGAAAAATACCCGCAAACACCATCGGCTTCACATTCTCAAATCCGTCGATTGCCTCTTCACATTGCCGCTCTGCGTGGGTGATGGTATCACCGACCTTGATCTCTTTCGCCTGCTTGATCCCGCAAATCATATAGCCGACGTTTCCAGCAGAAATTTGCTTTTGCTTTTCGGGCTTCATCCTCAGCACGCCGATCTCATCCGCAATATACTTCTTGCTGGTATGGTAAAACTTCACGTTGTCGCGTTCGCGCAGCGTACCGTTCAATATTCTAAAGTATGCAATGACCCCGCGAAACGGATTGAATACACTATCAAAAATCAAGGCCTGCAAAGGTCCTTCTGGATCTCCTTTCGGTGCGGGAATGCGATCAATGATTGCGGAAAGTAATTCGTCTACACCCGCTCCGGTCTTGCCGCTCGCCCCCATGATCTCCTCACGGTCGCAGCCCAACAAATCCACCATCTCATCCTTGACCTCTTCGGGCATGGCCGACGGCAAATCCATCTTGTTCAATACTGGAATAATGGTCAGGTCATGCTCCATCGCCAAATAGAGGTTCGAAATCGTCTGCGCCTCGATCCCTTGGCTCGCATCTACCAACAATAACGCGCCTTCGCAAGCAGCGATGGCTCGAGAAACTTCATAGGAAAAATCAACGTGTCCAGGAGTGTCGATCAGGTTCAACACGTAGTCCACGCCATCCTGCTTGTAGTTCATCTGGATCGCATGGCTCTTGATTGTGATGCCACGTTCCCTTTCGAGGTCCATGTCATCCAATGTCTGCTCCTTCAGGTCACGCTCAGAGACGGTTCCCGTCTTCTGTAACAGTCGATCTGCCAAGGTGCTTTTACCATGGTCAATATGGGCAATAATGCAAAAGTTCCGGATGTGCTTCATGCACTTAAAAATTGGCTGCGAAAATACATGTTTAGGACGCGTGTGGTTCGACTTTGTTCATGGGTCATTTCTGCCCTTGGACGAGACGCCGTTGGGCCTCCATTACGTACTTACCAAGGATGTCAAACTCGATGTTGACGCGGTCACCTTCCCGGAGATGTTGGAAGGTCGTCTGAGCATACGTGAATGGAATGATAGAAACAGAACATTGGTCCACGGACGCCTCCACCACCGTGAGACTAACTCCATTAATGGCAATGCTTCCTTTGGACACTACGAGGGAATCATCGGGTCGTTCAAACGTCAAGAAATAATTCCAAGAACCGTCTTTCTCTTCAATGCGGCTGACTTCGGCTCGCTGATCTACGTGTCCTTGCACGATGTGTCCATCGAACCGGCCGTGGGCGGGCATGCAACGCTCAAGGTTGACGTGTCCCCCTGCTTGGAGTTCTCCAAGATTGGTGCGACCCAGGGTTTCATCGATTGCTGTAACACGGTATCGATCCTTGGTGATCTCAACTACGGTTAGACACACACCATTGTGAGCAAGGCTTTGGTCGACTTTTAGTTCATGCGTAAAAGGACATGAAAGCCAAAAGTGGACGTTGCTTCCTTCTTCAATGATCTCTTCTACGAGACCTATTCCTTCGATAATTCCAGTAAACATTACGGCGCCAGTGGCTTATTTGTGTTTTGACGCAGCAAATGTACCTCGCCATTCAATTCACGAGACTCAACACCCGTCAGTCTGATTTCGTTCACCTGACACATGTAAAAATAGACGCCATCTGGAAGCGGCTTGCCCGAATTTTGATCGGTTCCATCCCATCTGATATCGGGGTCGGAAGTAGAGAACACGGGGATACCCCATCGGTTAAAAATAATGAGGTCGATGCTTTTCACGTAACGGTAAGGGAACGGTGTAAATTCATCATTGTACCCATCAGACCCTGGCGTAAAGACATTGGGCAGGACATATTCAGGACAATTGTCCACGCAAAGTGGATTATCCAAGGGGCTTTCATTGCCAAAACTGTCTACGGCAACCACCGCATAGCAACCGGCAATTGACCCATTTCCTTCGGCAACGAACTCCGTCACAGATGGATCATCGATCACGGCCAATACAGAGAGTGCCTGCCCGAGCACAGGAGCGTAGTAAATCTTGAACGAGACGACATCATCTACCTCTTCACAATTGACATTTGGATCACTCCACGTGATCACGGTTCGATCGAGGTTACAGTCACCGTCTATTACTTGATCGGGAGGACTGCACGGCGGATTGACATCCTTCGGAATTGCCGTCAATATCTGCGAAAAATTGATCAACTCCCCTCTGATATCAACGGCGGTATATTCTCCAATCGAACGAACGAAATACCGGTACGGCTTGAGGTTTGCAAGGCCATCATCTACGTACGAAGTCCCTGAAACGGTGTCTAAAGCCGTAAACACATCGAGTGAATCGGGATCATTCTTGAATCGGTAAACGACATATGCATCGTTCTTCCATGGAACATCCACGTTCCAGCGAAGGGTCAACCGATTGTCTGCTGGTTCTGCCTCAAGAAACACCGATGCCGCAGCTCTAGCTGCTCCTATGGACACTTCCGAGGCTCCACTTAACATTTCAATCTTGTAGTAGTACTGCTGATTCAAAGTGTTCAAGCCCTGGTCTACGTAGGTTGTGTCTAACGAAAACGGGTCCTGCGCACCGGGTCCGACAAAAATTTCTTCAAAGGGACCGGTGATCGAAGTGGCACGAGACAGCTTGTATCGATAGGGAGGGCCGAAAATGTCCGTCTTCAAGTCTATCGGACTGTACCAGGCGACGCTGTCTACCCCGTTCACCTCATCAGTGACTACGACACTCACTTTATTGAGAATCGGCACATCACGCACCAGCAATCCACAGGATTCATTGGAGGGATAGCTCTCTGATCCATCGTCAAAAGTGGTCACCACCATGTAGCAATAGCGCTGACCGTGCACCAATCCCAGACCCGCATTATCATCCACAAATGCTGTTGACGCCACCCCTTCCAATGTACCTACCTTTTCATACCCTAATTGCTCTGGAATACCTGTGCGGCATTCAGGTGCCGAATATCCGAGGCTGTCGCTGTACCGGTAGATCTCATACCCCGAAGCTTCTTGGCAGATCGCCTCACTCCATTGTACCCGCAGGGAAGTACCGACGGGTGTGATTTGAATGATTTGCACCGCAGGGGCGTTTACGGTGATCTCCAAGGCTTTAAAGTCAACGAGCTCAACCTGATTAGAAGTAGCGGGATGCTCTTCTTTGGCTTTGAAGTACATCCAATAGGGCGTTTTCCGAACTTTTTCGCAGTTCGGGTACCAAGAGAAAATCATCTCCACGGGCACTGTACCTGTGATGGTAGCGTCAGGGGTGGCAAACCCGGCATTGCCCGGATCCAATGGCTGGCCCACAGCACTTAGTGTTACCTCATCGTCGTTTGGATCCTCTGCGGTAATCAGCTCTGATAGCGTTCCTCCTGCGGTAACGCACACCTCTTCATTCATTACAATGACGGGCGGCTGATTGTCCAAGTCGCACACATCGACGTCTATCTGCATGTCGCGCATGATCGACCCCACTTTAAATACCAATCCATTATTCGGATTGGTGCGGTACTCTTCTATCAGAATGGCCACATTGTATTCGCCACGCACCTTGGGTGAATCCCAAGTCATGGTTCCTGTGACCGGGTTTATGCTCAAATTGTTGTTAGGACCTGGCTCGATCTGATCGGGAAAAACATACCCGGCGATAGGTCCACCGTCGTATGACTTACTCGCCACAATGGAATAGACCAAGCTATCTCCCTCAGGGTCCACCGCGCCTGGATTGTGATAAAAGGGGATGTTGATGCAAGCATTATCAATGGGTGGATTTCTCAAGATCGGCGCTTGATTACCCCCTGTGGCCACATCGATAACCAAGACACTTTCGATGTAAAAGGGCACGTTGTCTGAATCCTTGATGTTAAGTACACCCCCGTTCCGCATTGGGTCTTCCATACTCATGACGAAGGTTCCGGCCCCTGGAAATTCATGCTGTGTCGTATACACATTGTACCGCGTACTGTTTCCAATCAATACGCCATTCCCTTGCCCCTCACCGCAAGGATTGCCAATGACGCCATTGGAACGAGACACCGTCTCGCTGGTTCCATCGCCAAAGAAGAGCTCGAGTTCACAACGGTCTGCTTCATCACTTGGTCCACCCGTTTTGGTGTAGGTGACGATGGATATCTCATAGAGGAATGGATTCTCATTGACGCGCTTGTATATAATCTCCCCCGCACGGTTGTGCGTAGCCATCGCTACTTGCGATAAAACAAGTGTACCCAACAGTACACTTGACCATATCAGTGCTTTCCAACTATTCACGTGTGACTTCTCTCTTTCAACAGATACGTTGTGAAGGTATGTATACCTTTGAACATTATCTTGAAATTTAGACGTTTCAAAGTAGAAAATGTTGCCGAAATGAGCAAACGGTTTAATTAAGCAGGGAATGGGAAAACACAAGAAAATCAAGGTAGGAATAACAAGTGGAGACTTGAATGGTATTGGACTTGAGGTGACGATAAAGGCACTGATGGATTCACGTGTTTACGAGCATTGCACTCCCATCATTTACGCATCATCTGCGACGGTTAAGCAACACATGCAAACCTTGAAATTGGAAGGCTTCCATTTCAACAGCATCAAAGAGCCCGAAAAGGCTGATGCGAATAAGGTGAATGTATTAGAAGTGTGGGACGAAGAATACGCCATACAGCTAGGGAAACCAGACGCAACCTCTGGTAACTACGCCTTTCGATCTCTCAAGTCTGCAGTTGAAGACCTCGCTTCTACGAAAGTGGACGTCTTGGTTACTGCTCCCATCGACAAAAAGTCTATCCAATCTGAGGATTTCAATTTCCCGGGTCACACGGAGTTTTTAGCGGATTACGCAAACGAAGAAAACCCCTTGATGATCTTAGTACACGACAAGCTTAAAGTTGCCTTGGTGACTGGGCACGTACCTCTTGAAAAAGTGGCCACGTCATTTGACCGAAATGGCATCCTCGAAAAATTACGCGTCTTTACCAAAAGTCTCAAACAAGACTTTGGCGTGCATCGTCCGAGGATTGCGGTATTGGGCCTAAACCCACACAATGGAGACGGTGGGCTCATGGGAGACCAAGAGAGCCTTGTCATTGCTCCTGCCATTCAAGACGCCCAAGAGGAAGGCATCCTCGCATTCGGCCCCTACCCTGCGGATGGCTTCTTCGGCTCCCCTCAGCGGGCAAAATTTGACGGTATTTTGGCCATGTATCATGACCAAGGCTTGACCCCATTCAAGGCCTTGGCCTTTGATCAAGGGGTGAATTTCACTGCCGGGTTGCCGATCGTGCGCACCTCTCCTGACCACGGAGTGGCCTACGACATTGCCGGTAAAAACCTCGCATCTGAAACTTCTATGAGACAGGCAATATTGACGGCGTGCGACATTGCGATCGAACGTCGGTTGTTTCGAGAACTAACAGCGAACCCACTAGAAGTGGCATCGGCCAAATGAGAAAAAGTTCACAGTATTGTATATCAAGGTATTCATTACATTTGCAACCCTTTTTTAAGGCAGCTCTTTGAAACAAGATAACTCATACGATTTGCCGTACGCCGGGCTGAAGCTTGGGGTGCATGCATTCGACTGGACGCTCGGCCAGGACTTCTTAGAAGATCACGGCGCAGAAGGCTTCAAGAACATGCGATTAACTGTCGCATTGGAGCTAGAGAAGAAGGAACGCTTGATGGACCTTAAATTTCACATCAATGGCAGCTTGACGACAGCCTGTGATCGATGTGGCGAGGACGTTGAGATCGAGATGGACCATGAAGACCACTTGGTTGTGAAGCTCTCAAACGAGACCGACCTGACCGATGACGAGGTTGTGTTCATAGACGAGTCCGAACATGCGTTCAGCGTTGAGCAGTTTATCTATGAGTTCATCATGGTAGGACTTCCTTCGCGGACGGTCCATCCAGAAGGAGAATGTGATCCAGAGGTAATGAAATACCTCGAGGACATCAACCTAGAAGAAGGACAGAAAGAAGACGAAGAAAAAGAAATAGACCCCCGTTGGGAGGCATTGAAAAAACTTAAACACTAAAGCTTGCATTATGGCACATCCTAAACGTAAGATATCCAAGACCAGAAGGGATAAGCGACGTACGCACTACAAGGCAGAATTGCCAACGATCGCTACTTGCCCTACTACAGGACAGCCTCATCTTTATCACCGAGCACATTGGTACGAAGGCAAACTTTACTACAAGGGTAGAGTTGTCATGGAGAAAGCATCAATGGCTTAAGTCGTATGGCCATGAAAGTCGGCCTTGACGTACTTGGTGGTGATTTCGCACCCGACGCCAACGTTCTCGGAGCCATTATGGCCCAAGAGGACCTGGGTGCTCGGGCTGAAATCGTTTTGATAGGTGATCAAGGAGAGATAGAGCGGCTCCTCTCTGAAAAGGGCATTGCAACGGACAAGTTTGAAATCGTGCACACGACGGAGAACATCACGATGCACGATCATCCGACCAAGGCATTCATCAAAAAACCCAATTCTTCTATTGCCCTTGGATTCAAGATGCTTCAAGAGGGAAGTATTGAAGCATTTTCTAGTACAGGCAACACGGGAGCCATGCTCGTAGGTTCGATGTATACCATTCGAACCATCCCTGGCGTAATCAGACCTTGCATCACCACCGCCTTGCCGGTGATGAATGGAGGTGTTAGCATCCTGCTGGACGTTGGAATCAATTCAGACTGTAAGGCGGATGTATTGTATCAGTTCGGAATCTTAGGTAGCATGATGGCCGAGCAGATCTATAACATTGAAAACCCCAAAGTAGGACTCATCAACATTGGTGAAGAGGAAGAAAAGGGCAATATGCTGACCCAGGCAGCGCATCAATTAATGAAGGATGCGCAAGAGTTCAACTTCATTGGCAATATTGAAGGTCGTGATCTTTTCAGTGGAAAGGCAGACGTAATTGTCTGTGATGGCTTCACTGGAAATGTGATTCTCAAGCAAGCTGAAGCCCTTTACTACTTGCTTAGAAAACGTCAAATTCAAGACGATTACTTTGAACGGTTCAACTATGAAATTTATGGTGGAACTCCTGTGCTTGGTGTCAATGGAAATGTTATCATTGGCCACGGTATTTCGAACGCCAATGCGGTCAAAAACATGGTCAAACTCTCGGTTGATACCGCAGAAGCCAAGTTAGCGGATCGGATCCGTAAAGTGTTTAAGTAACTAGACCTATGACAAAGATCAACGCTGCCATCACAGCCGTTTCTCATCACGTCCCTGATTACGTCTTAAGCAATAAGGAGCTGGAAAAATTAGTGGACACGACGGATGAGTGGATTACTAGCAGGACAGGAATCAAAGAGCGCCGCATTCTTAAAGGAGAAGACCAAGGCGTAACGGAAATGGCAAAAGTAGCCGTGCAAAATCTTCTTCAAAAAAGGGGCATTGGTCCTGAAGAGATCGACTTGGTCATTTTTTGCTCTGTCACCCCCGATAAAATTTTCCCCGCCTCCGCGAACATCGTTAGCAGAAAGGTGGGCATGAACAACGCATTTGGCTACGACCTCAACGCAGCTTGTTCAGGATTCCTGTACGGATTGGTTACGGGATCCAAATTCATTGAAACTGGATCTTACAAAAAAGTGCTCGTGATCGGCGCAGACAAGATGTCTTCCATCATTGACTACACAGACCGAGCAACGTGCATCATCTTCGGCGACGGAGCGGGCGCGGTCCTGCTCGAGCCTACCACAGATGGAATGGGCATACAAGACTCCATTCTGCGCAGCGATGGTGCAGGTGAAGAATTCCTTCACCAAAAGGCCGGCGGCTCGGAGCGCCCCCCTACCGAGGGTACCGTAGCGCGAAAGGAGCATTATGTGCACCAAGAAGGAAAGACCGTCTTCAAGTTTGCCGTATCCAAAATGGCAGATGTCAGCTATGAGATTCTCGAGCGCAACCAACTTACCGGTGATGATGTCGCATGGCTTGTGCCACACCAGGCCAACCTACGCATCATCGACGCTACCGCCAACCGCATGGGTTTGAGCAAAGACAAGGTCATGATCAACATTGATCGCTTTGGCAACACCACCAACGGAACGATTCCGATCTGCCTGTCTGAGTGGGAAAATAAACTTCACAAAGGAGACAACATCGTACTGTCTGCCTTCGGAGGCGGGTTCACCTGGGGTGCCGTATACCTCAAGTGGGCGTATGATCGTTCGTAAACATTGCTTTTCGATTCTAAGAAACTACTTTAGTACCCCCATTAAACCAAATAACGCATGGATCTTAATCAAATTCAATCACTCATCAAGTTCGTATCTAAATCAGGTGTGAACGAAGTGGAACTTGAGACAAAAGATTTCAAGATCAACATCAAGACAACGAAAGCTGGCGACCCTGCTACTCAGGTAATGATGCCAGCCCAAGCATACATGCCAGCGCAACCTGTTCCGGCGGCTCCAGCACCCGCTCCAGCACCTGCTGCTCCAGCGGCTCCAGCTTCCAGTGCCGAAGCAGACAAAGCGAAAGATGAAGACAACAGTAAGTACATCACCGTCAAGTCTCCGATGATCGGAACCTTCTATCGCTCCGCGAATCCAGAGTCCGATGCATTTGTAAACGTTGGAGATGAGATCAGTGCTGGTAAGGTTATCTGCATCATTGAAGCGATGAAGCTTTTCAACGAAATCGAAGCCGAGGTGTCTGGTAAAATCGTCAAGGTTTTAGCCGATGACGCTTCACCCGTCGAGTATGATCAGCCATTGTTCTTGGTTGACCCATCTTAATCCGCATTGGGAACTTCTAAAGTAAAACAAGGTATGTTCAAGAAGATATTGATCGCAAATCGCGGAGAAATTGCGCTGCGCATCATCCGCACGTGTCGGGAGATGGGCATCAAAACTGTCGCAGTGTATTCCAAGGCGGACGCCGAAAGCCTCCATGTGCGTTTTGCAGATGAAGCCGTATGCATCGGTCCAAATGCGAGCAGCGAGTCTTACCTCAAGATTCCTAGCATCATCGCTGCTGCTGAGATCACCAATGCCGACGCGATTCATCCAGGATACGGTTTTCTTTCAGAGAACTCAAAGTTCTCTAAGATCTGTCAAGAAAACGGCATCAAATTCATCGGCGCGCTTCCAGAGCAGATCGATGGCATGGGCGACAAGGCAAGCGCGAAAAAAACGATGAAGGACGCAGGTGTTCCTACGATACCAGGATCAGAAGGATTGCTCAAAGACCTCAACGACGCCATCTCCATTGCTAAAGGAATCGGCTACCCTGTTATCATGAAGGCAACAGCTGGAGGTGGTGGTAAGGGTATGCGGATGTGTAACAATGAAAAAGAACTCAAGACCGCGTGGGAATCTGCTCGAAAAGAGGCGAAGGCCGCTTTTGGAAACGATGGTATGTACCTCGAAAAGTTCATCGTTGAACCACGCCACATTGAAATCCAAATTGCTGGAGACCAGCAAGGAAAGGCTTGCCACTTATCTGAACGCGATTGCTCTGTGCAGCGAAGACACCAAAAATTGGTCGAGGAAACCCCTTCTCCTTTCATGACGAAAGAGCTTCGAAAGAAGATGGGCGATGCAGCAATTAAAGCCACAAAGGCGGTAAGGTATGAAGGAGTGGGTACGGTAGAATTCCTGGTTGACAAAGACCGCAACTTCTACTTCATGGAAATGAATACCCGTATCCAGGTAGAGCATACCATCACAGAAGAGGTGATCAACTACGATCTCATCAAAGAGCAAATCAAGATTGCGGCAGGTATTCCGATCAGCGGAAAAAACTACGAGCCAGTAGGTCACGCGATCCAATGCAGAATCAATGCAGAAGATCCGTTGAATGACTTCCGGCCAAGCCCTGGAAAAATAACCGAGTATCACGAACCAGGTGGCCACGGAATCAGAATTGACACCCATGTATATGCGGGTTACACGATTCCTCCGTACTATGACTCCATGATTTCAAAATTAATTACGGTGGCACAGACGAGGGAAGAGGCCATTACCAAGATGGAACGAGCCTTAGGCGAGTACATCATTGAAGGAGTGAAAACAACCATTCCATTCCATCAAAAATTGATGCAACATCCTAAGTTCAGAGATGGAAAGATCACTACGAATTTCCTCGACGAATGGGATTACAAAAAAGATATGTTGAGTTAATTCCGACGCTGACCCATCATAAAAAAAGCCCCTTTTTGGGGCTTTTTTTATGTCCTAATTTCTTTGGGGTTCCTTTTTCTAACCCGCCATTCCTGCGTGAGAATCGCTCTGTTTAGAAACCAACTTTTCCGCCGCGACTGAAATGGCTTCGGCATCATAACCACACTCTGCCCATAGTTCGGGTTGCGAACCGTGCTCTACAACGCGATCGGGCATTCCCAAGCGTTGCACCTTTGCGTTGTAGCCGTGGTCTGCCATGAACTCAAGGACTGCACTTCCCATACCTCCTTGAATGCATCCATCTTCAACGGTAATGATGTGGTCAAATTTTCCGAAAACTTCGTGCAGCAAGACTTCATCCAATGGCTTTACAAATCGGAGATCGTATACCGCCGCCGAAATTCCTTTTTTCTTGAGCGTTTGAACCGCACTGACCGCCTCATTTCCAATGTGACCGATGGTGAGAATGGCAACGTCGCTTCCTGAAATCACCTTTCTTCCAGTGCCTATCTTGACTTTCTTCATCGGGGTCTTCCACTCCGGCATGACTCCCTCTCCCCTGGGGTATCTGATCACAAAAGGAAGCTTTACTTCCTCCAGTTGAGCTGTATACATCAAATTCCGAAGTTCTTCCTCATTCATAGGCGCTGACACCACCAAATTCGGAATGCATCGCATAAATGCGATATCATATGCTCCATGGTGGGTAGGGCCATCAGCTCCAGCAACGCCCGCACGATCTAAACAAAAAACCACCGGCAGTTCTTGGATGGCTACATCATGGATCACTTGGTCATAGGCGCGCTGCATAAAGCTAGAGTAGATGTTGCAATATGGAATCATCCCTTGTGTTGCCAAACCCGCGCTGAACGTAACCGCATGTTGTTCGGCGATTCCGACATCAAATGCACGGTCTGGCATGGCCTTCATCATGATGTTCAATGAACTTCCAGAAGGCATAGCCGGTGTCACTCCCATGATCTTAGGGTTCTTTTCGGCCAACTCAACAATGGTATGGCCAAATACATCCTGATACTTAGGCGGCTGAGGACTGTTGGGAGAAACCTTTATGATCTCACCGGTGTCTTTATTGAAAATCCCCGGGGCATGCCACTTGGTAGGAGATCCAGCTTCCGCAGGAGCATAGCCTTTGCCTTTTTGGGTAACACAGTGTAAAATTTTAGGCCCAGGGATGTCTCGCAGGTCTTCCAGAACCTTCGTTAAGTGGATGACGTCGTGGCCATCAATCGGCCCAAAATACCTGAAGTTGAGGCTCTCGAACAAGTTGGAATCCTTCAGCAAGGTAGACTTGATGCTTTGCTCAACCTTTTGTACAATTTCACGCGCTGAGGGACCGAACTTGCTCATTTTACCAAGCAGATGCCAAACCTCATCCTTCACCTTATTATAGGTATGGGAGGTTGTGATGTCGGTCAAGTAATCCTTCAATGCCCCAACGTTCGGGTCTATGCTCATGCAATTGTCATTGAGCACGACCAAGAGGTTACTTTTTTCTACTCCGGCATGGTTCAATCCTTCAAACGCCAAGCCCGCCGTCATAGCGCCATCACCGATGACGGCTACGTGCTGACGATCGTGGTCTCCTTTAGAGGCGCTGGCTACCGCCATGCCCAAGGCTGCGGAGATAGAGGTAGATGAATGTCCTACTCCAAATGTGTCGTACGCGCTCTCCTTGATTTTTGGGAAACCGCTGATCCCTTTGTATTTTCTGTTGGTGTGAAAATTTGCGCGGCGACCCGTAAGGATTTTGTGTCCGTATGCTTGGTGTCCAACATCCCAAACCAGTCGGTCTTCAGGGGTGTTGAAAGCGTAATGCAGCGCAACCGTTAATTCAACCACTCCCAAACTCGCTCCGAAGTGTCCGCCCTTTTGAGAAACTACATCAATGATGAAATCGCGCAGTTCATCGCAGACTTCTGGCAATTGTTCAACATCGAATTTCTCTCGGAGATCTTTGGGTATCTCGATCTGCGAAAGCAATTCGCCGGCCTTGAAAGGTGAATTAGACATAATACAGTGGTGTTTCCATGACAAACAAAACGAGTTGCTTAAAGTTCTGATCCTTTGTCATTTCACAAAAATTCTTGTTCGAATGCCTACGCCAATACCTCGCCGAGGATCGACTCAAAAAGACGCCTGCCGTCTTCGTTTCTGAGTTCCGGATCCGCTGCGCGTTCTGGGTGAGGCATCATTCCAAATACATTTCGATTCTCATTACAGATACCTGCAATGTTGTTGATTGCACCATTTGGATTGCTCTCTGGCCCCACCTCTCCATCTTCGTCACAGTACCTAAACAGCACTTGATCATTTTCCTCCAATCGCTGGATCGCTTCTGCGCTGTCATAGTAATTGCCCTCACCATGCGCGATAGGCACCTGTAAGACCGTTCCCTCATCAATACCTCTGGTAATGACCGAATCACGAGACTCCGTTCTCAGGTATACGTTCTTGCAAATGAACTGTCGATTTTCGTTGTGCTGCAGTGTGCCCGGCAGAAGCCCTGACTCGCAGAGGATCTGAAATCCGTTGCATACTCCGAATACATAACCCCCTTGCTTCGCGAATTCAATGACCTCTTGCATAATCGGAGAGAAGCGCGCAATGGCGCCTGAACGGAGGTAATCACCGTATGAAAACCCCCCTGGCAACACAATCATATCACAGCCCTTCAGGTCGTGGTCTTTGTGCCAAAGTCTTTCTACCTCCTGCCCCATGATCGTTTCCAACACATAGACCATATCTTGGTCACAGTTTGATCCGGGAAATGTGATAACGCCAAATTTCATGTCACTGCAATTGAGCCTCAAAAGTAGGAATACCGCTTGGGTTCAGGCTCATGAATTTATCAATAAAACAAAGGCTATGAATACCAGTAGAATCGCATTTGACAGCTTCCGATTCTTCACCGTAAGCAGCACGCGCGTCAGCACGATGGTGGCTGGCACAATGGCCATAAAGACCACCTCCGTAAATCCTTGACTCAGTACTAGCATACCGCCGATCGCCATATGACCAATGACCAATATCCATCTGCGCCGTTCGCGCAATGTTGAAGATGACGACACAGAAAGCACAGAGACCAGAGCGACAATGGCCATGAATGCCAAGAAGGCCAATCCTAAAATATCCAACTTGCTCATCGAACCTTGAAGAAGTGCAAAGTGCAGTCCGTGGGATGGAAACCGATAGTTCCAGTGGAACAAGTAAGCCATGGAGTTGAAAAAATACAACGGCGTGAGAAAACCCAACAATCCGACCACCACCCTCCTGAAGGATGCCGTGCCCGAGAGGACCAACGCCTGAAGCAACAGCATCAGCAAGAGAGCACTTCCTTCGATGATTAAAGCATTGAGACCTATCAGCACCCCCATGTTGAACGAAATATAGGAAGCCCTAGAAGGTGTGTCGTACACATCTTCCGCCATTCGCAAAAGGCCGAGTTGAAGCAAAAAGACAGACCAAGCCATCCAATGATTGACAGCATCTGGGATAGCGAAGTAGAATAAAGCAAAGACCAACATGGTCAAGTTGGTAATCCTACCCAATAGGCCTAAGGTCTGCACCATTTGATTGAAAATGAATGCCACGAGCAAGGCTATCAAAGAACTCACTGCAAAATTCAACCACGTAGGCCACTCCCCCAGAAACGCAAAGACTCTCCAATAGGCACCCTCTAAAACGGCAATCCCTCCCACGAGCTTGAGTACAACCCCGAAGATGATCAGGAGCGGTGCGATGAACACCAACATGGGGTCGTTTTTGAGGGCAGATCGGATCAAAGGATAAAAATTGAAGGCAAACTTACACGGACTCGTTCGCAGTATCGTTCGGTTTTTTAGATTTGCCCAAACTTTTGAACCATGGATGCAGCGTTTATAGAATGGATTGGCGAGCTCTTTACTGACTCTTTTGCGCTCCTTCGCTTACTCGGCAATGGTTTTAACTGGCTGATCATCGTGATCATGGCCATCCTCGGCGTTATTTGGGTTAAGAAGATGGGCGACTTCAATCGTGAAGCAGACCAAAACGGCACCTTGCGCTAGTCTTTCGATACTACGAGGTCGAATCCAATATCTCTTCTGTAATACATCTTGTCGAAATGCACTTTCGACAGACTCTCGTAACTCTGCTCTAAGGCCTCGGCCATAGTGTTTCCAAAACTGGTAAAGGCAATAACACGGCCTCCTGAAGAAACGATGGCCCCATCCACTTCCTCGGTTCCAGCGTGAAACACCAAACTATCCGAAACCTGGTCAAGGCCGGTAATCTTCTTTCCTTTTTCATACGCTTCAGGATAACCGCCAGACACTGCCATCACGCATGTGGCCGTGCGATCATCAACCACCAATTCTTCTCCGGCCAGCATCGCATTGCCGCACTTCCACAACAGAGATAGCAAATCGCTTTTGATCCTCGGCACCACGCTCTCGGTTTCTGGATCACCCATGCGACAATTGTACTCGATTACAAAAGGCTCGCCATCTACGTTCATCAAACCCACGAATAAAAACCCATTGTAGTCAATGCCTTCAGCCTTCAATCCTTGAATAGTCGGATCAACGATCTTGGCGATTACTTTCTCCATGAACGCACCCTTGGCGAACGGTACCGGAGAAATGGATCCCATTCCGCCCGTATTCAACCCAGCGTCGCCTTCGCCTATCCTCTTGTAATCCTTAGCTTCTGGAAGCAAGACGTAGTCTGTCCCGTCGGTCAAGGCAAACACAGATAGCTCTATGCCCGCTAAAAATTCTTCAATCACCACTTTAGCTCCAGCTTCCCCAAATTTTCCACCGACGAGCATTTCATCCAACGCACGCTTGGCCTCCTCCTTGTCATCGATGATCAACACCCCTTTACCTGCGGCTAGGCCATCCGCCTTCAGCACGTAAGGTGGGTTAAAGCCATCCAAAAAGGCCTTTGCATCCGCTAGCTGCGCGGCGTCAAATTCACCGAACCGGGCAGTTGGGATGCCCTGGCGCTGCATGAATTGTTTTGAGAAACTCTTGCTTCCCTCTAGTTGCGCACCCACTTTTCCAGGTCCGACAATCTTGACGTGTCCAATGGCCGCATCGCCTTCAATGAATTCTCGGATTCCTTTCACTAAAGGAGCCTCTGGTCCGACCACAACCATGTCAATGCCATGCGCTATGATGGCTTCCTTCATGGAATCAAAGTCGCTATCGCCGAAACCTAGGTTGGTCGCTACGGCTTGCGTGCCTCCATTTCCAGGCGCCACAAAGAGTTCATCCAACAATTCGCTCTGGGCGATCTTCCAAGCAATAGCATGCTCTCGACCACCTCCACCGAGCAATAGGACACGAAGCTTTTTCATAGGTTCCAATTTGGTCTGCAAATAAAACCAAGCGCATCCATTCAGCAATAAAAAAGGCGACCCTAGGGTCGCCTTTCGCTAAGTTCTTTGTGTTTGCTGTGGCTTACTGAACGCGCTTGATGCTGCATCCAATCGACTTGGTCACATTTGGATCAATGCTCTGCCCACTCATCATCGCCTTCAACGCGTTGGATAGGTATGGGTTTTCTACCGCGTCCTTGTCCTCACCATTGTCGTCGATTAATCCTCTGTACGCAAGCTTTGCATCGCGATCGAAAAGGAAGACATGGGGAGTGGTGCGGGCACCAAATGCATCTGCCAATTCGTGATTGGTATCTACAACGTAGTGCATTTTATAGCCTTCCGCCTTGGCCTTTTTCTTCATTTCAGCCATGGAGTCATCTCCAGATCTCTTCGCCTCGTTGCTATTCACGAGCACCATTCCGATGTCGTTTGCTTCGCAATAAGTGTATAGGTCATTGTACCGATCCTCCCATTGTAAAACGAATGGACAAGTATTGCACGAGAATATGACCAACAGGCCGTTCTCTTGATGCAATTCACGTAGATGAAAGCTTTCTCCTGAGACGTCCTCCATCTCATAGTTCATCATCGGAATGATATCACCGATCTCCACTTCTGCAGTGGAATCCATGCGCCATGCGCCAAGCACAACGGTCGAAGCAATCAATGCCATTAGGGCTGTAGTCCTGAACCAATTCATATCAATACGTTTTTCTGTTTAAGATCGAATAAGAGACGTTGAAGATACAATTCGTTGCCTTAAACAGCGTCAAGACGCGTGCAATTGTCCTTTTGCTGCATTTGATCTCTCATCGCAGCTGTCCTTTAAATAGTGCGAAGACGTAGCTTCGCGTACGTTTCAAGCATGAGCACCTTCAACCAACGTTTGCAATCCTATGCCTACGGCATCACCTTCACCTTTTCGGTGTTGTTGTACCACGGTGCCCAAATCGTGCTCTGGATGACCCAACTCCCCGCTAGCAATGAGGATGGTTTGAAGAACTACTTCACGCTCGCATACCACGTTGCTTTCGACTCCAACCCCTTCTGGTTTGATGGCATGAATTACCCACACGGCGAACACCTTGTTTTCACCGACGGACAACCATTGGTGGGTATTGCGTTGTGGTTTCTCGACATATTTCTTCCCATAGCCGGTTGGCTTCCTTGGCTCTTGCCACTCCTGCTGATTGCTTCCTTCTACTGGGGTGGGCTCCTGTTATTCAGGATACTAAAAGGAGAAGGTGGGTCGCTGTGGTTGAGCGCATCGTTGGCTGCGGGAATCATGCTGCTCTCGCCCCAATGGTTTCGGTTGGGCGGGCATTACTCACTGGCCCACGGCATCGTCATTCCCCTGGTCATCTATTCGCTTTGGAAATGGACAAAGGGAGAATGGACGTATCGGCCATTGATGGTCGCTATCTTCTTAAGCGGCTTCGTACACCCGTATTTCGCCGCCATGACCGCGGGACTCACCTTTTGCTTCCTGATCGTTGAGCAGTTGATCACAGGAGCTGCGTTGAATCGAAAAGCTTGGGTGTCCTCCTTGGCCATCCCTTTGAGTCCATTGCTGCTTTTCCAGGCCATTCTATGGGTAACCGACCCTGTAGGTGATCGCCCCGAAAATCCATACGGATATTTGATTTACCGGGCCACTTGGCGATCGGTTCTAGCCCCAGCAAACGAAGCCTACGCCTCCTCCATGTGGTGGCTTGAGTCCATAGGCGACCACGCGGTGGAAGGGAGCTTTTACATCGGATTGCTTGGATGGGTGGGAGGACTCGCCGCATTGATCACCGGTCTGATCTACTCAAAAAGCAAAAACCTATCCTTCAGCAACATGCTCTTTTTGGGCGCCATTCCCATTCTACTCCTCTCCTTGGGCTGGCCGTTTGTGTGGCCATACTTTGAGCACTTACTCCAAGCAGCCGGACCCCTAAAGCAATTCAGGGGAATCGGTCGATTTGCTTGGATTTTCTATTACGCCGCCAATTTGAGCGCCGCACTCCTTTTGGTGCGCTTGTGGAACCGCACGATTGCTTGGAAGGCCTTAGCGCTGACCGGCCTTTCGTTGCTCTTTTTTGAAGCTTGGATGAACAAAGAACCTTTGAAGCTCAGCACCTCTGGAGGCAGTTCCGTATTCAGTCAGACAACCCACGATTCAATCGACGCCGCTGCGTTTGATGCCATTTTACCGCTTCCATATTTCCACATTGGGTCAGAGCAATGCAGAACGCAACACCCTTCGGGAATTGTAGAATCAGCGTTTGACTTAAGCCTGGAGACAGGTCTTCCTTTGCTCGCTGTGCAAATGAGCAGAACATCCCTGTCTCAGACTTTGGACAACCTCGCTATGACACGCCATCTGATGGAGTTGCCATCCATGGCCGCTTCGATTGCCGATGACACTTGGCTCATCCTTTACGACACAGCGCATGTTCTTCCGACATTTCAAATGCAATTGATCGGTCGCGCCACGGCGATAGGAACATTTGGCAGCAAGCAATTGCTGTCTCTTGAGGCCCACGTCGTCGAAGATATTTTGCAGTCAAACGTGACCTCCGCGCACTACCTGAGAAATCAAGCGGAAGCGATTCACTCAGACAAGGTGGCGCTCGAAGATGTTGGGTATGCCTATAACGGTTTTGAGGATGGAGCTTTCGAAACAGACCAAAGCGGAATGCAATTCCGCAGAACTGACTGGACCCCCTTGCTGAAAAAGGATTTAACCCTTGGCAGCAAGGCAGTGCATGAACTCACCTTCTGGATCAAAGCAACTCAACCAGGTGCGATGAATACCCAACTATGGTTTTGGGAACGCAATGGAGAGGCGGATGTCCAGTTCGGTGTTACTGAAGTAGGCGATCACGCCATCGGTTTCTTAAATGGCTGGGCATTGTGCAAAGTAGACCTGCACCCATCGGCAGAAGGAAATACATTCGAACTCCTTTTGCACCGGGATGGCGAAAACTTAGACCTTTGGATCGACGAAATATTATTGAGGCCGTTAGACGTTCATCTTTACCGCGAAGGGAATCGATTGAACATCAACAATCGCTACTACGAACTTCCTGATTCTTCGGGTGTTCAACCATGACGAAAACAAAGAAATGAGTAAGACAACCGTATTGCTAGTCAACCTGGGCACACCAGACAGTCCAAAGGTGAGTGACGTAAGAAGTTACCTCTCCCAATTCCTCAACGACCCACGCGTCATCGACATCCCTTGGTTACTGCGCAAATTGCTCGTCAACCTGATCATTGTTCCTTTTCGCGCACCGAAAAGCGCGAAGATTTATCAGGACTTGTGGACGGAAGAAGGCTCTCCGATCATGCTTTACGGGGAAAGTGTCAAACACCTTTTGCAAGCAAAATTGGGGGAAGAATACAACGTTGAATTAGCCATGCGCTATAAGAATCCCAGCATCCCTTCCGTGCTCGAACGCATTCGCAAAACCAATCCAAACAAGATCATTACCCTTCCGCTTTTTCCACAGTATGCTTCTGCCAGCACCGGTTCAGCGTTGCAAGAAGTGATGGACGTCATCAGCAAGTGGTGGGTCATTCCTGAACTTTCCTTCATCAGTCAGTACTACGATCACGGTGGGTACATCAAAGCACTCATCGCGCGCGGTAAGCAATACGACTGGACCGAATACGATCACGTTCTGTTCAGCTATCACGGCCTGCCCGAGCGACAGGTAGACAAGGTATACGACGAAGGCCTTTGCAATGAAAAACACTGTGAATCAGAGATTACCGAAGAAAATAAGTACTGCTACAAAGCCACATGCTTCGCCACCACACGGTCCATTGCGGCGGGTCTGGGCATTCCTGAGGATAAGTACACCGTCTGTTTTCAATCTAGATTGGACAAGAATTGGCTCGAACCCTTTAGCGATAAAGTGGTAGAGGAATGGGGTAAGAAAGGTGCTAAGAAGCTTTTGGTCTTTTCTCCAGCCTTTGTAGCTGATTGCCTAGAAACCATCATCGAGATTGGTGATGAGTACCAAGAGATTTTCGAAGAGCACGGCGGTGAAAAGGTCCAGCTAGTTGACAGTTTGAACGATCATCCCTTATGGATCGACGCGCTCGAAGACATGGTAAGAACCCATTGATGTGAGAAGCTGCATCACATTTCCCAGACCGGCTCATTTTATGGAGCACCTGCTCGCCTTCATTGATGCGCAGGATACGGGAATGTGTTTTTCGGGAAAAGGCTGGAAGACCAATGCCGAGACCCTTGCTGGATTTGGCGTCCATAAACGCCTAGAAAGTACTCATATACAAGACGCACCGAGCTTTTGTGAGGCCCATGCAGATTATATCTTTTGTCACATCACCTACGATGTGAAGAATCAACTCGAGGCACTCACTTCTCGGAATGAGGACCATGTAGGCTTTCCTCTTTTCGATTTCTTGATCCCTCAAATAGTTGTGGAAGTCCAGCCTGAGGAGGTCCATTTACTATACCATGATGAAGAGCATTCCCAGATCGAGGTACGAGCGATTTTTGAAAAAATCGTTTCGTTCCAAGCAGATACAAAACAAGAGCGCAAACAAGGTTTAGCTTTCCGCCGCATTGACCAGGAGCGCTACCTCTCGGATATTCGCACCCTCAAACAGGATATCCAGCGGGGCAATCTGTACCAAGGAAACTACTGCCAAGAATTCCTTTGGGAAAACGTCGTGCTCGACCCCGCCCGGTTTTATCAGTATGGATTTGACCGCATGCCCAATCCATTCTCCGTCTTTTACCGCACAGGCCAACACGCATTGATGAGTTTCAGTCCAGAAAGGTTTCTTCGCTTTGAGGACGACACAGTCACGTCTCAACCGATGAAAGGCACTTCGCCCAGGCATGCTGACCCCATCGTGGACGAGGTGAATCGCAAAGCATTGGAAACATCTGAGAAAGACCGCCGAGAGAACGTAATGATCGTTGACTTGGTCCGCAATGACCTCTCTCACTTTGCCATTCCCGGCAGCGTGCACGTTCCAGAACTATACACCATCGAGACCTATCCAAAGGTCCATCAAATGCATTCCACGGTAACCGCGCAAATCCGCCCGAATGTGCATCCTATCCATGTGCTTTTGAAGGCCTTTCCGATGGGTAGCATGACCGGCGCACCCAAGATCAGTGCCATGCAAATCCTTGATCGACTCGAGCACAGCAGGCGGGGGATGTACAGCGGCACCATCGGCTTTTTCACTCCAGAAGGCAATGGCGACTTCAGCGTAGTTATTCGGAGTTTGGTGTACAATGCCTCCACAGGGTATTTAAGTTGCCATGCCGGAGGAGGAGTCACCGATCTTTCAGATCCTCAAGCAGAATACGAAGAGTCTTTGGTGAAAGCACGTCCCATTTTTGACCTTGTGGACGAACATTTTGCAAAGAACTCCTCCGAGCTACCTTTGGCAGATGAGGCAGCAGCTCCTTGATTTCATCCAAGACCACGCACTGATCAACCCTGATGACACGGTGTTGGTAGCCGTGAGCGGTGGGAGAGACAGCATTGCCCTGGCACATGCTCTTCACGAGATCGGTTTCAAGATCGCCATCGCGCACATGAATTATCGCTTGCGCGGGAAAGCCTCGGATGAAGATGCGAGCTTCGTCAAGGCATTTGCAAAGCAAATAGGCGTAGCTTACCATCAAAAGATCCCTTGGCGCTCGGCTCCAAAAACCAACATCCAAGAAGCAGCGCGTCAGGCGCGTTACGAGCACTTCGAGCACTTATGCGTTCAGCACGGGTACGACAAAATTGCAACCGCACACCACTTCAGTGATAAGGTGGAAAGCCTCTTTATCAATCTCATCCGTGGTACCGGAATTCACGGATTGCAGGGTATTCCGATTCAACGAGGCAATATCATCCGCCCTTTGCTTTGGGCAGACAGAAGCATCATCGAAACCTACCTGAGTGAGCAAGGGTTGCAATGGAGGGAAGACGAGAGCAATGCCAAAGACACCTATCTGCGCAACCGCATCCGTCACCACCTCGTACCCTTGTTGGACGGGTTAGACAGCGAAGCAGTAAAGAAGCTGGGCGGTAGCATGGACCGTTTGCAAGCAGACGCCGAAGCAATAGCAGCAATGGCTAGTAAAGCTGTCACTATGGTAGGCCAGCACATCAGCATCGATCTAGACTACTTCCCTACCGAGCAGCGTGCAACTTGGTTGTATCACTGTTTACGTCCTTTTGGTTTTAATCGGTCGCAATGCTCCGACCTTGAGCAGGCCAAGCAAGCTGGAAAAAAAGTTGAAGGATCTCGCTACGTTGCCATTACGCGAAAACGCGGCATCGATCTTTTAATCAGGGATGCAGAAGTCTTACCCGCTTTCAGGGTTGAAGGGCCCGGCACCTTTCATCATCACGGCATTACGGTTGAACTGCGTCCATCTGGCTCTCCAGACAACTTGATCTCCGGGGCAAATGTCAACGTCACCTTGGACGCCGCACAGTTGTCTTTTCCATTTACCCTTCGCAAAGTGGATCATAACGATCGGTTTCAACCTTTAGGGTTAGCATACGAAGTTGTCCTTGTGGATTACCTACGCGAAAAAGGAGCGGGGCCAGCCGAAATTTCTGAAACCTTTGTGCTCACCGAAGCCGGTGGACGGATCGCCTGGGTACCGGAGGTTCAAATCGCCCAATGGTGCAAAATCGAACCCTTTACCACTTCCATTCTTTCCTTATCTTTCCGACGCAATGGCGACTAAGTACGACTATCACGAACGACAATTCCTTGGATTCAACCGTTTTGGCATCATTCGCCGAACGGTAATTGCGCTCTTCTGCTTGATATTTTATTATGCCGCAGAGGCAGACGACCAAATGAAGAGCCTCTTCTTTCTATTGGCCATTGTCATCCTCGCCTTGTCTCTTTTATCGATGCTGATACAGCACCTCGAAACCCGTTTGGATGGGTCAAAACTCACATTGATCGGCCCTATGACCTTCAAAAAGGTATCACTAGACCTGGAGGGTTTAAAGTCTGTTGAAGTAAAGCCCTATTCTCGGCTCATGCTCAATCGTCCGATGTTTAACCTACATCGCGCCGGCACCATCCGTTTTTTCACGTATGGTAAGTGGTGCATAGAGTTCGAAACAAAAGACGGAGAGAAAGTGCGATTAGGCACTCAGCGACCGAACGGACTGAAGGAGATCCTTTCCAAGTTCGTCGAAGAACCCGCTGGCTGATCCATAGCTCGAACCGTCCACTTTCATTCCAATGAGAAGCATTTCAAGAAGGGACTTCTAAAACCCCAGGAACCCATAGGCCAAAACGGCAATAATCGCTTCAAATACGTAGGAAGCGAATAGTGTCCACTGCATGGGGACATCATCGTTATACTTCTCCATGATGATGTAGGAAAGGAGCAGCGAAAGAAGAATGCCAATAACGGCGAGTACGCCCATTGACACCAAAACAATTACACCCGTAGAACTGAGCGAGCTGGAACCAAAGATGAAAATGAATACGGCGACTACCGTAATCACCGCCAACAAACCCGACATAACCGCCAATAGTTTTGCCACCATGGACAGCGCTTCTGGCGTTTCCGATTCTTCCTCTTCGTCGGTAAACACTCCTTGCACCTCAGGTTGAACCTCCGTCACCCTTGATTCAGTCGGCGTTGAGGTGACCGTCAGCATTTGCTTTTGACTAAAAGGCAAAGCTTTACGCACCTGTCGATGCTTAAGATCCATCCTACTTTTTTGTAAGCTGGGAAGCGAAGCATGAATCCGATTTACCGCCTGCACCCTTGCAGGGGATGCTGAGTCGTCGTTCTGCACATGAACGACGTCCGAATTTTCCTTTTTCTTTCTGGAGGGCACGTCGACGAACCAACCGCTTCGATACTTTCTCTTTTGGATCCATTTTTCTGAAACCACAGAACCGCTTTGCTTACAAGCAGGAAACAAGACTGCTGCCAGCAGCACCGTACAAAAGAGCATTATAAGCTGTCGATTCATCATCAACTATCGGGTAATGTTCACATTCTGAACAAATTGCATCGCCTGATTCAAGTGTATGGAAAAAGCCTCAAACTCCAGCGCCATTTTCATTTCCATGTTCGACGCTTGTGTGGTGATGAATTCATTCGAAATATCGTAGATCAATTCTCCCGTTCCCAACCCGGAGGCACTGGCCTTAAACTCGGGCACATCGCTGTCCAAGGTAAAGGATTGAACCAAGTCAAACGTCGCCAACTTTTCTGTGAGATCCACCAGCGTATAGTGGCTTTTGGTGATCAATTGCATCGTAAAACCTGCTACTGGTATATCAAGCGGCATCACGTCCGTGAACGTATCGCCGAGTGTCAGCTCGCGCTTAGGAAATTTTAATTGCCCAAACAAACTTTGCATGGTAGTGAGCAAGGCTTCTTCGTATTCCTCGCCGTTGCCCGTATCTGAAAGGGAGTCCAAACGAGGCATCCCTAACAGCGTTGTTGAGCCAAAGACCCGAACCCCTTCTGGCCATTGCATTCCTTGTGCGCTGCCCTCAGATCGCACTAGATAAATCTCCAGCGGAAACGCCATATCACTTTCCATTTCGCCGGTCACCACTTCCATTGCAACCAAGGTGGTATCAACGGCTTCCTGGTATAGATCAACGCCAGAGGCCTCCATCATCGAGACAAACGATGGATCTCCCTTATAGCTGAGCCCATTTGAGGAGATGCTCTTTTGCACGAGCTCATATTTACGCTCAGGTTGGAAATGATGGTAGAAGTAAACCTTAGATTGGGCTTGACCCAAAGAGGAGAATGCAACAAAAAGGACAAAGAGTAAGGGTAACTGTGCAGAGCAAACGCTGTGACACAGCATGGAATCTATGTACGCTCTCGAAAGCAAGATTAGAACGGCACGATAGAGACGCCTACAGAAAATGAATGTTTTTTGCTCAAACTGTTGGACGGCTCGAAGAAGGGCGTCAGGCTGTAGAAGGCAGACACCATGATTGCACCGTACCCAGCTCTGGCGGTTAGACCATAGCGCAACTCAGTGACATTGGGGTAGTTATACGTCTTGATCTTGATGCCTTGGTCGTCGATGATTTTCTCATGCACGTTCACCAAGTAGCCCACCTTCCCTCCGACCGCAAATTTCCAACGCAGGCCTTTGTCGTTCTCTTTTCCTCTAAACCTCAATTCGAGTGGAACATCCACGTAATTGACAGAAATCTTTCCTTTCGCGAGAATCGTATCCCCCACCACCTTGAATTCAGAGTAGTTCGTCTCCGCAGAGTCAAAGCGATTCACGATGGCATTCAAGTAGTAATTATGAGAAGCGAAGCTCACTCCAATGGCACCACTGACACTGCCGTTATCCGTAAAGGGATGGTCGTACACAAGTCCGACGTTGACCCCTCTTCCATACCATTGCTGCTTCACTTCTGAAGGCGTATTCAAGAGGTGGTCCCACGTGAGATCAACGAAAAGGAGGTCTTGGTGCGGCTTCTTGGCCGAGGCGGCCTGACTCGTGTCCGCATCGCTTGCCACGGGAGATTGTGCGTAGGTCGATCCGGTGAGGCAAAGGAGTAGCAGTAGCAAGGGAAGTTGTTTGATCATGCTGATTGAATTGGAGACAAATGTACGCGTTGAAAATGGTAGTGGTCCGTGAATACAACGTTACATTTGCTATTCACGTCTTTGAACCATGAAGCAGCTATTGACCATAGGATTATTGATCTTGTCCGGACTCTCGGCAAGGGCTCAATTCAACCTGGGGTTCGATCATTACAGCGACATGAAAGTGGTGCATGAGACGGACACCTTGCGCTTTCCTTGGGCTGGTGGGTTGAACAACCCTCAATTCTCGTCTCTAGATGTTGACCTAGACGGGGCCAAGGACATCTATGCCTATGAACGAGATGGAGAAGTGACCCGACTCTTCATCAACGACGGTTTCGGTGCGTTTGACGTGGACATGAACGGCTATAAAAAACTCCCGCCCGTAGGAGGGAACTTCGTGCTGATGCGTGATTATGACGGCGATGGAAAGCAAGACATTTTTGCTTCTGGATACAACAATTACGGCATCGATATTTATCGCAACGTAAGCGATACCTCCTTGCATTTTGAAATGGCTTCGGAACGCACCAAGTACGCTCGCCAGGGTGCTAGTTCGCTCTATTTTTATATTCCTGGAAATGACCTGCCTTCCATCGACGACATTGACGGCGACGGCGATTTGGATATTCTTTTCCAAGGACAGCTCGAATTCACTCCTTACGTTTTACTCTACATTGAAAACAGATCGCAAGATCTTTTCAATCACAGCGACAGTTTAAAATTCAAACTTGCCAACCCGTGCTGGGGAAAAGTCAGGGAGTACATTGCCCAAACCGGATGGACCTTCTACGATTGTGACACAGGATACGTCTCTACAGGCAGGGGTGAACGTCACGGAGGCACCACCCTCACAACGCTGGATCTCAATGGTGACGGAATCAAAGACGTCATCTCAGGCGACTCTTATAACGAGCACTTGATCAGCTTGATGAACGTTGGTGAGAACGTAGATGCCGTGATCGACCTAGGATTATCTGACACGACCTTCCCTTCCGCCAATACGCCTGCGCAAGTGCCTACACTGCCTGCAGCTTTCATCGAAGATGTTGACCTAGACGGAGTAAACGACATGCTGGTAGCCCCGAATCAACTCACGGCATTCGCTTCGTTCTACCTCGACACATCGATCAGTTCATTGGTGGATTGGTACTACCACAATGCCGGCACCAACAGCAATCCGCAGTTTGAAATGTCAAAAGAAGGCTTCTTCTCTGGCGAGATGATCGATGTGGGCGCACGATCATTCCCTGTAACAGTGGATTTGAACGGAGACGGCTTGCTTGATTTGGTGGTTGGAAATGAAGGCTACACGATCTATGGAGGCACCGCCGCAGCTTCTCTGACGTACTATAAAAATGTAGGGACGACGGAAAACCCTGTATTTAAACTAGAGGAAAAAGACTTGGCCGGCATTTCGCAGCTCGAACTCGGCTTTGCCCATCCCGCCTTTGCCGACCTCGATGACGACGGAGATTTCGACCTTCTCGTAGGCGATGATCAAGGCCGTATGCACTATTACAAAAACAAGGGTGTTTCCTCGATCTACGACTTCCACCTGAACGAGCCGATGTTTGCCAATATCGACGTTGACCTCAGCGCACATCCTTATTTTTTTGACCTGAATCAAGACGACCTGGAAGATTTAATCATCGGCGATTATTACGGGCAGTTCCATTATTATGAAAATGCAGGAACGAGCACTGAACACGACTTTTCACAGAATCCGACCATTGAGAAAATGGGAGATGTGCAGACATTTCACAGCTACGGTGGAGAGGCGACTCCGTACGTCACAAGAAAACTGGACAGTTTAGGTGCCAGCCTCTACATCATGATCGGCTCAGCCAAGGGACCCATCTTGGTATACGGACCTATCACGAGCATTTACGACGACCTTGAAGTGAGTGATTCTATCAACGTAGATGCAACCTTCACAGCCCCTTTCGGTGCAGACCTCTACGGAGATTTCAGGCATGAACTGCTCATCGGACAGCGAACAGGTGGTGTCATGGCGATGCGACGAACTGCTGAAATTGGCGTTGGAATGCCCGCCTTGAAATCTTATGTGCCATTTGAAGTTTACCCGAACCCTTCTACAGGAGAGTTGTCCTTTTCTCTTTCTAAAAAATTCGAAGGACAGGCCACCCTGAACATTACAGATGTAAGTGGAGCTCATGTTTGGAAGGAAATCATTCAAGTAAGAGGTGAAATTATTTCTAGAGATTTACGCCACCTC
This sequence comes from uncultured Flavobacteriales bacterium, assembly GCA_943788725.1. GTDB lineage: Bacteria > Bacteroidota > Bacteroidia > Flavobacteriales_G > Salibacteraceae > SHAN690. The sequence goes on along the minus strand of CALSRJ010000002.1, from coordinate 376,656 downwards.
AGCGACGGCGTTTACCTAATCTCCGTGCGTCATGCGGATGAAGTGCACCAGGCAAGATGGGTAAAGCAATGAAGTCTAAACTGATCCTCTTTTTAGCGGTTCTTTTCGCACCCCCTTTGTCAGCGCAATACAACCTCGGCTTTGGAGGCGAAGCGGATGGCCTTATTTTCGAAGTGGATGGGCAGACCTTGACACATGGGGCCATCGGTGGCTTTGACACCCCTCAATTATCCGAAATCGACCTGAACTTTGATGGGGTCATGGATCTTTTCATCTTCGACCGCAGAAACGACGTTGTACGTACCTACGTATATCAAACGTCTACTGGGAACTATATCTACTCTCCTGAATACGAAGCCAATTTCCCTGATGACTTGAAGGAATTTGCGCTTCTGCGAGACTACGATTGCGACGGGTTTCAAGATATCTTCACCTACTACCTTGCCGGTTTCCGGGTGTACCGAAACAATGGAAGCTCGCCACTTGGCTTCACCAAAATCACCGATAAAATCAGGTCCGATTATGGTTCCATCACTGCTGGTGCTTTCGTGCTGGCGGGTGATATTCCTGCCATCACCGACGTAGACAACGATGGCGACCTAGACATCCTGGCTTTTGGAACCGTCAGTTCAGAAAACACCATTGAATACCATCGAAACCTGTCGAAGGATTTGTATAATTCCTGTGACAGCCTAGAATATGAAGTCGTAACCCAGTGCTGGGGAAACGTTGAGGAGCCATCGAATTCTGCCTCTTTGAGTCCGATTACCTGCAAAGGGATTGTGCCTCCACCCCCGTTTGAAGGCCGAGAAGGTATTCATCCCGGTTCGAGCATCTTCTTGTTTGACGCGGATAACGATGACGACAAAGACTTGGTTGTGGGAGATATCCAAACCGACAAAGTTGTTTTTGCCGTGAATGTTGGGGATGAAAACGATGCCACCATTGACGTGAATCAACAGACCCATGACTTTCCAAATAGTACCGATCCGGTGCGGATGCAGTACTTGATTTCCGGCTTTCAAATCGACGTAGACCACGATGGCAAACAAGACCTGATCATGTCGGTCAACAATACCATCGACAGCTCCGTGAATGTGCGTCATTTGTGGCATTACCGAAACGTTGGTTCGAACGCCCCTGTATTTGAATTGCAGACAAAAGAGTTCCTTCTGGACGACATGCTCGATTTTGGATCCAATGCATCCATTGAGGTGATGGATGTGAACGGAGATGGCGACCAAGACATGCTTCTTTCAAACGATTATCGCCGGGGACCAGAGGGGTCGACCAATAGCCGCATCTTCTACTTCGAGCGTCAACCCAATGGCACCTACCTCCTCGTTGACGATGACTTCGCTAATATTTCAACGTATGGACTGCAAGCGGTGACATTGGCACTCGGCGACCTCGATGGCGATGGCGACCAAGATTTATTGTTGGGCGATAGTGATGGTCATCTCCATTATTTTGAAAACACCCCATCTGGTGGACTCGCATCCCCATCGCTATCTGAACCTATCTACAAAGGCATCACCAACATTGGCGCCAATGCTGCACCTGAGATTGCCGATGTGAACGGCGATGGCTTGCTAGACCTTTTGGTAGGTGAACGGGTAGGTACCATCAGCTATTTCGAAAACCTTGGCACCGTTACCGAACCCGATTTCGCCTCAGCCGCCACCTTCTCCAACTTCGGAGGAATTGACGTGAGCGTGGATTGCTGCGTCGGGCACGCCCAGCCTCGATGGATCAACGACCCTGTCTTGGCAAATGGCAAGCACCTCATGGTGGGGAGTGACGAAAAAAAGGTGCTTTTCTATGCCGTTCCGAATGACCTCAACGCTTCTTTTTCTTTGGTCGACTCGGTGGTTGTGAATGCTGGTCGACTTTCTGCCAATCTAAGCGACCTGGATGGAAATGGTGTATTTGAATTGCTCATCGGAACGGCAGAAGGCGGCATCAAGTACTTAACGCGAGCAGAGAACGTGGTAATTGGCATAGCTACACCTGTAGATCAAAGCTCATCGCTTAAGCTCTATCCCAACCCGACTGACCACACATTGCATTGCGTTACAGAAAGACCGTTAGACGGCGTCCTGCGCATCTACGGCATGGATGGGAGGTTACACCTCGAAAAGGCCACTGGGCCGAGCGTAAAGCAAGTCCTTGAAGTGGACGCATTAACCGAAGGCATGTACATCTTGACGATTGATACAGAAGTAGGTTCCATCCACCGCAGCTTTACTATCTTGCGATAGATGAAGCGGATTTACTCCATATTGATCTTAGTCATGGTCATCCTCTTCGCGGCGTTCATCATTCAGAACGCTGAGATGGTAGACCTCACCTTTCTGGTTTGGGGACTCTAGATCTCCAAGGCCCTTCTGATGATTCTTTGTGCCGGAGTCGGCTTCCTGATTGGATTATTGGTTTTTTCGTTTCGAAGCACTAACAACACCAAGGAGGAAGTGAAACCACCTGTGGAAAAGGTCGCGCCTACTTCCGAATCCTAGATTACTTCACGTATATGGTCTTGGCATTGACGAATTCATGGATGCCATCAGCAGCCAATTCACGTCCGTAGCCAGACTTCTTGATGCCTCCAAACGGAAGGCGTGGATCACTCTTAACGAGCTCATTGATGAAAACCGCTCCTTCTTCAAACTCGTTGACGCGCGCCAAAACGGCTTCTGCATTTCCAGTGCATACCGTCACCCCCAATCCGAAGGCTGACCGGTTGCTCAGTTCAATGGCCTCGTCGAGGTTTTTGATGCGAATAAACGGTGCAACAGGCCCGAACGTCTCTTCGCCAAAAGCGGGCATTTCAGGTGTCACATCTCGCAAGATCGTAGGTGTGTATTTTGCGCCATCTCGCTTTCCGCCAAGCACGAGCACGGCCCCTTGGGCGATGGATGCATCCACCTGACGCTCAATACCCTCAGCGAGGTCAACCCTCGCCAACGGACCGATGTTGGCATCACCACTGATCGGATCGGCAAAATTCAGTCCTTCCACCTTCGCCTTGAACTTTTCGATGTAAGCATCATAGAGTTCGTCGGCAATCATGAAGCGCTTACCAGCGATACAACTTTGTCCAGAATTGAGGAATCTTGCCTTAAAACCAGTATCCACAGCCGCGTCAAGATCTGCATCGGCCAAAACGATGACCGCATTGCTCCCTCCTAACTCAAGCAGACTGGGTTTAAGCACCTTTCCTGCAGTTGATGCTACAGCGACCCCTGCACGCTCACTTCCAGTAAGGGAGACGGCGCGCACCAAGGGGTGCTCGATTACCTTGCTCGCGTGGTCATTGTCAAGGATAAGGGTGCGGAAAGCATTTTTAGGATAACCCGCCTCAGCGAAAACCTCTTCGATATCGAGGGCGCATCTAGTCACGTTTGGAGCGTGCTTCAGAATGGCGGTATTTCCAGCCATCAGCGTAGGAGCTGCGAAACGGAACACTTGCCAAAACGGGAAATTCCACGGCATGATCGCGTAGATAACGCCCAATGGTTCGTAGCTCACGTAGCTCTTGCTCGCGTCGGTCTCAATTACCTTGGGAGCTAAGAAAGTCTTAGATTGATCCGCATAGTAACGACATACCCAAGCACACTTCTCTACTTCGGCGATGGCCTCAGCAATCGGTTTTCCCATTTCTAAGGAAATGTGCTCCGCGTACTTTCTCTTGTTGGCGGTCAGCACATCGGATACTTTGTGAAGCAATTGCGTCCGCTCGTCGAACGAAGTCTTCTTCCACTGGCCGTATTGATCGTTGACCGCGGTGATGATTCGATCGGTCTCTTCAACGGAATGCGTCTCGAAACGTTCGATTTCTTCTAACGTCCAGGGGTTGATTGAGGAGACTTCCATGGTGCTGAAATTTTGCGCAAGATTACGAAGGTTAAAGCAGATGACAGGTGCATTCTCATCAAAATAAAAGCCCATCAAACAGAATGATTCGACTATGCGTCCCAAGCCTACATTTGCAGCGTGATTCTACTCTTTCATTTTCTCGGTAAATGGTTGCGCCTAACCTTGCGCGGCTGGTATAAAAAGGCTTACGTGCACTTTGAGCAAGAACTGCCTACAGACGGCCCGATCATTTACGCTTGCACCCATCCAAATTCAGCCATCGACTATCTTTTTGCCCCTCTGTTGACCAATGTGCCCACATTTGTAATGGTGAGAGGAGATGTGTTCGAAAAAAAATCTTTGAATGCCATCTTCCGATCGATATACATGTTGCCCGTGTATCGGATTCGTGATGGGTTTTCTTCGTTGAATAAGAACGAGCAGAGTTTCAAAGATTGCTATGCCCAATTCGACAAGAGCGGAAGGGTGCTCATTTTCTCAGAAGGAGTTTGCGTCCAAGAAAAGACCCTACAACCCATCCGAAAAGGAACTGCACGACTCGCTTTGGATTATGTGCACAAACACGGAGGAAAGAAGATGTACATCGTGCCGATTGCCACCAACTACAGTCGATTCAGGATGTTTCGCGGTACGGTAATGGTGAATTTTGCGGCGCCCATCGATGTGTCGAAGTACGACGCGCGTTACGCCGAAAATCCGAACAAAGCCTACGAGGCCCTAACCCAGGAGGTGCACGCGTCGCTCGAAGATCACTTTATCCAAGTGACGGATTACAAGGACGACCACCTTACCGAACAAGCGCTCATGGCATTGCGCATGGGGCGCTTAGAAGATCGGAAAGAATGGGCCATAGAGGATGCAAGCATCTTTCGGGAAGAACAAGCCTTGGTACATGCCCTGAATGTTAAAGGCGACACTGCATTATCAGGTGAGTGGAAACAAAAAGCTCAAGAACTGGACCTGAATCCCTTCCGAGAAGGCCTCCTCAAGCAACGCCTCGGTCGTGAAGTATATCTCTTCCAACTGATCATACTAACACCATTTATCGCACTTGCTTGGTTGACAATTGCGCTACCGTACCGCATCGTGCGCTGGATTCTGGAGCACAAGATCAAAGACGTCATTTTTCACAATTCGGTCAGCATCTTTGGCACCCTGGTTTTCTACCTCATTCTTCTGACCATCATGACCATTGTTGCCATGACAAATTTGGGATGGATAGGCATTGCGCTACCCTTTGGCTTTACACTCTTGACAATTCTAGGCATAGAGGTGATAGACGAATACATCTTCGCTCTCAAAAATTGGAAGCATTTAGGAAAGCGTGCCGAATACCAGCAGCTCTACGATGAAGTACGAGCGCTGATCAAGTGAGGTTAATCCTTCACCCTCGTCATACCAATCACCTTGAAGAGGAAGTCGGGCAATGGCTTACTTTTCCTTGACTCACTGAGTGTAACCCTCCAACCCAATTTCTTGGAGATGGTGATCTTATCTGTTTCCACCAACTCGATCAAGGTGCCATCTGGGTCCTCTACGTATGCAAAGCGCCCAGCAGCTTCGCCCATCGAAAACGAGTCTCCGGTATCAATCGTGAACGCATTGTTCAAACGATCAGCGCGTTCCTTGATGGAATCCATTTTGTTGACGTCAAAGCACAAGTGAATGTATCCTTGGTCTCCCCAGAACCTACCCGCCATATTGTGTTCAAGTGGAGGAACCGATTTCACTTGCAGTAATTCCAAGAAGAAATCACCAAACACCTTAGAGAAGGCACCATTGTTTCTACGTGTTGGAGCAAGGCGAACGCGTCGATAGGTCTCTCCGCCATCTTTCAAACCTTTCAGGTCGTCAAAGACACGCTCTTCATCCGACAAGACATTGTCAATCCCCATGACCTCTCTGTAAAACGTGAGTGCCTTGTCCATGTCCGTAACTCCGATCATGATGCCTTCGATGCCGCCAAATTGATCCTTCTTTCGCTTATACCAACTGTCCGACTCAGCGATGACAAAAGGGTTTCCATATGGGTCCACCAAAGAGAATGAAGCTTTTCCCATAGGGTCCTTGTGCACCTCACTGGGATTATTGGCGCTCAAGCCAGCTCTTGCCGCCGATGTATTATCGCATTTGATGCGGGTAACAAGGAGCCCCGGTCTCCGCAGGGAAAATTCAGGTTGCGCTTCAGGCTGGCGACTGGTGTACTGCCAGATTTCCATTCCCCCTCCGCCATTGAGATTCATGGCGAGAATAGCGTGGCGGGATTGGACTTTGTCGCCCGTGTATTGGGTCATCAGGGGAGCTTCCGCTGCCTCATCAAATACGGGAACGTCGAATCCAAAATTCTGACGGTACCACTTGAATGAGTCGTGCACATTGGGCGTGCCTATTCCAACTTGTTGAATTCCGTTTATCATGTTAATCTGGCTTGAATTTAGTTACGATCCTTCGGAAGATCGAAGGAAAAAATCGCTTTATATAGATGAGCGCTTGCTCTCGTCCTATGTACAACTCCGCCTTTCCATTTTCAGCGGCGCGCATGATCTTGCGTGCGCACTCCTCCGGAGTGATTCCACTTTCTAGTCGCTTATCTCGGGTGCCTTGTTTGCTTCCGTCGCCCGTTATGGCGTTTACAGACATACTGGTCTGCACACGACCGGGCAAAGCCATGAGAATATGAACGTTCTTTCCTCCTGCCTTCAGTTCAGCACGCAGGGACTCAAAATAGCCGTGTAAGGCATGCTTTGAGGCGGAGTAAGATGAGCGTAAAGGAAATCCAAAGGCGCCTGCAGGAGAGCTCATGTTGATGATGGTTCCGTGATTACGGTTCATCATTCCAGGCAAAACCGCTTTCGCCAATGCCGTGGCTCCAAAGAAATTGGTCTCCATGATTTTGCGTTCAGATTCGCGAGACGCTTCCCAAGTCAAAGCGCGCTGACTGATGCCGGCGCTGTTGACCAAGACATCCACCTCATTTATCAGGGCTTTGTGCTCGGTCAATGCAGCGTTGATGGAGGATGCATCGGACACATCCATGGGAATGACCTTGTGGTTGGCTCCGGCTAGGGATGCTGTCAATGCGTTCAACTTTTCTGCATTCCTACTGCTCAAGATCAGCTGAGCCCCCTTGGCAGCAAATGCGTGTGCAAAGGCCTCCCCAATGCCACTCGAGGCACCGGTGATCCACACCTTTTTGTCTTTCCAATGGTTTGACTTCGACATTGCAAGTACAAACGAAGCAGTTTTTGTCGAATAATCGTGTGTCTCTGCGTTCCTTTACCAACGAAATGCTCCTGAAAACTTGTAATGAAGCAAGGTTTGGATCGTCCTTGCTCGTGATGACACGCATGAAACCCTTTCTCGCATCCTTCCTTTTCCTCCTACTCCTCAGCTCTTGTGCCGTGGACAAAATGAAGTCTGATGCACGACCGATTCAACACGATGCATTCACGGCGATCTTGCAGGAATACGTAGACACGAACGGCATGGTGGACTATGCACGCCTCCAGCAAGACAGCCTTCAATTGAATGCTTACCTCGACTTATTGTCGACGCATCATCCGAACGACGAGCACTGGACAAAAAGCGAGCAATTGGCCTACTGGATCAATGCTTACAATGCGTTCACCTTGCAGCTGTAACCCGTCAGCACAATTCGGACACAACTTAGTAAATTCTTAATCATAGTTTTAGTCTTTTGGCTAGAGCTTTTAAAACTTAGTTGTTATGGGAGCAAAGAAGAAGTCCGAGTCCATTATCAAGGACATTAAAAGAAGAACACGCAGAGCCTTTTCATCCGAAGAGAAGATCGCTATCGTGCTGGAAGGTCTTCGTGGTGAGGAGAGCATTGCTGCGATCTGTCGAAGAGAAGGTATTGCTCAAGCGTTGTACTACCGGTGGAGTAAGACCTTCTTAGAGGCTGGTAAACAACGCTTGTCAGGAGATACCTTACGGGAAGCCAACACCGAAGAGGTCGATAGTCTCCGCAAAGAGAATACAGCCTTGAAGGAGGTTGTAGCAGAGTTGACCTTGCGAGAGCGGGTGCTAAAAAAAAGCTTGACTGGACTCGAATAAACTTTCACAGGTATATGCGATACAGTCCGGAAGAGAAGATGGAGATCATCCGTATGGTGGATGGTTCAGAACTGGGGGTCAAGCGTACCCTTCAGGAGCTTGGCATAGCCAGGAGCACTTTCTATGGGTGGTATGAAAAGTACCTCAATGAAGAGCCTCTGGAAAAGCAGACCAGGGCGAGTTACTGGAACCGTATTCCTGATGAGTACAAAGCCAAGGTGATTGAGACTGCTCTTGAACTGACCCATCTCTCGCCTCGCGAGATCGCTACCCACATGACCGATCACTCGGGTCACTTCATCTCAGAGAGCAGCGTTTATCGCATCCTTAAAAGAGCGGGGCTGATCACCTCTCCAGCACATATTCTACTGGCAGCTGAGAAGGAGTTCAGCAATAAGACCACCCGGGTACATCAGATGTGGCAAACCGACTTCACCTACATGAAGATCCAGGGGTGGGGATGGTATTACCTATCGACTGTTTTGGATGACTTCAGCCGGTTTATCGTCCACTGGGAGCTGTGTAACTCAATGGGAACGAACGATGTAGAGCGTACTATCAACCAGGCGTTACGGAAGGCAGGTCTGATCCGAAAACAACGGCCAACCCTACTCTCTGACAATGGGCCTTGTTATGTGAGCGATGATCTCAAAAAGTTCCTTGGGGAAAAAGAAATAAAACATGTGCGAGGAAGACCGTTCCATCCTCAAACACAAGGTAAAATCGAACGGTATCATAGAACCATGAAAAATGTGGTAAAGCTCGAGCACTACTATTTGCCTCAGGAGTTAGAGTATCGTATGGCTGAGTTCGTCGAATACTACAACACCAAGAGATACCACGAATCACTACAAAACTGCACCCCTGAAGATGTCTATCTGGGAAGGCAATATCAGATCTTGGAAAGAAGAAAAAGAATCAAACGAAAATCAATGCAAAAAAGACGAAGAAATCATCGATTGGAAATGATCAAAATCTAACTTAATTTTAAACCCGTTGTGTCCGAAATCTTTGAAGACGTACATGAACAAGGACAAATTAGATAAACTGACTGCAAATCAAAAAGGAGACTTTGTGTTTGGCAAAGGGAAGTGACCTTAAAACCTCTGATAAAACACAACAGGAAACTCTCAAAGCTATCATTAGTCATACCTCAATGATTGTAAACTTTATAGCGGAATTAACCGAGGAGGTTATGCCGAAGGTTAAGGCAATTTCTCTTCGCCAAGCATAAAAAAACAGAGCCTCTAGGAATTTCATCTGACATTTAGGACATGTAGGACATGGGAAAAGACATAATTTTACTGAATTAAAAATGAACATCATTCATTTCTTCTGTAAATCACGCCCCTTTATGGCTAGCCTTGTGCTGGTTATGATTCTATTATTTAGTGTCCACGCCAACGCTGCTAAAATTACAACAGACTCCTTAAAACTTGTGCATTTTGCGGATTCATTGGTGAAAGTATTTGAAGATGATGGCCTTTCTGCTGGCCAAATCCACGAGGCATTTGAAAAAAACACCAAGCGCTTTAACGCATCTATCTCAAAGTATCTAAAGATTGAAGAACAAGTGATTCTCGCCTTTTCTTGTTTAGAATACAACCAATTTGATATCGCCAATCAATTGGCCATTGATGTTTTGAAAGCATCCAGAATAGTGGGATACAATTCTGGCATCGCCTCAGCCCATCAAGTGCTTGCATACATTAACCACTATATAGATGAACATGAAAAAGCAATGCAGTTGGCAGATAGCGTTTATCGGTTTTATGAAACATTGGGCGAAGACAGCCTGCTTTCCACGTCTTTAATTTTAAAAGCCACAGTAGATACAAGTCACAACCAGGTGATTGAATACCTTGAACAAGTCGCCCAAATTGCAACAAAAAAAGAGGACCTGTCTACACTTTCCAATGTTTATCACAACCTCTCCTTTGAATATTTTGAAGTAGACAATTGGGATTCTGCAGCGGTTTATGTGCAAAAATCATATGCTGTTTCAGAGCAAATCAACAGTTCCAAAACCTGGGCATACCATTACTGGCTAGAAGCTCTTTTAGCTTTTCGATTGCAAGACTTTGCCCGAGCCGAGGCAAGTTTTACCAAGTCACTTGAACATGTTTCAGACTCAAGTAAAGCTATTGGATTAAGTTGCTTTAATGCTTTGGTCCAAGTGAATATCCAAAAAAAAGAGTACCAAAAAGCTTTGAGTTTGCTCTTAGCTCGAAACCAATTAGTTACTTCAAATACAGAAAAAGAATTTGAAAACAGGCGCCAGATATATGAAGAAATTCAAAGGCTGAATAATGAAAAGCACCAGCAAGAAGTTCGTTTCGAGAAAATAGCATTTGAACAAACTAGGTTAAGGATTATAATGCTTGCAGCTATCGTCATGGTATTGTTACTCTTTTGTGTAGTTTATCTTCAGGCGCGCAACAAGAAGAAGTTAGAACAAAGCAATCAAATCATTACTCTGAACAAAAAACTAATCGAAACCAAAAACAAGGAGTTAACAGACTCTTTAAACTATGCTCAACGCGTACAAAACAGCCTGTTACCTAGAGAAGAAAAAACCAAAAACCTGCTCAATGACCACTTTATCCTTTTCTTGCCGCGTGATATTGTCTCAGGCGATTTTTATTGGATAGCTTCCAATGAAGCTGGAACATATTTTGCAGTTGCAGACTGCACAGGACATGGCGTGCCTGGCGCAATGGTTAGTTCCGTATGCTATAACGCTCTGAACAAAAGCTTACAAGAAAACATAATCGAACCTGCACAAATTTTAAATCGCACCCGAGAACTTATAGTAAGTGAATTTGACGATGCCGATGAAGCGCTATCTGACGGAATGGATATCGCCTTGTGTTCGCTTAAAGGAGAGAATATAGAGTATGCGGGGGCGTACAATCCCTTAATTATAATTCGCGACAATAAATTAATCGAAATCAAAGCTGATAAGCAGCCTGTAGGGAAATTCATTCAGTATAAGCCCTTTACAAATCAGTGTTTCCAACTGAAAAAGGGCGATGTTATTTATTTATTCTCTGATGGCTTTGCCGATCAATTTGGTGGTGAGAGAGGTAAAAAATTCAAAAACACGAGATTCAAGGCTCTTCTATGTGAAATCCATCAATTGCCCATGGCAGATCAAAAACATAAGTTAAAAGAAATATTTGAAGGATGGAAGTCCAGCTATAGCCAAGTTGATGATGTTTCTGTCTTGGGGTTTCGATATTAGAAAATTGAACTTACGAAGATAATCCCCCTCAAGACTCCATTTTCCCGACAACGTGCAATACCTCAAATAACAAGCGGTTCCTTTTGGAAACCATAACGATATCTTCACGATTCATCCTTTTCTCGAATTAATCCCTTTTTATAGGTGGAATGTACTTTGGAGTTTGTAAAAGGAGTATCAAGGGTTTTGGAAAACCCTCTTGAAATTGAAAATTCATCGAAGAGAAAGGCGTGAAAAAAAACGTTTGTTAAATGAGATAAATTTTTGTAATGTTGGATCACACAAGAATCAATCGACACAAATTATGCTTTTTACTACTATCTCAATATTTACCTCAATCGCTGTATTAGCTTCGTTAGGCTATATAATTTCTGCAGTATTTGACATTAAAAATTCTAATCTCATAAATGTAAACAAGACTATCTCAAAATTTATTGGGAAAGAAAGTTGGATTTCGATGGTCTCTCCGATTTATGGACTAATGCTTCATTTTTACAATGTTTTGTTATGGGCAATATTTTCTATCCATCAGATATTCAAGGTAATTGCTGTTATCTTTTCTCTGATTTTGCGAATTTTTCAATTCGTAATTGAAGTATTCAAGTGGCTTTGGAGTGAATTAATAGATCCAACAATATTTTTTGTTTTAAAACTTATCTGGCATTACGGTGTAAAGTTTATCTGGAAATTTTTTGTCTTAGCAATATCATTCATTGCCCCTACATACAGTCAACGAAACGTACTTCTCACTGTTAAAGGTATCCTAAAGCTAACATCGATTATAGCTCTGGGATATATTATAACTTCATTATTTGATTGGTTTGCGTATATAGCATTAACGGCTTCATTCATTTATTTGATCTACACTTTGAATGTCATCAATGTAAAGTTAAATATTACTGAAGAAGCAGAAAATCTAGCATTACGTTTGACTCGAAAGAATCTTTTTTGGTTTGGCATCGCAGGAGCGGATATCGCTATGTTGTATGTGTTTCAATCTAACTCCCAAAATGATTTTATCAGCAATTTAGCTTTTCCAGGTTCTGAGTTTTTAGTGCCTGTCGGACTGATTTTCTTATTTGCTTCATTATTTGCTGGAATATTTTTGATCGCTTTTGATCATCATGAAAAAGAAAAATCTGGAGTGCTGGACTTCATTAAATCTATCCTTCGAAGAATACCTAAAATTATATACTCCTCTCCTTTCGCTGGAATTGCGTTAATTATAGTGTACATTATACCAGTCTTATTATATTTTTTCATTAATTGGGGGGTCAATGAGTATTCAGGTAAAGATGTGGCTGAACATTACGTTGATGTGGTGGAAATGATTGGAATTGACAATCAATACAGAAAGCTTGGAGAAGATATAGAGACTAATGACTCGCTGATCATAAATTTAGACTCGACTTTTATTGTTGACTCCACTGCAATTGCAAATCAAATTCTTTCCAAAGAAGAAGAAATTACTAATCTGGAAGGAATTGAGGCACACTTACTAAAGGAGACCATCTATACACATGACGGGGGGGTAAATGTTAACGATAATCAATTTTTTAGTTTGCCTCCATTTCCAAATAGTGAATCAATTACATGGATTGTTTTCGATAGCAATAATAAGGTCATTAAAAAGGTAACGAAAGGCTCAGAGTCAGAGAGCTCTAACCTATTTAATCACACATGGAATGCTCCAGGCGATTATTATGTTGAAGCCTATTTTGATAATTCATGTGACACATCAAGTAAATTCACTACAAACATAGAGGTCAAAGACTTAGCTACAAGAATTGGCTCTATAAATGGCCCAACTCAAATTTGTAGTGGAGACGAAATAAGTTTCAGTGTTAATCGAAACAACCTTGATCTGTATGAATGGGAAATACCGAATGATGCGGTAATATTAGAAGGCAGACAAAGCAATAAAATTATAGTTAAATGGGGAAAATCTTCTGGATTGGTGACTATTAGAGCTAAGGAAAAAGATAAAGAATTTTCGTCCAGATCCTATATTTCAGTTTATGTTCCACCCATACTTGGAAGTTCTGAGCCGTCAAATGAAATCACCTTACCTGAAGATTTAATCAGTTCTGAGCTGCCGGATCGCCCCTTTGTTTATTATGACATTGCTGTTGTCAAGGATGCTATCTATTCTGTTTCCAATGAGATCGAAGAATTAAATGCTGCGATTGTAAATCTTTCTGCAGAACACACTGTTAGCGTAAACAGTCTTGAGTCAGAAAACTCCGGATTATCCTCCCAACGCACAGATTTAATTGTAAGATGGTTTGCACTACTTTTCTCTTTGCTCGGATTGGTAATTCTTGTATCGATTTTACTTACGCCAATAATAATTTATTCTTCACTATTTAATTTTCGCATTTATAATTATGAAGAAGAAGGGGCGAATTATTTTTCAGAGAAATTATCAGGATATAAAAACAGGAACCCTCAGCAGCCTCTTTTTGGATGGTTTATGCTTGGTGTAGCTATAATTTTGACTTTTCTTTATACTTCTGGAGCGTTTCTGGTGGTTTCTTCAAGTAGCATGTTTGAAAGCGAGAATCAGTCTGCTTTCAATTATTCTGATGTTAGTGCACAAAGCCGAGATATAATCAATGATTCAACATATGTTGCCACTGGAGTGGATCAACACTTACTTACTAATGAGAAATTTTTGGATCCTGAAGAAGATAGTTATGATCAAGAAGATCAATTTGATTTGCTCGATCGATTTATAGCCTTTTTTGAAAATGATAAAGGTTCTGAGGGGATTGAAGAATTAGAGAAGGATTTGATAGACTCATCATCTCTCACAGTTGAAATCTACAGTAGTGAAGTCTACAGAATTCAATTACTGAGTGGAGATTTGAATGACTGTGAACGAGAAATTCGGAGGATTGAATCAAGTAATAATAAATTAGACTTAGTGTGCTTCTCAAATGATTCCAATAGAATATTATTACTCTCAAAAAAGCTATGTTACTCCAAGAATGATGCTTGTGAAATGCTGAAGAAAATAAAAGAATACCAGCCGAGGGCTTTCATAGTTTCTCACGACCTTGATTCAGACAAAATCCTCCCCACCAGGCTCGGAGAAAGTTGTTAAGTTCTGGCTGCTATGATCTCTTGATCTAACTCAAGAGTTGACTTTATAAGAGATTATCGGGCCCGAACATTTGAACACTATCATTTGAAGTTAGTCTAAAATGATAATGATTGAGGTGTACGTCTTCAAAGATTTCGGACACAACGGGTTCAAAATTAAGTTAGACTTTGATCATTTCCAATCGATGATTTCTTCGTCTTTTTTGCATTGATTTTCGTTTGATTCTTTTTCTTCTTACCCGTATTGGTGACATAAACAGTTTGCCCAAATAGCCCACTACTCGATGCAATTAGGCCGAGGGTTAAGAAAAGTGATAGTATAAGTCTCATATCGGCTTAATTTGATGTCTTCCAAACGTAGAACACATGCTTAAACTGACCGTTACACTTTTCCTGCTTTTCATCATGAGTCCTTCTGAACTCTTTGCTCAACAATCAAATCAAGCTTCACCGATATTCAACGGTTGTGTTCCTTTCAAAGAAGGCGATTCCAGTAAGATTATAGTTAGGGAGCTGTATGCCTTGTCCAACAACTCTTCAACCAAATTCGCGAACTGGGTAGCGTACAGAATTGACTCTGCGCTTATGTCTGGAGCCGATAGGCCAAGAAACTGGAAAGCCGACCCAATGCTTAATGACAGCGAGACACTAGAGCCGACTCCAGATGATTATAAAGGCGCGTACGAAGGCTTTGGATATGATAGAGGTCATCTGGCGCCATTAGCTTCATTAGATGGCCCAAGCTCATACTATGAGCTGAACTACTTATCTAACATCGCTCCTCAAAAATCAAGCATGAATCGAGGGCCTTGGAAGACCTTAGAAGACACAGAAAGAAGCCTAGTTTCCTATTGTGATTACACCTATGTGTTTTGTGGGGCTGTATTTGAAGAGGCTATGGATGCTCTCCCGAATTGTGACGAATCACATCGGGTTCCTAGTTCTTTCTGGAAAGTCATAATCTGTCAAACAAACAGCACTACTCAGACAGCGTCTTTCATTGTTCCTCAAAACGCTGAAAGAGGAGAATCCATTTTTACATATGGTACAACTCTCAAGGATATTTCTACTAGAACTGGATATCAAATTATGTGGTGCATGCCTGACGCCTGGCTCGAATCGAATTATGATTTTATCGTTGATGAGTGGTTATATAATTTGCGCTAGCCTCGACCTTGATTGGTCGGGACTATTTTATCCTTCTCAAAACTCATTGGTATAAAGAAAAAGTCTAATACGTCCGTCCCAGTTCAATTCGCTGTAGATACCCCAAGAATTCGGACAGTAAGTTTAATGAATAAATTTACTGTAATATGACACGAAGAAAATTCACATCGAGCTTCAAGACCAAAGTGGTACTAGAGGCAATCAAAGAGCGAAGTAGTTTAGCTGAACTAGCTCAAAAGTATGAGCTTCAACCTACTCAAATTAGCGCATGGAAGAAGGATTTTTTAGAAAGCGCTAGTGACGTTTTTGAGTCTGGAAAAAAGGACAAGAAAAGTGAAGCTGAGAAAGAGAAGGATCGCTTGCTCAAGACGATAGGTGAGCTTAAAATCGAGAATGATTTTTTAAAAGAAGCCTTGCGCTAAGACCATTAGCAGAACGAAGAAAGATGATACGCAAGGGTCATTCAAAACTCAGTGTTGTGAAGCAAAGTAAAGCACTTTCGGTGCACCGATCAGGGTTGTATTACAAGCCCAAAGGTTGTAACCCGTCAGCACAATTCGGACACAACTTAGTAAATTCTTAATCATAGTTTTAGTCTTTTGGCTAGAGCTTTTAAAACTTAGTTGTTATGGGAGCAAAGAAGAAGTCCGAGTCCATTATCAAGGACATTAAAAGAAGAACACGCAGAGCCTTTTCATCCGAAGAGAAGATCGCCATCGTGCTGGAAGGTCTTCGTGGTGAGGAGAGCATTGCTGCGATCTGTCGAAGAGAAGGTATTGCTCAAGCGTTGTACTACCGGTGGAGTAAGACCTTCTTAGAGGCTGGTAAACAACGCTTGTCAGGAGATACCTTACGGGAAGCCAACACCGAAGAGGTCGATAGTCTCCGCAAAGAGAATACAGCCTTGAAGGAGGTTGTAGCAGAGTTGACCTTGCGAGAGCGGGTGCTAAAAAAAAGCTTGACTGGACTCGAATAAACTTTCACAGGTATATGCGATACAGTCCGGAAGAGAAGATGGAGATCATCCGTATGGTGGATGGTTCAGAACTGGGGGTCAAGCGTACCCTTCAGGAGCTTGGCATAGCCAGGAGCACTTTCTATGGGTGGTATGAAAAGTACCTCAATGAAGAGCCTCTGGAAAAGCAGACCAGGGCGAGTTACTGGAACCGTATTCCTGATGAGTACAAAGCCAAGGTGATTGAGACTGCTCTTGAACTGACCCATCTCTCGCCTCGCGAGATCGCTACCCACATGACCGATCACTCGGGTCACTTCATCTCAGAGAGCAGCGTTTATCGCATCCTTAAAAGAGCGGGGCTGATCACCTCTCCAGCACATATTCTACTGGCAGCTGAGAAGGAGTTCAGCAATAAGACCACCCGGGTACATCAGATGTGGCAAACCGACTTCACCTACATGAAGATCCAGGGGTGGGGATGGTATTACCTATCGACTGTTTTGGATGACTTCAGCCGGTTTATCGTCCACTGGGAGCTGTGTAACTCAATGGGAACGAACGATGTAGAGCGTACTATCAACCAGGCGTTACGGAAGGCAGGTCTGATCCGAAAACAACGGCCAACCCTACTCTCTGACAATGGGCCTTGTTATGTGAGCGATGATCTCAAAAAGTTCCTTGGGGAACAAGAAATAAAACATGTGCGAGGAAGACCGTTCCATCCTCAAACACAAGGTAAAATCGAACGGTATCATAGAACCATGAAAAATGTGGTAAAGCTCGAGCACTACTATTTGCCTCAGGAGTTAGAGTATCGTATGGCTGAGTTCGTCGAATACTACAACACCAAGAGATACCACGAATCACTACAAAACTGCACCCCTGAAGATGTCTATCTGGGAAGGCAATATCAGATCTTGGAAAGAAGAAAAAGAATCAAACGAAAATCAATGCAAAAAAGACGAAGAAATCATCGATTGGAAATGATCAAAATCTAACTTAATTTTAAACCCGTTGTGTCCGAAATCTTTGAAGACGTACATGGGTGATCTGATAGCTTCTTACAGAGTTTGAGGATGTCGTTTTTAAACTTGCGTGTCGCTCTAGGCTTGTCCTGTGCTATGAAATCAACCTGATCTTCTAATTTTTGAAGGAAGCCTTCCCTTAGCTCAATTTTCATAGCGACGAATAGTCTTCTCTAAAATCTCATCAGCTTCCTTAATGGAATAGGCCTTTGACTGGCCGTTCTTCATGCGGTCATACTCTCCATGCACGTAGAGTTTGTTAGCCTCGAAGACATCCTCTTCAATAACTTCCACATCCTCAGCTTTGAACTGATGTAAAAGCCACATGACTTTGTCTAGGACTTTGTCGCTGACTCGAAGTTTAATTGTCGCCATGTATCAAAGATACTTAATTGCCTTTTTAGATTAGCCCCAACGGTCAGGGCTATGGCACGTGTAGCACCGAGATCCGAGACCTAATTTGTTTTTAAAAGTAGGAAATCGAAGAGAACGCGGAATGTGCTATAGCCTATGTTAGGCGCAGTGATTCAGTTTCGCGTTTTGCCGACCGTAGAATCACTCAGCCGCAGCAGCGAATGTGTGTTAGCAGGCAGGCCAAGAGCGAGGATAAATTTCAAGCGAAATGGAGGAGTGGAAGAGGAAGCTGAATTTGAATATTAAATCCACGGATTAGTGCCGTAGATTACATTGCGCCTAACGTTCTCGGCTATGGTACGTGGCTTTTGAATCGAAGCACATATATCAGGCCAGAGAGTGATTCGAACTAAAGTAGTGATTTGAGGCAAAGCATTTAGCCATGTGCCATAGTCGTTTGTTATGTGCCGTTTATTTTTTCCCATTCCGCGAGGCGTTGGAGTGCGCGTTAGCAAGCGGTGATAGTGCGGCCATGGAGTTGAGCAAGTGTGTTAGCCTATGGCGGCCTTGTGAGTAGCGGAATTAAAGCCTGATCATAGAAGAATCTAGAGGCTTATGCGGAAGGATCTTCAATGCATTAAGCAATGGCTCATAACGGTTCAGGCTAAAAAACGTTGCCATCCCAAAGGGTGGCTATGTATTTTTAGCGTGTGTTGTGTGTATGTGCATTTTCTTGTCGTTTAAATTTTCCTATGTCTGAATACACGTAAAAAAGTCCAAATGGTAGCAAGATAAAAATTAACGAATTCGTCTGATATGCCTCATTAAAATCAAGAGTCAAAACTTTCATAAAGGCAGTTGTCAAGCCACAACCAGGGCAATCAAAGTGAAATAACGACTTCCATAAACAAGGAATCAATATGTCAATGGAAAACAGCACTTTTAATGTCACTGAAACAACGAAATACAAGGCTATACCACTTATTATTTTATGGCATATAATGTACCGTATAGTCAGCCAAAATGAGCTAATCATTCTTGATTGGGTTTCCATCCGCATCTTTATAGTTGCCAATAATTATGATGATGAAGTCAATTAGTGTCCATATACCGCATCCCCCTAATGTCAGGAGCTGGACTACACCAATTCCCGTATGCCCAGTATAAAAACGATGTATTCCAAAGACACCTAAAAACCAACAAAGTAAGAGTGTCATTAACCACTTGTTTTCCTTTGATTTTTGCTCATCAGTTTTAATAGAAGAAGACGGCTGTCTTACTCCACATTTAGGGCATATTTCAGATTTAATGTTAATGATTTCGCCACATTCTTGGCAAAATTTTTCGTTATCCTGTTTCATAATCCTTAAATTAAAGGAAGAGAATGGTTTTATGATTATCCATTCCCTTCCTTAGGTTACTCATACTAAGTCTCGACCGTCAGCCATTTTCATGCTTCCTGTAATTATTCTAATGAAATCGACTAATGTCCATATTCCACAGCCGCCTCCAGTAATAAGCATTAGCCACCAATTGGAATAGCCCATCATTAAACGGTGAATTCCAAGTCCACCAAGAAAGAGACTTATTAAAATCATGGTGGTTTTTGATTTTACTTGTTTTTGTTCTGCCATAATTATTGATTTTTGTTTATGCCTACTCTATTTTTATTGGATTTTCGGCTTTCTCCTTTTTTTAAGTCTGTCAAATATGTGATTTTTTTTATTGCATTACACACAACGGTTAAGTTTAAGAGCAGTAGCGGATTTCAAGGCGATTACCTGTCCGCCACCACAAAGGTTTATTAAATGTAAAGACATTGAACTTAGAGCTTCACCCGCTATTGCTCTTATACAATGTTGGGGCATCGTGCTTTTTATATTTCAAATTTTGTCAACATTTTCTTATGTTAAGTTCTTTATTCACTTTCGCCTAATACTTTATAAATCTAAATCCGGATTAACATTTTGAATTAAGGAGATAGAATTATTATTGATTGTAACCCGTCAGCACAATTCGGACACAACTTAGTAAATTCTTAATCATAGTTTTAGTCTTTTGAGCTAGAGCTTTTAAAACTTAGTTGTTATGGGAGCAAAGAAGAAGTCCGAGTCCATTATCAAGGACATTAAAAGAAGAACACGCAGAACCTTTTCATCCGAAGAGAAGATCGCTATCGTGCTGGAAGGTCTTCGTGGTGAGGAGAGCATTGCTGCGATCTGTCGAAGAGAAGGTATTGCTCAAGCGTTGTACTACCGGTGGAGTAAGACCTTCTTAGAGGCTGGTAAACAACGCTTGTCAGGAGATACCTTACGGGAAGCCAACACCGAAGAGGTCGATAGTCTCCGCAAAGAGAATACAGCCTTGAAGGAGGTTGTAGCAGAGTTGACCTTGCGAGAGCGGGTGCTAAAAAAAAGCTTGACTGGACTCGAATAAACTTTCACAGGTATATGCGATACAGTCCGGAAGAGAAGATGGAGATCATCCGTATGGTGGATGGTTCAGAACTGGGGGTCAAGCGTACCCTTCAGGAGCTTGGCATAGCCAGGAGCACTTTCTATGGGTGGTATGAAAAGTACCTCAATGAAGAGCCTCTGGAAAAGCAGACCAGGGCGAGTTACTGGAACCGTATTCCTGATGAGTACAAAGCCAAGGTGATTGAGACTGCTCTTGAACTGACCCATCTCTCGCCTCGCGAGATCGCTACCCACATGACCGATCACTCGGGTCACTTCATCTCAGAGAGCAGCGTTTATCGCATCCTTAAAAGAGCGGGGCTGATCACCTCTCCAGCACATATTCTACTGGCAGCTGAGAAGGAGTTCAGCAATAAGACCACCCGGGTACATCAGATGTGGCAAACCGACTTCACCTACATGAAGATCCAGGGGTGGGGATGGTATTACCTATCGACTGTTTTGGATGACTTCAGCCGGTTTATCGTCCACTGGGAGCTGTGTAACTCAATGGGAACGAACGATGTAGAGCGTACTATCAACCAGGCGTTACGGAAGGCAGGTCTGATCCGAAAACAACGGCCAACCCTACTCTCTGACAATGGGCCTTGTTATGTGAGCGATGATCTCAAAAAGTTCCTTGGGGAAAAAGAAATAAAACATGTGCGAGGAAGACCGTTCCATCCTCAAACACAAGGTAAAATCGAACGGTATCATAGAACCATGAAAAATGTGGTAAAGCTCGAGCACTACTATTTGCCTCAGGAGTTAGAGTATCGTATGGCTGAGTTCGTCGAATACTACAACACCAAGAGATACCACGAATCACTACAAAACTGCACCCCTGAAGATGTCTATCTGGGAAGGCAATATCAGATCTTGGAAAGAAGAAAAAGAATCAAACGAAAATCAATGCAAAAAAGACGAAGAAATCATCGATTGGAAATGATCAAAATCTAACTTAATTTTAAACCCGTTGTGTCCGAAATCTTTGAAGACGTACACGTTTTGGGGGCATGCACATGGTGTATGTGTTTCGAGAAAACTTAGAAGATGGGCCCAACGTGAAAGATCCAACCCAGCTCATGCCCGCCTACGACGGTGGAAATTTCTCATTCAGCAATCTTGTGCGCTTTGATCGCACAGCGCAGGTTGCCTTGTTTGACCCGAACAATGCTCATTACCAACGCTACATGTCGGTGATGCGCGCTGGTGCATGGGTAGGATACCCAGTCCTGGCGGAAGGTGCCGAAATGTGGGGGGCGAGTGGGAAAAACCATGTGACCATCAAGCTGCGTTCGTCCAAACCCTATCGACCTTATTCACCTTCAATGGATGCTGTTTCTGCATCTGGAATCACATCCGGATCGTCGTATTACCTATCGGATGGAAGTGTAGAGGTAGACCAATACAGCGTGAGCAATGGAGATACCACCATCGTGGCACAAGAATTTTTTAAAGGACAGGCCTTCACGGCAGTGGCTGACGGAGCCTTGAATTCGAGTAGTGACCTACAGCTGGTAGAGACGATCAACCAAGGCTTGCCGCTTTACCATTTCAACACCTACAAGGTGGCTCCGACCATAGACATCGGTATAGGAGAGGATGCGCTGAGCGAGATTAACGTTGTACCCAATCCGTATTACGCGTACAGTAGTTATGAGGTGAAACGATTGGAGCAGCTCGTGAAGATCATCAACCTGCCGCAGACCTGTACGGTCAATATTTTCACGGTAAACGGCACCTTGGTGCGCACCTACCGCAAAGACGACGCTACCTCCACGAGCATAGACTGGGACCTGAAGAACCAGAACAACATCAACATCGCCAGTGGGTTGTACATCATCCATGTGGATGCACCTGGTTTGGGAGAAAAGGTGGTGAAGTGGTTCGGAGTGCTCAAGCCAGTGGACCTGAGTTCATTCTAGGCGTCACTGTTTCGCTTGGTGGGTTGGAGCGTGCGACCCTTGATAAGGTCTTGCCTTATGCAGGAAGGGATACAGCTTAATCTTCGTTGGTATCGATTCCCGCGTGAGGGATCGCAGCGGCATCCCCCACGGCGCAGCGGTGGGGATATAGCGAAGAGCCCGACCTGGGCCGCAGGCGCAGGGCACGCCCATGACAGCACCTACTTAATTCCTCTTCGGACTCAATTTAAAATTTCAGAAATGGATATAAAAAAAGCCCGCCTTCGGAGCGAGCTTTTAAAGTGTTTTAATCTAAACCTTAGTCGATGACCTGCATGCGCTTGCTGTCGACCATGGCGCCGTTTTCCCAGAGGGAGTAGAAGTAAATGCCTGATTCGAGTTGTCCTTGCAGGTTGACGGAACCGCTTTGCTTGTTCAAAGGCATTTCCATAACCAGTTTTCCAGTGAGGTCTTGAAATTTCATCGTGCCTGCATCACCTGCGAGGGTGTACTTGATCAGGGTTGTTGCTTTGAAAGGATTCGGTGCGTTCTGCGCTAAACTCGCTTCTTGTCCATAAAGGTCATTCAAGCCAGCGGGAGGACCTTGTTCCAACATCACATGTGCGGTCACAACCATCTCCTGTACTGTATTTGCAGAGTCATCCGCCTGCCAAATAAATGCGGTACTCACGTACATACCAGTATCCTCTTCATTGAGGGTGAGGATGTGGTGGTACATGTCAACACCTTGACTTGGTGCCAAAGAGAACGTGTTGTTGCGCATGGTAGCTGGCCAACAAACAAAAATGCCTTCACACATGTAGTCTTCCCACACGCCTGCAGAATTTGCTAGGTCGTGCGTAAACTTCCAAGTAATGTCGATGGAATCTGATGTGCTTGTATTGGTCAGGGTATAATCAAACCCGATGTCACCACCGGGATTGCCTTCTTTCAATTCAGGCGTATGCCATTCAACACTGAACTGGCCAAAGCTGAGAAGGGGTAAAAGACTTAAGAGTACTGCGTAAATTTTCTTCATAGGAATCCGTTTCAATGGTCAAAGGTAACTGATGACGATCATGAATTTAAGCAAAATCCGGTGATTATTGTTCAGTTAACTATAATTCACGAATGATACTTTTGGCCTGTCCAAGTAAAACTATGTCTTGATGAAAGCAAACAACGCCCTTTACGAAGCAGTCGCCCACTTGGGTGATAACACCTTAATCCTCGGTCACCGTCTAGGCGAATGGTGCGGCCATGGCCCAGTGCTGGAGCAGGATATCGCTATGACGAATATCTCCCTCGACCTCATCGGTCAAGCGCGGATGTATTTGGATTATGCTGGTAAATTGAGCGGTGAAGAAAAGAGCGAAGACGACATGGCGTATCGACGCGATGTATTGGATTTCAAAAATGCTTTGATCGCAGAAATTCCGAATGGAGATTACGCAGATACGATTGCTCGACAGTTCTTCTTTGATCAGTGGCATTTCCTTTTTTTGCAGCAACTCTCTAAGTCGACCGACGAAACCTTGAGTGCGATTGCGCAAAAGAGTTTGAAGGAGGTGACCTACCACAAGCGCTGGAGCTCAGAATGGGTTGTTCGCTTAGGCGACGGAACTGAAGAAAGCAAAGAAAAAATACAGCGCGCCATCGATGACGTGTGGATGTATACGGGTGAGTTGTTCATCCCAACGGAGTTAGATGCTTCATTGGTAGAAAACTCAATCCTTCCTGACGTGTGTTCGCTCAAGCAGGCTTGGGATCGAGCGGTGAAGGAGGTGGTCGACGAAGCCACACTTGTTTTGCCTGAAGATGACTTTATGCAGACCGGTGGAAGGACAGGAAGCCACACGGAGCACTTGGGTTTCATCTTGGCAGAAATGCAGTTCTTGCCGCGGGCCTATCCCGATGCCACATGGTAAAGACCGAAGCCCATATCGCTGAGATTTGGAAGGTACTCTCGAAAGTGGAGGACCCTGAGATTCCAGTGATATCGGTGGTGGAATTAGGCATCGTACGCGATGTGCGTGACGAAGCAGGCGTGATCGAGGTAGACATTACCCCAACGTACAGCGGTTGCCCTGCTACGCAGGTGATCGAAGAATCGGTGATCGACGCGTTGAAAGAGGCGGGCGTAGATCCATTCAAAGTGAATACAGTACTGAGTCCACCGTGGTCCACTACCATGCTTTCGGATGAAGGTCGGAGGAAATTGCTCGAATACGGCATTGCCCCACCGGCAGATGAATCTACCGATAAGATGGCCTTGATGGGTGAAGAGCGACAATTGAAATGCCCGAATTGTGGGAGTACCGATACCTTGATGGTGAGTCAATTTGGGTCTACTCCCTGCAAGGCCCATTTTAAATGCAAGGAGTGCTTGGAGCCTTTTGATTACTTCAAATGCCTCTAACGGGGGAGGGTGACTCAGGTCAAGTGTACATTTGAGACCGGAAGATAAAAACTAAGAACATGGCGTCAGAAACGATCAAATTTGAGATCATCGGGAGTGTAGCGAAAATCAGCCTTCACCGTCCGAATGTCTTCAATAGCTTCAACCAAGAAATGTCCAAAGCGTGCCAAGCGGCGCTGGATGAATGTGCGTCCAACGATGCTGTGCGTGCCATCTACCTGACAGGGGAGGGTAAGGCGTTTTGTGCGGGTCAGGACCTAAGCGAGGCGATCGATCCGAATGGTCCGGACATCAAGCGGATCGTGGACGAGCATTATAACCCGCTTATTCAACGACTTCGGACGATAGAAAAGCCGATTGTGGCGGGTGTCAATGGTGTGGCAGCAGGTGCGGGGGCAAATGTGGCTCTGGCTTGTGACATTGTCATTGCTAAGAAAAGCGCTGTGTTCGTACAAGCCTTTAGCAGCATCAGCTTGATCCCAGACTCAGGGGGCACCTATATGTTGCCTCGCTTGATCGGATGGCAGAAGGCGAGTGCCTTGATGATGCTTGCAGACAAGATTGACGGACCGGAAGCCGAGCGCTTAGGGATGATCTACAAATGGTTTGAAGACGAAGAATTTGACGCTGCTGCGTGGAAGTTGATGGAGAAACTGGCTGGATTACCCACCAAAGGTTTAGGCTTGACCAAGCGCCTCTTGAACGAATCGGTCAGCAATAATTTAGAGGAGCAACTAGAAGCCGAGGGGCGGACCCAGGTCATCGCTGCCGCGACGGAAGATTTTCAAGAAGGAGTAAGTGCATTCTTGGAGAAGAGACGGCCAGTTTTTAAAGGGAAGTGATTTGGCATTTGTTGTCGAGGGTAGATTGCTAGGGCATGATGGGAGAGCAAAAAGATTGAAGAATGAAGATTGGTTGAGGGTTGATTGTAGAATTCGCCAATCCACTTTACTAGGACCGCTTTAGCTTTGGGCTAGCTTTGACTAACTGCTCGTATGAAAACCATTGAGGATTTGACCTTGTACCAGAAGGCAAGAGCATTTCGAATACAGATTTCTGAAATTGCAAATCGACTTCCCAGCTCCGAGAGATTCAGACTGGTGGATCAAATGATCAGATCTTCACGCTCTATAACCGCCCAAATTGCTGAAGGTCACGGAAGGTTTCATTACAAAGAGAATGTTCAGTACTGCAGGATTGCGAGGGGTTCTTTAGAAGAAACCCAGGATCATTTGAATGTTGCTTTTGATGAAGGGTACATTTCAGATCAAGAAGTGAAGAGAATGCTGCAGTCAAAACACGAAATAAGTAGAATGCTGAATGGTTATATTAATTTCCTCAAGGAGGCGGCAAGCCGGTCTGAATGAACTTCCTGTAATTTCTTGAACCCTTTACCTTCGCTTGAATTGCAATTGCTCTCATCTTTATTCATTCATCTTTCTGCACCAGAAGAAGTGAAGAGAAAGCTGAAGTCAAAACACGAAATAAGTAGCGTGCTGAATGGATATATTAATTTCCTCAAGAAAGGGGCAAGCCGGTCTAAATGAACATCCTGTAATTTCTTGAACACTTTTACCTTCGCTTCAAATGCAATTGAACTCATCTTTATTCATTAATCTTTCTGCACTCTAATGGAAGTAGGAGTAATAGGAGCAGGCACCATGGGCGCAGGAATTGCCCAAATCGCTGCGCAAAGTGGACACAAGGTCTATCTATACGACACCAATGATTCGGCGCTGGAACGCGCGATGAAGGGATTGCAAAAAGTCATGTCTCGGCTGGTAGAGAAAGGCAGGGTTACGGAGCAGGAGATGAAGGACATCCTCGGTCGAATTCAGACATGCAGCGACTTGAGTGCCATGGCAAATGCGGGAATCGTCATCGAGGCGATCATCGAGAACATAGACGTTAAGAAGGAGGTCTTTCAATCGCTCGAAGCCATGGTTGCGAACGATTGCATTCTCGCTTCTAACACAAGCTCCTTATCCATAGCGTCCATTGCGGCTTCCTGTGAAAATCCTGCGCGTGTAGTAGGAATTCATTTTTTCAATCCAGCTCCACTGATGCCGTTGGTGGAGATCATCCCTGCAGTGCAGACCTCTGCAGAGACCCTGCAGCAATCGCGCAGTTTGATCGGCAGTTGGAGGAAGGTAACGGTGGTGGCTAAGGATACCCCAGGCTTCATCGTAAACCGCGTAGCGCGGCCGTTCTACGGCGAGGCCATCCGGATCTATGAAGAAGGGATTGCCGATATGGCGACCATCGATTGGGCCATGAAGGAGATCGGCGGCTTTCGCATGGGGCCGTTTGAGTTGATGGACTACATCGGAAACGACATCAACTACACGGTAACCGAAACCGTTTGGACTGCCTTTTATTACGATCCGCGTTACAAGCCTTCGTTTACGCAAAAGCGCATGATGGAAGCAGGTTACTTGGGAAGGAAGACAGGGAGAGGATATTACAGCTATGCCGAAGGGGCTTCCATGCCTGAGCCGGATAAGAACCAAAAAGTAGGAGAGGCCATTGTGTGGCGTGTGCTCATCATGCTGATCAATGAAGCAGCTGATGCATTGCATCTCGGTATTGCCTCGCGAGAAGACATTGACTTGGCCATGACCATGGGGGTGAACTATCCCAAAGGCTTGTTGAAATGGGCGGACGAAAAGGGCATTCAAGAAGTATTAGACGGATTGGATAAGCTCTATCTGGCCTATCATGAAGAACGCTACCGGGCGAGCGTATTACTCCGACAGAAAGCAGCGTTCAAGCAGTTGTTTTACAAGGACTAATCCTGAATCACCGCTTCGATCAGCGTCTCGAATTTGTTCATCACTTCTGAGCGACGGTCTTCGTCGTAGTCGTTCATCATCAAGCAAAAGGCGATCTGCTCGCCGTGCTGATTCTTGACGTAGCCCGCGTAATTCCGAACCCCTGTCATGGTCCCGCTTTTGCCGCGGATGTTGCCTTTGGCAGCCCCGGATTTAAAATACCATTTCATCGTACCTGACTCGCCTCCCACGGCAAGGCTAGCGCGAAAGAACTCGTAGGAATCCGTTCGATACATCGCACTCAATACCTCCACCATGGTCTGCGCCGTCATCCGATTCATGGGGGAGATTCCGCTGCCATCCAAAAGCCTTACACCTGCTGCCTTTATCTTGTGCTTTTTGAGGAATGCTTTTGAAGCTTCAAGGCCTCCATCCACCGATCGGTAAACTTCTGCTGGGTCGTTTGCAAGGTTCAAGGCTTCTGCAAATAAGTTGACGCTTTCTTGGTTCGTGATGCGAATGAGGTCAGATAAATGGGGTGATTCCAACTCCACCAAAACCTGAATATTAGGGATAGGGATGCGCTCATGGTTGATCTGAATTTCGGGGGTGCCCAAATCCAAGTCGTCGATCATCCATTGGCAGAACGTATGCATCGGGTCGGGGTTGGAGATCTTCACCACGAAGCGTTCGCGATGCGCAGGAATGCTTCCTTTTCCATAGATCATATCGCTGCCGGGGGCGCTGAAAAACCAAGCGTCGTCTTTCGTGCCTTCGGCAGCCTGAATATCAATCTCAAGGGAAAAAGGCCCATCTGTCGGCCACGGGTCGGCTAGCACAACATCGGTTCCCACTTGGCCACTGCGCAAGGCTACTTCCATCATGTTGTCTTTCCACATGAACGCGCTGGGTGTAGCGCCAAAGTAGTTACCCATGTCTTCCCATGACATTGCATCAGGGGTGGTGTGTTTTACATACGCACTGGCATCCACAATGACCTTCCCGTTCACGGCGGTGATGCCAGCATTGCTGATGGCCGTTTTGATGGCGTTCCCATCTTCATCTCCCCGAAAGAAGCGCGATCCAAGCGTTGGGTCACCCACACCAAGAATGATGAGGTCCCCTTGCAGCGTGCCTTCCGCGATGCTGCCTGTAAAGCCAATGCTTGTCTTGAAACTGTGGGCAGGGCCGAAACGATCGAGGCTGGTGGCGGTGGTGATCACCTTTTGGATGGATGCGGGAATCATCGACCGATAGTTGTTGTGCTCTGCGATCACGGTGCCATTGTCCAAATTA
The DNA here is from genome assembly GCA_943788725.1 of uncultured Flavobacteriales bacterium. GTDB lineage: Bacteria > Bacteroidota > Bacteroidia > Flavobacteriales_G > Salibacteraceae > SHAN690. The sequence goes on along the minus strand of CALSRJ010000002.1, from coordinate 348,004 downwards.
ACGGCAACGAAGGCGAGCTGTCCGTGTTTCAATGCCGGATCTTGGATCAAACGTTGTAGTTCGACTTCTACGGTGTTTAGGGCGCGGTCTTGGGCTGAGCATGAGATTGCACTTACCACAGCAATAAACATGAGCGGAAATAGACGATGAAACCATTGATTTATAGGCATGTGAATGAAATTTACATCCAAGTATAAAGAAACAAAGTCTGTTTAATGGTGTTTACAACTGCATGTCACGGATTGCTTGGGTAATCTTTTCGTTATTGCCAATTGGAGTGTGGGCTCAATGCCCATCTCAAGGATTGGACGATGGTTCTTGGGCTGGGTGGGACCGCTCTATCGGACTTCGCACTTTGGGAACGACCATAGATGCCATATCTACGCCTAACGCTTATCCTACTGGAGGAAGCGGTTCGAGGTTTGTATTCAACAGCGATACTTCTTTGTATGACCCTTACACGGGTGGAGAACTGCCGTTGGTGCCCCCAGGAGGAAATTATTCGATACGCTTGGGTGATCAGAACGACGGAGCCGCGGCAGAACGTTTGAAGAAGAGCTTTTTGGTTTCGAATGAGAACGCTTTGTTCACCCTTTATTTCGCAGCCGTTTCTGAACGGCCGAATCATCCGGAAGACAGGCAACCCATTTTCGGTGCGCGCCTGCTAGACCAAAACGATAGCACGATCTTCTGTACAGATGTCCGGTACATTCCAAATTTCACGAATTATCCGACCAAGAATTACAATTACGACAACGGAACTTCGAATCCGACCAAGATTGAATGGGCGGATTGGCAGGTAATTACCTTGGACCTGCGCCCATATCTCGGTCAGATCGTTACGGTGGAAGTCGCGAATGGAGATTGTGGACTGAGCCAACATTTTTCTTATGGGTATTTCTCTATTGAATGCAATCCTGCGCGGTTTGAATACGATTGGTGCATGAAGGAGGACCCATTGACCTTGGTAGCCCCTCCTGGGTTTGAGGAATATATTTGGAACAATGGGGTGTTGAGTGACACTTCCGAATTCTTCGGCATGGACGAAGGGGACTCGGTCGTTTGTCAACTCATCAGCAACAACGGATGCGAGAGCAAGCTTGCCGAAGCGCTTTCAGGATCGGACGTCTTTGCTCAGTTCTCCGCGCAATTTGATACAGGTCTGATTGCGGCGGTCTTCAATAACACAAGCTATGCCTATCAAGCCAACCTGGACAGCGTTTGGTGGGATTTTGGGGATGGGTCTTCGAGCAGCGAATTAAACCCTATCCACACCTACGATTCGTTTGGAATTTTTCAGGTGACCCTCTATGCGCGGAACGACAGTGGATGTTTGGATTCAACGAGTCGGGTGTTTACCTACTATCCGCCCTCTTATCCCAATTTTTCTTTACAAGACACGTGTGGACTTACGGCTAGCTTCATAGACAAAAGTTTACCCCCTGTAGCTGGAGAGATTACGGGCTATCGCTGGTCGTTCGGTGATGGCGGTTTTTCGAATCTTCCTTCTCCGAGTCACACCTACTCCAAGGGAGGGAGTTATGCAGTAAGGCTGATCACTATTTCTAATGGTGTTCGTCGTGATACATTCTCTGATGTGGTGAGGGTGTATCCTTTTCCAGTACCCAACTTTATTACGGAGCCTGCTTGCATCAACGACCCTACGCGCTTTGTTGATGCTTCGACCATACGGTCTGGTAGAATCGTTCAATACGATTGGCGTTTTGGAACGCTTATCAAAGGAGATTCAGAAGAGGAGTGGATCTCCTTTCCAGATCCAGGATTGGTCGACGTGCAGTTGACATTGACCAGCGATGCTAACTGCGTTGCTACCTTGACGAGGTCAGTGGAGGTATATCCCAAAACGGTCAAGGCCGACTTTACCTTTCAACCTGAGCGTATTGAAGTGTTGAAGCCAATGGTCCAATATGAGGATGCTTCCATCAACGCAGAACGCTGGATTTGGACTGAGAATGAAGAAGCCTTTTCATACACCCAGAATCCTTCCGTCACCTATCCGATGGATACGGCGCGCTATACCATCACGCTCGAGGTGTTCAACGAATACGAATGCCGAGATGATACCACCCAATACGTTACCATCGAGCCCATATATGCAGTTTACATTCCTTCCGCCTACAGTCCAAATGGGGATGCATTGAACGAAGATTATAGGGTTAGCGGAGAGGGTGTTCGGGAATTTGTGATGATTGTCCGAGACAGATGGGGCATGGAAGTGGCCCGAGTGAATGCGATGAACCAGCCGGTTGACCTTATGGAGTATGTCGATGAGCCGCAGACCGTATTTAGCTATGAGGCATTCATCATAGACAAGTTCGGAAGGGAAGAGCAGAGACTTGGCACCATCACGGTAGTGCGTTAATGCAAAGCATTGTTTTCTTTGTTGCAAATCTCTGATGATGAGTGAGAAGGATATCGCAAGACGCGTAGTAGACAAAATGTACAACAACGACCCCTTTAGTCAATGGCTCGGCATCGAAAGGCTTGAGGACGGTTCGGGCAGTTCAGTATTGAGGATGACCGTGCGCAAGGAAATGTTGAACGGATTTGACATCGCGCACGGCGGCATTACTTACTCCTTGGCGGATAGTGCCTTGGCCTTTGCCTCCAACAGCCACGGCAGGATGTCTGTGTCGGTGGAAACGAGTATTTCACATACGGCTCAAGTAAAGGAAGGAGACGTGCTAACGGCGCGGGCCGAAGAGATGAGCCTGTCCAACAAGATCGGCATCTACCACATTGAAATAAAGAACCAGCGCGACGAACGCGTTGCATTGTTCAAAGGCACCGTGTACCGAACATCAAAGGATTGGTTTCCAGGTTCGGAATAGGCACCTTTGCACCCCAAACGAAGGAATATGAGAGACGCATTCATCGTAGACGCCATTCGCACGCCGATTGGAAAATTTCAGGGCACGTTGTCATCTGTCCGAACGGATGATTTGGCTGCTTTGGTGATCAAGGAATTGATGCATCGAAATGCTTCCGTTGATTGGGAAGCCGTAGATGATGTCATCCTAGGTTGTGCGAATCAAGCGGGTGAAGACAATCGCAATGTAGCACGCATGGCACTGCTGCTTGCTGGAATGCCTTGGAAAGTGCCGGGTGAAACCGTCAACCGACTATGCAGTTCGGGCATGAGTGCCGCGGTGCACGCGCGCAGAGCAATTGCAGCGAATGAGGGCGATTTGTTTGTGACGGGAGGAGTAGAGAACATGACCCGCGGACCTTGGGTGATGAGCAAGGCTTCGAAGCCTTTTGGCAACGACAGCAAGTTGTACGACTCTAGCTTTGGCTGGAGGTTCGTCAATAAGAGAATGAAAGAGCTATACGGCACACACGCCATGGGAGAAACCGCTGAAAATTTAGTGGATCAATTTAAGATCAGTCGAGAAGACCAAGATGCCTTTGCGTATTGGTCTCAGATGAAGGCGACGAATGCTAGAGACAGCGGAAGGTTGGCCGAAGAGATTGTACCGGTGGAGATTCCGCGTAGAAAACAAGATCCATTGGTGTTTGACCAAGATGAATTCATCAAGGACAACACAACGCCCGAGGTGCTTGGGAAGTTACGTCCTGCTTTTCGTGCCGAGGGAGGAAGCGTGACCGCAGGAAATGCTTCCGGCCTAAACGACGGCGCAGGTGCGATGTTGATCGCCAGTGAAGACGGATTGAAAAAGCACGACCTCACGCCGATGGCGCGCATCGTTTCTTCTGGAGTCTCTGGAGTGGAACCGCGCATCATGGGGATTGGTCCAGTAGACGCGTGCAATTTGGCGTTGAAGCGGGCTGGACTTAGCATCGACGACATCGACATCCTTGAATTCAATGAGGCCTTTGCCGTCCAAACCTTAGCGGTAACCCGTCAACTGGGTGTTGCGGACGATGATCCAAGGATCAATCCAAACGGAGGCGCCATAGCCATCGGTCACCCGCTGGGTATGACAGGATCTCGCATCTTACAAACCGCGGCAATCGAATTGCACAAGCAACAAAGAGAATACGCGCTAGTAGCCATGTGCGTAGGAGTAGGGCAAGGGTATGCAACCATCATTGAACGCGTATAGATGACACATAGATCTGGATTTGTAAACATCATCGGCCGCCCTAACGTCGGGAAGAGCTCATTGCTCAATGCCTTGATCGGAGAACGCTTGGCCGTGACCAACCCGAAGGCGCAGACGACCCGTCACAGGATTTTTGGCATCTACAACGAGCCCGATCTTCAAATCGTTTTCTCCGACACCCCAGGAGTCATCGATCCTGCTTATCGCATGCAGGAGAGCATGATGGTTTTTGTCAAAGAAGCCATGAAGGATGCAGACGTTTTTCTTTTCATGGTTGAATTGGGTCAGACGGAATTCAAGGATGAGCGCATCTTAGCGGGGCTTCAGAATGCCGATGTGCCGGTGTATGTGGCCATCAACAAAATTGACAAAGGCAATCAGGAGCAACTCGAGGCTGCGGTTCAGCATTGGTCGAGCGTCTTTCCAAAGGCAAAGCAAATCCTTCCACTCTCGGTATTGGAGAGCTTTAACGTAAGGGAGCTCCTCTCCGCCATCAAGGAAGAGATTCCAGAAGGACCCGAATGGTTTCCGAAAGATCAGCTCACGGATAAGAACGATCGATTCATCGTTTCTGAAATCATCCGAGAAAAGATCTTGAGCAACTACAAGCAAGAGATTCCTTATTCCGTGCAGGTGGAAATCGAATCCTTCAAGGAAGAACCAGACATCATCCGCATTCGCGCCATCATCATTGTTGCCCGAGACACGCAAAAGAGTATCATCATTGGCAAGGCGGGAAGCATGCTGAAAAAGGTCGGCACACAAGCGCGCAAGGACATGGAATCGTACTACGGAAAAAAGATCTTCCTGGAGACCTTTGTCAAGGTCGACAAAGACTGGCGCAATGATGACCGAAAATTGAGGAAATACGGATACTGATCGATTCCCCTCGTTCGCCATGTTTCAGTTTGTTTTCCCGCTCTTTATTCTGCGCCTTCACCAATCGGGAAGGAAAAGCTCCCGTTGTTTAGACGTATACTGTCAAGCCCATTGCTCAGTTTACAGTTGAATTGTCCTATCACCCGCACGGCCTTACTATCAGCGTTTGCGGAAGGGTCAGTGTATTCCTCAACCTCCAGCACTCGTAGAAAGCTATCGTCGTCTTGTTGAATCAGGGCAGAGCTGAACAATTGGCCATCTTGATCTAAATACTCGATGGTGATGGTATTCAAGTCGAAGCCTTGGGGTTGTTCTTGCGGGAAGGTTTCTGTGGTAATGTCTGCGTCAAAGTTGATAGCACAGGTGTTAGGCACAGCAGCAAAGTGTTGCTGATACTTGGCAGAAGAAGTACAACCATTGACCTCGGTGCGCAGTACAATTTCTTCTACGCCATCAGCTGGGGTTTGACTGAATGCATAATTGACTTCTTGAGTAGTTGCTGTGGCACCGCTTTCGAATTGCCATAGGTATTCAACCGCTGAAGCTGCTGCTTTAATCGCAGAAAACAGGTATTGTTCCTGTCCGAGCTCTTGGCTTTTTATACGGCAGTTGCATCCGAAATTGGGTAAGAAGATCGTGTCTTCTATCGATGCAACGCATCCATTGGCGTATTCAGTCTCCAAGCTTATCGGCAAGAATGTAAGGGCGTCATCTCGATCAATTTCGAGTGTGAACTCTTCGTCAGAGTAAACAGAACCGTTTACCTTCCATTCAAAGCTCGTCGCCTCGGAAGTTGGTTTGGCTTTTAGGTGAATGGCGTATCGCTCGGCTAAAGTGACTTGTAATGGTGAGCGAAAGCCTGGGTCTTCCCCTCCAACAGTGGTGAGGAGCGATGGGTTTGCCGAAGTTGAAGCACGCCATAGAAGTGTTGCTGATGCTGGGCAAGAAAGACATGCGTTGAGGGAGCCATGGTAGTACGATATACCTAAGGAATCCACGCTATATCCACTGCTTGCAGCGAATCCAGATTCTGCGTCGAAGCGAAGGGGAGTGGTGCCTTCCGTGGCTTCAAAATAGAAGATGGGTGCATCAATTGGGTCCAGGGTTGGCTCGACGTATGTCTTGCATGAAGCTAGAAAGATCAGGGCGAAGAGCAGTATGTTAATCGAATATTTCATGGTTTCAATGACATTTTAAGGTAGAGTTCCAATCGAACGAATCGATCATTCACTGCATTGCTCGTGAATATATCTTGCAGGGGATAGCTGACTCTGGAACCCACATAATAGCGATCAGTCAACTGAAAGGAAAGGTCGGTTGTAGCGTTCAACCTGAAGGGTTTCACCGCCTTCCACCGCACATATCCAACATCAATTTCATCGGTAAGTTCATTGCTCGTCCATGGTTGCTCGCTTACAGAGGAGCTTAAATAGTGCCGCTCTGTGAGTCTTGCCCCGATGGTATAAGCAGCGGTCACGCCACCGCCAATGGAGAATCGGTTCCACCGATATCTGACGAAAACGGGGAGTTCGGTGGCCAGCATTTCAGAGGCTTGGGTCAAAATTGCCTGTCGATAGGTTTCGTACCCATAGGTACGGCCTTCAACAGCAGATTCTAAGTTGACAAAGTCGCGCACGAGCAACAACTCCGAGCCAAAAAGTAGATTGTCCATTAGGTGGACAGAAATGCCCACTCCTCCCACTTGTCCTGGGTCTATGGACTTACCATACGCAACGCCTGCTCTCAGATAAAGCTCCCAAGGTCGCTTTTGGTCGAGCGTATCAAGGTTGCGTGTAGAAAACGCCTTGATTTTGGCATCCAAATGTCCGTCTCGCAAAGGCATTTTTTCAAGCAGATCCTCAGAGCGAGCTTGCCCAGCTATTGGAGGGTCAACGATTGAAGTAGGGTCAAATGGACTGCTACTTGAATCGGCAGGGAGCGTACTCGATGCATGACTTGGATACGAGCTGAAAGAGGGAGTCGATTTTTGTGATGCTGTATGCGACCCTGATGGCGATTGAGAATGTGATTCACTGAACGTGGCTTCATGAATGAATTCCTCTTGAGCGTAACGAACGTCCTTCGTAGCGACATCTTTCTCGGCCTTTGTTGTCATCCGGTTGTTTGAGGCTGAGTTGTCAGAAGGGAGTCTTTTGCTTACCTGGATATCATCCATAGTATGGAACGAGCTTACGTGGTCTGGTTGGTATGCGGGTAGATGTGAGGATGACCAAGCAGCCATGCCCGATATCCCTCCTACGATTAATCCGATTCCCATCAGCCAATAAATAATTGTTTTACGCCTACGTTGGTGGTCCAACGAAGCTGCAAGCGTGTCCCAATTGGCTATATCCACGGGCAAGGCCTCATGCGCGAATGCGGCATCGAATATGTCTTTGAGTTCATCCTTTTTCATACGGCTTTGGATTTAGATTCAGACGAGACCTCAACTAACTGTTCTTGAAGGGTCTTTCTTGAAAAGTGTACATGCCATCTACAGGTTGCCACGGTAATGTCAAGTAATTCCGCAACCTCTTCATAGGGATAACCATCGAGTATCACGAGGTTAAAGACCTGCTGGCTTACCGCAGGTAATTGTCGGATCATTGCCCGTAGGGCTTCTGCGTCGAGGGAGAGGTCGGCATCATTGCTTATGTGGCTGATTGAAGCGATGGGACCGTCATCTATATTTTGAAAGGAAGCGTAGAGTTCTGTTTTTCTTTTACGAAAGTGATCGATGCATGTATTGATGGTGATGCGACGGATCCAAAGGGCAAAAGGGACATGCTCATTGTATTGATCGATTTTGGTGTACACCTTTAAAAAGGATTCGTTCAAGGCTGCATGAGCATCCGCATCTACTGGGTTGTATCTCAGGCAGATCTGCATCATGAAAGCATAACAGACCTTATAAAGCTCAAATTGAGCTTTTCTTTTATTCCGTTTACACTCTGCAATCAGTTCTGCGCTGACTTTCACTTTTTATCGGGTTGTTAAAGCACACAAAGGAGGGCAAAGTCATTTGCCCTCCTTTGTGATTGCTAACCATATTTCGGATTCAGTATCATTCCTTGATCACGGAGTGGTGTTGTATCTCACCTTCAATGATTACCTCTAGAATGTACTGTCCGCCAGATAGACCTTGAAGGTCTAAGTCCGCAGCAGTGGACGATGGTAGATTAGCATTTAATACTTCTTGCCCTTGTAGGTTCATCACACGAACAGATTCGATCAATCCGTTTGCGCTGATCTGAAGTCTACCTTGAGTAGGGTTCGGGAAAATGGTAAGGGATTTCGCCGTCTCATTCGAAATACCAGTAGGCAATTCAGGACGTATAGACTTGATGTTTACAAGGAAATTCCCGTTTGGAACCGTTAGGTTTTCTTCGGTCAATGTAAAATGCAAGGGATACGAGGTTTTGTTGAGTATGTCGATTTCGAGGCGATATGTACCCAGTGCGAGGTTGTCAATGACATACTCTCCGTTTTCATCCGAGCGTGTAAATGCTGCTACTTCACCCGCCTCATTGAACAATACTAATTGAGCATTTGGCACTGGATCACCCTCGCCACGGTTTGCGCCTTGAGAAATAAGTCCGCCAACGAAACCTGGTCCACCAGGATTAGTTCCACTGAGAAGCGAGAAGTTCACAAAGTAGTATGAACTAGAGTTGACAACCAGTCCTGCAGCAAGTGACCAAAGGGCTGAAGAATCATAGTAAGTTGGAACGTAGGAGGAATACATGGAGTGGGAAGGGAGCAATGCTGCCTTTACATAGTATGTTCCTGCATTACAAATCGCGTTGAAGTAGTAGAAGCCAAGAGAGTCAGTCTCTGTGCTGTCGATGGCTGAAAGGATGCCGTTGTCTTCTTCGATGAGGTAAACTCGAGCAAGTGCCCCTTGAGTGATCATTCCCATTATGGTATCGCAAGCGAACGCTGTAACGGACACACTTCCGGTGCTTTCACATCCTAAAGTAGAGTCTGTTACCGTTACACTGTATGTGTTAGGGCATAGATTCGTTTGAGAACTCATCGTAGAGGCATTGCTCCAGAGGTAGGTGAAGTTGCCCGACCCTCCGGTTGCACTAACTCCAGCAGTTCCATCACAACATTGATAGCAAGACTCATCCGATTGTGTCATGGTAAGGCTTGGAGCTTGCCCAAAGCTGAGGTTAATTGAATCCGTTGCTGTGCATCCCAAAGAAGAAGTTACCGTCACGACATACATCCCAGAACTCGTGGCAGGTATACTTGAATTTGAGTCTCCTGTGTTCCAGAGGTAGCTCATGTTTCCGAGACCTGTAGCGGTTGCTGTTAAAGTGACCGTTTCGCCAGCACAAGGAGAGTTGTTGTTGGAAGAAATGGAAACACTCGCGGGTGATGAACTTGGAACTGTTGTGCTTAAGGCAAAAGTATCTCCATTGGCATCCGTGATTGTGACGGAATAATTGCCTCCGCAAAGTCCTGTCGCTGATTGACCAGTCGATGCATTTGACCACAAATATGTGTAAGGAGTAAGCCCGCCAGAAGCGCTAACAGTGGCGGAGCCATCGCACGCGCCGCATGACGTTGGCGTTGATGCTACTGTGCCGTAAAGGCCAGAACTGCTGACTACGATTGAATGACAAATTGAGTCAATACAAGGGGTTATCGAGTCTGCCATAAATATACATGCAGTGTAAGTTCCTGGCCCTGGATAGGTAACCGAAACGGTATCCATGGTGTAGGATGACGATGGAGATGCTCCGCCTGAGAAGGTCCAGTAAAAGGTGGTGGACCAACTTGAATACCCCGTTGAGGTATTTGAGTAGAAGACGTCATAAGGATTGCTCGTCCAAGTGGACAAAGAATCGGAGAAGTCGGCATTGCATTGTGCCCAACCCGACATGCTTATAAAGACGATCGAAAGAGAGAGTAGTAATTTTTTCATTGTTCAATTTTTTATCCGTTTGACCCAATACACGAGAATCGTCTACCCGCTGTTTGTATGCAAGCGGCATTATTTTTCAACACACTGTTAACCAAGTAATTAAAATTTAAATAGCCCAAACCATGCCCCTGCTGCAAAGTGTCCTTTAAAGCATCCGACCGCATTTGATTGTGGATGAACAATAGTCCTAGAATGTGAGGCAGCAGAAATGAAACCTGACTACTGGAAGTATCCCTTGGGTAAAGGCTGGTGTTGACTTGAGTAAAAGGGAATAAGAAATGGAGGGAATTGGGTGTTGAATGACTGCGCAAATTTCTGATTCCCACACCTTTCCCCGTAAAAAGACCCTACCTTTGCACCCCTTATGGCACTAGTAGCAATCATCGGACGTCCCAACGTGGGCAAGTCCACCTTTTTTAACCGACTAATCGGCAGGCGCCAAGCCATTGTTGACGAGTTTTCAGGTGTCACCCGTGACCGTCATTACGGCAAGAGCGATTGGGGTGGAATCGAGTTTTCGGTGATCGATACCGGAGGCTACATCAGTGATTCTTCTGATCGATTTGAAAAGGAAATTGCCAAGCAGGTCATCATCGCAATGGAAGAGGCTGCATTGATCCTGTTCGTGTGTGATGCTAAGCAAGGCGTTATTGATTTGGATCGTGATGTTGCGAAGCTCTTGCGGCGAAGCGACAAGCCCGTGATGTTGGTAGCCAATAAGTGCGATAATCCATCCAATACGGCCGACAGCTTTGAGTTTTATGAACTAGGGTTCAAGACGATCTATCCTGTTTCAGCCATGAATGGTGGTGGTACGGGTGATTTATTGGATGACCTCATCAAGTTGCTTCCAGAAGAGGAGCAAGTAGACGAATACGAACTCCCAAGGATATCAGTAGTTGGTCGTCCGAATGCGGGTAAGTCATCCTTTGTCAATGCCCTACTGGGTGTGGAGCGAAACATCGTAACAGAGATCGCAGGTACTACGCGCGATACCATTGACACCCATTACAACGCATTTGGATTCGAATTCACCTTGGTAGACACGGCGGGAATTCGGAAGAAGGCGAAGGTGCACGAAGACTTGGAGTTCTATTCGGTGATGCGCGCGATACGGGCCATTGAGAGTTCGGATGTGTGTATGCTCATGATCGATGCAAAGGAAGGATTGGGCCAGCAAGACCTGAACATCTTCAGTTTGATCGAAAAGAACAGGAAAGGCGTTGTTGTTTTGGTAAACAAGTGGGACCTCTTGGATAAAGAGACCAACACAGCTAAAGAGTTTGAAGCCGAACTCCGAGAAAAGCTCGCTCCTTTCAATGATATTCCAATCATTTTTACTTCTGTACTCAACATGCAGCGGATCCATAAGTCATTGCAATTGGCCTTGGATGTTTACAAAAACCGCACGCAGCGCATCAAGACGAACAAGCTGAACGAAGTGATGTTGCCCATCATAGATCGAACCCCGCCACCGGCTCTAAAAGGCAAGCACATCAAGATCAAATACGTTCAGCAGTTGCCGACCCATGCGCCTACGTTTGCCTATTACTGCAACCTTCCGCAATACATTACTGAATCGTATCGCAGGTTCATTGAGAATCAGATGCGGAAGAACTTTAACCTGACCGGGGTGCCGATTCAAGTCTTTTTCCGGAACAAGTAGCATTAAGCTTCTCTAACAGGGAAGGCAACCATAGCTAATCATTCTGCGTTATTTTTGCAGCACAGTGAGACCAACGGCATTCATATTCGCATTTTTCTATTTGATCAGCTCGGTCGGTTACGGCTTGGAGATCCATTACTGTTTGGGCGAGATTTCTGACATCAACTATGTGTTGTTAGACACCGAGTGCCCTTGCGATGCGTCCCACACCGCCTCAAACCAATCTTGTTGCGAGGAAAAAGCATTTTTCAATCAATTGGAAGATGAACACGCCGCTCCGGCAAAGCTTTCGCTTGACAACGTTGAATTGCCGCTTGTTTCTATTTTGGATTTAGGGCAGATCATGAGTGAAGCTCTTGACGAAGAGCTTGGTATGACGCTTACCGATCGCGGTCCTCCCGTGGTGCGGGATATACCCATTGAACTGGTTCGACTGATAACGTATGGATGACTTCACGCTTGGAACCTAGGTTCCTTTTGACGGAAGACATTTACATACATTCATTTATCATCGAACATCATGAAATTCATTCAAACAACATTGATCCTTGTAGGGATCGCAGCAGCATCGACCGGCTACGCGCAGAAGGAGGTCATCGAAGACACCATCTTGGTTAAGGGCATATGTGGCATGTGCAAAGAGCGCATCGAAACAGCCGCCTATGGCAAAGGCGTTAAATACGTCTCGTGGGATAAGGCTTCAGATAAGCTTTCGCTAGCATATCGCTCAGACAAGACGAACCTTGAAGAGATCGAAGGACGCATTTTGACGGCAGGCCACAGCACGGAGAACCACGACGCTCAGGCAGAACAGTACGCCAAGCTTCCAGATTGCTGTAAGTACGAGGAAGGACACAAGCATTGATCATGAAACGCTCCCTCTTGGTGGGCCTCTTGATCCTGATGGGATCACTGGGTTTCGCTCAAAAGAACGTAAGCGGTGTTGTGATCGAGGAGACGAAAGCAGGAAAGTTTCGTCCGATCCCGTTTGCCAATGTCTACTGGTTGGGAACCCAAGCAGGAACAAGTACGGATACTACCGGTTATTTCGAATTGCCGATGAATCCAGATACGCGCAGTCTAATCTTCAGTTACGTGGGTTACAGTTCTGACACGGTCAAGGTAGAGCAGCCTGACAAGCTGACGATCATTCTAAAGCACGAACAGGTCTTGGACGCCGTGGAAGTAGTCTACCGTGAAAAATCTACGGAGATCTCTTATATGGACGCCATCAAAACCGAACAGATTGGTCAAGACGAATTGTACAAAGCCGCGTGTTGCAACCTCTCTGAGAGCTTCGAAACGAACCCTTCGGTGGACGTAGCGATTACCGATGCGGTGACGGGTACTAAGCAGATCCAAATGCTGGGACTGGATGGAAAGTATACGCAGATTACCAGAGAGGCTATCCCCGATATACGCGGACTCGCTTCTGTGCAGGGGCTTACCTACATTCCTGGAACGTGGATCGAAAGCATTCAACTCAACAAAGGTTCAGGCTCCGTTGCCAGCGGATTTGAAAGCGTCACCGGGCAGATCAATGTTGAATTGGAAAAGCCGGAACATATGAATCGGTGGTTTTTGAATGGCTACGGAAATCAAGGCGGACGTACCGAGTTAAACTTAAACGCTGCTCAGAAGCTGAGCGACAAAGTATCGACTGGCGTTTTATTGCATGGCAATATCCGGCCCATCGAGGTGAATGGAAATGGGGATGAATTCCTCGATTTTCCAACGGGCCACATGGTCAATGCCGTGAATCGCTGGAAGTTCACCAACAACAAAGGGTGGGAAGGACAGTTGGGAATGCGCGCCATTGATGAAGAGAAGCGCGGAGGTCAGATCGATCGAGAAATCGGGTTTCCTTACCAACTCGGATGGAACACGCGGAGGTATGAGGTTTGGGGGAAGAGCGGATTCGTATTTCCCAATGCCAAGTACAGAAGCGCAGGGATGCAGACCAAGCTTGTGCATCACGACTACGATGGGTTTTTTGGGAATCGCCAATACAAAGCGAACCAGCAAAGTGCTTATGTCAACACCTTGTACCAATCCATATTCGGAACGTCGACCCATAAATTCAGAACTGGGGCGAGCTTCCAATACGACAAGTTCACAGAAAGCCTAGATTCAAACCAATACAACCGCGAAGAAGTGGTGCCGGGAGCTTTCTTCGAGTACACATTTACGTACTTCACGAAATTCAGCGCAGTGGCTGGGGTTCGTACTGATTACCACAACTACTACGGTGCTTTCGTGACGCCACGCCTGCACATGCGCTATGAAATCAAAGAAGGTTCCGTATTGAGGGCTTCGGCTGGACGTGGACAGCGAACGGCCAATGTGATTGCTGAGAACATTTCCTTGCTGGCAACCTCTCGTGCTTGGGAAATAGATGGAGACCCCAGCATTCCGGGATTTGGTCTTCGTCAAGAAATAGCGTGGAATTTCGGATTGAACTTTGTCCAAAATTTGCGGATTGATTACCGGCCAGCCACTTTGTCCATTGACTTTTACCACACTGAATTTGAGAATCAGACGGTGGTAGACATGGAGGATCCCAGAAAAGTGCGGATCTATGACCTCGTTGGTCGCAGCTATTCTACGAGCGCTCAAGCACAGTTTGACTATGAACTCGTTCGCAATCTTGATGTACGCGTTGCATATAGATGGTACGACGTGATGACGGACTACAGCGGTACCTTGCTTTCGAAGCCATACATATCTCGTCATCGCGCTTTTGTGAACTTGTCTTATGAGACCAAGAACGATTGGAAATTTGACTATACCGTTCAATGGCAAGGACCGAAACGGATTCCGAATACGGAGGGTAATCCTGTGGAATATCAATTGGATAAGCAATCGCCGGACTTAATCTTGATGAACGCCCAAGTATCGAAGTCGTGGAAAGATCGCTTTGCGGTGTATGTGGGAATGGAAAACATCACGAACGTAAAGCAACCAAATCCAATCCTTGCAAGTAATGACCCGTTTGGGCGCTATTTCGATAGCTCCTTCATCTGGGGCCCCATCTTTGGAAGGATGACCTATGTTGGGTTTCGTTTGAAGTCTAAGCAGTAACTAGATCAATAGAATCGTGCCGGGGAGCAGGTCAATGACTGCTTCTTCTCCTGCTTCGAGTCGATCGAGCACTTCGCCATCTGTTTCGAAGGCGCAGGTACCCTCTATGACACGAATTGTTGCGGATGTGGAAGTACTGTACTGAAGGCGTTCGTCTTGGACCTTTTGCGCCTTCTTGAGTGTGGATTGATACCGAAGGAAGTCGATTACACCTACATTTCCTACAATGGAGACTCCCATTAGGCCATCAGCAATGGCGGATTGTGGGTTTAGGCCGAGACCGTTACCTGCGTAGGTGCCATTGCCAAATGCACCCAGAAAGGTTCGTGACTTGCTTGTTCCAGCATCTGAGGTGAGCGCAAGTAAGGGTGCTTTGTACTTCATAAGCCATTGAATGATCCCGCTGTAGTAGTTGAATGCTGGGGGAAGGGAGAACTTGCGTCGATTGACGGTTGCGGCTATTTCAGCGCCAATCCCACAGGTAATCATGTTGAGCGCAAACCACTGTTTGTTCGGTGTTCGAATCTCCAGGATGTCAACGGAGTTGGGTTGATCTTTTTCAATCGCTGAGAGCAGTTCAATCGTGCTTCTTTGCGGTAAGATGCGCGCAAAGTCATTCCCTGACCCAAGGGGAAGGATGGCAAGTGTGGGCCTCTCTAATGGCTGTATCGTCATGAGGCCATTGAGTACTTCATTGTTGGTTCCATCTCCTCCGCAGCTTAGCACGGTGTTGAATCCCGCACTTTCTTTTGATCGGCGTAAAGCGTCGAAATGGCCCTGTGTCTCATGAACTTCAAGGTAGATGTCTGAATGCCCTTCAGCCCAGGCTTCTAACCTTGCAATGGTCGGTGCTTTCATCGGCGCTCTGCCGTGTATGATGGCTAGGATCTTCAAGGCTTCAATCTTAGGTAAAAAACTGTTTCCAGTACGTATAAGGACCCTAGTCCTTTGAAATTGCGAAGCTTTGAAGTAATATCGTATGCATGAAAGCCCACCGACTGATTGTTGCATTCACCCTAATCGTTGCCCTTTCGTCCTGCGGAGGAGAGGATTGTACTTCGATACAGGCTGAGTTAGAAGAAGTAAAAGGTCAACTCGCGCACCGAGACTCGATCCTCGACGCGATCGGCTTGACGTTCAAAGCCATCGATTCCAACATGAAAGAAATGCGCGTGGTTGAATCAGAAATCATGGTTCAAATGAACGAGCGTATTCGTGACAAAGATGCCATTCGGGAGAACGTCCTGAAAATGCGGTCAATCATGGAACTGAACCAGAATTACATTTCTCGGCTGGAAGATAACCTCGGGGCCAGCAGCGCCACTTCTGCGAACCTTTTTGGCATCGTACAAAGCATGCAAGAGAAAATGGAGATGAATAACCTTCGCATGGCGCATTTGAATCACGATCTCGGTACCTTGGGAACAGATTTCAAGGACATGTTTGAAGAGTATATGCAGGCGGAAGTAGAGCGTATGGTCTTACAAGAGAACCTGCAGGCCATGGAAGGCAACATCAGCACCATGGAAGCTAAAATGACAGAGCTTCAAAAGAACATGAATACGGTTTACATTGCCCTTGGGGCCAAGCGTGAGCTCATTGAGTCAGGAGTATTGGAAAAGGGAGGATTGTTGCGTTCAAGCGATGTAAACGAAGACATGGACAAGACCGCCTTTGAAGCGAAGGATTTGCGAGAGGTTACTAAATTGTCCATCGGATCAAAGGCCAAGATCATCACGGAGCATCCCAACGAAAGCTATCGCACGATTGGAGGTGATCTCATCATAGACAATCAAAAGCTTTTTTGGAGCATTTCCAAGTTCCTCATTGTTGTAACTGATTGATCTTCTCAACCTTGGGGTTGACTATCCGAAACCACAAAGGAGGGACAAGGCTCAATAACATCATGCCCGGATAGCCCGTGGGCAATTGAGGACTTTGTTCTAAGTGTTGGAGTACTTGGTATTTCTTGCTGGCCTTATAATGATGGTCACTGTGTCGGGTCAATTCAAAAAGCATAATGCGTCCCAAGGGGTAATCGCTGTTCCAGCTATGCCAAGGTTGAACGCGTTCAAAGAGCCCTTCTGAAATCTCCTTTCTACGCAGTCCATAGTGCTCTATATAGTTCACCGTTTCAAGGAGTATGATTCCGATCAAAGAAGCCAACAAGAACCCAAATAACCCTGCAGAACCAAACACCAGGTATAGGGTGATAAGAAGCATTGTTTCTACGAGTATGAGACGGACCATCTCGTTGCGAAGCGACCACGGGGATCGCCCAGATCGTTCGAGTAGGCGCCGCTCAATGTTCCAAGCAGATTGGAAGGAGCCGATGATCGTTCGAATCCAGAACGTGTAGACCGGCTCATTCAATCGGGCAGAGGCTGGATCAAGAGGGGTGCCAACGTTCTTGTGATGACCCCGGTTGTGTTCTACGATGAAGTGCATATACAGTGAAGAGAGCAGTAGCATCCTCGCCAACGCTCGTTCGAATGTGGATGTGCGATGCCCGAGTTCATGGGCCACATTGATCCCTACTGCGCCGCATTGAACCCCCATACTGAGGGTCATCCCGGCCAGCTCGTAGGTTTCGAGGGGTGTCATCGAAATACGGTACAGAAAAAAGGAAAGCCCGGCGTATTGTGCCAAAACCATGGCGTAGAGCAGGAGGTCATACAACCGATCTGAACTCAGCATCCGTTCTTCCTCACTCGATGATGGGCCACTCTGATCCGGTGCGAGCAACAATTCGATCAAGGGAATTAAGAAGAAAGCCAATATCAGAGTGCCGAAGCTCCATATGCCACCTACATAAAGTGAAAGGAAGGTGGTCAAGGGTAATGAGAATGCCAGAAAATACTTTAACCGAGTCATGCAGTAAGGCGAAATTAGAGAATGAAGCGACCCATTCACCAGGAATTTATCCCAATATGAAACTTGTATGGCCCTCTATGCGTACAAATAGACAGACTAAAGAAATGCTTAATACACAACACCATGCACGCAAGAACGCTACAAGGAACCGCCCAGCCGATCGCATATGCTGATCAAAAGCGCCGTAAAGTATTCGTCCTTTCCGATGACCGTTCTCGTCTGTTTCCACCAGCAGATATTCAGCTGGAAGACAAGCATGGAAATATCTGCATGGTTCCCATGGATATTCATGGCGACATGACCGTGTTGGATGTGCGGCAACTGTCCGCAGGGGGTTATCTCTTGAAAGTGATGGGGTTGGCTGAAAAAGCCATACGCATCATCCTATTCTGATCCGATGCGATCGTAGAACTGCGCATATTCTTTCACCGATCGATCGATCGAAAGAAATTGCGCGATGTGTCGCTTTGCTTCCTCACCCATTCGAGACCTTAGGGAAGCATCTTCCTCCAGTTTTATCAAGGCATCTCTTATCGCTAGTCCATCCGCTGGTGGTACGACGTATCCTGAAATTCCGTCTTTAACTAAACCTCGGTTGCCAGAGATGTCGGTTATGATCATGGGGTTGCCAAGGTTCATGGCTTCGATCACGGCTTTTTGCGTTGCTTCTCCAAAGAGGGAGGCAGAGATCGAGACATCCGAAGCCTTGACAAGGTTGGGTGCATCTGCTCTGAACCCAGTAAAAGTGAAGCGATTTTCTACAGGCTTCAACTTCAGTAGTGGTTCTATCTCTTTGCTTCTTAGGCCTTTTCCGATCATCAAGAAATGCACTTTACTCTCTTTGGGTAGCAGAGATGCTGCTTCCACGAGGTAGCGTATGCCTTTCATTTTGGTGCGATAGTTCGCTACTAAGGCACAGACCAGCGCATCTGCCGGAAAAGCAAACTCGGAAAGATCTGCAGCTTGAGCATCGGCGTACCAAGCAGGGTCATGTCCTTTGTTGATGGTAATCGCTCTATCCGAGGCAACTCCGTTCTTCAAGTACATTTCGCGAACGCTCTCTGCAAGACAGACCATGAAATTGATACGAGGGTTGAGAAAGGAGATGTAGTTGGTTGGATCGTACCAGTGGATGTTCCCTGTGTAGCCTCTGTAGCTAACAAGTTTCACCTTTTTATTGCCCCATACCGCCCAGGCTGCATTGGCGATGGCCTTGCTGTTGAAGGCGTGAATGATGTCAATACGCTCCTGAGCCACCGCATGCTTGATGAGGTCGATGGTCTTTCTTTCGAATTTTCCGGAAGGAAGGTGGTCGATTATGTAACACCCGGACTCCATTAGTTTAGTCGGATAGTAACCATCCATGGGCGTCATCACCGTGATAGTGTAGCCTTCTTTCTTGAGGCGCAGAATGATCTCCGCCTCCGGTCGAATAGGGGCTATTGGGTCGCGATAATTGCTGATGATAAGAAGGTTCGGCTTCACAGTGCGAAGATGAAGAAACTCGATGGAAAGAGCTTATAGAAGGGCTGCGTCCTTAGGTTCCCACAGTTCAAGCTTGCGTCCTTCGGGATCCATGATCCAAGCAAACCTTCCGTAGTCGTAATCTTCTATGGCGCCTACTTGGGAGATGCCTTGCGCCTTGAGCGACGCTAATAAGTCGTCTAGGTGCTCCACCCGATAGTTGATCATGAATTCACGTTCGCTAGGCGCGTAATAGTCTGTACTCTCTTCCATTGGGCTCCACTGAGTGATGCCGCGTGCTTCAGGGTTATCATCACTACGCCATACGAAGGAGTGGCCGTATTGGTCCATGGGGAGTTGCAGGGCTTTTTCGTACCAAGCTCGCATGGCCTTTGGGTCCTTGGATTTGAAGAAAATTCCGCCGATACCAGTGACTCTTCCTTTCATGGTCAAATGAGGATAGATGTTCGAAATGACTCTAGGTTGTCCTTGATTTCTTGCAGGTTCTTTTCTTGCATGCCTGCGATGGTTCTTTTTCCAGACTTTAGCTCGTACACGCTGGGTATGTCCATCGTGTTGAGCGCATCCACTACCTTGAGGAATGCGTCGTATTCCGCGTTGATCTCGCTGGGGGTTTCGTATTGATCAAGCATCGAAACCAGGTTGATCCCGTAATTCTTCTGCTGGTGGAGTAGGTGGACGAACAAGATGAGGTCGTGATCCCGCGCTTGGGTCATGATCAGGTTCATGCCTTCCATGTAACATCCTAGTACCATCAGGAATCCCAGGCCTTCTTTGTTTTGGTCGATCAATACCTTGTGACCCACGTCGTACATTTCTAAGACGATTCTTCCAAGGGAGTCTGGACGAGCAATGTTCCGCTCGAATCGATCTACATACTTTTCGCTAATCCGGACACCCAACCCAAGATCGTCGCCGATCCGTTTGCATGCCCTGAAATAATTTCGACTGGCTTGCTGATGGGTGAAAGACCCTGAATAAGCGAGGTCTAGCATGTACATGCCAAACAAGACGCCTGATTGATAATACGACTTATCATCTGAAATGATGGGTAGTAAACTGGAAGCCGAATAAGTGGCTTTGGTGTTCTTCAATAGTGCAGGAATCTGCATAGGAGTGGGAAGGGTCACAACCCTCGCCGTTCCTGTGCTCTTCGGTTCGACAACCTCCGATGTCGCATCCAGGTTCTTATCTGCTTGACTGGTTCGACTCTCCCCATCGCACCCGAGCTGAACGAATGCCAAGGCGGCCATGATCAGGTATGTTGAAAGAAGCCGACTCATTGGATGATGAGTTTTTTAGACACATCGGCCTGATCAGATTCTGCGCGTATGATGTACACGCCTGGCATGGCAAAATTGTTTTTGTTTAGATGGTACTGAATCGTCCGCTCCTTGTCTCTGGTATTGACGGGGACCAACTCTGATATCATTCTTCCAGCTCCGTCTACCACATAAGCCCTAAATGCTGAACCTGGGCAATCGGTCAAGGTTACCGTGCATCCTGGAACGCAAGGATTAGGGTCTACTTCTAGTTCACAAACGCCGGTTTCTTCGTTGGGAGCTATGGTAGCGGCTATCATTTCGACCACTTCTGCTTCACCGCTTCGACTTGCTTGTGTAATGCGATAGTAATAGTGTCCTGGTGGAAGTCCGTTATCCTCGAGCTGGTATTTCGGTGTGTTTTCACGTTCTGCAGTTCCTTCCAGCCTGCCGATTTCTTCGAAGCTCATGCCATTCGAAGATCTTTCTACAATGAACACATCTTCTTCAGATTCGATTAAGCTGGTCCATTCGAGCAAAAGGTTCTTTTCAGCATGCAATTTTGCGTCGATGTTGATCATCTCAATCGGGAGTACATTCAAGTCTAAGCACCAGCCTATACCTGCAATACTTCCCCCGACCTTGGCATCTCCATTTCCACATGCGAAGGCTTGCCCACCTACTTCTATGTTTCCATTGACGCTGAGGCTTCCAGATAAGTTCAGTTTGCTTCCACCAGTCATTTCGAGTTTACCACCAATGATTAGGTTTCCACCTTGCTCAACCGTCACTTGGGCATTTCCGATTAATTCCATGCCGCCTTTCAGATGGAGTTCACCGCCCTTAGCGATAAGCAATTGCGCATTGCCGCTGAGGATCATCTTATCGCATAGCGATACCACGGAGTCTTGAATGTTTACCGATGTTTTGCCCGACATGGAGCAGGATGGGTGCTCGGATATCTCTTGGCCTTCATAGTTGTCTTTTGCCCACGTACCGGATGCTTCGAAGGTTCCATCATCATGGGAATAGAAGGTTGGATTGTCTTCGGTGAGACTCAGAAGCGCTAGGCTTGAGAGTAGCAATACGGTCGATATGACGGCTAGGCGCTTCACGGTGTTGTTTTCTATTCTATACGGTCATTATGCCTGAGGGGTTTAACCCTCTGACATTTTGCTCACTTTTAACATGTTTGACATTCCTTTTTTCGCGATTGGCATGCTTGCGATATTGATGACCAGGTCATCATCGTCAAGGAAACCAGCTTTCTTCAGTTCATACTTGATGTCCGCGATCGTGTGATCTGTGCTCACAAACTTGTCGTAATAAAATCCCTTCACTCCCCAAACCAAACTGAGCATGTTGAGGATTTTGAAGTTAGAGGTGAAGACGAAGATCCAAGCGTTCGGCCGGTAGGAAGAAACACGAAAGGCTGTATAGCCAGAAAACGACATGGTCACAATGGCCTTTGCTCCGGTCTTCTGACTCAATCGGACTGCAGAGTGACAGATGGCATCGGTAAGCACGCGTTCGGGTGCGCTCTCGTGTTCAATATCACGGAAATAGATTCCTTGGTAGTCTTCTACCCGCGTGATGATCTTTGACATGGTCTGGACCACTTCAACCGGAAATTTGCCCACGCTTGTTTCGCCGCTTAGCATGACTGCATCGGCTCCGTCCATGACTGCATTCGCAACGTCGTTTACTTCGGCTCTACTGGGCGACATGTTGTCAATCATGCTCTCCATCATTTGGGTAGCAATGATCACCGGCCGACCCGCTTTTTGGCATTTTCTTACGATCTCTTTTTGTACGAGAGGCACATTTTGCAATGGAATCTCAACGCCGAGATCGCCACGGGCCACCATAATGCCATCGGCTTCGTGAATGATGGCGTCGATATTTTCTACCGCCTCTGGCTTTTCGATCTTGGCGATGATGCGCACATTCTTGCCGCTATCGGCGATCTTTTGCCGTAATTCTTTGATATCGTCTTCGCTTCGGACAAAGGATAGCGCAACCCAACTCACGTTGTGGTTCAGTGCAAATTCAAGGTCGATCAGGTCTTTATCGGTCAGGCAGGGAAGAGACACTTTCGTGTCTGGAAGGTTGACACCTTTTCGAGGCTTGAGCATTCCGCTTTGGGTCACCTTGGTGATGACGTCTGTTCCTTCTGTTCCCGTCACTTCGACCCGGAGTTTTCCATCGTCGAAGAGGATCGTTTCTCCAATTTGAACATCCTCTACCAAGTCGGGATAGCTCACCATGACGCGGTTCGCGTCTCCGATGATTTCATCAGATGTGATGCGCAATTCTGCACCCATTACCAATTCAACTTCTGGGGTCTTGAGTTCTCCCACGCGCAACTTTGGACCGCTGAGGTCGGCAAGAATAGCGGTGTGGGTATGCAACTCGCTATCGATCAGCCGAAGCGTATTCATGACTTCCTCGTGGATGTCGTGCTCTCCGTGCGAGAAGTTGAGACGAGCAACGCTCATGCCCTCTTCGATCATTTTTTTGAGTACCTCCTTAGGAGAACTCGCAGGTCCGATCGTAGCGACGATCTTGGTTTTGTTCTTCAGCATATTCCTTGGTTAACGAATGTATTGAAAGGTGACGGCGACAGAGGCGGGCTATTGTGAAGTCATCAACAGCCTATTCTTCAAAGAGCGTATACTGAATACGCTTGAAGATTTCGGTGTCCATCCGAGCTACGAACTGAATTCCTTCAATCGAATGCAATCCCCTTTGAAACGATTCCTCGTCAAAGATGTCGATATAACCTTCAATAAGCATGAAGTAATCATACTGTTTATATTCCTTGAAGAGATAGGCCTCTTCGTTGTGATTGGAAAGCAGGATGTAATTCAAACGATTATCGAGGTCTCTGTAGATGAATTTGGTAAATTCTTCCATGGTTCCATCCTTGGCTTTTACTTCGATGACCTCTCGGTGGAAGTCCTTTTTGAGGGATCGATTCATGAGCCATGCCACCCGGTAGTCTTTCAAGTGGCAGCTCAAGCCAAAGGCGAGGAATTCGTAATCATCGTCAAGGACAAGTCGGTGCTTAGACATGGGTCAGAGCTTGAGGGATTCACACGCCGTTTTGGACGTGGCTTGCTCGGCTTTTTTCTTGGAGCGCTCCTTGCCGGTAGCGACCAAGACTTGGTCCATCACAATGGTGCAGGTGAACATGCCTTCTAGGTCGGCATTGTTAGAAGTATTGAAGCGAAGATCTTTCTTCTGCTGTTGCGCCCATTCTATGAGCTTGCTCTTGAAGTCGAAGGAATTTCCGATGATTTCTTCAATATCGATGTAGTTGGGGACCAAAAAGCGATCAATGCTGTTTTTAGCGACGGCGAAACCTCGGTCAATATAGATGGCTCCGAGCCATGCCTCCAAGGCGTTTCCAACGATCTTGTCCATGGAATCTTCATTGCCAATGCGGGCTTCAATTACTTCGTGCAGACCAGAAGCCCTTCCAACAGAACCGAGTGTCTGTCGGTTAACGATGCGAGCCCGGAGCTTTGTGAGGTAGCCTTCGTTGGATTCTGGGTATTTGTTGAAGAGGTATTCGGTGATTACGGTGTCGAGCACTGCGTCTCCTAATAATTCAAGTCGCTCGTTGCAGTCTTGGTGGCAATACTTTCCAGATCCAACAACGGACTTATGGCGCAAAGCTTTCTCATACCATGTGATGTCCATGGGTTTCACACCCCAATGTTTTTTGAGGTATTTGATCAGGCGTTTTTGCCTGTCTGTATGTGATTTGAAGAAGAAGAAGTTGTTCGCGTGTTATTAGTCCACAAACTTCTTGAAGATCACGGAGGCATTGTGGCCACCAAATCCGAAAGTATTGCTCAAGGCCGCATTCACAGTGCGTTTTTGAGCGTTGTGGAACGTAAGGTTCAATTTGGAGTCAATTTGATCATCATCCGTAAAGTGGTTGATCGTAGGTGGAACGATATCGTTCTTCACAGCCAGAAGCGTAGCAATTCCTTCAATCGCACCAGCCGCACCTAAGAGGTGTCCAGTCATTGATTTGGTAGAACTGATGTTTAACGTCTCTGAGTGGTCACCGAAGACTCCGCGAATTGCCTTCAACTCTGCAACATCACCCAGCGGTGTACTCGTGCCGTGAACATTGATGTAATCAAGGCTCTCGGGAGTAATGCTCGGGTCATCTTCCATAGCAGACCGCATTACGTTCAAAGCGCCCAATCCATCCGGATGAGGTGCAGTAATGTGGTGGGCGTCAGCGGAAAGTCCTCCTCCGGCGATTTCGCCGTAGATCTTAGCTCCACGCGCTATGGCGTGTTCATATTCTTCCAAAACCAAACAACCAGCTCCTTCTCCCATTACAAAACCATCTCGGTCTTTGTCAAAGGGACGGGAAGCCGTCATTGGATCATCGTTTCGTGTAGAGAGCGCGTGCATGGCATTGAATCCACCGATGCCCGACTCGTTGATGGCTGCCTCAGAGCCACCCGTTATGATCACGTCAGCCTTTCCCAACCGAATGTAGTTAAAGGCGTCAATCATCGAATTCGTGCTGGTGGCACAGGCGCTGACTAGACTGAAGTTAGGACCACGGAAACCGTACTTGATGGAAATGTGTCCTGCGGCGATGTCGGAGATCATTTTTGGAATGAAGAACGGATTGAACCTAGGGTTCATGCCTCCTTCAACGAATCCTCTCACCTCCTCTTGAAAGGTGATGATTCCGCCAATGCCAGAACCCCAGATCACACCAGTGCGATCTTGGTTCACCTTATCTTCTACCAAACCAGCATCTTTTACCGCTTCATCGGCAACGATGATGGCAAATTTGCTGAAGAGGTCGAGCTTTCGGCCTTCCTTACGGTCAAAGTGATTGTCGAGGTCAAGGTTTTTGACTTCGCACGCAAATTGCGTCTTAAAATTAGACGTGTCGAAGCGAGTAATGGGAGCCGCTCCGCTCTTACCCTTGAGAAGATTTTCCCAATAGTCGAGAGCGTTGTTTCCTATAGGGGTTAGCGCCCCAATACCGGTTACCACTACCCGCTTCAGCGTCATAATCTATGTTTTAGGATGTGGATCTAGGAGACGTGCTCCTCGATATACTTGATGGCTTCGCCAACAGTGGCAATGTTCTCCGCCTGATCGTCTGGGATCGCGATGTTGAACTCCTTCTCGAATTCCATAATCAATTCTACCGTGTCAAGAGAGTCAGCTCCAAGATCATTGGTGAAGCTTGCTTCAGGATTCACTTCTCCTTCATCAACTCCGAGCTTATCTACGATGATAGCTACTACTCTTTCTTTGATATCAGCCATAATGCGTGATTTTTTTAATGCTTTTGAGAGTGCAAAGAAATATCTTTTAGGTTGATTAATCCAAATAGATTCTCAATCGAAGACAACTGCTAATTCATCGAAGGACTTTCGATTGAGGTCTGGCACCCTTGCATCGTCGGCCGGATAGCCTACAGGAAGGAGGAGGTAAGGCCGCTCATTGTCAGGGCGTTCGAGTATTTTGGTGAGAAAATTCATAGGGCTCGGAGTGTGGGTCAAAGTGGCCAAACCGGCGTTGTGAATTGCGTTTATCAACATGCCGCAAGCGATCCCTACGGACTCATTTACATAGTAATTCTGATGCTTTTGGCCTTCGTCGTACTCAAAAGCGCGCTTAAAAACGACGATTATCCAGGGTACTTTCTCAAGGAAGGGTTTGCGCCAATCGGTACCCATAGGTTTGAGGTCTTCTAGCCATTGATCGCTCATTCTTTTAGAATAGCTTTCATGCTCTTCGGCTTCGGCAGCTTCTCGGATGCGCTTTTTCAACTCAGCAGAGCGAATCACGCAGAATGTCCACGGTTCTCGATGAGCGCCGCTTGGCGCAGTGCCTGCCGTCAAGATGATGTTCTGTATGACCTCAAAAGGGATATCCTTCTCTGAGAAATCTCGAATACTCCTTCTCCGATTTGCAAATTGGTATTGTTCTTTTGCTCGACGGGTCGACTCCGATTCGTCAAAGCGAACGGGATCGTAGGGGATGAATGCATGTTCCTTGCTCATGATTGCCATTACTTTTGCGCTACCAAATTAATCAGTAATACGAATCTCTAAATGGGCAAAACCCGTCTAGCAATATTTGCCTCTGGCTCTGGAACCAATACCAAGGCGATCATTGGATACTTCAAAGACAATGCATCCGTTGAGGTGCGCTTGGTAGTTACCAATAAACCTGAGGCCGGTGTCATTCGAGTGGCTGAGGCCATGGGTGTAGATTTTGCCATTGCCTCAAAAGCCGAATTGGCAGACGAGGAGTTGATGATGGCTTTGTTAGAAGAGTACAATGTCGATGTAATCATCCTTGCAGGGTGGTTGCTGTTGGTGCCCGAATACATGGTCAAGCGCTTTGATCGTCGCATGCTGAACATTCACCCTGCGCTGCTGCCCAAGTTTGGTGGAAAAGGAATGTGGGGGATGCATGTACACCATGCAGTCAAAGCCGCCGGCGAGCGTGAATCGGGCATCACCATTCACAAGGTCAACGCGCACTACGACGAAGGCGCCATCATCGCGCAACACAAAGTAGCCATAGATCCAAGCGACAGCGCGGAAGAAATAGAGCAAAAAGTTCGGAAGCTCGAACTTCAATACTATCCCGAGGAGATAAAAAAATTCTTGGATTCGATTTGAGTACTAGGTGGATGTGAACAAATTCAATAATTTGGGCGCACCTATAACCTAAACCCAACAGCTATGCCCACATTGAAGTGGAAGACGGTTGGCCTTTTCGCCGTCATCTCTGTCTTTGTCATAGGATTCTTCTATTCGTTCGATTCTCAAGCCCTTCATAATCCGCTCGACCACCTCGATGCCGAGGTAGCTTTCGCCATTGATGAGCCACACGGGCAAGGCGTTACAGAAGAACACGCCAGTGAGCATGTGGAGCCCGCTGGAAATCATGGGCAAGCAGAAATGCACGGCGAGCACGCCGAAGAAGGCGGCCATCACGGCCCGGATACCAGTCCATTGTTCTTCATCATCTTAGCGGTATTTATAGGTGCGGCGACCCGACATTTTCTTAAATCGATTCCCGTTCCATTTACGGCACTGCTGCTGATCATCGGCATCATCTTAGGTGTGATGAATCGAACCCACCTCTTTGAATCCTGGGGAGGGCTTGACGTAAGCTTTATTCATGACTCATTCGTTTGGGCCGCACACATCGATCCGCACATGCTGTTTTTCATCTTCTTGCCCATTCTCATTTTCGAGGCGGCGTTTGCGATGGACTTGCACACGTTTAAAAAGTCAGCTGCCAATTCTGTCATTCTCGCAGTGCCCGGAATCATTGTGGCTTTGCTGCTTACAGGGGCCATGGTGTACGCAATTGACGTATTTGATATCGGATTAGAAGGCTGGGCCAACTGGGGATTGGCTTTCATGTTTGGTTCGGTGATCAGTGCTACTGACCCGGTTGCGGTGGTGGCATTGTTGAAAGAGCTTGGAGCAAGTAAAAAACTGGGTACACTCATCGAAGGAGAGTCACTCCTCAATGACGGTACGGCGATCGTACTGTTTATGGTGTTCTTTTTAGGTATTTCAGGTGAAGCCAGTGACACCAATGGTTTTGTAGAATTCTTACGCGTCGCCCTAGGCGGAGTGGGAATCGGCTTGTTGGTCGGTTGGCTCACACTTCGTTGGTTAAAGGGGGTATTCAACGACGCGATGGTTGAGATATCCGTCGTGGTTGCCGCGGCGTACATTACCTTTTACGTTGCAGAGCACTTCTTACATGTATCAGGTGTTTTGGCTTTGGTTGCCTTGGGCCTGATGGTCGGTGGCTTCGGTCGTTCGAGTATATCCCCTCAGGTAGAGCATTTCATGCATGAATTCTGGGAGCTAGCGGGGTTCATCGCTAATTGCTTGATCTTCTTGATCGTCGGACTGGTCATTGCCAGTAGAACCGAGTTTACCGCCAATGATTTCTTGGTCCTCGGAATCGTATATATTGGAATTCACGTAGTGCGCGCTATTGTCATGTTGACGCACTACCCCTTCATGAAAAACACGGGCTATGGCCTTCCTATGAAGGATGCTATTGTGGTGTGGTATGGAGCACTTCGCGGCGCCATTGGATTGGCCTTGGCGTTAATGGTGGCCGGGGTTGACTCGAACATCATGGCCGAATCCATGGACATTACGCCTGATGAGGCGACGAAGATCAAAGACCAATTCTTATTTCTGATAGCAGGCGCAGTTACGCTCACATTGTTGGTGAATGCTACTACCATCAAGGCGTTGATTCAGAAATTGGGCCTATTGGATATTCCACCAGCAAAGGCGCTGATGATCAAGGCTTCAAGCGAGTATATGCGCAGCAGCGCGGAAAACCACGTGCAAAAATTGAAGCAAGATCGAAACTTGCGCCGGGCAAACTGGAGCACGGTTTCGGAATATTTGCCGAAAGAGATTTCCCTCCTGGAAGAAATCGATGAAAGCAAACTCAACGTTGCCAAGATGGCGGAGCACCGCACGCGAATTCTGGAAAAAGAGAAGAGCGCCTATTGGAGACAATTCAAAGAGGGAATGCTGGGAGCGGAGGCGGTGCGGACGCTAACCGACACGGTCAATGAGATCCTAGACATCAAAGGAGAAGTCTCCTTGTCTGCTAGGAAAGACCTAGAAGAACTGTGGAAACCTCCGAAGTGGCTCAGCACAGCACAGCGGATTCCTATCATTGGAAAGATCACGGAAGATTCCTTTTTTAACCGTTTGGCGATCAGCTATGACTGTGCCGTAGGATTTACTCGAGCTCAGGAGGATTGCCTTTCCTTGCTTGAGAGTATGTACCGGGGGGAGGAAGAAGGTGAGCGTCCAAGCTTGGAGATCATAGAGCAAGAGATCAACGAGAATATCATTTCTGGGCAGACTTTTATGCGTAACCTGCGCAATACCTACCCTGAAATTTACCGTGCCATTGCCACACGGAATGCCATTCGTTCGGTTCTCAATTACGAACTGCACACGGTAGATCGTTTGAAGAGCAAGGGCCGACTGAACAACAGTGAAGTGGCTCGCTTGACCAGTGATATTGAGACACGCATGAAGAAGCTCATGGAGAAGCCTCCTAGCATTCAATTACCAGAGACAAAGGAGTTGGTCAAGTCCATCGATTGGTTGCAGGAGTTGCCAAAGGAAGCGCTCAAGATGATCACGGACCATTGCCAAACAAGGATGTACTCCAATGGACAGCGTATCGTTAAGAATATGAGTGCTAGCAATGGGCTTTACATTATTGCGCGTGGCAATGTGAACATCAAGGATGGGAAGCAAACCATCGAAATCTTGGGTAAAGGAGATGGCATTGGTGAGATACTCTACTTGACGAAGGGGCAGAGTCAATTCCAGATCATGGCCGAGACGCCAGTGACGGTATTGGTACTTTCGGCTTCAAACGTGGAACGCATTGTAAGTGCTCATCCTGATTTGGAAAAAGTGATGTGGCAACATGCGCTCGGACGAATGGCAGTGAGGGCACTATATAAAAACGAGAAATTCAAAGGGTTTGACAAAAAGCAGCTCAAAGCCATTGGCGAAGCGGGCGACCTCAAGATGCTTATGGATGGAGAACGCTATAACGTACCGGATCATCGCATCGCTATCATGGTGTCTGGAGAGGCAGTCTCTACCCAAAATGAGAAACTGAGCGTAACCGACGCAAAGGCCATTTCGTTCAAGGAGTTAAGGACTACGAAACGTTCTTGGATTCTCGAAGTAGACGCCCAAACATGACCTTTCAAAAAAGATTGCATCAATAGAAAGTTCATGTATATTTGCGCCCCTTTTTAAGGGGATTCTCAAGGGAGCTTAGCTCAGCTGGTTCAGAGCACCTCGTTTACACCGAGGGGGTCGGGGGTTCGAACCCCTCAGCTCCCACTTGATGATTTAAAGCCCTCCGCACTGTGGAGGGCTTTTTTTATCGACAAAATCCAGCTGATTCGTCTTTGGGTCGACCCAAAAATGCTCGGATAGAACTTGTCTGAATGATTCGTGAAAACTTGAGGCAGGAAGGTATACACTTGAATTTCAACATGTTTTAGTGGGAATTTAGCGGAAAAAGCGTATTTTTTCGAGACTAACCTAAAACCTAACCTTATGTCGACCTATAGTTGCCCTCACTGTAATGTCGCACTAAACGTAAATGGCTACCTAGTTTTATCAGTGAAGAATTCGGCAGGAAACTTTGGCATCGTTTTGCTGAGCGATAAACTGGGTGACTACAACGTGCATTATCATCCCAGTCTTCATTTTGAAAAGGGTGAAAACGCGCATTTCAGATGCCCTGGATGCCGAGGCGAACTCACCTATATGGGAGATCAAGAGCTCGTTCGCATCTTTCTCAAGGATGACAATGGTGAGGAGAGCACCGTTATATTCTCTGCCATTTATGGTGAAAATTCTACCTACCAAATATCCGAGCAACGGCAGAAAACCTATGGTGAGATGATTGCAAAGTTTAAGGACCCCGATTGGTATTTGAAGGTGAGGGAAGAAGATAAAGTCTAGGCCAATTTCTGATCAATTTGCACCTGCTTTCCTATCTTTGCTTGGACTAACCTAATCAACCCATCCGATGAGATTGAAACGCCGTTTCTACCTTCATTTTTTGGGTTCCGTGCTACTCTTGGTATTAATGGCCGCTTGTGGTGCTGAATCCGATATAGATGTAGATGAGCTCGTTCAAGAAAATGAGGACCTGAAGAAAAGGGTTCGAAGCCAAGACTCAATCGTAACTCGGGTTGGCGTAGGGGCCAAGTTTGTCAATGCCTATCTCGATTCACTTGAGCAACTTGAGGTCTCCATCAAGTAGTCTTTGGCCGAGCAAGAGGGTGATTCCGTAATTCTGGAGCAAGTGAAGTCGGTGACCTCATTGGTTAACTTGAACCGTAACATCGTCGAAAATTTACGCGAATCTTTAGGTAAGAACAACCTAGCAGCGCAACTGCTGCTTGACCACGTAGTTAGTCTTGATGAAAAGGTGAAGGCCCAAGAGGTCAGAATCGCCATCATGAACCGCGATCTCAACGAATTAGGAGCTGAGCTGAATGATGTGTTGGGTGAGTACTCAGAATTACAAACGGAGTTCGATCTGCAATCTCAAGGGTTGAGTAAGTACAAAGACCAAGTAAAGAACCTCGAATCCGAATTGACGAGCAAAGAAGAGGAGCTGATGATCCGCGAACAAAAGCTCAATACCGCCTTCTATTTCTTTGGAAGTAAGAAAGAGCTTCAGGCGATGAACATCATCAAAAAGGCGAATCTTGTTACGTTTGAATTGAATGAGGACATCAACCTTAGTCAGTTGAACAAGGCCGACTTGCGCGACTTCAATGACTTGACCATTCCCACAAAAGCCATTAAGATAATCTCAGATCACCCAAGTGCATCCTACCAGATAAGTGGAAGTGGGAACTCAAGCACGATCAAGATTGCAAATCCAGGAAGCTTTTGGTCGATCACAAAAACGTTAATCATCCAAACCGATTGATTGTGATGAGGATAGGTAAAATGCAAGTAGTTCCTATGTTGTTGGTTGCGTTTTTGCTTCCCTTCATTATGTCGTGCTCTAACGATTCCGGAGTAAGCGGCGATCTTTCAGAAGGTGAGATTCTTTATCAGGTTTCTTATCCAGATATTGATGCTGACGGGGCGCTCGTGATGATGTTGCCGGAAGAGTTGAAGATCACCTTTAAAGATCACAAAATGAAGACTTCATTTAAGACAGCCGCAGGCATCTTGAAAATGGAAGTCATCTCAGACGCAGAAAAATATGAGATGATCAATACCATTGAGATTTTCGGAGATCAATACGGGGTGATCATCGATTCGGCGGCTGATTTCAGATTGGGCCACAGCCTTGGAAATTTCAATGCAGAACAGACCGAAGAGATCGTTGAGATGGCAGGTAAGTCAGTGAGAAAGGTGAACCTATTCTTCGAAGGGGATTCGGCGCCAAAAACCATTTATGTTTCAGATGAATTTGGGGTCGTAGATCCGAATTGGGCGACGATATATGGAGCTATTCAAGGAATGCTTATGGAGTATGAAATTGAGCATTATGACATTCTGATGCACCTCAAAGCCGCGGATATTCGATTGAAAGCAATCGAGGATGAAGAGTTCATGGTGGATGAAGATTGCAAATTCTTAACCCAGCTAGAGTTCGACGCATTTGTCCGGGACAATCTAAAAATCTTATTAGAAGATCTTTAATCCTTCACGCCTCGATTGGGCGGCTCGTCGTCTCCCTTGACCAAGGCGATTCTAATTGCAATCCGTATCTTGGTTTTCATACAAAGACTTTCCAGATGGTGAGAAGAATTTTAAGCATCGTCATCCTTGCCATCCTATGCGTGGGTTGCTCCAAAGAAGAGCAACTGTCCAACCGCCTCATTGGAACTTGGTCCGTAGACCGATTGGAAATCAGCGTTTCTGGATCCCTTCCATTTACGGCGCCTCTATCAGATGTGGGAACCATCACCTTCAAGAGTGACGGAACGGGCAAGAACAATCTTGATTATTCATACTCCTTTTTAAGCGAGACTTACGCTGTCAATGATAATGAGGCATTCAAATGGGAGAATTCGGAAGCGACCGTGACCATGGAGGGAAATGCCAATAGCGGCGAACAAATCATCATTTGGGAGGTGGCTGATAACGCTAAGAAGAAACAGGTTTGGACACGGTCCGATGACTTGGGTCTGAATTACGAAATGGAACTATTGAAACAGGATTGACCCCCCTTAGTTCGGAAGGGTGAAGTGCGGATCCCTGTTCTCATCATAAATCACCGAACCAGCCAGCGAAATTTGGATGATGTGGCGATGCTTTCCAAAAGGATCCGGAGGCGTGAAATGAGACGCGTAATGGATGAGCGCCACTTTGCCATTCATCAAGCTTGATATCACTTCCTTCTTCATTCCAAAGAAGATTCCCCGATTTACAGAGAATATGATGTCGCTTCCTTTCATATGTAGGGAAATGTCTCCCGTGCTTTCGTCGGACCCGACGCTATCGACAATCGCTTCAATCGAAGAAGCATGTTCTAAGGACGTGTCAACCGGTCTTAAGGCTAGGATAATCAGAAAGCCCATTACCAAGCTCATGAAAAGTAGCAGGGTCTGTTTCATCGAATTTCGTGCGGTTCAAAAATAACGTATCATGAACAGATGTAGTTATTTCTGAGGGTAAAGAATGCAGATTTTTGGACCTCTTCACTACTTTGCGCTTCGAAATTATTTCCCATGATCAGACTGACCCTTTTCCTTGCCTTTTCGATTTACCTCGTTGGCCAAGTATCCTTCGCCCAAAAGAATAAATCGAAATCCGAATCAGAAATCCCAGCCCACTTCCAATCCGATGCATACAAAGCAATGCATTGGCGCTTCGTCGGGACCCATCGTGGTGGAAGGGCTAGCGGAGTCTGCGGAGTGCTGGGTCAACCAAATGTATACTACCTCGCGGCTACAGGAGGCGGAGTTTGGAAGACGACCGATGGTGGAAACAGCTGGCAAAGTATTTCCGATGGATTTTTTGGAGGATCTGTGGGGGCCGTTCGGGTGAGTCCGTCAGATCCCAATATTGTATATGCCGGCTGCGGCGAAAAAACCGTTCGAGGAAACGTTTCTCCTGGTTACGAGGGTGTCTATCGTTCTTATGATGCAGGAAAGACCTGGGAGTCTATTGGCTTGGCTAAAATGACGCAGATCGGAGAGATCCGTGTTCACCCTAAGGATCCGAATACCGTTTTGGTAGCCGTGATCGGGGATCTATTCAAGGATAGTCCCGAAAGGGGTCTGTTTAAAACCACCGATGGAGGAAAGACATGGAAAAAAGTGCTCTACGTAAATTCTGGCGCAGGGGCCGTTGATGTGACTTATGATCCTAACAATCCAAGGATCCTATACGCTGCTACGTGGAAGGTGCGACGAACGCCGTACAGCCTCAGCAGTGGTGGTGAGGGTTCGGGTCTTTGGAAAAGTACAGATGGCGGTGATACCTGGGAGAACATCTCAGAGAACAAGGGATTGCCACATGGCCCATTGGGCATTATCGGAGTTTCGGTTTCTGGTGCAAATTCTGATCGTGTATTCGCCATTGTTGAGGCAAAAAATGGAGGCTTGTTCCGTTCAGACGATGCCGGAAAAACTTGGGCGAAGGTTTCGGAAGACGCCAATTTACGGCAACGAGCATGGTACTATTCCAAGGTATTCGCCGATCCAATCAATGCGGATCGGGTGTACGTCATGAACGTGCAGTTTTGGCGATCCGATGATGGCGGAAAGAACTTTAAGTCATACCGCACCCCGCACGGTGATCACCACGACCTATGGATTTCTCCGGAGAACAACGAAAACCTGGTCGTTGGTGATGACGGTGGGGCTCAAGTGAGTTTTGACGCGGGAGAAAACTGGACTTCTTACCACAACCAAGCAACGGCGCAATACTATCGGATTACCACCGACAATGCTTTTCCGTATCGCATTTATGTGGCCCAACAAGACAATTCAACCCTTCGCATTCCACACAGAACGGCAGGAAGAAGTATTGGTGAGGGTGATTGGGAATCTACGGCTGGTGGAGAAAGTGCACACCTTGCGCCTGACCCAGAGAACCCAGAGGTTGTCTATGGTGGTAGTTATGGAGGATATTTATCAAGGGTAGATCACTCCAACGATGCGTTCCGATTGGTAGATATTTGGCCCGACAACCCCATAGGGCATGGGGTGGAAGATTTCAAGTATCGCTTCCAGTGGAATTTCCCCATTTTCTTTTCGCCGCATGATCCAGATAAGCTCTATGCCGCCTCGAACCACCTGCACGTCACCACCAATGAAGGACAGTCGTGGGAAGTGATCAGTCCGGATTTAACCCGTGATGAGCCTGAGAAACAGGTTTCATCAGGTGGGCCAATTACCCAAGACAATACAGGGGTTGAATACTACGCGACGATTTTCGCCGCATGCGAATCTCCCTATGAAGAGGATCTATTGTGGACCGCGTCAGACGATGGCAGGGTCAATCTGTCGAAGGACGGAGGAGAGACGTGGACTGAAGTTACGCCTCCAAGTGCACCGAAGAACCTCATGTGGAATAGCATTGATCCGGATCCTTTTACCAAGGGGGGCGTTTATTTGGCAGGAACACTTTACAAGGCTGGTGATTATCGACCTTATTTGTTTCGGTCCAAGGACTATGGGAAGACCTGGGTGAAGATCATCAATGGCATTCCGGCGGATCACTTCACTCGGGTAGTACGGGCCGATCCAGATCGACAAGGGCTCTTGTATGCAGGTACAGAATTCGGAGTATTCATTTCTTTCGATGACGGGGCTTCATGGAGCAGTATGCAGCTTGATTTGCCCATCACGCCGGTAACGGATATGGTAGTCAAGGACAAGAACCTGGCCATCGCAACACAGGGTAGAGGGGTGTATATCCTCGATGACTTATCTGTTTTTCACCAGCTCACGTCCAGCGTAACCGAAGACGTAATTTGCCTATTGAAGCCTACAGATGCATATCGAATGGGAGCCTTCAATGGAAAGCGCAAACCACCGAAATCAGCGGGTGAGAATCATCACAATGGCGTGCAATTCTTCTTCAACATCAATCAGGCGATTTCGTCCGAAGACACGGTGACTTTCGAACTGCTTGAAAAGGATGGAAGCTTGATTAGAAAGTTTAGCTCGAAAGCCGAAGAGAAGAAAGACTCGCTCACGGCAGAACAAGGGAGCAACAGCTTTGTGTGGGACATGCGCTACCCCAATGCAGAGGGGTTTCCAGGTATGATTTTATGGGCAGGTGGACTCGCCGGACCAAAGGCGTTGCCGGGAGAGTATAAAGCGAGGCTGAGTATGAACGGAGAGCAAGTTGAGACCGACTTCACCATTTTAGCAGATCCTCGATCTACTTCCTCCATCGAGGACCTAAAGGTACAATTTGACTTTGTGCAGCAATCCAACGACAAGCTGAGCGAAACCCATAAAGCCATAAAGGATATTCGGGCCATCCGTGGGCAATTGAAGGATTTGAGCGCTAGGCTTGAGGATGATTCAGTGCATCAAAAGATCAAGGACCAGATCAAGTCCATACAAGAATCTATGACGGCCATAGAAGAAGCCCTTTATCAGACAAAGAACAAGAGCGGTCAAGATCCCTTGAACTATCCAATTCGACTGAATAACAAGTTGGCTGCTGTCAAGAGTGAAGCGTCCTACGGAGACTACCGACCCACGGATCAGGCGATTGCTGTAGCCAACGAAATGACGGCAATGATTAATGCGGAGTTGGACAAATGGGAGGCCTTGAATACGACTGAGATCAAGGCGCTCAACGAGATGGTATTAAACGCCAAAATCGAATTGATCCAAGTTCCAAAGGATTAGATCACAACGAAGCAATCACGCGCTTTAGTTTTTCTTGCACCTCTCCTGCGATGGGCTCAAGTGCTGGATTTTCGACGGCTTGCATGGAAGCGATGGGATCTACAATGGCCACCTCTACGTCACCTCCTTCGGTTTCACGTACCACTACGCTACAGGGCAAGAAAACCCCGATCTTATTTTCTTCAGATACCGCTTTGTGGGCAAATTGGGGGTTGCAAGCGCCGAGGATTTGGTAACGACCCATTTCTACGCCGAGTTTGTTCTTGAACGTTTGTTGCATATCGATCTCGGTTAGAATACCGAATCCCTCAGCTTTCAGTGCTTCTGTCACCGATGCAATGGCGCTTTCAAATGAAACTTCTGAAAGCGCAGTGTTGAAATAATAGGACATGTCTGATGAATTTATTTCATCAAAGGTGGTCCTAAGGGTTCGGGGATTATGTGACTTGGGTTACGTCTGAAGGATGTTGTTGCTCAATATTCCATGGACACATTGAGCTGTCTTCCCTCTTCCAAAGCCTTTTTGTCCATAGACGTTCCAATGGCGATTCCAACGGCCATTCCAATAGGTATTCCAACTCCGATCATTCCCATGTTTTCAATCGAAACCCCCAAGGAGACTCCAATCGGAACGCCGAAAACGGCCATTCCCAGTCCGAGCCACATGTTTCGGTGGTAGTATTTAGGAACGAGTTTCACCTCCTTTACGAGCAGGTCAAGGACCTTTCTTTGAGATCGGCGAATATGCCTTCGAAACTTGACCTCAGATCCGCTGAAGCTGTTGATTGTGTTGATATGTGCATTGATCTTTTCGATCGTGTCTTGCGGGATGTCTCGTCCGCGCAATTCGTCAAAGAGTCGCTGAAAAAAATCAAGCTTTTTTGCTGTGCTAGATCCGATGTTTATGCCTTGAGGCGCGGTAATTTGTCCAATGGAGCTCATGCTACTAGGTTAAATAGAACGATTGAATTCAAGGGCTTTTTCCACCCACCAGTCAAGGTCTTCTTCGCTGTCGAAACCATCCGGGTCAACGTAGAGGAAGCCTCGCATGGTTTTTCCGGTAAAGTCCATTGCTCGACTGCCTTTATTGAAGATCAGCTGTTCGTGGGAGGCTTTCCCTACGCGCACCATGAGTCGATCCAAGCCAGTTTTTTTGTCAATATCGATGCCGACGCACATTTTTTCATTTACCATGAAAATGAGTCCGCCCATCATCTTTTTCATCTCCGTCAAGCCCTTGCTTCGCAAGCGTTGTTCTAAGCGGTCGGCTAGGAAAGTGCTGTATGCCATAGGTCGGAACTTGTTTCTGATAGTGTAAGAAGCCTTCTGCGGAAAGTGGACTTCTCACCCGGGGTGAAAATTAATGGAAACAGGTTTTTCAACCAAGCTTTCTAACGGCAAGTGGTGATTTCATCATACCAGCTTCACGCGGATCTTCTTTTTCTTCAGTCGAGTATTGTCGGTCAATTGAATGAGTGATGCTACTCCATCCTTGTGGACGCCAATGAATGCACAATCGTTTTTGACCTCGATCACCCCGAGCTGTTCTTTGGTCAAACCGCCCTGTTTGATGAAAAGACCGGCAATGTCGCCTTTGGATATTTTCTCTCTGCGACCTCCTGAAATGAATACTGTTTCCCAAGTGGAGGGAGAGGGCATAGGAGCATCTGAAAGCTTTTCTTCTTCCATTTTGTCCATGTATTCAGGGAGTTTTTCCCCAAGACCCTGGATAACATAAGCAGTCCCGCCACTGTGCATGCGTGCGGTACGCCCATTGCGATGGGTAAATTCATGCTCGCGCAGGGGAAAGTGATAATGCAGGATAAACGCAATTTCGGAGATGTCTAATCCACGGGCGGCGAGATCCGTGGCAACGATCAGTTGGTGGGTTCCATTTCGGAATTTGATCAATGCCCGTTCTCGGTCTTGTTGTTCCATCCCTCCATGAAAGCAGCCATGTGCTATGTCGTGTTCATCCAGGAACGTGCTTACGCGATCGATGCTGTCCTTAAAATTGCAGAAGACAATGCCCGGTTTGTTTCCGAGGTGGGCAAGGGCCTTTACCAGGGTGTCCAGCTTGTCCTTGGAGGGCGAATGGATTACCTTGAGCTGGAGCTTTGATGTTCCTTTCTGGAGGTAGTTGATTTTAGTCGGTGAAGAGAGACGTACGAAGGATGGAACCTCTAATTCTTGGGAAGCCGAGGTGAGTACCTTTTTCTTCAGGTTGTGAAGTGAGCGAAGGATTTCCTTCATTTCTGATTCAAAGCCTACTTCCAGTGATTTGTCAAACTCGTCCAGCACCAAGGTGTGAATGCCGTTGGTCTCAAAGGTGCTCCTCCTCAAATGGTCTGAGATTCGCCCAGGTGTGCCAATCAGGATAGTAGGAGGCTGCTTAAGGGCTTCGCGATCTTTAGAAAAGGATTGCCCTCCGTAGAAAGCATTGATTTTAAAACCAGTTCCCATGTCTCGAACTACCTGTTCGATTTGAATCGCCAATTCTCTGGAAGGGATCAAGATGAGCAACTGAACACCCTCTGCTTTTCGGTCGAGGGATTGGAGCAACGGAAGCACAAATGCCAGGGTTTTTCCAGTTCCAGTTGGAGAGAGCAGAATCGTCTCGTTTCCCGATTGGATGGCGGCGAAAGCTTCCTCCTGCATTGCATTGAGGGCTTCGATGCCCATTTTCTGCAGGATGGCTTGAGGAGTTGTGTTTGCTTCAGGCATGGGTGTCATTTACAGATGATCTTTCCTTTGGTCGGATCGAAACAACAGAATAGATCCTTCAGGGAAGGTTGCAAAGGAAGAGCTAAAAAATTGATCCTTGTGCTGAGTCCCCTTGGCGATTGTTCAATCCCTTTCCGCTTCAGATGTGTGGGATATTCATTTGGATACGGGCATCGCGTGTTTTGGATTACTTAGGAGCTGAAAAATGCAAGAGATATGCGCGCTGTTGTCCTGGAGTTAATCCTTCAAAAGCTGCTTTAAGCGAGGGAAGGGCATTCCGCTTCAGCTGAAATTCATCGGGCAGCGAAAACGTTGATGTCTTTATAAAAGGAAGCTTCAATCCGGCTTTTTCAACTTCAATGCAGTTTTATTCCGCCGGAATTGTTGCTATCTCCTTTCATTGAATCAGGGCTGGTTTGGATCTGATGTGATCGCCGCCTTCATCCGGATTTAGTGAGAAAAGTGTGCAAGCATAGGTTGGAAGTAATGCTCTTCCCACCCTTGCTTATAATTAGGCTGGCTGTCCGGAATGTTGGTGTGGACGAGTGTCACGTGACAATGATCTCCATGGTCACGAAACGTGAGGGTGATTTGTGAATCCTTATCTGAATCGGCGAAATCTGTAGTACGCCAGGATTGAACGATTTTCTGGCCTGGAATGAGGTCTAAGTTTTGACCGGAGATATACCCATCCCAAGCGATGAATTTCCCGCCAACTTCATGACTGCAATCTGCCGTTCCACCTGTCATTTTGGTGTGAGCGTCGCTGTTGAGCCAAGCGTGATAAAGAATAAAGGAGGGTACATGAAAAACAACTTCAAGTTCAATGGATTGCATGGTTAATGGGTTGATCAGAGGTTGGGGTGTGGGATGATTTCCTAGGGCGTGAATGGTTGGTTTGCTGGCTAAATTTAGGACAATGCATTTGCGAAGCCAAAAGATTTGAGAGGCTCTCGCAAAGGGAAGGTGATATTTGAGTGGTTTTTCCAATCTTCGCACCCGAAAGAAGGGTGAGTGAAGTACGCGGCTATCTTTTAGAAAACGTTCATTATTTCTGGGGCATTAGCTCAGTTGGTTCAGAGCGCTACCTTGACAGGGTAGAGGTCACTGGTTCGAGCCCAGTATGCCTCACATACAAAAAGGCCTCCGCGTAGCGGGGGCCTTTTTAGTAGCCAGTAGCCAGTAGCCAGTAGCCAGTAGCCAGTGGCGCTCCCTACTTTTTCGCGTCGAGTTCCATGTTGATCTCAATTTCCACCTCATCGCTTACCAAAGCTGTTGCTGCCCAGCTTCCCGTTCCTACGCCATAATCAGTGCGGTTGATACTTGTGTCGATCTTGATGCCTAGGATCTCATACCCTTCTTTCCAGGGGTTGTCCATGCGACCTTTGATGGTAAGCGGCAGTGCTACTTCTTTGGTGACATCTCGCAGAGTGAGCTTTCCGTGAAGGATATACTCTTTGTCTGACGTCTTTTCAAAGCGGGTGGAAACGAATTTCATTTCGGGCCACTTTTCTGCGTTGAAAAAGTCTTCGGATTGCAGGTGGCCGTCCCTTTCTGGTTCATCCGTGTCAACGCTGCGAACGTCGATCGTGAAAACGGCTTTGCTTCCCTTGAGGTCGTTGGGGTCAAAGTTGATTTCACCATCAAACTCCTTGAACTTGCCGGGAACGGAAGAGAAGAAGTGATCGATCGAAAATTGAACGGATGCGTGGGACTTGTCGACGTTCCACTGCTTTGCGCTTTGCGCGGTAGCGCTGGCAATGCTACCTAGAAAAAGTAGGGTGGCGAGTAATGGTTTTAGGTATTGTTTTTTTGGGTTGTCGACTGGTGAAGCAGAACCTTACAGATGGTTGTGCACATTTCAGAATTAGAGAGGTTCGCGTAT
The DNA here is from genome assembly GCA_943788725.1 of uncultured Flavobacteriales bacterium. Classification (GTDB taxonomy): domain Bacteria; phylum Bacteroidota; class Bacteroidia; order Flavobacteriales_G; family Salibacteraceae; genus SHAN690. Next base: position 306,686 of record CALSRJ010000002.1, on the reverse strand, counting down.
TTCTTTTGAGTCTTAGCCTAAGCCTAATAAATAACGCGTTGTGCGGTTAACTCCATGCATGCCTGATTTGGTTTATTGGTCTGCCTTTTTCAAGGTTAACCCATTGAAGTACAGCGATTGCAGCTAATTTGCTCATGATTCTGGTGAAGAGTCCAGCGAAGGTTTTAGCATAGTTTTTTTTCAGCTTGAACTGATCACACAGCTGCGAGAAAAGAACCTCAATTCTTCTTCGTTTTTTACCCAATTCAGGATCAAATGGTGTGTAATCTTTCTGATTGCGTCTATACGGCACAACCAGTTCAATATCATGAATCGTAAACAGATCATGCTGAACTTGAGTGGAGATGTATCCTCGGTCACCGATGAGCGTTCGGCCCTGTTGAGTGAAGTCTGGTTCGTATGCCTTGAGCGCAGTTATATCATGTATGTTGGCGGGTAGAATTTGCATTTCATTGGTCACTCCATGCTCATCTACCATCAGATGGAGCTTGTATCCAATGAAGTAGCGTTGGTCAACCGCCGAATATCCTTTACGTGGCGAGGTTTGTTCCTCTTGCTTACATATTCGGTAACTCCGCTCTCGGCTATTCTTCACAACAGGTATGGGTACAGAATCTATCAGGTCAATGATCGTTTTCTGTTTTCCCAGGCACATACCGATGCGCTTGCAAAGCTCTTCGATGCGCTCACGGTGTCTGCGTCGTCTTACGTTGAACCGCGAACGGTCTGGCAGATTTGGAAAGTCTTTTTGGTAGTCGCTTCGAAGAATTGAGAACAGCAAGTTCTCACTATCTATGGAAGCCGACTCAGCCATCAATGAAAGTGCTATAATGCCGATGTCACTGAATGCAGGTGGATTGGGATAGAAGTCAAAGTTGCCCAGTTCGTCGATCTCATCTTCATACATCTGCTCGGTTAATTCCAGACACTTTTCGTACATTGTTCGCAAGTCATGCATAGGGTCGTAGATTAATGATTTAGTACCCTTAAGATACTGACCATCAATACTATGCATGACTTTTTATTTCAATTGTTTTTAACATTTTCAACCGCACAACGCGTTAATAATTATATTTTTGGCTGACAATCTTGATACTTATGCTACGAAATTTCGCCTTGTTAGTATTCTGTGTGCTGGCATTCAAATCGCTGGAAGCCCAAACTCAACTAGGGTGGATGCCGCTTCCTTCAGAATCTTCGGTTACAAATGGGCCTACGAATGGTATGTGGTTTACTTCGCCAGCCGATATCACCATCAAGGCGTTAAAAGTGCCGGATGATTCAATGAATCCTTGGAATCCACAGAGTATTGCCGTGCTAAAGTTTAGTGGGAGTGGAGCTTCCGGAAGTCCAGCTACGAATTACACGGTTCTTTTTCTGGTTCAAGATACATTTGCGGGCGATTCGATTCCATGTGATATTCCAATTAGTAGTGGTGATCATATCGGCATTCTCGGTTCTAGGTGGAATGCAAGTAGTAATGTTGGACAATGCTCCAATGCGGGGTCAGGTGGCTACTCAACCACGATCAATGGATATGCTACGCCCCTCTACAAATTACAGGCAAATTCACCGTTGAACAACCAGGCGCCTAGCAACGTTTACATGCCTAGCACCTCGACTCCGATTACGCGCGTTGAGGTTTACTTTGAAGGATGCGAATTGCCGTTTCCGGACGGTGTAGATGTTTCAAGTCTTCTATGCTATGGTGATTCTAACGGTGCGGTTTCAGCTTCGATTTCTGGTAGTCTTGGACCTTACGTTATGGAATGGTCAAACGGCGATTCGAACGTAACTAGTATTTCCAACCTCGGTGCTGGAAATTATACTGTGACAATCACAGATTCAACGGGTTGTAAGTATGATACAACCGTGTCGGTTACCCAACCAGACAGCTTGTATTCCACAAGTTCATTTTTGGAGCCGTTGTGCTTTGGCGATGCCAATGGAAGTGTGACAGCTTCTCCGTATGGAGGAATACCTCCATATGACTTCTCTTGGAGCAATGGTGGAACATTATCTGCGATATCGAACGTGCTCGCGGGGCAGTACACGTTGACATTGACTGACTCCAATGGATGCGAATCCATCACAACCTACGATCTCGAACAACCGGGATTGCTTGCCGCAGTTACGGATACGATCGTGCACAACGCATGTCCAGAAGGTGAATTGGGCGAGATATGGACTAATATTGAGGGAGGCGTTGGCCCTTTTACTTCTGTTTGGGATGACCCCGCCACGACATCGGGGACTGTGGTGTTTAATTTGCCTTCCGGCACCTACAGCTTGTCTGTTACAGACTTTAATGAGTGTACTGCGATTTACACAGAATCGATTATAGCCTTGAATCAAAATCCGACATTCGATCTTGGACCCAGTCAGGAACTTCCTCAGTCGGGGGTGCTTACTGTACATGGGCCAGCGGGTATGACGGACTATTTTTGGTCTACAGGAAGCACGAATGATTTTATTTTTGTGGTTACTCCAGGTCTTTATTGGCTTCATGTGACCGATTCCAACACCTGCACCTCATCTGACAGTATCGAAGTCTTACCATATACTCCCGCTGGAATCGGGGCAACCACCCAGCGGCAATTCGAGGTATTTCCATCTCCTTCTTCTGGTCAGGTACAACTCCAAAGCGTGGAGGGATATGGCGACTTGGTCATACATGACCTCTTCGGAAGTGTCGTATTCAAAAAGCAGATCGTTGCGCAAACGACCATGTTAGACTTAAGCGCCCTGCTTTCTGGTCGTTATACACTTCATCTCAATGGTGAGGTAGCACCCCTATTAATCATCCATTAATAGGCAAAAGGTTTCCTATAAAAAACCTAGCTCCTAGCCCCTCTCTAGACATACATCGCCTCGCGCTGCTCCTGAATTTTCGCGCTTTCGATGTAGTCGTCATAGCTCATCATCTTGTCGATGCAACCCGTTGGCGTTAATTCCACAATGCGCGTTGCAGTGGTGTGTGTGAAGGTGTGGTCATGCGAAGTGAAAGATGACGGTGCCTGGGAAGTTGATCAAAGCGTTGTTAAAGGCCGTAATCGATTCGAGGTCGAGGTGGTTGGTGGGCTCGTCGAGGATGAGGAGGTTGGCTCCTTTGATCATGATGCGAGAAAGCATGCAACGCACCTTTTCTCCTCCAGAAAGCACGTTGGACTTCTTTCGAATGTCTTCACCGCTGAAGAGCATTTTGCCCAAAAACCCGCGCACGTCAACATCGTCCATTCCAGCAGGTGAATATTGTCTGAGCCAATCAAGCAGCTCGAGCTTGTTGTCAAAGTATTGCTCGTTGTTTACCGGGAGGTAGCCCCATGTGATGGTCTGTCCGTACTTGAATTCTCCGGAAGTGGCCTGAAGCTCTCCAGCTAAAATGCGGAACAATGCGGTCATAGACTGGCTGTTGCGCCCGATGACGGCAACTTTATCTCCTTTATTGACGGTGAGTTCGAGGTCCTTGAAGAAGGTTTCTCCGTCTTCGCTGACATAGCTCAAACCATCGATGTTCAGAATGTCGTTTCCAGCTTCACGGTCCTGTTGGAAGATGATGCCTGGGTACTTGCGGCTGGATGGTTGTATGTCATCAATGTTGATGCGCTCGAGCAATTTCTTCCGACTGGTCGCCTGACGGGCCTTGGATTTGTTGGCGCTGAATCGCTGGACGAACTCGGTTAACTCTGCGCGCTTGGCTTCGATTTTCTTGTTCTGCTGGGCTTGCTGGCGGAGCGCGAGTTGACTGGACTCATACCAGAAGGTGTAGCTACCGGTGAAGAGTTTGATCTTTCCATAATCCAAGTCGGCAATATGGGTACACACCGTATCAAGGAAGTGACGGTCGTGGGAAACGACGATCACGGTGTTCTTAAAATCTAGAAGGAAGTCTTCTAACCAGGTCACCGTTTCGATGTCAAGGTCGTTGGTAGGTTCGTCGAGAATGAGGATGTCGGGATTACCGAAAATGGCCTGGGCGAGCAATACGCGTACCTTTTCGTTTCCGTTCATGTCCTTCATTAGTTTTGAGTGGTCGGACTCTTTAATGTGCAACCCACTCAACATGGCCGCAGCATCAGATTCAGCATTCCAGCCGTCCATTTCCGCGAATTCTTCTTCGAGTTCAGAAGCCCGGATGCCATCGGCGTCTGAAAAGTCCGTTTTGGCGTAGATTGCATCTTTTTCTTGCATGACTTCGAAGAGGCGTTGGTGGCCTCTGAGTACCGTCTCTAACACGGGTACTTCGTCGAATTGGAAGTGATTCTGATTGAGCACAGCCATGCGCTTGCCAGGTTCGATGGCGATGTGTCCCGTATTCGGCTCGATCTCTCCTGATAGGATCTTAAGGAAGGTGGATTTTCCGGCCCCGTTGGCGCCGATCACGCCGTAGCAGTTTCCTTCCGTGAAGTTGGCGTTTACTTCATCAAAGAGTTTCTGCTTTCCGAAAGCGAGGGATACATTATTGGCTGAGATCATGGCTGTTCTTGATTTTGGGGCTGCAAAGGTACTGAGTATGAAGAGAAAAACTAAGCGAACTTTAAGTTGATCTGCGCACCCGGTGGCTCAAAAAAATTGAGAGTACCTACACTTAATCCTCAACCTTTTACTAGCGTTGTGCGTCTACTTACAAATCAAACCTAACCAAATACCAATGAAGCACAATTACCTACTACTCTCATCCTTCCTTCTTGTTATAGGAGGAGTTCTTTTTACTTCGAATGCAAGCGGTCCCGCATCCAATGGGAATCGTGCGACAAATGCTCCGGGAGATGGGGCTACTAAATGTACATCCTGCCATACCGGCGGGTCATTCGGAGACGTAAGCATAGATCTTACCCTAACCGATGGCAATGGCGCAGAGGTAAGTGAATACGCTCCCGGTGAAGTCTATTCCATCAGTTTGAATGTGTCGAGTTCGATGGGAACCCCGTCTGGATTTGGATTCCAAGCGATTGCAATTACAGATGTGGATGATACACCGGTCAATTCATTCAGCAACGCTGGTAGTGGGGTTCAATTATCGACGTCTAGTTCAAGGCAATATGCCGAGCACAATGGCCCGAGTGCTTCAGGTGCTTTTAGTTTTGATTGGACAGCCCCTTCGGCAGGCACAGGAGCGGTTACCTTTTATATGGGTGCCAACGCGGTGAATGCGAATGGGAACAACGGAGGAGATAACGCCGTACTGGTTGAAGTTAGTTTCGCTGAAATGGCAGACACCACCGACACAAACAGCAATCAGCCTCCAGCAGGCCTCTTTGCGATCTCACCTCAAGAAACGGGAATACAAGTATTTCCCAATCCAGTTCAGGACATCGTTCAGTTGAAGGGTATAACCAACAACCAATTGGTGGAGGTGTATTCCATTAAAGGGGAGTTGATGCTCAGTGAAACGGTCAAAGCGAGCACTATGAATCTAGCGCGTTTGGAATCGGGCGTCTTCATCCTTCGTTCGGAAGGAAAGGTAGGTCGGTTTATCAAGCTGTAGCCTTCTCGGATAATACACTAGGGTATCCCGGCTTTGGCCGCGCGGTAATTTTCTTGCTGTAGATAAACCAACGCTCGATTGTAGAATGCATCCGAGTAATTGGGTTGGATTTGAATGGCAGCATTGAAGTCGGTCAAAGCTTGGGTATGCAACCCCCGCAGGGCGGTGAGCTTCCCCCTTTCCTTGTAGGCTTCAAAATAGCGCGGTCCAATGGCGATGGCCTTGGAAAGATCGATGTGTGCCTCAGCATACGACTCAAGTCGAGCGTAGCCCATGCCTCGGTAAAAAAAGGCCGTGCTGTCTCTGTCGGTCTATTCGATCAGTTGGTCCAATAAGTCGATGCTTCCTTGATAATCTTGCCGCTCAAATGCGGTAATGCCATCACTGAGTAATTGCTTTTTGGATTGGGCAAATGAAGACGCTGTAACTAGGATTAGTAGAAAGGTTACTATGGACCGCCATCCATTCATTGGTCAAAGCTCACTGTAATTATAGCTCTGTCCTTTCGGTCTGAAACATTCCACGTAGGCCCTTCTTCCACCAGTCGAATGGCTTCTGCATCGCATGCAGTGCAAAGGGAGTTCTCTACTTTAATGTCCTTGGGACCTCCGTTTCGGTCGAACTCAAAACTCAACACCACATTGCCTCGTGGCATTCCCGCAGAGCGTTGCAAGTTCTTTTTCAAGTACTTGTTATAGGCATCCATTCCTCCTTCGGGGGATGGAGCTGGAGCCGCCTCGTTCGCTTCTTCCGCGCGCTTTGATGATGCTACGCGAGGTTCCATGGTCGGAGCGTTGTTTACCTCCGTGGATTGTAACAGCGATTTTTGCTCAGGTTCTGCTATCGCCACAAAGTCTTCTAATTCATTGGATGCAATCTCGCCCAAGCTATCGGCTTGAATGCCATTACCGGCGCTAGAAAATGTCAATGATTCTGGTTGTGAAGTAGACGAGTATTTCAGATCCTCTTCTCTATCGGCAGCGGCTTCAACAGGCTCATAAGCTACAGCATCCGTCGGGGAAGGAAGTGACGACTCTTCTTTGAGTGGACTGGAAACAAGCGCTTCTTCCTTCTCTGAGGAGTCGTTGATCACGTAAGCTGGTTCTCCTTCCATGGCCTTAAATGAAGGTTGGGAAGAACGCGGCGCATAGTTATTTTCTTCTGTGGTGGCTGTGTCAATCTGATCGTCTGTCCCCCCTAGAATGGCAAATACAGTGGTTCCTGCAATGATGATCAAACCAATGGCGGCCGCTTGCCAAGTAAAAATGAATCCTTTTCGGTTGGATCGTTCGTCCAGTCGATCATCCAACTCATCCAACGCCTGTTGGATGTCGGAAGTGAGCATGTCCTCGTATCCCTCCATGGCCTCGTACAGAAAAGCGTCGCGCTCCATCTCACGCTCAAAACGGTATGCTTCATCTACGCTCTTGCGTCGCATGAAGTAGTTTTTAATGCGTTTTAATATGTCGCTTTCGTGCTTCATTATCCTTCTTCTATACAGACCTTTAAATTGCGTTTTCCATTCTGGATATGGCTTTTCACAGCGTTGAGCGTGACTTTTAATTCACGACTAATTTCCGAATAGCTCTTCTTTTTTAAGTAGAAGAGGTGCAAACAATCTTTTTGCAGTTCCTTTAGCTTTTTCAAGCATTTTTTCAAGATTTCTTCTTGCAATTCCTGCCCGTTACTATCAATAGGATGCACTTCCAATGCATTTTCCATATCGGCATCGGAAATATCTATGGTGAGCATTTTTTCGCCCCGCTGTTTCATCAGGCAGTGATTCTTCGAAACCACATACATAAAGGCCTTGAAGTTCTTGATGTCTCGGTCAGGTTGATACTGCATCAACTTCTCGAAAATTTCCATTGTGCTGTCCTGGGCTGCGTGTTTCTCCCGTTGGTACTTCATGCACACACCAAAGACCAATGCCATGTATTTCCGAAAAAGCAGGGCTATGATCTCCTTGTCCTTCTTTTCGGCGTAGGCGCGAAACAGCGCTTCATCACTGCGTTGAGGAGCGTTTGCAATGTCTATGATGGTGGTCTCTACCAAATTTCTTTAGGTCTGTTTATGGAATCTCGCAGGTGCTTGCATCCTATTGGTGAACATCAAAATTAATGGACTATGAAAAAGCTAAGCACCTTCATCGCCGTCATCGCTCTGATCATGAGCGTTCAGGCCCAGCAAAAGAACACTATACTCAAAGGTCAAGTAACCGATCCTCATGGGAAAGCCCTTGCGTCTGTGGTTATCTTGAATTCTAAAGATACAACGGAATCAGCCTTCACAGATACGAATGGACTCTTCACATTGTTTTCTTCCTCACCCTTACAGGCAATCATTGTCCACAAGAAGGGATTTGAACTGCGAAAATTGCAGGTCGGCAACCAGACCTTTTTGAGTGTAGTCATTGCTCCTAGGGTTGAGCAATTGGATGTTTTAGAGGTAGTTACACAAGAGGAGGATGTGCAATACAGCATGGACATGAGTTCGCCCATTGTCCCTAGAATGGTACATCACAAAGCCTTCAGTACTTCCAATGGCATGGCTGGGAATTGGCATCACGCTCCTGCTGAGTTCAGAAACACGGAGTCTTACAGCGCAATCAATGAGAATATTTTTCACCGAGTCCAGGACGAGCCGCTCAGCACCTTCAGTGCAGACGTGGATCGTGCATCCTACTCGAATGTACGCCGCTTCATCAATCTCGGTCAATTGCCTCCAATCGATGCAGTTCGAGTAGAGGAGATGATCAATTACTTTGACTACGACTACGATGCTCCAAAGGGAGATGATCCGGTGAAAGTATTTACAGAAGTTGCAGAAGCTCCTTGGAACAAGGATCATTACCTCATGCACATTGGTATCAAGGCGAAAGAGCTGGATAAGGGCAAGTTGCCTCCGAGCAACCTCGTGTTTCTGATCGATGTTTCAGGTTCCATGGGGGCATCAAATAAACTCCCTCTGTTGAAATCTGCCATGAAAATGCTGGTCGGCGAATTGAGGGATAACGACCGTGTAGCAATCGTGGTCTACGCTGGGGCAGCTGGCCTAGTGCTGGAATCAACGCCTGGGTTTGAAAAAGGAAAAATCAATCAGGCCATCGATCAATTGGAGTCGGGAGGTTCTACCGCAGGAGGTGCAGGCATTAAGCTAGCGTATAAAGTTGCTGCAGACCATTTACTCAAAGAAGGCAACAACAGAGTCATCCTTGCCACAGACGGTGATTTCAACGTGGGAGCTTCCAGCGATGGAGAGATGCAACGATTGATCGAAGAGAAGAGAGGGGAAGGAGTCTTCCTTACCGTGCTCGGTTTTGGCATGGGAAACTACAAGGATTCCAAGATGGAGACGCTGGCGGATAAGGGCAATGGAAATTATGCCTACATCGATAACTTGACAGAGGCCAAGAAAACCTTGGTGAGCGAGTTTGGCGGTACGCTGTTTACCATCGCAAAGGATGTGAAATTGCAAGTAGAGTTCAACCCTGCTGTGGTTGCGGAATACCGACTCATCGGATACGAGAATAGAAAGCTCAACAACGAAGATTTCAATGACGACACCAAAGACGCTGGTGAGATGGGCGTTGGACATGTGGTGACCGCCTTGTATGAGGTGATTCCGGTTGGAAAAGGCGGTGGTGCTGCAGTGGATCCATTGAAGTACCAGGGAGGTGAGGTAGAGGACGTGGCCATTGCGGGCACGTATTCAAATGAAATGGCTACGGTGAAGGTTCGGTATAAGGAACCCAATGGTGAGCAGAGCAAGCTGCTTTCAAGAGTGGTGAGCAATGATGTTAGTAAGCTGAATATGGCCTCTAATAACTTGAAGTGGTCTTCCAGTGTAGCTGGCTTCGGAATGCTTCTCCGAAAGAGTGAGCAAAAAGGTAATGCTACGTACGAGAACATCATTGAATTGGCGGAGGCTGCCTTGGGCAAAGACAAGGAGGGTTACCGAAGGGAGTGCCTGCAGTTGATGCGATCCGCCGAGATTCTTGAAAAGAATACGGCATCCAGATAAGAAGGGAAGTTAGGTTCATCATGCCGCAGGCTTCGGTCTGCGGCTTTTTTTATTGGATGGCTGTAAGCAAGTCCGCAACCACAAAGGTGCTGCCACCTACAAAGATGGTGTCGCCGGGACCCGCGCTCTTTAGCGCTGTACTATAGGCATCGCGAACCTGGTGGAAGAGATCGTGTTTCACACCCATTTCAGTTGCCATTTCCGAAAGATCCGTGATGGGAAGGGCACGAGGAATGGTAGGGGCAGTGAGCAGGTATTCAGCATCCTTAGGAAACATAGAGAGCAATTCCTTGGCATCCTTGTCTGCCACGAATCCAAGGATTAGATAGAGCCTACCCCTAGACTCTTTCGCCAGTTGTTGCACCATGTGGTTGATGCCCTCCGCGTTGTGCCCGACGTCGCAAATTACGCGAGGTTCCTCTTGAATCGTTTCCCACCTGCCTCGCAGTCCCGTATTTGTCAGTACGTTCTTAAAACCAGCTTCTATGTGGTTTTCGGTGATGTTCCAACTGAGCCGTTTCAATTCTTCAAGAGCAATCAGAGCCGTCTGAAAATTTTCTGTTTGGTACGTCCCCGTGAGCGCTGAATCAGGCACGCCCATGGGAAATTGCTGGTCTGCAAAAGCAATGGCTGAATCAAGCTGAAGCGCTATGCCACGGAAGATGCCTTCCGTCTCGCGTTGCGACCGTCCTATGACGACAGGTTTTCCGCGCTTAATGATGCCCGCCTTTTCCTTGGCAATCTTGTCCAATGATTCGCCTAAAAATTGCGTGTGATCCATGCCGATGTTGGTAATCACAGACAACTCTGGTTGGACCACATTGGTGGAGTCGAGCCGACCGCCCATACCAACTTCGATCACGGCTATGTCTACCTCATTCGTTCTGAAATAGTCGAAGGCCAAGCCGACCGTCCATTCAAAGAAGGAGAGCCCCATCTCTTCGCACGGATCTTTGTACTGAGACACGAACTTGATCACATCCTCCTGGGGAATCATGTGCCCATTGATGCGGATGCGCTCTCTAAAATCAACAAGGTGCGGAGAGGTGTACAATCCGGTTTTATAGCCTGCTTCCTGCAGAACGGAGCAAAGTAGATGCGAGACAGATCCTTTGCCGTTTGTGCCAGCTACATGAATGCACTTCAAGCCGCGCTGCGGATAATCGAGCAATTTCATGAGCTTATGGGTCGCGTCTAGATCGGCTTTGTAGGCAGCCTTTCCGATGCGTTGATACATGGGAAGCTGTTGGAAGAGGTAGCTGAGCGTCTCTGTGTAAGACATCGACTATTGGAGGATGATGGGGTAAGAGATCCTTCCCCGCTGCTCCTCAGGAGCCGATGGATTGGGCGTAAACTTCACCCTTCGGGCTTCGGCTTCCGCTGCCTTCAATAAAGAGGCATTGGTGATGGTGGTTTTTCTACCCACCGATGCACGCAGTACATTTCCTTCCCGATCTACGACGATATCGATGACAATGAGTCCCGATTCTTGGTAGTTGCCAGGTATGGCCCGTAAATTCTTGGCTGAACGACCCCCTAAGTCGAAGGAAATTCCTCCTCCAGCGGCATCTCCGTGCAAAGAATTACCTTCCGGCGAACCATCGGGCTTCCCGTGGTCCCCTGCTTGGTCCGAGTCGCCTTGACCCTTGCTGTCGTTGTCGTCCTTGGTTTGGAAGGGATTGCTTTGAAGCACTTTTTTGAGCTTTTCGTCTAGCTCTGGTTTTTTCTCTACCGGCTTTTTAGGTTTCGTTTCTTCAGGTGCGGAAAGGTCAGACACCTCGTCTTGAGTTGCCAAATCTTCGGGTGATTCTACAGGAGTAGCTTCAACCGGCTGAGGTTCTGAAATGGGTTCAGATACCTCAGGTTCGGTGCTGCTCAGTGGTTGCTCATCGCCCTGTCCGAAATCGGTGTTTCCCAAGTCTAATTGAACAGGGAGTCCCTCTTCTTCAGGAATGGGTACCGGCATCGTGAGGCCTGTGAACAAGAATACGATCAACAAGAGCACATGGAACGCGATGGTTCCTATGAGTCCGCGGCGTTTGTTCTTATCCTGTTCCGTTTTCATATCAAGGCTTCGTTGCTATAACGACGCTAAAGCCATATTCTTTCGCAATGCTCAAGAAACCGACGGTTTCTCCAGTGGGAACTTGCTTATCTACACGCAAAACGATACTGGGTTTATCCACTTCGCTCTTGCGCTTCACAAGCATTCCTTCTACCTGCTCCTTGGTTACGTCCTGTCCATCGATACTGTAGGAAAGGTCAGGGCGAATGGTAACCGAAATTTTCGGATGTTCTTTGGTCCGAGCCTTGCCGGTGGGTAGATCTACTTTAGCGCCATAAGGCGAGACCAAGGTAGAAAGTATGATGAAGAAAATGAGCAATAAGAATACAATGTCGGTCATGCTCGACATGTTGAAACTCACACTCACTTTATTTCTTGATCGGATGCTCATTGTTCAGCTGGTTCTTGAAGAAGGTCCATGAATTCTATGGTGGTAGCTTCCATTTTGTAGACCACCTTTTCAACCTTCGCGACCAGCACGTTATAAGCGATGTATGCGATGATGCCGATTACGAGTCCCGCTACAGTTGTGACCATGGCTTGCATGATACCGCCAGACAGTTGTTCAATTTCAATGCCGGTGTTGCTGATGCGCATTTCGTGGAAAACGACAATCATTCCTATTACCGTACCTAGAAAACCAATCATCGGTGCCGCCCCAGCTATGGTTGCGAGTGTAGAAAGACTCTCTTCGAGCTTGTACACCTCTAGCTTACCAACATTCTCGATGGCGGCGCTGATATCACTCAGCGGTTTTCCGATGCGTTTTACACCCTTTTGAATCATACGGGCGAACGTGGTGTCCGTTTGCTTGCAGAGGTGATTGGCGGCGTCTATCTTTCCGTCGTGGATGAAATCTTTGATCTGATCCATGAATTTAGGATCCTCCTTTGTCGCCTTCTGGATCGCTAGGAAACGTTCGATAAATATGTAGATGGCCACCACCGACAATACGGCGAGTGGTATCATGATATACCAGCCACCGCTGGCAAGTAATTCGATGACGGAGAGCGTCTCTTCGTGCGGTACGACCTCTTCAACGCCTTCTGCGGCAGTATTGATATCGGGAGTGATCTGTAGAAGCAGATTCAATAGCATATAAAGGGATTATTTGGAGTACTAAGGTATTCCCCATCCCTCCCTCAACGCTTTCAATAGTGGGTAATTGTGAAGAGCGCGCTGTTAATTCAATGCAGGAACATATCCATCGCGATGAACACTGCAGCACCAGCGATGTATCCAACCAGTGCAAGTAGGGTAATTCGCTTGATGTACCAGATGAAATCAATGTTCAAGATGCCCATTACAGCAACACCCGCAGCTGATCCGATGATCAAGCAACTTCCTCCTGTTCCAGCACAATAAGCAAGGAATTCCCAGAAGCTGTGGTCAACAGGATAGGCGGTGCCAGAGACGGCCTCGGCACCAGCTGGTAGTAGGTCATACATACCCATTGCTCCCGCGACCAATGGAACGTTATCCACGATGGAGCTGAGGAGTCCGATGATTACGTTAATCGCATACATGTTGCCTACAGAATCTTCAAGGAATTTCGCCATAATGCGCAAATGACCTGCCGATTGAAGCGATCCTACTGCGGCAAGAATGCCTAGGAAAAAGAGCACGCTAGGGGTGTCTACTTTTTGCAACACGCCGATGACCGTGAGCTGTGACTTGTCGGTCATGTTTTTGGAACGGTGCATGATCTCGGTCACGGTCCAGAGGACACCTAAGCCAAAGAGCACTCCCATATATGGCGGAAGGTGCGTGACGGTCTTAAAGATGGGCACGAAGAGCAGGCTTCCCACCCCTAGGAAGAGTACTAACTTCTGCTCATTTGGAGTCGTTCTATCTTCTAGATGAGCACGGTCTACCATTCCCAATTTTCGCTCTACTTCACCTTTGAGCGTAAAGGTGAGGATGAGTAACGGGACGAGCAAGGCCACCATTGATGGGATCAACAATTTGATGACTATGTTGGCTGCCGTCACTTGACCACCGATCCAAAGCATGATGGTTGTAACGTCACCGATTGGCGACCACGCACCACCTGCATTCGCAGCGATGATGACCATGCCCGCAAAAAGCCAAAGGTCTTCTTTGCTTTTGATCAATTTCTTCAAGAGCGCCGACATGACAATGGCCGTGGTAAGGTTGTCAAGGGCTGCGGAAAGGAAGAAAGTAAGGATGGAAAGGACCCATACAAGCTTCACCTTGTTGGCAGTATTGATGCGGTCAGTGATGAGCGCAAATCCTTCGTGAGCATCGATCAATTCTACAATCGTCATGGCTCCCAATAGGAAGAAGAGAATCTCCGCAATTTCTGAAAGGTGGTGTCCTAATTCATGGGTGACGTAATGCAAGGCATCCGTCTGCGCCCCATCGTTGAGCATTGCATACTCTTTCATATACTCCGCAAGTAGGGGACTGCCGTCCATGATCGTATCGGCGCCTAAGGCGAAGATCGTCCAAGTGATTGAACCAATAAGGAGGGCGGTAGCGGCCTTGTCTATCTTGATCGGGTGCTCCAGTGCAATCGCGAGATATCCAAGAATGAAAACGACAACCATCAATAAATACATAGTCTTACTGTTTTAGTCTTTTGCGAGGTGAATGGTTTGTGTGGGGAACGCGAAGTCAGCGCCTTGCTCTTCCACAATGCGCATGATTTCAAAATTGATTTCTTCTTTGATCTTTAAAAAGACTCCCCAATCCATTGTATCGATGTAATAGAGAATCATGATGTCCAATGAACTTGCACCGAACTGCATAAAGTGGATTTCTCCATCTTGATTCGTGTGTGGGTGCTCATCAATGTATCGCTGAATATCGACGACGATATTTTTGAGTTGCTCCTCGCTTGTGCCATAAAGAACACCAATGTTGAAGCTTACCCTGCGGAAGGTGCGCATGGATAAATTGTCGAGGACATTGTCGATCATTTGACGGTTCGGAAGTGTCAGGTAGCTTTTCTCTAATGTCCTGATTCTTGTGCTTCTGAAACCTATTTTTTCAACCGTCCCAGTTACTCCGCTCACCGTAACCAAGTCGCCAATCACGAAGGGTTTGTCAAAGAAAATTACGAAGGAAGCAAGCAGGTTTTCAAGACTCTCCTTTGCGGCGAGCGCTAGGGCTAATCCGCCAATACCAAGTCCGGCGATTAGGGCGCCAACGTCAACCTTGAAAACGGACCCCATGAAAATAAAAATGCTAAGCACGATGACCAGGATCTTGATGATCTCCATCAAAAAGGGAATGATCTGATCGTCACTTTTACTTTCTGTCAATTCGGCTCGGGCCATGAGGATGATGCCCAAAAACTTTGTGAGACGCAGCGCTGCCCAAGTGATAACGATGATTAAGAAGGCTACATAGGATCGATGCAAGAGCATCCTGATGCCGAATTCGTCTTTCGCAGCGATGTCCCATTCCGGCGGATAGTCAAGGTGGCTGGTTGCAATCAAGAGTACGATGAGCATGATCAACCACTTCAATGGCTTCTCAAGTAATTCGTATAGCTCCTGCTTGTCAACACCTTCTGTCTTTCCAACAATGAGTCGGAAAATTAGGTTGCTTATGCGGTGCGCAATAAAACGAAGCAAGATGACACCAAACAGCAAGGAGCCTAATACCCACAAATAGTCTTGTACGCTATTCCCAAAATATATGTCGTCTAAATATTCCATGCTATTCATCAGAGGAGCTGTTGCAATGCAATCTCAAATGCTGTCTTGGCTATCTTTTTATCAGCGGCATGCTTGTTGTGCACTTTTTGCAGGGCCTCGCCAATGGTATTCGAAGTGTCCTGGAAGATGCTTTCGTCCGTCTGAACGTAATCGTCGCTCATGCAGTAGGCAAATACCCGTGCCATACCACAATTGGCAATAAAGTCTGGAATGAGACTGATTTTATTGTCTACGTGGTCCCCGATGGGGCCGAAGAATATCTCCGGATCGGCAAAGGGAACATTCGCACCGGAAGAGATTACTTCCAAGCCACTTTCGATCAATTGATCACTTTGCTCCTTTGTAATTAGGCGCGATGCAGCGCAGGGGAGGAAAATATCTGCTCCGATGCTCCAGATGCGTTCATCCAATTCTTTGAAAGGAATCATCTTCTTTGAGATCAAAGTATTTCCTTCTTTCTCAAGGAAAAGGGTGCGAATTTCTTCAAACGTGAATCCATCTTCTTTGATGAGCCCACCATTGCGATCAATAATGCCAACGATTTTTGCTCCTGCTTGCGCCATGTAAAAGGCCGCGGCCGAGCCTACGTTGCCCCACCCTTGAATGATGACGCGCTTGCCGCGAACGTCGGACTTCTTCCAGATGCGGTAATAATGCAGTACAGCCTCGGATACACCATAACCGGTAATCATGTCCGCAACCACATATTGGCGAGAGACTTCTGGCGAATAAAGTGGACTGTTCAGTACTTTGGAGACACCCTGTCTGAGGTGTGTCACCTTGCTCAAATGTTGACCTGGATTCGGAATGAAATGTCCATTTACAATGCCTTCTTGCGGATGCCACAAGCCGTAACTCTCCGTGATTGGAATCACCTCATGAATTTCGTCCACGTTGAGATCGCCACCGGTGCCGTAATAATTCTTTAGAAGTGGGTAGACCGCCTTGTACCATCTTCGTAAAACGCCGTCCTTGCGAGGGTCGTTTGGGTCAAAGTTGATGCCCGACTTTGCTCCGCCAATCGGTGGTCCCGCAACCGTGAATTTCACTTCCATGGTCTTAGCTAGTGACTCCACTTCTCGTTTGTCAAGCCCTAAACGCATGCGCGTACCACCGCCAGCAGCGCCACCTCGGAGGCTGTTGATCACAACCCACCCCGTAGCCTCGGTTTCTGGATCACTCCATTCAAAAACGATCTCAGGTGTCTTGTTCTCAAATCTCTCGAGCAGTTCTTTCATAACGAGGTATTTTATACCCTTTGAAAAGGCGCTGCAAATGTATAAAAAGCGAGCTCGTTGACGCTATGTCAGCAGGTTTCTGATCGAATTAGGGCAAATACAAGGCGCCGGCACACGAGTCGCGCTCGCTTCCCGTGCTCGAGCTGTAAATATTCGCTTCCCCGAGAATCCTCTTCAATCCAAGAAAGGCGAAACAAATGGCCTCCTTCATGTCGATCAATGCTGTGTTTGGAACTACTACTTCGCAGCGGCTCTCGGTTCGTATCAGATGTACGAGAAATGCATTGTGAGCGCCCCCGCCTGTGACGAGTACATTCTCAGCGTCAGGTAAATGTTTTGAAATTCGCTGAGCGATATGATGGCTGACCGTACATAGCCGATCCGGAAGGGGCAGAAATGTAAATTTCGCCATTGTTGGAATCACTTCAGACAATACCCATTCAGCACCCAGAGATGAGGGTTCGCCTTGGTAATAAGGCAATGTGTTAAGTGCGTCTAAAAACGAGGGGTCAACAACACCACTCCGAGCAAGGGCACCATTTGCATCGTAGGCGAGGCCACGTTCATTGGCCAGGTGGTTCAGAAGTAAATTGCACGGCCCGATGTCGAAACCTCTTATTGCTCCCTCGAGAATGGATACATTGGCGAAGCCACCGAGATTTAGTGTACGCGCATACTGAGAGAACAAATGCGCGTCGCAGCTCGGTACCAAAGGGGCGCCTTGGCCTCCTTTACTCACGTCTTGCTGACGAAAGTCTGAGACCGTTTGAAGCCCCGAAGCAGCCGCAATCGTGGCACCACTTCCGATTTGAGTTGTAAACCCAGCGTCAGGCTGGTGAAAAATGGTCACACCGTGCGACCCGATAAAAGAAGCCGTGGAGCCCGTTTTTCGTAGATAGGATGTGACAATGTCGGCAGAAAACGCACCAAAAGCCACATCTAGCTTTGCCAATTCCAAAGCAGAAGCTTCTTGCGCTTCTTTCAAGCGCGATTGAAGTTCTGGAGGCAAAGAATACGTCTTTCCGTGATGGAGGTCGTAGGTCCAGCCAGGCTCACTATGAAGGGTAAAACTGACGTCTGCGAGATCAAGTCCATCTTGAGATGTGCCGCACATCAAACCAATTCCTCTATGTACTGTTGATTTCACTGCAAAAGTTACTTTTGTCCGCCACCACAAAGTATAACAGGAAAACGCAATAATTAGATGATTTTCGAATTAACAGAGGAGCATAAGGCGGTCAGAGATGCTGCACGTGATTTTGCGCAGAACGTTTTGAAGCCAGGTGTCATCGATCGCGATGAGACACAAACCTTTCCTCGGGAAGAAGTGAAGCAACTGGGTGAGCTTGGTTTCATGGGCATGATGGTCTCCCCAGAATACGGTGGAGGCGGAATGGATACAGTGTCTTACGTCTTGGCCATGGAAGAAATTTCAAAGATTGACGCAAGTGCATCCGTATGCATGTCGGTGAATAACAGCTTAGTGTGCTGGGGCTTAGAGAAATTCGGCAACGAGGAGCAAAAGCGTAAATATTTGGTTCCACTTGCAAGTGGCGAGAAAATCGGAGCTTTCTGCTTAAGTGAGCCTGAAGCGGGATCTGATGCGACAAGTCAGCGAACTACCGCTATTGACATGGGAGATCACTACCTCCTCAATGGAACGAAAAATTGGATAACCAATGGCGGAAATGCTTCTACCTATTTGGTGATAGCGCAGACCGATGTGGAAAAGGGTCACAAGGGAATCAACTGCCTAATCGTAGAGCGCGATATGGAAGGGTTTGTTGTTGGTGCAAAGGAGAATAAGCTAGGAATACGTGGAAGCGACACCCATACGCTGATGTTCAATGATGTAAAAGTTCCTAAGGAGAATCGCATCGGCGAAGATGGATTCGGATTCAAATTCGCAATGAAGACGCTCGAAGGCGGACGGATAGGTATTGCAGCTCAAGCCTTGGGTATTGCATCGGGTTCAATGGAATTGGCGACAGCCTACTCGAAAGAAAGGAAGGCCTTTGGTAAGCCGATCAGTCAGCATCAAGCCATCGCTTTCAAGTTGGCTGATATGGCTACGGAAGTCGAAGCGGCTAGACTTCTTTGCTTAAAAGCAGCATGGTTGAAGGACCAAGGACTTCCCTTTGGAAAGTTCAGCGCTATGGCAAAATTGTACGCCTCAGAAGCGGCGATGAAGTCATCGGTCGAGGCAGTGCAGGTGCATGGCGGATACGGGTTTGTGAAAGAGTATCATGTAGAGCGACTCATGCGTGATGCTAAGATTACCCAGATCTACGAGGGTACCAGCGAAGTGCAACGCATCGTGATCAGTCGTGCCGTTTTGGACGAAGGGTAATCCTGCATCGATATATTCGTGAGACTTATAGAAGCTCGAGCAATTGCTCGAGCTTCATTCGTCTTGAGCCTTTGAGAAGGATGCATGCCCCTTCAATTGGGTTTACTTTTATATAAGCACCCAATTCCTCTGTAGTTCGGAAATGTTCGAAACCAGTCGTGTCTGCCTGACCGAATAGTTCCCCGACCAAATAGGCTTCTATCCCATTGGTGCGCAATTGATCTACGGTCTCTTGATGTTTTTGCGGCCCAACAGCTCCTAATTCTAGCATGTCACCGACCAATGCCACCTTCCTTTCTGAGGATTCTAGGCTGAGGTTTTCAATGGCTGCCTGCATGCTGCTTGGATTCGCATTGTAGCAATCTACGATCAACGTATTTCCGCGATTGGTATGTTCTATTTGGGAACGATTGTTATCCGGCCGGTAGGCTTCTATGCCGCGTCGAATGTCTACATCGGGAACACCATAGTATCGGGCGACAGCAACCGCTGCCATTACATTGGAGAAATTATAGCTTCCGGTAAGTTGCGTTTTGATTGTCCTCTTATAGGGATCAATGTCTCGCCACCAGTGCACGATTAGGCGATTGTCTTGAATCTCAAATTCTCCTTGAAAGTGACAAGCGTCAGACTTGCCATAGGTCACGCATACTGCGTCTTGTGCTGCGTTTGCAACTTTCGTGTCATCGGCATTCACGAAGAGTTTGCCGTCCTGACTTATCAAGTGATCAAAGAGCTCCTTTTTTCCGATGTAGACGCCTTCTTCGCCTCCAAACCCCTCTAAATGGGCCAGCCCGATGTTGGTGATAAAGCCGGCATCCGGATGTGCGATAGTGCAAAGGAATTGAATCTCCTTTTGATGATTGGCTCCCATCTCGATGATGGCAATTTCGTGATCGGTCCCAATCTCCAATATGGATAGGGGAACTCCAATATGGTTGTTGAGGTTTCCTTTGGTTGCATAGGTAGAATAGGTGCGTGATAAAGCGGAGTTCAATAATTCCTTGGACGTCGTTTTCCCATTGCTTCCTGTCAGTCCTATAATGGGAATCCTGAGCTTGTGTCGATGCTCCTGAGCGATGGATTGCAAGGCCACCAATCCATTTTCTACTTGAATTACCCGGGGTTCATCTTTGAATTCAGGTCGTGGTTCATCCGCCAAAGCGTAGCTGGCGCCCTCTTGGAGACTTGAAAGAACGAAGTCGTTTCCATTGAAGCTGGGGCCCTTCAAAGCGATGAAAAGGCAGCCTTCCTCTACCTTGCGTGAGTCTGTACAGATCTTACGGGTTTCGGAAAACAGGCGGTAAAGCGTTGAATATTGCACGTTCCTAAATTAAAAAAGGCCTCAGATGAGGCCTTTCATAATACTGTCAAGATGTTAACAACGGTATCTTACTATCGAGAACCGCCTAGTCCGACTGGACTTCCTACGCGATCCATTGCGCATCGGAATCCGAGTGTCGAGAGTGACTGGCGCTCATCAAGGAAGCGTCGCGTTCCAGGAACCATCCAATAAGCACGGTCGTTCCAAGAAGCGCCTTTGTAAACACGTGCCTGATCATTGATCAATGATGTAAAGTCCTGTGACGACTCGCCTTGACCAGGATAGGCATACATGAATCCAGTTTCGCTTCTTTCTTCTGACTCGAATGATGACCAGTTCGGAGAATCCAAGTGAGACTTGGGGTCGCCATCCATGAAGTTTATGTTGTCTGAACGCTTGTAGTTTCTTCGGTCAATGTTCTCTTCAACCTTCGCTTCTCGGTAACGCAATGCGCCAGGTCTCTCTTTAATGTAAGAACTGTAGTCTTTCAACAAGGTCGGAGCAATCTTCACCATCTCATCTGAACCTTTGATAGATTCTATGGACTCTTCTACGATGATGATGTTCGCCTCGTATTTCTGATCCTCATTGAGCACTTGTTGAGCACGCTCTGCCTGCTCAACAAGTGTAGACATCAACTCACCTTCTTGATCATTGAATTCATTCCCCGCTTGGAGTTGAAATTCCTGCAGGTAGCTGATAAGACCTGGAATATCATAGATCGGAATGTCGTACTTGTCAAGGAGAAGGCCTTCGTTGTCTCGTTCTTTGGTTTGAAAGACATTTCCACGGAATGGTCGGAAGTCGTCCATATCCTCAAAGGACAATGGGCGATACACGTCCATTACCCATTCACTGACATTGCCAGCCATGTTGTAAAGGCCATAATCGTTTGGCCAGTAAGAGAAGACAGGAGCCGTGATATCCGCATTGTCATTCAGCTTACCCGCAACACCCATGTTGTCACCACGGCCTCGCTTGAAGTTTGCCAACATCATACCGATGTAAGCTTCGTCTGGATTACGAACTGCATGTCCGTTCCAAGGGTACAAACGTCGTTCAACAACGCGTTCACCTACACTATTGCCTATAAGTCCAAGTGCTGCAAACTCCCATTCAGCTTCTGTCGGAAGTCGATATTTAGGCAGAAGAATACCATCTTCCATGCGCACGTTTCGATATCCAGTACTATTAGCATTCAGGTTCGGCAATCCTTCGATGCGTTTTCCTGAGTTGTATTGATTCGAGAGGTAGGCGTCGGTGTTGAAGTTGTCTTCGCCGATCTGATCAGGGTAGTGGATCATGATACCCTCACGGATGAGGATGTATTCATTGACACGGTCCGTTCTCCAGCTGCAGAAGTCACTGGCTTGAAGCCAGTTTACTCCAACTACAGGATAATCACGAAAACCTGGGTGACGTAGGTAGTAATCTACGTAAGGCTCGTTGTAGGCGAGTTTAGATCTCCAAACCAACGTATCTGGAAGTGCCTTTTTGTAAAGTTCCGGGTAATCAACGCCGTATACGCGCTTGACCCAGTACAAGTATTCCAACCAGTGAAAATTACTGATCTCTGTTTGGTCCATGTAATAGGAAGACACAGTGGCACGACGTGGAATGTTGTTCCAATCGTACATAAAGTCTTGTTCAACGCGTCCCATGGTGAATGTACCACCCTCAATGAGCACGAGGTTGGGTCCAGTTTCTTGTTCTTCGAATGGATATTTCTGAAATCCACCATTGTCAGGGTCGTTGTAGTTCCATCCTGTGATGGAAGACTTCTCGTACCCGCACGAAGCGAGAATAAGGGACACAACTAATAGAGCAAAAATGCTTTTTGCCTTCATAGCACTAGAGTTTATAGCGATGTACGCTGATTTTAAAGGAAAACGAAGATAACTGAGTTTTTATTACCGCGCAATTAAAACTGCGGACACTTCATCTGTCGGAACTTCCTGCGAGGCTCTCTGCAAGGGAAAAGCATCGTAACGCTGATCTCGTGAGAACCAAGGGTTTGCGTTCCGAGTCCAGAGACGGTAACGTCGTAACTATATCCAAAGCGGAACTGATCTGTGTACAAACCGACAAGGAAGATCAATGCATCGTTCCACCGGTACCAAACACCTCCCGTAATCGGCCCTTTATTCAGGTAGAGCCCTAAATTCAGGTGGTTGAACTCGCCTTGACGCTGGTAAATGATGTTTGGCGAAATGCCGCCATCCTCAGGGTTGTCTTTGTCCAATGGAATCAACGCTCCAGCGTGCGCAGTATACTTGCGTGGTAGCTTGCTTTCGGTCGATTTGAAGAAAGATTCGTCTGGTTGTGTCAAGTGATGCGTTGCAAATCCTAGGTAGAATTTGTCTGTAAAGAGCAGTGCGCCAGCGGAGAAATCAAGTTTGTTGACAGGTGCTTCGATCGGAACTTCTCCCGTAGGATAGATAAAACCATACCGAGCGTCTATCATATCGCCAAACGTAAGTTGACTCCAATCAATAGACTTATTATAAAACGTAGTCTGGAAACCAGCTTTCAAGCTTACGTTTCGGTCGATGGCTAATTGGTAGGCATACATGCCACTCACAGAGTTCGTTTGAATGATACCCGTACCCGCACGATCATGGTATGCTTGAATGCCCACACCACCGCTCAATGCGTTCACATACTGGTCATAACCAGCAGAGTAAGTGACGTAAGTGGAAGGAATGCCAGGCCACTGGTTTCGATAATTCAAAGATATCCTCGGGCAGCGAGCAGATCCGGCAAGGGCAGGATTTAAATAAAGTTGGTTCGCGTAGAATTGACTGAATGGTGCGTCTTGCGCCTTAAGGTCCATGCACATAATGCCGACCAATACCAATATCAGTATTCCAAATTTTCTCATTTCTGTATTCCTTGCAAACTGCGCAATTATACGAATATATTTACCCCGCAAACCTTTCACTACAAACAATCGTTATCCTTACTAGCAATAACTTTTTTTCACGCACGTTTGCTGTGACTGAAAAAAAAGAGTCACAAATATAACCACAAAAAACATTGATTGGTCGTTTAAAGATGTCGTTTAGTATTCCCTCTGTTGCATTGCTGGTGCTTTTCACTGTGATGGGTCATACCATGTCTGCTCAACAGGTCAGGAAAGAGATCAACGGAAATGCGGTAGGTGTGACCACAATCGAGCCTCAGATGGGTAATAATGTTCCTGATCGTGAACATCGAATTGGAGGATATCGCATTCGAATGTATCAGACATTGGATAAGCGAGAGATCAATTCGATTGAATGCGATGGTTGTGGATTGAAAAGCGATGGGGTATTGCCGTATTGGTCAACGCGACGGAAATTGTCACCTCAGACGACGGAACTGAATGCGGTAATTAGGAAAGCCATTGCAGTTGAGGTCACCCCCGAAGAACGCAAGATCCTTAAGTCGCTGAACCTTGGTGAGGAGTTTGAAGTGCTTACTTCAATCGGTACAGCAGCAAGAATTCGGATGGGAGTGGTGCAGATAAATCCTATCCGAAACCGAGGAGGGCGAATCGAGCGCCTGATAGCATTCGATCTTGAGTGGAATGAAACGGCAAGTCCAGGAAGAGGCGGCGATCGCGCCGACCACGTTTGGGAGGCGATCAGTGTCCTTGCTTCTGGAGACTGGGTTAAAGTCGCCACAGCGGTAGATGGCGTCTATCAAGTTACCTATAAAGACTTACAAGGATACTGGTCGAACCTATCGCCTTTTCCATCCTCATTATTGAGGGTTTACGGCACGTCAGCGGGTATGCTTAAGATGAAGAACTCGGCCGAACGCCCAGATGACTTAGCGCCCATTTCAATCCGGGTAGACGATGGAGGTGATGGCACCTTTGGGGCGGGAGATTATTTTCTCTTCGCCGGCGCCGACCAGGTAGTCTGGGAGGTAAAGAACGATCGTTTCCGCCACGAACTCAATCCATTTGCTGATTCGGTCTACTATTTTATAAATGTGGAAGGAGTTGGGCAGTCGAGCAGGATAACTACCCTCACAGAATCAGCTGCTGCCAATGTTCAGAGCTCTTCGTATGACTTTGTAGATTACCATGAAGAGGACCTATCTAACTTGATCAAATCAGGCAGGGTTTGGTACGGAGAACAATTGGGTACCATTTCTGAACTTGATTTTGGGTTTTCGGTTCCTCAGATTGACAAAAATTCCAAAGTGCAGGTCAGAGCAGAATACGCTGCGCGTTCCATCGGTGTTTCGGGAGTGGAGCTTAGATTGTCACTGCCCAATCAAGGGGGGGCTGCAGATACTTCATCCGTTGCTCCGGTGGCGGATTTTTATGGTGCATTATACGCTGATGATGGCATTCTAGACTTGGCTGTTCAGCCAAGGGATGGTGATCTTCTAACCAAAATCGCACTGAACAAAGGTTCCAATGCATTGGCTACGGCTTGGATCGATTTCATCGAAATCAACGCGAGGCGTAATTTATCCTTCTTGGATCCTTTCATGTTCTTCCGCGATAAGGAAAGCATCGGAGCAGGAAATATCACTTCGTTTTCGGTTCAGTCCAAAGTTCCAATCACCGTTTGGGACGTGACCAATCCGCATGATGTGCGTGAAATGGTCTTGTCTGGGAATGTACAAACGGGGTTCACTTTCAAGCGGGAGACTTCTGTCTTAAGAGAGTTTGTTTGCTTTGATGGGCAAGACTTCCTTAAACCACGATTCTCAAAGCGCGTCCCGAACCAAAATCTGCATGCCGCAGAGAATATCGATTACCTGATTGTGGCCCACTCTTCTTTCGTCGGACAAGCGGAGCAGCTAGCCAGCTACCACGAGACGGTTGATGGGTTCAACACCCTGGTGGTCACTCCAGATCAGGCTTACAATGAATTTTCTGGCGGAGCACAGGACATAACGGCCATCAAAGAGTTCATCCGAATGCTCTATTTTGAAGGGTTTGAGAGTGGTGGAAGACCTATAAAATATGTGCTCCTATATGGTGATGCTTCCTATGATTATAAGAACAGAGTTTCAGGAAACTCAAACTTCGTCCCTACGTATCAGATGTATACCAGTCTTTCTCCAACGGGGTCGATTGCAAGCGATGACTTTTTTGGACTCTTGGATGATGACGAAGGAGAAGCGGCGGCAGATTATTTGGATATCGGTGTAGGGCGACTCCCAGTGCGGTCAAAGAAAGAAGCCGATGATGTGGTGAAAAAGATCCTCGCCTACGCGAATAGCTCGGCCTCCTTTGGGGAGTGGAGAAATGTAGTTGCATTTGTTGCTGATGATGCTGAGCCGGGCTTGGTATTCATGCGAGATTTTGAAAACAACGGGAAAATTGGATTGAGAATCGATACGAGTACGTTGGAGATTATTACCCGAAAATTGTATCTAGATTCCTATAAGCAGCAATCTGGATCTGGAGGTGAACGCTATCCGGAAGGGGCGGATGCGATCAGCGATCAAATCAGCAAGGGGGCGCTTATGATGTATTACATCGGTCATGGAGGAGAGTTGGGCTGGGCTCACGAGCGAATTCTAGAAGTGCCAACCATCAATAAATGGGAGAACTTGCCTCGCATGCCGCTCTTCATTACGGCTACTTGTGAATTCTCTCGCTTCGATGATCCCCGTCGAACTTCTGGCGGTGAATATGCTCTCCTCAATCCAAATGGCGGCGGCGTCGCTTTGCTCTCTACAACGCGTGCGGTGTATGCCGGCCCAAACCTCACCCTCACCAAAAAATTTACGGAGCAGGCTTTCAATGCTGACGACGTACTTATTCCCAGACTGGGGGATTTGGTGTTGCAAACGAAGATTCAGACGCTTGATGTGGGTGAATTCTCGCAATTCAACAGCCGCAGTTTTGCCCTGCTCGGCGATCCTGCGATGCGACTCGTACAGCCTGTTTTTGATGCGGTAATCACTGAGATTCCTGATACCATTAGGGCATTAGAAAAGGTGCGCATCAGTGGCTTCATAGCAGATTCCAACGGAATCAAGGTAGAGGGATTTAGTGGTATTGTTTACCCCAGTGTGTTCGACAAAGAATCAGAACTCCAGACCCTGTCCAACGATGGCTTAGGACCGTTCGATTATAAAGAATGGAAGAATGTGATCTTCAAAGGCAAGGCCAGTGTAAAGAATGGTGAGTTTTCCTTCGAATTCGTGGTGCCAAAAGACATCAACCGGAAGTACGGCATCGGAAGGGTGAATATTTATGCGGAAGGAGGAAGCATTGACGCGCACGGAGACTTCAGGGACTTCATCATTGGTGGTTTGTCTAAGAATCCGATCCAAGATGAAGAAGGCCCGGTGGTAGACTTATATATGAACGACACCAAGTTTGTTTTCGGTGGACTCACTGATGAACACCCTGATCTTTATGCAGAAGTTACTGATGACAATGGAATCAATATGGTCGGCAATGGTATTGGCCATGATATCACCGCTGTGTTGGACAACGTCACTTCAAACACGATCATTCTAAACGATTACTACGAGGCAAAAATTGATTCGTATACCGAAGGAACCATTCGCTTTCCATTTGCTGATTTAGAGGAGGGTCGGCATTCCTTGAAGTTGCAAGTGTGGGATGTCAATAACAATCCGGGGGAAGCCTACACCGAGTTTGTTGTTGCAAGTTCCGAGGAATTAGCGTTGAATCATGTGCTGAATTATCCGAATCCATTTACCACAAACACGCAATTTTTCTTCGAGCACAATAAACCAGGACAGCAGTTAGATGTTTCTATTGATGTGTTCACCGTAGCTGGTAAGTTGGTTAAGTCCTTGGGAGGCGATTATTTTTCCGATGGATTTCGTGTTGGGCCGATTGATTGGAACGGTAGGGATGAGTTTGATGATCAGCTTGCGAAGGGGGTCTATTTATATAAAGTGGCAGTGAAAACTCCTACTGGAGAATCCGTTGAAAAATTTGAACGTCTTGTTTTACTGAGATAGTACCTGTCCTAATGGCTATATTTGCCGTCTTATTTTTGAAGGCCTATCGCATCAAATCTACCTGTAAGAAAGGAAGCATATGAGAATTAGAGTTCTGGCAGCATTATTCGGGATCGTTGGTGTCTATACCAACGCCATGGGTCAGCTGAACCTTAGTCAGGTGGATGGTGGTACGTTGCAATTGAATACAATCACGACGGCGGTGCCCTTCTTAATCATCAACCCAGAAACGCGCGGGGGTGGCATGGGCGATGTGGGTGTTGCTACGAGTGCTGATGCAGCTAGCATGCACTGGAATGTGGCTAAATACGCCTTCATTAAGGATAAATCGGGTGCTTCGATCTCCTACACTCCTTGGCTTAGAGCTTTAGTGCCGGATATTTCGATGTCCTACCTGACCGGATACTACCGTATCGATCGAATGAGTACCGCTGCTGTTTCAATGCGCTACTTTTCTTTGGGAAGTATTCAATTCACGGATCAATTCGGTAACAGTACCATTCAATTTACGCCCAATGAGTTTTCCATTTCTGCGGGTTATTCTCGGATCCTCGCTGACCGCCTTTCTGGTGGGCTCAGTGCTAAGTTTCTCAGTTCCAACCTAACTGGTGGACAAACCGTAGGAGGCGCGAGCTCCCGCCCAGGGCGTTCTGCTGCCGTGGACCTAGGTGTTTATTACGAGAACAAAGACATTGAAATGTTTCAAAAGGACGCAACGGTAGCTTGGGGCGTGGCCATCAGCAACCTGGGGGCTAAGATTTCTTATACCGATGCAACCAGAAGAGACTTCCTTCCGATGAACTTGCGGTTAGGTCCAAGGGTGACTTGGGAGCTCGATGAATCGAATAAATTGAGCTTTTCAGTTGATTTAAACAAATATCTAGTGCCTTCTCCTCCGCGTTATGCGCGTCTGCCAGATGACGAAGGCGGAGGGTTCTTAGAGGACGAAAGCGGACTGGTGGTTTCTTCTGGAATGGACCCCGACCGTCCCGTTCCTTCTGCTGTATTCACTTCTTTCTACGATGCTCCTGGATACGGTGCATACAATGACCAAGGTGTATGGGTGCCTTACGGAGGTGGCGTTTTTAGAGAGGAACTCAATGAGTTCTCTGCTGGCCTCGGGCTTGAGTATTGGTATGCAGAACAGTTTGCCTTTAGAATGGGCTATTTCACCGAGCACTATTCAAAAGGAAACAGAAGATTTGTGACGCTAGGTGCTGGACTTCGCCTCAATGTTTTTGGATTGGATTTCAGTTACTTGATTTCCACCTATAATGTGCGCACCAACCAAGGTGCCCAATCGCCACTCGCAAACACCTTGCGCTTCACCTTGTCCTTTGATTTTGCAGAGGCAGTGAACAAGGACGAACCTCAACAATGAGAATAAAGGTCGGATTTGGTTACGACGTACACCAGCTCAAAGCAGGCAGACCATGTCGGTTGGGTGGTGTAGACATGGAATCAGAACTCGGTCCGGATGGGCATTCTGATGCCGATGTGGTTTTGCACGCTATCTGTGATGCCATTCTCGGAGCAGCTGGTCTGCGTGATATTGGATACCATTTCCCCAATACCAGTGTCGACTTTAAAGATGCGGACAGCCGAAACCTGCTATCTGAAGTTATGAAGTTGGCGCATGCGAAGGGGTATACGGTCGGTAACATTGACGCAACGCTCGTATCAGAAGTTCCTAAGATTGCGCCATACATCGGAGAAATGCAGTTGACCATTGCAGGACTTTGTAATATTCAAACCGACGATGTTGGAGTGAAAGCAACTACCTCAGAAAAGTTGGGGTTTGTTGGCTCAAAGCAAGGCATCGAAGCCTATGCTGTCGTTTTGCTCGAGAAAGAAGCTTAATCAAGACATGAAACGACAGATAACGCTGACGTTTGAGGAGCTCGATTCACTAGGTGACTTGTCCGTTGAGCAAATAGCCCTTGTAGAAGCTTCGATAGAGGCATGTCACCAAGCCTATGCCCCTTATTCCAACTTCCACGTTGGTGCGGCAGTGCAACTTGAAAATGGATCTGTAGTTTCTGCGAGCAACAAGGAGAACGCTTCCTTTCCCGCTGGAACGTGTGCGGAACGCAACGTTATGAATTATGCTGGGGATCAGCATCCTGGCGAACGTTTGGTTCGTATGGCATTGAGTGCCGATCCAAAATCCTTCGAGATGACCGGAGTTTTAGCGCCTTGCGGCATTTGTCGACAGGTTATCTGTGAGCTTGAAAAGGTGCAAGGGTCGGCAATAGAACTTCTCTTGCATTCGCCTTCTGGAAAGGTGTTGATTGTTCCCTCCGGAAAGGACCTATTGCCCTTCCATTTCTACCTCCCTCAGCTCAAGAATTAAGCAATTCGGCTTGAATGCTGTTTCATTGTGTTCAAGTTATATTTTTGCCCTCCTTGAAAGAATGACAATGGCGAAGAAAAAAGCATCGGAAAAACTGGAATTCAGCAAAGCGCAATACCTCAAGTGGTATAAGGATATGCTGATGATGAGAAGGTTCGAAGAGACCTGTGGAAATCTGTATCTCCAGCAAAAATTTGGAGGATTTTGTCACCTGTATATCGGCCAAGAAGCAGTGGCTGCTGGATTCGCCTCAGCGATGATAAAAGGGGATAAGATCATCACGGCTTACCGTGATCATGCGCATCCAATCGCATTGGGAATGGACCCAAAATACGTGATGGCTGAGCTCTATGGTAAGAGTACTGGTTGCTCTAAAGGCAAAGGAGGCTCCATGCACATGTTTGATAAGGAGCTGAACATGATGGGTGGACACGGTATCGTGGGGGCTCAGATTCCAATGGGAGCAGGCATCGCATTTGCAGAAAAGTACAATGAGACGGGTAATGTGTGTCTAACCTTCATGGGAGACGGCGCTGTGCGTCAAGGTGCATTACACGAGACTTTTAACATGGCCATGATCTGGAAACTTCCTGTTGTATTCATCGTTGAGAACAACGGGTATGCGATGGGTACTTCCGTAGAGCGAACTACCAATGTGACAGATCTTTCGAAACTTGGATTGAGTTATGACTTGCCAAGTGAGTCTGTCGATGGAATGAGCGTGGAGGCGGTGCACAACGCAATTAAGAAAGCTGCGGATCATGCAAGAGAAGGCAAAGGGCCGTATTTGCTCGATATCAATACGTATCGATACAAAGGTCACTCGATGAGTGATCCTCAGAAGTACCGGACGAAAGATGAAGTGAACGCATACAAAGAACGAGATCCTTTGGCGCAAGTGCTCAGCAAGATCATGGAACAAGGCTGGCTCACTGAGGCCGACGTGAAGAAGATCGAAGGCGAAGTCAAAGCCAAAGTGGAGGCGTCAGTGACCTTTGCAGAAGAGTCGCCACTTCCAGCCGAAGAGGAGCTCTACACCGATATATACGACCAAGCGGACTATCCATATATCATGGATTAATAAGATTTTGAAAAATGGCTGAAGTAATCAGAATGCCCAAGCTGAGTGACACCATGGAAGAAGGTGTCATCGCATCTTGGCAAAAGAAAGTAGGAGAACAAGTGAATGGTGGAGACGTGCTCGCGGAAATCGAGTCCGACAAAGCGACGATGGAGTTTGAGTCTTTCCACGCAGGAACATTGTTACACATTGAAGTAGACGCCGGAAAATCTACCATCGTGGATGGGGTGATTGCTATTATCGGTGAGAAAGGGGAAGACATTCAGGCCTTGCTCAAAGAAGCAAAGAGCGCTACTCCAACCCCAGGAGACAAGAAAGAAGAACCAAAGAAAGAGACGCCAAAAGCTGCGCCAGCTCCGGTGAAGACTGCTGCAAGTGCGCCTGAGAAAAAAGCCCAGGCACGGCCTGTAGAAAAAGCTCCTTCGAAGAGCGATTCGGCTGATGACCGTATGAAAATCTCTCCACTTGCTCGAAGACTTGCCGAAGAGAGTGGCGTGAGCTTGCGAGGTATTCGCGGGTCAGGAGAAAACGGACGCATCGTAAAACGCGACGTAGAGAATGCTGGAAAGCATTCTATTCCTCAGATTGAACGCAGCCGTGATGTTGAGGTCTCTCAAATGAGAAAGACCATCGCACGTCGCTTGAGCGAAAGCAAGTTCTCAGCACCACATTTCTACCTCACGATCGATTTGGACATGGATCGGGCAGTAGAAGCTAGGCTTGCCATCAACGAGGCCATAGCGCCGGATAAGATATCCTTTAATGATTTGGTCATCAAGGCGGTGGCCGTTGCTTTGAAAGATCATCC
The DNA here is from genome assembly GCA_943788725.1 of uncultured Flavobacteriales bacterium. Taxonomy (GTDB): domain Bacteria; phylum Bacteroidota; class Bacteroidia; order Flavobacteriales_G; family Salibacteraceae; genus SHAN690. The sequence goes on along the minus strand of CALSRJ010000002.1, from coordinate 275,319 downwards.
AGATGTTAACGCCGGATGGCACGGAGACTTCATTCGATACAATGAGCATGTGCACATTGGTGTTGCGGTAGCCGTGGATGAAGGCTTGTTGGTTCCTGTGGTTCGCCATGCAGATGGTAAGCCTTTGACGCAGATTTCTGAGGAAGTACGCGACTATGCAAAACGAGCCAAGACTAAAAAGCTTCAGCCAGAAGATTGGGAGGGGAATACCTTCACCATATCAAATTTGGGAATGTTCGGCATCGAAGAGTTTACTGCCATCATCAACCCGCCAGATAGCTGCATCATGGCCATCGGATCCATCAGGGAAGAGCCTGTTGTGAAGAACGGTCAGATCGTCGTGGGCAACCGTATGAAGGTTACCATGAGTTGCGATCACAGGGTGGTTGATGGAGTCTTAGGAGCTCGGTTCCTTCAGACCTTTAAGAAGTACGTTGAGAATCCGATCGTACTCTTAGGGATGAACTCTATTTGATAGGAGCCACTTCCGCGACGTCCGTCTTTACTTCTTGTTTTCCTACTTCTTCTAGGCGCTTTTGCCAGCGTTCTAGGTGATCCTTGAAGGCTTCCTTGTAGGCATCCTTGATCGGCTCGCTAGGAGGAATCTTTTCTTGCCGATGATCTACCTGCTTCCCGTATTTCCAAAATCGGAAACAAACGTGAGGTCCGGTGGCCAATCCTGTGCTTCCTACATAACCGATGGTTTGGCCTTGCCGCACACGAACACCTGCCTTCACGCCACTTCCAATTTTACTCATGTGCAAGTATTGCGTGGTGTAGGTGCTGTTGTGCTTGATCTTGACATAGTTCCCATTGAATTTTGAATACCTAGCCTCGGTAACTATGCCATCGCCTACCGCCATGATAGGTGTCCCAGTAGGTGCGGCGTAATCCGTTCCAAGGTGTGCCTTCCAACGCTTTTGAACCGGGTGAAAGCGGCGCATCGTATATCCAGAAGTCATTCGACTGAATTTCAAAGGGGCTTGCAAAAAGGCCTTTCGGAGACTGTTGCCATCCTCATCAAAGTAATCGACCTTGCTCCCTTGTGCAAAGAGAAATGCATAATAGGGCGCATCCATGTGGTCGAAAATCGCCGCCTGGATTTCGTCTACCCCTACGGCTTCACCGTTGACCATTTTTACGGTGTAGATCGCTCTGAAGCGGTCTCCTTTTTGAATGCGGTAGAAGTCAATGGACCAGGCATAGATATCCGACATTTCCATTGCCAAGGCTGGACTTAGATCCTGATCAATCAATGTCTGATACAATGAACTCGTGATGGTACCCGAGGCTTCTCGTTCTTCTAAAATGATCGGTCTGGATCCTGTGTAAATGTCTATGGTGTCTCGCAGGTCAAATACCACATAGTCGATCGCCGATGATTCGTAGATAAAGAACTCTGCGTGTAGCTCGCTGTCAGAAGAACAGATAAGGGTATAGTTTTTACCCGCATTGAGCTTACGGATATCATACACATGTTTGGATTTTTCGGCAAGGCGTGTGATGCGAGCGTAATCAATGCCATAGGGGAGAAGGATGTCAGCGAGGAACTGGTTAGGGCGAATTTTTCCCTTTTCTACGTGAAACCCGTCGAGGTCAATTCCAAATTCTTCGTTGCATTCTTCGGTAATCAATGAGTCTGCAGTTTCAATCGTCTCCATCTCGGCATTGTATTGCCGCTTAGAGCGCATCGTGCTGATCGCAATCACACCAACTATCGCCAAGGGCACAATGAAATACCAGCTCTCTTTTCTCACTTATCCCTTTACTTTAATGTGGTCCGCCAGTACTTCTTCCACCCATCCCCGTCCCCAGTTCTTCAATTCATCATCACTCCAAAGGCTAGGATAAAACACGCGCAGTTGAAGTCGAGGGGGGAGGTACTTTTGCCAGTTCGTTCCGCCAGTAGCGGGAGCATCTCCCTCTTTTGAAGCGAGGTATCGCACAGCACTTTTGTAGTGCTGCAATGGCCAATTGATGTTCACATTGACATCCAACTGCCTCAGTTGTCGTACCAACTCAGGGTCTTTCTGATCTTCCTCAGATAATCCAAGGAATTTCTGCCACATGTTCTTTGGAGCGTATTCCCTAGCCATGTGCATGAACTTTTCGCTGTATTTCTCCTCAAATTGCTTCAGGGTCAGCGTCTTTTTGCCACTTGCCGCTTCGGTGGCGCCTTGTTTCCAGTAGATGTTTTCAAACATCTCTTCAATGGTCCTTGTGTCTTCTTCGCCTTTTGATTTTCGCAAGTCCTTCTGCACCAAACGAGCCATGTCTGTCGATGCTATTTCAATCATCCGGTATTGAGCACTCTGAAATCCGCTGGCGGGCAGGAGGGCCATTCTGAATTTCAAGAATTGATCTTTTTCCATGCCCTGCACCATGATTTCAAAGCTCTTTGTCAAGGCCTCGAAGTAGCTGTTGATCCTTCTCAGTCGTTCTTTGAAGAAGGCAGGTTGCAAGCGATCATTCCAACCTTGATTATGACCATTATCGCCAATTATCCTTCCATTGCGACTGATCTGTTCGAATTCATTCAGGCTGAGCTTGAAGTAGAGTTCAGTGATTTGGTGGTACATGATGAAAATCTCCTCATCAGGGAAGTCAGTCTTAGGCTGCTGAAGCGTCAAGAGTGTGTCCAGGTGTACGTAATCCCAATAGGTCAGATAGTTCGAAAGTAAAAGTCCATCGAGGTAGGCATTGATGTCCTGCCCCATGGACTCATACTTTTCATGTAGCTTTTGGATCTTGTCTTGGATGCTATCGCTCACGTTTTGCAACTAATTGATGACCCGAATGTACCATCAATTGGCATGCTTATAAGTTGGGCGGGTCACAGTTTCTAACACTGCCCGGTGAAGGTCTCAGAGCATGGCAACAGGATTGGCCAGTCCTTCGAATGAGCGCAGTTCCATTTTTATAGATCCTACCAAAATACTGGCCTTGGCCAATACCGGAATTCGATTTTTATCATCCGTTACCCAGACCATCATGTCTTCCTCTTCTTTAAAAATACGTCCTTCCTGAACTACGGGCACAAACACCATGCAATCGAAGGTTCCTTGATCAATGGTAATGGTTTCCTTCTTCAAGAACTTGATCTTAAGTGGCCAGATTTCATTGTCCATGAAGCTTTGAATTTCAAACGTCTGACCTGGCTTTACACCGTCTAAGTTCAACGCTCGCGCTCGGTAGAAGGATGAAATCATGTCCTGTACACCCAACGGCACGTCAAATTCCTTCCCTTTATCTGTCTTTACTTTCTGGTTGTATTGATCGAAGGTGTAGTACTGCTGCATTTCAAAGCCGCCTTCGTGTATATCGCGAACGAAAGCCCAAGGGAATACGCCTTCTTCATCTAAGTAGGTTTCATAGCGGTCGCGCACTTTGAAGAACCAATTGAAGGTACCCTTTGAATTTCCGGTTCCCACAACGTGCATTACATCGCGTTCGCCGATTTTTTTCACTTCGTCCTTGATTTCGATGATGGCTTCACCGGCGTCTAACCAGCCGTAGCTTACGTCATACGCTAGGCGTTCGCCACGTTGAAAAGCGCTGTGGTTAACGGTGGGCAGTTGAACAGTTTCATGGGAGGTTGGAAATGCCTCGATGGAAGGTTCAGTCAAAGGAGTCAGACCTTGTGTTGCTATCAGAGCTCCGGTAAGTAGGATGCTGTTCTTCATGATCCTTGGTTTTCGAAGCAAAGACAAAGCGCATGCCAAGTATAATCAGGAATAGCAGTTTACTTCATTTTGAGCGCTCTGAAGTAGGCTTCGGCCAACGCTGTTCCGATGCACCCTTTCACCACTAAACCAGGAATGAACGGACCGATGTGCGTTGACCAAGCAATGGTGCTGGTGTCGAGCAGAGCTATCCAAGAAAGTCCGAGAATTGTGAGTAAGACATGCTGAAAAAAGAAGACTGCAAATACATAGACGAACCTCGGTGTCTTCATCCAATCCTTCCAAAAATGCGATGCTGCCCCGAGCACAACGAAGCCAATTAAGTAACCTCCGCTGTTTCCGAGAAATGGTTCAACTCCACTCGCGCCGCCGGCTAAAACGGGAAGTCCAACAAGGGCCAATAAGAGATACAGAAGGATACCAAGGCTTGCACTGGTCGTTCGAAAGATCAGAGGAAGCAAAATGGCGAACATGCTTTGCAACGTGATGGGCAATGCAATGCCTATTAGTTCGATTTGGAACTGTCCGCTGGCCGACATGAGTAATGCCGTTACCAATATCTCTATCGCAAATCGCCCGTAATTTTTCATACGTTATACCACTACGTTGACAATCCTGCCGGGCACTACGATGACCTTCTTTGGGGGTTTTCCTTCCAGCCATTTCTCGGCCATTGCGTGGGAAAGCACTTCCTTCTCGACTTGATCTTTACCCATGTCTGCAGGCAGCTCAAGCTGAAAGCGGGTCTTGCCGTTAAAAGAGATCGGGTAGTTTACATTGTCGTCCTTCAAGTGCTTTTCATCCGCAACGGGCCAATCCACTTCTGAGATGGAGGTGTCGTTTCCTAGGCGTGACCAAAGCTCCTCGGCGATATGAGGTGCGTGACAGCTCAACAACACGGTTAGAGGTTCCAATATTGAACGCTTGTTGCACTTTAATTCTGTCAATTCATTTACGGCTACCATAAGCGCACTCACTGGCGTATTGAAAGAGAAGCGTTCGAGGTCTTCGCTGATCTTTTGGATGGTTTTGTGCAGCGTTTTTAGTTCTGCTTTATTTGGGCCATCCTCAGAAACAGCCACCTCGTCCCCTTCGTGATACAAGCGCCATAATTTTCGTAGGAACTTGGAAACTCCTTCGATCCCTTTCGTATTCCAAGGCTTATGCATTTCAATGGGGCCGAGAAACATTTCATGCAGGCGAAGGGCATCGGCGCCGTGCTCAGCTACCACGTCGTCTGGATTCACCACGTTGCCGTGTCTCTTGCTCATCTTTTGTCCATCCTCGGCTTGGATCATGCCTTGATTGATGAGTTTTTTAGCCGGTTCATCAAACGGAAGAAAGCCGCGATCGAATAAAAATTTTGTCCAAAAGCGGAAATACAGCAAGTGACCGGTAGCGTGCTCGGCACCTCCCATGTAGAGGTCTACTTGCTTCCAATAATCTACGGCTTCTTTACTGACGAATTGCTGCGCACGTTCTTCAGGATTTCCCTCCATCATATAGCGTAGGAAGTACCAACTCGATCCTGCCCAGCCGGGCATCGTGCTCAATTCAATCGGATAGCCTTTACCGTTCTCTACCACCTTTCCATTTTCCCGATCCCAATTCCAATGCGTGGCCCTACCAAGCGGTGGGTCGCCATCTTCTGTCGGTTTGAATTCATCTACTTCTGGAAGTACGATTGGAAGTTTGTCCTCGTCCATCGTAAACGGGATGTCGTCTTTGAAGTAGATAGGGAAAGGCTCGCCCCAATAGCGCTGGCGACTGAAAACCGCGTCGCGTAATTTGTAATTGATCTTTTTGGTCCCGATTCCAAGTTCTTCTACGCGAGTGAGAATTTGTGCGATGGCTTCTTTGACCGTTAGGCCATTGAGGAAATCTGAATTGATCATGGTGCCGTCTTTTCGCTCATCTGCACCTTCTGCTACGCTTTGACCTTCAATAACCGGGGTAATCGGCAGATCAAAATGGGTAGCGAAATCCCAATCACGCTGATCACCAGCTGGAACAGCCATCACCGCACCGGTGCCATATCCCGCCAACACGTAATCTGCGATCCAAATGGGAACTTCCGTTTTGGTAATCGGATTAATGGCGTATGCACCCGTAAAGGCTCCCGTAATTTTCTTGGTTTCTGACATCCGATCACGCTCAGACCTCGCTTTGGCATAGGCCAAGTAGCTGTTTATTTCTTCAGCCTGAGCTTCTGTGGTAATATGTTGAACCAGTTCATGTTCTGGCGCTAACACCATGAATGTTGCGCCGAAGATGGTGTCAGGTCTGGTCGTGAACACTTCCACTGAGGCATTTTTGCCTTGAACGTTAAATGCAATCTGGGCACCCTCACTTCTGCCGATCCAATTGCGCTGTATTTCCTTGAGGGAATCGGTCCAATCTACCGTGTTCAACCCATCGAGTAGGCGCTGGGCGTAAGCGGTAATGCGCAGGGACCACTGCTTCATTTTGCGTTGTTCTACCGGATGTCCGCCTCGTTCGCTGACACCGTTCACTACTTCATCATTGGCGAGCACTGTACCTAGCGCTGGGCACCAATTCACAACGGTCTCCGCTCGATAGGCAAGGCGAAATTTCAACAGCATTTCCCGTTGCTCGTGAAGTGAGAACTTATTCCAATCATCAGCCGAAAAAGCTTCATAGGAATCGGCGGCCGCTTGGAGACCCAGGGTTCCGTTCTTCTCAAAGTAGGCGATGAGCGTCTCAATCGATTCCGCCTTATCGGAAGCTTTGTTGTACCACGAGTGGAACAATTGAACAAAAATCCATTGCGTCCATTTGTAAAATGCTGGATTGGAGGTGTTCACCTCGCGTGTCCAATCGAAGGAAAATCCTATCAAATCAAGCTGATCTCTATAGCGCTTGATGTTCGCGTTCGTCGTTGTGGAAGGGTGTTGCCCTGTTTGAATAGCGTATTGTTCTGCGGGAAGGCCAAAGGCATCATAGCCCATTGGGTGCAACACATTGAACCCTTGGTGGCGTTTGTAGCGAGCGTAGATGTCACTGGCTATGTACCCAAGCGGATGGCCTACGTGCAGTCCAGAACCCGAAGGGTAAGGAAACATGTCGAGCACGTAATACTTGGGTTTGGTAGACTGATTGTGGGCCTTGAACGTTAGTTGTTCCTGCCAGTGTTTTCTCCACTTCGGTTCTATACTCGCGAAATCATACTCCATGTGCGCCTTCAAAATTGACCGCGAAGTTAGTGTTACTGTAACTTTCACGTCACAAAATGAGTACACTATCTCGTTATAAATGATGCCTTCCGCCGTGTAAAATTCAAAAATCCCAGTTGAATCCTGACTTGTTCGAACACCTGATGTTCTTTCTTCTGTGTGGCGTTGTAAATAGTAAGTTTGCGACCCAGAATTTTTACCGCAAAGACGCCAACCTTTTAGATCGAGATAACGTAATAGCGTTAAGGATTGGAGACTAAAGACTGATTGACTTGAGGAGATACTATGCCCATATGACGGTGATGTTGATTGCGCTGTTCGTTTCGTGCGAACTGAGCGCACAAATCAACATTTCTGGCACCATCAATCAAAATACTGCTGTTAGTTCGGTAAGCCAGCCGAATTGCTCAGATTGCAGCCCAACATGTAAAGATACCATCACGGTAGATGATGCTTCCTCCTTTCAAGTGGGAGACAGAGCCCTCATCATTCAGATGAAAGGTGCTTCTATCAGTGTGGCAAACACCTCATCGGGGGGCAGATTTCGGATATAGCGAATGCAGGCAATTACGAATTTTTCATTGTAGACTCGGTAGATAACACCGGTAATTTGATCTTTCCTGTATACGGGTTGGTGAAACAATACGATGCCACAGGACAAGTGCAGGTTATTCGAATTCCAAACTATGGCAATGCGACGGTTACCGTTACCGGAACGCTGACAGCACCGACATGGCAAGAATCCACAGGCGTGGGAGGAGTTGTCGCCTTGATTGCGAAAAAGTTGGTCTTAAATGCTGATATCGACGTGATCGGTAAAGGCTTTAAAGGGAATACGATGAACACCAACGGAACGCCCGACAATTGTTCGGTCAGTCCTACATCGGCTTATACACTGGCATCTACTGCTTCTCAGAGTTATACCAAAGGAGAAGGCATAGTTGCGGACAATACTTCTTACAACCGAGGGCGGGCGCCAAGGGCGAATGGAGGTGGGTCTGGAATCTCTGGTGATTCTGGTGGCGGCGTTGGATCTAGTTACGGTGCCGGTGGACAAGGAGGATACCGATGGTGTGATGAATTGGGCTCTCAAGATGGAGGTCCTGACATCCCTGCAGGTGGATTGGGAGGCGTTTCACTATCCTCCTACTTTACCCAAGACAAATTGTTTTTAGGCGGTGCTGGGGGCTCGGGTTATGTTACAACGAGTAATCCATCAGATGCAACCGATGGCGGAGGTATAGTAATTCTCTTTGTTGATACCCTCGTAGGAAATGGAAATTCAATCCTTGCCAACGGCACTACTCCCGTGGCTGTAAACCCGGTTGGTGCGCCTGATGGCGGCGGTGGCGGCGGCGGCAGCGTCCTATTAAATGTACTGGCTCTTCCGGATTCACTGACAGTCACGGCCAATGGTGGCGATGGCCAAAATCTGAATACGAACAACTATCACGGTCCAGGTGGCGGTGGTGGTGGTGGTGTGTTGCTTTACTCGCTTCCATCTTTGCCTGCTGCGGTTACGTTTGGGGCTGATGGAGGTGCTCCGGGTGTGCACTCAGACGGTTATGACAATGGCGCGGATTCCGGAGCTGTTGGAGGAACTTTCGGTCTGTATGTCCCCATCGAGAATGTGAACTATCGAGCAAACATCGATAACGACCCGATTGCACCTGTATGTGATATTGACGACGATGGAGATGGACTGACAGACATCCAGGAGATTTATACCTACGATCATGATGGTGATGATACCTTGGATTGGGCGGATTCGGACTTTTGTTTGGATGTATTTGATGGCGTTTCTGGGTGGAGCTGCGCAGTGAGTGGTCTGCCAAATCCTACGGCCGACATGGATGACGATGGATATGCAAACTTCATCGATAGCGATTTCCCTTATTGCGGATCCTTTATTTTAGGAATCGACGCGATTTGTTCCAATTTTGATCCGGATGGTGATGGTATTCCAAGCCACTTAGACCTCGATTCTGACAATGACGGCATTCCGGACATCATCGAAGCAGGTGGATCAGATACGAATGGCGATGGACAAGCGGACGTCACGCTAGATACCGATGGCGATGGACTTTACGATATTTTCGATAATGACGATACGGATGGTCCTCAAGGGTCAAGTCCATGTTCTGTGCAGCCTGGGTGTCTCGATTTAAATTCTTATTCCATTCTGCCTACCTATGATTCTGACAACGATACCATTCCAGACTACTTAGATTCTGATTCGGACAATGATGGAATTCCAGATGTTGTTGAAGCGGGCGGTGTCGACGTCAATGGCGATGGACGACTGGATAATTTTGGCGATTCAGATGGCGATGGACTTTCCGATCTGATCGATGCCCTCATTTGCGAGGATAGTGTGGACATAGTTACTAGCAACAATATTGCCTATGGCACATATTTGGGAGGTTCTTCAACGGGAATTGTGAACGGTGGTAACGCCAGTGGTGCTCCTAACACCACATTTGCTCAAGTATACGATGCAACAGACCGGCTGGTTTTAGACCTTGGGAGTGTATATCCGATTGGATCTACCTACATACTGAGATGGAGGCGTAAAGCGACTTATGGTTCTGGACCGACCGCTGACATGGTTGTGCGAGAGTCGTCAGACAACTCGACTTACACTACGAATTCAGTAACTCCTCAAGACAATACCCAGGTATTCAAAAGTACGGTGATGACTACGCAGGTGGCTACCAGATACCTGCAAGTGTATCCGTTGACAGGAAGCAACGATGATATTGACTTTGACGCTGTTACGATTGGGGATTCGACGATTAGCTATAATGTGTATGAAGTCTGTATTTCCAATACTCCCATTTTCACTACAGGCAGCGATACCGATGGTGATGCTTTGCCGAACAGCTTAACATACGGCGATGCCGATGGAGATGGCATTTTTGATTACAGAGACCTCGATTCTGACAACGATGGCATCCCAGACGTTGTGGAAGCAGGAGGCACGGATGCTGATGGAGATGGAAGATCAGACAGCTATGCCGATGCAGATAACGACGGCTTCAACGATGTTGTGGATGGAGACCCGTCAAATGTGTTGGTTTTGGCGGACGACAGCGATGGAGGGAACCAAGTCAATGCGTTGCAAGTTACTGGCTCGGATACGGATAGTGATGGAAAGCCCAACTCGGTTGTTTCGGATGATTTTGACGGAGATGGTATTCCAAAGCAACTTGACCTAGACAGCGACGAAGACGGTATTTCTGATGTACTCGAAAGTGGAGGTGCAGATGCCAATTCTGATGGCCAGGTGAATGGAACGGGAACCGACACAGACGGCGATGGTTATGCCGACGACGTAGACGGAGATGTCGGAAACGACGGCACCGCAGAAAATACAGCCTCCGCCTTGGTGGTTACAGGTGCTGATGCCAATGGAGATGGAGCACCCGATACGTATCCAAATGCCAATACGGATTCCGACAGTTTGTACAACGCCCTTGACATAGACGCTGATAATGATGGCATTACCGATAATATTGAAGGTCAAACAACCAGCGGCTTCTCCGCGCCTTCAGGAGTGGATACCGATGGCGATGGATTAGACAATGCTTACGATGGCGACAACGGCGGAACGTATGTGGTTCCAACCGATACCGATTCTGATGGAGACGCAGATTATGTAGACCTTGATTCTGACGATGATACCTATCCTGACGAGGTGGAAGGGCATGATATGAATGGTGATGGTCTCCCGGACGCCACGAGCCCTGCGAATACCGGAGTATCTGGAGGTGCTACGGATGTTGACGTCGATGGACTGATCGACGGATGGGACAACAATACGGCCAGCACGGACGCAACGAATTCTTCCTTGACACCTTCCAGTCACCCTGACGTTCATAACCCAGGAGGCGACAGAGATTGGAGGGATAACAAAGACACCGATGAAGATGGGGTATCTGATCACCTAGACCTCGATGATGACAATGACGGCGTGCCGGATGTAGATGAGGCGCTTGGTTATGATCCAGACGGCAATGAAGATGGAGATGAATTCCCAAATTGGCTGGACGTATCTGATGCCGGAAATGGTGGTGATGGAAGCCTGACAGACTACACCGATGCTAATGGAGATGGAATTGCAGACGTGTATGATTTTGATCGCGACGGCATCCCTAATCACTTGGATAAGGATTCCGACAATGATGGCATCGTTGATGTTTTAGAAGTCGGAGGATCGGATGCGAACCAAGACGGTGAGGTAGATTACCCAACGGCAGGGGACGCGAGTTCCATGGTCGACGCTGACAATGATGGCCTTGCGGATGCACTAGATGATATCGATAGCGGCAGCGGCGGTGGAGAGGTAACTACCGGAACACCGCTTCCATTGACCGATACCGATGGTGCAGGTAACATGGATGTATTGGATATCGACGCGGATGGCGATGGCATCATCGACAACATCGAACTTCAAGCGACTACTGGCACACCCCTGCAGGCAAGCGCCGCAGATACGGATGGAGATGGTATTTCGAACGTTTTTGACCCGGATAATGGCGGTACGTATTTGACCCCGGTAGACACAGATGGCGACGGTACGCCCGACTACATGGACACCGATACTGACGACGACGGTGAATCTGACTTGATCGAAGGATGGGATACCGACGGCGATGGAGTTGCAAATACCTCGCCTGCGAATAGCGACACTGATGGCGATGGATTGGACGACAATTTTGACAACGTCGCTACCATCAATGAAACAACTAACCCGTCTAACAATGCTCAGGATGCATTGGATTTCCCGAATACGGACGATGGTACTTCAGAGCGAGATTGGAGGGAGGCTCCGTGCGCTGACGGAAGTGTTGTCATGGCGCCATTGAACGGCACTTCTTCCTTGACCAATTTCTGTCAGATGGATGCGGATTGGACGTATTACTACAATCCTGCGGATCCAACGGAATTACTTTTTGCTGTTGAACATACCCCTGCAGGTGGCAATACCAATGCATTTGCTTTAACGGTTTCGTTAACGGCTTCATCAAACCCTCAAACGGAGGCAGGGGTTTACAGCGCCGAGGATATACCCAATGAAGATGCGACGTTTGTTATGGGAAGGTATTACAACATTTCTGTAACCAGTGGAACGTTGAACGGCAATGTCAACATACGGTTCTACTACGACCAGGCTGATGCTGACACCATGCTTGCAGTAGCTCAGCGGTGGAATGCTACGAATGCAGGTGGAACTAATTTTGTCTCGGGACTTAGATGGTTTGCCATGAACAGCGGAACCTTTGATCCGGGTACGACAGACCTTACCGATGAAGGAATAGCCAATTCTACGGAGTGGTTTCCTACAGCTACGGGTACTGAGGATGGATTCAATTTTGCCCAATTCAGTGCTTCTTCCTTCACGGGAGGAGGACTTGCCTACTCCGTTGGGACCAATTCGGTCATCCTTCCTGTCGAATTGCTCGACTTTGATGCGCACGCCATTTCACAAAATGAGGTGAATGTGACTTGGTCAACCGCTTCAGAAATCAACAACGATCATTTCATGGTGGAAAGATCATCCGACATGAGTCATTGGGATGATATCAGAAAGGTGGCTGGAGCAGGAAATTCCGCCATCACGTTGTACTACGAATATTTGGATCAAGCCCCCCTCATGGGTAGGTCTTTCTATCGACTCCGACAGGTGGATTACAATGGAACGACCTCTCACAGTGAAGCGAGAGAAGTGTTGATCAACGATGTTCGTGTGATCGATGGTCTTTTCGAGGTGTATCCAAACCCATCCTTTGGCTCTGTCTTTATTCGCGTTAACAGTGCAGGTGTCCAAATGCTCAAGGTCAGAAATGCCATTGGGCAGGAGGTGCGCTCACTGCAGAGCAGCGGTAATGAAATTGTAGAAGTGTCTGGCTTGGCTCCTGGGGTGTACTTTCTAACGGCAAGGGGCTCGGAGCCGATCAGCTTGAAGTTCGTTATCCTGGATTGATTAAGCCACAGCTTACTACCTTAGCGCCATGATCATTTACAACGTGACCGTCAAGGTCGATAACGATGCCCACGACGAATGGTTGGAGTGGATGAAGCAAAAACACATTCCAGATGTGCTGGCTACGGGTCATTTTATTGATCATCAAGTGGCGAAGGTGCTGGTAGATGATGAAGACGGGGTCACCTATGCTATCCAATATAAGTGCGAGAGTATGACGAGCTTGGAGACCTATTACGCAACACATGCTCCTGAACTTCAGCGTGAACATGCGGAGCGATACAAAGACCGATTTGTGGCGTTCAGAACCCTCTTGGAGATTATTTGATGGCTGGACCAGTACGTGCGAAAAAGCACCTCGGCCAGCATTTTCTCAGAGATGAGGAAGTCGCAAAAGCGATTGTTGATGCCTTGCCTCCGCTGAAGGACGAGCAACTTATTGAGGTAGGCCCTGGTGATGGCGTGCTCTCCAAGTATTTACTCGAGCGCTATCCAAATGTGAAACTCTTTGACGTCGACCTTGAATCTATTGCCCATTTGAAAGAGCATTTCCCGATGCATCGCGACCAAGTGATCGCGCAAGACTTCCTACAATATAACATCGATGGCCCCCATGCCATCATCGGCAATTTCCCTTACAATATATCCTCTCAGATTGTCTTCAAGATGCTGGAGCGTAGGACAGAAGTGACGTGTTTGGTAGGTATGTTTCAAAAAGAAGTGGCACAGCGAATTGCTTCCAAAGAAGGAAGTCGGGTTTACGGTATATTGAGTGTACTCACTCAGGCGTTCTATGATGTAGAATACCTTTTTACAGTTGATGCACGCAGCTTTGAGCCGGCTCCAAAAGTGGAAAGTGGAGTGCTTCGAATGATCCGAAAAGAGAAGATTGACCTTCCTTGCGACGAAAAGCAATTCTTCTCCATTGTGAAACGAGGATTCAATCAGCGTCGGAAAATGATCCGTAAATCCCTCAAAGATCTGATCCCTGATCCCGTGCCTTCGAGTATCGAGAAGTATCTTACCATGCGACCTGAACAGCTGCACTATTCAGACTTTGTTACGTTGACCCTGGCCTTGGCCCCGAGCAAATAATCTTACTTTTGATCGCCATCACAGGATCATGCAGTTCGAGCTGACCAAAAAATATATTGAGGACCTCAAAGAGGCCATTGTAAGGAATGACGAGATTGCATTGATCGATCTTCTTCAGGACTTGCACCCTGCCGACTTGGGCGAGGTTCTCGGTGAACTGGACGTCGAGGAGTCTACGGTGGTGTATAAAGTTTTGGATGCCGATCGAGCCTCCGATGTTCTCACCCACATGGAAGAGGATCGTAGGGATAAATTCCTTGCTTCATTGTCCTCGAAAGAGATTGCCGAACAGCTGATCGATAACCTCGACAGTGACGATGCGGCCGATATGTTGAACCTCTTTTCGCAAGAGCAGAAAGAGGAGATCATATCCTTGCTTGAAGACCGCCAGCAGGCGGAAGATATTGTTGACCTGCTCCATTATGAAGAAGGTACTGCGGGCTCGCTCATGGCGAAGGAGTTGATCAAAGTCAATATCAATTGGACGGTTTCCAATTCGGTCAAGGAAATGCGGAAGCAGGCCGAAGCAATCGAACATGTTTACACGGTCTATGTAGTGGATGATGATGGCTGTCTGGTCGGTAGATTGCCGATAAAGCGCCTGTTGCTCACGCCGCTCAAAACACGTATTGCTGATATCTACGACTCGAAGATTCGATCCGTAGGCGTGGACGAAGATCAGGAGGAGATTGCCAGCATGATGGAGAAGTATGACCTGGTCGCGCTGCCTGTTGTGGACGAATTGGGAAGACTACAAGGTCGGATTACCATTGACGACGTTGTAGATGTGATCAGGGAAGAGGCGGAACGCGATTATGCATTGGCTTCTGGTATCTCTGGTGATGTAGATTCTTCTGATACCGTGTATCGATTGACGCGGGCTCGCTTGCCTTGGCTGCTTATCGGCCTTATTGGCGGAGTCATGGGTGCCCGAGTCATTGAGCTCTACGAAGGGGACTTGCAATTATATCCTGAGATGGCGTTTTTCATCCCGCTTATCGCGGCGATGGGAGGTAATGCAGGGGTGCAGTCTTCTGCGATCATTGTTCAAGGACTGGCTAATAAGTCTATGGGAATGTCTGGAATATTGCCAAAGTTAGGAAAGGAGTTCATGGTCGGCTTGCTGAACGGAATTGTCTGCGCTGCGTTGATTTTCGTTTATAACCTTGCCTTTGGTGATTCTCTGGATCTGAGTTATACCGTGAGTATTGCACTCTTAAGCGTAATCATCATTGCCACGCTCTTCGGGACGTTTGTTCCCTTGCTCTTGGATAGGTACGACATAGATCCTGCATTGGCTACCGGGCCGTTCATAACTACCGTGAATGACGTATTTGGGCTGTTTGTATACTTCATGATTGGCCACCTTCTTTATATATAGCGGTATGCGGTTCTTGGTTGCAATCATCTTTTCGCTGCTGGTGATGCCAGGGTTGGCCCAAGGCCGGAAATTGCCACCCATTAGTTTTCAAGAACATTCCACGGCATTTGCTGACGCCAATCGCAGTTATTCTAATACAGGGAGTTATACCCAATCAGATACCCTGACCGATGAGGTCATCCTCCGTTCTTTGGCTAAGATTATGGAACTCAATCCAACGCTGGTGATTCTGCTTACAGGTCATACTGCTTTGAATGAAGATCAGGCATTGGGAGTGCAACGAGCGGAAACGGTGAAGCAAGCCTTGGTGGACAGGGGTGTAGATGCCTTGCGTATACAAACCGAAAACAGTGCCCACAATCATCCCATCCTCTCGGAAAGTGTCATCCTGAGCCTACCATCTAAAGTGGAACGAGACGTCGCCAATCAGAAGAACCGTCGGGTCGCAGTGAGCGTCGTGAAGACCGTTGTAGAATGAAGGTCCTCGTAATCGACACGATCCATGAAGTCTTGGTGTCTATGCTGCGCGCTGAGGGAATGACGTGCGATGTGTTGGACAAAGACAACCGAGGACGAGATCAGGTAATGCAGCACTTGACGGCATATGAAGGATTGGTTTTGAGGAGCGGTGTAGCGGTTGATCGAGAAATGATCGAGGCGAACCCCCAGCTAAAATTCATCGGTCGTGTAGGCGCGGGATTGGAGCATATTGATGTGAAGTGCGCCGAGCAGAAAGGCATCTATGTCTTGAGTTCCCCTGAAGGCAATCGACAAGCCGTTGCTGAGCATGCTATCGGGTCGCTTCTGAGCTTGTTTAACAACATTCATACATCAGATCAAGAAGTGCGTAGCGGGCAGTGGCTACGCAAGCAGAACGAAGGCGAGGAGCTTGCTGGAAAGACAGTAGCCATCATCGGTTTCGGTAATACAGGGTCGGCCTTTGCGCGTGTATTGGCGGGATTTCAAGTCAGCATCATCGCCTACGACAAGTACAAAGAAGTACTGGACGATAAAGCAGTAGAAGCTGTTTCCATGCAGACCGTTTTTGAGCGTGCGGATGTCGTGAGCCTTCACCTTCCGTATAAGGAGGAAACACACCATTTGGTGAACGAGGAATGGCTTGAGCGATTCAAACAGCCGATTCACTTGATCAATACATCTCGCGGCGGCATAGTGCATACGAAGAGTCTTGTGAAAGCATTGAACCGAGGTATTGTGAAAGGTGCTTGTCTGGATGTATTGGAATATGAATCCGAAACTTTGAAGATGCCTCCAGTTGAATCCTTGCCAGAAGAAGCGAAGGCGCTTATGGCACACCCTAAGGTGCTGTTGACCCCGCACATTGCTGGATTAACGGTTCAATCTTATGAGAAGCTATCGAGGGTGCTGGCCGAAAAGATCCTCGACCTTTTCAGGCGCGCATGAGCAGACGCATGGTGTGACGCGTCTTTTGTTGCAGCATCACCTCTTTTCCCTTGACCAATTCCGCAACGATTTTTTCGTTGTAGTGACGGATGGTCAATAACTCAAGGCCATCGTTGTAAAGTACTTGATAGTCTTTCTGGAGGTCTTCTATCAAGGCTTCGATCTGTGACCGTTGATCAGAGACACTCACCGACAGACTGATTGCAGAGTTTTGCATCGTCTGAATCTTGAGTTTGTGGCTTGCGAAGCAGGCGAAGATTTCGCTCATGTGTTCCTCTACAATGAAGGAAAAATCACGACTTGAAATCGATAACAAAACTTGGTCTGTTTTGAAGATGTAGCTAGGAATCTTGCTGTCTTCAGAAGTGTTGTCATTGATGAGTGTGCCGGGCTCTGATGGTTCAAGGAAGCTTTTGACGTAGAGCGGAATGTTTTTATTTTCAAGCGGCTTGATCGTCTTCGGATGAATCACAGAAGCTCCATAATAGCTCAATTCAATGGCTTCTCGATAAGAAATATTGGGCAATAGCGAAGTGTTGGTAAAGAGTTTGGGATCTGCATTGAGCATGCCTGGTACGTCCTTCCAAATGGTCACTGATTTAGCGTCCAATGCATAGGCAAAGATCGCGGCGGAAAAATCAGACCCTTCTCTTCCGAGGGTTGTCATCCTCTGGTGCTCTCCACCTCCAATGAACCCTTGTGTTACCATCGAATGCGGTGCGTTCTCTTGCCAATATTCTTGGATTTTTCCTGTGGTATGCTTCCAATCCACACGCGCGTCACGGTAGGTGTTGTCGGTTTGAATCAGCTTGCGGGCATCTGACCAGATGACATCGATACCCTCGTTGGCGAGAAAGCTGGAGATGATTTTTGTGGATAGGATTTCCCCTAGTGCAACAATCTGATCGTAGATGAAGTTGATATCCGAACCTTCGTCTTGCTCCAGAAAGGTAAAGGCGTAATGCTTTACTTTTTTCAAGGATTGCCCAGCATCGTTTTCGTCTGTATCGAGCAGATCAATCAGGACTTGTCTGTGGAAGTTGAAGACTCCTTCCAAGGGTGTTTTCCAATCTCCCTTTGAGACGAATGCCTGTACCACGGCCTCTAGTTTGTTGGTGGTTTTGTCCATGGCAGAAACAACAATGACCTTACGCGTGGCTGGTGCATTGTGAAGGATGCTGGCCATGTTACGCACTGCATCCGCGTTTTGCACAGATGCCCCCCCGAACTTGAATACGATCATATCATCCATGTCCATCATTCAAAATATAAGCGTCCATTCAACCATTCGTCAGACAAGTCTGCGTTGTAGCGCTTGTAAAACTCAATGGCCGGTTCATTCCAATCCAATACTTGCCATCCCATGCGTTTCACTTTTTCGGCCTTCGCTATTTCAACCACCGCCTCAAACAAGGCCTTTCCATGCCCTTGTCCCCGGTGTTCCTCTCGAACGATGAAATCTTCCAAGTAAAGGTATTTCCCTTTCCATGTAGAATACGCAAAGTAATACAAGGCAATGCCAATGACATCGCCGTTGAGTTCTGCAACCATCAGGTGAAAGAAGGGGTGTTCACCGAATCCATCCTTCATCAATTGCTCTTCCGTGACGATTACCTCGTCAGGGGCTCGTTCGTAATCTGCGAGATCCTTGATCAAGGCTAGGAGCACGGGAACATCTTTTGGGGTACCCTTCCTGATTTGAAGTGCTTGGTTTGTCATGGTAACGCAATATTCAGAAAACCTCAGAGATTATGAAAACGGCGTCACCGATTCAATGCAACATTCAAAGAAGAATTCCTCTACTCGTCACGGCGGTGCGAAGTGAGCGATGAACGTTGATCAGGGCCAATGAATGCTCCAGATTCCACGTAATTCGCCAGAGCCATATCCAGTCGCATGGTCTGCTGGATAAAGCTGTTGCAAGGCGTTTTTGACTTCAGGTTGAATGTCATCTAGCGTTCCATGGCATTGGAGGCACATGGCATTTGTGAGAATAGGGGCGTAGAAGTTGAAAGACCCATCTGCGTTTGACTCGAGCAAGGGTTCGATCTTTTTTCCAGCACTGAGCACTTGCTTCCAAGTGTCAATGATTTCCGCTTCTGCTAGGTTCGCTTTGTTCTCAGCATTCCTAGCCCGATCCGTAACGCGCTTGATTGCAACGTGATGTTTGATGGACATGCTGTCGGTATAGTGCACAGCATGAAGATTGCAGAATGCAAGGGCCCCCAATGTTCCATCTTCATGGATCTTACCCATCAGTTGCTTGCCTAGAACAGCTTTTGTGCTTGAAGCAAAATACTGACCTTTCTCCATGGCAGTCATTGATTCCAAATCAATGGGGGCAGTAAGCGGTCGATCACTTGGATGCTTGAAGGTGTGTTTGGCGATGTAGTCTGCAATCTGAACAAGGTCTTGCTCGGGATACTCCATGGGAAGCATGAGATTAAATTTTTGCAAGGCATTTGACATCAGTGCTTTTTCTTGGGTGGGATGTGAGACAAAATCAATGATGGCTTTTGTGAACGTCGTCGAATCTGTGTATGCGTTTTGATAACGTTGCTTGATTGCTAACATCGGAGGTGCGAGTCTTGCATCTTCCATAGCTACATCATTATGGCAGGAATTGCAATACGCGTTGAAGAGTGCTTCGCCCGGATGAAGAGCAAGCGACTCTTTTTGAATTGCCGTGTTGTTCAGTTCGTTATTTGCGGGTGAACACGAGAGAAAAGTGATGACAATGAAGAGTAGCCAGCGTAAGCGCATATTTATTCGTTTTTCCGTCTTTCACAAAGAAAAAACTAACCCTTATCATAGGAAGTGCCTTTTATCACCAACACCTTTGCGCCACAAAATGAGTAACAATGAAATGGGTTAGTGCAGAAGAAGCGATGCTGAGTTTAAAGACCGGCGACAACGTATACATACACAGCGTTGCAGCCGCTCCATCGGCATTGGTCAGCGCGATGACAGAGCGAGGAAAGAAGCTGGAAGGTATCAATGTATATCACCTGCATACCGAAGGGGTGGCTCCTTATACGGCTCCTGAATTAGCAGATAAATTCCATATCCACGCCCTGTTCGTGGGCGCTAATGTGAGAGCCGCGGTTCAAGAAGGACGTGCGTCGTATATCCCCGTGTTTTTGAGCGAGATGCCCATACTGTTTCGTGAGAAGCACATTCCACTGAATGTTGCGCTGATAAGCGTTTCTCCGCCAGACCGTCACGGGTATTGCACCTTAGGTCCATCTGTAGATGCAACTCCCGCAGCCATTGAGATGGCCGACATCGTGATTGCCCAGATCAACAACAACATGCCGCGCGTTCAGGGCGATGGATTTGTACACATCGACCAGATCGATTTTGGGGTGGAGCATGACGAACCTTTGCATGAAGTGGCTCCAGAGCCGATCAGTGAAGTAGAACGAGCCATCGGTCAGCACGTAACTGGGTTGATCGAAAATGGTTATACGCTTCAAATGGGCATTGGAAATATTCCCAATGCGGTGCTGGCTAGCTTAACCGGACACAAGCATTTAGGAGTGCATACGGAGATGTTCTCAGACGGTCTGCTTCCGTTGCTAGAGAATGGGGTGGTGGACAATAGTTTGAAACGCCGTCATCCTGGAAAGACGGTGGCGACATTTGTCATGGGCACCAAAAAGCTGTACGATTATGTCGACAACAACCCGGGTGTTGTACTGCTGGATTGTCAATACGTAAACAGTACGGCGATCATTCGAAAGAATCCAAAGG
This sequence comes from uncultured Flavobacteriales bacterium, assembly GCA_943788725.1. Lineage (GTDB taxonomy): Bacteria > Bacteroidota > Bacteroidia > Flavobacteriales_G > Salibacteraceae > SHAN690. Next base: position 254,802 of record CALSRJ010000002.1, on the reverse strand, counting down.
TGGTAGCGATCAACAGCGCCATTGAAGTTGACCTAACAGGGCAAGTCTGTGCTGACTCCATTGGAAATAATATTTACTCTGGGGTAGGAGGTCAAATGGATTACATCCGAGCCGCATCACTCAGCCCTGGGGGTAAGCCAATTATTGCATTGCCTTCAAATACGAAGAGAGGTGAGAGCCGAATCGTTTTCATGCTGAAACATGGAGCGGGAGTGGTTACTACCCGTGCTCACATCCACTACGTGTGCACAGAATATGGCGTTGTGAATTTGTATGGAAAGGACCTTAAAGAGCGAGCGCGACTATTGACCAGTATTGCGCATCCTGATCATCGTGAGGCCATGGAAAAAAGCTCATTTGAGGCGTTCAATTAATGAACATTTTTCGTCCATGGTCTGGGCCGATTATATGGCAGCCGTGAAAAAAGCCAGCGCCCTGATTGTTGTCTTATTCCTTGGTGCTGGATTGCGCTTCGGACAAGCCAAGGAGTACGATTGTTTAGTGCTGCAAGTCACCAGCGAAGTAACGGTGCAGGGGTCTGTTAATATTGGTGGGTTCAAATGCTACACGAGTCCACTGGGTGTGGAAGATCCGCTGCCTTCTTGTTTGGAAAAGACTAGGCTGAACTTCTTCAAAGATTTCGAACACAACGGGTCTGTAGTTAGGTTAGATTTCGATCGTTTCAAGACCAGAGGTGAGGCGTGGTAAAAGGCCAATTTATGCCGTGAATCAAAGCATTTGTGGATATTTTCATTTTCAGTATTTAGCCGATGAGAACACAAAATTGCCACCCCATCCTTCCGGCTTGATTAACATTGCAGATTAGATTATTAAGATCGTGGAAAGAACACTTGATTATGCACGGAAGCAGGATGGACGGGATGAGCTCGCGTCTTTCCGTGACCGTTTTTATTTCCCGAAGATAAATGGGAAGGAAGCTGTATATTTTACAGGGAACAGCTTGGGGCTTCAACCCAAGGCTGCTGAGAGGTTTCTAAAACAGGAACTTGAAGATTGGGCAAAATATGGGGTGGAAGGGCATTTTGAAGCCCGGAGGCCTTGGTATGCTTACCATGAATACTTCAGCGAACACTTATCATATATCGTAGGAGCGAAGCCCAAAGAGGTGGTCGCAATGGGTTCGTTGACGGCCAATTTGCACGGTTTGATGGTGAGCTTTTATAGACCCAGTGCAACGCGGAACATGATTCTTTGCGAGAAGAAGGCATTTCCTTCGGACACCTACGCACTTCAGGCGCAAGCGACCCTGCACGGTTTGGATCCTAAAGAAGTAATCTTTGAAATGGAGCCTGCAAAAGGTTCTGAGATCATTACGGAGGAGGCAATCGTCGAAAAGATTTTTGAGCTCGGTGATCGTTTGGCCATGGTCATGATCGGTGGTGTGAACTACTATACGGGGCAGGCTTTTGATATGGGGGCTATTGCGGATGCAGCGCATAAAGTAGGTGCTACTTGCGGCTTCGACCTGGCACACGCCATAGGAAACATTGAGCTGAAGTTGCACGAATGGCAAGTTGATTTTGCTGCCTGGTGTACCTACAAGTACCTCAACAGTGGGCCGGGCTCTGTAGGTGGTTTGTTTGTGCATTCCAACCACTTGAAAAAGAAACTACCAATCCTAGCGGGATGGTGGGGACATGACAAAGAGAAGCGCTTTCTGATGGAGCCTGAGTTTGTGCCGATGCAAAGTGCAGAAGCTTGGCAAATGAGCAATGCGCCGGTCTTCAATATGGCCATTCACTTGGCTTCGTTGGAAATTTTTCGCGAAGCGACCATGGGTCGTTTATGGGCTAAAAGCTGGCGACTGACAGACTACCTTGAGTTTGTAGTAAAGGAAGTTGCGGTAGCAACTGGCGCTGACTTGGAAATCATCACCCCTAAAGAACATCACAGACGAGGATGCCAATTGAGCATCGTGGCACATGGATTTGGAAAGCGTCTCTTCGACAGCATTACCGAGGCAGGTGTGATTGCTGATTGGCGCGAGCCGAACGTGATTCGGGTTGCCCCTGTGCCTTTGTATAATTCATTCGAGGATGTGTACCGATTTGGTGAGATCCTCCAGAAGTCATTAAAAGCATAAGGTAAGATGAAGGAAGTAACGATTATTGGAGCGGGTTTGGTGGGGTCATTGTGGGCCGTATATCTTTCTAAGGCAGGCTATTCTGTCAGTATATACGAACGCCGCCCGGATATTCGGAAGGCGGAGATATCGGCAGGAAAGTCGATCAATCTGGCGCTTTCCGACCGGGGTTGGAAGGCCTTGAAAGGAGCTGGTGTCGAACATCTCATTAGGGAGATTGCCATTCCGATGCCTGGAAGGATCATGCATGACCTTGAGGGGAAACTGACGTATCAAGCGTACGGTAAGGAAGGTCAGGCCATCAATTCTGTCTCTCGAGGAGGTGTGAATGCCCGCATGATGGATATTGCCGAAAAAGTTGGAGGTGCCACGATGTATTATGACATGAAGTGCACCGGAGCGGATCTCAAAGAAGGCATATGTCATTTTGAGCATACCCAGACAGGTGAGAAGAGAACCGTGACGTCGGATTTGATTTTCGCGTGCGACGGCGCTTTTTCTGCTGTGCGTTATAACGCGATGCAAAAGCTTGACCGGTTCAATTACAGCCAGAACTACATCGAAGATGGGTATCGCGAAATTCTCCTTCCTGCGAATGAAGATGGTTCGTACAAACTTGAAAAGAATGCATTGCATATTTGGCCTCGCGGTCGATTCATGTTGATTGCCTTGCCCAATGAGGATGGGTCGTTTACGTGCACCCTTTTCATGCCCTTTGATGGGGAAAACAGTTTCAGTAAACTGACCAGCAAAGAGGCAGTGAATGATTTCTTCCAAACGACCTTCCCAGATTTCTATGCGATGATGCCCAATATTGCGGAGGCTTGGGAAGATCATCCCTTATCTTCTCTGGCCATTACACGATGCTATCCTTGGCATCACGGAAAATGCGCCCTTATGGGTGATGCGGCACACGCTACGGTTCCTTTTTATGGTCAGGGCATGAATGCTGGGTTCGAAGACTGCACGGTCATGTGGGAGCTCATGCAAAAGCACAATGAAGACTGGGAAAAAGTCTTTGAGGAATACAGCGTACAACGCAAGCCTGATGGGGATGGCTTGCAAGATCTTTCGTTGCATAACTATCATGTCATGCGCGACTATGTTGCCGACCCTAAGTTTCTACTTCAAAAGAAGATCGAAGCGCGTTTTTCGGAGAGGCATCCAGAAAAATGGTTGCCATTGTACAGCATGACGACCTTCAGTGAGATCCGATATTCGGTAGCCTGGAAAGAAGGCCAACGACAACAAAGGATCATGGATGAAGTCATGGCAATGGATAACATCGAAGAAAGATGGGATTCACAAGCCGTGGAGGATGCTATACTGAGCCACCTCGCACATACAGCTTCTGCTTGACCCAAAAGCCAAAGCCTAGATTGATGGCTGCGAACGGAACAATGGCGTTTTTTCGGTTAAGTCGGAATTGATAGGTGCCTCCGGCTTGAACATTCAAGCTCAGCGCGAAACGCCGCTTGTCTTCAAAGACGGCTCCAAACTCTAGGCCAGGTGAAACGGCGTACAAGTTGCGGTAGAAGTCGCGGATACCAGAGACAAAGGGGCCTAAGTACCAGCCTTTGGATTTTTCACTGTAGCGTTGCTTGGCCTTAAAATAGCGTGGAAAAACCACCTGACCACCTGTTGCCGAAAGCCTTGGGGAATCCCCATAACGATAGATCCCAATGGATGCGAATTTGAAATCTGTTACGGTGTTGATCGGCGTTTCGAAAACAAAGGGAACAACATTGATATCGTATCGGGCGATTGGATAGTAGGGCGCGATAATGTCAATTGTGCCCCCGGGCATCAGGCCGATGAATCGGTAGCGCTTTTGGGCAATACACGCAAGGGTGATGCAACAAAGCAAAGTTGCTAGGAACGCACTTTTCATAGTTCCAAACTTACGTTCCGCACCCTCAGAATGTTTGTGAACACGTCAATCTTTCAAACAGCTTACATAAGAAAACCATTGACGGCTTCAACCGGACTTGGAATGTCGGTATCGTGGATCATCTCCCTCATGTCAATTTCAATGCCCCGCGAGATAGAACTGATGGGCACATCGTTGTACGTGCCTTCAAAAGGGTTTTCGGAATAGTCGCCAATCTTTTCCATCAGCATGAAGATCCAGATGATAAGCGCTGAGATGAAAGGTGATACCCAAAAGAGCATTCCCTGTTGATTCCTGAATACATCAACTAATCCAAAAGGTACAAAGACGCAGAAGACGATGGATAGCCATAGTGCCGTGGATGCGTATTGCCTTGGAAAAGGGAAATTTTTGATGCGTTCAGACTTGCCTTGATCAGCGTAAAAGCTAACGATGAGTTGATGAAATTCCATGTGGCGGAAGTCGTCCATATGATCGTCGTCTTTTATCGCTTGAAGTCTTTGCGACTGATGCCGGAGCAATTGGGTAGCGCAGTTGGAATAGGTCAAAACTTCGTCAAGCTCCTCAGTGGACAGGTATGGTTTCAGTTCAACGGCGAGTTCTCCTTTTAAGTCCAGGGTAGACTCGGGGCCAAATAGGGAGTTGTAGATGAGTCCATTGTGTTCCCAAGTTCGAGGAGTACGCAATTGATGTCGCAGCGCGGTCAACCAAGCGATGTGTCGATAAACCAGCTCCCTTCGATAAGCGTCTTGTTTTTCACCTTGGAGGAGCGAGCAGGCAGCTGCCCCAAGCGACCTGCTGTTGTTGACAATGCTGCCCCAAATTTTCCGGGCCTCCCAAGTCCTGTCGTATGAACTGTTGTTCTTGAAGCCCAAGTAAAAAGCAACGGCAATACCAATCACACTCATCGGCTGCCAGGGTAAGGCTATGTAGAAATCGGTAAAATAGGAAGCGGCTGAAATCGCTGTGGCATAAATAAAGCCGAGAATGAAGGGTTTTTTGGACCAATTGAAGGTCATCCAAAACCCATAATTTCTTTCGATGTACATGTTGTTTGGCTATTTCAAGGGCAATATAACGCTTCCCATTCGTTCACTGAGAGTCCCTAACCAAACCTAGATAAGGCGGACTATAGTAACACATCGTTGACAGGTTGAATGGCAGGGGGTAGGTCTGTCTCTCCGAGCATTTCCCTCAGATCGATCTCTATGGTTCTGCAAAGCGCCAACATGGGAATGTCATTTCCCAGTCCTTCAAATGGATTTTCGCTGTAGTCGCCAACCAGCTCCATCATGATGTATACCCAACCTACCAAGGCTACGAAGGGAACGGATACCCAGTGCCCCCATTCAGGGCTCAATTCCATGAATGCGGGAATCATTCCGAACGGCAGCAGGATGATGAAAAGGGAAACGAAGACAAAACTCATCGAAGCGTATTGACGCGGCAGCGGAAACTTCTTGATGCGTATAAAAGTCATTCAACACTTGCTGCAATTCCATGTGCCTGAAATCGTCGATCAAGTGGTTTTTACGGAGTTTTTTGAGCTCCTGCGATTGGTTGTCGATCAGCTGCGTGGCGGTATTCTGAAAGTTGATCACCTTTTCGAGTTCCTTTTTTTCAAGGAGCAAGTTAAGTTCCTTTCGTGTGACCTCTTCTCCCAGCATTCCAATGCCGAAGCGGTTTTTTCTGGAATCAAAGAAGCGCTTTACCCAACCAGTATGGCTGTCTCGAAGGTGCTCCCATTGGGTCGGAATGAGCAGTTGGTCGCGCAAGACATATAACCAGGCTATGTGTCGATAGATCAATCGCTTGTGCACTGCACTGATTTCAGCCTCAGACTGGGGAGCGTCGTTGAATTGATTGCCCACAAATCCCTTTACGATGGTGCCCCACATTCTACTGCTGTTGACGATGGCGCCCCAAATCTTTCGGGCCTCCCAAAGGCGGTCATAGGCGCTGTTGTTCTTGAAGCCAATGTAGAAGGCTACTGCGGTACCCATGATCGAAAGCGGTAACCATGGAATCTTCATCCATTCGAAATGAAAATAGTGATAGACGGTGGCCATTATTAAGGCCCACAGGGGAAGCCATATCATGTGAAACCAACTGAAGGAGATGATGCCCCACAGGTTGATGTTCTTTTTTACGATCATAGATTTTGATTGATGGTTACAATATAGTTATCGCGTGGTCAATTCGTGTATCCTAGCGCTTGAGCTAGCAAAAACGGATCGATCCGTCTGAAGAGCCTGTTTAGAGTACGCTTGCTCGCCGATAACATCAGGTCCACCAATCGCTTGTTTGATCTTTGGCTGAAAACAGGGATCCCAATGAAGGGGTTTGGATGGACAGAGACCGTTTTTGTGCGGCTGCGCTGAAGCGCTCCGCAGGATCCTTCCAGGTGTGCAGAGAAAGTGCGAAACCTCCCCAATGCACGGGCACGGCAACTTGCACCTTAGCATCTAGAGCAGCTTGAACAGCTTCTTCTGGGTACATATGGATTTGATGCCATTGTTCGTTGTACTGTCCGCATTCCATAAACCCAATGTCAAAGGGGCCGAATTTTTCACCGACGGCCTTGAAGTGGTCTCCATAACCGCCGTCGCCGCTCCAGTAGAGGTTATAGTCATCAGACCGTACTACCCAGCCTCCCCACAATGATGTGGCTCTATCTGTCAATCCTCTGCCTGAAAAGTGACGAGATGGGGTGAAGTGAAATTCCAAGCCGTACAGTGTTGCAGTGTCCCACCAGTCAAACTCCGTAATCTGATCACCATCGATTCCCCAAGCTTCGAGGTGCCTTCCAACGCCCAGTGCTACGTACCACTTGTCGGTCTTTGCGCGTAATCTTCGGATGCTTTCTAGGTCCAAGTGGTCATAGTGATCATGGGTCATCAATACAAGGTCGATGGGAGGTAGATCGTCGATTAAATCTAGGGTAGACTCTGAAAAGCGTTTCGTTTTGAAAGGCGCAATAGGCGACGCATTTGGACCCATCATGGGATCGATGAAGATGGTTTTATCCTTCCAGCGCATCAATACGGCGGAATGACCGTACCATATGAATTTAGGTGTTGCGCGCGGGGCTAAAAAGGATGCCGAGTCAAATGCTTCCACAGGCAATGGTGCAGGCGGATTTCTCCCCTTGGTCTTGAAGAATTGCTCGAACAGCAACTTCGGCATAGATTGGAAGGAAATGTCCATGCTTGTTGCCTCCGCGTTGTAGAATTTCCCTTGCTTCCATTGAGCGGAATTGGCGTAACGCTCTGCGAGCGCCTTGGTAAGTTTTCCTCGGAATTGTTTGGTCATAGCCATTGCTGGGTAGGGGCTTAAGGGGCGATAGCGTCAAATCAACTTGTGGTCTATCAAGACTTGGAAAGAGTCTTCCATTGTCTCTTTGAGCGGTTTAAATTTCATTCCTAAGGCCTTTATGATCTTAGAATTATCTGCGTTCCACGGAATATTGACGTTGTCGCGAATGAATCTTCTGCTAAAGGCTTTGTTCACCATTGGTCCCACAAGCATGAGTAACCACTTTGGGAGTGCACGCTTGGGAAGCGGGTATGCTCCATACTTGGCCTGCAGGGTATTGGCAAGCTCCAGGATGTTGCTGTTGTGGGCTGAGGTAATGTAACGCCCCTTGGCTTCAGGGGTGAATCCCGCTCGTAGGTGTGCTTCGGCTACATCTCGCACATCGACTACGCCTATCCCGAGCATTGGCGCTCCGGCTTTGAGGGTGCCATTACCCAATTGTTTCAAAATGTGATAGCTCTCAGATGTGACTGATGCGGCGTTCAAGGCTGGTCCGAGCACAAAGCTTGGATTGATGGTGACCAGGTCCCATCGATCCTGTTGCTCACTGATCTCCCAAGCCTTTTTTTCTGCCAGGGTCTTGGAATAGGAGTAAGGTTGATACGTTAAAGAAGCCGTCTCGTTCCACATGGCTTCAGTTAATTTCTTGCCCGGAGCATTGACCGTGTCGATGGCATCGTTGTAGATGGCAGCGCAACTGCTGGTAACTACCACCCGCTTCACAGATGACGTTTTGTTCGCCTGCTCCAACACGTTAGCCGTTCCTTTCACAGCTGGGTCGATCAGTTCTTTTTGTGCGTCCTTGAAACGAGAGGTGAATGGAGAGGCCGTATGGAATACTACCGCGCATCCTTCCATCGCCGCTGCGTAGGAGCCTTCCTCTAATAGGTCCGATTTGAAGTAGTGGATGTTTCCAGGTAGCGTTTCGGCCAGCTTGTTGAGGTGTGCCAGCTTTTTCTTGTCGTGGGGATTTCGGACCGCCGCATTTACGGTGATTCCTTCTTCCAAAAGGCCTTTGACGATCCAAGCAGCTACGTATCCTGTGGCTCCCGTGACTAATACCGGTTTTGTTTTGTCTGTTATGGTCATAATAAGTAATTAATCACTCACTAATGGAGTGAAATTTTTTAAAGCTGGTATTTGGCTTTGAGTGCGTTTAATATTTCGGATTTGTGTTCAGGCGGATGCAGAAGAATCGAAGTGGCTGCTCCGTCTATGAACATGTAAATCAATTCTGCTTCGGCTGCAGGGTTTTGATAACCCAGTTTTTCAAATGCATTCCGAAGGGCGAGTTTTAGCGGTTCTTGGCTGCTGGTATCATAACTGTCGGTTTGCCATTTGAGCGCGTACGTTAGTTGCCACATCTCGTATTCCTCTTCTTTAATCTTGAAAGGGAGTTCTAAGATCTTACCTATCAATTCCTTCGGATCAGTGGTCATGACGATGTCGGCCATGTGCATTTTTGCTGCTTCCATACTCATTTGCAGAACCGCCTCCAGCAGGCCTTCCTTGTTCTTAAAGTGACGAAAAATCAATCCTTCAGAAACGCCGGCCGACTTAGCTACTCTGCTCGTCGAAGTGGATGCGTATCCTTCTTGAGCGAAAAGCTTTAGCGCTGATTTGAGAATATTTTCTTGTTTTTCCGTCACAATAGTGAGTAATCACTTACAAATGTAAAAAGATAATTGAGCGAGGAATACATCGGTGCCATATTTTTCTCTTTTGTACAAATAGAGGGGTGCAAGTTGATAAAATCCATCGGTGACGCAACCGTGTGCTTCGAACGAACGTAGTTTTGATGTATGCGTTCGATACTTCTCCTCTTCTTATGCTCGCTTCTGGTTGGTGGTGCAACGGCACAATACAAGGGCAAGCAAAAGCCTGTTTCTTTTCAGAAGCATTACAATGAGGTGCTGCCAAAAACGCCGCAGCACAAAAAAAGCGGATGGCTGTTTGCTCCGGGTGCGACGTATATGTTGACCCCTTTCATTTATCAATCTCGAACCTTTGATGAGACTGACGTTTCCAAGTTTGACGCTAGGGCCCGCGGTATAGGGAAGCCTGGTCTTTACGGCGAGGTAGGGCGATATCAAATGCTGGAATACTGGTACTTCTTCAAGTACATGGATTATGGAATCTCTTATACTGGATTACGGGGGAATGAACGCGCAAATGGTCAATACGTCTCCATTCCTGCGGAGGCCGAACTTTCACCGCTTGAGCAAACGCAAGGTAAGTTTGGGTTTCATTACGCCCAGGCTTTCGTGAATTTCAATCACGTGTGGCGCATCAGCAAGTATAACTTCATTCAAAACTCGATCGGTGCAAACGCCGGCTATGCATTTTTAGCGAACCAAGGGGGTACGTCGCTCTCTCCAGTTGGGTATGAGAATCCGGGTAAAATAGCCGCACAATTGCACTACAAGTTGGGTTTTGGCATCAAGATGCGTGGCAATTGGTTGTTGATCCCATCCATTGAAACGCCGATCCTGAATGGCTGGCCTTGGGAGAATGGACGGTCCACCTATGGCTTTTTTGCAAGTCGCTATCGTCCGCTGATTTTCAGCTTGCGCTTTTTCTTCATCAGAAATGCCAACACCATGGACTGCACCCCTGTGCGCACAAGGGAGGGATTAAAAATGCCAACCGATATGGATAAGCAGCAGCAGATGGAAAAGGTGAAGTAGCGAATAGATCGGGGTTCTTCAATGCAGCGAGCTAGTCGGCAGTCCAGTTGTTTCTTCTGTGAGAGCCGTCGCAATAAGGTTTGCTGCCCGACATCCCACAGCGGCACAAGGCTGTAGTCTTCTCTCGATGTTCTCTGGCTCCGTTAGGATGTTGCAGTTCAATCGTGCCATGCACTAACAACGGTCCGTTGTCCGTGACCTCCACTTGTGTGTTCGCCGAAATTGCTTCTTGACTGGGTTTTCCTTCGCTATTGCGGTACCAGCTCAATGCTCCGGATGGACATTTTCAACTTGAGCAATGATCTCATCGGTAGAAGCGCCCTCCACATTGATCCATGGTTTGCCTTTCGGATTGAATACCGTTCCCAGTCCTCTCCAACATTTTTCTGAATGGATGCAGGTATTGGGTTTCCAAACAACGGTAATCTCACCGTTGGTATACTCCTTCACGACGTTTGCGCTCATGTTTTGGGTTGGTAATTGTTCTGAACGTGGAAGGTGGTTTCGCTTTTAATGTGCTCGAACTGCAATTTTTCGCAAACTACGGGGTCGATCATTTCAGAAATAACGCGGAAGTGCTTAGGGTCGAATTCTTCCAAATAGGATCCTTCTGTGTAGTACTTCTTGCGCTTGAAATTGAATTTCTTGCTCATACCTACCGCCTTAGGATTGTGCCATTCTTTGGCTTTTCGTGTCAAGCCAAACTTTGCTTCAATCGCTTCCAATGAAGGACCTAAATCCTTGAGTAGATCTTTGTAGCGGATGATGTGGACACGGTCTGGAGCCTCTTCTTGAAATTGCAGCCATTTCCCGTAAAAGAGGTTCCACTCCAAAATGAATTGTCCGTTGGCGTCCTTCTTTAAAAAGTTGATTTCTGTGGTTCGATGGGCGTAGCGCAAATAGCTCAAATACCATCCATACGGATCCTTTACCACTACCACGTACTTCAGGTTCTTCTTCTTTGTCAGCTCACTCGTGTGCGCATCAAAAGACTCAAAAGTGGGGTAGTAAAATTCATTGAGATAATACAGGCTAGGCACCAGGTGCTTCTGCTCGTACAGTCGGAAATGCTTGTGGGTAGGGAGGCTTTTTGGGTAGTGCTCATTCCAGAAAGAAGTGTGCTTGAAGTTCTCAAGGATGAGCGCTTCCGTGTAGTTCGTTCCCGAACGCTGCAGGCCATAAATCATCAAGTCCATAGGAGAAAGAAAAAGCGCATCCGAGGACGCGCTTCAAACATAATTATATTAATAAGACGACTCAGGAGAGCTGCATAGGAACTTCCATCAGAAGCACCTCTGCATTGGCATCGGCCTGAATATCAAGTTTGGCAACATCCCACACGCCGAGGCCGTCTCGACGATGCAGTTGCTGACCATTGATGGTTACGTCGCCTTTCAAAACGAATGCATACACACCGTTACCGGATTTCTTGATGTCATAAGACGTCTTGAAACCCTTGTCAAACGATCCGAGGTGGAACCAAGCGTCTTGATGGATCCAAACGCCTTCATCATCTGCTTGAGGGGAAAGCACTTGCTGGAGTTTGTTCTTGCGATCCTCGACCTTGAAATTCATCTGGTCGTAGCGAGGTTCAACGTTCTTCTTTTTCGGGAATAGCCAGATTTGAAGAAACTTCACCGCACGGTCTTTGTTCTTGTTGAATTCGCTGTGCTGAATGCCGGTTCCAGCGCTCATGACTTGCACGTCGCCTTGCCGGATTACACCTTTGTTTCCCATGCTGTCTTTGTGTTCCAAGTCTCCTTCCAACGGGATTGAAATGATCTCCATGTTGTTGTGAGGATGTGTGCCAAATCCCATTCCAGCCTCTACGTGATCATCGTTGAGTACGCGCAGTACACCAAAGTGCATACGCTCTGGGTTGTGGTAGTTTGCAAAGCTGAAGGTGTGGTTTGAGTCGAGCCAACCGTGGTTGGCGTGGCCGCGCGAATTGGCGCGGTGCAATACCATGTTTTCCATGATTTTGGGTGATGTGTTGGGTAAATGATTGAATCCAACCCGGTCGGCCTCAGGTTGGAAAATGGAATGTTCTAAGTCAGAGACTTGCAGGTTGCTAGCCAAGGCATTTGCCGCAGCCAAACCACCTACAACTCCCATTGCCGAGCGCTTGATGAAATCTTTTCTTTTCATGATCGATTGAGTTTAGCGTCCAACGAAAATTTTCCAGGTCCGGTCAGAAAGAGGGTTACATAAGGGATCAAGAACAACAGTCCGAACTCTTGCTTTGCAAAAGGGTCGTCGCCGTGAATGTAAAAGACCGCCACTAGCATGGTGATGATCAATGGAACAAGTGAGAAGCGTGTGAAAAGTCCAAGGACAAGAAACGACGAGCAAACTACTTCAGCGAATACAGCAAGCATCAAAGAAGGTGCTTCACCGATGCCCATGACGTCCGCAAAGCCAAAATCTCCGTCAAGCATGCGCATCATCTTTCCCCAACCATGACTGAAAAGCATTGTCAGTCCGATAAAAACACGCAAAAGCAAAAGCCCAGCGTCAGCGTGCAGTGGTTTTGTATTGGTCAGTACGCTTTTCATTTTCTCAGGACATCTTGCATTTCGGGGGCCTTTTCGATGATTGCCTTGGCGAACGGACAGAGGGGCAGGATTTTTTGATCATGCGCTCTTGCCCATTCTACGGCGTAAGCAACGATTTTCTTTCCTGCTCCGGTGCCCTTTACGGACGGGTTCACCGCCGTATGGTCAATGATGAAGTTGTTCGGGTCCATCCTAGAATAGGTCATCCGTGCGATCGTATCGTCTGCTGTGCGCATTTCGAACAGACCACGTGCTTGTTCTTCGCTGTGATGAAACGTCGGTTCCATTAGTGCTTGTGTTCTACGGCAATGGCGTCAATCGGCTTGCGGATACGTTTTGCAGTTTCGCGCGATTTGAACGGTTCTTCTAGCCGAGATGGGTCGTCAAGATAGCCCAAGACAATGAAACAAGCAGATTCCCATTCTTCAGGGTTGATGTTAAACTCTTGCAGCGTTTCTTGTAGGTGAAACCCACCCATCATGTGTCCAAAAATGTCATGGTGAGCAGCTTGGAGCAGTAAGGTAGTATTCGCAGCTCCCGTATCGTGCATGTGATGATGGTTTACGTTGCCATTGCGTTCGAAGTGTTTTTTGGCAAGCGAAAGGAGCAATACAGCACCCTCCTTTGCCCAAACCTTGTTGCCCTCCATAAGACAGGCCGCCATGCGGTCAAAGGCCTCCGTGCCACGATGCGCGTAGATGTATTTCCAAGGCTGTTCGTTCATGCTACTGGCTGACCAAGAGGCCGCTTCAATCAAGGTGTTCAGAGTTTCTAAAGAAATAGCATTATCGGAAAATGATCGTGCGCTCCATCGCTTCTTGATCAATTCGTGCACATCGTGGTGCGTTTCCGCTGTCTTGGTCATTTGTTGTGTTGTTTCCATTTCTCGATCAAATATATACAAATACAATAAATGTATCTACATACAAAAAAATAATCTTATATCCATGAAACGGATGAGCTGCGATAAAGGTTTAATCTGGTTTGGGGGCGTAAGGGTCTTCCGTGCTGCCCTCTTGAGGTTCATCACGGTTCAGCATCTCCAGCACTTCGTCTCCCAAGTCCTTGTCATTGGCACGAATCATCGCCCATGTCATGACCAAGGCCGTTGCGATAATGACGAATAACAAAATGCCCGTATCAAAGGAAGCGACTTGGAGTTCTTGCGGAATGGCAAAAAAGAGGAGCACGGTAATTAACCCACGGGGTGCTACGTACACTTCAGGGTAGATGTCTCTTCCCAAGAACCATTGAAACATCATGAATCGCAATCCATAAATAGAGGCGAGGATGAGGGCTGAAACGAGGATGACCTTTATGCTGAGCAAAGAACTCAACATGATGGTGATGCCGAAAATGATGAAGAAAAAGGTGCGTACGATAAAGGCTGTCTCACCGGTGACGATGTGCAATTCGTGAAAGAGCGTCTTGACACTGTCTTCGTTAAGGTGCTTTTTAAGGAAGCCGGGAAAGAAAATATTGGCATTGCTGATTACCAGGCCGAATACAAGGATGATGATCAAGCTGGAGAGGTGCAGCTGCTTTCCGATCGCGTAGAGCAGGATCAAAATGGCGATCAGCAGGAAGGTCTTTACTTGAGAACGTACGTTTTGAAACACGTACACCAATCCGTAGGAAGCGACCGCACTCACGACGATCGTAATCAACAAATTAATGAAGAAATCTCCTACCGCTCCTGAGCCAGATCCAGGTTCTGTCAAGGAGATAAGGAAGTAAAAGAACATGATACCCAAGATGTCACTGAACGTACTCTCATAAATACAGAACTCCTTCTTTTTCTCGGGAAGAAACGAAACAGATGGAATGATAATGGCGCTGCTGAGGATGGACAACGGCACGGCGTAGATCATGGCTTGCAGCCAAGTGAAATCGGGCAAGATCAACAAGATGATAAATGCGGCAATGATTGATGAGGCGACGAGCCCCAGCAATGCGATTAACATTGACTGACCTATCAGCGGCATTTTTTTCTTTTCCAACTTTAGGTCCAGTGCCGCTTCAAGCACGATCATGATCAGTCCAACGATTCCGAGGATTTCGAGATAGGGAAACCAATCGATTCGCCCTACATCCGCGTAGTTCATCGCCTGTTTTATCAGAATGCCGGTGATGATCAACAGCAATACCGAAGGGATGTTATACCGCTTCGCAATGAGGTTGAAGAAGTAAGAGAGAATCACCAGCACAGACGCTGCGATGACCAAGGTATAGGCACTCATAGGTTGTGTTTAGCTACCAGGTAAAACAGTTGTTGGCCTGAAAGGTAAGCAATAGGACATAGGCCAAAACTCAGTCCACTTGGATAACAAGACGGAGTGACTCGGCTTTGCAGCGGGCTTTTAACCAGCTCTCTAAGCGATCCGTCTCTTCTTGTTTTGGACGTTTCTTGAAATGCACATAGGCAAACGTCACCGTGTCGATCCGCATGCTATCCATGTTCACAATCGGATTTCGCATGAGCGTAAATTCTTGCACATTGTCATGTTGCGCCTTTAGTTCCGCAGAGATGTCATCGATAGGCAATTCATGAGACTTTAATTTATAAATCTCATTTTCAAGCACTTTGATCCGCTCATCCTTAGATTGCAGTACTTCCTCGTTGCGCTTGTACAAGTCTTCTATGATACCCGTCTTCATGCTCTGGTTCATCAGCTGCACTGTCTCCATGTCTAAGCCGGCATCGTTGATGGGACCCTGCCGCACCACCAGAACGGCATCTGTTAGTCGGCTGTTTTGTTTCAATTTATTCTGCAAGTGTTCTATGGTTTCAGAAGAGATAGGCTGCCCGATCAAGGCTATTTCAATCCTTTTTTCGTCACCATCTACTACAACGTTTTTGCTGATGACCTGTGCCTGATCAAACACGAAGTTTTCCGAAATGAACACGCCCGCTTCTCGCTGAAAGACACTTTCCTTGACCAGGTTGTAAGCGATAAATAGACTGGGTAGAATCACGATGATTACGAAGCCCGCAATCCAACGTTTCACCCTTTTTTCACGCGCAGCGTCCACAAAGTCTCGCGTCGGATACCTGAGGAAGCGAACGATGATGGTGGTTGAAAGACTGATGAAAACTGAATTAATCGTGAACAAGTAGAACGCTCCTAGAAAATAACTTAGGTTTCCGGTGGCAATCCCATAGCCAGCGGTACAAAGAGGAGGCATAAGGGCGGTAGCGATGGCGACGCCAGGAATGGCATTGCTTTTTTCCTTGCGAGAACCTGCTACAATGCCTGCCAATCCACCGAAGATGGCAATGAGCACATCCCAGATGGTAGGTGTGGTGCGGGCGAGCAATTCGCTTTGCGCATCACTCAGAGGGGTTAGGAAGAAGTAAATGGTTGAAGTAAGCACGGAGATGCCGACCATGAGGCCTAGGTTCTTTCCAGATCGCTTGATCAGATCGAAGTCGTTGATGCCCACGCCCATACCTACGCCCATGATGGGACCCATGAGTGGGGAGATCAACATGGCTCCGATGATGACAGCAGCAGAGTTCATGTTGAGTCCGATCGAGGCTACCAGGATCGCAAAAACGAGAATCCAGACATTGGTGCCTCGGAATTCGATTCCCTTTTTGATGTAATCGATCGTTTCTTGTGGGTCTGCTTTGTCCTCGTCTAAGCTGACCCGCTGACGAAGGAAAACCAAGATTTCCTTTATAGAACGGGAAAGACCCGCACGTGGAGTAGATTCGGCTGGGGTGCTTTCTGGTTTCGGCTCAGGGTCCGGGGCAGAATTGTCAGAATCGTGTTGCATGGCTCTATTTAGTCTAACTAAAGTGCGAAAGATTTTGTTGGTGTACCCTCAGGGCACAAAATAATTCTAGTCAATTGCCCGGAGGGCGTATTCCTATGCCCTATACTATCTTTGACAGCCCCGAATTTTGGAGATATGAGTGAGACAACGAAAGAGGTGAAAGCGAAGCTGCCGGTTGAAAAGGAGATTTTACTGAAGGCTTGGGAATTGATGAGTACTGCCAAGCGTATGAGTGACTTGTACAATGAGAACATTCAATTGACCTCCAAATACGTCCACGCCACAAGCCGAGGACACGAAGCAGCCCAATTGGCATTGGCGCTTCAACTAAAACCACAAGATTTTGTAGCACCCTATTACCGCGATGACTCTATCCTGCTCGGAATAGGCATGCGCCCCTATGACCTCATGCTCCAGCTCTTTGCCAAGCGAGAAGATCCTTTCTCTGGAGGTCGAACGTACTATTGTCACCCATCCCTCAACGATCCCGACAAGCCCAAAATCCCGCATCAATCCTCGGCAACTGGAATGCAGGCGATTCCTACTACGGGTGTTGGAATGGGCATTCAATACAAGGAAAAGCAAGGTCTAGCAGAAGATTTTAAAGGGGAAAATCCAGTGGTGGTTTGTTCTCTTGGTGATGCTTCCATTACCGAAGGGGAAGTAGCTGAAGCCTTTCAAATGGCGGTATTGAAGCAGCTGCCGATGCTGTATTTCATTCAGGACAACGAATGGGATATTTCGGCAAGTGCCGATGAAATTCGCGCGGGTGATGCAACGCATTATGCAAAAGGATTCAAAGGGCTCGAGGTTATTACTGTAGAGCATGGCCATGATTTCATCGCTTGCTACGAAGCCTTGAACCGTGCAATCACAACCATCCGAAAAGAGCGCAGGCCGTTTTTGGTACACCTGAAGGTTCCATTGCTCAGTCACCATACATCGGGTGTCCGAATGGAATGGTACCGAGATGACCTTGAAGACGACCGCAAACGTGATCCGCATCCTTACTTCAAGAACCAACTTCTTGGATTGGGTATCAAGAGCGAAGTCCTCGAAAGATTGCAGATGGAGGCAACAGAGCGGGTGGAAAAAGACTTCAAAAAGGCACAGAAAGCAGAGGATCCGAAGCCCTCGGATTTGACCAATCACATTTTCGCTCCGACCCCGATTACGGAAGAAAGGGGAGAGCGGGACCCAAAAGGAAAAGAAAAGACTGTCATGGTCGATAGTGCATTGTTCGCCATGCGGGAATTGCTTGAAAAGCATCCAGAAGCGCTGCTTTATGGGCAAGACGTGGGCCATCGTTTGGGAGGTGTATTCCGGGAAGCCGCGACCCTTGCAGATAAATTTGGAAAGGATCGGGTCTTCAACACACCCATCCAAGAAGCATTCATCATTGGCTCTACAGTAGGTATGAGCGCGGCAGGTCTCAAGCCAATCGTAGAAGTGCAGTTTGCAGATTACATCTGGCCAGGTCTGAACCAACTCTTTACTGAAGTGAGTAGAAGCTACTACCTCAGCAATGGAAAGTGGCCAGTGAGTTGCGTGATCCGAGTTCCAATTGGAGCCTACGGAAGCGGAGGCCCCTATCACAGTTCTTCTGTAGAGAGCGTATTGTCGAATATTCGAGGAATCAAAGTCGCTTACCCGAGTACAGGAGCAGACTTAAAGGGGTTGCTCAAGGCTGCGTATTACGATCCGAATCCGTGCGTGCTATTGGAACACAAAGGGCTGTATTGGAGTAAAATCAAAGGCACAGAAGGGGCGAAAACAACAGAGCCAAGCGAGGATTATGTGGTGCCATTTGGAAAAGCCCGCGTAGTGCAAGAAGCCAATCCGGAGGCAGTTAAACGCGGTGAGAGCTGTGTAGTCATCACCTACGGACGCGGAGTTTATTGGAGTGAAGCAGCAGCCAAATCCTTCCCAGGAAGGGTCGAGATTTTAGACCTACGATCCATTCAGCCCGTTGACGCAGAGGCCATCTTCGCTGCCACCAAACGGCATGGAAAGGTGGTAGTGGTGACAGAAGAGCCTCGTGGAAGTAGCTTTGGGCAAGGCATCGCAGGCCGAGTAGTAGACGACTGTTTTGAATACTTAGACGCGCCTGTCATTACTGTGGGGGCTGTTGATACTCCTGCCATTCCATTGAATGAGATATTGGAAGCTACCTACCTTCCAGATGAGGATAAGGTGAGAGAAGCACTAGAGCGGGTACTTTCTTTCTAAAGGGATTCGAGGGACCGAACGAGTAAGGCGTTTTCATCCTCTGTCCCTGTCGATATCCGAACGCAGTGGGGTAATCCAAAGGCGCGTAAGTGACGTATGAAAAGACCCTTATGTAAGAGTGTTTCTGCAAACTGCTTTGCAGCCTCTTCTGTACCTAAATCTACCATCACGAAATTGCCGAAGGAAGCCGTATAGTTTAACCCTGCTTGTTCCAAGGCTGCGTAGAATTGACGCAAAGCCTCACGGTTGACAACCACCGTCTTTTGAACGTGTTCTGCATCTTGGATTGCACCCACTGCCGCAGCTTGTGAAAGATGGGACGGTGCAAAGGTCATGCGAACCTTACGAATCGATTCAATCAAAGGCTTTGGTCCTAAGGCATAGCCCACACGAATGCCAGCAATGCCATGGGCCTTGCTAAAGGTTCGAAGGGTGATGACGTTTGGACGGCGCATTTGAAAGCTATCTGGGTATTCGTTGGACAAAGCCTTGGCGTACTCAAAATAAGCTTCGTCCACAATCACGATTACCTCTTCAGGCACAGATTGTACTAGGCGTTCGAGCTCAGATCGACGGATCATCGCTCCCGTTGGATTGTTTGGATTGGCCACATAAATGGCCTTGGTTTTTGGTCCTACGGATGCAATGAGTTGATCGATGTCAAACTGATACCCTTCAGCGAGTGGGATTTTTTCACAGTGGACATTGTTCGCTTTCGCCCAAATATATACCGCTACGAAGGTTCCTTCGCAAGTGAGCAATTCGTCGCCGGGTTCGAATAGAGCGCGCAGCATACAATCGAAAACGGATTCGGATCCGTTGTCAACCGTTACATGGTCCAATGTGCAATCATTGTCCTGCGCAATGAGTGAACACAATTTTTCAGCAGATGGGTCAGGATAGAGATGAGAAAGGGATAAAGCCTTTTGAATCTCGCTCAGCGCCTTAGGTGAAGGGCCAAGGTTGTTTTCGTTGTTCCAGAGAACGGCCCATTCTTTCAGACCAAGCTCTTCCACGATCTGTGCAACCGGCTTGCCTGGCTTGTAAGAAACAAGATCTTGAATGTTGGAGGGTATGCGTACCATAGCGCCTACGATTCACACGATGGATAGGTCCATCGCTTTGCAGGCTAAATGTAAGCTTTCGGGTATTAACCTAAAAGAAGCAGCAAGAAGATGACGATCAAAAGTGTAGAAGACAATACGATGCCGAATCCACCCATGGTGCTGTCGAATACTGTATTTAGGAAACCTTCTGGCTTTTCTTCGTGATGATCGTGTGACATGCCTTTGAAATTTGAGACGAAAATAATCGATTCAGTCAATTCTAACGTCTGTTCGAAAGGAAACCTTTTTGTACGGGTATATTCGTAGGAAAGAAACTCATGCATATGCGACTCATCTTGGCCTTTTTCTTTTCGATTGCTGCGACACTTTCATTTGCGCAGGACCATTCACGCATTAAAATTTGGTTGGATCCCATTACGGAAAGACTCTTGCAAGAACACGGAATGGAAATGGATCACGGCATCCGTAAGCCCGGCGTATTCATGATCAATGACATCGATGAAGAAACATTGGCATGGATGGATGATGCAGGAATCAGATACGAGGTGATGATCGAGGACGTAAAGGCCTTTTATCGGTCCCGTATAGCCGATGTTCAAAGTGCGCGAGGTGGACGATCTTCTTGTTTTGAGGGTCAAGGGGACACGGTTGCCGTACCAGATAATTTCACCACTGGTAGCATGGCGGGCTTCTATACCTACGAAGAGTTTCTTCAACAACTCGATTCGATGTATACGCTGTATCCAGACTTGATCACGGTGCGTGACTCCATTGATACGTTTCTTACCCATGAGGGCAGACCGGTTCAGTGGGTGAAGATTTCTGACAACGCATCTACCAGCGAGAGCGAGCCGCAAGTCTTGTATACGGCATTGCACCATGCACGGGAACCAGAATCCATGACGCAGTTGATCTTTTACATGTGGTATCTCTTGGAGAACTATGGCAGTGACGACGAGGTGACAGGATTGGTGGATGCTAAGGAAATGTATTTCGTACCCATGCTCAACCCTGATGGATACGTCGAAAATCAAACAGAGGACCCGAACGGAGGAGGTCTGTGGCGTAAAAACAAGCGTAACAATGGCGACGGAACATACGGCGTCGACCTAAATCGGAATTACGGGTACGAATGGGGGCATGACAACAGCGGCTCTTCTCCAAATACGAGCAGCCAAACGTATAGAGGTCCATCCGCCTTTTCAGAACCTGAAACTCAGGCGATCAAATGGTTCTGCGAACAACACACATTCGGCATTGCATTGAATTACCACAGCTATGGCAATTACTTGATCTACCCATGGGGCTACAATGATCAGTTCACCCCGGACTCAAGCACGTTTATCGCCTTTGCTACAGAAATGACGAAGTACAACGATTACGTATTTGGTACGGGAATGGAAACCGTTGGCTACCCTGTAAACGGCGATTCTGACGACTGGATGTACGGCGAGCAGAATACCAAGGGAAAGATCATTTCAATGACGCCAGAGGTAGGCAATCAAGGAGATGGGTTTTGGCCGTCTCCATCGCGGATCGTTCCGTTGAGTCAGGAGAACGTCCATCCTAACTTGACTTTGGCGCACTTAGTGGGTGACTACGCAAGCCTCACAGATAACGCATCCAATTTGTTGGACAGCTTGAATCCGGTGATTCATGCAACGGCAACTCGATTGGGTATGCAATTCAATGCGCCCTACACCTTCTCTGTTGAGGCCGTTAGCAGCAACATAACGTCCGTAGGGAATGCAGTTGTGCTCACCTCAATGGATCAGCTCGTTCCTAATCCGATTCAATGGCAGGTCACGCTCGACCCTCAGATTGCACAAGGTGATGAAGTCGTCTATGACATGGTAACATCCTTCGGTTCGTTTGAAATCAAGCAAAGGATGACCAAGATTTACGGTTCTCCAACGCTGCTCTTGGGCAATGATGGGGATATGGACGATTTCGTTACCGGAAGCGAGTGGGGAGCAACAGATGAGGAATATTTCTCACCGGATCACTCCATTACGGATTCGCCATACGCGCCCTATCAAAATGGCGCGTACAGCGAATTGGAGTACAACCGAATCATTGATTTGCGCGAAGCCGACAAAGGAATCCTATCGTTCAAGGCGAAATGGAGCATTGAAGCAGGATGGGATTTTGCGCAAGTTTTAGCTAGTCCAGTCGGCGAGGAAAACTGGTCTCCACTTTGCGGAAAGTATTCAGTGGAAGGCAATCAATACCAAGATGCTGGACAGCCACTTTGGGATGGCTATCAGAACGATTGGGTGAGTGAAGAAGTAAGCCTTGACGATTATTTGGGTGAACGCATCAAAATCAAGTTTAAAATAGAGAGCGATAATTATGTGACGTATGACGGCTTCTACTTTGACGACTTGGAGGTTCTCGCTTTGCTTTCTGAGGATGCGACTCAATTCCCCGACACAGGATACGTCGACACGATTGGCACGGGACCAATTGATACCGCTGATTCCACGATTGGCGTTGGGGCGGTCTTGCCTTCTTCCTATCTCTGGACGCCGTATCCAAATCCGACCGACAACGTGATCCGCATGGCCATTCCAGGTCGACTCCAAGTAGATGCGTCGCTCTATTCTTCTATGGGAGTTTTGGTGCGCCAGGAGCGCATTCAAAATGGTCACATCGATGTTGAAGGCTTGCCTAGCGGGACTTATTTCTTGCACCTCAAGTGTGAGTCGATGGCGCACGCCGAGGTGCACCGAGTGGTTATATTCCATTAGGTATTTCGGGCAGTAGGGGTTAAGCATCAATCGAATACCTGATTTGGTGTAGGTTTTTGGACGTGTCGATGGGTGGGTTGAAATGGGACTGCCTCGGCAAGACCTTGTGTCAGACGATCTGTTCGTGGACGGCGAGATTACGATTGGCGCAGCAGCAGCTGTGGGTTCGAATGAGTATTGGAACGACGATATCGCATCGAACTTGCACGCCTTGATCCTCGTTTTACCGTCCGACGACGACCCCATCGGAGACGGAGGGGGTGACGACGAATGGCCTGTTGGGATTTCCGAAGAAAGGTTGAACGATGGCATTCAAATCTTAATGCAGCAGGATCTGCTCGTGGTCAGCGCGGGGGATTGGAAGGAACTTTCCATTTACTCGATTACAGGACAATTGCTCGGGAGGTACGAAGCTGGAACCTCGGCTAGGAGCGGAAGCATTTCGCTGGCGCATGTGCCTACTGGTATTGCTTTGGTTAGCTTGATCGATGCATATGGTGAACACACAACGAATAAAATTTTCATTCCGTAGTAGCGAGGATTGCCCCGGCTGGTGTTTATTTCCAGCTGGGGCTTCCAAAGCTCCTATCCAATTAAGTGCGATGCACCTACCATTGCAATGGCCCATCTCCAATAATTATAGATTCTTTCTATCTGGATATTAAGAGAATTGAACTTTCTCCTTCAAGCCGGCGATTAACTTTGCTTCAAACAAAGCACGTGCTAAATTCAATGAATATGAGAAAGAGCATCCTAGCAGTAGGTTTTGTGGTTGCAATGGTGAGTTGCAATACAAGTACAGAAACCGCCACGACGAATGAAGTCAGTGGCTGTCCGTTTGGACATGGATCTGTGGAAGGAAAAGGTCCTTCCAATAAAGATTGGTGGCCAAATCAGCTCGATTTGAGCGTTCTACGTCAACATTCTGAATTGTCGGATCCGATGGGTGAAGACTTCGACTATCGCAAGGAATTTAAAAGCCTCGATTACGAAGCATTGAAGCAGGACATTGAGGGCGTGCTCACGGAGTCGCAAGATTGGTGGCCAGCAGATTACGGCAACTATGGCGGATTGTTTATTCGAATGGCTTGGCACAGCGCCGGTACTTATCGTACAGGAGACGGTCGAGGAGGTTCCCGGGAAGGGCAGCAGCGCTTTGCCCCGATCAACAGTTGGCCGGATAATGCGAATTTGGATAAGGCAAGGAGACTACTTTGGCCGATTAAGCAGAAGTATGGAAGAAAGATTTCATGGGCAGACCTTATGGTCCTTTCTGGCAATGTTGCGCTAGAATCCATGGGATTTGAAACCATCGGTTTTTCAGGAGGTCGTGAAGATGTCTGGGAGCCCGCTAGCAATGTATACTGGGGGAAGGAGTCTAAATGGCTAGACGACAAACGATACAGTGGAGACCGTGAACTGGAAACGCCATTGGCGGCCGTTCAAATGGGATTGATTTATGTGAATCCTGAGGGCCCAAATGGCAACCCAGATCCAGTGGCTGCCGCGAAAGACATCAAAGCAACCTTTGGGCGAATGGGGATGAACTACGAAGAGACAGTAGCCCTGATAGCCGGTGGTCATACGCTCGGAAAAACCCACGGGGCGGGACCCGCGTCACACGTCGGTCCAGAACCCGAAGCGGCAGGCCTTGAAGAGCAAGGTTTTGGGTGGAAAAGCACCTATAAGTCCGGAAAAGGAGAAGATGCAATTACATCAGGATTGGAAGTCATCTGGACGCCCACACCAACACAGTGGAGCCAGGCCTTCTTTCAAATGCTCTTCAACAACGAATGGGAGTTGACCAAGAGCCCAGCCGGTGCGAATCAGTGGGTCGCCAAGGATGCAGGGGAGATCTTTCCAGATCCTTTTGATCCTGATAAAAAGCACAAGCCTACCATGTTGACCACCGATCTCTCGCTTCGTTTTGATCCTGAGTTTGAAAAGATTTCACGTCGATTTTTAGAGAATCCAGAGGAATTTAACGCAGCCTTTGCGAAAGCATGGTTCAAGCTTACCCACCGCGATATGGGACCAAAGTCGACCTACATCGGCCCTGAGATTCCTGATGAGGAATTCATTTGGCAAGATCCTCTTCCTGCGGCAGACTATGCGTTGGTCAACGATCAAGACATCAAGGCGCTCAAAGCTGAAATATTGAATTCAGGCCTAAGCAGCAGTGACCTAGTAACTACGGCATGGGCTTCGGCTTCAACATACCGCCACTCAGACCGCAGAGGTGGAGCAAATGGAGCACGCATTCAATTGGAACCGATGCGCAACTGGGAAGTCAACAATCCAGAGCGTTTGAACATGGTGCTAGAAACATTGAAGGGCATTCAAGAAGCGTTCAATCAAAAGAGTGGAGCCAAGAAGGTTTCAATGGCAGATCTCATCGTGCTTGGAGGAAGCGCTGCAATCGAACAAGCTGCCACAGCGGCGGGCATGAGCACTACAGTGCCTTTCACACCCGGTCGTGTGGACGTCACTCAAGAACAAACCGACGTGGAATCGATGTCGGTGCTCGAGCCAATGGCTGATGGATTTAGAAACTATTTGAAAACCAAGTATGTGCTTTCTACAGAGGAATTGCTTGTCGATAAGGCGCAGCAACTGCGTTTGACGGCGCCTGAAATGACTGTATTGGTGGGGGGTATGCGTGCCTTGGATGCGAATTATGACGGATCTAAGCACGGTATCTTCTCCGAGAATACTGGCGCTCTTACCAACGAATGGTTTGTCAATCTTTTGGACATGGCAACGGAGTGGAAAGCGGCCGATGATTCTGAAGAGTTGTTCACCGGAAGTGATCGTGCAACGGGTGAAGCGAAGTATTCTGCGACACGAGTCGATTTGATTTTTGGCTCCAACTCCGAGTTGAGGGCAATTGCT
This sequence comes from uncultured Flavobacteriales bacterium, assembly GCA_943788725.1. Lineage (GTDB taxonomy): Bacteria > Bacteroidota > Bacteroidia > Flavobacteriales_G > Salibacteraceae > SHAN690. The sequence goes on along the minus strand of CALSRJ010000002.1, from coordinate 229,532 downwards.
GAAGTCTACGCAACAGAAGACAGCAAGGAGAAATTCGTACAGGATTTCGTGGCAGCATGGACAAAAGTGATGGGCCTCGATCGTTTCGATTTGCTTTGATTACGCTATGCTAGCATACGGAAAAGCCGACCTTAGTGTCGGCTTTTTAATGCCAAAATGTAGACTTATACTCCGCATGAAATCAGTCAAAATCATTCGTTACTCGGCGCGGTTCCTAGGAACACTGTGGGTGCTGTTCATGGCGTATTTCGTCCTCTTTTACGTACTGGGAATCGGAGGTGAAGGCATGGTCATGAAGAGCACGGCTGATGTGATCACCTTCTTGGTGTATCCAATGTGTACCCTGGTTGGATTGAGCATCGCGTGGAAATGGGAAGGTGTAGGTAGCGCAGTTACGGTGCTCGCGAACATCGGCCTTTTGGTGTTTCGGCCTGAGTTGGCTGCGCGGTTCTACCTGCTCATCCCTTTGCTTCCAGGAGCGCTTTACCTCCTGCTGTTCTTCAATAGAAGAAGAGAGCAAAAGAGCTAGCGACGTCTCCAATTGATAAGACAATGCGCATCATATATGATCTGCTGTGCAAATCACAACGTGTCTACTACGTAGCCCCGGGCAGGATCCCCGCCGATTGCGGGATAAACTTCTCACCGGCCAATGCTGCTTCGCATCATATGCAATTTGCTGCGCAAATCACAACGTGTCTACTACGTAGCCCCGGGCAGGATCGAACTGCCATCTAAAGTTTAGGAAACTTCTATTCTATCCATTGAACTACGGGGCCAAAAGAGCGGCAAAACTACATTTAGAATCCAAACCACCTGTTGTTTCAATTCCTCGAATCATGAAGTGCTGTCGGGGTCGGCCCTTTGGAATCATCGCTAAGTTTTCTAATATTGTTTAGGCCTGATTATAAATGGGTTAGCATCAGTTAGGTTTGGAGGAGCCGAAAAGCCGTACGAGTAGGACACCTAAAATCGAATAAACTATGGACGTATTAGCAGGAGCATTGGCCGCCATGGGGATGGGATTCATCATCGCGGACATTGTTATTTTCATCATACTTATTTTAAGCTATTGGATGATCTTCGACAAGGCCGGTCAACCCGGTTGGGCAGCGATTATTCCGATCTACAACATCGTTGTTTTACTGCAAGTGGTTAAAAAACCCATTTGGTGGATCATTCTGATGTTGATTCCGTTTGTGAACATCATCGTTGCAATCATCGTGATACACGGTTTGTCCAAGGCCTTTGGGAAAGGAGGTGGATTCACCGTTGGACTGATCCTACTTCCGTTCATATTCTTCCCCGTGCTTGCGTTTGGCGAGGCAACGTATCAACTCGGAGGAGCCGATAATGGGTGAGGTGCTACCACCGCATAAGCGAAGATTTACAATAAGCCACAAAACCGTTTCCCGTCAAGAGGTGGTTTTTTTATGGCACACGGAATCAACCGACATTACGGCTAGCTTGAAACGAAAAGTAGTTTGCGTGGGTGCTATGCAGCCATTTTCTGCTCGTTGCCCAGCATGTAAAGCATCTTCGCATGCTCAGCGATGGCCTCTCGGAAACGTCCAATGGTGTGATATGGCACACCGTATTCCTTGGCCGTAGCCTCTACGATCTTCGAGATTTTTCGATAATGGACGTGGCAGATGTTTGGAAAGAGGTGGTGCTCCACTTGGAAGTTCAAACCGCCGACATACCAAGAGAGGAGGCGGTTGTTAGGAGCAAAGTTTGTCGTGGTCATCAGCTGGTGAACGGCCCAGTTACTGTCCATTTTGCCTGTCTCTGTCGGCGCTGGGAATGAGGTCTCCGGCATGACGTGTGCCGCCTGAAATATGACTGCCATGCACATCCCAACCACGTAGTGCATAAGGAAGAAACCGAGTAAGATCATCAACGGAGATACAGGCATAAAGATGAAAGGCAACACGAAGAATAATCCGAAATAAACCGCCTTCCAAAAGCTGATCTTCATTACCAATTTATTGAATTCCTTCCGAGTCTTGATGATCTCGATATCGCGGTAGTGAAAAGCTTGCTTGAAATCGGTGTACAGCACCTTCAGAATGATCATGAACCCATAAAGGAACCAAGCATAGATGTACTGGTACTTGTGGATAGGCTTAAGCGGGCGGTGCGGAGAAAAGCGCAAGAACTCCGGAGAGTTGATGTCTTCATCTGCTCCCTGAATATTCGTAAAACTGTGGTGAAGGACATTGTGCTGAAGCTTCCAAATGCTGCTATTAGCGCCAAGGAAATTCATTAAGTTTCCAAGGGCCATGTTGACGTACTTATTCTTAGAATAAGCTTCGTGGTTTGCATCGTGCATGATGCTGAAGCCAATGCCTGCGGCTCCAAGTCCCATGACCAACCAAAGACCAAGGAATGGGAGCGTACTCGTAACAGTTCCTGCTAAAAGCAAAATGTAAGGCACAAAATACATTGCAATCAACACAATGGTTTTGATCACCATAGAAGCATTCGCGTGACGCGAAATGTTGTTCTCGGTAAAGTAAGAACTGACCCGGCCACGAAGGGTTTTGTAGAAATCAGCGTCAACTTTGCGATCAAAGCGATAGGAAGTAAAACTCATGTCTAGAACTATGTAAGGCTGAAATAATATTCAGAGTGCAATATTACAACGCTATTGTCGAGCAGAGAGGTTAATTCTTCCTATATGATGGGAATCAGGGATTTATCATCGGATCTCAGCGCCGCTTTCGAAAGCGGTAGGGGGAGAGATGAACTGAAGTTTACCTGCCCCATCTTCAGCCATCAAAATCATGCCTTGACTCTCAACGCCTCGAATTTTTCGAGGTTCGAGATTGCACAAAACGCTTACTTGTTTTCCGATGACTTCCTCAGGTTTGAAATGCTCAGCGATGCCCGAAACAATGGTGCGCACCTCCGTGCCTAAATCGACAGAGAGTTGAAGTAATTTGTCTGCTTTCTTAACTTTTTCCGCCGTCGCAATCGTGCCGACGCGGATGTCTAACTTCATGAATTCATCAAAGCTGATGTTGTCTTTGAACGGTCGAGCAACCGGTGTTACCATTTCTGAGGCACTTTCTATTTTGATCGGAACGCCAACTTCTTTGGCCAATTTGGCCATTTGGCGGTCAACGTCTTCGTCTTCGACCTTGGCGAAAAGCAATGTAGCTTCTCCGATCTCGTGCCCGTCTAAGTAGCCCTTAAATACCTTGTCGATTTTGAGCATTTCGCGAAGCCTAGTCGCTGTATCTGGCAGGAACGGATCCAAAGCATCTGCTAAGTATGCCGTAATGTTCAATGCATTGAACATGATTTGCCTCACGGCTTCAGGATCTGATTTCTGCAGTTTCCAAGGCTCGCTATCCGCCAAGTACTTGTTGCCGTGTCGTGCAAGGTTCATGGCGGCAGATAGGGCGTCCCTGAATTTGAAATTGCTGATCTGACTTTCCACCTCTCCCATGCACTTGTCGCGCTCTTGAAGGATGGCTTCATCAACATCACCGAAAGGAACTACACCGCTGTAATACTTGTTTGTCAGCACGACAACTCGATTGACGAAGTTGCCTAAGATGGCTACCAATTCATTGTTGACGCGTGCTTGATAATCTTTCCAGGTAAATTCACTGTCCTTGGTTTCTGGCGCGATGGACGTGAGTACATAGCGCAACTCATCTTTCCGATCAGGGAAGTCTTCTAAATATTCGTGCAGCCAAACGGCGTGATTTCTAGAAGTGGAGATTTTATCTCCCTCCAAGTTCAGAAACTCGTTGGCGGGAACGTTTAAAGGGAGGTTATACCCTCCGTGCATTTTCAAGAGGATGGGAAAGATGATGCAGTGGAATACAATGTTGTCTTTACCGATAAAGTGGACCATGTCGGTCTCGGCATCTTGCCACCATTTCTTCCATGCTTCAGGACTGTCTTGATCTATCGCCCATTGCTTTGTGGCAGAAACATAGCCGATGGGAGCATCCAGCCAGACGTAGAGTACCTTACCTTCCGCATCTTCCAAGGGGACGGGAACCCCCCAGTCTAGGTCTCTGGTCATGGCTCGGTCTCCCAAACCTCCTTCTATCCAGCTCAAGCACTGACCCACCACGGGCTTTCGCCATTTTGCGGGATCGTGATGGGGCTCGCCTTCCAATCTACCGTCGCGAATGAATTCGTCCACCCATTCAGCGTGCTCACCCATGGGAAGGTAAAAATGCCAAGTGCTTCTCAATGTTGGTTCAGTCCCGCTCAATGTAGATTTGGGATCGATGAGGTCGGTGGGACTCAAGGCCTTGCCGCAATTCTCGCATTGATCTCCGTAGGCACGGTCACTGCCACAATTTGGACAAGTTCCGATGATGAAACGATCGGCCAAAAACTGTTGGGCCTCGGGATCGTACATCTGCTCGTTCGACACTTTTGTAAAAACGCCCTTTTCGTGCAGTTTCAAGAAAAATTCCTGCGATGTTTCGCGATGCAATTCAGATGATGTACGGTGATAGATATCAAAGTCGATCCCAAATTCAGCAAAAGCTTGCTTATTGATGGTGTGGAATTGATCTACAATGGCCTTCGGGGTAGTGTCTTCCTTGATGGCTTTCATTGAAATCGCCGCGCCATGCTCGTCAGAACCACAGACGTGTAATACGTTTTCGTGACCATACTTTCTTCGCAAATACCTCACATAGATGTCTGCAGGTAAGTAAGCACCGGCGATGTGGCCGATATGCAAAGGACCATTGGCGTAAGGAAGGGCGGAAGTGACAAGGTGTCTTTTGGGCATGGTACGGTTCATTATTCAAGACCCATCGTTCATGAATCGATGAACGGATGAAATCAGGGCTCAAAAGTAGGATTATCTTAGTCGCGTTTTGAGACCAGCATTTCTAAATAAGGGCGACAAAGTCGCTGTGGTCGCAACGGCCAAACGATTAGAGCCAGGGCAGATCGACGGAGCGCTCGATCTTATCCGGTCTTGGGGCTTGGATGTGGTTCCGGGAAGGCATCTGCTTGCTTCGGATCGGCTCTTTGCTGGAACGGACGAAGAACGAGCGGCTGACTTGCAATGGGCTTTAGATGACCCCTCGATCAAGGCGGTCATTTTCGCGCGCGGTGGCTACGGCACGGCTAGGGTCGTCGATAGGGTCGATTGGGACGCCTTCTCAAAAGCGCCAAAATGGTTGTGTGGTTTCTCGGATTTGACGGTGTTGCACAATCACCTTCTGGTGCATCTCGGGGTGGAAAGCCTCCATGCGACCATGCCGATATTCTTTAAAGAGGGCCATTCCAACGCCGGAAGCGAATCCTTGCGAAAAGCGCTTTTTGGTGAAGAATCCGAGGTAGTTTGGGAGGCACATGCATTGAACCGCGAAGGCATAGCAACAGGAGTTTTGGTAGGAGGTAATCTATCTGTACTGGATTCAATCGTCGGAACCCCAAGTGACGTGGATTGGATGGGAAAAGTCCTGTTCATTGAAGATTTGACCGAATACCTGTATCACTTAGATCGGATGATCACACAGTTTAAAAGAGCTGGAAGATTACAAGGTCTTGCAGGATTAGTGGTGGGGCAATTCACCGAAATGATGGACAATGAAACACCGTTTGGAAAGTCGGCATACGAGATCATTCTTGAGGCTGTTGCTGGCTATTCTTTTCCAGTGGTGTTCAATGCGCCGATTGGACATGTGGATCGCAACGAAGCAGTTTTTCATGGAAGGAAGGTTCAACTGGTAAGTGCCGAGACAGGCAATAAACTGACATTCAGTTGATTTCATTTAAGTCCTGGTTGACAGACATTCGGTTCTGGATCGGAGTTACGTTCATTCATCGTCTCATCACCATTGTACAACCCCCACTGGAGGTCGCCCACATCTGGCGTCAAACGATGATGTGCATGGTTGCGCGTAATTTCTATGAGATCGACGCCAATATCTTTTATCCTCGCCTAGACATGCCAGGTGACCTGCCAGGCATCACAGGAATGGAGTTTCCGTTCCTCAACTACCTCATATACTTGGTGTCCATTCCCTTTGGCTATGACCATTGGTATGGTCGCCTGATCAATTTGATCGTCAGTTCGGTCGGCATTTGGAGCTTCCACCGATACGTCTCAAAGATCTTCTCTAAGAAGGTGGCATTCTACAGCGCATTTATCGTTCTCTTTTCGATCTACTATTACTACAGTCGCAAGATCATGACCGACACGTTTTCGGTAAGCTTGGTGATCATTGGAATGACGCTGTGGTTGGAGTACTTGGATCACCGAAAGTGGTTTGGATTTGTCGTTGGCTTCGTACTCATCACGCTGGGTGTGCTGGGAAAGCTACCAGTTGTGGTTGCGCTAAGCCTCCTTTGGCCTACTTTTTTGAAGGCAGGAAAAGCAGATCGATGGCTTATTGCGGGAGCTACTTCCTCAGCAGGAATCATTGCCTGGTTGTGGTACTTTTTGTGGGTTCCTTATTTGCAAGAAACCTATCATTTGGATCGCTACTTTATGGGAGCGTCCATGTCTGAAACGGCCCAGTTTATTCTTGCTCACAAATCTCGTGTAGCATCTGTTTTCTATCAGAAAGCGATGGGTTGGAGTGGGTTTGGAGTGTTCATCGCAGGGCTGTTTTATTTGCGTAAAAGGGATGTTAATCTATCGCCCATTGTCGGTCTGGGTGCTGCGCTTATTCTCCTTGTGCTGTTCAAGTCAGGAGATCGATTCATGGATCATCCATACTATGTGATTCCGTTTGTCCCTATAATGTCCTTGGTCGCTTCTTCTGCTTTGGAGAAGATGCGTCCGGCTCTGTTATTCATTGCCTTGCTCGCCATTGGAACAGAAGGTATCGTCTCTCGATGGGATGACCAATTCGTCAAAAATGGATCCGCTATTGAAGACCTTGAAAACCGTCTCGACCCATTTGTTGCGAAGGATGAAACCATCGTAGTAAATAGTCAAGAGATTCCAGCCCCCTTGTACTTCGCCCACCGCAGGGGTTGGGTCGCGTGGAATGGGAGCTTATTGGATGAGGAGGTGCGACAATCACTTGCGGCAAGAGGGTGTGACTTCATAGTCATCCTCAAACAACGATTTGGTGAAGAGGTCCGATTGAACCTCCCGTTGATCTATGAGGATGAAGTCTTCCTTCTCTATCCAATAGAATGAGGCCACTGGGTTTGACTTGTGCTAAACGCAAATATTTCGATTCGCCTTATAGATTTCTGCCCGTTGATCGATAGGGCGGACCCATTTCTTTGGGCTCATATCCTTTACTAATGGCAGAGCACAATGAATTAGGTGAATTAGGGGAAGCCCTCGCTACCATCCACTTAAAGAAGAACGACTTTGAGATCATGGAGCGCAATTGGCGTTATGGAAAAGAAGAGGTGGATATCATCGCTAAGAAGGGAGATGAAATCGTAATCGTGGAGGTGAAGACTCGCAACTCAGATTTCTTTGGAGAACCAGAACAAGCGGTAAGCAAATCAAAACAGACCCACTTGGTGCGCGCCGCCCACGCCTATGTCACCAAAAAAGACATCGACTTAGAAGTCCGATTTGACGTGATCGGGATCGTCATCAATAAAAAAGAGCGCCGGCTCAACCACATCGAAGGAGCGTTTCAGCCGCGCTGGTAAGTTAGAAGTAGAGTCCTCTTCCTTTGAAGCCTTGCTGGCTGTTCCATTCAAGGGCTGGGAAAGGAAACTTGATCACCCCGACAATCGGCCTGATCCAAATCAAGTATTTGGGGAGGTTCACATGATCCAAGTCTATATCCAAGGACAAAAGAAATTGACGCTGTCTTGAAAGAGCGGAGGCGTAATTTACTGCGCCCCCTCCTTGATCAATCTCCCAAGTATTTCGTTCGGCCCCCAAGACGTTATTGACGCTGTGCCCTAGCGCAACGTTCAACCACTTTGGGAATCCATCTGGTTTACCCATCAGCGACCAAACGTTCATGCTGAGCCAATAGGTTTGACCGTTGTAGTCCTTAAGCCATTGTTCGTACAAGGCTGTTCCAAACAAATATTCCGCCCGATCTACCTCTCTGTAGTTGCTTTCTGTCCCGTTCAATTGCGTCAGTCCGCTGGGCGAGAAACTGAATTTCAGTTTGATCCGTTGCTCTTTCCAAAAATGTTGCTGTGCCACAAATCCACTCGACCCAATGGTGTTGAACGCTACGTCATATACGCTAAACCCCCAACCCTCTGAAAAGCCATCGAGCAGTTCAACGGCCAATTGATAACTGAATCCAAGGCCTGCGGCATACCACATGCTTTGGCGCTCTCCTGCCCCGGTCCAGCGATTGAATCGATAAAGGTTGCTCGCCGCTTGATACGCCGCTGCGCTGTGCCCCAGTTTGTCCATCTGCATCCACCCGGGCCAATCGTTGAAGAAATGAAACTTTCCGTTTTGGTAGTCACTGTACCATGCAAAATTGAGGGCAGTTAGCGTACTTCCGTAGAGCAGGCCTTGTCCCCCAATGTTGATCATTCTCCGCTGCTTGTTCAAACTGTCAGGCTTGGAAAAAATGCCCTGTCCAAGACTCACCTGAACCAGGAGTAGAAGCACAAGAAGCGCTTTAGATTTTTGTACCCACAATCGCATAGTAGTCGAACAAAGTTCCGCTTTTCAAGTGTGCCACGCGATCGATGTTTACTCCGCGCGACTTCAAAGCTGCTTCGTATTCTTCCAAGCTATATTGATAGGGGTGCAAGATGTCGAGCGGTACGCGCCGAAAGAGCCATCGAAAAAATCCTGTGTTGTGACTATCGATACTCAGCACGAGTATTCCGCCGCTTTTTAAGCTTTTCACCAGCGCGTCATACGCGGCATCGATGTCCTTCACATGATTGATCACATTCAGGCAAAACACAGCATCAAACGCGTCCTTTTTGTCGATCTGCTCTACCGTATTTTCTTCGAAGTGAACGTGAGGGTAATCCTGCTTGCTGAAGTGAGGAAGCTTGGCCTCATAGGATTCAATCAAAGGATCTACGGCCCATAACTTACATTCTGAAAGCACCGAGAAAATACCTGCAGGACCGCAGCCTGCATCCAAGATGGTTGTTCCAGGTTGTGGGTGGAGATCTAGCCGCACCAAAAATGCGCGCCAATAGTTCCGTTTCCAAGTGAGGTATTCCTCCTTATCGCGTCCGCTCAAGTAGCGTTGCCACCACCTAATTTCGAACCATTGGGCTATTTTCCAGCGCATCACGCAAAGGTAAGGAGCTATTGGTTGCAGGTTAATTCCTGTACCTTTGCAGGTTCAAAACAATTGTATGGCAAAGAAGAGTACCTGGGAGAAGCGCGCAAAGAAGGTCAAGAAAGAGGAATTCCTCGTGCTGGGAGGCACAACAGGAAAGAAACGTTCTACAGCCAAGCCCGCTGCCGGCAAAGGAAAGCCCAAGTCAGAAACGGAAACCGGATCAGACGAGCGGAAACCACGAAGTAGAGGAGGAAGTCGTCCTTCTGAAGATTCCAAATACGGAAATTCAAGAAGTGGAAGTCGTTCCACCGGCGAATCTAAATATGGTGATTCGCGAGGAGGAAGTCGCTCAACGGGCGACACCAAGTTCAGTAAGCCTCGTGCTGGAGGGCGTTCTACGAACGATTCAAAGTTCAGAAGCGATTCTGGCGAAAGAAAATTCAATCCCTCTGATTTTATCACGCGCGATGGCGATGAAGGGAAAGGCGATAAGTTCAAGTCACGCGGAAATGCCAATAAGGAATTCCGTCAGAACGACAAAAAAAGCTCGTACAACAAATTCACAAAGGACAAGCCGTTTGAAGGATTCAAGAAGAAGCCTGAAAATGATGGATTGACCCGGCTTAATAAGTACCTCGCCATGGCGGGTATCTGTTCGCGTCGCGAAGCGGATAAGTATATTGAGAATGGAATGGTCTCCATCAACGGCAAAGTGGTAACCGAGCTAGGTACTAAGGTTAAACCAGGGGATATTGTAGAATACGGAGGAGAAAAAGTGAAGGCAGAAACCCTTCGCTATATCCTGTTGAATAAGCCAAAAGATTGCATCACTACACTCAGTGATGAGCTCGGTCGAAGTACCGTGGTGGGATTGGTTAAGAATGCATGCAAGGAACGTGTGTTTCCTGTAGGAAGACTGGACCGCAATACGACTGGACTTCTGCTCGTGACCAACGATGGTGATCTTGCTGATAAGTTGGCCCATCCGAGCAATGAAATTCGAAAGGTCTATCACGTCATCACAAACAAGAACGTTACCATCGCAGACCTCAAAAAACTGGAAACAGGGATTGAACTAGACGATGGTGTGGCCAAGGCTGATGCCGCGTTGTTTGCAGGTGATGGTTCGGTTCGAAACGAGATTGGATTGGAAATTCACTCAGGACGAAATCGCATCGTGCGACGCATGTTTGAAGCCCTCGGATACGAAGTGACGCGCTTGGATCGTGCTGCTTTTGCGGGACTCAGCAAGAAAGGATTGCCACGCGGAAGATGGCGCTTCCTCACCGAGAAGGAAGTGGGCTACCTCAAGATGTTGTAATCAACTAAAACTCCCTCGTTCATAAGTCATTGCGGATGGCAAACTTCACAGCTTTTGGCTGTGTAGCTTCGAATATTCGACACCTTGTGTCGTTCTAAATCGGTATGCGCAAATTTCTGATATGGTTCTTCGGACTTACCATCGCCTTGATTCTAGGTGCGGTTGGGGCGTATTTCTTAGCTAAGAAATACGAGGAACCAGTGCGCAATTATATCGTCGGGGAAGTAAACAAGCGGCTCCAGTCGCCGGTGCACGTGTCTGATATCAATTTCTCCTTGCTCGAAAACTTTCCTTCGGCTTCCTTGGTCATGGATAGTGTATGGGCCAAAGAGAACATTGTGAAGATGGGCGCTCCCGACACGCTCTTTTTCTTTGAAAAGGTCTACCTCAACCTAAACCTCTTGGACATGCTCAAGGGGCAGTACAAGATCAATGAGATCGAAGCCCGCGATGGTTTCGTGGATTTACTCGTAGACGATGAAGGCTATGATAATTACCACATCTGGGTCAAAAACCAGGACACAACGGGCTTCCTCCTTGAATTGGATAAAGTGCACATTCAACGAACGCGACTGACCTATGTCAACCACGCTCGACAACAAGAATATCGACTCCGTGCCAACGATTTGTACTTCAATGGCCGCTTCTCTGATGAGAGCTATACCATGGCGGTAGTCGGAAACGGCTACGTGAACGACATTCTGATCAAAGGCACCAACTACCTCCATGACCGGGAAGTAGATGTGGAGACTGACCTTGATATCATCTCCAAAGAAGAACGCTATGGATTTAGAAAGGGAAGCTTGACCATCGACGATCGATTGCGGTTCAATATTTCAGGTGAATTGGTGGGGGATGGTGTTGACCTGCACATTACGGGAGCCGACTTAGACGTCATTCGCACCCTGGCTTTGATACCTTCTGAGAGTCGGGAAGCGTTGGATGCCTACGCAAGTTCTGGAGTCATCGCTTTTGATTGCACTCTCAAAGGGGCATTTGGCAGAACAGAAAACCCTCGTTGTATTGCCAGCTTTTCGATGGAAGACGCGAGCATTACAAGGAAAGGCAGCGATTGGAAGCTTTCAGGTTTGGTCGGATCGGGAAGCATCGATAATGGAGAGGAACGCACGTTCCGCTCAGTTCACCTTGTCTTGGACGATTTAAAGGGTGAACTTAATGGCAATCCGTTTCAAACAGCCTTCAGTGTTACGAACTTTGAAAAGCCGAACATCGATGGAAGCATCAAGCTAAGTTCTGACCTAGCAGCCATGAAGGAATTTTTTGGGATCGAATGGCTGGCAGAAGGTGAAGGAGGATTCGAGATTGACGCACAAATTTCCACTACCCTGGAAAACCCATCGGAACCAGCAGCACGAGATTTCCTGAACTCAAAAGCCAGTGGCGTCATCCGAATTACGGATGCGTTTTGGACCCTGCGAGATGATCAGAGACGTTACAGTGTGGAAGACGCTGAGTTCAAAATATTGAACAACAGCCTCGAAATTGAGCGCTATGCCGGGAATATCAATGACTGCGCCTTGGTGTTGAAAGGAAGAGCGGACGGATTTCTGAATTACTTTTTTTCTGAATCAGGCGTGATAGATGTAAAAGGAAAGGTCACTACCGGTGCGATCGACCTCGAAGAACTCTTTCCTAACACATCAGAAAGCGAAAGTGGAATTGTGATTGCATTCCCAGCGCGTGCCGAGTGGGACCTCGAGTTAACAAGTACGTCGTTCAAGCAAGGAAAGTTTATTGCCGAGGATATCAGCGGAAGGTTGGTGATGAATCATTTCAAGGTTGAAGCTACACGACTAGCGTTTAACAGTCAGCATGGGACCGTTAGTGGCAAAGTCGGAGTCTACCGCTTTGCTAACAATCAATTCGGTCTACGTACTGACTTTAAAACAGATCAAGTAAACATCAAGGAGTTGTTCACCACTTTCAACAACTTCGATCAAAGCTTCATTACGGCTGAAGTGTTGGAGGGGAAGTTGAATGCTGATATTACATTCCAGGCCTTTTGCGATTCATTGCTCAATATCGATATGCAGAGCATCGTCTCCTCGTTGGATATCACCTTGTCAGACGGGGCTTTGGTCGGTTTCAAACCCTTGATGGACGTCGCTGAAGAAATAAAGAAACGTCCGATGCTGCGCCTATTCATACCCGTAGACGAGTTGCGAAAACGCTTGGAGGATGTGCGCTTCGCCACCTTGACGAATGAGATCGGAATCCGCGATGGGGTGGTGACCATACCGACCATGGAAATCAATTCATCTGCGCTCAATCTGAATGTGAGTGGGACCCACACGTTTGATGACAAGATCGACTACGAAATGGATTTCGCATTGTCGGAAGTCTTGCAGTTAAAGGATCTTACAGAGCCTTACAATGAATACGTTCAGCGTGATGAGAGCGGGAAGACCAGAGTGTTTATTACCATGATTGGCACGACCGACGATTTTGAGATTGATGTAAAACGCACCACACTGAAGCATACCCTAAAAGAGCAAGTGCTCTCTGAATCAAAGGCCGTCAAGGATTTGCTGCGCGACGAGTTCAATGCTATAGCCAAGGATTCCGTGCGAAAACCAGTAGAAAAGCCGAAGGAGCTGGAGTTTGAATTTGATGCTGAGTCGGGCACTGAGGCTGATGGAAAGCTTGAAGAAATTACACCTGCAACCGAAACTCCAAAAGAGAAGTCAGGAGATAAGAAGCTCCTGAACAAACTGATTCAAAAGGCGGAGACGGATAAGAAAAAGCTGAAGGAGGGGGATTTTGACGACGACGACTTTTGACGCAGATCCCCTGATTCACAATTCCTAACGCACCCTTCGAGCGGATATTCGTATTATTCGTTCAATTTCGCAATCGGAGCGCTCCGAATGGCAAACAACTTCAACATATACTCTCAGAAACAGCGATGGAAGCTTTTGCTCTTCACCGCTGCGCTAGTGTTTGTAGCGTTGTCGCTTTGGTACACGAAATCGCTGGTAGATAAAATTGGCAAAGAGGAACGATCCAAAGTTGAGATCTGGGCAGAGGCAGTCAAGAAGCGGTCTGCGCTGGTGCAATACACGAGTCGGCTCTTCAACAAGCTGCAAATGGGAGAGCGGAACAAAGTTGAACTCTACTTAGAAGCCACCAAATACTTGGCGAGACCAGACATTACAGACGTGAGCTTCGCGTTGAATGTGCTCAATGACAATACAACTGTCCCAGTCATTCTGACCAATGAGAAAGGGGTAATAACGTCCTACCGAAACATTGAAGTGCCTTCAGGGGAGGAGAAGGACGACTACCTCCGCAAAGAGCTGGAGGACATGACGAAGCAATACGATCCGATCGAAATTGTCTACTATGGCAATTCCCGGGTATTCCTACACTATAAAGATTCCAGGCTTTTTTCTGAGTTGAAAACCACGTTTGAAGACTTGCAAGAATCCTTTATTTCTGAATTGATGCTGAATGCGGCTTCTAGCCCGTTGATCCTGCTCGATTCAGCAAGTAGGAGGGTCATTGAAGCTGGAAATGTAAGCGAGGAAATATTGAGTGACCCCGACCTACTCGCTGCCAAGCTAAAGGAAATGAACAGCCAGCATCAGCCATTGCAAGTCGAGATCAATGGACTTAAGGCATATGTGTACTATGAGGATTCCTTCCTTTTAACCCAGCTCACCTATTACCCATTGGCGCAGTTTGGTATCATTGGCTTGTTCGTCATGATTGCCTATTTGTTGTTCAGTACCGCGCGAAAGGCGGAGCAGAATCAAGTCTGGGTCGGCATGAGCAAAGAGACCGCACATCAATTGGGGACCCCGCTCTCCTCGATGATTGCTTGGGTGGAGTTGCTGAGAGAAGAAGAGAAGAACAAGCAAGTAGCTGACGAGTTGATGAAGGACATCGAACGCCTGCAAGTGGTGACCGATCGTTTCAGCAAAATCGGTTCGCAGCCTGCCCTTGTCGAGCAAGATTTAATTCCTCTGCTCAGTGAGTCGGTGCAGTATTTTAAGCACAGAAACGGCAGGAACGTTGTATTCTTTACGGCCTTTCCAGATCACCCCGTCATGCTGACACTTAATCGATCTCTGTTTGAATGGGTTATTGAAAACCTAGTTAAGAATGCACTCGATGCAATGGAGGGGAAGGGGAACATCGAGATGCGGGTGGAAGATTTCGGAAGTAAGGTGCACATTGAGATCAGCGACACGGGAAAAGGAATTCCAGCCAATCGATTTAAATCTATTTTTCAACCAGGATATACCTCGAAGAAAAGAGGATGGGGACTCGGCCTATCCCTGAGCAGGAGGATTGTGAAGGACTATCACAATGGAAAAATCTATGTATTGAAGTCTGAATTGGGAGAAGGAACCACCTTCCGAATCAGTCTTCGCCGTAAAAACTAATTGTCAATTATAAATTCAACGCCTATGGCTTGGTTTACTTCAGCATACAACGACTTCTTTAAGGACCTTGCGAAACACAACGACCGGGAGTGGTTTGCAGCGAACAAGAAGCGGTACGAAAGGGATGTCAAGAAGCCTTTCGAATCTTTCATTACGGATATGATCCTTCGCATGCAGGCAGTCGACCCGAATTGCAAGATTGAAGCAAAGGATGCAATTTTTAGGATTTACCGTGACACTCGGTTTTCAAAGGATAAAACGCCTTACAAAACGCAAATGTCTGCAGTAGTAAGCAGGGGAGGTCGGAAGGATATTACGCTAGAAGGGATCTACCTCGAATTAGGGTTTAAACACATACGGATGTATGGAGGTGTCTATCAGCCAGATAAAGACCAGTTGTACCGTATCCGACAAGAAATTCTTTACAATCTGTCGGATTTTGAGAAGCTCCTCAACGAAAAGAAATTCAAGGCGCGGTTCGGTGAAATTCGTGGAGAAAAAAACAAGCGGTTACCGCCTGAATTTGCCGAAATCCAAGACAAACAACCGCTCATAGCCAATAAGCAATTCTATTACTTCACCGAGTTCGACCCGAAGCTCCTCACAACCGATGGGTTAATCGATGCTTTTTTTGAAGCATATGGCGAGAGTAAAGAAGTAAGAAACTTCCTGCATGCCCCCCTCAGCGATTAAAGCTGAAACTGAAGGCCGAGTGCAAACACCTCTTTGAACTGGGTGCGAGGGCCACGACCATCGTCTGAGCCATCACCATCCCTATCCACCGCAAAGGTGATGTCGTCATCGTAAACTAGGTGTGTTGTAATGCTGGTAGACAACCAAGAGTTGATCTTCATCGCAATCAGGGTTTCCCAATTGATGTCGATGTTTTGCGGGTTGTTCAAGTAATTCGAGAACAAATCTATACGTGTGTTCAGCTTTACATTCTTCACAACCTGCGTGGTATATTGAAGCTTTAGAAAGCCTCCCACCTCATAACGAATGGTTTCCCCATCGGTCAGTTTCATGCCCATGTCGTCATAGGTAGCTTCGACGACTCCAAAGGCACCAGCATCTGCAAGGCGTTGGTTGTCTACCATGGTCGTCTTGCTAGTAATAGGCGAGATGTACGCTGAAAATTTATCACTCGGCTTGTAGTCAATACCCAAACCAGCAATCACATACGCAGGGGCAAAGGGATCCGAAATCAAAGGAGAGGGACTTGCGGCGTAGTCATATCCAGCATCCCATTGCGTACGAAATGTGAACATGGCGGTCCAGAAGGTATTCACGACGGGCGTGGTGTGTCCGAGTTTAGAATTGATTTCAATGCGGTCATCGGTCTTTTGAACCAAACCTTTCTCGCCGATGCGGGAAATGCCGTAAGCAGCATCCAGCGTGTTGTCCCAAGTCCATTTGTCCTTTTTGTAATTGGCAAAGGCAGTGAAGAGAACTGTTCCGTTGATGGCTGATTGTCCACCCCCTTGCCAGTTGTCTAAGAAAGTTTGAGAAAAGTTGATGCCAAATACCCCACCTTTTTTCCAAGGCTCTTCAGCTGCCGTTGAATCTTGGGCAGTAGCGTTAAAAAGAAGCAATAGTAAACAAACAAGAGTGAGGGCTCTTTTCATAATTCAGGAGCTTATTATTTTGTTTTAAATGAGTTGATAGCGTTTCGAGTGAATTCGGACAGAACTAACGTTCCGCTCACCTCCGCACGGCGCAAAAGTAATTCATCCCAGTTTTCGGTACCCTCCCAAAAGATGCGTTTCATCTCCGCCATGGCTTCTGGGTTAAAGCTCTTCACTTTCTGAAGAAAGGAAGCGAGGGCTGCATCCATTTCGTCGATACTATCGAAAAGTTCTGCAAACATGCCGCGTTGCTGCGCCCATTCAGCCGATCGCCACTCGGAGGCTGCGATGGCCAGCTCGCTAAAAGCCGCCTTGCCCACCTTTCGCTCAACTGCGGGGCCAACGACGAAAGGGCCTATGCCTACCGCGAGTTCAGAAAGTTTAACGGAAGCAAACTTTGTGGCAAAGCAATAGTCCATGGAGCAGGCTACTCCCACTCCGCCACCAACAGTTTTGCCTTGAACGCGACCGACGATAAACTTCGGACAGGTGCGCATTGCGTTGATCACCTTCGCAAAACCACTGAAGAACTCCTTTCCCTGCGCTTTGTCTTCAATCGCGATGAGTTCATCAAAACTTGCGCCTGCGCAGAAAGCTCGGTCCCCTCCGCTTTGAAGTAGGATGGCGAGTACTTCTTTGTTCTGTCCTGCCTCGTTAATCGTCTCTGCTAGCTTGTTCAATATGGCCCCGGGTAAGGAGTTGCTTTGAGGGTGAAAGAATTCTATAACGGCTATTCCGTCGTTGATC
Organism: uncultured Flavobacteriales bacterium; assembly: GCA_943788725.1. Classification (GTDB taxonomy): domain Bacteria; phylum Bacteroidota; class Bacteroidia; order Flavobacteriales_G; family Salibacteraceae; genus SHAN690. The sequence goes on along the minus strand of CALSRJ010000002.1, from coordinate 212,245 downwards.
TTTTGGGTGACGTATGCTTCTGACATAGAGCTGAAATTTGGGCAAAGGAAGAAACTTGAAGGAAATAATCCACCTACTACTGAGTTAACACACCTATGGGAAAACTTTTCGGGGCGTTTGGCACCCAACATCATGCTCAGGCTAGATTTGAGCCTATGAAGTACTACGTAATTGTGACTATGATGCTGCTGTCATCTCTGGTCATTGCTCAAGAGATCAAAGTTTCTGATGCAAAGCCAGAAGCTTTTGTCACGTTCTATGATGACGAACACAAACAGAAGTACAGCGAAGGGTTTTTTCTGCTCGGAAAAAAGCATGGTGAATGGACGTATTATTATGAAAACGGCAATAAGCAAGAACAAAGTCATTACAACAATGGCCTCTTGAGTGGTTCGGTTCTTTATTGGTATGACAACGGACAGCGAAAGGCAGAGGGCTATTTCAAACTCGTATACCAAGATGCTATCCTTGCTCCGTTAAGGGATAGTGTATACAAAGAGTGGTATCCAAATGGAAACATGAAGGTGAAAGGGGAGTACTACTATAATGTCCAGAACAACGAATGGAAATGGTGGTTTCCTGAAGGCGATGTGTGGAAAGTGGTTGATTATGCGCAAGGCTTGGCCTATCCACAAGAGGGTTGGAACATGGACGGGGAACAAACGCTTTCTGAAGGCAATGGCATACTCTATGACTACTATGAGAGTGGACGACTGCGCTCGAAATTGAGCGTCAAGTACAATCAATTCTACGGATTGTCAACCTACTATTACGAAAATGGAAACATAGAAAGCGAAGGAGATACTTACGTGACGGATCGGACCGGACTTTGGAAATTTAATTATGAAGACGGCTCGCGATGGAAGCACATTGAGTACAAAGAAGGGAAACTTGATGGTGTGATTCGCACGTGGTATCCAACCGGTGCGATTAGCGTTGAAGGAAGGCATGCAAAGGGTAAAAAGAATGGACCTTGGACTTGGTACAATAGTTCAGGTCAAGTGTACATGAGAGGTGCGTTCAAAGATGATATGCAGCACGGAACGTGGACGTATTATTTTGAGAATGGCCAGGTAGAGAGTACAGGAGATTTTGATGAAAATCTGCGGCAAGGAGAGTGGCGTATGTTCTATAAGGATGGTTCGGATTGGAAGATTGGCAGCTACCTAGATGATAAGAAACACGGGGAATGGCGTACTTATTTCGAAGGAGGGCAACTCGTGCAAAGGGGCAATTATTCCCACGGAAAGGAAGAAGGGCTTTGGCAGGCTTGGTATCAAAATGGGCAACTAAAAGATGAAGGCACCTACAAGGCTGGCGTGATGCATGGCGACTGGAAAGGGTGGTTTGATAATGGAAAGCTCAACTATGAAGGCGTGCGAACCGATGGGCTAAAGGACGGGCAATGGGTTTATGGCTACCCTAACGGTAAAAAGCGTGAAGAGGGTGCCTACAAGGCGGGAACGCAGGATGGAAAGTGGTCTTATTTCTACGAGGCGGGAAATATGGATTATGAATGCACATATTCCAATGGCTCTAAGGACGGCAAGTGCACATACTATTTTCCGCACGGTTCCATCTTGAAAAAACAATCGTATAAAATGGACCGATTGGATGGCAAGAGCGAAATGTACAACCAAACCGGCCAGCTCATTGGTGTTAGGCATTACAAGAATGGAGTACCCCACGGTAAGGCAATCAATTATGACGACAATGGGAAGGTGATCAACGAAATGAACTTCAAGGATGGAATTCAGGCACCTTAAGTGATTCAGCTAGAGATATCTTGATTATATTTGCGGCGTCAAAGAAGTGGTGAGGGGAAGTCCCCTCATTTTTTTTGCAAGAATACCATGATTAACGCCTCAGACATCCACGCATTGGTAGACGAGAAGATCGAAGGAACCGGCATGTTTGTCGTTGAGCTTACGGTCAGTTCGTCTAACCGCATTGTGATTGAATTGGACAGCCTGGAAGGAGTCACCATCAAAGATTGCGTTCAGGTGAGTCGCCATGTAGAGTCTAGTCTTGATCGCGAGACGCAGGATTTTGAATTGTTGGTTTCTTCTGCGGGCATTGACAAGCCTTTGCGAGATCGTCGTCAATATGTTAAGAATGTTGGACGTGAGCTCCGGGTGCAGTTGAATGATGGGGTAGAACTGAAAGGTGAGCTCATCGAAGCCGATGAACAAGTGAAGTTGAAGCTTCCTGCATCGAAGAAGAAGAAACTGCCAGAGCGTGAGGAGTTGGTCGATTGGGAAAACATTAAGGAAGCTAAAATCATTATTTCGTTTAAATAAACATTTCGGATATGAATACCGATGAATTGATCGAGTCGTTTCAGGACTTCAAAGACCTTAAAAACATTGACCGGGTTACCATGATGCACATCCTTGAGGATGTAATTCGTGGCATGATCATCAAGGAGTATGAAGACGATGCCAGTTTCGACATCATCATCAACCCAGACAAGGGTGACCTCGAAATATGGAGAAACCGAACCATCGTTGCCGATGGGGCAGTGGAAGATCCGCTGACTGAGATTGAGTACAGCGATGCTGTGAAGATTGAGCCTGACTTTGAAATCGGCGAGGAAGCATCAGAGGAATTGAAGATCGAAAACTTCGGTCGGCGTGCCATCCTTTCGATGCGTCAAAACCTTCAGGCGAAGATCCAAGAATTAGAGAAGGATACCATCTACAAGAAATACAAGGATCGAGTGGGAGACATCATCACGGGTGAAGTTTACCAGATATGGAAGCGTGAAATCTTGGTGTTGGATGACGAAGGCAATGAATTGGTGCTTCCAAAATCAGAGCAGATTCCTACCGATTATTTCAAAAAAGGAGATACGGTACGCGCGGTTGTTAGTAAGGTGGATATGAAAAACACCAGTCCTGTAATCATCTTGTCAAGAACGTCTCCCGCCTTCCTGGAGAGATTGTTTGAAATGGAAGTGCCTGAAATCTTCGACGGCTTGATTACCATCAAGAAGATTGTACGTGAGCCAGGAGAGCGCGCCAAGGTTGCGGTAGAGTCTTACGATGATCGTATCGATCCAGTAGGAGCATGTGTAGGCATGAAGGGGTCACGTATTCATGGTATCGTTCGTGAACTGCGAAACGAGAACATCGACGTGATCAATTACACGGCCAATCCTCAGCTTTTTATCCAGCGCTCTTTGAGTCCTGCGAAAATCACCACCATCAAGATCAACGAAGAGACTGGGCATGCCAGCGTATACCTCAAGCCCGACCAAGTATCCTTGGCCATTGGTAAGGGAGGTCATAACATCAAATTAGCTGGAAAGCTTACAGGACACGAGATTGACGTTTTCAGAGAGTCTGAAGAAGATTATGAAGACGTGGATCTAGAAGAATTCGCAGATGAGATCGACAGCTGGATCATCGACGAACTCAAGGCCATTGGTTGTGACACTGCGAAAAGTGTCCTTGAATTGACCAAAGAAGACCTTGTAAAGCGCACCGATCTTGAAGAGGAGACCGTGAAAGAGGTTCTTCAGATCCTCCGCGCAGAATTTGAATGAGCATGAGAATGTGATAAAATCACGAGATTCGCAACATATTTATGTCAGACGCACCGATTAGATTAAGTAAAGCAGCAAAGGAGTTTAACGTAGGATTACCTACCGTAGTGGAATTCTTGGGTAAGAACGGCATCGTAGTAGAAGCTCGTCCAAATACCAAGATTGAACCTTCGGCTTATCAGTTACTGGTGGAGGAGTTTGCCCCGGACAGAGCAAAGAAGCAGAAGTCCAATGAGCTCGCTCATACCAAAGTAGTAAGGGAGACCATTACGCTGGATGATTCCAAAAAGACCAAGACCAACCAAGATACGGAGCAGGACGAAGTATTGATCAAGAACGTTGGCGGTATCGACGAGCCCGAACCTGCGTCAGAAGCTCCTGCCGTAAAAACGGAGAAGAAGGAAGAGCCAAAGGAGAGAGATGCTGGGCCTACTGTAGTCGGTAAGATCGACCTATCTACCATCAAGTCGAATCGCCCAAAGAAGAAGGCCGAGAAAGATGAGGAAGAAAAAGTAGCTGCAGAGAAGAAGAAAGAGGAAGCGAAGGTCGCTGCTGAGGAGGAGAAGAAGGTTGCCGAGAAGGAGCCTGAAAAGCCTGCTGTTGAAGAGGTAAAGGAAGAAGCCCCTGCGCCAAAGAAAGTAGAGCAAGAGGTCATGAAGGCCAAGGCTGATAAGCTTGATGGTCCGAAATTCGTCGGTAAGATCGACCTGCCTGCGGAACGGGTCAAGAAGAATGTCGGTGAGTCTGAAGAGGATGCTAAAAAGCGCAAGCGCAAGCGGATCGCTAAAGTTGACACCAACAGACCAGCTAGCGGCGGAGGTCTTGACTTCAAACGAGGTCCAGGCGGTCCGTCAGGTCCAGGAAGAAGAGGTGCTAAGGCGGCTCCGAAGCCAGAGTTGACCGAAGAACAAATTCAGAGCCAAGTGCGCGAAACACTCGCGGCACTCAAGAGCAAAGGAAAATCTACCCGTTCAAAGTATCGACGCGAACGCCGTGACGCGGTGAGCGAAAAGATGCAAAAGGAGCTCGAGCAGGCGGAAGAAGATCAGAAAGTATTGAAGCTGACGGAATTCGTAACCGTTAGTGAATTGGCTACTATGATGAACGTCTCGCCTACCGAGGTGATCTCCATGTGTATGTCCATCGGAATGATGGTTTCCATCAACCAGCGACTTGATTCGGAGACGTTGACCTTGCTGGCCGAAGAATTCGGATATACAGTAGAGTTTATCAGTTCAGAGATTCAGGACACCGTACTCGCAGAAGACGTAGATGAGCCAGAAGATTTGGTGGAGCGTCCACCAATCGTTACGGTGATGGGTCACGTAGACCACGGTAAGACATCCCTCTTGGATTATGTACGACGCGAGAACGTGATTGCCGGTGAAGCTGGAGGTATCACACAGCACATTGGCGCTTACAGTGTCGAGCTTGAGGGGGGTAAGGTGATTACCTTCCTAGATACGCCAGGTCACGAAGCGTTTACCGCCATGCGTGCCCGAGGTGCTCAGGTAACGGATATCGCCATTATTGTAATCGCAGCGGATGATGCGGTAATGCCACAAACGGTGGAAGCCATCAATCACGCGCAAGCCGCCGGCGTGCCGATGGTCTTTGCATTCAATAAGATTGATAAGGATGGAGCCAACGCGGACAAGATTCGCGAGCAATTGGCCAATATGAATATACTCGTTGAAGACTGGGGGGGTAAATACCAGTGCCAGGAAATCAGCGCGAAACAAGGATTGAACGTAAATGAGCTCCTCGAGAAAGTATTGCTTGAGTCTGAAATGCTTGAATTGAAGGCAAACCCAGACAAGAATGCGCGAGGAACGATCATTGAAGCAACACTGGATAAAGGACGTGGATATACATCCACATTGTTGGTGCAGTCCGGAACGCTCGCCATCGGCGATGTGATCTTAGCAGGTAGCTACTTCGGACGCGTCAAAGCTATGTTCAACGAACGTGGTGTTGCCATTGAAGAGGCCGGTCCTTCGCATCCAGTGAGTCTTTTGGGATTGAATGGTGCGCCAAGTGCTGGTGATACCTTCATCGTAATGGAAGACGAAAGAGAAGCGAAGAACATCGCTACAAAACGTCAACAGCTTCAGCGTGAGCAGAGCATTCGTACCCAGCGAAGAAGAACATTGGAGGACATTGGCGAGATCATCCAATTGGGCGATTACCACGAAGTCAACGTTATCATCAAAGGTGACGTGGATGGTTCAGTAGAAGCGCTTGCGGATTCTATGCTTAAGCTTTCTACAGAAAACATCGCGATCAATGTCATCCACAAGTCGGTCGGACAGATTACCGAATCAGATGTGTTGCTCGCGACAGCTTCTGATGCCATCATTATTGGATTCCAGGTTCGTCCATCGGCTCAAGCGCGAAAGCATGCTGAGAACGAAGGGATCCAGATCCGATTGTATTCCATCATCTATGATGCCATCAATGACATGAAGGCGGCAATGGAAGGAATGCTCAAGCCGAAGATCGAAGAGCAGGTGGTCTGTAACATCGAGATCCGTGAAACCTTCAAGATCAGCAAGGTCGGAACGATTGCGGGATGTTATGTCCTCGACGGAACGGTCACGCGAAACACGAAGGTCCGCATCATCCGCGACGGCATTGTCATCTATTCCGGAAACCTAGGTTCGCTCAAGCGATTCAAGGACGACGTGAAAGAGGTGAAAGCAGGATTCGAATGTGGACTGAACATTGACAACTTCAACGACATCGAAGCAGGTGATATTATCGAAGGCTTTGAAGAAGTAGAAGTAGCACGTAAACTCTAAGTTTCCTAGACGCAGTGGTTATTCCACCGTGATCTCGTCCTTTACGATGAAGGATGCGGGGTAGAGCTGCCGTATCTCATGGTGAAACTCTAAGGCTTCCAAATGCGTCCGAAAATCTCCCAGTCGAACAACCCAATTCGGGTAGTTCCATTTGGTGTAGGCGCGCTCTTGGTTGTATAATTTCAAGAAATCTGCCTGCTTTTCGAGTGCAGTCTTGCGTGCATTTGGCCCCGCGCCCGAAAAGATTTGAATGCGGTATCCATGGCTCTTCATCGTTGCGGCATCCAAACTATCCATCATTTCCAGGTAGCGTTTCATCTGGGGTTCCATCGCTATGGAGGAAGAATCAAGGCGAACAATCACTTGTGGGTCAGAAGGTTGAGGCGTTTCGCTGCGCGTCGCATCTGGGGTCTGAGCCATCGCGTCCATCGTGATAACTGATACAGCTAAAAGGAATACAAACCGAAGGGGAAATTTTGGCATGGATGCGAAGTTACTCTGCATCAGAATTTTAAACTTTTCGACGCAAAAATGATATACACTAAATTATTGATAATTAGTTTGTAAGACTGCTTATATAGAATGGTTTTAAATTGACGGACGCGACGGGATTTTTAAATAAATGTTAACGCTCATACTGCCATTCTTCTAAATTTGCCACCGCTTTCTGACCACCCTTTTACAACGAAAACTGAAAGAATCTATGCGAAATACGTGGGTGAGCTTAACAAAGAATTTTCTCTTTGTTACGAGCGTAATGTCTCTGCTCCTAATGTCATCGCCTGCTTCAGCCCAAGAGGGTGAAGCGATCTTCAAAGCCAACTGTACTGCATGTCACAAGATCGATAAGAAGCTTGTAGGACCTGCTCTTCAAGGCGCGCGAGCGCGTTGGGCTGAACGTACAGGTAGTGATGATGCTATCATCGCTTGGGTGAAGAACTCCCAAGGCTACATGAAGTCTGCGAACGATGCTTACGCGAATAAACTATTTGACGATTACAACAAGAGTGTAATGACGCCCATAGCCATTTCTTCGGAAGAGGTCGTCGCGGTGTTAGATTACATTGATAATTGGCAACCTGAGGTTCCCGTTGCGCAAGCAGGGGGAGAAGCGGGTGTTGCAGGAGCTGAAGAGAGCGCTGGAGATCCTACGCTTTGGTTGATTCTGGTTGCAGTTGTCTTGTTCGTCGTCTTCCGAGTACTATGGGGAGTCAATAAGAACCTTGAATCCCTCAATCGTCAAAACGAAGGCGATGCGCCGGCGCCTACCACCGATATGTTCGGTGAGTTTATCGGATTCTTTACGCGCAATCGCGCCGTTACGGTGGTAGTGTTCCTTGTCATTGGAGCGTATATCAGTGTGCTAGGATGGGATTACATCAACGGTATTGGTGTCTATCAAGGCTATCAGCCAAAACAACCGATCTGGTTCTCTCACAAGATCCACGCAGGACAGAATGGAATCAATTGTGTCTACTGTCACAATTCAGCGGAGAAAGGAAAGGCGGCTGGAATTCCATCCCTCAATATTTGCATGAACTGCCACATGGGGGTTCAAGAAGGAAAGGTTTCTGGAACCAAGGAGATTGCTAAGATCTACGACGCCATTGGATGGGATGCTGACAAGAATCGCTACATCGATGGGTACGATCAAAAGCCGATTGAGTGGGTACGTATTCACAACCTCCAAGACTTTGTTTACTTCAACCACAGTCAGCACGTAGTTGTCGGAAAGCAAGAATGTCAAACCTGCCACGGCCCTATCGAAGAGATGGATGAGGTTTACCAATATTCAGAGCTTACTATGGGATGGTGCATCACCTGCCACCGAGAGACGAGCGTTACTATGGACGGAAACGGATACTACGAATCCATTCATGAAGATCTCGTTGAGAAATACAAGGGCGAGGGCCTCGAAACATTTACAGTTGAGCACATCGGGGGCCTCGAATGTGTTAAGTGTCACTATTAATCGTGTGATTGATCACTATGAGTAATAATAAAGTATACTGGAGAGGAACGGAGGAGCTTGAAAAGGATCCTGCGTTTGTAAAGAGCGCGGACAAGGAATTCTCTGAAGAACTCCCAATCGACAAGTTCCTATCGAATAAGGATCTCGATTCGACCAATACGAGTCGAAGAGATTTCTTGAAATTCATGGGCTTTGGAATTACCGCGGCTACCTTAGCTGCTTGCGAGACCCCTGTGGTCAAGAGCATGCCTTATGTAGTGAAGCCGGACGAAGTGATGCCTGGCATTGCGAACTATTACGCTTCAACCCACTTTGATGGCTACGATTATGCCAGCATCTTGGTGAAGACGCGCGAAGGTCGCCCGATCCACATCGAAGGCAATAAACTTTCGAAGACGACACAAGGAGGTGTAAGTGCTCGTGTGAACTCTTCCATTCTATCTCTTTACAATAAGCGGCGCTTTACAGGTCCAATGAAAGAAGGTCAATCTGCGGATTGGGCTACTATGGACGGTGAAATTGCCGGTGTTTTGAACAATGTAAAAAGCAGTGGAGGCAATGTGCGCTTCCTGTCTTCTACCATGATCAGTCCGTCTTCGATGGCAATCATCGAAGAGTTCAAGGCTTGGATGGAAAGCGCAAATGTTCCGGTTGACGCGACCGAGGAAGCAACTCCATCATCGGCATCTGTAAATCACGTCATGTACGACGCGGTTTCTTCTGCTGCAATGATTGAGGCAAACAAGAATACGCACGGCATTGCTGCTATTCCTTCTTATCATTTCGATAAGGCCAAGGTGATCGTGAGCTTCGGCGCTGACTTTTTGATCAATTGGATCAATCCGATCGGGTTTGCTCGTGATTACGCCAATGGGCGTAACCCAGAAGGGGACATGAGCAAGCACTACCAGTTTGAGTCGGTCATGTCCACAACGGGTTCTAACGCTGACGTACGCGGAGCGATTAAACCTTCAGAACATGCAGCTGCAGTTGCAATGCTTGGAAATGCCATCGCGGGCATGATGGGCACAGGAGGGAGCATCAGCGCATCTCTTGTGAACGATGACAATAACGTAGAGAGCAAGCTGAAAGATGCTGCTTCGAAACTGGTCGCGGCCAAAGGAAAAGGATTGGTTATTTCGGATTCGAACGATCCGAACGTACAAGCAATTGTGAACGGCATCAATGAGATGTTGGGCAACATTGGCTCAACCATTGATTTTTCTCACGCGATGAATTTGCGTAAGGGTAGCGATGCTGCTGTTGCTGAGTTGATCGGAGAAATGAATGCAGGTTCGGTAGATCTTCTTTTCGTAATGGATACAGACCCAGCCTATACCATGCCTTCTGCATGGGGCTTCTCTGATGCCATGGCAAAGGTTAAGAACGTTGTTTCGTTTGCTGAAAAGCCTGACGCTACTTCTCAGAATGCGAAGTATATCTGTCCAGTACACCACTTTTTGGAGAGCTGGAACGATGCAAATCCATTTGGCGATGAGATCACCTTCTCGCAGCCGACGATCAACCCGATCAACAATACGCGACAGTGGCAAGATTCCCTCCTTACTTGGATGGGTTCTGAACACTCTTATTACGATGTTCTGAAGCGCCGATGGGATGCTGAGGTAACTGCGGCCGATGATCCATCGGTGATCTTTGCCAGCAAGTGGAACAAAATCATTCACGATGGTGTAGGTACGATGCCGATGCCAGAAATGGCGGTTGAACCAGTCTTCAACGCTGAAGCAGTTTCAGGTGCAGCGGCATCGTTGTCAAAGCCAACCGATGGTTGGGAGGTTGCATTCTATGTGAAAGCGGGTATTGGTATCGGTACCAATGCTGACAACCCTTGGTTGCAAGAGCTTCCTGATCCTGTCACGAAAGTGGTGTGGGATCAATACGTAGCGATGAACCCAGCTGACATGATGAGCGACGCGTTCCAATTGAATACCCTGATGGGTGAGCAACAGCGCGCTGGTATGGTCAGAGTAACCGTGAATGGTGCTTCTATTGAGCTTCCTGTCGTGTCTGTTCCTGGGCAGAAGCGCGGAACCATTGGCGTTGCACTTGGTTATGGAAAAGGATATGAAGGTGATCGTCTGATCGGCGAGAACGCCTTTGCGATGTTGCCAGTTGCTCAAGGTTTTATCCAGTACAGTGCGCCTGCTACCGTAGAGAAAATCGAGCGACGCTATAACATTGCTTCTACCCAGACACAGCACACGATGATGGGTCGTAAGATCCTCAACGAGACTACGTACTCCGAATTCAAGTCGGAAGGGCGCGAGGCTTGGAACCCGGTTGAGATGCTGAGCGATGCTTATGGCAACAAGGTGACCATGGACAAACTTGACCTGTGGGCTGAGCATGACATCGATCTTGGACACCGTTGGGGATTGTCTATCGACTTGAGTACTTGTATCGGATGCGGAGCATGCGTTACTGCATGTCACTCTGAGAACAACGTTCCCGTCGTCGGAAAAGACGAAGTGAACCGAACGCGTTCCATGAGCTGGATTCGTATCGACCGTTACTACAGCAGCGATGCTGATCCGGACATTCACGGAGACATCAACCAAGACAAAGATTACCAAACCATGGAGATTCCTTCGGAATATCCAGAGGTAGGATATATGCCTGTAATGTGCCAGCACTGTAACCATGCTCCATGTGAGACGGTTTGTCCAGTGGCTGCTACAACACACAGTGATGAGGGTTACAACCAGATGACGTACAACCGATGTATTGGTACACGTTACTGCGCGAACAACTGTCCTTACAAGGTACGTCGATTCAACTGGTTCAATTATGTTGGTGATAGCAAGTTTACCGACGTGAATCCATCGCAAGACAACCTCGCTCGTATGGTATTGAACCCAGACGTAGTGGTTCGCTCTCGTGGAGTCATGGAAAAATGTAGCCTTTGCGTTCAGCGTGTTCAAGCAGGTAAGCTTGACGCTAAGAAAGCAGGCACCCCAGTGAAAGATGGTTCGATTCAGACCGCATGTTCTTCCGCTTGTCCTACCAATGCCATCGCATTCGGTGACATCAACGACAAAGGATCGAACGTACGTTCGCAAGCGATGAACGATCGTGCTTATCACTTGCTCGAAGAAGTAGGTGTGCAGCCAAACGTCTGGTATCAAACCAAAGTCCGAAACTCAGAACACAACGCAGATCATACTGCTTGAAGCTAATTTGAATTAACACGTTCTTATGCAAAGAGAATCAGCGATAAGAGAGCCGCTCATTTTAGGTGACAAGAGCTACCACGACATCACCGAAGATGTATGCGCTCCCGTAGAAGGCAAGGCCAATAAGTATTGGTACATCGTTTTCTCCATATCTGTTATGGTTGCCCTCTGGGGTGTAGGATGTATTCTTTACACCATCGGCCGAGGAATCGGTACTTGGGGATTGAACACCACGGTTGACTGGGCTTGGGATATCACCAACTTCGTTTGGTGGGTAGGTATTGGTCACGCGGGTACGCTGATCTCTGCCGTATTGCTCCTGTTCCGTCAGAAGTGGAGAATGGCCATTAACCGTTCGGCTGAAGCGATGACCATTTTCGCGGTAATCATGGCCGCTCTGTTCCCAGGTATTCACATGGGCCGAATCTGGATGGCTTACTGGGTGTTCCCATTGCCGAACCAATTTGGATCACTATGGGTAAACTTCAATTCACCTCTCTTGTGGGACGTGTTTGCGATTTCGACGTATTTCTCCGTATCCCTTGTATTTTGGTACATCGGTTTGATCCCTGATTTTGCTACCATTCGTGATCGTGCGGTAAAGCCGATTTCGAAAATGGCCTACAGCGTATTGAGCTTCGGCTGGACAGGAAATGCTAAGGCTTGGATTCGTTTCGAGGAAGTATCCCTCGTATTAGCGGGTCTTGCAACACCGCTTGTATTCTCGGTTCACTCGATTGTATCTATGGACTTTGCTACCTCGGTGATTCCTGGATGGCACACCACGATTTTCCCTCCTTACTTCGTTGCTGGAGCGATTTTCTCCGGTTTCGCCATGGTGCAGACACTGCTCCTCATCGCTCGTAAGGTGTTGAGCCTTGAATCCTACATCACGGTACAGCACGCAGAGTACATGAACATTGTAATTGTAATTACAGGTTCCATGGTAGGCGTGGCCTATTTATCGGAGCTTTTCATCTCTTGGTATTCAGGAGTGGAGTATGAAGGATATGCCTTCATGAACAGAGCAACAGGACCCTATTGGTGGGCGTATTGGTCTATGATGACTTGTAACGTTATCACCCCACAGCTCTTCTGGTTTAAGAAGATCCGTAGAAGCCTCATCGCTTCCTTTGTCCTTTCGATTTTCGTCAACATTGGTATGTGGTTCGAACGTTTCGTGATCATCGTTACATCGCTGCACAGGGATTACATCCCATCGAGTTGGAGTATGTTCCATCCGACGTTTGTCGATATTGGAATCTTCCTCGGTACCATCGGAATTTTCTTCACGCTGTTCTTATTGTTCAGCCGATTCTTCCCTGTATTGGCGTTGAATGAATTGAAGTCAATCCTTAAGTCTTCTGGTGAGAACTATAAAAAGCAACACTAAAATGAGTAAGGCGATCTATGCTCTTTACAACGATGACGAAGTGATGGTAGACGGTGCCAAAAGCATCCTCTCCAAGAATATTCGCATCAAAGATGTTTACTCTCCATTTCCGGTACACGGATTAGAGAATGTACTAGGCATCAAGTGGACGCGGCTTGCGATCACTGCATTCCTCTATGGTTTGACAGCGTTGACACTTGCCCTTATCGGTATGTGGTTCTTCATGATCCAAGATTGGCCGATGAACATCGGAGGTAAGCCGAACGACTTCCTCTATCAGAACTTGCCCGCGTTCATTCCGATCACGTTTGAATTTACAGTACTCTGTGCGGCACATGGAATGGCGATTACTTATCTCATCAGAAACAAGACACTTCCAGGTATGAAGGCAAGGAATCCGCACCCTCGTACCACGGATGATCATTTCTGCATCGAGATCGACAGAGCGGAGAATGCAGGTATGTCGGATGACGAAATCCGAACCGTATTGCAAGAGACGAACCCAGTTGAAATCTTTGAAAAATAGGCATGAGAAAGATGAATCTACACGCGCTTACCAATGTTGCCCTGATGGCGATGGCCCTGTTCCTCGCTTCGTGTGGCAATACACCACAAAGCCCTGGTGTTGAATACATGCCTGATATGTATCGCACTGTAGCATTGGAACCGTACGGCGGTAACAGCAACTATGCAGACAGCATGGAGGCACGCACGCCGGCAGAAGGAAGCATTCCGCGCGGATACCTTCCGTATGGAATTCCTAACAGTAACGATGGTTACGAGATGGCAGGTTCACTCCTTACGAACCCATACCCAAGCAATGAAGAAATGATTGCTGAGGGAAAAGCAATTTATACCAAGTACTGCCTTCACTGCCATGGCAAGGAAGGAGCCGGCGATGGACTTACGGTTACGGCTGGTGGTCATCCACCGCCCCCGGCTTATAACAGCGCAGCTTTGAAGACGCTTCCTGAAGGAAAGATGTTTCATACCATCACGTATGGTAAAAACTTGATGGGAGCGCACTCTTCTCAATTGAATGTTGAAGAGCGATGGAAGGTCATTCGATACGTTCAGACCTTGCAGAATCCTGAAGGGGAAGAAGCTCCAGCGGAAGCAGGTGCAGAAGAAGGAAGTGAAGAGGCTCCAGCTGAGGCTGAAGCTATGTCGGACGAAACAGCAATGAACAACTAAACGAAATCACGACTATGGAATACGCATTTGAAGGTAGAGCCAAGAGGACCACGTTCATATTGATGGGGATAGGATTACTATCGATCATCTTGGGCTTCTTCGGTGGTGATCACGCCGGTAACAGGGTGTGGACCAGCATCTTTATCAGTGGTTTCTTCTTTTTCGGAGTTGGACTTACTGGAACATTCTTCCTCGCATTGCAGTACGCTGCTGAATCGGGTTGGCCAACAGTATTGAAGCGCATCTTTGAAGGTGTAGCGGCTTACCTGCCAATTGGGGCCATCACCTTATTGGTGGTCTTTGCGGTTGCAAGTGCGCACTTGATGGACTTTCACCTGTACCATTGGATGGACCATGATCTATACGATCCAGCTTCGCCGAAGTACGATGAGATCATCGCACACAAAGAACCTTATTTGAATTTGCCTTTCTGGTGGATTCGTACACTGGCTTATTTGGGATTGTATGTTTGGTTCACCATGCTGTTCCGCAAGCGTTCCTTGATGGAAGATGGTGTCCTTGAGGATCCTAAGCGCTACTACAACAAGAACAAAACCCTCGCCGCCATTTTCTTGGTAATCTTCGGATATACTTCAGTTACTGCAAGTTGGGACTGGGTAATGAGTATCGACACGCACTGGTTCTCGACCATTTTTGGTTGGTACATCTTCTCTGGAATGTGGATCAGCGGAATGGTGATGATGACCCTGTTGGTGATTTACCTCCGCAGCAAAGGCTTGATGGAGTTTGTGAATGAAAGCCACATGCACGACATGGGTAAATGGGTATTCGCGATCAGCTTCCTCTGGACCTATTTATTTTTCTGCCAATTCATGCTTTACTGGTATTCCGATATACCTGAAGAAGTCATGTACTTCCAGGCGCGGATCAATGATTATTCATGGTTGTTCTGGGGTACCCTCTTGATCAACTTTATTTTCCCAATGTTGCTGCTCATGTCGAAAGACGCCAAGCGCAATGCAGGATTCTTGGTCTTCGTCGGAGTGATCATCTTCTTCGGCCACTGGATGGATGTCTTTATGATCATCACTCCAGGTGTTATGAAGGATCATGGTACCATTGGATTGGTTGAGATTGGAACATTTCTAGGGTTTTTGGGGTTATTCTTACACGTAGTATTGAATGCGCTTTCTAAGCGTTCACTCCTCGCTAAGGGGCATCCAATGCTCGAGGAAAGCCTCCACCACCACATTAATTAAGTATTAACGCTAGTATAGAGAACATGGTAACGTTTCTGATCATAGTCGCAATTGCACTCGCATCACTCGCCGTATGGCAGTTGTTGAGGGTGTTTGAAGGAACAGCTAAGCTGAAAGGGGGAGATTCATTCGTACCTACGGATGCGGAGAATAAGTACCAAGGCCGAATGATGCTTCTGTTCATGTTTGGATACTTCGCGTTTTTCGCTTGGTTGTATGTACGCTATGCGCCGCACTTGCTTCCGGAGTCCGCTTCTGAGCATGGCCTAGTGCTGGATCAACTGTTGAATTTCAACTTCTTGATCATCACGGTTGTATTTGTGATTACACACGTCTTCTTGTTCTACTTCGCGTTTAAGTACACGTATTCTAGTGATCGTAAAGCGACGTTCTTCACGCACAGCAATAAGCTTGAGATGCTTTGGACTACTGTGCCGGCGGTTTTCCTTGCCGTAATCATAGTGTATGGTCTTTCTGCGTGGATGGACATCACCGCCGAAGCTCCAGAAGGTTCGTTGAAAATCGAGTTGTATCCCAAGCAATTTGATTGGACCGCACGCTACTCTGGTACGGACTCCGTCTTGGGAGCTTCCAACTACAATATGATCTCGGGAACCAATCCGCTTGGCGTGATCACGAATGCTTCATTGATGGCTATGCAGCAGGAGCTATCGGATGAGATCGGGGCCTTAAAAGAGGAATTGGAAACGGTTCCAAAAGGAGGACTGAAAGAAGAGGAAATTACGGAGACCATTGGAAAGAGAGAAAGACAACTCGCCCGCGTGAGTTCTTTTGAAGGACTTGAAAAGGCCTCCTTGGTTGCAGGCGATGACGACATTTTGGTAAAGACTGAATTCTACATACCGGTCGGACAAAGCATTGACTTCATTTTCAGAAGCCGCGATGTTATTCACAGTGCGTACATGCCGCACTTTCGAGCGCAGATGAACTGTGTTCCGGGCATGACCACCTCCCTCAATTTTGTGACTAGAAAGACTACGGAGGAGATGCGTGAGATGACAGGTAACCCTGAGTTTGACTACTTGCTTCTTTGCAATAAGATATGCGGGGCCGCTCATTACAACATGAAAATGATAATCAAGGTGGTTGAACCAGAGGTGTACGACCAATGGATCGCCGAACAAGAAACTTTCGCAGAATCCATTCAGCCTGCCGATGAAGAGGGGATGGCGGAAGCAACTAAAGTGACCGGTAACGAAATTTCAATGATCGAACAATAATTACTATGGCAACAGCAACAGCACATAACACCGATCATCACCACGAAGAGACGTTCATATCGAAGTATATCTTCAGTATGGACCACAAAATGATCTCGAAGCAATTCTTGATCACAGGAATGATCATGGCCGTCATCGGTATGATCATGTCATCGTTGTTCCGTCTTCAACTCGGATGGCAAGGGGAGTCCTTTTGGATCCTTAACTTCTTCCTGGGTGACAAGTGGGCTCCTGATGGAATCCTCGATCCGAATATGTACTTAGCGCTTGTAACGATACACGGTACCATCATGGTATTCTTCCTTTTGACAGGAGGTTTGAGTGGAACCTTTGCGAACCTGCTTATTCCATTGCAGATCGGTGCGCGCGATATGGCTTCTGGCTTCATCAACATGCTTTCGTATTGGTTCTTCCTTGCGTCAAGTATCGTGATGATCGTTTCTCTATTCGTGGAGACTGGACCCGCATCTGGCGGTTGGACTGTTTACCCTCCATTGAGTGCGTTGCCGCAGGCCATGCCTGGTTCGGGAATGGGTATGACCTTGTGGCTTGTCAGTATGTCGCTGTTCGTTGTTTCATCGCTTCTAGGAGGATTGAACTACGTGGTTACTGTGATCAACCTGCGCACAAAGGGAATGTCCATGACGCGTCTTCCATTGAGCATCTGGGCCTTGTTTGTAACCGCAGTGATCGGTGTGCTTTCTTTCCCAGTGCTATTTTCAGCGGCCTTGCTGTTGATCTTCGACCGAATGTTCGGCACGAGCTTCTACCTTAGTGATATTCATATTGCAGGAGAGTTACTCGAACAGACCGGCGGCAGCCCAATTTTGTATGAGCACCTTTTCTGGTTCTTAGGTCACCCGGAGGTATACATTGTATTGCTTCCAGCCTTAGGTATCACCTCTGAAGTGATTGCGACCAATGCACGTAAACCCATTTTCGGATACCGTGCTATGATCGGTTCGATCCTCGCTATCGCATTCCTCTCGTTCATCGTTTGGGGCCACCACATGTTTATCACAGGTATGAATCCATTCCTTGGATCGGTATTCACCTTTACCACACTATTGATTGCCATTCCATCTGCGGTAAAGGCTTTCAATTACATCACTACATTGTGGAAAGGAAACGTGCGGTTTACGCCAGCCATGTTGTTCTCCATCGGAATGGTCTCCACGTTCATTTCTGGAGGTGTAACGGGTATCATTTTGGCAGATAGCGCCCTCGATATCAATTTGCACGACACCTATTTTGTGGTCGCTCACTTCCATATTGTAATGGGACTTTCAGCGGTACTTGCAATGTTTGCAGGAGTCTACCATTGGTTCCCAAAAATGTATGGCAAGATGATGAACAGAAAAATGGGTTATGCTCACTTCTGGGTCACATTTATCTGTGCCTACGGAGTATTCTTTCCACAGCACTTCATGGGACTTGCTGGTGTACCAAGACGTTACTATACCAATAGTGAGTTCCCATTGTTTGATGAGTTCATCGGGATGAATGAGATGGTCTCGATCTTCGCGATCGTGGGTGCCCTTGCGCAGTTCATCTTCATGTTCAACTTCTTTTACAGCATGTTCCGTGGACCTAAAGCTTCTCAGAACCCTTGGGGATCGAATACCTTGGAATGGACTACTCCTGTAGAACATATCCATGGAAACTGGCCAGGTGCATTGCCTACGGTTCACCGTTGGGCATATGACTACAGCAAGCCAGGAAAGGAGCATGACTTCGTTCCACAGATCGTTCCGCTTGAAGAAGGCGAACTCGACGGTGGCGCAGGACATTAAGAACTCTGATCATTGTTTAAAACCCGCTGAATAGCGGGTTTTTTTATGCCCAAAAAGTGTCGGGTCACTTGCTACCTTTGTTAGGATGAACAACTTCCTCGATCCAGATCCTTCTGAACTCTCTGCCTCCGATAAGGAGATTGAACGCGTTCTGAGGCCCATCCAGTTCGAGGATTTTAACGGACAGGAAGCCATCATCGATAACCTGAAGATTTTCGTGCAGGCCGCCACCCAGCGAAATGAGGCCTTGGATCACGTCTTGCTGCACGGCCCTCCCGGACTCGGTAAGACGACATTAGCGAATATCATAGCACAGGAGTTGGGGGTTAACATCAAGACGACTAGTGGTCCGGTGCTGGACAAGCCCGGTGATTTGGCTGGGCTTCTGACCAACCTCGAGGAAAGAGATGTGCTCTTCATCGATGAGATCCATCGCTTGAGTCCCGTGGTGGAAGAATTTCTGTATTCAGCAATGGAGGATTACACCATCGACATCATGATCGATAGTGGGCCGAGTGCGCGAAGCGTGAAAATTGAATTGGCACCTTTTACATTGATCGGTGCCACGACCCGTTCTGGGCTATTGACCTCACCGTTGCGCGCTCGTTTTGGAATCAATAGTAGGTTATCCTACTACCATGCTGAATTGCTCAGCACCATCGTTGATCGCAGTGCGGGCATACTCAACATTGCTATAGACCATAAAGCGGCGATGGAGATTGCAAGACGCAGCCGAGGCACCCCTCGCATTGCGAATGCGTTGCTCAGAAGGATCCGAGATTTTGCTCAGATTAAAGGAGATGGTGCAATCGATTTTAAGATCGCGGCCTATGGTTTGGAAGCACTGAGCGTTGATACCCATGGACTCGATGAAATGGACAACAAGATCCTTTCGGTCATCATCGATAAGTTTCGAGGAGGCCCCGTTGGGCTTACTACCATTGCTACCGCTGTCGGTGAGCAGGCGGGTACGATTGAAGAAGTATACGAACCCTTTCTTATCCAAGAGGGGTTCCTGCACAGAACTCCACGGGGTAGGATAGCCACCCCAGAGGCGTTTGAACACCTAGGACGCGAAGTACCCAAAGGCCCCCAAGGATCTTTGTTCGAATGATATGGAGGCTTTCGACCTAAAGCTGCAGGCTCGAAGCGAGTGGGTGAAGTCGACAGCCTTGTCCATGGGGTTTTTGGATTGTAGAATTGCTAAGGCTGCACGGCTGGAGCAAGAGGAGGTTTTCCTTGAGAAATGGCTGCGCGATCAGAAGCATGGCGGGATGGATTATTTGTCCAACCATTTCGATCTCCGCGTTGATCCACGAAAGCTAGTGCCGGGCGCCAAGAGTGTCATCGTCCTCTCCATGAACTACTATCCTGAGGCCTTCCTTTCTGATGAAGGGCCCAAGCTTTCGAAATATGCCTACGGTCGAGATTATCACAAGGTGATCAAGAAGCGCTTAAAAGAATTTTTGGTTCGCATAGAAGAGCAGTTTGGCGAAGTGCAAGGAAGGGGATTTGTTGATTCTGCACCAGTGATGGAGAAGGCTTGGGCTACACGTGCTGGAATCGGATGGATGGGAAAACACACCAATGTCCTTTCAAAGCAGAGAGGATCGTTCTATTTTCTTGCAGTGCTCATTACCGACCTGGAACTGGCCAGCGATGAGCCCGTAGCGGATCACTGCGGGTCCTGCACGGCGTGCATTGATGCTTGCCCAACGGATGCCATTGTAGCCCCCTATGTCCTGGATGCGAGCAAGTGCATCTCCTATTTCACGATAGAACTGAAGGACGCCGATCTACCTGCGGAATTTTCAGGTAAGTTCAACGATTGGATGTTTGGCTGCGACATCTGTCAAGACGTCTGCCCCTGGAATCGATTCAGTCGACCACATCAAACAGAAGAGTTCCTGCCAAAGCAAGCTTTGCGGGAAATGGATAGGAAAGATTGGGAACGCTTAGAAGAAGAAAAGTTCGATGCACTTTTTGAAGGGTCAGCGGTCAAACGAACCAAGTACACAGGCTTGATGCGCAACATTCGCTTCCTCAATCTTTCGGATAGAATACCCGATTGACAGAGAAGGTTATGGCGTTGTTGTAGGCGCCTCCCAGTAGGCTGAATCCGTTGACGAATTGGAGTCGCCCTGAAGCAGGAGTGATCGAGTAGTGGAGGCGTACGTTGGTATGCCAAAATTCATTGATAGGCACATTTACACCTAAGTTAGCAGCAAGCTCATATCGATTGAATTCCTTCACTGAAGTGGGCAAGAGGAAGTTGGGGTCGCTGATGCGGCTGAAAAGGAAAAAGCCATTGTTCAGACCTGCTTCGAACTCGAATTTCCAGATAAATTTCTTGAGTAAAATCGGTACGTCCACGTAGTGTGGCTCTATGGCGAAGGTGGTCAAGTCTCCTGATTTTGGATTTGGTCGTTTCCGACTTCCACGCATGGCGTAATTGATTTCCATTTGAAGGTTGAGCTCTTCGCTTATTGGGGTGAAAACGCCTCCTCCGAGGGTGCCGCCAAACTTGTTGAAACCCCCTATGTCATCGTTGTGAATCTGACTAGCCACGATTCCCGCGCGAATGAGTCCAGAGAATTCACCCTTGTTGAGTGCCGGCTTCTGGGCATTTGCGGCGCCAACTAAGAAGAAGGAGACCAGGAGGGGTAGGTACGAAAACCTACCTGACGTGCACATGTACTTCTTCACTTTGGACTACTTCTTCAGTGTCAGCATTCACGATCAAAGCGATGACGTGGGTATTCTCTGTGGAAACTACATTGGCAGGCATGACGGTGTTAAGTTCGTAGTCAATCCAAGTTCCAGCCTCTATAGTCCCTGAAATTAAAGGATCTCCATTGATGCTTTGGTCGTTGTTCAGTTTTCCTCTCAACACATGGCGATGCATGTAGTCCGTCACAATCTTCTTCGGATATTCATCCTCACTTACTCGAGCATCTAATTGCTCTGCTATGATGCTGTCTTCTACGCAGAGTACTAAAAGGTTGTAGTTTCCAGTGATTGTGCTGAGCACTTCAATGCTCGATTTGATGCAGAAGTTTCCAAGTTCTTCAGCGTATTCGGCTGCAATACCCAATCCGAAATCGGTGCTTGAATTCGTGTTTGCTTCATCGATGGGCTTATCCCAGAACGTGGTAGCTTGGTTGAATACCAGCAGGTCATTAAACGTTGGAAATGTATCTCGGTTGATTACCGCACTAGGAATCGGCTGTGTCGCCATGCTGAAGTGTTGAAAAAGGTCCGTTCCGTAGGGGGTGTTGAAATCAGTAGGGTAGTCGGGAAGATCCACCTTTGCAAAGCCTCCAGCGTGCACGGAAACGACAATCATACGTTCCTTGTTCTCCTCTAGTTGTTGCAACAAGAGTGTTGTATTTGCTGGGCAGGTAATGCATTTGTGCCCTGTGAATTCCTCCACATAGGTCTTCCTGAAGTCTCGATTAATGGCATTGGAATCAATTTCTGGAAAGATGCAAACGCCTGCCACTTCAACCGGCTTTGGAATGGGTAAGTCCACCTTGTTGCAAGCAGTAAAAAAACCAGCAATAGCGATCAGAAGAAAAGAGTGTTTTAGTGAATTCATTTCAATCAAGTTAAAAGCTGCTAGTGATGGCAACCGTTAAACCATTGGCTGCAGGCACGTTTCTGCAAACTCCACCTACACAGAAAATTCCAGCCCGTTGCCGGCCGTATCCGATGCTCATCCTCAGCGCGTTCTGGATATACGTCACCTGTGCTGTTGGGTAATTGACCCGCAGATCTTCGACCTTATTGCCATAATTGTACTGGTTGAGTATGGTTACGATCCAATGAGGAGAATAACCGTATTCGATCAAGCCAAAGATCCAATCCCCTTGGTCTTGATCCGTGAAAAGTGTTTGAGCTTCCCATCGAATGCTGTGCTTTTTACCAAAGGTGTGCAAGCCTTCAACAACGCCTATGTGGGCGACAACATTGTCAGACACCTTGTTCTGAATCAATGCAATGTTGTATTCCTGGAAGGCATACGTAGCCTTGAGCTTAAAGTGCTTTGTGAATTTTCGATCGATCTCAATGTTGAAGTCACGGTAGTATACGGAATCACCAATATTCAAGAGATTGGTCTTGTATCCTTTGCGTCCTGGATCTGCGTCCAAGTACACCTGCTGATCTAGCAAGGCGTTGGCCGTGTCAATGTTTTCACTCGTGTAGTAATCTCGCTTGAGTGCATTGATCAGGGAGACATTGATTTGAATGGTGGTTCCGTACTTACCACCGATCTTGCTGCCTCGTTTGATCTTGTAAATCAAATCTCCTTGAATGCCCACTTCGCCATTCGGTTGCGTGGCGTAAGGATAAAGCGTAGCTGCTAGGTTGTATGTGTGCTGACGTGTGAGCGCAGGAAGGTAATTGATGAACAGGTCATTCAACCCAGCCTCCCGATCGCTTCGGAATTCCATGTTGTCTATGCTCTTCGCCGAGATGTTGACACCAAATCCTTTTCTAGAGTACGTAGCCGACATGAAGAGGCCTTGACCTTCCTTATAGATGTAGTGGTTGGATTTAGTGGGGTCGTTCGCTTTGTAGGCATATTCTCCCATCAAGCCAAAGTCTTTCCAATTGAGTTGAAAACGTCCAGCACCACCGGCCACGTTTTCGGGTAACTTGAGAGAGGAGGTGCCTCCTGCTTGGAATTTACTGACCACGCTGCCTCCCAATGAAATACGCAAAGCACGTGTTTCGAGCTGAGATATCAGTTCGTTCAATTGGAATTCTGAATCGAAGGCACGCACAATGCCGTCACTTTTTTGCCAGTAGTAGCGTTGGTTTCCAACAAGGCCCTTCAGGTAAACGCCTTTGTAGGGAGAGTACTTTACCCGAATTCCATCAAAGGCGTTATCTATACCCAAAGCCCGTTCCTCGTAGGCCCGTAGGATTAATCCATTTCCAAATTGTTCGTAGAAATTACCTGCCGTCACTTCGAGTCCGTCTTGCTTGAAAGTAGCATAGCGAAACGGCACGCCGATGGGCTGATTTCCATATCGTACGTCAAAACCTTGAACAGGAGGAAGGTAGCTTTCAATGCGCACCCCAGCAGTGAATTTTCCTTTGGTCGCGATCAGGTTAGTAAATGCGTTGATGCCGCTTTTCTGAGGGACAACCGGAGCTCCGATGATCGAGTCCTTATTATACTGTTGTCCGTAGACGTCGAAATTGCCATGGATTTGCAAACCGTCCAGCAAACCTCCACCCTCGTCTTGAGCCGTGAGCGTTTGCGTGCATAAAAAAACAAGTAGGAAGGTTGAGCTAAGTAGTTGTAGCTGTTTCATCAGCGGGAAATGAGGGGCGTTTGGTTAGTTGATGCTTTCTCCAGCGGCAAGTTTTTCTACCAATTCGTACAATTCGTGCTCATCCCCAGGCTGGTATGAGTTGTGCTGCCAAACAATGTTACCATCGCCATCGATCAAAAAGGTGTGGGGTACATTGTTGACGTTCATTGCGCGTTTGAAATCGGCGTTCGGATCGAGGTACACTTCGTATTCCCATGACTGGCCATCCACGTACGGCTTCACTTTGTGCATGTTTCTCGCGTCATCGATGGAGATGGCTACGAGTTTTACTCCGGTCTCATCTTGCCAATCCACAAAATCTTCTGCGATGGTGTTGAGCTCACGCTTGCATGGACTACACCAAGTGGCCCAAAAACTGATGATGATAGGGTTGCCATCATTTTCAATGGAGCCGGTATTAAATGAAGCACCGTTCAATGCCTTGATCTCAACAGCTGGAATTTTTCGTCCGCCATCTTGTGCTTGAAGGGTTGTGGAGGCAATCAGTGCAATCGCCAATAGAGTGAATACTTGTCGCATAGTTGTTTTTAAAGGCGGCAAAGGTACCGTTTCATTCATCTTTGACCATGGCCTTTGCTCCGTGATAATCTCATTTTACTTGGCATCCTATTTACAATCACCGTACCAATTATAGTCTTATTCTTGACGTGTGATAATGCTCAGAATTGGTCCACCTCAGCCATTGCGAGCAATTCGTTCACAACCGTTGGTACGCCTTCCGAAGCTCTCGCTTGAATGAACTTTAGATTCTTAAGCTTCGGTTGTTGAATTTCTTCCGGATCTACCACATAGCATTGTACGCGTTTAGGGGCGTAGTGAATGAGCCCCGCTGCTGGGTAAACATTTAGACTTGTACCCACTATCAAAACAACGTGCGCTTTGCGCATGACTTCGATGGCACGCATCATTTCTGGAACTTCTTCTCCGAACCAAACTACATGCGGCCGCAATTGAGCTCCTAACTCACAAACATCGCCGATGTTTAACTCTTGTTGGATTGGATATAGACGAGCAGGGTCATTTTCTGGGCGCGCTTTGAGGATTTCTCCGTGCAAATGCAGGACATGAGCGCTGCCTGCGCGCTCGTGCAAGTCGTCAATGTTTTGGGTGATCACTTGGACGTCAAACTTTTCCTCAAGGCGAACAAGTGCGGTATGGGCGGCGTTGGGTTCGGCATCTAATACTTGCTTTCTCCGCATGTTGTAAAAATCGAGCACCAGTTCTGGATTGGCCTGCCAGGCCTCAGGAGTAGCCACTTGCTCGATGTCGTATTCTTCCCAAAGACCTCCAGAGTCCCGAAAAGTCTTCAGGCCGCTTTCAGCACTCATGCCGGCTCCGGAAAAAATGACCAATCGTTTCATGGGAAAGGGGAATAACCTCAAAGCTATAAAAGGCGCGTCATTGGCATGCAGGCACGGTCAATATTTCTACTTTTACGCCTTTCTGAAAACAACCTTATGAAGAAGCGAAAGAAGCAGGATGCATTGGACTACCATGCGTTAGGAAGACCAGGCAAAATAGAGGTTGTGCCATCCAAACCTTATTCATCTCAAAGAGACCTAAGCTTGGCGTATTCTCCAGGGGTAGCGGAGCCGTGTCTCGCTATAGCGGAAAGGAAAGAGGATGTCTACAAGTACACTGCGAAAGGGAACTTAGTGGCCGTAATCTCGAATGGTACGGCGGTTTTGGGATTAGGTAACATCGGGCCAGAGGCTTCCAAGCCGGTGATGGAGGGCAAGGGCTTGTTGTTTAAGATCTTCGCAGATATTGATGTTTTCGATATTGAAGTCGATGCTACGGACGTAGATCTATTCGTGAATACCGTAAAAGCGATTGCTCCTACCTTCGGGGGAATCAACCTGGAAGACATCAAATCTCCAGAGGCGTTTGAAATAGAACGCCGCCTTAAAGAGGAGCTCAATATCCCAATCATGCATGACGATCAGCATGGCACTGCGATTATATCGAGTGCGGCCTTGCTGAATGCACTGGAGATTGCGGGAAAGAAAATTGAAAAGGTAAAGGTGGTCGTAAGCGGTGCAGGAGCTGCTGCGGTGTCTTGTGTGAACCTCTACAAGTCCCTAGGTGTGAAGCCAGAGCACATTCTCATGGTAGATAGTAAGGGGGTCATTTCAGATAGTCGAGACGACCTGGACGACATTAAATCCAAATTCATAGCCAAGACCAAAAAGAAAACCCTGGCCGACGCCATGGATGGTGCAGATGTGTTTTTGGGTCTTTCTGTAGGGGGTATCGTTACCAAGGAGATGCTCAAAAAGATGGCCAAGAATCCGATCGTATTCGCTTGTGCCAATCCGGATCCAGAAATCGCTTATGACGTTGCCATTGCAGCTCGTAAGGATATCATCATGGCCACAGGTAGAAGCGACTTTCCAAACCAAGTGAACAACGTGCTTGGGTTTCCATTCATCTTTAGGGGTGCATTAGACGTCCGCGCTTCTACCATCAACGAAGAGATGAAGCTTGCGGCGGTTAAGGCACTCGCTGATTTGGCCAAGGAACCAGTGCCAATCGAAGTGACAATCGCCTATGGTGAGACCAATATTGCCTTTGGAACAGAATACATCATTCCGAAGCCCTTGGATTATAGACTGATCACGACCGTGGCACCTGCTGTGGCTAAAGCCGCTATGGACAGTGGAGTAGCTCAGCATCCGATCGAAGATTGGGATGCTTATCGTGAAACGCTGGATCAGCGCCTCGGGTTGGATAATAAATTGATCCAAAGCATTACACAAAAAGCGAGAAGATCACCAAAACGCGTTGTGTTTGCAGAGGCAGACCACTACAAGATTTTAAAAGCAGCGCAAATAGCTCGGGAAGATGGTGTTGTCATTCCTATTCTTCTCGGAAACAAAGAACGAATCAATGCACTGATCGAAGAGCATGGCTTGGACCTTTCTGATATCCAGATATTGGATCCTCGAGAGTCGGTGGAGAATACACGCCGGAACCGTTATGCTACACAGTTGTACAACAACCGTAAGCGTCGTGGTTTTACGCTAAGTGAAGCGCGCAAGATCATGCACGAGCGCAACTACTTCGGAGCCGCAATGGTGGAAGCAGGGGATGCGGATGCCATGATTTCAGGACTTACTCGGAATTATCCCGCAACCATTAAGCCTGCGCTGCAGGTGATTGGTACGGATCCTAAAGTGAGTAAGATCGCAGGAATGTTTGTGATCATTACCAAGCAGGGTCCACTTTTCTTAGCAGATACCACCATTAATTACAGCCCATCGGCTGAAGAGTTGGCGGATATCACCGTTCTTGTGCATGAGGCCGTCGAGCGGTTCCGCTTGAAACCCCGTATCGCATTGCTTAGCTATTCCAATTTTGGAAGTACCGACGGTGACGAAGCCGTCAAGGTGCGGAATGCCGTTAAGATTTTGCACGACAAGTATCCAGATATGGTAGTTGATGGAGAAATCCAAGCCAACTTCGCGATCAACACCAAGATGGTGGATGACATATTCCCGTTTTCAAAATTGGCAGGCAAACGTGCGAACGTGCTCATTTTCCCTAACCTCTCTGCTGGTAACATTGCTTACAAGCTCTTGCAGGAGATGGGCGGAAGGGATGCGATTGGACCCATCTTGCTCGGCATGAAAAAACCCGTGCACATCCTGCAATTGGGCAGCTCCGTTAGAGAGATCGTCAACATGATTACCATCTCCGTAGTGGACGCACAGACACGTCAAAAGCAAGGAAAATGATCGCTTACGTCGCTGGAGAGTTCACGGAAAAATCACCGACGCATCTGGTGGTGGAGTCGGGTGGTGTAGGTTACCTAATCAACATCAGCTTGAATTCCTATACCGACTTCGCGAAATTGTTTGAAGGAAAGGTACTTGTGCATTACGCGGTGAGCGTCGATATTCGCTCCGGTGAAAGCAGGCACCAACTCTTTGGGTTTTCGACTTCTTTGGAGCGCGAAATGTTCCGATTGTTGATCGCAATATCCGGGATCAGTTCGTCTATTGCGCTTATGATTCTTTCTTCCTTTAAACCTGAGGAATTACAATCGATCGTAATTTCAGAAGACGTTAAAACGTTAACCGCGGTGAAGGGGATTGGGCCCAAGGTGGCGCAGAAAATTGTGGCAGAATTGAAAGGAAAGATCGCGGCGGATATTGAGGGCGTTCAGGAAAGCGTTGGATCAGGCAATAGTTTGAGACAGGAGGCGTTATCCGCACTCACCGCCTTAGGGTTCGACCGGGGATCCTCAGTAAAGGTGATCAACAACCTACTTAAACAGGAACCGGCTCCTGAATCGGTCGAATCATTGATCAAGCAAGCATTGAAGCAGCTCTGACCTGAAAGAAGTTTTTTGAAGCACCGCCGTAGAAATAGGATCCTCATTATGTTTTGGGCATCGTTACTGATGCCTTTGGTCGTTCTTGCGCAAGAGGATGACACGACGTCCAATGACCTTTTGTTTCCTTTTCAGGACACCTACGATCCACTCGAGGATGACGATCGCCTGTTGTACGGTCAGCCACCGAGTTCCGTTGAAACGGAGTTTGATTACGATCCTGAAACGCAGCAGTAC
The DNA here is from genome assembly GCA_943788725.1 of uncultured Flavobacteriales bacterium. Lineage (GTDB taxonomy): Bacteria > Bacteroidota > Bacteroidia > Flavobacteriales_G > Salibacteraceae > SHAN690. Next base: position 183,972 of record CALSRJ010000002.1, on the reverse strand, counting down.
AACTACCAGCAAAAGCTAGGTAGCCTTAACTACCGTCCGCCTTCTTATTTGTCCTTCGATGAGTACCAAGAGTACGAGTCCAACAAGGCCATGAAGGATTATTGGAAGGAAATAAGAAACAATGCGGAAGAATTGGACGACGAAGACGCGAACAGCTCCTCAAGCTTCCGTCCGACTATCAATGTAGAAAGCGAAGGCTTTGATCGAATTTTCGGAGGCAATACCATTGAGATTCGACCCAATGGATCGGCTGAGCTCATTTTTGGCGTAAACAGTTCAAAAACTGATAATCCGGCCATTCCAGTCAACCAACGTAGGATTACGGTCTTTGATTTTCGACAGAACATTCAGCTGAATGTCATCGGAAATATTGGCGATAAGCTCAAGATTCAAACGAATTATAACACCCAAGCGACCTTTGATTTTGAGAATCAGATGAAGCTTGAATATACAGGTGATGAAGATGAAATCATCCAAAAAATCGAGTTGGGTAATGTTTCGCTTCCGCTTCAGAGTTCACTTATTTCAGGCAGTCAGTCGCTGTTCGGTGCAAAGACGGAATTGAAGTTTGGCCGCTTGACTGTCACATCCGTGTACTCACAACAAAAAAGTGAGCGCAGAGAGGTGCGCACAGAAGGTGGTGCCCAAGAAGTTGAATTTGAAGTCGGCGCCGATGAATACGAAGTGTACAAGCACTACTTCCTCTCTCACTTCTTCCGCGACGTTTATGAGAAGGCATTGGCAACGCCACCTATCATCAACTCGAGTGTGAACGTCACCCGTGTGGAAGTGTGGATTACCAACACCAACTTCAGCACAGATCAAAACAGAAACATCATCGCATTCCAGGATCTCGGTGAATCTCGGCGTGCCTATAACGAGCTTTTCTCTGGGGCTAACCCCACGGAGAAACAATCCCAGCCGGCGGCCAACGGGGCTAACTTGCTCTATAAGAAGATCTACCGCGATCCTGAAGTGCGCGGGTTTACTCGATCTTCTCAGCAACTGGAGACGGTTTATGGCCTCGAAAGCCGCTTTGATTATCAGAAGGTCGAACTCGCTAGAAAGCTGCAGCAAGGAAGAGACTTTAACCTGAACCCACAGCTTGGCTATATTTCCTTGGTACAGGAGCTTCAGCCAAACCAAGTCTTGGCCGTTGCATTTGAATTTACCTACAACGGGGTGACCTACAAAGTGGGTGAATTCTCCAATGAGAACAACGGCGATCAATCGCTGCTCCTCAAGATGTTGAAAAGTACAGAGCTCAATACGCGTTTCCCTATGTGGGATTTGATGATGAAAAACGTGTATTCCATCGGAGCATATCAGCTCAGTCAGGCTGGATTCGAACTCGGGGTTTGGTACCTCGATCGCGCCAAAGGAATCGACATCAACTACATTCCAATCGACCGACCCGGTTTCAATGACACACCCTTGCTTCAAGTGGTTGCGCTCGACCGAATCAACAACAACAGAGCGCAGGTGCCCGATGGGGTGTTCGACTTTTTAGCTAACCCTCAAATCACTGTCAACCCTTCAAATGGACGTATTTTCTTCCCGGTTCTGGAACCGTTTGGAAGCCATTTGCACAACAAAATTATAGATGTAACCGGCGATGAAGACTTGGCCCAGCGCTATGCCTTTGATTCCCTCTATTCCAACACCCAGGCGAACGCCCAATACAACTTCCCGGCGGTAAACCGCTTCTCGATCAAAGGAAAATACCAAAGCGCAAACAGCTCCGAAATAGCATTGAATGCCTTCAATATTCCGCCCGGTTCGGTCAAGGTGACCGCCGGGGGACAGACGCTGGTAGAAGATCAGGATTACACGGTTGATTATACCCTCGGATGGGTGAAAATCATCAACCAAGGCATCTTGGAATCAGGAACCCCAATCAACGTTTCTCTAGAAAGTAATTCGGCATTTGGGATCAACCGGAAAGCCTTGTTTGCCTCTCGCTTCGATTATAAGTTTTCGGATGACCTGAACTTAGGAGGTACGTTCATGAACCTTTCCGAACGCCCCCTTACCCAAAAGGTGAATTTTGGAGACGAACCGATCAGCAACACGGTCGTCGGCATCGATGGAAACTACACGATGGAATCGCAGTTCATCACCTCGCTGGTAGACAAGATTCCGCTGATCGACACCAAGGAGAAATCGACCATCAATATCTCCGGTGAGGCGGCCAAGCTCTTTCCTGGTCACTCCCGTGCCATTGGCAACGAGGGTAATTCGTACATCGATGATTTTGAAGGTAGTCAGAGTACGATCGACCTGCGGACTTTTAGCATGTGGTCCATCGCCAGTACACCCCAAGGTCAACCTGATCTCTTTCCTGAAGGAGCTTCAACGACCTATCGCAATGACTTGACCTTCAATAAAAACCGAGCGCGATTGGCTTGGTACCTCATCGACCCACTCTTCTTTAGGGATGACAATACTACCCCAACGCATATCCGTGGAAACGATACCATCCAAAAGAACCACCTGATGCGTCAGGTCTTCGAAACCGAGGTGTTCCCTAACCGAGAATTCAATAACGCCCAAGGTCTTCAGAACTTCATGACTACGATGTTTGACCTCTCTTTCTATCCAGAAGAGCCAGGGCCGTACAACTACGATGTAGACCCTGTTCCAGGTGTAACAGCTGGAGTTAAGGTGGAGAACGACACCGTGCGACTCGATGCGCCAGAAACACGATGGGCTGGTATCCAGCGAAGAATTGACCAGACGGATTTTGACGCGGCCAACATTGAGTTCATCCAATTCTGGATGATGAATCCGTATGCCGAAGAAGACCAACCCGGATTTCCTGGCTATTATCAAACGGACGGAGCGTTGTACTTCAACATTGGTAATATCTCTGAGGATGTGCTGAAGGATGAGGTCAAGAGTTTTGAAAATGGATTCCCAACTACCGAGGGCGGAGCGTCCAATTTGACCGACGATAAAAATTTTACGCGTTGGGGAAGATTACCCAAGGGGCAGCAAATCGTAAATGCCTTCGACAATGACCCGCAGACAAGAGAGTTTCAAGACGTTGGATTGGATGGATTGCGGGATGAGGAAGAGGCTCAGTTCTTTGATTCCATCTACATCCAACCACTTGCCAACCGACTAAGTGGTAATCCAGCCGCGCTGGATCGAATACGCGCAGACCCGTCGCATGACAATTACAATTTTTACCGTGACGACGATTACGATCGTGAGCGTGCCAATATCTTAGAGCGGTACAAGTATTACAATGGACAAGAAGGAAACAGTCCGACCTCAGAGCAATCGCAGCAACTGAATGATCAAGGATATCCGACCTCAGCTTCTACCTTGCCAGATGCGGAAGACATCAACCGTGACAATACATTAGACAACGTCGAAAGCTATTATCAATACAAGATTGATATTTCTAAAGAAGCCCTTTCGAATGTGGGTAACAACTACATCAACGCGATTCAAGAAGGGCGTCCACAAGGACTGGATGAAGACCGAACGGTAGATTGGATCCAATTCAGAATTCCAGTGCGCGAGTTCGAAAAGCGCGTCGGAAACATACAGGATTTCCGCTCCATTCGCTTCATGCGAATGTTTGTCAAAGGCTTCGAAAAACCGGTCGTTTTGCGTTTTGCACGACTTGAATTGGTACGTGGCGAATGGAGAAGGTTTACCGGTGATTTAGACGAGGAGGGCGAAGTGCTTGCCGACGATCCAAACGTCCAGTTCAACGTCGGTGCGGTAAACATTGAGGAGAATGGTGAAAAGGAACCAGTTAACTACGTGCTTCCGCCCCAGTTGCAACGGGAGATTCAAGCAGGCTCGCCAAACCTTGCACGACAGAACGAGCAATCGCTTTCGCTGCAGGCGTGTGGACTGGAAGATGGAAAGGCACAAGCGGCCTTCAGAAACGTCCAGCTTGACATGCGCTCTTTCAAGAAGATGCAGATGTTCCTCCACGCAGAATCTTCTGATCCATTGCAGCCTGTAGGTGATGATGATATCCGCGTTTTCATTCGTGTAGGTACTGATTTCACAGATAATTACTACGAATACGAGACACCACTGACGGTTACGGCCCCTGGTAAATATGACAATGATGCGATCACCGATCAACAAGCCGTTTGGCCACTGGAAAACAATGTCGTAATTGAGTTTGAGCAGCTCTTTGGTGCCAAGCGCGAGCGGAATGATAAACTAGGAGTAGAGGGGAGCGTGCAACTGAACCAGCGCTATGAGGTGGATGCGGGAGCTGGGAGAAAGATTTACGTCGTAGGTAATCCGAACCTCGCCGACGCCCGCGTAGTCATGATCGGAATCCGTAATCCTGCAAAACGCAACAATCCGAACGATGATGGTCTTCCGAAATGCGTTGAGGTCTGGGCCAATGAATTGCGCCTGACGCACTTCGATCAGAGTGGTGGAGAAGCGGCCATGGCTAGGATTTCGGCCAACCTCGCCGATTTCGCGAACGTTGCTGTTTCAGGACAGGTCACGACGCCGGGTTGGGGTAGTCTTGAATCGAAGGTCAGTGAACGACAACGAGAGACGATTACTTCTTTCGACGCCTCTGCCCAGGTGCAACTTGATAAGTTCATTCCTGAAAAAGTTGGATTGAAAGTGCCGATGTACGTCGGCTTCTCCCAAACAGCGAGCAATCCTCAGTTTGCCCCAGCCGAGCCTGACACACCTATGGAAGTTTACCTGGATGATCGAGATCCCGACGCTAGAGATAGTCTAAAATTACTTTCGCAAACCGTGACCACGCGTAAGAGTCTCAACTTCACGAATGTGAGGAAAGAGAAGACGGGTGAGGGTCCTGCGCGCTTCTATGATGTTTCGAATTTGTCTGCGACCTATGCTTTTACGGAAATCAATTTTCGCGACTACAATACGGAATACAATTTCACGCGCAATTATAGGGGAGGCCTGGCCTATAGCTATTCAAACAGCCCTAAATCGATCGAGCCGCTGAGCAAGGTGAAATTCCTTCGAAAGTCCAAGTACCTTCGACTGTTGCGCGATTTTAATTTCACCTTGGCGCCGAAGCAAGTGGCCTTCCGCAATGATTTTGATCGGCGCTACTCCGAACGCAAGATGCGTAACCTCAATCCTGAGTCCACGCTACCGCAGCAACCGTTCGTGGATAAGGCCTTCAGTTGGAATCGTACGTACAACTTATCGTATGACCTAACCAAAGCCATCAAGATTGACTTCAATGCCAATGGCCGTGCATTGGTTCGAGAGTTTGAAGGAGAAAGCGTTCAGCGTCCCGACGGATCGAATGATCCGGGTAGAGGAGGGGTGCGTTACGATGCCGATGGAAGAGAAATCCAAGGCTCTGGAAGCTATGAGCTGCATCGCGATTCGATCTTGTCAAGTTTGAAAAACCTGGGGCTACTCACCAATTATACGCACAACGCGAGTGTTTCTTGGGCCGTACCGCTGAACAAGATTCCTATTTTGGATTGGACGAATCTCAGTACCCGGTACTCGGCTACCTACGATTGGACGCGCGGTCCTTTGATCGACCCGCAGGTGCGTCAGGCGAATATTGATTCGAATAATCCGCGTGCGTATCGTGGCGACACTCTGGGTCATGCGGTTTCCAACGGCCAGCAGTTGCAGGCAAACGCGACGTTGAACTTGATCTCACTCTACAACAAAGTGCCCTACTTGAGAGATGTGAATCGAGGAAAGAAGAGCAAGTCAAAGAAGAAATCGGCCCCCAAGAAATCGGTTTCAAGAGAACAGGATGATAAGAACTCCGTGACCGATGACAGTCCGGACGAGGACGATAAGAAGAAGGACAAGAATCCCGTGATCTTAGACAATGCACTGAAATTGCTGATGAGTGTGAAAAATGTATCTGCCACTTATTCTTTGAATCGGGGCATCACGCTGCCTGGGTTCAAGCATGAAGCCACGTACATGGGGATGGATCCAAGCGCGGGTATGGCTCCAGGAACGGGATTCGTGTTTGGACAACAGGAGAATTTTGGTGATCGACAAACCCACTTTGCGGATTGGGCTGGAAATGACAAGGATTGGCTGATTCCGAATCCCAACTTGTACAATCCATACATGCGTACGACCACTGAAAATCTGTCGCTCCGGTCAAGCGTGCAACCGGCAAAAGACTTGAGGATTGACCTTACCTTGAACGAGGTTACTTCGGAGAGCACTACGGAGTATTGGAATTTTGATGACATGAGGGATATGTTCAGCGACGATAGTACACGCGTGATTACTGGAAATTACAGTGCGTCCATTCTTTCCGTCTCTACTGCATTTCAGCGTATTGACTCAGCCAATCGAACGCTTTATAACGAATTTCTAAACAGCCGTAAGGCAATCTCCAATCGCATGGGAGATAGGCAGGGGATTTCCGGTGTGGATTCAGCAGGATACTCCTTGGGGTATGATGCTACCCAACAAGACGTTTTGATCCATTCGTTCTATGCGACCTATACAGGAGAAGGGGTGGGTAAGAGTAACCTGAACCCAATCAAAGTTCGCATCCCTTTGCCCAATTGGAGGATCAACTACACGGGTCTAAACAAGATCAAGTTCTTCCAAAAGCACTTTAGAAGCGTAAGCGTGAATCACTCTTATCGATCTACCTATACGGTCGGTGGATTTTTGAAATCGTTTGGTAGGAGGGACACTTTTGCGCTGAATGAGAATCGCATCCAACCGGAGTATATCATCTCTCAGGTGACCATCAGCGAATCATTCTCTCCTTTGGTTAACGTGGACATGACTTGGAAAAATAGCCTCCTTACCAGGGTGGAAGTGAGAAAGGATAGAACGCTTTCGTTGAACACAAGTAACAACCAGTTGACGGAGATTGGAAATCTCGAGTACATCATTGGAACGGGGTATACGCTCAAGGAATTGAAATTGCCTTTTAAAATCAGGGGAAGTACCGTCAAGAGTGATCTCACCTTGCGCGGTGATTTCAGCATCCGAGATTCCAAGACCATCATCCGTAAAATCGTTGAAGGTGAAACGCAGACTACTGCTGGGCAGCGCGTTTATTCCTTGAAGTTGACTGGGGACTACATCCTCACCCAAGCATTGACCCTTAGGGTGTTCTATGATTGGGTTGCAAACCGCCCCGCCATTTCGAACTCCTTTCCAACGTCAAACACGAATGCCGGATTCAGTCTTCGGTTCTCGTTGAGCGGATAAGTGTGAATACCTCGTTCAAAAGCGGTGATTATTTTCGATGGGGAAGCCTCGTAATCCTAAAAAGATTCATGTAGGTTTGCTCAAACATTTTTCGATATGAACATTCCAGCAGACTTGAAATATACCAAAGACCACGAGTGGGTCAAAGTGGATGGTGATACAGCGGTCATTGGCGTTACAGATTACGCTCAAGGAGAATTGGGTGACGTGGTATATATCGAGATCGAATCCGAGGGTGACTCCCTTGATCAAGAGGAGGTGTTTGGAACCGTTGAGGCCGTAAAGACGGTTTCAGACCTGTTCATGCCGATTTCCGGTGAGGTGATTGAAGTGAATGGCGCATTGACAGACGCTCCAGAGACGGTCAATAGCGACCCGTACGGTGATGGCTGGATGATCAAGGTGAAAATAGCGGACGCCTCGCAACTGGATGATCTCATGTCTGCCGACGATTATAAAACCGAAATCGGAGCCTGATACCATGTTCTTCAAATTCAACTACCTGGGCCTAACCTGGGCGGTTATGATTTTGGTGCTCTGCGGATTGCCGGGAGATCAATTCGATAGTTCAAAGGTTCAGAATGCCGATCTAGCCATTCATGCCTTGCTATTTGGAGTTTTAAGTTTTTTACTCACCGAAGGGTTTTTGAAGCAATCTAGCTACCGAGTTTTGCGCTTTCAAACCATGCGGAAAGTATTTGTAATTACCGTTCTATATGGGGTGTTGATCGAGCTTCTGCAAGGGTCAGTGTTCATTGGTCGTTCCGTTGAGAGCATGGATATGGTGTTCAACGCCATAGGCTCTTTTACTGGATTGACTGTCTTTGGAGCGGTCTATGGTGTAAAGGGGTATTTGTGACCTAATTCTAAAAATGACCAAAATTTAACCCTTGCGGGTTTACAATCCGAAAGGTTGTGACTATTTTGGTCGTCGAAATACGAGAACGTATGCAATTAAAGAAGAATCCAGAAGCAGACATCGAAAATAAAAAGGGAGTATACTTCCTGATCGGTTTGCTGATATCGCTGGGTGTGGTGCTTGTGGCCTTTGAATGGACGCAGTACGAAGGTGATGTGGGCAAGCTCGGAGAGCTCGACATCGAACTGGATGAAGAGGAGATGATCCCGATTACCCAACAGCAACCTCCGCCCCCCCCACCCCCACCCCCCCAAACTACGATCATCGAGATAGTAGAGGATGACGAAGAGCTTGAGGAGGAATTGGAGATTGAAGACACGGAGAGTGATGAGGATGAGATGATCGAGTTCGTTGATATTCCGGATGAGGTGGCAGAAGAGCCTCAGATTTTTACGATCGTTGAGGAGAATCCAGAGTTTCCAGGTGGAGAGCGTGCTCTTTTTGAGTTCTTAGGTAAGAACACTAAGTTCCCCGCTATCGCAAAAGATGCAGGAATTCAAGGAATCGTGTATGTCCAATTCGTTGTGATGGAGGACGGTTCGATCAACGACGATATGATTACCATTTTGAGAGGTGTGCACCCAGCACTGGACGCCGAGGCGATTCGTGTGGTGAAGAGCATGCCAGATTGGAAGCCAGGACGTCAACGTGGCAAGGCCGTGAGGGTTTATTACAAATTGCCGTTCCGCTTTATCTTGAAGTAAATGCTTCTACCCATATTGAAAAGCCCCGAGAGATTGGGGCTTTTTTTATGCCCTCCCTCAAGCAAGTCCGCCGTATTCTCAACATGGGTTTATGCCTTACAATCAGCGGCGATGCCTAGGCGTTGGAAAAGAAAATCCTAACGCCATGATGATTACAAACACCCCAGAACAAAAGCCCAGCTTCAGAATGTTGTTGGGTTTGACCATAGCCCTATCCGCATCCTTGTGTGCTTTGGAACACGGAAGACCTTTGGATGGAAACGTAGAGAAGGTAAGTAGAGAAGATCCCGTTTGGATCGAAGAGGATCCGATTCCAATTACGAAAGCACTGCCAAAACCGCCGCCAAAAGTCAATGAAGGAGTGTCTCCGCAAGTGGTGACCGCTGGTTTCATCCCTACCTTTCAGATATTACCGAAGAGCACAGATCCCTCCGAATTACCAGATATTGATCTTTCATGGATGGATGAAATCGTTACCGTGGAGACAGCCGATGGTCCAACCATTGATCCACTTGATTTTCCAGATGTGTACCCCGAATTCCCTGGTGGAGATTCGGGACTGGCGAAGTTTCTAAAGGATAATTTGCATTATCCAGACTATGCTAAAGACCATCGAATTCAAGGAAAGGTCTTCATCAAATTTGTGGTCAATGCCAAAGGCGAGATTGACGAACGTTCATTTGAAATCTTGGGTTCGCCTCACATCGTGCTGAGTGACGAAGTAATCCGATTGATAAAGAAAATGCCGAATTGGAAGCCAGGACAGCAGGGACCACGAAAGGTTCCCGTTAACATGAAGCTCCCTGTGAACTTCACGCTGCGCTAAAATGCACCCCGATCCTTTATAGGATCATTCCAGCGCCCACAGTTTCGTTCGTGCTTTCATCGATCAAGATAATGCTGCCCGTATTGCGGTTACGTTGGTAGCGATCGGTGAAGAGCGGAACTGTGGTGCGTATGGTAATGCGAGCAATGTCGTTCATCTTGATGTTTTTGTCATCTTCCAAGCGATGCAAGGAATTGATGTCGACCTTGTAACGGATTTCTTTGATAATGCAGCGGGCGGATCGTGACGTATGCTTTACGGCGTACTTACCGTTGAGCTGCAACGGACGTGTACTCATCCAACATACCATCATCTCATGATCTTGGCTGACATCCGGTTGGTTGTTTACCCTTACGATCATGTCTCCTCGGCTCACGTCGATGTCGTCTTCTAATAACAAGGTGCAACTCATCGGAGGAAAGGCTTCCTCGATTTCACCGTCAAAACTGTCGATCTTGGCAATCTTAGAACTGAATCCTGAAGGGAGAACAATGACTTCATCGCCCTTCTTGAATACTCCTCCTGCCACACGACCGGCATATCCCCTGTAATCGTGAAATTCAGTGGTCTGAGGGCGGATCACAGTCTGAACTGGGAAGCGGCAATCTACATGGTTGGCATCACTTGCGATGTGCACGGTCTCGAGCGTATAGAGCAAAGTTGATCCGCCATACCAATCCATTTTTTTGGAACGATCCACAACGTTGTCGCCAAAGAGCGCACTGATCGGGATGTATCGAATGTCATTGATTTCCAACTTGGATGTGAAGTCGTCCAGTTGGTCCTTGATCTCCTCATAGCGCTCTTGGGAGTATTCTACAAGGTCCATCTTGTTGATACAGTAAATCACGTGCTTGATGCCCAAAAGAGACGCGATGAAGCTGTGGCGCGCAGTCTGTTCTACCAACCCGTGACGCGCGTCAACCAAGATAATGGCGAGGTTCGCAGTACTTGCTCCTGTCACCATGTTTCGCGTGTACTGGATGTGTCCAGGAGTGTCAGCGATGATGAACTTCCGCTTTGGGGTAGCGAAGTAGCGGTATGCGACGTCAATGGTAATCCCTTGCTCTCGCTCAGAACGGAGTCCGTCCGTCAAGAGCGCAAGGTTTACTTCACCTTCGCCACCTATGCGCTTACTGGCCTTTTCAACGGCTTCCATCTGATCTTGGAAGATCGCCTTGCTATCGTAAAGCAGTCGTCCAATGAGGGTGCTCTTCCCGTCGTCAACGCTTCCTGCGGTTGTAAAGCGTAGGAGCTCCATGTCCAAATATCCTGTAGTATCGCTCATGTTAATGCGTGCTTGCTTATGTCTTAGGTCTGTCTTGTTTCTTAGAAGTAGCCTTCCTTTTTTCGATCTTCCATTGCGGCTTCAGATCGCTTGTCATCGGAGCGGGTTCCGCGTTCCGTTGTGCGGGTTGCTGCAACCTCTTCAATGATTTTTGCCAAATCATCTGCGGGCGACTCCACTGCTCCAGTGCATGTCATGTCTCCAATCGTTCGGAAACGAACGATGCGCTTCTCGATCTTCTCTTCTGGTCTCTTTGGCATGAACTCACCGTCGGAGTATATGACTCCTTCTCGGATGAAAACATCACGCTCATGAGAGAAGTAAAGAGAAGGGAGGTCGATGTTTTCATGCAGGATATACTGCCAAACATCCATCTCTGTCCAATTACTAATCGGGAAGATTCGGAAGTTTTCACCGAAGTTCTTCATCCCGTTGAACAAGTTCCACAGCTCGGGACGTTGGTTCTTTGGGTCCCACTGACCAAATTCATCTCGGTGCGAAAAGAAGCGTTCTTTGGCGCGGGCTTTTTCTTCATCTCTTCGGGCACCACCCATACAGGCATCGAATTTGTGCTTTTCGATGGTTTCGAGGAGGGTCACGGTTTGCAGTCCATTTCGACTCGCGTTGAAGCCTGTTTCTTCGACCACCTTTCCTTGGTCAATGCTGTCTTGCACCGAACCTACAATCAATTCAGCTCCGTCCTTTTCAACGAGGCTGTCTCGGAAAGCAATGGTTTCAGAGAAGTTGTGTCCTGTGTCAACGTGAACCAGTGGAAAGGGGATCTTGGCCGGCCAAAAGGCCTTCTTGGCTAGGTGATAGCAAACGATGGAATCCTTACCTCCTGAAAAAAGCAAGGCGGGATTGTCAAACTGAGCAACTACCTCACGGATGATGAAGATCGCCTCCGACTCCAATTCTTTCAGGTGTGTCAAATTGTATTTCATGATCTAGCTAATTCGAATGAACGGCAATAGCTTTTCAAAAAGCTCGTCGCCGGATGCTTGAATGGTCTTGTCTTTTGTTTTGATCTCAATGGAAGGTGCATTGGGCGCCTCAAATGGTGCGGAAATGCCCGTAAAATCTTTGATCTCACCGGCCCGAGCCTTTTTATATAAGCCCTTTACATCTCGCTTCTCGCATTCCTCTAATGGGGTATTGATGTACACCTCAAGAAAGTCATCGGCGCCAATGATGTCCCTGGCCATGTTGCGAATGCCTTGGGTTGGACTCACGAAACAGTTGATGCAAATCACTCCTCCATCTGAAAACAGCTTAGAGACTTCTGCAATCCGTCGGATGTTTTCTTGGCGGTCCTCTTCCGAAAAGCCCAGTCCTTTATTCAATCCAGCGCGAACGTTGTCGCCATCCAGAAGCTTTGAGAAATAGCCTTTTTCCAACAATTGGCGTTCCAAGTGCTTGGCCAAAGTTGTCTTTCCAGAACCCGAAAGTCCTGTCATCCAAACCACTTTTCCGCGCTGTTTCAGAAAGGCTTCCTTTTCAGGTTTCTGGATCAGCTCGTCAAAAACACTGTGAATATTGTTTCCCTCGTCCTTCATAAAGAGCGGGCAAATGTATGAATATCAAGCCGCTTATCTGTGCTTAACACAAAATTAATCTACTAATTCTATAGACTAATACTATTTATTCATGCATGGCCCGTCTTTTCTGTTTTCCGCTAGTTTTGCCAGCAATGGCGGTAAAGGACAAAAGCGTAGAATTAGCATCGGTTCCTGTGGATCTCATGGGAGTAAATGACCGCATTGCTAGGATCAAAGCACGCAGCATCAAGTCGGAAGCGAAGGTGGCGGGATTGCACATGGCGTTGAGCATGATCGACTTAACTACGTTGGAAGGTTCGGATACAGCGCAAAAAGTCCGACAACTCTGCTACAAAGCGATACATCCACACGATGAATTGGAGGGAATTCCAACGGTTGCAGCCGTTTGTGTTTATCCAACCATGATTCGAACGGCGAAAGAAGCGCTGAAGGGAAGTGCAGTGAGAGTAGCTTCGGTCGCGACCTATTTTCCCAGTGGTCAGTCTACCTTGGAACAGAAGTTAGAAGAGACGCGCTTTGCCATTACAGAAGGCGCGGATGAAGTAGATATGGTCATTTCTAGAGGTAGATTTCTAGCGGGTGAATACGCCTACGTTTTAGATGAGATCAAAGCGGTGAATGCGCTGTGTAAGGAACATTCAGTCGACCTAAAAGTGATTTTGGAAACAGGTGAACTTGGCTCCTTGGATGAAGTGCGCAAAGCAGCTGATCTTGCTCTTCTTGCAGATCCTACGTTCATAAAAACGAGTACGGGAAAAATTGCACAGGCGGCAAATATGCAAGTCACGCTCGTCATGCTGGAGGCCATTTCAGATCATTACGACCGCACGGGTATTCGGGTAGGAATGAAGCCGGCTGGCGGGATTTCTGATGCGAAGACAGCATTGCATTACTTGATGATGGTAAAAGAAGTGCTGGGAGAGGATTGGCTCACCCATAAGCGATTTCGCTTCGGCGCCAGTAGATTGGCAAACGATATTTTAATGCAATTACGCAAGCAACAAACAGGACTGTACCAGTCCCCGCACTATTTTTCAAAGGATTGATTGAACATGACAAAGGACTGGAACCTATCTGCTGCACCTGAAAGCACTTCGCACATTCAACTTCAATCGGAGTATGGCTTGTTCATTGGCGGAAAATGGATCAAGCCGAGTGATGGTAGCTACTTTGACACGTCAAATCCCGCTACTGAAAAGAGAATAGCCTCCATTGCTTTGGCTGGAAAAAAGGATGTGGACGCCGCATTTAAAGCAGCTGATCATGCATTTGACGGCTGGTCGAGCCTTTCGGGGGCTGAACGTGGCAAATACATTTTTCGCATTGCCCGTATCATTCAAGAGAAGAGTAGAGAGTTTGCCGTAATCGAATCCATGGACGGGGGAAAGCCGATCCGGGAGTCACGCGATATTGACATTCCACTGGCTGCCGCTCATTTCTTCTACTACGCAGGTTGGGCCGATAAATTGGATTATGTCTTCCCAGGTCGAAAAATGCGTCCCTTGGGCGTTGCCGCTCAGATCATTCCATGGAACTTCCCACTCTTGATGGCGGCATGGAAAATCGCTCCGGCATTGGCTTGTGGAAATACGGTGGTCTTGAAGCCTGCGGAGACCACCTCCCTTACCGCACTCAAATTGGCCGAGGTGATAGACGAAGCTGGACTGCCTCCCGGGGTAGTCAACATCATCACCGGAGATGGTGCTACGGGCGCGCTCATGACGGCTCACCCAACGCCGAAAAAGCTGGCATTTACAGGTTCAACAGAAGTGGGAAAGCAGATCTACAAAGCGGCGATTCAAGGAGGCAAGAAAGTCACCTTGGAATTGGGAGGAAAGGCCGCCAACATCATTTTTGACGATGCACCCATCGATGCTGCCGTGGAGGGAATCATCAACGGCATCTATTTCAATCAGGGACATGTTTGTTGCGCTGGATCCAGGTTATTTGTGCAAGAGACCGTTTACGATGAGGTCCTTGCCAAGTTGAAGAGAAGGATGGATAGCCTGATCGTAGGAGACCCGATGGATAAGAACACGGACATAGGCGCTATCAACTCGAAGGCACAACTCAAGACCATTGAGCGTTACCTGAAACTGGGAAGCGAAGAAGGAGCGGAAATCTACCAACCCGCATGTAACCTGCCGGAGAAAGGCTATTGGTGCAAACCGACACTCTTCACCAACGTGGCACAAAGCAATCGCATCGCTCAAGAAGAAATCTTCGGACCGGTATTGGCGATCCAGACCTTTCGAACGATCGAGGAGGTGATCGAGAAAGCGAACAATACCCCTTACGGGTTGAGCGCTGGTGTTTGGACAGACAAAGGATCAAAGATCTTTCAACTGACCAAGGAGCTGAAAGCAGGGGTTGTCTGGGCAAACACCTACAACAAGTTTGACCCGACGAGTCCGTTTGGTGGTTTCAAGGAAAGCGGATTCGGAAGAGAAGGTGGAATACACGGCTTAGAAGCCTATTTGTCCTTTGATTAAAAAGAAAACATCCATGCCAAGACTAGACATCAAAAAGACTTACAAACTCTTCATCGGAGGTAAATTTCCAAGAACGGAAAGTGGAAGGTCCTATCCCATCAAGGATGAAAAAGGTGGAGTAGTAGCTAACCTCTGTCTCGCCTCGCGAAAAGATTTTCGTAATGCCGTTGTGGTTGCGCGCAAGGCTCAAGCGGGATGGGCAAATATGACCGCCTACAATCGGGGTCAGATCTTATATCGATTGGCCGAAATGCTTGAAACAAGACGCGACGCATTCACAGCAGAGATGCAAGTGCTGGGATTGTCAAAGCAACAGGCAAAAAAAGAGGTGGACACATCCATCGATCGGCTGGTTTATTATGCTGGGTGGTGTGATAAGTACTCAGCTCTATTCAGTGCGGTAAACCCGACGGCGACCGCGCATTTTAATTTTTCGGTGCACGAACCCACAGGGGTAGTAGCAGCCATTCTTCCTGAAGAATCCCCACTACTGGGACTGATCAGTACGCTGGCTCCGATCATTGCGGGGGGAAACAGCGTCATTGTATTGGCATCCCAAATGAAGGCAATTTCGGCCGTAAGCTTTGGGGAAGTAATCCAGAATTCTGACGTGCCAAGCGGGGTCGTAAACATCCTTACAGGAGAAGGGCAGGAGCTATTGCCCCATATGGCATCCCACCTCGACGTGAATGCGCTTGTCATCGCTCGCAGCGGGGTAGACCTGAAGGAGCTTATGGTTGCATCGGAGAATGTCAAGCGATTGATCCATTGGTCCGCTATTTCAACCGAGCAAGACCCATACAAGATTCTCGATACGCAGGAAGTCAAAACCACATGGCATCCCGTGCAAGAGAGTGCGTCTTCGGGAGGAGGTTATTGATCCTTATTCCAAGAATCGTCTAATTTGGTGACCTCTCAACCAACCGCAATGTTTGATTCCGAAACTTTATACACGAGGGTGAAGCAGCGTGCTTCAGTGATGTTCATAGCGAGCATCATTAGCTTTTCGGTGCAGGGACAAAACAGCGAGGTACTGATCAAAGAATTCGAGCGATTGAGTGGGTCTAGTCCTCAAAAGGCCTTGCAAATGGTCGATTCCCTCACCCTTCTCGACGGGACTCATGGGTTTTCTGGAGAGTGGTTGGAACTGATGCGCGCGGAGGCCCTCTTCACAATGAACGAGTATCCAAAGGCTAAATTGAATTTTCTCACGGTAAGCGAATTAGCGAAGCAAAACAACAATTTGCAGGTGTTGGCGCGAAGTCATGTAGGCATGGCGCAGTGCAGCTACCGGTTGTCTGACATAAAGAACGCGATCATTGAGGCCGAACAAGGCTTGCGTTACGCCAAGGAAGCCGAGGATATTTCGAGCGAGGCAAAAGCGTTGACATTGACGGGCAATGTGCTGCTGAAGCAAAAGGATTTCAGTGGAGCCTTGGACTACTTTGACAAGGCCTTGGAAATCCATACCGAGCGCGGAGACAGCTCGCAGATGGCCGCCAACCTAAACAACATTGGAAACGTACACCTCGAATCCAAGGAATACAAAGAAGCCGAGGCGTACTTTAGAAAGACCTTGGCCATTGATTCTGCCTTGGGCGGTCGCTCCTACGTTGCCGGGGATTACAACAACCTTGGATTGGTGATGAAGAACCGCGGGGATTTCGAGACGGCTCTGAAATACCAAATGGCTTCTTTGAAGATCAACCGTGAACTGCAATTGCCCTATGGGATGGCGGGCAATTTCAACAATTTGGGTAACATCTACCAAGGCTTAGGGAAGTTTGATAAAGCCCTTGAGATGTTCAATGACTGCTTTCAACTTGCAGACTCACTGGGCTACCAATCGATCAAGAACGACGCTATGGCGAATATGGCGGACGTGTGCATGAGGATGGGGAATTACGAACGAGCGAATCAATATCTCAAGGAATTGGTGAGTAGTATATCTCAGATTTACAGTGACGATGTAGCGAAAAAGCTCACTTCCTTCAACGACCTCTATGACCTGATGCAAAAGGAGAATGAGATCCGTGATTTGCAGCAGAGGGAAGCGTTGAATCAAGTACGTGTCGAGCGGGAAAGGCTTTGGTACCTTGCCATTTTGCTCATGGTGATCATGATGGGATTGGTGGTTGTTTGGTGGATGCGAACCCGATCCTTGAAGGAAGGTCATCGGCTCCAGATGGACCTACAACATTATCAACTGAAGGCGATTCAGCTCCAGATGAATCCGCATTTTCTGTTCAATACCTTGGGTGCCATCGGCAACTACATTGAAGAACACAATGCCGGCGAAGCGAGCCGCTACCTTTCGAAGTTTTCTAAATTGATGCGAAATTTTCTCGAAGCCGCCGAGCACTCCATGACAACCATAGAGCGAGAGATGACCCTTCTGACGCGTTATTTAGAATTGGAGCAGCTTCGATCCGATCATTCGTTTGAATTTGAGGTCTCTGCCGATGAACCTCTTTATGGAACAGCTTTGCCAAGCATGGTTCTGCAGCCCATTGTAGAAGATGCAGTGCTACACGGTGTGCGAAAATTGATGGATGAAAAGGGAGTCATTCGGGTACATTTCTTTAAAGAAGGCGAAGAGACGGTATGCGAAGTGTCGGATAATGGCCCTGGGTTTACGCCTAAAGAGGAGTCAAACGGGGAGCACGCCTCCATTGGAATGCAACTCATTCAAAAGCGCTTGCAATTGTTGTCCAAGGAATCAGGTCAACGCCTTCAGTTAAAGGTGAAAGAGCGAAAAGAGGGTGCAAGGGGTGCGAGCATCTTGATTTACCTTGGCAGCGGCGAATTCAAAAGCAGATGATTACCACCATACTCATAGTAGAGGACGAACCAGCACTTCGAAGGTCGCTTGAGCGCAACTTGACGAAGTTCTTTTCGGAAGGGTTGACGCTGCATTTAGCTGGATCGGTAAAGCAAGCCTTGGAAGTATGTGCTAAAAATGAAATCGACCTGATCTTTTTAGACATCAATCTCCCTGATGGAACTGGATTTGACGTGCTGGACCAAATAAGCACTTCGGATGAGCATCCTGAACCCTTGGTGATCATTACGACCGCCTACGAAGAATTTGCCATTGAAGCAATTCGGGCGAGTGTTATTGACTACCTCTTGAAGCCGATTGATCCGGAAGAATTGAAAGCGGCGATTGAGAAAGCGAATAAAAGAATCAGCGAGCGGTCGGTTGAAGAACCCGCAGTCATCCAAAGCGAGAAGATTGCGGTATTCACGGCAGAACGGGTACAATTGGTTGATCCTGAAGAAATTGTCCGCGCACAGTCGAGTAGTAATTACACTACGCTTTATTTGACGAGCGGAGAAAAGCTCGTCATCTCTCGGACCCTCAAAGACGTCGACGCCAAACTCGGCCCCCGAGGATTCTTGCGGGTGCATCAATCGCACTTGGTGAATTTGCTGCATATACGCACTTTCGAAAAGCAGGGAATTGGCATGGTCATCCTCTCAGATGGCTCAGAAGTAGTGGTGTCTAACTCCTACCGAAGCCAATTGATCGATCTTTTACGCAATCACTCCTTTTAAAATTCTCATCCGATCTCTTCGGATGCTCAAGCGAAGCCCTCGAATTCTCATTTGCTGAAATGTTTGCTCGATCTGTGAGTCTTGTATATAACGCAAACAAGCACTCATGAAAACAATTACGCTAACATCAATCCTTGCCACAGCGCTCTCAATGATCGCATCTATAGGCTTGGCACAGAGCTACGACTTCGAGTACGAAGCCGCTACATATTCAGAGCTCACAGGAGCTACTGTCATTGAAGTACCTGCTGAGGGGTATTTTTTAGACTTGAACAAAGAGAAATTCCTATGCTTTTCAGAGATCTATCGCGCAAATGGCGATGACGGATTTAAGATCAGTCGTGAGGGTTCATTTCAACTTTTAAAAGATGGAACCAAGGCGACCTTTCTTTTTTCTGGAGGATTTGTACTTCGTGATGATACAGAGATTTCCTACCTCATTGAAGGTCAGAAAAAGGACACAAATCGAGTAATCAAGGTTCAGTATGAAAACGTCGGATTTAATTATGGCGAAGAAGCTGAGTACATGAATTTCCAGATATGGGTCTATCCAAATACGGGAGACTTTGAAGCGCACGTTGGATCGTTCTTGGTCAACACCAATGGTAGTTCTTACTCCACAGGGACCTCAGCTTGGGGGCCGGCAACTGGTGTGATTCGCATGGACACGGCATACAATTTCTTAAATATCATTACCCTGGCGGATAACCCTTCCAACCCGGACATTCGCCGCGGCGATTTTAGACTCTTAGGCGATACGCCCGCGGAAGGAGCCATCCTTAAATTCAAAAATCAAGCACCCGCGATTGACCACACCATTCCAGGCGACGATGACGACGATGATGGTGATCAAGGAAACGGTGGCAGTCCTATGAATTGGCCAGTTGGCTTGGATGATGGTCCTCACGCCCCTCTCTTGGTGTATGGATATCCAAACCCAGCGACTCAGCAAATCACCTTTGAATTCAGCCAGGAATTCATCAAGACCGACCCTATTCTTTTCGACGTAATCGCATTGGATGGACGACGAGTCACACAAATTTCAACCCAGCAAATGACCGATCAAAAGATCAGACTGAATGTCAGCGATTGGCCATCAGGCATCTACATCTTGTCGGGAAAGGACCATCCCGAAATGTTCTCTCGATTCCAAGTGGTCCACTAACAGCTAGTAGCGTGGCGTGAATTGGTCCTTTCCTCACGGAAAGGGCCTTTTCTATTTTGGAGACATGAAGGTCGTCGTTTTGCTCTTGTGTATACTTGCACCCATGAAATTCGAACGCATTCTGATCGAGGCTTCATTGAAGGCCGGTGAAGAGATCATGAAGGTCTACGCAAGGGAATTTGACGTAGAAACCAAGGAGGATAAAAGTCCGCTTACCGAGGCAGATCGCAATAGCCACCTCGCCATCATGGCCTACTTAAAAGATACAGGCATTCCCATTCTAAGCGAAGAAGGAAAAGAGATGAGTTACGCCGAGCGCAAGGATTGGAGTACGTTCTGGTTGGTGGATCCACTCGATGGTACCAAAGAGTTCATCAAAAAGAACGGCGAATTCACTGTCAACATTGCCCTTATCGAAAATGGACTCCCGACTTATGGGATCATATATGCGCCTGTACTTAAGAAGTTATTTGTAGGAAATGTAGGTGTAGAAGCTTGGGTGGCAGAAGAGGTTGAGCCAACTACTTCGATCGATCAGATTCTGAGTGCCAAGACATCCATTCCCGTTTCAAAGCCTGAAGTGCCGTACATAGTTGTTGCTAGTCGCAGCCACTTCAGCCCTGAAACACAAACATTTGTGGATGAACTGAAAGCCGAAAAAGGCGAGATCGATTTCGCTTCTATGGGCTCTAGCTTGAAAATTTGTTTGGTAGCTGAAGGTCTGGCTGATATTTATCCGAGGTTTGGGCCTACTATGGAATGGGATACAGGTGCTGGACACGCCATTGCCAAGGCAGCAGGAAAGATGGTGACGGACCATGTTACGGGTGAGGAGATGCGCTATAACAAAGAGAACTTGCTCAACAACTGGTTCATCGTTCGATAGGGTTTTGTCGTTTTTGATGTGGTCGTTTTCGAGACAAGGTTATTTTTGACTCAAACCCGAACGTTTAACTACTATGAGAATTACCCTGATTGCCGTAATGGCCCTGCTAGTGAGCAGCTCTTATGCTCAAAAAGACCCAGAAGACTTTGATATAGACGGCTTCGTGGTCTTGAAAGAAAACCCGAACGATACGTTTTTGGAAAGGTAAATGACCGCTCTACCCATCTGATGGAGCATACCAACGCATGGTTGATGCACCCAGACGGTGAAATTCGAAAGCACAAGCGCAAGGACTTGCTTGCCGTTGGGAAGGGCAATAAGCTGTTTGTTGTGAAAGACAAAATCCCCAAAGGATACGGATCCCAATTGCTACAGGTAGAAGTAAGAGGTGCCATGACATGCTATGCCTTGCATAACAGCGCGGGCGCTACATACTTTCTAATGAAAGAAGGGCAAGAAAAAATGCAAGTTCTGAGGGATATCCCAAAAGGAGCCAATAGCTTCAAGGACCAAAAGAAAATGGCAAAGTACTTCCAAGACGATCCTGAAATTTATGCCAAGGTGAAGTCAAAGGAGTACACGCCAAACCTTTCGCCTGCCGCAGTAAGAGAATACAACGCTAGGCACACTGATTCAAGCAATGGCCTCCATTGACAAAAAAAACGAAACAAGAAGAGCCGCCAAGTGCGGCTTTTTTTATTTCCAAACGAGCCGAGCCATCTTCCCATTCCGGCCTGCTGCCCATCCGTTCATGCCAAACAGGTCGCAAGTAAAGTATCCTTCCTTTCCAATGGACTTCCATGTGAGCCCTCCATCTCTGGTGAGGTCACTTCCTGATCTGCCAACCGCTACGGCATGTTCCCCATTCGCCGTGATGGAGACACAGGATCTGTATCCTCCAGGGTTCTGCACTGTGATCGGAAGCCAAGCTTCCCCATCAATAGCAACAGCACAATTGGAGGTGGTGTTGGCGCTGTCTATATAACTCCCTCCGACGGCGATGAATGACTTACCATTTTGAGAGCAGATGGAGAATATACCACTGCCTGCACCACTTTCGATAGGAATGAGGTGTTCTTCTAAGAGGTTCCAAACATGGTCGAAGACAAACATGCGACTCTTGGGTCCCCCTCCAGTCGCTATGATAACCGTGCTGTCGGTTACAATGATTCCCGTTCCACTGGCTGCATAACCTGCTTCGTTTGAATCCAATTCAGGGCGAAGTGAATCTTCGACTGCCTTCCAAGTAGCGCCGAAATCTTGACTCATCAACAGCGCCATTTTGCCGTCCATCGGATCGCCATAGGCAACACCGAACCCCGAAGCATTAAAATCAAGTCCGTCGAAGAAGACCACTCGGTGCGTATCCTCATAGGCGATTCGCCAACTCTTGCCGCCATCACCCGTTCGATAAATGCTGACTCCATTTCCCGCGCTAATGGCTACGGCATTGTTTCTGTCAAAGCCATGGATGTCACGCAGGTCTTGATTCTTCGCCATTGGTATGGAAACTTCTGACCAATGCAAGCCATCAATGCATAAGAGAACCGTGCCTTGAGTACCGCTTGCCCAAGCCATGCTGTCAGATATACAGTGCATTCCCCGTAGGTGCGCGGATGTAATTCGTTCCAAGGGAGCCCATTCTGGTTCCGTAGGGATTGAAATCTGTTGCTGCTCAGTTCCACACCCCGTGAGGAGAAGTAGGAGCAATAAGTGCCATGCGTGCTTCATGTTTCAATACTACAAAGACTCGTCGATTTTGTATCCAGCTTTTTCACAGGGTACTTACCTTCGTGGCCATGTCAAAAGTCGCACTGATCACAGGAATTACGGGCCAAGATGGAGCGTACCTGGCTGAATTTCTCTTGAAGAAAGACTATGTGGTACACGGAATCAAGCGCCGAAGCAGCCTCTTCAACACGGAAAGAATCGATCACCTGTACCAGGATCCGCATGAGAAGAATCGCCGCTTCAAACTGCACTACGGCGACTTGACCGACAGCACGAACCTGATCCGCATCATCCAAGAAACACAGCCGGATGAAATTTACAACCTAGCAGCCCAGAGCCATGTAAAGGTTTCCTTCGAAACGCCAGAATACACGGCAAATTCAGATGCTGTTGGAACCCTTCGCATCTTGGAAGCCATTCGCATCCTTGGTCTGGTGAAGACTACCAAATTCTATCAGGCATCCACCAGTGAGCTCTATGGCAAAGTGCAAGAGATTCCTCAAAACGAGGAGACGCCATTCTACCCAAGAAGTCCATACGGCGTGGCGAAGCTCTATGCTTTTTGGATTTGCAAGAACTACCGAGAAGCGTACGACATGTTTACCTGTAACGGTATCCTTTTCAACCATGAATCTCCACTTCGGGGTGAGACTTTCGTAACGCGTAAGATTACGCGAGCAGCAGCAAAGTACAAGATGGGCTTGCAGAGCAAGTTATTTCTCGGAAATCTGGATGCGCAAAGGGATTGGGGACACGCCCAAGATTACGTAGAAGGAATGTGGCTGATGCTTCAGCAAGATAAGCCAGATGATTATGTGTTGGCTACAGGAACCACCATCACGGTTCGGGCGTTTGTAGAGATGTCCTTCAAACATATCGGCGTTGAATTCGAATGGCAAGGAAGCGGTGTAGATGAAAAAGGAATAGACAAAGCGACCGGTGAAGTAGTCGTAGAAATCGACCCAAGCTATTTCCGTCCGACTGAAGTTGAATTGCTCGTTGGCGATGCTTCAAAAGCCAAGAAAGAGCTAGGCTGGGTGCCAAAGCGAACGGTGGAAGAGCTGTGCAGTGAAATGGTTCAAGCCGACCTCGATCGATTCAGTCGAGACAGGTACCTCATGGAAGGAGGGCACCGCGTCATCCAAAGCCACGAGTAATGCAAAAAGAGAGTAAGATTTACGTGGCGGGTCACCGCGGCATGGTGGGTTCGGCAATCGTGAGAAGACTGCAGGCCGATGGTTACCACAACATTGTCACCAGAACCTCGGCCGAAATCGATTTGAGAAACCAAGAAGCCGTTCAGTCTTTTTTTGCTGCAGAGCAACCGGAGTACGTGTTTATGTCGGCTGCGAAGGTGGGTGGCATCGTGGCCAACAATACCTATCGCGCTGATTTTATCTATGATAACTTGATGATTGAAGCCAACGTCATCAAGGCCTCCCATGATTTTAATGTGAAGAAAATGCTCTTCCTGGGTTCGAGTTGCATCTACCCCAAGTTGGCGCCTCAACCGCTCAAGGAGGAATACTTGCTGGAAGGATACCTGGAGCCGACCAATGAGCCGTACGCCATTGCCAAGATCGCCGGTATCAAGCTGAGCGAGGCATTTCGGGATCAGTACGGCTGCAATTTCATTTCGGCCATGCCTACCAACCTGTATGGCCCGAACGACAATTATGACCTCCAAAATTCACACGTACTACCTGCCTTACTTCGCAAGTTCCATGCGGCGGTTCAAGAAGGAAAACAAGCGGTTGAGATCTGGGGGACGGGGTCACCGAAACGTGAGTTTCTTCATGTGGATGACCTCGCAGATGCCTGTATGTACCTGATGTTGAACTACGACGACAAGGGATTTGTGAATGTCGGAACAGGAACGGATGTTTCGATAAAGGAACTCGCTGAAATCGTAGCACGCGTTACCGGTTTTACCGGCAAATTGGTCTTTGATACCACAAAACCAGACGGCACGCCACGAAAGTTGATGGATGTAGGCAAACTCCATCGCCTCGGATGGAAGCACAGCATCGACCTGGAAGAAGGTGTGAAGGCGGTGTACGAGGGCGTGAAGGACTCAGAACTGTTCACGGTTTCGGCGTAACTTCGCGCAATGCGAAAGCTTCTCCCCATTCTTTTCTTCACTTTCCTGTATTCTGGGGCAAACGCACAATTGGTACTATCTCCTTTGAATCCTGAGCACACCGGTATGGTGCGCGACCATCTTGCAGGTGAAAAGGCGGTACGTCAAACGGCTTTTTGGCCTTTCTTGATGGAGCAGTCCACAATGGAAGCCGTATACGATGCCGAAACAGAAGAATGGTCGAGAAAGGAGCACAGCTCCTGGGTCATGCGCAAGCTGCGCAATGAACACCTGCTGGAGGTAAGGGAAGATGATTTCACGCTTTTTCTAGACGCTGGGTGGAACCTAGAGGCATCCTATCAATCCGACGATGAAGGGCGACGCATGTACACCAACACCCGTGGATTACAACTTACAGGTACCGTTGGCTCGCGCGTCTTCTTCGGGTCCAGCTTTTACGAAAACCAGTCGATCTTCCCCAATTACATAGACAGCATCGTTTCTAAACGTGGCGGGTTCGACAATACCGCGGATCCTGAGCGGGGCAGTGTGCCAGGTTTCGGGAGGTGGAAGCCCTTCAACACTTCTGATAGCTACGATTACGACTACACGCTGGGCACTGGATACGTAGGAGTTGTCTTGAAAGGTCGGTCCTTCGTTCAACTGGGTCAGGATAAACAGTTCCTCGGATATGGTTACCGATCGATGTTGCTGTCGGATGCTTCAGCACCCTATCCTTTCTTGCGACTTCATCTGAGTTTCTTAGAGGATAAATTGACCTATACCACAACTTGGGCGGTTCTGCAGTCATTGGAGCGAATCGCACCGAACTACAACAACAAAGAGGCCTTATTCAGGAGAATGGGCGGAAGGTTTTCCTACTTACACTTCCAGCCGAAACATTGGTTGGGCCTAGGCGTTTTCGATGGAACTACTTGGACTTGGAGGGCGAATAATCACCCGCCGAGCATTGAATACTACCTGCCGTATGGTGGTATTTACACCGGGTATGGAATCCGTAATCACATGATCGGACTCAACGGACATGTGCGCCCATTGCAATGGTTGAACGTATATGGCCAATGGGCTGTCAATACCAAAACGCGTGGAACAGTTGCTCAATTGGGTGCTAGGTTTTCAGGTCTCCCTGAAGGATTTGAGTGGATATTAGAATATAACCACACAGGGGTTGGCGCCTACTTTACAGGGGAGGGCGATGCGCAAGGAACGATCATAGGAGAACCGTTTCAAAGCGGAACCAACGCCTTGGATTACTACCAGCACAATGATCAATCGCTAGCACACCCTATCTTGGTCTCCAACGATGAGGTACTCGCCCGCGTAGCATATCGATTCAGGGATGTTTTCATACGTGGAAGCTACCACTACGTCGTAAAAACGCCTTTGATGATCGTCCATTCGCAGGACTACTTCAATTTTGAGCTGGGATACCAAATCAATCCGAAGAGTAATGCTCAGATCGTTTTGGGCAACATCAACAGAACAGAGCGCGATAGCGTGCGATCCATGATCGATACGTACACGTATATCGCGTTTAGAACCAACCTTATAAACCGCTATAGAGATTACTAACCATGCTTAGCATTGTACTCACATTCGTTACTGCTTTGATCGTATCGGTGCTATCTACCCCAGCGCTGATCAAGGTGGCCTATCTCAAACGACTGGTAGATGAGCCAGGCGAAGAGCGGAAGCTGCATTTCCGCCGGATACCTACCATTGGTGGCATCATCATTTTTGCTGGCACCCTCTTTTCGTACTTGATGTGGTACCCCTTCGAAGAGATGCTGGACGTCGGACAATTGGGGCGTGCATTGAAGGATTTTCAATACATCGGCGCTACCATGATTTTGTTGTTCTTCATCGGCATCAAAGACGATATCATCGGAACAGCCCCCGTTAAGAAGTTGATCGGTCACCTGATCGTTGCTTTCATTTTGGTCATCATGGGAGATATCCGTATCACCAGTATGTATGGCATCTTCGGCATTGAGGAGCTTCCTGAATGGGGGAGTATTTTCCTTTCGATCCTTACCTATACGGTGATTGTAAACGCAATCAACTTGATCGACGGTATTGATGGCTTGGCGGGTGGAGTAGGACTGATTGCTGCCATAGCCATGGGCACTTGGTTCTATTTTGCAGGCGCCAACGAACACGCCGTACTGGCCTTTGCCCTTGCAGGAAGTTTGATTGGGTTCTTGGTATTCAACTTTTCACCGGCCAAGATATTCATGGGAGATAGCGGTTCACTCACCATTGGGCTAATCCTTTCCATCCTAGCCATCAAGCTGATCGAGTTTCCGGTAGAGCGGTTACCGAATGATCTGCTCGGTATTTCCAAGCCAGTATTTGCCATGGCGGCCTTGGTGTATCCCTTGACCGATACCCTGCGCATTTTTATTTACCGAACAGTGCGAGGGATTTCGCCGTTCGCCGCAGATCGAAACCACATTCATCACCGCCTGCTCGACCTTGGCTTTGGCCATAGAAGAATGGTCCTGCTGATTTACGCCACGTCTATTTTCATCATCTTACTTTCCACAAGTATCCAACAAGACCCGAGCATGGCGATGATCGTCACTGCGGCGGTAGCCATTGTCGTGTCTCAGATTCCTGGGTTGATCCTCATGCTAAAGCGTAAAAGAGAACTGTCTAAAGCGTGAGATTAGGATGGCTCATAGTGATCATCGGCCTTTCGTTGAATGGGTTCGGACAAGATGGAGTACTTCCGCTCGAGCACTTCGTCTCACAGAAGGCTGAATTACTCCTCAAAGAACATGCGGAGGAGGCGCACCCAGAAATCAAACCGTATAGCTTTTGGACCATTCAACACTACACGGAAGCACCGGATAGCAATCTTGATTTTGTGCGCACAGCATTCAAACGACAAGAAAAAACGTACATCCGGGTGGCGCCTCGTATTGGCGTCAATGGCTTCAACCAAGGAGGGTCTACTTTCAACCAAGGAATACGCAGTATTGGTGGATTGGCGGTTGGAATGGGGATTAAAAATCGTTTCTACTTGAACGTAGAAGGTATGATAGGTTACGAAACCCCTGCGAGTTACTATGGGAAGATAATAGATAGCCTCGGGGTAATGCCTGGCTTTGGCTACGTCCGCCGCTCAAGCGATTTTAACCAGCTCACGATTTTGGCTGCTTTCAAGGCGTCTAAGCAATTTGAGTTCTTCGCAGGAAGAGGCAAAAACTTCATCGGCGAGGGATACCGCTCGGTCTTCCTGAGTGACTTTGCTTCTAACTACAACTTCTTGCGCGCCGACATGCACGTGTGGAAGGTCAAATACATGGTGTTGTACGCACAGATGCGACAGTCACACGACTATCCTGATCGGATGCATCCCCTGACCGACAAGTACGCCACCATGCACTATTTGAGTTTGAACCTCACAAAATGGTGGAGCGTGGGTGCGTTTGAAAGCATTGTTTGGGAATCTGAAGATTCGGTCATGAAGCGGGGCTTTGATTTCAATTATCTGAATCCAGCGATTTTCTTCCGTCCCGTAGAGTATGGCATGGGTTCTAGCGATAACAGCCTACTCGGTTTTAGTTCTACGATTCGTCCTGCTAAAGGGGTGACCCTTTACGGTCAATTCCTTCTGGACGAATTTCTGTTTGGTGAATGGTCATCATCCATGCGAAAGGTGATCACGGGAGACAGCACTACCTTGACGGGATACTGGGCCAATAAGCAATCCTACCAGCTGGGCGTGAAATACATCGAGCCGCTAGGCTGGAAGGATCTTTCCGTATTGGCAGAAGTCAATATCGTCCGTCCATTTACCTACGGTCACAGCAATCCACGGCAGAGCTATGTGCACATGAATCAATCGTTGGCCCATCCGCTTGGGTCCAATTTTATTGAATGGGTGCAGGTTACCACCTGGCAACCCGGACCATGGCGTTTTGCACTGTTCTCAACATACGCCAGAAAAGGCTATTCAAACCAAATCGCCTTCATGGGCGAAGATCCTTTGATCTCGAATCGTGAACACGATGAAATCAATCGCGAGCATGGAAATTTTCTCACCCAAGGAAGACGGGTGGATGTCGGGAACCTTCGCTTGGTGGCAGGGTATACCATCATCGAAAGTTGGAATTTGAGAGCGGAGGCAGTGGTCCATTATCGAGTGGAGCGTACCGCTGTGAAGACGCGTGATATGATCTACTTTGGTTTGGGCATTCGCACAGCGCTCTGGAACAACTACAGGAACTTGTGATTTAGATCCAGTCGAGGTCTTCCCGTTTTCTCGGGTCATCTGATTCTCCAGTATTCACCGTAGTATCAGGCTCGAAGAGCAGCACTTCCACTTCGCTTTCGGCGACAGGTCGATGTTCCACTCCCGCTGGAACGATGATGAATTCTCCAGTTTTTATTACTTCCGTCCGGTCCCTGAATTCCATTTTCAATGCGCCAGAAACGACCAAGAATAGTTCATCTTCTTCGGCATGACTGTGCCATACGAATTCACCTTTGAGCTTCGCTAATTTGACGTGTTGACCATTCAAGGCACCCACAATCCTTGGGTTCCAGTGATCGCTGAACAGTTTCAGTTTCTCAGTTAGGTTGACGGGTTTCATAGCATTCGTTCATCCAATGGCCGCACAAAACCGAAGTAGGGGGTAGAAATATCTTGCTGGGGCATTTCATTAAAGGCCCTGTAGAACAAGAATGGAACGTCTTCATCGACGCCTGGATATTTCTTTAAGCACAACTGATGCAGCGCCTTGTTTTCAGCAGCTAAGGCTAGGGTGTCCTTGATGTTGATCTGCGTTACGTACTTGATCATCGCGCAGATTTGGTCATCTACCCGCTGGGGGGTGATTTGAAAGATGGTGGGCTCTGTAGGAAGGTCATTAATTGCCACGGGCATGGGATACGCTTCTTTGGCTTCCTCCATCAGTTTCTGGTTGAAGGCATCCATGTCGCTTTGGATCCGGAAAGTCCAGAATTCACCGGCGGGTTGAGAGCATGACTGCGAAAGAATCATTCGGTTGAAGGCATTCACTACGTGGCCGTGTTCGTATTCTTCTTCTGCGTCACGAAAGAGCTGAACAGCCGAGAACCCGCTGATCGTGTAGCGGTCGTATTGAATGATGTTCAATTTCCAACCCTCGTCAAACAAGCCATAAAACGTAGTCAAGAGGTACGCGTCACCCTCCCTTTTCGGAGAAAGCACGGAAACGAAGGACTGATCATTGATGGCTTGGTATTGCAGAATGTAATCATCGTCTTTTTCCGTTCCTGAAATAAGCGCAACGGTTTCATTTTGAGTGCTGCTGATGCGGTGGTATTGATCTAAGGTGACCAAAGCTCCATCACCGATTGTGCGCTGTGTTCGCTCCATGAACGCTTCAATTCCATCGTCAAGTGAGGCCTTCAAGTCATCAGACATCATGCGCTTGAGCGCTTCTGCATCTCCATTAGACAGATGCTTGTGGACTTCTGCATCCAAAGCGCGTATTTCTGACAATACATCCCGATCTATGTTGTCATTCCTGTAAGTTCCGCTAGGGGTTTCCTTGCAAGAAACCATGAGCAGTGTAATCAGAGCAACGAAGAAAAATCTGGTTGAGGTGAGCATACGCATAGGTGCATTTAGGGGTCGAAAATAAAACCCGGAGTGCACATAGCGCATTATTCGCCGATAGCTTCCAAGTAAATGTCCTCCTTGTTGGACGTCTGGATCACTTTGAAGATGGATCCGATCTGCTTGGCTTGGGTTTCCAGTTGCTTGCTTTGGGCGTCAAAAAGTTTGTTTTCTCGTGCATTTAACAGAAAAACGCTGCTTTCACCGAGCGAAAACTTAGTGCGTTCTGCTTGCAATAAGCGTTCGAAATTTTCGACCATCTCGCGGTAAAGCTCCGCTTGCTGCGCATTGATACCGTATTCTATGATGTGCTGATCCAACTTGGTGGAGAGGCTGAGTGATTTCACCTTAAGGTCAAGCTCTTTTTCATTGCGCTTGAGGTCAATCAGGCTAAGTTTAGAACGTTGTTTTCGGATGAGTAGCGGATACTTCAATCCAACGCCAAACATGCGATCGTTGATGCCTAATGCCTGGATATCGCGGTTGCTCACGCCGGGAGTCAGCGCCACGTATTTCAAATCAATTTGTGGAATGGCACCACTGAGAGCGGTCTGTCGTTCTAACTTCAACGACTGAATTGCAAGTCGATTGATCAAGAGCGTTGGGTGCTCCTGGGTTATTTCATCTTGCCACAGCATGAAGCTGTCTTGCACTTGCTGCATGAAGGGTGTGAATTCTTCCATCGACTGCGGAAGCATTCTGTCTGCAAGTCGAACGGGCCTGCCTTCCTGTTCCCAAAGGAAGTTGGAAAGGATAATGCTTGCGCTGTTCAAGGCACGACGAGTTTCTAACAGCTGAAAGCGGCGGGTTTGAACTTGCAAAAAGGCTTCTACCGTATCGATGGCAGGCCTGTCTCCACCTGTGTATACTCCCTTTACAAACTGAAACTGTTCCTGGGCAAGGGTCAACGCGTCTTCTTGAACGGCCATCGTTTGATTGGCAAGTGACCAGTTCAAATAGGCTAGGCTTGCCCTGAAAAACAGGTCGTTGACCATCATCCTCCGTTCAGCATCGGCCATCTCCATCATAAGTCCCGCCTTACGGATGGCCAAACGTCGCTCATTAAAAAGCAAGTCAGGCCCAAGCGGAAGGCTAACGCCGGCTTGATACTGTCCAGAAGAGGAAGTCAATATTTCAGGGTCCACCTGTGGACCGATGTTCTCTGTATACCCTGCGAAAAATTCGACGCCGAGTGCCGTGGGTAGCGCCATCTTCAGGGAAGATTTTGTGTAATACTCCCTATCGTCATAGGCTTTGTCGCCGTAGCTCGCTTCAACATAGGGGTCCATTACCGCTTGTTGTAGCCT
Source organism: uncultured Flavobacteriales bacterium (assembly GCA_943788725.1). Lineage (GTDB taxonomy): Bacteria > Bacteroidota > Bacteroidia > Flavobacteriales_G > Salibacteraceae > SHAN690. The sequence continues at coordinate 152,637 of CALSRJ010000002.1, read as the reverse complement.
GAGATTTGCATCTGCTATGTCAACCTGCAAGCCCGCTTGCTGCATGATAGGATGAAACCCTACGAGCTGGTTCAAAAAATCAGCATAGCTAAAGGTTTGCGCTAAAAGCGAGGGGCCAGACAGTGCGAAAATGAAGATCAGTATCTGCCGCTGAACCGTCATTTCTCTTGCTCGGTATTTCCGTTTTTACCGTCGTAGAATTCGGGTGGGAAACCGTTCATCTGTCGCCAGATTTCATACCATATCGGAACGTCTCGCAGCAGGGCTATCGCTTGGGCTCCTGACCCCATTCTCAATTCCTTTGGCCAGGCTGGAGCTTCCACATTAGGCGCCACTAGGATTCTGTATTTCCCATTGTCACTGGTCACGTTGTCAATGGCCATTACCTTTCCGCTGTAGGTTCCCACGGAGTTATTTGGCCAACCGGAGAAGACGAGGGATGGCCACCCGTCAAATATAAACCGCACCTCACTTCCCTTACTGATAAGCGGAAGGTCAATAGGACGCACATACATTTCGACTGCTAGTTCCGAAACATTCGGAACGATGCTTACAATGGCATCCCCTTCCTTGATGGTTTCTCCCAATCCGCTTTGCAAGGCTTTGGTAATATAACCGTCTTGTGGAGCGGTAATGAAGTACATGGAAGATCGAATGGTGTAGTTGGAAACTTCGTTCAGCGTTTTCGCGAGCTTTCCTTCTGCGTCGAGCATGTCACTGAGCGCGGTGAACTTGTCGCTTTCACTCTTTGCGATCTTGTCGTTGTAATCGGAAAGGACCGAGGTCAATTCGATTTTCGCATTCAACAATTCATTGCGCGAAGTCAAGAGCTTATTCTCGGCGGAAACAAATTTAGCTTCTGCTTCTCGGTAGGATTGCCGGTAATTTTCTACTTCGGTTAAGGACTTCAATCCCTGCTCGTACAATCCTTCAAAGCGCTTATACTGCTTCTCGGCGATTTCAATGTTCGATGTTGCTGCTTGCAGGTCTAGGCTATCGCTTTTTACCTTCAATTCGCCTTGACGAAGCTTATTCTTTGCTTGCTGAATTTTAAGGTTTTGGGTTTGCTTCAAGGCTGCAACCTGCTGATCCAGCGCGTCCACTTTTTTAATGTAGGCTTGGATTCCTCCTTCTTGGGCAATCAACCGCTCCTTCGTTCGCACGAGTAAGTTTGGATCAAAGTATTCATCCTTCACCTCAGAAATGAACAAAATGGTATCGCCTTTACTGACGAATTGCCCTTCTTGTACATACCATTTTTCAATCTTTCCCGCGATGACTGAATTGACCACCTGTGGACGTTGTTCAGGACGCAGGTTGGTTACGTAACCATCAGCTTGGATATTCTGCGTCCAGGGGAGAAATAGGAAGATGATGAAGATGACCATTAATCCGATCAGCCAACGCATCATTTTTCTCGGCATGGCCGAATGATAAATGGACTTCTCACTTCCCGTTTTGGTCAGGTCGAGCAGGTGAGAAACGCTATTTTTTGAAATATTCAGCATGGCTTATTCGTAGAATAGATCTAATAATTCAGGCCGTTTATTCAAGTCTTTGAAGCTTCCATTAAAGGTGAGCTCACCTTGGTCTAAGATCAAAATACGATCACACTGTTCGGCAATGTGTTTAGAGCCCGAGCTGACGATCAGTGTCCATGGCTTATCCTTTGAAAGCATGCACGCATTCACAATTTCCTTATCGCCCCGAGTAAAGAGATGCATTGACTCCTGCCAAATGACCAATGGGGGCTGCTCCGCAATGGATCGCGCAATTTTAATCTTCCGCACAATATGTTCTGGGAGACCACTTCCCTTAGGCGACAGCTGTGTGTAAAAGCCTTCAGGTAATTGCTTTATATAATCCATCAACCCCGTCTGTTCAGACGCCCACTTTAGGTCGTTGAAATCAATCCAATCCTTTCCAATAAGAATGTTTTCTGCGATGGTCCCTTCGAAAATATCTTCTTCACTCAGGCTGTCACCTATGTGCGAACGAAGAGATCGCAGGTCTAAACTATTTGCCGACTGGTCATTGTAAAGTATTACTCCTTCGTAGTTCTGATACAATCCAGCCAACAGCTCGAGTAGCTTGCTTCTGCCGGACCCGCTGTATCCATAAACCATGACCCGCTCTCCAGCAGCGATGTCGAAGCTGATGTTCTTCAACAAGGTTTGTCCGATGTGATTCGTTCCGTACGTCAGGTTTTTCACGGAAACACTCAGGGGTGATCGGTTTTCGGAGAGTTCAAGAGGCACTCCGCCTTCTCGCTCTAACTCTAAATCGGTGATGGATGCAATCTTTTCAAGTGCCGTGAGTACGTCATACACCGGCTCCATGGTTCGGATCAGCTTTTCGACGCTGTTGATGATCAAGATAATGATGATCTCAGTGGCGACAAACTGCCCCAAATTGATTTGATTGTCGAGTACCAAAATGCTGCCGATGATCAACAATCCACCGGCCACAAAAGCCTTGAATCCGATCACATTCATGTACTGAATGACCAGAATTCGGAAATGGCTTTTACGCGCCGAGAGGTAGTTGGAAACCAACTTATCCGTCCGTTGTACGGGAAGTCCAGATTCGCCAGCCAGCTTAAACGTGTTCATGGTTCTGGCCAGCTCTTCTAGCCAATAGGCAACTTGGTATTTGTAGGTGCTCTCTTCGATGCTGGTCTCTAAACCTTTTGGACCGGTGGCGCGAAGGACGATGTAAAGCGTCAGAACAAGGCCGATGCCGAAAAGAATGAAGAAGGGATGGTAGAAGCTGAGGAGCAAGAGGCCAAAGACAATTTGCAAGGCAGAAGCCCCTATATCCAGTAAAATCTTGGATAGGCCTTTTTGAAGGGACAACGTGTCAAAAAATCGGTTGATGAGTTCAGGGGCGTATTTCGACGCGACTTGTTCCAGTCGAATGCGTGGAATGCGCACGGCAAATTCAAAGGATGAACGTTGAAATATGCGCTGCTGGATAGTCTCGGCTAACGACAGCTGCATGACTGCATGCCCCCGGCTAGGATGATGCCCAATATCACTAAAATGACGAGCAAGATCCAAGACGTAGAAATCATTCCTCCGCTGATATAGGTAATGATCGCCTGAATGCCTAAGGGTAAGGAAAGGTTGATCAATCCGCTCAGTACGGCAAAAACGTAGATCCGCACAATATCCTTGCGGTCGGCCTTTATCAAGCCGAACAATCTACCTAGCGGTGATATTCCGTTACCTTTTGCCATAAAAGAAGTCTGTGTAAGTCTTTGAAATCGCAGGCGAAAATACGGCCGCAGCGTTTATAAAATCAAGATCAAAGAAGGGAATGGAGATCCTTTTCCATCTGCTGAAGGAGCGCCGCATAGCGATACGATTGCTCGCAGAGCTGCCTGGCGCTGTTGCGCATGATGGTTGATTGGTGTGGATCATGGATGGTCGAAATTACCGCCTCAGCGAAGGCGCCTGGGGAATCGACAATCCATGCGTGGGTTTTGTTCTCCAGGTCTATTCCTTCTGCTCCGGTTGTTGTTGTAACGAGTGGAAGTCCGCGGTAAAGTGCGTCAAAGGTCTTGATCTTCATGCCGCTGCCCATTCTCAAGGGTACGACCGCGCACCTGCTCTTTGACATCACACCGTCAAGGTCCTCTACAAATCCGTGATAGACTACACCTTCATTGTTCGCCATGATGGTCCGTAAGGCTTCGTCGGCCCCTCGACCACAAACGTCAAAATTGGCATCGGGCAGGCGACTCTTGATGATCGGCCAACATTGCTGCAAAAACCATTGCAATCCGTCTCTGTTTGGCTCCCAGCTCAAGGTGCCAGCATAAAAGACGTCAGGGGCATTGCTTTCCAATGCAATCGGTGGCAGTTGCAGCAGTTGGTCATTTCCCAAGTGGAAGGTGTTGCGAAACATGCTGGATTCTATTCCCGAAATCTTACACAGGGCTTCCACATCGTTCGGTGCGGCGAAGGTGAAATGCGCACGACGAATGGTGTATCGCTCCAACATCTTCACTCGACTGGCTTCCCAATCGTAGAGCCATTTGCTAAGGAAGGTCCCTTTGATGGTGGCAAATTCTTCCCATAGCACATATTCCGCATTGTGGCTGTGGTAGACAAGTTTGGAATCCGTCGTTTCAGGTAACTGATCGATCATCTCGAGGTGATCAACCAATACAAGGTCTGAAGACGCTGCTGACCATTTGACCATCGTCTCGAATTCTTTCGAATAGACACGATAAGCGTTAAAGGAAGGCGCAGATAGAATAGCATTGAGGAAGTGCAATCCCGAGCGTGGGAGGTGATTCTGAAAGGCTTGAATGCTTTCGAGCGGAATACGCTCTTTTAAATCGTTGATGTCCTCCTTTCGGCTACCGCCGAAAGCACAGAGTAGTTTTACATCAAACGAACCACTGAGCTGCTCCAGTAATTTGAAGGTCTTTAACCTTCCGCCACTGTCTGCTGGGTAGGGAACGTCTGTAGTGAGAAAGAGGAGGGATGGTCGTGTAGATGCCACGGATTAAACCCCAAAGGCATTCTTGATCTGATCGACCATGTTCAGCTCTTCCCAAGGAAAAAGTCTAACCTCAACGGGGATGGTTTCTCCTGACCCATTGGTGAAATGCTTGACCTTGGTCTCCGGGGTACGCCCCATATGTCCATAGGCAGCACACTCAGAATAAATCGGCGTACGAAGTTTGAAGCGCTGCTCTATTGCATAAGGACGAAGATCGAAGAGCTCGGTCAACTTTTTGGCGATTGCTCCATCTGCCATATCCACTTTGGAAGTTCCGTAGGTGTCAACAAATAGTCCGACAGGCTGGGCTACTCCAATCGCGTAAGCTACCTGTACTAAAGCCTCATCAGCTACACCCGAAGCGACGAGGTTTTTGGCGATGTGTCTAGTAGCGTACGCAGCAGATCGGTCAACCTTGCTTGGGTCTTTACCACTGAATGCACCGCCGCCGTGCGCTCCTTTTCCACCGTAAGTGTCTACAATGATCTTTCTACCTGTTAGCCCAGTGTCGCCATGCGGTCCACCGATGACAAACTTTCCAGTTGGGTTGATGTGGTAGGTTACGTCGTCCGTAAAGAGCGCTTGAATGTGCGCTGGCAATTGTGCCTTCACCTTTGGAATAAGGATTTCAATCACGTCTTTCTTGATCTTCGCCAACATGGTCGATTCTTCATCAAAATCGTCGTGCTGTGTGCTCACTACAATCGCCTCAATGCGCTGTGGTTGGTTATCATCACTGTACTCAATGGTGACTTGCGCCTTTGAATCTGGGCGGAGATAGCTCATCTCGTTGCCTTTCTTTCTGATGGCCGCCAATTCGTACAACAGTCGATGCGAAAGGTCTGCCGCTAGCGGCATGTAATTGTCCGACTCATTCGTGGCATAACCAAACATCATCCCTTGATCCCCGGCACCTTGCTCTTCCTTGCTCTTTCTGTCCACGCCTTGATTGATATCAGGACTCTGCTCGTGAATCGCACTGAGAATGCCGCACGAATTGGCTTCGAACATATACTCGCTCTTTGTGTAACCAATGCGCTTGATTACATCCCGTGCGATTTGCTGCACGTCCAGATAGGTATTGGTCTTTACTTCTCCAGCCAGGATTACTTGTCCCGTAGTTACCAAGGTTTCGCATGCCACTTTGGATTCTGGATCAAAGGCCAGAAAGTGATCGACAAGTGCGTCAGAAATCGCGTCTGCGACCTTGTCTGGGTGTCCTTCAGAAACGGACTCGGAGGTAAATAGATATGACATGAATAAAATCTTGTTAGGCCGCCAAAAATATGGGATGGATATGACTTATCCTGAAAAAAATGAGGTGGGATATCAGTACTATTTCAGAACGGGTCAGGAGGTTGTGAGTCGCTTGAAGATGTCCTCAAGGCGCTGCTCTTCTTTCTGAATCGTGAGTACGGATAAGTCATTCTTTACCGCAAAGTCAAAAACGACCTGGCGGATGTCTTTGTCGCCGTCGCTACCCAATAGCCAAACGCTGTCGCTGACTTTTTTCACTTCAGAAACACCCGGGATTTGGGCTAAGACATTGCTCGCAACCGCCTTGTTGAATTCCACTCGTATGAAGAGCTTGTTTTGAAACTTAACCAAGTTTGCCGCGTCATCATCTGCCACAATTTTACCGCGATTCACGATGATCACTCGGTCGCAAATGGCTTCTACCTCTTGCATGATGTGGGTGCTGAGCATTACCGTACGATCCTCGCCGATGTTTTTGATGAGGTTTCTGATCTCTACAATTTGATTGGGATCTAATCCGGTGGTTGGCTCATCCAGAATGAGCACTTCTGGATCATGGATCATGGCCTGAGCTAGTCCTACCCGTTGGCGATAACCCTTGCTCAACGCTCCGATCTTTTTCTTTCGCTCAACGCTTAACCCTACTAAGTCGATCATCTCCTCAACCCGAGCTTTCTTGTTTGGAATTTGATGCACACCCGCTACAAATTCAAGGTATTCGCGAACGTACATCTCCGGGTAAAGAGGATTGTGTTCTGGCAAGTAACCAATGCGTTTTTTCACCTCCATGGGCGATGCCGACACGTCAATACCACACACTTCCACGCTGCCTTCCGTTGGAGGAAGGTAGCAAGTGATGATCTTCATCATGGTGGATTTACCGGCGCCATTCGGCCCCAAAAATCCGATGATGTGCCCGCGCTGAATTTCGAAATTCACATCGTCCAGCGCGCGCTGTTCCCCATAAACTTTGGTTACATGACTGACCTTGATAGACATGGGGCGAAAGTAAGGTTGTAATCGCAATCTAAAGAGATCATGGACTACCTTTTAGGCAACGGCACTTATGCTTTACCAGAAGGCCTAAACAGAGACTGCCTCCAACGCTGCTCAAAACCCGCTATGCCTTGAAGGCCTCCCGTATGGATGAACAAGACTTTCGACCCCTGCGGAAAATATCCTTCATCGATGAACTGGGTCAAGGTGAATAGGGCCTTGCCCGTATAGATGGGGTCTAGTTGAATGGAGTAGGTTTGGTCAATCATTCGAATGAACGCGAGGAGAGAAGCGTCCCACTTTGCATAGCCCCCATAATGAGCAGGCTGCACCTCAAGTTTTTGCATCACGTCTTTCAGTCCCTCATGCATAGGCAGCAGGTCGATAATAACGTCTAGGTAGCGATGGATGACTAGACCAACGATGCGTTGACCAGCCGAAGCGTTCAAGGCAAGCCCAGCGAGGGTCGTTCCCGTTCCAACCGCTGAAACGATGTGGGAGAAATGTTCGGTTCGCTTTCCAAGCATTGCCTTGGCTCCTTCAATGCCCGCTTTATTCGCGCCGCCCTCCGGTATGATATAGGGGCGCTCAAATCCACTGATCCATTCCCGAATGAAGTTAGGTTCGTCGCGCTTTCGGTAATCGCTTCTATTGATATATTTCAAGGTCATGCCCTGAGCTTGTGCTCTTTGTAGGGTTGGATTGAGCGGAGAAGTAGGTTCGCCGCGAATAAAACCTACGCATGAAATGCCTTCCTTTTGACAGATGGAAGCGGTGGCAGCGATGTGATTTGAGTATGCACCGCCGAATGTGATCAGGGTCTTGTAGGCGCCTTCATGGAAAAGCCTCAGGTTTTCTTTTAGCTTGTAAAGTTTATTTCCCGACACCAGTGGGTCTATCTGGTCGTCCCTTTTTATACACACTTCACACCCGTTCCGAACCCACAATTGTTCGATCGGCGCTTCCCAATTTGAAAAATGACCTTGAACCATTTCCGACATCTACTGTTTTGTCCTCGAAGCTATAGAAAACGAATCGTCAGTAAGCGTATGTTTGAAGGAGTGTGTGGCACAGGAAATAAGTCGAAGCTCGATCCCGAGGATTACTACATGAGCGATGAAGGATACATCGTATTCACAGATAAGTATCACCTCAAGCGCGGCTATTGTTGTAAGAGCGGGTGTAAGCACTGCCCCTATGGCTATGATAAGAAGACGGGAAGCTTCCTGAGGAAATAGTCCTTCTATCTTTGTCGCCCATTCTCAGATAACCTGTGTCTTATGAGCTTCAAAAAGCAAATCAAAGAAGGCATTCCTTCTACTCTCCCCAATCCAAAACCGTATGATCCCGAGATCAGTCACGCACCCATGCGCAAGCGGATCTTGTCCTTCGAAGAACACAAATTAGCCATTCGAAATGCACTGAGGTACTTCCCGCAGGAATGGCATGCCACCTTAGCCCCAGAGTTTGCAGAAGAACTCAAAGCATACGGCCGCATTTACATGCACCGCTTTCGCCCGGATTATGAAATGAGAGCAAGGTCAATCTCAGCCTATCCAGGTAAGTGCGAGCAGGCGAAGGCCATCATGTTGATGATCCAAAACAACCTGGATCCGAATGTTGCCCAGCATCCCCATGAACTCATTACCTACGGAGGAAATGGTGCGGTTTTTCAAAATTGGGCGCAGTACCTACTGACCATGCAGTACCTCAGTGAGATGACTCAGGAGCAGACATTGGCCATGTATTCTGGCCATCCAATGGGTTTGTTCCCGTCTCACCCAGACGCGCCACGCGTAGTGGTCACCAATGGTATGATGATTCCAAATTATTCGAAGCCGGATGATTGGGAGAAATTCAACGCCCTAGGCGTCACTCAGTACGGGCAAATGACCGCGGGGAGCTACATGTACATCGGTCCGCAAGGCATTGTGCACGGCACCACCATCACCGTGTTAAATGCCGCCCGAAAGATCGGTGGAGGAACAGAGGGGAAATTATTTGTCACCGCCGGATTGGGTGGAATGAGTGGAGCACAGCCAAAGGCTGGTAACATTGCAGGTGTAGTGAGCATTACAGCGGAAGTAGATCCTAAAGCTGCCTACAAACGTCACGAGCAGGGTTGGGTAGATGAGGTGATTGATGACGTAGACAAGGCGATCGACACAGCGTTGGAATGGAAGATGATGAAAAAGCCACGGTCCATCGCTTTCCTGGGCAATATTGTTACCCTTTGGGAGCGATTGGTCGAGGCGAATATTCGGGTGGACCTTGGGTCGGACCAGACTTCACTTCACAACCCGTGGGCTGGGGGGTATTACCCCGTGCAGGTGGGGTTTGAAGAAGCCAAGGAGATCATGGCCAAAGATCCGGCGCGCTTTAAAGAGCTCGTTCAAGAAACCCTCCGAAGGCACGGAGCGGCCATCAATGCGCTGAGCGAAAAAGGAATGTATTTTTTCGATTACGGAAATGCGTTCCTCCTAGAAGCGAGTCGGGCAGGAGCCGATATCATGGCAGAAAACGGCATCGATTTCAAGTACTCTAGCTATGTGCAGGACATCATGGGGCCAATGTGTTTTGATTATGGTTTCGGGCCATTCCGCTGGGTCTGCGCATCTGGAGATCCGGAAGATTTAGAGCGTACTGACGCCATTGCCTGTGAAGTGTTGGAGAAGATCATGAAGGATTCGCCCAAAGAGATCCAGCAGCAAATGGCCGATAACATACATTGGATCCGAGAAGCTGGAAAGAATAAGATGGTCGTTGGGTCGCAAGCCCGCATCTTATATGCAGATGCCGAAGGTCGGATCAAGATTGCTAAAGCATTTAACAAGGCGATACGCAAGGAAAAGATAGGGCCAGTAGTGCTCGGACGCGATCACCACGATGTGTCAGGTACCGATTCTCCTTACCGAGAAACGAGCAATATCTACGATGGCTCTCAATTCACAGCAGACATGGCCGTACAGAATTTTGTGGGAGATGGATTCAGGGGAGCTACTTGGATCAGTCTGCACAATGGCGGCGGCGTGGGCTGGGGAGAGGTCATAAACGGTGGATTTGGCATGTTGCTCGATGGAACCGAAGACGCGGATCGACGTTTGAAGATGATGTTGCATTGGGACGTAAACAACGGCATTGCCCGAAGGAGTTGGGCTCGGAATGACGAGGCGATATTTGCCATAAAGAGAGCGATGGAAGCAGAGCCTAAGCTAAAGGTCACCTTGCCAAACAAGGTGGATGACGCGATTATCAATCAGACTTCAAACCCACATTAAATGGAAACTACCGTTGAAATATCGATGTATCCTTTGAAGGAGGGGTATGAAGAACCCATCATAGCATTTATCACTCACTTGAAGGCCTGTGAGGGGTTTGAGGTGCGCGTGAACGAGACTGCAACCCATCTGTTTGGCGACTTTGACGCCATCTTTGAAGGATTGCGTTCGGGAATGAAATCGGCTTGGCAAAACCATGGTAAATCTGTGTTTGTTTTGAAAGTGTTGGGAGCCAACTTGAAAGGGACCGCTCGGGACCTTTAGAATCCTAAATCCTCGGGTAGCTTTTGGATATTATTTCAGTAATTTTGTGCTCTCGTTTGGGAAGTGGACGTCCTACATTCCGAGCGGCCGGTACATCTGACCGGTAAATTGATGGTAGCATGGAGCAAGAAGAGACAGACCTTTCGAATCTTTCGAGAAACGGAGCTGGGGATAAAAAGCTGGTAAAGTTGGCATTGGTGGGCCCAGAATGTACAGGTAAGACAACCTTAGCTGAAGCGCTAGCGAAGCATTGGAACGAACCTTTTGTGGATGAGTTCTCAAGGGAGTACCTCGAACAACTCGGAAGAAATTACAATCAAGACGATTTATTAGAGATTGCCAAGGGGCAACTAGAACGTGAATATGTCGTAGCTGAAAATGCCAATCACTTTCTCATTTGTGATACGAATACGCTGGTAGTGAAGATTTGGGCGGAGGTCCGCTTTGGGCGTGCTCAGAATTGGATCGAACGCCAGTTTCTTGAAAAGCCATACCAATTGTACATCCTCTGCGGTTCCAAAGGGATCGATTGGGAGTACGATGACCTAAGAGAAAATCCAGATGATCGCGAAGACTTCTATGATCTTTACAAGAAGGCCCTGATCAAAGCAGGTAAGCGTTTCATCGAAGTTGACGGTACTACGGAAGAGCGCATTGAGCGCATCAACAAAAGCTTGAAGCGAAATAGATTATTACCGCGCAAGAAGGCCACGGCCTAGCGCACGTTCTTTTATTCCAATAGCTGACTGGGGTGTTTCTTGTGTGAACAGGAATCTGAGATCATACCCACTGAACCTGCCAGGGTAATACCTGGAAGGAAGACGGCAAAATCACGTCTGATTTTGTAGACCGGTACTCCTCGGTCGGCTCAACTTAAAAAATGAGCTATGAAAAGGAGCCTTTTCACACTTTTTTGTTTTCTGTTTACCGCAAATCTTGCATTTGCCCAAGCCACGGTATCTGGCAGGGTCACCAGTCAATCCGGCGAAATGCTGGGAGGGGCGGTGGTGCATATCGATGGTTCCTTACTTGGAGCAGTTACCAATGGACAAGGCGTCTACACGCTTCGAATCAAGCCAGGTAATTACGTCATCATCGTAGAGCACCTAGGCTACAAGATTGGAGTGGATACCGTTGAGGTAGAAGGAGACATGATCATCGACCATCGACTCAAGATCAGTCCATTGCTGAGTAAGGAGTTCATCGTAGAGGCCACCCGAGCAGGCGCGGCTACTCCCATGACTTACCAAAACCTAGACAAGGAGGCCTTGGATCAAAACAACCTAGCCCAAGACCTTCCGATTTTGTTGAACCAAACGGTTTCGGCCGTAACGACTTCAGACGCCGGAGCAGGGGTGGGGTACACCGGCATACGGATCAGAGGATCTGATGCGACACGCATCAACGTCACGGTGAATGGAGTGCCACTCAATGATGCGGAGTCTCATGGTGTCTTCTGGGTCAATATGCCGGATTTCGCTTCATCTACAGAGAATATTCAGATTCAACGAGGCGTTGGAACGTCATCGAACGGGGCGGCAGCCTTTGGCGCCTCGGTGAACCTTGAAACGTCTGGAATTGATTCAAATGCATTCGTTGAAGTCAATAACAGCTATGGATCTTTTCAGACCAGAAGGCACAATGCTGTGGTCAATACAGGAATGTTTAATGAGCACTTCAATGCCGAAGGGCGCTTCTCCTACATTGCTTCCGATGGTTACATCGATCGAAGTGCTTCTTCCTTGAGTTCTTATTATTTGTCAGGAGGATATTATGGGAAGCAGTTGATGGTAAAGGCCATCGCTTTTTCGGGCGATGAAATGACACAGCAAGCATGGTACGGCACACCCGCATCCCGCATTTCGGGTGATGTAGACCAAATGCTCGATTTTGCCAGCCGAAACTCCCTCAGTGCGGAACAAACGGTGAATTTGTTGGAGAGCGGAAGGACCTACAATTTCTATCAATACGACAACGAGATCGACAACTATGGCCAAGACCATTATCAATTGATCAGTGGATGGCAGCTTTCGCCGTCTTTATATGTAAATGTAACTGGGCACTATACCCGAGGAAAGGGATTCTTCGAACAGTTTAAGGCAGACGATGACTTTGTAGATTATGGTATTGATCCTCAAGTGGTCCAAGGCGATAGCATATATTCCTCTGACATCATCGTGAGAAGGTGGCTTGACAATCACTTCTTTGGAGGGGTCTACTCACTTCAGTACAGAAAGAATGCACTTCAGATGACCCTTGGCGGAGGGTTGAGTCGATACCTAGGTGATCACTTTGGCGAGGTGATGTGGTCCGAGATCGCTACCGACATAGATATACGAAAGCAATACTATTCTTCCAATGCTGACAAGGTGGATGGGTCTTCTTACCTAAAGGCTGAGTGGTCGCTGGATGGTTTGACGTTATTTGGAGATGTGCAGGGGCGATTCATTGACTACAAGACGAGCGGCTTGGATAATGATCAGCGTCCGATCTCCGTAGATCAACAATACGTATTCATCAACCCAAAGGGAGGTGCGAGTTTCCAGTTGCCGGAAAACAACTTGATCTATGCGTCGGTGGCAAGGGGCAGTCGTGAACCTGTGCGCAGCGATTTTATCGATGCTACTCCTGGTGTTACTCCTCAGCCAGAATTCATGACCGATGTGGAAGCGGGATGGAGCTGGAATCGCCCGGTATTCAATATTTCTTTGAACGGTTACTTCATGCACTACAAAGATCAACTCGTGCTCACAGGAGAAGTAAATGATGTTGGCGCTCCCGTAAGAACGAACGTTCCAAACAGCTATAGGGCGGGGGCAGAGCTAGCGGTAAACTTGATGCACTCAAGCGGATTCTTTTGGTCTCCAAATTTGACATGGAGTCAGAACAAGATCAAAGCGTTCGAAGAAGTCATCATCGATTATGCTACCTATGAAGAGGTTCGGGTTCCACATGAAAATGTCGACATCGCTTTTTCTCCCTCCATCATTGCAGGGTCACAACTTGGATTCAAGAGCAATTTCGGATTTGAAGTTGCGCTCTTGACGAAGTATGTAGGAAAGCAATACCTAGACAATACGCAACAAGCAGAAAGAAGCATTGATCCATACATTGTAAATGATCTTCGACTGAGCTATCGATCTTCATTGCCCATGATTCAGCGGTTCGAATGGACTTTGCTGATCAACAATGTGGCAAATGCGATGTACGCTTCCAATGGATATACGTACAGCTACATCTATGAGGAAATGATCACGGAAAATTTCTACTATCCTCAGGCAGGCATTAACTGGTTGCTAGGACTGAAGATCAGGATTTGATCAGGCGGCCTTAAAGATCGAGATGACCTTACCCGCGCTTTGATCTACTGACTTCCACACGAAGGAGGAGAGACCTACACCATCGAAGCCGGCCGCCTTGACTACTGCAATGTGCTCGGGGCGCACACCGCCAAGGGCGTAAACGGGTGTGCTCGATTTAACGATGATTGATCGAAGCATGTTCAATCCAGCTTCCTCACTTTTACTGTAATGCGAGTGACTGCTGAAAACGGAGTTAAGAAAAACGAAGTCAAAGGATTGTTGATTGTCCCGAAGGCTTTCTAGGCTGTTGAAGGTGGTACAGATAACCAGGTTGGGCTTTCGGAGTTTAAAGATCAACCGCTTTATGCGATTCCTAAGCTTGTTTGTTCGATGGCGTCGCCGCAAGTGAACTCCTTTTAACCCGTACTTAAAGGCTAGGTTATAGTTGCCGTGCACTACGATGCGTTTTCTGAATTCCTGCGGAATGGCTTCGATAAATGCCTCTACCTCTGAACCGGTCCATTTGGGCTTGCGAATGAGAAGCGTTTCTAACCCACCCTCGAAGAGTTGAATCACACGCTGGGTTTCAGCTTCGGTTTTGTGCTGCGAGGTGAATACAATTACCTCCATAGGTCGCGGGGTATTTGGTTACATAATTAACCAATTTATTGGGTAGTGGAAAGGTTTGAAGGGTCTATGTTTTCAATCGCGCTGTTGAAATCGATGCATTACATGGACCTGCGAGCGAATTCGTTTCGCTCTTCAACGGTCTTCAATGCTTCGAATGCATTCCCAATGACAATCAAATTAGCGCCTGCGTTCCAGTAGGAATCTGCTTGTTCTAGGCTTCGAATGCCACCTCCTACGATCAATGGGATGTCGATGCCATTGGCAACTGTCTCTACGGTAGATACCGGAATGGCCTGTTCCGCTCCACTACCCGCATCCATGTAAATCAATCGCATTCCAACCAACTCTCCGGCTTGTGCAGTGCAAAGCGCAATGTCTTCTTTGTCGCGTGGAATGGGTTGGGTATGGCTGATGTAACTGACCGAAGTGGACTTTCCACCATCTATCAGCATGTAGCCGGTTGAGATAATCTCAGCTTGCATTTTCCTCAATTTGGGCGCAGCGAGCACATGCTGGCCGATCAAAAGGTCGGGATTCCGTCCCGAGATAAGAGAAAGTAAAAGCACCGCGTCTACGTGATCCGTCAATTGAGTAAAGTGTCCCGGGAAGAGGACCATGGGACGGCCAGAGATTGAACGTATGAGCTTTGCGGCGTCAGAGATCTTGCTCCGGTAAATGAGGCTTCCACCTATGAAAATATAGTCAGGAGCCAGCTTCTCAACGTGATGCACCAAATCCATCAATCCGTCCTCATCGTGCTTATCGGGGTCGATGAGGATGGCCAGTTTGCGGTCTGTTTTATGGAGGTCAAATCTCTTCATATCCGTACAAAGGCTGATCGATGTATGAGACGATCAAGGGTCCAAAGATGTGAGAAACCACGGAAAGTTGGGCCCTGAGGTCAGGGTGTACAATTTCACAAGCGCTGTATATAGCAGCTGTCAAATCCACCTTTCTGATTTTCAAGTGTTCGCGAAAGAGAATACCCTTGACGGGAACAGCCTTAAAGAGGCACTCCTTGATTCCCCAAACCCAAAGCGCGGGGTTCTGCGCAGGGAGACGATCGTAGAGTGCAACCTCAGATTCGCTTGTATACCGAGGAATAATCCTGTCGATATTACGGTCCGTTAGCTCAATGTCAAGGGCAAGAAGGGGAGAGGTCGAAACCAACATGGCCATGAAATCTCCAGTGTGACTTATGGAGATACGTTCTAGGACTTCAGGTAAGTGAGGGGCTCCAGCATCATCTCGGTATATGCGCGTGGTATGTCCGAGCATTGCTGAGGCCAATGCATCAGCACAGGCCAGTTGATGCGCGCGCTCCAGCGAATGGCCTTCATGGTAGCTCTCTATTTGCGCTTGGGTTAGCCCCTTGATTACTTCGCTGATCTGAGCAATCCAGACCTTGGATCCCCGACGGGTGGTGAACCTATATGCGATTCCGTTGTTCAATTCTGAGAATTAAAAGGTAGAGCACTACCTTTGCAAAAATTTTTTCGAATGAGCGAAGTTACTGAGAGACTGTCCTACAAAGTAAAGGACATTTCCCTAGCGGATTGGGGAAGAAAAGAGATTCTATTGGCTGAAGCAGAGATGCCAGGCCTCATGGCATTGCGTGAAGAGTACGGAGCGCAGAAGCCGTTGAAAGGAGCCCGTATTGCTGGCTGTTTGCACATGACAATCCAGACAGCTGTGCTCATCGAAACCTTGGTGGAGCTAGGGGCGGATGTTACCTGGTCTAGTTGCAACATCTTCTCTACCCAAGACCATGCTGCTGCTGCTATCGCAAAAGCCGGCATTCCAGTCTATGCTTGGAAAGGCATGACCGAGGAGGAGTTTGATTGGTGTATTGAGCAAACCTTGTTTGCATTTGAAGGCGGACAGCCGTTGAATATGATTTTGGACGATGGTGGTGATTTGACCAACATGGTGTTCGATCGTTTCCCTGAGCTGACCAAAGAAATCAAAGGTTTGTCTGAAGAAACTACTACCGGAGTGCACAGACTTTACGAGCGCATGAAGAATGGCACGCTCGTAATGCCCGCGATCAATGTGAACGATTCTGTCACGAAGTCTAAGTTTGACAATAAGTACGGCTGTAAGGAATCGCTCGTAGATGCGATCCGAAGAGCAACCGATGTGATGATGGCAGGCAAAGTAGCAGTAGTTGCCGGTTACGGTGATGTTGGAAAAGGTTCTGCGGCCTCATTGAGAGGTGCTGGTGCCCGCGTTATCGTCTCAGAAATCGATCCGATCTGTGCGCTGCAAGCTGCGATGGACGGTTTTGAGGTGAAGAAAATGATGAATGCGGTTGCAGAAGCAGATATCGTGGTTACCGCTACGGGTAATAAAGACATCATTCGCAAAGAGCACTTTGAGCTTATGAAGGATAAGACCATCGTTTGCAACATTGGTCACTTCGACAATGAGATTGACGTTGCCTACTTAAACGACAATGCTAACGTGAAGGATGAAGTGAAGCCACAGGTTGATCTCTATACATTGAAGAATGGAAATCAAATCATCCTGTTGGCAGAAGGTCGTCTTGTGAACTTGGGCTGTGCTACGGGGCACCCATCGTTTGTAATGTCCAATTCATTCACAAACCAAACATTGGCGCAACTTGAACTTTGGACGAATCATGGTGCCTATGAGAACCAAGTTTATGTCTTGCCTAAGCACTTAGATGAGAAGGTTGCGATGTTGCACCTTTCCAAAATTGGTGTTGAATTGGATGAGCTATCTCCCGAACAAGCCAAGTACATTGGCGTAGAGGTGGCAGGACCTTATAAGCCTGAACACTATCGCTATTAAGGGCGCATTGAAATAGGAAAAATAAAAGGGGGCTTCGGTCCCCTTTTTTAGTTGGTGATGAAAAGGTTGGTTCCGTCGAAGGTAGTCTGATAGGCCTTCAGCGGATAGCTGGCCGGCCCTTTTATTACCTGGCCGTCAAGTAAGAGCCATTGGGATCCCGAGCAAGTGTCTACCGCGATGGTGGTATTGTTAGAATCGACCATGATCCGACAGTCGTCAATGATGTTGAACGGAGCTTGTCGATCGTATACCATGATGTCATCCAAGTTGACCCGGTAAGCGATTAATCCGTTGTAACCTCCGTTCAAGTAAAGCCATCCATTGATGAAATTGAGGGTATTATATTGCGGCAGGTTCGTCGAGATGTTGATGTTGACTTGTACATTCGGAACATTGTGTTGACTGTCTGGTTTCCGACAGTCACTCAATGAAACTGCACATACAATAAATATAACAACCGTTAACCGATTCACTTTTGTAGTATAGATGAATAAGAAAACAAACTTACTCAGAATTGGACTCCTCGTTTTATTGATCTCGTTCTTGGCAGTGAATAGTATAGAGGCTCAATCGAGACAAAGATTGAGAGAACTAGAGAATAAGGAGCAGGATCGGCAGGCAGAACAGCAAGCGGCTGAGGAAGAAGGAAGACAACGGCACAAGGACATCCAGTCCAAGCAGACGAGAAAAGAGATGAAGCGCTACGAGAAACAGAGTAAGCGCTATAACAATAACCGAAAGGAACCATTTTGGAAGAAGTGGTTCCGGCGAAACAAAAGATGACCTGACTGACCATGGATGACATTGGAAATATCGTATACCTCTTGGTGCTCCTTTTGAGTTTCGTATTCGGAATTTGGCAAAAGGCGAATAAGGCCAAGCAAGAAGCTTCAAAACCTCCCGTTGAACAGGACGACTACTCAGAAGTGTTCGCCCCGTTGGAAGAAGTGGTGGAACAGAAAGTGGCCCAACCGCGTCAAGTGATGGATCGAGAAATGTTCGATCAAGCGCGTGCTATGGAGGGGGAAGCAGCAGGACGACTTAGGGAGATGGAACTAAAAGCGAAGAACGTACGCGACGAGGCCAGCGCCGATCGAAAGAGACGCCGACGCGCCCAGCAGGTGCGCGATGCCGCAGATCTAAAAGAGCGTGAAGCACAGGATGATCAAAAAGAGACGTACCTATCTGATTTCGATGCGCGAAAGGCAGTAATCTACAGTGAAATCTTAAATCCCCCGTACCTATGACCAACATCAGAACATTGATTGTAGACGATGAGGAACTTGCGCGCAAGAACCTTGAATTCATCTTGAAAGATGTTTGTCCACAAGTAGAGGTAATCGGTGAAGCCGCTAACGCCAAAGAGGCCAAAAAGAAAATTGAATCGGAGAATATAGACCTCCTCTTGCTCGATATTGAGATGCCCAACGGCTCAGGATTCGATCTGCTGGAGTCCCTCGGAGATCAGATTGACTTTAAAATCATATTCATCACGGCTTACCATGAGTACGCCTTGCGTGCTTTTAAATTTTCAGCGGTGGATTACCTTCTCAAGCCGATCAATTCGGATGAGCTCCAGGCGGCCATAGAGAAAGTTCGGCCAGGCCAAGATGCCGAGTCGAAGGAAAAGATAGAGACCCTCATTGAGAACATTTCAAAGAAGGGAGGCGTCATGAATAAAATTGCGTTACCCAGTATGGAAGGGCTGCAGTTTGTGGAATTGGACGATGTCATTTACTGTGAAAGTCAAGACAATTACACCCAATTTTTTCTTACCGATGGGAAGCGCATTATGGTGTCAAAGACCATCAAGCACTTCGAAGAATTATTGGATCCAGATCGATTTTTCCGGGTACATCGATCAAATATCATCAACCTTCGGTACATCGATAAGTATGTGAAAGGTGAGGGTGGGTACGCAGTCATGAAACAAGGAGCGCGGATTCCTGTCTCGCGCAGGAGAAAGGAGGCTTTCCTTCAACTTTTTCAGCTTCAATAGGTTACAATGATTCCGAATCCGGCCTCAGGACGACCGTTTTCTAATCAGGTATTGCCCAGTTGTTAAAGTATGTGTTTCTTTACCCTCGATTCAATACAAAAGTTCTTAGAAATGCAGGAGTGATAAGGGTTTTGTGGAGATTAAAAGAAATGTTAATCGTTTCATTACTTTTTTATCTTTACCCGCCATTTTCGGGGGGTACACCTAATCCCTCTTGCTAACCTTACTAAAGACAGCGAAACATGAGAAAACTGATACTTGCTACCGTCGGATTGATGATCGCAGCGATGAGTGCCTTCGCCCAACAGGGTCAAGGTGGAATTAAAGCGACGGTTACAGAAGCAGGCAACGGGTTGCCGATTCCCTTCGCAAACGTTGCTGTCAAGCAAAACGGTAGTCTTATCACGGGTGGTTCCACAGATTTTGACGGAGTCGTTGAGATCAAGCCAATCTCCCCGGGTAAGTATGACGTCGAGATTACCAGTCTCGGATTTGCGCCGGTAAAAGTTGCCGGGGTGAGTGTCAATGCGAACAAGACCACCTTCATCCCAAAAGCAAGTTCATCCATGAAGAGTTCGGCGATCCAGATCGACGAATTCGTGGTTGTTGATTACAAAAAACCTTTGATTGAACAGGATGGTGCCGCTACCACAGAGACGGTGACTTCTGAAGAAATTACGCGTATGGCTGCACGGAGTCCGGCTGACTTGGCTGCGACTGCTGGAGGAACATACTCTAAAGATGATGGTAGCTCATCACTGAACGTTCGTGGTGGACGTTCTGATGCTAACTACTATTACATTGATGGTATCAAGGTGCGAGGTTCATCTGCCATCCCTCAGGCTTCCATTGAGCAGGTCTCTGTAATTACAGGAGGCCTTCCCGCACAGTATGGAGACGTTACAGGAGGAGTTGTTGCCATTACTACTAAAGGTGTGAGTAGGAAGTACCAAGGAGGCGTTGAAGTCCTCACTTCGGGCATTGGCTTAGGTGGAGATAGTTATGTAGGTGTCGACCCATACGGATACAATTTGGTGGAGGGCGCTCTTTCTGGGCCACTGTTCCAAAAGCGAGATTCAGCGGGTAATAAAGAGCCGTTGGTTGGATTCTTCGTATCAGGAAACTTTACGAGCAACCGCGATACCCGTCCATCTGCCGTGGGTGCTTGGCAAATCAAAGACCAAAGCTTGGCAGAATTGCGCGAAAATCCGGTGCGATCTGGATTTACCCAAAACTCGATCTTGTACAATTCTGCATTCTTGCGCCTGAATGATTTCGAAAAGGTTAAAGTGCGTCCTAATACCGACAACATCGGTGCAAACCTCGCGGCGAAGATTGACGTAGTGACTACCTCTACTACTAACCTGACCTTTGGTGGTAGCTTTAATTACAATAAGAATAAGCGTTACAACTACAACCAATCGCTCTTTGCATCTGACGAGTATCCAGAGCAGACTAGCTTAGACTGGAGGGCTTATGCTCGATTTACCCAGCGCTTTAAGAACGCTGAAGTAGAAGAGGGAGCATCTTCTTCCTTGATTAAGAATGCATTCTATACCATTCAAGCAGACATCAGTCAAGGGTACGATCGCCGTTGGAATCCTGATCATGAAGATCGTTTCTTCGACTATGGATACGTGGGTAAGTTTACCGTTTACCAAGGGGCCGACTACACACCTGGCTTTGATAGTTTGACGGGCGTTTTCGGTGATGTACAACAGACGTTCCGTGATACCTTGATCACCTTTGAGCCTGATACGATTAAGAACCCTGAATTGGCAAGATTTACGGAGCGTTACTATCAATTGTACGGTTGGGAAGGCTTTGATACTGAAGGAAATCCAGTCTACGATGCGGACCGCTCCTTTGCGTTTACCAACTACAACCAGATCCAGCAGGGTGGTGGTTTGTTGAATGGAGACGCATTGGACAATGTATACGGCATGTGGGTGTCTAATAACGACGTGACCAATGCCAATGGTTCGGCGTCAAACAATTACTTAGAAGCAGTTACCAATCAGGTGAGGATCTCAGGTCAAGGTTCTGCTGACATCGGTAACCACCAATTCATTGTTGGTTTCGAATACGAGCAGCGTGTAGACCGTTCTTATAGCATCAGCCCATCGGGATTGTGGGCCTTGGCACGATTGAATGCCAATACACACGTAGATCAGTTGGATAAATCAAATCCGATCATTACGTATCCTGGGCCATCGATTTCGTATACCCGTTTGAACGCTTCTCCTGGGGAATATGATGCGAGCAACGACGACGAGCCGCAAAGTTTCATCGATTACAATCTTCGCGGAGCTGCAGGACTGAATCAAGACGGTGTCGACTTCCTCGATGTTTATTCGCTCGACCCTGAACTCTTTAAATTAGAGTTCTTCTCTCCTGATGAGCTTTATCGAGGTGGAGTGGGAAGCCTTGTAAACTATTACGGCTATGATCCTTATGGAAACCGCGCTTCAGGAACGGCCTCTGACTTTGATGCATTTTTCAACGAGCGTGACGAGTTTGGTAACCACACCCGCCCCATCGCGCCATACCAGCCGATCTATGTTGCTGGTTTTATTGAAGATAAGTTTGAATTCGACGATTTGATTTTCCGAATCGGTATGCGTGTTGACCGTTTCGATGCGAATCAGCAGGTGCTGAAGGATCCTTTTGTTCTCTTCCCTACGATCAAAGCAGGTGAGAATGAGAGCTTCGAATACCTAGCCGAGGGATCGACGGCACACCCAGGAAACATCGGTGAGGACTACGTAGTTTACGTCGATAACGTGCAAAATCCAACGGCAATTCTAGGTTACCGAGATGGAAGTACTTGGTACAGCCCTGAAGGTGCTGAATTGTCTGACGCATCTTCCCTAAGAGTATCCAATGGTCTTCCGGCTCCATTGTTGGTTGCTGACGGTGACATCAACTACCGTGAGTCAAATAACAGTGTGGATGTGCGTGCTGAGTCCTTTGAGGATTACAAGCCACAAACCAACTTCATGCCTCGTGTAGCCTTCAGCTTCCCAATCTCTGACGAAGCGAATTTCTTTGCTCACTACGATGTATTGACGAAGCGCCCAACCACGGGCAATAGATTGGATCCTTCCGATTACTACTACCTCCAGAGCCGTGCGAGCGGTGCGGAATTGGCCAACCCTAACTTGAAGCCAGAGAAAACGATCGACTACGAAGTTGGATTCCAGCAGGCACTAACGTCGTCCATGGCTTTGAAAATTTCGGCCTTCTATCGTGAGTCTCGTGACATGGTGCAAGTAGTGCGTGTATTCGACGCCTATCCAATTGAGTACCGTTCTTTTGACAATATTGACTTTGCAACGGTAAAAGGTCTTACTATCAGCTACGACCTAAGAAGGACCAACAACCTTTCCATCCGTGCATCTTACACCTTGCAATTTGCGGAAGGAACAGGATCAGGTGCAACCAGTCAGTTGAATCTAGCACGTAGTGGTCAGCCGAACTTGAGAGCCCCAATTCGCCTCTCGTATGACCAGCGTCATGCCATTGTTGCCAACATCGATTACCGATATGCTGATGGAGGAGATTACAACGGACCGGTAGTTGGCGATATGCAGATCTTGAAGAACACTGGGTTCAACTTGCAATTGCGAGCTGGTTCAGGAGAGCCTTATAATCCGCAGTCGAACTATACGTCTACAGCATTGTTTGCTAACAATCCATCGCCATTGCAGAAAGGAGCGATCAATAGTGCATCATTGCCTTGGACCTTCCGATTCGACTTTGTATTTGATCGTGACTTCTCATATGAAGTGGCGGGAAAGAAATTAAACATGAACGCATACGTGCAGGTGTTGAACCTGTTGAATGCTAGAAACGTGAACAATGTATACCGAGCTACAGGTAATCCGGATGACGACGGATACTTGAACTCACCGATAGGAGATGTTTTTGTCAACTCGCAGATCAGCCCGGGAACCTTCTCGGACTACTACATGATGAAACTTTGGAATCCTACGAACTGGCAGTTACCTAGAAGAATAAGACTTGGTTTAAGAGTGAACTTCTAACGAACCAAAGACTTTTGATTATGAATATGAGAACCATACTGAGCAGCATTGTACTCTTGAGCGTTGTTTTTAGCGCCCATGCGGAGCGGTACAAGTACGAGAAACAGAATAAGGGTGGCGACAACCCACCTACGGTAGCGGCAAATTGTAATCCAGCTACAGCAGCGACTGAGCTTGATATCAATAACACCCGCGCATTGATCCAAAGTGGTGGAGACATGTGGTGGGACTTTAACCGTGCCCGTTATGAGATTCCAAAAGGATCCAATAAGACCTCGCTTTTTGCAGGGTCGCTTTGGTTGGCTGGACAGGATATCTCTGGACAGTTTAAGGTGGCAGCACTTCGCTTCCGTCAAATCGGTAACGATTATTGGACGGGGCCTTTGAGTACTGTGGATGCTGAAATTGATCAGCAAACGTGTACGGATTACGACCGTCACTGGGAGACTTCGCGCCCTATGGTTGCTGAGTTTTCAGCGTGGTGGGAAGCGGGTCAATTCGACCAAGAGAACGGAACCAATACGCAAGAGACATTGTACGAAGGTTACAGTATTCCTAGTGTAATTGGTGAGTGGCCAGCGCACGGAAGAAACTTTGAGCCTTACAACGAAGATTATTACCTCGCTCCATTCTATGATAGAGATGGGGATGGAGACTATGATCCGGAAGGAGATGGTGATTACCCTGGCTATGTGCTGGTGGGTAAGAGCGATTGTAGTCGAAGGGTCCGTGATATTTACGGTGACCAGAACATTTGGTGGGTATTCAACGATAAAGGAAACATCCACACAGAGACTGGTGGACAGTCCATTGGTATGGAAGTGCGCGCTCAGGCATTTGCTTTTGCTACTACGGATGAAGTGAATAACATGACCTTCTACAACTATGAATTGATCAACCGATCCACGTTTGAATTGTCTGAAACTTATTTTGGGCAGTGGGTGGATGGTGACCTAGGAAATGCACAAGATGACTTCGTCGGCGTGGATGTTCGTCGTGGCTTGGGTTATTTCTACAATGGTGATGACGATGATCAGGATGCCGGTGGTGTATTTGGCTACGGTACAAATCCTCCTGCCATTGGTGTTGATTTCTTCCAAGGACCATTCCAAGCGAATGACGGTATAGACAACTGTCTTTGTGACGATTATGCTTCTGCAAAGGCAGAGGATGGTATTGTCTACAAAGGGCAAGGTGCTGGTTACGGGGATGGCATCATCGATAATGAGCGTTACGGAATGCGTAAGTTTCTTTTCCATAATAATGCATCAGGTCCTATTGGTGATCCAGGCTCTGCTACGGATTACTACAACTTCCTAAGAGGTATTTGGAAAGATGGAACGCCGATGACGTTTGGAGGTAATGGTTATGACCCTACCAATCCAAATGCAATCCCTGCAGGATATATGTTCCCAGGTGATACCGATCCATTGAATTGGGGAACGGATGGAGTTGATCCGGGTGTAAGTTCTTGGACTGAGTATTCTGCTGGAAACCTTCCTGCAGACAGACGATTTGTTCAATCTTCAGGTCCGTTCCGTTTAGGCCCAGGTGCTGTCAACAACATTACTGTTGGTATCGTTTGGATGCAGGCTTCTTCTGGAGGTCGCTTAGAGTCTGTTGAGTTGATGCGTCGTGCAGACGATAAAACCCAGGCGCTTTTCGATTCTTGTTTCGAGATCCTCGATGGTCCTGATGCACCAGATGTCGCCTCTCAAGAATTGGATCGTGAAATCATCCTGATGCTTTCGAATCCATTGAATTCAAACAACTACAACGAGGGGTACGCTAGCATCGACCCATTCCTAGCAGCTCCAGACTCAGTGGATACGGATGAGGATGGCATCAATGACCTGCGGTTGACCGATGCTGAGAAGGCCATCTTTGCGACCTACAAGTTTGAAGGATATCAGATTTATCAGTTGGCCGATGGTTCGGTAGGAACCAACGATCTTACGGATCCTGATAAAGCACGTCTTGTAGCTCAAGTGGATATTGCAAATGACATTGATAAGCTTGTCAACTACGAGTTCAACTCGCAAATCGGTCAGGACGTACCGTCGGTCAAAGTGGATGGTGAGAACGAAGGAATTCGTCACTCATTCCAAATCACCGAGGATCTTTTCTCTACAACGGATTCACGCCTGATCAACCATAAGACCTATTATTTCATGGCCGTTGCCTACGCTTACAACCGATATGGTGATGGTGTTGGAAACCTTCAATACATAGATGGCGAATACGATCCATCTTTTGATCCTCCCAAGTTGGATGGACAAAAGTTGCCTTACTTGGCCAGTCGTAAGTCTCCTTCTGGTCCAGTACGGGTAATCGAAGCAATTCCACACAAGACACACATGGAGTACGATGGCGTTGAGTTGAACGCACAGTACGGTGATGGAATTGAAATTCAGCGAGTGGAAGGTCGTGGAAACGGTGGAAACTTTGCGAATGTCAAAGAGGATTACTTGGATTCCGTATTGAACGTGTTCGCTTTGACACCAGAGGATTGGACGACGGTCGACCTCACTTACGAAGCGGGTGAAGGACCTGTTGCCTTGAAGGTGGTAGATCCATTGATCATTCCTCCAGGGAAATTCACCATTCAATTCATCGACACCACTGCTGATCAAGATTTCTATGATCTTACATGGGTGCTTTATGAGCGTAACTCTTCTACCCCTATTGACACGGTCAAGGCCGATCAAACGATCCGCCAAGCGAATGAGCAAGTAATGTTCGACCTCGGCCTCTCTTTGACCGTAGGTCCTGGATATCCAGCCTTCTCTGAACGTCCAGTGAACAACGGTTATGTAGGATCTGATATCCAATTTGTGGACGAATCCGACCAATGGCTCAGCGGTATCGTGGACGTAGATGCCTCCGGAATTCAGAACTGGATCAAGGCGGGTAAATTCTACGCAGACGCCCAGCCAGGTTTCCAAGAGGAAGATGGCGATGCTTGTGCGGACATCGGCTGTAACAGCTTTATTGATGAAGATGAGAATTGGGAGAACATCGTAAACCGAACTTGGGCTCCGTTCCCGCTTGCGTCATATGATACGGCGCATCCGATTCCAATGTTCCCTACCGCCAGTGGTAAAGCGCGATTGTATGCGAAAAATATCATCATCCAGTCTGGATTAGATAAGGTTCCAAGTGTTGATGTAGTCTTTACTACTGATAAGTCTCGTTGGACACGCTGTGCAGTGCTCGAGGCAGAGGATAATGGTAAACTAACAACCGGTGGGGCTGTTCGCGGTGAAATGCGAAAGGCATTGTCTGTCGATAAGGATGGACGCAATCAATTGGACCCAGAGTGCAATGTGGAGGAAGCGACGTTTGGCGGAAAACAAACGCTCGGTCCGCTGATCGATGATGTGCCTCAATTGGATAAAGACTATTACACCTCCTTGCTCGATTCTAGCGAGGTGGAATTGAGTGAACTGTCGGTTGGTATGGGATGGTTCCCAGGCTATGCTGTCGATGTAGAGACAGGTCAGCGATTGAACATGGCCTTTGCCGAAAACTCTTGGTTGGGAAGTGAAAACGGTGCGGATATGCAATGGAATCCGACCGATAAGTTGACCGAGCCGTTGTTCAACGAATTGCGATTCGGTGGAATGCACATGGTATACGTTTTCCGGGATAACTTGGAGGATGGTTCTAAATTGCAAGATGCAGAGCAGATGATGCCTGCTTATGAAGGAGGTACATTTACCTTCCGCAACCTGGTGCGATTCGATCGCCTAGCTGCTGGAGCATTGTTTGATCCTAACAACACTATTTATCAGTACTACATGTCCGTAATGCGCGCAGGTGCATGGGTTGGATACCCCGTACTGGCGGAAGGTGCTGAAATGTGGGGTGCTTCAGGAAACAACCATGTAACGGTTAAGTTGAGGACATCTAAGCCTTATGAGCCATATTCTCCATCAAAGTATGGTATTGCTGCATCGAGCATTGCTGCAGGTGCATCCTATTATATTTCTGACGGTAGTGTTGAGGTAAATCAATACAGCATCAATGGAGCTGGGGATACCACCATCGTTGCTCGGGATTACTACAAAGGACAGACGTTCAAGGCGATTGAGTCTGGTTCAATCAGCTCTTCGAATGGACTTGTACTGATTGAAACTGTCAATGCAGGTCTGCCGATGTATAACTTCAATACCTACAAGGTGGCTCCGACCATCGATATAGCCATTGGAGAGGATGCCTTGTCAGATATTAAGGCTGTTCCTAACCCGTATTATGCCTACAGCGAATACGAGCAGCAGCGCCTTGATTACTTGGTTAAGATCATTAATCTGCCAAAAACATGTACCGTTAGCATCTTTACAGTGAATGGTACATTGGTAAGGACCTTTGAGAAAGATGATGCTACCTCAACTAGCATAGACTGGAATCTGAAGAACCAAGACAACATTACCGTTGCCAGTGGCTTGTATGTGATTCACATAAATGTCCCAGGTATTGGTGAGAAGGTGATCAAGTGGTTCGGTGTACTTCGTCCGATCGACCTGAACTCCTTCTAATTGAACAAAAGCGTTAACAGATGAGAAATATGAAATATATCGTAGCAGCATTCTTGACCGTAGCGTCCATGTCTTCCTTTGCGGGAAACAAAGAGCGGATCGGTCAGGCAGGAGCCAATGAACTATTGATTAATCCTTGGGCGCGCAGCACGGGGTTTGGTGGAGCAAATTCGGCCTTCGTAACGGGTGTGGAAGCATTCAACTTGAATATTTCCGGATTGAGTTCGATCAATAAGACCGAGCTCTACTTCAGCAACGTGATGTTGTTTTCTGGATCTGACATCAGCATTAATTCCTTGGCGTTAGGTCAGCGAGTAGGTGAGCAAGGTGTTTTGGGAATCTGCGTCAACGCCATGAGTTTTGGAAATATTGAGGTGACTACCACCGACAATCCAGACGGAGGTCAAGGTACTTTCAGTCCTCAGTTTCTAAACCTCTCCTTAGCTTATGCACGAAGCTTCTCCAATAGTATCCACGGTGGTGGTGCGATTCGAATCATCTCCGAATCCATCAATGACGTTGGTGCTCAAGGAGTAGCACTTGATGCAGGAATTAGATACGTGACGGGTGATTACGACCGAATGAAATTCGGAATTGCACTTCGAAATGTAGGACCTAAGATGCGTTATTCAGGTGATGGCCTTTCCGAGGTAGTATTGCTTCAGGATGCTGAATTCACCTTGAATCAGCGCGCTGAGAGCTTTGAAATGCCTGCATTGTTGAACATTGGAGCTTCGTATGATTTCTATTTACTTCCCGTTGTTCTGGAAGAAGGTGCGGAATTGGAAGATGGTGTAAAACCAAGCGATTATCGCTTGACATTGGCAGGAACATTCACCTCCAACTCCTTTTCTCAGGATCAGATCCGAGGTGGAGTCGAGTTTGGATTCAAGCAATACGTTGCCGTACGTGCAGGTCTTGTTTATGAGTCAAGCATATTTAGTGAATTGGGTCCAGGCAAACGTCTGAATGCGAATACGGGACCGACCATGGGTGTTTCACTTATGCTTCCATTCAAAGGATCGGATGAAAGCGGTGTTAGCGTTGACTACGCTTACCGTTTTGCTAATCCATTAGGAGGTACACATTGCTTCGGGCTCCGCTTGAGGATATAATTCGAATTATTACATAATTTTGTTAGTGGAACCGTTCTCTGAGCGGTTCCTTTGTTTTTGGATGTCTTAACCAATAAGGGTGTCATGTCACAGATAAGGTACTACACAGAAGAGGGATTGAAAAAGTTGCAGGAAGAGTTGCACCAATTAGAAATAGTAGAGCGCCCCTCTATTTCCCGACAGATTGCCGAAGCACGCGATAAAGGCGACTTGTCTGAGAACGCAGAATACGATGCGGCAAAAGAAGCGCAAGGATTACTAGAATTGAAAATCGGCAAGTTGAAGCAAATTGTTAGCAATGCGCGCGTGATCGATGAGGAGCAAATGACTTCCGATAAGATCTTGATCCTCTCCAAGATTCGTTTGATGAATATTTCAATGAAGAAAGAATTCAACTATCAACTCGTGGCTGAGAGCGAAGCCAACCTCCGCGAAGGAAAGATCAGCGTCGACTCGCCCATTGGAAAGGGACTGCTAGGTAAGAAGGTGGGTGATATCGCTGAAATTCAGGTTCCCAATGGCATCATGAAGTTTGAGGTGCTTGAAATCACGCGCTGATGGCTTCCATCTTCACCCGCATTCATCAAGGAGAAATCCCAGGTAAATTCGTCGCTAAGACGGATGAATTCTTTGCGATTCTCGATATCAATCCGCTCAACCGTGGACATGTCTTAGTGATTCCGGTAGAAGAAACCGATTACCTCTTCGATCTCGCACCTGAGTTTCTAGGGCGATACATGCAATTCACCCAGAAAATTGCCAAGGCAATCGAACAGGTGATTCCTTGTGAACGCATCGGGGTTGCGGTGATCGGACTGGAGGTTCCACACGCGCACATTCATCTCGTTCCCATTGACCATGTAGGCGACATCAATTTTGGTAAGCCGAAGCTTTCGCTAGCAGAAGATGAATTGGAGTCAATCCGCGAGCGGATCGCGGCGGCGTTTACTTTACTCGCCCAGGGTTCTTCGCAATAAAGGACGACCAGTCTTTGCTTCCTGACTTGGCAACTACACTTGTAGACTGATAATAGTGGCAGAGTGCTACAGCCAACCCGTCAGTGGCGTCCAAAGATTTCGGAAGGGATTCGATCTTCAAGATGCTTTGCAGCATGCCAGCCACCTGCTCTTTAGAAGCGGCACCCGTTCCGGTAATAGATTGCTTGATTTTTCGTGGACTGTACTCAGAAATGGGAATATCTCGGTACAAAGCAGCAGCCATAGATACACCTTGGGCGCGTCCTAGCTTCAACATGGACTGTACGTTCTTCCCAAAAAAAGGCGCTTCTACGGCAAATTCATCCGGGTGATACTGATCGATCAGCTCCAAGACCTTTTCAAAGATGCGCTTCAACTTGAGGCCGTAGTCTGGGTCTTTCATCTGAACAGAGCCCATGGAAAGCACTTCCAAGCGCTGTCCTGACACCTTCAACACACCGAATCCCATGACGTTTGTCCCCGGGTCGATACCCAGAATTATCTTTTCTTTGGTGCTTTGTTTCGGATGAGTCATAGATGAAAGTTTCGAAGTTAATAGCGCGTTCCCTTGCCTCGAGCATTGGGGTAGGAAGTTCTGAACAGCTACTGGGGCGTTCTGGCTATCGCGTGTTGGGACTTTTTCTAAAAAGCGCCATCAGCCTTGCCGTCATCCTGTTTATCTATCAGCGCTTTGTGAGTGCAGAGCGGCAGCTCTCGGTCATGGCATTTCTTTCTGGCATTCAACTCAATGGAAGTGCGGTCATTTTGGCCTTTGCCGCTGGCCTTTTCATGGCCTTAAACTGGAGCATGGAAGTGGTGAAATGGAAATACCTCGTCAGCTCTCAATTCGAATTGACCTGGAAGCGCGCCGCCAAAGGCGTACTCAGCGGAATTACGTTTGGACTCTTCACACCAAACCGTGTAGGTGAGTTCTTTGGACGCGTATTGACGTTAGGGGATGGTCAGCGCATCAAAGGAGCCTTGCTCTCCATGGTCAATGGTATTGCACAGACCGTGGCAACACTGACCTTCGGTGTGATGGGAATCGTCTTGTTTCTCTTCCAGTTTGGTCCGGAAAGCCTCGGTTGGATACCTACGATTATTTTGCAAGCAACCGTTTTGTTGACTTTGTGTCTGGCCTTGATCCTTTACTATAGGATCGATTTGTTCTCTGAATTACTGCTGCGCATCCCAAGGTTGAAGAAGTTCAGTGAGCAGGTGCAGGTGTTTGCTTCTCTTCCGAATCCCTTGTTATCTAAAATCTACTTACTGTCAATTGTAAGGTTTGCTACGTTCATAGTGCAGTACCTGATCGTATTCCGAGCTTTGATGCCCGCTCAAGGAATGCTAGAGGTGCTCAGCGCATCCATCCTCACCTTGTTTTCCATAACCCTTCTACCTTTTGTGCCGGTTCCCGATTTGTTGTTGCGCGAATCGTTTGCCTTGGGCTACTTTGAATTGTATCAATTCGATCCTGTAGGCGTAAGCATTGTCGTATTCGTGGTATGGGGAATTAATGTCGCGCTGCCCTCGGTAATCGGCGCGATTACCTTGTTTACCTTCCGTTTCTTTAAAACCAAGAAATGATCTTCCTTTTCGCCTTTACCGTGCTCTGTTGGGTGGGGCTCATGTATTGGGTGCACAGACGATTACGAGATCATTCCGGTCCTTCACTCATCAATGCGGAGGTGGTTGGGGATGTCACGGTGCTGATCGCCTTTCGAAACGAAGCGGAGACCCTTGGCGAATGTCTATCGGCCCTCAACAAGAGCGAGGGTATCGCTGATTCGATCCATGTTTTGCTCGTGAATGATCACAGCAATGACGGATCTTTGGAGGTCATCGAAGAGAGCAAATCGCATTGCCATCACTTGAATATAGAAGTGGTTCAGAATGCCGGTCAGGGAAAGAAGGAGGCGCTGCAAACTGGAATATCCGGGCTCGAAGAGGGTTGGATTTACTTGACCGATGCGGACTGCCAGGTAGGTCCGAAGACTATTCGAAGCCTCATAACCCGGGCGGAGTCGGAAGAAGTTCAAGTGATCTTTGGCCCTGTGTTGTATCAGGACCGAACACTGTGGGAGCGACTCTTAGCGTATGAAAATCTCAACACGCAGGCCATTAGCGAAGCCTTTGTGCGCGCGGGAAGACCAATCATGGTGAACGGGGGAAACCTTTTGATGCACGCTGAACTCAAGCAATTATTCATGGAAAGCATGCAAATGGATCGGGCAAGTGGCGACGATGTGTTTTTTGCCCAGCAATTGAACAAGGACCATCTCAGCGGTTGTTACACACTTGAAGCATCCGTCTTAACCAGTCCACCTGCTAATATGCGTTCATTAGCACGCCAACGCATTCGGTGGGCTTCCAAATACCCAGGATACAAGCAATTGATGTCGAGGGTCTTACCGGCGTTTGTGTTTGCGTTGAACCTTGTTTTCTTGTGGATGGGTCTGGTGTGGTTGACTTCCGCGACCTTATTGAATGTGCTTTTACCTCTGTTTGTTGTCAAATGGCTGGCTGAGTTTGCATTCCATCGCACATGGTTTTTAAAGTATTCGTTCCGAGCAAGGTTAATAGACAGTTTGTTATTATCGATGCTCTTCCCGGGGTATTATGTCACGGTAGGAGTGGTGGCCTTGGTGGCTCCTAGGTTTGAGTGGAAAGGGCGGCCGTATGATCGTTGATTCACTCAGAAGAGCAGAAGAGCGCTCATGAATACACAAGAGCCTACGAGGAAGATGACCAGAGTGTAGGGAAGGATATCCTTTGCTTTCAAGCGCGTGATGCCGAGTAGCGGGAGGGCCCAAAAGGGTTGAAGCATATTGGTGATTTCATCACCATAAGCCAGGGCTAAAATGCTTTTGTTCAAAGGTATTCCAAGCTCCAAGGCTGATTGCACGATGATGGGTCCTTGAATAGCCCATTGCCCTCCTCCGCTTGGGACGAAGATGTTGACCAATCCTGCGCTGATGAACGTAAAGATGGGGTAGGTAAGTTCCGTTGAGTGTCGAATGAAAAAGTCAGATACCAGATCGATCATACCGCTCTCTTGCATCATGGCGAGAATTCCAAAATAGAGCGGGAATTGGATGAGAATGCCGCTTGCTCCTTTGATCGCTTCTTCTACCGCATCGCTGAAGGCTTTGATGTTGTTGTGAGTTACCAAGCAAAGCCCGAGCAAGAGAAGGTTGATGTTGTTCGGGTTGAAGAAATTGAGAAATCCAACTTCCCAGAACATCTGATAAAAGACGTAGAGCAGGATGGCACCTCCAATTCCTTTAGAGAAAAACGAAGACCGATCCAATCGTTCTGCGCCGATCCATCCATCGGTTGATTCTTCTGGAAACGAATGGGGAGCAAGTGCAGGTACGGCACCTTCAGTGCGGGACCCCATTAGGTAAAGAACCCCCGGAATGAAGACCAATAGGCCGATGCTCACCGTGATGTTCATTCCCGAAAATGCGGTTTCACCAAGGGATATGGCTGAGGGTAGGACTGCTCCAAAGTCGCTTCCCATAAGGGTGGATAAGTGTCCTTCTTCTGCAATCTTGATCAAAGAAGAGCCTGAGAACCCGCCGTGCCAGATCATCAAGGCAGTATAACCAGCAGCGCCGATAAGGGGATAATTGATGGGGCGGTCTTCGCGGTGAGCCTTCTCGCCGACCTTTCGAGCCATGATGGCTCCGAAAATGAGTCCGAGTCCCCAATTGAAAAGCCCGACCAGCATCGTGAAGAAGGCTACGATTGCTGCCGATCGCGCACTCGTAGTGCACGGCCGCACGGCCACGTCGATCATCCGGGCTATCCAAGGCGATATGGCCAACACGTGCCCAAGAACGAGCATGAGCATCATCTGGAGCGCAAAGACCATTAATCCAGGATTCCACAACCCCTCGGCCCACCATTGGAAAATTGCACCTGCACCCTCGTTACCTGTCTCTCCTGTGATGACAACCAGTAATATCGTGACAGCGGTAAGTAGGAGCGCGATAGAGAGCGGGGAGGGCAAAACACTCTTCACCAAGCGTACGTACGTATCTAAGAAACGTCGATTCATTTAAAAGGGCAGGTCATCCTCGTTAGAATTGTCTGTACTCGGGGTGTCAGGAAAGCCAGCTTCCGCGAAAGGATCACCGGATGCAGATCCTGATGAAGCAGCGCCATCGGCAGCAGCAGCGGAGCCGCTTACTGGCTCTATGCGCCATGCTTGTAGGTTGACAAAGTACTTCCCGTTGTATTCATTTCCACGAAGGTTAAAGTGCACCTTGATGGTTTCACCCTGATTGTATGGATCGATCAGATCGATTCTCTCCTTAATCAGTTCAAACTTCACATCTTGCGGGTACTGCTCTTTAGTGGTAATGACAAATTCTCTTTTCTGAAAACCTGAATTGAATGTTTGGGTATCGAATACCACTTTGATACTTCCTTCTACTTCCATGCTCATTTCTTAGTCGTTATATGCCAATAATGCCATCCATGCTTCTTCTACTGACCCTTGATCCAGAAGGTCTCGGGCCCGCTCGTGGAGCGCCGCTTCTAGTGCAGCGCTATCGTCTTCCAAAGTAATAAAGATATCGGCGAGTTCAGTTAATTTATAGTCATTCACAGTAGTCTCATCTGGCAATTCTTCCACATTTCCGAGCTTGCCCAAATGATTACCAGTGAGGACCTTGCTATTTCGAATACCTGATGGAATCGCATCAACCCCAATGCCCAATTTTTGCAATGGCTTGGCTACTTCAAATAATGCATCGCCATGGGCCCGCACGTAGTAATTGCCGCCCATGCGCCCCACAAGGTCAATCTTCGTTTGGTCGATTCGGCCGTCCGCATCCAAGACCGCATCGTCGATGTGGATCATGACCACTTCACAAATCACCAAATTTCCTGCGCCACCCGACGTGCCGAGTTCTACTACCTCTTTTACCTTGCATTCAAACTGCACGGGCGACTCTTTGACACGGAAAGGACGGATCAATTCAGAGGCAATAGGCGTAAGTCCAGATTTGGTGAACTCGTCTGTGCCTTTTGGGTATTCTGTGCTGGAAAGCGACATCTGCTCTGTGATGTCAAAGTTGACCACGTTGATCACTACCTCAGGCACTTCTTTGACGTTTTCGTAGGTGTGCTTGATCGTGTTGTCCCTGCCCCTGCGCGCAGGCGAGAAGATGGCAATCGGTGGATTGGCGCTGAAAACGTTGAAAAAGCTGAATGGACTGAGATTGGGGTTTCCTTCCTTGTCTATCGTACTCGCGAAGGCGATGGGTCTAGGACCAATAGCCCCGAGTAAGTAACCATGCAGCTTTGGAACGGGAACTTCTTTTGGGTTGACTTTCATGCGTAATGCTTCACGGCAAAAGTAACCTTAGGGTACATAAATCAAATTCAGATCTATGCATAGTTTTCCGATTTGTTAGTTGTATCTTTGCGCTCCTTTTGAAAGAAGCCTTTTATTGGGTAACAACGGAAGGAACAGTTCTTTAACTCTCTATCACACATGCGGGTGTGGCGAAATTGGTAGACGCGCTAGACTTAGGATCTAGTGCCGCAAGGTGTGTGGGTTCGAGTCCCTCCACCCGCACTAAGTACTTAACCTCACAGGTAGTAGGCAGGAATTACAACCCAAGGCCTATTTGAAATGAACTGGGATGGGTTTCCATCCACACATATGTTAAACAAAAGGCCGCCTGAACAACGGTCTTTTTTTGTCTAAAGGCAACAATCCATTCAAACAATGAATATCAAGCAAGAGAACATCGATGAACTCAACGCGAAGGTGACCATCACCATCGAACCTGCGGATTATGAGCCAGCCGTGAAATCGGTATTGGATAATCACCGCAAGAAGATGACCCTCCAGGGTTTTCGTCCAGGAAAAGTTCCTTTCGGTGTAGCTAAGAAGATGTACGGCAAGGCCGTATTGGCAGAAGAGTTAAATCGAATTCTTTCCGAAAAACTCAATGCCCACATACGAGAAAATGACATCAACATTATTGGGCAGCCCCTACCAGAGGACATCGAGGAATTACCATTGGACTTCAGCAAGACCTTTGAGTTCAACTACGAATTGGGCATTGCACCGAATTTTGAAGTGGAGCTTACCGTAAAGGATAAATTCAACAAGTACAAGATCAAGGTAGACGATGACCTTATCAATAAGTACGTCAAAGACTTTCAACGCCGACATGGAAACTCCACTCAATCCGAGGAGGTTGGAGATACGGATATGATTTACGGAATACTTCACGAGCTCGGCAAGGATGGAAAGCGCAAGGAAGACGGGTTACACAATCATACCACCATCGCAATGGACTACCTTGAGAACAAGGATGCCAAGAAGAAACTCATCGGCAAGAAGAAAGGTGATACCATTAAAGTAGAGCCTGCAAAACTTGCTAAAGGAGATGTGGACCTCTCGCAAATGCTCGGGGTTCCAGTCAGCGAATTAAGTGAGGTAGGGAAGGAGTTTGAGTTGGTGATCGAATCCATCGATAACATTGATCTTGCACCGCTGAATACGGAGTTGTTTGACAAAGTACTCGGCCCGGGTGGAGCAACAAACGAACAGGAGTTTCGCGATAAGATTTCCGCAGACCTAGGGAAATACTTGGATGGCGATAGCGAGAAAAAAGTGCGTCGAGATATTCACGATAAATTGATCGAGCGATTGAAATTGGACCTTCCTGATGCCTTCATCAAGCGTTGGTTGCTCGAGCAAGGTTCGAATAACGAAGAGCGTCCTATTACTCAGGCGGATATCGATCGAGAATACGATGAGTACAGCAGGATGCTTAAAATTCAGCTGATCGAAGGCCAGATTGCCAAGCAGCATGAGATCAAGGTAGAGTTAAACGATATCCAAGACCGCGTAAAGGAGAACATCAAAGCTCAATTCGCATCATTTGGACAAGGTGAAGTCGCTGATGATATGCTTGATCAGTTCGCGCAAAACTTCCTCCAGAAAGAAGAAGAGGTGCGAAAAGTATACGACCAATTGATGGATGAGCGATTGAACGATTTCTACCAGGCGAATGTTAAGCTTCAGGAAAAGGAAGTGACCTTTGATGAATTCGTTAAATTAGCCTCTACTAAAGCCGGCAAAGGCAAATTCATGGATCAGGTCTCGAACCTTTTAAAATTCTAGGATGATAGACGAGAAGGAGTTTAGGAATTACGCAGTCAACCACCTCGGAATGAGTGGGTTATCGGTGGATGACTATTTGAGGGAGGCAAATCGTCCCAATGGAATGACGCGCACGGTTATCGAGGAGAGACCCATGCCATTCCGAGAAGTAGATGTATTCTCTAGATTGATGATGGACCGCATTATCTTTTTAGGACTTGCGATCGATGATTTCATCGCAAATATCATTCAGGCACAATTGCTTTTCCTCGAGTCATCAGATAGTGGCAAGGACATTCAGATCTATATCAATAGCCCTGGAGGTTCTGTTTACGCTGGCTTGGGAATCTACGATACGATGCAGTACATCGGTTGCGACGTTGCAACGATCTGCACGGGCATGGCTGCCTCAATGGGAGCCGTTATTCTATGCGCTGGCGAGAAAGGCAAGCGTACGGCCCTCAAGCACTCGAGGGTAATGATCCATCAACCGATGGGTGGCGTTGGCGGACAGGCCTCAGATATTGAGATCACTGCCAATGAGATCAAAAAGCTAAAGGACGAATTGTACAACATCCTCGCTGAACACTCCGGACAGTCTGTAAAGAAAGTTTGGGCAGATAGTGACCGTGATTTCTGGATGACCTCGGAAGAGGCGCGAGAATACGGGATGATTGACGAGGTTCTCCTCCGAAAGAAATAAACCATGGCTAAGCATTCCGAAGAACAGATTAAATGTAGTTTCTGTGGCCGCGACAAGCACGAGACCGCAGTTATGATTGCTGGTATTACCGGACATATCTGTGATCGATGCATTCAACAAGCCTCGAGAATTGTAGATGAGGAGATGACTTCTCGTCTGCGCGATTCAGTATTGGGAAGTGTGAATCTCCTCAAGCCAGCGGATATCAAATCTCACCTCGATGAGTACGTGATCGGTCAAGATGAGGCGAAGAAGAATTTGTCCGTAGCCGTTTACAACCACTACAAGCGAATCTCCCAACGGGAAGATGATGGAGACGATGTCTTCATTGAGAAGTCAAACATGATCTTGGTTGGACAGACAGGTACTGGAAAGACCCTCCTTGCAAAGACCATTGCAAAGGTGCTCAACGTTCCTTTTTGCATTGCTGATGCCACCGTACTTACCGAAGCAGGCTATGTGGGCGAGGATGTCGAAAGCATTCTGTCAAGACTGCTGCAAGCCTCAGAATATAACGTTGAAGCAGCAGAGCGAGGTATCGTTTTTATCGATGAAGTGGATAAGATCAGCCGAAAGAGCGATAACCCATCTATTACACGTGATGTGAGCGGTGAAGGAGTGCAGCAGGGCTTGCTGAAACTATTGGAAGGTTCAGTGGTAGGCGTTCCACCTCAAGGTGGGCGTAAGCACCCAGAACAAAAACTAGTGCAGATCGATACGCGTAACATCCTCTTTATATGCGGAGGCGCATTTGACGGCATTGATCGCATTATTTCCCGACGATTGAATACCTCGGCCATTGGATACCGAAACCGATCCAAGGAAGAAGTAGAAGAAGAGAACCTTCTCCAATATGTCTCCCCTTCAGATTTGAGGGAATACGGCTTGATTCCAGAATTGATCGGAAGATTGCCCCTCGTCAGTTTTTTGAATCCACTCGATCATTCGGCGTTGCGCAGGATTCTCACGGAGCCGAAGAATGCCTTGATGAAGCAATACATGCGACTCTTTGAAATGGAAGACATCAAGTTGTCTTTTGAAAAGGATGTGTTGGATTACGTGGTAGAAAAAGCGACGGATTACAAATTGGGTGCAAGAGGCTTGCGCTCCATTTGTGAAGCCATCATGATGGACGCCATGTATGAATTGCCTTCCATGGAAGAAAAACCAGAAACCTTTAAAGTAGACTTAGAGTACGCAAAGCGGATGTTTGAAACGAGCGCTTTTAGAAAGCTCAGGGCTGCATGATCGGAATCTCCACGTCGAGATAGGTATTGTTCCTTCTTGAAATCAACAGATTGTCGCAATCTGTTATCTCCCCGTAATTCAATGTTCTCGGAATCAGGTTTTGAACCTCCATGTAGGAGCGTCCTGACGTGAAGTGTGGACAGGCGAAGTCTGAAGTGTACGCTTTGGTAATCTCGTTGGTAAACGTACTTCCCCTTGAATTGCGCCCGTATACTTCTCCTTCGGTGATCTCAAATACGTCGTCATCGAAATCTACGTCCGTACTCGACCCGCTTACCCACACATAGGTGAAGCTACCGTTGAGTTGGATGTTGATATTGTTGCCTGTAATCAAGCCATCTTGCACGATGAACGTGTAAAACCTGCGGCCATCGTCGTTGATGCCCATGTTCACGATCGTAATGACCCCGTCCACATCGTATATGTGCTTTCGATACCCTTCAAAGGTGATAGTCATCAGCGTTCCCTTGTTCAAGTACTTACCTGTAAAGTCTGAGCGGATGATTCCGTATCGCTTAGCGCTGTCATTGCAATACTTGCCGTCATCCGAATAGTTCAATTGCAAGTACAATGGGAAAACCGCGAGGGTGTCGCTCAAAAACGAATACCGCCGATTTAAACAGATGTCCAACTTTTGTTGCTTGATCGTTGTGTCGTTCAACAATGTATCGCCCATGGCATATTTATGGACCTGTCGAAACGCATCGTCGAAAATATGATGAGCGAGTGCGTAGTCCCTAGCAGATAA
Organism: uncultured Flavobacteriales bacterium; assembly: GCA_943788725.1. Lineage (GTDB taxonomy): Bacteria > Bacteroidota > Bacteroidia > Flavobacteriales_G > Salibacteraceae > SHAN690. The sequence continues at coordinate 113,078 of CALSRJ010000002.1, read as the reverse complement.
GGTCTCAACGTCCTCATCTCGGTCAGATTTATTGCATCCAGCAACGAAAACAACGCCAATGCACATCAGTGCAAGAGCTAAGGGTAATATGGTTTGACTCAAACGCATGGTCTACAAGGGTTACGCAAATGTAATGATTCGCTAATTTGAATCATTTTTATAGTAGACGCAGATTTCAAAGGAGAAGTTGTGAACAGCATCCTTAGGATGAGAAGATAGTACTGTCTTTTCCCACTCGGATTTTTCAAAACTAGGAAAGTGGGTTTCTCCTTCTGGTGTGGCGTTTACATGGGTGATGTACAAGCGATCTGCGAGATGCAGCGTTTGGCGGTAGATCTCACCCCCTCCGATGATGAAGAGTTCTTCTTCGCCTGCCAGGCGCGCAGCTTCTATGCCTTCCTCAATACTCTGGGCAACCATCACTCGATCATCTTTGAATTCCGGATTTCTCGTCACGACAATATTGGGCCGTTTCGGAAGAGGGCGGTATTTGTCAGGAATGGAGTCGTAGTTCTTTCTTCCCATCAATACGTGGTGGCCCCGCGTAGTCTTTGAAAAGAATTTCATGTCGTCTGGGAGATTCCACGGCAGGTCGCCGTTTGCTCCTATGATGTTGTTTTGGCCAACAGCCGCGATGAGCGAAATGATCATACGGCTACGGCAGCTTTAATGGCAGGATGCGGGTCGTATTCGTTCAACGTGAAGTCTTCGAATCGAAACGAAAAAAGGTCGTGCACTTCAGGATTGATCTGCAATGTGGGAAGAGGTTTGCACGTACGACTCAGCTGCTCTTTCGCTTGCTCAAAATGATTTGAATACAAATGCGCGTCGCCAAATGTGTGCACGAAGTCTCCAGGTGCTAAACCGCATACTTGTGCTACCATTAACGTAAGCAGGGCGTAGGAGGCGATGTTGAAGGGTACCCCTAAGAATACGTCAGCACTTCGCTGATACAATTGACAAGACAGTTTTCCATCCAAAACATAAAATTGGAACATGGTATGGCATGGAGGAAGTCCTGCCTTTGCCATCTCTTCGATCTCAGAGGCGTTCCACGCTGATATGATCAATCGCCTAGAATTCGGATTGCGTTTGATCTCCTCGATAACCCATTTCAGCTGATCAAAGCCATTGAAATCACGCCACTGTTTTCCATACACTGGACCCAATTCTCCCCATTGTTGAGCGAAGGCGCCGTCTTGTTTTATCTGCTCGACGAATTCCTTCATTTGAGCGCGCCATGCATCTGAGTACTTCGGAAATTGATCTGCTTTGCCCGTTTGGTTCAACCAATTCTGATAAGGCCAATCGTTCCAAATGTTGACGCCATTTTCTACTAGATAGCGCAGGTTGGTGTCTCCTCGAACAAACCAGAGTAATTCGTGTATGATGGACTTGACATGGACCTTTTTGGTGGTTACCAAGGGAAATCCATCGGACAAGGGAAAACGCATTTGATACCCGAAGACACTGCGTGTTCCTACTCCGGTGCGGTCACTTTTATCTGTTCCATGTTCAAGGATGTGTTCAAGAAGATCGTGGTACTGTCGCATGCTTGGAAATGTCTTTCAAAATTCGGTAGAGGAGTCAAGCTTGGCAAGAGCAAGGCGTAAAAGCTTTCAAAACTTTTTCAACCTACATTCATCACTGACCGTCAGCAATGTTGTGGAATGATTTTTACACGAATGGCGGTGCCAGAGAACTAGAGCGTTTGAGCTTGGGTGCAGACTGGGACTAAAACTACTTTCTCTTGTTGATTTCGTCGCGTAGCTCGGATGCTCTTTCGTAATCTTCGTCAGAAAGGGCCTTTTCGAGCTCTACTTCTAGCTCCTCCAACGTCATGTTTCCATAACGACCACTTGGGGGAATCACTTTTGACACCTTTGCGGATGGGGCTACCTCTTCACTCAAACTTTCGATCTCATCGTCATCCAGAATGATGCCGGCAGAGCCAAGAATGAACTCATAGGTGTAGATGGGGCAATGGAAGCGAACGGCCAAGGCAATCGCATCACTGGTTCGGGTATCTATTTCGATGGGTTCTTCACTGCCGCGTTGACAAAGCAATTTGGCGAAGAAGATGCCTTCTACCAGGTTGTATACAATCACCTCGTTGACCTTGATATCAAAGGTGTCTGCAAACGTCTTAAAGATGTCATGGGTCAGGGGGCGGCTGGGACGCATGCTCTCCAGTTCTATGGCGATCGCTTGAGCTTCAAAATTGCCGATGATGATCGGCAACCTTCTTTTTCCATCGGACTCACCAAGTACGAGCCCGTAAGCACCCGTTTGTGTTTGGCTGTATGACAGTCCTAAGATCTCAAGCTTAATCTTCGCCTTCTCCATGCGGTTTGCTTACGATTGGCTGGCTTTCAATTCTTTTACGGCGGCGACGAGCTTGGGCACTACGTCAAATGCATCACCTACGATTCCGTAATCTGCAGCCTTGAAAAAGGGTGCTTCAGGATCGGTGTTGATGACCACAATGACCTTGCTTCCGTTCACCCCAGCCAAGTGCTGGATGGCTCCTGAAATGCCCACGGCAATGTACAAGTCAGGTCGAATAGCGATTCCTGTTTGTCCTACGTGTTCGTGATGCGGTCTCCATCCCACGTCAGCCACCGGACGAGAACATGCAGTAGCTGCACCCAGTTCATGTGCGAGGTCCTCGATCATTCCCCAGTTTTCAGGAGCCTTGAGTCCACGACCCGCAGACACGACCAATTCAGCCTCGGTCAAGTTAATGCCATCGCCTCCTTTGATCTTTGTCTCCTTGATGGAAACAGAAGCGTTTCCGAGGTCCGGTGCAAAAGCGGTAACGTTCGCATTCGCTTCGCTCTTTGACTTGGAAACGGAGTTGGGTAAAAGGGTGATCACCTTTTTGTCTGTGTTGATTTTGACATGGGCAAACGCCTTTCCTGAAAATACGTTGGTTTTGACAACGAAATCTCCATCCAAAGCAGGGTAATCAATAGCCCCGGTTACCATACCGGCCTTCATGCGGGCTGAAACAACAGGCGCAATGGTCTTGCCGGTATAATCGTGTGAAAAGATCAAGAGGTCAGCCCCGGTTGATTGTGCAGCGGCATCTACCAATGCAGCGAGCTGCATCGGGTCCACGTGGTCTACAGACTCGGCGTGGAGAATGTCTGATATGCCGTACTGCGCAAGCTCGTTGAGGTTGTCAACCTGTCCATAAGTGACCAATGTCGCTTTGCCACCACTTTTAGTGGCGATGTTTGCGCCATAGCTAGCTGCTTCGTAAGCCGCCTTAGCTACCTTTCCATTATCACTGTCTGCAAATACTAAAACGTTCATCCTTATATGACTTTAGCTTCGTTGTGAAGAAGATTTACCAATTCATTTACGTTTTCAGGGTCAATGAGTTTTACGCTGCCTTTTTCAGGGGGCAATTCGTAACGCACGGTTTCTGTCAGCTGTGCAGGTGCAGAAGAAGGAATCACCTGAAGTGGTTTTGATCGAGCGGCCATGATGCCTCGCATGTTTGGAATGCGCTGCTCGGCCATGCCCTTAGCGGCTGAAATAACAGCGGGCAAGGATACGCTTAGCACTTCTGTTCCTCCTTGCTTGTCTCTTTCAACCGTTGCCTCTGAACCTGCTACATCCATTTTGGTAGCATTAGAAACGTACGGAAGGTGCATCAAAGCGGCGACCATGCCACCTACCTGAGCGCCATTGTAATCAATGGTTTCCTTACCTGCCATAACCAAATCGAAGCCTTTGTCCGCAGCATATGCGGCTATCTCTGAGGCCACTTGAAATGCATCCAAAGGTTGAGCGTCAACGCGCACTGCTTCATCTGCTCCAATGGCGAGCGCTTTGCGCATGATGGGCTCATAATCGGCCCCACCCACACTGATGATGGTCACTTTTCCACCTTGCGTTTCTTTGAGCTCCAGGGCCCGAACCAGCGCATACCATTCGTCGTAAGGGTTCACAATGAACTGCACACCGTCTTCATTGAAAGAGGTGTTGCTTTCCTTGAACGTAATCTTACTGGTGGTGTCTGGGGCCTTACTGATACAAACCAGAATATTCATAATCGTCTGTTTTTCCTATTAAAATAGAGCTGCAAAAGTAGCTTTTAGAAAGTAAAAACTTGGACGCCTTTATTGTTCAACGGCTTTTTGCTGTGGGTAGCTCGACAGGGTCTTCTTGGAAATGAGAAAACTGATGCCTAGGCCGAGGTGGAAGGGGGTGACCGGGTGTCGAAAGGCCCTGTAAATGGGGATCTGCAGAGAGCTTTCTAAAAAGAACTTCGTAGCGGCAGAGCCTGCTTGCATGGAAACAACAGGTTCAGCGAAAATGTCGTAACCATCAACGGTTTGGGAATCGTAATTGGAGGGGGCGAGCCAATACACCACGGAGTTCCTAAGTCCCATACCAACATCCAAATGTTCCATTTTCCAGTAGATGCCAGGTTGCAACGAGAAGCGAGTAAACTGCGCGTTGTACTCAATGAGTCCGGTCTGATTCCCGTTGAATGGGTCGTCAAACAAATCATTGTCGATAACGTTGGCATTTCCAAACCCGGTTTGGGCTAGTACGCTGCCGCCGAAATTTTCTGATGCATTGTAATGGAAAAAGCCGACCCCAATTTCACCGAATTGTGCTGAAGTATTATTGTTTGACCATGCGTTTCCTCCGGCTGTGATTAAAATATGATTTGAGAGTGAATAGCTCGCATTGACGTATCCTGATCCCGTTTCTACTCCAACATCCACCTCCAATTCATTCTTTTCGGTCAACATCGGCTGGTTCGGAATGCTGGCCCGATAGAGTGGTCTGCACGCTGAAAGGACTGTAATAAGCGCACAGGTTAAAGAAATGGAGATTGTCTTACTGGTCATTGGATGCTCAAAGGTCGGAAATCATCACATTGCTTCTAGACGGCGAGAAGAGAAACTTCGCTAAGTGAATCCCACGACTTATTTTTGCCGCCCTATACAAAAGGATTATGCGAACGATACAATTCAGAGAGGCCCTTCGCGAGGCAATGTCAGAGGAAATGAGAAGAGACGAGCGTGTCTTCTTGATGGGAGAAGAAGTGGCTGAATACAACGGCGCCTATAAGGTGAGTCAGGGTATGTTAGATGAATTCGGTGAAAAGCGCATCATCGACACTCCGATCGCAGAACTTGGATTCGCTGGCATCGGTGTGGGTGCAGCGATGAATGGATTGAGACCCATTGTCGAATTCATGACATGGAACTTTGCGATCCTTGCAGCGGATCAAATCATCAACTCTGCGGCTAAGATGCTTCAGATGTCAGGTGGTCAGTACAACGTGCCAATCGTCTTCCGTGGTGGTAATGGACAGGCAGGACAGCTTGCTGCAACCCACTCTCAAAGTTTCGAGGCGTTTTATGCACACGTGCCCGGACTCAAAGTGATTACTCCCTCCACACCGTATGATGCAAAGGGCCTGTTGAAGTCGGCCATCCGCGATAACGATCCCGTCGTCTTTCTAGAGTCGGAAAAGATGTTCGGTGATAAAGGAGAAGTTCCAGAAGGAGAGTACCTCATCCCGATTGGTAAGGCTGATATCAAGCGCAAAGGAGAAGACGTTACGATTGTTTCATTTGGTAAGATCATGAAAGTAGTCTTGGAGGCTGCTGACGAATTGGCCAAGGATGGCATCACGTGTGAGGTCATTGACTTGCGCACAATCCGCCCGTTGGATGTGGCAACGATCATTGAATCGGTGAAGAAGACAAATAGATGTGTTGTGGTTGATGAGAGCTGGCCCTATGCTTCCGTGTCAAGTGAGATAGCATACCGCATTCAAAAAGATGCATTCGATTACTTAGATGCTCCCGTTACGCGCGCTACCCAATCCGATACACCTTTTCCTTTCACCCCCAACTTGATTGAGATCGCCATTCCTACGGTAGGTCGTATCATTCACTTGGTAAAGGAATCCATGTACTTAGTATAATAAGCACCTAGAGGCGTAGAGGCCTTACTTCTTAGAATTGAAAAAGCCCCCTGCTCGGATATCTTGCAAGGGGCTTTTTACAACTAAACCTACTAACCTATGTATGTAGGTTGTTGCAATAGCTGTGCCAAATGTTTTGCTTTTGAAAAGGAATAAAAAAGAAGGCCCTCTCGTGGGAATTGAGAGAGCCTGTCTTTAAACTAAACCTACTAACCTATGTACTAATATGACGCTTGAAGTGCCTTATTGTTACACGGGTAATGTCAATAAACGTTAATTCAACGGAATCGTGCTTAATTCAACCAGTGTGCCTGCATCGTCATAGCTGTACTGGCGTAGTCCGTCATCGCCTATCATGTGCGCAATACCGTTGTTTAGAATGATATCGTATGTATTCAATCCAGCAATGTGATTCAATTGGTTGTTCTGAATTTCATTTACGTTGCTGTAGTCGTATACCTTGAGGCCGTCCATTCCATCACAAACAAATACCATGTTCTTCTCGCTGTCGATGTCTAAGCCATGTGGGTTTGACAAGTTGACCGTATTGACGATGGTGGGTGACATAATGTCTACGATATCCAGTACATCCATTTGATTGGTGTTGGTGGCGCCACATGCTGTGCCCGCACGAAGCGTAACAAAGGCGTAATCATCGTTTGCAACAACAGGGTCGCATGAAGTCAAGTGACTGTAACTGGATAGGTATTGAGGTGAGGAAGGATCGCTGATGTTATATGCCAACATTCCTACGTTCGAGCCAATGAACAAACGATCCTTAAACGTAAACAGGGTCTCAATCACTCCTCGTCCACCGCCAGCTTGCTGCCAAGGTTGGAAGGTGTTCACCTCTCGCATGTTGCTGGTGGTGATGTCGAAAACGTTAACCGTGTTCTCATCAGAGATCACGTAAAGGAAATTATCAACCAGCATAAAACGCGCCATTGAACCGGCAATGCCAGCATTGCCAGTTGCTGAACTCGTGCTGCGTACGTTGTTGGTGTTGCCGCTGAAAGATACGGGTGAACCATTGTCACTCATCATCTGACCGCCCCATGATCCATTCCAATCACTCGACATGTTATTTCGATAAAAGGTGCGGCATGCTTCGTTTTCACACGTCTCTTCCACTTCGCCTACTTCAAATCCGGTTACCACTCCTTTACTCTGGTCAATCTGTGCTACTGGGTAGTTCCAATCCATTTGAGACGGAATCGTGTAAGAGAGCGCGCCTTCAGCACGCCCAATCTCCTGAACGTTCGATGGGTCACTGATGTCCACCGCTACAAGGTCTACATAGCTATCTACGTATAAGATGTTGTCGCGCACCGCGATGTCTACGTTTCCGGGTATATTGATGAATCCAATGTGATTGGGTGAGGAGGGGTTGCTGTTGTCGTAGATGTGAATTCCCGTCTCGTAATCATTGATCAAGATGAGTGAATTGTAAAGGAAAATCTTGCCTGGTCGTTCCAGGGATCGCTCGTTGTCGTTGTGGATCGAAGATCTGAGATCCTCGTAGCTGAGGTATTGTGGCACGTTGGCTGTGTACCTTGTCGTTTGCGTAACCTTCTGGCAGCTGCTCGCAACGAGCAAGATGGCTGCTGAAAGAAAACCGAGTTTCAAGAGTGATTTCATGGCAATGATTTGATTTGAACCAAATATGGGGTTAATTCGTGATTGATCAGACGTTTTCGACGTCCAATAGGTTAGTATTTATGTGCATTTTTAACCCAACGGAATTTGTTTAAACATATTTCACAAGTGATTGAAGGAAACGGATGAGAACATTGCAATTCATACTATTATTTATTGCCCTTATTGCATTTACCGCAAATGGTGTGGCGCAAGAAGATGAGGTCTATTTGCTCAACGGCGAATATTTTAAAGGGGAGATCATTGCGATTGGGACGGACGCTGTATTGATCAAAAGTGAAGAACGCGTCTTTAGCGTGGATCGATCACGCGTTAAGTATGTGTTTCGCCAAAAATCAACTGCCCCGTTGCCGTCATCTACAAGCAGCAGCTATACTCCCGTGCAGCGTAAGCCTGAAGTGTTTAAACCACTAGATCGAATGTACCTAATAGAAGTAGGTGGAGGCTTGTACACCTTTTCCAACTTTGCGTTGAGCATGCACCTTATTCATTGGTTTAAGCTGAATGACAATTGGTCCATCGGTGCGCTTGGAGCACTTGACCTTTCGAAATATGTCATGCTCCGCTTTGGTGCACGGGCGAAGCGCTCATGGCAAGTATCCGAGCAATCTAAGTCCTACTTCGTGGGAGGAGTAGCCGTTGGTCCATGGGCTGATTACTTTATCGACTTAGGTAATGCATGGCAAGTTGATGGTGATTTTTCTACTGTATTTCAAAGTAATCTAGGAGGTGGACTTTGGTACGATACCGGATCCAAGTTGGCAATCGTAGGAGAAGGAGGACTTTCTCTCAATCATTTCACATTGCGTGAGACGGTTTCGGATTGGCAGGGAGCGCGCATCAACGACAATGTCTTCACCAACATCGGTCCCTACTTCCGAGCGAGCATCGTTTTTTGATGTAAACTTTCGTTTGATTATTACTGTAGGCTACTATCTTTGCGCGCTTTAAAAATGGAGGGTTTAACTCCTTTTAAGTTATTCAAAATCAATAATTAAATGGAAAATTTGATTTACGCGTTACCCGCTCTGGGATTTGTTGCACTGCTATATGTTGCTTGGAAAAGCGCATGGGTGTCAAAGCAAGAGGTTGGAAATGAGAAGATGGCAAGGATTGCAAACAACATTTCCGTTGGTGCAATGGCCTTCCTTAAAGCAGAGTATAAAGTGCTCTCGATCTTCGTTGTGGCCGTCGCCATTCTATTGGCGTTCAAAGGAGCGAACGAAGACAATTCGAGCGCCATGGTCGCAGTCTCCTTTATTGTTGGAGCCGTTTGTTCTGGTTTGGCAGGATTCCTTGGAATGCGCGTAGCAACCAAAGCAAACGTCCGAACTACCAATGCTGCACGTACAAGCTTGGGTAAAGCACTCGAGGTTGCGTTTGGAGGTGGTTCCGTGATGGGAATGGGTGTTGTAGGATTAGGAGTCCTCGGTTTGAGCCTTCTGTATATCCTTTATTCTGCCATGTACCCAGGAGCTGCCAATACCGGATTGGTACTGAACGTACTCGCAGGTTTTTCATTAGGAGCTTCTTCGATCGCACTTTTTGCGCGTGTCGGTGGAGGTATCTATACAAAAGCTGCTGACGTAGGTGCTGACCTCGTGGGTAAAGTTGAAGCAGGTATTCCTGAAGATCACCCGTTGAACCCTGCTACCATTGCCGATAACGTTGGAGACAACGTAGGTGACGTAGCTGGTATGGGTGCTGACCTTTTTGAATCATACGTAGGATCCATCATCGGTACCATGGTATTGGGTGCTGCATTCGTCGGAGTTACTGGATTCGGTGAAGGCGACTTTATGGGAGGCCTTGGAGCCGTTGTGCTTCCGCTCTTCCTCGCTGCAATTGGTATCCTCGTTTCCATCATCGGAACCTTCTTCGTGAAGGTGAAGGAAGGTGGAGATCCCCAGACGGCCTTGAACATAGGTGAGTTTGGTTCTTCAATCCTCATGATCATCGCGTCTTATTTCATCATAGATTTCATGCTTCCAGCAGAATGGACGGGAACCAACCCGCTCACTGGACTCATCACAGAATATTCGTCATTGGGTGTCTTCTTGAGTACCATCGCTGGCCTGGTTGCTGGCTTAGGTATCGGTAAGATCACGGAGTACTATACAGGTACAGGTACCCCTCCCGTGCGCTCGATCGTTCGTCAGTCCTTAACAGGCTCTGCTACCAACATCATCGCTGGACTTGGAGTGGGTATGATGAGTACTGCCATTCCGATCTTATTGATCGCTGCGGCCATCTTGATCGCATTCGAATTCGCCGGACTTTATGGTATCGCTATCGCTGCAGTCGGTATGCTTGCTAACACAGGTATTCAACTCGCCGTTGACGCTTACGGACCAATTTCTGACAATGCGGGTGGTATCGCCGAAATGGCAGAGCTTCCAAAAGAAGTTCGCCAGCGCACAGATAAGTTGGATGCCGTAGGTAACACTACCGCTGCCATCGGCAAAGGATTCGCGATTGGTTCAGCCGCACTCACCGCCTTGGCTTTGTTTGCAGCCTTCATGCAACAAGCAAACGTGAGCATGATCAACGTTGCTGATCCATCCGTAATGGCGGGTCTGCTCGTCGGAGCAATGCTTCCTTTTGTATTCTCTGCATTGAGTATGAACGCCGTTGGACGCGCCGCTATGGCCATGATCGAAGAAGTGCGTCGTCAATTCCGTGACCTTCCACAACTCAAAGCAGCATTGGAAGTCATGAAGCGTAACGAAGGCAAAGAGCAAGAAGATTGGAGCGAGGCAGATCGAACCACCTTCGAAGCAGCCGACGGTGTTGCCGAGTACGATAAGTGCGTAGAAATTTCTACTAAAGCTTCTATTCGTGAGATGGTGCTTCCAGGTTTGCTCGCCGTAACGGTTCCGGTATTGGTTGGCTTCATTGGAGGTCCTGAAATGCTCGGAGGATTGCTCGCAGGTGTTACGTCGGCCGGTGTGCTCATGGCGATTTTCCAATCAAACGCAGGAGGTGCGTGGGACAACGCTAAGAAAATGTTTGAAGAAGGCGTCGAGATCAACGGCGAGATGTACTACAAAGGTTCTGAGCCACACAAAGCTACTGTGGTAGGTGATACCGTAGGCGATCCATTCAAGGATACCTCTGGACCATCGTTGAACATCCTCCTCAAGTTGATGTCCGTTGTTGCTTTGGTCATTGCACCATCCATTGCATTGGATATTAAGCCCGATGCTTCGGAAGAACAAGTAGGTAAAAGCGAGGTCATCGAAACCATCGAGGTTGCGCAAGAGGTGGTTACTACAGAAACAGCTAGCATCACCGCCGAGTAGAAATCGCAGATCATTACTTTGTAAACCCCGTTGCTTGCAGCGGGGTTTTTTTATGCTCGTTTGTGCGGACATTTCGCGCCCTTCGCTGCTATCTCCGCTCGGCGCAGTGGCTTCACATCGGCACAAGCACGAGCTTCCTCCGGTCGCTGTTCTTGCTAGTGTTGCGCAGCACTGCGCCAAGCGGAGGATATACGCTGCGGTCACGGCCGCAGTGGGGAATCAATCCTTGAGTTTAGGGTTGTTTTGATGGCGCTCTCCATCCCGATGGGATTTCTTTTCGAAGTTATTTTCCAAGGCTTTTGTCAGGTCTACCCCGGTTTGGTTGGCCAAGCAGAGCAATACCCATAGCACATCGGCCATTTCGTCCCCGAGGTCCTTGTTCTTGTCGGATTCTTTTTCGCTCTGTTCACCATAGCGCCGCGCAATGATCCGCGCCACTTCACCTACCTCCTCCGTAAGCATGGCCATGTTCGTCAACTCGTCGAAATAGCGAACGCCCACCGTACTGATCCATTCGTCTACCCGTTGCTGTGCTGCTTCAATTGTCATTTTTACTATTCTTTTGAGCCAATGCCCGCGCCAATCCTTCGGCTACGTTGTCAGCGATGATTCTGCGTCCTATGTCGTCGTAATGCTCTGTAGGAAAATCTTTATCTGTGAAATGTGCATGGCTAACCTGCTCGAGGTTGTTCACTAATTCATGCCCCTTTTCTTCGTAACGATCGACCAACCACTGTGTATTGCGCCTCATGAGTGAAGTGAGGTCCTTGCCAACCAAGGAGTCCGCCGTTTCTAGGTTTTCGGCTAGGATGTTGAAGACCATCGTCCAGCCTTCCTCCTCTGCCATTGCTGACATCCGATCGAAATCTTTCACCCGTGGATTCGACGCATCCAAGACAAAACCGTATTGCTTGATGAACTGATCCGCCAATTGGCGTTTCGGGTTTCGCCAATCGCCCCATTTTTCAACTGCGCACCAATCCGTTACATTGTCCTGAGGCGGGTCAAAGGGCAGTGGGTCATCTGCCCAAGCTGACTTCCGCTGGGCATGCCGCTCTTCGGTCGACTGGTCGTCATACGCCCGAAGTGAAACCAAGGCACGGTTAATAAGGGGCAGACGATTGTTGTAGAAAAGCGTGGATTGCTGCAGCGGTGTCTCCAGTTCAGAATAAATCCAATCGGGCCCAAAGGACCGTAAGTTCATGGTGACAATAAAGGTCTCTGCCTCCGCATTTTCCCTGAACATTTCGAGGAGATTTACGTGGATGCCTGCGTGAGAAGCGGGTTTATTGATCGCCTCAAATTGAAGCGCCGGAAAATGATCTGCGATCATTTGACTGATCTTGCGTGGATCCGTTTCTCGTGCAAGTCCTGATGCGAAATTGCTGGAGGCAGAGAGGTAGATCACATCACAGTCCTTTATTTTTTGAACCTGTAAGTACTGGTCTGCATGCTCAGCCACGAATTGTTCGTAGGCATGCTTTGGGTAAATGCCCGCCAGCAGCAGTAGGGTCAAGAGTAGCCATATGCCTTTGATCAATACCTTCATCAGAATTGAAAATAGATAAATGGATGCTGAACCGTGCCGGCGAAACCAGTGATGAAGAAAAGGAGCAGGGCGTATACCGACCACCGGATCAACGTGGATGTTGACTCTAGCCAAACGTGAATACTTCGGTTTCGGAAGAGCAAGTCACTGAGGATGAAGATGCCAACAATGGAGGCTAGGAAGGGATCCCATTCAATGGTAAGTCCATCTCCCGTATTCTGTAGCATTTGCATTATGTAGTCCGTTCCGTGCGCAACGCTTTCACTTCGGAAAAAGATCCAAGCGAAGAAGACGATGACCATGGTCCAAATCCATTTCAAAGCGCTGCCAACGCGACTTTTTGTACGCATAGGAAACAGCCACCTTTCTGCTAAGTAGGCCAAACCGTGCATCGCGCCCCAAACCACAAACGTCCAATTGGCCCCGTGCCACAAGCCACTTACCAAAAAGACGATCAGGATGTTGATGGCCAATTTCGTCATGCCCGCCTTGCTTCCACCGAGCGGAATAAAGAGGTAGTCGCGAAACCAAGTGCTCAGCGAGATGTGCCAGCGCCCCCAGAATTCGCGGATCGAAAGGGAGGTGTACGGTGCGTTGAAGTTATCCATGAGGTTCACTCCCAGCAGCTTTGCGGTTCCGATCGCAATCAGCGAATAGCCGTGAAAATCGCTGTAGATCTGCAGTCCGAACAGCAGCATTCCAGCGGCCAATTGGATGCCGTCAGCTTCGGCGGAATGACCAAAAATTTGATCTACGATTGGACTTACATTGTCGGCAACACACATCTTGATGAACAAGCCGTATAGGATCAATCGCCCGCCCTGCTGGAGGTTGGCATACTCAAAGGAAACCCGTTGGAAGAGCTGCTGATGTAAATGACTGAATCGCTCGATGGGGCCTGCCACCAATTGAGGGAAGTAGCTCACGAACAGCGCAAATTTGAGTGGATTCTTTTCGGGGACCGCCTTGCCGAAATAGACGTCAATCGTGTATCCCAGCGTTTGGAAGGTGTAGAAGGAAATGCCAACCGGCAATAAGAAGTCCCAAGCCTTGCGGAAGCTGTCCAATTGACCGTCGGTAAGTCCGACGACAGGGTCTAGCACGTCTTCGATAAACCATCCGGAATACTTGAAGAAGGCGAGGAGTCCAAGGTTGGTGATCAAGCTTACGGCCAGCCCCATGCGCTTGTGTAAGCGCGAAGGCGTTGCGTGTATGTAACGGGCAACGAAGTAATCTACCGTGGTGCTGGCCAAGATCAAGCTCAGGTATTCTACCTTCCAGTACCCATAAAAGATATAGCTCGCGGCCAGTAAGAGGATCCAGCGCGTGCGATGGGGTAGGAGGTAGTACAAGAGCACCACCGTGGGTAAAAAGATCAGGAAGGGCAACGAGTTGAAAAGCACGGGTTATTCCTTGTTTTTTGTGTCGATGACCAACGTCACCGGCCCATCGTTCACCAAATGTACATCCATGTCTGCTCCGAACTCGCCGCGTTGCGTGGGTTTGTTGAGGAGGCGCTCGAGTTCATCGCAAAACGACTCGTACACGGGGATGGCGTGCTCCGGTTTGGCCGCCCGAATGAAGCTGGGGCGATTGCCTTTTTTATACTTGGCGTGAAGGGTGAATTGACTGACGACCAAGACGTGGCCATCCACGTCTGTAATACTCCGATTCATCAATCCTTCCTCGTCGCTGAATACCCGCAATGCTACAATCTTATTCGCTAGCCATTCAAGGTCATCTTTGTCGTCTGCCGGTTCGATGCCGAGTAAGATCAAGTAGCCTTCACCGATGCTGCCGGTCACTTTTTCTTGCACCGTCACCTTTGCTTCCGAAACGCGTTGGATCACCGCTCTCATGGGCGCATCTCCTTTAGTTCATCGTAGAAATAACCGTAGTTCTCATAACGAAACCAAGGTAGTTCACCTTGGTCATAGGCAGGCTTTACGGCGCATCCGGGTTCATTCAAATGCTGGCAATTGCTGAAACGGCAATCGCCACTTCGCTTCACCATTTCTGGAAAAAAGTCCTTCAATTCCTCCGGTTCAATGTCGATGAGGCCAAAGCTTTTCAATCCTGGCGTGTCGATGATGTAGGTGTTGTCGTTGATCGCATGCATCTCGGCAAACGTGGTCGTATGCTGCCCCTTTTCGTTCGACTCAGATACGTCGGTCACCTTCGCTTGAATAGCGGGATTCAATGCATTTAAGAGGGAGCTTTTGCCGACACCGCTGTGTCCACTGAAGAGGGTAATCTTTCCTTTGATTTCAGCCTTTACTTCTTCTAACCCGACTTCCTCCGTGGTAGAAATGGCCAAGGATGGATATCCGATTTTCAAATAGGCCGCTCTCAACTCTTCAAGGTACTCCAGCTCCCGATCCGTAAGGAGGTCGCATTTGTTGAAAATGATCATGGCGGGAATGCCATAGGCTTCGGCCGTGACGAGAAATCGGTCTACGAAACCAAACTTGATCTTGGGCTCCTTCAATGCGGTGACCAAAATGGCCAAGTCTAAGTTCGCCGCGATGATGTGGGTTTGCTTTGAGAGGTTCGTCGACTTGCGGATGATGTAATTGGTCCGGTCGTCTACACCAGTAATGACGTGGTCCTCGCCAACGAAATCCAAGTCTACATGGTCACCAACCGTTACTGGGTTCGTGTTTCTGCTTCCTGACGTACGCAACTTTCCCCGGACCCGCGCATTTATTTGCGTTCCATCTTCTAATTTCACCTTGTACCAGCTTCCGGTACTTTTGATCACGACCCCTCTAGACATCAGTAATTAACAGTAGAATTGTTGATAACCACCCCTTTCTTGTTGAAAACTCCGTTAATAACTCGGTAGCTTTGCTACAAAGCGTTGATTCGGCATGCAAAGTAACATTCTAACAGCACTCTTCTTGTTCTGTAACCTCTTCATATTTTCAATGATGGGGCAATCACAGCCGTCTGAACCACGGGTGTCGAAGTCAGAATACATCGAGAACTTTAAGGATGAGGCCATAAGAGAAATGCACGGTACGGGAATTCCTGCCAGCATTACCCTTGCACAAGGTATGCTCGAGAGCGATTACGGCAACAGTCCTTTGGCCAAATACGCCAACAATCATTTTGGCATCAAGTGCCACAAAGGTTGGGAAGGACCTAGCTTCATTCAGGACGATGACGAGGCCAACGAATGCTTTCGTAAGTATTACTCTGCTTTTGATTCCTACCGTGATCACAGCGAATTTTTGATGACTCGAGATCGCTATGCGTCTCTTTTCGACTTAAAGGCGACCGATTACAAGGGATGGGCACGTGGACTGAAGAAAGCGGGTTATGCTACCAATCCTAAATATGCCGATCTGCTCATCAAGATCATCGAGGAGAGTGAACTGCAGCAATACGATCGGGTGCGCAAATTGCCCGATTCTGAACCCGTCGCTGAAATGCGAAGTGGAAAGGAAGCGGCGCGTGAAGAGCCGGTGCCGCACGTAATGAGCGTAAGCGCAATAGACGTAAGTGAAAACAATATCAAGTTTGTTCAAGCCAAAAAAGGCGATTCACCCCATTCGGTTGCTGAGCGCTATGGACTCAGTCGTTGGCAAATCGTCAAGTACAATGACTTGAATAAGGATGCTAAGTTGCTGGAAGGTGAAGTGGTCTACATTCAACCCAAACGCAACAATGCCCAAGAGGAATTTCATAGGGTTCAGGGTGGCGAGACGATACGCGACGTATCACAGCGATACGGTGTAAAGATCAAGCGACTTCTAAAGATGAACGACTTGGATGATGGATACTCTCCAAAAGAAGGAGACAAGCTAAAACTGCGTAACGTGGGCTTCTTTGGCAAGACCTTTTTGGGTCATTAGTCGGCTAGTGTGTAAGCTTTCAACTCGCGTTTCCCATCGGAAATGATCAACTCCAGGCTTCCGTTACCGTTGATATCCAACACCATGCCTTTTCCTTTTCCCTTGACGGGCATCTTGTCCAGCATCTGACCATCCAAGTCTAGGATGTAGTAATGGTCGCTCTCTTTTGCGTTCAATCCAATCCATTCTTTCCGACGGTTGAGCATCTGTATATCTGACGCTATCGGTTCAGGAAGTAAATAGTCGAGCCCTACATCGCGCGATGCATTCAAGGTGATGAAATGGTCGTCTGAGATGGTTGCAAGGTCGTGTTCTCCTAAATGGATGTTTACCATGCCTACGTCGCCGCCCAAAGGAAGAATGTTTTCAACCTTGACGGAACCGCTAATGGGCTGATCGTACAGATTACCGAGTGAATCGTGGCCGATGAATCGACAGGAGTTCAGGTCGCGCCCTTCTTGGAAGTAAATCGCGGTCTGGTGCGTGTCGATTTGAATGGCGCGTGCGCGTTCCTTGCCTTGTCGGTCGAAGAAGTGAACTTTTCCGCTTTTGGTTTGGGCCATTAAGTAATCCTTTCCGCTGTAGTGGAGGTATCGGATAGGAGCCGCCAATTCGGAAGCCATGCTCGGTTCCTTCCAGCCGTTTACCGCAATGCCTTGTTCATTCAAATTGATGAGTCGATTACCATCTCCGATCAAGATCCTGGGGTCATCCTTGCTTGAATAACGCACCATGGTGGGGGCCGACTTAGCACCGGTGGTTAGTTTGACCGGGAATTCGTTCACAGGGTTTCCGTTTCTGTCGATGAGGTAGACTCGATCTTCTGTAGCGAAAAGCATTTGATACTTGCCGTTCGCAAACAGATCTATCGTGGAAATATCGCCTATGATACCGGCGGTCAATTTTTTCTTCCAAAGCGTTTTCCCATCCTTGTTGATCAGGTACAATTTGTTCGCAGCGTCTTGAACTAACACCTCCTGATCATTTGTGTAGTGATTAACAAAAGGCCAGGGCCCCGACTGCACTACCGTGTCGAGCAGAGCACTCCAAACCACAGGGGCTTCATCCACCATGTCTTTGTGGTGCAGCATAGAAATGGTGAAGAACTTCTGTCCTGGAAGTTCGCTGAATGCTTGAAATACGAGCGAATTAGTGCCAGGCCAGGGAATGTCTGTCTTGATGAATGGATTGTCTTCGGCCAACTCATCTGGACGCACATAAAGCGTAAACCCTGCATCCGAGATCGCACCTTCTATCTGGGTGAAGTACGGCGAACTGATCAACTTGTCGTCAGCGAGGTAGTCGTCGAGCAAATGGACCAAGGAGGCAAAGCTGGAGCTTTGGATGTGCACAGCTCCGATGTGTGCTGTGTATGCTTCGTCGGACCACGGAATGGATAGCTTGTTCAGGTGCTTGGGAATTGAAGAAATGGTAATCGGAATGCCTTGGTAATTTTGGTCAGGGCTTGTGTTTTCGCTGGCGATAGCTTCACCCTCATACAAAATGAACAGGTATTCAAAAGGGTCAGTGTTGACCCCGTAGGCACAGTGCACAAGGCCGTATTTCAAACTATCCGAAGTAGATACAATGGCCATACCTGCATTGGCGGGAATGAAACGAAGCAAATGAAGATCCGTGCTTCTCTGGGACTGATCATCTCGTGTAGAGGCGATTCCCGTTGCTTGCATGACGTTGGCGTCGTCCTTCATGTCGAATTCTATCCACATATTTTGTTCCCCTTCGCGCATGATCATCATGATGAGTGATGTGCTGAGATGACCGGCGTACGCCTGAAGCAAGCGCTCGGCTTTTGCATGAACACGCAGCTTATGTGGAGATGGTGCTCGGGAAGGCGTGAATGCCCCAGGTACATTATTTTGACCATCAAAAGCGTACGCCTGGGTGGTGGCGATTGCATAACCCTGATGTTCTGATATGAAAGTAAATCGCGTGTCTGTCAGCCAATCTAAACCTCCCTCAGAAATGATTCCCATCCCATCCCCTTCTGCTCCCATAAACGCAAAAAGAACGATGGGTGCACTTCCTTCCCATTGCTCTGGAAGTGGCCATTGACGCAAGAGGTCAACCTCTGCCAAAGCCGCGGTGGAGTCGGTTAATTGTTGTAGATCATCCTGTCCCTCCAGTTCTATGATGAGCCAGGCGGAACCATTCAGAAGCGCGTAAGGAGATTCGGCTTTGGAGTCCATTAACCGTGGGTACCAAAACCAGCCAAGCACACCGAGTACCAACGCAATCGTAAATCCGATGATCCATCTCATGGTACAAATCTACGTCCACCACTATTTGCGAATGATTGGGCAGTCAAGTGTTCTCAGCCCACAAATGTTAATCGGCGAAGTTTAGGGCCAATTGATCCGGTAGCAGCCGGAAACTCTTTCGGTGATGAAAGGTTGGTCCAAAGCTCTCAATAGCCCTACGATGCTGGGCCGTAGGGTATCCTACGTTGCTGTCCCATCCGAAGTGGGGATGGTCTTGGTGGATGGCTTTCATGTATTCGTCGCGATACGTCTTTGCGAGAATAGAAGCAGCAGCGATGGATGCATTTTTTTGGTCCCCCTTGATGATGCAAGTGAATCCAATGTCAAGATTGGTTTTAAACCGGTTGCCGTCGATGAGCAAATGTTCGGGTTGCAGCGCTAAACGATGAACGGCTCTACTCATGGCCAGGAAGGAGGCGTTGAGGATGTTAATACGGTCGATAATTACAGGCTCCACAAAGCTGACCGCCCAAGCAATGGCCGTTGCTTTGATCTCTTCTACCATCGCGAGTCGCTTGCGCTCAGAAAGCATTTTTGAATCCCTGATATCGGCATGTCGATAGTCTGCCGGTAGGATGACGGATGCAGCAACCACCGGTCCGGCGAGGCAGCCACGACCGACTTCGTCGCAGCCCGCTTCTAATCGATTCGGATCTAGTCGTGTTGCTAGCATTCCCCTAAATTAAAGAATACTGTGAAACGGCCAAATGATGGAAATGGAAGTGCGACCATTAGCGCTTTGCTGCTAGGCTGACTTCTAGGCGGAAATCATTTTCAATGGTGCGGTCTCCCCAATCGTCAAAGAAGGATTTGGACCCGTACCGAATATCGAACCGGGTTCGGTCTATGGTCATTTCGCCGTAGGCGGCAAACTTGGTGGCGCTTGCCTTGACTTTTGCGGGAAACGAAATCTCTTTAGTAATTCCTTTGATCGTTAGATCTCCAGTGATTTGAGCGTTGAATTTCCCTCCTTCAATGGGCGTTACTTTTTTAATGAAGAACTGAGAAATGGGGTAGGCTTCGACGTCGAAGAAATCGGCAGACTTCAAGTGTTCTTCGAGTTTGGGTCGATAGGCCTTCGGAAGATCCGTGTCTGTGATACTTTGCATATCTACTTCGAAAGAGCCACCGATCAATTGAGCATCCTTTATCCAAACTTCTCCACCACGCAGCGCGATAAGTCCTTGATTGGTGCCGGTCACCTTGGTGCCGTACCATTCCAGTTTACTCAATCCATTGTCGATGCGGAAGGTATCCGTTTGAGACACGCCTGCATGGACCATCAAAACAAGAAAGGCGAGTGAAATTAGACGTTGTTGCATGTTCAGTAAATGGCTGCAAATCTATACGCTGTGGCCTTCTATGAATAGGATTACGGTCTATACATTTGAAGGAATATTAGGCACATGGCACTTACCGAGACTGAAACCATTCCCTTGGGCTTTACCGCTCCTGATTTTGAACTTCCTGATACCCTAAGTGGTCGTGTGATGCGACTTGCTGATGTGGCGGGTGAAAAGGGGTTGGTGGTGATGTTCATTTGCAATCATTGTCCGTACGTGGTGCATGTACAGGATGAATTGGTGCACGTGGCCTCGACCTATCAAAAACGAGGGATTGGGTTTGTGGCCATATCGTCTAATGATGTTGTGCATTATCCCCAGGATGGTCCAGCGTTGATGAAGGCGCTTGGCGCTGAGCTAGGGTTCTCGTTTCCTTATTTGTACGACGAGGATCAGAGCGTTGCGAAAGCCTATCGCGCGGCATGCACTCCTGATTTCAGTGTGTTTGATGCACATCTTAAGTGTGTCTACCGCGGTAGATTGGATAACAGTAGTCCGGGCAATGGAAAGCCAGTTACCGGAGCCGATTTGCGCCATTGTCTCGATCAACTTTTGGTCGATGGCCAAGTTGCAATGGAGCAATTTCCTAGCATGGGTTGTAACATCAAATGGAAGTAACTCCCGGTCATCGGCTGAAGGGAAGAAATCATCGAACAGAAAGGGGCGTTTGTCAAATTCCGATTCTCTTTAACACGTAAGCGTAGCGGGTCATCGTTTGTGGAGGAGTGAATTCCTTATTTTTGAACGCCTAAGCCATGCGATCCCTAACCTCTTTACTTTTTCTAATGCTCAGTATAGTGAGCGTTGCCGGCGCTTCCGGCCCTTCAGGGCGCGAGAATAAGCGCGATACCGTGCAGGCCGTTGTGATGTACGGGGAAGAGGTGCTCTTTGACGCTGTCGCTGGATTAACGGATAACCAAGTGAAGGACTTGCGTGATTCCGTGTTGAAGTTTCATGGTAAAAGCAAGTTCTCTGATTACCTCGAACTTTACATTTCGTTGACCTCATATTCAGAAGAGCAATTGGTTTCCTGCATCGATTCACTCTTCGAGACAGAAGAAGTGCCATACGCACTCATTAATCAGATCAATATCTTTTTGGCAAATCGACCTGAGGAAATGCCGAAGGTGACGCCTAAGAACCTTTACATAGGTTCTACGGAGATACCTATCCCAGCAAAAGAGTTTTACCCCCAATGGGACAATACCAAGCCGAATCCCTATCCGTGGGACTTAGGAATAGAGGATACTGCCCTCTCTATCTTACTCACCGATCATGCGAAAATGGGCGAGTTTCAGCTGCCGGTGATCAATACATTGACCTCGAAGTTTGGATGGCGAGACGGGCGCATGCACAATGGCATCGACATTGATTTGGAAGTTTGGGATCCTGTTGTTGCCGCCTTTCCAGGGGTCGTGCGCATGGCCCGCAGCTATGGGGGATACGGACGTGTGGTTGTTGTTAGGCATTACAACGGCCTGGAAACACTCTATGCACACCTTCATCGGTACAAAGTGAAAGAAGGCGATAAGGTGGAGGCTGGGCAAGTATTAGGACTGGGTGGAAGTTCTGGACAAAGCACAGGAAGTCACCTGCATTTTGAGGTGCGCTTTAAGGGAAAGCCGATCAATCCATTGAGCTTTATATCCTTTGACGATCAAGCCCTTGTAAACGATACATTGGTTTTAAAACGCACGAAGCACGGTTACATCTCCTATCCAAAAGGCATCCTCATTTATACCGTGAAGAAGGGCGATAACCTTTATGAAATCGCCAGGCTTTACGGCACTACCACCTATAAGCTGGCAGAGCTTAATGGTATTCGTCGCAACGGTTACCTCTATGTAGGTCAACGACTTCGCGTGATATGATCGACCTCGAAGAGCAGTTTAATTTCACCAACAAACTCAGCCATCCGACCAATCCCATGAAGGTCGTTTACCGGCACTTCAAGCGGGAGCAGGCGGAATACCTAACCGAATTATTGGTTGACGCCGACATCGAGTTTGAGGCGCAAGTGGATGAAGAGGATGAGCGGAGGCCTACTTATTTTGGAGTAGCTAAGCACCAAGAGACAAGGGTAGATCAACTCAACTACATTGCCTTGGGGAAGGGGCGGGATAAGTTCATAGTTGCAGCCCCGATGCGGTGGATTATCATCGCCATTGCAGGCCTAGTCCTTTTTCTGGCCATTCTAGGTGCGCTGCTTTCTAAGTAGTCCGAAATCTCAATCTCAGGTCAGAAGTATGGCGACAATGCCGAACTTTGGCGCCATGCGTTTCGCCTTCCTATTTCTTTTTCTTGGATGCTCGTTGCTGGGGATTTCTCAGGAGCGTGTGACGACCTTTGGTGTCGAGCTGAAACCTATCATCCCAAGCAGTTTGTTTCGGACGGGGCAATCTGCCAAGACGGAAGAAGGGATCGATTATGAAGTGAATCAAAGAGTTGGGTATTCCATGGGTGGGGTGATGCGCTTCGGTTTAACCAAGTGGCTTTCCCTGGAATCTGGAATCAGTTTCGTGCGTAGAAATTTTAGCACCAATGTGTTTGATCCCAACTTTGATTTTAGAGATACGGTCGATTATCGGGTGATTGGATATGAGATACCCGTTACGGGGCTCGTGTTTGTTCAGCTCTCAGATCAAATCTTTATGAATGCAGCCTTTGGTTTTGCGCTCGATATGTTTCCCTCGGATGTTGGGAATGCCAATAGACAGAATGATTTTATTGCCCTTGGAATTCGTCGCGGATTCGGCAATCAGAATTCATTGATGACCTGGTCTAAACTCGGCTTACTGGCCAACGTTGGCTTTGAGTTTCGAACGAAAGAATCCGGTTACTTCTACGTCGGAGGCTCCTACCATCGACCTTTCCGAACGATCTACGATAACTTCATGTACTACACCGATCAGGCAGGCCATCAGTACGAGTCCAAATTGCCGCTTTCAGGCAATTATTTGACCTTGGATTTTAGCTATTTCTTTCACGAAGATCCTGAGAAAAAAGAAGTGAAGAGAGATCCCGATTCCATGCCGGGTTGGATGAAGAAGTAGATGGTTTTTAGATCGGTGTGTTCTGATAATGTTCCCACAACATCATGATGTTCCGAACGTAGTTAACGGGCTCGGACCCTCTGCAGTAACCATGTCGTGCCGCTTCATCTCGATAGTATTGAGGCTGTGATTTTAACTCCAAATAGGTGGCAACGCTCTCCCAACTCGCCGTGTCGCCGCCGTATTTCTGAGTCAACCTTCGTGCGTCAAGTACATGACCGAGCCCAACATTATAAGATGCCAATGAAAATGGAATCACTTGGGTGCTGTCGTCCAAGCGCTCGGACCAATACGCACTGATCGTTTGAAGAAAAGAAACACCCGCATGTATGTTTTGCCGAGGATCTCCCAAGCTATCCGCGCCAAAACGCTCCGCTGTTTCGGGTATCAATTGCATCAACCCGCTCGCTCCGGTCCACGCTTCCGAATCGGGAACGAATTTCGACTCTCGGTAGATCATCGCAGCGAGTAATTTCCAATCCCACCCTATGCGTTTCGCCTCCTCTTTTATCAATGCGTCATAGGGAGAAATTTTACTCCCTTTCAAGGAAGAATACTCGCTCAATACCCGCTCCTTGTGCTGGGTGCGTGCCTTGAAATATTTGAGATGAATGACGGCGAAGGCTTCGGTTCGCTTGAAGTTTTGTATCCAAGCATTTAAAGTGTCAATCAGCGTTGGGCTGTTTCTTCTGCAGGCCCAAGCAACATTTTGGGTGAAGCTCAGCGGGGTGCTCACATCAATGTTTGGGA
Source organism: uncultured Flavobacteriales bacterium (assembly GCA_943788725.1). Lineage (GTDB taxonomy): Bacteria > Bacteroidota > Bacteroidia > Flavobacteriales_G > Salibacteraceae > SHAN690. The sequence goes on along the minus strand of CALSRJ010000002.1, from coordinate 89,330 downwards.
AGTACGCCTTGTTTAAGACAGCCACGTTCTCATCGGCGACGGTATATTTGATTTCTCCTGTGGAAACCATTTCAATCAAGCGTTCGGTACCGATTCCCTCGGCAAATTCAATGTCGATGATGCCGCCCATTTCGTCCATGAGATTGAGCAGTCGCGTGTAGAATGAGCTCTCCTTCCGCACGTACACTTCTTTGCCTACCAATCCAGCAGCACTACGAATCAGGGATTTGTTCATTTGCTCCCTTGTCATCGTCCACCACTTTTCGGGGAGTCTTTGAACGAGCACTTGCCTAGTTTCTAGCACGGGTTCTGTATAGGTAACCTTGCGCTTTCTTCTATTGGTCACCGTATAGTTGGCAGCGATGACATCGCCCTCATTTCGATTGAGTAGGTAAATAACGCTGTCCATGTCGTTCACGATCCGAATAGAGAGATCTACCCCGATCTCATCGCAAAAGCGTTGAAGCAATTCGTATTCAAACCCCATTGGAACCCCTTTGAAGATGAAATAGCTTGAACTGCTGAAATCGGTCAATGCTACAAGCTTTCCACTGGCTAAGATCTCATCGAGATCTCTTTGTACCATTTTCACTTCCTTGCTTTCGCGTAGGGCATTTTTTTCCGTTCGGGTTGAGCATCCGAGGCAGAAAAAGAGTGAAACGAGAAGGACAATGATAATTCTAGACACAAGACTAGTTTACGCAAAAAGATCCGGCGGGGTTCAAGTCAACTTGACGAACGTGTAGAATGCGATCCATATCGCAATGAGAATCAGTAGGATATACCCAGCGCCTTTGTAGTAGCTTTTTGAAAGTTTGGCGTCTTTTGCGTAAGCCCAAATGAGGTAACCGACGAATGCTGCGGCAAACAATGAGGCGAATATGATCCTTCCAGTAGTAAACATGAATGCAAATCTGCAACTAAAACACTTATCCTAGAAGAGGGTTCAACAAGTCAGGTACGCTTCTTACTTTCGAACACATAAACAAAGAAAATGGCAAAGACATCCAAGGCAAAGAATGAGAAGGCTACACCAGCCAAGGTCTTCAACGATGGTTCTCTAAAATTCCTCGAATCTTACCTCAACAATGCCTCTCCTACAGGCTTTGAGTCAGAGGGACAGAAGCTATGGCTTGAATACATCAAGCCGTACATCGATGAGTATTTTGTGGATACCTACGGTACAGTGGTTGGGGTAGTAAACCCCGAGGCGAAGTACAAAGTGGTGATTGAAGCTCACGCCGATGAGATTTCATGGTTCGTTCATTACATCGATGACAACGGCTTCATCTATGTGCGGCGCAACGGTGGTTCGGATCATCAGATCGCTCCGTCGAAGCGGGTTAATATCCATACCGATAAAGGAATTGTAAAGGCGGTGTTTGGTTGGCCTGCCATCCACACACGCAAAGCGGGCAAGGAAGAGACACCTTCGGTTGACAATATCTTTTTGGATTGCGGAGCCCGATCCAAGAAGGCGGTGGAGGATATGGGAATCCATGTTGGCTGCGTCATTACCTACCCAGATGAGTTCATGATCTTGAATGAAGATCACCTGGTGGGTCGAGCCCTCGACAATCGCATGGGTGGATTCATGATTGCCGAAGTCGCGCGTATGCTCAAAGAGAATAAGGTGAAGCTTCCTTTCGGATTGTACATCGTGAATTCGGTGCAAGAAGAGATTGGCTTGCGAGGCGCTGAAATGATCGTTGAGCGTATTCGTCCTGACGTGGCCATCGTGACGGATGTTTGCCATGACACCAATACGCCGATGATCAAGAAATTAGAGCAGGGCGATTTTAAGTCGGGCGATGGGCCTGTTTTGAGTTACGCACCTTCTGTGCAAAACAACCTCCTGCGTCTGATCATTGAGTCCGCCGAATCCAACCATATTCCATTCCAACGTATGGCTGCGAGCCGATGGACGGGCACGGATACGGATGCCTTTGCGTTTGGCGCGGGTGGGGTGGCGTCAGCACTGATCTCGCTTCCGTTGCGTTACATGCATACCACCGTAGAGATGGTCCAAAAACAGGATGTTGAGAATGTGATTCGTCTGATTTACAACGCACTCCAAAAGATTAAGAATAACCACGACTTCCGCTACCTGAAATAGGTGTGCAAGTCGAACGACGTAAGCCCTTGTCGCTGTTCAAAGCGACGGGGCTTTTTGTGTTTTTGGGATTTGTCCTGCCATTCATCATATCGGATGCCCATCACTGGTCACAAATCCTACCTTTGGCGACTTCAATTTCATTGAGCAGAAGAAATGGATAGAAATACGTTAACGGGGTTGATCCTCATTGGAGCCATCTTGATTGGCTACAGTCTTTGGATGCAACCTTCACAGGAGGAGATAGAGGCTCAGCGCAAAAAGCAGGAAGCAGTCGCCGCACAGACCGTTGAAGAGTCGAGCACAGTTGATGTCGAAGACCGAGCAGTGGGAGGCGCAAATGACAGCGTTGAAAGGACCGTAACGGCCCTTGATTCGACCGCCCAAGCATTGCAGGATTCTTTGGATAAGATCAGAAGAACCCAACGCTACGGGAGCTTCGCGCATTCAGCTGCAGGAGATGAAGTCCTTCATTCGATCGAAAATGATGTTGTAAAGCTTACGCTTTCAAACAAGGGTGCGGCTCCTCGTATGGGTGAGTTGAAAGAATACGTTACGCATGATTCGATGCCGTTGCTCGTTTTTGATAGCGAGACTTCGACCTTCAATTTCAACTTTTGGACAGACGAGAATACCGAACTGCGGAGCATGGAGTTGTTCTTTGCCCCGGTTAAAGAAGAGATGAACGAACGTCGGGCGGTTTACCGTTTGTATGGTGCATCTCAAGAACAATACCTTGAAGTAAGCTATGAACTCGAAGAAGGCGCGAGTTACCTTATCCACTCAGCAGTCACAGCTGTGGGCATGGATGAGTTGATCGAGTCCAGCGAGGATATGTTGGAATTGTCATGGGATTTGCAGGCTCCGACCCACGAAAAGAGCCGCGAACAAGAGCAACAGAAGACCACCATGTATTACAAGTACATGGATGATGAAGCTGATTACGTGTCTGAAAGCAGCTACGAAGAAGAAATCATGGAAGCCACTATACAATGGGTGGCTTACAAGCAGCAGTTTTTTTCTGCTGCACTGATCTCTGAAACTGGATTCAGCAAAGAAGGTGCATCGGTGGAGACCAAGGAACTGGAGGACGTCAATTATACCAAAGGCCTTAGTGCTCACGTAGGGTTGACCTTTGACAATTCCCGCAACCCTTCTGCGCAATTCCAAATTTTCATTGGACCTAACCACTATCAGACACTTAGCAATTTGGAGATTGGTCTAGAAGATCAGATTGACCTAGGCTGGGCAATTTTTGGCTGGGTAAACCGCTGGTTGGTCATACCGACTTTCAATTTTTTGGATAAAAACACAGGGCTTAGCTATGGTGTCATAATCCTGATCCTGACCATTTTTATCAAGTTGTTGCTGTTCCCACTGACGTGGAAAAACTATGTCTCCAGCGCAAGAATGCGCGTTTTGAAGCCTGAGATTGAGGAATTGGGCAAGAAATACGAAGGCAAAGATGCCATGCAGAAGCAGCAGGCTACAATGGCGCTGTACAGAAAGGCCGGCGTCAACCCAATGGCGGGTTGTATCCCTATGGTGTTGCAACTACCGATCTTATATGCGATGTTCCGCTTCTTTCCAGCGAGCATTGAGTTGCGACAAGAATCATTTCTTTGGGCAGATGACTTGAGTTCGTATGATTCAATCATGCAACTTCCGTTTGAGATTCCTTTCTATGGGGATCACGTTAGCCTGTTCACCATTTTCATGGCGATTTCGACATTTTTCTACTCCAAATACAATATGGATATGTCGGGCGGTGCGAACGCACAGATGCCTCAGATGAAGATGATGATCTACCTCATGCCGTTCATGCTCTTGTTCTTCTTTAATAGTTATGCATCAGGCTTGAGTTATTACTACTTCACGGCGAACGTCATCACCATGCTTCAGCAATTTTTAGTGAAGCGTTTCTTTATCGATGAAGACAAGATTCATCGGCAAATTCAGGAGAACAAGAAAAAGCCTTCCAAGAAATCTGGGTTTCAACAGCGCCTAGAGAAAATGGCGAAAGACCGTGGCTACCAAGCCCCTAAAAAATAAGCGTATGAGATACTTGAGTATTTTGATTGTCATTGCAACCCTAGGTTTTGGGGCTTGCAAGAACAATGAGCAATCGACCATTAAAACGGAAGAGCCAGCGGCTAAACCGAAGACCACCGGTGGGAAAACCTTGACTCAACCCATTGGTAAGCCACGGATTAATCCAGCGGGTGTGAAAACGGACAATGAGCAGCCGAAAGCGCAACAAGAGGATAAAGCAGACGAAGCAGCTGTAGACGAAACGAGTGGTATTAAGACCAAGTCGAATCCCGCTGCAGGCGAGCCTACCATTGGGCGGAACCAGTTTTTTGGAATGTATCGTTCACCTTGTTTTGGACAATGTCCTATCTACAACCTTGATGTGGATTTAGAAGGACATGCCGTATTAGAAGGAAAGCGCTTTTTCGATTACATAGGATTCTTCGAGGCTGATTTCAGCCAAGAGACCATGCAGCATATTGTCGATCTTGCCAATCAGCACGGATACTTTGGGTTTGAGCATCGCTACGATGCAAACGTGACCGATGTTCCTTCCGTTTTGACCATCCTGCGCAGTGGTGATCAGGTACATTGGGTATATGATCGAATGGGAGCCCCTGAGGCTTTGCATGCGTTCGAGCGAGCGGTGGAGGAAATCATCAAAGAGCAGGATTGGAAAGAGATGTCGGATGCTCAAAGCGATGGACAATGATTAAGCTTCCATCCATCGTAACACTGCTTTCGCTTTGTGCCGTGCTGATCGGATGCGCTGGCGATGGCGAAGCTCCTGCTTCCAAAGCTGTGTCTACCATAGAAGTTCCTGAAGGTTGGGTGTTGTATGACGTGAGCTCACTTTCGTATAGCTTAGTCGCACCCGTAGGCTGGGAGTTGGACACTACAGGAAAGATGAACACCGCCATGATTTTGTTTACTCCTGCGGATTCTACCAATGATTACTTCAAGGAGAATGTCAACCTAATGGTCGACGATGTTACGGGAAAGAACCTCAACATCGATGCATACATGGACCAATCTGTAGGACTGATTCAAAAGTTCATTACGGATCTGGAGGATTTTGAAGCGCGCAAGGAAAATGGTGAGTATTGGCTTACCTATAAAGGTCGTCAAGGAACGCTTAAGGCATCCTACTATCAACGTTTGATGATGAAGGGGCAGATGGCGTATATTTTAACATATACATCCATAGACGGCAAACCTTCTCAAAGCCATTCCATCGCACAGGAGATCATTCAGCGGTTCACATTGCGCTAGCCGGCGATTCAAGATTTCTGATACAGCCTCAGCCTTTCGATGCTGATCTTTGCATACGCATAGAGGTCTGCTCCGCAAGCTCGTACATCCAGCTGAAATAACCAGGCCTGCGACGTCTCTTCACTCCAACGCACATAAGAAGTAACTGCTTCAGCTTCGGCCCCGTTAATCAACACCCGGTGGATTGCATCGTTGGTGATGTAGATTAAGTATTCTGTCGAGGATGCGCCGTAGGGGATGTCTACGCTGACCTGCTTCTTCGCATAATGAAAGACAAAGGTCGCTGTGCCCATACCAGCGTAATCTGCACTCACACCGTCGAGGGCTAAAATTAAGGTGTCACTTTGTTCGAGGCTTTCTTCGATGGTGTTGCTGTATTCTTCAAGACCTCTTAACGCCCTGCTTATTTCGCAATCTTCGCCTTGATTTACAGCGATCTCTAAGGATCCGCGCGAGAAAATTCCGCTTGATGAAGCAGAATTGTACCCCGAAGAATCTTGAATTTCATAGGACCACAGCGAAGGGTCATTCAGGTCGTCTTTGACGATGACGCTGCCGAGGCCCGTTGGGTCATCTTTGGAACACTGTGTAAATGATAGGGCTATCGCAGCGGTCAAAAGGAAGGGCAATACGTTACGCATGTACTTCTTGATGCGTCGAAGTTGGTCCTTCTATGCGCTCCACTTCAAGAGTAGCTGCAACGGTAGAGAAGAGGGATAAGTAGCCAGCGGTCATGGGGCCGATAAATGGAATCAACATCCAAAATGCAAAAGGTGCCCCCAAACTCAGTGCACTGAAGCGATGGCTCCAAACGTAGCGATTGCTCTCTTTTACCGTGAATCGACGGCGTTCGAGCGAGTAATCCATGAAATTATATCCATAGAAGTACCCGTTGACGACGAAAAGGAGGAAGGGAGCGACTGCTCCGATTAAGGGGATGAACCCGATTATAAAGCAACCGAGCGAGAGTATACCTTGAACCATTCCATTTCGAATAGCGAGACCAGCTGCTCGGGTGATGTCTCTTGTAAACTGCGTGATGTTGAAAGGGGGGACATCTTTGCCCATCTTTTGAGCAACTTGTTCGCTCAACCAAGTAAGAATGGGCGTCATCAATACCAGGATGATCGTACCACCAAAGAATGCGAATACGAAGTAGAGAATGATCCGCATGACGATCCACAAAACCCAATAGACAATATCTTGAATTACGGAAGCCCAATCGGGCAGCCAATCGATGCTGTTTATCCAAACATCAATCGTATCTGAAATGCTCTTGGTAGCCCATGAAGTAAGGGAGAAGCCTCCAAAAAAGACCAGTACTGTAATCAGAGTGGGGAACCAGAGGAACCATCCCAGCTGGTTGTGGAAGAGGAATCGAAATGCTTTTCCATATGCAGCGAGCGCCTTCATTACGGTCAAACATTTTCCACGAGTGGAGCGAGGTCGATCTGATTGCGCTGGAGGCTGATCATTCCATTCTGTTCCATCTTTTTCAACAACCTAGAGATCACCTCACGTGAGGTGTTCAGGTCACTCGCAATCTCCTGATGAGTGGTGTGAATCACGGTGGTTTCAAGTGTTCTCGATTGTTTGATCAGGTAGAACTCCAATCGTTCATCCATTGCCTTGAAGGCGATGGCATCTACCACGGTGAGGATCTCCTCAAAGCGTGATCGGTAGGTCTCAAGGACGAAGTAGTACCACGACTTGAACTCCAACATGAGCTGATCCATTTTGTCAATAGGGACCAGAATGGCCGTGGATGGTTGAATGGCCCTAGCCATGACTTCTGATGTCTTTTGTTGAGATGCACAAACCATGGAAAGTGCGCAAGCATTGCCTGGCTCGATGTAGTACACAAAGAATTCGCCACCGTCCTCTCCTTCACGATAGAGCTTAACCAATCCATCTACCACCAATAAGGTCGATCGAAAATACTGGCCGGTACGCATCATTTCCTCTCCTTCAGCAAACTCTTTGATGGTCCCCTCAATGGCGAGGCGATCGATCAATGCGGCTTCAAACATGGGAAAGCGGTCCGTTAGTATCTCTTTTATCCTAGCGTTCATGTGTTCCGTACATCTACCATCAAATATAACCCTCCAAGCCTTATTAGACTGGAGATTAAGCAAGGAGGTCTATTCATTTGCCCTTCGGTGAACCGAAACCGTGAACGAGCTGTTGAAGGAAGGTTTTAGGGAAGTCTTCCGATCCTGGAAAACCCAATTTGACATGTGCATCATCCTCTGGAATCGAGTTCGTTTTGAATACGTAGTCCCAAAGACTTAATGAAATGCCAAAGTTCATTCCCTTCCGATGACCTTCCGGTAGGTTGTATGCATGATGCCAGAGGTGCATGACTGGATTGTTGAGGATGTACTTCAACGGTCCGTACGTCAAATGGATGTTGGCATGGTTCAAATGGCCAATCGCAATGGCGAAGTAAAACACGATGTAAGCTTGCTCGGGCGTGAACCCGCCGATCAGCATTACGGCGACGTACTTCATAGGGGTATAGAACACATTTTCCATCCAATGGTAGCGCAGGTGAGCCGCGAAACCCATTTCTTCAACGGAGTGGTGTACTTTGTGAAACTCCCAAAGCACATCAAAGCGATGCAAGGTGACGTGCGTGAGCCACTGGATGAAATCGGTTACCACAAAGAAGAACAACAATTGAACCCACCAGTTCATACCGGAAATGTCAATCAGCGCTAAGCTACTCAAGTCGCCACCGAATGCATCTTTGAAAGCCATCTCCGTCACGTTGGAGAAGGCCATGAAGATGATCAGTTTAAAAATGTAGAAGTTGAAGAACATGTAAAAGGTGTCGAGCCAAAAATCCTTTCGGAAAACGGATTGACCTTTGCGCCAGGGAAAAACGACTTCCAACCCCCACACAACCAGTGAAAGCAAGATCAACCACCAGAAGTAGTTCACGTACCAAGGGTCTACTTGAAACGTGATCTCACGCCACAGATATCCTCCAAAATCGGAGAATGAACGCAGAAATACGTCCCCATACTTTTCCATTCGATTCAATTAATCAACCCCTCAAGGGGTCAAGCGATTATTCCCAGCCGCTGTATCCTCCTGACAGGTTATGTACTTCTTTAAAGCCCATTGCCTTCATTTTGTTTTGCGCGGTCTTGCTTCTTCCACCAGCAGCACAATAGACCAATACCGGAGCTGTCTTGTCTAGCTTGGCCAACTCACTGTCAAAATTTGGCTTTGAAATGTCGATTTGCATGGAACCTTCGATGACGCCTTGCGATACTTCGCCATCTGTGCGAACATCGATGATCATTAGGTTCGGGCGCTCAGCCATCAGCTGCTTGGCCTCTGCGTTGCTAACGTCGGAATAAATGATGGATGCTTCCTGCAAATGGGTATCAGAGGTTGCGTGATCATTCTGTTGAGCACTGCAAGAGAGAAGTGCTGTCATCAGGAGAAGGGAAAGTGCGTATTTCATGTTGATTGGTTTTTGAGTTTAAAAATCAAAGATAAGACGAGAAGAAGCCAGGGCGTGCCATGAAGAACCGTGTCGAACCAGTCGATAGGCGCCATGCCCACAGCTCCGCCTGCAATCCACTGGATTTTACCCCAAATATGAGGTTCTGGAAAAAACGGGGCAAGGCCGAGACTAAGACTGCCGAGCACCCAAAAACGAATGTGTCGAACGAGGAAATCGGAAATGGCTTTCATGTTTGTTTGGCTAGAGCAGATTAGTGTACAGCGTCGATGGCCTGTTTCAATTGAGGAACCGTTAGTACGCCCGATTGACGCCATTTGATCTGTCCATCTTTAAAGATGATCAAAGTAGGTACCCCGCGGATCTGAAAACTGCTTGAGACCATGGGGTTTTTGTCTACGTCGATCTTGATGATGCGAACGTTTTCATCCACCTCGGCGCTTAATTCCTTGAGGATAGGTTGCATCATTTTGCAGGGGCCGCACCATTCTGCAAAGAAATCGACCAATACAATTTTTCCAGAGTTGATGATTTCAGAGAACGTTTCTCTTTTTTGTGTTGTTGCTTCCATTACCGTTTGATTTTTCCTCTCCACTGCATGATCCCGCCCCGAAGATTGCTCAATTGTTCAAATTCCATTTTTGAAAGTTGCTTGCAAGCATCGCCACTTCGCATACCACTGCGGCAATACACCATATAGTGCTTGGTTCGATCGAGCTGCTGCGCTTTTTGATAAAATTCACGGGACGAAACATCGAGGTGCTTCGCTCCCGGAAGATGCCCTGAATTGAATTCTGACTTGGTACGAACGTCCAAAACGACGCTGTTGTTTTTCTTCATGCCTTCCGCAAAAGTGGAGGCATCGAGGTCTTGGTAATGCTTGGTTTTGTTGAAGAGTCCGAACATGTGTCTTGCTGTTTGTAATGATGCTGCAAAGGACGCATGTTGGATTGAACACTACAGTAACAGAAGTCACATTGCTACAATACTCTTGAATAGGTAGTAGGGACGGTTTCAATGGCTCCGGTATCTTCGTCATAGACGTGCCACGCATCAATCTTATCCGCGTAAATATGGATGGCAATCGAGTCGGCCGCACTTAAGTTGGCATAGCGGTGGAATCCAAAACTTGTGTTCATGTACATAATGTCTCCCGGATCCATGAGTTGCGTTTCGGTAATCTCGGCATGCGGTTCACCATTAAAGACATCAAAGAATTCTAGGATCAATTGCCCTTTGATCACCTTGGTCCAAGCTTGTTGGAAGTTGTAGTCGTGGATTCGGGTGGATTGTCCGGGTTTCCAATAGCTCAATACGGCCTCCATGCCGGGCGTGTCGTAAATGCAAATCCGTTGATGGTTGTCACCCTCAACGTCGCAAAGTTTAATCAATTCATCTGGATTCAGATTGATGGCTTCTACCATCGATCTGTAACCTTCGTAACCGGGGCCCATGTTCAAATTGTGCACCAGTTGTTCGAGCGTATCTATTGTTTGTGAGACCATAGCCGATGAGTTTGGCGGCAAGGTAAAGGGAGTGTGCAGGTCATTTTATGACAGCAATCAAGGCGGGGTATGATATCTTGAGACCCCAAACAAAAACCGGGGCCATTTGCGCCCCGGTTTTCGACCTTGCTCCCGCGCTTGGCGGAAGCCTATCTACACCAATCAAATTTGTATCAGAGCATGCTAGTTTGCGTATGGAAACTCGAAAGTGGAAGTCCTTCGATCTCCTTCATTTTGTTGAATCCTCCGAGGACGTTCGTCACATCCTTAACGCCAAATTTTTCATGTTTGAAGCTGCCGCTACGGATCGATACCCTCCTGCGCAATGCACGATATACTTTCCTTCCTTGTCCAATTTGTTTAGGTTTTGGTAGATGAAGTCAAGCGGGAAATTCTCAGCGCCTTCTAGGTGGTGAGAATCGTATTCACTCGCCTTGCGTACATCAAGCACCTTTGGGTTCTCGGTTGCGTATTGCCTGGCGAAGTCTTCAGGTGCCAAGTTTCCCATTGAATCCACTTCATTTCCATCAGCTACCCAAGCTCTAAGACCTCCTTTGAGAAAGCCAACTGGATTGTCGTAGCCGACGCGCGCCATGCGTGTGATCACCTCTTCTTCCCTTCCCTCATCCGCAATCATCAATACCGGTGCGTCAAGGTCTTCGATCAAAACACCCATCCAAGGGGCGAAATTGTCATCGATCCCAATGAAGATGGACCCGGGTATGAATCCGAGGGTGAATTTTGAATGATGCCGTGTGTCGATGATAATGGCGTTCTCTTGCTTCATCGCTTCTTTAAATCTCGCCACATCCATGAACGTCATTCCTTTGGACAAAACATCGTCAAAACTGCTGTAGCCCATTTTGTTCATCACAGCGTTTTTGGGGAAGTACTGCGGAGGTGCGACGAGACCGGTGGTGACTTCTTTGATGAATTCTTCTTTCGACATGTCTGCGCGAAGCGCGTAATTGGTGCGCTTTTGGTTTCCCAAGGTGTCCACCGTTTCACTGCTCATGTTTTTTCCACATGCACTTCCCTGTCCATGTCCTGGATACACAATCACATCATCGGGCAGCGGCATCAGCTTTTTCCGCAAGGATTCAAATAGATGTCCCGCTAAATCTTCTTGGGTAAGGTCGGTTTTGACCGCTAGATCCGGTCTTCCGACGTCGCCAATGAATAAGGTGTCACCGGTGTACACGCTGTGTTCTTTACCAGTTTCATCCAACAATAAGAAGCTCGAAGACTCCATCGTATGACCTGGCGTGTGAAGCACTTTGATCGTGATGTCACCCAAGGCAAGCTCTTCCCCATCTGTAGCCAAGTATGCGTCGAAATTCGCTTTTGCTGTAGGTCCATACACAATCTTGGCTCCGGACTTCTTCGCTAGGTCCAAATGACCGGAGACAAAATCAGCATGAAAATGCGTTTCGAGTACGTACTTGATGGTAGCTCCGCGTTCCTTGGCCATTTCAATGTAGGGCTCTACTTCTCGGAGCGGGTCCACGATGGCTGCTTCGCCATTGGATTCGATGTAGTAGGCAGCTTCTGCCAAACATCCTGTGTAGATCTGTTCGATTTTCATTTGCACTGTTTTTCAATTTGTAGTGCAAAGGTGGTGGGCTTGATTGGCTTGCAGAGTGACTTCTGTTACAATGCAATGATGATGGTCGTCAGGAAAGAGGGGTTAGATGAATTCTTTTACCAGAATCCCAATGCCCATGACCAGCACGAACCATCCAAAAGCAACCTTGAGCTTGTCACCATCAATTTTGGTGGCCAGGTAACTACCGAGGAAGATGCCGACTACGGCAAGAGCTGTAAATATGCCAAGGAAACTCCAATCGATGGCATAGTTAGAGACGTCTCCAAGAAAACCGATGAGGGACTTGGTCGAAATGATGACAAGTGAGGTGCCAATGGCCACCTTCATTTCGAGTCCTGCGAAAAGAACAAGGGCCGGAATAATCAAGAATCCCCCTCCTGCGCCAACCAACCCTGTGAGGGTACCAACCACGAGACCTTCAGCAAGGACGACAAGCGGGGTAACCCATCCGGCCCTTTTCTTAGTTTCTGCTTTGCGTTGCTTCTTCTTGCGGATCATGCTTATGGAAGCCACAATCATCAATACAGCGAATAATACCATGAGGAGCATTCCCTTTGACATGATGAAGGACCTGATGTGCATGACTTCATCAGGAATGGCAGGCACCAGATACCGCCTTGTCAAATAAACTGCTGCGATGCTGGGCGCCCCAAACAGAAATGCCATTTTAAAATCCACCAAGCCTTTGATGGCATAGCGTGCACCGCCCACAAGGCTTGACGCGCCCACAATGAAAAGACTGTACGCTGTTGCCATGATGGGTGAGGTGCCCATGAGGTATACCAACACGGGGACGGTAAGAATTGAACCGCCTCCACCGATGAGTCCTAGTGAGACGCCAATGATCAGCGCGCTTAGGTATCCGAGTATCTCTACCATGGCGCAAAAATGGGGTTTCCGCCGAACCCTCAATGTGACAATTGTTCCTGACCCGTCATTTGGTTCCGCTTCACAATGCTTTCTCTCAAGCCCTGAAGTCCTACCTTTGCACTCCTAAAATTCTGTAGCCCATGCCACGTAAGGCCTTGACCTCTGTTTCTCCCGTTGATGGACGCTATGCCAGACACACGGAACCGCTAATCGACTATTTCAGCGAGTATGCACTCTTCAAATACCGCGTTCGTGTCGAGATCGAATACTTGATTGCATTGTCCGGACTGGGAATCAAGAATGTGGCTGCATTGACCGAGCAAGAGATGTACAAGCTGAGGGGTCTCTACATGGATTTCACACTTCAAGATGCCGAAGCCATCAAGGCGATCGAACGAACGACCAACCATGATGTGAAGGCAGTGGAGTATTTCGTAAAAGAGCAATTGCAGAAGATTGGAAGGAATGATCTATTGGAATTTGTGCATTTCGGACTGACCAGCCAAGACATCAACAACACAGCGGTTCCGCTTTCCATCAAAGAAGCGCAGGCCAATGTGATGCTGCCTGGATTATTGGTCATCGTCGAGAAGTTGCGTTCACTCGCCGCTGAGTGGAAGGATGTACCCATGCTCGCACGGACTCACGGCCAACCTGCCAGTCCAACGATGTTGGGAAAGGAGATGTACGTATTCGTAGAGCGATTGGAACAGCAGATCGAACAACTCGTTCACATTCCATGTGCAGCTAAGTTTGGTGGAGCGACCGGTAATTTCAATGCGCACAACGTGGCTTATCCAACTACGGATTGGGTGCAATTTGCAAATCATTTTGTGAACGATATGCTGGGGCTTCACAGAAGTCAAACGACTACCCAGATTGAGCATTACGATCACATGGCAGCTATGCTCGATGCATGGAAGCGCATCAATACCATTTTGGTGGACCTCTGCCGTGATGTTTGGACCTATATTTCCATGGATTACTTCAAACAGCGCATCAAAGAAGGTGAGGTGGGCTCATCGGCTATGCCGCACAAAGTGAATCCAATAGACTTTGAAAACGCCGAAGGAAACCTTGGCTTTGCCAATGCAATGAATGAGCACTTATCGTCAAAACTGCCCATTTCTCGTTTGCAGCGAGACCTCACGGATAGTACTGTTCTCAGAAATATTGGAATGCCCTTTTCACACATCCTGGTCGCCTTGGCCTCCGTAACGAGAGGAATCGATAAGCTTATTTTGAACGAAGACAAGATCAAGGCGGACCTCGATGAGCATTGGGAAGTGTGCGCGGAAGCCATACAGACCGTACTGCGAAGGGAAGGATACGAAAAGCCTTACGAGGCACTCAAGGCGTTGACCCGCGGTAATGCCCAAGTAACACCTGCATCTTTGGCACAATTCATCGATGTGCTCAACGTTGACGATGCGGTGAAAGCTGAATTGAAATTGATTACCCCGCACAATTACACCGGCATCTTCACCATGCCTACCAAGTGAAGAAGTTCTTCGAAATATTGCGATACCTTTCGCCGTACAAGGGGCGCATTGCATTGAACCTGTTCTTCAACCTGCTCAATGCGGCTTTTTCTGTTGTCTCTTTTTCTGCCATTGTCCCCTTTCTGAAGATCCTATTCGATAGTCAAGAAGACCGCGTTTCGGATGATCCTGCCATGGGCAATGGCATGTTGGATAAATTGAACCACTCCTTCGAGGTGGTCATCAGAGAAGAAGGCCCACAGGAGGCTTTGTTCGTTTTCAGCTTGATGATCGTTGCGCTGTTCATACTCAGAAACATATTTCGCTATCTGGCACAACACCAAATGGCTTTTTTGAGAAATGTGGCGGTGCGCGATATTCGAAGAGAGATTTACCACAAACTTTTGGTATTGCCAATGGCCTACTACACGGACGAGCGCAAAGGACAAATCATGGCACGCTTCACCAATGATGTAAGCGAAGTAGAGTGGTCGGTCATGGGAGCCTTGGAAGCCCTGTTTAGACAGCCGGTGATGATCCTTATCTTCTTGATCACCCTGCTGGGAATCAGCTGGCAGCTGACCATCTTCGTATTGATCGTACTTCCGGTGAGCGGATTTATCATCGGACGCATTGGAAAATCCCTGAAGCGGACAGCAAAAAAGGGACAGAATGAATTGGGCGAAGTGGTTACTTCTTTGGAGGAGACCGTTGGTGGCATTCGGATCGTGAAAGGATTTACCGCGGAGAAAATATTTGCAAGGCACTTTAACAAAGTCAACGACAAGCACTTCAACTTGATGGTGCGCTTGTTTAGGAAGCAATACCTCACCTCACCCATAGGCGAGACCCTTTCGGCAATTACCATCGCAATGATTCTTTGGTTTGGAGGAAACCTCGTGCTAGAAGGCGATGTGTTGAATGGAGAGTTCTTCATTTTGTACGTGGTCATATTCTCTCAAATGATCTCTCCGGCTCGTGCGCTTTCTGAATCATTTGTCCGCGTTCAACGAGGCCTCTCTGCCAGCGAGCGGATCGACGAGGTCCTGAAGGCCGACGAACAGATCATGGAGGTTCCCGGCGCGAAGTCGATCAAAGAGTTCAAGGAATCCATCGTCTTCAAGAATGTAGCGTTCAACTACGGCGGAGAACCTGTCTTAAAGAACATCAACTTGGAAGTACGACAAGGGGAGTCGATTGCCTTGGTAGGTCCGTCTGGTGGAGGTAAGTCTACGTTGGTCGACTTGATGCCGAGATTTTACGATGTCATCGATGGAAGCATCGAAATCGATGGCCAAGACATCAGGGATTTTAAAGTGTATGAACTAAGGGATCTCTTTGGCATTGTTTCCCAGCAGAGTATCCTGTTCAACGACAGCATCCGAAACAACCTGTTGGTCGGCAACGAAAATGCCGATGAAAAGCAGTTGATCGACGCGCTTCATACGGCCAACGCCCACGGCTTTGTGATTTCTCTTCCAGAAGGCTTGGATGCTAACGTGGGTGAGGCAGGAAATCGATTGTCAGGAGGGCAAAAGCAGCGCCTAAGCATCGCACGAGCAATTTTAAATGACCCACCCATCATGATTTTTGATGAGGCTACCTCCGCGCTGGATACCGAGAGTGAGCGTTTGGTGCAAAGTGCGCTTGATCGATTGATGAAGGGTCGGACCAGCTTCATTATTGCCCACCGCTTGAGTACCGTGCAACACGTAGATCGAATCGTTGTCATCGACAAAGGAGAGATCGTTGAGACGGGCTCCCATGGCGAGTTGATGGAACTTGGAGGTCTCTACAAGCGATTGATAGACTTGCAGGACTTGTCTTAGCGACGCTGGGCGAATTCAGGTACATTTATCCAGATGAAAATCTCCGCTTTTTCGATGTGTCGGAATGCCGAAAAACTCTACTATCCAGTAGAGCAAAGCGTACGTTCGGTGCTTCCGTTGGTGGATGAGTTCGTCATGGTAATCGGCGACGGTGATGCTGACGATCGTACCCGAGAATTGTTAGCGTCTATCGACTCCCCTAAGCTCAAACTGGTGTCTTCTGAATGGGACGTAAAACGTTTTCCGAATGGAACGGTACACGCTCAACAAACCGATCTTGCGAAGTCGCACTGCACGGGAGATTGGCTGCTCTATTTACAGGCAGACGAAGTCTTGCATGAAGAAGATCTGCCGCGGGTGCAGGAGCTTGCAACAAGGTACCTAGATGATGCGCGTGTTGAGGGCTTCCTTTTTCAATACCTGCATTTTTGGGGCGATTACGATCACACGATTGCTTCTCACGGATGGTATCCAAAAGAGATACGCATGATTCGGAACCGGCCCGACATACATTCCTGGGAAAGTGCCCAGTCGTTTCGTTCTATTCCTTCATTTGATGGACACAGCTACCGGAAAAAGGAAGGGAGCAGAAAGATCAATGTCATCGAGACTGACATCCGCGTATTTCATTACGGATGGGTGAGGCCGCCTGCGTTGATGACCGAAAAGATGAATAGATTGGACCGGATCCATTCGCATGAAGTAACGCGCTACGAAGGACGATTCGATTATGGGGATATCAGCGTTTGTAAGTACTTTGAAGGGTCTCATCCAGGGGTCATGCGGGAACGCTTAGCAACATTGGATTGGGATGTGAAGGTGCCGACAGAAATGAAAAGGCCAAAGCACAAGCACGAACGCTGGAAGAACCGGGTCATGACATGGGTAGAGCGAAATCTATTGAACGGACGGCAATTGTTTGCCTTTCAGAACTACAAGAAGATCGATTAGTGCTTCGGGCAGCCTTTGCACGCCTTTTTGCCCTTCTTTTTGAACTTGCCACAACACTTCTTTTTGCATTCCATCGGTAGAATGGAATTGTCATAGAACTGAACCGCGATGCACGGCGGTAGTGATGCTATGGCAGGTGAAATAATGCGCATTCCTTGTTTAGAATAGTTCTAAACAAAAGTAATCGCCCTGCTCAATGCTTGTCACATAGGCGTCAAAAAGTTTTGTGACTTGTATCAACAATTGCGTTTATTCAATTCCACAGCCACCTGCTGGAATTGTGTCTGGCACAATCACCGCAGTAGCCGCAATGCCACCACAGATAAAATATCCAAAGGCATCTTTGCCGGTCGTTACGTTTTTAACATTGCCTTTTATCGGTGCGGGAGGTGTGTCAAACGGGCCACCCACAAACGCGGTTTGGTTTCGGAAGGAGTTGATATAGCCGGAATAACCCTCGCTGGTGCTCATTTGGAATACAATCAATGTGTCGCCTAGTTCAAGCGGATTCCCGTAAATGTCGAACTGTAACAGGCAGACACCGTCCACATCCGAATCATCGAACGTAGCAATGAAGACGGGATCGCTGACAAATTCATTGTTCAGATAAAACATCCATCGATAGTGGTCTCCGCGACCAATGGCCTCGTAGGTGTTGATCCCAACATAGTATTGACAAGAGTCACCGATAAAGTTTGGTCTATACGTGACATTGGGTAAATCAGGCAGCACAATAAGCGGTGGGACAGCTTTATAAATTTCTGGAGTGGTCTCATAAAAGGCATCCATGGCATCGATCTCCAAGTGATAGGAGGCTCCTACCTCTGGAAGGTGAGTGATGCGATAGGTCCCCGCTTCGTTCGGGTCCTCCGTCAAGGTTTCAACCAAGTCGCCATTCTTCATGAGCCGCACCATGGCATTGCTGACGCGCGGCGTGGCTCCCTCTTCAAAATAATTGGCAGTTGTTGTCAGCTGTATCTTGTTGTAAGGAAAGTAGTCGGTTTGGGCTTCGATGCTGTCGATGTTCAAAAACGCATCGGTGAGGTCTGTAGTCAATTTGATTTGGGCTTTTGTCAAAGCAAAGCCGCTGCCGCAATCAAATCCTTCTTCAGGAATAAGGTAGTCGCGCTGTGTCATGTAGCCTTCTACTACAAGCTCAGGCACATTATCCTCTAGGTCTAATTCGATGGATTCCTGGCATGCGGTCATCCACAGCAGACAAGCCATCGCTGCACATCCCTTTATGATTGATTTTGCCATGGTCTAAAAGCTGAAATTAAGCGTGACATAAGGAATAATCGTCGCGTAAATCGAAAGTTGAATGGCCTGTGTACGACCGGGACTGTCTGGATCTTCTTGGAAGAAGATGGAGTAAGGATTCTTGCGAGCGTAGAGGTTATATGCTCCAAAGGCTAAGTCCAAGGTAGCCTTCCGCTTTTCTGGATCGAGCAGGGCAACGTATGCGGATAAGTCCAACCGATGATATGCTGGAGTTCTAGCTCCATTGCGGTTGGTGTACAGCGGTGCGGTCACCCCTCCAAACTGAAAACGTCCATCAGGGTAGGTAATGGGTCGACCCGTCATGTAGGCGAAATTGGAGGATAGGTTGATCCTTTTGGTAAGGTCATAACTCAGCACCAAGCTGATGTCGTGGGTTTTGTCCCAATTGGCTGGATAGGCTTCTCCATTGTTGATCTGTTCCACTTCACGCTCTACCCGTGATAGGGTATAGCTGATCCAGCCGGTAAGCTTTCCGCGCTTCTTTTTGATTTGCACCTCCAGTCCGTATGCACGACCGCGACCGGTGTAGAGTTCGGTTTCCAAGGTGTTGTTGAGCAAGAGCTCTGCCTCATCCTTGTAGTCCACAAGATTTTGAAAATGCTTGTAATAGACCTCGGTGGAGCTTTCGTAGCGGTTGTCAAAAAAGTTCCTGAAATAACCCAAGCCAACTTGGTCAGCAATGGCCGGCTTGATGTACTTGCCAGATGGCATGTAGATGTCTACAGGAGTGGCGGCGGTAGTGTTTGATATCAAATGGATGTATTGACGCATCCGATTGTAACTCGCTTTAACCGAAGACACTTCATTGATCTGAAAGTTGGCAGATAAACGCGGCTCTGGACCGTGGTAATATTTTACGATCTCGCCCGTGCCGAAAAGCGTAGAGTCCACAATTGGATTTCCGACAGGCTGATCGTTGTCATAGTCATAGATTGTGCCTTCCCCGAGTTGTGCAAAGGCACTGTAACGGATACCATATGCCAATGTGAGTCGAGCATTGATTTTCTGTTCGTTGCTGATGTATACAGCAGTTTCGAAGGCAGGTATTTGTGGTACTTCGAACGAAAACTCCTGCACCTCATCTCCCACTTCGAAGCTTGCATCGGCCTTGCCTGGAGCAAAGTTGTAGAGGATGTTATGCCATCCAAACTCTATTTTGTTCTCTGGATTTAGGAAGTAAGTGAAATCGGCCTTGGCACTGTAGTTACGAATGCTGGCCCTCCAGTCGAAGCCTTGGCCACCAAAGTCTGCGCCGAGATTGTAGGTGTAATCACTGAAGACGCCCGTAAAGTTTGCGAAAACTTGATCGGAAAAAAGGTGGTTCCACCGCACCGAAAAAGTCTTGTTGCCCCAGCGCGTATTGAATAAGTCGGTCAAATTAAAAACGTCATCACCGAAATAACCGCTGACGTAGATGCGGTTCTTCTCGTTGACGGTCCAATTGATTTTACCGTTGAGATCATAGAAGTAGAGTCTACTGTCATTGATTGCATCGTTGTTCGCTAAAGGAAAGAAAATGTCAAAATAGCTCCGCCGCCCAGATACAATGAAGGAAACTTTGTCCTTAAGGATTGGGCCTTCAATGGTCAGTCGGCTGAAGAGAAGACCCAGACCGCCGCTTGCGCTGAAGTGCTTGTTGTTTCCCTCTTTTTGTCGAATGTCTAAGACGGAAGAAAGACGTCCGCCGTACTTAGCAGGGATACCGCCTTTGTAAAGCTTGGTATCCTTGATGGCATCTGCGTTGAATACCGAGAAGAAGCCAAACAAATGCGAAGAGCTGAACAACGGGCTTTCATCCAAAAGAATCAAGTTCTGATCAATGTTTCCACCGCGAACGTTGAACCCCGTTGCGCCTTCGCCTACCGTAGTTACGCCTGGCAATAACTGGATCGATCGAATGATGTCTGCCTCTCCGAGAAGCTGAGGAATTTTCTTGACTTGCTGCATATCGAGCTTCTCAACGCTCATTTCCACGCTGGTCAGCGCTTCGTCTTCTCGCTCTCCGGTAATGACCACTTCATTGAGCAATTGCTGTCCAAAGCTCAGTTCAACGTTCCGCGTAGTATTGTTGGTGAGCTCTATTTGTTCCGATACTGTCGTGTATCCAATAAAACTCCACTCAATGGTGTAGGTGCCTGGAGTTAGAGTAAGTGAATAAAACCCATACTCGTTTGAAGACGTTCCTTGCGCCAACTCTTTGACCAGAACCGTAGAGGCAATCATGCCCTCTCCAGTATCGCCATCCTTTACATACCCCGAAAGGGTCACTTTGTCTTGCGTAAAACCAGCGAGGCAAATGAGGAGGAGAGCTGCGGTGGCAATGTGTTTCATCAATCCTTGTTAATCGGCGGCAAATGTACTGGGCTTAGCGCTGTTAAGCATATAGAATGGATGAACGGACGGATTGTTCACAGGAGCGGTTGCCTTGCCAATATTTATCTACCCAAGCCAGTCGTGACTCCACGATCAATTTCACCCAAAAGCTATGCATGCATAATAAATATTTTTATATTCGTTTTCGTACGATGAAACCAGAAGAGACCATAGACTTTCACATACGTTGGGCGTGGTTGCGGATTGCCAAGATGTACAACCAAGAAGCGACCCAGCACGGCATGACCCAATCAATTGGATTTGTCTTGCTCAACATCGATCCGAAAAGTGGAACACCCTCTACCCAACTGGGTCCACTGATGGGAATGGAGCCCACCAGTTTGAGTAGAACCTTAAAGTCGATGGATGAGCGCGGTTTGATTGAGCGCGAACAAGACGATGCAGACAAACGCGTAATGCGTGTCAAACTCACTCAGGAAGGCAAACGCTTGAGAAACATCTCAAGGAAAACCGTGGTAAATTTTAACGATCGTTTACTGGAAGAAGTCGATGCAAAAAAATTAGAACATTTCAAGGAGGTCATTCAGATCATCCATCAACACACGCAGAAAGAAGCATGAAAAAGAGAAGGATTAAAAAAGCAGCCGTTTTGGGTTCCGGTATCATGGGGTCACGCATCGCCTGTCATTTTGCCAATATTGGCGTGCAGGTGCTGCTGCTCGATATGGTGCCAAGGGAATTGAATGAAACAGAAGCATCCAAGGGACTGACCTTGGAGGACAATCCCGTTCGCAACCGCATTGTAAACGACAGTTTGCAAGCCGCGATGAAGAGCAACCCCTCACCGGTGTACAGTAAATCTGTTGTCAAATTGATCGAGACGGGGAATTTTGACGATGACCTGCCGAAGATCGCAGAGTGCGATTGGGTCATGGAGGTCATCGTAGAGCGACTCGACATCAAGCAGGGATTGTTTGAACGGGTTGAAGAATTCAGAACGCCTGGAACGCTGATCACGTCAAACACTTCGGGTATTCCAATCCACCTCATGAACGAAGGAAGAAGCGAAGATTTCCGCAAACACTTCTGCGGAACGCACTTCTTTAACCCTCCGAGGTACCTGCGACTACTTGAGATTATTCCAGGCTCAGATACCGATCCTTTGGTGCTCGACTTTCTCATGGAGTATGGAAAACGATTCCTCGGAAAGACCACGGTCCTCTGCAAAGACACGCCAGCATTTATTGCCAACCGCGTAGGTGTATTTAGCATCATGTGGATGTTCCATTACGTCAAAAACAATGGCTGGACGGTAGACGAAATTGACCGCTTGACCGGTCCGATGATAGGTCGCCCTAAGTCGGCAACGTTCAGAACTACAGATGTCGTGGGCTTAGACACCTTGGTGCATGTAGCCAATGGCTTGAAAGACAATGTTCCGAACGACGAGATGAAGCACCTCTTCGAGATTCCGGATTACATCCAGCACATGGTCGAAAACAAGATGCTGGGAAGCAAGACCAAACAAGGCTTCTTCAAGAAAGTGAAAGGAGAAGACGGGAAATCTGAGATTCTTTCGCTTGACCTGAAGACCATGGAATACGGACCTCGCAACCGGCCGAAATTCCCCTCTGTGGATATGGCCAAAGGTGAGGATGATCTCGGCAAGCGAACAAAAATGTTATTCAACGCCAAAGACAAGGCAGGGGATTTTTACCGGGCTCACTTTGCCAACATCATGGCCTATGTGACCAACCGCATTCCAGAAATCAGCGAGGAGGTATACCGTTTAGATGACGCCCTGAAAGCAGGCTTCGGCTACGAGATGGGGCCTTTTGAAACATGGGATGCCATCGGTTTGAAGGTTGGGCTAGATGCTGTGAAAGAAGCAGGGTTGAAGTACGCCGATTGGCTGGATGAAATGATCGCGAAAGGAGCTGAAAGCTTCTATCGTATCCATGAGGGAAAACGCCAATTCTGGGATCGAGCTGCCAACGAATACAAGAACATTCCGGGGCAAGAAGGACGCGTGAACCTTTCCGTGGC
The DNA here is from genome assembly GCA_943788725.1 of uncultured Flavobacteriales bacterium. Lineage (GTDB taxonomy): Bacteria > Bacteroidota > Bacteroidia > Flavobacteriales_G > Salibacteraceae > SHAN690. The sequence goes on along the minus strand of CALSRJ010000002.1, from coordinate 66,536 downwards.
TAAAAGTAGAGGAGTCGTTTGGCAGAATACAGGTACGACCATCACTGATCTAGGAGATGGCATTTTAAATGTGGAATTCCATACAAAAATGAACACCATCGGTGGCGACGTGCTTGCCGGTCTCATCAAAGCCATTGACCTCGCGGAGGAACAGTACGAAGGCTTGGTGGTGTACAATGAAGGTGGCAATTTCAGTGCCGGCGCAAACGTGGGACTCATTTTTATGATGGCCGCAGAGCAGGAATTGGATGAACTCGATTTCGCCATCCGTCAGTTTCAGCAAACCATGATGCGGATGCGCTACTCAAGCATACCTGTTGTTGCCGCACCACATAACCTTACACTCGGTGGAGGCTGTGAACTTTGTCTGCATGCAGACAAGGTGGTTGCAAGTGCTGAGTTGTATATGGGATTGGTTGAATTTGGTGTCGGCGTTATTCCTGGTGGTGGTGGAACCAAGGAGTTCACATTAAGACTAAGCGACGAGCTCCGCGATGGGGATATTCGAAGCAACCAGTTCAGGCACAGACTCATGACCATAGCCCAAGCGAAAGTGGCCACCAGTGCCCGTGAGGCATTTGAACTGGGGTATTTACGAGAAGGGGTGGACGAGGTGGTGATGAACAGAGATCTGCAACTTACGGCGGCAAAACGAGCTGCCATGCATTTGGCAGATCGTGGCTACACAAGGCCCAAAGAAAGAACCGATATACGAGTGATGGGAAATGAAGGGCTCGGATTGGTATACGTCGGTGCTGAAACCATGGCGTCTGGAAACTACATGAGTGAGCACGATCGCGTGATCAGTGAAAAGCTCGGTTGGGTAATGTGCGGAGGAGACCTCAGCTACCCTCAAGAAGTATCGGAGAAATACTTGTTGGACTTGGAGCGAAAAGCCTTCCTCGAACTATGCACTACACGCAAGACCTTAGAGCGATTGCAGAGCATGGTGAAGACGGGAAAGGTGCTTCGGAACTAAGTCGAATACGAAATGAATATTAGAACATTGGATCATCAGAATATTAGAATATGGATGCTTATATAATAGCTGGAAAGCGATCCGCGGTTGGGAAAGCCCCTCGCGGAAAATTACGATTCACTCGCCCCGATGACCTAGCCGCTGCTGTCATCAAAGCCATGCTAGAGGGAATTCCCAACCTCGACAAAGAGCGCATCGATGATGTCATCGTCGGAAATGCCACCCCCGAAGCCGAGCAAGGATTGAACGTGGGACGAATGATCTCGCTCATGAGCTTGGATACGGATAAGGTACCCGGCATGACGGTAAATCGATACTGTTCCTCTGGCTTGGAGACGATCGCCATTGCATCTGCTAAGATCCATGCCGGTCTTGCGGATTGCATCATTGCAGGTGGTGTGGAAACCATGAGTCCTATTCCCTTCGGAGGTTGGCGGCTCGTGCCTAACGCTAAGGTCGCCAAGGCCCACCACGATTACTATTGGGGTATGGGCTTGACAGCAGAGGCAGTGGCCCGCGAATTCAACGTGTCTAGGGAAGATCAAGACCAGTTTGGCTACTATTCTCACATGAAAGCCTTGGATGCCATCAAACGCGGTGCTTTCAAGGATGAAATCGTGCCAATCGAGGTAGAAGAAGTTTTTGTCAAGGATGATAAGAAGCAGTCGCGGAAGTACGTGTTTGATACGGACGAAGGCCCGCGTGCAAATACCAATATGGAGGCCTTAGCGCGTCTCCGACCTGTCTTTGACGCCAAGGGGTCAGTAACAGCCGGAAACGCTTCACAGACGAGCGATGGGGCCGCCTTTGTTATGGTGGTGTCTGAGAAAATGCTCAAAGAGCTGGGGGTTGAACCCATAGCACGCCTTCGCTCTTATGCCGTGGCGGGAGTTCCTCCTCGCATCATGGGAATTGGACCCGTGGAGGCAATTCCGAAGGCCTTGAAATTGGCAGGCTTGAAACAAGAAGATCTCCATTTGGTAGAACTCAATGAAGCCTTTGCTTCCCAGTCCATTGCTGTCATCCGCGAAACAGGACTCAATCCGGATATCGTCAATGTGAACGGAGGGGCGATCTCAATCGGACACCCGCTGGGTTGCACCGGAGCCAAGCTCACGGTTCAAATCCTGAACGAATTGAAGAGACGTGATCAGAAGTACGGCTTGGTCACTATGTGCGTAGGCACCGGACAAGGAGCGGCAGGAGTCATCGAAATGCTATAACAACATTGAATTGAAAAGATTATGAATGCAATCAAAGGCGGCGAATTCTTAATTCGCAAAACGAAACCAGAAGATATTTTCATTCCTGAGGAATGGAGCGAAGAGGAGAGAATGATCGCACAGACGTGTCGAGATTTTCTCGCGCAAGAGGTGATTCCGGTCATCGATAAGATCGATTCCATGGAAGATCCAGAACTCATGCCGAGCCTGCTGAAAAAGGCTGGAGAGTTGGGGATTCTTGCCATTTCAATCCCTGAACAATACGGAGGAATGGGCATGGACTTCAAAGCTTCTATGCTCGCAGCAGAAGCGGTAGGTGGTGGACACTCCTTCAGCGTTGCTATCTCTGCACACACGGGTATCGGCACCTTGCCAATTCTATACTACGGCACTGATGAGCAGAAGCAAGAGTTCATTCCCAAACTGGGTACGGGAGAATGGCTTGGATGTTATTGCCTCACGGAGCCCAGCGCAGGGTCGGACGCAAATTCAGGCAAGACCAAGGCCGTTCTCGAAGGCGATCAATGGAATATCAATGGTCAGAAAATGTGGATCACCAACGGCGGTTTCGCGGATATATTCACTGTTTTCGCAAAGATCGATGACGACGAAACCTTGAGCGCCTTCATCGTCAAGAAAGGATCGAAAGGCCTCACCTTGAACCCAGAAGAAAAGAAAATGGGGATCAAAGGATCTTCTACCCGACAGGTCTTTTTCAATGATGTGAAAGTGCCGACGGATGCACAACTCAGCGACCGTGAAAATGGATTCAAGATCGCCTTGAACATTTTGAACGTCGGGAGGATCAAGCTTGCCGCAGCCACCCTAGGTGCAGCCAAGGATGTAGTTACTGCAAGTGTGGTATACGCCAATGAGCGCAATCAATTCGGTAGACCCATTTCAAAGTATGGAGCCATTCGATACAAGCTCGGCGAGATGGCGATTCGGACTTTTGCTTTAGAAAGCTCCGTGTACCGAATCTCTCAGAACATTCAAGACCGCATTGACGGGTGTGCCGCTGAGGGCATGGAGAAAGGCAAGGCAACCCTAAAAGGCATCGAAGAATATGCAGCAGAATGCGCTATGATGAAAGTATACGGCTCAGAGGTGCTCGATTACGTGACCGATGAAGGCGTCCAGATCCATGGCGGAATGGGGTACTCAGCAGAAACACGCGTTGAGAAAGCCTACCGTGATAGTCGGATCAATCGAATCTTCGAAGGAACCAATGAGATCAACCGGCTCCTTACCGTCGACATGATCCTGAAGAAAGCGATGAAGGGCGAGCTAGACCTCATGGGTGCTGCAAAGTCTGTGCAAGATGAATTGCTCGGAATCCCCGACTTCTCAGATCCATCGGGCGAGTTGTTTGAAGAGGAATACAAACTGATCGATGGCTTCAAGAAATCCATCTTGATGGTAGCCGGTTCAGCAGCACAGAAACTGCTGATGGAGCTTTCCAAAGAACAGGAAATCCTCATGAACATCGCAGATATGGCTATTGACGCTTACGTAGCAGAGTCATTGGTGTTGCGCGTACATAAGCGCATCAATCAAATGGGCGAAGAATCAAATCAAGTCTACAAAAAGATGGCGACGATTTTCGTGCATGACGCAGCAGACCGTGTTCACAGAAATGGAAAAGAGGCCTTGATGAGCTTTGCTGAAGGGGATGAGCTTCGTATGATGCTCATGGGGGTGAAGCGATTTACGAAGGCCTCACCGAAAAATGTGAAGGATATGAGAAGAGATGTAGCGCAAAAGCTCATCGACCTCAACCGATATAGCTTCTAAGCTGATTCAGCTTAAAAAGAAAAGGCCCGCATCAATTGCGGGCCTTTTTTATGTTCTAGTTTGTGATCAACGCCTTACGGTGACCCAGGCATCCCATTGACCCGCCATTATACATTGTTGACGTAGTTTTTCAGCTTCCGATCTTTTGGTGAATTTTTGGCCCATCAAATAACGCGTGATGCCATCTGAGTAGCCTTTGATCTCCACGTCGCCCAGTGAGCGAAGGAATTCATACTTGAATTTGCCAGGATTGCGATAGGCGCCTACCTGCAATCTGAAATGGCATCCAGCAGCAATTTCAGCTTCGGTGAGCTCTTCGCGCTCTTTCTCTACGATGCACACACCATCATTCGCCTCTCCCAATCGGATCAAACTGTCGATTTGAGACTGAAGGCTAAACGAATCACGTGAGGCCAAGAACCCTTTGGAATAGAAGTCAAAGCGGTGCTCGATCCGGCTCACACCCTCGGTCAACGGTGGCACCTCAACGTATTCAACCTTCGGAGGGAAGCCATCGGCTAAAAGACTGACTTTATAGCTTCTTCCAGGAAGGAGCGAATAAACGAACTCACCAGAGGTGCTATCTGCGATCAAGGTGGCCAATACGTCCCCTGTTTTATCGTCCATGATCTTCGCCAAGGCTGAGCTTGGTACCTCGTCTATGTATACAGTGGCTGCCAACAATACCAACGCGTTCAAGCGCTCGAACGTGCCCGGTGCAATCTGGTAGATGTCGTGCAGGTTCTCGCCACTTGCACGGGCAGAACTGAAATATCCCCAGTCGCCGCTAGGAGAGATGTAATAGTAGCGATCATCGTCGGTCGTGTTGATCGGGTAACCCATATTCACGGGCTCTTGCCAATCATTTTTCACGCTGTCGTACTTGATGTAGAAAATGTCATACCCTCCCATGGAACCATGTGCTTCCGATGAGAAGTACAACGAGCTTCCGTTCGCGTAAATGAAAGGCGCATCCTCGTTGAAGGGTGTATTCACTTTGGGGCCGAGATTCTTGACGTTGGTAAAGCTGCTGTCTTCTTGCATCGTCGCAGAATAGATGTCGCGACCGCCATAACCGCCGGGCCTGTCTGTAGAGAAGTAAATGGTTTTTCCATCCGGAGCGAGGGACGCATGTCCTTCCCATTGTGGCGTGTTCAGTCCTTTAGGCTTGGTAGGAGCCGACCAGCCCGTATCGTTCTGGTTGTAGCTGACGTAGATGTCCTCGCCTTCTTTGTTTCCACTGAGGTAGACAAAGAGCATCTGATTGTCATAAGAGACACTGAGAGGAGCTTCATGGCGGTCAGCTTGGTTGACATTGTCGCTCAGGTTTCTTCCTTCTTGGAAGGGAGTTCCTTCGTCTGCGTTCTCCCGGGTCGCCACAAAAACATCTTCGTAGTATGTTCCTGTCTCGGACTTTTTTGATTTTTCATCCAGCATTTGCCCCTTACTGGCAGGTCCTCGATTCGCGTAGTAAAGACGTTTTCCGTCAGGACTGATTACCGGACTGTACTGCGAATTAGCATTGTTGCTAGGAGGAGTAAGGATTTCAAGACTCAAAGCCAATCGACGCTTCATCAACTCGATGCCATTTCTACAATTTTCAAGGTAGTGTAAGGTCAAGATTCGCTGGTTTCCGCTCGGACGTTCCTTCTGCATGTACTCGTTGTAAAGGTCAATCGCGTCTTCGAATTGATAGTTCAAATGCTTGGATCGAGCCAAGTAGAACATGACGTCTTTATAACCTTCCACGCCAACGATTTCCTTTAAGATGTCATAAGCCTTATCCCGACCGGTACTCTTGTAGATGTAGCAAATTCCAGTCTTGTATTGGAGGTAGATGTCGTTTGGTCGAAGATCCCACAGGCTGTCATAGACGGCTAAAGCTCGGAGATAATTTTCATCCTCGAAGAGCTTGTCTGCATCGTAGAGGCTGCGCTTGAAGACTGCTGACATGTTGTCCTGTGCCACTCCTACCGTTGCTACGGTAATAAGAAATATGGCCAAAACGTGTTTCAATTGTCCCAGGTGCATGGAGAGAATGCGTTGATAATAGCTCAAATGTATCAATTAGACAGGGCGACTGAAGCTACCCTATCAGGGTTTACTAACTTTGGATTCTTAATGGAATTTGACATCATTCGACTCGATAATGGGCTGCGTATTGTCCATGTCGAGGACCGTAACATTCTTACTGTACACTGTGGCTTTATCATCAATGCAGGTTCGCGAGACGAGTCTGACAAGGAAAGTGGGCTTGCCCACCTGATTGAGCACTGCTTGTTTAAGGGAACTTCGAGGCGTAAGGCATTCCACATCCTAACCCGACTCGATTCGGTGGGTGGGGAGATCAATGCCTACACCACCAAGGAGGAGACGTGCATCTACGCGAGCGCCTTAAAGGAGCACTTCGATCGGGCCGCTGAATTATTGGTAGACATTACCTTTTCCTCCGTTTTTCCCGAGAAGGAGATTGAAAAGGAAAAGAGCGTCATCGTGGACGAAATCAACTCATACCGCGATAATCCTGACGAAATGCTCATGGACGAGTTTGAGGAAAAACTCTTCCCAAGCCATGCACTCGGAAGATCGATCCTAGGAAGTGAGGAACTTGTGAAAGGCTTCGATCGGAAGGATATTCTCGAATTCATCCAACGCAATTACGCTACAGACCAGATCGTTTTTGCTTGTGTTGGAAACGTCAGTTTTAAGAAAGTGGAGGCGTTTTGCAAGAAAGTCTTAGAGCCTATTCCTGTAAATCGGTCTGATCAACACGCTCGTAAGACGCCTTTCTCTGATCACTTTGATGGAATCAAATCAACCACGGTGCATCAGGTGCACGCAATGCTTGGATGCCAAACCATCGGACTTCAGGATGATAAGAGGAGGGCGATGGTGTTGATGAACAATGTGCTGGGGGGCCCTGCCCTCAACAGTAGACTAAACCTGAACATCCGCGAGAAATACGGGTACTGTTATTACATCGAATCGAACTACACGCCTTATTCAGATTGCGGTATCTTCCAGGTGTACTTCGGAACCGATCGAAGGTATCAGAAACGCGTTACTCGTCTGATTCAAAAGGAATTGAATCTGCTGATGGATGTGAAACTAACAGATAGAACGCTGAAGAGTGCAAAGGTTCAGTTGCTCGGACAGATTGCCCTTGCCCAAGAAAATCGAGTCAATTTTATGTTGTCCCTTGGAAAGACCCTGCTCAATTTTGACCGGGTTGACCTGTTCGAAGAGATTGTTGAGGATATCGAAACCATCGAGGCCAAAGAGGTACAAGACCTTGCCCAAGCAAGTTTTCATAACGACCAGATCTCCTACCTAAGTTATATTCCCAACAAACGCGCAAATGATTAGAGCAGGCAGAAGAGATGATTGTCTCCGTTAACTTCAACTGAACCACTAAAACATGGATTTTTTACCAGAGGATATTGAGGCGTATGCCGAGCGTTTTACAACACAGGAGCCGCCTTTACTGCACGAACTGAATCGCTTCACGCACACAAATGTGCTACAACCACGGATGTTGGCTGGCCATCTGCAAGGACGCGTGATCGCGATGTTGAGTAAGATGATCAACCCTGACAGGGTACTGGAAATTGGGACTTATACTGGTTATTCTGCGCTGTGTTGGGCCGAAGGTGTTTCAGACGGAGGTCGTGTGGATACCATAGAACTGGACGATGAACTCGAACCTAAAATCCAGGGATTTTTCGATCGAAGCGCCTACAAGGAAAAAATAAAGCTGCACATTGGCAATGCCTTGGATGTGATCGACGGGCTCGATGACATGTATGACATTGTCTTCATGGACGCAGATAAGGTCAATTATCCCAATTACTTGATAAAGTGTTTTGACAAGGTCAATGTCGGAGGCTACATCATCGCCGACAATGTCCTCTGGAGTGGAAAAGTGACCCTGCCGCTAGAAGAAATGGATCCCGATACAAAGGCATTATTCGCCTATGCCGAACAGGTGCAACGCGATGATCGCCTGGAGCAAGTCTTGCTTCCGGTGAGAGATGGACTGTTGATCGCGAAAAAGATGAGTACATGATAGATTACAGAAGTGACACAGTGACCCGACCCACAGCAGGGATGCTGAAAGCAATGATGGCTTCCCCAGTGGGAGATGACGTATTCCAAGATGATCCCACAGTGAATGCATTGGAGGCGAAAACGGCAGAAATGTTCGGAATGGAAGCCGCATTGTTTGCCCCCTCCGGAACCATGACCAACCAGATTGCCATAAAAGTGCACACGAATCCGGGGGATGAAGTGGTGTGCGATAAACTCTCTCACATCTACAATTATGAAGGCGGTGGTATAGCCTCTAACTCGGGGTGCTCCGTTCGTTTGTTGGATGGAGATAAAGGTCGTTTCACGCATCAAATGGTGATCGACTCGATTCTTCCTGATGACTCACATTTTCCAGTGACGCGACTGGTCAGTGTTGAAAATACTAGCAACAAGGGTGGAGGTGTCATTTGGGATGATGCGGAGATCGAGCGTATTTCGCGAACATGCAAGGAGCACGGACTGGGTTTTCACATGGACGGCGCACGCCTTTTCAATGCCCTGGTAGAAACAAACCAAAGCACCGAGCACGTCGGAAGCATGTTTGATTCGATATCCATTTGCCTCAGCAAAGGCCTTGGATGCCCAGTTGGGTCATTGCTGCTTGGAAGCAAGGATTTCATTCGCCAAGCGCATCGTGTACGGAAGGTGTTTGGAGGAGGCATGCGGCAAGCCGGAATATTGGCCGGAGCTGGAATCTACGCTTTGGATCATCACATCGACCGTCTGAAAGAGGACCATGCAAATGCGAAAAGACTAGCCTCGGCATTGTCGGAAACGGATTGGGTGAGGCACGTCGTTCCGGTTGAAACCAACATCATTGTGGTGGAACTATCAGCGGGCGAAGATCAGCATGCTCGGTTGGCGGCACTTAAAAATGCAGGGATATTGGCCATGGGGTTTGGTGCAGGTAAACTGCGTTTTGTCACGCATTTAGACGTGAACGAGGCCATGATTGATCAGACAATTTCTGCCATCAAAGGGATGAAATAAGCGGCATCAGTGTTTAAGAGCTCCGGAAATCACCTCACGATCAGACATCATTGGAAAGGCGATGGAAGCGGCGACGCTAACAGTAGGCGCAATTTGAGTTACATCTACGGGGTCTAGGGTCACACCATGGGCAATTCCTTTTCCAAAGAAAATGATCGGCACGTGCGAATCGTAGTTGTACGATGACCCATGCGAAGTGCCTTGGCCGTCGTGTTGCATCCATCCAGGCAAGTATTGAATGACGATGTCACCTGAACGCAATTGGTTCCATCCATTCTTTGCAGCCGTGGAAAATTGATCATCGGGCAATGGGTGCTGGAGCTGTTTTGTGCTTAACACGCCCGCTACGCCTCTGAAAGAAAGTGCATATCGCTCAACCTCTTCCATCACTTTTTTTGCTTCCATCTTCCGCGAACGCATGAGGTCTTGATTCAAAAAAACCTGCTGGTTCGAATAATTTAGTACCCATTCCGCTTCACCAAGCGCTTCATTCAAATGGGCGATCATGCCTTCCTGAAATGCCTTTGCATCAAAATACTCGGCGGGAATCTTGTTGTCTTTCATATACGAATGCACAGGAGCCGCCGCATGATCGGCGGTGAGGAAAAGAAGGTATTCTCCCTTGCCAACGCGCTCGTCCAACGATGTCAAAAGGCGCGCGATTTCTTCATCCAAGCGCAAGTAGACGTCTTCTACCTCAATGCTCTGGGGGCCAAATACGTGCCCTGCTAAGTCGGGTGATGAGAAAGAGATGGACAAGAGGTCCGTGAATGCGTCTTGGCCCAGGTCTTCATTGATGATGGCTTGTTCTGCTAGCAGCCTCAAGATCGTGTTTCCAAAAGGGGAAGTGCCGAAAGCGTAGTAGCCTTTCTCTTTGTTCAACTCCGGAAGGTCATAGGGAAATACAGGTCGACCCTCCGCCGTCAGGACTCTTTCATAGGGCGTATCATCTGCCGTGCTTTCCGTATAGCGCTCTATCGCCAGCATAGGCTCCCAGCCATCTCTACTCAGTCGATCAGCGTGCTTCTGCTTGTTGAAAGTCTTCATCCATTTGGGTAATTCGTCCATGTAATAGCTGCTTGAAATGAAATTTCCGTTTTCATGGTCGATGAAATAGGCAGCAGTACCTGAATGACCGATGGGTAAAACGGCAGAGCGGTCTTTGAGAGAAATGCCAATCGATTTGCCTTTGAATTGGTTTGAAATGCGAATCGCATCCCCGAGGGTAGGAGCAAGCATACGGTGCGGGCTGATTTTTCCTTGGTCCCCTTCAGAGCCTACAGATGATTGGTCGGGGTCTGAGACACAATTGACCATATCGCCGGAAGCCCTCTCGTACCAGTTGTTTGCAATGATGCCATGATTTTTAGGCTGGGCTCCGGAGTACACGGTTGCGTGCCCAGGACCGGTGTGCGTCGGTATGAAATTGAAATGCGCGTTTTTGCAGAGATGTCCTTCGTTGATCAGGCGCTTGAACCCTTCGTCGCCAAATTTGTCCCAGTACCGGTAGAGGTAGTCTTGACGCATTTGATCGACCACTACGCCTACAATCAGTTTAGGTTGGTCTTGTGCAATGGCCAAACATGCCATGATAGCCAAAAGCGAGGTGAAGCATAGCTTTTTCATTTCAGAAGCTTTGAGAGGAATAATAATAGAACGATGCAGATGAATACACTGGCCAACACGTTGAAGATGGCAAGGCCGATTTGTCCACCCTTGATCAAGTGCATGGTCTCCAAACTGAACGTCGAGAAGGTACTGAAGCCGCCGCAAAATCCAATCGCAAGGAAAAAGTAGAGGGGAGAGAAAGATTGGGGTGCGAGTTTGAATACAACCCATCCTAGCAACGCCGACGCTAAGACGTTTGATGTGAGGGTGGACCACACCATGGTCTGGACGTCATAGTTCTGGAAAATGGCGCTGATGCCATACCTTAACACGCTGCCAAGGCCGCCACCAATAAACACTGCTATGGCTCCAATCCAGTTCATGGAATATGGAAACGTTTGATGGTGATCAGGAGAAGTCGGTAGACGCCATAGGCGATCAATGCTCCGAGTACAAAACCTCCGAGTACATCAAAGAAGAAATGCTTCCCCAAGTAGATCCTTGAATAGCCATTGACAATGGCAAAGGCAAGCATAGAAATCGTGATCCATCGGTTCTGAAGAATGAGGGCGAGGATGACGGCCAAGCCCATAGTGTTCGCAGCGTGGGAAGATACGAAGCCATATTTACCACCACAGCCATCCGGAAGGTGCAAGAGGTCAACGATCGCCGGATCATGACATGGCCTTAGGCGTAAAAAACTCTCTTTGAAGAATACAGAAATTTGATCGGTCAGGGCCACATTCAGGGCGACGAAGCCGACGATGAGTAAGGCCCTTTTCCATCCGAAGATTTTGTTGATCAACAGGATTAATCCCAGGTAGAGGGGTATCCACGTTCGTTTCTCGCTGATGAGTGTCATCAGCGAGTCTGCTGAGGCAGAATGCGCTTCATTGATTCCAAGTGTCAGGACTTGATCGATGGATATGAGCGCTTCTAGCATTCGCGAAAATTAGGTTGCCGAAACGGGTTCCTTTTCCGTAATCGCAGCTTTGATAAAGTGGACGAACATGGGATGAGGATTGGCAACGGTGCTTTTGTACTCGGGGTGGAATTGGACACCGACGAAGAAAGGATGCGACGGTATCTCAACGATCTCAACCAAGCCACTTTCTGGATTCTTTCCCGAAGCCTTCATGCCTGCAGCTTCGAATTGTTCGAGGAATCGGTTGTTGAATTCAAAGCGGTGACGGTGACGCTCGGAAATTTCGCGTCGTCCGTAGATCTGATGTGCGAGAGAATCCTCTAGTACATCGCAGGTATACGCCCCCAATCGCATGGTTCCTCCCATGTTGGTGATGGCCTTCTGTTCTTCCATGATGTCGATGACCGGATTTGGAGACTGCTCATCCATTTCAGTACTGTTTGCTCCTTCGAGATGGAGTACGTTGCGTGCGAATTCAATCACGGAGCACTGCATTCCCAGGCAAATTCCAAAGAAGGGGATACCGTTCTCGCGGGCGTACTTTATCGCCGTGATTTTCCCTTCAAGACCGCGTTGACCAAATCCTGGAGCAACGATGATCCCTTGCATTCCGGATAATTCAGAAGCTACGTTCTCATCAGAAAGGTCTTCAGAGTGTACAGAAACAACGTCTACAGAACATTCATTGCTGACGCCCGCATGCACCAGCCCTTCTTGGATTGATTTGTAAGCATCTTGCAATTCAACATACTTGCCAATCAATCCTATTCTTACCGTGCGCTTCGGGTTTTTGAAGACTTCGAGGAAATGCTTCCAATTGTCTAAGGTCGGCTCATCGCGGAGTTGAAGTTTCAAGCGTTCAAGTACCACTTTGTCAAGCGCCTCCTTCTTCATGAGGATCGGCACGTCATAAATCGTCTCCGCATCCATCGATTCTATGACCGAACTATCGCTCAAGTTGCAGAACAAGGCGATCTTTTTCTTCTGTTCCACCGTAAGTGGATATTCGGTTCGGCAGACCAGTACATCTGGTTGAATACCCTGTGATTGAAGCGTCTTGACGGAATGTTGGGTTGGCTTGGTCTTTAATTCTCCTGCCGCTGCTAGATAAGGGATCAACGTAAGATGAATGACCATGACGTTGTCATATCCGTGTTCGTATCGAAACTGACGCACTGCCTCGATGTAGGGTAGGGATTCGATGTCTCCAACGGTGCCGCCAATTTCCGTGATCACTATTTCGTATTGCCCCGTGTTGCCAAGCTTCGTAACCCGGTTCTTGATTTCATCCGTGATGTGCGGAATGATCTGCACCGTCTTGCCAAGGTAATCCCCACGGCGTTCCTTATCAATGACGGTTTGGTAGATCCGACCCGTAGTCACGTTATTCGCCTGTGAGGTCGGAACGTTCAGGAATCGCTCGTAGTGTCCGAGGTCCAGGTCGGTCTCTGCACCGTCGTCTGTGACGTAGCATTCACCGTGTTCATAAGGGTTGAGGGTGCCGGGGTCAACATTGATGTACGGATCCAATTTCTGAATCGTCACCGAATAACCGCGGGCCTGAAGGAGTTTTGCTAAAGAGGCAGAGATGATCCCTTTTCCAAGGGAGGAGGTCACGCCTCCTGTGACGAATATGTACTTTGTTGACACCCGTATTTGTTTTTATCAATACGGGAAACAAAGGTAGAATTCATCCTAGGGTAGCGAGTGAAAAGTTTCAAAAAATATCAACCAATGGCAAATATCAGAAATTGACGTTTACACCAGCTGATGGCATAAACGGCAGTTGATTGACACGCTCGTAATTGACACGGTCAAAATAGAAGATGTTCTGTCGGTTGTAAGCGTTGGTAATGCCAACGTTTGCTTCCATTGTAGAGTTGACACTCAAAACGAACTCACGCTTCACGGTAACGTCTAATCGATGGTAAAAGGGAAGCCGTCCACCGTTCAAGTCGTCGTAAACGATGCCAATGTCTCCATTGGAGGTAACAACGTCGCTATCTGTACCGTCTTGGAAGGTGTACTGCTCATAGAAGCCGAGCGTCTGTGTAAATGGGAATCCAGATCCCATGTTCCATCTCACGTCAAATTCCCACAGCCGTGAAGGGCCGAATTTGTAAGATCCTACCAAGTTGACATTGTGCCTACGGTCAAAGACTGGGGCATAGGTTTGAACGCCATCCCATCGCGTTACCTTTCCGATCGAGTATACTGCATACAGGTTGGCGTCCGTCAGGTCGTAGTTGATGACAATGTCGCATCCGTATGCATCACCCGTTTCCACAAGGAAGTCCTTTTTCAAAATGTCCGGTTGATCCGAAGCACTTTCGTCAAAAATCTTGTTGCGGTTGAGGTTGGTCACTTGCGTGAATTTCTTGTAATACGCTTCAATATTTACATTGATCCTTCGAGTGAAATCGATCTCGGTTCCGATGATGAAGTGATTGGCCTTCTGCAGAGAATGGGTGATTTCCTTCGTAGTACGGTCTGCGTTGACCAACTCGTCTTGCAAGTTGCTAGGACCTGAAAGAAATCCGTTGAAGAGGTTTACAACGTCACGGTCACTGTTTGCGGCGATGAGGTTTTGGCTGTACATGCCGGCAGCTGCCTTGAAGCGTAAGTTATCCGTCACATTGATTTTGGCACCGATGCGGGGCTCAAGTGATGGAGTGCCAAGCGATGCATAGTAATGAAGGCGTAAACTCGGATCGATCACGAGCTTTCCGAATTTCTTCTTATAGCGTACAAATCCTGCCAATTCAGTCGTGCTCTCTTGCTGCTGAATGACTCGGTTTGCGGGGTTTGTGACATAATAGTCTGTGGTGAATCCAACGATCTCAAGTCCGTACTTGATTTCGTCATCTCCCATGAAGTAAGTGAAATTCAAGCCTCCGTTGAATCCGTTGATCGCACTTGTACGGTCTTGAAGATTGGCTTCCTTGAGCGTGATTTGATAGCTTGAATACGCAAGATTACCCTGGATGAGCACGGGGCTTCCAGAGGGAATAAGAATGAAGTTTCCACCGGCACCGTAGTTCTTCCAATTCAAATCAGAAATGGCTTGGTAGCTGACGTGGTCGTCGTAATAGAGACCAAAGATGTTTGCCTTGCTTCCATTCTCTCCGCTAAAGGTTAGTTTTCCGTACAGGTCGGTAAAACTGAATGGCAAGCCGTTGGAGTCGATGTAGTTGTATACCACCTTAGAACTCTGGTCGAGATAACTGTGCTTGGCCGATAGGATAGATGAGATGCTTGACCCACCGACTTTATTTGGCTTCAATAACGGAATCTCGGCGTTGAGCTTGGCACCAAACGTAGTTAGGCTTGCATTTCCTTGAAACTCGTTCTGGTTTCCGTCCTTGGTCGTAATGTCCATAATGGAAGAGATACGTCCGCCGTATTCTGCGCCGTAACCTCCGGTGTAGATATCCGCATTGCGAATGATGTCTGTGTCGAAGACCGAAAACAGTCCGATGGAGTGAAAGGGGTTGTAGACGATCATTCCATCCATCATCACCTTATTTTGAACGGGAGATCCTCCGCGTATGTACAGTTGTCCACCTTGATCCCCTGTAAATACAACCCCTGGAAGTACTTGCATGTACTGCGCGATATCTGGTTCTCCGCCAATACTCGGCAGCTTGTCAATTTCCTTCGGGGTAATCTTTTGAACGGACATTTTCACCTCGTTCTGCGCTTCGATTTTGTCGGCTGAAACCTCGAATGTGGCGAGGGTCTTAGCTTGAGAGGCTGTGTACAGTTTCCTATTTAGGATTTGTCCGTTTTTGATGCTCACTGCTTCTTCAACCGTTCCGTAGCCCATGGCCTGAATCGTAAGGGTGTAATCACCGGGTGGAATTTTGGTGATCGAATAGTAACCGTTGACATCGGTTGATCCACCAATCTGGGTGCCTTTCAGAAATACGTTGATAAAGATCAGAGGCTCACCGGAATCTTTGTCGTAAACAAAACCCCGAATCGTGCCTGATTGAGCGAAAAGCCCAAGGCTGAAAAGAAGAAAAATGATTGACTGTATCCAGCGTAGCATACCTGCCTAGTTTAAAAGGCCCAAATGTAACATTCACAACCATGCGCCGCGGGCAGAATCAGTAAGCATGCGGGATTAATGAGCAGAAGGTCAAATGGGTGGATGAGTGGAAGTCGACTCAAGGACGAGCACCACTTGCAAAAGCGTCTTGATAGTAGGGGGTGTTGAGGTTCGATACGATCACCCCTTTACTCGATGAAGCGTGAACAAAGGAGCCATCGTTGAGGTAGACGCCAACATGAGATTTCTTCTTTCCTTGCATATCAAAGAAAACCAGATCGCCTTCCTTGAGCGCAGATTTACCTACCGCTTTGCTCGTACTTGCAAGTTCCTGGGTCGTCCTTGAAAGGTCTTTTTGATAGACCTCTTGGTAGAGAACCCCCACAAATCCTGAACAGTCTACGCCTGACTTTGAAGTTCCGCCATATCTGTATGGAACGCCTTCCCACTCTTGAACAAATGCCTTGAGTGAGGTAGCACTTTTTTGAGTGACACTTGTGGTGCGTTCAGACGTTGAACGCTTGCTTCGCTTGCTGGAACTGCACGAAGCGGTGGTCAAGAGCACGACCAATGGCATCAACCATAGCCACCTATTTATGCTTGCGGAAAACATGGATCAAGTCTAGGGTGAAAAGCAGCAGAGAAGAAGGGAGGGTAAGGAAATTTCTAACGTTCCAACCTTAACAAACGTTGATTACTGAATGACGAAGCGCTGTCTGTGAATACGGCTTCCGTCACGGATATCTACCAGGTAGATTCCACTGGCGAATCCGCTGAGGTCGATGTGCGCGAATGTTGAACGAAACGATGCTTCAAAGACCACTTGTCCTGAAGCTCCGTGTATCACTACGTCACCAACGGATTCTGGAGCTCGGAGGTGAAGGGTGGTTGTCGCTGGATTAGGGAAGATCCTTACCTGATCCTTGCCTGTTTCATCTACACCAACACGCAAAGGAAGCTCGATCAGCTTACCAGAAAAGGACGTTGCCATCCATAGCCCAAGAGGAGCAAGGCCTGTAGCTGCGTTCGTGTCCTTCCATCCAGAAGTGACCATCGTGATGGCCTCACCTTCGAAATCGAATTGGGTCAAATTGAAGTCGTAAGTAGAGACAATGGAGCCATCCATGTCGTCAATCAGATCTATCACGAAGTCGGAGTAGGGTAGGCTGCGGTAGGCAGCGAATGCCCCAAAAGGACGGTTGTTGACCAGGTAGGTGTTCAGGATGCTGCTCTCATAAATGGATGCTGAAGTCAGGCCTTGTCCACCTTGGTGAAAAAGCACATCCGTCTGGCCAGGATTGAGTGCTTCACGGCGCGATGGTTTCAGATGCATTTCCAACGGCTCAAATGGATTGAGATTGCCGCTGACCAATCCCACTAGCAGGCAGACATAACTCTGCTCAGCGTCCAGAATGATACTGTCTGAAATGAGTGGGTCCTGAATGCCTGTGGCCGAATCCCTTGTGATTGCAATCAGAACCGAAATCCCTGAAGGCAAAGACAAGTAACCAGAGGCTGCCCGGAATGAAAGGTCATTGAGGATGCGTTCATCCTTAAAATAGACGTCCAGCGCGGATAGGTTTGGGTCTGAAGCGTTGTGGATGAATTGCACTTGCCCTGCACTCACTGGAAGCGGAATAATATTTCCGTTTTGCTGGACCAATTGTAGGCTAAGCGCAGGTCCGTCTAGGTTGTTTTCTGGAGATCGAAATCCGCTGATCAGGACCATGACCACGCTGTCTTCTAGACCAGCTCCCAGCAGGTCCGCTTCCACTTGCGAGAGGACTTTTCCAGATGTGGAAGTGCTGAACCGAAAGCGCGATGTGTAAAGTTCAATGCGATCGCTGTATAGCCCAAAGGAGAGGTCTTCGAACAACTCACCCAGTTCTTCACGTATTTCGCTAAGCGTTGCACTTTCAAGATCCGTTGCAGCTTGAACGAAGATCAAGTCGGTATTCCCGCTGCCTTGAGCTGCACTTAAGTCGGTTGTAAGTTGGATGAGCTGCAGCTCTTCGAAATGAGCGTAACCGGCTAAAGAATCTACCAGGCCGCAAAGCGTGAGCACCTGATGCTCGATTCCGGGAAGACTGTCCGTATAAACGAGGAGTGTGTCTACGCTACTGGAATCGGTCACGAACAAGTGCAGCGGGCCAGCACTGGGATAGGATGTGAGCGCAGTGGCGGAACGAAAGGAAAGGTTGTCAGCGATCTGGATAGAATCCATCCAGACATCCACTTTTTCCACAGTGGGGTCAGCAGATCCATGAATCAATTGCAGCGAAATGTTTTGCGCATGTACTCCATCGGCGGATGCCATCAAAAAGAAAAGGAGCCATATTCTGAATGCCTGGAGCATGTGGTTGAGTCGTGTGAAGATAAAGACCTTTATGCAAGCCAAGGCGTTGGGTTTGATTTTTCATTCAGCAGCACAAATGTTTACATTTAGTGTACATTTCCGAATAGTGCGAATACTTCCCCTCATAGCTACCGTCCTTTTTTTCTCCAGTATTGCTTCCACGAGTTTGGCGCAGGATCAACCTAAGATTGATAGCCTGTTTCAGCTTTTAAGAACATCTAGGCAGGATACGGACAAGGTGCTTTTGCTGTATGAACTCTCGCGTGAGTTTTTTAACAGCGACATCGATCGGGCAGAAAAGTATTCAAACCGTGCGCTCTTCCTTTCTGAGCGATTGGACTTCAAACGGGGTATTGCTCTTTCTTACAACAACCTAGGGATCATTAATTACTACAAAGCCATCTACAGCGTTGCGCTTGGCTATCATGATCGTTCATTGGAATTGATGTCTGAGATCGGAGACCGAAAAGGAATGGCCGGGTCGCACAATAATAAAGGCGCTGTATATACCCAACAAGGGGAGTATTCCCTGGCGATAGAGGAGTACCTCAGTTCTATACGTATCCTCGAAAGCATGGATGATCAGGAGGGCGTGGGTAAATCCTATAACAACATTGGACTGGTGTACTACCTGCAAGGCAATTACCCTCAGGCGAAGGATTACTACAACCGCGCGTTGGATTTACTCCGCCCATTGAAAAAGCGCGACATGATTTCCGATATCATGAACAACATGGGAATCATTGCCTACGAACAAGGAAAGTACGATGAGTCCCTCAAATATCACTTTGAATCCTTAGATGGAAGGCAGGATGCAGGCAATCAGAGGGGAATAGCGGCCTCCTACACAAACATTGGGGATGTATACGCCCAGACGAAGGAAGTAGAACAGGCCTTGGAATTTCAGCGAAAGGCCTTGGAAATTCAAGAAGAGCTCGGAGATAAAAAAGGCATGCTGAGTTCGCTTCAGGGCATCGCTAAGGTGCAGTCCTTGACAGGTAATACAGATGGAGCATTGGATTACATGGAACAGGTGATTGCGATTTCCTCTGAAATTGGCGCTAAGAAAGAACTCAGAGATGCCTACAATGAGATCAGTGAGATTTACACCAGAAATGGCGACTATAAACAGGCTTTGTCGTACAAGGATCGGTATGCCGAGTTAAAAGACACGCTGTTCAGCGAGCAAACCAATGAGATTGCGACCAACTTGGAGGCGAAGTTTGAAAGCGAGAATAAATCTAAGGAGATCGAAATATTGAAGCGGGAGAATGAGATCCAAGACTTACAGCTAGGGCGAAACCGCATCTTGATTATTTCCTTCACTATTGGATTGGTGCTGGCGTTGATCTCTGTTGTACTCTATGCAAGAACCAACCGTGAACGAAAGAAGGCCCTTGAGCTGCTCCAACGGCAGAACGAGAACATCAAAAAGCAGAAAGAGGAAAAGGAAGTGTTGCTCAAGGAAATTCACCACAGGGTAAAGAACAACCTTCAGGTGATCAATAGTTTGATTCGGCTTCAGTGCTCCTATACAGATGATCAAAAGGCCTTAGACTTGTTCGATGAATGCCAGAATCGGATCATTTCTATGGCATTGATCCATGAGAAAATGTACGAAGCGCATGACTTGAGCAACATCAACATCAAGGAATACATCAATGAACTGTCTCAAAACCTCTTAAGAAGTTATCGATTGAACCAAAGCATCAACTTGGACATTGACGTCAAGATTGAGACGTTGACCTTGGACACCTTGATTCCCCTTGGATTGCTATTGAATGAGCTTATCTCCAACTCCCTGAAACATGCGTTTTCAGACACCGATGAAGGTACAATCAACGTGACCCTTGAAAGGAATAATGAAGGGTTGTTCGTTTTGGAAGTAGGAGACGATGGGGTGGGATTGCCTAGCGATTTTAGCTTCGTTAATGCTCATACCCTAGGTATGGAATTGGTCATGACCTTGACATCTCAACTCGACGGTAAGGTGGAGAGACTGGAGAAGCCCGGAACGCACTTCCGAATTGAGTTCATCGGATTAGAAAAAGAGCGAGTCGATATAAAAGAGGCCATGAAGTCATCAGAAATGGCCGCCTAAAGGGAGATCAATCCTTCAATTTTGGTTGCCTTCTCATAGCGTTCTACCACCTCTTCAGGTGAAACCATTACTTCCTTAGCAGATACACTCAAGTATTTTCCGGTGCGGCTTGCATTGATGCTCACCTGGGCTTCGGGTCCGAATATCCCTTCTGTTAGTGCTAGCTTTTGATTGTCGTTGGGAATGATGAACTTGAACAGGTAAATCTTCGGCCAAGGGCCATCCTTCTTCAATTGATCGAGCAAGCCTAGAAATGGACTTTCGTCACTCATCCACGATCAACTTAAATCCTACTCCGTGCACGTTCATGATTTTAATGCGCTCATCCAGCTTTAGGTACTTTCTCAGCTTGGTGATGAATACGTCCATGGACCTCCCTAAGAAATAATCGTCGCTACCCCAGACCACTGTAAGCGCCATCTCACGGGTCAATACTTGGTCTTGGTGTAAGCACAACATACGCAGCAACTCAGCCTCTTTCTTCGTTAAGGTGCGCTGCTCATCCGTATGTTTTAAGGAAAGGTTCTTATAGTCAAACTCAAAATGTCCAAGTGGAAATATGTCTCGGTCTTGAGATAGGTCTTCCGCACTTGGTTTCGATCGTTTCATGATTGCCTTGATGCGCAGGTCGAGTTCGTCAAAGCTGAAAGGTTTGGTCAGGTAATCATCGGCGCCTAGTTTGAACCCTCTGATCTTGTCTTCGGTCATGCTTTTGGCAGTCAGAAATAGGATTGGCACCTGTTGGTCAATCTTGCGAATGTCTTCCGCCAAGGTGAAGCCATCTTTTTTAGGAAGCATAACATCAAGGATACAGAGGTCGTAGGCTTGGCTGTAGAATTTCTGAAATCCTGCAAAGCCGTCTTTTTCGAGGTCGGCTTGATAGCCTTCATTTTTTAAGTGGTCTTGGATCACAAACCCAAGGTTGAGATCATCTTCCACCAAGAGCACCCGAGCGCGGTCTTTTTTTGTCATGGCTAATTCTTTACAACTTCCGTTCCGAACGGTAGGAATACCTCAAAGGTGCTTCCTTCATTTGGCTTACTCCGTAATTTAATCCGTCCACCGTGTGCGTCTGTGATGGTTCTGACGTAGTGAAGTCCTAGACCAAAGCCCTTCACATCGTGCACATTACCAGTTGGTATGCGGTAGAACTTCTCGAAGATAAACTTCTGCTGGTCTTTCGAAATGCCTGGTCCGTCATCGGTGACAGAAACATAAACTCCCTTTTCATCGCTTTTGGTCTCCAGCCGGATGCTAGGCCGCTCGCCGCCATACTTTGCAGCATTGTCTAAAAGGTTGAATAAGATGTTCGTGATGTGCATCTCATCTCCGTAGATTGTCGCTTTCTCAGCGCCGAGAATGGTGTTTACGACAATGTCCTTTTCCTGGAAATTCATCTCAATGGTCGGCACGGCTAAATCGATCAGTTCGTGCAAATCGACCTGCTGCTTTGTCAGGTCCATCTCCTCCTTGTCAAGTCTGGCGATTTGCAAGACGCGCTCAACCTGGGTTTGGAGCCGTTGGTTTTCATTCTTAATAATGCGGGCATAGTTCCTCAGGCGATCGGGTTGTGATTCAATGCCCTTTTGCAGGAGTACATCACTGGACAAGGAGATCGTTGAAATCGGTGTCTTCAGCTCGTGGGTCATATTATTGATAAAATCATTTTTGATCTCCGAAAGACGCTTTTGACGAAGAATGATACTAATGACGTAGGTGAAGAATACCAATACAGCCAAAAGGACTATGGAAGAGACCACCCAAAAACGCATTTCGCTGAACACTTCGACATTGAGTGAGGGGAAATACACTGAAAAATAATGTCCATCATCTTCCCAATCGATGGGAGGTGGTATTTCTGAGGCATTTGGCTGGATTTCATCCATATCGCTGCTGACGCTCTGGGTGAAGACTACAGAATCATTGAAGCAATTGTAGATGCTGTATTGGAATTGGAAGTTCAACTCGCGGTTTAGGAACTCTGTCTTCAGCATGGACTCCAGGTAGAAAGGCTGAAGTTCTTCATTGATCTGAACCCTGAAAAAATGCGGCGAGACAAGTTTTACAGGGTCTACAAGGAATGTGGAGTCGCCACTGTGCCGTTGAATGTCTTTGACCACATCGATCAAGGCCAGTTCGATCTCGTGCACGAGTTGACGTTGCGTAATGTCATGGGCCTTCTTGACCCAAAAGATTTGGGTAGAAACCAGGCCGATAAAGAGAACCGTGGCCAGTACAATGATGATGCGTATGGTGGACCTACTCATGAAGGTTCAAATCTAGATGTGAATGGGCATTGTCCTTTCGTGCCTTAACGCGATATTAACGAATCCGTTTGGTCAGAGGAAGGACTTCAATTCAGCCCAAAATCGCTGCATCGGAAAACCGACTACGTTATAAAAATCTCCATCGATGCGCTGAATACCTATCAGCCCAATGAATTCTTGTATCCCATACGCTCCTGCCTTGTCAAAAGGTTCGTAGGCGTCTAGGTAGTATTCGATCTCAAGATCTGTGAGTGCATTGAAACTCACTTTTGTTTCTTCTACGAAGCTGTGCTGCCGCTGAGCGGAGGTTAAACACACCCCCGTGAATACAGCGTGTGTCGCGCCGCTGATCTCCTTGAGCATATCTCGCGCTTCGGCGCGATCTGCCGGTTTGTTCAATGCG
Organism: uncultured Flavobacteriales bacterium; assembly: GCA_943788725.1. Classification (GTDB taxonomy): domain Bacteria; phylum Bacteroidota; class Bacteroidia; order Flavobacteriales_G; family Salibacteraceae; genus SHAN690. Next base: position 43,750 of record CALSRJ010000002.1, on the reverse strand, counting down.
CGTTCATTGATCCATACGATCGTGTCTGCGGTGATGATCAATTCTCGGTCAGCCACATCTCCTTGAAAAGCAGCTGCTTTCTTTTCTGCTAGGTATATGGGTATTTCACCTCCTTTCAGTGCCTCGTCAAAGTCTTCGTCCACTTCGTGCGTGCGCACCTCAAAAGGAAATCCTAATCCTTCAAACAGCATCTTCCTTCTGGGAGATTTGCTGGCTAGGACAAAAGTGATGTTGTCAAGACCTGCGAGGGGCATGTCCATGCGTTAAGAAAAATAGGATTCGATACTGAGTTTGACGAGGTAGGCACTCAGAATGATGATCATGGTGATCGTATTGTTCAGGTGGACCGTATACAAAAAGTGTTTTTTGGTTCTCGCCTTGAATATGAGGGCGATCTGTGCGATGAGTATTAATGTGATTACGGCAAACACAGTAGTCATGCCCATGTGTACGTGCAGGTATTGCATATACGCCCATGTCAGTGCGCCTCCAAAAACAGCGTACACCGTGATCAACACAGATTTTGTGGCCTTTACGCCGATCTGGATGGGTATTGTTTTCGAACCAAAAATGCGGTCTCCTCTAAAGTCGATGACGTCTTTTGTGATTTCCCTGCCCAGGGTGAGAAGGAATAGAGCTAGGCTGTAACCGAGGATCCAAAAAGCAGGCACGTTGAAGATAGAATACCCCAATTTCTCAAGCATTTCAGGGTGTGCTGCATTTTGGAGCGGAATCTCGAACAATCCTACGATCAGCGGGACAAAACCAGCCATAAGAGCAATGGCCAAATTTCCGGCGAGAAATTGATGCTGAAGGGTTGTAGAGTAGTACCAAAGGGTGAAGATGCCGAATACGTACAAGGCGGTCAACTGCCAAAGTCCAATGACCCATGAGAGATAGGCGGCGGTAACAAAACCGAGCCCAGTCAAGACCAAATGCAACATCATCGCTACGCGGCGCTTGACGAAGCGGTCCACAATTACTTTCTTGATCTTATTGATACGGTCCACCTTCACGTCAAAGTAGTCGTTGATCGAATAGCCACCTGCCGCGATCAAGACAGTGCTGAGGACGAGGTAGCCGAAGTGACGATCACTCAACAACAGTTCATAATCATTGATGGCAAGCATTGGCTCTATGATGAACCAGCGAATGCTGTATTGCGTTAGAGCGATGAGTACCAGGATTGGAAACCTGACCAGTCGGAAATATGCGAATATGCTTACCATGTGAATTCTGCTAAGTTATCACTGTTTTTCTCATGGTCATACCATGTTCCTTGGGTTTTCATGATCAATTCAACAATCTCGCGAACGCACCCCTTGCCGCCCTGTTTTTTGGAGATGTATTTGCTGAGTTCTTTGATCTCTGTGGCAGCATCTGAGGGACATGCGGGAAGACCTATCATCATCATAGCAGCGAGGTCTGGAATGTCATCGCCCATGTACATCACCTCATCCGGCTGAAGGTCATAGCTGTGGATGAAGTCATCCATGGACTCGTCTTTATGGCTGCTTTTGAGGTAAACGTCAGTCACCCCCAGCGCCTGCAAGCGCTCTTTCACCGGTAGACTATTTCCCCCCGTGATGATGGCAACACGGTAGCCTTTTTTGACAGCGATCTGCAGTGCGTAGCCATCCTTTGAATGCATCCGACGCATCTGCTGGCCATCCGGAAGAAGGGTTACACTACCGTCGGTGAGGACGCCGTCAACGTCAAAAACAAAGGCTTTGATGCGGTGAAAAAGATCGAGGTAACTCATGGTCGATACGTCTTCGAAATACTTTTACTCAACATGGCGTAAATATCAGAGAGTCCTTCATCGGATGCCAAGAGCTCAAGGTGCTGCTGAATGAGCTTGTCGTCCCCTCGGCGCGCTGGACCTGTTTGACTTTCTTTTGGGCCTAATTCAATTGCCTTCCGAATCGTCTCATGAAGCAGAGGGCGCAGCACCTCAAAATCACTGTCCCCAGCTTTGAGCACGCGTTCTGCCATGTACAGAATGTGGTTGACAAAATTGGCGCCAAACACACCTGACAAATGGATGATGCGGCGTTGTTCTGAATTTTTTACAGAAGCATTTCCTGAGAGGGCGTCACCCAACACGAGGAGTTCCTTTTCTAAGGAAGGATCATTGCTTTCAATGAACACAGGTATTCCTTTCCAATCTGGTCTGACGTGTTTTGAGAACGTCTGAAATGGATAGAGAACACCGCTGCGCTCTCTTCCCTCGATGAGGGGGGTGCTTCCAGAAGTGTGCACCACAGCCACGTGTTCCGGTATCATTGCCACCGTTCGTTCTATGACATCGTCTGGAACACAGAGAATCGCAATGTCTACAAATGGCGATAACTCTCCAGGATGATCTCCAACTTCTGCATTCAAGGTGCGAGCCAGTTCGTCGCTCGCGGAATGGCTTTCAGAGATAAGCTGTGGCACTGCGTAACCGATCTCGTGCAGACGAAACCCTAAGTTCCAACCGACATTCCCAATGCCGAGGATGGCTATGCGGGGAGTTTGATTCATAAGCGCTTGAATCGCTGGAAAACGGCCAGCAAGGTACCGATGCCCATTACGATGATGCCGAGCCAAAGTACATTGATCCAGGGGAATACAATCGCTTTCATCACAATGAACTCTCGGTAACGAGGATCCTTTTCCACCACGCTAAAGGAGAAGGTTTCGGTGGTCGGGTCAATGCCTTGGAATTGGATGGTCACTCCAGCTTCGGGCACGCTGTCCGGCACTGAAAACGAGTATTGGCGGTCTCGGATCACGAAAAGTGGCTCCACCGCATGTGCCTGCGTCTGTACATCGTACAGGGTGAAACTCGCCCCTAATGCCAAGTCATTGATCGTCAGTCCTTTGTTCTTGAGTTGTGGTTTTCTGTCCAGCGAGTCGAGGACCATGAAACTGTTCTGGGTGAAAATAGTATCTCCAAGTGCAATACTGTGTTCGGATGTTTTGATGTCCTTTTTCCGCTCTTCTAATTCGGCGTAGGTGATATGGGTGTAAACATCCTGGTCAACGTAATGCTTGGTATAAGGCTCGGCAACATTTCCCATCCGTGGATTGAGCTGAATAAAGGGGTAGAGCGTAAATGCTGTGGCCAACTGACCCGAAGCGTCTGCTTGCATGTACTCCACTTCATAGTGAATGAAAATACCGTCCGTTTCTTTCCCACGATAACTGACAAAGTAGTCGCCCATCATGAGCGTGTCATCCTTCATAAGGAGGATGTTTTCATTGTTGTTGAAGTCTTCTCCAAGTACGCTCACGTCATACAAGCTGGTGTTTTCTGAAATCACATCGCTTTGGCTCGTGCTGATCAAAGCGCCGAGCATGATAAGTCCAAAGCCAACATGGGCAATGCTTGCACCCGCTTTGCTGAACTTGCCATTGAGGATGCGAATGACGTAATCCAGGTTGGAGGCGATTGCCCATGAAGAGGTGAAAATGAGCAGTAGGACGAGTGGATTGGTGATGGTGAAGATCATTCCCGCGGTAACAGTGAGTGCCAAGGCGGCTCCGATGGAAAGGCTGAGTTGCTTTAAAAGCAATCGGGGTTCCGTGCGCTTGTACTTCATGAATTGTGTGAACGCAACCATTGCAGAGATGAGCACGGCTAGAGGCAATTGCCACTTGTTGTAATATTCTATTCGTTCGGAAGATGGAGCCAGGTTTGTGCCGAAGAGCTTATTGATTACAGGAAACGAAGTGCTGAACTCAATCTGAAATGCAGAGATCATCAAAACAAGCGCACCCATGAACATCCAGAATTCACGCGACCAGAGGTGGTCTTCTTTCTTATTCTTGGGAAAATCCTTGTTTCTCCAAATGATCAATCCGATGGATAGAAATACATAAAAGAAGAGGGAAATCGCCAGTTGCCCCGTCATGCCCAAGTCGGTGAAGGAGTGTACGCTGCTCTCGCCAAGAATGCCACTTTTTGTGAGAAAGGAGCTGTATTGGATGAGACAGAAGGACAAGGCTGTCATGATGAAAAGCGTCAACACCGACGTTTTCTCCTTGCGTTGTATGAGCATCAAGTGTCCAGCTCCGACTAAGATGAGCCATGGAACAAGGGAGGCGTTTTCTACGGGATCCCATGCCCAAAAGCCGCCAAAGCTCAAGGCTTCATACGCCCACGCACCCCCCATCAAAATACCTACTCCCAAGATGCCAATGCCGAGGTAGGTCCAGGGGAGGGCAGGTTTTACCCATTCGGTAAACATGCCTTTCCAAAGTCCTGCAATCGCATAAGCGAAGGGCACCAATACAAGTGAAAATCCCAGAAACAGGGTAGGAGGGTGGATGGTCATCCAGTAATTCTGTAGTAGGGGATTCAGTCCTCGGCCGTCGAGCAGATCGACATAGTCGGGCATCTGAAAAATTGGCAAGTTCACGAAGTCGGGATGCTGTCGCGTCAAAACGGTGAACGGGTTGCTTCCAAGCTTGTAGTCGAGAAGAAAAACACCGAGGAGCATGGAAGTAAGGAAGACCTGCACCGAAACGGCTACAGCCATGACCGACGCTTCCCATTTTCCTACGAATCGAAGGAGGACATTCAAGATGATCACATGCCAAAACATCCACAGCATGAAGCTTCCTTCAATTCCTTCCCAAAAGCACGAAAAGATATAGCGAAGTGGCAGGTCAGAACTACTATGCTGCCAGATGTAGTGGTATTCGAAGTATTGGTTGAAGATCATGAAGAACAGCGTAGCCACCATGCCTACTACGCCTAAGGAATGCGCCCAAAAACTCCAACGACCTATTTTTTTCCAAGAGGTGTCTTCGTTCTGCTCGGCCAAGAAATAGGCAATCGTGGAAAGTCCGCCAAAGGCAAAAGCGATGAGAATGAAAAAGTTGCCGATCTCGCCGATCAACAACTGTTCGCCTGTGTACTCCATGGGTCAGATACTGGCTTGTTCTTTGGCTTGCACCGTCCCGTCCGTATACTTAGAAGGGCATTTCATAAGGATGTCGTTGGCGTGAAACACGTCGCCTTCTGCACTTCCGATCAGCACGATCTGCTCAGAACGTTCGAAGTCCTGTGGCTTGCTTTTGTGCAGTACGACTTGCTTTTCTTCGCCGTTGACGTCCTCGAGCCAAAAGGTAAATAAGTCGGGATTGGTCTCTGGCTCGTATTTCATCTCACGGTCTCTGGCCAATTTGCCCACTACGTGATACTCAGAAGAGGGGTTCGTAAACGCCTCATCAAAATCGGCGTAGGAACTTGAATCATTGATGGCGCCAATCATAGCCCCGATCATCACAGCTATTAGTAGGATCAATATGATGTGCATTCGTTTCATGCTTGCTCTTTTTCTTTCTCTTTCTCAACTTTTCTCAGTCGCGTATCCAAGAAGATCATGTAAGCGAAGAGGACGGCGAAAATCAAAACCAACACGCCTACCACCACGTAAATCTTTCCGTCTGCTCGCATTTGGTCGGCCATTTCAGCAGACTGGGCGAACGAGGATAGAAACAACAGCATCAGGGTAAAAGTTGATATCCAAGCCTTCATGGTTATGTATTTTTCAAGTTAGCGATCCGAACTCGGATCTCGGTCATCCACAGACCCAACAATATCCAACCGATGATGGCGGGATAGAATACCATGCGCATATTGTCGTCCAAGTCATAGCTGCTGAAGGCAGGATTACCGCCATTGCCTGGATGCAATGAGTCGGTCATGCGTGGGAGGATGAAGATGAAAAGCACCATCATCACAAATGCGAAAATGTTGTAGACCGCACTCACCTTTGCACGTTGAATGCTGTCCTGTAGACTGTTTCTAAGAATTCCGTAGGCTAAGTACGCCAGCAATGCAATCGCTGCACCGTTCAGTTTTGGATCCGGTACCCAATAGGATCCCCATGTAAAATTGGCCCAGAGCATTCCGGTCACCATTCCAGCAGCACCAAAAACCATCCCTGTTTCAACAAAAACGCGAGCACGAAGGTCGTCTGAAGGAGATCCAGTTCTGAGATAGCGAATGCTGTATGTGAATGAAGCGATGAAGAGAAACACCATCGCGAACCACGAAGTCACGTGGAAAAAGAGGTTTCTAATGGTCTCGTTCAAGATGTTTAGGGCAGGAACATCTACGAGCAATCCCGCGCAGAGCGTGAAAAAGACCAAGAGAATTGCTAGGATTTTGAAGGCGATGTGCAGCTTCAATTGGAGTCGACTTTTTATTCGCGCCAAAGGTACGGAAACAACACAACAGACAGGGCAAAACTGACCACATTCAGACCGCCTAGCACGAAGAGGTATTTCAGTTGAACGGAAAGATCAATCCCATCAATGGCATTCTTCATGAGCGTGGTCGACACCATCATTAAGGGAAGCAAGATCGGCAAAGCGAGTATCGCCATCAAGGTGAGGTTATTTCCGGCCTTAGAGGCAATGGTAGAAAGGAGGCTTAAGATGATCGCTATTCCCGATGCCCCGAGCACTACAGAAGTGTAGAACAACGTGGTGTCTGCAATCGCCATTGGAAAGAAGGTGGAGTAAACCATAACTGCAACCATGGAGAGGAGGACCATTACAATGCCGTGGTATACCGCTTTTGAGGCAATAAATGCCCCTGGGCCTGATAAGGTATAGAGATAGAGCATGCGTTCCCTAGACTCGCTCGTAAAGCTTTTGGCCACGGCGTTAAAGGCGGAAAATAGGATGATGATCCAGTACAATGCTACCCATGTGGAGGGGGTCGGAATGCGCTTCACTGTTATGTAACAAACGAACAGTGTGGACAACAGAAATAATCCCGCACCACCGAGAATATACGGGTTCCGGAAATCCGACTTGAACTCTTTGGTTAATATTGCGAGAAATTTGTCCATTGCGGCAACAAGTTTAGAGCATTATAGGTTAAGGAACCATGGCATTGGAAAAAGTTGACATACTGGCGATCGGAGTGCATCCTGACGACGTCGAATTGAGTTGCGGTGGAACCTTGTTGAAGGCGGTAGCTGCAGGAAAGAAGATTGGGATATTAGACCTTACGAAGGGGGAGCTAGGCACCAGAGGCTCCGGAGAACTGAGGCTAAAAGAAGCAGAAGCCGCAGCGAAGATTCTCAAGACGAGTTTTCGCGTCAATGCAGGTCTGCAGGATGGTTTTTTTGAGAACAACGAAGACGCACAGCTGCGCATCATCGAAGTAATCAGGGCGTGCCAACCGGATGTAGTTTTGTGCAATGCCTTGCGAGATCGTCACCCAGATCATGGTAGGAGTGCCGAATTGGAGAAAGTGGCTTGTTTTCTCTCTGGTCTGCGGCGCATAGAAACGAAGGACGACGGTGTCGCTCAAGAAGCATGGCGACCACGACTTGTGCTGCATTACCTCCAAGATTACTTTGAACAGCCCACTTTGGTGGTCGACATCACTCCGCATTGGGAAGAACGGACGAACAGTATCAAGGCCTACGGGTCCCAATTCTATAATCCGAACAGCAACGAACCTGCTTCTTCCATTTCTGGAAAGGAGTTTTTAGAGATCATTGAAGGGAAGGCACAGATGTATGGCAGATATATTGGGGCGACCTACGGGGAAGGATTCATTTCCGAAAGGCCCATTGGAGTCGATGATATTCTGTCACTAGCCTAGCACAACGTCAAATCAAAAAGGCCCTCCGAAGAGGGCCTTTTCCTTGATTCACATTCTGTCTTTACTTGATCACAACGCTATGTGTAGCATTGATCGACTCGCCATTGAGGTTGAGCTGGTATACGCCAGACTCATAACCACTCAGGTCGATTACTTCGATCATTCCAGAGGTAGCGGCAACGTTGTTGCTGTACACTACTTTTCCAAGAACATCGATCACTTCGATTTCAACTTTACCATTCGCATCTCCAAAACGAACTTCAAAACGTCCGTTGTTTGGATTAGGGAATACGGTAATGCCAGAAGCATTCATCACGTCCTCTGTGTTGAGGATAGCAGAAGACTCAGGACTCACACAACCGTTCTCATCGGTGTAGATGCAAGTGATCTGAAGTCCTGAATAAGACTGGTTGTTAGGAAGTGAGTTTCCAGTTACGGAAGTAATCTCAGTACCATCAACAAACCACTGGTGTGTTCCACCGCCAGTCTGAGAAGACGTGTACTGCGTTCCGTCATAGGTGATGCTAGGAGCAGCTGGGTTCTCGTTGATGGTCAAGGTAACCTCTTCGGTATCCTCATCGCCGCAATCGTTGGTCACGGTAACGGTGAACGTTCCAGACTCAGATGGCTGCGTGATCGTGATCACAGCAGAAGTAGAACCGTTAGACCATGCGTAACCACTTCCTCCGCTTGCAGTTGCTGAAAGCTGTCCACCTTCACACACTTCTAGCTCTGGAGCATCGATCGCTGCTACTGGAAGCGCTTCTTCCACTACAGTTACAGATGACGAGGTAGATCCACCACAGTTAGAAACATTACATGTGTAAGTACCTGCAGCACTAACAGTAATGCTCGTTCCAGTGCCTCCTGTGCTCCATGCGTAGCTTCCTCCAGAAACAGGAAGAACGGAAAGCGTGGTAGTTTCAGTTGGACAAATCGAAAGATCACCGATGATGATTGCAACAGGAGCAAAGTTTGGCTCACTGATCGTAAAGGACTCCTGAGTAGCTCCACCACCGCAAGCAGTGACGGTTACATCATAAGTGCCTGGAGCAGTAACCGTAACAGACGGAGTAGTTGCACTTGCAGCGTTGGCACTCCACTGATACGTAAGACCTCCAATAGAAGTATTAGCTGTGATTACTGAAGTATCACCGGCACACATGCTGTTCACAGTAGCAGACATAACCACACTTGGGCCATTCGTACCTGTGAATTCAACAACGTTGATTGTTTCTGTTTGTGTTCCACAGGCAGTGGTCATCGTGCAAGTGTATGTGCCGACCGCTGTTGGGGAGATAGACGCAGTAGTTGCTGAGAATCCTCCAGGGCCGCTCCAAGAGTATGCAGAAGCACAACCGAGTACTTCGATGTCAACAGATCCTCCAAGGCAAAGTAAAGTGTCTCCAATGATACCTGTTGGGCAGATCATAGCCGTATCGAAACGATCTACGTTCTCCTTTAGGTAAATCATCTTGTTCACACCTGCAGGATCCTGATCGCCAGAAACGGCAATCCCAGGCTCATTGTCAGACATATACAATACGTGGATTGCAGTGTCAACACGACGAGCAATCGTTGGGTAAACACACTCAGAGAAGTTGTTCGCACTTGCTCCGGTAATGTCGATTGGGAAAGACCATGAACATCCACCATCACATGACATCATAGCGTATGTGTGACGGTAGTGCTGTGCACCGTTATCGAGGTCTTCACGGAAAGACTGGTAAGTAAGGTAGATACATCCATCCTCATCAATACCTGCCTGTGGCTGGCCAGTGAGACCGCCGTTTCCATAGCGACCAACAACGTCAATTGTCGTTCCGATGAGGTCCAATTGACCGTTTCCATCTATGTCCAAAGCTCCTGTTAAGTACACAGGCTCACCTTCGGTAAAATCTTCGTTCCAATAGTCCATGCCATTCGTAAATGGATAATAGGAGAATGTACCGTCTGTGAGGTCGTCGTTAGCGATGAACATGCTAGCATACCATACGTGTGCCTTGCCATCATTATCTAACAATACAGTCACATTACCGTCACTGGTGTAAAGTCTGTTTGCTGTATCGACAAACACTTCGTCTTCAATGAACCATACATCTGATTCAAGAACGTTTGTCTTTGACCAGTTTACGCCGTTGTTGGTTGATTTGAAAAGTTGAACACCGCGTCCGATTTCGCCTGTAACGATAGCAACGGTATCACCTTTTACATCAATAGCGTAGGCATCACCGCCCATGTCTGGGTAGTATGCGCTGTCCAATCCTTGGATTTGGTAATCAGCAATGTCCCATGAAGTGCCTCCGTTGGTAGAACGGTAGTAAAGCAACGCTCCGTCACAACCATTGTAAACGCTTCCAGCCAATGCCGTAGGAAGCGTCATGCTGATCATGTGGATCGTGTTGTTGCTAGCATCTGATGTAGCGCGATTCCATACCTGAGCGTCAAGAGCTGTTTGGTTTGCTTGTGTCCAAGTTCCGGAGCCAATGCTAGAACGATCGCTTTTGCGCAAGATGTTGCTCGCAGTACTGTGAGAGATTACCACCTCTTTTCCACTGGAAAGGGTCAAAAGGCTTGGCCATCCTGTTCTCTCAGATTCAATCTCTGAAGTAGGAGCTGTTCCCCAAGAAGATCCATTAAAGTAGTTGTAACCTGTTCCACGAGTAGCCCAAGAGTTGCTGCTACTGAATGTCCATGCGGCAGAAACGGCACCATTTGGATGGTTGATCAATCGACGTTGAATCGCTGAGTTGGTCTGAAGGTCGTAACGGGTATCCCCAACTTCAACTTCGGTGGCGCTGATTTGGCGACCTGGAGTAGCAACGGTGCTTGCAGCGTCAAAGTTCGGGCTTTGGTTGATAGGTAGACGAGCTGTAGTTTGCACGGCTTTCATCTGCAGTTCAGGGCTCACTTGTGTCCGTGGGACAGTTTGAGCAAAACCACAGAAGACGAAAGTTGCCGAGATGGCGGAGAGTAAAATCCTCTTCATAGTTAGTTGTTTAATGAGACGAATGTGAAAAATCAAAAGTTTTCAAATGTAATGAAATCGCCATGTTATTGTAAGCAAAATGAGAGTACGGACTAGGACCTAAGTCGCTTGATCGTGCTGCTCAATAAATCTATGTCTTCCTTCGAGATCAGAAAGTCAGTCAAAATCACATGATGCTTGCGCATCAGAATGGCTACTTGGTAAACTGTTTGAACAACGTACGCTAGCGTAGCGGTTGCTGCGGCTCCTGAGGTCCCGAAGTACTTAATGGACGGAAAACCGACCAAAATGGTTAGTACAAGTCCGATGACGGAGGAGTAGGTGTTGATCTTATGCAAGCCGATGCCGGCAAAGAAATGACTGAATGCATTGCTCATGCTGAGGGCAATGATGCCCGGTGCAAGAATGATTACGAGCCACCGGATTTCTTCGAATTCGACGCCGAAAATGCGAACGTAGAATTCGGTCGGAAGCAAAGCCAAGAAGATCACTCCAATGGCGGTTACAATGAAATTCAGCTTAGTAAGCAGAAGTGAAATGCGCCAACCCTCATTGTCGTTCTTGAGGTTGCTCACCTTGGCGTATTGTACCGTGCTCACGCTGCGGGCAAATTGCCAAACGGCTTCTGCTACTTGCAACGCGGCGCTGTAAATGCCAATTCGAATCAATGCTTTGCCGGGAGGGTGGATCATCAACTCCAAGAAATAGAAGCTCAAGCGATAGTTCAGCAATTGGGCAATGTTGCCAACCTGCACGAGGCTTCCGAATTTTAGGGCGGCCTGCATCGTCGCGCGGATAGACACATGATCGGACGATGTCTTCTGCCCCTGACGAATACTAAAAACCGAATAAAGCAAAGCGATCAGCAAACCGATTCGGTAGGCTTCGATGAAATTGTCGAACCCCAATGACATGTCTAGAAGTTGCATCCCAATCAACAGTAAAACGGTCGTGGAGACCTTGATCAGCTGCACGAAATTGTGACGCGCAACGTGTTCCTGACCCAATAAAATCATGGTGTTCGCGGCCACCAAGCACTCCATGAGTGCTAGGACAAAAAGGTCCCAACCTGTTAGGGTAGAAGGAAGCCATCCGACATGTATGATCGCCATCAGAATGAATGCGGTTATCGCGGCCCATGTGTAATTCAACAGGACCAATGTCCGGAGCGGAAAACGTGGAATCAAATACACAAGCGATGGCCCTCCAAAGAGTCCGCTGAAGATGGCGGCGAGTGAGATGTTTAATACAAAAAGGCTGATTTCTCCTTTGTTACCTGCACCCATCAACTTTGTCGTGATGAACAGCAGTGCCAAGTTGAGCAAAGAAATGACCAGTCGACTGCTCAGTGTATGGATGAGGTTCTTGATCAATTCACACCATTTTTTCGATTGACTGCAGGATTTCGTTTACGCTGATCTTGGAAAGACAACTGAAGTCTGGACAGAGGGAAGGAACCTCAGTTTTAGATCGGTTTGGAGCAATCCACCTGCTGCAAGGGCCACATTCAGGAGATTTATAGATGATCTGATGTTTTTCCGGGTTGACCTTGTGCCATCCATACAAGGCAGGATCCGACCCTCCCCAAATGCTAAGTGTGGGAATTCCTAAGCAACCTGCTAAGTGCATCAACCCGCTGTCATTTCCAACGTGCAATTGAGCGTCAGCCACTACGCCCGGCAATTCAGAAAGAGCTGTTTTGCCGATCGCATTGATGAGGTTCGAACGCTTGGGCAAGCGATCAGACAGCTCGGTCTCTGTATCGTCGCCCAAGACCACCACATTAAGCTCTGGTCTGCGCTGGGATAATTCATCGATCAACTTGATCCACTTTTCGATCCTTAACGTCTTCCACGGAGTGATGTTATTGCCACTGCCAGGTTGTAACGTGATGTATGGGCTTTCTGAGATTCGGCTGTGCGGTTTGGCTTCTAACCTGAAAAGCGCCTCGTTTAGATCTGCATCTGTAAAACTTTCAGAAAGGTAACGCATGTATTGAGTGGCTTCATGGATGCCAATTTCTGGTTCAATATATCGCAGACGCGATCTGAAGATGCTCGGTAATCTGTGAGGAATTGTGTTGGTCACAACCTCCTTGCTGTTGGTGTAGGACAAGGCGATGTTCTTGCGCCCGGACGCGAAGTGGTCGAGGTAGGTCGTATGAAAGCGTCGCTTGAAGGTTGCTACATTCATCATCCATTCAACGGTAGACCCCAGTGGAATTACATCGTCAAACAGGTTGTCCTCAAAGCCGTCAAAGATTTGGTGCGATCCAAAGGGGGAGGTGCTGATTGCCGTGAGCTCACCTTTCTCCTTCAACCGTTTGATCAACGGAACCAAGAGCAGGGCGTTTCCGATCCCTGACGATATAAATATGGCATTTCTCAAGAAGCGCTTTTTCCAAGAACGAATCGCAATCTTAATGAATTCCCAATGACCACCACATCACTGAACGCCATAGAAAGCGCAGCGACCATCGGATCGAGGTAGCCCATCGCGGCCAAAGGGATGGCGACTATGTTATAGGCAAAGGCCCAGAAGAGGTTTTGTTTGATGGTAGATACGACCCGTCTACTCACGGCAAAAAGTCGCTCAACGTTCTTAAGTCCATCCCCGATGATCACCACCTTGGCGCTTTCAGCAGCAAGGGCGTTGGCGTTGCCCATACTGATGCCCACATCGGCCTTTGCTAATGAAGGTGAGTCGTTGATGCCGTCACCGATCATCCCGACCTTGGTGCTCGATTTGAGCTGATCGATGACGTTCAATTTTTGTTCAGGAAGCTGCCGGAAGCGGTAATCTTCGATGCCCAGGGCGTCTGCTATTGCCTTTGTCTTGACCTCACTGTCACCGCTGAGGATCATTAATTTTTTACCGATGGACGTTAGGTAATTAATCGTGGAGTGGGCGTCGTTTTTAATGCGGTCATTGATGCGGATTTCAGCTGCTAATTCTGCATCTACCGCTAAAATGAGATCAGACGGGTTGCCTGAGAATCCGCAGAAATCAGGGGTTCCAAACGTTACGGCGCGTCCGTTCCAGTTAGCTTTCATTCCCTTGCCCTTTACTTCTTCAATATCGGTGAGGTCCGCTTCTTCCATGCCCTCGGTCATTGACATGATTTTTTGGGCAATGGGATGGTTCGAGCGTTTTTCCATCGCGCGAATCAAGCTCCAGACCTCTTCCATGGTTCGGCCTTCTCCGATTGTGTCCAATACAATGTCAAGGTCGCCAGTTGTCAACGTCCCTGTCTTGTCAAACACCAATTTTTCAAGAGCCGCCACTTCTTCAAAGGCCGAGGCTTTTTTGACGATGATTCCGAGTCGAGCCGAAACGCCCAGCCCTACGCTCACGGCGGTGGGCGTGGCCAGTCCCATCGCGCAGGGACATGCAATGACGAGTACTGCGATTCCGCGGAGCATGGCATCTGAAAACGCTACATCAACCACAAAAAGATTGGCAATGAACGTCATCAAGGCAATGATTACAATGCTTGGAACGAACCAAGCACTGATCCGATCGGCTAGTTTTTGAACAGAGGGTTTGTCCGATCGACTCAGTTTTACCAATGCGATGATTTTTCCGATTGTGCTTTCGTCTCCAGCGGTGGTGACTTCTACTGTGCCGTTGCCATCGGTAACGACGCTTCCCGAAAACACGTCCGCACCTTTGCTTTTTTGAATGCCTTCCGCTTCTCCGGTCAGCATCGCCTCATTCAGCGTGATGTTGCCGTGGATGATCCTTCCGTCGGCAGGAACCTTATCTCCCGTGTTGATGAGGATGATATCACCCGGTTTTAAACTGCCTGCCGTCACTACCTCCAAGTCTTGATTCAGTCCGTTTTGAACCAATCTTTTCGCTTTATCAGGTTTGGCCTTGAACAGGTCTTTCAGGATCGTCGTGGTCTTTTGGACAGCTCGGTGCTCAATGACATATCCCAGCAGAACGAGCGTGATGATCGTCGAGGTGGTTTCAAAAAAGAGAAAGTCGTGCGCTTCTGGAGTACCTCGATACACAATGGCGCCATAAAGACTGTACGCGAAAGCGCTGGAAGAACCTAGCAAGATGAGTAGGTCCATGTTGATGTTGCCACTCTTGACCGCCTCTAATGTGCTCCTGCCGAAATGATAAGCACCGAGAAGAAAGACCGGTAAGCAAAGGAAGAACTGCACCAGCGGGTCGTTGAGCCACCAGTCATGGGGCACAAACATGTGCATGAGCAGAACGAATGAAAAAGGCAAGGTGAATAGGAATTTCTTTTCGATGCTGCTGATTCCTGATCTCTCTTCGGCGTTGAATCCGTCGGATTGCGCTTCATATCCAGCATTCTTGAGTCGTTTTAAGATGCGCTCAAGCTTCTCGGCTGGGATGTGGTCGAAATTTGCTTCGCCCATCAAATAATCCACCTGAATATCCTTTCCTCCTTCTTGTTTGATGATTCCTCCCACTGTTGATGCGCAGTGGTTGCATGTCATTCCTTCCACCTTTAGGTTCAATCTATCTTCCATGTTCTAATTAAGTTAGCCAAAAATATAGGCTCAAAATTTCATTGCCAGTATTGTATGTTAAAACGAACGATTATTTTCGCACCCCCAATGAAAATTGGGTTTAAACGGTGGTTGTAGCTCAGTTGGCTCCGAAGGTTCAAAATCTTTGATTTTAGAACTTCGAGAGTCCACGACCTCGTAAGAATCGGAGATTCTAACGAAGTCGGGATTAGAGCGCCATTGATGTTCTTTTGACCTTCATCTTTGCGATGAAAATATATGGTGGTTGTAGCTCAGTTGGTTAGAGCGCCTGATTGTGGTTCAGGAGGTCGTGGGTTCGAGACCCATCTTCCACCCAGCGTAAAGAAAAGCCTGCTCTTTGGAGTAGGCTTTTTTATTTTCTGCTAGCATTTGATTTCGGAGGAGAAGAATAATTTTGTAACCTTCGAGTTCTCAAAAGAAACGTATTCCGCATGAAGTTCATCGTACATAGTCTACTCCTTCTTTTCGTCAGCGTTCTGCTGACCAGTTGCTTGGATTGTGCAGATTGTTCAGAATGTGCTAATCCGGCTAACGACCAAGAATTGTGCTTCCGTGACAATCGGGATTACTACCGCGATCGACGCGAGTGGCGTGATGATGTCAATGCCTATGAGGCGGCCTTCGAATGTAAATGTCGCTAGTGATGGAGGTTTTTCTTCAGCCTGAGGCGTGGATTGCACTGTTCACACTTACCATTCTGGAGATTGTATTGGGGATTGATAACATCATCTTCATTTCGATCATTTCCAATAAACTTCCTAAAGAACAACAGCCAAAGGCAAGGATGATCGGCCTCAGCTTGGCCTTGATTGTTCGGGTGATCATGTTGATGGGAATATCATGGCTCATCGGTCTGACAGATCCTCTCTTCTCTCTGTTTGGAATAGACTTTAGCGGGCGGAATTTGATTTTGCTGGCAGGCGGACTTTTTCTTTTAGCAAAAAGTACAACTGAGATCCATGCTAAGGTAAATCAACTTGAACACGAATTGAAGCCTACCAAGGCCAGGGATGCTTTTGCCAGCATTATATTTCAGATTGTACTGCTCGATATCGTATTCTCTTTTGATAGTATACTCACCGCCATAGGTATGTCGAATGACTTGCTTGTAATGGTTGTCGCGGTGGTAATTGCCATGATCATCATGATGATTTTCGCAGGGCGGATCAGCGCGTTTATCAACGACCAGCCGACGCTTCAAATCTTGGCCCTTTCTTTTCTTATTTTGATAGGATTCATGTTGATCGTCGAGGGGCTTCCGCTTCAGGAAATTCATGTTCCGAAAGGGTATATCTATTTTGCAGTATTCTTCTCGCTGACGGTGGAGGCGCTAAACATGCGCATGCGCCGGAAGAAGAAAGGGTGATCAATTGCTGAGATTTTTGCAATTTAGTCAGCCGAACTAAACCCATCCTGAGTGCCTACCCATATTGCCCTTGAATTTTCCGATCAGTCCTTTGAAGACTGTAAAAGCAGCGTGATCATTTCTATCACGGATCTGCACGGTCGTCACCAGGAACGCGTCCGGTTGGGGGTGGTATTGGCAGAAACCATGTACGATCGTATCGATAAAGGGGAAGTCGTCAATCTGGACATGCGTTATGTGAAAGATTTTTCACTGAAAAAGTACAGGAGATCCAGAAAAATCGTCGAAGACGAGGAGCTTGAACTACGAGATTTTTCTGCCAGTTGGGCCTACTTTGATGGCGTCGAGCCCACGGATTTAAGCCACGTTCGGTTTACGGGTTCTTCTACATCTTTTACACACTGTTTGTTTGGCGATTGTCCGCTTTCCTTTTTCAATTCGAAGTTCCACGCCGACATTACGGATTTTTCACTCAGTCACTTCGGGGCAGGAGTGGCCAATTTTCAGTACGCAGAATTCAAGTCTAAATCGATCAATTTCGACCACGCTATTTTTGAAACGGGTGACGTTCACTTCGTTAACTGCGAATTTGGTGATTGCAAGGTGAGTTTCCGAGAAGTGAATTTCGGTGAGGGAAAGGTCGATTTTCACTACACGCGCTTTGGAGATGGACCAATCACCTTCGATAAGTGCATTTTTGGTGGAGGAGAGGTATCCTTCAAACGCGTCGATTTTGGCGATGGGAAAGTTGATTTCAAGCGAAGCCATTTTGGCGATGGAGAAATTGATTTCTCCGAGGCTGATTTTCGACAAGGGAAGGTGATCTTCAGGTCGGCGATTTTTGGAAATGGCAACATCAATTTCCAAGAATGCATTTCCCAATCTGAGTTCATATTCGACAACGCAGAGTTCGGAACCGGCAGCCTCTCGTTTTTCAAGTCACAGGCGACCAGGCTATCCTTCAAACTATGCCACTTCAACAACTACGTTGATCTGAGAGTAAAGGAGGTCAAGCAAATCGATCTTTCGCATACAATAGTGCGCGACATCATCGACCTAATGCCGACAGATAGTGCCCCTGTTCGTATGGAGCAAATGCTGTTCAATGGCATGCGTAACCTTGGTCATTTGTACATCGACTGGGAGCGCAACGATGTGCTCAATTTGATCCGTTCGCAAGTCGAGACATCGGATCGTGAAAAATCACAGCAACTCCTCATCCTAAAGCAGACATATAATTCTAGTGGTCGCTATTCGGATGAAGACCGGGCCTATGTTTCGTACAAACGATTCGAACTCAAGGCAGACTTGGAATACTCGCTCAAGCATCGTCCAGGAAGTGCCATTTGGGCCTACCCAACCGCTTTTTTCAAGTGGTTGCTCTTCGATAAGATTGGATTGTATGCCACCGAACCTTTGCGCGTACTTTTTTCAGTCTCGGTGATCTACACCTTGTTCAGTCTGCTCTACCTGATGCTTCCTTTTGTGGCCGACACGTATATCGACACAGGAGGTGGAAGCGAATTAGCTGACTTGGACCCGATCGCTAAAGCATTCTATTACAGCGCCATTACCTTTCTTACGATTGGGTACGGCGAATTCTACCCCATTGGCATCATGCGTTTCTTCGCGAGCGTAGAAGGCTATGTCGGGGTGTTTTTGATGGGCTACTTCTCAGTGGCCTTTGTGCGCAAGGTGTTGAGGTAACCTTTCGTTAAGCTTTGCCAAGCTGCTTTTTCTGGTAGTCTCTTAATTTATCCGCTTCTCCTTGGCTGAGCCATTCAGCGCGTTGTCGCCTTGAATGCGGGTCTTCTTTTTGCCGCCTCGAAAAGAGTAAAGCTTTTACCTTTGCCGCCCTTTAGGAAGAATTAAACAGCCCAAAGAAATGAGCAATATCAACATCACATTGCCCGATGGATCGGTGAAGGAATACCCAAAGGGTAGCACCGCACTCGACATCGCGCGATCGATCAGCGAAGGCTTGGCGCGCAATGTCTTGTCAGCCAAGGTCAACGGTAAAGTGTGGGATGCCACTCGTACCATCGATGATGACGCCGCCTTGACATTGCTCACATGGAACGATGAAGAGGGCAAGTCTACCATGTGGCATAGTTCTGCCCACTTGATGGCAGAGGCGCTTGAATCTTTCTATCCAGGGATCAAACTGGCCATTGGTCCGCCCATTGAAAATGGGTTCTATTACGACATCGACTTCATGGAGCATTCTTTTTCAGAGGAGGACTTGCCCAAGGTGGAGAAGAAGATGCTGGAATTGGCAAGGGAGAAGAACGAGTTCATCCGAAAAGAAGTCTCAAAAGCAGACGCATTGTCGTTCTACCAAGAGCGCAACGACCCGTATAAATTAGAAATGATCAACGACCTCGAAGACGGGGAAATAACCTTTTACACCCAAGGCGGGTTCACCGACCTCTGTCGCGGACCACATATTCCAAACACGGGATACATCAAAGCCGTCAAATTGCTCTCTGTTGCAGGAGCCTACTGGCGTGGCGATGAGAAGAATCCGATGCTGACCCGTATATACGGCGTCACGTTTCCGAAGCAAAAGGAGTTGGAAGAGCATCTCGAAATGCTCGAAGAAGCGAAAAAGCGTGACCACAGAAAGCTGGGAAAGGAACTCGAGCTTTTCACCTTTGATGACGACGTCGGGCCAGGCCTTCCATTGTGGTTGCCGAAAGGCGCTTTCTTGATTGAGCAATTAGAGGAATTGGCCAAGAAAACAGAGCGCAAAGCGGGCTACCAGCGGGTGAAGTCGCCGCACATTGCCAAGGAACAACTTTATTTGACCAGCGGTCACTTGCCGTATTATAAGGAAAGTATGTTTCCACCCATGGAATTGGATGGGGGTACCTATTACTTGAAGGCGATGAACTGTCCGCATCACCACAAGATCTTTGATGCGTTGCCCAAAAGCTATAAAGACCTTCCGTATCGTCTTGCGGAGTACGGCACTTGTTACCGTTATGAGAAGTCTGGCGAGCTGTTTGGCTTGATGCGCGTGCGAAGTCTCCAGATGAACGATGCCCATATCTACTGCACCAAAGAGCAATTTGAGGAGGAGTTCAAGGCGGTAAACGACATGTACTTGAAGTACTTCAAAATATTTGGCATCGACAAATACGTGATGCGCTTTTCTACGCACGATCCATCTCGATTGGGCAAGAAGTACGTTGACCGACCTGAGCTCTGGAAGGAGACCGAAGACATGGTGCGCAGGGTGTTGATTGATTCAGGCATTCCGTACAAGGAAGTGGCGGATGAGGCGGCGTTTTACGGTCCCAAGATCGATGTGCAGGTGTACAGTGCCATTGGCAAGGAGTTTACCCTGGCCACCAATCAAGTAGATTTTGCACAGCCGCTGAGCTTCAATCTCACGTTTACCAATGCCAACAATGAACAAGAACACCCCATTGTCATTCACCGCGCCCCGCTTGGGACACATGAGCGATTCATCGGATTCTTGATCGAACATTATGCGGGCAAGTTTCCACTTTGGTTGACACCTGAACAAGTGCGTATTTTACCGATCAGTGAAAAATTCAATGAGGGTTGCAAAAACATTTTACAATCCCTTGAAAATTACGATATTCGCGCCTCCATTGACGACCGTGGTGAGAAAGTAGGCAAGAAGATCCGTGACGCGGAGCTCGCCAAAGTACCCATCATGTTGATCATCGGAGAGAAGGAATTGGAAGAGGGAAAGGTTTCCGTAAGGAAGCAAGGCGAAGGAGATCAAGGAACAATGGACGTTACAGAGTTCGCCAAGTTCATAGAGAACGAGGTGAAACATCAGTTGGAAGTTTAATTAATAAGAGTAGATATTAGAAAACCTTATAGAAGACCGCAGAGAAGGGAGCCTGAGCACCAGATCAATGAGAACATCAGGGCCCCGAAAGTCAGAGTAGTTGGAGACGGTGGCGAACCGCAGGTTCTTTCTGCAAGTGAAGCATTGGAGGAGGCCAGAAGTCAAGGTCTTGACCTTGTCATGATCTCAGAGAAGGCGGATCCGCCGGTCGTGAAGATATTGGATTACAAGAAGTTCTTGTATGATCAAAAGAAGAAGGCCAAGGAGATCAAGAACAAGGCCCAGAAGGTTGTTGTAAAAGAGATCAGATTCGGACCCAATACGGATGAGCATGACTATGAGTTCAAGAAGAAGCATGCCATCAAGTTCTTGGAAGAAGGGTCAAAGATCAAGGCGTTTGTGTTCTTTAAAGGAAGATCGATCCTGTTCAAGGATAAAGGAGAGATCCTCTTGCTCAAGCTCGCTACGGAAATAGAAGAGCTAGGGATTGTAGAGCAGATGCCAAAGTTGGAGGGTAAGCGTATGATTATGATGCTGGCTCCGAAGAAGAAGAAATAAGATTCATCAATTGTTCAATAAATAGGAAGCGATGCCTAAAATGAAGACCAACTCCAGTGCTAAGAAGCGATTTCGCTTTACAGGTTCTGGAAAGATCAAGCGTAAGCACGCGTTCAAGAGTCACATCCTTACGAAGAAGTCGAAAGACAGAAAGCGTAGGTTGACGAAAACAACGCTCGTGCATCCCGCAGACCGTGAGAATATTTTGAAACTCATGGCAATGAAGTAATGGTTTGTTCATCGCAAGGTGAACATTGTGTTTAACCCGGTTGTGAGTCTTAAGTCCCAAAAACAATAAGGGCGCTTCCAACCAAAAACAAAAGAAGAAATGCCAAGATCAGTAAACAGTGTAGCGTCGAGAGCAAGACGCAAGAAAATAATGAAGCAGGCCAAAGGATACTTTGGTCGTCGTAAGAATGTTTGGACCGTAGCGAAGAATGCTGTAGAGAAAGGAATGCAGTATGCTTACGTAGGTCGCAAGCACAAGAAAAGAAACTTCCGTAGCCTTTGGATCCAACGTATCAATGCAGGTGCTCGTGAGCACGGCATGTCGTACAGCGAGTTCATGGGAAAACTCAGTAAAAGTGGAATCGAGCTCAACCGTAAGGTGCTCGCAGACCTGGCTATGAACCACCCAGAGGCGTTCAAAGCAGTGATTGAGAAAGTGAAGTAAATACAACACGAACATTGATGATGAAAGAAAGGGGGGCTTATGGCCCCCTTTTTTGTTAATTTCGTTAGCTAAACTAGAATGAACCTGTGATGAAGAAAGCATTACTATTAGGAGGATTTAGCTTGATTATGGTGGCCGGTGCCATTGCGCAAAGTGAGCCCAGCAAGCCAACGTACGAGAAGCAGGTGTATGTCAACGGAGATGGCGACATCTTCGTTCAGAAAGAACTACCCCTCTACTTGAAGTTCTCTACCACACCTTCAGGTCAGAATTATGACATGAAGGCAACCAAGCCCCAGTACGGTGAGCCGATGTACTTGGATACCGAAGGACCCAACTTCGTACGAAGTAAGTGGGCAGTAGATCCTGAAACAGGGAGAACAGCACAACCTCAGCAAGAAGTCCTCTACGAGGTCAATGCAGACGGACTAGCGCCGAACACGAGCCTTCAATTCAAAACAGCTCCTCGCTACAGCAGCGGAGGAACGACCTTCTTCGGAAAAAACCTGTCCTTCGCGCTTACATCGCGTGATGGAGTCTCTGGTGTGAAGTCGACCCAATACGCCCTCGGAGGTGGATACAACGATTACAGTGCAGACGTAAGTGCATCCAAAGAAGGACCGCAAACCTTGTATTACTACGCAGTGGATTTTGTCGGGAATGCCGAGAAGACCAAGTCTTCCGCCTTTACGGTTGACCTCACGGCTCCTAAGACGAATTACGAAGTAGTTGGCGTCAACAAGAGCGGTACCATCTTGGCACCAACGGCCAACGTGAAGTTGACCAGTTCTGATAACCTTTCAGGTGTTCGCACCGTTTATTACACCTTTGATGGCGGCAATGCACGTGTTTACGGAGGACCTGTGAATGTTGGCGGATTAAGTGATGGAGAACATACCATCAAATACTACGCTGTAGACAATGTGAAGAACATGGAGGGGGGCGAAGGAGGAGCAAGTGCTTCAACCTTTAAGTTTTACATGGACAAGATTGCTCCGGTTCCAACGCACCAAGTCAAGGGCGACCAGTACAAGGGCAATTACCTCTACATCTCCTCCCGTACAACCATCTCTTTGGCGGCTACAGACAACAAGGCAGGTGTAAAGAATATCTACTACCGCATAGATGGTGGAGAGCGCAATACCTTCTCAGCTGATTTTAAAATGCCAGCTGTGCGTGGAACACATAATGTGAAGTACGACGCGAATGACCTGGTGGAGAACCTCAGCGGCAATCACTACATCAATGTCTTCATGGACGTGGATGCTCCGGAGACGGGCATCATTTACGCGAACCCACAGTTCATGGACCGAGATACCTTGTTCATCACTAGCAAGAGCACAATTTCCCTTCGCATGCGCGATGACGCTTCTGGTGTGCAAAAGACCGAATACCAGACAGACGGCGGTGGATTCAAAACCTATGCAGCCTTCACCCTTCCTTCTGAAGGGTACCATACGATCAATTTCCGATCAACGGATAACGTGAACAACAAGGAGGGCGACAAGAACTCTAGTTGCTACATTGACAACACCGCTCCTGAGATCTTTGTGAAGTTCTCCATTGAACAAATCGGCTCTAAGAACGGCAAGCCGGTATATCCAAACTATACGAGGATGTATGTTTCTGCTACCGACAAGAAGGTTGGAACAGAATCCATCACGTATGGAATGGACGGCGGAGCGCAACAGCTCTATTCATCACCGCAGACGCTTGATGCATCAGAGGTCAGTAGATTCCGTAAGAACAAGAAGTACGAAGTAAAGGTCATCGCCAAGGATAAACTCGGAAATACCAGCGAAAAAGTGGTTGAGTTTTACGTTGGCAAGGACGCTGAATAAGAGATCAACCGATCACTACTATGAGAGAACCCGGTCAGCAATGGCCGGGTTTTTTTATTCCTCTCCTAACACTCTACTCAATCCTCGGGCAGCGAGGTCGTATTGGGGATTGAACTTCAAGGCCATGCGATAATCCGCTTCGGCTTCGCGCAATGCACCTGCCGTTTCGTAGGCCAATCCACGGTTGTAGTAAGCTGCTACGTAGCCTTCTGGGCCAACATTGATCGCCTGCGTGAAGTTATAAGCAGCACTGTCGTATTGCTCCAATTGTACCATGTACACGTAGCCTTTATTATACCAAGCGTCGAAGTACTCGCCCGTGATGCCGATGATCTGGTCATAGGTGCGAATCGCGTCTTTAGACCTCCCCATGGTCTGAAGGAATAGTCCCTTGGCATAGAGCGCCTCCACCGAGCTAGGGCGCACCTTCAAGGCATTGTTGTAGTAGTCTTCCGCCAGTTCATTGCCTGCCGTTGAATAGAGTAGGCCCAACTGAAGGTAGGAGTCGTAGTCATTCGCATCTTGTTCGATGGCCGTTTGAAAACTCGATACAGCGTTGACGGTATCGCCGACGTATTTGTAATTGAACCCTTTCAAACGATAGGCCGTGGCGTTGTAAACGTCGATCTTGAGGGCCTCGTTCAGGTACTTGAAGGAAGCATCTGCGTCACGCACGATCATGTAGAGCTCACCCAGGCGTAGCAGTACTTGTATGTCGTTGGGGGCTATCTCATACGCTTGGAGTAAGGCGTCCCTTGACGCACGGCTTTCTTTTGCAATCAGCTTTAGATCAGCCAGAAGCATGTAATAATCTGTGTTCGAACGATCCAGCTTCAAGGCTCTGCCCACGTCGTTCATGCTCGTGACCAGATCGCGTTCATCGTAGTGCATTTTGGCGCGTTGGAAGTAGAGGTCGGGGTTATTCGGTGTCTCCTTGATCAATGCATTGATGCTGTCAAATGGGGTGGTAGCGCTTTGGGCTGTCGCACTGTCCAGCTTGGCGGTATTGTTCTCTTGACAGGCGGTGGCAACGAGCAGGATCGAAAGGATCGCAAGGACGGTTCTTTTCATGGCGCCAAACTTAAAAGGAAAAGGCCGAACCATGGGCTCGACCTTTTCAAGTTTTAGGAAACGGTTGACTTTATTCAGCTGGAGCCTCTTCGGTTGCTTTAACC
Organism: uncultured Flavobacteriales bacterium; assembly: GCA_943788725.1. GTDB lineage: Bacteria > Bacteroidota > Bacteroidia > Flavobacteriales_G > Salibacteraceae > SHAN690. The sequence goes on along the minus strand of CALSRJ010000002.1, from coordinate 19,175 downwards.
TTTGTGGCTGGCTTGAACGAGTTGAAGACCTTCTCTTCGATTTCCAGCGCCAATTCTGGGTTGTCTTCTAACAATTGCTTCACCGCATCTCGGCCTTGGCCCAGCTTGGTGTCGCCATACGAAAACCATGAACCACTTTTCTTGACGATGTTCTGAATCACGCCCAAATCGATTAGCTCTCCTGACTTCGAAATGCCGGTACCGAACATGATGTCGAATTCAGCCTTTTTAAAGGGAGGAGCCACTTTGTTCTTGACCACCTTTACCCTGACATTGTTACCAACGGCGTCGTCTCCAACTTTTATTTGACCCGCTCTTCGAATGTCTAAGCGAACAGAAGCGTAAAACTTAAGTGCGTTTCCACCGGTCGTCGTTTCTGGGTTTCCGAACATCACACCGATCTTCTCGCGCAACTGGTTGATGAAAATGCAGGTTGCATGTGTCTTGCTAATGGATCCCGTCAATTTTCGCAGGGCCTGAGACATCAATCGGGCTTGGAGCCCCATACGACTGTCTCCCATTTCTCCTTCAATTTCCGCTTTCGGTGTCAAGGCGGCTACGGAGTCAATCACAACGAGGTCAACTGCGCCGGATCGAATGAGGTTATCCGCTATCTCTAAGGCTTGTTCCCCATTGTCGGGCTGAGAGATCAGGAGGTTTTCGGTGTCAACCCCTAGGTTCTCGGCATAGAAGCGATCGAAAGCGTGTTCTGCATCAATGAATGCAGCAATTCCGCCTTGTTTTTGTACCTCCGCCATGGCGTGAATGGCGAGGGTCGTCTTTCCTGAAGACTCAGGACCATAGATCTCTACTACACGGCCACGTGGATATCCACCCACTCCCAATGCGAGGTCTAGCGACAATGAACCCGTCGGGATTACATCTATCGGCTCGATGACGCCATCTCCCATCTTCATTACCGAACCCTTTCCGTACGTCTTTTCGAGGCGATCCAAGGTGAGCTGTAATGCCTTCAATTTATCTTTTGATACTTCTGCTGCCATAGTCTGTTGTGTTTGTCTTTCTTCTTTGTATGCTTAATTCATGTTGAGCGCTTCGAGGATTTCCTCTGCGTGCGCCTTTGTCTTCACTTTGTCAAACCGCTTGATCACACTGCCATCCTCACCGATCACGTACGTTACCCGGTGAATGCCATCGTATACCTTTCCCATGAACTTCTTTTCGCCCCATACTCCGAATGCGTTGATCACGGACTTGTCGGTATCTGCAATCAGAGGGAAGGGAAGGTCGTACTTATCGATGAACTTTTGGTGCTTGGCTTCGGTATCTGCGCTAACGCCTACCACTTGGATGCCTTTGTCAAGCAAGGTTTTATAATTGTCTCTCAGATTGCAAGCCTCTGCGGTGCAACCCGGGGTGTCGTCTTTCGGGTAGAAATAGAGCACCAATTTCTTTCCTTTGAATTGATCGAGAGAAACGGGGTTTCCTTGTTGATCTTTTCCAGTGAAGCTCGGTGCTTTTTCCCCTTCGTTAATTTTGTTCATGTCGCAAATTAATGGGTTCAGATGTAAAAACAAATCCTGTGCTGTTTGTTTAAAGCTGAGGCAAATAAAAGCATGCCAGAACGTAATGTATTTACGTTGATCACAACAGAATGAAAAAACATTTTAATATCCGCGTATTTGGCTTGGTTCAAGGGGTTTGGTTTAGAAAAAACACCAAAGATCAGGCGGTTGATTTTGGGTTGACTGGATTTGTGCGAAATGAAAAGGATGGGAGCGTATACATAGAAGCAGAAGGCAATCCTGCAGAACTGCTATCCTTTGTAGAGTGGTGTAAGGTGGGGCCGACGCGAGCAGCGGTAGAAAAAGTCATTGTAGAGGAGCGCGAACCCATCGGAATGCAGGCATTTCATATTCAATAAGAGGGGCATGACCAGAAAGGAGAAGGCAGAATACGTGGTGGCAAAGTTGGAGGAGCTCTATCCCACCGTTCCAATACCGTTGGATCATTGGGATCCGTACACCCTGACGATTGCCGTGCTGTTGAGCGCGCAAAGCACAGACAAGCGGGTGAATCAGATCACGCCACTGCTCTTTCAGCGCGCTGACAATCCCTATGATATGGTCAAATTATCCATTGAGGAGATACGAGAAATCATCAAACCCTGTGGATTGTCTCCTGCCAAATCGAAAGCCATTTGGAATCTATCGAGGATACTCATTGAAGAGTACGAGGGTAAGGTGCCGGAGAGTTTTGAGGGTCTAGAGTCTTTGCCTGGAGTAGGACATAAGACGGCTTCGGTTGTCATGAGTCAGGCGTTTGGCGTGGCTGCATTCCCGGTGGATACGCACATCCACAGGCTCATGTACCGTTGGGGGCTTAGCGATGGAAAGAACGTTGAGCAAACGGAGCGGGATGCCAAGAAATTGTTTCCAAAGGAGCTGTGGAATAAGCTCCACCTTCAGATCATCTTTTACGGGAGAGAGTACAGTCCCGCCAGGGGTTTTCGGATACAAAAATCCCCGATCGATGCTTCGATCGGGGTTAAGTCAAGGCTTCCTAAAACCTAAATATCAGTTGAGGTTCTGTTCGTACTGACCCAAGGTTGATGAAGGGCGTACGCTGAGTTGTTTTGAAAATCCGAGGATCTTCTGAAGGGTGAGTTCAGAAGGACCTTCATGATGGGCTTTCAGTCCGATGGACTCAAGCTCTGAGGCCTCCTCTCTTACAAAATCGCTGAGTGTTTCTAAAGAGTAATCGTTTCGCATACAAGACGTTGTTTAGGTGAATCATGCAACAAAAACGGCATGTTCAATCCTTTATTGTACGCGCGCGAATTTTAGTTGGTCAAGACCACGTTGTGTTCCTCAATCAACTTACGGAGATTGATCAGTGCGTAGCGCATCCTCCCTAAGGCCGTGTTGATGCTCACGTTGGTGTCTTCTGCAATTTCCTTGAAACTCATACCACTGTACAAGCGCATGCGCAATACGTCCTTCTGTTCGTCAGGAAGAAAGTCGATGAGCTTTTTCACGTCGGAGTGGATCTGATCTTCAATCAATTGCTGGTCGATGTTCTTACCATCGTCGCGGATGATGTTGAAGATGTCGAAATCTTCCCCTCCATCGATGGTAGGGTAACGCTTGTTTCTTCGGAAGGTGTCAATTACAAGGTTGTGGGAGATGCGCAGGATCCAGGGGAGGAACTTGCCTTCTTCGTTGTAGTTGCCTCGCTTCATGGTAAGCACTGCCTTTACGAATACGTCCTGAAAAATGTCTTCAGCCAGCTGGCCGTCTTTGACCATCATTCGAATGTAACCGTAAACCCGATCGCGGTGTCTGCGTAACAGTGTTTCAAAAGCGGCTTCGTCGCCCGCTAAGTATTTACCGACCAAGACGGTATCGTCTTCATTTTTATACATCATAATATCAACCTTTTAAGAGTTACGCGGAGAAATGTGTCAAGGTAGATATGATGCTATAGGCGATAAATTATTTTCTGGTTTAGTACAAGACGTATGCCAATAACGAATGGTTAGTTGGCTTATTGTAAACGCCTATTCTTTTTCCTACGACGAATGTACTAAGGAGGGTTTTACCTTTGCGGGCCGTTTTCTAAAAATACGTGAAAAGGAGGATGAAGGTTATGCAGCAAGTAGATCAATTGGACGCTCGGGAATACATCGTAATCAAAGGCGCCAAGATGCACAACCTGCGTAATGTAGACGTCGCCATCAAGCGCAATAGCTTCACCGTGATCACCGGTCTTTCCGGTTCTGGTAAATCGTCACTCGCCTTCGATACGCTTTATGCAGAGGGACAGCGACGCTACATCGAAAGCCTTTCCGCTTATGCCCGACAGTTTCTTGGGAAGATCGAAAAGCCGAAGGTGGATTACATCCGCGGCATCTCTCCTGCAGTGGCGATTGAGCAAAAAGTAAACACAAGGAATCCTCGTTCTACGGTGGGTACTACCACCGAGATTTACGACTATATCAAGCTGTTGTACGCCCGCATCGGAAGGACCTATTCGCCGGTGAGCGGAAAGGAAGTACGCAAGCACAGTGTCCAAGATGTGATCAACAACATCATGATGCGCAAAGAAGGCGAGCGCATTCTCCTGACCGTTGCAATTGATTTCAAGGACAAGAAGGAATTGGAACAACGACTACAGTTGTTGGAACAAAATGGCTTTACCCGTGTCCTCGTCGGCGCACAGGTCGAGCGACTTGGGAAGCAGACCATCGACCCAAAGGCGGAGTATCATTTGGTGATCGACCGGATTGTCGTGGCCAAAGAGGATGAGGGCTTCCGCAACCGTTTGGCGGATTCCGTAGAGCTCGCCTTTTATGAAGGACACGGCAATGTGGCCCTCCGCGATTTTGACGACCCAACTTCATTTGTCGGATTTTCAAACCTGTTTGAGATGGACGGTATGCTCTTCGAAGAGCCAGATGTCCACTTCTTGAGTTTCAATAACCCACGTGGCGCTTGTAAGCGCTGTGAAGGATTTGGAAGCATCATTGGAATAGATCCTGACTTGGTCATCCCAGACCGATCCTTGAGCGTGTACCAAGATGGTATTGTGTGCTGGAAAGGCGAGAAAATGAGCGCTTGGAAGGAGAAGTTTATCCAACATGCTGGTTCCATTGATTTCCCCATCCACCGTTCGATTGAAGAGCTGACCCCGAAAGAGGAAAAGCTCCTTTGGACGGGCAACAAGCACTTCAAGGGGTTGCATGCCTTTTTCGAATACATGGAGGAGAAATCTTATAAGATCCAATACCGCGTGATGCTGTCTCGTTACCGAGGCAAGACGCTTTGTCCTGAATGTGAGGGCACACGCTTGCGCAAGGATGCCAACTACGTGAAGATTGCCGATCGCTCCATCTCGGAATTGCTGTTGATGCCGATCGATGTGTTGAGGGATCATTTTAGCGGACTCAAGCTGAACGAATACGAGTCAAAGGTGGCAAAGCGCCTGCTGATTGAGATTACCAATCGTTTGAACTACCTGTGTGATGTAGGATTGTCCTATCTCAATTTGAACCGTCTTTCGAACACCCTTTCAGGAGGGGAGTCACAGCGCATTCAGCTCGCGACCTCATTGGGCAGTTCGCTAGTGGGGTCTATGTACATTTTGGACGAACCGAGCATTGGACTGCACCCACGTGATACGGAGCGATTGATCGGAGTGCTGAAAAATTTACAAGCCGTTGGCAACACCCTTATTGTGGTGGAGCACGACGAAGACATCATGCGGGCTTCGGATGAGTTGATCGACCTTGGGCCAGAGGCGGGGGTCAATGGTGGACACCTTGTCTTCCAAGGCGACATGGATCACCTGGCGAAAGAAACGGAGTGCATTACGGCGCGTTACCTCAATGGCTTGGATTTCATTCCTGTGCCTGAAATCCGCAGGCCTTGGAAGTATTATGTAGAAGTGATTGGCGCGAAGGAGAACAATTTGAAAAATGTATCGGTTAAGGTACCATTGGGTGTGTTGACGGTGGTGACCGGAGTCAGTGGTTCGGGCAAGTCTTCGCTGATCAAAAAGGTGTTGCACCCTGTATTGGCGAAGCGCATTGGCGGGCATACATCGGAACAGTCCGGAGCATTCCAAGCCTTGGAGGGACACATCAACCGCATCGATGCGGTAGAGTTTGTAGATCAAAACCCCATCGGACGTTCATCGCGCAGTAACCCCGTTACGTTCATCAAGGCATTTGACGACATCCGCACTTTGTTTGCAAATCAACCCCTGGCCAAGATGCGTGGATTTAAGCCGGCGCATTTCTCTTTCAATGTTGACGGCGGTCGCTGTGAGACATGCCAGGGAGAAGGACAGACAACAGTAGAGATGCAGTTCATGCCAGATATCCACCTTACTTGCGAGTCGTGCGAAGGGAAGCGATTCAAAGAGGAGGTACTGGAAGTGAAGTACCACGAACGAAGCATCAACGACATTTTGGAACTTTCCGTGGATGAAGCAATTGCTTTTTTCGAGATGCACGCGCGTACCAGCCCTGAAAAGAAGGTGATCCAGAAATTGATGCCGTTGCAGGAGGTGGGCCTTGGTTATGTCACGTTGGGTCAGAGCTCAAGTACGCTGTCAGGAGGAGAAGCGCAACGTATCAAGCTGGCTTCTTTCATTGGTAAAGGACAATCTGCAGATGGCGGGGGAACCTTCTTCTTGTTTGATGAACCGACTACCGGCTTGCACGTGCACGACATCCGCAAATTGGTGGCTAGTTTTAATAAGATGTTGGAGCTGGGACATACCATCTTAGTGATTGAGCACAACCTCGAAGTCATCAAGCAAGCGGACTGGCTGATCGATTTGGGACCAGAAGGCGGCGATCGAGGAGGGCAGGTGGTCTTTGAAGGCACGCCTGAGCAGATGGCAGAAAGCACAGCAGGGTATACGGGTAAGTACTTGAAAGGAAAGCTTTAAACCAACTTCTTTATTGCCGTAAGCTTACGGGTTTATTTCAAACGTGTTTTCGCGTGAGGGATAGGAGTGGCAGCCTCCAAGCCGAAGGTTTGGGGCTAGAATGGATAGCCCGACCGAAGCGAAGCGGAGGGCACGCCCAATAACTCAGGCAGCTTATGTCTGGGGATGCAGGCTAATGTTAAACAAACTGCAGGTCGTACAGCTTCTTGTAGTGGCCGTCCTTTTGCAGTAGTTCTTGGTGGCTTCCTTGTTCGATGATCTCGCCCTTTTCCATGACCATGATGACATCGGCGTGCTGCACAGTGGCCAATCGGTGTGCGATGATGATGGAAGTGCGGCCTTTGGTAATCTGCTCGATGGCCTCTTGGATCATGCTTTCCGTTTCGGTGTCTACGGAGGATGTGGCCTCATCCAATACTAGGATCGCTGGGTTGTAGATATAGGCCCGAATGAATGCCAACAACTGTCGTTGTCCTACGGAGAGCATGCCTCCGCGTTCCTTCACGTTGAAGTCATACCCGCCAGGAAGCTTCTCGATGAAGCGATGGGCGCCCACCTTCTTGGCGGCCTCTTCTACGACTTCTAGGCTGATCTTCGGGTTGTTGAGGGTAATGTTGTTGTAAATGGTATCGGAGAAGAGAAAAACGTCTTGCAGTACTACTCCCACTTGACGGCTCAAGTAGGCAGGATCGAAATCGCGCAGTTCAATACCGTCGATGCGGATATCTCCTTTCTCGTATTCGTAGGATCGGCTCAGGGTATTGATGATGCTGGTCTTTCCAGCTCCGGTTGCGCCTACCAAGGCTACGTTTTGGCCTTTTTGAACGGTGAAGCTTACGTCTTTCAGCACCCAGTCCTCATCGTTGTAAGCAAACCAGACGTGCTCGTAGGAGATGTGGCCCTCAAGTTCGGGGCGAAGGTTCTTTCCGGTGCCTTCAATGCTTGCGTTGGTGTCTAAGACCTTGAAGACGCGTTCGCTGGCTACCATACCCATTTGCAATGTGTTGAAGCGGTCGGCCAATTGACGGATGGGTCGGAAGAGCATGTAGATATAGAGGAGGAAGGCGACCAATTGGCCGTATTCAAATGTGCCGGTGATCATTTCTTTCGCTCCCCACCAAATGAGCAAGGCGATCGACAGGGCGGAAAGGATTTCTACCACAGGAAAGAAGATCGCGTTGGCAAAGACCGTGCGCAGGTGGGCGTCTCGGTGGCGTGCGTTGATCTCCTTGAATTTCTTCATCTCTTGCTTCTCTCGGTTGAAGATCTGCACGATGAACATGCCGGTGATGTGCTCTTGTACGAAGGCATTTAGCTTTGCTACCTCGTTTCGAACATCCTGAAAAGCGAGCTTGATGTAGTTCTTGAAAATGTTGGTGGCCCAAAGCAGGAGCGGAATCGGTATCAATACGATGAGGGTGAGTTTCCAGTTCAACACGAGCATGAAGGCAATGACCACCGTAAGTTTGATGATCTCTCCCAGGATGGTGAGTACGCCTTCAGAGAAGATGTCGGAGATGGTCTCAATGTCTGAAACCGAGCGCGTAACCAAGGTTCCGATCGGGGTTTGGTCAAAATACTTGAGTCGAAAATGGGAGATTTTGTTGTAGACATCGATGCGCAGGTCGCGGATCACGGATTGTCCAAGCCAATTGGCCAAGTAGGTCTGCGCAAACTGTACCAAGGCTTCCAGGACGAGCATCCCGATGATCACGATGGTCATGAGCTCCAGCAAGTCTGGATTGGGGATGATGATGGATTGGTCGAGTGCGTATTGGATGAGCCACGGACGCAACGGACTGATGGCTGCAGATAGCAACACTAAGAACCCGGTAAAAACGAAGAGGGTCTTGTACGGATTGACGTATTTCATCACCCGCATGAAAAGGCCCATGTCAAATGCCTTACCACTTACCGAAGTGTTTTTTTTGTCGCTCATGGAAGGATGCCTTCTGGGTAGGTGATATGGGTCAAATAAAGGCCATGGGCGGGAACGGACAATCCGGCTTCACTTCGGTCTTTGGATGCGATGATGTTGTGCAAGGTGTCCTTGTCAATGGTTCCCCTTCCCAAGTCGACTAAGGTGCCAACGATGGCGCGAACCATGTTGCGAAGGAAGCGATTTGCGGTGACCTCGAACTTCAACTCGGTTCCATTCTGCGTCCATTGCGCGAAGCTTAGATCGCACAAGTTTGTTTCGGTCTGGGTATTTGCTTTTGAAAAGCAGGAAAAATCCTGGTACTGGGTTAAGATGTTGGCCCCCTCATTCATGCGTTCTATGTTCAGCGCTTCTCGCAATTCCCACTTACGAAGGACAGCGAACGGGTCTTTTTGTTGCGTGATGAGGTAGGCATACGATCGACTGGTCGCAGTAAAGCGGGTATGGGCCTCTGCGGCGACAGGGAAAATCCGTTTAAGTGCGATGGATTCGGGCAGGAGACGATTGCAGCGATAGCAAAGGTCTTCGAGGGGCGGAGCTTCCAATTCAAGGTCGAAATGGGCGAAGAATTGGGTTGCATGCACACCAGTATCCGTGCGCCCACAACCAACCGTGTAAATTTCTGTTCTTAGAATGGTAGAAAGCGCGGAATTCAGGGTTTCCTGAATAGTTTTGGCGTTCGGTTGGATTTGCCAGCCGTGAAAATCGCTTCCGTCGTAGGATAGCTCTATGAAGTAGCGGTTGGCCATAAGCCGACAAATGTAGCCAGAAGATGGATGTAGAGACACAGAATGATAACAGTTCAAGCGCAAAGGCATGGCTCGGGGCGATGCGACTCCGTACCTTGCCCTTGGCGTTGGCATCAACCCTGACAGGTGGATTCCTGGCGATGGAAGAAGTGTCGCTCAATGGATGGGTATTGTTCATGACCGTGCTCACCACCGTTTTTTTGCAAGTGAACAGCAACTTGGCCAACGACTATGGAGATTTTAGTCACGGTACGGACAACGACGAGCGTGTGGGGCCTGAACGCGCCATGCAGTCCGGGGCAATTACGGAGCCGGAGATGCGTCGGGCGATTTGGATCGCCTCCGTACTCTCATTCTTGTCGGGAATTACGCTGCTCTATCTGGCGCCGCTTTCATGGATGATTCGCGGGGTGCTTTTGGTGTTTGGGGTCGCCGCGATCTTCGCGTCGATCAAATACACGGCTGGACGGAATCCGTATGGCTACCGAGGGCTCGGTGATGTTTCCGTCATGGCCTTTTTTGGCATTTTAGGCGTGGTTGGGGCCTACCTCTGCCAGACGGGTGAGGTGGGCCTTGATCTATTGTTACCAGCTTTGTCTATCGGCGCTTTCAGCACTGGGGTTTTGAACATCAACAATACACGCGACATCGAAAGCGACCGCAATGCGGGTAAAGTTACGCTGGCGGTGAGAATGGGGCCTCAGAGGGCGCGGCTCTATCACGTCGCACTGATCTTGATCGGATGCTCCTCTTTTGCAGCTTATGCCTGGGGGCATTTTGCATGGGGATGGGCTTGGCTGTTTTTGGCGGCATTTCCCCTCTTTGCACTTAATGCCTTCAAGGTGTATACAATCCAAGAGGCGAAGCGATTGGATCCGATGCTGAAGCAGCTCGCCTTATCTACATTCTTGTTTTCTTTACTGATAGGGATTGGGTTGGTTATTGGTCTTTGACCAAATGCTCATTCTAACCGTGTTGTCGCCTTACAAGAAATATCAAGCGCTAGTTTTGTACCTATGAAGACTACTTTATACATGGTAACAGTGTGTGCATTGCTCGCTGCATTTGCTGGTTGCAAAGGAAAAGATGAGCCGTTCGAATATCCAGACAATGTGATTACTGAGCCAACAACCGTGACCCAGATGACCCGCCTGATCGCGGAAGATGAAAACTGGACGGTTGAAAACGTGGCGGATGGCTGCAATGCGAATTTTCCTCCAAAGACTTTTGCCATCACAGAGTTGAGCTATTCCAGGGGATTTGCAACCCTATACTTGGTGCCAGATTCTACGGCCTGCAGCCCTTTTGTTTCTGCCTATACTCCTTTTACATCGGAAGAAATCGCTTCTGACTATTGGGACAATTGGAAATTTGAGCTCACCTTTTCAGAGCTGCAGTTGAACGAATCCTCAGCATTGCGCTTGAAATTGGTGTACAGAGAAGTGGACCTGGACGTAGACCTAGCGCCGTTTATGCGTGAGACCATTGCCCAGGATACGAACGCGGCAGATGTAAGCGGGTTGTTTTCCTTTGATATTCAGCAGGGCTTTACCAACTTCTTGTTGAACGGCATCCAATGGGATCCGGATTTCTCAGCGGAATCGGGCAATAGTTTTAGCCAGGAGTCGGATGGGGCTGATCCTCATTTTGAACTTTCCTTGGTATCTGAAGGAACTGAAGCACGTTCTCTTATTGTCTTCACCTTCGTGCGCGTCACTAGCTACGGGGTTCCAGAACCTTAGCCTTTTCCTTTGGCGCAATGGGTATGTTTGTGATGCTGTATGAGCGAAGTAAATGACACCCCGTTAGCAGAGCGCCTGCGACCCAAAACTTTGGACCAATACATCGGTCAGGAGGCCATCGTAGGTCCTGATGGTCCGATCCGGCTTTCGATCAAGGCCGGGAGCTTGCCTTCTATTATTTTTTGGGGTCCTCCGGGCGTTGGAAAAACAACGTTGGCGCAGATCCTTGCGGATGAGTTAGATCGACCCATGTTTTCCCTCAGCGCAATCAACAGCGGAGTGAAAGATGTGCGGGCGGTCATCGAACAAGCGTCTAAGAAGGACCTGCTGAGTACCAAGAAGCCCATCCTTTTCATCGATGAGATCCACCGGTTCAGCAAGAGTCAGCAAGACAGTTTGTTGGGTGCGGTAGAGAAGGGGGTAGTCACCTTGATAGGAGCCACAACCGAGAATCCATCCTTTGAGGTCATCCCTGCGCTTTTGTCGCGCTGCCAAGTGTATGTGTTGGAAGGATTTGGCGTAGACGAATTGGAGCGCATTCTTCTACGCGCTTTGGAGCAAGACGAATGGCTCAAGGAACAAAACCTGCAGATCGAAGAGAAGAAGGCCTTGTTTCAGCTGAGCGGGGGAGACGGAAGGAAGTTGCTCAATACGTTAGAGCTGGTGGCACAGTCGGCCATTGCGGATCAAAAGCCCATTACGGACGATTTTGTCAAGCGCGTAGTAAAGCAAAAGATGGCGCGCTACGATAAGACCGGTGAGCAGCATTACGACATCATATCTGCCTATATCAAGAGTATCCGCGGCAGCGACCCGAACGCTTCGGTGTATTGGCTAGCGCGCATGATCGAAGGCGGCGAAGATCCCATGTTCATCGCGCGCCGATTGCTCATTTTGGCAAGCGAAGACATCGGGCTTGCCAATCCAACGGCCTTGGTCATGGCGAACAATTGCTACCAAGCCGTGCACGCTATTGGTTATCCTGAATGTCGCATCGTGTTGTCGCAAACCACCGTGTATTTAGCCACCTCACCGAAGAGCAATTCTACCTACAAAGCGATCAATGAGGCCCAAGCCAAGGTAAGGGAGACCGGAGACCTCTCCGTTCCGTTACCGATTCGAAATGCCCCCACCAAGTTGATGCAAGAACTGGGCTATGGGGAAGACTACAAGTACGCCCACAGCTACGGCGGAAATTTCGTCGACCACGAGTTCCTCCCAGACGAGATCAAGGGGGCGAAGTTCTATGAGCCAGCAGACAACGCCAGAGAGAAAGGGGTGAGGGAGTTTTTAAAGGCGAGGTGGAAGAAGTATCGTTATTGAGAAGGAGCTAGGGGCTAGGATGGGGGATAGGGGTGACTACCTAAAGTTGTCACTTCGAGTGATCGCAGACGACATAAACTCGCTAGAATAAACCTTGCGCGATCGTATCGAGAAGGCTTGTGGCTGGGGTATGAGGAGTAGTTCATTGGTCCATTAGCTCATTAGCACATGAGCTCATTGAAGTTGTTCTCGATACATCCACGCCTGCAGCGTGGCCACTCCTTTAGACTTGTTTTCTGAAATTAGTTTGAATAAAACGGTTGGAAAAGGAAGAGGTGAACCAGGGTCACTCTAGTTCAGAACTATAGTTCGATTTGGACCTCTTCCCATTCATCATGAGTCTTCGAATAGAAATTTAGGGATAGAGCCCTATTATCAAGGAGTTGAAGTAAGCATGATGTTCCAACCATTCGTAAACTTAACACACAAAATTATGCATGAAGACAAGATTTTCATTGGTGCTGATGTAAGTAAACTTACCATTGATTTTACGCTCCTTTTGAATGATCAAGTTGAGCACCAGTGTGTAGAAAACACTGTAGCTGCCCTCTCTTCTTACTTGAAGGCTGTAAAACGTCGCTTTAAGGTCAAGGACGCTTCTATCTACCTAGGCATTGAGAATACAGGCCGTTACAGTTGGCCTGCATTACGCGCGTTTAGCTGCGGTGAATTGAAGTTACACCTACTCTCTCCGCTTCACTTGAGTAAAAGTCAAGGACTGGTTCGCGGTAAATCTGACCTTGTCGATAGTCAGCGTATTGCTCGCTTTTTGAAAAAGAACCTTGATGAGCTATCGCTTTATCAAAAGCCACGCGAAGTCATTGAAGAACTATCTCTTCTACTTGCTCGAAGAAATAAGCTCCAAAAGCTTATCAAAGCCGAGTCAGCAACCATAGAAGAGATGGGTCAGGTGAGTAAGGGCAGGGTAAGATCCTTCATTATAGCAGATAGTAAAAAGTCAGTTCTTGCATTGAGGAAACGGCTTCAAATGGTTGAACTTCAAATCGAAAATCTTATCGCTGAAGATCAAGACCTCAAACACAAGGTCAAACTCTTAATGAGCATCCCTGGGGTAGGTAAAATCCTTAGTTGGTATCTATTGGTTAAAACCAATGAGTTCAAAAACTTTGATGACCCAAGAAAGTTAGCCTGTTTTGCCGGTGTGGCACCATTCCAGCATACATCAGGTACTTCCGTTCGAGGTCGAACAAGGGTATCGAGCTTTGCCGACAAAACACTTAAACGTATCCTTCACCTTGCTGCACTCAGAGTCACACAAATGAAAGGAGAGTTGGGAGAATACTACCGAAGAAAAGTGGAAGAAGGAAAGAATAAAATGGCCGTTATTAACGCGTTGAGAAACAAAATCATACACAGAATCATGGCCGTAATCCGTGAGGATAGACCCTACCAAATCAGAGAAAAAAATACTTTGCTAGTGTCATAGAAATCGAACTGACAGGGGAAAAGCTATTAGCTGTTGGCTTTTGGCTTCTGCTTGGGTCACCCCAAGTAATTCCAATGGAAGAAGTTTCTGGCAAACCGAGATTGCAATTGAGGTTGCAGTTACAATTGAGGATCCTCAAATCGGGAAATTCCCCTCTAATCTTTCTTCTCCAGTCTTTCTGCACCAACCACCCTAGCTCCTAGCGCCTAGTTCCTAGCCCCGTTCAAAACAGCCCTACCCCACATTCACTCTTCACTCTTCACTCTTCACTCTTCACTTTTCACTTTTCACTTTTAGCTTTTAGCTATTCGCTCTTCACTCTACCCCTCTCCCTAATTAGAAACCTCAATAACCAAATAGTCCGAAACACTCCAAAAGCGCTTCCGATCCTTGATGCTGAGGCTCTCTACCTGGTCTTCGCTGTCCATGACCCATTCGAACGAAGACTCGGGGTGATTGGTGATCACCTTGGCTTTTTTAGAGTAGACAGGGATATCTTGTAACTCACGTTGATCTACTACTGTAAACAAGGCCGCATCAAGCTGTGAGGCATCCAATTTCTTGGTGCCGCCGATGCCAAGAATTCCGCCTTCCTTGGTAATGATCCCTTTCTCTTTCAAGTCTTTGTTATCTCCTACTACGTAATACACCAAATGCATCTCCTCGTCCATTTGGATGAGGTCCTCGGTTAGCGTAATATTCGTTCTTCGGAAACTGTCCACCGCCATCTTGATGTTCTCGATCAGGATGTCCTTGTCAGACAGCATCGCCATCAATTGGTCGATTTGCTCTTCTCGTTCTGCCAAGCGCGATTGCATATTCTTGACCAAACCTTCCAGCTCGTCATTCTTGACCTTGCTCTGCTTCATACGCTTGTACAAATCGTTCAGCTGATCCTGGTTGTTGGCGAGCAACTGATCGAGCGATTCTACCTGCTTCATGATGACCTCCTTACTCAAGACTACGCCTTCAGTTGAATCAAATTTCAGCACGCCATTTCTAACGGACACTTCATTGACCTTAGAAGAAATCGTTTCTAACTCACCGCGAAATACATCCAACAGCGAGTCCTGTTGCGCTTGAAGCAATGAATCTTCTTTGGCTTTTTGCTTCGCCTTTTCAGCCTCCGGATTACCGCAAGCAGCGATGAAAATCATGATCGGTAAAATGAAATAATATATGCTGCGCATTGTCTCTTTGTTTCAAACAAATTTAGTCAATCGACATGCAAAGCATCGGTCAACGCGTTGCTTTGTTTTTTTTGGCTAGCCTATAGAATCTTATGAACCCTGAGAGCATAAGACTTGAAGCCCTTATTTTTGCCGCCAAATGACAAGAGGATGACAGCGAGGGAAAAGGCAGAAAAGTGGCTAGCATTAGATCTGGACGAAACGTTCAAATCGGGTATCCGTTCATTGATCGACGGAAACGAGGCGGTACTCGAGGATGCCTTCTACAAAGACCTTGAATTCGGTACTGGCGGAATGCGCGGTGTAATGGGCGTCGGCTCTAACCGTGTCAATAAATACACCTTCGGCACTGCCACCCAGGGACTTGCCAACTATTTGAAACTTTCCTTCCCGAACGCCCCCCTCAAAGTGGCCATTGCACATGATTGCCGAAACAACTCAAAATCATTTGCCCGCATGGTGGCCGAAATACTCTCGGCCAATGGCATCAAAGCCTACCTCTTCGAAGACCTGAGACCCACCCCACAGCTTTCTTTCGCCGTGCGCGAACTCGGTTGCCACAGCGGCATCGTCATCACCGCATCTCACAATCCGCCGGAATACAATGGCTACAAGGTCTATTGGAACGATGGAGCCCAGATTGTAGCCCCACACGACAAAGGAATCATCGAAGAAGTGCGCAAAGTAGACGACCCTTCAACCATTCCGTTCACACCGAATGAAGCCTTGATCGAAACGCTCGGAGTAGAAATGGATGAGGCTTTTCTAACGGCTTCACTAGCACAGCGAAAAACAACCACGACCAACGCCGCCCTAAAGGTGGTCTTCACCTCCCTCCACGGAACCTCGATCACCTTGCTGCCTGAGCTGCTCAAGCGCGCTGGATATGAACATGTGTCCATTGTAGAAGAACAAGCCGTTCCTGACGGTAATTTCCCTACGGTGAAGAGTCCTAACCCAGAAGAGCGTGAAGCGCTAGATATGGCCTTACAACTGGCTGAAAAGGAAGGTGCAGACCTGGTCATCGGAACCGATCCAGACAGCGACCGCATCGGTGTGGCTGTGCGCAATGCTCAAGGTGAAATGGTATTGCTCAACGGAAATCAAACGGGCGTGCTCCTCACCGACTACTTGCTGCGCAACACAGACTTATCCGATGATGACTTTATTGCCTACACCATTGTGAGCAGTGAACTGTTTGGAGACGTCGCCCGTGGCTATGGTGTGGAATCTGAAGTTTGTCTGACGGGATTCAAGCACATCGCCAGTTTGATCCGAGAAAACGAGGGACAGAAGCGCTTCATCGGAGGTGGCGAAGAAAGTTACGGCTACATGGTCGGCGACTTTGTGCGGGATAAAGATGCCCTCACCTCTGCCCTGCTCTTCTGCGACTGGATCGGCGAAACATTGGCCAAAGGTTCGAATGCCGAAGAAGCCTTAGCGGCGATCTACAAGAAGCACGGCATCTATCAGGAAGAATTGATCAGCCTCACCAAGAAAGGAAAGGAAGGCAGTGAGGAAATCAAAGCGATGATGTCACAGCTCCGCGCTCAACCACCTGCAACCCTCGGTGGAGACGTTGTAGTCCGCGTAGATGACATCCTCACCGGAGAGAGCAAGGACCTAGCAACAGATCACACGCACCCCATCGATCTTCCTTCCAGCAATGTCTTGCAATTCATCACCCGTTCGGGTAGCAAGATTTCAGCACGGCCTTCGGGCACAGAGCCGAAGATCAAGTTCTACTTCAGCGTACGAAAGGATTGGGACGCATCTCTCACCATGGAGGCACAACAAAAAATCCTCTTTGCTACGATTGAACGCATCAAAGAGGATTTGAATCTTTAGTCGGAAGCGCTTCGCCTATTCAGCCACTTCCGGTTGGCTATCGCGCCGCTCAATGTATTCTCCTATCTGAACGGGGTGACGTGAAGCCCACCAATACCAAGTCTCCACTCGACTGAGGCCGTCTTGACCGCTTTGTGGCACGTCAAATTCTTGCATGAACTCCCCAATGAACGCATTGGCTGGAGTCGGTTGTTTGAACCAAGCCTTCCACTCTTGGGTAACCTCATAGAGGTCGTAAGCATTTCCCAGTTCAGAATCTGCCGGCGTTGCTTGCTGGGCTGCAGCACCTATTGAAAAGAGGGTAGCCATCAAGAAGAGGACCGAGTACTTTGAGAAGAGAGCTTTCATCTTTACTTACTTATCGTTTCTAGAAATGATCACATTGCCGCGCACCAGTTGCTTGATTTGATTCACTTGCTTGTATTCTACTAAGAAGGCATAAGATCCAATCGGCAAGTTAGTCCCTTTGATTTTCCCATCCCACTTTGCATCCTCGCCTTCTCCATGGAAAATTTCCTTTCCCCATCGGTCATAGACAAACACCTTGACGTATTCTAGGTCCTCACCTACAATTTGGAAGAAGTCGTTTATACCGTCACCATTTGGAGTGAAGCTTTTAGGAATATACAAGGTTTGGTGACGCTCTACGTTGAGGCGCTTCTCTAGGTAGTCAAGGCAGCCATACTCTGTTCGAGTGGTTAAACCGATCGTATAAAGACCCGGCTCGGCGTATTCGTGCTTATTCGGGTTCGGGAAGGTATTGGTGGTTGAATCTCCAAAATCCCACAGCCAATAATCAGCGCCAACGGAATAGTTGTCGATGAAGACAACGGGCTCCAACAAGCTGATGGATGTCTCGCTCAACTCAAAGTCAGAGATCGGGTTGGCATGAATGACCACGCGCTCAGGATGTGAGAAGGAATCCACACAACCAAAGGGACTGGTTACGTCCAGTTGAACCCTGAAAGTTTCTTTGCCAATGCCATTCTCCACGCGATAGCAGTAGGTCGGGTTGACGTCCTCGAAATTGTATTCATCGTCACCAAAGGCCCATTTGTACATCAAGTCTTCACCAGAGGCAAGCCTAGACTCATCTATGAAGGTGACACAATGTGGAGAGCATCCTTCCGCAGAATCAATGCGGAAGTCAGCGACTGGATTGTGATGTACGATCGTTGTACGATACGTTGAGTCGATACATCCGTATCCCGTCTCCACTATGAGAAGCGTATTGTAGTCTCCTCCCTTCACAAAGGCGTTAGAAGGATCTGTCTTCAGAGAGCTATTGCCATCGCCAAAGACCCAATTCCAGGATACTACCCCTACCGAATCAAATTCATAATCGAAGTAGGTCTCATCTCGGTAATGGATCTCATTCCCAGCACAAACCTTGTCGTCAAGGATCAAGATCTTTCCTTCTGGTTTAGGACGCATCAGGATTTCAAATCCTTCGGTTCGGTTACATCCATAGTTGGTGTAAGGCGTCAAGGATAGCGTATAGTAACCAGGGTCCTGATAGAAGTGACCGACTTGTTCGTTGGTCGCATCTGTGCTGTCTCCGAAATCCCAATGCCATGAGGTCATGACAGATCCGAACATCGGATCCAATTGAGAGTCGTCTGTGAACAACACGCGCTGTCGCTCGCATTGACCTTCTTGAATGAAGTCGGGAACTGGGACAGGGAAAGAACGCTGAGGCTTCACTACAGTGTTCGTACATCCTTTATCGGTAGCAACGGTTAATCGAATATTATAGGTTCCGTGCGTAGCATACAGGTGCGCCGTGTGCTGGTTGTAATCTACCGGCCATCCATCGCCGAAATCCCACTCCCAATAATTGATCATGCCTTGGGTAGAGATCGAAGAATCGTTGTAGAATACGGTGTCGTTGCTGCATACTTCAGGCGAAAGGAAGTCTACATCTGGTATGGAGAAAACCTCTACGCTGTCAGCATAGGAAATAGAACAGCCTGAGTCGCTGGTTACCGTCAAAGTGACGATATACCAACCGTCTGCAAGATATACGTGCGCTGGACTCTGCGCTCCACTTGGATTGCTTCCATCTCCCCATTGCCAGAGCCATTGATCTAGGTTTCCAGAAGAAATGGTAGTGAGGTCTGTAAAAGACATAGCGTTGCCTTCGCATTCGGGCGCATAGCTAAAGTTCACTTGCGGGTTCGGCGAAGCGACGATTGGCTTGATCAAAGTATCTTGACACCCCACCATTCGCAGTGACGATCAGTCGAGCCAAGTAAGTACCCGCTGTAGCATAGGAATGATTGAAACTATTGGTGGTGTAATCTGTCGACCCATCCCCATCTACATCCCAATCCCATGAAATGATGTTACCATTCAGTGCATAGGAGTTATCCGTAAAGGTGATGGGACCATCCACACAACCGTTGTCCGCAAAATACTGGGCAACAGGAATTGGCTTAACGGTGACGTTTACCTCATCAAAGATTGTATCGCACCCTGCGTTGGCCACTGACCAGCGCATAGTATTCACTCCAGGAGCAA
>CALSRJ010000001.1 GCA_943788725.1 uncultured Flavobacteriales bacterium | reverse complement strand
ATCAGTTTAACCGCATTTCGGCAATCAATGGCAGCACGCTCGTTCTCGATTCAAATCTGGCAAACGATTACAACAGTGCTTCAAATGTAATTCACCAGCTGTTGAGGGTGCCGAATTACACAAATGTGACCGTTCCGTCTGGAGCCACTTTAACATGTCATAATTGGGATGGTAGCACAGGCGGTGTGTTGGTTTTCCGAGCCACTGGATTCGTTCACAACCAGGGTCAGATAACCGCCTCAGGTGCAGGTTACAGAGGAACGGCTCATACGGCCTATTACCGTAATAAAGATGGAGCGCAAGGCGAAGGTGTTTTGGGATATGGCTACACAGGTGGAAATTCCAATGGAAGTAATAGTGCGGTGTGGAATGGCGCCAATGCTAATGGAGGAGGAGGAGGAACAGGTAGGCAGGACGCTGGTGGTGGAGGTGGCGGTTCACACGGAAGTTATGGTGTAAATGGAAATACTCACGGGGGTCACTACGGAGGTACGAGGGGCGATGTTATAGGCTCAGCTTCCTTGATCAAAATGTATATGGGAGGCGCAGGAGGTGAGGCTGGAGCGGATGAAGACGGTGGAGCACCTGGCAGCGGAGGTAATGGCGGTGGAATTATCCATATCCATGCGGACAGCTTAGTTAATCTCGGCACCATCTATTCAAATGGGTCTGTTGGCGGCAATGGCGGTGGTGGATCCGGATGTGGCATGGGCGGCGGGGGTGGCGGCGCAGGTGGAACGATTCTTCTGTCTGGAGGTATTGCTAATTCAGGCACCATCCAAGCCACTGGTGGTTCGGGCGGAAGTAATAATGGATGTGGTGGCGCAGGTGGTGCAGGTGGGAATGGACGAATTAAAATTCAAACAGATGGATCCTTCCCTTCAACCACACCTAGTCCCTTCGAAGCGGCATTACCTGCTGCAAATCAAGGAAATGCCTATGCTTTCAACTATTTATGGTCAACGGGTGATACAACTTCAACAATCTTGGTTTCTCCTAGCTCTAATTCGACGTATTCGGTCACCGTCAGCGATGGCATTTCGACTTGTTCAGATAGCGTCTTGGTTGAGGTCAACAATCCGAATTTTAGCTTTAGTCAAGATACCGTTTTAACGTGCGGCGAAGACAGTGTGTCGATAGATCCTGGCGCTAGTTGGAGTAGTTATTTGTGGACAACAGGTGACACTCTTCAAGTACTCACCGCTCAGTCAAGCGGCATTTACTCACTTACAGTTACAGACTCCGTTGGTTGTGCTTCGGAAGACTCATTGGTGGTGAGTGTCATTCCCATTGGCAAAGGGTCGTCTGATACGGTTATTTGTATTAATGATAGCATCCGACTTTCTCCATTCTCCACCGATTATGGTGAGATGTGCGGTACTGTCCAAGAAAATGGAAATCTGTTTTTACAGGCGCCAGCAGGTGCAGTTTTCACATCGGTGTTGTTTGCTAGCTATGGCACGCCGACTGGGTCATGTGGCACGTTCAGCACTTCGAGCTGTCATGCCTCCGGATCGCTTTCAATCGTAGAAGGGTATCTGTTGGGGAATAGTTCTGCGACTATTCCTGCATCCAACGGAGTCTTTGGAGATCCTTGTGGAGGAACCGGCAAAAGGCTGTACGTTCAGGCACAGTACAGTTATCCAACTTCGATTAATGATAGCTTCAATTTTGTTTGGTCCACAGGGGATACCACATCTTACATTGACGTCAGTCCTAATACATCTACGGTTTATACGGTTTCAGTCACAGATGGCATAGGTACATGTGTAGATACCATCGATGTTGGGGTGAGTAACCCGCAACTTTCTGCACTCATCGTGCCGACTGATTGTGAAGCAACTGAAAATGGATCCATTGCTACCACGCTCACAGGAGGTTATGAACCATATGCCTATCAATGGAATACAGGTGATACGAGTGCCTCTATATCTGAACTAGGTATTGGGCTATACAGTCTCAACTATACAGATAGCGCAAGCTGTTCAGGTGATACCAGTTTCGTCATCATTGATTTGGACACGATCAATCCTGTTGCACTGGCATCTCAGACCACGCTCTATCTTGATGAATGGGGAGAGGTAACCTTAGATTTTAATGACGTCGATAGCGGCTCTTACGACAATTGCGGCATCGAAAGCACCTGGATTTCAAACACATCATTTGATTGTTCAGATGTTGGTTTGAACTCCTTGCAATTGGCAGTCTTTGATTCTACGAATAACAGCGATACGTTTGATTTCATGGTGTATGTGTTGGATACGATTTCTCCTTCGGTGGTGAGTCAGAACCTAACCGTTTATCTAGATGCAACGGGTGCAGCTAGCATCACTGCAGCACAGGTAGACAATGGCTCATCGGACAATTGCAGTGTGGATTCTCTCTACCTAGATCAAACTGCCTTTGATTGCTCTGAAACGGGAGTCAATGTAGTCACCCTCACAGCGGTTGACCCATCAGGCAATAGCTCATCTGTCACAGCTGATATCACTGTACTGGACACGATCTCTCCTTCGGTGATAAGTCAGAACCTAACCGTTTATCTAGATGCAACGGGTGCAGCTAGCATCACTGCAGCACAGGTAGACAATGGCTCATCGGACAACTGTAGTGTGGATTCTCTCTACCTAGATCAAACTGCCTTTGATTGCTCTGAAACGGGAGTCAATGTAGTCACCCTCACAGCGGTTGACCCATCAGGCAATAGCTCATCTGTCACAGCTGATATCACTGTACTGGACACGATCTCTCCTTCGGTGATAAGTCAGAACCTAACCGTTTATCTAGATGCAACGGGTGCAGCAAGCATCACTGCAGCACAGGTAGACAATGGCTCATCGGACAACTGTAGTGTGGATTCTCTCTACCTAGATCAAACTAGCTTTGATTGCTCTGATACGGGAGTCAATGTAGTCACCCTCACAGCGGTTGATCCATCAGGCAATAGCTCATCGGCAACAGCTGATATCACCGTGTTGGATACGATTTCTCCTTCGGTGGTGAGTCAGAACCTAACCGTTTATCTAGATGCAACGGGTGCAGCTAGCATCACTGCAGCACAGGTAGACAATGGCTCATCGGACAACTGTAGTGTGGATTCTCTCTACCTAGATCAAACTGGCTTTGATTGCTCTGATACGGGAGTCAATGTAGTCACCCTCACAGCGGTTGATCCATCAGGCAATAGCTCATCGGCAACAGCTGATATCACCGTGTTGGATACGATTTCTCCTTCGGTGGTGAGTCAGAACCTAACCGTTTATCTAGATGCAACGGGTGCAGCTGGCATCACTGCAGTGCAGGTAGACAATGGCTCATCAGACAACTGTAGTGTGGATTCTCTCTACCTAGATCAAACTGCCTTTGATTGCTCTGAAACGGGAGTCAATGTAGTCACTCTGACAGCGGTTGATCCATCAGGCAATAGCTCATCTGTCACAGCTGATATCACTGTACTGGACACGATCTCTCCTTCGGTGGTGAGTCAGAACCTAACCGTTTATCTAGATGCAACGGGTGCAGCTGGCATCACTGCAGCACAGGTAGACAATGGCTCATTAGACAATTGCAGTGTGGATTCTCTCTACC
Source organism: uncultured Flavobacteriales bacterium (assembly GCA_943788725.1). Taxonomy (GTDB): domain Bacteria; phylum Bacteroidota; class Bacteroidia; order Flavobacteriales_G; family Salibacteraceae; genus SHAN690. Next base: position 1,014,210 of record CALSRJ010000001.1, on the reverse strand, counting down.
TAGATCAAACTGACTTTGATTGCTCTGAAACGGGAGTCAATGTAGTCACCCTCACAGCGGTTGACCCATCAGGCAATAGCTCATCTGTCACAGCTGATATCACTGTACTGGATACGATCTCTCCTTCGGTGATAAGTCAGAACCTAACCGTTTATCTAGATGCAACGGGTGCAGCTAGCATCACTGCAGCACAGGTAGACAATGGCTCATCGGACAACTGTAGTGTGGATTCTCTCTACCTAGATCAAACTGACTTTGATTGCTCTGAAACGGGAGTCAATGTAGTCACCCTCACAGCGGTTGATCCATCAGGTAATAGCTCATCTGTCACAGCTGATATCACTGTTCTGGATACGATCTCTCCCTCAGTGATAGCCCAAAATATGACAACTTATCTTGACGCTGCAGGTAATGCAAACATTACCTCACAAGAAATAGATGCCGGCTCTCTTGATAATTGTGGAATCGATACCATGACGGTGGTGCCGAGCTCATTCAATTGCGGTGATACGGGTACACAGGTGGTTACTTTAATCGTTTGGGATAACAATGGAAACGTAGACAGCACAACCGCTGAGGTTGCCGTGCTCGATACTATATCACCTTTTGTAGTGACCAATAACGTGGTGGTAACCTTGGATCCAAATGGCATGGCTTTCATTGTGCCACAAGATGTTGATAGCATCGTTTCTGACGCTTGTGGTATTGATACCATGTACTTGAGTATTGATTCGTTTGATTGCAGTAATGTGGGCCAAAATGAGGTCACCTTGACGGTGATTGATGTCAGTGGGAATGCCACAAGCGCTTCAGTCTTTGTCACCATTGTGGATACCATCTATCCAGTCGCCTCTGCGCAGAATTTAGTCGTTTACTTAGACAGCAACGGTTTAGGATACGTGCTCCCTGAACAAGCTGATAGCGGCTCGTATGACAACTGCGGCCTAGTGAATTATGATCTGTCGGATAGTGTGTTTTCGTGCAATGAGGTTGGATCTAATGAAGTTACGTTCTTTGTGATAGATGGCTCCTATAATACGGATTCCATCGTCTTCAATGTGGTCGTCTTGGATACGATTGGACCGTCATTGCTCTTGCAAGACGTCACGGTTGCGCTAGATAACGGTGGAGAGGCTGCAATCACCATTGAAGATGTGGATTTGGGCAGCTATGACAATTGTGGGATCGATACCATTTACTTAGATCAAACTGAGTTTGGATGCGTCGACCTTGGTGATAATTCCGTAACCGTGGTTGCGGTTGACTCTAGTGGCAACGTGAATAGTGCTGTGATCAATGTACAAGTGATTGACACGATTGCGCCTTCAATTTACTCCCACGACACAACCTTGTACCTGGATCAAGATGGTTTTGCGCACATTACTCCGGAAATGTTGGATGATGGTACAATTGACAACTGTTTCATTGATTCGACCTACTTGGCTGTTTCAAGTTTGAATTGCCAACATGGCGACTCCACTATCGTCATCTTCTATGCTCGGGATCAATCTGGAAACATAGACAGTCAAGAGGTTATGGTGAATGTGGTTGACACCATCTCACCTGTTATCAAATGCCAAGAGTCCTTTTCAACGTGTGATACACTCGTGTATTTTGAAGCACCTGACGCCACAGATGCGTGTGGAATTCAGGATATAGTTCAGACGAGCGGACTGGAACCAAATTCCTTCTTTCCAGAGGGAGTTACAACGATTGTGTACCAGGTGATTGACGTCAACGGCAATGAATCAACCTGTCAATTCGAAGTTGAACGGTATCCATTGCCGGTTCTAAAGGCCCCAGCTGATACGTCAGTTTATTTCGCTGAGCCAATTGAGTTGAATCCGAAGGATTCGTTGGTAGCATATTACATGTGGGAGCCATCTGATTTTCTAGATGATCCGATTAGCGAAGCTCCAATAGCACGCCCAACGGCTGATATCGTGTATCAGGTGCTCGGTGAGTCAGTTGATGGATGTTTGGTTCGAGACGAGGTTTCAATCACCGTGATTCACGACATCAATTTTGCACAAGCGTTCAGTCCGAACGGTGATGGGGTCAATGATGTGTTCTACATAGAAGGAATTGACCTCTATCCAAATTCTGTTGTGTACATCGTAAATAGGTACGGGTTGCTTGTATATGAATCCGTGGGTTATCAAGAACCATGGGATGGCACTTATAAGGGAGAGCTGATGCCTGTAGGCTCTTACTTTTTTGTCATAGACCTTGGGGAAAAGGACGGAAGGATAACAGGGGCCATAACCATCATTCGATAAAGCAATTTAATTTTTGAGATGAAGAAACACTTAACCTTTCTTGTCGTCCTTGCGTTTATATTTTCCTTTTCAGGAAGATCTCAGCAGGACTTTTTGGTCTCGCAGACCTTTGTAAACCCCTCGTTGGTCAACCCAAGTCTTGCTGCCTTCAGCGATAACTGGGAAGTCGGCGTCATGGTTAGAAGTCAATGGGTTGGTCATAAGAATAGTCCTAACACCCAGATTTTATCTATCAGCGGAACACTGGGCAAGCCGAAATCACGTAGGTCCTATTCGGGACGGATTCGACTCAATCGGCCTACAGAATTTGCAGGGGGAAAGCGTTTGTTCCACGCGGCCGCTGTAAATATGATCAACGATAAAGCAGGTGCTTTTGGCCGTATGGATGCCCAAATCCACTGGTCTCCCATTCTCAGACTTTCAAAAAAGGTCTATGCTGGAATAGGTCCTACAGTGCGCCTTGCTCGATTTCAAATTGATCCCGATCGCATCGACTTTCTCGTTAGAAATGATTTCGCCTGGGATATGCTTCAAACAGCAGATTTGTCGCATCAGTCCCTTGGCTTGAACGTGGATGGCCTTATTTTTACTACGAACGCATACGTCGGAATTTCTATTCTCGATCCACTTAAGGCACGCTGGGTGGGTGTTGAATCCAGTCAGCTTTTACTCGATCGAGGATTTCTCCTTACCGGGGGTTACACGCATCACATCGATAGTAGATGGGACGTTGATGCGGTTGTGTCAAACCGCTTTGTTCAAGGAACGCCTTATGCTTTAGATGCGACGGTGCGTGCTGTCTACCAACAGAGCCTCTGGGTCGGGGTTGGGTATCGAGCAAATGCCGCAATGTCGTTTACCCTCGGCAGTCTTCTTGGAAATAAGTTGCGATGCTCGTATGCCATCGAGCGTGGGATGCTCGCCATTTCCAACCAACTCGGATGGAGCCATGAATTCTATTTGAGCTATGTCCTTCCTGCTAAATCTGATTTGAAATTTTAATTGCTGCTATGGTTCGTTCATACGTCAAGCTTTACTCTGCGCTGTCTTTCTGTATTGCGCTAAGCGTTAGTCCATCTGTTCAAGCGCAGGTTCCATCCATCAATAAGTGGATGAGCGGTGAGCTGGCTCAAGGCTTCAATGTCGGCGCGTCTATTGGCATGCCCTCCGAGAAGATCGTGTACTTTGTCTTTCCTATGTATGATAATGAGGCAGGAAATGCCATTGACCAGGTTGCGTATTCAACCTTGAATACGGACGGAACATGGTCTGCGCCTATTGTCATGAAGGATCCTATCAACGACCCGTTCAATAACGCCGTGGTAGGTATCGATAGCTCAGGAACAACGCTGTATTTACTTGGTCGTTATGCGGCTAACCCAAGAGCAAGGATCGGCCTGTCAAGCAGCAGCTACAGTAATGGTTTTTGGTCATCGCCTACCCCTGTTAAATTGCGTGGGTTGAATCCCACTACCGAGTTTTACTCACTCTACGTCACCCCTGATCAGCAACTGGTTTTTGCCACATTCGAAAAGGGGAGGGAGCACTCAGATGACCTGTTTATTGCGACGTACAACGATGAAAAAGAGGGCTTCAACAAGTTGCAGCGCCTTGGTGCTCCGATCAATACAAAACGCTCGGAAATAGCACCTTTCTATAACTTACAAGATTCCACGCTATACTTTTCTCGCGAAGTAGATTCTGGCGACTCGGTCAACTATGATTTATTCTATTCGAAGCCGCTGAATTCCGATTTTACTGAATGGTCAGATCCAATGCCATTAGAGACGTTGAATTCTCCCGGTTTTGACGCGTATTATTGGGAAGGGATCGATGGCAAGGCATTCTTCACTTCTGATCGCTTCAACGTGGGCATGACCGACATCCTTACGTACGATGCAAGGCAGAAAGAGATGATCCCTCGCACGGAAGAACTTGCATCGGATATTGGCACGGGGGGCGAAGAGCAAGCAATGGATGAAACATCCTCCTTCTCCATGGTCAAGATCCTTGAGAAGGATGAGATGCTGATCGACGTGAGTCGTTGGAGTGATTCCGCTAGCACCTTTGACTTGAATATTGTCCTTAAAGATAATCAAGGTGTTCCCATCCCAGAAGGTGAGACGTTCATCGTTCGGAATGAGGCGGGTGACGTGGTCCGTGAAGAACGGATCAAGGAAAATGGTGCAATGCAGATGAAGGGGCTGGTTGTGCAGCCTAACTTACATTTTGAAATTGAAGACATGGCCTCTTCTGACGTTCAAATGGAGGTGCTCAACCGATTCGGTGAAGTGCAGTCCTCCCTTGCGATCCTGGATGCCGAGCAATTTGTTTACAGAAAGCTTCAGTATGAGCAATTTGCCATTGAGCTTTTACTCAACTCTGAGGACGGCGAAATTCCAGAGGACATCGTGCGCAGTTTTCTCAGAGGTGATGTTTCGTCGGTATCAATCGATAGATCTGTAGCTGAGGATAAGGGCATTGTGCCGCACCTAACAGACCTTTCAAAGGTGATTTTATGCAATGCGTCTGGCCAAAGATTGATCCCTATTGACGTCGTCGAATTTATCGATAGGCTGGGAAATGTGGTTGAACGTCTTTCTCCGATCGACAATGCGTTCAACTATGAAGATGTGAAGGACGTCGGCGCTACGTGGTTGCGAATAAACGGAAATCACATCGTTCTACTTTCCGAATCTGTTACCTATCAGAGCGATCTGGATGCGTTTGGATTAACGTATTTTGAAATAGACGACCTTGATGAAATTGAACGCATAAAGGGACTCATTGCATCGGATATTGGCACGGGGGGCGAAGAGCAAGCAATGGATGAAACATCCTCCTTCTCCATGGTCAAGATCCTTGAGAAGGATGAGATGCTGATCGACGTGAGTCGTTGGAGTGATTCCGCTAGCACCTTTGACTTGAATATTGTCCTTAAAGATAATCAAGGTGTTCCCATCCCAGAAGGTGAGACGTTCATCGTTCGGAATGAGGCGGGTGACGTGGTCCGTGAAGAACGGATCAAGGAAAATGGTGCAATGCAGATGAAGGGGCTGGTTGTGCAGCCTAACTTACATTTTGAAATTGAAGACATGGCCTCTTCTGACGTTCAAATGGAGGTGCTCAACCGATTCGGTGAAGTGCAGTCCTCCCTTGCGATCCTGGATGCCGAGCAATTTGTTTACAGAAAGCTTCAGTATGAGCAATTTGCCATTGAGCTTTTACTCAACTCTGAGGACGGCGAAATTCCAGAGGACATCGTGCGCAGTTTTCTCAGAGGTGATGTTTCGTCGGTATCAATCGATAGATCTGTAGCTGAGGATAAGGGCATTGTGCCGCACCTAACAGACCTTTCAAAGGTGATTTTATGCAATGCGTCTGGCCAAAGATTGATCCCTATTGACGTCGTCGAATTTATCGATAGGCTGGGAAATGTGGTTGAACGTCTTTCTCCGATCGACAATGCGTTCAACTATGAAGATGTGAAGGACGTCGGCGCTACGTGGTTGCGAATAAACGGAAATCACATCGCTCTACTTTCCGAATCTGTTACCTATCAGAGCGATCTGGATGCGTTTGGATTAACGTATTTTGAAATAGACGACCTTGATGAAATTGAACGCATAAAGGGACTCATTGCATCAGCGCAGCAGGAGGTTTCGGCTAGAATTGAGGATGCTGAAAACCCCACTATGCATGATTCGGCGGACGTACTGTCCAATGTTGACCGTATTGAAACGTCAGAAATGGATGTTCTGAAAGAGGAAGGACAGGACCAAGGCATCGCCCATGAGGATGATCTGATGGCTGCGTCTTCCCGCGATACGTTGCTGAACGGTACTCCTGACAATGACAGCGAGACGGTTGCTGTAAATGAAGACAGCCTGGAGGGGGAATCTGAGCAAGAGGCAGTTCTTGTTGCGACTTCTAGTGAAATGGATAGAGATGACGCATTATCAGGCAGTGATATGAAGATTGCTGCCTCATCTGATCGGACGGATACGGGTGAGGATGTCGATTTCCCAGGCAGTGATATGAAGGTTGCTGACTCATCTGACCGGACGGACACGGGCGAGGATGTCAATCCCAGTCAAGAGGGGGATCGTGATGTGAGCCATGGTGCCAGCGACTTCTACATCGACCTACACTTTGGGCTTAACAGTCACACCATCGACACCCGCACTTCAATGCAATTGGAGTCTTTAACCACGGGCAAGGCGCTGAGTATTCAATCGGTTGAAGGAGCTTCTGATACGATTGGGCCAAGAGCATTCAATGATGATCTGGCGCTGCGCAGGGCGCAAGCTGTGTTGGGAAGCCTAGGTCAAGCGGGCGCCCTCGAGGCGGTGGGTGTAGGTGAAGTGGCAACGTCGCCCGCCTCAAATGCCCGCAGGGTGCGTCTAGGTGTTGCCGTTTCCGAGGAGGGTCTTACCAAAGATGGAGCTGAACAGCGAATCCTGATCTTTCATCGATTTGCTCAGGCTGAGCCCGATACGGAATTCCTACCCTTGCTCTCGGATATCGCTACCTTCCTCACGGACCATGAAGGGGTCGGTGTGAAGATCACTTCGCATACCGACTACAGAGGAGGCGCAGAATACAACATGGCGCTTAGCAGTAAACGCGCGGACGCCGTGCAAGGCTATCTACTTGAGCGCGGGGTGTCAAAGCAGCAAATCAAGGCGTTGTGGTTGGGAGAGACCCAATTGTACAGTGGGTGTGAAGGTTCAAAACCGTGCGACTCTCACAGCCTGGCGACGGATCGTCGAAGTGAACTCGAATTTTTCAAACGCTAGGTGGCTGCGACTTCCTAAACATCATGGAAAATACGAAATCAAGTTCCCCTAAGGAAGGCACATCAAGGCTCAAAAACGGCTCGATCCCGGTTCCTTTTTGGGTGATCTTGGTCCTTTTAATTACGATCATGTCGGGCTTCGTTGGCTGGCCGCTTGGTTCATCCGGCAGTTCCGAGTGTTTAACGGGGGGGCAATTGCAGCAGCGTCTCGATGCGATGGAAGTAAAGGTCAGGGAGGGTTCATTGGATGAGGCTTCTATCCACCGGATGATAGAGACATTTGAGCCCTGCGATAGTGCGGTATTCTGGCGTAACGCCTTGTCGGTGGAAGCCAAGATCCTTCGCTCCAATGCGCTCTTTCTTTCTGGACAAACGTCGGAGGCCAATGCAGTCTTGGGATCGGCATTGAAGATCAGTGCATCGAGCGGTTATGAGGATGGGTTTTTCAGCAGCCTTTTGAGTACGATCGGTGTCGTCGCTGGTGTAGGTCAGTTCAGCATTGCTGACTCGCTGGCAGCAAATGCATTGTTTCACTTTCAGCGCACCAATAACCAGATGAAACTGGCTGCAGTCCACAATGCCCTGGGTACTCTACTTGAGCAACGTCAGCTTACCGTCAGCGCCTTGGAGCATTATAAGCAGGGGCTTTACCTCGCCCGTGCCTGCAACGATTCGGTCATGATGGCCACGACATCAAGCAACGCGGCCTGGGTCTTTTATAAGAGAGCAGATTTCAAAAAGGCCATGATGTACAGCCAATATTCTGAGCGCATCAATCTATCAATTGGCTCTGTTAAGGGATTGTCGATTGATCGTCTGCTCCAAGGTTATCTGGCGATACGTCAGGGAAGGCAAAGTGCTGGGTTAGAATTGCTTGAAGATGCCATGAAGTTGGCGTCAGCGCTGGATGATCAAGCCGTCGCTAAGACGGCGCTGCAAGCTCTGCACTCCGCGGAAATGGACGCGCAAAGGGAGCCAAAAACGACCGAAGAGAACCAGATATGACATCGTATGGTTGTCCAGTCGGACCGTCACTAACAATCCGCATTATTAGGTCATCGGAAGAACGAAGGAGTGAGGCATGCTGGAAAAGCTTAAAACAGAAGCAGAAAGACGAGGGGTTTGGACCCTTAAGAAGGAGAGCAGCGAGAAGTTTCGCAAAGCCGCCAGATTTATAGGGTGTAACCCGTCAGCACAATTCGGACACAACTTAGTAAATTCTTAATCATAGTTTTAGTCTTTTGGCTAGAGCTTTTAAAACTTAGTTGTTATGGGAGCAAAGAAGAAGTCCGAGTCCATTATCAAGGACATTAAAAGAAGAACACGCAGAGCCTTTTCATCCGAAGAGAAGATCGCCATTGTACTGGAAGGTCTTCGTGGTGAGGAGAGCATTGCTGCGATCTGTCGAAGAGAAGGTATTGCTCAAGCGTTGTACTACCGGTGGAGTAAGACCTTCTTAGAGGCTGGTAAACAACGCTTGTCAGGAGATACCTTACGGGAAGCCAACACCGAAGAGGTCGATAGTCTCCGCAAAGAGAATACAGCCTTGAAGGAGGTTGTAGCAGAGTTGACCTTGCGAGAGCGGGTGCTAAAAAAAGCTTGACTGGACTCGAATAAACTATCACAGGTATATGCGATACAGTCCGGAAGAGAAGATGGAGATCATCCGTATGGTGGATGGTTCAGAACTGGGGGTCAAGCGTACCCTTCAGGAGCTTGGTATAGCCAGGAGCACTTTCTATGGGTGGTATGAAAAGTACCTCAATGAAGAGCCTCTGGAAAAGCAAACCAGGGCAAGTTACTGGAACCGTATTCCTGATGAGTACAAAGCCAAGGTGATTGAGACTGCTCTTGAACTGACCCATCTCTCGCCTCGCGAGATCGCTACCCACATGACCGATCACTCGGGTCACTTCATCTCAGAGAGCAGCGTTTATCGCATCCTTAAAAGAGCGGGGCTGATCACCTCTCCAGCACATATTCTACTGGCAGCTGAGAAGGAGTTCAGCAATAAGACCACCCGGGTACATCAGATGTGGCAAACCGACTTCACCTACATGAAGATCCAGGGGTGGGGATGGGATTACCTATCGACTGTTTTGGATGACTTCAGCCGGTTTATCGTCCACTGGGAGCTGTGTAACTCAATGGGAACGAACGATGTAGAGCGTACTATCAACCAGGCGTTACGGAAGGCAGGTCTGATCCGAAAACAACGGCCAACCCTACTCTCTGACAATGGGCCTTGTTATGTGAGCGATGATCTCAAAAAGTTCCTTGGGGAACAAGAAATAGAACATGTACGAGGAAGACCGTTCCACCCTCAAACACAAGGTAAAATCGAACGGTATCATAGAACCATGAAAAATGTGGTAAAGCTCGAGCACTACTATTTGTCTCAGGAGTTAGAATATCGCATGGCTGAGTTCGTCGAATACTACAACACCAAGAGATACCACGAATCACTACAAAACTGCACCCCTGAAGATGTCTATCTGGGAAGGCAATATCAGATCTTGGAAAGAAGAAAAAGAATCAAACGAAAATCAATGCAAAAAAGACGAAGAAATCATCGATTGGAAATGATCAAAATCTAACTTAATTTTAAACCCGTTGTGTCCGAAATCTTTGAAGACGTACAGGCCACCCATATGAGAACATTCTTTATTCTTTTGATCCTAGTCACAACGATTCCAGCCTTTTGCCAAAACCATTTTGTTGGGATAAAAGCAGGGCCAACATTGGCTAATATGGATTGGCCACTTTCGGCGGATTTCCAGAATCGAGTGGGTATTAATAGTGGGTTCACTTACGATTATCACCTTAACAAGTGGTTCAATGTTGGGGCAGACTTGCTCTACTTCCAAAAGGGTTTCAAATTAGACGTCATACAGACAGATCAATTCGGGAATGCCATTGAAACTCTAGATTTCAAATTCAATTTTGACTATTTGTTGATGCCATTGAAGGCAGGGTTAATGGTCGGAGACAAACTTTCAGGTTTTGCCAATCTTGGGATCATTCCTTCTTTTCTCATTCTTGCAAAATCCAACTTACAGACAGTAGGGTCTACAGGGTTGAATGTAACAAAAGACTATCCAAGATTTGACCTGAGCGGAACGATTGAGGCAGGCATGAACTATAGGATGAAGCCTGAGGTTTTATTATCTACAACAATTGGATACCAACACAGTATTACGAGCTACGGGGTTGACGGTTACTTTAGTTCAGGGCCTCGTCACTACGCATTCTCATTGTCAATCGGCGTGAAATACGCATTAGAGAAAGCCGACTAGGGCTAACTTTCAATAAGCTAACAATCCGTAGAAATGTTGACACTAGCCTCGGCCTTGATTGGTCGGGGCTTTTTCACCTATACGCCCCTTGACACGACGTGCATCACTCTAAAAAGATTAAGAGAATATCAAGCGGTAGAGTGCGAGAAGCATTCCAACGAACATGGCAACACCCCCTAATAAGGCTAGGATAATGATGAGGATGTTTTGTATTGTATCCCCGCGCTTAAAGAGTCTCTGTTGTGTCTTGTGGGGGATGCGGGCAAAGAGTTGGTATCTGAATTCGTAGACCAGACCAAAGAGAATTATACCTCCCACTAGTAGCATGAGTATTGCTGTTGTAGTGTCCACGTATCAATAATAGTGGTTTATGGCTATTTGGATTGTGTGCGGGGTGTTATACCTTGTTCGGCAAAATCAAATTATTATGTCAATCATCAACTGGCCAAGTAAATCTGGAAAGATGTACCCCTATAATATACTTCAAAAGGGGCAGTCGATGCCCGATGAAGCAGGTGCCTACATCTTCGTCAAAACTTCGGGGACGAGTATTGCGCCAACATACAACGCGATTTATATCGGCGAAGGCGAGAGCATAAGAGCCAGAACGTCTGACGAAGAGCACTTATCCTCTGCTGAATCTAAGGGCTATGACCAAATTCATGTCCATACCAACCAGAAGTCAAAGGAGCAAAGGATGGAAGAAGAAGCAGATTTACTAGCCAAACACACTGAGGCGCTACACACTAATGGTGGGTGCAACAAAACAGCTGACGGTTAGTATACTTCCAGAGTACTAATTGATTCTCGAAGTATAACCTCATGCGGAATCCTAAGGAGTTTTAATAAAATACTTATGACTTTAAACCTTCTGGGGTATTGAACTGTAACTGACATATTTTATGTTGTTTAAGGCAAAACTAGAAGTTAACTACATCATTTATTTGTAGTCTAGTATCGTTCTAAAAGGACTTCGAAGAATATATTAAGCCCTATTGATTTTCGTACACGCAGGGGCAAATAGCGTACAATACAGTATTTAGTGGGGCGCTACAAGTCAAAAGGAGAAATTCCTAGGCAAGACCGCCCCGCCTCCGTTTTGAAGCAAAAATTAGGCAAACGTGAAAGGTTGAGCTATTATACCCTACCCCCACACTCTACTAATATTTGGTGGATTATCACTATTCATCTTTCAATAGGAAATAGCGTCCCTAACAAAGTACTATCTTAGGAAACGAAACACGGGAATTTTAGGCAACACTTACTAAATGTTGACTAGCATTAAAACAAAGAAAGCGTAAATAACTATTAATCAGTTACTTACGCTTTTCATATGTGGAGCTGGTGGGAGTCGAACCCACGTCCAAACAAGGAAACATAGTGCCTTCTACAAGCTTATCCTTTGATTGATTTTCGACTGGAAGCTGCCCAGAGGCAGGCCACTTTCAGCTTATCTTCTTAATTTTCGGAATACCATCGAAGCCCTGCTATTCCTAGTCCATCATTGACCACGCCTCCATTGATACAGGGGATAGACCAACCTGCATCGGAAACGTCTTGTCCGCGCACCTAGTACGGGATTAAGCTTAATCTCCTATCGGAAAATTAGGCTGCAAGAGCGTAAGTAGTTTCGCCAGTTACAATTTGAACGGCTTAGTAACGAGGTGCCATTCAATCCCCGACTTGCTTACAGTATCCTTCATCTTGCTGTCAATACCGGTCAGCCCCAAAGAACAGTCTACAAAGATACGCAGCATTCGTGATTTGGTTGGCTGAAAGAACGATTATCCGACAGGTTAAGGCTTTCTATTTTTTGGAAAACGTTTCCACTCAATGGAATGATAGGAATTTCTCACATGTTCTTAATGAGCTGTAAATCAATAATTAAGGTCGGTATTTCTCGTTTGGTATGGGAATCGTTTTAACCGTGCCAAATGATTTTAACCATGGAAAACAACGCTCACTTCAACCAAAAAATATTCATCGTCGATGATGACATGATGACTGCTGCACTCTATGAGCAATCACTGCTCAATCTTGGGTACACCGACGTTTCTACCTTTAGAGATGCCCCTTCCGCCTTGAACCAACTGACTCAAGAACCTAACATCATCTTACTTGATCAAAACATGGAAGAGATGAGCGGCCTCTTAGCGCTAAAGAAGATCAAAAGATTTGATCCCAACGCATACGTTGTGTTCGTCTCCGGTCAAGATGATATTGCTACCGCGGTGACCTCCCTAAAACATGGTGCCTTCGACTATATCGTCAAAGGCGACGGAGACATTGACAGTATCGAGCAGGTGCTTCAAAAGATCAAGAACGTTCAGGAAATGCTCCAACGTAACAAAGGAGGTCTCGTGCGACGGGTACTCTCAATCCTGGTCTAACACAGTGCGTACTCTATTAACATACCTCTTAGTGATCATCAGCGGAGCTGCTTTTGTTTCATGCAGTAGCCAGCAAATGATTGTGACCGAATTGGAGGGCCCGCTCGTTACTCTTCTCAGTGTTGATTCGGGCTATGAGCACACGCTCCGGTCAGATGATAAAATAAGTCTCAGCGTTTGGGATCATGACGACCTCAGCTTTGGTTCTGCTTATAACATCTACAATGCGAATGAAGCTTTCGGGAAGTGGGTGCTCTTGGATAAGCACGGGTTCGCCTCTCTTCCAAAACTTGGAAAAGTGTATCTCGAGGGAAAGACTTGCAGTGAAGCATCGGATACCCTCGAGACCCTCTACGGTCAAGAGATCGCCAATCCCATCATATTGGTCAAGGTCCTTAATCGTGAGGTAACGGTGTTTGGTGAAGTCACCAAACCAGGTCGTTTGCTTCTAGAGAAAGAGATGAACACGCTGACTGAAGTGCTTGGTCGCACAGAGGGGTTTACGGACTACGCCAATGTCAAGAAAGTACGGTTGGTCCGCAACAACATTGGCTACACCCTAAATCTGAAGAAGTTTGATCATTCTTATCTCCAGAACATCTTCATCCAAGCAGATGACATCATCATCGTTCCGGCGAAGCGCGGAAAAGTGATCGATCAGAAAGCCCCAACCCTAATTCCATTCTCAAGTGCGCTTACCGCCATAGTGATCGTCGAAACCCTATTCCTTTGATATGAACGGATTCCAGGCCATAAAACGACAACTTCTGCCCTTGCTTAGAGGGTTGCCGATCATTCTCGGCGTCTTCGGATTGTCCCTTTTCCTTGCTCGAAAGGTGATTCTCTATACACCAAACACCTATCAAACCATCGCGAGGATCAAACTCGATGATCAACGATTCGGATTCAGCAACAGTACCCTTTACTCTGACTTTGATGTGTTCGCGGTTGAGAGCAGAGTCCAGAGTGAAGCGATCCTACTTTCATCCCCTGTGTTGATTGGTATGGCACTCGATAGCCTCGATTTTGAAGTGAGCATCTACCGCAAAGGGAAGGTGAAGAATACCATGCTCTATGATGACAGTCCCATCCTAGTTTCGTATGATTTCTTGAGTGAAGATCTCTTCGACAAGGACTACACTATCCGTGTCCTCGATGATGGGAATTACGTGCTTCTGAACATCGATGGTGACGTGCCGATCAGTGAACCCAAAGTCTTCGGACAGCCGCTCATGCTTGAGGGAGGAATCTTGACGATCGAAAAGAACGACGTGCTGCTTGCTCAAAGAGAGTTGGACTTAGCAGGAGATTACGTGATCCACATCTTTTCACGTCATGGTTTGATGGAGGATGTACGAGGTCGTTTGGATGTAACAGAAATGGACAAAGAAATTCAGATTCTTCGGGTGCTGTACAAAGATCAGCATCCAAAGAAAGTAGCGGCACTTGCCAATGCCATTTGTCAGACCTATGTAAATGACTACATCGCCACCAAGAGTGAAGCAGCCCAAGCGACGGTCGTTTTTATCGACCAGAAAATTGATGAGGTGCACCTAATAAGGCATACTTGCTGAAAGTGGCAGACGGAATGGTTGACAATTCTGAAGGCATCGATATGTTCTTCCTCAATGCAGAGGATGAAGTGGTCATGCGCGCCGGACGTGAGAAAGATGCGAAATTCTCCTTTGAAGCCATAGCCACACTCCAAGTGTTGCACGTTGAAGTAGCGGGCGAAGGAAAAATGCTCTACCGCCGCGAAACGTTTGATGGTGAATACATCAAAGGTGATGAGCTTGATAGCAATGCAATGGAAGGATTTGAATTGGTAGGTAATACGCCGGACTCCAAAGACAAACCAAGAGATCCAAATGAGGCATTGTACGACGTGAGTTTCGAGAAGGAGACCATTTTCTTCGAGCACAACAAGTACTCGATCTCGCAGAACCAAGAAGGTTCTAAAGGATCAGTAATCGCTAAGAAGCTCAAGGCGAACCCGGCCATGCGCATCGAGATCCAAGGGTACGCATCTCAGCCAGGTACGGAAGCGTACAACATACTGCTCAGCCAACGCAGGGCAGACGAACTCAAGAATTTGCTCGTTGAGAAGTACGGCATCGACCCAGGACGTATTGTTCCAGTTGGAAAGGGTGAAGATCCTTCGGGCTCTAAAGCAGAAGCACGTCGCGCCCGAATCATTATTCTCGAGTAAGACAATTCGATATATTCAAGAAAGCCGTGCATATTTGTAGGGCTTTTTTGTTGAAACCATGCCAAGAAAGATTACATACCTATTGCTTATGTTCTTGCTGCTAACGGCAGCAGAATCTTTGGCGCAAGGTTATTTCTGGCAGAGCGGACAAAAGAAACAACACTACCGCTACCTATCAGCGGATGCGGGCGTGGGACTTCGCATGTATTCTGGCGACATCCAACAAAAAGGTTCGCTGTTTAACCCACTGAAATTTACTTATGGCTTGGGCGTCCGATATCAGTATCGTCCTCGACTAGGATTTGCATTGCATGCCGGTGCGCGGGGCTATAAAGGAAAAGCCGAGCACGGTGGTTTCCCCGATGCCTTGGATGAAATGAACGGCAAGCTCTGGGAGTTCAGCGTCATGACGCAATTTAGCATCCTTCGTTGGGAAGACTTCACCCAACGGATGTTCACCGATCGTGATCCTGTGCGGCGCATGAATGTATTCGTGGGAGTGGGTGCCGGTGGCGCTTTGTTCAATGGATCTTATACTTCCAGAAAGTATCGGACGGAAGTCCTTCAAGACACCGCTGGATTTGATTCCACGGCGTTCATACCCTCAGATTATTCTGGATCCGGAGCTGGATTTGCCTTTCATGTTCCAGTAGTATTCGGAGGCAGGTATCGCTTCAACCCATCCTTGTTCATGTCCTTTGAAGCGCACTACGATGTGTACTTCAGCGATAACCTAGACGGGTTGCAACGCGGGCGTAATGACGGCATGGGCTTGTTCATCGTGAAATTGGGCTACGCCCTCGGTCAAACGAAAAGGAAGGGTTCCATAGGGATGACCCCTAATCAAAAGCGGAAGTTGAAGAAATGATAAGACACTTCGGAATCATTCGGGAAGGAAAGGAGCCTTCAGACGAGCGTGTTCCTCTTACTCCAAAACAGATCATTGCGCTGAAAATTGAGAAGGAGTGCGACTTTACCGTGAAATCTTCAGAGGTGCGTCGCATCAAGGATGAAGAATACACGCGGTTGGGAATTCCCGTGAGTGATGATGTCAGCTCCGCAGATGTTCTCCTTGGAGTGAAAGAAGTGCCCATCTCTGAGCTTATACCTGACAAGACCTACATGTTTTTTTCTCACACCATCAAGATGCAACCCTACAACAAGGGACTCTTGCGGGCAATTTTGGAGAAGCGCATCCGGCTGATCGATTGGGAATGCCTGCGCGATGCCATGGGGCGACGACTCATTGGCTTTGGTCGATATGCGGGAATCGTGGGTGCGTACAACGGATTTCGAGCATTGGGCATGCGCGATGGTAGCTTTGTATTGAAGAAAGCCCAGCAATGTGAAGATCGAGTAGAGATGGAGCAAGAGCTCACGAAAATTAAGCTGCCTGCTATGAAAATTCTCCTAACCGGAAGGGGGAAAGTGGCCAAAGGTTCCATAGAGATCTTGGATCGCATGGGGATCAGAAAAGTGGGCATTCGTGAGTATCTGAAAAATGGATTTACTGAGCCGGTCTACTGTCAAATCACCTTTACAGAATATTTCAAGCGAAAGGGCGGTGGTGCTTTTGACGTCAAGGAGTTCTACGCCCATGGGGGCGAACGTTATGAGAGTGATTTCATGCGCTTTGCGGCAGTTACAGACATGTTGATAGCAGGTCATTACTGGGAGTCTCGGTCGCCTTTTGTATTTACCCGCGAAGATGTCCGCAAGCCTGACTTTAACATCAATCTCGTTGCTGATATCAGTTGCGACATTGATGGGCCGGTTGCGACAACGCTGCGTCCATCATCCATTGAAGACCCCTTCTACGGCTATGACCCTTATACCGAGCAGGAAGTTGGCTTCAATGCACCTGGTGCTATTACAGTCATGGCGGTAGACAATTTGCCTTGTGAGCTTCCGCGTGATGCGAGTCGTGATTTTGGAGAGATGTTTATCCGCTCGGTGTTGCCGAGTTTCTTGAACGGGGATAAGAACCGCATCTTAGAAAAAGCAACCATTGCCGACCACGGTGAAATCACCGATCATTACGCCTACCTCAGGGAGTGGGTGGCCGCCGATTGATCAGCAATTGCCCAATGCAGTGATGGTCGCTTTTGGGTCTTCGGACTTGTAAACGGTGCTTCCCGCCACCAAAACGTCCACCCCTTCTTTGACCAATATGCTGGCATTTTCTAGGTTCACCCCTCCGTCCACTTCAATCAAGGTAGGCTGATCGACTTGTTCAATCAGCGATTTCAGGTAACGCACCTTGTTAAAGGTATGAGGGATGAATTTTTGTCCGCCAAAGCCTGGATTGACGCTCATGATCAACACCATGTCGACGTCTTGGATGATGTCAGCAAGGGCGCTCACAGGGGTGTGAGGATTCAGGGCTACTCCAGCCTTCATTCCCGCCTTCTTGATGCCGTCAATCGTTCGGTGTAGGTGAGGGCATGCTTCGTAATGAACCGTGAGTACATCCGCACCGGCTGATTTGAAGTCAGCGATGAAGTCATCCGGATGTGCGATCATGGCGTGTACGTCTAGGGTTTTCTCGGTATGCTTCCGAAAAGCTTCAATGATGGGGAGCCCAAAGGAAATGTTCGGTACAAAGACGCCGTCCATCACATCGAGGTGGAACCATTGTGCATCGCTTTCGTTGAGGAATTCTGCTTCCTCTTTGATGCGGCCGAAATCGCAGGAGAGGAGGGAGGGGGCGACGATCGTTTTCATGCGACAAAGGTACTTATCTGCGTCAGTCCACAGGGAAGTCGAGCTGAATAATCAGTGGACTTCTGGCGATCAATTCGATCTTTCCATTCATCTGCTGGGTCAGCAAATCGATGACTTTCATTCCTATGTTAGCAGGGGCCTCGTTATTCAATGCTGGATCCAGTCCAGATCCGTCATCTTCATAGCGTAAATACAATCGATTTCCCTCACGGCGCAGCTGCACGGCAATCATTCCTTCGCTGAGGTCGTGAAAGGCGTGCTTCATAGAATTCGTCACCAATTCATGAATGATCAAGCTGAGGGGGATTGCTTGGTCCATTTTAACGTCGAGGTATTGGATGTCTATGTTCGTCTCCACCCGCAAGTCGTGCAAGCGGTAAGAGGAAATAGATTGGGGGATCAGCTCGGTGAGGTAGGTGTCGAAATTTACTTGGTTGAACTGGGATTCCTGATAGAGTTTTTGGTGGATGAGCGACATGGTCTGTACCCGTTGATGTGCTTCCTTGATCAGGGCTTTGAGCTTGGGGTCGTCGTTGTTTCTGGACTGGAGGAACAGCAGGCTAGAAATGATCTGTAGGTTGTTTTTAACGCGGTGATTCACTTCCCGCAGCAATACCTCTTTTTCTCTGAGAGATGCCTCGATTGTGCGTTTTTGCTCCTCGATTTCATCGTTCTTGATTTGAATGGCAAGCTGCTGTTTGTTTTTATCATTGAAGCGATAAATGGCGGCTCCGGCTATGATCACGGTGATGATGATGACGATGATAAATGCGATGTTGGTCTCGCGCTGCACCCGCGTTTTTTGCTTCAACACTTCGATTTGCTTGCGCTGCGCTTCCTTCTCGCGGTCCTTGAGGATTGACTCGTAAGCAATGACCATATTCTGTGTTTGAACCAGTGTTTGATGCGATTGGACGGAGTCGCGGAAGTCGACCAATTCTTGTAATGCTAAAAGCGCTTCCTTATCGTTTCCAATGAACGCTGAGTAATGTGATTTGGCCTTGTACAAGGCATCCCATATATCGGGTGGGTCGTTCGTTAGAATCAACTCGATTGAACGTTGTATACAGGTAAGGGCCTCCGGTGCCTCGCCTATGGCTATGTAGCTGTGAGCGAGTTTAAGTAGACTAGTGATTGCATTGATCCTTGCCTCTTGTCTTGGGCTGTCCTTAATGCTGGCTGCAATGTCTTTTTTGTAAAGCGGAATGGCCTCTAGGTGTCGGCCTTGAGTTGCCAGGATTTGTCCTTGGTTTCCTATGAGCAATCCCTCGATGTAATCGTACCGCACGGGATCCATGGCATTACGATCAATTTGTGTTTCTAAAATGTAGCGGGCTTCCAAGTAATGGGCGAGAGCGCTGTCCAACATGCCGATGCGTTCGAAAACAACACCGCGGCTGTTCGTGAACGATAGTTGCCAATAGGGTTTGTGGTGCGACTCCATTTTTTTCATGGAACTACCGTAGGCAGCGAGCGATTTTTCATAGTCGCCAATTTCTAGGTATAGTCCAGCCAGAAAGCTTTCTGGAGCATATTTCTGGTAGAATTCTGGGGCGTTCATCCAATCGATCTCTTGGTGTAGTTCAAAGGCTTTGTCATAAGCGCCCAATTCCACATAAAAATCGCGGAGTACGATGGTCGCGGAAAAGTTAAGATCGGCTGTACAGGAAGGACTCTTGCGAATAGCATTGAGGATTCCAATGGACTTTCCTTTGAGTCCCATCAGGAAGAAATGCCGTGCACGAGCATATTGAACGCGCAGAATGTCGTTCGAATCTCCGTGCACCTTGCTCCACGCCCAGGTAGATTCTACCACCTCGGGAAGAGAAGCTTCGATTTTCAACACTTCATCCTCGAGGAATGCGATGTTGCGTTCGAAGTCATCGCGCCCGGCGTTGGAGTCTAGGATAAACTGCCGAATGGATGTGCTTTCTTGACCGAATGATACTGCTGAAACCCCTATTAATAGGGCGATTATGAGTAGTTTGGGTCTGACGTGTAGCATGCGATCTCAGTGCTCCAAACATAACTTATTTGCCGCTGCTTCAAGTTAGGCCGTGTATTTATCTGACAATCATAGGGTTCTGCTTCAATGAAACCTGTAAAAAACCACAACCTTTTCCCCGATTCAGCCGTAAAAGTTTGGATACTTGCAGTCGCTCGTATTCGTGGTTTCCCTATCTTAGGGCTTCTCTGCTAAAACAGTTGATTTTATTGGCGGTTTGGGAGTTTGAGTAGCCTTGAAATTGGAAAATTTCAGAGCATTGCTGAACCTACATTTGTGGAAATGCGCTTTTTGCGATGGTTGATTATATTATTTGCGCTCGGAATTAGTTCTGGGAAAGGGTGGGCTACGAGCCTACTCCCCGGAGATGTTGCATTCACTACAATCAACGCGGATAGCAACAAGCGGTTCAGCTTTGTACTGCTGACGGATATTTCAGATACTACCTACCTTTACTTTACGGATAACGGCTGGTCTACCTCCACCTCTTCTTGGTCAAATACCACCGAGGGTACCATACTGTGGACCTTCTTGGGCGATCTCTCGTGTGGTACAGAAGTGCGCATTGATCCAACGATGGACACCGCGAGTTTGGGAATTTACGATGAGCCGGATCTTGGATTTAACATAAGCACAGCTGGGGATGCCATACTGGCTTATACCGGTACAGGAGTAGGATTGGTAAACAGCTTTGTAGCCGCCATTAACCATTCAGGGGTTGGTTGGGTTAGCTCTCCCTCAGGTTCGGGACAAACAGGGTTGCCAGCAGAATTGACGAATGGCCAGAATGCAATTGCACTTACGCCTCACCGTGATAATTGGCGCTACAACTGTTCTGTGACGGGTGGAGATACAGCAAGCCTAAAGGCTGCGCTCAATGATCTAGGAAATTGGTATTCCGACAACGTTTTTGAATTTACAGCTCCAGCTTGTATAGCGGGTTGTGCTACGGATAGCCTATTTGTTTCTGCAAATGGGGCGGGCAACAGTTTGCGCTTTGATGGATTAAATGACCTTGAGGACATCCCAACGGGTATCACACCGAACAACGACAACGTGAATGACTTTGGAACATTGGTGGAATGGAGAATTATCCGAATGCTCGGGTGCTCATCTATGACCAAGCCGGTAGAAAAGTGTTTGAGGCGGAGCAGGGTTATTCACAGCCATGGGATGGAACATTTAATGGTAAGCCGCTCCCACGAGCCTCATATTATTGGATTATTGATCTTCAGGATGGCATCAACCAGCCGCTCAAAGGCATTATATCAATCATTAGGTGATAGGAAAAGCCACATATCATTTTTGGATTTCGGCGCTATTCGTTGTAGCGTCCTACTTTGCTAGTGGACAGCAAGTCGGGCGTTATCGCATGTACATGCAAAACTTCTATGCATTGAACCCTGCAGCGGCTGGCTTGGAGAATCACTTGGATGTGACCCTGGCGTATCGACAGCAATGGCTTGGTTTTGCGCATGCTCCTCAGATGTATTTCGCCAGTGCGAACATGCCCATCAAACGAGAGTACAGGACACCTGCCAATTCTTCGATGCGGATCAGTAACCCGGATGCATATGCTGAGACGCTGCCGACCGCCCGAAAGAGTAGAAGTGGGGCAGGGGTGATGGCCAATGTCAATCAATACGGGGCATTCAAATACACCCAAGTCTTCGGAACCTATTCTTTCCACTTACCGGTGACTTCCAAGATCAATGTATCCTTTGGAACAAACGTGGGTATCAACTCATTTACCATAGATCGCGACCTGATCAATTTGGAAATTCCGGAAGATCCATTCTTCGAGCAGAGCCTTTTGGATGCGCAGCAGAATTCAACGTTACTCGATATTGACGTGGGCTTCATGGTCTATTCTCGCAGATTCTTTGTCGGTTATTCCAGTGAGCAATTGCTCGGCAATACGCTCGCCTTGTCGGGAAAGCCACAGTTTGGCGACCTGCTGATCCACCACCGTTTACTATTCGGTCGCACCTTCCGACTAGATAGAGATTGGAAAGTTATTCCCAATGGCTTTGTCTACTTCACGGGGCAATCTGTTTTGTCTCTGGAAACAAATGTGCGTGTTGATTTCCGCGACCAAGTTTGGGGTGGTATTTCTTATCGACACAAAGATGCCGTCGTTCCGGTGATTGGAATGTACATCAACAATCAGATCAAGTTAGGATACGCTTACGATATCAACATCTCGCAGCTCCGGAAGTACATTTCACCCGGTTCCCATGAGATCATGCTCGGATTTATGATAGGGAATAAACGATTGGTTTTCTGAGTGGGTCTGATTCGTAACATATCCATATCGATGCTTTTCCTCTTCCTATGGAGCACAGGTCTGTGGGCGCAACCCCTCATGGAGTTGAAAGGAGTGCGAAGAGCTCCTGCACAAATTAATTCGAGTACGGAAGAGAGCTTTCCATTGCTCTCCCCAGATGGAAGGTTGTTTTTCGTGCGTTCGATTTACGAAGAAAACCACGGAGGTGTAAGAGCTGGCCAAGACATTTGGTTCGTAGAGCCTCGTCCGAATGGTTGGAGTGATGCTTCGAATAAGCTTGGTAAACTAAATAACATATTCAACAATGGCGTGGTCGGTGTCGGCGACAGCGGAAATGTCTTGTTTCTAAATAGTACCTACAGCAATAAACTGGACTACCATCTCGGACTTTCGCGGAGCGAATTCCGAGATGGGGGATGGTCTAACCCGACTCGGGTACGGTTGAAAGGATTTAATCCCAAGACCGGATTTTTGTCGTTTTATGTAGACGACGATCGGGGTGTAATGCTCATCTCGTTTTCGAGTTCGATTGCCATAGATGAAGACTTATATGTCTCCCTTAAGGAGGATGGGCGTTGGCAGAAACCCATCCATCTGGGGCCGACGATCAATACGCCCGGTGCAGAATTTTCACCCTACCTCAGCGACGATGGTAGGGTTTTGTATTTCAGTAGCAATGGGCATCCGGGGCTTGGTGGAGCTGACATCTTCATGAGCCGAAGGTTGGATGATACCTGGCAGTCATGGTCAGAACCTGTTGGTCTTCAGGCGCCTATCAATTCGGCATCTTTTGATGCCTACTTTACTTTGCACGATACCATCGCATTCTTTTCCAGTAACAGAGACGGAGAGTTTAGTGATATATACATCGCTTCGTATGCCGCGCGTGTGCAAGAGCAGCGAGAGGCCTTGGCGCAAGAAGATACCGCTACGGAGTCACCGTTTGTCATCGTTGGACGCGTCAACGATCGAAAGCTGGGTAAGTTGGATGACATAGAAGTGCTGGACGAAAGGGGCGAAGTTGTGCAAACCGTCGAGGCAGATGATAAGGGCGAGTTTGTGTTGGAAGACCTCCCGAACTATCAGCGCTACTACTTGGACCTCAATGGTAAACTAGACGATCCTGGCGTGACGATGACGGTAGAAGGTGGCGATGAAGTGGATCTACTTCGGGAACCCGATCGCAACCGCTTCAGCTTTGAGGTGGGTGATCGCATGTTGAAGCAAGTATTGCAGGCGAAAGTGATGGTTGCATCATCCGATCAGAGCACCCTTTTCGGGATAGGTGCTGGGGAGACGTTTAAAGACCCACAAGACATTCGTTTGCGAGATCGAACCGGTGCAGAGATCGAAACGGTTGTCTTAGGAAAAGATGGTCGATTTGAGCTGCAAAAGATCAAAAAAGGGGAATTGTACTCTTTGGACCCTACGGATATGGAAGCGTTGGATGGCATGCCTTTGTTCGTTGGAAGCGACAGTACGCGGGTTAAAGTCTCTCCTTTCATTCTACATGGTTTTCCATTCAAGAAGCTTCCAAGTGGAGAAGTGGTGCTCTACCAGGATGAATTGCTCAGTTCGAACATGTCGTCCAAGTTTGCTTTTGACTACGACCGATTAGACATGGCAGGAAGCACAGTCATGCTGTACGATGAAAATGGAGATCCTATCCAAAAGGCCGTGGTCAATGAAAATGGCTTCTTCGCCTTTGAGCAACTCGACCCTCAGCGGAAGTACAGCATGGGTCTTGAAAGCGAAAAGGACTTAGCCGACGATTTGCCAAACTTGTACGGCATCGATCAAGACGGCGAGCGGATCCTACTTGCATCAGAGATATTGACTGGGAAAATATTCCTTGGCGACCCTGCCAAGAAGGTCGACATCGCGGAATCGAGGGAAGTGTTCTATTTCGATGAAAGCAATATTCCTCCAGAAGGAACCAAGATGTACCTGACGGATGCCAGCGATTTGCCCATCGACTCTTCGTATGTAGATAAGGATGGTAATATATTCTTCAAGCGTCTACCTGCTACCGGAGGATTCAACATCCGCTTTGCTGATCCGCAGGCGCTGGATTTGACTTCAGATCGCTATTTTATTGTGGATGCGGAAGGGAACAAGATCGAGCTGGACGCCTCGGGTAGAACGGTTGAGAACATCGTGGGGGCTGAAATGGCAGAGACCACAGAAACGTTCACGTTTGAGGGCGAAGAGAAGCCTCCTGAGGGAACAGTGGTATACGTGAAGGACGAGAACAACAACGTGATCGACTCGGCAACGGTGGATGAATTTGGAGAAGTCAGATTTACCCGTCTTCCAGCGGATGGAAATTTCAAGCTGACGCTTGAGAAGACGGATGACATGAGTATGGGGCTAGATCGTTTCTTCATTGTGGATGCTTCTGGGGATAAAATCAGCTTTAATGAGGAGGGTGAGACGTTTAAGAAAATAGCAGGAAAGGCGCTGGCAGAGAGCACCGAGGTGTTTAAGGTTTCGGATGAAACCGGCGGTGGGCCGCCAGAAGGAACCGTTGTTTATGCTGTCGATGAAAACAACAATGTGATTGATTCTGCTGTAGTGGATGAGTTCGGTGAGATCAAATTCACGCGTCTGCCACCCGATGGAAACTTCAAGTTGAAATTAGAGAAGGCAGTCGACAACAGCATGGGCTTGGATCGTTTCTTCATTGTAGATGCTTCGGGTGATCAGATCGAGTTTAACGCTGAAGGAGAAACTTCAGGTAAAATCGTGGGTAAGAAATTGGCAGAGACTACAGAAGTCTTTAAAGTCTCGAACGATGAAGGCGCTGGGCCTCCCGAGGGAACCGTAGTCTATGCTGTAGATGAAAACAACAATGTGATTGATTCCGCCGTGGTTGACGAGTTTGGTGAGGTCAAATTCACGCGTCTCCCACCGGATGGTAATTTCAAACTGAAATTGGAGAAAGCCATTGACGGCAGTCTCGGGCTGGATCGCTTCTTTATTGTGGATGCATCAGGAGATGAGATCGAATTCAATGCAGAAGGCGAAACCACAAAGAAGATTGCGGGAAAGAAGCAAGCGGAGACCACAGAGATCTTTACTGTATCTGGCGATGAAGGTGGACCTCCCGAGGGAACGGTAGTCTATGCCGTAGATGAAAACAACAATGTGATTGATTCTGCAGTCGTGGATGAATATGGTGAGGTCAAATTCACGCGTCTCCCACCGGATGGCAATTTCAAACTGAAGTTGGAAAAAGCCATTGACAATAGCATGGGGCTTGATCGTTTCTTCATCGTAGATGCTTCAGGTGAAAAGGTAGAGTTTAACCCAGAAGGAGAGACTGAGAAGAAGATCGTTGGATCCGTCATGGCGAAGCGAATTGACTATTACAAGTTTGATTATGAGCGTCTCCCTCCAAAAGGAACGATGGTCTACCTGCTGGATGAAAACAACATTCGAATCGACAGTGCCTTGGTGGGCGACGAAAACAAGTTCAAATTCCTAAAACTGGATCCAGAAAAGAAGTACGGACTTGAGGTCAAGAATGCGGACGGAAGTGAGTTCCAATTTGACGAGTTCACACTCACTTCACGTGATGGAACCAAATTCGTGCTGAAGAGCGCCGTATCTCATGAGTCGCGCTATGCGAACATGAGTCCAGAGGAATTGTCAGAGCAATACGATCAATTTGCCTTTGAGATGCCAGGCGGTCCAGTGATTGGCACCCAAGTAATGGTGTACAATGCAGCAGGATTCTTGGTGGATTCAGCGATTGTTTATTCAAAAGGAAGGTTCAATGTAGATCGCCTGAAGGGCCAGGAAACGTACTCTATCCGAGTTGCACAAGACGGATTCAATATGGCTGCGGCTCGGTTGTATACTTGGTTGAATGGCCGAGAGCGCATGCTGCCTCTCTTGAAGCAGGGCTACAGCTACCGACCTATAGATGAGATCATCGTGGAGGATACGGAGATCAATTTCGACATGTTCATGCTTGCTACCGAGGATCCCATCGACCCTGACGCGCAGGTTTACTTGATGGAGAATGGTCAGATCAACGCAGTAGATTCGTCACTAGTAGAGCAGGATGGAAGCTTTAAATTCAAGGAGCTCGATCGGGAGAAGGAATACTCCATGGAGTTCAATGACAAGGTAAACACCGAAAATGCGAAGCTGTATTCCATCTCAGATGGGGAGCAGAAGGAAGTGGCTTCGGCTGAGAAAGGATTCAGCGTTGCACCAAGCGAATTGCTGGAGCCTAAGTCTACCATCAGTATTGCTAGTTCTATGCCTCGTTTGTCATCTGTGCACGATGATGCGATTGCGGCAGAACGTCTTAAGTACCCTGACTTACCTGAGGCATTTGCCTCTTTGACGCAAGATGAACTCTTGGCACGATACGATCGATTCCAATTTGATGCTAGGTATCAACCTGACCCGGGAACCGAGATAAGCATTACCGACAAGCGAGGAAATGAGATAGCGCATTCAGCCATCTATGAAGGCGGCGTGTTCTATGTGGATAAACTCTCTGGTGAGGAGACTTATTTGATCAAAGTCGGGGATGAATCTTTCAGCCTTGAAGGAGCTACGCTATACGCCTTGCTCAAAGATGAAAAACGAAGACTGACCCGATTAGGAGATGACTTTGTGTTCCGTCCGCGCCTAGAAGAAGGAGACAGCGATTTGGTGATTAGCCTGACAGGAACGGCTCAAACGCCAACAGAGGGGGAGAAAGGAACTTCTGAAGAAGGAGGAGATGAGTTCGCCCTTACCCCGCCAAAAGATGGTAAAGGCGAAACCATGGATGTCAATGTAGATAAGGTCACGAAGACGGTCTTTGAGGAAGCCAAAGTGGAAAGTGAGGCGAAGCCTACTGCCGCTACAGCTGTTTTGGACGACTCTGATTATAGACTTAAGAGCGGCATTGCCCAAGTAGAGGAAACCCAGAAAGGATGGGATTTGCATTTTGATTTCAATGAGTTCTTACTGACCGATTACCAGATCGACTACATCTATCAAGTTGTCATCCCGATGTTGAAGAATAACCCTGAAATGACCTTGACCATCGAGGGACACACCGATAGCATCGGATCGGACAGCGTAAACCAAAGGGTTTCTATCCTCAGGATATCCAACGTCCTCTACCACTTGGAGATGGCGGGCATCGAGAATACGCAGATCAAGGTAGTACCCAAGGGTGAGTCAGATCCGATCGCTCCAAATGATACAGAGGAAGGAAGGGCGAAGAACCGAAGGGTAGAATTCATCAAAGATTAAAGGAAGGTAACCGCCTAGGCGGGTAAGGTCAAGCCTGGTTAAAACGCACCGAAGCGCAGTGGTGAACTACGCTTCGTCTATTCTGCCACGATCGTTTTCCCGAAACAAATGTGGTTTTTAACCTAAATAATCTTTCAACAGCTTGCTGCGAGAGGTGTGTCGCAGGCGACGAATCGCCTTCTCTTTGATCTGACGCACGCGTTCGCGGGTGAGATCAAACTCCTCACCAATTTCTTCCAAGGTCATTGGATGATTGCCGGTAAGTCCGAAATAAAGTCGAATGACGTCGCTTTCTCTCTCTGAGAGGGTTGCGAGAGACCGTTCGATTTCTCGGCGGAGTGAATCATTCAAGAGGGTGGATTCCGGATTGTGCTCGGTTTCCCCCTGCATGAGGTCATACATATTCCGATCATCATCCTCTGCTCCAGGAATGGGAGCGTCCATGGAGACATGACGTCGGTTATTCTTAATGTTTTGGCTGATATCTCCTTCGGCCATTTCGAGTTCGTGTGCGATCTCATGAACAGTGGGTTCACGCTCGTGCACCTGCTCCAAGGCTGCGTAAGCGCGGTTGATCTTGTTGATGTTGCCAATCTTGTTCAAGGGAAGTCGAACGATCCTGGCCTGCTCTGCAAGCGCCTGAAGGATGCTCTGACGAATCCACCACACGGCGTAGGAGATGAATTTGAAGCCTCGCGTTTCATCAAAGCGCTTAGCTGCCTTGATCAGTCCCAAGTTGCCTTCGTTGATTAAGTCAGGAAGACTCAGACCTTGGTTTTGATACTGCTTTGAAACGGAAACGACAAAACGCAAATTGGCGCTCACCATTTTGGCGAGTGCAGCTTGGTCACCGTCTTTGATGCGGCGTGCCAGTTCTACTTCTTGCTCTGCTGTGATAAGGTCTTCACGACCGATCTCAGTAAGGTACTTGTCAAGGGATGCAGTCTCACGGTTGGTGATCTGCTGCGTTATCTTTAATTGGCGCATAGGATGGTTTTTTCGCTGGATAAAGGAAAACCATCCCCGACGGTGAAAAAGAAGCCGGTATTTAGACTTTTAAATACCGGCCTGTTAACACAGTTATGTAAATGAGCGAATTACTCCGCTGGGTTGCGCTCTGGTCGTGGAATCAAGGCCTTTCTGGAAAGACGTAGTTTTCCTGTTTTTTCATCGATTTCGATGAGTTTAACCTCGATCTCTTGACCGACCTTCAATACATCTTCAACGTTCTCGACGCGTGTCCAGTCAATCTCTGATATGTGAAGCAAGCCGTCCTTTCCTGGAAGAATCTCAACGAAAGCTCCGAATGCAGCAAGGTTCTTCACCTTACCCATGTAGACCGTACCAGGCTCAGGCTTCGCAACGATCCCCTTGATCCATGCCAAGGCCTTGTCCATTCCTTCTTTGTTGTCGCAGGCTATCTGAACCATGCCTTTGTTGTCTTCCTCGGTAATGGAAATGGTAGTTTCCGTCTTAGCTTGGATTTCTTGAATCACTTTACCGCCTGGTCCGATAACCGCTCCAATCTGCTCTTTGTCAATGAAGATGGTTTCAATGCGTGGAACGTGTGGCTTGTAATCCTCACGTGGCTCACTCATCGTCTTCATCATTTCGCCTAGGATGTGAGCGCGACCTTCTTTGGCTTGGTTCAGCGCTTTCTCCAACACCTCGTATGCCAAGCCATCTACTTTGATGTCCATTTGACAAGCCGTGATTCCCTTTGAGGTACCTGTTACTTTAAAGTCCATGTCTCCCAAGTGATCTTCATCTCCTAGGATGTCTGAAAGCACAGCGTACTTTCCATCTTCACCCATGATGAGTCCCATCGCGATGCCGCTTACGGGTCGCTTGATCTTTACACCGGCATCCATAAGGCCGAGCGTTCCTGCACAAACAGTAGCCATAGAAGACGAACCGTTTGATTCAAGGATGTCACTTACGATACGGATGGTGTAGGGATTGATTTCAGCGTCTGGAAGCATGCCTTTCAGCGCACGAAGTGCCAAGTTTCCGTGTCCAACCTCTCGTCGAGAAACACCGCGAATCGGGCGAGCCTCGCCGGTAGAGAAAGGAGGGAAGTTGTAATGCAATAGGAATTTCTCGCTGCCTTTCATCAAAGCACCGTCGATCATTTGCTCGTCGAGCTTGGTTCCAAGGGTAATCGTTGTCAATGACTGTGTTTCACCACGAGTGAAGATCGCAGATCCGTGCGTGCCCGGTAGGTAATCTACCTCACACCAAATCGGGCGAATCTCATCGGTCTTACGACCATCCAAACGCTTGCCTTCGTCGAGGATCATCTTGCGCATTGCCTTCTTCTCTACGTCGTGGAAGTATTTCCCAACGAGCTCCGCTTTCTCATCCTGCTCTTCTTCTGGAAGGGTTGCAAGGAATTCAGCAGATAAGGCTTTGAACGCATCGGATCGATCCTGCTTAGCGCTGGCCGAAGTGGCAATCGCGTAGCATTTGTCAAAACAATAAGCGTGAACGTTTGCTTCGAGTTCTGCGTCGTTTGTTTCGTGCGAGTATTCGCGCTTAACCTTAGACTTTTCAATTTCGGATGCTAGGTCCAACTGAGCTTGGCAGTGCAGCTTGATCTCTTGGTGAGCGACCTTGATCGCCTCCAACATATCCGCTTCACTCACTTCTGCCATTTCACCTTCTACCATCATGATGTTATCAATGGTAGCAGCTACCATGATGTCCATATCACAGTCGGCCATTTGCTCGAAGGTCGGATTGATGACGAATTTACCGTCGATACGACCGACGCGTACTTCTGATACAGGTCCTGCGAAAGGAAGGTTAGAAACGGCGATGGCGGCTGAGGCAGCCAAACATGCCAGGGCGTCTGGTTGTGTTTGCTTGTCTGATGAGATCAAACTCACCATTACTTGCGTGTCTGCATGGTAATCGCCAGGAAAGAGCGGGCGCAAAGCGCGGTCAATCAATCGCATGGTGAGTACTTCTCCGTCAGAAGGACGCGCTTCTCTCTTAAAGAAACCACCTGGGAATTTTCCCGCAGATGCGTATTTCTCTCTATAGTCAACAGTCAGTGGAAGGAAGTCCACTCCTGCTTTAGCTTCTTTGTTTGATACAACTGCGGCAAGCAACATGGTTCCTCCTTGCTTGACCACGACTGAGCCATCCGCCTGCTTCGCAAGCTTACCGGTCTCGATCTGAATTTGATCACCGTTTGATCCGGTGATCGTTTTTGTGGTTCCGATTAACATAATTCAATAAACGATAAGTGTATATATGAAAAAAGGCAATGTTCATTGCCTTTTCCCTTTGTCTTGAAGAGGATTACTTCCTCAGGTTCAATTCCTTGATGATGCTCCTGTAACGCTCAATGTCTTTACTCTTGAGGTAGTTCAGAAGACTTCTGCGCTTACCGACCAAACGGATAAGGGCTGTCTGTGTGTTGAAATCCTTGCGGTTCTCTTTCAAGTGCTCCGTAAGGTGCGCAATTCGATAGGTGAAGAGCGCGATCTGCCCTTCGGCTGATCCTGAGTCAGAAGCACTGTTGCCGTGCTTCTTAAAAATCTCTTGTTTCTTTTCGCTTGTCAAATACATGCTTCAGCTTATAACTTTTCTTAAATAAGGGGCGCAAAGATAGGCATTTTCATCTCTGCTTCAATCACTTATTTAATTTTTAATCAGTGTGATGAATTGATTGAGTCGTTCGCGTAAATCCTTGCGGGCCACGATGAAGTCGAGGAAGCCATGTTCTAGCACAAACTCCGCTGTTTGAAAGCCTTCTGGAAGGTCCTTACCAATGGTTTCTTTCACTACCCGCGGTCCTGCGAATCCAATCAGTGCGCCAGGCTCGGCGATGTTGATGTCTCCCAACATCGCGAAAGAAGCGGTTACCCCACCGGTAGTAGGGTCTGTAAGGATCGAGATATATGGTAATTTCTTTTCGCTCAGTTGCGTAAGCTTGGCGCTGGTCTTGGCCATTTGCATCAATGAAAAAGCAGCTTCCATCATCCGTGCCCCGCCACTCTTGCTGATCATGATGAAGGGCGAATTGTGCTCAATCGCATAATCGATGGCGCGCGCAATTTTTTCGCCTACCACTGATCCCATGCTGCCACCTATGAAACTGAAATCCATGCACGCCACGACAACCTTCTTGCGGTGTAAGTTTCCAGAGGCAGTGCGCACGGCGTCGTGCAATCCCGTTTTACGGATAGATCCGCGCAATCGGTCAGCGTACTTTTTGGTGTCTTCAAACGATAAAGGGTCACCCGATACCATGTGCGGATTGATCTCTGTAAAGCGATTGTTGTCGAAGATGATCTGGAAGTACTGATGTGATCCGATTCGCTCGTGGTAGTTGCAGTTCTCACAAACCCACGAAGATTGGGCATGTTCGTCAGAACTAACTACGTGGTTGCACTGTCGGCATTTGTACCACAAGCCCTCAGGCGTTTCCTTCTTCTCCTTCGTCGGGGTGCGTATACCCTCGGTCATGCGTTTAAACCATCCCATGCTGAGTCCTTTGGATGGTGCAAAGCTATACCAATAATTTTGACTTCATAATGTTAGAAAGGGTACAGGATTCCGAGGTTGAAGGTGACCTGTGGCCGATAAGCGCCATTCCATTCTTTGACTTCCGAAAATCCGTCGGATACGCGTTCGATGTTGGCCGCCTTCCGCAAGAGTAGGGTCTCTTCCTTCCCTTGAAATAACCATCGCTCGCCGACGGGTAATTGTGGGTCCTTGAGTTGCAATCCAGCATCCAGTCGGAGTACAAAAAAGGAAAAGTCCAAGCGAATGCCTGCTCCTGGAGCAATGGCAATTTCCTTGTAGAAGCGCGTTGGATCAAATTCTGCATTCGGCCGTTCAGGGTCCTTTTTTACCAACCAGATGTTGCCGACATCCATGAACAATGCCCCTTCTATTATTTTAATGATGTGGAAGCGATATTCTGTATTGATTTCCAGCTGTACCTCACCCACTTGGTCAATGCCGTAGGTTTCCGTTTCAGATAATCCACCTGGACCCAAGGCCCGGGCCCGCCAAGCGCGTATGTCATTCGATCCACCAGCGAAGAAGCTGCGTTCAAAAGGGATGACGTTGAGATTGGTCAGCGGCACACCGATTCCACCGAACAGACGGTAGACCATTTTGCTGTGCTCATTCAGGATGAAGTACTTCACAAAATTGCCATCCAGCTTGATGTACTGAGAAAACGCAATGTTCCGAACCAAATACGAGTCTCGCTCTGCGTCATAGTCCAATCCCAAAGGCTTGCCCAAGGCTCGTAGTATATTACCCGACGTTTCGAAATTGAAGGTGTAATAATGGTAGTTCTTCGTCACGTTGTCATCCTTGGTCGTATTGGAGTACGAAACTTTTCCGGCGGCGATGACATGGTCATTGTAACTGTTGATGAGCAAGGCATTGTTCGTCAATTGAAGTTGGCGTTCAAAAATGGAGTCCTTAGACAGCGAGATGACGCTAAGGTCTATTGGTGAAATGGCCAATTGGTCCTTATCGCGTAAGCGCATCGTATACCGATAGTTGGTGTTGAGTAAGGTGCGGTCGTATTGCGGTCTGAACTGCCTGTCAATGGACGCGCTGATGTTGGTCTTGGGTTCTTTTGCCCATGTCATATCCTTGCGCGAAAAACGGAACAGGAAGTCCGGTACGGTTAGGCCGACGCGTGCTCCAAACTCATAGGTGTTGAACAACTTTACGTTTTCGATTACTTCGTTCGATACGTCTCCCTGGGTACCGTTGGTGCGCTGTGACTCTAAGCCCCCATAAATGCTCCAATCAAGCTGTTCTGCCCCGCGAAATAAATTGCGATTGCGGTAGTCAAAACTCGCGAAGATGCCCAGGTTGCCCGAGCGATGAGTGCCGGTGGTTTGCACGCTAAACGATTGGCGTGGTGACTTCGTCAGGTTAATCAATAGATCCAATTCAGCTCCATTCGTGTCTGAGCTCAAGGGCGAATAACGCATATCGATGAAGCGGAAATTGCCCAAGGCGTTGAGTCGATCATAGGTATAGTTGGTGCGATCAAGCGTGTAGATGTCTCCAGGCTTGATAAAGATGTTGCGTTTGAGCCGCGAAGGCCGAACGATCAATTTTTCCTTGTACAAGAATTGCATGTTCGCAAAGTCCACCGTGTCGAGCGCGGTGGACCGCTTTGAGGATGCGTTGTAATTTTCGTTGATCGAAATCGAGCGTAGGGTGTGAATCTGATGCGAACGCTGCACGACGGTATCCTTCTGCCCATTGTTCTGGGTGAGTCGAAGGTTGCGCAGACGGACGGTTACATCAAATTTTCTGCCGGGTAAGTTGGTGTCTACATCAAAAATCACATGGATCTTTTCAAAGGTGAAGTACCCCCGATTCTTCATCATTTTGGTCAATCGGTCTCGTTCATTTTCAAACACCTCGGAATCAAAACGTGCGCCTCGTTTAAAGCTGCCTTTGAATCCATCACGAAATTCTTTAGCGATCGCAGTATCCTCGAAGGCGTATCCAACGGCGCGCATGGTATATGCTTCTCCGCTTTCAACGTAGAAATTCATCTTGACCTTTCTTCGATTGGTATCTATTTCTGCGCTCACGCTTCCCTCAAAGTATCCGTTGTTGCGCAACGTGGCCTCCATCTGCTCTACCGATTTCTTCAGGAGGTAGGGCTCGAAGACAGGAGGCGCTTCACCAATGGTTTCCTTTAAGTAGGAGATGAGTCGCTTTTCTTGGTTGCGCTTGTAGGTGAAATTCCAGACAGATACATTGAACGGAACAATTCCAAACCAGCGTCGGTATGGCTTCTGCTTGATTGACGCATCCAAGTCTTCAACGTCGGCTTCATAGCTGATGTCGCTTTGCTTGTTTACATGGACACGTGCGCGTGAAACAATATATTTCCCTTCCTCAATGTGCCTTGCAGGTCGGCACGACTGAGCGATGAGCTGGGTGATGAGTAAGAAGAGAAATACGGATCTGATCCTCATGAAAGGCCGCTTATCTTTGGCTCAAAGCTAAGGCTAATCTAAATCGTCGTTGATCTCTAAGAACGAAATAAAGCACGTAAGGGCTCTGCACCGGAAGAAGGGCAGGAAGCTGTCTGGTCAATTCATCGTAGAAGGAGTGAAAGGCGTAGAGGAAGCCTTGGCATCAGGTTGGCCGGTTGAAAAGGTTTATGCGCTGGAAGGAGTAGCGGTTCCTTCTGCGCACGAGGTCAGCCAGAAAGATATGCAGCAGATGACGGCTTTGAGCTCCCCCTCTCCCGCTATGGCTGTTCTCCGCATTCCTGAAGACCAGGTTTTTGATCCGCTAGTAGGAGTCGATGAACGCATCCTCATCTTGGATGAAATATCCGACCCTGGGAACCTAGGCACCATCCTCCGGACCGCGGATTGGTTTGGAATCCGCAAGGTGATCTTGTCTGAGAATTGCGTCGACGTTTTCAATCCGAAAGCGGTGCAGTCTACCATGGGGAGCCTTTTCCGCGTTGAGACCTTTGTGCTTGACATCTCTGAGGGAATCCATGCATTGAAGCAGCACAATCCGTCCTTTCACGTAATGGCCGCGGTCATGGATGGAGACCCTATAGCCGACTTGAGGCAATCGCTTCCGGGTGCCTTGATCATTGGCAGTGAAGCGCACGGTATCAGACCTGAAATCATAGCTATGGCGACGGAAAGAAGGTCCATTCCGGGAGTTGCAGGTGCAGAATCGTTGAATGCATCCATGGCGGCGGGTATTCTAATGTATGCCTGGACCAGGTAAGTTTAACCTTCGAAATTGAAGGCAAGTACGAAGATGCGCGAGTGCAATGCCTCGATGGGCGTGGCATAGACGGTATTGTCTTGCACGATTACATTGTTTACGCCGTAACTGAAGCGCAATTCAGGACTGAACTTGAAGTATTCAAGAAAGAAGTCGAATCCGACCCCAATTTCTGCCATGTAGTTGTTCCGCTTCAGTTTAACCACATACTGCCCCTTTTCATCCACCTGATTGTCTACAAACTGCTGCGAAGCAAGGTCGATGCTATAATTGAAGCCTGCGTAGACGTATTGGGCAAAATTGTTGACCCGCGCTGAACGAAACTTAAGATACAATGGCACGTCGATGAAGGTCGATTCAATGGTGCGAACCAAGGGCACGGCTGTCGGGCCAGTGGGGGTGACGTAGCTGTACCTCAAATCACGGGCGGCAAATGCAATTCCTGGGGTGAAGCGCAAGCCGAAATGGGACCCCATGTGCAATTCGCTCACAACGTGAATGATGAAGCCCGGTTGTGATCCATATTCCAAGCCGATCAATGAGTCAGACTTTGAAAGGTCCTGCCGTAGCGCAAAGCCATTGCTGCTCAACCCCAATTGGAATCCAAAATGCAATTGCTTCTTGTCGAATTTGGGCAAATTTTCAGGTATGTCGCGCTGGGCGATCGATGCCGTGCTGAAGAGCACGAACGTGACAACAAATCCTATGAGGGGAAAGAGGCGCATTCAGTGCAAAGAAAAACGAATCGTGGTCAACTTTTATTTCTCAGCCAGATA
Organism: uncultured Flavobacteriales bacterium; assembly: GCA_943788725.1. Classification (GTDB taxonomy): domain Bacteria; phylum Bacteroidota; class Bacteroidia; order Flavobacteriales_G; family Salibacteraceae; genus SHAN690. Next base: position 978,429 of record CALSRJ010000001.1, on the reverse strand, counting down.
GATCGTGGCAATGCCGAAGGTGAGTCGATGCTCTCGGATGTTCGAATAACCCACTTCACGCATGATTTGAATGAAGTCATCACCCTCAGGAAATGCATTCACCGACTCCGGCAGGTAGGTATAGGCACGACTGTCCTTGGAAACGACCTTGCCGATAGTCGGCAAGATGAACTTGAAGTAGAAATTATAAATCTGCTTCATCGGAAATGATCTAGGCTTCGAGAACTCCAGGATTGCAACAGGAAAGCCCTTTTTCAGTACGCGACGCATATCCGTAAGCCCAGCAACCAAGTTCTCGAAATTCCGAACCCCAAAGGCTACGGTAATGCCGTCGAAATGCTCGTCGCTAAATGGTAAATGTTCCGCATCGCCCAATTGAAGGTCGATGACATCAGCCAATTTTCGTTTGACCATTTTTTGTTTTCCTACCTCCAGCATACCCGCTGAAATATCAATGCCTTTGATCGAAGTCGGGTTCAACGCCATCAACTCAACGGCAAAATCTCCCGTTCCGGTGGCAACGTCCAGCAATACCTTGGGCTGATAGGGTCGAAGTAACTTCACTGCTCTCCGCCGCCAGCCCTTGTCAATATTCATGCTCAAGAGATGGTTCAGCAAATCGTAGTTCCCCGATATGTTGTCAAACATCTGGGCGATTTGTTCTTTCTTGCTGCCGTCCTGACTGTAAGGTTTTACCTTCTCTGCTGCGTTCTCCGCCATTAGCCTACCATTATGTGTTCCTCAGGGTATGAGTAGTTTGTACTGATGATCTTCCTAGAAAACGCGAAGATGATGGATAATGTTCCCAATCGACCGATGAACATCGAGATGGCAAGGATCACTTTGCCACTGTCGCTGAGCATTCCTGTAACGCCGGTGCTCAATCCACACGTGGAGAAGGCAGATACTTCTTCGAATATCAAGTCGATCAGTCCACGATCTGGCATATCGAGGATGTGCTTTTCGGTGATGCAAAGCGCATAAATGCATATGAGCATTCCCGCACTGAAGGTCACCAGCACGGTAAAAGCTTTGAGCATGTCGTCATTTGGAATGGTTCTCCTCAGCACTTCCACTTTCTTCTTTCCGCGAATGATCGACCACGTATTGATGCAAATCAAGGCGAAGGTCGAAGTCTTGATTCCGCCCGCCGTCGAGAAGGTATTTCCTCCAATGAACATCATGAAGATTAACATGAAAATCGTTGCCGTACTCAGGCCGAAAATATCCGCCGTATTGAAGCCAGCGGATCGCACTGAAACGCTCTGGAAAAGTGCAATGATGGTCTTCTCTATGAAATTATGGTCGGCCAAGGAACCACCCCATTCCGCCAGAAGATAGAGGCCAACGGCTACTCCGATCAAGATCATGTGGGTGCGCACGGCGAGGATCGTGCTCAGGTTTGGACGCTTCCATGGATGCTTCAAGCGGTCGCGCATCTTGCTCGGAGTAAACAGGTCAAACATGACGGTAAATCCAAATGCGCCCAAGAGGATGAGCAATGCTACGACCAAGTGTATCAAGTATGCGCTGCGCACAAAAGGAGCGTACATTCCGTCCGTTACGGTAGAGAATCCACCGTTGTTGAACGCCGAAATGGAGTGGAAGATGCCAAAAAACAGTTTATCTCCCTCGCTCTCGAAGGGCATGTCTGGAGTGATCAAGAAATAGATCATCAGCCCACCTACTACCTCAATGAACACGCTCAATGTGAATACTCGGATGAGCATTCCCTTCGCATTGAAAAAGGCATCCTTGGTGATGAAATCTTCGATGATATCGTCTTGCTTCATGCCAATTCCAGCGCGGTTCAAAAACGCCGCGAGGTAAGCGAAAGACACTATGTTCAATCCGCCCAACTTCATCAACAACATGATCACCATGTGTCCCTTGTACGTAAAGAATGTCCCCGTGTCAACAACGATCAAACCCGTCACACATGTGGCGCTGACGGAGGTGAACATCGCATCTACGAAGCCCATCGAACCTTCGTCTACCGTCATTTCAGGCAGCATCAGTAGAATGGTGCCCACACCGCCAATCACGAGGAAGGAGGCAATGAAAATGGTAGAAGGATGGAGCTTGATGTTGGATATGATGTTGGTGTTGTCGCTGAGCTCCAATATGACCACAATGAAGAGGTAAAACTGCAGGAAAACCACACTCAATGCCGCCAAGCTGTCTAAGCCGAGCGACTTGAAAACGGTTTGGAGAATCAGGGTGTCAAAGAGGTTGAAGCTGATCCCTTCCAGCAATAGAAGGAGCACCATGATTCCTTCGAACCAATTGTCTCGAATGAATTGTCTTGGGACAAAATCGTAGAAGACCTTGGCCAGGTAGTGGATGACATAAAAAACAAACGAGGTCTCAACAATGCGCTGCAACAGTGTGCTCGTCTCTGCATCATGCGCGAAACCGTGGTAATAAAACAAACTTCCAATCGCGATGAGAGAGATGAAGATGCTTAATAGCTTGAGGCGTTGTAAGTTCTTCGTCTTACTGCTGTAAATGATCAGATTGATCTGCTCTCGGATGGATCGAATATCCACGTCAGAGGTGTTTGTTTACTTCGGCAGTCAAGGCTTCTGAAGTGATCGATACCACACCCGGAAACTGACAGACCCAACCGGCAGCCAGGTTAGAAGTAAAAGCAACTTCATCCAAATCTAGGCCTGCAACCAGTGCGCAGGTGGCTGTAGCGATTACTGTATCCCCCGCACCCGAAACATCTGCGATGTTTCGCTTAAATGCAGGCAAACGATCAGTGCGCTTACCGTCGGTCATGAAGACTCCGTCTGCCGATAGGGTGAAGAAGGCAATGTCCACCGGCATGCGCTCTTGGAGCAGCGTAAAAGCCTGTTTGAGGTCTGCGTCTGATGTAGTCATCGTAGGCCAGTTCAGCCCGTCTCGCAGTTCCTTCATGTTGGGTTTAAACATCGTCGCGCCCTGGTACGCGAAGAAATTTCTGCGCTTGGGGTCTACCGTCACGATGATGCCTTTTTCCTTCGCGATGGCGATGACCCCTTGCGCAAGGTGCTCGCTGATCACGCCTTTGTCGTAATCTTCAAAAATGATGGCCTCTGGCTTCTCCAAATCGATGATCGCCTTGATGCGGTCAAACAAGATTCTTTCATCTTCTGGCGAAAGGGGTTCATTGATCTCCTCATCGATACGGAGCATCTGGTTGTATCCGCTGATGACACGGGTTTTTACAGAAGTCATTCGCCGATCGCTTTGGATAAGGCCTTCGGTGTTTAAACCCTCTTGCTTGAACAACTTCATCACGTTGGAAGCCGTTTGGTCTTGGCCGAGGGTTGAACACATGATGCATGTAGCACCGAGGTCTTTGGCGTTCAAGGCGACGTTAGCGGCACCGCCAAGGCGATACTCCTTCTCTTTCAACTCTACGATTGGTACCGGCGCTTCGGGAGAAATGCGCGCCACGGTTCCACGGTAGTAAGCATCCAATATGACGTCTCCGATCACAAGGATCTTTTGCCCTTGAAATTGTCCGATCGCGTTGAGGATCCTGTTCTTTTCCATTACTGGAGTTGCTCTATGGCCGAATGAATTCGGCTGAGTGCTGTTTTTAATTCTTCTTCACTGGCGGCGTAGCTCAATCGAATGTATTCGTCCGCACCAAACGCCGATCCAGGAACGGTCGCTACATGGGCCACATTGATCAAGTACATGCAAAGGTCAGTGGCATTTGCGATTACTGAACCATTGAATTGCTTACCAAACAATTCAGACACCTTCGGAAAGAGGTAAAACGCTCCTTCGGGTCGATTGCAAACAAAGCCTGGAATCTTGGAAAGCCCGTCAATCATGATCTCACGACGCTGGGCAAAGGCTTGTACCATGGCCTTTAACTCTGCAGGGTCTGTATGCATGGCCTCCTTGGTCGCCATTTGGCTGATGGCAGATGCGCCGCTGGTGAATTGCCCTTGCATTTTCGTGCACGCCTTGGCAATGGTCAGGTTGGCTGCGATGTATCCGATTCTCCAACCGGTCATGGCAAAGGATTTTGATACGCCGTTGACGACAATCACGCGATCGAAGAGTTCAGGCACCTTTGCCAAGCTGAAATGCTCTCCTTCAAAGCGAATGTGTTCGTAAATTTCATCGGAGATGATAAAGGTGTTCGGATAGCGCTTGAATACTTCTCCTAATGCCCGAAGTTCATCCTCTGAATAGGCACCTCCCGTTGGATTGGAAGGCGAAGAGAACATGAAAAGCTTGGTGTCTTCTGTCAACGCAGCATCGAGTTGCGTCGGTGTGATCTTGAAATTCTGGTCTACGCCAGCATTTACTGTACGCATTTCACCTTCGGCGTATTTCACCATCGCTTCATAGGAAACCCAATACGGTGCTGCTACCAGCACTTTATCGCCAGGATTGATCAGGCAGAGCACTACGTTCATCAAACTCTGCTTCGCTCCAGTAGAAACAACGATCTGGTCTACAGAATAAGTCAGGCCGTTGTCTCGGCGCAGCTTCTCCACAATGGCCTCTCTGACTTCTTGCAGGCCAGGAACAGGTGTGTAGTGGCTGTAATTATCCCGAATGGCTTGGATGCCAGCTTCTTTGATGGGATCCGGCGTGTTGTAGTCCGGTTCTCCTAAGCTTAGGTTGATCACGTCATGCCCTTGGGCCTTAAGGTCGCGGCTGCGCTGAGACATGGCGATGGTCTCAGATTCTGCCAGCCTTTCTATGCGTTCGGAGAGTATGGTCATCTATACAGAATGTGGGGCAAAGCTAAAGATTTGAGTGGCTTACTATGAAGTGTTCTTTTCGCCTGTTTTGGACAGTTTTGAACGCTTAGTGCACAATTTTAAAAGGATGCGGAATCGAAGATGAAGAATTCCAATCTTTGTCGGTATGGAAGCATTGAGCGCAGTTGTCTTGATTTTGGTCGTTATCGCCACGGGCGCGGCGGTTGTGGGAGTAGTATACATCATGTTGAAGCAGTATTTCGGACAGCGAAACCTTGAGCACGAGCGAGAGTGGACAGAAAAGAAAAGGAAGGAATACATGCCCCTTCAATTGCAAGCCTTCGAGCGACTGATCCTCTATCTGGAACGCATCAATCCGGAGAGACTTGTGTTTCGGGTGAACAAACCGGGCATGAGCGCGCGGCAGTTTCAAGCGGAAGTGTTGAAGATCATCCGAGATGAATTCGACCACAACCTAGCACAGCAATTGTATGTCAGCACCGAGGCATGGGAAAGTGTGAAAGCGGCCCGCGAAGAGACGATCAACATCTTGAACGTGGCTGCTGAAAGAGTGCATAAAGACGCGGATTCGATGGCGTTTTCTCAGTCTATACTGGAAGTGGCAGGTAAGCTCGAAAAACTGCCTACTGATATTGCTATTCGCATCTTGAAGAAGGAGTTCAGGGCCAGAGTAGGGTCCTAGTCCATGGTGAGCTGGCCCAACTTGTCGATGATCTGGAGCGAAGCGGCAAACTCGTTTATGGTACCGGCGTTTACCTCGTGCATCAAGGCATCAACGTCGCCTGACCTACCCAATTTTTGCATCACGTACTCAAAGATGCTGAGTTCTGTCAACTTCTCGAAGGCGCGCCTTTGCTGTTCCCTTCGCCGCGCTTCAAAATGACCTTCTCGTCGCATGTGATCCATCATTTGCTTCACCGTCAGCCAGGTCTCCTTTACGCCCTGATCATTCAAGCCAGAGGCGGTCAAGACTTGTGTTTCCCAGCCGCTAGGAGAAGAAGGGAAAAGGTGCAGGGCCATTTGTAACTGCTTTTTCGCCTTGCGTGCCGCATCTACATTGCTTCCATCTGCTTTGTTGATCACAATAATATCTGCAGCTTCCATGATGCCTCGCTTGATGCCTTGTAAATCGTCTCCCGTGCCTGGCATGGCGAGCATTAAAAAGCAGTCTGTGATGTTGATGACTTCCGTTTCACTTTGGCCGACACCCACGGTCTCTGCGATGATGGCATCGAATCCAGCGGCCTCGCATAAAAGCATGGATTCCCTGGTTCTAGCTGCTACGCCCCCTAAGGTTCCGCTGGAGGGGCTCGGGCGGATGAAGGCATTTTGTTCTCTGCTGAGTTCTTCCATCCTCGTCTTGTCGCCTAGGATACTTCCTCCACTTTTGTTGCTGCTCGGATCTACAGCTAATACGGCCAGTTTCTTTCCTTCCTGCAAAAGCGTGCGTCCAAGTGATTCGATAAAAGTGCTTTTGCCAACACCAGGAATTCCTGTGATGCCAATACGCGTGGATGAGGTGCGATGGGCGTAGATGCGGTCGATCAGTTGCAATGCCTCCTTCCGGTTATCGGGCAGGGTGCTTTCAACCAGCGTTATGGCCTTCGAGAGGGTCAGTACATCTCCGGCGAGGAGTTTTTCGATATCGATCTGGGTGCGCATCGGGATTCAAAGAAAGGGAATGTTGATGGAGGTTCGTACAGCTTCAGGGGCAGAATCCGAATTGCTTGTAGGCATGGGGGTCAGTCGAGTGCGTGCTGAAAGCTCACGATGCGCGGAATGCAATCGCCTTTGGTAATCTCGCTGACGATGACGCTGTATTGGTTTCCAACCTTGATGCGATTGCGATCTACAAAGTCCTGATCGATCTGTATGCCTTTGAGTTGTCCCATTTCTTGGTCTTCGAAGGCGAGCTTACTCGCTTTGAAATCTAAGATCACCTCAAGATGGGTAGGGTCATCTGCTTTGGGACGAATGTCCATCACCTCAGCCATGGTATCGGCCTTGTCATAGTAGCAGTCGCCAGAAGACGCGTCTGTCTTGCAGCCCTGAATGCAAATGATGCTCAGGATAGCACAGATGAACAATACGTAACGCAATTTACCGGATGAATTTACTGTTCCAAACATTCTCACTAAAGTCCTTTGAATACATGATGGCCGAGATGATCGCAAGGGTCATGATCAGGCATGTGGTCATGCTGAACATGAAGAAGCGAAAAAAGAACTCGGCTTGGATTGCTTCGAACTGTGAAGGTACGAGGAAAGCAATCATCAGACCTATCAAGCTTGAGGATGCGGCAAGCGCTCCGATGTGACGGAAAGGGTACTTGAGCAAATGCTGGTACCATTTCATATCATCACCCCATTGGAAGATGTAGTAAAACTGACCATTGGGAAGCTCGGCAAGGAGTATGGGGTCTTTGGTGCTGTCTTTCAAATGAAAGCGCTCGGCAGGTGCTAGGATTTTGAAAGCGGAAAACTGCACCCCTAAACTCGACTCGAGTCGTTTCACCTCTCTAACGGCATCAGCGGGCACGTCTCCTTTAAACAAATCACTTTCAAGAAAGCGCAACCTGAATCTGGTGCAGATACGCTCAATGGCTTCTAGGTTAAAACGACGACTGGGATCCAAATGAGCAATCCAAGCTTCGTTGGAAGATGGGCTTCTGCTTCCTGTTGCGATGCGGGAAGAGATGTTGCTTTCCGAACGGAACTCAACATTGAGGATGGCCTTGGCGGCTCGGATCAGACCGTTTTGTTCAAATTCCACCTGGGCCTGTTCCATTTCCTGAAGAAGATCGATGTGCTGCATGCCTTAACGTTTAAAAATGGTCACTATTCATCTTTTGTTTGGTGGCGGTTGGCTCGGTTGCGCTTGATACGCTTGACTTGAAACCAGATGTACACACTGAAGAAAGTCGTGAGCATCAGTAGTACAAAAGCGAGAACAGCGTATTCTGCTGGCTTCATAATGTTTCAACGGTCAAGGCAACAAATGGTTCGCGGTGGTCAGATCAATCCCAAAAATAACAGGATGGAAATAATGATCATCAATATTCCAACGATATTCTGAATCAGTCCGATCGTGATTTTTTTGAGCAAATACTTGCCGAGCAACGCTCCCCCAAAAGCGGCTAGGGTGGCCATGATCAACAGCGGGCGCATGGATGCAATGCGCTCCATGTCAAAATTCGTGGCGTAGGTGCTGATGCGAATCGTATCTACAATGCACGCAATGACCACTCCGGTGGCTACAAATTGTTCCTTCGAAAGCTTGAGCTTCACCAAGAATGCGCTGCGCAATGCTCCCTGATGTCCCGAGAGTCCCCCAAAAAAGCCACTGATGACTCCGCCCGGGAACAGCCACTTTGCGCTCAGCTGTACATCCTTCAAGCGAGGGAGCAATTCCATCAGGGCAAACAACAAGATCAATCCGCCCAGGACCAGGTTGAGTCCGCTCGTTTCAAAACCAAGCAAGTGAATGACTTGATCGCTCGTGCTGAGTAGGCTGAGGAGACGCGCCCCTGCATAGGCGCCAAGGATGGCTGGAATACCGAATTTAAGCGCAACCGACCAAACGGTATGCCGCCCGATTAAAATGAGCTTGAAGAGGTTGTTGATGAAGTGGACGATGGCCGTAGCTGCAACGGCAATCTCTGGTGGGAAAAAGAGAATGAAGGCGGGCGTGAGCATGGTGCCCAAGCCAAAACCTGAAAAGAAGGTGAGCATTGAGGCTCCAAAGGCGACCAGAAGGATGACAATTTCTTGCATAAAAAAACCGGAGAGTGAACTTGCTGCAAGCTAACCCTCCGGTGAAGCACCCCATAATTCCTGAAATAAGAATCTGGTACAATAACGGCGGGTCTGCTTGAGCACGTATATTTTCGCTTTCGTTTTAGACCACTGGCCACAATTATACGACAAGAGCACTTTCAAACCCATTGAATCATGAAGATGACCCCAGAAGACTCACTCACGTGGATCAAGTCTCGCCGATCTGTTTTTCCAAAGGAGTTCAACGAAGATCCCGTGAGCAGGGAAGAGGTCCATGCCTTGCTAGAGGTGGCGCGATGGGCGCCTACGCACAAAGTGACCGAGCCGTGGCGTTTTCAGGTTTTTATGGGTGAGGCAAAAAGTGCACTGGCCAAGACACAGATTCAAGGCTTGTACAATGCCAAGGGAAAGAATGACGACACCGAGATGAAGGCAAAGAAATTCGCGATGATCGCGGAACGTTCTTCGGCGGTTATTGCCATCGTGCTCCACCGTGACCCGCTCATGCGTGTGCCTCGATACGAAGAGGAATGGGCGGTGGCAGCGGCGGTTCAAAACATACACCTCCATGCTCAGAGTTTGGAAATTGGCATGTATTGGAGCACAGGAGCGTCCAAGGGAAGTCCAGAGGTGGATGCCTTGCTAGGACTGGAAGGTGAGGATCTGCACATGGGATGGATCTACCTGGGCAAATACGCAGGACTCAAATCCTTGCACAAGGAACGAAAAGTTTCGGAGGATTACGTTACTTGGCGATAGGGAGGGCTATAAAGCGTATGTGCCCTAAGCCAAGAAGGCTTCGGGCACATACTATCAACCACCACTATGAATTTTTTTGAATCTTGCCTTGAAGTGCTTCAAACGCGATTCAGACAATGAAACAAGGTGTCTTGCACTTTGTTCGCAGTCTGTTCCCAAGAAAAGGAAGAAAGTTGAATTTCCCCGCCTTTGATAAGGTTAAATCGTTGATTTTCATCAACTTCAAGCATCCTCATCGCGGAAGAAATTTTTTCATGATCGTCGGGATCACAAAGGATGGCCCCTTCACCAGCGACCTCAGGCAGGGAGGTGCCATTGCTCGTGATGACCGGAATACCTGCAGCAAAGGCTTCTAACACCGGGATGCCGAAACCTTCAAAATAGGATGGAAACAACAGCGCTTCCGCTGCCCCCATCGCGTTCACCAAGCGATCGATCTCCAATCGGCCCGTAAAATGAATGGCGCTCTTGTTTGGACTTTGTTCCAGTGCTTGATCCATTTCGCTGTACCGCCAGAGTGGATTTCCTACCAAGAGTAAATGGTGTTTCCCGCCTTTTTTCCTGTACTGATCGAAAGATCGAATGATGCCGTGGATGTTTTTTCGGTGGGAAAAATTCCCCACAAAAATGAAATACGGACTGCCGTGTGCCAGGTCCTTTCGGGTACGGACTTTATCGGCTTCAGAGATTGGGTGAAAGGCTTGGTTGTAACCGTTGTGCGCGACGGATATCTTTTCCTTTGGGATGCCATACGTGGCGTGGATGTCTTGGGCAGAATAATCGCTGACTGTGATGATGTGCGCCGCCTTCTTTGCGAAACGAGGAAAATACTTTCTGTAATACTTCCGATAGGCCAGCGGCAAGTCTTCTGGCCGATGTTCGAAGTTTAAGTCGTGGATGACCGCCACTTGCTTCACTTGGGTGTGTGTGCTCAGGAAACCGTCAGGACTAAAAAATAAATCGGCCTTTAAGCCTTTGAGCTTATGGGGAATACTTCGCTGGAAATACAGCTGGTAGAGCAACGGATGCCGTGTAGGAGGAAAGACCACCTTGCCTTCCACGTTGGGGCCATAAATAAAGCGCTGATCAAACGACCTGTCGAAGAGAAAGGTAAACTTCCAGTCGGGCAGGTTTTGGGTGAGGCGTGAAAGCACTTCATGGCTAAACCAACCAATGCCGTCGAGTTTGTTGGGGAGAAGAAGTCGGGTATTGACAACGATGTGCACGGAGCGAATGTAAGTGGAAACGGACGTTGAAGAAACGTTTGGCTGTTGGGATTATTCCGCAGAGAGCGTGGTGATCAGTGGCCGATGGTCAGAAAGCGCAACGCGCTCGGTAGAAAATGACGACAGCGAAAGGCTGGGATCCACCAGCATGAAATCAATCCTAAGTCCAGGAAACAGGCCGATATAGGTAGACCCCCCTCCAAATCCCTTGGTAACGAAGGCATCGACCAATCCTTCACTCAAATGAGCGTAAGCATAGCTTCCCGGAGTGTCGTTCAGGTCGCCACAAACGATCACGGGATGGGGAGAAGCGTCCATGTAGCGACGAATAACCTGGGATTGCTTAGCCCGGCGTTTAAATCCACCCGAAAGCTTTTTGGTCATGAGCTCGATGTCTCGGATTTGGCCGTCCTGATCATTCGTTTCTATGTGCTTGCTCAGGTCGTTCTCTATGCCCGAAATATAGACGGAGGCCAAATGGATGTTGAATACCCTGATCGTATCGCCGTTGACCTCGAGGTCGGTAAATATGGCCACGTTATTTGCGGCGGTGTCTAAGGGAACATGGCCTCGGTAGAGGATGGGGAAACGACTCAAGGTGGCGATGCCGAACTTGCTCTTGCCGTAATGCAAAACCGCGGTATATTGATCATGAACATTTTCTGAGCTCAGGAATTGTAGCATCGTATCCAGCGTATTGAAATATGCCGGATCGTTGGTGTTGAAGAACTCTTGAAAGCAAAGGATGTCAGGATTCTTTTCGTCGAGGTACCGAAAAATGTCGTTTCGGGTTTCTTTGTTTCCTCCCCAGTTGTAGAGATCAAAGAGTCGGACGTTAAAAGTCATGATACTGACATCCGATGTGAGATGCTCTGATGGACTTGGCCAGAGCACCATGTGTTTGCGTACTCCACTCCAGCAGAGCGCAATCGTAATCAACCCGATGAAACCAAGCTTGGGCTTAGCAAAGAGCCAGAACATAATGAACAGCGTGTTCACAAGCAGGATCGGTAAAAAAGAAAGGCCTAGAAAGGCAGGCCATAAGATGGTGTTGGGGTCAATGAGATAAGAAAACGTGCTGATGAAAAGCGCCAGGACCGCTCCAATGTTGGTGAATAGAAGCAGTCGCTTGACGGATCTCCGAAGGTTCAAGCGCCGGCGCATCAGGGCTTGTTGCTGAGCTTGAATAGAAAGTCCTTTTCCTCTCGGGTCAAGTTTTCATAGCCTGACTTCGAGATCTTATCGAGAATGGCGTCGGTCTTCGCCTGATCCTCATCTGACTTGGATGCGCTAGATGTACGCGTTTTCTGCCTAGCCGCCCCACCTGAAGACTTCCTGTGATCATTGGGCACCACCCTCAATTTGGGCTTCTGCTTGAACATGTCGAGCGCCTTGTCGATCCACTCCATGAAGGACATCGCATAGTCTTTTCCATTGTTGAGTCCGCGAACGTAGAAATACCCCATGGCCGCTCCTCCAATGTGTGCGATCTTCCCGCCCATGTTCACATTGAAATCAAGCAGGGTGGAGATGATAAAAATGGCGAGGGCTACGTATTTCAATGGCACCGCACCCAGCAAAAAGAGGTTCAATACATAATCGGGAAAACGCGCACCGGCGGCTATTACGATGCCCATGATGGCGCCGGAAGCCCCGATGAGGATCATTCCACCGACCGGCTCACCGCCGAGGAAGAGCACATTGAATACCAAAAAATAAAGGAGTCCACCCGCCAGACCGGAAAGGAAATAGAGTCCGATCAATCGCTTCTCTCCCATCATGCTGCCGAAAATTCGTCCAAACCAGAACAGCAGGTACATGTTGAAGATCAGGTGCCACAAACTGCCGTGGGAAAACATGTAGGTAAAGAAGGTCCAAGGAACGGTAATGGCTTCGCCGAGCAAAGCTGGGAGTCCGATCCATTCTTGGATCAAGCGCTCGTTTCCCTTGAGAAAGATACTGCTGACCAGGTTGACAATCAGAAATACGCCGGCATTGATCAAAATGATCTGGCCGAGGAAGTTATTGCCTTTGAAAAGTCGCTTTAGATCTTCAAGCATGCTCGTGAACGAATTCGCACATTAAAATTAAGACGATAATTCAAGTATCAACGCCAACGCACCCCGGTTCGTTCCCAAAATTTAATAATGAGAAAACCGAAGAGCATGCCGCCTAGGTGGGCAAAATGGGCGACGTTGTCGCCCGGATTGTTTTGGATTGCAGACACCAGTTCCATCAAACCGTAACCAATGACCAGGTACTTGGCTTTGATAGGGATGGGGAGGAAAATCAAGAACAAACGGACATTCGGGAACATCATTCCGAAGGCCAGTAGGATGCCAAACAGAGAACCTGAAGCCCCTACCACATTGGGGAGATTCATGTAGTGTTCTAGATAATGCTGAAAGAAGATGGACGCACTTCCAAGTGCATCCGGGTCATCTGGGTGGACGCGCAGCACAGGAACGGTATCGTAGATGAAGGTAACCGTGCGCTCGTATAGGTCGGGGAACATGAACTTATCGATGTAATTGCCCCATGGATGCACCTCGGTGAAAGCCACAATGTCGCCACCCTTCGGCGCTTCGATGAAGAGGTCCATTTGAGCAATGATCGGAGCGATGTCGATGTAGATCGTTACGTAGTGCAAGAAGGCCGCGCCAAAGCCGGTTAGGAGATAGTAAATCAAAAAGCGTTTGCTTCCCCATACATTCTCGATCGCAGAACCAAACATCCAAACGGCGAACATATTGAAGAAGATGTGGGAAATGTCACCGTGCATAAACATGTAGGTGACCACTTGAATCGGATTGAACTTTTCACTCTGGAAGAAGTGCAATCCGAGCATGTCCCTCAAGTCGAGTCCAATGGAAGTCTCGAAACTCCACGTCGCGAGAAACATCAGACCATTGATGATCAAAAGATTCTTTACCACCGGAGGCATCATGCTCCATCTACCGCTTCCTACCTGCATCAATCAAATATTTTATCGAGCATGCCGCCATTCATCAAAACGAATGTAGGCCTGCCGTTGAGATCTCGCTGAGGATCACTGCACCTCATGAGCGAGCGAAAAAGCTCAAGCATTTCTTGTGCCTTCAGTGCCTTTCCTGACTTGATGGCAGATTGTTGCGCCATACTTCGCACCACGCGTTGCATCAACTCACTCTCATCCGTCGGTTTGTCGCTGCGGAGGTCGTCGATGAACCCACCGATTACTTCTTCGATGTTGATCTCGGTACACGCCGCGGGAACGGCTCGAATGATGAATGAATCCCCGCCAAACGATTCGATTTCGAACCCCATGTTGGTCAGCGGTTGCGTCAGTGAGGCGAGTAGGTTAGCATCCTGCTTGCTCAATGCTAGGGTCGTTGGGAAGAGGCTTTGTTGGGAAGCTTTCTTCTCGGTGGTCAAGGTTCGTTCGAAGGCTTCGAACAAAATGCGCATGTGGGCCCTGTACTGATGGATCAAGAAGATGCCTTCAGAGCTTTGCACCAAGATGTACTTCAGTCCGATCTGCCGTACGATGGTATTGTTCTCATCGCCTTCAAGTTCAAGGATCTGCTCGTCTGATGCTGGCTCTGGCTTGGACAACGATTGGTTTAGGCCTTCGTAAAGTTGTTCCCATCCAGTGGCCGATGGCTGTTTGTGCTGGAAACTGGATCCGCGTTCCCAATCGGTTTGACGCTGCCTTTTTTCGGGTGTAAATGGATTGAAGTTGGCGTCTACCGTGATTCCAGGTTCTGGGATGTGGCTTCCTTCTTTTGGCGGCAAGTAATCGAACGCAGTCTCCTTGTCAAAATCCAGGGAAGGGGAAACGTGGTATTGTCCAATCGATCGCTTGACGGCACTTCGGACGATGGCGTATATGCTGCGCTCGTCTTCAAACTTGATCTCTGTCTTGGTAGGGTGGATGTTTACGTCAATGCTTTCCGGGTCCACCTCAAAATAGATAAAGTAGGAAGCGTGATGCTTTGGTTGAATCAGCCCGTCGAATGCCTGCTGGATGGCAGCGTGGAAATAGGAGCTTTTGAAATAGCGGCCATTCACAAAGAAGAATTGTTCGCCGCGCGTTTTTCTGGCTGCCTCTGGTTTGCCGATGAATCCTCGCACCTTGACCAGATCGGTCTCTTCGTCTACCGGAACAATTTTCTCGTTATAGCTCTTGCCAAAAATATGGGTTACCCGTTGACGCAAGTTGCTCTTCGGTAGGAAGAACAGCTGCTGGTCGTTGTGGTAGAGCTTGAATTCAATGGCTTCATTGACCAGGGCTACCCGCTGAAATTCGTCGATGATGTGGCGCATCTCTACCGCGTCGCTTTTCAAAAATTTGCGGCGGACCGGTACATTGAAGAACAAGTTTTTTACAGAAATCGTAGAGCCCTGTTCTTGCGCGCAAGCTTCCTGAAACCGCAGCTTCGAAGCTTCAATCAGTAAGTGGGTGCCCACCTTTCTGTTCTCTGACCGCGATTTCATCTCTAACTGCGCTACCGCCGCAATACTGGCCAGTGCTTCGCCACGGAAGCCCATGGTGCGGATATGGAAAAGGTCGTCAGAGGTAGCAATCTTCGATGTGGCGTGACGCTCCAAGCTCATGCGGGCGTCGGCCTCGGTCATACCCTTGCCATCGTCCACTACCTGAATGAGGTTTCGCCCCGATTCCTTGACGATCAGTTGGATATGCGAAGCGTCGGCGTCAACGCTGTTCTCTAATAATTCCTTGACAACCGAAGCCGGTCGTTGGATCACTTCACCCGCGGCAATCTGATTGGCCAACGAGTCGGGAAGCAATTTGATGATGTCTGCCATGTAAGACTACAAAGGTGGTAACCTCCGCGAGGTTTGCAATGGCGAAAGTGTATTGTTTCACATTCTAAGGATGAACGGTTCATATTGAATTCTGCTTTCCGAAGCAATCCGATCAAATCCTCCATTTCCAATCCCGAATCCCCAACTTACCTTCGCATCCGTGAAATTCGAACTTCAACATACGGATCCTGGGTCCTCGGCCCGCGCTGGCAAGATTACCACTGATCACGGTGAGATTCAAACCCCCATCTTCATGCCGGTGGGCACCGTAGCTTCGGTGAAGACGGTGCATCAGCGCGAATTAAAGGACGACATCAAGGCGCAGATCATTCTAGGCAATACCTACCACCTGTATTTACGTCCCGGCATGGACGTTTTGGAGGAAGCAGGTGGGTTGCATCGCTTCATGGGCTGGGATCACCCGATCCTTACCGACAGTGGTGGCTATCAAGTATACAGCCTCGCTCAAAACCGTAAGATAACGGAGGAGGGTGTGACCTTTCAATCGCACATCGATGGATCAAAGCAGTTTTTCACGCCCGAAAACGCCATGGACGTGCAGCGTCAAATCGGGGCCGACATCATCATGGCCTTTGACGAGTGTCCGCCCTATCCCTGTGAAAAGGATTATGCCGAGAACAGCATGCACCTCACCCACCGCTGGTTAAAGCGTTGCTGCAATCACTTTGACGCAACGGAAGGGAAATACGGCTACAGTCAAACGCTCTTTCCGATTGTGCAAGGAAGCGTCTTTCACGATTTGCGGAAGCAGTCGGCCGAGTTCATCGCGAGCATGGATCGAGAAGGCAATGCCATCGGCGGACTCTCTGTAGGAGAACCCCATGATATGATGTACGCATCTACCGAATTGGTTTGCGGCATCTTGCCCAAAGACAAGCCGCGCTACCTGATGGGTGTGGGAACGCCAGAGAACATCCTTGAATGCATCGCATTGGGAATCGACATGTTCGACTGCGTCATGCCAACGCGCAATGCACGCCATGGAATGCTCTATACGTGGGACGGCATCCTCAATATCAAGAACCAAAAGTGGAAGCAAGAATTCTCCCCGCTCGATCCGAAGGGAACGGCGTACGTGGATTCGGCTTATTCGCGTGCTTATGTGCGGCACTTATTTGCTAGTGGAGAAATGCTCGGACCACAGATTACAAGTATTCACAACCTCGCATTTTACCTAGATCTCGTAACGCAGGCGAGACAACATATCTTAGCAGGAGATTTCGCATCGTGGAAAGATTCCGTCGTTCCTAAGATCACCCAACGCCTCTGAGTGAAGATACTCGACCTCTATATCATCAAGCGCTTCCTGCTGACCTTCGTATTCATCTTGGCGCTCATCATGTCCATCGCCATCATTTTCGACGTCAGCGAACAGATCGACGACCTGATCCGGACCAAGGCCCCACTCAAAGGCATTCTGTGGGATTATTACAAAAACTTCGTACTGTTTTACGGCAACCTCTTCAGCCCACTGCTGACTTTCCTGGCAGTAATCTTTTTCACCTCACAATTGGCCAACCGAACAGAGATCGTGGCCATTTTGAGCGGTGGAGTAAGCTTCAGTCGTCTGATGTGGCCTTACTTCATCAGCGCCACCATTTTGGCCGCGGGCTCTTTTTACCTCAACAACTACTTGGTTCCAAAAGCCAATCGGGATAGGATGGAATTCGAGTCGGAATACATTCATACCTATCACCGCACTTTGAACCAAGGGGTGCACAAGCAGATCAAGCCGGGAGAAATGATCTATTTCGACAAATTCAATTCAAAGAGCGACGTCGGCTACCGCTTCAGCCTTGAGGAGTGGGAAGGGGTGAAATTGAAGAAAAAGATTTTCGCCAATTACGTCAAGTGGGATACGACAGACCAGCATTGGGTCTTGGAGAATTATTACATCCGAACGTTTACCGATCGGGGCGAGCATTTAGTGGAGGGGAAAAGCCTCGATACAACCTTTGCGTTTACGCCAGATGAATTTGCCAGCAGGGTGGAGGACACCCAACGGATGGACGTGAACGAGTTGGATGCTTTCATCGAAGAGCAACGCATCAAGGGCTCCCCGAACATTCCGTATTACCTGATTGAAAAGCACACCCGAAACGCGCTTCCGTTTTCAACCTATATACTCACGCTGATCGGCGTATCGATGAGCAGTAGAAAGGTGCGAGGAGGAATCGGCGCCCACATTGCCGCGGGCTTGGCACTTGCGGTGACGTATATTCTGGCGATGAAAGTTTCTACGGTATATGCAACCAACGCGGGGTTAGACCCATTGATCGCAGCTTGGATTCCGAATGTACTCTACGGATTCTTGGCGGTGTACCTATACATCAACGCACCGAAGTAAGCGCTCATTTTCCGCATTCCCCAGGCTCGTATTCCGGTACGCCAGCACAGTTCGCTTGGCAAGAATTGCCGTAGGTAACCCCATCGCATCCGCAAACTGGATCATATACTTGAATGCAGAAGCAGTCGTCGATCGGTTCGGTGGTTTCGCACTTGTCGCAGCTAAGCGAAACACAGCCAAGCCCGAGGGTCAATGTCAAATAGAAGATTGATCTCATTGTAAAGCTTGTTTCTACGTTTTAGACGTAATTCGCATCTACAACGATGGAGAGCAAGCGAAAATTTTCCCTCAACCTGATTTTTCTACTGGCACTCAACCTGCTCGTCAAGCCGTTTTATCTATTCGGCATTGAGGTAGGTGTGCAAAACGAGGTAGGCGCCGAAGAGTACGGTCTGTTCTATGCGATGTTCAATTTCACTTTTCTTTTCAATGTGTTGCTCGACTTGGGAATCAACAATTACCAGAAGATCAAAGTAGCCCAAGACGAGAAGGCCGGCTTGCAAAACATGGCTACGCTGCTACCGATGAAACTGGGCTTGGGTGTGATTTACATGGTGGTTACCGTATTGGCCGCATTGGCCCTCGGGTTTGAGGGTAGGTATTGGTTCTTCATCGGCTGGCTCATGCTCAACCACGTACTCTCTGTGTTTCTGTTAATGTTCCGGGCGAATTTGTCCGGATTACACCTGTTTATTCGAGACAGTATCCTTAGCGTTACCGACCGATTACTGCTCGTGATAGGAGTAGGCTATGCGCTTTGGTTCGGCAGCGAGGATTTCTCGATCGAGCAATTTGTGCTCTTTCAAACTGCGGCCTACAGCGCTGCCATCGTCTTGGCAATTTTGATGACTCCGGCCGGTAAGCGTTGGATGAGGCTCGATGTAAGCATGGCTTCCATCACGGCCATGGCCAGGCAGACCTGGCCCTTTGCCTTGCTCATCCTCCTGATGACGGCCTACAACAAACTTGACGGCATCATGCTCGAGCGATTGGCACCTAACGGAGCATTGGAAGCGGGTATTTACGCCCAGGCGTTCAGGATCTTGGACGCTGGGAACAGCTTTGCCTTCCTGTATGCTGGATTGTTATTGCCCATGTTCGCACGCTTGCTGCAACAAAACGGTATCCGTTCGGAGATTTCACCGCTGATCGATCAGGCGGCTCGCTTTCTCATTGCACCTGCTGGGGTGGTCTGCATCCTAGCTTATTTTTATGGGGATTGGGTAATGGACCTATTGTACCACAGCCATGCCGATGAAAGTGCCAAAAGCTTGACTTGGTTGATGGGCTCCTTTGTTTTTCTCGCGGTAGGCTACGTCTTTGGGACCTTGATCACGGCATCTGGCGACATGAAGTGGTTGAACCGCATCGCCTTCCTTACGGTGTTCTTAAATGTGGCCCTCAACTTTTGGTTGATTCCAACCATGGGATCTGAAGGGGCCGCCATGACCAGTTTTATCAGCCTTGGATTCATGGCTTTGAGTCAAGGAGTATATGCCGTGCGTAAGTATCACCTGCCGATCAAAAATTGGATGCTTCGGTCCTTGCTCCTATGGGTGCTTACTTTGGGTTCAATTGTCATCCTCGGATTGATGGGTTTCTTGCCCTTTTATGGTCTCCTGATTACGGCGGTTTTTTCCGTTGTTATTTTCTTTTTTGTCGTTGTGGACTTGAAGGAAGGCCTCGCCGTTTGGAGGGAAAAGTAGAGAGGGTTGTTCGCCCTGTCCATCCTTTGGTTCGCCTCGGCGAGCTGCGAGTGGATGGTCGATGTCAGTGACTGCACACTACACAGGCCAGTTCTCCGTTTCAAAGCACTACATTTGCCCACTTCAAAAAACACCCATTCAACCTGTGATGCAAGACAAGGAGTACCAGAAGAATTTCGATTCTACCAACCTGATCATGTTTCTCTTGCGATACCGCAAGCCTTTGATCATCATTTCATTCGCAGCTGCCGTCGTATCGTCGGTCGTTTCGCTGCTCATCCAAGAAAAGTTCCTCTCCACCGTCATTCTCTTTCCTGCCGCTACCAACTCGATTTCAAAATCCTTGATGGCGGAAGATTTTAGTGGAAAGCAAGACATCAATGCCTTTGGTGAAGAAGAGGAGGCAGAGCAATTGCTCCAGATCCTTAATTCGGATGAAATCGAAGGATACATTCGAGAGAAGTACAACCTGATGCAACACTACGGCATCAAAAACGATGAGCGGTTTGCATTGACCAATACCGTAAAAGAATACCAAGACAACGTCACCTTTAAGCGCACCGAGTTCAACTCGGTCCGAATCGATGTCCTGGACCACAACAAAGACACCGCAGCGCTCATCGCCAATGACATTTCCCAGCGCTTGGATTTTGTGCGTACCCGAATGCAGCACGACCGTGCATTGCAGGGACTCAGAATCATTGAGCAAGAATACCAGCAGATGCAGGAGTACATGAAAGGCATGGAAGACTCGCTCACGGCAATCCGTCGCCGCGGTCTTACAGACTTCGAGGTGGAAGTAGAGCAGTTGACCAAAGCCTACTACGATGCCATCTCAAAGGACAATGTCAAGGTTCGAAAGGAACTGGAGAAGAAACTGGAGATTTTCTCAGAATACGGCTCGGCATACCTTTCGCTAACCGAAAACCTTGAGTTTGAGCGCGAGCAATTGGCGCTGCTCCGAGCAAAGTATGAAGAAACCAAAGCGGATGCTGAGGAATCGATGACCACCAGTTTCGTCGTGAACCGTGCGTGGCCAGCTGAGAAGAAAGCCTATCCTATTCGTTGGTTGATCGTGTTGGTCAGTACGCTCTCGGCTTTCTTGCTGACGGTACTGGGCATCATTGCAATTGAGAACGTCAAGAAGTTCAAGACCGAGGCCTAATCCTGGTTTGACCGAAACGCAAAAACATCGGCTGCTTTACCTGATTGCAGGCGCCTTTATCGTGGCGCTTGGCGGTTTTATTTATTTCGAGCAATTCTGGTTTTTAGGTATACCCATCGCTTTGGCGGTTGTTGGTGTAGCCTTGTTCCGTTTGGATTGGCTGTTCTTGTTGATCACCTTGCTCACACCGCTCTCCATCAACGTGGAGGACATAGGAGGTGGGTTTGGACTAGCGCTGCCAACCGAGCCGCTCATCTTCGGTCTGATGCTCGTGTTCTTATTACGGGTCTTCCACGATGGATATTTCGACAGCCGGGTCATGCGGCATCCGCTTACGCTAGCCATAGGCATTTACCTCAGTTGGACCCTCATCACCTGTTTCACGAGTGAAGAGCCCTTGGTCTCGATCAAGTTCTTCCTTTCCAAGCTGTGGTATGTGGTAGGATTCTACTTTATAGCCACGCAGGTATTTCGCAATCCGGACAACATCCGTCCCTACGTATGGATGTTCATCGTTCCACTGACCGCTGTTGCAGTCTATACAATCATCGTCCATTCTACGCACAATTTTGACCAGAAACCTGCGCACTGGGTGATGCAACCTTTCTTCAAAGACCACACGAGTTACGGGGCTATTCTGGCCATGGTCTACCCACTGATGTGGGCTTACCTGTGGAGTAAAAACTTGAGCCTCAACACGAAGATTGTAGTGAGCGTATTGATAGCGATCATGACCTTGGCCATCATTCTTTCTTATACGCGCGCGGCATGGGTGAGCCTTGCCGGCGTTTTGGTGCTTTTCATTTTGGTTCAAATCAAAGTGCGCTGGTGGATCGTAGGCTTGATTGCCTTGGGAAGTGTAGGTGGGTACTTCGTTTTTGAGGAGCAGGTGATGATGAAGCTGGAGAAGAATCGTCAAGATTCATCGGACGACCTGTCTGAGCACGTCAGCTCCATTTCCAATGTGGCGACTGACGCGAGTAACCTCGAACGCATCAATCGCTGGAGCGCCGCACTCCGAATGTTTGAAGAACGTCCGGTTTTCGGTTTCGGACCGGGTACTTATAAGTTCTACTACGCACCCTATCAACACTCGTCACAATTGACGATCATCAGCACCAATTTTGGCGATCTGGGAAATGCACATAGTGAATACTTCGGTCCACTGGCTGAAATGGGTGTGCTTGGACTGGTGACCCTGTTATTGGTCATCGTCATCTCTGTCTACAAGTTCATTGTGGTCTACTACGTTACACGATCGCGTGAGATGCGATTGGTGCTTATGGGGTCATTTTTGGGCTTTGTGACCTACATCGTGCACGGTGTACTCAACAACTACTTAGACCTGGATAAGGCCAATATTCCATTCTGGGGGTTTATCGCCATCTTGGTAGCAATAGAGGTGTACCACAAAGACAAATCAGACGAAGCGACAGCTTACTAAGGCCACGTCGTCGCTGTAGGGATTTTTCCCTCTGAATCCGTCGAGTTGGCGTATGATGAAAGGGTTGATCTCTGGGATGTTTAGCCGCTCTGCAGCTGAGAAGGTTTTCATCATTTCATCTTGCTGGAACTGCTCCTCTTTGGCATTCTCCGTTTCAGATATGCCATCTGTAAAGCAGAGGAATAGGGTGCCTGGTAAGATCATTTCTACGCCCTGCACCATTGTCGGGATTTTCTCAAACATGCCGATGCCGACACATCCTTGTCCTAGTTCGATTGCCTTACCCTTTTGGATCAAAACTGCAGCGGGGTGCGCCGCATTTACGTATTCCAAGGTGCGTGTCTCGCGGTTGTATTTTGCTAGAAAGCAGGTGATGTAGCGTTCGCCCATCGCATTGTCCCATACGATGTCATTCAAATTTGTCATCACCTGTTTCAGGTCGCCTTCGACCTTTAGGTTGGCCCGCAAATTGGCTTGAAAATTCGCCATGATGATCGCTGCTGCCATTCCTTTCCCCGAAACGTCTGCCATGCAAAAGACCGTTTCAGTTTCGGATACTTGGATGATGTCGTAGAAATCGCCGCCTACTTCTAAATGCGGTTTGTAATGTGCCGCTACTTGCAAGAATTGGTTGTTGGGAAGCACCTTGGGCAAGAGCATCTCCTGCATCTGACTCGCGAGGTGAAGTTCCTGCATTAGGCGCTCTTGTTCGATGTGTTCACGTTCCAAACGTTTGTTCTCGACCGCTACAGAGGTAATGTTAGCCAAGGTCTGGATAAAACTCAAATGCTTGATAATGGGGCTTGCACCTCGGGCTTCTTCATCTAAGTCGCCCAGGAAAAGATATGCTAGTGGACTCGATTGGTGAAAAATGGGGATGACCACGTCGAAGCTTTGGTTTGTCCCATCTCCGCCCGTATCCAATACGGTAATGTCGGAAACGGCGCGCAACTCTTCCTCAATGTTTAGGATGAGATCGGCTTTGTGAATGCCATACTTCAAGGGAATTTTCCACTCGTTGTCTTGCCTGAGGTAGATCGCGGCTTTGCCAATATTCAGTTGATCCTTGAGGATGAACTCGAAGGTGGAAAAGAGTCGCTCTTCAGGAAGGTTATTATTGATGGCATTCGTGAGCTCCAGGAGAGTGCTCAGTTTAAAGTCTTTGAGAGACCTCACATTTGATCTGCCTTTGATCTCTTGCATGATTCGCCAAGATCACTTTAAAAGTAGGCCTTTTGATCTACTTTTTGCGAGATAGTTGTGCGATCAAGGCGATCTCACGCATCTTGGCCCTTGCTTCAACTGCTGGACTACCAAAGTAGGTTTGCCCAGCTTCCAAGGACTTAATGATGCCAGATTGGGCGTAAATGATCGTTCCATCGCCTATGGAGACATTGGCCGCACATCCTACTTGTCCCCACATTACTACTCCGTCGCCAATCTCCACACATCCTGCAATACCCACTTGGGCTGCAAACAGACAGCGTTCACCGATGCGCGTGTCGTGGCCAACGTGTACTTGGTTGTCTAGTTTACTTCCCTTTCCAATGATTGTATCTGACGTAGATCCACGGTCGATGGTACATGCGGCGCCAATTTCGACGTCATCTTCAATCACTACGCGGCCCACTGATCGAAGTTTTTCGTGATGATGCGGCTTGCGTTTGAAGTAGAAGGCATCACTTCCTATAACAGCATTCGCATGGATGGTCACGTTTTGTCCTACCACACAATGGTCGTAGATGACTGCGCCCGGGTGAATGACGGTGTTGGCACCTATGGTCACATATTTCCCGACGTGAGCTCCTGGCATAACCACAGCACTGGAGTCGATGTCGGGTGTAGCGTTCATAGCTCCTTCGAGCTCCTTTTGTAAGTGCTTCGTAAGTTCATTGAAGGCGTCAAACGGGTGTGGGTGTACCAGTAAACCCTTGCCTTCAGGACAATCAACTTCTTTATCGATGATGATCACCGATGCCTCAGAAGCCAGTGTTTTTGCGTAGTACTTGGGGTGGTCTACAAAGGCGATGTCTCCAGGTTCTACTACATGGATCTCATTGATTCCAGTAACGGCAAGACTATCCGATCCGATGGCCTTTGCGCCGATCAGACCAGCCACTTCGGCAAGCGTGGTGGCCTTGAGTAGTTTCATTTTTATTTTACGCGCTCAGAGTAGGAACCGTCTCGGGTATCCACTTTGATCATGTCGCCTTCATTGATAAAGAGGGGCACGCGGATCTCGGCACCGGTTTCCAATTTCGCCGGTTTGAGGGTGTTGGTGGCGGTATCACCCTTCACTCCTGGTTCGGTATAGGTCACTTCCAACTCAACACGTGGAGGTAGGTCACAAAACAGCGCACGCTCTTCGTCGGCATGAAATACAATTTCTACATCCTGTCCGTCTTTCAGAAAAGGGTAGCCATTGATCAACTGCTCATTGATAAAAGTCTGCTCAAAGGTCTCCGAATGCATGAAATGGTATCCCTGCTCATCCTTGTACAAGAATTGATACGGACGCCGTTCGATGCGCACCTCCTCTATCTTGGTTCCGGAAGGAAACGTGTGGTCTAAGACCTTTCCTGTATTGATGCTTTTTAGCTTGGTTCGTACGAATGCCGCTCCCTTTCCTGGCTTTACGTGCAGGAATTCAGTGATCTGAAACAGATCGTGATTGAAGTGGATGGTCATTCCGTTCTTGAAGTCTGATGTTGATGCCATGCGTTCGGTTTTGCCCGCCAAATGTAGGATATCGCCTTGAATTTCGGCACTTCACTTGAAAGCTATCTGTGCTCTCGTCGATATTGCAAAATGCACCAAAGGCCTTTGCGAAATCCCGTTTCAACACAGCCTTAGTCGCTCTTACTTTTCAGACGTTAAAACCACGGAATTGAGGCCCCGTTTCATCATCATAGCATGTGTTGTGTTCTTTAGTTCTGCCGCTACGGCGGACGGAGGCGAGAAAGTGGGTGCCCGTTCCATGGCCTTGGGTGGTGCATCCTTGACGATGGCCGATGGGTGGAGTGGGGCAAATAACGTCGCAGGCTTAGGGCACCTGCATGCCACGGAGATCGGCGCTGCATATGCGCATCATTTCTTTCTACCGGGGGTGCTGAACGCCTCATTTGCGCTCGCGTTTCCGTTGGGTGGTGGGGCATTTGCTTTGAATGCTACATCTATCGGGTACCAGGGATATTCAAACAGTCATTTCGGAGTCGGATACGGCAGAAGCTTGTCCGATGTATTTGCCTTGGGTGCTCAAATCAATGGCATACACCTGAATATTGGACCAGGTTATGGAAGCAGGACAATATTGGTTGGGTGCATCGGCGCACTCTTTTCCCCCAACGAACAGCTACGCTTAGGGGTCTTGGTTTACAATCCTACGAGGACGAAGATGTCGGCCTTTGCAGACGAGCGAGTTCCAACGCGGTTTTCACTCGGGGCTGCGCAGCAATACGGAGAGAAAGTCACGCTGCTGGTGCAAGTCGACAAGGACTTGCAATATCCTTTACATGTGAGTGCAGGACTTGAGTACCAACTGTTGGATCAGCTGTTTCTACGCATGGGCGTTTCCACCTTGAACCGATCCTTCGCTTTTGGAATTGGATTCAAGCGCGGAACTTGGGCGATAGACCTTACCGAACGCTGGGATCAGCGACTGGGTTTTGGGGCGGCTTGTTCCTTTGGCTATCGTTTTTCCAGAAAGGGTCGCTCATCATGAGATGGGCCTTGGCCATACTGCTGCTAGCGTGCGTTGTATCGTCAAGCGGTCAACATTCGAATGCACTCGAGGGGGCATCGGTTGAGCAAATGCTTGAGTTTATCGCTGAGACTCTGGAAGAAGAGGAATTTGACCTGTCCACATTACTCGACCAAGTGCAGTACCTATACGACCATCCCATCAACATCAATCGCGCCGACCGACTTCAGCTGCAATCCTTGCCTTTTTTGGATGATTTTCAAGTGCAGGCACTTCTGGATCACCGCACAACCACGGGACGGATCCTCACAATGTATGAGCTTCAAGGGGTGGAAGGATTTGATCTGAGGCAGATAGAAATCATGGCACCCTTCGTTCGCTTGGGTGCTAGTGAAGCCGGCGTTTTGAATTGGGGTCGAGTCAAGTCGGAGGGGACGCACGAAGCGATTTTACGGGCCGATCGCTTCCTTGAAAGGCAGCGCGGATACGAAATGGAGAATGGTTATGTTGGAAGCCCGGAACGATTGTACACTCGGTATCGCTTCCGGTATGCCGATCATATTTCAGCTGGCTTCACCTTGGAAAAGGATGCGGGTGAACCCTTCGGCGGGCCAGGAGTGCCGCTTGGTTTTGATCATCAATCCGGACATGTCTATGTCTCGAACGTGGGGCATTTGCATCAATTGGCGGTAGGTGATTTTCAGGCGCAGTTTGGACAAGGCTTGACCCAATGGTCGGGCATGGCGTTTGGCCGTTCGGGAGACGTAAAAAGCATCAAGCGAAGCGCAAGAGGAATCGTTCCTTTTACTTCGGCCGAAGAGAATGCTTTCTTGCGCGGCGGGGCGCTTAGCCTTCGTTTTAATGCGCTCGATGTGACGACATTCATGAGCAGAAAGCGCGTTGACGCAAGTGTAGACACCATCCATGGCGAACCCATGCTGCGAACGTTTCAGCGCAGCGGATTGCACGCCACGCGATCTCAGCTGGCGTCAAAGGATGCGGTGGGAGAAACCATCCTTGGGGGACATGCACGGTATCGACTATCGTCTAGAGCTGAGATGGGGCTAACCTCGGTATACACGGAGTATGCATTGCCCACCCTTCTTGGGCCAAAACCTTATCAGCGCTTTAACTTCACCTCTCGCAGCCTCTTGGTTTCTGGGTTTGATTATCAATGCATGCTGCGCAATTTTCTCCTTTTTGGAGAATCAAGCGTACATTGGGGAGCTGGCAGTGCCACGGTGAATGGCGTGCTGGTGAGCCTGGGGAAGGGATTGGGTATTTCCCTCCTGCACAGGTACTACGCGCCTTCTTATCAGGCTCCGATGGCCAATCCAATCGCCGAAACGGGTGCGAGCAACGAGCGTGGGGTGTACATGGGAATGAATGCCAAGCTGAACGGGAAGTGGACATTCAATGGATATGTCGACCTGTTTTCCTTCCCTTGGCTGCGATACCGTGTTGATGCGCCCTCGGATGGAATGGAGGGGATGGCGCAGTTGACCTTTCGCCCGACTTACGCTTGGAGTATATACGGCCGTGTCCGCATGGAGAAGAAGGGAATCAACGCGAGTGAGGCGTTGGTTACCTATCCTGTTACTGAGCAATCCAAGACATCGTACCGCTTGCATTGGCAAGGCGAGATAAGCGAATCGCTTTCGATTCGGACTAGAATCGAGTGGGCTGTATATGCGCGTTCGGAACAAGTCGATCACGGCCTATTGCTGTACCAAGATGTGCTTTGGAAACCGCCCTTTCCTGCAAAGTACGGTGTTAAGCTTCGCGTTGTGGTCTTTGATACCGAGGACTATTCAGCACGACTTTACGCCTATGAGCACGATGTGTTGTACGCTTCTTCGATTCCTGCCTATCACGGCAGGGGGATTCGTTTTTACCTCGTTTTCAATCATAGCTTGCGTAAATGGTGTGCAGTCAGTATGCGCATTGCGCAGACCTATTATTCGGATCGATTGAGCAATGGAAGTGGGTTAAACGAAGTAGCATTGCCGACGCGCACCCAAGTGAAGGTCCAAATCAGATTGAAGTTGTGACTGTCGGCTAGAATGCTATTTTTGACGGGACTAAAGTGCTTATTAGCAGGATGATTGTAATCTGGACAGGTTGCAGAAGCACAAACTTCTATGAATAATGATGCTGGGCGTTTGCTGAAAAGAGGGGTAACCCTTTTCTCGGTCTTTTTGGTGGTTTTTATTTTGGCACGGATCTATGTGTCGTTGAACGAGGAAACGATCCCGGCTCATCTGCGCATCCAATCTTTGGAGCCAATTTCTGAAAATCTATTTCAGCGTGAATATCAGCGTTGGAAGGTAGATGAAGGCAAAGGACCATGCTCGGCCAGATGCGTAGGTTGCCTGCATTGATCGCTTCAGCGGTGAGGACGTACGTCCACAAACTTCTCCACTTGTTTCCAAAACCCAGGGTAGGATTTCGCGACGGCCATCGGGCCTTCGATGTGAATTTCTGGAAACAACATGCTCATCGGTGCCACTGCCATCACCATACGGTGGTCCTCATAGGATAGAAACGGTTCCTCAGGCGCCGTTGGCGATCCCGGCGCCAAGTGCAGACTGTGTTCCTTTACATCGCCGTGTATCCCCATCTTTTTAAGCTCGGTCATCATCGCTTCGATCCGATCGGTTTCTTTTAGGCGGAGGTTGTCTAACCCGTGCAGCGTGAACTCTTTTTTCAACCCTGCCAAGGCAAAGACAGCAGGTTGAACCAGGTCTGGGTGATTCCGGAAATTCCATTCCGAAACCTTGTTCTGTCGGTTTGATTTGGTGAGTCGCAATCCGTTTTCTTCAAACGTGCAGTCTATTCCCATGTTCTGAAAGAGGTCCATGGCCGCGCTATCTCCTTGGATCGACTGCTCCTTCAAGCCTGAAAGCAGAAGGTTTGTTTTGTTAGACAAGACCCCGAAACTCATCCAAAACGCGGCGGCTGACCAGTCGCGTTCAATTGTAAAAGCGCTAGAGCGATATCGCCCTGGTTTGACGATGATTTGATTTCCAGCAATCTCCGCCTGTGCCCCACACGTTTCCATGAGGTGTTGGGTCATGATAATGTAAGGTCGCGAGAGCGGATCGCCTTCGATGTTTAAGACAAGGGGTTGGGGTAAGGTGGGGCCAATCAGCATCAAGGCGGTGATGAATTGACTGCTGACATTGCCGTTGATGGATATGCTTCCTCCCTTCAGCCTTCGACCCTCAATGTGCAGGGGAGGATAGCCCTCTTTGTCGAGGTAGGTAATGTTCGCACCCAATTGACGCAGTGCATCTACCAAAATTTTGATGGGCCTGCCCTTCATGCGATTGGAACCGGTCAAGACTTTTTCTCCCGGCACACTAGCATAGTAAGCGGTTAGAAATCGCATGGCGGTTCCTGCAGGACCTACATCCGTGATGATGTCGTTGCGCTCCAAGGCCTTTGTAAGTACTTGGGTGTCATCGGCCTTACTGAGTTGATTTATTTCAAAAGGCTGCTTTGCCAAGGCTTGGATGATGAGCACGCGGTTGCTCATACTCTTTGAGCCGGGGAGTTCTATGGTCCCTTTGAGAGAATGTGTTTTGGCTCGAAGGATGAATTTCATGTACTCAATTGACGCTGGGCAAAGTCCAGGCTTTCCTTGACCAAATCAGGGGATGTCCCTATTCCGACCTCTGCACGACCAAGATGGGAAATCAACGCGAACCGCAGCTCGCCTGACGTGTTTTTTTTGTCGTGACGCATGCGCTCAAGCAAATCGTCTGCATCAAAGGACCAATCGCGGATGGGCATCCCCAATTGAAGTATGTAGGCTATAATTTCACTGCTTGTTTGAGGATTGAGCTTGGCCAATTTTTCAGAGAGGTAAAGCTCAGCAATCATGCCAATGGCCACCGCTTCGCCATGCAAAAGTTTGCCCATGGCTTCGATCGCATGACCGATGGTGTGACCGAAATTCAACGCTTGTCGAATGCCCTGATCAGAAGTGTCCTCCGCTGCAATGCGGCTTTTGATGGCAGCACTTCTGCGGATGATGGATAGGTCTTTCGCCAAACGAATTCCTGGCTTTTGTTTCAGGTCCTTCCACAAAGAAGCGTCGGCAATCACCGCGTGCTTTACGGTTTCAATCCACCCACTTAAGAGTTCGTTCTCTCCTAAGGTATCTAAGAAAGCGGGGTCCAATACAATCGCCTCTGCCGGGTGAAAGGTCCCGATCTGGTTTTTTACACCCTCGAAATTGACACCGTTTTTTCCTCCCAACGACGCGTCTACCATACCCAGGTGGGTTGTTGGAACGTTCACGACGCTCATCCCGCGCTTGTACGTCGCACCGACATAGCCTCCGAGGTCTGTGATCACTCCGCCACCAATGTTGATGAGCAATGCATTTCGATCCACCTCCAATTCCATCAGGGTGGCATAAATTGCTTCTACCGTTTCGAGTGATTTACTATCCTCTCCGGGATCTACACTCAGGTGGTGGTATTCTTCGCCGATGGAGAAATGATCTTCAAAATGGGGCAGGCAATGCTGGGCCGTATGGTCATCCGTAAGCACTACGATTTGAGAGGGGGAGCACTTCTTTAAAAAAGCCTTCCAATCCTCCACACGCTCGATGATCCGGTCAGTCGCAGTCACACTCTTTTGGATTTTTAAGGTCCTTGATAAACATCAATGAAAAGCGCTTGCGACGTTCCAATTCTGCTTCTAAATGCAGGTCTTCGGTTTCTAGGGTAATGGAATACCGGTAAGGGTCTCCGCCCGGATTTAGGCTCTTGACGTCAGCGTCTGTCCACAATTGCATCAATGCTTCATCGCTTAGCGCATTGCACATCTGAAAGCAGTCGAGCCGCGGCGTGGCCTGAAATACAGAGTCATTGCGGATGTCTTCGAGTACCCGTTGTGACGGGGTCCAAATATCAAGGTCACGTGAATCGTCTCGCATGAACATGAAGTAGACCATGACCAATCCGATTCCAAACCCGGTAAAGTAGATGCGCAGTCGTCTAAGCATGCTTTAATTTTCGTCTTGGAAGCTACCTTCTTGAACCCGGTTGATGGCGGTCCATATGTGGTCCTTCAATTGGGGTAAATTCTTTTGAGTGATCGATGAAAAGAAGATGTGCGGCAATCCTTTCGGGAAGGTTTTGCTGATTTCATCCATCAATTCTTGATCGAGCATGTCGCATTTTGAGATCGCCACTATCCGGTCTTTGTGCAGCAACTCGTCATTGTAGCTTTCCAGTTCGTTCTCCAATACTTGGTACTCGGCGTAATGGTCTGCACTGTCAGCTGGAATCAGAAAGAGGAGAACGGAGTTTCGTTCAATGTGTCGCAGGAATCGGTAGCCAAGTCCCTTGCCTTCGCTCGCACCTTTGATGATTCCGGGGATGTCTGCCATTACGAACGATTGGTTCTCGCGGTAGGCAACAATGCCCAAGTTCGGCGTGAGGGTAGTAAAAGCGTAATCTGCGATTTCTGGTTTGGCTGCCGATACAACGCTCAAAAGGGTTGATTTTCCGGCATTCGGAAAGCCGACCAGTCCGACATCTGCTAAGACTTTCAATTCCAGAAGGAACCATCCTTCCAATCCTAGAGTGCCGGGTTGCGCGTAGCGTGGTGTTTGCTGGGTGGAATTCTTGAAGTGCCAATTTCCCAAGCCTCCTCTACCGCCTTCTGCGAGGATCACCTCCTGACCTAGTTCGGTTATTTCGAAAAGCACTTCGTTCGTGTCGGCATCTTTGACCACGGTTCCCAATGGAACGTCCAAATACACGTCTTCACCGCTTTTTCCTGTTGCGGTTTGTTTTCCACCTGGTTTGCCGTGCTTGGCTTTGATGTGCTTCCGATATTTCAAATGCAATAATGTCCAAAGCTGCCGATCACCCCTGAGGATGATGTGCCCTCCGCGACCGCCGTCGCCGCCATCGGGCCCGCCCATCGCTACGAATTTCTCGCGCCGAAAATGCACGGATCCTGCACCACCGTTACCGCTGGCACAGAAAATCTTTACGTAGTCGACGAAATTGCTCGAATGTTCCTTGCGGTTCTTAGACATGTTTAATGGGAATCCACAGCGTCACACAAACGTCCAAAGATCTCATCGATCGTACCGACGCCGTGTATGTCGGCTAGTTTGTCTTGCTTGGCGTAGAATTCTTTGAGGGGTGCTGTTTCCCTTTGATATACCGCCAATCGATTGCGGATGACGGCTTCATTTGCATCATCGGCCCGACCGCTGGTCTTGCCTCGATTGAGCAAACGTGTGACCAATTCTTCATCAGGAACTTGCAAGGAGAGGCATACATTGATGCCTTTGTTCAATGAGCTCAGCAATGCATCCAGTGAATCTGCTTGTGGCGTGGTGCGTGGAAAGCCGTCAAAAATGAATCCGTTGGCTTGTGGATTTTCTTCCACCTTGTCGCGCAGCATTCCGATGGTCACTGAATCGGGAACGAGGTCCCCATTGTCGATGTACGATTTGGCCTCGATGCCCAATTTGGTTTCGCCCTTGATGTGAGCGCGAAAGAGGTCACCCGTAGAAATGTGAACCAAGTTGTAATGCGCTTGAAGCTTTTCGCTTTGAGTGCCTTTTCCTGCACCCGGAGGGCCGAAGATCACGATGTTGATCATATCAGTTTTTTAGAATGTATACCTCAGGAAGGTTGCGGCCTAAGCCGTCGTAATCCAAACCATAGCCGAGGAGAAACTTGTTTTCGGTCTTGAAGCAAACATAATCAATCGGTAAGGACTGTTTGTAGGCTTCTTTCTTGAATAAAAGGGTACAAACCCGAAGGCTTTTAGGCTGTTGTTTTCCCAACTGCTGGTAGAGCGCTTTCAAGGTGTTTCCCGTGTCAATGATGTCTTCTACCACGATCACATGGCGCCCCTCAATTGTCAGTCCATCCATGGCTTGAAACGCAACTTTGCCGGATGTTTCCATGCCTTCGTAGGAAGATGCTTTTACAAAGCCAACCGTGCAATCTCCTTGGATGTGCTTCATGAGGTCCGAAAAGAACATAAAGGCGCCGTTTAACACGCCAATAAAGAGTGGGTTCAGTCCTGCATAATCAGCATTGACTTGAGCAGCTAAGCCCCTGATGGCTGTTTGAATCTCCTTTTCAGAGAGGTAAATTTCGAAGTCCTTATCGCGTACCGTAACCACCGTTGACCCTTGCTTTTTTAGAAGCGGCAAATGTAGCGCTTGGGGCTCAGTTCTACGGCTGATCTTGCAATGCTTTGCAATCATTTTTCAGCGCATACCTTTGCCCGCCTAAACAAAGTGCATATGAGGATCGGGATTGTCGGCGGAGGCCAATTGGGTAGGATGTTCATACAGAACGCATTGAACTATGGACATGAGATCGTGACCTTGGATCCGGATCCAGAAGCTCCTTGCAGTCTTATCTCTCATGAATTCATTTGTGCAGATCGCAACGACGAAGAAGCGGTCTATCAAATGGGAAAGACCTGTGATGTGGTCACCATTGAGATCGAAAACGTTTCTGTTTCCGCGTTGAAACGACTGGAAGCCGAAGGCGTAAAAGTATTTCCCCAGCCCCGAATCCTTGAGATGGTAAAGGACAAAGGCGTCCAAAAGCGTTTTTACGAAGAACACGGACTACCCACGGCTCCTTTTGCCTTGGTAGAGAGCAAAGATCAAATTCGACAGCACCTCGATCTATTGCCCGTCATGCAGAAGATGCGGGTAGGAGGATACGATGGGAAAGGCGTGACCCCGATCAGAACCGAAGCGGACATTCCTTCAGGGTTTGACGCTCCTTCGGTCTTGGAACAATGGGTTGACTATGCACTAGAACTAGCGGTATTGGTAGCGCGTAATGAGAGCGGAGAGGTCACTTCTTTCCCGGTAGTAGAGCAAGTCTTCAATGACGAAGCCAACCTTGTTGACTATCTAGTAAGTCCAGCACGAATTACCCCTGAAGTGGAGGCCGAAGCGCGGTCCTTGGCCGAGAAATTAATCGCTGAAATCGACATGGTCGGATTGCTCGCAGTAGAGCTCTTTCTGACCCGAGATGGCCGCGTGCTGATCAATGAAATCGCACCGCGTCCGCACAACAGCGGTCACCACACCATTGAGGCATGTTACGTATCTCAGTTTGATATGCACATGCGCTCTATCCTGAATTGGCCATTGGGCGATACCAGCTTGCGCACGCCAGCCGCCATGATCAACCTACTGGGAGAGAAAGGTTATGCTGGCCCTGTGGTGTACCAAGGGATGGACGAGGCCATCGCCACTTCCGGTGTGTATCCACATGTGTACGGTAAGGCGCTGACAAAACCGTTTAGAAAAATGGGACATGTGACGGTAGTGGGTACTTCTTCAGAGGAAGCCTTGGAAAAAGCGAAGCGCGTCAAGGAAGGAATAAAGGTAATCGCGTAACTTAGCCGCATGGCACAATCACCCCAAGTAGGCATCATCATGGGAAGCAAGAGCGACTTCCCCGTCATGAAAGATGCTGTAGATATGCTCGAAGAATTTGGCATCGAAGTAGAAGTGGACATCGTTTCTGCGCACCGTACCCCGGAGAAAATGATGGAGTATGGAAAAGGAGCCCATGCACGCGGTATAAAAGTCATCATTGCTGGAGCAGGAGGCGCGGCGCATTTGCCGGGTATGATCGCTTCGGTAACGCCCTTGCCGGTCATCGGTGTTCCGGTCAAGTCTTCCAACTCCATCGATGGTTGGGATTCCATCCTTTCCATCCTTCAAATGCCTGGAGGCGTACCCGTGGCAACAGTAGCCCTCAATGCGGCGAAGAATGCTGGCATCTTGGCGGCCCAAATCATAGGGGCAAGCGATCCTTCGGTCATGGCCAAAATGATAGACTACAAAGCGTCTCTCAAAGAAAAGGTTGCACAGATGTCCAGAGACATCAAAGGATAGTGCAACCTATTCAGCAACCGAGCGTCTATCTATCAATGAGGAGACTGTTATCCATACTCTTTTTATCTCTCGCAACTGCTTGGAGCGCCGATGCCCAGATTTCTGTGACAAGTGCTCAACAGTCGGGCAATTGGGCCGATTACTACGTAAACGAGGTCCTTCTAGGTACAGGGGTGACGGCGTTCAATGCTACGTTTACCGGTTGCGACACCAGTTACTTTACCCACCAGATTGGCTATGACAGTACCCAGATCGGTGAATTTGTGAATACCAGTTCGGTAGTGGATATTCCTTCAGGACTCTTTCTTGCCTCGGGCAGCACAGAAATACTTGCGGGGTACAACCCCAACCCAAACCCTGGACCCGGCGGTTCAGACGCTGTCGCCGATCCGGATTTGCAGCTCATTCTGCCTAGTTTCACGTTGAACAACAGCGCCGTACTCGAGTTTGATTTCGTGCCTCAAGGAGATACTATTCGGTTCAAGTACGTCTTTGGAAGCATTGAATATCCCGGATACGTCTGCACTCAGTTCAACGATGTCTTTGGCTTTTTTCTCTCTGGCCCAGGCATTACTGGTCCTTTTTCGAACAACGCAGTCAACCTAGCCGTGCTTCCAGGTTCGAGCACTCCGGTAGCGATCAATACGGTGAATGACCTTCCGGGTGGGTCTGCCTGCAGCCCTGCCTGCCCTTGCAACTCCCAGTATTTCGTCAACAATTACACATCTCCAACGGACACGAATGTTGCCTTTGGTGGACTGACCGTCGCCTTGGAAGCGATTTCAGAGGTAGTGTGCGGCGACACTTACCACATCAAAATGGCCATCGCCGATGCAGGCGATGGAGTGTTAGACTCGGGTGTTTTTCTGGAGGGAGGAAGTTTCAGTTCAAACCTCATTGAAATTCAAATTGAAACCGTCAACGGAGACAGCACCATCAACGAAGGATGTGGAACCGCCGACATTCTTTTCACTCGTGGAGATACTGCCGATACTTCGATTTCATACCTCACGTACACGGGAACGGCCACCAACGGCGTCGATTTCGCATTGCTTCCTGACACGATTACCCTACTTCCTGGTGTGCAGGACACCACGATAACCATTGCACCTTTTGCGGATGGATTGGTAGAAGGGATGGAGTTCATCACCATTTCAGCCCTCAGCATCACCTTGTGCGGCGATACTTTCATCAGCACAGGAACCATGTACATTTATGACCTTCCAAACATCCTCTTTGATAAATCACCAGACACGGCCTTTACGTGTCCACCGGATTCCATCGTGCTCTGGGCACACGCGTTGAGTGGTGGACCGCCACCTTTCACGTACCTCTGGAATACTGGGCAAACGACCGATACCATTGTAACGACCTTGAGTGCGAACGGAGGGGTAGATACCTTCATCGTGGCGGTGCAAGACAGTTGTCAATTGAGCACGGTCTACGATACCATTTTGGTCTTCAAGAATTACGAGGACGATCCCGTGCCCAACATCATCAACGATAGCTTGGTGAATTGCGCCGGGGCGTTGGTGACCCTGGAGTGTTTGGTTGATTTCGGAACGACTCCCTTGCAGTATGCGTGGAGCACAGGCGACACAACGACTACTACCAATGTTACCATCTTCGGCGATACGTCCTTCGTGGTAAGCGTGACAGATGCTTGTGGTCGTATGCAGCTCGACACAGCATATTTAGGTGTAAAAGTTCCCGATTCTTTCAGCGTTGCCTTTCCGGATACTTTGGTTTACTGTAAAGGATCTCCATTGGTGATCGACCCGCAGTTTATCGGCGGCGTTCCGCCCTTTGAATACGCATGGAACCAGAATAACACAGGTTATGGAAATGACTCGGTTATCACGGTCATTATCAACCAAGACACCACCATCCATTTGTGGGTACGCGACGTTTGTGGGCGGGAATTCTACGACAATTTTGAAATCTCTGCGCTGGATGTCCCACCCTTAGTGGCTTATCTACCAGGTCAGGAGGCACTTTGCGCCGGTTCTGAGTTTTTACTCGACCCCACCGTAGAGGGAGGATTACCTCCTTTGGAATACGAATGGTCCACGGGGCAAAACGATACCGCCATTCAATTCTTTGGAAGCGTAAGTCAGTTGGTGTTCCTAACGGTGACGGATTTTTGTGGAAACGAAGTGAAGACATCGGCCGACATTTTTATCCCAGAGGTGTCTGAGTTGGATCTGATACTTTCGGGTGATCGTCGACTTTGCTTTGGAGATGAATACATCATTCAAGCATTGACCTTGGGCGGTGCAGGAGGGTATACTTACGAATGGTTCTCGATTGAAGACCCTCTTACGGGCGAATCGTATACCAAGATCGACAGCAGCACCTTTCGCGTGGTAGCGCACCAGACGAACACCCATTACGTGCGTGTGGCAGACCAATGTGGAAACACAACCACGGACACCCTTCGCTTGGAAGTGCGGCATTGCGTCAGTATTCCGAATGTGATTACTCCGAACGGAGACGGCTGGAATGATGCGTTTTACATCGGAAATATTACCGAGTTTCCTGATGCACATTTGATCATTTACAATCGGTGGGGTCAGAAGGTCTTTGAATCTTTTCCTTACCGGAACGAATGGGTTCCAATCGACCATCCTTCGGGGACTTACTATTACATCCTCACCTCAGAGCACTTCCCAGAAATGCGGGGTAACGTGACGCTCATCCACGAAAACAAGTAGCGCTGATATCCAGTGCTTCGTCGGTAGCGTTTGCCAATTCTTCTTCTTGACTGTTGGAACATACAATCGTGATGCGATCTTGCATGCGGAGCTTGAGCACCTCATTGTACCAAGAAATC
The DNA here is from genome assembly GCA_943788725.1 of uncultured Flavobacteriales bacterium. GTDB lineage: Bacteria > Bacteroidota > Bacteroidia > Flavobacteriales_G > Salibacteraceae > SHAN690. Next base: position 940,993 of record CALSRJ010000001.1, on the reverse strand, counting down.
CAGTGCTTGTCCAAATTCGAACAGGGCTCGTCTAGCAGGAGCAACGCACTCTCGCTTTTCATAGCCAGCGCAAGCTTGAGGCGTTGACGCATGCCTGAGCTGAGTTGCTTGAGGGTTTTCTTACGGTGTTTCAACAGGTCGATTTCATCCATCAGATCTTCTGCATTTGCATCGCGCAGAGGTTTGAATTTTTGGTGCAGCAAGATGGATTCTTCCACTGTGAACTCTTCAAATAGATCGAGGTAGGGTGCGGCGATTGAAATATGCTTGTACCATTCTTCCACCGCTAATTCCTTCGCGTCAATCTCGATTCGAACCTGTCCCTGATTGGGAGTTACGAATCCAGAGATGATTTGGAGTAGGGTACTTTTACCGCTGCCGTTGTTGCCGATGATCGGGTAGATATGACCGGGTTCGAACGAAGCCTCAACATGTTGGAAGATCCAATGTGATCCGTACTGCTTGCCGATATCGTTCAGGGCAATGCGCACGCTTAGGAATTAGGTCCGCGCATCACGCCATTCTCTGATGCTTCGATAAAAGCGATCACTTCATCGCGGTATGCGTTGTTTGCGACACTCTTGCGGGCAGATTCGATGCCTTTAGATGTAACGGTATTCAGGACGTAGATGTGGCGATACGTATCCTCAATAGCGCGAATATCCGCTTCAGAAAACCCCCTTCGTTTGAGTCCTATGGCATTGATGCCAACATAGCTCAAAGGCTCACGAGCGGCACGCACAAAAGGAGGAACGTTTTTTCGAACGAGGCTTCCTCCGGCAATGAAACTATGCGCTCCGATGCGAAGGAATTGTTGCACGGCTACCATTCCTTCCAAAATGGCATGGTCCTCAATGGTGATGTGTCCAGCTAGGTTGACACAATTGGCGAGGATTACATTGTTGCCCACGCTGCAGTCATGGGCAACGTGCACATAGGCCATCAGCAGGCAATTCGATCCCACTTCCGTTTTCCATGCGTCGGTAGTCCCTTTGTTGATGGTCACGCATTCGCGAATGGTGGTGTTATCTCCAATGAAGGTGTGGGTCTCTTCTCCAGCGTACTTCAAATCTTGTGGGATAGCTGAAATTACAGCCCCTGGAAAAATACGGCAATGCTTGCCGATGCGTGCTCCATCCATGATGGTGACGTTAGGGCCAATCCACGTTCCTTCTCCAATCTCTACATCACCATATACGGTAGAGAAAGGCTCGATGGTGACGTTGTCACCAATCTTGGCATCAGGATGAATGTTCGCTCGCAACTCGCTCATCGTTCCTCACTTTAATGATCTGGGCCATCAATTCTCCCTCCGCTACCATTTGATTTCGTACGTACGCTGCTGCTTTCATGGCAACCATTCCTCTGCGGACGGGAGCGATGAGTTCGAGCTTGAATACCAAGGTGTCTCCTGGCACCACTTTGCGCTTGAATTTCACTTTGTCAATCTTGACGAACAAGGTTTCGTAATTCCATGGGTCTTCGATTTGACTCATCACCAGGATGCCTCCGCATTGGGCCATGGCCTCTACTTGCAATACACCAGGCATGACTGGATTTCCGGGGAAGTGACCTTGGAAGAACTCTTCGTTCATCGTCACATTCTTGACGCCGACTACATAATCATCGCCCATTTCAATGATCTTGTCGACCAATAGGAAAGGATAACGGTGCGGCAACATTTCGCTGATCTCCGTGATGCCGTAAACCGCATCGGCGTTCACGTCGAAGCTCGGTGCAGCCTTTTGTTCTTTCTTGATCAGGTCCTTCAGCATCTTTCCGAAGGCTACGTTGGTGGTGTGACCAGGACGTGCTGCGAGGATGTGTCCTTGGATTGGCTTGCCGATCAGGGCAAGGTCTCCCACGATGTCGAGCAGTTTGTGACGCGCTGGTTCGTTCTGGAAGTGAAGCTTGACGTTGTTGAGAATGCCAATGCCTACGGCTTCCAATTCAGACTTGTCTCTATGGAAGGTAGCCGCGAGCTTGTCTTTTTCAGCTTCTGACATATCTGCCGTGTCGGTATCGACCATAACAATGGCATTGTCGACATCTCCTCCTTTGATCAAGCCATTGTTGACCAATTGCATGAGCTCACGCAAGAAAACAAAGGTTCTGCAACGTGAAAATTCATCCTTGAATTCGCTGAGGTTAAACATCTGCGCATGTTGTGTGCCGAGCAGTGGAGATCGGTAATCTACCATTACCGTAATGCGATAGTCTGGCGACGGCACCGCAAGCATTTCAACTTCGCGTTCGGGATCCTCAAAGGTGAGGTTGTCCTTGAGGACGAACACTTCTCGGACGGCATCCTGCTCAGCTAGACCAACACTTTCGATGGCTTCTATGAACAACTTAGCGCTTCCATCTAAGATGGGTACTTCTGGACCATCCATTTCGATGAGTGCATTGTCAACGCCCATTCCGTAGAGTGCGGCTAACAAATGCTCGGTGGTGTGTACCTCCATTTTGTCATTCCCAAGCGAGGTGCCGCGCTTGGTACTGATTACGTTGTCGACGTCTGCTTTGATGGAAGGGCCATCGGGCAGGTCAGTGCGTCGGAACATGTACCAGGAGTCTGGTTCTGCTGGATGAACTACGAGTTTGGTCTGCTTTCCCGTGTGTAGGCCCACTCCTTCGATCGTGAAGGAGCTCTTCAAGGTCTTTTGCTTTTCAGCCATGTTTTTGAGGTTTGTTCGAGGAATCCTTCAGATGTGAAACATCCTCGGCGATCTCGTGAAGTCTTCTGAAATGAACATACGAACGTTTGAAGTCGCCTATCGGTAAAGCCGGAGAGCCCTGCACGATAGCGCCTTTTTGTTTGATGCTTCCTCCGATACCGGATTGAGCCGCAATCTTCACTCCGTCTGCTATGGTAATGTGACCGATGATGCCAACTTGCCCACCGATCATACAGTTTTTGCCAATTTTGGTCGAACCCGCAATGCCTGTTTGCGCAGCAATGACCGTGTTCTCACCGATCTCCACATTGTGGGCTATTTGAATCAGGTTGTCGAGCTTGACGCCTTTTCGGAGGATGGTGCTGCCAAGCGTGCCCCGATCAATCGTAGTTGACGCTCCTATTTCGACGTGATCTTCAAGGATTACATTGCCTAGGTGGACCACCTTTTGGTATTCGTTCTCACGATTCGGAGCAAAGCCGAATCCATCTCCTCCGATTACCGCTCCAGGCTGAACGACACACTCAATGCCAATAACGCATCGATGCCCAATGTGTACTCGTTCGTGCAAGGTGCTTCCTTTTCCAATCCTAGCTTCGGCCCCTACAAAGCACAGCGCTCCAATGCTAGCACCTTCTTCGATCACCGCGCCACTCTCTACTACTGCATTAGCACCGACGTAGGCAGAGTTATGCACCGTTGCAGTAGCATCCACCTCCGCAGAGGTATGGATTCCTGCGGGTTTTTTCATCATCTGTGCATACGATTGCATCAGTTTAGAAAAAGCCAGGCGAGGATCCTCAACACGTACTAAGGTCAATGATGACGGAAGGGGTTTTTCTGCGTTGAAGTCATTCGCTACAATCGCAATCGTGGCACCGGTGCTGTAGATGTGCTCTGTATAAGCGGGGTTCGCGAGAAAAGTAAGGGTGTGCGGTTGTCCAGCCTCTATGGGCGATAGGTTGTTCACGGTCGCTTGCGCGTCTCCATCAACATTTCCACCTAGGATCTCGGCGATCTGTCCAGCACTAAATTCCATTAAAATTGCGAATGTGGCGGCAAAGGTAGCTAACCCCTTTTCAACCACGTCCAAATGTACCGCGATAGGTTGGGTATGTTGCTAACAGGGGCTGTAGTTATTAACAAGTGCTATTGGAACAGCACCTCGTCTGGGAAGTAGATAAAATGCTTGGTTTCAATCGATTCGAGCGTGCTGAACTGGAAGATTGTCGCTGCTTCGGAGATGTCTTTGGCCGTTCCATCCTTGTACAAAATGGTGATCGAATCATTCTTTGTGGTGTAGGCCGTGTTTGACAGGCTTTTCTGAAATACCAAGTACCGCATATCATCTGCCGAAAAACCGAGTGCCTCGGCTCCTTTTTGTTGTAAATTTTTCAGTGCTTCTTCGCTGAGAGGCTCGTCAACGTTCTTGGTCTTGAGTAAACGGCGATTGATCAAACGCTTGCACATGTTGCTCAACAGCGGGTCACCGCAATCGATCCACTGCTTGATCGAATACAGCATATCGTAATCGTCAAGCTTTACGAAGTGTTTCAGCCATTCCTCGCTGTTCTTGATCTCGCATACTTCTTTTCGGTAGAGGAAATACCGCATTGATGTGGATGCGTCGAGCTCCATTCCTGAAGCCGCCATTTCCTTTGCCCGGATCAAAATGTTCATCAATAAGAATTCGGCCGATACGACGGTCTTGTGCAAATACACTTGCCAATACATCAAGCGGCGTGCAATCAGGAATTTCTCCATGGAATACACTCCTTTGGCGTCTACGGCGAGATTGCCTTCGTGTACGTTCAGCATCTTGATGATCCGCTCGGAGCCTATCACTCCTTCGGAAACACCGGTGAAAAAACTGTCCCGCTTCAGGTAATCGAGGCGGTCCGTATCCAGCTGGCTGCTTACCAATTGATGTAAGAACCGAACAGGGTAGTTGTCGGTATAGATCTCTATGGCCATGTCGAGGGCTCCGTCCAACTCGGTATTGATGTTCTGCATGATCTGGAGGCCGATCATTTCATGGTTTACTCCTTGAACGATGGTGTTTTCCAAGGCATGCGAGTAGGGGCCATGTCCTATATCGTGCAACAGGATAGCTGCCTTGGCGGCACGCTCTTCTTGCTCCGAGATTTCGATGCCCTTGCTTCGAAGCGTGCTGATCGCACTTCGCATCAGGTTCATCGCTCCCAAGGCGTGCTGAAAACGGCTGTGGTTGGCGCCTCCGTATACCAAGTTTGTCAATCCCAACTGCGTAATTCTCCTGAGGCGTTGGAAATGAGGGTGTTCGATGATCCTAAAAAGAAGGGGGTCATCAACGGTAATAAACCCGTAGATCGGGTCGTTAAATGTCTTTATGGAATTGGTCTTGGGAGGGATACTCACGAGGTCTACCTTTGAATGCGAAGATAAAATCAACTTATGAGCAACGAACACGCGAAGATCCTTTGGGCGGACGACGAGATCGATTTATTGAAACCACACATCATGTTCCTCGAGAACAAAGGCTACCAAGTCACCGCCGTCAGCAGCGGTCTTGAAGCCATCGATGAGATCTCCGCTTCAGATTTTGACGCCGTGTTTCTAGACGAAAACATGCCCGGTATTTCGGGTCTGGAAGTGCTGTCGCGCATAAAAGCCATCAAGCCAGCTACTCCGGTCATCATGATCACCAAGAGTGAAGAGGAGACCATCATGGAAGATGCCATCGGATCCAAGATCTCGGATTACCTCATCAAGCCTGTGAATCCCCATCAGATCCTGCTCAGCCTCAAGAAGAACCTCGACAGCAAGCGATTGGTGAGTGAGAAGACTACCTCAGGTTACCAACAAGAGTTTCGTCAGATCGGGATGCGACTCAACGACCAGCTCGATTGGAAAGAGTGGAGCGAATTGTACAAGGAGATCGTTTACTGGGACTTAGAGTTGGAGCAAAGTGGAGACCCGAGCATGCGCGAAATCCTCAGCATGCAGAAAGACGAAGCCAACAATCAGTTTTGTCGATTTTTCGAAGAGAACTACATCGATTGGCTCTCGGGTCGGCAGGCTACCAAGCCAGAGATGTCTCATACGATTTTTAAGAATTGGATATTGCCAGAAATAAAAGACGATAAGCCTTTGTTCCTGGTGGTCATTGATAACTTACGTTACGACCAATGGCGCGTCATCCAACATGCCATTACCGATGATTTCCGCGTGGATGACGAACGAACTTTTTTCAGCATTCTCCCGACGGCTACTCAGTATGCTCGGAATGCTCTTTTTGCGGGATTGCTTCCTAGTGAGATTGAGAAGCGCTTTCCGCAATACTGGAAGGGCGAGGAAGAAGATGGGAGTAAGAACCAATTCGAAAATGAATTATTGACCGAACAGATCAAGCGGCTTGGGCGCAATTTTGATCATAGTTACGCCAAGATTACCAACCTCAACTTTGGAAAGAAGGTGGCAGAGGGCATCCATTCACTGTCGAAGAACTCCTTGAACGTCATCGTGTACAATTTCGTTGACATGCTCAGCCATGCACGCACCGAAATGGAGGTCATTCGTGAATTAGCCGACGATGAATCGGCTTATCGATCCTTGACACTTTCTTGGTTTGAACATTCCCCGCTGCGCGATATGATGAAAAGCATCGCAGACATGGGAGCTAAAATGATCATCACTACAGACCATGGTACGGTGCACGTCAAGCATCCCATCAAAGTAGTGGGCGATCGGAATACCAATACCAATTTGAGGTATAAGATTGGTCGGAATTTGAACTACAAGGAAAAAGAAGTGTTCGAGGTGCTGAAGCCAGAAGATGCCTTTTTGCCCCGTGCCAACGTCAGTAGCAGGTACATCTTCGCACAAGGCAATGACTTCTTTGCGTATCCGAACAATTACAACCATTACGTCAACTACTATCGCGATACATTCCAGCACGGTGGTGTCTCCCTTGAAGAGGTAATCATTCCATTCGCTATATGTTCTCCTAAGTAAGGTTCGTACACGCTTCTAGCCGATATTTGTGGTATCTTAGAGAGTTTTAAGATGCAACGCACCGTGTCCGTACCCAGCCTCGATCAATGCGATGATCTCATCCATACTTTCCGCGCCCTGTATCAGGACCGTAAGGTCTTTGCTTTTCATGGAGAGTTGGGAGCCGGGAAAACAACCTTGATCAAAGTCCTGTGTCAAGACCTGGGGGTGACCGATGAAATGAGCAGCCCATCCTTCGGACTTGTCAATGCATATGCGACAGCCCAAGCCGACGACGTTTATCATTTTGACCTGTACAGACTGCGTTCTACCCGAGAGTTGGTGGACATTGGCTGGTTCGACTACCTGGATCAAGAAAAGATCATGTTCATAGAATGGCCAGAAATGGCCGGAGAACTTTTGCCGGATGACACCGTAGACGTATCGATCGCTGTTGATACGAACAACCAACAGCGCACACTTACCATAACCTATCAACCATGAGTAGTACATCCAAGGAAACCCAACGCGCATTGAGCGAGGCCGTGATGATGTTGCCTCAAGAGAAGCTTCAGCCCGTAGGCTCCAAGCGTAAACGCTTATTTATTGGTATACCGAAGGAAATTTCCATGCAGGAAAACCGGGTAGCCCTGGTTCCGGAAGCGGTTCAACTCTTGGTCAACAATGGACATCGAGTTGTAGTGGAAACCGACGCGGGAAAGGCGTCCAACTTCCAAGACAATGAGTACAGCGAATCCGGGGCAGAGATTGCGTACAGCGCAAAGGAAGTCTACGAAGCAGAAATCATCTTGAAGGTAGAGCCTGTTTCAGAGGAGGAGATGGAGTACTTGAAGCCGAAACAAATGGTAATTTCTGCCATGCAGTTAAATGTGCAACCCAAAAACTACATCAAGAACCTTATGGCTAAGAAGGTTTCGGCAATTGCTTGGGACTACATCGCCGATGAAGACGAGGTCTTGCCCATTGTGCGGAGTATGGGAGAGATCGCCGGAACGACTGCGCTCTTGATTGCTTCAGAATATTTGATGAATAACAAGGGCCAAGGCATTATGCTCGGCGGCATCACAGGCGTTCCACCGACCCAGGTTGTGATCATTGGCGCCGGAACCGTCGGTGAGTACGCCGCACGCGCTGCCATGGGCTTGGGTGCTGATGTGCGTGTCTTCGATAATTCGATTACGAAATTGCGTCGATTGCAGACCTCCATCGGCTTTCGAGTATCGACTTCAACCATTCAACCGAAGGTGCTCATGAAGGCCTTGATGCGCGCTGATGTTGCCATTGGTGCCATCCGCAGCAGATCTGGGCGAACCCCTTGCATAGTGAATGAAGAGATGGTGCGCCAAATGAAGTCTGGTTCGGTGATCGTAGATGTGAGCATAGACCAAGGGGGATGTTTTGAGACTTCCCAAGTCACTGCCTTGAACAAACCGACCTATAAAAAGCACGACGTCATCCACTACTGCGTTCCGAACATTGCTTCGCTTGTGAGCAGGACGGCTTCGCATACCCTGAGTAACGTGGTGGCGCCGCTCATTCTCCAGATGGGCGATGAAGGTGGGGTAGAAAACATGATCCGAAACCATGTGGGCATTCAGAATGGAGTGTACCTCTACAACGGAACGTTGACCAATATGTACTTGGGGGAGTCCCTGAACTTGCCGTTCAAGGATCTGAAATTGCTGCTGGCAGCTTTTAATTCTTGATTCAGTTTCCCATCACCTTCGGAAGGCTGAGGTTGCACTCCTTCATTCGGTGATATTGCCTGGATAGGTGCGCCATCATTTGGGAGATAGATTTGATGGCTTCTTGCGTGGCTTCAGATACTTGGCGCTTGTTGAGCTTAAGCACGAGCACGCCGAATAATCCATTCATCGCCGTTTCTACCTCCGATCGAGGCCCCCCCATAGACTTGGACTTCAATTCCTCTAGGCTTTGGTGCGCCTCTGCAAGTAATGCTTGGTAGGTCTTGTCTTGATATACCGTCAGCAGACTCTGGTGCAAATAAATCAATTCGGTCATCAATTCATTCAGTTCCTCGAGGTGTCCGCGCTCATTGATGCCCTGCTGTCGCATTTGCTTGAGCAGGTCTGCATACCAAGCCCGCATCTCACTTGAAGCTGCTTGGTCCATATCGAACCCAGCAATCACTCCTTTTTCAATCGCGTCGATGTCAAGGTTGAAAGAGCGCATCAATTCTTCGATGTGCCACATATAGAGAACGTACTCTACGATGTTACTTTCCTTGTATTTCCGAGCGATGTACATGACGTTTACTTCTCTGACTCCAATGCTGTTTCAGCCTTTTCTCTTGCGTAAATGCTATTCAGGGAGTCCACTACAGCGTCGGTGATGTCGTAGGCCTTGTCGATGAAAAGCACGTTGTTCAATCCGTTGAATCCGTATACGATATCGTAACCTTCAGCTGTGCCGTATTCGGTGAGGAAATTCTGGACGCGGTCTAAGTATCGTCCTGTTTTATCTTGCTCGCTGCGCATGAGGCGTTCTTCCATTTGGCTTTTTTGCTGCATTACCTGCTGCTCTTTTTGACCTAATTTTTGCTGAAGAATCGCCAAAGCTTCGTCTGAAAGACCTGCTGCTCCGGCTTGTGCATCGGTATAGTCCTTTTCCAAAGAACGCACCATGCCTTGCAGTTGACTCTCCATTTCAAGGCGCTCTTGGAGGATCTCTTCCTCGAAATCTTTGATCATTTCATAACGGTTTGACAAAGAATCGGTATTGACGTAGGCAAACTTCATCGTGCCTGTGTTGACCTCTTTGATGGGGGTTTGATCGGCACTGTTTCCAGCGGTGGTCGCATCGTCAGAAGCACCTGATTCGCAGGCAGTCATGCCAACAATCAAGAGGAGAGAAGCGACGTAAGAGATCAATTTTGTATTCATTTCTATGGATGGATTAGGGTGCGAAGATAGAAAGCTAAACCTAGGATGAAAGTGGAGGATTCAGCACAGTGATGCATGCGGAGTGTTGAGACCTGCAATCGGGTTATCGTTTGGTTGGAAATTAACATCGGATGAAATCAAAGAGCCATCATCTCCTTGAGTTTGACGGACTGCCTGCGCGATACCTCCACCTTGGTGCCGTCTTCTAGGATGACGAGCAGGCCTCCGTTGAACCAAGTTTCTACCTTTTCAATCCAACGCAGGTTCACAATGTGCTTGCGGCTGGCGCGGAAGAAAAATTTCTCACTCAGTCGATCCGTCAGTGCGTTCAACGATTTCAAAATGAGCGGACGGGAGTTGTCGAAGTAGACGCGGACGTAGTTGCCTTCACTTTCGAAAAGGCGGATCTTTTCTAGCTCCACAAACCAGCATTTGTCTCCATCCTTCAAAAAGACTTGGTCGTTGATTTCCAGCTTTCCTTCGTTTTCCACTCCCTCTTCGGCATGTTCCTGACGTGCTTCAATGCGCTTGGCAACCTTGTTTACCGATTCACTCAAGCGTGCCTCCTCTACAGGTTTCATCAGGTAATCCAATGCATTCACTTCAAAGGCTTTGAGGGCGTACTCGTCATAGGCCGTCACAAAGATGACCTCTGGTGCCCGCCCCTCGATCTCATTGAGCATGTCAAACCCTGTCATTCCAGGCATTTGTATGTCCAAGAAAATCAAATCTGGATTTTCTCGATCGATGAGGTCGAGCGCTTCTTCAGGTTTTCCGCTCTCCGCGACAATCTGCACGGTTTCTAATTTTTCAACGAGGGTGCGCAGTTCTTGGCGTGCGAGTCGCTCGTCATCTATGATCATGGCTCGTATCATGTCTTGCTTGATTTAATAGGAATTCGTACGGTTGTTTTAACCTCTTGTTTTCCGTGGTTTCCGATGGTAAGCCATCCCTCTTTGCCGAAGGAAAGGCTCAGTCTATTTCTGGTATTTTCTAGTCCAAGTGAGGAATCACTCTCGCCCTCTGGATCGTATTGCCCGCTGTTTAAAATGTCAATTTCTACCACGTCCATCATAACAGTAGATTGGATCATGATCCGACCTCCGTCAGGCAATTTTGCAATGCCGTGCTTGATGCAATTTTCAACGATGGTCTGGAGCAAAAGAGGTGGTATTTCGACGCGTTCCGATCCTTTCGCAATGTTCCATTCTACCGTTAGGCGCTCTTCATAACGCGCCTTTTCGATCTCTAAATAATCCTTTACAATCTCGATTTCTTTCGACAACGGAATCAACTCTTGCTTCCCTGCTTGCAGGGAGGATCGTAGAACGTTGCTTAACTGAGTCACCGTCGACTTGGCTTTCTGAGGGTCCTCATCGATCAAGGCGCGGATGGTATTCATGGCGTTGAAGATGAAGTGGGGGTTCATCTGATCGCGCAGCCGGCGAAGTTCATATTCGTTGCGCGCTGCCTCCAATTGGAGGTTCTTGATTTCCTCTCTTCGAAAACGCTGGAAGAAGATGTAGGTAAAGTAGAACAGGCTCCAGATAAAAAAGAGCATGGCCCACGTAATCAAGTTGGCATCTGTGAAGGAGTAGACGATCTCCTTTCCAAAGGCGAGGTATCGGATTACGACGTATACGCCGTGAAAACCGAGCGCCAATAAAACGCTGGCGAGTCCTACCCTGGGTATGAGTGAGAAAATGTCCTTCTCTAACCATCCCATGCGAATGATGGCATAGCGATAGAGGTGCGAGATGATCAAGCCCAGCGCAAATACCAGGTAGATGTCTCCAATGACGCTGACGCTGATCGACGTTCCCGACTGCAAGATGACCAAGGAAGAGATGAGGATGTACAATGACCATCCACCCAATTGCGCCTTGTAATAATACCTCGAGGTTTTCATTCGCTTCAAATGTAGACCTGCGCATTTAATCAAGGTCAAGTTGTTACACGATTGGAAACGAGCAGGGAGCAGCGGTTAAGTACCTTTGGCGAACGTGAACTACCTGGCACATTTTTACCTCGCCGATCCAGAGCCGGATCTCATGTTCGGAAACTTCATCGGCGACGGTGTGCGCGGAAGCGACCTGCAGCGATTTCCAGATCCCGTTGCCAGAGGCGTGCGCTTTCACCGGTTTATCGATACCTACACAGATGGTCACCCGGAAGTCTTGGATGCCAAAAAGCTCTTCTATCCGTCTCAATCAAAATTCAGCGGGGGTAGCAGTGGACGTGCTCTTCGATCATTTGTTGGCGCTGAAATGGACGGAACACCACGATGAAGCTTTGGACGCCTTTGCCACAAGATGCTATGCCCTCATCGGATCCAAAAGTGAATTGCTTCCTAAACGTTCTGAGCGATTCTATCACTACATGGCTGGAAACGATATCCTTTCGCATTACGCTACTCGAGATGGCATTGAACGTGTATTTCGAGGAATGGACGGACGCACGGCTTATTCGTCTAACATGATCCAAGCCATGGAAGCAGCGGACGGATTTTGGGACGAATTCAATGCCTATTTCGATCGATTTTTTCCGAACCTTGTCGATGCATGCAACGAATGGAAAACGATCCACTAAAGCCGCGCATTGTCGAAAGTGACGATGGTTCACACACCCTTCGGGTGGATGCTTTGAACGAGCACTACCATTCGCACAAAGGCGCCGTGCAAGAAAGCAACTACGTCTTTCTGAAAATGGGATTGGAGCTCTTTAAGGAAAGGGAACACATCCGCATCCTTGAAGTTGGCTTTGGCACAGGATTGAATGCCTTGTTGACGGCCCTCTCTGCCAATGGTCCTTCTGTTCATTATGTGACCCTTGAAACCTATCCGCTCGAAATGGATTTGGTACGTCAGCTTAATTACCCCGCGATTATTGCCAGGGATCAGGCTGAAACATTTTTTGAAGCCATGCACAATGCAGCTTGGAATGAGCCGGTTGCGATCCACGATCGATTCACCCTTGAGAAGAGAGCAACGGCGCTGCAAGATTTGCCAACCATTGACCCTGTTGACCTCGTTTATTACGATGCTTTCGCACCCCACGCACAACCTGAGCTTTGGGAGCCTGTGATCTGGACAAGTTTGATTGAGCGGATGAATCCAAAGGGGGTGTTGGTGACTTATTGCGCCAAAGGGCAGGTGAGGAGAGATATGCAAGCAGCAGGATTCGAAGTAGAGCGATTGGAAGGGCCACCGGGCAAACGAGAAATGTTAAGAGCAACGAAACCATGAGCGACAAAAGATTCAACGTACGGGTGTACGGCATTGTCATCAATCAACACGATGAATTGCTGGTGAGCGATGAGCTGATCCAAGGCATCCAATTCACGAAATTCCCAGGGGGTGGATTGGAGTGGGGCGAAGGAACCAGGGCTTGCCTTCAGCGGGAATTCATGGAGGAACTAGAGCAAGAAGTAGAAGTGTTGGAGCATTACTTCACCACCGATTACTTCCAGCAGTCCGCATTTAAAGATTCAGACCAGCTCATCAGCATCTACTATAAAGTCCGCTTACTAGGAGAACTGAATTTTCCCACGAGTTCTACGCCGTTTAATTTTCCCGATGACGTTGGAAATCAATTTGAGGTACAGCGATGGATACCGTTATCAGCGCTTTCTCCGGATGATTTCAAATGGCCGGTAGATAAGATTGTAGCGGGAATGCTGCGTGCGGATTACCTCAACGGATGAGGTTGAAAACCCCTTTGTGACTCAGTGATCTGCCGGTTTCGCTCTTGTACGTCATTTGCCAGAAATAACTACCGATAGGAGCTGGTAGCTGTGAAGAGACGAAGCGTCCATCCCATCCTACTTCTAGGTCTTTCGATTCAAATTGCACGTGTCCCCAACGATCGTAAATGACCAGGTGCGGTTCGTAGATGTTGCGACCGTATACCTTGAAGACATCATTCTCACCGTCGTCGTCCGGTGTAAATGTATTTGGCGCATACAAGGAGATGTAGCACTCCGAATTGATGATGACAGAATCATAGTTGATGCAACCTTCTGGACTTTCAACCCGCAAGACGAAGGTGTCGAGTTCGGTACTCAATACACGAGGATGCTCGATGTCGTTCTTGTTTAGCTTCTCTGAAGGTGTCCACAATATCTCGTTTTCAGGCCCGGTCACGCTTGCACCTCCCAAATAAACGACTTCCATGAAACAATTCCTCACGTCTTGTCCAGCGTCTGCCCGGGGTAGCGGGTGCACGAAGACCAAGGAAGTATCTGTATTACTGCATCCTAGATCATCCGTAACTTTTAGTCGGAAGTAAACAGGCTCCTCCGGAAAGGCATACGGCAAGAGTGTGACCGCGTCAGAAACATACTCAGATGGGTACCACTCCAAGTCGCCTGGAGCTGCATTGGCATCGAATTGAATCGTATCGCCAAAACACATGTCGTAATTACCTCGGATGTTCACGAAGGGCGCCCGTTTTACGGGTAATGGAATATCCAGGACGGTCGTACAGCCATTCGTGTCCGTGCCACTCACCGAATAGATCAAGGTGTCTTTTGGATATGCGACGACGTTGCTTTTGGTCGGGTCTACTATGCGATCGGACGGTTTCCACAGGTAGGCCTCAAGGTCTGGTGTAACTTCTAATTCTGCCGAATCGCCTTGGCAGAGGTACGGAGGCATGTTGAGCAATTGAAGCACGGGAAGGTCATTGACACGAACGTCTACTGAATTCTCCTTCATGCATCCATTGCTGTCCGTTACAAGCACCGTGTAGGTAGTAGTGAGCGTAGGGGAAGCACTTGGATTGGGCAGAATAGCACTGTTCAAACCGAGGGCAGGGGTCCATTGGTAGGTAGATCCCGCGGGACCAGTTGGCGAACCACCCAATTGCGCTTGATCTCCTGCGCATAAGGTATCATCGTCCCCAGCACGTGCGAAGGGTAGTGCGTTGACATAAATCCGAACGTCATCCCAGCTCACACAGTCGTGTTGGTCAGTAATCTGCAAGGAGTAGAGCCGAGTGTTGTTTGTGAAGCAAAGAGGATCTGGAACCGTAGCATCCGAGATGAATAGGTTCGGGAACCATTGGTAAGAGACCCCGCCAAAACCACTGAGTTGAATGGTGTCTCCTCGGCAAATAGCAGTGTCTTCCCCCGCAGAAAAAGTGTCTATCTCCCAAACGGCAACCGTAATGGAAGCTATAGATTGACAACCCCCCGGACCGGTGGCAGTTACGAAGTATTCTTGGGTGCTGTTGGGGTTTACGGTAGGTGAAGCACTGAACATGCCACTCATGGCAGTACTCGGTCCCCAGACGTAGGTAAGCGCGCCAGTTACGTGCAGTTGGGTTGAAATATTGGGGCAAATGACCGAATCATCCACTGTTACGGAGAGCACTGGAAGAGGCGTTACCGCCAATTGATACGTCGTGTCGCTGGTACATCCTAAACTGTCCGTTGCGGTCACTAAGTAAACCGTCGTGTCAACAGGTGATGCGAGCACTGAATCGTTGTTGTTGCCATCCAGCACTAAATTGGCCAGCGGCGACCAGGTGTATGAATAATAGGTCTGGGCGGTAATGGTTTCACTTTCCCCAACGCAGATTTCGCCAAAACCAGGCTGAACATCTATGTCTGGAAGTACAAGCACGGTCACTGTCGTGTCGTTCGAGTTAATACATCCGTTGGCATCGGTGCCATACACGACGTAGGTTGTGGTCAATGTCGGAAAGGCTTGCACGGTCGCTTGGTTGTAAGCACTCAGGCCAGAAATATTGTCCCAAGCGTAATCTACTGCTCCAGCTGCGGTGATGGTGGTTGTGTCCAATTTGCAAACGGAATCGCCTGTCATCGATAACGTTATGATTGGGAGGGGATTGACGACAATATTGACAGTATCATAATTTACACAACCGTTCGAATCGGTAGCCTCAACGCTATAGGTAGTATCCACTGTTGGGTATACGCTTATGCTGTCGCCTACCAGTGAAGTCGCATTGTATATCGGTAGCCAGTTATAGGTCTGGGCTCCCGAAATCATCAAAGGCAAGGTATCGCCGATGCAGATGGCCGTGTCAAGGGTGTTCAGTGTGAGCGTGGGCAGAGGATAGTGATGTACCAAGGCAGAGCCGTTTCCGCTATCACTGCAATGAATGTCAGTGACGGTTAGCGGTTGATAGGTGCCGGAGTCAGTCACCACGATGGTGTGGGTATCGTTGACGATGCCGTTGATTGCGAAGGTGTTTCCTTGTACAGAGTACGTCACATCCCAAGGTCCGGCGCCAGTGAGGATGAAGTCTAGCGCGACAGAATCACCGATGCAAACGGAGTCGCTTCCCATGATGCTGAAGGTCGGGAGATCATGCACATCCACAAAGAAGACAGATGTGTCCGTACAGCCGTTTGTGTCGGTTCCGATCACGCTGTAGAAGGTGTCTACCAAGGTAAATGTCTGCACGACTCCACCGGTAGTTGCGCTGAGCCCTGCTGATGGAAACC
The DNA here is from genome assembly GCA_943788725.1 of uncultured Flavobacteriales bacterium. GTDB lineage: Bacteria > Bacteroidota > Bacteroidia > Flavobacteriales_G > Salibacteraceae > SHAN690. The sequence continues at coordinate 924,947 of CALSRJ010000001.1, read as the reverse complement.
AGAGATAGGTATTGGCGCCCGCCGCCGAGATGTTCACCGTATCACCGTAGCACAATTCGGGATTAGGCGGGGTGACCACCGGTTGGGCGTAATTGGTAATGACTGCCGTGTCTGAGTTGGAACATCCAGATGGGTAGGTCACCTGGACAGTATACGTCCCAGAGTCGTTCAAAATCAATGAGTCGAGGGTGGAGCCATCGTTCCACAAGAAGGTAGCACCCGCGTTTCCGGCATGCAATACGATGGTGTCGTTGTTGCATATGCTTGTGTCGTTGCCGATGTTTACCACGGGCAGGGCAATGTTGCTGATCACCACGGTATCCGAATCTGTGCAGCCTCCCGCACCGGATATCGCTACCCAATACGTTCCAGGCAGGGTGACGTTTATGGTTTGAGAGGTAGCTCCTGTACTCCAGACGTATGCGGTGGCAGAAGTGCCTGCATCCAGCGTGATCATGTCATTGGTACAGATACTCGTGTCGTTGCCCAAGTCGGTCTGTACGTCATAAATCTCTACAATAGAAATGGCCGTATCCGTGCAGCCGAGGTAGTCGGTAACCACGAGCTGCACCTGATACGTGCCTGGGTTCTGGTAGTAATGACTTGCGTTCGTGTCGTTGGAGGTAGTGCCGTCTCCAAATTCCCAATACCAGTTCGTAATGGTGTTGTTGACCGGAACACCGGCTGCATTTTCACACGAATCACTCAGGGCGATGAAATAAGCCGTGTCGCCAAGGCATACGTTCGGAGTCAACACTTCGAAAGCGGCCGCAACGCGGTATGAAAAGTCGGAGTAGTTTACGTCTGATTGGGAGTAATTGTAAAACCCGAAGCGACCCGGAGGAAAGCAGCCGTAGACATCAAAAATTGTATCGCCGTCGATGGCAACCACGCAACGCGTGTTGGTATAGGTCAATGCAAAGGCGTAGGTCTGCAGGTCATTCCATCCTAGTGTGTTGCCATAGTTGGTGGCGAGGAGGTCGACAAAAGGACCAGCCTTGGAAGAAAACGCTTGCGGAAAATTCGTGACCGGGCCTTGAATATGCGAAAGGGAATACCCTTCTTGACCCAACCAGCCACCGAAGTTTTGGTCATTTTGTTTCCAGTCGAACAAGAAGAAGTCGTAGTTCGTAGGGCTGTTGGTGTCTGGATCTATGTATCCGAAAACGAATCCAATCCAATCGTCATCTGCAGTAGTTGCTACCTGAATATTTCCGGTGACGATGACGTTGATGAAGCTGTCGGGACTCACATAAAATGTTGGGTCACCATTGATGGTCTGATTGACTGTATTGCCGCCGTTCGTGACGACCCAATTGCCATTGTTTGTATCGCCTTCGAGGACCCATGTGCCTAGGTCGATGCTATCGCCGCACTGTGCTTGTGCCAGCGTTGGAACCATCGCAACGATTGCGATTAGCGTAAATCCTAAGAAAATCTTCTTCAGTGCGTGCAGCATGGCCAACTCATTAGCATCAGTGGCTAATTCGGCGTGAAAGTAATGAACCTTTGGCGTCGGGGAATACGCGAATTTAGTAGGTCTTCATGAAAGACGCCAATTTTTTGAAAAAGGATGCCTGGCCGTCGATGAATCACTCTTCTTCTTCGTTTCCTTCTTCTAGTAAGTAGCCGGTGTCAAACCTCCTCTCAACGAGGGCTTCGACCTTCTGAAACAGCTGGAGTGGGCGGAAAGAACCCCAGTCAAAATCGTTCAATGGGCCCCCGGAAACGAAGTAATTATCGATACCCACTTCTGCGAAATCTTTCAAGACGTGGTCCCGAAAATTTATCAATGCAATCCATCCGTCATCGATGTCATCAAACCACTCTTCATAATAGCTGTCATCCGAACTGTGAAAGTTCAGCACACTATCGCCCACAAGGATGAATTTTTGGATGCCTTCATCGATCAAAAGATCTACGAAGTCACGTTTCAAAGTCATGATGTCGTTGTGCAAGGTGTCGTTCCATTCGCCCAGCAGTTCTATCACTGCAAAACCATCTTCGTAATCAGCATACAACAGCTTGATGAAAAGGGTTGTTGATCCGATGTTGTCCCATTGCGGATGGATGTAATGGTCATAGATGGCATCGGTGAAATACACTTCCGAGTACTCTCTTCCGTAGAAGGGGGAACGCTCGTCCTCTTCTGCTATGTAGAGGTTGCGCCAATTGAAGTATGGTTCGATGTTGTGCATATCGCTGGTGCAAAGCTACCGAGCAAAACGCAGATGAACGATTGATGTTGACGACGAGATGTTAAATCTCCACTAGCTTTTTTCGGCAGCCTCAACGGCGTTCCGCACGCTGCCATGTTTAACCAAGAGCGCATTCGCTGCGTCATAACCCAATCCTGTTTCGGCCATGACCATTTTGGTGCCCCGATCTACCAACTTGTCATTGCTCAGTTGCATATCTACCATGCGGTTTCCTTTCACCCTACCGAGCTTTACCATAACAGAGGTCGTGATCATGTTTAGCGTCAGCTTTTGAGCCGTTCCTGCCTTCATGCGGGTGCTGCCCGTGACAAACTCGGGACCAACTACAACCTCCACCGGAAAGTCGGCTACATGACTGACGGGAGCATTTGGGTTGCAGGTCACACAACCAGTGGTGATGCCCTGTTCCCTGCAATGCCTCAACCCGCCAACCACATAGGGCGTTGTGCCTGAAGCGGCAATGCCGATAACCACGTCTTTTGGCGACACGTCATGGGCTTGCAGGTCTTTCCACCCCTGGTCTGGATCATCTTCCGCAAATTCTACTGCCTTGCGAATGGCATGGTCACCTCCCGCGATCAGGCCGATGACCATTCCATGGGGTACACCATAGGTAGGAGGGCACTCGCTGGCGTCTACAATGCCCAACCGACCGCTCGTTCCTGCGCCGATATAGAACAATCGACCTCCTGCTGCAATGCGCTCGTGCACCACTTTGGCCAAGGCTTCGATGGAAGGAATGGCTTTTTCAATGGCAAGGGGAACGGTTTTGTCCTCCTTGTTCATGTTTTCCATGAGTTCCTGAAAGCTCATTTCTTCGAGCCGGTCGTAGTTGGAACTGGATTCGGTGATGGTATTGCTCATGCGGTCGTGTTCAATTGCCTCAGGCAAAGAAACATATCCTTTTGGTTGAGTAAGCAGGAGGATTTCAAGGATCGAACTCTACAGGACTGGATAAAGGAAGCCAACGGGGTACAATTGCTTTGTACCTCGTGTAGGCTTCTCCAAACCGATTTGTCAACTCGTGTTCTTCATGCAGGGATAGATACAGATGGTTGATCAACCAAAAGGTGATTGACCAGGCGAAAAGGTAGAACGAGCCGAAGACCAACGTCTCGCCCAAGAGCGTTGTGACTACTCCAAGGATCATCGGATTGCGCACGTAACGGTACGGACCTAGTACGCCAAGTTTCTTGGTCTTGTCCCATGGTGCCAGGGTTCCATCGCCGTATACTACGAAGAGAACGTTCGTCCACGCCAGCATCGTCATTCCCGCAAGGAGGAACAAGAGTCCTGTGAAGGTGGTATAGCCATTCATGAAAGACAGTGGCTCCAACCATGTGTGAATCGCCCATGGGACGAGGATCAATACGATCACAGGCAAAATGAACGAACGCGCAATCTTCCAAGTGCTCATGCTTCAAAACTGCACATTCCTTTTACGCTTGCGGATGTGCGGATGCATTTTCCTTCGTTGGGCCAGCTGGCCGTTTATTCGATCTTCGCAACTGCGACCATGATTACACTCGTATCCTATCCAAGAAGCGGCAATACCTTTTTAAGGAATGTCTTGTTTGAGGTCTATGGCGTATCGTCCAAAACCTACTTGACCGATGGCCATGGACCAGATGAGGATTGGAGTAACTCCCAGGTGGTGAAAACCCACCACCTTCCGGATAACCTTCCGACAGCATTATTGGATCGCCCCATCGTTTACCTCATCCGCGATGGAAGGGATGCCGTAGTTTCCTTCGCCCACCACCGCAAGGATGTGGTCGCGCCCGAAAGCGACTTCAATCAAAATCTAAAAGAGGCCGTGTACGCCGCAGAGGGAAGTCATTTTGGAGGTTGGAGTGCCCACGTCGAAGCATGGCTGCCCAAGGCCGCCGTTGTCATTCGATTCGAAGACCTGATCAAAGACCCAATTGCCGCATGTGAAAAGATAAGCCGTGTGATGCCGTTGCCAGCACCAGACCTTGCGAGATTGCCTGATTTCAAGGGACTAAAACAAGGCACGCCCGAATACGGAAGCGGAAAATATAGCCACGACGGAGCCCTTGCGCAGCATTGGTTTAGAAAGGGTGTGGTAGGCGGCTGGCGCGAAGAATTGTCTGAGGAAATGGCAAGGCTTTTTTGGCACTTGCACGGAGAGACCATGGAGTGGGTCGGATACCAGGCGAATGGAGCGATCAATGCACTTCCTGATCTAAAACGTGCATCAGTCACCAAGGTCTTGATGGAAGGCAGCAAATTGAACGACCCCTTCATCGATGGTATCGGTCGGTATGTGCGCGAAGTGCTGAAAGCGTCGGAACGCTACCCGGATCCAAGGGTGGACATGGATGTGATGATCGAAAACCGCATCGTTGGAAGCGAGGAGGCATTGAAGCACGTGGCGATGGATACTGGAAATAGAAAAGGCGCATTTCAAGTCCTCAAAAATGTCCTCCGCTTGGCGCTTCCAGATAGAACCTACCAGTGGTTAGCCAGGGTAGCCCCCGTTTCGAGGATGCCCAAGTTTAATGAGACAATCGTCTCAAACGACAGCTACGATGTGGCGTGGCTCACCCTTCCACAGCACTACCTTTTCCTGCAATCTGCACGGTTTGTAAAACTGGTGGCTACTGTCCATGACCTTACGCATAGCCAGTTTCCTCAATTCCACGAAGCCAACAACATCCACCGTGCCGAGGAAGGAATGCAGTGGATTAGAGAAAACAAAGGAACATACATCGCGGTCTCGGAGTCTACGCAGCGCGACATGTTGAAAGAGGGTGCATATGCTGCGCACATTCCAGAAGGCGTCGATCGTCGCGTCTTTTTCCCCATCCACAATGCGCACTTGAAGGCACTTGTTCGCAAGCGCTATGGGCTTCCAGAAGGTCCTTTTTTACTGAGTGTCTCTACCATCGAACCTCGCAAAAACATCCAAGGCCTGATCGATGCCTATGCCGCTCTGGATCCAACAACGAGACAGCGATTTCCCTTGGTATTGGCGGGACGCAAAGGCTGGCGATCAAAGTTGAACATTCCGAAGGACTGCGCGGGTCAAATTCACTTCACGGGCTTTGTGAGGGAAGAGCACCTGCCCGCATTGTACACCCTTGCACATGGATTCTGCTATGTGAGTTTGTACGAAGGATTTGGACTTCCGGTGCTCGAAGCCATGGCTTGCGGTTGTCCTGTATTGGTATCCGACCGTGCTTCTTTGCCGGAGTTGGTAGGCGAGGTTGGCATTCTTTGCGACCCGGAAAGCAAAGCGTCCATCACGGAAGGATTAGGTCAATTGACTCAGACAAATCGAGCCGAAGCCGAAGGTCGCTGCATGCAACAAACCTGGAAGTTTACGTGGCGGGATTGCTGGGCGAAGAGCGCGCATCTACTCGTGGACGGAAATACCGCGCCGTCAGCGTAAAAGCGATCAGCATCATGCCCGCTTGGCGACTGAAGTAGTTTTCGGTCAGCAGCAACAAGCACATATAGATCAATGCGGCGATGAACTCCTTGTCGCGGCGTTGGATGGCTACATAGAGCAGCCATGCGAACCACCCGAGGATGGAAAGGAAGCCGAGGATTCCTCCCACCAACCAGAAGTGCATGTATTGATTGTGGCTGTTGAACTCGGTTTCGAAGAACTGGGCCTGATCGTAGCCTTCGAAGCATTTCTCCAAGGCAGGCCTTGTATTTCCAGTACCTAAGCCAATCTGCCAATGGTCAAGGCCCACTTGCTTTACACACCTCCAGATGCCCAAGCGCAATTCTGTGGAGGTCAACCATTGTCCCTCTGAATATTCGGTGGTCGGACCGATGAGTTCTGCAAATCGATCGCGAAGTCCAGGGTTGAGCAGCACGTTGATGCTCATGAATACAATCAAGATGCTGGAAACGATGATGCGATGACGTGTGCGCTGAACGGTGGTTAGGATGATATATACAAGGACTATAGCGAAGGCCAGAAAGGGCATTTTACCTCCCGTGATCCCGGCCATGATCGCCAATCCGGCCAAGCTTGCTTGGCGGTACCGTATGGGCCAACCTTCTTCTAAAATCAACCACGTACCTGCCCAAAGCCAAACGGCGCTGAGGTAGGTGGGGTGGACGTGGAAGAGTTGATCGATCTGATCGCGGACGTGTTGTGAAAAGGAGCCACCGCTTGCTGCTTCTCCAAAGACAATGGCCCCAAGGACTATGGCAGCTTGGATCAGTGACATCAGCGCAAAACTTTGGACGAAGGTCTTTCTGAAGGGCGAAGTCTTGAAGTACAGGGCCGCGCCGAGGAAGGTCGCCCAAAGTTGCAGCTCTGCTTGTCCATTCGGCGATGCACCATGGATCCCCCAAGCAATGAAGATGACCACTGCGGGGAGGAAGAGCAGCCAATCCTTTCCTTGAGGTACGGTCTCCTTGCCAGATCGGAGTATGCGCAGGCCGACCAAGAGGATGAGCGCTATGGACGAGACGGCATGGGGCCAAAAGAGAAACCCAGCTAAGACAAAAATCAGAAATTGCTCTGTGCGATCAAGCCATGGTGTGCGCATGGTCAAAGCATTTGTCGAGGAAGAAATTCAGAAATTTTTCTCGGAACACCTCTCGGTCGAAACGTTGGGCATTCCTGCGCACTGTGTAGGGGTCGAAGGTCATCCGTTCTGAACGCAATATGGCATCCGCTAGCGCCTCTGGGTGTTCCCGGTGAAAAAAGATGCCCGTTTCGTGCTCGATGACCGTTTCGGTATACCCGCCTTTGCCCAAAGCGATGACAGGAGTGCCGCACGATTGCGCTTCAAGCCCGGCTATGCCGAAGTCTTCGATGGACGCATTCACGAAGGCCTTTGCTCGCTGCATGTAGTACACGAGTTGTTCGTCGCTTACCCAACCCAAGAAATCGATGTTGGGTCCAGCCATTTTTCGCAAGTGCTTTTCCATTGGGCCGCGACCCGCAATCAGCAGCTTTTGTCCCGGAAGCTTATTGAACGCTTGGATGATCAAGTCAAGGTTTTTGTAGTCGACGAAACGGGCGGCCGTGAAGTAATATTCCTTCTTTTTTTCATGGATCTTGAAACGCTCGGTATCTACCGGAGGATAAATCACCGTACTTTTTCGTCCATAGGCCTGCTGTATGCGCTCTGCAACGAAATGGGAATTGGCGATGAAATGATCCACCTCGAGGGCTGTTTTACTGTCCCATTTCTTGAGGCGTCGGATCATCACTTTTGCCAGCAGTCGTTTGACTCCCGCATTGTAGCCATACTTCTTTAAGTAGGTTTCTTCCAATCCCCAAGCAAAGCGCATGGGCGTATGACAGTAGGAAATATGAATTTGTCCCTTACGTTTTTGGACCCCTTTGGCAGCCATCCACGAAGAAGAGATGATCACATCTTCAGCAGATACATCCAGTCTTGAAATCGCACGCGGGTAAAGCGGGGCGAGGTGTCGATAATGCTCCTCAGCTCCAGGTACATTTTGCAGAAACGAGGTGCGTACCCCTCTGCCCTGGGTGATGTGTTGGAGCGATCCAAAATCCATGAAGTTGAACAGGGCGAAGATGCGCGAAGGTTGAATCACGTCAATGATCTCGCGGGCGACCTTTTCAGCACCTGCCGGAATCGTGAACCAATCGTGAACGAAAGCGACCTTCATGAGCGAAAAGTAGGCATTGTAAAGGATTATTGGACGGAGCGAACCAAGCTGACCCAGCTAGCTGCTGAGGATGCGTAGCCCAAGGACGCTGGGTCGGGTGCCAATGGCTTCGCGAGGGAAAGGCTGTGCTTTATCGCTTCCGGTAAGGCAATCATTTCCTTGGGATCGAGGTAGATAGCGTTCTCCCCAAGCATATCTCTGTGCACGGGGATATCTGATACCACTATTCGAGTTCCAAAAGCCAGCGCCTCGTGGGGCACCAAACTGAAGCCTTCATACAGCGATGGGTGCACAACCAACTCGGCATTGCGATAAAGCCAAGCGAGTTGTCCATCCGAAGGGGCTTTCACCAGGACAATGTGCTCGTCTGCTGGAAAGGGCTCTGATGTGAAATTTGTTTCTGTCCCGCCGGCGATGACGATTTGCAATCCCAATTTTTTGACTTCAGGAAGCAAAGTGCGCGCCGCCAATGCGAACTGCTTACGGGGATCTGCGCTGCCCACCATAAGCAAGAACCCCTTGGATAGTCCTGGCACGGGTTCAGCCTTTGCCTGAACCAAGGTTTCTTCAATTGCGGCGGGGATGACCGTTATCTTTTGATCACTTATACGGAACCGTTCGATCAACTTCTGTTTGGACCATTCTGAGACCGTCACGACGTGCATTGCCTTGCTTGCAATGCGGGGCATAAGCCATTGGTAATAACGACCAAATGCAGGGCTGAACCACTCGGGGTGTTCCATGGCCGCAAGGTCATGGATGGTAACGATTTGATTTGGGTAAGTGACGGGCGCCGTATTGCAAAAGTTCAGCAAGAGCGGGCTTTCTTGTGCCTTCAATTGGCGAGGAAGGGTGAATTGTTCCCAAGCTATCCCAGCGAGCCTTCCGTTCCCTTTCGGCGTGAGTTGCGTGTACCCTTCAACAGGAAGATGGGCAAGGATCCCACGTCCGTACCGCTGAACGCCAGACATCTGTTGCAGACTAAACCGCCCGTTTATGTATACGCCTTTCATCGCCACTGCGAAACTAGGCTACTAGAGGGCTGGGGAGGCATATTATTCGATGCGCAGACAGGCGTTGATCAAGGCGCACAGAAATTGCGATAGGCTTCATCGCCGCGGGTATACCCCTCGTCTACAGCGCGTTTCAATTCGGCACAACCATCTTTCAATCGATGGTCAAATAAGAGGGCCAAGCCTTTATTGAAGCGGATCTCCGGCATGTCGTTGATCCACTGAAGTGCTTGATCGTAATCTTCAACCGCTTTATCGTAATCTCCGAACAGCAGGTGGATGTTGCCCCGCATGGCCAGTGCATTTCCATCCCTTGGGCGCAATTCAACGGCTTCATTGGCATCTGCAAGAGCGGAAGGGAAGTTGCCGAGCATCTTGTAAGAAAAAGCACGGTTGTAAATAGCGTCGAAATAAATCGAATCCATCTGCTTTACTTCGGAGTAATCATCGATGGAGCCCTCGTATTTGCCGAGGTTGGATTTAACCACCCCTCTTTCGTAATAGGTCTTGGATATCGCCAATTGCTTTTGGATCGCTTTGTCGAAATAGACCAAAGCTTCTTCGTCTTCCCTCCTCATTTTTCGCACCACTCCTTTGTTGTACAAGGCCAGGCTGAAATTGGGATTGACCTCAAGCGCCTTGTCAAAAAAGAGGTCGGCTTCTTCAAAATCTTCACTGTGCAGGCGAATCATGCCGCGTACGTCGTAAGCGAGGGCATTGTTAGGCGAAAGCTCCAATGCCTGTTCCAAAGAGGCGTCGGCTAGGTCCATTTTTCCTGCAAGGAAATACACCAATCCTTGCTTGAGGTAGGTAAGGTCGAGGTGGTAGGAACGCTGTAGTAAAGCTTCGATGTCTTCCATCGCTTCTTCGTATTCTCCGGAAAGGATGTACCCATCGGCTCGGTGATCTAAGAAAGAGGTGTTCTCAGGATCGAGGCGCAGGGCGGCCTCCACTTCTTCCAAACCTTTGGCGTAGTCCGCAGAAATGAAATTGAGCTTGGCATTGCCATCCATCACGTAAGCCGAGTAAGGATTCATCTGCTTCGCTTTCTCCATGTCCTGCTTCGCTTCGCTGTAACGGCCCAAGCGTTGGAGAATGCTCGCTCGCTTCATGTAGGCCTCTGCGTAGGTAGGGTCGGTGGTTATCGCATTGGTATAGGAGAAGATGGCATCGTTAAAACGAGCCAGTTGGATGTTGTTGTCGCCCTCTTGGATCATACGCACGGCCTCGATACGCTGCGCGGACTGAGCCTGACTCAATGCTGGTAGCAGGCTAAATGCCAGGGATAGTGCTAACAGGTTAAAGGAGAGGAGTAAACGAAATAAGTGAAAGTGCTTCATCATAGGTTGACGTCTGTACAACGTGTATCTCGGTGTAAAAGTACAGAAAGGGGCACGACCAAAAGTTGGCGTGCCCCTTTCTAGAACTTGATTTAAGTCAGATCAACCCTCGGCATCGTCTGCTGCGGGAACGCCACCTGACCAATCGATCTTCGTACTCATCCACATGATCACCGCAAGGATGATGAAGAGTCCGATGCTTCCGATCAGCAAAGCGAAGTCTTCCATTTGTAGAAGTGTGAAAATGTAGATGTACAATCCACCTAATACTCCTCCTGTGATCAATGGATATTTCCACGATTGGGAGATCTTTTTCAGGTAAAGGACAACCAAGCCAAGGACCATGGACGCTGCGATGGCATAGGCGCCGTCAAACCCAATGTGCTCGCTCATGGACAGCAAGAGGGTGTAAAAAAGGCTAAGCGCTAGTCCGACCAAGAAATACTGGAACGGGTGGATGCGAATATGGTTGATCGCTTGAGAGAAGAACAAAAGAATAAAGGTCAATGCGATCATCAACACCGCGTATTTCGCACTGCGCTCGGACTTCTGGTAATGGTTGACCGGCATGAAAAGCTTCACACCAAAGGCACTGGAATGCACAGGTTGGGTACCGTAGAAGGCTTGCGGGAAATTCCGATTGTAGTGGAGTACCTTCCATTCGGCCGTAAATCCCTTGTCGCTGATGTCTCGGGTAATCGGAATGAAGTCGCCGTCAAAACTTGGATCTGGCCAAGGCGACTCCATGGATACGGTGGTAGTCTTACCCAAAGGGATGAACGATAGGCTGTTGCTGCCTCTTAGAGTGAGGTCGATCTTGCCAGACATGGTTGTTGCGGCACTGTCTGTCCAGTTCAAGGCAATCGGTGCGGAAACGCCATGGTCGAATAAGCTGAGGTTGGGCGTTCCGGGCTGGAATTCCACTGGCTTGCCGTCGAGTTGGAAACGCAGGTTATCCGTAATGCCGCGTGTATCGCTCAATCCTACACAAATACGTGCCAAGTGCCAATGCACTTTTCGAGAAGGTACAGGTGGGATATCACTCGGGATGAATTGGAAGGATACTTCGTTGGTGGATTGGTACACGGGAATTTCAAAAATGCCGCGTTTGCGGATTTCTGGGATTACGGTAGTGTTGACCTCCAATGCTTCTGGAAGCAGGTGCAAGATTCCTTCGCTAGAGGCATTCCCCTCAAAATCGTAGTTGGTATAAGGCACCGTTACGAAGGGTCCGCTGATCGTTTGATCATTCGCCCACAAGCGCGCCACTTCAGTCTTGGCATCTTCCAAGCGATACATCCGCTCCCGAATGAGTTCTTGAATCATACCCAAAGGGATGAGCAAAATGAGGATGAGTATGCCAATGATGACCAAGCGAAGGCTCATCGAGCTGCTGATCCAGTTGTTGAGTCGGTCGAAGACCGATAGGTTGGAAGTAGGCGACGTAGGTAGGTTGCTGTCTGTCATGGTGTAAGGATTTGATTTAGGTACAAACCTCATACAACATTAAGACATTGTCGCCTTATGTTAATTTAACGGTGATTCACGTTCGTTCACGTCTGCAGTACCCCAACATTGTACGGCTTCACATGCTGCTCATGGCTCGCCATTTCAATGCCCATACCGATGATCGTTCGTGTTTCCAGCGGATCGATGATGCCATCTACCCAAAGGCGCGCAGCTGCATAGTAGGGTGAAGTCTGCTCTTTGTACCGCTGTGTGATTTTATCGAGCAGCTCTTTCTTGTCCTTATCCGTGATCTCTTCCCCTTTAGACTTCAGAGACGCCACTTCGATTTGGAGCAGGGTATTGGCAGCACTCTTGCCACTCATCACGGCGATGTTGGCCGATGGCCAAGCATAGATCAATCGTGGATCATAGGCTTTTCCACACATCGCATAATTTCCAGCACCGTAGCTGTTGCCCAGAATGAAGGTGAATTTCGGAACCACGGAATTGGCCATGGCGTTGACCATCTTAGCGCCGTCCTTGATGATGCCGCCTTGCTCCGATCGGGACCCAACCATGAAACCGGTTACGTCTTGCAGGAAGACCAAAGGGATGTTCTTCTGATTGCAGTTCATGATGAATCGAGCTGCCTTGTCCGCACTGTCGGAATAGATGACGCCACCAAATTGCATTTCGCCTTTCTTGCTCTTCACCACTGTGCGCTGATTGGCGACGATACCGACAGCCCAACCATTGATGCGCGCATAGCAGGTCACGATGCTTTTTCCATACAAGGCTTTGTATTCTTCGATCTCCGAGTCATCCACGATGCGCTTGATGATCTCCTTGGTGTCGTAATTCTGTTCGGAAAAGATGCCGTAGATCTCTTTTGGATCCAGTTTCGGAGGCTTCGCTTCTTTCCGATCGAAAGGCACGCGCGGCTTTCCGCCGGTCTTGTCAACGATGCTCTTGATTTTATTCAGGCAATCTTGGTCGTCATCGCATTTGTAATCGGTTACACCGGAGATTTCGCAATGGGTAGTTGCACCGCCTAATGTTTCGTTGTCTACATCTTCACCGATCGCAGCGCGCACCAAATAGGAGCCTGCTAGGAAGATACTTCCCGTCTTGTCTACGATCATGGCTTCATCGCTCATGATGGGGAGGTAGGCTCCGCCAGCCACGCAGCTTCCCATGATGGCCGAAATCTGGTTGATGCCGCGACTGCTCATCACGGCGTTGTTGCGGAAGATGCGACCGAAGTGCTCCTTGTCAGGGAAGATTTCATCCTGCATGGGCAAGTAGACTCCTGCGCTGTCTACCAGGTAGATAATCGGAATGTAGTTGTCCATGGCAATTTCCTGCGCACGGAGGTTCTTCTTTCCGGTAATCGGGAACCAAGCTCCCGCCTTTACGGTGGCGTCATTGGCCACCACGATGCACATCTTTCCACCCACGTATCCCAAGTACACCACAACGCCTCCACTGGGGCATCCGCCGTGCTCCTCGTACATGCCGTCTCCCGCAAATGCGCCCACTTCAACCTTGGGCAGGTCGTCGTCCAGCAATCCTTCGACCCGCTCGCGGGCGGTCATCTTGCCTTTGGCGTGGTGCTTTTCGATGCGCTTCGCGCCGCCTCCCTCGTATACCTTCTCAAGCTTGCGCTTGAGCTGGGAGATCAGCAGCTTCATGTTGTCTTCGTGCTTGTTGAATTCGATGTCTTGTTTCTTCTGCGCCATGTTCTGCGTTTTCGAATGGAAAAAGGAATGAGCTTCAAAGATGTTTAAATTGTCTTCAACTTGTGAAGAACAGTGTCACCGCATATATTCGAAAGTGTATTGAGAGCCAACATGAACTTCCGTAGACAAATTCAAGCCGTAGCAGCGATTGCCCTGCTGTTGATGATGAGCACAGGGTGTAAGAAGCAACAAGCCAAACGCGACCTCATCGGCGATTGGACCGTGACCGGGTATACGGGCATTCTTAAGAACGATTGTTCTGAAGACGGCGACTTTTTTGATGAAGAGGGAAACATCTATGGCTCCATCACTTTTGACGATCGGATGATGAAGAGGGATTATGCGCTATTGTCCGATACAGGCGACTGCTACGCATTCGCTGATTTTGACGACTTGGTCCGTTGGAAGGTGATTGACTATGCAGAGCAACGCACCGTAGCGCATCAGTATACATTGGAGATTGATGGCTTGAGCTGGAACCTATTCTTCGGTGATGAAGCGGTGGGCGAATTGCCCTTGGATCAAGAGATCATCTACCTCGGTCATCTTTCCAACGCCGGCGATGCCATATCGATCGAATTGACGAGGGATCCGGAATGATCCCCTTGCTTATTCAATACCTTTCTTGGCCCTAATGTGCACCCCTATGGTATCCTTTAGTGGCCTTTTAGCATGCTTTCCCCACGATGTAGGTGTCTGATCAGCACATTTTTTCAATCGTAGCGATCAATTTATCCATGTCGCTAATAGAGGTATAGACATTTGGGGTCACCCGAACGCCATCTACTCCTTCATGCGTAATTGGTGTGGTATGGATACGGGCTTCTTGCCAGAGGAAATTATGGATTTCCGGTCCGGTCATGCCCTCGATGCCGAAAGTGGTCAGCGCTCCGCTAAAGGCGGGGTCTTCAGGACACCAAAATTGAATGCCCGGACGATCCTTCACCCGCGTCACCCAGTATTGCTTCAAGTAGTGCAAGCGTTCAAACTTGCGTTCGGCCCCAATACTGTTGTGGAAGTCGATGGCTTGTCCAATCGCAAGTTCGGCTGGAACGTCACGTGTGCCTTGATGCTCAAATTTGCGGACGTCGTCTGAGCTCGGCTCAGGTCCTGGGAAAAGCGCCCAATGCTTGGCGATGTGTTCTTTCTTCATCCAGAGCATGCCGGTGCCGAACGGCGCGCAAAGCCACTTGTGGAGGCTGGTTCCGAAATAATCGCAATTTAGATCGGGAATCTTGAAGACCAAATGGGCGAAGCTGTGGGCGCCATCTACCATGACCAGAATGCCTCGTTTCTTGGCTTCGGCTGCGATGGCAGCGACCGGGAGCACTTGCCCCGTCCAGTTGATGACGTGCTCGATCAATACCACTTTCGTCTTCGAAGTGAATTGGTCTGTGTAGGCCTTTACAATAGCGGTTGTATCCGTACTTGGCATGGGGAGTTTGGCCACCTTTCGCACGATGCCTTCTCGCAATTCGCGTTGCTTCCACGCTTGATTCATGTTGGGGTAGACAAAATTGCTCGTGACAAATTCATCGCCTTTTTGCATGTCCAAGCCGAAGATCATCGTATCCAAGGCCTCGGTAGTATTTCGGTTGATGGCGATCTCTTCAGCAGAGACCCCACCCAATTCACCCAATTTTTCTCGGATGGACTCGCGTCCCTTTTCAAATACCCGCCACATGTAATACGAAGGGGCCTCGTTGCTCAGCGCAGTGAATCGAGCAACAGCATCTTGAACCACGGTAGGGTGGGGAGAAACCCCACCATTGTTGAGGTTGATGAGGTTAGAGGAGGCCGTGTAGTTGTGGCGTACCCAACTCCAAAAATCTTCGTTAGTAGCCAATTCAGAGGGAGGAGTGAGCTGCACGTCTTTCATGAAGTCTGCAGCTTCAGCAGCATACGCCTGATCGATCAGCGGCCAGGCCCAAAGTCCTGCGCCAAGTGCAGATACTTGTTTGATAAAAGTTCTTCGGTCTTTCACAAGAAGGAGGTTTGGACTAAAGTAGTAATTCGAATGGGGCAGAAGTAATTTGTCACCAGCTTTTGAAAGCAAGGATGTGTAATGCTTCCGCAACGTCGGTGACAAACCGATTAAGTGACTTTCTTTGCGCCATGTCCCGCTCTTCGGTTTTGGTATTCGTACAGTTCGCTTGCATTGCGTTCTTCTTCCTCACGGGATCCATCTGGGCGCACAGTCCGCTGGGATTGGCCATTGAAGGCTTGGGGATTGGATTGGGCGTTTGGGCAATCGTCGTCATGAAGTGGAGCCAACTGTCCGTCTTTCCTGAGCCACGAAGCGATGGAAAGCTTCTGAAAACAGGGCCTTACCGCATCTTGCGACACCCCATGTATACGGCTGTTTTATTGGTATGCGGCAGTTTGGCTTTTGATCGATTGGATGAAGCTGGCTTCGCAGTATATGCCCTCTTAGTGTTCAATCAGTTGATGAAGTTGCGGTTTGAAGAGAAATTGCTTCTCAAGCACTACGGTGAAGGGTACGCCACATATATGGAAGAGACGTATGCGATTTTGCCTTACATATACTAACGCAAGAGGTCGGAAGCTTGGGGACCCAAGTTAAACAGCGCATCCAACATACTCAGGTTGGGAAGAAAGGCATGCCGGTCACTAAAGACTTGCAGGTAAGCCATTTCCGGGATGTTTTCACGAAAAGCCATGGATCGCATGTCTTCCGATACTTCTGCTTCGTAATTCGTTGTGAGGGTGTGTGGAAGGTCGAGCGACAGCGACGCAGTAATCACCGCATGCATCTGCAGGTTAAACGATAAGAGGGATTCGATCTCTTGGTGGTAGAAAGGACGGAAGCGATCTTCATAGAATTCGAAATAGGGAGATCGGCGATAGGCAGCTTCCAAGCTTTTCCAATGGTCCTTTTGCCAATTTTCCGCGTAGCTGATGCATACCTCATTCGTACGACGGCGGTTTCCTGTTTTAAGAGTAGGGATCACCAATTTTTGCAGGCCATTCGGACCCAAGATCTCCATGCGATTGCGGTAGGTCTGTTTTGGGAAATGCTCGTACACTTCGAAATGCACAGATTCCGCTTGATGCAATGCTCGATAATAGGAGATGTTTCCGCCGCAAAAGATGGGAAATACCGCCATGTGCGCTTATTCAGGAATGGAGAACATGCGTGAGAAGCGGATCTTTCCGTCGAAGAGTCCCAATTCAGGATCGATGGATAGCCACACAAAGGCTGCCTTGCCTACAATGTGGTCTTCAGGAACGAATCCCCAATAACGAGAGTCGGCAGAATTGTGCCGATTGTCTCCCATCATGAAGTAGTAGTCCATCTCAAAGGTGTAAGAAGTAGCTTCCGCACCATCGATCAGGATCTTGCCGTCCCGCACTTTGAGGTTATGTCCCTCGTACACTTTGATGATGCGCTCATAGAAAGGCAAGTTCATAAGGTTGAGCTCTACGCTCGTGCCTTTCTCTGGAACGGTGAGTGGCCCCCAATAGTCGACAGACCAATCGTACTTCGGGTTGTTCGGGAAGATCGGGTATTGCGCATTGGCGCCGCGTGGCGTTACATCGAGGGTGACGCTGTTTACTCCGTCCAAGGTTGCAAGTTCAGTGGACGCATCGAGCGTGAGTGGGATCTTAAATCCTTCAGAAGATTGCGCCACACGCGGGTCAGTATCCTGGTAATTCACGTCGAATTGCTCCTTCAGGATGCGCTTGTTGAGGAAGCCTTTCTTGTCTACGATGTACTTGAACTGAAAATCCGGTGGAATGAAAGCCATTTCGTCGTTGATGAAGAGGCGCGCATCTTGTACAACGATCTTATCGCCGGGCACGGCCACGCAGCGCTTGATGTAGTGTTCACGCTTGTCAACGGGGCGAACGGTGTATTCCATCCGCTCTTTGATCATCTTGCGGGCTGCCTTGTCGTATTGCTCAAAACTGAGCGGCTGCTGTCCTTGCCGTTGATGTCTCGCGCGTTTCAGGTCAGACATGACGTCGCGCACCACCTGGTTGTAGCTTCGATTGCTTTGATAGGCGAGCAGTACGGTATCTCCTTCGGGGTAGTTGAACACGACAATGTCGTTGCGTTCCACATCCCCAAACCCGAGGAGGCGATGGTAGTCCAATTCCATCCACTCGAGGTAACTGGGCGTTTCCAACCAAGGCAAGCTGTGGTGTGCAAAGGGGAAACTCAAGGGTGTTTGAGGAACCTTGGGGCCGTAGGCCATCTTGCTCACGAAGAGGTAGTCTCCGATCAGCAAGGTCTTTTCCATGGAGCTGGTCGGGATGGTGAATGCTTCTAGGAAGTAGGTTCGAATGATGCTTGCGGCTACTACGGCGAAAACGATGGCATCTCCCCACTCGCGTGCGCTGGATTTAGGAAATTTCTTTCGGTCGATGGGACCTAGGTAGGGGAGTTTGTCTTGTTTGCCCCAAAGCGGAAAAGCGATGAACGGCAAGAAGATCGCGAAGACTTGCGATTGTTTGTCGAGCTTACCAAAAACCGAAGCCAAGTTGGAGTTCATCACCATGAGCATCAAGATGTTGACGCCAGGAAGGATGAGCAATAAGATCCACCACCAGGGCTTTTGGATGACACGTGTCAGAACAAAGAAGTTATAGCCAGGAACCAGTGCTTCCCAAGACTTTCTGCCCGCTTTCGGGAAAAGGAAGAAGAATCCAACGAAGTAGCCAATGGCTATGATGCTGTATATCGCAATATTCATGTGTAGATCAATTACGTAGCGAAGAAACGAAGTTTTGCGGGTTGAAGCTCCGCTTTTTGGTTAAACGGTGTTGTCATCGGCCGTGTGGTTGTTGGAATGGGTAGGGGATGGAAGAGGATTTCGTTTCCAATACAAGCACCGTCGTCCGTATCTTCGAAACGTGAATCCGAAAAAGATATGGGCCGACCCACTGTACCAGTTCCTGTTGAAGGGCTTGGGCTTATACATCGTATGGTACATCGTCTATGACCAATGGCTGCACCCGTTGGGGGGATTGGACATGTTCGTCATCAAGACCTTGGAGCAGGCATCCTACTTCGTGTTGGATACCCTCGGGTACGTTACCCTGGCAGCAAGCCACGTAGAAAACATAAGGACCATCGGCATCGATGGCACCCACGGCCTGTGGATCGGAGATCCGTGCAATGGGCTGACCTTGTTTGCACTCTTCACCGGATTCGTCATCGCTTATCCGGGTCCCTTGAAAAAGAAATTGTGGTTCATTCCGATGGGCTTGATCGCCATCCACGCCATCAACATCGTGCGCATTGTGGCCCTTTCGCTGATCATCTACTACTTCCCGGATCCTGAGGTCTTGGATTTCAACCATACCTATACGTTCACCATGTTGGTCTATGGTTTTGTCTTCTGGCTGTGGTACTTGTGGGCGACCAAACTATCGGGTCTGGAAGCGCTAAAGACAGAGAGCGATGAAGGGGAAGCGTAGGCTTTGGATCATCCTTTCGGTGATTGGCGTGATCATCCTCGGCTTTTATCGCGAGTTCATTTTCGTACACATCAACGAGCAATTGTTTGCGTTGTGGTACGATGAACCGTCTCGTGCTTCTGATAGGATCCCCTTCTTAAAGAGCACCGATTACTATACCCTGTACTACGCGAAGTGGTTTTTGACGGTCTTCTTTGCTGCGTTGTTCTACGTGGCGATTGTCGGAGTCCTGAAGGTGATCTTCAACGCCAACTACTGGAAGGAACTGGGGGTCATCTATGGGGTGCTCACGGTAGGCGCCATCGCGGCCATGGGCTTGGGTTATGTAACCAACAGCGTAGAAGACCTCTACATCATTGCCCGCTTCCTGATGGGCATTGCTCAATCGCCTTTGTTGCTGATGATCATGATTCCAGGGATCATGCTGAGGAAGTCCTTGCGGGTATAGACTGAGGGCGAGGCAAGCAGGCTGTCAAACTTTGACCAGTAAAATTTATCCATGAAAAAAGCCACCCCGTTAGGAATGGCTTCAAGTTTCTTAGAAAGCGATAGGCGTTACTTCGCCCGCATCTCCATCATCTTCTTACCACCAAAGGCAAGACCCAGCGCAACGAGAAAGCTCATTCCACCATCGATAGGAATACAGGGAGGAGGCCAGCAACCAGGTCCGCCACCACCCGTAGGAGGTCCACCACCAGGTTGTGCCATTACGGCGTCAGAACAAACGACAAAGAGCACAATCATGAGGGCTCCAAGGAGAAGTTGCTTTCGATTCATTACTGCAAAATTACCTTTTCAGACTTCACGGTACCGTTAACGTCTATGTTAATGAAGTATACACCACCGGGAACGTGGTTGAGATCAATGTTTTCACGGGAGTATCCAACGGTCTCTTGAGCAGTGTAGATCAAGTTGCCAAGTACATCGTATACGTTGATGTTGGCTATGGCGCTGCGATCGAGGAAGAAGTCCGCTACGATCGTTTTGTTCGTTGCAAATACTTGCAGTTGCTCTTCAGACAGATCCGTTGGCGCCATGCAATCCTCGTAATCCTGCTTACTCAACAATATCTTAAAGTGCTGCGCTGCCAAATCCTCATCGATCTTGATCGTGTAATGCGTACCCGAGCTGATTTCAATCTGATCACCGGTTTGCTCGTTGTACAAGTTCATGCATTGGAAGTCGCGGAACTTAGAAAGTCCCTTGAAGTTCATGGTGTATTCGCCAGGAAGTCCACCTTCGATCACCACAGGAATCTCAACGTGTTGTTCTTCTGGATTGATGTAGTTCACCATCATTTCATCGCCTGCATAATCCATCCACATGTTGATGGCACGTGCGTCAGGGACTTTCAATGGTGGAATGTCTAATTCATCCACGCCAGCAAAGGCAAACTCGTCTTTGCGAACCCGAATAGCGCTTCCGAAGATTTCATCCTTGTCCTTTACTTCGATTTTGAATTCATCCAAAGGCTCGGACTTAAAGAACTGACTGTTGTTCAGGTCTGAGCGAAGCATGGCCGTAGTAAGTGTCATGGTATAGCTAGAGCTGGTATTCACCCAAAATCCTTGTCCCGGTGGAATGAAGGTATTCCCAGATCTAAAGTTGTATTGGGCAGAATCCGCATCGTAATACCAAAACGCATTGCCTACTATGGAGTAGGTGCCTTTGATGTCTCCCCAATTCAAGAATCCAGGGAAAGGGTTACCGATCAAGTTCCATCCGCCACCGACTCCATTGATGGAGATGTTGGTGGAGCTGAGGTTGAGGCCTGTTCTTGTTGCGTCGATTTGCTTCGCGGTCCAAGTTGTAGGGTCATCAGCAAGCCACGTTTCGTAACCATTTGTACCTAAACTCATGACTTCTGAGGTGTTGGTCGGAGCTACGTAGGAGTCACTGCTGTTGTCAAATCGCCACATTGAAACAAAGCCAGCAGCGTTTCCATCACCGCCAGTTATACCAGAGATGAAGATATTATCATCCATGTCTTCGATCGTCATGCCCGACAAACCAAAATTCGAGACATCCCCCCAATTGGCTGCTCTTCCTCCAATGAAGCGTTGAATGGTGTACGAACCACCGCTGATCGTTCCTGACCCAACGTTTGAAACATGGGCGGTTCCCGATGCATTTGAAACGAAGGTCCATGAACCTGTATTTTGGGCCAAGGCCTTATTCAAAGAAAGACCACCGGTATGTGCAAAGCTTCCACCGAAGAAGCGCACGTTGTTGGCCGCTGCGGCCGTTACGTTGCCAAAGGTTACAGTCCCTCCTGTGCTGTTGTCGACGAGTTGGATGCTTCCGTCGTTTCTTCTGAAAATGATGGTTGAAGCGGCATCGCAGGTGATGGTAGCTCCGGATTGAAGGTCTACATCCCCTTTAACGATCAAAGTTGCTCCAGCCGATAGCTGAAGCGTGGCATCGGTCTCCACTAAGAGATTGTTACAAGACTGGGTTCCGGAGACCTGAATGGTGGTAAGGCCTGAAATGGTCACGTCTACCGCACTGTCAGGCGTATTTCCACAATCCCAGATTCCGCCGGGACCGTCCGTCCAGTCATCTGTGCTGAAGACGTTTACAGACAGGCAGTCATCGCCAGAGTATACCAGCGTGAAATACGGTCCATTTGTATACAAGTCTGCTCCTGTAAAGGTCAAAGTAGTCGTGCCAGTGGGGGTAATACTCAAGGTAACCCCATTGCTGAAGTCTCCATCATCATCCACCATGATGCGATAACGTGAAGGCATGGCCCCAAGCGAGAAACCAGAAATATCCCATTGCATGGTAACAGTACCCACGTTACCATTAGTTATATCGGCAACCCATTCACGTGTCAAACGAGTGCCACCCGCAGAAATAAGTGCTGCTGGAAATTCAGATGTTTGACTGGCAAGAGCGCCATCATTATGCCCCCACAGCATGTAATCTCCGTCGTTGAGAGAACTTGGTGTGCTAATACGTACGATTCCAGTTCCTTGGGCGTCGGTGTGGTTGTCGGTGGAGGATTCTTGGCCGATGCCGGCTAGTTCGTTGGGGTGAGTTCCATCAAAACTGTACAAATCATTCGATACAGCAATACCATACTTGGTAGAAAGATGGTTATTGATGATTTTAATCTGAGAAACATTCAGTGCGTCATTGAAGATAACAATCTCTGCAATTCTGCCGTCTAAATACCAATTACCAGTAGTAGAATTTCTTCCGATCGTGGAGCCATTATGGAATCCAACGGAAAAAGGTGAAATGGATGCAGTGTGAGTAAGTAGACCGTTAACATAACGTGTCATCACATCCGTACTTGAGCCAGTCAATGCAACACTCCGAATTACCGGCGAAGTGTTTACGCCGTTCGTTGTGCGTGATACGTAGGAGCCATTATCGTTTTTAATGTATTCCTCGTGTTTCCCAGACCTGAAAAGAGAATTCCATTTGAAACTAGCAGCCGAGCCTCCAGCATAGGTAGTGCTTAACAAATTTTGAGCGCTAGACGTCGCATCTGTTTCAGCAACAATAAACCATGATAAATCCGATTGGTTATCAAAATCCGAAGCCGGAGGGAGAATGAGTAGATCACCCCCGTCAAAATCCAATGCTGGAAGTCCGTTAATTTGGTTTGTAAGAAAGGTCGGTTTACTCGAAGCATTAGCTTGCCCAAAACTATTTCCATTTCCACTATTATCCGTCCAAACGCCAACAGAATTACCGTTAGAGAAGCCAAGCGTAGAGGCATCTAACCATGTGAGGATAGATGATGAACCTCCCACACCACCGGGGCCCGACTGTGCGATCAAGAAATAATTCCCGAAAGAAAATATGATTAAAAAGACTAATGTTTTAAAAGGCATGGTTTCCAAATTGCGCCAAAAATAAGCATTCTTTAGATTGTGTATTACGTAAAATGATCAGCAAGGGTTGGAAATAATTTGTAATCGGACTAGAATTGTGAATTCATGAGGCTTCAAAACTTCTCAAAGTTCGCTACCCGAATTATGAGGGGATTAAATCGAGCGCATTATTGCGGTAAATTCGCACAAAATCTACTCTGTGTCACAATCCTCCGAGATACTATCTAGAAAGGACGTAGTTCGCCTGATTTCAATTATTTTTTCGAATTGGTATTGGTTGGTTTTGTTGCCTTCGCTGTCCTTCGCGATAACGTACTTATATACACATCGGCAGCCTGATATTCATGCTGCAAAATGTCAAATCCTACTTAAGTCGAACGAAACATACAATTATCAAAGCGAGATGTACAAAGGCTTGGGCTTCAACTCACGCTATGCTTCCTATGAAGAGACGGCAAGTCAAATGCGTGTGATTAAATCGAGTGGATTGATCGAAAAGGTTCTTGATAAGTTACCTCTTGATGTGTCATATTTTATTGTTGGTCGTTTGAAGGTCACTGAAATATATAAGCACATGCCTTTCAAAGTTCAGACTGATCAACGGACTAGTTCCTTTTCAGGTCTTGTTTTTGATTTAACCATCATTGATACGATATATTATCAACTTAGCTACAATTACAAAGACGAGGTGAAGTCTAAAAAGTACAGGTTTGGTGAGCTTATTCTGGATCATGGCTTGTTCTTGCGTATAAACAAGGAGCCTAACCTCACAACGATATCTCTTCCATCACTTTCCCAGATCAATTACCAATTTGCCGTTCTCAGAAAGTCAAAACTTATTCAGAAATATCAGTCTGCGCTGAGCGTTTCGAGTTTAGACTACACTAGCATTATTGAAGTAACGCTGAGAGATGAGATTCCCGAGCGGGCAGTGGAAGTTCTTGATTCACTTGCAAATATTTACATCATCAGCACTTTGGAGAATAAGCGTCAGGTGAATGAAAATACGCTTAGTTATATAGACATTCAACTTAATGAGGTCACTGGGATTATCAATGAGATCGAGAATGAGTTAGAGCAATATAAGCAAGATGCTTCCATTTTGAATTTATCAAGAGAGGAGGAGACATATTTTAACCGTTTAATTCAAATGGATGTTCAAAGTAGACAGTTTCAGGATCAAGTTGACGCATTAGAAGATCTTACGACTTACCTCCTAAAGGAAGAGGACTTGGAGAGTCTACTGCCCCCCAACCTGTTTGTCGCGAATACTGATCCTGAATTGGTTCGTCAAGTAAAGGCTTTATATGAGACGCGAGGACAGTATGGTCAATTGATGAATAGTAATACGTCTCAAAGCCCAAAGGCCTTGTCTTTACTCGAGAGAATTCAGGGAATGAAAGTTGATCTTATCCGATACATTGATTCACAAAAAACTGCTGTGCTAGAGGCGATTGCTGATTTGGATGACAAAATTTCAGCTATGGAGGGAAGGATAAAAAATATTCCTAAAACTCAGAGACAGATTTTAAATATTGAGCGGAGGTTAGCTGTAAATGAGGAATTGTACTCGTTTCTTTTGTCCAGAAGAGCGGAGACAGTCATTGCAAGGGCTGGTTTTGTGCCTGAAACAAAGATTATCGAGCAGTCGAGGGCTGTAGGTGTTGTGTATCCGAATAAGCTGAAGATGAATTTGATTGGGGCTGTGATAGGATTGGGTCTTGCCATTTTACTCTTATTAATCAAAGAAATTTTCTTCCTGCGTATCAAAAGTTTGGGACAGCTGCAGTCTATGACGAGCATTACAATCCTAGGAAGTATTCCAAAATTGAAAGAATTGGATAGTACGTTTCGCCTAAAAAGCGGAAGTGAACGTTCTGAAATATCTCAAACGTTCAGGGCATTGCGTACAAATCTTCAATTTTTAGTAACTGACGCTAAGAGTAATGTGATCTTAGTAACATCGCTTTTACCAGGAGAAGGAAAGACATTCACTAGTGTGAACTTAGCATCGGTGCTTGCAATTGCTGAGCGTAGGGTGCTTATCATGGACTTCGACCTTCATAAACCAAGATTGGCAAAGGCAATGGAATTGCCAAATGAGAAAGGCATTAGTTCATTATTGATAGACAACGAGCGAATAGAAGATGTAGTGCAAAAAACGGAAGTTCAAACCTTGGATGTTATTACTTCTGGTCCGATTCCTCCAAACGCATCGGAATTGATTATGCGAGAGAAACTCGGGGATATTATAGATTATGCACGGGAGCACTACGAATATGTATTCTTGGACACGCCCCCTGTTTCTTTGATTTCGGACGCATTAATGTTGACGAAGATTTCAGATGTGAATTTGTTTGTGTTGAATTCGCGCTCGACATCTAAAACATCTCTCGACTATATAGATAAATTGTTGTCAACGAATAGTGTAAATGGGGCAGCCTTAGTACTCAATGAAGAGCAGATTTCTCGTCTCGACTATTATTATGCCCAATATGGCTACGGTGGCTATGGTTACGGAGGTAGGTACAGTTACGGTAAATCAGGATATGGAAGCTATTCTGAACATGGGGAATAGACAATTTCGATAAATATGAGCGGTGAACTTCGTTCAAAATCTTCAATCGCTTTTCTGTGGGACCTGCTAGGGAATTTTGGCGGTCAAATTGTGAGATTGATTCTATCAATTTTTCTGGCGAGAATGTTAACTCCTAGTGATTTTGGTTCTGTCGCGATGGCATTGGTATTCATTTCAGTAGGGCATGTATTCATTCAAATGGGGCTATCATCAGCTCTTATTCAAAGTGATGATAACTCAGATTTAACTTACTCTTCAGTATTCTTTCTGAACATCACAAGTGCGGTCTTACTTTCAATAATTCTATTTGTAGGATCTCCTTTGATAGCGCGCTTTTACCACACTGAAGAAGTAGTGAGCCTGCTAAGATGGTTATCTTTATCATTGATATTTAGTAGTTTAACTGTTGTTCATATAGCAATCTTGAGTAAGGAGCTCAATTTTAAATTA
The DNA here is from genome assembly GCA_943788725.1 of uncultured Flavobacteriales bacterium. GTDB lineage: Bacteria > Bacteroidota > Bacteroidia > Flavobacteriales_G > Salibacteraceae > SHAN690. Next base: position 899,235 of record CALSRJ010000001.1, on the reverse strand, counting down.
TTATCAGTTAGAAGTTTGGCTGCTCAAGTGTCTGGAGGTCTTATGGCTGTCATTTTGGCCTATTTTGGCTTTGGGGTTTACGCCCTTGTATTCCAGCATGTTTTTTCGTCGATTGTTGCGGCCATCTTAGTATGGAGTCTGGTAAGTTGGAGGCCGAAAGTTGAGTTTTCATTTGACGAAATAAGAAGATTGTTTCGTTTTTCATTTTATGTGTTCACTGCGACATCCCTGAATAAATTAATTGCCCAATTAGACTCTTTGATTATTGGAAGACTCTTTTCTGCAAACACTCTTGGCTTTTACAATAGAGCTCTTGGATTGAATAATCTAATTACCCAGAACACTTCAACAAGCCTCGGAAAAGTTTTTTTTCCCCGCCATGGTCAATATTAAGGATGATATTTTGAGGTTTAACAGTGTTTTTCTTAAACTGACGGATGTTGTTTCTAGTATCGCGATTTTTTTTAATGGGATTTTTCTTCCTCACCGCTGATAAGCTGATAGTATTTCTATTTGGTATTCAATGGGTAGAGTCTATCCCTTTGTTTTCGATACTAATACTCAAGGCGTTTTCTTTTCCATTAGGGTCATTGGTAGTGAATGCCTTTTTAGCAAGAGGGTGTTCAAGGGAAAATTTTCATATTGGGAACCTTAGAAAGGTTCTATCTTTTATACCTTTTGCCTTTGCATACTTCTTTGGTCTTTTAGAATTCCTCAAAGTGAGTGTTTTGGTATCAGTAATTATTTGGGGTGTTAAACTCCTATCTCACTCATAGGATTCTTAAAGTCTCTTTCAAAAAACAGGTGTTGCCATTAATTACATATGCCTTTTTTTCGAGTGCAATCATATTATTGCTTAATACTTTCTTGACGGAAATGAGCTTTGTTTCGTGGATACTAAGAGTGCTTGTTTATGTGGTTTCGTATGCGGCACTACTTCGAATGATTTCGTCACCTGTAATCTATGAATTCAAGCAATTAGCAAGTCTTTTACACATAAAAGTGAGCAAAGGTGAAACACGTTAAAAGAAGGCTGAGTCAAAAAATGGATTATTTCCTACCAGGAAATGCGCCTTCTTTCATGATTATTGGTGCGCAGAAGGCTGGCACTTCGGCGTTGCATTATTATCTCGATAAGCATCCAAAATTGATTGGGTCTTCACCGAAGGAGTTGCATTATTTTGACCAAGAGATCAATTACGGAGTTGGAATTAACGATTATGAGGCGCACTTTAAAAGTTTTTTTTGGAAGTCAAGGTTGTTTTTTGAGTCTAGCCCATCTTACCTATACTATGACCAGGTAGCATTCAGGTTGATGCGCTATAATCCAAAATTGAAATTTATAGTAGTATTGCGAAACCCCGTGGATAGGGCCTATTCAGCATGGAATATGTATAGGCAATTTTATGAAAAAGGGCTAGTGTCGAGGCTTGAAAAAGGCTTGAGCCCTGGAGTTGAGAATGGTCTTTTCACATTTTTGTTTAAAAATCGTCTAAGTTTCCCTTCGTTTAGAGAGTGTTTGGAAATTGAGTTGAAAATTATTGGTACTGAGATTCAAGAACCGTCAATTATCCGGAGGGGCTTTTATGCCGAACAACTTGAAAAATACTTGAATTATTTCAGTGACAAAAATTTTGTAATTGTTGATTTTGAAGACCTTGCGAGGGACTTCGAAATGATTTTAAATCGTACTTGTGCCTTTCTTGATTTGGAGCCATTTGGAAAGGGGGATTTAGAATTCGTCAAAATTAATAGTGGTGGATATAAGACGAATATTAGCGTTGACGATCGTGAGTTCTTGCGAGATATATACTTTAAGCACAATAGCAGACTTAGCGAGTTGATTGGTTGGAATCCTGATTGGTGACCAGTATATTCAATGTATAGATGTGTTGATTGCGAATATCTAGATTCTTGTGAGTCTTATAATTTTCAAATTTTAACTGTGGTGGGGTTATGTTAACTATATCTAATTGTGACTTTCAGATTGAAGAACAAGGGTAAAAGAATCGTAAACTTGGGGAGAAACCTGAGACATCGACTTCGTGTGCTGAGCAAAAGTGAACCAAAGGTCTTCTGTATTGGATTCAACAAAACTGGAACCACCTCTGTGCAAAGATCACTTGTTGATTTAGGTTATGTAGTAGGAAATCAAAGGACAGCTGAGAGATTACTTTATTCATATCGAGCAAGAGAATATTTCAGAATTAGAAATTATTGCAGAACTGCCGAGGCTTTTCAAGATATTCCTTTTAGTCTCCCTTATTTATATGTGTATTTGGACCAGGTTTTTCCTAATAGCAAGTTTGTTCTGACTGTTCGTGACAGTGATGAGGATTGGTATAATAGTATTTGTCGTTTTCATTCTAATTTCTACAATAAAGGAAATGGCGTGCCAAATGCTGGTCAACTGAGAGAGGCGAATTATGTGAATAAAGGATATGCATATGATGCGACTAAATTAATGTTTGGAACGCCTGATGATGACCTTTATAATGAAACGATTTTGAAAGCTTCATATAACCTACATAATCAATCTGTTCGCCAGTATTTTAAGAGGGAGCAGGATAGATTTTTAGAAATAAACCTGAGAGATCCAAGCAGTTATTCAGAGTTTTTGTTCGTTCCTTGGGAGAACTTCTTCTCAGCGTGATTTCCCTATTCTAAATGCTTCGAAATAATCTGTATTCATGATACCCGTGACTCGACCCTTTATGCCGCCCAAAAAGATATTTGATGCCTACACCGAAGGTATTTGGGATAGATGCTTGTTAACCAACGATGGCCCACTTGTTAAAATGTATGAGACTGAGATGCGGGAAAGATTTTACCTTGAAAATTTCACGTTCGTGTCAAATGGTACTTTGGCTTTGCAAATTGCTATTAAGGTTTTAGGAGTTCAAGGCAAGGTTATTACCACACCTTTTTCTTATGTAGCAACAACAAGTAGTATTATCTGGAGTGGATGTGATCCTGTGTTTTGTGATATTAACCCAGAATCGTTCAATATTGATCCGGAACATATAGAAGAAAAAATAACTGATGATACGACAGCGATTCTTGTTACTCATGTTTTTGGCAACCCTGTTGATATAGAGAAAATTGAGAGAATAGCCAAAACATATAATTTAAAAGTTATTTACGACGCGGCTCATTGTATCGGGGTAGAAATAGCCGGAAAAAGTGTGTTGAATTTCGGAGATATCTCCTGTTTAAGCTTGCACGCGACAAAGATGTTACATAGCGCTGAAGGCGGGGCTTTGGTGGCTAAAGATGCGGAAACTACCCGGGCCATAGAGTTGGCGCGAAATTTTGGACATGATGGGCCTGAGAACTTCGGCGGATTAGGGATTAATGCCAAAAACTCGGAGATTCACGCGGCCATGGGGCTCTCGGTTTTACCATTTTTTGATGAAATTCTTGAGAAGCGAAGGGCTCTTTATATGCAGTATAAAGACAGTTTGAGTAATAGTGGTGTTAAGTTTCAAAGTCTCGGTTCGAATCTCAAGTATAATTTTTCATATATGCCGGTGGTCTTTAGCTCAAAATCAATAAGAGATGCGGTGCATGAGAAGCTCAAGGAGCATGATATATATAGCAGGATATATTTTTCACCATCATTGAATTTACTGGATTATGTTGAGCCTATCTCAATGCCTCATTCTGAGAACCTCGCTGATTGTATTCTTTGTCTTCCATTATATTATGATTTAAGCCATAAAGAAGTAGAATTGATTTGCAGTTTGATTAAACACAATTTGAGTTGATATGAAACTTGCGATAATGCAGCCTTATTTCATGCCGTATTTGGGTTATTTTCAACTTATTGAGAGTGTGGATCAATTTGTTATTTATGACGATGTGGAGTATACCAAAAGAGGATGGATTAACAGAAATCGAATTTTGTCGAGTAATGGGTGGGATTATTTTACAATACCGCTCGTAAAAGATTCTGATTATGAAAAAATTGGATCGAGAACAATTAGTTCAGACTTTGTGCTGAATGGGAGGCGCTCCATACTCAGGAAGATTGAGGGAGTTTATCGAAAGGCGCCTTATTATGGTTCTGTGATTTCCGTCATAGAAAGTATAATAATGTATGATGAGATTTCACTGTTTCGATATGTCATGCACAGTATTCTCGAGATTTCGAATTGGTTGGAGCTGAATTGTCAATTTGTGGTTTCGTCTTCATTAGACTTAGATTCTAGCTGTAAAGGAAGTGACAGAGTTCTTGAGATATGCTCTAGGACCGGAGCATCGCATTATCATAATCCTATAGGGGGTGTCTCGTTGTATGAACGTGACCGGTTTCTTGACAATGCTATTAATTTACGTTTTCTTAAACCTGAAGGCATCGTTTACCCACAATTTCAAAATGAATTTGAGCCGAGTTTGTCAATATTGGATGTTATGATGTTTAATTCAAAGGATGAAATTCAAAACGGACTTATTAAAAGATACACCCTGATATAAATGAATTATTTCGATTGGATAAAGCTCGGACTATTGTTCGATCCTCAAAAGTTTGAATCGCCTAGTTGGATGCACCAGTATGCACAAGCGCCAGCCGTGTTGGAAATAGAAGATGGATATCGGATATATTTTTCCACAAGGCCCCCTATGGAATCTGATGGCAATTACACTTCTAACTCTGGGTTCATTGAAGTAGATGGCGAGAACTTGATGTGCGTGCGCACTATTTCCAGATATCCAGTTCTCGAGCTTGGTGACCGTGGCACTTTTGATGAATTTGGTATTTATCCGGTTAGTGTGATTAAGGTTGGCTCGAAATACCGTATGTTCTATGCGGGATGGACCAGAAGTGTTTCGGTCCCTTTTAATACTTCGATTGGTGTGGCTGAAAGTCTGGATGGAAAATCATTCAAGCGGCTCGGAAAGGGCCCTATATTGGAATATTCTCCCAATGAGCCATTTGTCTTGAGCGGTCCAAAAGTTCGAAAGTTTAATGAGCGATATTATCTATTCTACATTGCGGGTAAAAAGTGGGTGAAGCATGAAGGCAGGGCAGAACCGGTTTATAGAATTAGAATGGCGGAATCAGATGACTGTGAGATTTGGAAGAAAGTTGACAGAGACTTAGTCGAGGTGAAATTAGAGTCTGATGAGGCCCAAGCTAGTCCGGATGTGTTCTGGTTTGAAGGCTCATATCATATGTTTTTCTGTTATAGAAGAAGCATTAATTACAGAAATAGGGAAAACGGTTATAGGATTGGATATGCTCATTCTACAGATCTGTATCATTGGACAAGAGATGACAGAGCATCGAATTTGGATATTTCAGAGTCAGGGTGGGATTCTGAAATGATTAGCTACCCCCATGTTTTTTTTCATAAAAAGGATTTATATATGCTCTACCTGGGAAATTCTGTCGGCAAAACTGGCTTTGGAGTGGCCAAATTGAATAGAAATAATTCGATATGATCAAGTTTGTTAATAGGGGTTTAATTTTCTCGGTTTCGTCTATTCACATGGGTGGTCAATATTCTTTTGCTCAATCCCCACAAGCACTGACACATCAATCTAAGATTAGGGTTTATTACACTTCTCGTCTTAAGGATGGAGAAAACTACTTAAGCTATCCTTTTTACGTAGACTTTTCACCTGATTTCGAAAAAATAATTACGTCGAACCCCTCACCAGTTATCGGATTAGGTGAGTTGGGCACCTTTGATGAGCATGGAATCTTCCCATTTAGCCCGATGACTTACAGAGATAAATTGTTTGCTTTTACTACTGGTTGGAGTCGTAGAATATCGGTACCGGTGGAGACAGCTGTTGGGATTGTCGAATCTAATGATGAGGGTGTGAACTTTGTTCGGCGCCATCTTGGGCCGGTGAAATCAGCTTCGTTAAAAGAACCATTTTTAGTAGGAGATGCATTCGTTAGGGAGTTTGAGGGTTCATTTTACATGTTCTACATTTACGGAACGAATTGGCTCGATGAAATGAATGGAGAGCCTGTTGCTCGTGTTTATAAAATCGGAATGTCAAAGTCAGATGATTTGACCAATTGGAACTCGGAGAATCAAGGTGGAATTATACCAGACAGAATAGGAGAGTTTGAATGTCAAGCTCTACCAAGTGTTTCTTTTTATAAGGGCTTGTATCATATGGTGTTTTGTTACAGATCTCATAGGGGATTCAGAACGAAGTCGAATCTTGGGTATAGGATTGGGTATGCCTGGTCAAGAGATTTAGAGAATTGGAATCGAGATGATTTGCAAATTGAAATTTTAAACCCGGATGGATATACTTGGGACTCTCAAATGCAGTGCTACCCGTCTCTCTTTGTCTCTGGGGATAAAATGTATTTGTTGTATAACGGAAATAAATTCGGACTTGAAGGTTTTGGACTTGCTGAATGTGTAGAGTATAATCCGTAATGAATATCCAGATTAATACCAGCAATTCAGAACAGATACTTGAACATTTGACAAAATGTGATTTACTATTCGTGCCAGCTCTGAGTGAACGGACCGATTTGCAAGAATATTCGATTCGATTGGAGATGCGCGCTACGCGAATTGAAATTTTCGAGAAAACTAAGTTGGTTGGTTTAGTTGCTGCGTACTTCAACCAGGGTGAAGATGTATTTATCACGAATGTTTCAGTTTTGCCGAATTTTCAGGGTAAAGGAGTTGGACGTAAGCTGATGCAGAGATTATTTGCAGAATGCAATTCTCGTCATCTAAAATCTATTGTTTTGAGGGTGGGAAAAGAAAACCGTCCCGCGATTTCACTTTATAGAGGGCTAGGATTTGAGGTTAATTCGAGAGAAGTTAATTTGGGCGAAGAAATTGAAATGCAGAAAGACTTAATTTAAATGGAATATGGAGCGAGATTTTAATGCTGAATTGACCGATTCTAAAGGCCACAAGTACAACTATGATTTTGATATTGATGTGATGCATAGGTTTATGCTAGAATCATTTATTAAATATTTTGTCGGAAGAAAAGAAGTTTTGGAATTGGGAAGCTCAAAAGGGCTCTTTACTGAGAGATTGCTACCATACTTTGATCGCATTGTAGGTGTTGAGGCGTCAAAGGATGCAATAGAGATATCGAGAAATAGTATCAATTGTAAAGATGGGAAGGTGGATTTTATTCATGGGCGATTTGAAGATGTCAGACTGCATGATAAGTTTGATAATATAATTATGACTCATGTTTTGGAGCATATCGATGATCGTATTGGCGTGTTGAAACGAATTCATGATGAGTGGTTGTCAGATAATGGTAGGTTTTTCCTAGTCTGTCCGAATGCAAATGCGCCTTCTCGGCAGATTGCTGTGCATATGGGTGTTTTGGCTTCTAATTCAGCAATTACTCCAGCGGAATTTGACCACGGGCATCGAATAACTTACTCTTTGGATACGTTGGAGTCTGAAGCCAAGATGGCTGGATTTCGAGTGATTTATCGGGGCGGGATATTTTTCAAGGCTCTAGCAAATTTCCAATGGGACGCATTGCTCAAGACTGACATTATTAGTGATGAATATCTCACGGGGTGTTTTAAGTTGGGACAAAAGTATCCAGATCTATGCTCAAGTATTTTTATTCTTTGTGAGAAAGGTGAAGGATAATAATGGAAAAGAAGTTATTCTCACGGTATGCATCATTACGTTCAATCATAAAGAATTCATCGAAGCTGCAATCGACAGTGTTCTTTGTCAGGAAACAGATTATACATTTAAAATATTGATTGCCGATGATGCATCGACAGATGGCACTACTGATATATTGCTAAAGTACAGAGAAGGGCATCCGAAGTTTATCGAATTAGTAATAAATGAGGTGAATATGGGTGCGGCGAAAACTTGGTGTGGTTTGATAGGAAGCGCAATTTCGAAGTATATAATGTATTTTGAAGGTGATGATTTTTGGATTAGTAAGGATAAGATTCAAAAACAAATTGCTTTTTTAGAATCGCACCCTGATTATGCTGCTACAACTTCGGATACGCGACTCCTGACTAATCGGGGTTATCTTCCGCACTCTTATTGCGCAGCTAAAGAAAGTTGGCTCGGGTTGAGTTTTAAATCTGCCTTAACGTATCGAGATATCCAAATGCGAATATTCCCGCATACTTCAACATGGTGCATGCGAAACCCAAATCCATTACCAGAAGGGTTCGAGAGATTCTATGTTGGTGATGTGCCTTTGTTTTTATTACTTGCAGATAAAGGAATGATTAAGTTTTCAGATGAAGTCATGACCGTTTATCGAAAGCATACGAGCAATATCACTGCAAGGATATTGAGTGAAGGAAAGATTAAAAGTATTTTTCTTCTTCTTGATTTGTATTATGATATGGAGTTGGTACTTGGCAGATATGATGATCCTATTGACGATGATATAAAGGCATTTTTGTTTTCGACGACTATTGATTCTAAAACTTCTATGCGTCAATTGGGTACACTGATGATAAAATTTTCTGAGGTTAGCAGCCTATCGAGGCCGGGCAAATACTTATTGGCGATATCTCTGTTTACGGGACGTTTTTTGCATAAGCGATTTGTCAACGGATTTAGGAATTATTTAAAAATTATTATTAGATGATTTGGAGTAGAAATTCCCAATCGATTAGTTCACACTCACAAATGGGAGAAGACCTTGTTGTTGAATTCCTTCTAAAACTGCCTGATTGGAGTCAGATGTTCTACGTAGATATTGGCGCTAATGACCCGGTAAAGTATTCCAATACGTTCAAATTCTACAAGCTTGGAGCGAAAGGGGTTTGTGTCGATCCAAATCCAGCTTTTACTCGTATGTATAAAAGGACAAGGCCTCGTGATATTTTTGTTAATGCTGGAATCGGATTTGGTAAGTTGAAAGAGGCAGATTTTTATGAAATGAATTGGCATGTCTTCAGCACATTCGACAAAGAGCAAGCTGAGGTTATTCAGGCGAAGTATCAGGGCAGAAATGACATTAAGAGTGTAAAGAAACTTCCGTTGATTTCGCTAGGTGACTTGGAGGGAAAAATCGGAAATAATAAGGTAGATTTCTTAAGCTTGGATGTCGAGGGCTTAGATCTAGAAATTCTTCGTCAATGGAATTTTAACAAAGTATCTCCACAACTTATATGTGTGGAGATTTATGATCCTAAGACGAACGAAAAAAACATGGCAATTCACGATTTATTGATTTCAAAAGGGTATCAATTGGTCGCTTCCAATCCGATTAATGGGATTTATTCTAGAGTGTAAATGGTGGTTGTTCGACTTCAGGGAGGACTGGGTAATCAGATGTTTCAATATGCTTTTGGTATCTCGCTTGCAGCGGGTCAGAGCCACAATGTAAAAATCGATACAGGCTTGCTGGAGGATGCGCAGTCTAACATGCGTGCGGTGCAACGAGCCTTTGCATTGGAGCCGTTTGGCCTTAAAAATGGCGCATTAAGCAAAATTGATCAACTGCGTTTTGCTCCTCGGAGGAATGCTACATTGCTAGCTAGAGTGCTCACTCGAGTTCTTCAGTTTATTTTTCCATTTGAACTGAGGCTTCAAAAAGGAAATGAATACGCTGAGCAATACAAGAAGAAGAGTAATCTGCCAATTTGTGTAGTTGGAAGATGGCAAAGTCCCAAATTCTTTGAATCATTCGATTTGCTTGTGAAAGATATTTTTTCACCGGATAAATTGTCACCTTCGGAGTCTGTCCGGAATCTATTTGATCAATTCACGGATGATATTTTGGTTGGAGTGCATGTGCGGCGCGGGGACTATGTCACACATCCACTATATTCAAAAATGCTTGGAGCACTTGCGCTGGATTATTATGAATCCTCATTTGCATTGCTTCAAAGAAGATATCCAGACCAAAACTTGCGTTTTCTGATTGTATCTGATGATATTTCATGGTGTAAATCAAAATTTAAAGACTTAGATAGGGTGTGCTTTGTTGAAGGATCTGATGCGTTGTCGGATTTATGGCTACTTTCTAAAACGAATATTGCTGTGATTTCCAATAGTACATTTGGATGGTGGGGTGGCTTTCTCGGAGATGATAAGAGACTCGTACTTGCTCCTTCAAAATGGGCAAAGGATTTAGAATATATACCAGATGAAATTTTACCATCACACTGGGTGGAAGTTCAGACTTCGTTTGAAAAATGAGCAACGGGCTAAAAGATAGCAGTCCTAACAGACAGTTGAATATTGCGATGTTTTCGCATTCATTTGGTAGTTTGACGACCACCTTCATTAGAAACGAGGTGCAATTCTTCGCAGAGAAGCATAAGTTGATCTATTTAGCCACTGCCATCCTTGATCACGATGCGAATGCTATGACCATTGAAATTCCTTTTCAACGATCGAAGTTAGTGAGCAAATTGCGTTGGTGGCTTTGGCAATTGGATCTAAGTTGTGATTTTAGGAATGAAAATTTCAAGATTCAGCTCGAGTCTAAATTGAAGAATGTTCGACCAGACGTTATGCACATGCATTTCGGCTATGAAGCCTTGATGTTTTTACAAAATATTGAACCGGGTCCACCTGTTTTAATTCATTTTCATGGTTATGATGCATCCCAAATGCTGCGCAAAAAAAGCTATATCCGTGCACTGAATACGGAAATTCGGAGACATGATGCACAAATCATATATGTCTCTGAGAACATGCTTCAAAAGCTCGAGAGAGGGGGGGTCGTGTTTCGATCAGGATTTTTACTCCGTTATGGAATTGATTTGGATAAGTTCGCACCAGTTCATACTACTGTATTCAGCGATAAGTTTAGAATTGTTCAAGTTTCCTCTTTGGCTGAGAAAAAAGGACATGTCTACACATTAAAAGCCATTCGAAGGGCTCTCGATATAAAACCAGAATTGCGAGAGAAACTAGAAGTCGTGTTTTCTGGAGGGGGGGCGAATCTAGTAAAACTAAGATATCAAGCCGAAGAGCTTGGTATAGACGATGTTATTGCGTTCATCGGAAATATAAATTCTGATGAAGTCGTATCTCTTCTTGCTACTGCCAATGCATTTGTGCATCATAGTGTAACAGCTAGTAATGGTGATCAGGAGGGGATCCCAAATGCAATAATGGAAGCAATGGCAATGGAGCTTCCAGTTCTATCCACACAGCATGCAGGTATACCCGAATTGGTCGAACATGGAAAAAATGGTCTTCTTTGTGCCGAGATGGATATTGAGACATTCGCGCAACATATCATCCAGATTGTTGGATGGACAAAGCTAAGTGTCAATAGAGAAGTTATTAATGAAAGATTCAATATGATTAAGCACAATCATGAGTTATTGGACATCTATATTGAATCAGTTAACTGGAAGATTAAGATAGTATGAAGGCTAAGAGGAAGATACTTATTTCGATTGGGACGCGCCCAAATACAATTAAGATTACTCAGTTTAAGCAGTTAGCTAGATCTTATAACGACCTTGATTTACGCATACTTCATACGGGCCAGCATTACGATCAAATGATGTCACAGGTTTTTTTCGATCAATTCGAGTTTCAACCTGATTATCAAATCTCCTTAAAGCGAGCAAGCCCATTATCGCAGTCTATCGAAATCATGGCAAGTGTTGGAGAGGTTTTGGATTCCTTTAAGCCGGATATTTTATTAACGCCAGGAGATGTTAATTCGACATTTGCGGCTGCGTATGCTGCATATAAGAAGGGAGTGAAGGTCGGTCATATAGAAAGTGGGCTTAGGTCTTTTGATAGAGCGATGCCGGAAGAAATTAACAGAAGGATGACAGATCAGATTTCTGATTTTCATTTTATCACTGAGCCAAGCGGGCAAGAGAATTTGCTCAACGAAGGTATTTCTGCAAAGAGCCAATACTTTGTTGGAAATACAATGATTGATAGTCTCGTAGCTTTCGAAGATCAGATTGATGCGAGTAATATTTTGGAATTATTGAAGGTTGAAAAAAACGCCTACTATTTACTTACTTTTCATAGGCCATCCAATGTGGATTCGATAGATTCTCAGAGAGAATTGATTGAGATGATTGAAATGCTTGCTCAACTTAAGACATGTGTTTTCCCAATTCATCCCAGAACTAAAATGGCTCTGATTGAAAATGGATTTTATGCTGAGCTAGAGTCAATTTCAAATTTGATACTGACTCCTCCACTTGCTTATTTCGAATTTCAAAAGGTTGTAAAAAACTCGCGCATCGTAATCACTGATAGCGGTGGGATTCAGGAAGAAACTACCTTTCAAAGAATTCCATGTATTACTCTAAGGACCAGCACGGAAAGACCGGTTACAGTTGATGTTGGAACGAATGTTTTGTTAGAATTTGATAGTGTTGCGGTCGAGGAAGAATGCAAGAGAATTGAAGCCTCCGTCAATTTAAAAGGTCAAATTCCAGAGCTATGGGATGGTAAATCTTCAAAAAGAATACTTGAGTTGTTAATGGCATGAACCTTTTTATTGTCTTCAACAATAATTATTCAGGAATATTACAAAGTCAGGTCATCGACCGTCTGTCATTTGTACGCGAAAGGTTTCATCAAGAATATCATTTATTGGTGTTTGTTTCACTTTCGTCTTGGCGTCATCAGAAGTTGATTTTTCAAAGTAAGTATCCTGAAAGCACGATTTTGCCAATCATCGGAGGTGTTAAATTCTGGTGGGTTCTATTTCTTCCCGTGTCTTTGGTGTGCACTGTCTTAAGACCGAAACAGATAGTTGGCAGGGCCATATTCGCTACAAGGTTAGCTCAATTCGCTAGAAGGTTGGGAATGACGAGAAGGGTTGTCTTCGATGGTCGAGGAGCGGTTGCTGCAGAATGGGAAGAATATCTCGGAAGCGCGGGTTGGCCAATTTCATTGGAAAGTATTGAACGAATCGAGAAATGTGCATTGGTCCATTCTGATTTAGTTATTGGAGTTTCTGTTAGGCTCTTTGAGTATTGGACTGAAAGATATCATCTTGAGGCAGAGATGTTGAAAGGTGCTACGGTTATACCTTGTCTTTTGAATAGTCAATTTGCAAATATGGATTTTACCGAGGAAAACAAGCTCAAGGCCAGAGAGCAAATTGGCTTGAAGTCAGATGAGGTAGTCCTCTTATTCAGTGCCTCAAAATCTGATTGGCAATCACTAGGATATATAGCGCCGGCGATGGTAAATCTATTCCGAATAAATCCAAAGTTGCGCTTGATATTATTATCAAACGGGTTGGTTGATGAATCAATTTGGCTAGGATTTGAAGACCGCGTAATTCAAGATTGGGTAGATCCGAATGATGTTCTGGGATTTTATCTTGCCGCTGATTTTGGCTTATTGATTCGGGAGGAAACAGTGACTAATAAGGTGGCAGCCCCTGTGAAATTTGCTGAATACCTTGCATCCGGACTTCAAGTGATCATCTCTCCTTCGATTGGTGATTACTCTGATTTGGTCAAGAAGGAATCTTTGGGATTGGTGGTTGATCTAAAACGTATTGATTCTATTGAGCTTAGTCGGCCGAGCTTTGCAGATTCGATTCGAATTCGTCAGAAGGCTTTAAATGACTTTCAAGAGGAAAGATTTGAGAAGCAAATTGAGTATTCTTTTGTTTTTCAGGAATGATATACCCTAGCCCTTATGTTATAATCTTGGGACCCCCGCGATCGGGCACAAGTCTTCTTATGAGGATGTTCATGGTAAATCAGCCGAGGGTTATTGGAGCAGATGCCGAATCTCAAGCGTTTGCATTGGATGCTGCTAGGGCATATTCTTCCAAGGCGGCAATGGCACATCCATATTTTGTCAAATTACTCCCTGATGAAGAAGAGCGCCAATGGCTAGCGGATGGAGCCAGTTCATTTAGCAACTTGCTTAAAAGAGCTGCGGATCATCTCTTGAACCGTTCAGAGCATAAGGAGGCTGTTTTTATTGAAAAGAGTCCGATCCACACATTGTTCTATCCAAAAATTCATGTAGATTTTGAAAAACCCAGATTTGTTGTCGTCGTGCGTGAAGAAGGAGCAATCATCCACTCCATGGTTCAAGCACGTTGGATTCCATTGATAGGAAAAAGGGTCAAGGAAATTTACGGACTTAGAGTGATACCATATTTAGCGGCGACGCTCATTTGTTTCGACTATATGGATGTCATCTCCAGTTTCAAAAGAACCCACGAATATCATGAAGTGAGATACGAACACTTAGTGACGCTCCATCCAGATGAAGCTCGAAAGTACCTGTCTAGGCTCATCGGAATAGATTTGGAGCCACTGTACATTGAACGGCCATTTTCTCCTGAAGCATCGAGCAGAGAAAGAACGCTCCATTTGGATCGTACACATGCTTATATCTCCAAAACGCCACGATTCATTATTCACTTGAATGAGATGCTCTTTAGGCCTCCAATTTCTCCAATGTCAAAAGTGGCCCACACAATATTCAATGTGGCGATAAAACTCCGAAGAGCTAGGTCAAATCGACCTGTAGTTTATTGACGATGGTTTCGCTGGAATTTTTGATACAGGTCATTCAATACTTCTAATTTTTCTGGAAGCGGTAGGTAATCCGAGGATTTCGGATCAAACGTTTCATTCAGCGAGATACCGTGCTTTTGAAGGCTGGCCGTGATATCTAGACCGTATTCGAGGATTTCGCCTCCAATGAGATCATAAGAATTAAGACTCTCACTGTACATATTATAAGCATCCTCTGCAGTGGTATTGAATTTTCTTGATGCCGAATGATACCAACCTATGGGCTCACGATACAAAAAGAAGGTTATGCTTGGCTTGCTTCCGAGGATTTCGCACAGTAATTCAAATTCTGAAAGACCAGTATGTACTTGCTTGACAACAAAATCAAATGAGCTACCACCCCCAGGGGCTCCTGTATTGATGAGTTGGTCAAGAATATGTGTTTTTAAGGCGGCTGTATCAAAAGGAATGTAATTTGCGGACTGAAAGTGGTCAAAGACTGGAAGAAAACACCTTAAATCATAATCAGAGATGCCGACTTTGGAGATATTCATCCATTGATGATAATAGTAAGTGGTTCCTGACCTCGGCAGGCCATATATGAAAACCCACTTTAATCCATTATTCCGCGGAGGAAAGAGGCTGTTTTTGATTTGGTTATAGCGGTATCTAAAGTTCATGATTGGGTTTCAAAATGCTTTTGGATATAATACTTCATTCCCGCTGATGAGCTGGTGTTAGGGAGATTGAGTCTTCCGTAAACGGGACCGCTAGGAGCGTGGGAGTGATTTAAGAAAATGGGGTCATATCTGGCCTCTATTAATGTTTGTAAAACTTTTGGGGTGTATGCCGATGGATCTCCAAAGGGCACAGCGAATGAACGATTCGTATAAAAAGCTTCATGGGGTGAAATCTCATTTTTCAAACCTGTTTCCTCTAATGTTGACAGCATAGCGTGCGATTGACTGTGAAATCCTACATGATGACCTCCTTTAATTAGCGCCTGGATTTCTTTCTTCCCAAGACATTGAAGTCGTTTTTTGAGTTTGAGTTGAATATCGGAGAGCTCCTTGAAGGCGTAGCTATTATTCATTAGTTCTATTAACTGACCAGCTGGCATTCCGGACGCGATCATTTTCCAGAGTAGGCTGTGCAGGGTCTTCCTATCACTGTCCGTTGTTATTGTGAATGTCGTTTTATTCAGAGTGTAGGTGTCAAAGGGAACATAACTTATCCAACAGAAATATTTATCAATCCAAAGAATTTGATCGAGCGCCTCTTCTACAATAAAAAAATGACCTTTGATTCCTAGTTTATCCAAGATTGGAGTGGCGTTTTCGAAGGTAGCAAGACTACAGTCATCAAATGTTACCATAAAACCACCCTCCTTTGACGGTTCAGATAGAGGCTCATAGTGTTTTAGCAACCATTCCATTTGCTTTTCAAAATTTTCAATGGAATGGGAGTATCCAAATAATAAGTTTGGTTCCATGAGCTCTGCTGGAACAATATGGTGGTAATTTAAAACTAAGGCGTGCTGAGCAATGGGAATTGTTCTTCCTAGGGCAGCTGCCTTGAAATAGATTTCTTTGAGCTTTGATTTAATCGACATGACTTATGTATGAACGGCGCAAAAGAAGCACAAATCAATTAGTTTGGTGCATTCAGAGGCTCCACTTTTTGGAATTGATATTCGCAGTTTAAATAGCTTTGCGGCTATTTCATTGAAATGACATCGATCATTATTCCAGCATACAATTCAGAAACGGTAATAACAGAGACTTTAGACCGTATTTGCGCAGTTCTTAAGAATGAGGCTTTTGAGATTATTATTGTGAACGATGGAAGCCGAGATGCTACTTGGAAGGTCGTCAAGGATTATGCTAACATTTCTGATTGCGTGAAAGCGGTAGATCTTTTGTATAACCATGGTCAGCATACTGCGATTCTCTGTGGTATGGCTTTGGCAAAAGGAGATTACCTGCTTACTATGGACGATGATTTACAAAACCCTCCAGAAGAGATTCCTAAGTTGTTGAATAAGATCCGAGAGGGATATGATTTGGTCTTTGCCCGTTTTGAACGAAAGATGCACGCCAGGCACAGAAGATTGGGGAGTATCTTAGTTGGGTACTTGAATAAAAAGATTTTTGGGAAACCAGATGACATCGTTCTGACCAACTTCAGAATTTTTACAAACGAGACCGCTCAAAGAGCATTGCAGTATCGTACGAAGTATCCCTATATCCCGGGTCTTTTGTTAATGAGCGCCGGACGCATAGCGAATGTTACAACTTCGCATATGCCTCGAGAAAAAGGGGCATCCAACTACAGTATGTGGAAAATTCTTCAATTACTTTCTCGCCTGCTCTTCAATTATTCCTCTTATCCATTAAGAGTTGTTAGCGGAATGGGTATAGTGGTTAGCGTTTTGAGTTTTATCGCTGGTATTTCCTATGTGGTAAAGTCTTTGGTCGCTGGAGTGAGCGTACAAGGTTGGACGACTATTGTTGTGCTTATATCCTTTTTGTTAGGCTTCGTTTTGATTATTCTAGGAATTATGGGTGAATATTTGGCCAGAATCATGAATCAATTGGCCAGTGACCAACCATACCACATTCGCGAGATAATTGATTAGTCCAGAACATCTCTTTATAATTGGAGCACAACGCTCAGGCTCTACAATGCTGAGAGATTGGCTTGCTAGTAGTAGCCAGATATCGGAAGCGCAGCCAAATAACCCAGAGCCGAAATACTTTTTGAGGGAGCAGATTAATTTGGAAGAGTATCGAAGATTGTTTTTTCAAGGTGCTAATCATGAAGCCAGGTATTGGTTAGAGAAATCGACTAGCTACTATGAGAATCCTCATGTGGCAGATCGTATATGGCGATTGCTGCCAAATGCGAAGGTGATAGCCATATTGAGAGACCCTGTAGACAGAGCAATTAGTAACTACAGGTTTAGCAAGGCGAATGGATTAGAAACGAGAAATATCGAAGAAGTGTTCCTTAGAAATCTGAATATCCCGGAGTCTCCGTCATGCGTGTCAGTCAACCCATTTAATTACCTCATTCGCAGCAATTACCTGAGCTTGCTCGTTCCTTTTTCGGAGAGATTTAAGGATGATCTAATCGTGCTTGTATTTGAAAAAATTCCTTACCCCCCCCAACCTGAATATCGTAGCGATTTTTTGAATCGACTGGGTCTTGAACCTATAGTTGCGCCTTTGAAGAAGATAAACGCATCTCAAGAAAATTCAGATTTGCCTGAAGGATTGCTCTACGAATTGCATTCGCATTATCAACCAATGGTATCTGCTCTCGAGTCTCAATTTGGGTTAGATTTATCTACTTGGAAGTTCTAGCTATGATTCGATTTTAATCATCCCTACATATTCGGTCCAGAATTGGGAACGGATCAAAGAAGCTGTGAACCATGGACGTCTAGCGGGAAACGGTGATTTTTACCCGCAAGTGTCATGATTTCTTCGAATCAACCTATGGATTTAAAAAATGCCTTTTGACAACTTCATGCACAGAATGCATTGGAGATGGCGGCTATATTATTGGATATTCAAGAGGGAGATGAAGTAATTGTTCCTTCTTACACATTTGTTTCATCTGCAAATGCATTCTTACTTAGGGGAGCGAGTTTGCGATTTGCAGATTCTCAAGACGCGCACCCTAACATGTCCCGTTTCAGAAATAGAGCGGTTAATTTCACCCAAAACAAAAGTGATTGTTGTTGTTCATTATGGTGGGATATCTTGTGAAATGGATGAAAATCATGCATTTAGCGGAGAGGCATTCTTTGTTTGTAGTTGAAGATGCAGCCCAAGCAATAAAACGCATCCTATAAAGGCCGACCTCTTGGTTCAATTGGACATCTAGCTGCTTTTTTCATTTCATGAAACCAAAAATTTAATATCTGGAGAGGGGGGCATGCTCGTGGTTAATGATGACCGTTTTATTGAACGCTCGGAAATAATCTGGGAAAAGGGAACAAACCGAGCATCCTTTTATAGAGGAGAAATCGATAAGTACGGATGGGTTGACCTCGGGTCTTCGTTTTTACCTTCTGAATTAAACCGCTGCTTTTTTGCACGGACAACTTGAGTTTATTCAAGAAATCACCTCTCGGCGTCGTGAAATTTGGGGAGTTCTATCAAGAAGAGCTTGAGTCCACTTGAAAAAAAAAGGATTTATAGGGACGTCCTGTGATTCCGGACTTTTTCTTCTAACAATGGTCATTTATACTTCTTTCTCACCAAGGATATTGAAGAAAGAGATCAGGTTTTGGATACTTTTAGACGGGCGGAAGTTGGGGCGGTGTTTCCATTATCAAAGCCTGCACAATAGTCCATATTTTTCAAATCGCTACGAAGGGGGTGAACTAATTAATGCTGAGAACTTTACAGAAAGACTCATACGCCTCCCCTTGCACTTGCACCTTTCTGAAGATGATTTGTTTACTCATTGTTGATACTCTTAAAGCTCATTATTTTGGAGGAATTGCTGAGTGAAATGAAAAGGAATTTGTGTGAAAATCGAATGGGTTTTTTCTGACTACAATTGCGCATGGACACGTCCAATAGACCTTTGATATTGCTATCTGACGGTATTCCACCATATGTTATGGGCGGAATGCAGAAGCATTCTCGATTATTGAGCGAATTTTTAGCAAGAGAGGGGATGCGTGTGATTCTCTATCATTTTGTGTTACCTAGTTCCAGTCTACCCTCTGATAATGAAGTAATTAACTCATTTGGGAAGGAGGCAAGAGGTAATATCGAAATCAGAACCTTTTTATATCCAGAAGAAGATTCTTTTCCTAGCCATTACCTAAGGGCTCAACAGAAGGTTGGACGGGCATACCGGACTAGGTTGGAAGTTGAAGACGAAGAACCTTGTTTTATTTATGCTAAAGGCTTCATGGCTTATGATATTCAAAGTATAAAAGGTCTTTTTCCTACCGTAACCTATCGGTGTGAAGTTCCATGGAATGAACATGTTTCAGAAACAGCCTGACTTCAAAGGAGAAATCACAAAGTACTTGTTTAGAGGTAGGGTTCGCAGAATTATGAATGAGGCAGATTATATCTTTTCGTATGGAGGTAAAATTTCTGAAATAATTCGGACGTGAGGTTTCCGACGCAAAACAAGATTGTTGAATTTCCATCAGGGATTGGGGGCTGATTGGTTAACGGAACATTTCTCGTGCTGGCTCTCATGGTGTTCCCTATCCGTGCTTTAATTCGTTGGAAGGTGGGATAGACTAAAAAGGTTTACAGGAGTTGTTTGATGTTCTGAGTAATAATCCAGAAATGCAAATCTCACTGACCTTGGTTGGGCCTATCCCAACAAAAGAAATTCCAAAAGACAGCAGAGTTAACGTTATTGGCAGAGTTGATAGTGCTTCATCCTTGAGAAATATATATGATGAGCATGATGTATTGGTTTGTCCGAGTGTATCAGAGGGCATGCCGAATGTTATTTTGGAAGCGATGGCCAGGGGGCCTTGCTGTGATATGCACCGATGTAGGTGCCTCTTCAATACTGGTCGACGCATCGAAACGGGTGGCTAATTGAACCCAGAAAATAAATCCGCATTAAGGGATGCATTGAATTTGGCGATTCAAGAAAACTGATTTGTCAGTATTAGGAATGAACGGTCCTTAATAGGGTGAAAACTGATTTCAATTGGCAAAAACATAGCAAGGAATATGATGCGTTGGATGGGTGAATTGAAAAGCTAGTGACTTGGAAAGAGCATATTAATCGACGAAAGGATATTTACCTTCTGTTGCTGTCTTGGGCAGTAGTCGGTGCCTTTTTACCTCGGGTGGTGGCCATCCGGGTATTCCGTGGTGACTTTCCTTTTGGTACTTCGCACCAAGGATTTAACTCGAATCCTTATTGCACTTTTAGCGATGCTGATTTTTTTCAGATTCGAGATCGAACGTTTTTGCATTTGCGGAGAATGCCAAAATTGGAGCTGTCATATTAACCTTGTTGTTCGCGATCTTCAGGTATTCTGCAATGCCGATCAAGCGTAATCACATTTTCAAGTTTTTTTTTGCCTTTTCTGCTCTTTTCTGTATTGGCCACTTTCTGGTCGAGCGTTCCATTCACCGCATTTCAAAAATCTGTATCCTATGGAAGTATTTTCTTTATTATTCCTCTTTTACTGCTAAATGGAAGAGAGGAAAATAAGTGGATAGGTCAAGAACTAGTATACTTTTTTGCGCTGATTTTAGCCTCTGGCTTGGTGATGTATCTGTTCGATCCTTCATTCGCCACTTTGGTTGGACGATATAGAGGTCTTTTAGGGAACCCCAATGGCTTGGGGATTTTTCTAACGGTGGTATTTTCTGTTTTTTTACCCAGTGTTTGCGTCAGATAGACCCCGCCTTGTCGGCACAAAGGTTTTTGCCGATATTTTTTGGACTGGTATTTATAAGTGTCATAATGACTGGAAGTCGAACAGCGCTTATCGCAATCATCCTATTCTTCGTATTTAACCGAGTAAAGTACTTGTCAAACACGGTTTTCCTTGACCATATTCATCATTCTTATAGCAAGCTATGAGTATTTGCTTTTCTACCTTCCAAATCTGATAGTTTTCCCTTGGCCTTGAAGACTTTTTTCGATTAGACACCTTAGAGGAAGGTAGTGGTAGATTTTTTGGCTTGGGGATTTGCATGGGAAAGGATTCAAGGGGTCTTTTTCTTTGGTGGAGGATTTAATCATACTACCTATGTCTTTCAAGTCTTTCAAGATGAGCTATCTAAGCTAGGCCATCAAGGAAACGCACATAATTCCTATCTAACTATCTGGCTAAACACCGGTTTGGTTGGCTTGGTGTTATTTTAGCATTGGACTGGTAAGATCTATAGTGGCGGGCATTAAATCTTCGAGCTACACTTTACCCATAGTTTTTTGCTGTATTGTTCAGTTCATATTTCGAATCTTGGTTGGCGGCATCATTAAATCCGTTCACCAGTCTTTTTTCTAATCTCCTTGACCATTCTTGCGATTCCTAAGGATAATGTTGAATTAGAAAATGTCAGCTAAGATCACCATCCTCTACACCGAACTAGCCGACTATTCTAGCTTGCTTGCAAGGCACTCAAGGCAACGGGAGCAAAGATCCAACTCATCCACTGGCCCATCAACCCAGAAGCCCCCTTCCAATTCGACCTATCCTTTCATTGACGAGGTCATACCTCGAGACACTCTTGATCGCGATGGGTTGATGACGAAAGTGAGCGCCTTCCAACCAGACCTAATCCTCAGCAGCGGCTGGATGGACAAGGACTATGTAGAGGTTTGCAGAAAAATGCGTGGACAATCCGTTACGGTTTTGAGTTTGGATAACCACTGGACGGGTAGCGCAAAGCAACAAGTGGCGAGACTAGTCGCACCTTTTACGATCCGGAGAGCCTTTGCAAAAGCCTACGTGCCGGGTGAGGAACAGCGGCAATACGCTTTGCGTTTGGGCTTTGAAGAAGGTGAAATCCGCACAGGCTTCTACAGTGCGGATACCCAGAAATTTGATGGTTTTTACGGTCAACTCAGTGCGGGTAAAAAGAATGCTTTGCCGAAGCGATTTCTTTACTTGGGTCGCTACGTAGAGCACAAAGGCATTTTCGATTTGTGGTCGGCGTTTGCAAAATACAGGCAGGCTGGCGGCGATTGGGAGCTGTGGTGCGTCGGCACAGGCGATCAATACGCCCAAAGAGTGGAAGGGGAGGGCATTCGTCATTTTGGCTTTGTCCAGCCTTCGGAGATGCTGCCGATACTGGAGGGGTGCGGGGTTTATATTCTACCGAGTCATTTTGAGCCTTGGGGGGTTTCGGTTCATGAGATGGGAGTTGCTGGATTTCCTATGCTTTTGAGTGATGCTATTGGCGCTAAGGAGCAGTTCTTGGTTGAAGCGGAGAATGGGGCGGTCTTTCCTTCTGGGAATGGGGATGCACTTGCTGAAAAAATGCATTGGATTACGGGGCTCTCTAATGAAGCGCTTCTTCAAATGAGCGTTAGGAGTCATAATCTAGGTATGCGACATACGCCTGAAGTTTGGGCGAATCGGCTATTGTCGTTGCTCTGAGTTTTTCCACTTTGTCTTGATACAAAGTGGAGCAAAAATCAACGCTTCCTAGGTCGGTCCTTTTTCATTTTAAGAGCTGAGGCTTGCACTGGACGTCGTTAGGTTGTTCTCGATACATCACGCCTGCAGGGGGACACTCCTTTAGACTTGTTTTCTGAAATTAGTTTGAATAAAACGGTTGGAAAAGGAAGAGGTGAACCAGGGTCACTCTAGTTCAGAACTATAGTTCGATTTGGACCTCTTCCCATTCATCATGAGTCTTCGAATAGAAATTTAGGGATAGAGCCCTATTATCAAGGAGTTGAAGTAAGCATGATGTTCCAACCATTCGTAAACTTAACACACAAAATTATGCATGAAGACAAGATTTTCATTGGTGCTGATGTAAGTAAACTTACCATTGATTTTACGCTCCTTTTGAATGATCAAGTTGAGCACCAGTGTGTAGAAAACACTGTAGCTGCCCTCTCTTCTTACTTGAAGGCTGTAAAACGTCGCTTTAAGGTCAAGGACGCTTCTATCTACCTAGGCATTGAGAATACAGGCCGTTACAGTTGGCCTGCATTACGCGCGTTTAGCTGCGGTGAATTGAAGTTACACCTACTCTCTCCGCTTCACTTGAGTAAAAGTCAAGGACTGGTTCGCGGTAAATCTGACCTTGTCGATAGTCAGCGTATTGCTCGCTTTTTGAAAAAGAACCTTGATGAGCTATCGCTTTATCAAAAGCCACGCGAAGTCATTGAAGAACTATCTCTTCTACTTGCTCGAAGAAATAAGCTCCAAAAGCTTATCAAAGCCGAGTCAGCAACCATAGAAGAGATGGGTCAGGTGAGTAAGGGCAGGGTAAGATCCTTCATTATAGCAGATAGTAAAAAGTCAGTTCTTGCATTGAGGAAACGGCTTCAAATGGTTGAACTTCAAATCGAAAATCTTATCGCTGAAGATCAAGACCTCAAACACAAGGTCAAACTCTTAATGAGCATCCCTGGGGTAGGTAAAATCCTTAGTTGGTATCTATTGGTTAAAACCAATGAGTTCAAAAACTTTGATGACCCAAGAAAGTTAGCCTGTTTTGCCGGTGTGGCACCATTCCAGCATACATCAGGTACTTCCGTTCGAGGTCGAACAAGGGTATCGAGCTTTGCCGACAAAACACTTAAACGTATCCTTCACCTTGCTGCACTCAGAGTCACACAAATGAAAGGAGAGTTGGGAGAATACTACCGAAGAAAAGTGGAAGAAGGAAAGAATAAAATGGCCGTTATTAACGCGTTGAGAAACAAAATCATACACAGAATCATGGCCGTAATCCGTGAGGATAGACCCTACCAAATCAGAGAAAAAAATACTTTGCTAGTGTCATAGAAATCGAACTGACATCTGGAGGGGAAGCCCGAGGCGTGAATACTCGAACTTAAAATACTGGTGCTGTTGAAGGACAAGCCAGCTGTTAATTTTCAACTTCAACTTCAACTTCAATGTACGCATTGGCTAATGAGCTAATTTTCTCATCAACCAATCCCCAGTCTCGAGTCACCAATCCCCAAGAACAAGTACCTTGCTTTCTTTACTTTGATTATTCTTTCTGTTCTTTTGGCTTGACCCAAAAGAACCAAAAACTCAAGGCTGTGCCTTCCTCCCTTGAAATACTAGCTTCCGTTTGCTATCTCACCCAAACTCGCAAACGGCATTCGCCACTTTCGCTTCGCAAAAGTGGATGCCTGAGCTCAAACAGGGGTTCGATGGCCGCTCTCTAGAAGCTGTATTTCTACGGGTCACGCGGCAAGGCCGGTCCTTTTTTTTCATGAGAGGATTGGCCTTGGAATTGTTGAGTGTTCTGATCGAAACGAAGCCTTAGTGAGACCGGGAAGCTCCCGAATGGGTGAGGGAGATCACCCGGCCGAACTTAGGCTTTGTGAAGAGCAGGTTGCTTAACGATTCCAAAGCCTTGACTTTTTCTTTGCTTCTTTATTTTGGGTCAAGCCAAAAGAAAGAAGAGGTAAGGTGGGGTAAAATTGAGATTAGAAAAGGAAAAAAATCGGTTAAGCAAAACCTCAGCCGTACGCTGTACCTTAGCGGCGGATGTGCGGAATCACTGGTATATACGGCCTGGAACAACTGCCCGACGGCGCGAAACGCGTTCACCGGATGAACGATCGATTGGCGCACCGCGGTCCGGATGCAGAAGGAATATATGAAGGTAAAAACGTAGTACTCGGTCACCGCCGACTATCGATCATTGACCTTTCGGATGCTGCGAATCAGCCTTGGATTTCGCAGGATGGACGCTATGCCTTGGTCTTCAATGGTGAGCTCTATAATTTCAAGGAACTTCGATCTCAATTGCCGGATTATTCGTTTCAGACGGAGTCGGATACGGAGGTAGTCTTGGCTGCCCTCATACAATGGGGCATGGCAGCGCTTCAGAAATTCAATGGCATGTTTGCCCTCGCATTCTGGGATGAGCGAGAAGAGAAACTCTGGCTGGTGCGCGATCGCTTGGGCATCAAGCCGCTGTATTATGCTCATGCAGGTTCCTCTGTTGTGTTCGCATCTGAGGTTCAGAGCCATCTTGGCCTCCGAACTGGTTGAGCGTAAGCTGAACAAAGACGCCTTGGCGGATTATTTGCGCTACCAAACGGTACATGCTCCGGATACGCTCGTGGACGGCATCAAGATGCTGCTTCCGGGAACCTACATGGAGCTCAACGATGCCGAGATCAGCACTTCTGAATACTGGAAGCCTTGGCAGCAATTCCATGCCGATAAGGATCCGATTGTGGTTCAAAAAGGAATACGCGATCGCCTTACTTCAGCAGTCGAAGAACGACTGGTGTCGGATGTCCCTTTTGGTGCCTTTCTATCGGGTGGGATCGATTCTAGCTTGATCGTGGGCATCATCCGTGAACGCCTCGCTCGCCCCTCGATACTTTTAACGTGTCATTTGACGAATCGGACTTCAGCGAAGCGAAGTATGCGCGGATGGTGGCGGAACGTTTTGGAACGAAGCATCACGAAATCCTATTGCAACCAGAAACCTTGATGGAGTCTTTGCCAGAGGCCTTGGCGTCGATGGACCATCCTTCGGGAGATGGGCCCAACACGTGGATCGTCTCCCGCGAAACCAAACGACAAGGCATTACCATGGCCCTTTCCGGGCTTGGAGGAGACGAACTCTTTGCAGGGTACGACGTATTCAAGCGCATCCCGTATGTGGCGGATCGCCATTGGATATTGAGCTTCCCGAAGGGCTGGCACGTTCTTGGTGGGGAGTCTTTTGCAGCTTTATCGACCCGGAATTCCTTCTGCGAAAACAAAGGAGATCCTGACGGCTGATTACTACGATCTCAAACATCTCTATCCCATCTTCAGAAAGGTCCTCTTGGATGACAGGGTGGCTGAATTGCTCGGAACGAGTAGCTTAAAACCAAATCGGGTCAAAGAGATCGTCGACGCATTGGAGCAATACCATGACTTCGGCGCTCTGCCTTCCTTGAGCCGGATCGGCATTTCCGAAATGCAGTCGTACATGCAGAACGTGCTCTTACGAGATACCGATCAAATGTCGATGGCCCACGCGCTAGAGGTGCGAGTGCCATTTTTGGATCATCGATTGGTGGAATACGCCATGTTCATTTCCGACCAGGTAAAGTTCCCTACATCGCCCAAGAAAGTCTTGATCGATAGCTTCCGAGACCTATTGCCCTCTGAAATCGTGGATCGACCCAAAATGGGTTTTGTCCTGCCTTGGGAACATTGGATGAAGCATGAACTGAAGTCCTTTTGTGAAGAGCGACTCGTCCTCTTGTCCGAAACAGAATATTTTAATCGAAAAGCCGTCATGGACATGTGGCAACGCTTCCTGAAAGGAGATCCAATGACAACCTGGTCGAGGATATGGCCCTTAGTGACCTTGGCCGACTGGATGAAAACCAATCGCATTGCGTAAACCTCGCGTACTCATATTGACGGATTGGTACGTGCCTGGTTATAAGGCCGGAGGACCGATCACGTCGATTTATCAAATGGTGCAGCACCTGCACACCTCGATTGATTTTTCGATGGTTACCCGAAATACGGATTGGCATGATCCGCAACCCTATGCATATTGAAGCAGATGAATGGGTTTCAAAAGCGGGGTACAGGGTGAAATACCTCGCGAATGCTGCGTTTTCTTCTGTTTGGAATGAGGTTAAGGACGCTGATTGTGAGATCCTGTATTTCAATGGGATTTATTCCCCAACCTTCAATGCGCTTCCCTTATTACGCAGTCTGATCTTCTCCTCTAGAAGACAGTTGATCGTTGCGCCGCGCGGAATGCTCAACGCCAACGCGATTGCACTGAAGTCATCCAAGAAAAAGGCATTGCTGAGCCTGTATCGGTTTTTGGAGATTGAGAAGAAAGTGATATTCCACAGCACAAGCGAAAAGGAAACCCAAGCCATTCTTTCCATCTATCCAAAGGCTAGCATCAAAGAGGCCATGAATGTACCTGCGCATTCAGCGGATCGGATGAAGCCACAGGGGAGAGGACTGATAGCTGTAGGAAGGATCAGTCCGGTTAAAAACACCTTGCCGTTACTAGAGTTGATGAATGGCAATGAAAGCATTCCCCTGACCTTGGTGGGCACGTCAGACGATGAAGCGTACTTGAAACAATGCACCGACATTATTGAACGGAACGATCATATTAGTTGGCGAGGAGGGAAAGGGCCCGAAGCATTGGGGGCACTGTATCAGGCGTCGAGATTTTTCATTTCAATGACCACAGGCGAAAATTTCGGTCACGCCATCATAGAGGCGTTGTCTTCAGGACTTCCGGTTATCATTTCCGATCGCACACCATGGAAGGACTTAGAAGAGGCGGGAGCTGGCTGGGTCATCACTTTGGAGGATGAGGCACGTTGGAAAAAGGTAATTGATGACGCAGCTGCAATGGACGATGAAGCGTATTCGCGCATGTCAAGCAACGCATTAGCCTACGTAAAGCGTAAATTTGACCTTGAACAACTGCGCGAGCAGTATTTGGAACTTTTTGGTGCAAAAGACTGACCTATCTACATTCGACAACCGCTGGTTTGATCCAGGAGCAGGAGCCTTGAAGCGCTTGCTTTGGTACTTGACCTCATGGTTTTGGTTTGAATCGGGCATGTTGGTTCCTTACGCATGGAAACGAAATATCCTTCGCGCTTACGGCGCACGCATTGGGAAAAGGGTAGTCGTCAAACCGCGCGTTCAAATAAAATATCCTTGGAAACTCACCATCGGGGATCATGCATGGATCGGTGAGCATGCCTGGATCGACAACCTCGATCTCGTAGATATCGGAGCAAATGCCTGCATTTCACAAGGAGCCCTGATCCTTTCGGGCAATCATGATTATTCGAAAGCGAGCTTCGACTTGATGGTGAAACCAATCCGGATAGAGGAGGGCGCATGGATAGGCGCGAAAAGCGTCGTTACGCAAGGAGTGACCGTTGGGTCGCATGCAGTGCTCACGGTATCCTCTGTTGCATCAAGCGACTTAGAGCCTTATGGGATCTACCGAGGTAACCCAGCCACCAAGATCAAGGATCGTAGCATTGCATGAAGATCTCGGTCATTACATCTGCCTACAACAGCGCTGAGACCATAGGGGACACCTTAGACTCGGTTCGGCAGCAAGACTATCCAAGCATCGAATACATCGTCGTAGATGGCGCCTCTTCGGATGGCACCATGGACATTGTAGCGGAATATGACGACATCGTCTCCCTTTCGATCAGCGAGCCGGACAGTGGTATTTACGACGCCCTGAACAAAGGGATCGCCTTGGCAACGGGTGATGTAGTCGGCTTTTTGCATTCAGACGACCTGTTCGCAGACCTGGGCGTAGTAAGCAAGATCGCTCGGGCCTTTCAATCCTCTGGAACGGACGCGGTATATGGTGACCTCGATTACGTGGAAAGAGCAGATCCAAATCAGATTCACCGCAAATGGCGCTCAAAGCCCTTCGACCCAGCCTTGTTTTATAAAGGCTGGATGCCAGCACACCCAACGTTCTACTTGAAGCGAGCCCATTACGAAACCTTCGGTGGATACGACACAAGCTTCCGCCAATCCGCAGACTACGAGTTGATGCTCCGCATGCTACTGAAGCAAAAGCTGAATGCGGTCTACATTCCAGAGCTACTCGTCAAGATGAGGGTAGGAGGCGCCAGCAACGTAACGCTAGGCAATAGATGGAATGCCAACCAAGAAGACGCAAGGGCTTGGAAAAAGAACGGACTAAAGCCAGGACTGCTAACAAGGTTCTTAAAACCATTATCCAAGATCGGACAGTTCCTAGCCCCCAGCCCCTAACCGAGGCAAAGCCGAGCTCAGTGAGCGCAGCGAGCTAATCCCTGCTGTGAAGCAGCCTGCAGCCAGAATCTAGCAGCCAATTTCAACTTCAATTAGCTCATGAGCTAATGCACTGATGAGCTAATGATCTAATCCCCAACCGAGGCGAAGCCGAGCTCAGTGAGCGAAGCGAGCTAATCCCCAATCTCCAATCCCCAATCTCTAATCCCTACTGCTCCGCAGCAGCAGCAGCACTACTTCCAAAGAGGCTCATTGATTTCCAACTCAATAATTGGAGGATCAGTACCCCTAAGCACTCCCACAGAAAAGGAAGGGTGATGCCCGAGGTCGTCGATGTTGTCGCTGGCGAATTCAACGGTCTCTTTTCGATAGCCTTCGTAGGACATATCGGTCCCAGAATCGCGTGCAAAACCCTTTGCCTCGGTTTCTTCGAAGATGATCTGGGCCATCTGCTCCATTTTGGCTTTGGCCGCTTTCATGTCCTTGGATTCGAAGACCGCGATGTAGGTATGCGTGTCTTCGCCGTCTACCTTGATGTAAACATCCATAGCGCCAGAGACCTTGCGGGTAGAGTGGTATTTCTTATCGCCTTCATCCGTAGTACCTGTTTCTTCGCCCTTTATGGATTTGAAACCGGCGTCGGCTGCCGTATAGAGAACCTCCACGTTCTTCCGAAATATTTCCGGATTGATGTCTTGGGCGGTGAGGCTCACATGGAAGATAAGCAGGACAGCAAGGGGAGTAATCCACTTCATGGCATTGAATTTTGCTGAAAAATAAGAAGAAATTGGGGGCTGACGATCTAGAATCGTGCTCTACCCGATTTGCCACGACGTCTGCCGTAGAGGTAGTTCTTTCTGCGGCCGAAGCTCTTAGACTTACCGCGGATCACGTAGGAGTACTGAAATCCAATAGTAATGTAACTATCGTTCGCATCTGGATTGCCTCTTAGACCTCCTTTTCGAAAGAATGGTGCTAATTCCGCCGCCAACGGATGAGAGGCTACTTCTGCCGTTCGGTTTGAAAGCAATTGTGCCTCTTCACTTTCCAGTTCAAGCGGATCGGGATATGTCGTACTCGCGTCATCGATGTAATCGGTAAAGGTGAATCGCCACGCTGCGTTCAGTCCAAAGCGGTGAATACGCGAAAAGGTGTAGTAAAATCCAAATCCAACGGGCAAAGCCATCTGAATCCGGCTGTACTTCTTATCGAGGTTCTCCGTATTAAGCGGCTGAAGCGCTATCCATTGCCCATCCAATTGCGCCTTAGGATTGTTGTAAAAAGCAGCTAATCCACCGAAAAAATAGGCTTTAAAGTCAAGTAAGTATCGACCCGTTCGACCGACATCCGGTTGGTTGTAGAAATAGTACTCGACCGTAGTTCCCAATTCGATGACATCGTTACGGAAGCTTAGGTTTCTTGTAAATCGGTTTGGATTCTCCGTAAGACTGTCGGCTCCTTGAAGTCGGATGTACTGCAGGCCAAAATTCAAAGCCCAGTTGTAATCAAGTCGATAACGCGCAAAAACACCTGGATTCCATCGTGTTTGGTTGAGCTCCATGTCGAGGATCCAATCACGTGCTAGACCAGGACCGCCACCGATTTCGCCGAGGTAATTGGCTGCACCTATGTTTACACCGACGTCTAGCGCGTATTGCGCACGCGCTGAACCGAAGGAGAACAGGCTAATAATAGTGGCGATGATGAGCGTTTTCTGCAGCATAGATCAGTTGGCAAATGTAAAAGTTTTTCAAACCCCTCAGACGAAGTTTCTATAGAGTGAATATTAAGTCCCCCTAGGACAATCAATTCGAGGGTTAAAGCGTTGTACCTTTGCACCTTCGGATTTGAAAGCTATACCGACATACTTTCTTCCCCTAGTTTGCGTGTTGCTCGCCTTTGCTACGCATGCGCAGACCATACCTTCCCTGCGCTGTATTTCTCTGGATGATAACGATGATGTGACTCTCTATTGGGTGCAGCCATCCGACACAGGGGCTGATTTTAATCAATACCTCGTCTACTACCGTTCCGGTTCAACCGCCAACTTCTCGATCCTCAGTCAAGTCACAGATTATAACCAAACCTCGGTGTTGGTCAACGGTAGTTTTGCGGGTTCCGGAAGCTTTTATGTCGTACAGGTGTACAACGGTTTTGCCGATACCAGCCTAGCTTCCGATACGATTTCACCCATTGTGGTTGGTATTTCTTCCAACGGCAAACGCGTGAGTCTGGGTTGGAACCATTCTGGACTGGAAAGCCAAGACTCGATATACCGAGTCTACAAGCTGGATACCGGTGGTGTGTATCAGTTGTTCAAGAAATTGGACTTTCCAGGCACCGCTGTTCGTGACACTATCGCCTTGTGCACAGAAGAAGTAGCCTACCGTGTTGAAACCAAAGGAGTGGGAGGCTGCATCAGTCGTTCCAACCGAGCTCAGAAAGTAGTAGTGGATGAAGAACCTCCCTTGCAAGTGAACCTGGCTTGTGCGAGCGTGGACACCGCGACTGGAGTGGTTAACCTTGAATGGAACGCCAGTAAGTCCGGGGACACCTATGGCTACTTGGTCTTTTATTTTGAGGACTTCGTCCGCACCGACACCTCTTTTGGCGATTCTGTATTGTCCCATACGTACTCAGATCACCAAATCAACGGCCTACTGCGCCCTGAGACGCTTTCCGTCGCTCCATTTGACAGTTGTTTTGACAGCACTAATATGTGGTACAACCAGGCGCCGGACAGCATTCGCTTTGTGACGCTCTTCATTGACACCGTCGATTTTGAACGCTGCGCTGGGAAATTGGCCATCAAATGGTCGCACCCTGCGGAACCATTTGCATTGGGAGTGAGAAACCTGGGCGGATTTGTAGTCTACCGGCAAACCAATGGCGGACCCTCCGAAAAGATTGAGACTTTATCTGCCTTGGATAGCATCTTCATTGACAGCGGTCTTGTGCCGGGTAACAAGTACACGTACGTAGTGACCTGCATCGATGCCATGAATGGCAAAGAAGCCCTCTCCAACAAATTGATTTTCGACCTAAAGAAGCAAAACGCGCCGGATTTCTTGTACATCAAGAGCGTCAAGAATGACCACGAGACGGGGAATAACCGCGTTCATATCTTGGCGGATACGACGGCTGAAACGCTACAGTATGGCTTGTTCCGAGCATTCGATGGAGACGATCGCTTCGTGTTGGTAGAGAAAGAGTCGGCTGATCAGCCGTCTAATTTCAACATAGAGGATCAAAGCGCACAGGCCGGTCAGGTGGCCTATCGCTATCAAATTGGAGCCTACGATGCATGCGACGCCATCATCGGATGGTCTCAGGTTGCGCATAGCGTCCACCTCTCGGGGACAAAGAACATCAGAGACTTGATCAATACCTTAAATTGGACGTCCTACGAAGGATTCGACACATTGGGCAATGGCGTTTTGGGCTATGATATTTACCGATCTGCAGGTTATGAAGAAGTGTTGGCCTCCTATGACAACCCTGTTCGGCATCAGGACGATATTGGCTATTTGCCAGATTTGGAGGGGGATGTTTGTTACTATGTGGCCGTGCCTGAGGATGGTGAGAATAGCTATGGCATTCAGGATACTTCCATTTCGAACCTGCTCTGCTTCGAATTCCCTGCCTTGGCCTTTGTTCCAAATGCCTTCAGTCCCGACGGAGATGGGGTGAACGATGTCTTCCAACCCCACCTGAATTTCATCGATCGATCCGATTACCGTTTGATCATTTACGACCGCACGGGAAGATTGGTGTTTGAGACCGAAAATCCTGATATAGGCTGGAATGGAGAAGGTCATCACATCGGAACCTACGCCTTTTATCTCACCATGCGAAATGTGCACGGAGAGGTAATCGAACAGGCTGGGAAGATCCATCTGATTCGATAAGTGCTCCTTGTTAAAGACTATTTAGAATTTACGGCCCATAAAACGGTTCAGTCTTCCTATTTTTGCCCACTTTTTAAGAGCCGTGAGCATGAGTAATACAGCACAAAACATCAAAGAAGGATTGACATTTGACGATGTCCTCCTCGTTCCAAGTTATTCCGAGATATTGCCGCGCAATGTGGAGATTACTTCACGCTTTTCGCGCAACATCGAGCTGCGCGCACCCTTGGTGTCGGCTGCGATGGATACCGTTACCGAGTCGAGCCTTGCCATTGCCATCGCTCAAGAAGGTGGAATCGGAGTGCTGCACAAGAACATGACGGCAGAGCAACAGGCCGCAGAAGTCAGAAAAGTAAAGCGATCGGAAAGTGGGATGATCCAAGATCCAGTCACCATCCTAGCCAATGCAACCGTAGGCGAAGCGCTTGCGCTCATGAAAGAACATACCATCGGCGGCATTCCCGTGGTGGATGAACACAACAAACTAAAAGGGATCGTCACCAACCGCGACCTGCGCTTCGAAAAGGCAATGAGCCGTCCGCTTCGAGAGGTCATGACAAGCGAAAACCTCGTGACCACAGAAGATGGAAGTGACCTGGCCAAGGCCGAAGAGATCCTCCAGAACCACAAAATTGAGAAGTTGCTCGTCGTAGACGATGACAACAACCTCTTGGGGTTGATTACCTTCAAAGACATCATCAAATCCCGCATCCGTCCCAATGCCTGCAAGGACGACTACGGTCGACTTCGTGTAGCTGCAGCTGTGGGCATTACGGCCGATACCTACGACAGAATGGAAGCATTGGTGAATGCCGGTGTGGACGCACTCATCATCGATACAGCGCACGGACACTCCAAAGGAGTCATCGACACATTGATCGAAGCGAAAAAGCGATTTGGAGACAAAGTTGATTTCGTGGTTGGAAACATTGCCACCGCAGAAGCAGCATTGGCGTTAGTAGCCGCAGGAGCTGACGGAGTAAAGGTGGGCATCGGTCCAGGTTCGATTTGCACTACGCGGGTAATCGCTGGCGTAGGTGTTCCTCAACTGAGCGCCATAATGGATGTGTCTAAGGCCATCGAAGGCACGGGGGTTCCTGTTATTGGCGACGGTGGTATTCGATTCAGTGGTGACATCGTGAAGGCCTTTGCAGCTGGAGCTTCTTCGGTTATGGTAGGATCCATGTTTGCTGGAGTAGAAGAGTCGCCGGGTGAGACAATCATTTACGAAGGACGCCGTTTCAAGACCTACCGTGGAATGGGAAGCTTGGAGGCGATGCAGAAGGGATCAAGCGACCGCTATTTTCAGGACGTTGAAGACGACATTAAGAAATTGGTTCCAGAAGGTATTTCTGGACGCGTGCCTTACAAAGGAAAATTGAGCGAAGTGCTGTACCAAGCCATCGGAGGCCTGCGGGCTGGAATGGGCTATTGCGGTGCGGCCAACATTGAGGAGCTCAAAAAGGCGCAATTCATTCGCATCACCGCAGCCGGTGTTCGCGAAAGCCACCCACACGATGTATCCATCACACGGGAGGCACCCAACTATACGAGTAGATAAATCATCTATAACTTTCAAGTAATTAGGAAATGAAGCAAGTATTTGTAGCGATGTTGATCGGTTGTCTTTCGTTTGGAGCGATGGCTCAGGACGACCGTGTGTTGATGACCATTGAGAAGGACGAAGTGACGGTCAATGAATTCCTTTCCATCTATAACAAGAACAACACGTCGACTGTGGTCGATAAGAAGACGATGGAGGAGTACCTCGATCTCTTTCTCAATTTCAAGTTGAAAGTAAAAGCAGCTGAAGAGCTAGGTATGGATACCGCTCCGAAGTTCATCAATGAACTGGAAGGGTACCGTCGCCAGTTGGCTCAACCCTATTTAGTAGACCGCGAAACCAACGATCACCTGATCCTAGAAGGCTACAATAGAATGCAGCAGGATGTTGATGCCTACCACATCTTGGTAAAATTGCCTGAAGACGCTAGCCCAAAGGACACGCTGGCAGCATTGAAGCGTATCAAGAAAATTGCCAAGGAAATCCAAACCGAGAAGGACATGCAACTCGCCATGGGTCGCATCCGAAACGCCAACGACGGTTCCGTGATCGCAGAAGATCTCGGGTACTTTACGGCGTTTTCCATGGTGTATCCATTTGAGAACGCCGCGTATGCGACTGAAGAAGGAAAATTGAGCGACCCGGTTAGAACCCGATTCGGCTACCACGTGGTCTTTGTAAAAGACAAGCGCCAGGCCAGGGGAGAGGTGAAAGTTTCGCACATCATGATCAAGGCCAACGCCGAAATGAGTGATGAAGAGCGGGTGCGCGCCAAGGAAAAAGCTGATGAGATCTACCAGCGCGTAAAAGGTGGAGAAGACTTCAAAACATTGGCGCAAGAATATTCAGACGACAACTCTTCTGCCAAGAATGGAGGACAATTGCCTTGGTTCGGTACAGGACGAATGGTGCAGGCCTTTGAAGATGCTGCGTTCGAGTTGCAAGAAAACGGGCAGGTTACCGAACCCGTTCAAACAAACTTCGGATGGCACATCATCCAGCGCGATGACTATCGCGGTATTGGGACATTTGATGAGTTGAAGACCGAAATCAAGAAGCGCATCGAGCGAGATTCACGCGGACAGAAAGGACGCCTTTCGTTGTTGAAGAAGCTCAAGGAGGAGTATACCCTCAGCTTCAATTACAAAATGCGCAATGCGGTGGATAAGCTGGTTCCTAGCGAATACCTCACGGGTAAGTGGACGCCGGAGCAGCCAGAAGGCTTGGCAGAAGTGGTATTGATCATTACCGATAACAAGTACAGCAAGATGACCCAAGAGTTTACGCAACTCGATTACTTCGATTACCTGCGTAAGTTTCAGCGCAAGTACGGAGCCAATGAGACCATCAGTGATGCGCTTGCCTCTCAGTGGGATGGTTTTGTCAATGCGTGCATCATCGATTTCGAAAACGATGCGCTTCCGTACAAGTATCCAGAATACAAAGCGCTTGTACAGGAATACCATGATGGTATTTTGTTGTTCGACCTTATGGATCAGAAGGTGTGGTCAAAGGCGGTGAAAGACACAACAGGTCTGGATGCTTTCTATGCTGCTTCCAAGCAAAACTACATGTGGGATGAGCGGGTAGATGCTTCTGTTTACCTCTGTGAGAACGAGGAGATCGCCAAGAAGACCATGAAACTTGCAAAGAAGCGATTGAAGAAAGGATATGCCGACAACGACATCCTCGAAATGGTGAACAAGGAAAATCCATTGAACCTCACCATTCGGTCTGGATTGTACACGAAAGGCGAAGACGAATACATCGATCAAGCACCTTGGGCTGCAGGTCTGCACCAAGTAGATGGCAACAACGGGAAAAAGGTCATCGTTCAGATCTATGCTGTGAAGGCACCTGAGCCAAAGGCACTTTCGGAATGCAGAGGTTTGGTCACTTCGGATTACCAATCCCAATTGGAAAAAGAGTGGATCGATGAGCTTCGCGCCAAATACAGCCACAGCATCAACATGGACGTCTTCCAAACCATCGACGAATAAGGCTTTGAGACTTGCCTTCATAGGAACTTTGTTGCTGCTCTGCTTTGCGGGGTGCCAAGAGACCGAGTCGAAGGACCCCGTAATTGCCAAGGTGGGTGATAACTACCTCACCTACGCCGAATTGATGGCGTCTATTCCGAATGATCTGACGGCAGAGGATAGCACAGAATTGGCAACCAACCTCATTCAAACGTGGATCAACCGAGAGTTGATGTTCAGCCAGGCCCAGTACAACTTGCAGGGCATTGAGACCGATATAGAAGACCGGGTAGAGAAGTACCGCAAAGAGCTGTACATATTCGCTTACGAGAAGGAACAGGTCAACCAAAAGCTCGACACGATGATTACCGAGCAAGAGATCCTTGACTTTTACGATGAGAACCAGGCGATTTTCCAGCTCAATGACTACATCCTAAAAGTCCGCTACGTAAAGCTGGCCTTGAACAGTCCCAACCAACAGGAAGTGCAGACCTGGATACAATCCGAGGAGGAAGAGGACTTAGAAGCTCTAACCGAATATTGCCACAAGTACGCTGTGAAGTACTTCAACGATACGAATTGGGTGTATTTCAATGAGTTGCTGCGCGAATTGCCGATCGAGGTTTACAATAAAGAATCGTTTCTTCGTTCTGATAACCTCGTGGAATTCACCGATCCAGAACATATTTACTTTCTCTCGATCAGGGACCTCCAATCGAAGAACACGCTTTCACCCTTGGAGTTGGAACACGAGCGCATCAACAGTTTGATTTTGAACAAGAGAAAACTCGAATTGCTGAGCTCGATCCGAAGTAAACTATACAAGACCGCAGTTTCGAAAGGAAATGTGACCACCTACGAAAAGCCACAAATACCGAATTAACACCATGCGAAAGCTCGTTTTCAATGTGATAGTAAGTCTGGTGTCGGTGACTGCAATGGCCCAAGGAGAGGTCATCGATAAGGTGGTGGCCGTGGTAGGCGAAAACATCGTATTGTACTCAGACGTGGAGGAGCAGATCGATCAAATGACGCTTTCAGAAGTGCCAATCACTGAGAATTCACGCTGCGAGGTGTTGGAGGATCAAATGTACCAGAAGCTATTTCTGACGCAGGCCAAAGCGGACAGTGTAACGGTTACTCCAGAGCAAGTAGACCAAGAATTGAGTCGTCGACTGCGCTACTTCATTTCTCAATTCGGTTCGGAAGATGAGTTGGTCAAGTTTTACGGCAAGACCATCGATGAAATCAAGGCCGACTTTAAGGATGAGGTCAGGGATTTGTTGCTCATCCAGACAATGCAACAAAACGTGGTAGGTGGCGTGAAGATTTCTCCCGCAGAAGTGCGTGAGTTTTATGCGTCTATTCCAAAGGACAGTATTCCCTATATCAATGCGGAAGCGATGATCGCTCAGATCGTGCGCAAGCCGCCTATTTCGTCGGAAGAGGAAGATCGAATCAAGGATCAATTGCGAAGCTTTCGAAAGCGCGTTGAAGATGGGGGAGAAGACTTCGGAACCTTGGCCTACCTCTATTCCCAAGATCCAGGTTCTGCCATGAACAACGGTGAACTCGGATTTGTAGATCGGACAGAATTGGTGCCTGAGTTTGCCAATACGGCCATGGCGCTGCAGCCGGGTGAGGTTTCAGATATTGTGAAGACGCAGTTTGGTTACCACATCATTCAATTGTTGGAGCGAAGGGGAGATCGCATGAACGCCCGTCACATCTTGCTCATTCCACAAGTTTCTCCGCTAGACCTTCAGAAAGCGAAAGTGTGGTTGGATAGTATCAAAAACAAGATCGAAACGATCGATAGTTTGACGTTCGCTCAGGCGGCCATCAAGTACAGCAGTGACGAAGGGACGCGCATGAACGGAGGTATGATGATCAATCCGACCAATGCAACCAACAAGTTTGACATGGAGACCTTGGGGCAGATGGACCGCAACCTTCTGTTTACGATTGAGAAATTGAAAGAGGGAGAAATGGCCGGTCCGGAATTATTCCAGTCGG
Source organism: uncultured Flavobacteriales bacterium (assembly GCA_943788725.1). Classification (GTDB taxonomy): domain Bacteria; phylum Bacteroidota; class Bacteroidia; order Flavobacteriales_G; family Salibacteraceae; genus SHAN690. The sequence goes on along the minus strand of CALSRJ010000001.1, from coordinate 860,894 downwards.
ACGATGGAAAGCGGGCGTATCGATTGGTTCAATTGGTTGATATGACCGAGCCGCACGTGGCGAATATCAAAGACGACTACAATCGCCTGCAACAATCGGCGAAGCGGAAAAAGGAGAACATCCAATTGGAAACGTGGATCAAAAACCACTCCGACGCTGCCTACATCTGGGTGGATCCGCAATACCAGACCTGTCCTTTCAGAACGAAGTGGGAGATCGCCGTACGGTAACGGATTCCGTTGCTGATTCAACTAGAATTTCTTGAACACAAAGGATTGACTCTTAAGCGTTGGGCCCCAATAAATTGCTCATGCCAAAGGGGCGAATCCTAATACTACTGTGGTACTTTGACCTTGTCTTCCGCGGTGAGTCCTGAGATTACTTGAATGAAAATACCGTCCGATATACCCGTCTGGATTTCTCGCTTCTCAAATTTCTGAGCTTCGGTTTCTACTTCTACGAATGTTTTCTCCTCTTCAAACGTCACGAGGCCTTCATCGATGGAAAGCACGTCATCTGCCCGCTCAAGTACCACGTTTGCATTCGCGGAGTATCCCGCGCGGATGAAGTGATTGGTATCTGTCTTCACCGCCGCTTCGATCTCGAATTTGATGGCGCCTTCTTCTTCGATTCCCTTTGGAGAGATGTATTCCAATATCGCCGTGAATTCATTCTCTTCAATCGCTCCAATGGTCATGATCAACTCCATTCCGAGCTTCAATTTTTCCACTTCTGATTCATCGATCATTCCTTCGAAAACGAGGTTGTCCATGTCTGCCACGCTGGCGATCGTAGTGCCGTCGTTGAAGTTGTTGGCCTCGATGACGTTGAAACCTTCCTCTACAGGAACGTCTAGGATCATACCGTTTACAGTGGAACGGATGAGGGTGTTTGAGCTACTCGCCGATTTCTTCGAAACGCCTTCTTTCACGATGGCAAGTGCGTCTTCGGCGGCATTTACTTCTTCTTGGGCTTGTCTGCGTGCAATCTGGAATTGCTGAAATTCAGCCTCAGAGATCACCTTGTCGTTTGCGAGCTTTTCGTTTCGGTCGTAATCCATCTGTGCGTTGTTCAATGAGATCTTCGCACGATTGACGCGGTTCTCCGCATTGTTCAAGGAGACCATGTTAGGGATCACTTTCACCTTCGCAATCAGGTCGCCTTCCTTCACGATTTCACCTGGCTTCACATAGATCGTCTGCAGGATACCCGAGATCTGTGGTTTGATAAACGTTTCATTTCGCGGAACTACAGATCCTGTTGCTACGCTCTTTTTGATGATCGTTCTGGCAATGGGAGACTTGGTCTCAAACACTACCGGTTCTTCTTGGTTCTTCTGATAGAGGAACCAAAGGGTCCAAACGAAAAGTCCTAATAGCAGGACTCCAAATCCGATTCTGATGATTGATTTCATATGTTGTTATTCACTTCTTAATGCTACAATTGGATCCACCCCGGCTGCTTTTTGCGCTGGAATCACTCCGGCTAATCCTCCGCCAAGAACGATCACTACCAAGCAAAACAAAGCTGCATTCAGGTCGATTTCAGGGTTTCTAAACATGGGGGCTCCTTCGCCCATGGCGCTGTTGACAGCTTCCAAGACAAAAACGCCCGCGGAAAGTCCGAGGTACCCCGCTATTCCGGTAAGGATGATCGCTTCTAAAATGATTTGAGAAACGATGGAGTAGGGTGTGGCGCCAATTGCTTTTCGAATACCGATCTCTTTGGTTCTTTCCTTGACCACGACCAACATGATGTTACTCACGCCGATCACCCCTGCAAGCAACGTGAAGATGCCGACGATCCAAACGAGCATGTCGATGCCCGTGAATAGGCCACTGATTTTCTCAAATTCTTCGGATGCATTCCAACCGCCCACTGCACGTGGGTCATCTGGGTGCACGTTGTGTCGTTTCATGATGATCTGACGGGCCTCCTGCTCCAAATCTTCGATCATAATGTTGGGTTTCCCCATGATGGAATACCAGCCTACTCTTTCTCCCCAATTAAAAGCCTGTTGAAAGGTAGAGATAGGGGTGAGGATCGACTCAAGCTCTCCGTCATTGTGCTCAGAGGTGAATTCCAGGTCGTGAACGCCAACAACCATAAAGTAAATTCCGCCGATGTTGATGTAGTCGCCAAGAGGATCCTCATGGGGCTCAAAAAGCACATCCCTTACGCGTGTTCCGATGACCGCTACTTTTCGTTTGTCGTCTATGTCTTTGCTATTCAACCACCTTCCAAGCACAATCTTCTTCGGTGTTATTGCCATCACCTCAGGCACATCCCCAGTGATGGAAAAGGTGCTTCCACTGAATTTTCCACGCGTAACATAATTGGTTCCGCGGTATCCGCCCAATTGACAGCGTGGGGCAACTACTTCAGCACCACGCAATTCTCTTTGCAGAGCTTCTGTATCGTCATTCGTGAACGCCACGTAGCGACCGCGTTGAAAGCCTTTGTACGGCATACTCGTGGTCTGTCCCCACATGAAGAAGCTGTTCGTCGCAAAGCTCGAGAATCCTCCGAGCACGCCTGTCCGAAGGCCATTGCCAGAGCCCATAAGCACAACGAGCATAAACATGCCCCAAAACACGCCAAACGCTGTGAGTGCTGTCCTCAGCTTATTCTTTGCGAGCACATGGTAGATTTCTTGCCAACGGTCTGCGTCAAACATGTTATTCTTCTCTTAGTGCAACTACGGGTTGAATTCTCGATGCACGTATTGCTGGGATTAATCCCGCGATACTGCCAGCAATGATCAATAAAACGGTTGCGCTGATGGCTACTCCGAGGTCTACTTCTGGATTTTTGAAAAAGTCAGAATCCGTAATTGATGAGCCTGCCCATTCCAAGAGTAAGACGCCCAGGCAAAGTCCGATGTAGCCTGCGATCGTGGTGATGAAAATTGCCTCCTGCATGATCAATCCTATGATCGACCCTGAAGTGGCACCCAATGCTTTTCGAATACCGATCTCCTTTGTCCTTTCTTTCACCACGATCATCATGATGTTACTCACTCCTACAATTCCTGCCAAGATCGTACCGCAGCCAATGATCCATATGAATGCCCGAATTCCTGCAAAGAGGTCCACAAAGCGTTGGTAGAACTCAGCGCGATTGCGAATGAAGATCGCGCGTTCATCTGCGGGGTCAAAGCGCAATTGTTTGGATAGGCGACCTCGAATTTCTTCTACAATAACAGCGGCTTCTTCAATGGTGGCATCTCCCGTTGTCATCGCCATTCTATCGATCCGCATGGGATCTCCAAATACGCGCTGGTGGGTTGAAAGTGGAATCCATGCACGACGCACATCACGACCTCCTCCCTGATCGGTGTAGAAACCAATTACCTTGAACGGAATGCCTTGGATGTTGATATAGGCGCCGATGGGGTTCGCCTCTCCGAAGAGTTCTTTCTTCATGTCCAACCCGATACAGGCCACCTTACGCGCGTCTTTGATGTCGAGTTCATTCACAAAGCGCCCTTCGATGAGCAAAATCTTTTCTGACTCCTTTTCACCTGGATAGCATCCAAGGATGTCGAAATTTCCGGTTTTGTTCTTGTAAGAGGTAAGGCCAGATCCCCATTGGTATTTGCGAGCCGACATATTGTCTACTCCTTCAATGTTTGCTTTCAGGTCGCTGTAATGTTCGTTTTGCATGCGGATCTGCCGGCCTGGTTTGAGTCCTTCATATGGGAGGGAAGTACGGCCTGGGGAAATCCAGATGGAATTGATTGCGTCTCCAGCGAATTGGTTTTGTGCGCCGTTTTGCAGGCCTTGGCCAGATCCCAACAACAAAATGAGCATGAATATTCCCCAAGCTACGCTGAATCCAGTCAAGAATGTTCTGAGTTTATTCTTGCGGATCGTGCTGAAGATCTCTTGCCATTTGTCTAGGTCAAACATGGGCGTCTACGTTTTCTACAATCTTACCATCCTTCAGGTGGATCTGTCGATCGGTCAGGTTGGCGATATCGGTCTCGTGCGTAACGATGATGACGGTAATACCTAGTTTATTGACCTCACGGAAAAGCTGCATGACGTTGTTTGACGTCACTGAGTCTAAGGCTCCGGTTGGCTCGTCTGCCAAGATCAATTTGGGTTGTGAGATCAAGGCGCGTGCAATGGAAACACGCTGCTGTTGTCCTCCAGAGAGTTCGCTGGGCATGTGTTCAGCCCAATCTTTCAATCCGACCTTGTCCAAGTACTCCATCGCCATGATATTCCGCTTCTTCCGGCTGATGCCTCGGTAATAGAGAGGAAGGGCCACGTTTTCGAGTGCATTCTTATAACCAAGCAGGTGGAAAGACTGAAAGATGAAACCGATGAATTCATTTCGGTATTTGGCGGCTTTCGGTTCGCTTAGGTTCTTGATGAGGGTATCGTCTAAGGTATACTCACCGCTATCGTAGACATCAAGGATGCCTAGTATATTGAGCAATGTAGATTTTCCAGACCCGGAGGATCCCATGATGGATACAAGTTCGCCGGCACCCACTTCAAGGTTGACGTCCTGCAGCACGTGAAGGTCATGCGACCCCGTGCTGTAATACTTATTGATGTTCGTCAGTTTTATCACAGGATACAATGTTAGGCATAGAATGACTCGTGGGCCTTTAAAAAAGTGCTAAGGCGTGAAAGGTTTGATGGTTGGCTGAAGAGTGGTATAAGTGGAGTGGGAGATAAAAAAAAGCGCCCGGAGGCGCTTCAATAATTTTATAGGGTTTTAGACACTTAATCCTCGCAAGTACAGGAGCGAGAAAAGTCGACCGACCAATCAAATCCTTGGACGGCGTCTCCGTCAGAGATCACCGTTGATTTTGACTCAAAATCGGCTTTCGCATCATCAAATTTCCCCCGGCTTTCGCAGAGTTCTTCGCTGAAGGCAGGATAGTCTTCATCAAACTCTTTGTCATACCCGTCGCGGATACTTGATTCAATGCCTGCGTTAAACCCATCTTCGAAGTAATATTCGGTGGTTGTTTCACACGCGCATTCTCTACATTTTTCACAGGAGACCAAACTGATTCCAAGAACAACGGTCAAGCCTAACAACAATCTTTTCATGGTAAATGCTTTTGATGGACTCGAATGTACGATTTGAACGCCATACATGCGCGCGTCTGGAGGATGAAGTGATCTCCATACGTATGAGCAAGCTCAACGGCTGGCAACAAAAAAAGCCTTGACCAGCTTTCGCTGACAAGGCTTTATCACCAAGTGATCCACTCAGGGCTCGAACCTGAAACCTGCTGCTTAGAAGGCAGCTGCTCTATCCAGTTGAGCTAGTGGACCATATAAAGAACAATGTTCAATCAAAACTACAAGCCCAAGGCATGGCGCTCTATCCAGCTCCGGAATGAGCGAGATTTCAATCTCGTCTCAGGCCGTGAGTCCCGCCAAAGGCGGGATTGAGCTAGTGGACCGACTAAAACATTTCAAAGCAAAAAAAAAGGTCCCCCATGGAGACCTTTTGTCGGGGTGGCAGGATTCGAACCTGCGACCTCCTGCTCCCAAAGCAGGCGCGATAACCGGGCTACGCTACACCCCGAAAAAAAGAACAAAAAATGCCGCCCTTTTTAAAGGACGGCAAATGTAAAACTAATATCGAAAAATCCTACGCCTTAGATTAAGTTGCCTCGAATTCCATTCACAGCTTCAGCAAGTGCGGCAACATCCGCAGGCTTGAATTTTTTGGCGTTCTTTTTAATCTTATTGATCTGTGGGGCAATGCTTTCCAATTCTGTGGCAATTTTCTGCATTTCAGCGTTGGACTCGAACACTTTGCACATGTGAACCACATTGTCGTATGAATCAACCACGCTCCAAAGTCCAATGCGAACGTTGTCGTTCGAAAGCTCTTCCTTCGTCAATTGTGTAACGACGTGCAATCCTTCAAGCCAACCACCAATCACCATGAACGTAGCGTACTGAGCTCGTTCTTCTGAGAAGAGTTGATCCTTCGCGTTTAAATAGGCCTTGGTAAGCAGAACGCTTTTGTTGATGGTCGTGTCTTCGCTGGCCATTTGCTGAATCAATTCTTGATCGAATGCCTCTGCAACGCCAAGCGCACCTGCAGTCTTCATCAAACTTTCCATTCGGCTCATGGCGCTCTGCGTCTGTCCGAATGCTGAACAATAGACCATGTCGCTACCAATGGCTCCGATACCCATTGCTTGCTTGGTAGAGCCACTGAATGATTTTCCTGAAGAAAGAAGCATGCTCTCGGAAAAGGAGTATCCGCTTGCATTCATGTCTTCGTACAACTTCGCAGTGACTTCGATGTTTGTTTTTATGATTCCGAGCTCTTCCAAGTAACCATCAGGCAGCTTTTCGGCTCGCTCAAAATTGTATTTAGGCCCTGTTGGAGCCTCTTCACCACCACAGGCGGATAACATGATTAATGCTAGGGCAGCGGACGCTAAGTATAGGCGATTCATCGTCTTCATTCTAAAAGTTTAAGGATCAGTTAGCCCGCAAATCTAATGGGATGCTTGAAACTGGCAAACTTCCGAGCGGAATTTACGTACACCTCAGAGACCACGATTTCTTTGAGCTGGCCATCTGCTGCTATTGGTTCATTGAGGTTGAGATTCTCCAACCCAATGTTTCTAGGGCATAGGCGGCTGTGGCTCAATTGTTGGATTGGATGAGAATGGGCATTTTTTCGCGTACATTCGTAAAGTAACCCCCTTAACTGCAATGCGTTTTACAATTCACGGGGTAGTAGTGTTTCTCGTTTCGTTGTTCCTGATTTTAGGGGGCGAGGTATTGGCACAATCAAAAGGATTCATATTTGAGACGGGTTCATCTGTCTTGGATCCAGATCAAAACGGATATGTTTCCGATTCAACATCTGGCTTTTCGAATGACGGCTATGACGTAGACGAGTTCGAAATCACCATGTTCCCGATGATCATCTTGGGAGGAGGCGAGGTTTCTGGCGATATCGGTTCTGGTCCGAATTGTGGGTTTACAGACCTATCACCTGATACCAATGGAGCTGCCGTATACACCACCTTGGACGATAGCAATAACCTGATTTTCCGTTTTCGCCTGTCTGATTATAAGCCGAATGCAAAAGGATATACGATTCTGATCGACGCCGATAATGCATTTGGTTCCTTTGACACCAATTCAACATCTATCAATCCTGGATTTGAGATCGCGCTCTTTCTGCGAACCAATAGCGACGTTTCCGTTGCTGACATCGATGGTGTGGATAACTGCGCTGCCATCGACACGGTATTTTCCCTTTCTACACATCACCAGAAGGCAATCGCTGGCCAGGAAAGCTGCGGCGATGCTGATTACCTCTATGATTTTTACGTTCCCTTTTCCGTGCTGACCAGCGCATTTGGCATTACCACGAGTACGCCGTTGCGCATGATTCCCGTTACATCCACCTCAAATACCTGTGCACTGGAAGGAAGTGCATCCGATGTGGGCGGCGTGGACGATGATGCGTATGGAGGTTGCTTAACGTGCATCTACGAAGATATGATCAATGGACAGGTCGCTACTCCTTTTGACTCATTGTGCGCGACTTGTTCTGGGTTCCCACCCGCGCGAACGGCTTGCCCTGCGATCAATGAAGCATACTCTGGAGATACAGCTATCAACGGATCGGCTGCGATTAATGCTCAGGTATTTGTTGAGATTCATTATACGGACGGTGCGGCAGTAGAATACGATACCATCACTGCGGATGGCACGGGCAACTGGTCATTGAATGCATTGGATTCGATCTTGGATCAAAATGATTCCATAACGGCGACCGCATTGGCACCGGGAAAATCTATTTCATTGACCAACTGTGTCTATCGTTGGGTAGCCTACGCTTCGAATTGTACACCTCAAATCATCGATACATCAGCATCTATCAGTACCAAGGGAATCTGCGGAGCCTTGGGTAGTGCATTCCCAGGGGCGGAAATCAGGGTTTACCTTAACGGCGCACTTCAAACGCCCAACGCTGGATCTATTTATGCGACGGGGACTGTTACCGTTCAGGCGGATTCCGCATGGATTTGGAAGTGCAATGGATCCGCTGGTTGCACAAGTGGAGGCCCTTGCCTTTCCAATGGTTCTTATTCCGTTACCCAGCAACTCCCTGGTGAATGCGAGTCCAACCCCATATTTCTCTGTCTTGGGCTGGGGTCAAGTGCTTCCACACCTGTCATCACAACCACTGCGTTGGGCATAGGGACTACGAGTGTAGCAGGTACGAGTGATACTAATGCTACCATTTATGTGTATCAGAATGGCGGAATCATTGGAACGACCACTGCCAATGCCTCTGGGATATGGACGTTTGGTGGTTTGACGTTGACGCTGTGCGATTCCATTCAAGCACGCGCAACGACGACAGGGACATGCGCTTCAGCATTATCATCAGCGAAATATGTAACAGATGTTTCAGCGACTCCTTCGCTGGTCTGCGGAATGAGGGCTGGTGATACTTATGTGAATGGCATTGGGACCGGCAACGCATTGGATACCGTTTTCATTTATCATGTGGATGTTTCGGCGACAGTGACCTATATGGATACGCTTTATCTGTCGGCCTACAAAAACTTTCAAGGAGACCTTTCCAACATCATGGAAGCGGGTGATTCCATCTACGCGCGCTTTGCCGGGGTGGGATGCTACACATCCGGCTCTCTTTCTGTCACTTGCGTCGTGCAGGATACGGCTTCGGCACCTACCTTGGATTGCTCTCTGAATTATGGAGAGGGTGATACCGTGATATCTGGTACCCACGCGTCGGTCGGTGCGTCCATCGTCATCTACATTGATGGAGACAGCGTTGGGTCTGCGATAGTTGATGGGGCCAATAACTGGAGCGCAACCGTCTCTGTTTCTGCATTGTATGCAGGGGGATCACTCTATGCTACGGCCTTTGTGCCTGGCAATGCGGAAAGTGATAGCTCTAACGTTTGCTCGGTAAGTTGTGCACTCCCAGCGACAAACCTTAATCTCGAATTTAGCGATAGCAATATATGCCAAGAATTGGAGCAGGGGGTATTCACCTTGGAGTCTTCCGAGGCCGGGATCATCTATGAACCCTACGACACGGATCTTACTACTGTGATTGGATCTTCTGTTCTGGGCACGGGTAACGATATTATTATGCGGACGGGTCTTTTGGTGACCGATCCTACACATGTCAGTGTGCTTGCCTACAAAATTATAGGCATCACGTGTGAAGCGGTCTTGCAGGATACGCTAACATTTGTGGTCGATCCTTCTCCGGATACTACCCTGAGCTTTTTGCCGGCGGACAGCTCCATATGTGTAGGACAATCCATCAACCTTCGGGTGCTCTCTTCGGAACTAGGGGTTAAGTACCAACTGTACGATAGTCTTTCAGGCTCCTTGGTCGGATCGGCAATCCCTGGAACAGGTGGTACCATTCAATTACCTACCGGCAATGTAGACAGTGCCATGACTTTTGGAATCATTGCTACGGACACGACCGGCGTCTCGCAGTGCTCCGATGATTTAGCTGGAACCGCCCAAATCGATGTGGTCGGACCCGATCTCTCTGTTAGCGTGACCGGTTCAGCGGCAGTGGTTTGCCCTATTGATGCCGTCTCGATTGCTGTGCAAACAGAAAACAACGCTTCATTCAGTTACCAAGTGTATCGTAATTCAGATACCACAGCGGTCGGAGCGGCGTATACGGGCGACGGCACCGTCTTCAATCGCTCATCCTTGCTCAACGCACTCGAGGAAGATTTTTATGTAGTAGTGAGTTTCTTAGGGTGCTCGGCAACATTGATCGACTCGGTGCAAGTAGATATGAACGAGCCACCCACAGCGGTGAACGACACGGTTGATTCGGTCATTCATGGCCAGGCCATTGTGTTTGATGTCATGGCAAACGATTCTGACCCAGAAGGGGATAGTTTGACCATTGCTATGGTAACACAACCAAATAATGGATCGGCATCGGTTACTAATGACAGCGTTCAATTGATTCCATCATCCACGTACATAGGTATCGATTCACTTGAGTATTCGGCATGCGATGCCTGCGGCAATTGCGATACGGTCAAGGTATTTTTAACGCTGATCAACCGAGCCCCCATCGCTTCCAACGATGCGCTAACGGTTACAGAAGACGACCCCCAAGGCTATGTGGATGTAGTAGCCAACGACGTGGATCCAGACGGTGATGCCCTCCTCGTTTCCATTATTCAAAGTGCTGCTTTTGGATCTGAATGGGTCGTGGGTGATTCCGTTGGCTATACGCCGAATGCGAATTTCTTTGGCAACGACACGGTCGTCTACAGCGTGTGCGATCAGCTCTCACCAGCATTGTGCGATACGGATACAGTGTTCATCACGGTGACACCCGTCAACGACGCTCCGATTGCCTTGAACGATACGGTAACGGTAAATGAAGATGCTGTGGATGCAGTATTCATCGTGTTGCTCAACGATTCGGACTTGGAAAATGACGGACTTACCGTTACAATTTTGACTTCGTCCAGCAATGGATCTGACACGGTATCCTTTGGAGATTCGATTCTTTATTCGCCTAATCTGAATTACAACGGACTGGATTCGATTCAGTACTTGGTATGCGATGATGGATCTCCTTCTGCCTGTGACACGGCCATGGTATACATTACTGTAACCCCGGTGAACGATCCTCCGGAAGCTGTGGTGGATTTGTTCACGGTCACCGAAGACACGACCAATGCCGTGGTCGATGTGCAATCGAACGACAGCGATGTAGAAGGAAGCGCGTTGACTACCTCCGTCATCGGCGGCCCTTGGCATGGATCCTTTTCTGTCTTGAATAACGACTCCATTTCTTACTCGCCAGATTCGAATTATTTTGGAAACGATACGCTGGTCTATTCGGTATGCGATGTAGGAAGTCTCTGCGATACCGACACTGTGTTCATTACGGTGACCGCTGTAAACGATGCCCCAGTAGCCATGAATGATACGGTCAGCGTAGTAGAAGAATCACTTGGGAATATTTTCACGGTGCAGTCGAACGACTCTGATGTAGAAGGCAACAGCCTTACCACGTCCATTTTGACATCTCCATATCATGGTGTTGCTTCCCTATCTGGTGTGGATATTGCCTATTCTCCTGACACGAATTTCTTTGGGCTGGATACGTTGATCTATCAAATATGTGACAATGGAACGCCATCGCTTTGCAGCTCTGCACCCGTTTACATCACGGTAACATCCATAAATGATGCACCCGTTGCTGCAACGGATAACGCGTTCGTTTCAGAGGATACTCCGGGGGATACCATCGACGTCTTGGGCAATGACACAGATCCAGAATTGGATTCCTTGTATTCGAACATCATCACCCAACCTACTAGTGGTGGCACTGCCACTGTGCTAAATGGGGATAGCATCGTTTATATCCCTCCTTCCAATTTTAACGGTGCTGACACCTTGATCTATTCCGTTTGTGACGATGGTTTTCCAAATTTATGCGATACGGACACGGTGTACATCACCGTTATGCCAATAAACGATGCGCCGGTGGCGATGGTTGACTCTATCACGGTCAGCGAAGACACTTCAGGGGTGGTGATTGCTCCGCTGTTGAATGACACAGACGTTGATGGAGATGCTTTGCACATTGGAATTATCTTTTCCTCCCAAACACTCGGCACAGCGACTTTCTTGAATTTGGATAGCCTGCAGATTAGCTATGATGCCCCCGTAGATTTCTTTGGTGTAGATACGATTGGCTATTCCGTGTGCGAAGTAGCGGGCGAGCAAGCTTGCGATTCGAGTTTCATCTACATCACGATTACTCCTGTGAATGATGCTCCAGTGGCCCTTTCAGATGTGGCTGAATTTTACAAGGACACCATTGATGCGGTCATAGATGTGCAATTCAACGATACGGATTTGGAGGATGATCTCTTGACCACCACCATCATAAGTGGCCCAACAAGTGGTGGCACCGTTGCCGTTTTGAATGGCGATAGCTTGAGCTATTCCCCTCCTGTATCTTTCTTGGGTGCAGATACCATTCTCTACTCGATATGTGATGACGGTGTTCCTAGTCTCTGCGATACGGATACGGTATTCATCAATATAGTCCTGTCGCCGAACAATCCACCGACGGCTCAGCCCGACGTTGGAATAGGCGCTGACTCGACCTTCATTTATACGGCGGTTCTCCTAAACGATTCAGATCCTGATGCCGATGGATTGCTGGTAGAAGTTGTGCTTCCTCCGGGCAATGGAGTGGCATCTTTGGTGGGGACAGATACCATCGCATACCTTTCAGCCTCCGGATTTTGTGGTGCGGATACCCTGACCTACAGGGTCTGTGACCAACGCGTTCCTTCTCTTTGCGATACTTCTTTCGTATCCTTCTCCATCACTCCCAGGGATTCGGATGGAGACGGTATTCCAGATTTTTACGAAAGATATGGCGACCTTGATGGTGATGGCATCCCGAATCATTTAGATCAAGACAGCGATGGGGATACGATTCCAGACAGCTTGGAAGTAGTAGGAGATGAGGGAGATTGCGTATTCACGCTCGACGATCCGGATGAGGATGGAATAGCAAATTACTTGGACGAGGACAGCGATGGCGACGGCCTGCTCGACTCCGCGGAAGTGGACCGTAACAAGGACGGCGTTTGGGACGACTGCGATGAGAACGGTATTCCGGATTGGTTAGATCCTTTCCTCTGTGAGGAAGACGCACCGTTCTTGATTCCTCAAGGGTTTTCACCGAACGGTGATGGTGTCAATGATCTATTCGTGATCGTTGGTTTGGATCAATTTCCTGATAATGCTTTGACCATTTTCAATCGATGGGGCAACAAAGTATTCGAACAGAAACCATACGATAATAACTGGGGGGGAGAGGATGCCGTGGGTTCATTTTCACTAGGGAATGGTGTGCTTCCTGAAGGAACTTACTTCTACATCCTTACCTTAGAGGGCGATGAATCGTCCGGATACATCTATTTGAACCGTTGAGATGGGGAAAGTAAGCGCACATATATTGGGTAGAAAGCTCCTGCGTAAGTGGGCTGCGATTTGCATGGTCGTACTTGCTCCGATTTCGGTATTTGCTCAGCAAAAGCCACAGTTTACGCATTACATGTACAATACGCTGTCTGTTAACCCCGCATATGCAGGGAGCAGTGAGGCCTTGACCATTACCGGCATAACTCGGCATCAATGGGTTGGACTCGAGGGAGCTCCAACAACGCAGACCCTTACAATGCATACACCTATTCTGAGTCAACACATCGGATTGGGAATGACCTTATTGAACGACCGTATCGGTCCAAATTCGGACTTGCAGTTTTCAGGCGATTTTGCCTATCGCATGCCACTTGGTGAAGAGGGAATCCTGTCCCTTGGTTTGAAAGCAGGGGCATACTACAGATCAACGCGGCTAAGCGAGTTGGCTACGGTTGACGAAGACGCTTCCTTCTCAAGTGACGCCCGAACCAAGATGATTCCGAACGTTGGGTTTGGTGCTTATTACGTCCAGCCTCAATATTATGTCGGTGTCTCGATTCCCAATCTTTTGGAAAGCGATTTTTACCAGGATCAGGTGAGGATTACGCAAGCCCAAGCCACAGAAAGACGTCACTATTACCTGATTGCCGGGGCTTTCTTTGGCTTAGGTGCCGATCTTCAATTCAAGCCATCGACCATGATCAAGGCTGTTCCCGACGCGCCAATAGAGGTGGATGTTACAGCGAATTTTTTGATCAAGGAAAGGCTTTGGCTCGGAGCCATGTATAGAATGAGAGATGCAGTGGGTATCCTCGCTGCCTTTTCGTTTACAGAGCAATTAAAAGTGGGTTATTCGTTTGACCTTCCTACTTCTGCATTGTTAACCAAGAGCATCGGAACCCATGAGGTCATGCTCACTTATGATTTTAAATACGCGAAAAAGGCCAAAGTGAGATCGCCAAGATATTTTTGATTTCACCTATGCCTCTAAAACCTAACCTGACCCCAAGCTAACTAGACTGACCTTTTGACGTGTAAGATCCACATTCGAAACTTAGCCCTGTACCTCGTCCTTTTGGTCGTTGGCTTCAGCTTGGGTTGTGACGTTTACGGTCAATCGAGGATCGAGCAGAAGGGATTGGATGCCATGGAAGACTACGATTATCGAGGGGCGATTGATTACTTCTATCGTTCCAAGTACTTGACGCCAAAAGGCATGCGGGGCATGGCGATCAGTTACAGTCGATTGAATCAAATGGACAGTGCGGAGAAGTACTACCTGCAAGTCATCAATACAGGATTTCACGAGATCATCGACCTCTACGAATACGCCGAGGTGCTAAAGGTGAATGGTAAGTACGACGAAGCGTTTCACTGGTTGGCGGTCTATTCTGAAAAACGTCCCCACGATTCGAGGGTGTTGCGGCAGTTTGCCGATCCCGAGTCCTACAACCGAATTATTCAGGATACAGCTAATTTTGAACTTAAGTTTTTAAAGGCCAACACTCCCCAACAGGATTTTGGACCTGTGCGTTATGGCGAGTCCATTGTTTTTACCTCTTCACGTCCTCAAACGGCTCCTATAAAAAGAGAATGGAATTGGACGGGCACGCCGTACTTGGACCTCTTCACAGCGGAAGTGGATAGTCTGGGTGATTTTATCGATGTCCAAGCACTGGAAGGGCCGTTCAATAGTAAATATCACGACGGCCCTATCGCTTTTAATGAAGCCGGTGATTTAGCAGTATTTACGAGGAATGTTGGATCAGATGAAGGGGATGAAGGTGCATTGAATTTCCAATTGTTCTTCTCGAAAAAGGTCGACGGCAAGTGGACAAAGCCAGAAGGAATGTGGTTCAACCATCCGAATTATTCCGTGGGTCACCCGACCCTGTCAGCGGATGGAAAAGTGCTCTATTTTTCCTCCGATATGCCCGGTGGTTTTGGAAAATCAGACCTGTATATGGTAAAAGCGAGGGCAGAAAAAGGATGGGGTTTTCCCATCAACCTTGGACGAGATGTCAATACGGAAGGACAGGAGATGTTTCCGTACCTGCATACCAAGGACAGCCTCTTGTACTTTTCATCCAATGGGCACCCTGGAATTGGAGGACTCGACCTGTTTGTAGGTTCTGTTGACGGAAGTCATTTGAAGTACATTACCAACATCGGACTCCCTTTCAATTCGAATCGGGATGACTTTGGAATGTTAGTGAGCGATGACCGGACCAATGGGTATTTCTCGTCGAACAGGTCTGGAGGGGCGGGCAGCGACGATATCATTCGATTCACCGAGCGGGAAAGGATTGATTCTATCCTATATCACGATCCGTTGAATGTGCACTCAGCAGAGTTGGGTGATTTCGAGTACGCCGAAGGACAGGGAGATCTGCGCGGCAAGTTTGTTTCTCGGAAAAGTGGCCCAAGACAGTGTCCTCCTCAATTTATACAATGAGGACGGCGACTTGATCGGCGCTGCTACCACGGACGAGGACGGCAAGTTTGTTTTCAAGGGGTTGAATTTCTACGATAGCTACATCGTCAAATTGAGTGAGGAGGGCGAGGGACTATTCGATCAGAGTACGATCTACTTCTTAGACCAAGAAGGGAATAAAGTGGATTCAGCCCGAACATTACTTTTTAATGCCTATTCATTCCAGTACCTGCCCAAAGAGTATGCGGTACGTCCTGCGATTGACGAGTTCGATGAGTCTGACCTAACGGTAGTGGGCCAGTTCTCGTACAAGGGACTGGCTACCGGCCCGATGAACCTAGAAATTTTGGATGAGCAAGACATTCGTGATACCGTTCTTACCGACTCCTTGGGACTGTTCACCTTTGACAAGTTGAGGGCAAATGAAGAGTATCTCGTTCGGGTATTGGACGATGATACCATGGACATGCAGTTTGCTTCGATTGAGTTTATTTCATCGGACAGCGGTGTGGTTGGTTTTGCTAAAAAAACGGAGGATGGAAGTTTTGCTTTTACCGCGAGCAAGGAAATTGCATTTGACAATGCCGAATTGTTTCGTGGAAAGCGATCTCAGTTCGTCGGTAAGTTCGTGATTGACGAACAAGGAAAGGATGGGGTTGTCATTTCTCTCTTTGATCAGGATGGCGAGTTCATTTCTACCACAACCACGGATAGCACAGGCGAATTCATTTTTGAGGATGTTGAGTATTTCAGAGAGTACAAACTGAGGCTTGCAGAAGCGTATTCAGACCTCTTCAACGGAAGTAAGATCTACCTGCTGGATGAGTACAGAGAACCAAAGGACACGGCCGCCGTGTACCGTTTCAATGAATTTACATTTATCCATCTCCCCAAGGACGTGGCCATGCCGCTTGACCTGATTGAGGAGAAGGATGAATCTTGGAGTTTGAGCGGCTTCTTTACCGATAGGAATGATCCAAAGGAAGGTGTGAAGTTATACCTCATCGATGAAGATGGCCTCGAGCCTGATTCGACCACTACGGCAGTAAATGGAGAATTTGAATTCCAAGAATTAAAGGTGAACACAGACTACACCCTGTCAATCAATGATTCTACTCTTGCTACCATTGATTCTGCACGGGTCTATTTGATCAATGAAGCCTATCCCGAAGGGGAGGAAGTGCACCTGAACAATGGCAGGATTACCTTGAACTCGAGTCGCTTCGGCGTGCGTCTCTCTTCGGATGAGGATCCCGAAATGGGCAAGGTTGAGATGAAAGGAGTATTCCTGCATCAAGACATTTTGCTGGCGGATGTTAGGTTGCTGATATTCAATGAGAATGGAGTTCGGGTTGGGGAGGCTTACCACTGATAGCTTGGGTGAATTCATCTTCGAAGGACTCGAGCATTGCAAGCCATACACGATTCGGCTGAGCAAAGAATACATAGGCTTATTTGAGGAGAGCACCCTTTACATCCGTGACACGCGCTATCATATTTCGGATACGGCCAGTATGCGCAATTTCAACGAATACCGCTTTATATTGCTGCCACCTATCCATATACCATCCATTGAGCGCATTGTAGAAAAGGACGTCCCCTTTGATCTGAGAAGTTCTGCAAGCGGTCAATTCCGCTATACGACCTTGCCAGATGGAGCCGTGCGATTCTATCTCGTAGATCAAGAGGGTGTTACCATCGATACACTTCATGTCTCAAAATCGGGACGGTTTGATATCCATGGTTTAAAGGAGGGACAGACTTACTTCCTGCGGGTGGATGATAAGGATACGGCCCTTTTGTCTGATGCCACATGGTCCATCTTCGATTCGGATTCTGAAAAGGAATTGAAGTCATGGCGCGTCGGCGCAGATATCATTGCCTTCATGGCTCCAAGCATCTGGGTGAGCCCGATTGTTTCTGCCATGTCTGAAGGCAATGACAGTGTAAAGACCGTTGTGGAGGAAGTGAGAATAGCACATCCCGACCTTCGTCCAATTTACTTCGCATTTGGCGAGTCAACGATCGGTGAAAAGGAGTTGTCAGAACTGGATAGGGTCATCGATTTCCTCAAACGACATCCCAAATTGAGTATTGAAGTAAGGTCATTTACAGATAGCAAAGGCGCCGAGGAATTCAATCTTAAGCTATCAGAAGCCAGGGCAAAAGCGTCAATAGATTACATTGTACGCAAGGGCATCGATCGCTCTAGGATTCAAGGCAAGGGTTATGGAGAAGCCGGTTTGCTCAATGGATGCTTCGATGGAGTTGATTGCTCAGATGAAGAACACGCCATAAACCGTAGAACAGAATTCTACATCACAGAGTAAGGGTGCAAGCACGCATCCATTGCTATTTTTCAATCTTAATTCCTTAATCCCCGAAAGGGGGGAGGTCCCTACCTTCACTCAGGGTGCTGCTTCGCATCCCTGTTTTCATTTTCATCAGCCCTTCGCTCGAGCGAGCTCGGCTTGTGCTGCTGTAAATGAAAAACGCCCCTTATGGGGCGTCTTCGTTTTGGTTGGCGGAGAGAGGGGGATTCGAACCCCCGGTACGATTTCTCGCACGCATGTTTAGCAAACATGTGGTTTCAGCCACTCACCCACCTCTCCTTAATGGGTGCGCAAAAGTAAACGTTTAGAAGAATTATCCGAATCTGATTACAATCTTTCGATTGAAACTTTGTTGCCAGACATGGTGTGGTTCCAATTACTGATTGGGAAGATCCTTTTTGCGTACTTCAGGTACAAGGTTGTGCGCTTGGTAGGCATGTCTAAACTTTCATGTTCATCCCTCGGTTCGCCGGAGAATTCGTAGGTGTGAACGCTTTGGTTTTTACCTTGGAAATCAGCAATGATGGCTTGAAGGGTAAGCATGACCGAATAGAACTCTCCTTTGTTGGTCAGCACGTATTCCTCTCCTTCATACTCGTCATTCAACACGCCGAATACGATGTTGACCGCCAGTATATTGCCTTGCTTCCTGCCAAAGCGAACTTCGTCATCTACTCCAGCATCTGAGGTAAAGTAGTAGACTCCTGCGGATGGAATGGGTGGCGGGTGATATTTAAAGACCTTTGGCATTTAGCTCCGTATTCCCGCAATGTTAACAATTATATTTGGCGGCTTTACAATGGCAAATAAGTACGCAAAGTGGTTAGGGGGAGCCCTGGGATGGACCTTTGGAGGGCCGATAGGTGCGCTCGTAGGTTTTTCGCTTGGATACCTATGGGATAACGCAACCCTTCAAGTTGTGCGACCGGGCGGTCAACCCGGTAGTCAGACCCACGCGGGCGACTTTGCTGTGAGCCTACTCGTGCTGGCGGCTGCCATGATGAAGGCGGATGGAAAAGTGCTCAAATCAGAGTTGACTTACGTAAAGCAATTCCTCATCGCGCAGTTCGGAGAAACCAAATCCCTTGAACTTCTTCGCGTTTTAAAAGACCTGCTTGAAAAGGACATCCCGCTTGCTTCGGTTTGTCATCAGATCGACGCCTTTATGAGTCATCCACAGCGACTTCAACTCATGCATTTCTTGCTGGGCATAGCGAATGCGGACGGCGAGTTGCATAGAGCCGAGTGGGAAACTGCCATGCACATTGCCCGTTTGCTGCGCATTTCACAAAAGGACCTTGAGTCTTTAGAGGCGATGTACGATATGGACACCGACCGTCACTACCGCATTTTGGAAATTGAAAAAGGGGCTACACAGCAAGAAATTAAGACCGCGTATCGAAAGATGGTGAAGAAGTATCACCCAGACCGACTAGGTGATGTGGGCGAGGATGTTATCAAGGCAGCCCGAGAGAAATTTAATCAAGTGCAAGAAGCGTACGATAAACTATCAAAATAGAAAAAGAGAGATGAAGAGAATAGTAATGATCACCTGTATGGTTGGAGTTTCGGCGATGGCGATGTCCCAAAAAGCTACGGCTCCGAAACAAGATGAAATATTGAAGCAACAACAAGAGACGACTGCCAAAGTGGATCAGGTCCTGGAGAACCAGGAAATGCTGATCGACCTGTATGGGACGGATGTGGATATGGGGAAAGACTTGGACAAATTGAGCTACGCCTTTGGGATTTCGTTTGGAGAGAATTTTAAGGCCCAGGGTATCAAGCGCATCAATTATACTGCGCTTTCAAAGGGAGTTGCCGATGCATTGATAGGTGGAGAACCAGAAATGAGTGGTGCTCAGGCACAACAGTTTCTCAATGAATACATGGGACGAATGATACAAGAGCGTGCGGTTGCCGCGCAGAAAGACGGTGCTGCTTTTCTAGAAAAGAACAGCGAACGAGCAGAAGTAACGACGACAGCAAGCGGACTGCAATACGAAGTGCTTCAAGAAGGTGCCGGAGAAAAGCCGAAAGCTACGAGCAAGGTGAGCGTGCACTATGAAGGACGCCTGTTGGATGGAACCGTTTTTGACAGCAGCTATAAGCGTGGACAACCGGCTACTTTTGGACTGAACCAAGTCATTAAAGGGTGGACAGAAGGAGTACAATTAATGACGCCAGGATCTAAGTACAGGTTTTTCATTCCTAGTCAATTGGCTTATGGCGATCAAGGTGCTGGGAATTCAATCGGACCGGGCGAGACCTTAGTGTTTGATGTTGAGCTTATATCGGTCGAGTGATTGGTTCACTACAAGGCAATAAAAAAGGGGATCATTCGATCCCCTTTTTTTATGATGTAAAGCGCGATTACTTCTTAGACCAGGCGTCGATATCGGCTTGGATACGTCCTTCGTAGCTGAAGTTCTCTCCTTCTTTTCCGATTTTGATCGATTTCTTTCCCATTTCAATGGCTTTCTTGAGCTCGTTGTTCTGAGCCAACAAATTGGCATAAACCCAATAGCTGTACCAGTTGTCGTTTTTCAATTCCACTGATTTGGTAATCCACTCAAGGCCTTCCTTCGTCATGCTGTTATCCTCGGCGTAGCTCGCTGCATTGCGGTAGACACGCCATAGATCTTCATCCTTCGACTCCTCGATTGCTGTGGCAATGTTCGCCTTTACTTGTGCCGTTGGGTCGGCGCTGATCATTACCTGAACGCGCTTTCCAGCCCAATCCATTGCGAACTGTGCGGTACTCATGTCCACATCGATGAAGCGATACTCCAGACGCTCAGATCCACACTCAATGGCCTCAGCTGGCACATCGATGCGCAATGCGTCGTTTTCTTCCTTGTAGTCACCGGATCCCCACAGCTCAGTTTCTTTGTTCCAGATCAACGTCCATAGGCCATCCTTCTTAGGTAGGATGAAAAGCGAGTAATCACCTTTAGCTAGTGTTTTGCCTTCAATCTTGATGTCTGCACTGATGGAGAAAAGCGTCGCTTTGTTGGCTCCTGCTCTCCATACTTCATCATAGGGGACAAGCTCACCCCAAATGGTGCGGTCGTTGACTCCTGGACGAGAGTAGGTAACGGCAATATCCGTTAAGCCTACGGTCTGCTCAACCATGGCAGATGGACTTGGTTTAGGCAGATCCTGGGCGTTGAGTCCCAAGGTGAGGATCGCTGCTGCGATCGTGGTGTAGATCTTGTTCATGTATTGTTTGTTGTTGTAACAGAAATAAAAAGGGCCGGTTTAAAACCAGCCCCGAAAAATATAGTTTCTAGGAGTATTAAGCGTAAACGATCTTGTCCTTCGCGTAATGTCCATTTTCGAGTTTGTCCTTCACATTTTTGAAGATCTCGATGGTGTAGTTCACGTCCTCTTCTGTGTGCACCGCAGTTGGGATCAAGCGAAGCATGATCGTATCCTTTGGAACCACTGGGTAAATCACCATGGAGCAGAAAATGCCGTGGTTTTCCCTTAGGTCGAGGATTACATTGGCTGCTTCAAACGGTCCGCCGCTTAAAAAGACGGGGGTTACTGGTGAATTGGTGCGGCCGAGGTTGAATCCATTGTCCAACAGTTTGCTTTGGAGGGAACGAACAATCTTCCAGAGATTCTCCTTGTGCGAAGGATCGTTTCGCATAAGCTCGAGTCGTTTCAAGGCTCCGATGACCAAAGGCATTGGAAGCGACTTGGCGAAGATTTGAGATCGAGTGTTGTACCTTAAGTACTCAATGATCTTCTCCTCGCTTGAGATGAATCCGCCGATCAAGGCAAAAGACTTCGCAAAAGTTCCGAAGTATACATCGATGCCATCCATACAGCCTTGCTCCTCACCAGTACCAGCTCCTGTAGGTCCCATGGTGCCGATACCGTGCGCGTCATCCACAAAGAGGCGGAAATTGTAGTCTGCCTTGAGGTCAACGATATCCTTGAGTCTTCCTTGGTCTCCAGCCATGCCGAATACACCTTCCGTAATGACGAGGATACCACCTGATGTATTGGCAACCAATTTGGTAGCCCGCTCCAATTGAACCTTCAGGCTATTCATGTCGTTGTGCTGGTAAACGAATCGCTTACCAACGTGCATTCTCATCCCATCCATGATGCACGCATGGGATTCGCTGTCGTACACAATCACGTCATTTCGATCGACCAATGCATCGATCGTCGAAGACATGCCTTGGTAGCCGTAATTGAGAAGAATGGTGTCTTCTTTTCCTACGTAAGAGGAAAGTTCGGATTCGAGTTGTTCGTGATAGTTTGAGTTTCCTGACATCATCCGGGCTCCCATTGGATAGGCAAGGCCCCATTCGGCAGCTGCGTCGGCATCCGCTTTTCGTACTTCAGGATGATTGGCAAGGCCGAGGTAGTTGTTCAAACTCCACGTCAAGACCTCTTTGTCTCTGAAGATCATCTTGTTCGATATAGGACCTTCCAGTTTGGGAAAGAAGAAGTATCCATGGCCCACTTGACTGTACTGTCCTAAAGGTCCACGGTTCTCCCGGATTTTCTCAAAAATATCCTTCATATATAGAGATTTGGTTTAGCGCTTATTTTAGCGCAAAGTTAGCAATCTATGGTACGCCACTGAGTTGAAAGGCCCGTATACGTGAGCATTTATTAACACGTCAATTTCAATCAGACCATTAATTTTGCACGCTTCATGAAAAGCGCATTCTTCACGACATTCTTGTTGATCTCTATCGCACTTTCAAGCTGCACGGAATACCGTCAAGTGTTGAAAAGTGACGATATGCAGTACAAGTACGACAAAGCACTTGAGTATTACAAGGACGGCAAGGTGACCCGTGCATATCCGTTGTTTGAAGAGCTTTACATCGTCTACAGAGGAACGGATAAAGGAGAGCGCATTGCCTATTATCAGGCGAAGTCGGATTTCAAGCTGAAGGATTACATTCTAGCAGGCCATCGACTGAACCAATTCTATCGCAGCTACCCAAATTCTGAATACGCGGAAGAAACCCAGTTCCTGTCTGCTTATTGCAACTACATGCTGTCGCCAAAATGGTCTTTGGATCAAGCAGATACGGAACGCGCTTTACGTTCCCTGCAATTGTTTGCCATAGATCACCCTGAAAGTGCGCGCATTGATAGTTGCAATGCCTTGTTGGATGAGCTTCGTTTTAAATTGGAGCTGAAGGAATACAAGGCCGCGATTTTGTTCTACAAAATGGAGACGTATAGGGCCGCGCAGCGCGCCTTCTCTAACTTCAACCAGAGCTATCCGAGCAGCCGTTACCGAGAGGAGTGCTACTTTTTGGAGTTCAAGAGCGGTTATCTCTTGGCGATCAATAGTGTAGAAGACAAAAAAGTAGAGAGAATTGAAGAGGCTATGGATGCATACGTTACTTTTGTCGACCGTTTTCCACAGAGTAAATTTGTCAAGGAAGCTGAAGATTTGTACACTCAATTGTCAGAGTTACTTCAAGAAACAAAGAATATAAGCTGATATGGATTTATTGAAAGAATACCAACGATACGAAGCACCTACGAGTGCAGTTACCCGTGATGTTGAGCACCTGGAGAAGAAGTGTGGTAACCTCTACGAGGCGATCACCATCGTTTCTAAGCGTTCAAACCAGATCAGCACACAGATCAAGCAGGAGCTTGATGCGAAGCTGCAAGAGTTTGCTTCTGTAACCGATAGCCTGGAAGAGATTTTCGAGAACCGCGAGCAGATTGAGATCTCTAAGATGTACGAGCGTTTGCCAAAGCCTTCCATCTTGGCCATGGAAGAATTCTTGTCAGACAAGGTTTATTTCCGTCGTCCAGAGGTTGAGGAGAAAACGGAAGAAACAGAATCCTGATACACCCCTCATGCTGAAGGGAAAGAAGATACTGCTTGGAATCACCGGTAGTATCGCAGCATACAAAACTGCAACGCTCGTTCGAGTGTTGACCAAAGCTGGAGCCGATGTGCGAGTTGTACTCACACCATCGGCTTTGTCTTTTGTGACACCCTTGACCTTGTCTACCCTCTCTAAGCATCCCGTGCACAGCGCCTATGTTGAAAACGAGGAAACTGGGGAGTGGGCAAACCACGTTGAACTGGGAAAGTGGGCCGACCTAATGGTCATTGCTCCCTGTTCTGCCAACACATTGTCAAAGCTGGTCAGCGGAGAGTGTGACAACCTCCTGATGGCCGTCTATTTGAGCGCTACCTGTCCGATCATGATAGCACCGGCCATGGATTTGGATATGTCTGACCACTGGACGACCCAACAAAACATTGACACGCTCAAAGAGAAGCAAGTGCATGTTCTGCCTTTTGGTGAAGGCGAATTGGCCAGTGGACTTACCGGTAAAGGACGCATGCAGGAACCGGAAGAGATTTGCGATGCCATCACCGATCATTTTGATCCTCGATCCAAGTTGAAAGGAAAACGGATACTCATCACAGCAGGACCCACCTACGAGGCGATTGACCCGGTGCGCTTCATCGGCAACCATTCATCCGGTAAAATGGGGTTCTCCCTTGCCCAAGCAGCGGCAGATCGAGGCGCAGATGTCCATTTAGTAGCTGGTCCTACCCATTTGCAGCACGATCCATTGGTGCAACGATACGATGTTGTTTCGGCAAAGGACATGTTCGAGAAGGTTACGTTGCTCTTCCAGGAGGCAGATGTGCTCATCATGTCGGCGGCCGTAGCGGACTACCGCCCTGCATCGATTGCCGACAAGAAATTGAAAAAAGAATCCGCTGATCTCGCTTCTATCGCGCTGGAGAAAACGGAAGATATCCTTGCCCATTGCGGGTCGAATAAAACGAAGCAGCTCTTGGTTGGATTCGCGTTAGAGACCGACCACGAGTTGGTGCATGCACAGCGAAAATTGGAAAATAAAAACCTAGACTTGCTCGTTTTGAATTCGCTTCGGGATGAAGGAGCAGGATTTGGAACCGACACGAACAAAGTGACCTTTGTTTTTCCTGACCAGGTGAAGGAAGGAGTTTTAAAACTGAAGACCGAAGTCGCGGGAGATATATTGGATGAAATTGAAAGGATGCTCTAAGATGAAGAGAAGGTTGCGCATAGGAACGTTGGTTTTGATGTTGTGGATGCCCTTCTTGGCGCTTTCTCAAGAACTGAACTGTCAAGTGCAGATCAACAGCCAGCAGATCGCGATAAACGACAACACGGTCTTTGAAGCCATGCAGCGTTCTGTCTATGAATTCATGAATTCAAGGCGTTGGACCAACGACAAATACCGCCCATCTGAGCGGATAGATTGCAGCCTCCTTATCCAAATCAACAAACGCATTTCAACCGACACCTACGAGGCGACTTTTCAGATTTCGTCTTCGCGTCCCATCTACGGATCCACGTATTCCAGTCCTCTTTTTCGGTACCAAGATGAATCCGTAGTGTTCAAGTACCTCCAATTTGATGTGCTCGATTTTTCCGCCAATGCCTACTTGACTGAATTGACGTCAATTCTTGGATATTACGCATACGTCATCCTCGCCATGGACAATGATTCGTATGCATTATACGGAGGCCAAGAGCATTGGCAAAAGGCCCAGCAGATTGTGAGCAATGCGCAAACGTCAGGGCAGGGAGGGTGGTTGTCCTTTTCTTCGCGAAACAATCGTTACTGGCTCGTTCAGAATTACCTGAACGATCGTTATAAGCCCTTGAGGGATTGTATCTACATGTACCATCGTCAAGGCTTTGATCAGATGAGTGAGAATGTGCAGAAAGGACGAAGTGCCGTTTTTGAGGCGCTAAAACTCACCCAGAAAGTGCACAAGGCGGAGCCGAATTCGTTCAATACAAGGCTGTTCTATACGGCAAAGAACGATGAGATCATCAAACTATTTACAAAGGCAGAGGCCAGCGAGAAAAACGAATTGATCACCTTGTTAGAAACGGTGGACCCCGCCAATGCCAATAAGTACGGTGGGATCAACGATGGCGGAAGGTAGGGGTGATGGGCGAAAAGGAAGTGGTCAATCGGCGATCTCTTCCAATACAGAAATCAGGTTGGCCCTCTTCACGGGTTTTATGATGTAGTCGGTGACTTCTGCGTATTCCTTAGACCTTGAAATGTCTCGGTCATCGAAAGAACTACTCACCAAATAAATGGTATATGCTTGTTTAGTCGCGTTTTGAGCTTTTTAAACTCTTCCAGAAACTGCCACCCATTCATGATGGGCATGTTGATGTCGAGAAAGATGACATCGGGAAGGTGACTCTCGCTGTGGCGATTGTCTAAGAAATAATCGATTGCCTTTTGGCCGTCGGTGAAGACATTGACACGATCCACCAAATTTGTGTGCTTCAGTTCTTTCTTCAGTAAAAACTGATAGATATCGTCGTCATCGATCACACAGACTTTCATGCAAATAGGTTTAGTAGGTAATTCTTACTTGAATGTGGATTGAACACCGTCCACAATCCCATACTTGATGGATTCTTCAGCATTGAGCCAATGATCTCGATTAAAGTCCTTCATCACTTTGTCAAACTTTTGTCCGCAATTATCCGCTAGGATGTGTGCGCTGAGTTCTTTGGTCTTGATGATTTCCTTTGTCTGGATTTCAATATCGCTCGCCGTGCCTTGAAAGCCTCCTAAGCTGGGTTGGTGAATCATTACTCGACCGTGACTGAAGATCTTGCGATGGCCTTTTTCTCCTCCGGAAAGCAAAATGGATCCCATTGAAGCTGCAAGTCCCATACAGATGGTGTGCACGGGAGAAGAAATCATTTGCATGGTGTCGTAAATGGCCAATCCTGAGGTTACATATCCACCGGGAGAGTTGATGTAAAAATCGATGGGCTCACCAGGTTTTTCACTCTCTAGGTAGAGCAAGCGGTTGATGACGTGCTTGGCAGAATCATCGTCTACACCTCCCCAAAGAAATACGAGACGTTTCTCCAGGAATTTCTCACTGATCATTGACTGCTCGGATTTCTTATCCTTTCCTTCTTCTTTCTTATCTGCCATTCTTAAGTCCATCATGGAATGCTCGCATTATTTGGACCCAAACCTACGTGATTTTTTCTTGAAAAGGAACGGAAAATGACCGCTGAAGGAGAACGACTAGTAAGGGTCGCCATTCATGCACTGAAACTCTTCAGAAACCAGCAGTTTAGATTCGCCAGAAGAGCGATTGACACGACCAACGGTCATTGCGAAAGATTCTACGTTTAGACGGGTGTAAATAACGTACTCACCGTCTTTTGAATAGCGAGGAAAGAGATTGATGTGGTCGTTGTCAAGCAGCGTGCTTTCATTGCCGCTGGAAAGGGTGAGTTCCATCAGGGCCCACTTGCCAATCGACAAGTATTCTGGATCGATCAGGCTTTCGTATACTACCGTCTCACCATCCGGTGAAATAGCCGGGTGTTGATCTCTTCTTCCATTGTTCGTCAAGCGCTCCTCTAAGCCATCAGCGATGTGCAATCGAATTACTTCATAATTGCTTTCGGTGTTAGACTCGCCTTCCGGTACGGTGACGCACAGTATCGATTGGTCGTCTAAATCAAATATTGGATCCAGGTAATCAACCCCGCTGCGGGTTGAAATGCGTGTGGGGTTTTGACCATCCAGATCACATACGTAGATCTGCCATCTTCCAATGGCCGGATCCTCGGCAGCCACTACAATGCGCTCGCCGTCGTTAGACCAGTTGGCCAATCCTTGCTGCTCCCAGCCATTGGCACCAGTAGCTATGATGATCTTGACGTTGCTTCCATCAGCATCCATGACGTTCAAGTCAGCCGACGTGTAATCGTTGAGGTCCCTTGTTCCTTTAGAGGAGTAAAATAAAATGGATGCATTCTCGGAAGAATACCGCGGCCACCATGCATCTGAATCGTTGAAATGAGTCAATTGCTGGCTAGATTCGCCTTCTAACCTCCAGATTTCAAAACTGGAACTCGCATTGGAGGCATATACGACCCCTTCTGTTTCTGGCACTTCAACTTGATCCTCAGGCGGTGTAGCAAGAGGTTCATTGTTCTTCTTACACCCTGCCATGAGTACAATCCCCATCACCAGCCATACCAATATATAGTGCTTCTTCTTCATGCTTTCGTCCTTGTAGACGACGGACTGCGTCCGATAGTTAGGCGCGAATATCTGAATTCTGACAAAATGCCTTTGCGGAAGGTGTATCCCACCTTGTTTTGCAGAATTCTTGATTATCCTTGCGTCGTGATCGACTCCTTGAGATACGGAATCCCGCTTGGTTTGGTTTCCTTTTACGCTATCCTATTGCAATACGTCTACCTGTCCGAACTTTCCTCTCTGTGGAGATGGATAGGGGTAGCGGCAGTAGGTAGTTTTTTGATCATTTATTCTCTCAAAGCCAAAAACAAGGCATTTTTTCCTTTTCGCTTTGCCTTTTTAAGCGCTTTTAATGCACTTGTACTCACAACGTTGGTCACGGGTCTGCTGATGTTCGTCTTTAAGGAATCGTTTTTACAGGGCGTTCCGGAAGGAGTTCCCATTGTGAAATGGGTGCTATCCTTGATTTTCATGGAATGCATGGGATTTTTATTCATCGCCATCATCACTTCAGCAGTCCTTTCTTTGATCCTCAGAAAAAAATAAGCATGACAACACACAAAAACACGAACGGAAACTCCATTGAACCTAAGAGTTGGAATGAAATCAAGACCAACGACTCTTGGATGGTGTTCAAGATACTGGCTGAATTTGTAGAAGGGTTTCAAACCCTGTATAAAATTGGACCCTGTGTCAGCGTTTTCGGATCCGCAAGGTTGACGGAGGATCATCCTTATTACGCATTGGCCGAGGAGGTCTCCTACCGGATTACCCGAGAAGGCTTCGGCATCATCAGTGGCGGTGGTGGTGGGATCATGGAAGCGGCAAACAAAGGAGCCAAGCGAGGCAAAGGCCACAGTGTCGGATTGAACATTGAATTGCCTTTTGAGCAAGAAGCGAACAGCTATATCGATAAGGACAAACTAATGCACTTCGACTATTTTTTCGTGCGAAAGGTGATGTTTATGAAGTACGCCCAAGGCTTCGTAGTGTTGCCAGGTGGATTTGGCACCATGGATGAACTTTTCGAAGCCTTGACCCTTATCCAAACCGGTAAAAGCGATCGATTCCCGGTAATTTTGGTCGGGAAAGAGTATTGGGGTGGGTTGATCGATTGGATCAAGGAACGCTTAATCGGGGAGAAAATGGTGTCCCCTCAAGACTTAGATATCCTTCAAGTAGTAGATAATGCCGATGAAGTGGTGCAAATTATACGAGACTTCTACCTCGGTTCCGTTATCAAGCCCAACTTCTGATCGTTTTCACCAATTAACAGAATTCTGTTTGTAATTGTGGCTTAGGGTGCGGAAAGCCCCGTGTATAGCGGGGTAGATTTGTTTTCCAAGGAAATCAATCCCTTGGACACATGTTAAAGCAACTCATCCTTCTATTTCACCTCGTCTCCATGTCCTTCGTCACGATCTTCCTTTCGGATGGCATCGAGATTGAATCTAACCTTCCGGATGAGTTGGTGAAAGACTCTACTTACGTAGTGGATGTAATCATAAAAAAGGGCGACCTCTTTGGATTTGCCAAATACCAACAAGATTTTCCAGAGGGCTTTGAAGCCAAACCCGTAGAAACGGCTGAGGCCAGCTTCACCTTTGCTGATGGTAAAATGAAATTCATTTGGATGGCACTGCCAGAGACGGATGAGGTGAAGGTTACGTACGCATTGACCGCCTATTCAGATGCGCCAGAACAATCCATCATTGAGGGCAGATTCTCCTACATCCAAGACAACGAGCGCAAGAGCTACGATATTCCCAACCGAACCGTTCGGGTCATCAGTGATGAAGTAGAAGAGGTCAAGCTACCAGCATTGGCTGAGGTTTCGCGTACCGTTACGGACGAAGGGAATGGGTCCTACCGGGTAGATCTTACCATTGACAAGCAGGGAATTTTTGGATTCTCTAAGCTCGAAGAGTATTTACCTGCTGGAGCCGAGGCAGAAATGTTGACCGGAGAAAAGTCAGTATTCAGCCAAGTGGATGAGAAGGCCAAATTTGTTTGGATGAGCATCCCAGATGGTGAGCAATTGAAAATTGCCTACTCAGTAAAGGCAAGTGGTGATGTTCTCGCTCAGCTGCAATCCATGGAAGGGAATTTTGCATTCCTCGATGAAAACGAAACGAAAACTGTTGCGATCATGGGAACCGAGGTGGAGGAAGCCGCATCCATCGCCGAAGTGGAGGAAGTGACCGTGCCTGAGGAGCCTGCGGATACTGCTGAGCAAGAAATTGCCGATACGGGCGCTGAGGATATCAATGAAGTGAGTGAGCCGGAGCCAGAGCAAATGGCAACGCCAGACGAACCCGAGGTGGCGCAAGTAGAAGAGCAGGCAGTAGAGCAGCCTGAAGAGCAGCCTGAAGAGCAGGTGCAAGAGAAAATTGAGGAGCAAACAGCTTCAGTAGAAGAGACACTGATTCCAGAAAGGGTAACGGACATTCCGGCTCCAGAAACCGGCATTGTGTACAAAGTGCAGATCGTAGCAGGGCACAAGGTGGTGGAAGAGGCATATTTACGGGAGACGTATAAATTTCAAGAAGCCTATGTGCTTGATAACCATGAAGGATGGGTGAAGTACATTACAGGACAGTTCAATGTATACAAGCAGGCAAGGGATAAAAGAGAGTCACTTGTCGCCGCCCAGCACAATTTCCCAGGGCCATTTGTGACGGCCTACAATGCTGGGGAAAGAATCACGGTTCAAGAAGCGCTGATGATCTCGAACCAGCAGTGGTTCAAGTGATACAGCACATTAAATTGTATCGTGTTGAGGCTTTCACTACCTTAGCGTCTCTTAACCCTATGTAACTTAAAGGAATGAGACTCCAGGACCATCTTTCCCTCTACGGTAGGCCTATGGCTTTGCTGCTGATTGGCATGATGTTTTTAGTGCCTACTGCCCTGTCTCAGTCAGATAGTTCTGAGGATACTACCGAAGTCATAGAGTGGAACATTCGTCCACGCATTTCCATCGGCGGTGGAATGATGAACTACCAAGGAGATTTGGTAGGAAGTAGGAGCTACTTCAATCCCTTTCAAAACAAGCTGTCTTTTCATGTGAATGTGGCGCAGCCCATCACGAGCTACTTGGATCTGAACTTTTTCATGATGCGAGGCAAGCTTGCAGCAGACGAAAGAACCTTAGAGCGAAACCTGAACTTTGAGAGCCAAATCACCGCAGGGGGTGTCAACTTATCCTACAACTTCTCTCACTTACTCAAGCCAGACCATTCGTTGGAACCTTTTGTTTCCGTCGGATTTGAGGCATTTGAATTTCTCTCTAAGACCGATTTGATCGACGCTTACGGAAATCCTTATTTCTATTGGTCTGATGGTACGATTCGCAATTTGCCTGAGGCTAAGGAATACCTCGAAACGGCGATTGTAATTACGCGTGATTATCACTATGAATCGGACATTCGGGCGCTCAACGCCGATGGATTGGGGAATTATCCAGAACGGGCCTTTGCCATACCGGTAGGGGTTGGTTTCAACCTCATCATGAACAAGAAGACGAGCTTCCAAATGGGAATGGAATACCACTGGACGTTTACCGATTACATCGATGGGGTTACGGAAGACTCTAGGGGCGTACGTCAAGGAAATACAAGGTCCGACAAGTTTCTCCATACATTCATGCGATTGACCTACGACCTGACGCCCGTTCCGCATGAGGAAGTTCCTGATTTCTCGGGTGGAGATATGGCCGATTCCGACTTGGATAGCATTCCGGATATGGAAGACCTTTGTCCATCGACGCCAATCGGCGTAGAGGTGGATGCAGCGGGTTGTCCTTTGGATAGTGATGCAGACGGAATTGCAGATTACCTAGACTTAGAATTGAACTCTCCTGAGGGAGCTGTGGTAGATACGAACGGTATTGCGCTTACGGATGAGCTGATCGAACAGATGTTCCTCGAGTATACCGATGAGAGCGGAATGTACTCCCAATACACCAATACCAGCTATTCTCAAGAAACCGTGGAACGAAAGACCATTCGTCCAAAGAAGAAATTCAGTGTTAAGATCGGTGAGTTTGAAGAGGGTGTGGATGATAGCTTGGCGAATGTGCTGCTCAGCATGCCTGACGTTACTACACGAGAAGAAAATGGCAAGACTATCATTGAGGTTGGCAATTTTGAGAACATGCCCGACGCCTTGCAACGTAAGATTGACCTAGAGACAAGTGGTATTGTGACATCTGACGTATTGGAGACGAGTGCTGAAGGCCAAACTTCGCGTGTTTCTACCATCGAGCAGGATATGATTTCCCGAGAAACCTTGGGCATGAGCGTGACCGAGGCCATTCAGAAGAACAAGACCTTGCCACCGCCTGAGCGATTGATCTTGAGTAAGAACGAATACACCCTCAATCGTCCGATCGATGAGCGCAGCGTTACGACGGCTCCAGATGAGCAGTACGGTGATGTTTCTGTTTACAGGATCCAAATCGGAGCCTTCGCGAACAAGCTGTCCAATGACATTTTCGATGACGTGAATGACCTCCTCGTGATCACGACTGCAGATGGATTGACCCGCTACTACTCTGGTGCATTTACGTCGTACCAGCAGGCGGCAGAGCGCAAGGTCGATTTGCTTCAGAAAGGCTACGATGGAGCCCACGTAATTCCGTTCAAGCAAGGCAACAGAGCATTGCTTCAGGATGTTGGAGCTACACCAGCGAGTAATGTTGTGCCACTCGACGGGACCAATTCGGCCAACTTTGGAAAAGTAAAATTCAAGGTTCAAGTAGGAGCCTACGCAGGTCAGATTCCAACAGACATCCTTGATAAGATGATGAGCTTAGGTCGCATCGACCAAAGGGAAGGTGACGATGGGGCGACCCGTTACTTCACTGGAGAATTTAATAGCTACGACGAAGCGAAAGCGCTCAAAAATGAGTTGGTCGCGTTTGGGTTCCCAGATGCATTCATCGCCGCGGAGTACAATGGAAAAATCATTTCTGCCAACGAAGGCATTGACCTCTTAAAGTAATTACAATGAAAAAGATGATATTGATCGCTGCTACGGTTTTTGTGAGCAGCATGGCGGTGGGACAGTCCGTTGAACAGTCTTCCTCAAGTGAAAAGGCTCCTTCCGTTGTTCCAGTAAAGGCTGCTCCAAGCCCTAAATCGGGTTGTTGCGCTGGTATGGCTGCAAAGTCATGTTCTCCTGCGGATAAGAAGGCATGTGGAGATAAAGGCGAAGCTACCACGGGACAGAATGAGAAAGCGACCAACCGCCAAAAGAGAGCTGCCGAAGCTCAACCTGCGAAGTAATAACGCAGAAACGAATTGGAAAAGGTGGCCCTAAAGCCACCTTTTTTGTTTTTAGTGAACTTGTATGAAGCGTTGCACCACACTTCTTCTCTTCTTTTTCCTCTCCGGATGGCTTTATGCCCAGGATGATGTGATCCGTGTGCTCTTTTACAATACCGAGAACTTGTTCGATACCATTGATGCTCCCGGCGTCTCTGATCAAGACTATACACCGAACGGAAAATTGCATCACACAGCGGAGCGGTATGGCTTGAAGTTGAAGCACCTGGCCAAAGTCCTTGATTCTAGCTTTAACGGTGATAGCCCTGGACTGCTTGGCCTTTGCGAAGTTGAAAATCACACCGTGCTCGAAGACTTGAGGGCCACCTACGGCATACCCCATCACCTGGCCATTGTCCACTTTGACTCGCCTGACCGCCGTGGGATTGACAATGCACTGATGTACGACACCCTTCAATTTGGCCTGCTTCATTCGGGATTGAGGCATATAAAACTCGGAGGAAAATCACATCCCACACGAGGCATTCTTTGGGCGGTGTTGCATGAGAACCGTACCGGAGATCCGTTTTTTGTGTTGGTGAATCATTGGCCTTCGCGGTATGGCGGACAAGAGGCGTCTAATGAAAAGCGATTGATCGCTTCTCGTGCCTGCATTGCTTTGATCGATTCATTTTCTCTGGAATTCCCGGAGTCTTCAGTGATTTTAATGGGAGATTTGAATGACCATCCTGACGATGAGAGTGTCCGTCTGCTAGGCAAGTGTGAGGATCCGAAGCGTGATCCTTGCCTTGTCAATGCACACGAGCGGTATTTGGAGCTGGACTCTGGGAGCTATGCTTACAAAGGAGAGTGGGGTGTTTTGGATCAGATTCTGGTCAATCAACGGTTGCTGGATCTAAACGGTTGGTCAGCGGATCCTCGACGCGGTGATTTCGTTTGGTACGATTGGATGATGTACGAGAATAAGCGCTACCACCGGTTGTATCCTAATCGATTTTATGGAAGCTCGGCCTTTTACGGAGGGTTTTCCGATCATCTGCCAGCGCGGTTGGAGCTTCATCTTCGCTAACAGATTTGTTACTGAATTCTAAATGGCATCCTATCGACCCCTTATTTCGGTAAATTCGGAAGCATGATTTCTCGATTTCTTTCCACCTCCTTGCTGCTTGTCTTTGCGCTTGCTGCATTTTCACCTGCATCCGTACGGGCTCAAAATGAGATTGAAAAGGACATCGAAAAGCTGGAGAAGTTCCTCAAAAACCTAGATCAGAACTACGTTGACGAGGTGGAAACCAAAGCCATTGTAGAGGAGGGAATGCGAAGAATGCTGGAGGAGTTGGATCCGCATTCTGTTTACTTGGATAAAGATGCCTACGATCGCGCGAATGAGCCTCTCAAAGGGAAGTTCAAAGGCATTGGAGTGCGCTTTCTCATGATCAATGATACCATGACCATCTTGGAGTTGATTCCTGGAGGTGCTGCGGAGAAATCGGGCATCATGATGGGAGATCAGGTTATAGCCATTGCTGGAGACACCGTTTCAGGCAGCGATATTTCGTCTAGGAATGTCTCGCGAAAGATCAAGGCGGCTGAGAGCGATGAAATGGAATTTGACATCGTCAGAAACCATCCGGATCGGAGAGCCATCACGCTCATCATCGAAAGAAGTGAAGTGGAAGTGAGCAGTGTCCCGGCGAGTTTCATGATTGATAATCGTACCGGATACATCAAATTAGAGCGATTCAGTGCTTCTAGCCTCTCGGATTTTCGGGATGGGTTGGATGAATTGAAGAAAGAGAAAGTAAGGAACCTTATCCTCGACCTTCGAGGAAATGGAGGTGGGTACTTAAACGTGGCCATAAAGATCGCCGATGAATTTTTAGAGGATCGCAAGTTGATCGTATATACCCAAGGACTGCATCAAGACAAGCGTGAAACCTTTGCCAATTCAGGAGGAAGGTATACAGATGGCGCGCTGTACTTGCTCATTGATGCGAATTCGGCTTCGGCGAGTGAGATCCTCGCAGGAGCTATTCAAGACCTAGATCGCGGACTGATCATTGGTCGCAGGTCGTACGGAAAGGGATTGGTGCAACGCACCGTAGAGTTCAGCGATGGTTCAGCAATGCGATTGACCATTTCGCGCTATTATACCCCTACTGGCCGCAGCATTCAGCGACCGTATGAGCAAGGCGTAGATGTCTATCGTGAAGAGATTCGTCAACGGAATCGGAGCGGCGAATTGTTGTCCGCAGATTCGATCCAACTTGCAGATAGCCTTATCTATTTCACCCCTTCCAAACGAAAAGTGTACGGGGGAGGTGGGATTGTTCCTGACCGCTTCGTTCCACAGGATACCACCCATTACCCTGAACTAATCGTTGCCATGCGACGAAGTGGACTGTTTGATGGCTTCGCCCTCCAAATGGCATTAAAGGAAGGAGATCATATACGCGAAGCATCGAGCAATGTAGTGGCCTTCATCCAAGATTTTCATTTGGGAGCAGAGCAGCTGAAGTCCATGGAGCACTTTATCACCAAGCGAGGTATAGAAGTGGAAGAAGGAGACATTGAAGCAAATGTGGGAATGGTAGAACGATTCATTAAGATTCCACTGGCTCGATACGTCTATGGAAGGGAAGCCTACTATCAAGCCTTGGCGGCCTATGACGATGACGTACTCTCCGCGCTCACAGCGATCAATGAAGGCACAGTGAAAGAATTAGGACTTCGATAGCAAGCATTACATTCGCATTTAAACAAACAGAAAATGAACGATAAGATCAAAGACTACATTTTGTATGGCGTTGCTGCGTTGACGCTCATCAATACCTACTTCGTGTTCACCAACAGTGGATCTGGCAGAGTGATCGAGACGCCGAGCGCAAATACAGCTTTGGTGGAGTCGGCTCGCCCTGATGGTCAGTTTGAAGCTCCAAGTACGGTAGCAAAGACCTTCGATGCCGCTACAGGCAATACTGAAGTGGTACAACCTGCAAAGCCAGCCGGCCCGCCTACCACCCTGGCGTTTGAAAAAATGGAGCACGATTTTGGAACCATCAAGCAGAACTCAGAGAACAAGCATATATTCAAGTTTGTGAATACCGGTCCCAATGCTTTGATCATCCAAGATGCAAAAGGTTCATGCGGTTGTACCGTACCTAAATATCCGAAAGAGCCAGTCCCTCCTGGAGAAACAGCACAGATTGAAGTGGTATACAAGCCTGGCACCCAGCAAGGCAATCAATCGAAAACGGTCACCATCACCGCCAATACAGATCCAGGGGAAACAGTCCTCAAGATCTCGGCCATGGTAGAGCCGGAGAAACAAGATTCTTAGTAATTTACAAGCGGGTTGATCACCCGCTTTTTTTTTGCGCCATGAGACATGCTTTACTCAGCACCCTTCTCGTTTTTGCTGTCTTATCGGTAAAGGGACAAGCGCATCCATTCAAGGCTGGCGAGTCGTTGCGGTATGGTATCTATTATTACTTAATGGGCGTATGGGTGGGGGCCGGTGAGGTAACCTTTTCGGTGCATGACGATGCATTTTTGGGGAAGGATTGTTTTCGCTTCAAAGGCTACGGAACAACTTATTCGCGCTACGATTGGTTTTTCCAGGTAAGAGATACCTATGAATCCTATGCGAGTAGAAATGATTTACATCCCTTTCGCTTCAAACGCGACGTGAGTGAAGGAGGCTTTTACTTCTACGAGGATAACATTTACAATTATCGAGACAGCGTTATTTACAGCGTGCTGAAGGTGAAAGAGAATCCGATCCAGCTCGATACGTTTGATATTTTGCCCAACAGTTTTGATGTCTTGAGCCTTGTCTACGCAGCGCGCGACATCGATTTCGCGCACAAGGAGATCGGTGAAAAGATTCCGATTCGGATGGTCATTGACCAAGAGATTTTCGACTTGTACATCAGATTCTTAGGAACAGAAACCTATGATCACGACGACTTGGGTGAGGTGGAGTGTTATGTTTTCGCCCCGCTCCTCGTGGAAGGGACAATCTTTAAAGCTGGAGAGCGCATGAAGGTTTGGGTGACCAAGGACCGCAACCTGATTCCGATCTACATCGAGTCTCAAATACGCGTGGGGTCCATTCGCTCTGAATTGAAGGAATACCACGGATTAAAGTTTCCGTTCGGAACCTGAGAAGGAATCAGTAGTCGTACGAGATCTTGACCTTGTCGGTAGTCGGATGAGACTGACATGTGACGATGAAGCCTTCTTCCAACTCCTCGTCGGTCAAGACGTGGTTCATTTCCATTTCCACTTTGCCTTCTACCAGTTGAGCCATGCAAGTAGAACAAATTGCACTTCTACAAGAGAATGGAGCGTCGACTCCTGCCTTTAAAGCTGCTTCAAGAACCGTTTCAGAGCCTACTTGGATCGTGTGTTCTTTATCGTCTAGGATGATTGTTACTTCTGCCATGATCTAAATTCTCAGTCTTAACCCGTTGG
The DNA here is from genome assembly GCA_943788725.1 of uncultured Flavobacteriales bacterium. GTDB lineage: Bacteria > Bacteroidota > Bacteroidia > Flavobacteriales_G > Salibacteraceae > SHAN690. The sequence goes on along the minus strand of CALSRJ010000001.1, from coordinate 823,330 downwards.
GGTAATAATTGTTTGTACGTGTTCCAATTGCCTTCAGCCAGCCAAGTTTGATCCCTTCGTAACTGATCAGGTACCATCCCTTTGGCATTTCGTGCGGCAAATAAATGCTTTCTTTTCTCAAGTAGCGCAATGCATTTTCATGATCTACAGCAAGGTGTTCTATCTCGCTCTCCATCATGGCCAATCCATGGAGTGGAATGACGTCGTTCCCTTTGATCTGATAGCACGGAAGACCGAGTCGCTTATAGAACAGTTCGGGTGCGTACGCTGCATTCTGTATTCCGTAATATTCATCCTTCCATTCCCAAAAGTCAAGCGCAAGTGGGGTCAGAGTGGGAAACGCACGCTCAAAGGCGGGGTCTGCAGGCTGGAGCCTTTGCGCAATAGAAGAGGACATCACCGATTCGGCACCCTCCTTTTTCTTCAATGCGGCGATGAACAAGCCCTCACCGGTAGAAATCCCGGGTAGCAAGTAATGTCCGATGATCGCATCGGCGTGCACGGCGGGCAGGACAAAATCTTTTAGATTGGAAAGGTCCGGATTGGCGAGTTCAAAATTTCCTGTATCGAGAAGCGCTAAGATCTGTTCTTCGTTCTCCTTTTGATTCATCGTGCAAGTGGCATACAAAAGCAGTCCACCTTCTTTTAAAACAGGCGTGAGGTCTTCCAAAATCGAACGCTGGGTACGCGTGCAGCTGCGCACTAAATCTTCAGACCATTGTTTACGTGCAAATGCATCCTTCCTGAACATGCCTTCACCCGAACAAGGTGCGTCGACGAGGATCACATCGAAACGCGCATACGATTCTTTGAATCGTTCGGTGGAAATGGAAGTTATGCCATGGTTGAGGTGTCCCCATTTTAGAAGATTCTCTCGCAACACGGCGTTTCGCTTTCCATCCACTTCATTGGCGACGAGGAAGCCCTCACCGTTGAGGTAGTCTAGTAGAATGGTCGATTTACCACCCGGTGCAGCACATGCGTCGAGATAGGTGCCTTGTCTCGGTGGCGCGCATGCTTTAAGAACGCGTTCGAGTATCATGCTCGAGGAGTCTTGCACGTAATAGCCTCCTCCATGGAAACAAGGGTCAAGTGCATAGTTCGGTCGAGCATCCAAAAGATAGCCATGATCCGTCCACGGGACCATGCGTTTCGAGGTAAATGCACAGGCTGATTTTCTCGGATTGAGTCGAATGGAGACACTGGGCTCGTCTTCCAATGCCTTTAAAACTTGCGTAGCCGTTTCTACGCCAAAGTGGGCTGTCAGTGGCGCTATGAATGCGTTGGGAATCGATTCAGGCATAAGACGTCCATTTACCAGTGAGGTCTTCAGCCGCGAGTGCCGACTTAAGTTCATGCTGAAATTGTTCCCTGGGTATCTCTACAGCTCCGAGTGAGGCCAGGTGTTCAGTGTACAATTGACAATCGATGAAGGCAAAACCTTTCGTCTTTGCAAAGGACACCAACGCGGCGAATGCCACCTTGCTCGCATCGCTGATTCGGCTGAACATCGATTCTCCGAAAAAAGTTTGTCCCAATGAGACCCCGTATAATCCACCTACGAGCTCGTTGTCTACATAGCTTTCGAAACTGTGTGCAAACCCTAAATCGTGGAGGTGTTTGTACGCTTGTGTCATTTCTGGGGTGATCCAGGTACCCGTTTGGCCATCGCGCTCAATGATGGCGCAAGCTTCGATTACTTGCTCAAAGGCGGTATCTATCCGAAGTTCAAATTTCCCAGACCGAAGGGTTTGTTTCAGCGAACGCGAGATCCGAAAGCCGTCGGGATAGAGTACCATGCGTTGCGGAGGACTCCACCACAATATGGGTTGGCCTTCTTCATACCACGGAAAGATGCCTGATTCATAAGCGCTGATCAGCCTTTCCGGAGAAAGATCCCCGCCATAAGCGAGGAAACCCTGTTCATCGGCCTGATCGACAGATGGGAATGCATATGCTTCATCCGTTCTCGACTTTGTGCTCATCTGGACATCAATAGGCCGGCATGGTTGGCTTGTTGTCGAGAATGCCTTCGATCCGATCCATGACCTCATCGGTTAGCTTTTCTACTACATCCAACGATCCTAGGTTTTGCTTGAGTTGATAGAGCTTGGTCGCTCCTGTGATGACCGTGCTTACGTACGGATTCTTCAGGCACCAGGCAATCGCCAGATTGGCAGGGGTGGTACTTAGATCCGATGCGAGTGAATTCAACGCTACTACCTTGGCAATGTTTGCATCGTTGAGCAATTTCTCGCGCAGCCATGTGAGCTCTTCAAGGGTGAGTCGTGAACCTTTCGGTATGCCCTTGTTGTACTTACCGGTCAGGATTCCGCTTGCGAGGGGAGACCAGATAGTTGTTCCATATCCATAGTCGCGGAATAATTTGTTGAATTCCACTTCTACCTTCTTGCGCACCAACATGTTGTACTGCGGCTGTTCCATGGTCGGACCAATGAGGTGGTTTTCTCGAGCCACCATCATTGCCTCTTGCACCTCTTGTGCACTCCATTCGCTGGTGCCCCAATACAGCACTTTGCCTTGTTGGATCAGATTGTGCATGGCCCATACGGTTTCTTCCATCGGAGCGTTCTTATCTGGTCGATGACAGAAGTATAGGTCTAGGTAATCCACTCGCAGACGTTTTAAGGCAGCATGACAGGCTTCCATGACGTGCTTACGACTCAATCCAGACTGATTGGGCTTTTCGCCTCCCCAGAATACCTTAGATGAAACGAGGTAGCTGTCTCTCGACCAACCCGCTTCTGAGATGATCTTGCCCATGACCTCTTCAGATTTACCTTGAGCATAGACCTCGGCGTTGTCGAAGAAGTTGATGCCGTTGTCGTAGGCGTAATGCATGCATTCGCGTGCGACGCCACTTTCCACTTGATTTCCGAAGGTTACCCACGACCCAAAGGAGAGCGCGCTGACTTGAACGCCGGATTTACCTAGTCTTTTGTATTCCATGCTGTGTTATTCTTTCGACAAATGTAAAGGTGGTGTGAAAAGTGAGTGCGGCAGACTTCATCGTTGGGCTGCTTCCATCGCCTCTTTTAGTGAGATTCGCTGCCCGTTCTTGAACGCCACAATGAAGGCTAGGTCATATCCTTTTGCTTTGAGCACTTCCTTTTGTTGGATCGCTTCTTTCAAAGTGGCGTGCTCACCCATCGCATAGCGATAGTTACTTCCTTCCATGTACTCCCGAACGGCTTCTCCTTTGAATCGAGCAGCGATGTCGACGGGACGATCGCTCGTCAAGACATTTACGCTGTAGAAGATGGTGGCTTTTGATCCTGTTTTTGCAGTCAAAGTGTTTTTTCCGGTTTGCATTTCGTTGGCAAAGGCCAGGGCGCTTTCCTCGTTTCTCTTGCTTTCCATCAACTCTGCTTGCAGGCGTTCGATCTCTTTCTGGGCGTCTTTATATCTGTCTTTGTACTCATCTCGTTCCTCGCGCATCGCATTCACATCGCCTTTCAATTCTTGGAAGGTCAAATCGTTGCTCATGTGGGCATTTTCAAGTCTAACCTCGAGTTCGTTCGCTCTGTCTTTGTAGTCTTCTTCTCGGTTTTTGGAAGAGAGGACTTGCTTTTGCAGGTTTACAATGTCGTTTTGCAGCATGGAAGTGCCATCGCTCTTTTGAGAGAGTGCTTGGGTCAGGGAATCGATCAAGGCATCATCCGTTGTCAATTCCTGCTGTGCATCGCGCAGGAGTTGTTCCGTTTTACGCTTGTCTTGACGCATCGATAGGAGCTCACTTTCCTTGGTATTGATTTCTTGAGAAAGCGATTCAATCGACGCCTCTCCTTGGCTGATTTTTTCTACCAAGTCATTGACAGATTGCCGCGTGCTGTCTTCTCTATACTCGCTTTGCTTGAGCTGTATCCTGAGCGACTTGACTTCCAATTGGGCCTCGCTTTCCTTGGTAGACAGGCTGTTGATGCGGTGGAGAAGGTTTTGTGCGTGTTCTTGCTGCTTGGTAGTGGTTTTTTTCAGCGCATCCATGTTCTTTTTGGCCTCATCGCGCTCAAATTGTAGCGTGCTCATTTCCTTCTCTTTGGAAGCGATTTGCTGCTTCAATGCTTTGTCTTGGGATTCAATATTAGCGAGCTCTTGGCGCAATCGCTCCAATTCCTCCACTGAAGATTGCTCGGTGACGTCAATGTTTGCCGTCTGCGTGCGCAGGCTGTCGATCATCTCCTCGAAATCACCGATGCGCTTGTTACTGGCATCGAGTCGCGCTTGTAATTTCTCATTTTCATCGGCACTGCTTTCTGCAAAAGCTTGCAGGCTATCTGCATTTTGCTTGAAATACTCGTTTTCCCCGCTTGAGAGCTTGGATCCGCGCATTCTGCTGGTTGGCATGCTCTTCTTGCAAGGCTTGCTCTTTTCTTTTCAGGTTGAGCTCCGATTTCAATCGATTGATTTCCTCTGAAATAGCCACGTCATCACCTGCGAGCGCAAGGATTTGACTGAGCGAATCAATCTTCGCTTGTTGCTGTTTTTCTGTAGCTTCTTTCACTTTCAGATCGCGGGCGAGTTGCTCAGCCTTCTCCATGGCGCGCGCTTCACTTTCAAAACGGTCTTGCAACTGCTGGCTAAGGTTTTCCGCGTAAGCACGTGCAGAGTCGGCCTCGGCTCGTAGTGCATCGTACTCTGCTTCTTGGATGGTTATCTCACGGCGCAGTAGGCTGTCTGACGAGCGCATATCTAAGAGCCGCTGCGTGAGTTCTTTCAGTTGAGAGAGCGCTTCACTGTTGCCTTGAGTTTGATTGTCCTTCAAGGTTTTCTCCAATGACTCTAGGCGCTGAAAGTTTTCCTGTTCTTGTTCCTGCTTTTTAAAGAGGTCGTCGCTCAATTTTGCGATAAGGTCGCTCTTCATTTCCACCTGTTTCTTCAAATAAGATATCTCTGATTCAGCCTGACTCAAGCGATCGCCTCCCATGAAGCCCTCCATGGTTTCTATATCGCTAGGAGAAACTTCTACAGAATTGCTAATGGCACCGTCTTCAAAGGCGCGATCGTCAGAAGATTTGCCTGAGCGGTCAATGTTGGCGCGGAGGTACAGGACCTCACTTTTCACTTCCTCTCCGTATTGCATGGTGATGTATACCTCGTCATGAAAGAGGCCTTCTAGTGAGGCGGGGTAAATTTTGACCTTGACGAATCCGTATTCGCCTTCCAGTACTTCGGACCGGGTGAAAATGAAGTTCAGCGATGGGTGTACCGAACGAACCGAGAGGATTTTTGTCGGTTGATCACCCGTGTTGCGAAAGATGAAGTCTTGTTCAAATTGAGAGGCGCGCTGCGAGATAGCGCCAAAGTCGTGTTCCGTCTTGTTGAAAACGAGTTGTGCAGGGGAAGTTAGGCTCCAAAAGAGCACGCTGAGAAAGAAAATGGAGCCGCGCAAAAACATCTACCGAAGGTAGATAGCCCCAGAACTGTATTCCTGAACGCAAGGTGCTTCTTTTCAACACCTTCGTCCACATTCTCAGACTATTGGGCACAAAATAAGGGCAAGCTACTTACATCGCACCGCTACAACCGGATACCCTTGCTTCATTCCTGACCTGGGGGAGTTCACCAGGAGCTGGTCGCGTAAGACTTGCCCTTAAGGGTGCAAAGGTACAATTCAACGACTGTTTTACAAGTGTCCCTCTTCGATCGAATATTACCTTTGTGCTCCTTTTGAAAAGTGGCAGTATGAACCGATACATAAGCATTTTAAACGGCGGTAGTTTGGCAGGTGTCATCGATTTCGGGTGGTTTCTTGTTTTGTATTTCGCCATGGGCGCTGAATTTGTCCTGGTGGATTTCAATGAAGAATTCCTGCGAGAGGCCATGACCATTCGTATCCATCCTTTTGGATCGGTGCGCATGCTGGGCTTGGTCATTCCATCAATCTTTATGTACAAGGCGGTCAAGCGCTATAAAATGGAAGAGGGGGAAGGCTTCATCTTGTTTGGAAGGGCTTTTCAGGTTGGGGTGATGTTCACCTTCATCTATGCATCCTTGGCAGGCATGCTGGTGTTTCTCTTCGGAAGCATCATCGACGGCAGCTTTGTTGAATTTGCCAATACCTATGACCTGCGCGTACTTGAGTTGACAAAAGAGGCCGGTGAGTCTATGTTCCTAAACCTTGACGAGCAGATGGAATTGATCAAAGAGCGTGACTTGGGTTCCTTCGCCATGATGGACTTCTGGCGAAAGACCGTATCCGGTTTTATGATTGCACTGATCGTGGCGGCGGTACTAAAGCAAAAACCTCCGACATTTGTCGACAATGAGTGATCAGCCCCACATATCCATCGTCATTCCCTTGCTGAATGAAGCGGAGTCGCTTCCAGAATTGCACGAATGGATCCGCAAGGTCATGGTGGAGAACGATTTTCGTTATGAAGTTTGGTTCATTGATGATGGCAGCCGTGATGACTCTTGGGACGTGATCGAACGACTTGCGGATCAGGATCCGGGCGTTAGGGGCATCAAATTCAAACGAAATTATGGCAAGTCTGCGGCGCTCAATGTTGGATTTGAGGTAGTCACTGGAGAAGTGATTGTTACCATGGACGCGGACCTGCAAGACAGTCCAGAAGAAATCCCCGGACTCTACCAAATGATAACCGATGGTGGCTTTGACCTGGTCTCTGGTTGGAAAAAGAAGCGCTACGACCCCATTTCTAAGACCATACCCACTAAGCTCTACAATTGGGCCACTAGGCGCATGAGCGGCATTCACTTGCACGATTTTAATTGTGGGCTGAAGGCCTACAAACAGGACGTGATCAAGTCGATTGAGGTGTACGGTGAGATGCATCGATACATTCCGGTCATCGCGAAATGGGCCGGCTACAACAAGATTGGCGAAAAAGTGGTGCAGCACCAGGAGCGGAAGTACGGAACGACCAAGTTCGGCTTGATCCGCTTCATCAATGGCCCGCTTGACTTATTGAGCATCATGTTCATGGGGCGGTTTGGTAAGAAGCCGATGCACCTCTTCGGATTGATCGGTACGCTCATGTTTCTGATAGGTTTTCTCTTGACGGCTTACTTAGGAGTTGAGAAACTTTTTTATCTGAACTTGAAAATCAAGGTGCCACTGATCACCGATCGACCTTGGTTTTACCTGGCGCTGACGACCATGATTGTAGGGGTACAGCTTTTTGTCGCGGGTTTTCTTGGCGACTTACTCTCTCGGTCTTCTCCAGATCGGAATAACTACCTAGAAACCAAACGAATTTAAATACGAACGACCCGTGGAGTGATCCACAGGTCGTTCGATCGTTCTACCATGTTCTGTGCTCTATATGAACATGAGGTGGGTGCCTTCACCGTGCGCTCGGTTGTAAAAATCTCCAACGGTCAACACGCCTTCCAAATCGTCTATCAGGTCTTTCTTCTCCAAGTGGAACATGTCCATGGCCAGTTTACAGGCCCACATTTTCACTCCTGAAGCAGAGAGAATTTCAAGAAACTCATCCACGGGTGGGATGTCGAGTTTCTCCATTTCCTTTTTCATCATTGTGGTAGCAAATGCTTCCATGCCTGGCAGTCCACCCAACATGGTCGGGATGTGCATGGCTGGATTGCCCACTGTTGCTACATGCAAGTGCTCGAGTTTCGATTTGGTAATGGCTTCAAGTCCGAAGAAAGTGAAAAACAATTCGGATTCAATGCCTTCCATTCGTGCGCCATTTGCAAGGATGAAGCTGGCGTAAACGTTTTCTAAGGTTGCTTTGGAAACGATGATCATCACCTTCTTGAGCTTCGCTTCTTTTTTGGTCTTTTCTTCTGGTACGGGCTTTAATACTTCCATGATTTCTTGTTTTATTCGATTAAATACAGCTAACTGGCTTTGGAATCCCAGAGATTCTACTCGCCTTCTTTAATGGTCCACCAGGGAAGAGTGCATAGAATTCTTTGATATCGATGACTCCGCTTTTTCCAACCTTTCGGATGGTGAGTGGTACTTCGTTTTTGTATTGGTCTTGGATGTAGTCGATCACCTTCCAGTGTTCGTCTGTCATCGTAATTCCTTCTTCCGCGGCGATTTCAGCTCCAACTTCTGGAGACCATTGAGTGAAATCTTCCAAGTAACCTTCTTCGCTCACTCGGATTGCCGTTTCTGCCATTGTCTTTTCCATGATATGTTGATTGTGTTTGGTTTCTGTTGTTATTCTGTTGAGAGCTATTCGTCAAAGACCTTTCCGGCCTCCGTCATTTGCGCTGATACGAAAGGCAAGTGTCTGCCTGTGATCAGCATGTTCCAGTAAATCCATTTGAAGGCCATTTTTCCCATGTGGTTCATGCGGCTTTCTTTGAGGAGACTCAAGGGACCAACTCCAGGGAAGGGGAAGGTTCCAGTGACCGGCTCATGGGTGTAGTTGAAGTCGATCAACAATGCCTTGCCGTGGCCTGTCTCGATGAAGCAGTTGGCGTGGCCATCAAATTCCTCTTTCAACGCCTCACCCTTAATGTAGCGAAGGATATTTTCCAAAAGAATTTCTCCTTCGAAGTGAGCTACGGATCCCGCCTTTGATGCTGGAATGTTGGTGGCATCTCCAATCGCGAAGATGTTTTCTTTCACTTTGGTCTGCAACGTTGCTCGGTCGGTAGGAACATAGTTCAATTCGTCTCCCATTCCAGAACGTTCCATTAATCGCTTCCCTTGTTCGTCGGAACAGATACGAGGATGTCGTAGCTGATCTCCTCCCCGGCGTAATCTTTGATGGTCTTGTTTTCGCCGTCAACAGACATAATGTTGAAGTCGGGTACGATTTGAATGTTCTTTTCCTTCAACAAGTAGTCGAGTTTTTCAGTTGCTTTAGGCTTGGTGAACGCACCGCTCATCGGAGTGGCGAATACCAGTTCAACTTTATCACGCATGCCGCGGTGCTCGAAATAAGCGTCGGCTAAGAACGCGAGCTCGAGAGGGGCAACCGGGCATTTGATAGGCATTTCGGCAATGTTGATCACCATCTTTCCGCCTTCCCATGTCCTGAGCTTATCGCGTAAAGCTACCGCTCCTTCTAGGGTATAGAAGTCAAATACATCCTTGTGCCAATGCGGTCCCGTCATGCCTTCAATTTCTTCAGGGGCGATGTCGGTTCCAGTGGCGATGATGAGAATATCATAGTTGTATTCTTTACCATCTCCCATGACGACCTTGTCGTGCTCTGGATATATGCGGTCGATCTCTCCCAACACCAAATCCACACCATTAGGAATGAATTTTTCGATGGGTTTAACGATGTCTTCTGGTTCGTAGACACCAAATGGAACGAAGAGATACCCAGGTTGGTAATGGTGTTCGGTGCGTTGGTCGATCACGGTGATAGACCAGTCATCGGCTAGTGCCCTGCGCAAGTGATTGCCATCATGGTTCCTGCGGTTCCGGCTCCTAGTATGACGATATCTTTTTTCATGAGTCCTTGATTTGGCTTTTTATTACACTTCGAAAGTAGAAGTCGAGCATAGCCTAAAACATGACCTTACTCAGCATTGATATTGACAAGGAAACCGTGACAAAAGTCACACAGATAGTGCGTTTCAGGAAGTTCGAATGGCTACATTTGCCCTTAATCCGAGCGCGAAACATGAAAGCATTTCTGAAGGCAAGATTGTCCATACGTCAATACGAATTGGCGCGTTCGTTAAACTACGAATTCAAGCGGTGGAAGTGCCGGATAGGAGCTCCCAAACAATTCGAAACGGACTTGACCAAGTTTCATTTAGGGTGCGGAGATCGACACTTGAAAGGGTGGTTGAATGTTGACCTTTTCGAGAGCGATGTGAACCTAGACATCGCTAGAGGCTCACTGCCATTCGCTGACGATCAGTTCGAGGTGATCGTGAGTCAACACGTGATTGAGCACTTGACCATCGAAGACGAGCTCATCCCCTTGTTGAAAGAGTGCCACCGCTGCCTGAGCATGGGTGGTGAGATTTGGTTGTCGACTCCAGACATGGAGAAAGTAGCCAGGTCCTACGTTGAGCAGGGCAATGATGACATGGTCGCGGATAGAAAGAAGCGCCTGCCGCATTGGGGATTGAAGGGTTTGCCGAATCAACATTTCATGAACGACATGTTCCACCAGGAGCTAGAACACCGCAATCTGTTTGATCAAGGCTTGCTCGAATGGACCTTGACACAAGCTGGATTTAACCGTTTTGAGCGCGTAGATGAGGGCAAGCTTTTAGAGCGTTACCCGGCATTTCCGCCTCGCAACGATGATTACCAGTCCATATACATGAAGGCGACCAAAACATGACCAGGTGAAGATACCCTCTTCAAACCTCTTTCTACTCATAGTGCTGGCATTTGCTGCGGGAGTGCGTTTCTATGGTTTCCCTTGGATGGATTTTCACCACGATGAGATCAGCGCCCTGCTCAGAACCCGCTTCGATTCTTTTGCTGACTTGATCGACCAAGGCGTACGAGTCGATGGTCACCCTGGATTTGTACAATGGTTCCTTTGGGCGTGGACAGGCGCATTTGGATATCATCCGGGCGTGGTAAAGCTTCCATTCATCCTCAGTGGTATTGCAACTGTTTGGCTGCTTTACGGTGTCGGCAAAGCCCTATTTTCAGGGCGCGTAGGATGGCTGGCGGCTTCCTTTATGGCGGTCCTGCAGTACGGGGTGATTTTCAGTCAATGGGCTAGGCCATATGCCTTTGGGATGCTGTTTGTCTTGGGGGCCACTTGGTTTCTCTTGAACTATCTGCGGACTAACAAACTTCGAGATCTGTTGTGCTTTGCAGGAGCAGCGGCGCTGTGTGGATACACCCATTACATGGCCCTGCTTCAAGTCTTGGTGGTGAGCGGAATGCTCAGCATCTTTCAAGCGGAGAAACACCAACGAAAATGGTTGGTGATGGGCGGTTTATTGGCAGCCTTGGTTTGGATCCCACACTTGAACATCACCTTGTATCATCTGTCTCTTGGCGGCGTTGGAGACTGGCTTCAACCCCCTAGTCCAGATTTCTGGGAGCGTTTGATCGCCATGAGCTTTAACCATTCGTGGGTCATTGGCGGACTGGCTATGCTGATGTTGTTATTAGCGATCTTCAAATGGAAGTGGAGCCGGAAGGATTGGATGAAGCGCTCCATGTTGCTGGGCATGTGGTTGATCCCTTTTTTAATGGTCTTCGTTTATTCTCATCGAGTTAGCGCTTTGATGCACTACGCAAGCATGTTCTTTATCCTGCCCTTTCTCTTGCTTTTGGTCGCCAGTTTTGGACAAGCCTTTCACCGTGAATCAGTGAAATTCATGGCCGTATTCGTGCTCTTGTTCGGCACCTTTGAACTCTTTTCTGTGCGTCAACACGTTGGAACAAACTTGCGGACTGAATACCAAGACCCGCTGCGTTATTTGTCGGAGGTGGAGAGTGAAATTCATCCTGACCTTCATGGAAAGAAGATCCGTTTGCTGATGGATTTGCGGCCCGATGTCGTCGCCTTTTTGCAAGAAGAGGGCATTGCGGATTTTTCGAAAGTAGAATGGGTCGAGCCGATTTGGAAGACGGGATTGTGGAGTCATTACCTCGATACCGCTACGGTGGATGGAATCTTGATCGTGACGACTCCGGCGTCAAAGCCAGAGTACCTTGCTACGGCCCAATGGTATTTTCCGGCTTTTATTACGGGTCGAGCGTATCACACCGCCAGCGCACACTTGTTATGGAGAGACGCGGGCTCCAGTGCCATGCACTTGGGTATTCATTCGGCAGCAGAAAGCTTTGGAGGCAAGGACTACGGACATTCACTAACCGTAGATATTTCAGACAGGGATGGATATCACTACCTATGTGTGAACGCCGCTTTCTCTGGAGGGGCGGTGGGCGATGCACAACTCGTTTACGAATGGACCTCCAGTGACGGTAGAAAAACATGGCGGTCTGCTTACCTCAAAAATTTTCGGCAAGCCGCTCCTTCCCAGTACGTTCTCCTTGGTGGAGATATCCGGGATCTACCCGGTTACAGGGTTGGCGGCAGGCTGAACACGTACATATGGAACCCTCAACGCGATTCTTTTACCGTGGAGTATTTGCAAGTCAACACATACCGCGGTGTTGAAGGTCGATATGGTTTGTTTTCGGAAAACCCAAAAGTGAATTGAAGTTGACAAGGCTGCAAGCCTTAAGTCTGTTTATCTTTCCACTCTTATTTGAACTACTATGAAGACGATTTCATTTTTAATTACCACCCTTCTGTTCAGTTCAGCACTGCAAGCGCAGACCATGTTCATCGATTACTCTGAGCGTTCTGAAGAAAATACTGCTGCTATTCACATCATGGAGGTGAAACAGACCATTGAAACCGAAGAGTTCGATGACATCATCACGGCAAAAACCAAGTTGATCAGGATCATTGAGAATTATCGGACGGATGGGTATGATGTAAAATCCTCCAATGTTTCGACCCACAAACATGGAAAGAGCTTTCACTATCACTACCAATACATTTTGCAACAATCTCCAGCCAGAGGCGGAGACAGATCCAGGCCAATGGGAGACGAAGACGGTATGCAAAAACGTGAACGCTTGCGGAGAATAGAGGATAAGTCGGAGAATGGCGGCTCTTCTTCCAAGGCTTCAGGCCAGGGTGCGCCTTCGTCTAATCAGGAAGGGTCCTCCAAGCCTGCAGGTTCGGGAGATAAAGGAACACCCCGAGTGCAGTCCAACGGCAAAGGAGGTGCACAGCTCGTGCCCAAAGCAAAGTAGGACGCAGCTAGAAGGCTTTCATGCCAAAGTGCGCGGGTGTTTCCCGTTTTCTAAACACCCATCAACCCTTTCGGTTTGTTACTTTTGCAGACCGCAAAATCAGTACTTCCTATGCAGCAGGTAGCTCCTTATCAACCCAAGAATAAAATCCGCATCGTAACCGCAGCCTCCCTGTTTGATGGTCACGATGCCGCGATCAATATCATGCGTCGCATCATTCAAAGCACGGGGGCCGAAGTAATCCACCTCGGACATGATCGAAGCGTGGAGGAAGTGGTGAATTGTGCCATCCAAGAAGATGCTCAAGCGATCGCTATGACGAGTTACCAGGGAGGTCACATGGAGTACTTCAAATACATGCACGACCTCCTCAAGGAAAAAGGAGCAGGACACGTGAAAATATTTGGCGGTGGTGGCGGTACCATTTTGCCGGAAGAGATAAAGGAGTTGCACACATATGGAATTTCTAGGATTTATCATCCTGACGATGGTCGTTCCATGGGTTTGCAAGGCATGATCAATGACATGCTCGAACAATGTGATTTCGCCACTGGAGTTCATTTGAACGGAGAAGTTTCACACCTGTCCACCAAGGATCGGGGTTCGATTGCACGACTTATTTCTGCGGCAGAGAACAACCCGGACGGATTCAAGGATGAACTCGTTAAGATCCATCAACTGGCGGAAAAGAGTAAGGTTCCGATTTTGGGTATCACCGGAACGGGTGGAGCTGGAAAAAGCTCACTTGTAGATGAACTCGTTCGTCGTTTTTTAATTGACTTCAAGGATAAGACACTTGCCATTGTTTCTGTAGATCCCTCTAAGCGGAAGACAGGGGGAGCGCTTTTGGGTGACCGTATTCGTATGAATGCCATTCGGAATGACCGGGTCTATATGCGTTCACTGGCTACTCGACAAAGCAACCTGGCACTGAGTAAGCATGTAAAAGAAGCACTCAGCATTCTCAAAGCCGCCCAGTTTGACCTGATCATTCTTGAAACTTCGGGCATTGGCCAGAGCGATACCGAAATCCTCGACCACAGCGATGCGAGTCTGTACGTAATGACGCCAGAGTTCGGAGCTGCAACTCAATTGGAAAAGATCGATATGCTCGATTTCGCAGACATCGTTGCCGTGAATAAGTTCGACAAGCGGGGAGCCCTGGATGCTGTGCGAGATGTCAAGAAACAATACCAACGCAATCACCAACTGTGGGATGCTAAGGTGGACGATATTCCAGTATACGGTACCATAGCGAGTCAATTCAATGACCCGGGCATGAATACGCTCTATAAGGCGATCATGGACCTGATGGTTGAAAAAGCAGGCGCTACAGAGCTCCAATCAACCTTCGAGATTACCGATGAAATGAGTGAGAAGATTTTCATCATTCCTCCAGCTCGAACACGTTACCTCAGTGAGATTTCTGAGAACAACCGCGCCTACGACAAGTGGGTTACAGAGCAAAGCGAGATAGCGGATAAGCTTTACGCCTTGACCCGAACCATTGAGGAGATCGGGAGCGATGATAAGGGGAAGGGGCTTGTATCTGCCATTGAAGAGAAGCTGGAGCAGATCAAGAAGGATTTGGACCCCCACAATTGGGACCTGTTGCAAGACTTCTCTGCGCAAATGCAGCGGTATAAAGATGAGTTCTATTCGTTTAACGTGCGCGACAAGGAGATCAAGATCAGGACTCATTCAGAGAGCTTGAGCCATTCGCAGATACCCAAGATCTCGACGCCCAAGTACAGAAGTTGGGGAGATATTCTTCGCTGGAGCTTGCAAGAAAACGTGCCGGGTCAATTTCCATATACCGCTGGCTTGTTTCCCTTCAAGCGAGAAGGCGAGGATCCTACGCGGATGTTCGCTGGAGAAGGTGGGCCGGAGCGCACCAATCGCCGCTTTCACTATGTGAGTTTGGGAATGCCTGCCAAAAGGTTGAGTACAGCGTTTGACTCGGTTACCCTCTACGGAAATGACCCTGATCATCGCCCAGACATCTACGGAAAAGTAGGCAATTCAGGAGTGAGCATTTGCTGCCTCGACGACGCCAAGAAGCTCTACTCTGGGTTCGACTTATCGGATCCTAAGACGTCGGTGTCGATGACCATCAATGGTCCAGCTCCGATGCTGCTCGGTTTCTTTATGAATGCGGCAATCGATCAAGCATGTGAAAAATTCATCGTGGCCAATGGGCTAGAGAAGAAGGTTGAGGCGAGACTCAAGGAACTTTGGGAAGACAAAGGACTTGAGCGACCAAAGTACCAAGGTGACTTGCCCGAAGGGAATGACGGCCTAGGGCTGATGCTGCTTGGAGTTACGGGCGACCAGGTGCTTGACAAAGATGCCTACCAGAAGATTAAAACGGAAACGATGAGCGTAGTGCGCGGAACCGTTCAAGCCGATATTCTTAAGGAAGATCAAGCCCAGAACACGTGCATCTTCAGCACTGAGTTTGCCCTTCGGTTGATGGGGGATGTGCAGGAGAGCTTCATCGATCACAAAGTGAGGAACTTCTATTCGGTTTCGATCAGTGGCTACCACATCGCCGAGGCTGGAGCAAATCCAATTACCCAGTTGGCTTTCACCCTGGCAAATGGATTTACCTATGTCGAGTACTACCTGAGTAGAGGAATGGACATCAACGCGTTTGGTCCCAACCTCAGCTTCTTCTTCAGCAATGGCATCGACCCAGAGTATGCGGTTATTGGACGAGTCGCCCGAAGACTTTGGGCCAAGGCTATGAAGAACAAGTACGGCGCGAATGCCCGTGCGCAAATGTTGAAATACCACATCCAGACGAGCGGTCGAAGTTTGCACGCACAAGAGATCGACTTCAACGACATCAGAACGACCCTTCAGGCATTGTATGCCATCTATGATAATTGCAATTCTTTGCACACCAATGCATATGACGAGGCCATTACTACCCCGACAGAAGAAAGTGTGCGTCGTGCAATGGCGATTCAATTGATCATCAATAAGGAGCTGGGCTTGGCAAAGAATGAAAACCCATTGCAGGGATCATTTATCATCGAAGAATTGACAGAATTGGTTGAAGAAGCAGTACTGACCGAATTCGACCGCATCACCGAAAGAGGTGGAGTGCTAGGTGCAATGGAGACTATGTACCAGCGCAGTAAGATCCAAGAGGAGAGCCTGTACTATGAAACCCTGAAGCATACGGGTGAATTCCCCATCATTGGTGTGAATACCTTCTTGAGTTCAAAGGGGAGTCCTACGGTATTGCCGAAGGAGGTGATCCGTGCCACAACCGAAGAGAAGGAGTACCAAATCAAGATGCTGAATCACCTGCAAGAAGCCTATGCGGATCGACAAGAGAAATTGTTACGCGACTTACAGTTGGCTGCTATTAACAACCGCAACATGTTTGAAGAGCTTCTCGAGGTGTGTAAGTACTGTTCGCTTGGACAAATTACCAACTCACTGTTTGAAGTTGGAGGTCAGTACAGACGAAATATGTGACGTTCTTGAAAGGGGACTGCAATCAATTCGTGAAAACGCTTTTCGTCTTATTCAATGCGCACGAATTACAACTGTACTTCTCGGTATGATCTATCGGATTCAGCTTCCTTCTTGGAGATCGAGATGGATTCCGTCTCTTGTCGCTCCCGATTGAGCTTTTCCAAAAATCTGCGTTCCGCATCATAGCCTTTCTTTATAGCGAACATGGTGACACCCTCAGAAAGTCGCGTTACTAAGAAGAGGAGCCGCCCGGGAAAGGTGTGTACCGACCTGAATTTTTTACGTTGGAGTTGCTTGATGATTTTATTGACCGCATACTGCTGGCTGGCAGGGCGAATACCTGGGCGGGAAGGAACGGGTTCCAATCTACCATCCGGCGCTAATGTTCTTTTTACACTGTCATTTTCTGTGAAACCAAGGCATGTATAGCCAACAAAAACATCATGCCGCTGCATTTCTTTGCGAAGACTTTGGGCCAATCCAATCATCGACATCTTAGCCGCCGAATAGATGGAGTGACCGCCTAGACCATGAAGTCCAGCGAGGCTCGAAATAAAGAGAACGCTGCCTTTTGTTTGTCGCAAATGTGGCAGGGCGAAATGCGTTACCAGCATGGATCCTGTCGCATTTGAATCGAGCACTTCATGAATCACCTTCGGGGCGCTGTCTTCAAGGTCTCCATACGATGACATGCCTGCATTGTTAATCAAAACGTCGATCCTTCCGAACGAATGGAGCGTTGTTTCGATGAGCTGTTGAGCTCCTTCCTCTTTAGAAACGTCTGCCGCGGCATACACTACCCGGTTTCTTGCAAAGCTAAATTCGTATTCCAACTGTTCAGCTTTTGCTCTAGATCGTCCGTTGAGCACGACATTAGCTCCTCTCGACAGCAACGCATGGGCAAGCTTTTTTCCTACTCCTTGTGTTGAACCCGTAATGATAACCGTCTTGCCCGCAAAGCCGTTTCCCAATTTTACGTAACCATTATTACGTAGCCATGTTGCACATTCGTCAATTGCTGTAGAAATGGGTGTTTCTGGCATCTTTAATTCAGCAACCGCTTTGGCATTGGAATAATAGCTTCCAGCTCTACTCAGGCGAGCCATGGTGAAGCTAAGTCTCGGAGTAGTTCCAGTTATCCTAGACCATATGGAGAGGGCTCCACCGCCCATCAGCGCTAAGAAATGGGGTACTTTTTTGAGGTTCTTTTTTTGACCAAGCTGCTCAAAAACAAGGGTGAAAAATTCTTTGTACGAAAGGTTTTCGCCAGCAGCTAAATAGCACTCTCCGAGGCGGCCCAAGTCAATGGCATTGACCACGGCGCGCGCCACATCTTTCGAAAAAACGAAGTTCCTACCTCCTTCAGAGTATCCAGGAACATTTCCTTCCAAGGCGTTCAAAATCAATTTGCCTGAGGAGGGGCCGGAATCAAATGGTCCAAGCATGAAGGTTGGATTTACAATCACAACAGGGAAGCCTTCGTCCTTGAATTTTCTTAGGAGCTCTGTTTGGACGGCATGCTTTGAGTCCATGTAGTCGATCCTATACTTCGCTGATTGGTAGGTGCCTTTTTCAACGCCTGGATGGGCTTGCGTGCCAGCATCGAAAGAGTTGGCGGTGCCGATGTGTATAAAGCGTTTGATTCCCGCTCTTGTCCCCGCTTCAGCGAGTTTCAATGCAGCATCATAGTTGACGTCCCAAACCCGCTTTTCTCGCCTTGGCCAGATGGAAGTTACTGCGGCTGCGTTAATGATGTAATCACAATTTTTTAACCATTCATCTAGCGGTAGGTCAGCGCATAAGTCTCCTTCGCTTATCTGCATGTTCACCCCTTCGATCACGGATGTGTTGCTACCTGGATAAATGAGCGCGTGTACCTCGTATCCGTCTTTAATCAAGTTTCGAACAATGCTCGCTCCGAGCATTCCATTGGCGCCAGTTACAAATACACGTTTTTTCATCAATATCTCATTTCGGCTGTGGGCTTTTTAGTGCCTTAGATTGCTGCGAAATTCAGCCTTCAAGGATACGGATTTATCCCCTGCCTTATTTTACTAATTCGACTCCAAATTGTAGATCGTGTTTGGTTGAGCTACTTCTGCTGAAATCCCCAATTTGTCTTGAATTTGAAGGGCTAATGTATGGCTGGCCATGGGTTCACCGTGGTTGAGCAAAACCTTCGTGAGGTGCTTGTCAAATTGAGCGGTCCAGTCGATCAAATCAGCTTGGTCTGCGTGCGCGCTGAGGGATGCTGTTTGAAACACCTCCATCCGCACCGGGTGCCAAGTCCCGAAGAATTTGATCTCATTCGCTCCTTCTTGTATTTGCCTACCCCTTGTTCCTGCGGCTTGAAAGCCGGCGAGTAGAAGGGTGCTCTCAGGGTTAGAGATGTGTTTGTACAAGTAGTGAAGTACGCGCCCACCCGTGATCATTCCGCTTCCTGCCAAGACGATTTTTGGACTGTCGTCTGCCTGAACGGAACGTGAATGCGCGGCATCTTTTATAAGGTGAATTCCGTTGCACATGTCTTGACAGCGCTTTTCGCCTATGGCATGCCAGGATGGATACTTCAGAAACACTTTTGTCGCATTTATGCCCATTGGACTGTCCAAGAATACCGGAAGATCAGGGATGTCTCCGTTGGCTTTGAGGAGCGTTAAGAGGTAGATGATTTCTTGTGCGCGCTCCACGGCAAATGTTGGAATGATCAGGGTGCCGTTCTTTTTGGCGGCTGAGAGCACAGCTATCTTGACATCGTCGTAGGCTGGTGTTTCAGGATGCAGTCTATCTCCGTACGTAGATTCAAGCACCAAGAGGTTCGCGCGTTTCAAATGCTTTGGAGGAGTCAGTAAGAGCGGTTCAGAAGTGCCCAGGTCGCCTGAAAAAACGATGGTTTTTTCTCCTACTTCCATTTCAATCATGGCAGAACCCAAGATGTGACCAGCGGTGTGCAGTTGAAACTTAAAAGTGGGATTGATCAATACCCATTCGCTGTATTCGTGTCCAACCAAGAGCGGAAGCACATTTTGAACGTCCTGAAGAGTGTACAAAGGCTTCGCCTCTGCATGCGAAGTATAGCCGAGTCGGTTTGCCCTATCGGATTCTTCTTCTTGAATCTTGGCGCTGTCTTCCAGTATGATCTTTACAAGGTCTGCGGTGGGTTGCGTACAGTGGATGGGACCAGAAAAGCCTTGGTTTACCAACTTGGGTAAATAGCCGCAATGATCGAGGTGAGCATGGGTTAGGATGACCTCATCGATCTCTTTCGGAGGAATTGGGAAGTCTTGCCAGTTTTGGGTTCTAAGCGCCTTGAGGCCTTGGAAAAGGCCGCAGTCAATAAGAACGCGCTTTCCATTGAAGGTCACGAGTGTTTTTGAGCCGGTAACGGTACCTGCCGCACCAAAGAACGACAGGGTGCATTTGGAGCTTTTCATATCTCAAAGTTGCTCCTCGTAAGCGCAAGAAAATATGAGCGTGCTCAGCATGTCGCATGTCTAGGAGACCTTAACGGTCATGTACATTCACTTTGAAACGAGAAAGCCAGGTAGAACGTGCCCTTAATGAGAAGGGGTTAGAATACTTCATCCAGAAACGCTAGCAATTTGGCCCAGCTCTTTTCGTCGGCTTCCTTATTGTAGGCCAATGGGAGTCCAAATTCCTTTCCCTTTTCCGTCGCCGCTGGATTCGTGAAGGCGTGCACCGCTCCTGGGTAATTGACGAATTCATATGCTACACCAGCGCTGTCCATTTCTGCTTTGAAGTTGGTAATCGCTTCTGCCGAAACGAAAGGATCGTCCTCCCCGTTCATCACCAATAACCGGGCATTTACAACGCCTGGCTGGGCTGGTTCAATCGGACCAATGCTGCCGTGAAAGGTAGCTACTGCATCGAGGTCAGCGCCTTGCCTTGCCATGTTCAATACAACGCCCCCTCCAAAACAATATCCGATGGCAGCTACTTGCTCGGAATGGGAATGTGCATCGTCTAAAAGCACTTGAAGCGCGGCGTTGAAGCGCGCTTTGGCGCCGTCAAAATTTTGCATTACGGCCCCTGCAAATGCACCAGCGTCTTCTGGATGTTCAGCAGTTTTACCGTCGCCATACATGTCTAGGGCAAAGGCTACGTAACCTTCTTCTGCCAATTTATCTGCTGCATTTCGGGTGTGCTCGTTGTGCCCCCACCATTCGTGCACCACGATCACCCCAGGTCTTTTGCCTTCTACGTTTGCGTCGTAGGCGAGGTATCCCTTCATCGTGATGCTATCAGCTTCATAGGTCACCTCTCTCCCGATCACGTTCGGTGCTTTGGCAACTGTAGATTCTGTTGTTGAAGTTTCCTGAGTGTGGTCGCCATTACCCGAGCAAGATATCAAGGAGCAAAGCGCAATGCTGACAATGGCAATTGGGGAAACAGTGTTAAGGTGCATGTCGTTAGGATTTTTATTGAAAGTGAGGAATAGGAATGATCGAAAATTGTTGCGACCGCTCGGGTGTCGACCATGTATTTTAAATCAAGGCCGCTAGCGTCAAGGGCGGAGGACGCGGTAGTGCATTTGAACCAATCCTGAAGCGAAAGATTGCGATGAAAGCAACACTAGGCTAGATGCTGGAATGCCTTCATGGAACAGTCTGATTCCATCGCCCAATATAACGGGTACGACGGAGAGAATGATTTCGTCGATGCATCCCGTCCGCAACATTTCATTCACTACCGCAGCTCCACCATCACAGTATATGTTGCCACCGGGTTTGGACTGTAATTCATCAACGAGCTTTCGGATTGAACCGGGCCAGTAGGTAACTCCATCTTCGCTTCCGCCCTGTTTTCGGGTAATAACGTAGGTGTCTTTGTCGAGGTGAGGAAAGGTCCCCGTTTTATTCTTGACCCACATGAAGGTCCTTCTGCCCAAAATGACGGTATCAATGCTTTCAACAAAGGCTTGGTATCCATAATCTTCGCCTTCGAGTTGCATTGCTTCTAAAAAGCTGAGATCATCGTCTGGACCAGCGATGCATCCGTCCAACGATGCTGCGATGTATAGAATGACGTTTCGTTTTGACATGGTGGTTTCGTTAGGTCATTCCAAAATAGAAAAAATCAATTCCCTAGCGGCTCTGAAGCAAGAGATTTAAAAGGAATCGGCAATACTTTCCTCAGAAATGAAAGATCGCCATGAAAGAACTGATGGGGGAGATGTGCGTCTGCATTCCCTGCGACTTGGTCGTATTAAAGAAATTCGGTGATTCAGTGCGCTGGTAATAATTTTGAAAGGAGAAGTCGAAACGTGTATCTATCAAGAAGCTAAGACGATTGTTGATGAAGAACTCCAATCCTACGTTTGGGCTCAATCCGATAGTGGTATTCCTCGTTTCATTTTCTTGATTGAAGCCCATCTGCTTCATCTGGTAGTAACCCCCTGCCAAATCCACGCCTATTATCGGCATGAAGCGACCAACGATTACGTGGTACTGGTACCCCACGCGTGCACTGAATGCCGTCTCGTCGTAGTTGGAGGATCCCCACTGTCCGTTTTGCGTATTGGTGTTCACAATACCACCGATCATGACACGGAAAGCCCCTTCCTTGATATAGCGTTTGTAGCCTAACCCTGGCATTGGGTAAATCCCCCCCATGAGTTCACCTCCTCCTACAATCCCAAAACCAACAGAGTTGTCCAGGTTTCTATATCGGTCTTCCTCTGCTTGAGGGACTGGAGAGACGGGGCTCTCCTCAATTTGTGCACTAGTACTGAGAACGAAAGCGAGCAACAATAGGAGCAATGTGAAATTCTTCATGGTTGGTAGTTTTGAAGGCGACTTACAGGTTCGCTTTTTGATTGGTTGTCCATTAGGGACACGCTGAAAGTACGATGAAGTCGCCATTTTATTTTATACTAGACGCAGAGCAGTCCTTTAGTGAAAGCCAAAGGAGCTGTTAATTCTTAGGGGAGCCATTCAATGCTCGCCTCATGTTGGCTCTAGGATGTATTTTTGAGCAGTGAACCTGCCAAATTGCTTCTTCCTTTTCGTGGTCATCTTTTCTTTTTCCGCCTGTCATCGCCGCAGCGTTGACCGTATGGAGCAAGTGCAGGAGAGAACAACATCACCTGAGCCAAGTTCAGAGATAGAAGAGATGGGCGGGGTCGAAGGACCGACAGGAACCATCGTGATTGGCAAGGTTGTGAAGACATGGTTGGATGCAGATCGTTTTGAAGGGGACGGTCATCCTTGTGATACACATCCTTGTGAGGCGGAAATTGAATTGATGGCGGTCACACAAATCGGCAGCGACTTTCATGGACAGTTTGAGGCCGGAGACGTGATCAAGGTTCATTTTGACTTCACGCTCGACCCAACAAAAGACCTTTTCCCTGAACTGAATACCCATTTCGATGGTTTAACTACCGGAGAATTCTTTAAAGCAACGTTGAATACACCTTACGCTTCAGATCACCCGGATCAATATCGGGTGGGTGAATATGAAAAACTAAAATGATGACGAAAAGACTTTGGAAGTGGACAGCGATCAGCCTTGTGCTAGCTGCAGCAGCGGTATGTACAGCATTGAATTTTAACCTTACTCCATCCGTACACATGGATCAGATGTTACAAGAGTCAGTAGCCAACGAAGGGCGGTGGGAGTACTTGTACAACCGATTGGTCGATCCGCGAACAGGTGAAATCCCAGAGAATATTCGAATGCGTGAAATGGTCTACGCGAGTCGTCTTCCTAGGGCGGATGTGATGCGTGATTCGATCGCGGTAGACTTCAAGAGCATTGGACCGTACAATGTTGGTGGGAGAACACGCGCCATCGCAATCGATCGTGTAAATCCAGATACCTACATCGTAGGAGGTGTAACAGGTGGAATTTGGAGAACGACTGACGCGGGGCAATCCTGGACAAGCGTTACAAAAAGTATGGACCATCCAGCTACTTCTTACATCATTCAAGATCCTCGTGATGGGAAGAATGAAATTTGGTATTACGGTTCTGGTGAGACCATTGGTAATTCAGCGTCCAAAAGCTTTAGCGCAATCTACAAAGGGAGTGGTATCTGGAAGTCCGTTGACAATGGGGTAACCTGGAATCACCTGCAAAGCACAGCATCGCTTCAGCACAAGTCTTCCGATTGGGAAGTGGTGCATAACATGTGCATGGATCCGACCCGCAATGATAGCGACATAGTGTTTGCGGCAATGAAGAAGGGCATCGCCCGAAGCAATGATGGTGGGGAGACTTGGAAATACGTACTCAAGTCTGGCGCTTCCTGTGATTTTTCTCGCGTAACGTCAACTTCTGAGGGTGTATTCTACGCTTCGATTTCAAGTGATGCTTCCGCCAACAGAGGATTCTGGAGATCTACCGACGGGTTTGATTGGGTGAAAATCAATCCAAACGCATTAGCAGGGAGTCATGATCGAACCGTCATAGCGGTCGCTCCATCCAATGAGGACGTCGTGTTCTTCTATAGCTATGCACCAAGCGCTGGTGTTAACGGTGCCATCCTTTGGCGATATGAGTACATCAGCGGCGATGGCACTGGAAACGGTGGTGATTGGCAGAATCGTACATCGGGACTCGCTAGTTCGAGTTTCAGCATGCAATGGGGATACAATATGGTCTTGGGCGTCAAGCCAGATGACGAAGACGTGCTCTTTTTGGGGAACAACAACCTTTATCGCTCAAACAATGCATTTGCTGACACCTTTCAAGTAAACCAGATCGGGGGGTATTCTATCGATGGAGATTCCGTTTATAATTACTTCAATGGGGGTGGAAAGCACTATCCAGATCAACAGAACTTGGCATTTCGTCCAGATGACCCGGATGTATTGATCAGTACGACAGACGCCGGAGTTCATGTAGCACAGAATTGCATGTTGGATACGATGCAATGGGAAGGACTCTTGAACGGTTACAACGTTACCCAATTCTACGGTTTTGCCATTGACGAAGGCACCATGGGAAGCGAGGTCGCAATTGGCGGCACGCAGGACCGCGGAACCCATTGGACCAATGTGGCTGACGACGAGCATTTGTGGTCTCACGTGCGCGGAGGTGACGGCGCCTATTGCGAGGTAGAGGACGGCGGCGGTCATTACTACATCAGTACCCAGTACGCCAACATTGAACGATGTCAAATAGCTTCAAATGGACAGAAAAGTGGCGCGTACAACATCATGCCTAAGCAGGTGAATGGAGGGTTTTTATTCGTGCATCCTTTTACCCTGGATCGAGCAGACAACGACATCATGTACTTGCCCAACGGGTATAACGTTTGGAGAAACACGAAGATCACCGAGACCGATAGCGCAACCCTTTTCAGCGATTGGAAGTTGATTGCTTCTCTGGACAATGGCATCACGGCAATCTCATCCAGTCCAAGCGACGCAGGCATCGTGTATATAGGAACTTCAAGCGGTAAAGTTTTCCGTTTAGACAGTGCGCATGTGAATCAAACTGCCCAGGTCATTCCACTTAGCGACAGCATTTCTAACGGCGGTTATACCGCATGCATCGCGGTGCATCCCTTTGACCCGATGAAGGCCATTGTAGTGTTTAGTAATTACAACTGTCGCAGCATCTGGTACACCGAAGACGGCGGTGCGGATTGGGTTGATATTGAAGGAAACTTGGCGGGCGAGCCTGACCCAGGAGTTCCTGAGAGCCTCTGGTTTATTGGCAATGGTCCGTCTATCCGCTGGGCAACGTTCGTTCCGACCGGTGCTAATAGCGACGTTTATTTCATCAGCACCAGTGTGGGTGTATTTTCAACTGCGAAACTTGATGGAGAGAACACTGAATGGGTGATGCAGGGTTCTCAAACCATTGGAAATGCGGTGGTTGATATGCTCAAGTACCGTGGGTCTGACGGTTGGTTGGTAGCAGGAACCCATGGGAAGGGAATGTATGCAGGTCATGTTTCCTTGATCGATACGACCACTCCTCCTACACCTGAAGGTGTATCTGAAATGACGGCGAAAGAGAGCATGTCAATCTTCCCTAATCCGAGCAGCGGTTCTGTGACACTGCAACTTCAGGGTTATGAAGCGGGCGAGGCGAATGCGATTGTCTACGATCAAGTTGGCAGGGAAGTCAAACATTTCACCCTCAACCTACTATCGGATAAGGCTGAGCCAAAGTTGGATTTGAACGGGCTTCGATCAGGGACGTACTACCTTGAAGTTAAGCAAGGATTTCATTGGGTGGTTGAGCCGTTGGTGATCAGATAACCCAATCCGATTCAAGATTTAGCCTTGAGGTTTATGTGTCGAAAAGATCTCGTATTGCACACCTTGGGTGCAGACCACCCGAGCCCTGCCGCTGCCTTTTGACATCTTATTTCTCACCGTATTTCGCCTGTAAACGGTCAGGCTGAATGAGGTGTGTTCAGGATCCTCCCATACCCATTCTGGCAGCTCGCTGTAGGGGATGATTGCCTTTCCATCGGCGTCATTGGCTACAAAGGTCCAATTGAAACTCTTAAGGTTTCCGCCATGTCCCGTCTGAGGTCCTCTGAGTGCTGTGAATTGCATGTGAATACCTGAGGCATTGCCGCTGTCTGGAGTCCAGGTATAGCTGAACGTCGACTGATGGTCATTGACGATGGATACCTCAAGGGTTTGGGGAAGGTAGAGAGCTGTTTGAAATAGGGTGTCCCCTCCGGTGCCAGTTAAGGCAACCGGTTGCTCTTTACCGAACAAGATCGACCTCCAATCATCTGACAAAGGTGGGTTTGGCACTATTTGGCCTTTTGGAGTTTGGAATGCTAAATTCTCGACGTGCAATTGATCTGGACGAAAACCTTGATTCGATTGAGCAGCTTGAAAGAGCGGGAGTTCGTATAGGTGTTGCTCAGAGCTGCTATGGTCTTTTAACCGATAGTCGCCCACGTAACTCAATTGAATCAGGTGATCGTGCTTGCCTAACCAAAATCGTTCTACTCGTTTTGCTTCCGACTTTGAAACTTCGGAGGTCAGCAAGATGGTTTTGTTGGCTGCGCTGCATCCCGCCAAGGTGATTGTAAGTGCAGCCAAGAAGAAAAGAAGTCTCATGCCTTGATTAGGGTTTGATGCGAAGTTTTTTGATCGCTTTGACTGGGCCAGGACATTTGTTTTCGTGGCACACCAGACAATTTTGAAGCATGCTGTTGAAGGCTTTTGCCTGTTCACCTTGAGAAGACTCGAAAAGCTCGTAATTGATCAAGAAGGCATCGGCCATTGCTTTGTACGTAGCATCGATCTTTTCGGGTTCCGTGGCGTGCGCCGTTTGAATCCGTTTAAACTCGTTTAGGAAATTGGTTTTTACAGTGAAGCCCTCCTTGATGGAATCCTTGACCAAGGCCATTTCATCGTACATCTTGCGCATGAGCAGCGCTAGTTCTGTGCGCTCTACGCCATTGACTACCGTCATGCTGTCTGTAGGCAACTGCTCTTCCTTCGATTCGCTCGCTGGCTGGCTGCAGGCGAAAAAAAAGCAGCTGGCAACGAGTATCGACCACTTTAGTCCTTTCATGGTCCAAATATCAGTATTATCTTTTGCCATCAATTCTGATTTGAGCTTCGTATGAAATATTCCCTTTTGATTGCTTGTTTGACCCTTTGTGCGTTGCCTGTCCTAGCACAAACAGATCACTACTTTACTGAGAGCGAGGTGGTTGTCGATGCCTCTGAGTATGGAAACATTCGCCCCCATGTGGTTTCCTTCCATCAAGGCGTAGGTGTGATTTGGTCCAAACCTAACGGTAACCTCTACTTTTCACAGAAGGATGGCGACAGTGCGTTTGGACAACCGTTCAAATTGAATCAATCGATCGGAAGTGTTTTTGCGGCCAGTTATGGTGGAGCAGATATCGCAGCAGAAGGGGATCGACTGTTTGTTACGTTCATGACCACCCCTTATCTGCAAGCGAAAGTCTACTGGACCTTGTCTGATGATCGCGGTACGAGTTGGACAACGCCGCAACAGTTGGCGCTTCCGGACTCCATCATCCCTTTTTTGCCTACGGTGGCGTTGGATGAGCAGGGAAATCCGGCGATTATGTTGATGGCTTATGACAGCAATTATGCGGATCCTCAATATGTAGTGGCCCGCTCAACGGATGGCGGCAGCTCATTCTCCGAACTTGTGTCGTTTTCAGAGGACGCACCCCATGAAGTATGTGATTGTTGTCCGGCGCATTTACTTGCAGGACAAGATGCTACCATGGCATTCTTTCGAAACAACGACGCCAACATCCGCGACATCTGGTATGCTCACATAAAGGATGAAGACAATTATGCAGATACCGTTTTCGATATTGATCCGAGTGATTGGTACATTGCTGGCTGCCCCTCAACAGGGCCTGACGCAGCTTTTACATCAAAAGGGGTGCATTCTGTTTGGTCCTCCTCTGGCTTTGGCCATCCTCAAGTGCTGATGAGCGTATTAGATCCAACCACGAATGAGGTTGCTACTGACTTTCTATCGAGCTCTGATCTTTCTCAATTCACACCGCGCATAGCGGCGTCTGGAGATACCATTGCCATCGTTTATGAGCAAATCGAAAGTCCAATCACTACCAGTGTGATCATGTGGTCTTTGGATGGTGGCGATAGTTTTACGGTGCCGATCGACTTCGTGAAAGATTCTTCAGGAATTTATAACGCTCCAGATATTGCTTACTCGAACCAAGGGTTTGATCTGGTCTACCGCGACATCTTCGATGCGTCTATACGTTACAAGCGATTGGAATTTGGATTACCTGCGTCCGTTGGAAGTGCTGCTGAAGAACTTGGCATGCGCGTGTTTCCTAATCCTAGTAACGGAATCGTACGGGTGGAGGGATTGTTGGGGCCGACTGCTTTCACATTGCTTGATGTCATGGGGCGTAAATTTTTAGAGGGTGAGCTAGATGCGAACACCCCGATTTTGGATATTTCAGCGCTTCCATCAGGGGTCTACATCCTGACGGTGCAAATAGCCGGGGAATCAAGCACTCGTCTTATTAGGCATTAAAAAAGGCGCCCCGAGGAGCGCCTTATATAACAATTAGGAGGATTATTTCCCTCTGAAGCCTTGAGATTCTTCTTGAGTTTGCATTCTCATGCGATCGATTTCTTCTCGCTTCTTCATGATGTCTTCCTGGGTTTTTTCGAGCTTTATTTGGGCTTCTTCAAGCGCCTTACTCACCTTGATGAATTCTTCATCTGAAATTTCACCTTCTTGCTTTTTGGACTCCACTTTTTGACGAGCTTCTTCGATTTTTTGTCTGCCTTTGTGAAGGTTCTGTTCTGCTTCTATCAAGTTCTCATCAGCTTCTCGGGCTGCTGCCTCGTTGGAACGAGCATCGCTAGAACGTTGCTGTCCAAATTCACGACCAGTCATTTCCCCTTTATCCTTCCCATATGCATTGCCTTGGGCTTTGTTTTCTTTAGCTCCCGCTTGGTCATGGGCTGAATGGTCTTCTATGTTCTTGGCTTCGTCTTCATGCTCGGCCGCTTTGTGCATGTCTTCTTTGCCTTTCTCTTTGTGCTGATTTTCGGTACGATCTTTATTTTGCTGTTGCTTTTCTTTTCCTTGGCTCTTGCCTTGGCCAAGGCATAATCCCATAGAAAGCACCGCAATCATCGCAGTCATGATTAGCTTTTTCATAGTTATAATGAATTTAGAATGCTATCAACATCTTGATTGACTTCGTCCACCTGAGATCCGATGGTCTCGGTTTCTTCGACGGTTTGTATTTCTGTTGCAGTAGCTTCAATTTCAGCTGGAATGTCGTCGGATGAAGCTTCGGATCCTTCATTGCCCCCACACGCCAACAGAAAGGCAGGGAAGAAGAAGCTGATGAATATCTTTTTCATGAGTTTGGGTTTAGTATGCAAACTTAGGGCGAACCATCTTAAAAAGAAGGGTAAAAAAACAAAGCCCCGGAGAACCTTACGGAACTCCGAGGCTTTAAACCCACCTACTATGAAATAGACACCAAATGTCTAAACATTAAGTGTAACGACAAATAAAAATGGAATGAAGGTGTTTGTGTGTTTTTCGATTTCCCTTTCAACCGAGGCCATGACCGTTCGTACTTAAGAATCAGCAATTTGCATTACGGATAAAATATTTTGAAGACTTGTTCGACCTCAACTTGAATGGAAATCATTTCAGAAATACAAAGGAGCCAAGTCGATCGTCAAGAACTCGAGGATTTTGCGGAAAAGGTGAAATCGGAAAAAGGACGATTACTCGGTTTTATTCGAAAGCAAATCGATGACGTAGACGATGCTGAGGATCTTTTACAGGATGTCTTGGAGCAATTCCTAAAATTGGGCTCAACAGGGGATTCGGTAGAAGATTCTATTGCGTGGCTTTACGCCGTGGCAAAGCACAAGATCGTGGACTTCTTTCGAAAGCGGAGGCCGATCAGTGAGCATCAGTTTAGGGAAGGGGAACAGACGCGTTGGAATGCAGCCGTTTGCGATCGATCCACTCCCGATGATGCCTGGATGAACGCATGGTTTTTGGAGGTGTTGGAGGACGCCCTTCGTGAATTGCCCCTGACGCAAAGGTGGGTGTTCGAACAACATGAAATGGAAGGAAGGTCCTTTCAAGCGCTCGCCGAAGAGACGGGCGAGGCAATCAACACCCTCATTTCGAGAAAGCGATACGCCGTGCTGCACCTGAGAAGGCGATTGGAGCCTTTGTACAAAGAAATGGTCACAGATAAACAGGCAGATTAGCCATAAAACAAGAAACATGAAAAAGAAATCATTCAAATGGATCCTCAAGGCGGTCGTGCTAGGAGGAGTTTTCATCGCAGCATCGGGCTTTGCTGTTATGACGCTGTGGAATTGGATATTGCCTGCAGCAGTCGGGTTTGGAACGCTTAGCTTTTGGCAAGCACTAGGCTTGATCGCATTGAGTAGGCTTTTGTTCGGAGGATTTACGCGCGGCAGAAGGGGGCATTGGTGGAAGCATCGGATGAAACATCGTTGGGAACATATGTCTCCCGATCAACGGGATGCGTTCAAAGCAAAGTTCGCTGATCGATGTGGCGTACCTTCTCAAGAATCCACGGTGTCGGCATAAAAAAAGCCCCATTTCGGGGCTTTTTTCTGTTCAATACTTTCCTTTTTCCCACCAACGCGATTCGCTAGTCTTATCGCCTTTCAGCGCAAATACGAGGTAATCTTTTTTCCGCCAGAGGTAGACGATGAAATAATCTCCACTGGGGATTTTATAAGAAGGAGGGAGGGCTTTTCCGGTTGGTTTTCCATCTCTCCCAATGGTAAGTTTTTGGTTCTCGTAATCGGTCAAAGCGCCTTTGTAGTAGGGCTCTCCCATACTGCTCAAGACCTGATCCTTTGTGGCTCCCACTTCCACCAGCTGATCGCCCAATTTTTTCATAAGCATCTCAAAATCGCTCCCCGTGGTGTCGCAATACGGGTTGTTGTACGATTTTAACCGCCGGAATTCTTTTGAGACTTCCTCCATCGGAGCATCGTCAATCGATTCGAGTAGGGTAGAGCAACCACCTTGTGCTTGGATGTTCGTAGTCAAGAACATCATTCCGCAGGCGATAGAAAGCATCCATAAACGTGTCATGATAGCATTGATTTTACAGTACAAGTATACATACTCGACTTCACAAGCCTACTACTACACCCACCCGTATCATGGGAAGGATAGAAGGAGATGTATTGAAGCGGAGTACTTCATAGAGTGCCGTGGCGCTGATACCCACATTCTTGGTTACAGACTGAAGGTAGCCAATGCCGAAATAGAGAAAGGGCAGGTTGATGCGTTCACCGCTCCGATCGAAATAGCCGTTCAAGACTTCGTACTCAGCGTGCGTGTAAATGTTTTCAAACGCGAAGAACCGCCCAAAGCCACTCGCGCCGAATACGTTGCTTGACAATTGACTATAGCCTTGGATCTTGTAATACTGGTAGGTGCCCCTCACGCCCATCATGAAGCGTTTGTTGAATTGGTATCCGACCATGGGAGAAACATTGATAAACGTAATGGTGCCGAACTGAGCACCCAGGTTGCCCCCTAATCGGACGTGTTCCTTTAGACTGTATTCCTCTTCTGGCTGTGCTTCAGCAGCTTCTTCCTGTTCAAGTCCCCCGCTGAAGTCCTGAGCAATGCCCCCTATCGGAGAAATGAAGTTTGTGGCAATCAGCATGAAGATTGCCATACCTATGTGTCTGTATATTTTCATTCTGCGTCTTTCATCAATAAGCATTCCACCAAGCTTCAGTAGTTAGCTTTTCTCTAATAGCAAGACGTTCACCGATCATCGGGGTTAGTAAAGGCATGCCCAATTCTTTGGCTTTCACCGTGACGCGCTCTGCTGGTTCTTTCCAAGGGTGTAATGCCAATTCGAACATTCCCCAGTGGATTGGAATCATCGCCCTGGCATTCAGATCTACCGCAGCTTGTGCAGATTGTTCTGGAAGCATATGGACGGCCTGCCAAAGATCGTTGTACTGACCACATTCAATCAAGGCCAGGTCAAAAGGACCGTATTTCTCTCCGATGGATTTGAACCCATTGAAATATCCGGAGTCGCCGCTGAAGTAGACGTTTTGTTCTGGAGTAGTGATGACCCACGAACACCACAAAGTTGCATTTCGGTCGGTGAGACCGCGTCCGGAAAAATGCTGGGAAGGCGTGCAGGCGAGACGGACGTTATCCACCTTCACCTCTTCCCACCAATCTAATTCGGTCACTGCCTCGGGATCTACTCCCCAGCCTGTAAGGTGGCCCTTCAGTCCGAGTGGAACATAGAAATGTTTGACTTTGTCTTTTATGGCGAGGATGGTCGTATGATCCAGGTGATCGTAGTGGTCGTGAGAGAAAATTACCGCATCGATTACGGGAAGGTTTTCCATGGTGATTGGCAGGTCTTGACTAAAGCGCCTAACCTGAAAACTAAAAGGAGCTGCGGCTGGACCGAGCATTGGATCCAAAAGGATGTTTTTATTGTCCACTTCCAAGAGGAAGGAAGAATGACCAAACCACGTCAGATGGTATTCGCCAATGGTATCCTCTGCCACATCTGCCGGATCTGGATGGAGGATAGGCAACGAATCTGCATGCCGTCCTTCTGGAGCATTCATGTACGCCTTGATGACATTGATCAACGTGCGTCCTCCCATGTCAACATCGGCACCTTTTTTATTGACGAAAACCTCTCCGTTGTGTTGAGCAGAGCGCTTTAATGCTTCGAGGTGTGCTCCCTCTGGTTTGGTTCCGAATTGAGGCAATTGCAAGATGATGAGGGCGGTAACGAACCCTACAGCCACCAAAGAAAGTAGCGAAATGACGGTGTATTTCAGCATACGCATGAGTGAATTTATGTGAACGAAAGTATAACATGCCTCCTCCGATTTTGTGCGAGAAGGAGGAGCGGGGTATGGTCAATCCCTACGGCGCATCGGGGTGATGAAGCTTCAGTTGTGGTGCAGCAAAAAGATCTGAAGAAATTCCGATTCTGGAATGTTTCCATTCGGATAGATTTTTGAACGCATGATGGTCGTGTCGATCGCTTGCAAACGCAAGCCGAGCTTGGCCCCTAATTCTCTCAATAAGACTTCTTCATCAGGGTCAAACTCTCCATCGGCCCATACCATACGCAGCATGTGATAAAAGACCACTATTCGGCGCGACTCTTCTTTGGGTGGTTGATCATCCACCCTAACGGAGAACAAGGATTCCATATCCATCGGTTCTACTTGAAGGTGCTGGGCAACCACGTGAAGCATGTCGTATTCCTCATCGCGATGTTCGCCGTCTGCACCCGCAATGCGGATGAGCTGATGCAAAAGACTCAATTTCTGTTCGTGGTTCAGATCCATGATAGGAGGTTGAAAATTAGCTGGAATTAATGTTTTACCCCAATGATTTCTACCATCAGAGGTGTTACCAGAAATGCGCTGTTTTGTTGTTCGATCTCAGGAAGCACAACGAGGTAACGATCCAGCTGATCTTGGGTAATCAGTCCCAAAGCCATCAGTTGTTTGGCGTAAATGCGTAAGAATCCGGTGGGCCATTGCCAAGTCAGGCTGTCGACCCGTGCCGTTCGCTCTAACGGTGCTACATGCGTGATCGATAATCCGGCCTTCTCAAAACGCTCGGTAAGCGTCCGGCCAATGTCAATTTCGCTGTCCATCAAACGCCAACTTTCGCGACAAGCTTCAATCATCACCCTCACGTCAGGATGTTCGGGGATCATGCGAAAGGTTCCCCATTGCAAGTATTCCTGTACGGCAAAGACGCCTCCGGGTTTCAATGATGCTGCTACTTTGGCAATGGTTTCATCTACATTGGTAATCCAAGAGAAGACCCAGCGCGCATAAGCGGCATCAAATTGCTCCTTCCCGAGCTCCATTTCAGCAAAATTTGAATGCACGAAGCGTGTATTCTGCACCCCGCTTGCCGCTGATTTTTGTTGTGCGTAGTCTATGTATTCCGCTGATCTGTCAATACCGGTCAGCAAACCGTCGTGCCCCACGATTCCCGCAAGGTCAAACGAAGCAAAACCAGGGCCGCAACCGAGGTCCAATACGTGCTGTCCGCCCCGAATGTTGGCCTTGTGCCACAGCGCGTGCGCCGCATCTGCCCAAACACGATGTTGAAACCCAAGGCGGTCTAATTCCTCATTGTGGGTGCCCAGGATGTATGCTGCTTCTTTTGACATTTGGAGGTGAAAATAGCGGAAAGGATGATGCCAACGCCTCGGTGACTCGTCTCTCGTTAGTGCATCACCCGTTTAAAAGCTGATTTGGTACTGCAATTGAAGCATGCCTCGCCGTGCACCTTCCACCAATTGGCCTTCTTCATCGGCCTCAAAAACGGGCCGGCTTTGGTAATTGACACTCACCTTAGAATCATGCGTGCCATTGATGTACCAATTCAGACCTCCCTCTGCCATGAGCATTGGAGCATCCAGTCCACGAAACACGGAATACTGGGCTGCAGCGTACGGCTGTAGTTTCCCTCCCTCTGTGATCACATTCTTGCCAAAAGCGATTCCAGTTTGCAGATAGAGACTGTTGCCTGTACCAATCATGGGAAATGCATTGCCTGAACCATTGAAGGTGCCCTGACCGTTCGTGCCATTGGCCATGTTCATGACCCCCACATTGCGCACATAACCTTGTCCAAACTCATAGAAAGTGTACGCGCCATAAAAGGTGTATATCACGCTCTGGACTTCATTGATCGGAAGGTCTAAAAAGATGTCTGCCCCAATGAGTAAGAGATTTGTACGATTTGTGTCACCATTGGAATTGGATTTCCACATCGCGTTGCTTTGTTGAATAAACCCTGCCCCGAGGGTGAGCATTC
Source organism: uncultured Flavobacteriales bacterium (assembly GCA_943788725.1). Lineage (GTDB taxonomy): Bacteria > Bacteroidota > Bacteroidia > Flavobacteriales_G > Salibacteraceae > SHAN690. Next base: position 788,784 of record CALSRJ010000001.1, on the reverse strand, counting down.
GTTTTTGGCCTAAGTACGTCCCAACGTTATAGGGAGTCAGGTTGGATTCTATATCGAGCAAATGAAGCTTAAAGTAGCCTTGGTATTGAAATTCAGTGGGTTCAGTATTGAAGGTGCTTCTATCTGGGTTGAGCAGAGGAGCACCACCCGTAGCATTTTGAACAGCCAGTGGCTTACTGACTGCTAACCTATAGTCGAGTATACCTACTTGTCCCTTGGCGTAGAGGCTCAATTTTCGAAGAAACTGATCACTTTGACCATTAGTGGCTTGCTGATAAAGTGGGGCGTCTAATGTGAGCATACTTCCAATACTAGGTGTGGCATACCTACTCAATCCGTTCCATCCAGTGAGTCCCGCTCCTAACGAGATGTGTTCGGCATGCACTTTTAGCTCGGTGATTGCATCGTGAAAGAAGGAGCTGGTGTACCTGGGTTGAAGAAAGGAGAAGTTGTTTTGGCCAAACTGTGCGTAAAAGAACACGCGGTCGGTCAGCTGCGCGATCAGTTGAAAGCGAAGCCGACGGATGCCTATATCGGTCATGCTTTGCACTGGATTACCGAACAGTGTTGAACCAGGATTCAGCTCCGTATGTCGAAGCCATATTTGATTGAGTCCGGTAAAGCGCACATATTGTGAGCCATCCGAATTGAGGTCGTACTTGACCGGTGGTATGGTTGCTTGGGAATGCGACAAATAGGACAGAAGTAGCAGTCCTCCGAGAAAAAGAGATTTGAAAATTCGTTGTTGTATTCTCATTTCCATTCGATTGATGGGTCTAGGTAGGTAGAATGTCGAATCTACGTAATCCTACGAATCACCTAAAATTTGATCAAAGGAGCTTCTAATTTGTGATATACATCTTCAGGATACATCTTTGGAAGGAGTTAAAGCCAACAGAACTATGAATATTGAACAGATTTTTGAGAACAACAAGGCTTGGGTTAAAGAGAAGCTAAACGTAGATGAGCACTATTTCGAAAACCTAGCAAAAGGACAATCACCTGAGATATTGTACATCGGATGCAGTGATAGCCGGGTGACTGCAGAAGAGATTATGGGAATCAGCCCCGGTGATGCTTTCGTGCATAGGAACATTGCTAACATGGTACCTAATACCGATTTAAATGTGATGTCGGTAATTGATTATGCGGTTACACATTTAAAGGTCAACCATGTGGTAGTCTGCGGCCATTACAATTGCGGTGGGGTAAAAGCGGCTATGCAATCTGCCGACTTGGGCATTCTCAATCCTTGGTTGAGAAACATCCGAGATGTATATCGCATCCACAGTGCTGAATTGAATGACATCGAGGTCGAGCATGATAAATACAATCGATTGGTTGAATTGAATGTTCAGGAACAATGTGTCAATGTGATCAAGACATCAGTGGTACAGAAGGCATATCGTGAGAGAAATTTGACCGTGCACGGTTGGGTGTTTGACTTGAGCTCGGGAAACATTATCGATTTGAAGATTGACTTCCCCCACATTCTCCAGAAGATCATGGAGATTTATAGATTGGATTAATCTGGATAATACAGCAAAGAAAAGGGCCGCATGAGCGGCCCTTTTTGGTGGGTCAATTCTTCAAAACGGATTCTAAGTACGGCGTTTTGGGCTTATCATCCTTGGAGACTTTGTGCATGAAATACTCCAGATGGTTAAAGTTCACTTCGTCAAAATCGCCAATCACTTTCACTGCGGTACCATGGACTTTACTATGGTCCATGAAATCGTGAATGATTTCGATGATGTCGGGGTGGATGTAATGCGATTGGGTAGCGTCAATGATCACCTCGCTGCCATCTGGAATGACTTTTAGGGCTTGCATCAAACTTGCTTTGTTCAAAAACGTGACGTTTTCCGACAACTTGATCTCGATCGGTTTCCCGGGGTCAATTTTTTCTGAAAACGAGAAGGGAACGCTGTAGTTCTTGTAGAGGATCATGAAGATGCCCACAGCCAATCCAATCGAAATGCCGAGGAGCAAGTCTGTGAAGACGATGCTGAGCACTGTAATCATGAAGGTGATGAATTGAGATTTTCCTTGCTTGCTCATCTGTACAAAGATGGAAGGCTTCGCTAGTTTGTACCCAACCAAGAATAGAATGGCAGCTAAACTTGAGAGCGGGATCATGTTCATCACCTCTGGAATGGCCAATACCGTGAAAACGAGTAAAAAGCCATGTAGAATGGCCGACAATTTCGTTTTACCACCGGATTGTATGTTGGCTGAACTCCGTACAATGACTTGCGTGATGGGCAGACCACCGATCAAACCAGATACGATATTTCCTGTGCCTTGTGCAATCAGTTCACGGTTGGTAGGAGTGACGCTTTTTTCTGGGTCGAGCTTGTCGGTTGCTTCCACACATAGCAAGGTCTCTAAGCTGGCTACGACTGCGATGGTAAATCCCATGACCCAGACTTCCTTCACGAAAAGCCCGCTCCAATCTGGGAAGGTGAGCAATGCTAAGAACCCTCCTTCTTCTGAGGCGATAGGAAGGCCGACCATTTCATCCTGGGCGAAGGAGAAGCCTTCGACGGCGACAAATAGATTGCTTGCCACAATGCCTAGCACTACCACCACCAATGGGCCTTGGATGATTTGAAAGACTTTAATGCGCTTCATAAACCCTTGCTCCCAGAGAATGAGAATGCCGAGCGATAACAACGTGACAATCAGTGCCGCGGGGTTGATATCGCCCATCGCGACCCAGAGTTCGGTGAAGGTGTTTTCGCCGTCTTTTTGCCAAAAACTGTCCAGTCCTTCTGCAATCACGTCATGGCCTAAAGCATGGGGGATCTGCTTGAGAATGATGATAATGCCAATGGCGGAAAGCATGCCTTTGATCACAGAGTTGGGGAAAAAGTAGCCGATGATTCCTGCTCGCGCAAAGGCCAATCCGATTTGAATTACTCCGCCGATCACGACTGCTGTTAAGAATAATGGAAATCCAACCTCCATGCTGAAGATACCTTCACTGTTGGTGCCCAGCCTGATGATGGCATCCGCAACAATTACGGCTAAGCCGGCGGCGGGGCCGCTGACACCCAAGGTGGAACCACTGATCGCGCCGACCACAATACCGCCCACAATACCGGCTATGATACCAGAAAAGAGCGGTGCGCCAGAGGCCAAAGCAATGCCAAGACAAAGTGGAACGGCGACTAGAAATACGATGATGCCTGCGGGCAGGTCTTTGGAGAAATGTTTGAACATGTGTAAAAATTGATGCTTGAACGATGAGAAACTGATTCGTGTAGATTGCCTGAGCATCTACGCTCGTTAGAACTAGCCTAAATCGGGAGGAGGCGAATCGATCTCAAAGAAATCGCAACATTGAGAGAACTCATCGATGTGAAGGTTGCGATAATCGGTCAGCCAAAGCTGAGAGGCGAACAGGGCGGAATGGTCGTCCAGCATCAGCGCTTCATTGGCAAGCGGATCCTCAATGATGTGCTCTACCTCTTCATTGATTTCAACCAATAAGACGGATGACCCCCAAACCTCTATGGATAGGTTCATCAGGTTGAAGACCAGAAATATGCTGAGTAGTGTTCGCATCATCGGTAGTTGCAAAGAAATGGAATTCTTATTGGCTGAAGCTGCTTCTGCGGAAAGGGTCGGAATCCTTCACGTATAAAACCAATCAACGCCCATTTTCAACCCCTTTGCAGTCAACCATTCTTCTAAGCGAAGTCGATCAACAGGAGCGGGGTAGACGCCGACAAGAACCTGCGGATTGACGACCGAATCCATCCTCTTGACTTCGGTGCGGTCAATCTGCACGGGAGATTCCCCTATGCTTTCGAGTTCTTCTTTTAGAAGGTCGGTTTTGACATTGTCACCTAAAACGACGAGCGGACGTGTATGGTCGCGGTCTAATTCAATGAAGCGTGCCGTTTTCATTCTGAAGAAGGCAGGCTGCTGATAGTGCGCCGATGTACGCGACGTGCGACCGAGATGTTCGCGCCACATATGGGTAACGTGGTCAATTCCAATCACCTTCAAGTGCTTTCTGTACCAGTCGAATACCAAGGAGTAATCTTCTGGATACACATCGGTCGGAAACTGAACATTGTCTCGGTGCGTCAGCCAATTAGCACTTGCGATTACACATTCTCGGTACACCCATTCCCAATGGTCTTGGCGATCGACACGTTCGTTGAGCCAGGTTTCATAAGCTCTGTAGCCTTCAGATACTGGGGATGGACTGAAATAGCGTACCCTTCCTGTCACGACGCAGTCTTTTCGATTTCCCAAGGCATTTTTCATCCACTCCAGTTTTTCGGGTGGCATGATGTCGTCTGCGTCCATGCGTGTTACCCACGCACATTGACTATGACTTAGGGCGGTATTCAATGCGTCTACAATGCCGGTTCCTTTATTGGATATGCAACAAAATCGATCGTCTGAGGCGACGAAGGACTGTGCGATGGATAAGGTGTTGTCTTGAGAATGATCATCTACCAGAATACACTCCCAGTTTGCGTAGGATTGGCGATGCACGGAGTGCAGACAGTCGGCCAACCAAAGTTCAGCATTCTTCATCGGAAGGATGATTCCTATGCAGTCTTTTGTGTCCATGTCTCAAAATAACATCGAAGTTTCTCCACAGAAAAGAACTTTAGTGTCAATTTGCAATGTGAATATAGCACCGGGTGATCTCCTATCGATCGAAAGCCAGTTAGAACGGCGCTCTTGGGCGGTTGCGGACGGTGTTTTGCCAAAGGCGGTATTGGATGCATTGCGGACCGAAGTCATCCTTGATTATAAAGCTGGGGAATTTGCCCCTGCGCACATTGCAAAGGGAATCTTGAAGCAGCGCATTCAAGAGGTGAGGTCAGACCGAGTGCGTTGGCTGAATCGATCTGAAGCCACGAAAGCGCAATTGGACTATTGGCGTGTGATGGACCAACTCAGAGAGCGGTTGCGCGCTTTTTTTCGTATTCACTTGGAGCGCACTGAATTGCATTTTGCAGTCTATCCGGAGGGTTCCTTCTACGCTCCCCATGTGGATCAATTTCGAGACCATGGCGACCGTATCTTTTCGGTCATCACTTATTTGAATCCTCATTGGAAGGAAGGTGATGGTGGGGAGTTGCGCATCCATCATGCGGATGGTCCCTTTGAAGACATTTCGCCCTTGCATGGGCGCTTGGTTTGTTTTAAAAGCGATGAGATCTTACATGAAGTATTGCCTGCTGTGGAGCCGCGTGTAAGCATTACGGGATGGATTCGACGCGATGCGTTTATGCTTTAGTCCAAGATTCGCGTGAGTGATAGCAGTGGATACCCTGCAGCCGCTGCAAGCGGCGAAGCGTAGGAACGGATAGCGCGGTAGCCGACCCGAAGGGTGGGCTGCACGCCCTAGTCCTTCTTGTTTTCTCGATTGTGTTTCACGTACCCCATTCCGTACTTTCGTCGCACAAAACGCAGCCTATGAAAGCATTGGTGACAGGAGGGGCAGGATTCATCGGGGCCCACGTGACGAAACACGTATTGGCCCTTGGAATGGACGCAGTAGTGCTCGATGACCTTTCGGGTGGATTTGAAGACAACGTAGATCCTCGGGCTGTCTTTGTCAAAGGTTCGGTAGAGGATAATGTGCTGATAGACCGGTTGTTTGAAGAGCATAAATTTGATTATGTCTATCACTTGGCAGCTTATGCTGCAGAGGGCTTGAGCCATTTTATCCGACGGTTCAATTACAACAACAACTTGATCGGGAGCATTAACTTGATCAACGCGTCTGTAGTGCACAAGGTGAAGTGTTTTGTGTTCACCTCTTCCATCGCAGTGTATGGGGAGCAAGACCCTCCCATGCGAGAGGACATGACCCCGAAACCCGAAGATCCTTATGGCGTGGCCAAGTACGCGGTGGAAATGGACCTGAAATGTGCCCACGAAATGTTTGGATTGAACTCGATCGTCTTCCGGCCGCACAATGTGTACGGCGAATACCAAAACATCGGGGATCGCTACCGCAATGTGGTGGGGATCTTTATGAATCAGTTGATGCAAGGAAAGGACCTTACCGTATTTGGCGACGGTGAACAAACGCGTGCGTTCAGTTACATCGATGACGTGGCGCCGATCATTGCGCGCTCTGTGCATGTAGAAGGTGCTTATAACGAGGTTTTTAATATTGGGGCAGACCAAGAGTACAGCGTGAAGGAACTCGCTAGTACGGTGGTGGAGGCCATGCAAACGGAGGGGAAGTTATTGCACTTGCCTCCTCGTAATGAGGTGGTCCACGCCTATGCTGACCATTCGAAGGTGCGTCGCGTTTTTGGCGAGCAGGACTACGCTTCACTGGAAGAAGGCATTCGAAAGATGGCCGATTGGGCCAAGGCGGTGGGTTCGCGTGCAAGCAGTACGTTCGAAAACATCGAGATCAGCGAAAACCTCCCTTCGATCTGGAATAATTAAGCATCGCATGTCTCAACGTCGTATCCTTTTTATCGCCCAACATCGACCGAATCGATCGCCTTCGCAGCGGTTCCGGTTTGAACAATACTTCGAGCACTTAAGGGCCAACGGTTACGAATACGAATTCTCATACTTGATAGATGAGGCTGCGGATAAGGTCTTATACACCAGAGGCAGATATGATGCGAAGGCTAGAATTTTGGCAGATAGCTTCAAACGACGTCAGGACGATGCTGTTTGGGTTAATCAATTTGACATTGTGTTCGTGCAGCGCGAGGCCTTCATGACGCGCAACGTCATTTTTGAACGTAAGTTTTCGAAAAGTCAAGCCAAGTTTATTTTTGATTTCGACGATAGCATTTGGCTCAGTAATGTTTCTGACGCCAATCGATCGCTCCGCTTCCTCAAAGGGGCAAACAAGACATCACGCATCATTCCGCTGGCTGATCATGTCATTGCTGGCAACCAATACCTGGCTGACTATGCGCTTCAGTTCAATGATCAGGTCTCGATCATTCCCACTACGATCGATACGGAAGCTTATCGACCTCTTCCAAAAACCGAGGTGGGCAATGCGATAACGATTGGCTGGAGTGGAAGCATAACTACCATCCAACACTTCAACCTTGCAGTGAACGTACTCCAGCGAATCAAGGACGTATATGGAGATCGGGTTGCGATCAAAGTGATCGGCGATGCGCAATACCGAAATCCCGCATTGGGTATTGAGGGTCAGGGCTGGAACGCCGAAACTGAAATTGAGGACCTATGTGAAATGGACATCGGCATCATGCCTTTGCCGGACGACGAGTGGGCTAAAGGAAAGTGTGGGCTGAAGGGCTTGCAGTACATGGCTTTGGAGATTCCTACGATCATGTCACCGGTAGGAGTCAATACCGAGATCATTCAAGACGGCGAGAATGGGTTCTTGGCAGCGCATGAAGATGAATGGTTTGAAAAGCTGAGCAAGTTGATCGACGATGCCTCCTTGCGCCAACGATTAGGTAAAGCTGGAAGAAAAACGGTGGAAAACCAATATTCAGTCAAGGCAAACCTTCAGCGTTACATGGACCTTTTTGACCACGTTTTGGCATAGTCAATCTATCACACAATGCTAATTTTGCGCCCTCTTAAAAAATCACACCCATGAAGAAGACCGCCCTATACGACAAGCACGTTGCCCTCGGAGCCAAGATGGTTCCTTTTGCAGGCTATGATATGCCCGTTCAATACAGCAACCTTGGGGAGGAACACAAGAACGTCCGCGCCAATGTGGGTGTCTTTGATGTGTCGCACATGGGTGAGTTTTTTGTGAAAGGACCCGGCGCCTTGGATTTGATCCAACGCGTGACGTCCAACGATGCTTCAAAACTGACGCCTGGAAAGGTGCAGTATTCCTGCTTGCCAAACCGAGAAGGTGGAATCGTGGATGACCTTTTGGTGTATTGCTTGGGCGAATCTGAATACATGCTGGTAGTGAATGCTTCTAACATGGAGAAAGATTGGAACTGGATCCAGCAGTTCAATACGGAAAACGTCGACATCGTTGATCGTTCTGATGCGTATGCATTGCTGGCGGTTCAAGGACCGAAGGCTACGGCTGCCATTGCTTCATTGACCGATCTGAATGTTGGGGATATGCCGTACTATACGGTGCAAGTGGGCAGGTTTGCTGGTGTTGACGATGTAATCGTAGCTACCACCGGTTACACGGGAGCGGGTGGATATGAGATCTATATGAAGAACGGCGACGCGGAGAAAATATGGGATGCCGTTTTTGAGGCGGGCAAGGACCAAGGCATTATGCCGGCGGGTTTGGGCGCGCGCGATACCTTGAGGATGGAAATGGGCTTTTGCTTGTACGGAAATGACATCAACGACGAGACGTCTCCGCTTGAGGCCGGTCTTGGGTGGATCACCAAGTTCACCAAAGAGTTCACGAACTCGGCCAACCTCCTGAAGCAAAAGGAAGAAGGAGTGAGCAAGCGTTTGGTCGGATTTGAAGTCTTGGACAAAGGTCCCATCCCACGCCACGGTTACGAGATTCAAAACAAAGAAGGCGAGCGCATCGGTGAAGTGACCAGCGGCACTATGGCGCCGAGCCTAGGAGAGGCCATTGCGATGGGGTACGTAGATCGACCTTATTTCGCTGAAGGAACAGAGGTAAACATCATCATCCGCAACAAGGTGTTGGCGGCCAAGGTGGTGAAGTTTCCTTTCTACAAGGGGTAGTCACTGGCTTTATCTACAGGAAGAATCGGACAAGTGCTACCGGATCAATTCGATCTGGATTTGAGTATGTAGTCCGATCTCCATTCTCGTTTCTGTGAAGGAAGGCACCTTAAAGACCGGTTGTACATTTCTCGAAAATCCGAAAGGTTCGGTCGGAATTCCTGAGAAGTTCAAGTCACAATCTCCATTGCTGTTCACGTCGTGGAACAAAGCGAAAGAATCCTCAGGATTGTTTGAGGTCGACGGAAGAAAATCTGACCCACCGTTGCCAATGAGCATTAAGTGAAGGAGTGGACAGAAAGTGCAAATTGCCTTTGGTGGGTTGCAAGGATTGCTTCTCGCAGTTGTGCAGCTTGAAATAATTTAGGCGCTTCATGCGTCGCACCGTTTGTTTCATACTATTGCTGACCCTTCCGCTGCTTGCTCAATCCTGGGGGTTCTTCGGTCATAAGCGCATCAATCGGCTAGCGGTGTATACGTTGCCGAGTGAACTGATGGGATTCTTCAAGGAGCACATCGATTTCATTTCAGACCATGCGGTAGACCCTGACATGCGCCGTTACGCGTTGAAGGAGGAGGCGCCGCGTCACTACATCGACATCGATCACTATGGCGAGGATGCGTTTGAGCGTGTTCCTAAACGCTGGGACTCAGCAGTGAGTAAGTTCACGGAGGATACCTTGCAGGCATACGGCATTGTTCCGTGGCATGTGAACCGCATGTATTATCGACTGGTGGAGGCGTTTCGCAGGAAGGATGCGGCCTATGTCCTGAAAACAGCCAGTGACCTGGGCCACTACATAGCCGACGCGCATGTACCCTTGCACACTACCGAGAATTATAATGGTCAACTGACAAATCAGCACGGCATACATGGCTTTTGGGAGTCCCGTCTTCCCGAGTTATATGCCGATGACTATGATTTCTTCGTCGGCCGCGCCCAGCTCCTTTCATCGCCCTTGGAAAGCATTTGGAAGGCAGTAGAGCAAAGCCACGCGGCGGTCGATTCTGTCTTGGACATGGAACGCAGCCTCACGATCAACTATCCATCGGATGAGAAGTACGCCTTTGATCAGCGTGGCAATGCCGTGGTGAACACCTACAGTCGAGGATTTTCAGCTGATTATCACCATATGCTCAACGGAATGGTAGAGCGACGCATCCGCCGAAGCATCATCGTGATCGGGAGCTTTTGGTATTCGGCATGGGTAGAAGCTGGTCAACCGGATATGGACACGCCTATTGATCCAGCCGTATTGGAGGCCATTGAACAAGAACGAAAGGAGATGGAGGCGAAAAAGGCAAAGAATGGCATCTTTGGAAGAGCACATGAAGGATGACAACACATCGACTAGAGAGAGTAAGCAGCGCGGATGAGGCATTTGTAGGGTTGGTCCGCCAACTCGACGCAGACCTTGCCATTCGAGACGGTGACGAAAACGCCTTTTATGCCCAGTTCAACGGACTAGAAGCGATCCAACACGCGGTTGTATTGTACCTGAATGAAGTGCCTGCAGCATGCGGGGCCATCAAGGAATACGACGCCACTTCTGCGGAGGTCAAACGCATGTTCACCGCTCCCGAGTTTCGAGGAAATAGACTTGGAGCGGTGGTGTTGAGTGCACTCGAAGATTGGGCCGAAGAACTCGGATACGAGCGTTGTATCCTAGAAACGGGACTGCGTCAACCAGAGGCAATCCGACTCTACGAACGCGAAGGTTTTCAGCGCATTCCCAACTATGAACCCTACAAGGAGATGGTGAACAGCGTTTGCTTTGAAAAGCGCCTTGTGTAAGCCACATTTCAATCAAGCCAACAAAAGGTCTATTTTGGTCATTATCAAACCGCCTAGCCCATGTCTATCATAGTCAAGATATTGGTTTCCATTGTTTTAATTGAACACCTGTTTTTCCTTTGGATGGAGATGTTCACTTGGACCACTTTCGGAAAGCGGGCGTTTAGGGGTGCAATGCCTCCTGAGATGTTTGAGGCGACCAAAGGTATGGCGGCGAATCAGGGATTGTACAATGGCTTCCTCGCTGCTGGATTAGCATGGTCCTTGTTGATCGGTGATGGACCTTGGGCGCAAAATGTGGCTGTTTTTTTTCTTGGCTGTGTGCTAGTAGCTGGTTTATATGGCGGCTACTCGATCTCTAAAAAGATCATTTGGATTCAGGCCCTTCCTGCGGCGATTACATTGGTGGTGCTCCATCTTCTATAGACAACTTGCTAGATTCCCACGTTCCACAGGCAGATGGTGCGATCGTCGGAACACGAGACCAGCAAGTCTTCCTCTTCCAAATAACAAAGCGCATTGACCGAATGAGTGTGCCCCGCATGACTTTTTCTGTCTAGCCTGATCGGTTTTTCCAAGAGGTCGATGTCCCAAATTTTCACTGTTTTATCTCTACTTGCGGTTGCAATCCATTTGCCCTGCGGTTGAACGATGATGTCGTAGATCGCGAAGTTGTGTGCTGGAATGCTGATCAGTTGCCGAAAATGATTTTTTCCGTCCCAGACCTTTAGGTGGGCGTCTTTGCCCCCGGTGACTAAGTTCCCATTGGGCAGAAATGCCACTGAATTCGCCCCGTCATCATGAGCTTCAATAGAATAGATCATGGTGTTATCTGCTGTCTCTAGCATCTGAACACGCCCATTTCCACAGGCGATGGCCACGTTGGACTGGTCTGCATTCAACGCAATTCTACGCACCTTGCCTTGTCCAAGTTTGAGGTGCCAAAGCAAGCTCCATTGTTCTGCCTCCCAAACACTTATGCTTTCGTCAGCGCTTCCAACATAGACGCGGTTGAGTGTGCTGCAATAGCACATGTGAAAAATCCCTTGGTCGTGCAGTTTGAGGTGTCGAACTTCCTTTTTTGAAGCGAGATCGATAACGTGAATACTCCCTCGGTTGGTTCCTATGAGTAATGTTTCTTGATCTATGTTGAGCAGGCTGTAAATGGTAGCATCGGTGCGGATGCCGAATGGATTGGTCTGTTCGTTGCTCAGGTCCCATTCCGCGATTACTCGGTCACCTCCTCCGGAGAAGAGCGTGCCCAAATTTCTTCCCGGAGCTAGCGCGTAGAGCGGGGCGCTATGGGCTTTCAGCGTGCTCGTTCGCTCTGCCTTCATCTTATCCGTCTAAGGCATCGATTGCCTCGGCCAATGCTTTGTCTTTTTCGGTAATGGAATCGTCGGCGTCGTGCGTGCTCAACAGGATGGTCACTCGGTTGTATACGTTTGTCCAATTGGGATGGTGCTGATGGGCTTCGGCGAGTTCGGCGACTTCGCTCATGAAACTCCACGCTTCTTTGAAATCAGCGAATTCAAAGGTTCGGATCAATCCTTTCTTGCCCTCACCGAGGTCTTCTTCTTGCCAGCTCATAATAGATGTTGATTTTGATCAAAACTATGGATGAATTGGTGTTTTGCAAATACGGCTATTGAGGTTTCATAGGTCGACGGGGAAGCACTCGGTGGTTCGGTTTGATATCTTGCGTGTACAATGCCGCTTTACAATCGTATCAACATGAAAGTTTGGGTTGATTTCATTGGAATACGCACCTTGCGATGAACGCTTTTTCTATTTCCTTGTTTTAGCTAAAATCAGATGCACCATGATGCGAACCATAAAGGCTATTCACCCGGCAGAGTATCGACCCATAGACGATTTGGTTACGTACAGCCCAATGCCTACCCGCCGGCTGAATCACATCGATCCCTTTCTCTTCCTGAATCACCACGGGTTTCAAACTTATCCTGCGCAAAACAATGGCTTGCCCTTTGGTCCGCATCCCCACAGAGGCATGGAGACAGTGACCTTCATCCTCGACGGCGATATTATGCACGAAGATTCAGGTGGACACAAAGAAGTAATCGGTCCAGGTGGTATCCAGTACATGACGGCTGGACGAGGGCTCATTCATTCGGAAGTGAGTAGTCCTGAATTCAAACAGAATGGGGGAGACCTGGAGATCCTTCAGCTTTGGCTCAACTTACCGGCTAGTCTGAAAATGACCGAACCCCGGTATGTGGGGAAGCAAGAAGAAGAGATGGTAGTAATCGACCTTGAAAACGGGAGTCGCTTGCAGCTCATTTTCGGTGCTTGGGAGGGAAGCGAGGCCTCCTTTGTGTCCTCTTACCCGATCTTTCTGAGCACGCTCTATTTGAAGGGGGGGAGTACCTTCAAGAAAGTGATTCCCGCGTCGGAAACCATCTTGTGTTATGTTGTACGAGGCAAGGCAAGGGTCAATGGAATGGAGGTTGATCTTCGTGAGTTGGTTGACTTCAACAACGAAGGCGAGGAAGTGACGATTGAAACTTCAGAAGATGTAGTCATCATTTTTGGACATGCCAATTCCTTTCACGAACCAATTGTAGCTCAAGGTCCCTTCGTGATGAATTCCGAGCAGGAGATCCGTCAAGCCTATTTGGACTACCAGCAAGGTAAATTTGCTGGTCAATAGGTTCAAGCGCGCATCCAAGGCGGGTTTTCTTCTTTGATCCTTTGCATGACAGGACAAGTATCGGAATGAGAGCCGGGCAAGTATCCGGAGCTCATCAGGAACTCATTCGTAATTTCTCCACCCGTGAACTTGAAGGTCTTTTTAAAGAGCTTAACCCATGCTTCCCTTGACTTGGGGTGGTGTTGGTCCAGCCATGCGGTGAAGGACCCATGCTCTTGTTGCAGACCGCGGATTACTTGGGCGTTATGGATGGCTGCATTGACCTTAAGCCGGTTGCGAATGATGCTTGCGTCTGCGAGGAGGCGTTCGCGGTCCTTTTCTGAGAAATTGGCTACCACATCGATCTTGAATCCAGCGTAGGCCTTTCGGAAATTGTCCTTCTTGTTGAGGATGGTAGTCCAAGACAATCCCGCTTGGTTGATTTCGAGCAACAGACGCCCAAACAGTTCGTCATCTGAGGGAATCGGAAAACCGTATTCATGGTCATGGTAGTGCCTGTGCACGTTGTTTTCGTCTAGCGTATCCACGTAGGCGCAATAGGGATGGGTTTCAGCCATGAGACGAAAATAGGTGCAGGGATTTAGTTGTGACTATCTCATCCCGTCTATCTGGAAATCTGAATCTGTTGGATTACGGGCCACCGTCTGACAACGGTCAGCTTTTGCCCTTGTCAATCTCGACACCTTTGGGAAAGAACATTAACCTCCAGATATGGATACAATAGTGAGCCCCCCAAAAGGTTCCAAACAGCCAACAAAAAAACCTACCGTACTTTCAGAAGCCATCGTCGAGATAGTCAGTGACTCAGGGGAAGGCGCGCAAAAATGTGGGCAAAGCCTCGGCGCCATTTCGGCGAAGATGGGCAATGGTGTTTGGACCGTAGAGATCATCCCAGCAGAGATCCAACCTCCTGCTCGTTCGCGTGCCGGAGCCTCTGGTATTCGGGTACGCATTGGAAGTGAATCGGTCACCAACATGGGCGACCACGCCCAGCTGGTTGTTGCCTTCAATGAACAGGTTCCCTACGGACGGATCGAGCAACGGGCGTATAAACCGGGCACGCATCTTCTGATCGAAAACAAGTGGCGAAACGATCCCACCGAAAAAATCAGGCAGGAGTACACCGAGGCGATTGAGCAATTCAAAGTACTTGGGGCGGATGTAATTGAGATTCCCATGGAAGAGGAATGCCTCAAGGTGGTTAAGAACGCCAAGAAGGGTAAGAACATGTGGGTACTCGGTATGCTAAGCTATATCTACTCGCGCGATCTCGAGAAGGCACAACAGCAAATCCGAAGGATATTCCGAAAGAAATCGGATCAGATCATTCAAGACAACATCAACCTCCTTATGTCGGGCTATACCTGGGCGGAGACAAACCTTGATCTGCACTTTGAGATTCCCGCCATCGAGACAGACCAAGAAATGCTGGTGATGAACGGAAATGAAGCGATCAGCTTCGGTGTAATGGCAGCCGGAATTGACGTTTGTTCGATGTATCCGATCACGCCTGCAACTTCTGCATCACACCACTTAGCCGAGCACATGGAGTCGGTAGGTGGATTAGTGCACCAAGCAGAGGATGAAATTGCCGCCATTGGATTTGCAATCGGTTCGAGCTATGCGGGTAAAACAGCGATCACGATTACATCCGGACCGGGTATCGCACTGAAGACAGAATTCATTGGCCTAGCAGTTATGGCGGAAGTTCCGCTGGTCATCGTTGATGTGCAACGCGGCGGTCCGAGTACAGGATTACCTACAAAAGTGGAGCAGGGAGACTTGCTCTCGGTGCTGTTTGGTGATCCGGGAGATGCGCCTAAAGTGGTCATTGCTCCCAGTACCATTGAAGAATGTTTTCACTTCATCATTCTGGCTCGAAAGCTCGCCGAATCCTTCCGCACCCCTGTGTTCGTGCTTACGGATGCCAACCTGGCTACAGGAGTTTCGGCGTTTCCAAGGCCTAAGATTTCGGAAGATTGGTTCGCATCTCCCATCGATCAAAGCGATTGGGAAGAAGGAGTTCGATCCTATGAATGGGCCGAAGAAACCGGGTTGAGTCAACGTCCTATCCCAGGAATGAAAGGAGGGATGTACACGCTCACCGGACTAGCACACGATGAAGAGAGTCATGTAGCATATGATCCAGCGATCAACCAACGCGCGGCAGAAGCACGCAGCCGCAAAATCGCGGCACTTCACCTTCCCCTTCACATCCCCAGCTGCATAGCGATCTCAATCCTCTTGCGCATCTGAGAGATGGATAACTGGTAATTGTTGAACACTTTGCTTCGTTCTTTCTCCGAGGAGCCGGAGATACGTGTGCTGCGCCGACTCAATATTTCAAAGCTTTTCAGGTTGTCCTCGTAAAAGCGTTCATCTCTAGTGCTCAATACGTTGAGTCCGTTATTGGTGAGGTAGCTCCACTTTTGGTCGTCAAGCTCTACAAGGATGGTGGCGTCCGTATAGAGCACTTCGTTGTGGTACACGGTGTAATTGCCATCTGTATCGTAAGGGACTTCATTGGGGGAAGGCGTGCTGCCCTTTTTATTGGGTGTGAACTTGTAGCCCACTTCGCATTGCATTCTGAGGTGATCTACCAAACGTTCTAGATCATCTAACAGTAGAAGCGCAAGCGTAGGCTTGGAGAAGTGACCCGATTCGAAGTAATAGTAAATCTGCTTGAGCGTAGTATTGATCGTTTCTGGAGAGTAGATTTCAATGGAAGGGATGCCCAGGTAATAATGTCGGGTGAGCCGAGAGATTTCATTTATAGCATCGTTCTTGACGTTCAGCTCAAACTTCGATTGCCTGTAGTCTTTGTAGTCAAGAATGGTTTTGTGCCAAAAGAAAAGCTTGAAAGCAGCGATGGTAGGCGCACTGAGCAGGTGAAAGAATGGTATGTCGTTGGCGATGTAAAGCATTTTTCGATCGCGCGCCTCGTGTACCAATCGCATCATGTTCTTGATGTAGTTCAGGTAATCGATAAATGTGAAGCTCTCTTCGTTGATCGGTTGGAAGTTGAAACTCACACGCTTGCTTGAGCCATCCAGGATTTCATCAACGGAAACGTCGTAGTTAAGGCTGATGATCTCCAGTTCCTTGGCAGTGAGATCGGTGTCCCCGCGCATCCGGCGGTACACGCTATCGGTACTAATATCAAGCAGCTCTGCAATGTTGTCGACGACGCTTACTCCCTTTGGTGTCTGCTTCTTTAGTTCATCAAAGACACGACGCTGAATCAGTGAATCTGTTTTCATAGGTCACTAAATTGGTTTAAATAAATGATAAAAGGGGAGCAATCAATCGGCGTAGTCGGGGGCAAATTATGAAAAAGTTGATGGAACGCCTCTTTTGGTGCCTCGAAATTTTGACACTTCCCGCCAACGCCTGATTCTAAAATTTTAATAAGTGCAAATCAGCCAGTAAGGCATTCGCAGATGTCGTTTTTGAAAATGGGAGAAGCGCATCATGTTTGTTCGGTTAAAATTTTATTCACAAAATATTATACGGAAATGAGGATTAATAACTACGTAAGAGTATGTGCACTAGGTGCCGCTCTGCAATTCGGGTTGGGAGGTGTAAGCCTTGCACAACTCTACAGCAATGGAAACAACACGATCAGCGGCAACAACGTCGGGATCGGTGAGAACGATCCGGAGGCTAAATTGGAGATCAAGAACGACTTCATACCTCCGCCCACCTGTATCAACTGCCCTTCACTGCCACCGGCAGATGACCCAGCGTTGAGGCTTACTACTGAGGTGCATCCAAACCCACCGACAGCGAGTTCGATCTCCACCTTTTATACGTGGGACATTCATTCAGGAGAGGAACTTGAGTTCATCGCGGGGACGGGATCAAGTGCATCAACGCTTTTTTCACTTTCTGAGAACGAAACCAGTATTGGCGGCGATGAGGTATTGCTATCTGATGACTTTCATTTCTCTAGCCAAGTGGGTTCATCTCTTTTCAAATACACCTTGGGACTGGGAGCTAGGGTGAATGGTGGGTTGATGTCTCAAACGACCTCAGGTCAAAGCGGTAGTGCCATTCAGAACCACAACGGGGCGTTACGGATATACACTGGAATTGGCACAAGCACGACTCCTCTGCCTCGCTTGACGGTTACGAATAACGGCCGAGTCGGTATTGGCACTACTAATCCCAGCAGTGCGCTAGAAGTGCAGAATGGCAGTGTAGAGGTAGACAATGGGCAACTCTTAGTCAAGAATGGAGATGTAGAGGTCACCAGTGGTGAAGTCTTTATTAAGAATGGTCGATTTGTGGTGGGCAATGCACAAGGCGTCAATCAATTTGAAGTAAAGAGCACGGGCTATGTAGTGGCCAGGGAAATCTTGGTCGATATCAATGAATCCATTCCCGATTATGTGTTTCAAGAAGACTATGCCCTTATGCCCATATCGGAATTGCGGACATACATAGCCGAAGAGCGTCATTTGCCCAATATTCCATCGGCGCTTGAGTTCGAGGAACAAGGAGGGATGGAGCTCGGCGAGTTGTCGCGGCTGATGCTTGAGAAGCAAGAGGAGTTGGTGCTCTACATCCTTGAATTGGAAGAACGTCTCCTTGCCTTGGAAACCGCAAATGCTGAGAAATAATGAGGCTAGCGGTAACCGTACTGATCATTTTATTCCAAGTAGTAACCAGCGTTACTGCTTTGGCACAGGAGGATCCTCAGGTTTACTGGGGACCGGATACAACAAAGACGCCACCTGCGGATTTCAAGGATTACAGTGATGTCCTTGACCACATCTATGGAAATCTTGAGAAGCACTTGACTTTTGATGTTTTGGTTGATTGTGTTCCCGAGATTTCCAGACGCGGGGTGTTCAAGGGAGAGCATCCGGATAGTCTGCTAACGCTAGAAGACTTCTACTTAATATATACCGAGATGTCCGATGCGCATATTCCACTGAGGCCTAAGCCAGCCTTTTTTCAGTTGGATTCAACGGCGAGGGAAGCATTTGTCGAGGACGACCTCGTGACCATCGGTTTGCTTCGGTACAAGTATCATCAGATATCGGAAGAAGCAAAGGAGAAAGGGGGAATCTACTGGGACGAGTACGCGTTGAAGGTGACAGATAAAGAAGTTTCATATGATCTATTTAGATCAGAGGAGGTGTTCGCGCTATCTCCGCTGATCGAAGGATACCTTCATGAGGGGAAGGTATCCTTCATTTTAGACTCCAGTTTCTTTTTCACGAATGTGTACGATGACCTTCCGTACGCTATGGCCATTGATTTTGGTGATGGCAATGGGTTCAGGGAAGTAAGGTTCAATGAACCCTTGGATGTCTACTACAACGATGAGGGAGAGTATCAATGGTACTACGCGGTTCACTTCGAGAGCGGTGACGTGCGGGAAGGGAGCACCTCCTTTTCGGCGCGTTCGGCAGACCCCGTATTTGAATACGATTGCGGTGAGGGAGGATCGGTCGCCGAAGGAGAGGTCATGCGTGACTTACCTCAAGACATTGTGGATTTGTCGGTACCAGCCCCTATTTTGAATCCAAAGAATGAGGATCCTAGCGTCGTGAGCGGCAGTATGGGCATTTACTACGGGTGCGGTAATACTGCCTGTGAACTGCGAAAGCCGTACATCGTCGTATCAGGATACGGGCCGGAAGTGCCGGGAGTAGTGAACCAAAAAACCTTGGTGGCGGATCAGGCAAATAATATGCTCTACACAAGCATGAACGGGATGTATGGTGCGGATGCTTCTGGCAATCAAGAAGCAGGTGAAAACAACGGAGCGAATATTCTGTATCGATTAAGGAACGAGGGCTATGACGTGATCACCGTGTATTTCGATAATGGAGTGGACTTTGTTCAGAACCACGCGGCCTTGGTTGAGGAGGTCATTGCCTGGGTAAATGAGGAGAAAGCCAACAACGGAAGCATGCACGAGAACGTTATCTGCGGACAAAGCATGGGTGGTGTGAGTTCGCGGTATGCATTGGCCGCTTGGGAAAAGAAGTTCATGCAAGAAGACAGCGAAACCTATAGGCATCATCAATGTCGTCTATGGATTTCCTGGGAGGGCGAAATGCAAGGGGCTACCATACCGATGGGGTTGCAATTGGCCTCTTGGTACCTGACCAAAAAGCTTCCGACCGCTTTGAGCATAGCATCCTTTGGATTGATAGGATTGATTCCAGGACTTGCCTTGGCTGAGGTGTTGGAAGTGGCTGCACTGAATAACGCATTGAACAACGCGGCAGCAAAGTGTTTGATGACCTATCACTATACCAACAATAAGGATAAGTCTACCACGCTGCATCGGCATCCCTATTTTCTGAAACTGCAACATGAGCTGGATTCCCTTGGATATCCTCAGTTCCCGAGAAGAGTGGCAATCGCTGATGGGAGTTCAAACGTCACGCGGCCGGATGGCTTGGAAACGAGCAATGGACAGATCGTAAACACCTGTTTGAATGATGTGGAGTTGCACATCCCGCTCAAACCCTTGATTCTCTCTATTAAAATGAAGGCAACCACCGGAGAAGTAAACCAAGATATTGAGTTGTTTAAGGGGAGGTTTAGAATTGATGGGATAAACGTTCCTGGATTCAAGGTCACGGTGAATAAGAACTATCCCAAGGCAGAGTACGCGGCTCCGGCGTCGTATGAGCGCTTCTACAACGGCATCCTCATACATGCGAATTTATCCATGAATCCGGCCAATTGGAAGTGTCGTAATACAGCGTATCGGGCACCCTTCGCGCCGACTACCAGCGTGTTTGACATCCAGGACGATGCAAGTGTGGATTATAGTTATGATGTAAGCAATAGCTTGTTTTACCGTGAACCAGGTATTCACGATATACAGAACTTATACGGTTATCCTCACAACAATTTGAATGTCGGAAACCCAACTTCCATGACTCCGTTTCATTCATGTTTTGCGAGTGTTCAAAATGAATTTCATATTCAAAATCCACAAATTTCAATGGCTGAGTACATTTTATTTGAAGTGAGTCCGCCGAATGGATTTATTCAGAATCGGGAGTTCTTCAGTGAGAATTACACGAGTTCATTCTCGGCTAATGATTCGATGTTGATTGGTAAGAATGTCACTTTTCGATCCACTCAAGGGGAGGTAATTCTCCATTCTTCTACTGAAACACGTATCGTGAGTCAGAGAGTTCGAATTTCGAATGGGTTTCACGCGCAGTCAGGTTCTCGTGCCACAATTTCCTCCGTTTTGAATCTGGATTCGAGTTGTTTTGAGCTTCAAATTGAAAATCTCAAAAGAGATACTTCAACTAAGAAGATAGACCCGCCAAATGAACGATTGACTCAATTTGGTTTTTCCGATCAAGATGTTCTCTTATTTCCAAATCCCACGGCGGGTCAATTGTCGATTCAAGTTGGAGAAGCTTTAGTCGATTCAGATGTTCAAATTTTCAATACTCGAGGACAGCTTATCTACAAAAGCGAAATGGCAGGGAAGTCTCTTGATGTTAATTTATCGAATTGTGAGGTAGGCGTTTATACAGTTCAAATTGTTTCAAGCCAAAGAAATATTAATCGAAAAATCGTATTACAATGAAACAAGTATTAATAGTCGTTGCGGCATTCGTTTTAATGGGATGCTCAAAGAGCGAACAGCTGAATTCCACTGTGTGCAGTGGAGTCGTGATAAATGGAATAACCGGAGAGCTCTTCAGGACGGGGGAAGTTGATATTATAGAAACCGAAACACCTGCTAGGCCATTCGAAGCGATTGTCGAAAAGGAGATTGCTAACCAGAGCATTGCTTCATCTGGCGAATTTGAATTCGACTTCAATGCGAAACGAGGCAATAGATATTCGTATCGTGTCAAATATTCATATCCTAATTGGACTCAATTCGCATCAGCTGGTTATGAAGGAACGGAGGTGGTTGACGAGGCTGAAATAAAGAAGAAGGGCTCCAATACCAACGTGACTTTGAAAGTCTATCCTACCGGAGGATTGAAAGTTAAAGTTTCCAACCTCCAGCCTTATGATGAAGATGATTTAATTGAAGTTTATGCGGAGCATGACCTAGCCATGGCAAAACTTGTTCATTACAAAGGGAGGGGTGATTATAGTAATGAGCAATTCATTAAGCTATTGGCTGGCGATCAATTGCTGAGGTGGGATGTGACGAAGAATGGTCAGACAGAATCTATGAGCCAATTGATTTCCGTTGTCCAAGGGGAAAATGAGACTATCTCGATTGATTATTAGCATAGGTTCTTAAGTACGAGACGGTTTAATATATCAATACAATCAATTCCTGCTCCGCGATAGGAGCAGGAATTGTCTTGTCTAAGTGCGTTCAGGATAAGGTTAATTTGTATCGTCCAGGTACTTGCTGCGCATTCCCCAATATAGGATGTACAGAAATCCTGGAAGGATGGGGATCATTATCAGGAGGCTTTTGAGCAAGTCGGGCCTCAATGCAAGAAGCCCAATCATCCCCAGCAAAGTAATCAATCCTCCGAGTCCTTCCCATTTGAGCGCTAAGCTCAAACCGATAGTGGTGGCAATAGGGAAACATATGAATGATACGACTTCCTTGGTGTTGCTAAATCCCTCCCCCGATTCTGAGTCCCCAAAGACGTGCGCAAAGACGAAGAAAAGCACAAAAAGTAGCATGAGGGTGCCAGAAACGCGAGCTGACCAACGAATGATGGTCATGGCCTTTTTCAGATCAGTCATAATGAGTGGTTTTGATAAGACAAACCTAGGTTGATTGATCTAACCCATTGATTAACATGGGTTAAGAATTTCCCTTCACAAATCTTCTCCTGATTCTGCTCAGAGAAGGGGGCTTAACGCCTACATACGAAGCAATCAGATACTGAGGTATCCGCTGCGCAATGTCCGCATAATGGCGCACAAAATTCTGGTACCGTTCTTCATGGCTTTGCATGTAGATCGCCAATAACTGGTTGACCATGATGTCAAAGCGGTGCTCAATGATGATGCGCCCAATCAGGTTTCCATGCTTGGTGGAGTGGAAAATGTGCTGAAGGTCAGCGTGTGAAATGATCAGTAACTCGCAATCTTCAATGGCTTGAATGTTCTGTTTGGATGGCGTTTTATGGTTAAAGCTTTGATAGTCGGCGATGAACTCTCCTTCCTTCGTGAATTCGAATGTGGACTCTTCATCATCCTTATAGACAAAATACCTGACCAAGCCTTTTGCCAAAAAGGCGACGTATTCATTTACCTCTTCCGATTGCAGGAAAAACTCTCCTTTATTGAGGGTCCTTGGTGTAAAGCTTGCCGTGATAAGTGCCTCCTCCTCTTTCTCCAATTCAACGATTTGACCTATTAGTTTCAGTAGGTCAGAAATCACTCCTGTAGGATCGTTGTTGCGCGCCATTCTTCATCGAATCAGCAGGTACGACTGACGGGATTCTCATCCAGTAAAGGGATCACCTTATTTCAATAATAACCAATTGTATCGGTCGGATTAAAATCAGGTAACAGATTGTCGGGGGCTAATGGCTCCGTTCAATGCTTATTGGGGCGATGTGCCCTTTGCGCAGGTGATGACGCATTCACCTCAAGATCCGGGCTGTTCGTAGAAGTTTAGGCGTTTACTCACTGCGCTCATTGCCCAACCACGATCTTCTTAGATACCACGCCCTTGTCATTCTGCACGCGAACGAAGTAGACACCCGCAGAAAGGCTGAGGTCTACTTGATCTAAATAGGCATGATGCACGTTGAGTGATTTTGAGTAGACCATTTGGCCACTCATGTCCACCACTTCTAGCTGCTGAACACCTTCGAAGCCAATCAGCTCTAAATAGAACCTGCCGTCGTTCGGGTTCGGGTAAACGTTGACCACGCTTTCTGTACCGAGCTCCTCGAGACCGGTGGGCTCGTATACATATCCTTCAACAGACATCGCGTCTATCGTAAAGGAGAAGTTGATGCTGTGCCCAAATTCGCTTTCGAATACTTTGAATACGCCACCTGCATCGTTCCACAGTCGAACGAATCCAGTACCCTGATTCGGCCATGCCCAATAGGAGAGTCCATCATCTTTAGAGTCTGTGATTTCCATGCGGTAACATCCAGTGTCCAAGTCCAGGGTATCCCAGTAGGTCGTGTTCGCGTCGAGGTTCACGCCTTTCTTAGAGAATACGAGGTTGTTTGCAGCATCGTAAACGTAGATGTCGTTTTCGTTCTTGAAGGTGTTGGTCTTGAACTGAAGAACCACGGCACCTTCGGTATAGGCTGGCAATTCAAAGGAAGAGGTGAATGCGTCGTTGTCTGCGTATTGGTCTTGCTCACCGTTTGGATTCGAAACGGTTGCTGTGAATTTATTCGTGCCATCACCTAAGTAAAAGCTACCGTTCTCAAAGGGTAATTCGACCTCTTCGGACTCAAGGAATTCAAGGTATCCGTGCCATTCAAAGACGCGCTGATAACCACCAGCAACCTGATACGTAATGTCTACACTGGTCAGCGGCGTGCTTCCATTGTTTCGTATGACAACCGTCGGAGCGAAGCAAACAGGATTTGTACGTCCATAATACTGTCGATCGTTTGGACGTATGACGTCGTATACTTCCGCGTCAAGTGCAAAAGAGGGCTCACCGTACTGAAGCACATGCATGGCTACTACGTAGTTTCCATTGCCCATTCCTTGGTTGCTGGAAGGTACCGGTGTGATGCGATAGTCGAGCTCATAGCTACTGCCTGATACGTCTTCGGTGATGTCAAACATGTTGTCTTTCACCACGTCACCAGGACACCAACCTTCGCGCGCTCCAGGCCATGTTCCTCCTTGAGGATAGACAGGATTCAATGCACAATCGTGGGTCTGCCAAATGTGCCATTCGGCTGATTTGGAACCATCAACGTAGAGGTAGTGTGTATTGTCTTTCCACTCGCAGCAGTGAGGGTAATTTCCGGTGTTGCTGTTGTGTCCGTGGCCGGTAAGTCTCGTAACAACCTTTTGACGAACAGCATCAGGATGGACGGTTACCTCAACAGGCTCCATTCGGGAATCGTCGTCAAGCGCGCTGTATCGAACGGAGGCGGAAGGACCCCATGGTCGATCAAATGACACGACCTCTGCAGGAGGAGTTCCAGAAATCATGACAAATTTCAAGTCGAGCAACTCTTGCTGGTTACCGCTAGAAATGTCGACCGAATCGACTAGTAAGTGGGCGTAGTCGGTGACGTCATACATCCAAGTAAATCCTTGTGGACCTAAGGTCAAACCAATACCATACGGAGTAATGAAACGACCAATTTCGTAGCGATCAACGACTTCGAAAGGCTCGTAGAAATAGGTTAAATCATTGTTGATTTGAGATTGGGTAGAATTGTAGAAGGTAGAATCGATGGCATTGCCGTTCACATCGTATACATATGAATGTCCAACGCGTGAAGGATAGTTGGCTGAAGTAGCCTGGATAGTGTTTCCAGTCACGGTATATTCTACAATGGAGTAGGGGGCAACTGCCACTGTATCACTTACCGTATCCGTTACCAATGAAGATGCGTAAGACCCTTGCAAAAGGGAAACGGTCGGTACCGCATTGGTAAGGGTTGGATTCAAGAACAGCGCTTGACCTTCGTGGGCTGATACAGTCGGAGCACCGTGCCAGAAGGCTTCAACGCCACTGGATACTGCATTCTGCAATGTGTACCCATCATTAAAGTCTAAGTAGAGCAGAAGGTCTGCGTACTGTGGGTGGGTAGCATCAACTGATTTGTTCATCCAATCTTGAATCTCTTGCTCGGAAAGTTCCTTGGTCCACATCTGAAACTCATCGATTTTACCTGGGTACGGATTGCCATTAAGTCCACGACCGATGATCAGGTTTCTGATCTCTCCAAGCGTGCGGTTCTTGTCCGTTCCACTCATCCACTGGGTTCCGTTCAGGAAGATTTTCATCGTACCTGTAGTAGCATTCTTGGTAAAAGCCCAGTGCGTCCAAGTACCACTGAATTGCGCTGCATTTGAAGCTTTGTTGATGCGGTCGTATCCCGATCCTTCACCAGCATCCCAGTATACACTTCCGTTGCTCCAAGGAAGGTGCACGTTGAGTACACGTTGTCCAATGTGGTTGGCAGCTTCGAATACGGATGTGTTGACCGGTAGGATGTTTTCGTCTCCGTAACTCCAAAAGCTGATGGTGACCTCATCACCGAAGTCGACCGCACCAAGAGGGACTTCGATGCGACTGTTGTCACCGAACGAAGCGTATCCATCTTCGCCGTTAGCGTATACACCATTGCCCGTTTGGGTTCCGCTTGCAACGATGTTGTTCGTGCCGGCAGCATCATTGGTGAAGCTGAGTTCAACAAGAATGGAAGAAGTGCCATTCCATTCGAAAGGACTCGTGAAGTTGAGGACTTGAGAACCCGTTGCGGTAAACAAAGTATTGCGCTCATATACCGTCGTAAAGCTTGGATTGGCAAAGGCGCTCAATGACGTGGATGAAGTGTGAGCTAGGCGCACGGTGAAATGCTTGAGCTCAGATCCCAATTGGTCCAGCATCAGTTCCATGCGGTCTATCGTATCGGCAGCCAATCCACTTGCGGATAGATCTGCTTGATCCAATATGAATTGAAACCTTGACGCTGGTGCACTGCTCGGCAAAACAAGGTTGGACGTGCCTGTACCCGAAGTGATGGAGAATGAGGTTTCAGAAAGCACACTGTCGATGACGAGTTGCTGCTGTGCTCGTTGGTGTACGTTGTGCATAGGGGCATTGTGGTAGTAAGCCGTATCCATGTCCAAACCGCCCGCTAAGAAAAACGGATGGACTACCTCGGTTGAATCGAGTTCACCCGTATGGTCGTAGACAAAAGTGTAGGTCAGGTAATCCCACTCGCCACATGCATAGTTGTCTTGTGTGGTGGCATTGTCGCATTTCAATGTCTTGTACATCAAGATCTTTCGCCACTCTTGGTCTCCTGAAGGAAATGCAAACACATCGCGCCGTTTGGTGATGTCGCTGAAAGTGAAGGTTTGAATGATGGTAGTGTCTTGGGCTTGAGCGGGCTGAATCAAAACAGCCACAAAAAGCAGTACCAGGAGGCGAGCGGTCAAATGCATAGATGTAAAATTGGATTACAAATATAAAACCACCAGCGAGGAGAAGCTATTGAGGCTTGACAACGAAAAAGGCCAACTCAATGGCCTTTGATTGTTCGTAATTGTGCTGCGTCGGATCGCTGTTCGACGAGACTTTAGTCCTTCAGCTTGGTGGTCTCCTTACATTTCTGGTTGAAAACACAGCATTTCGCTTTTTCGCTCTCGCAGTCTCCGTCGTCGCAGTAAATCTTGTAGGCCTTGCCATCGCAGTCCTTATTGTCGTATTTCACTAGGACGACATCATCACCGCTCACATACTTGATTATTCCCGCTGTATAGCATCCGCAATCTTCGTTCAACACAAGTGGTTCTACGATGGTCTTTTCCCAGGCTTCATCCGTGCTCTTTTGATCATTTTCAGCCTTATCGCTTGCCTTGTCTGTGTCGCCTTTGTCGTTGTCATCGTCGCCGTCTTGATGATCCTTGTCATCCCAGTCCTTGTCGTCGCAGTAGTCACACGTTTGCTTCTCATGGCATTTATCGTTGTCCATCTTCTCGCAGGCGGTGAAGATCAATCCAAGAAGAAGAAAAAGGGAAAGTAGGGGCAATCGCATAATAGATTGGTTTTAAGGATGGAAAGATAGCAATTGTCCATCACTTAAGTTTTCTCAAGGCCATGATTTGCCAAAGAGCCAACAGGCCTACAATGAGTGCGATGACCGCGATGAGCAACTTACCACCAACGCTAAAATCAGCAGGAGGAAAGAGCAAAATCAAACTGCTGCCCAACACCCAGAGCAGGTCTTGAAACACGATTGTCCAGGCTAGTTTAGGATTGGGCCTTGCTTGTCGGATCAGTAGTGTCAAGCCTATGCAAAAGACCGACAAACCTATTCCGATGAAGCGGAGCATCCAGGCATTGGGAACACCCCTCCAAAAAGCAACCTCATTTGCAAAGACCAGCGCGACCGTCGCGCTGGTTCCACTGAACAGCGCATTGGCCGTCAGAGCTCGTTTCAAGTTATTCATGTCAATGTAATTAGCCGTTCATGGCTTCAGCTCGGTGCTTCAATGCTTCATTCATTGCATTGAACCCTGCGAGTGTATCCTTTCCAATCATTCCAAAAATGAGGGAAGAGAGCATCCCCGTGAATACCTCTTCATGTACGAAACGAACGCTTCCGTCGGCTTGGGGCTCGAGCTGGAAGGAATGCTCTCCATCGAAAAGTCCTTTTACGAACAAGCTTCCTATCCATCGCAACTCAGTGTCTTTTTTTACGACGAGCAATCTGGGTTTAAATACGGATGGTTTGTCCTTTCCCAAGCTAACGTGGATCTCGATGTTGTTTCCTTCTTTCAGCTCACCGTTCAAAGTGACGACAAGTGGATTCCATGTTGGATAAGCAGCGGTATGGGCTAAAATATTCCATATCGTTTCAGCGGGAGCGTTGATGGTAATGGCAGTCTTTATTGATTTCATTGTCATTTGTTTTTGATGGAACAAAACTCATCTTTCAATGATCAGAAGGGCTTTCAGTAAGTGCCATTGTATTGACATTTCGTGCCAAAAGATAAGCTGCCTATTTTTGAGGTATGCATTTCAATGGGAGATTTGTGTTGAGTATGATCGATTTTGCCGGTCAGTTAGGTGCCGACAGTAAGGCACTGATTGGACTAACTGGCCTCACCATGGAAGAACTGAGCCAGGAAGATTGTCGGTTTGGACAAGACATATACAACGCCGTCATTGAAAGTGCCATGGAAAAGACAGGCGATCCCCTGTTCGGATTGCACGGCGGCGAGCATTTGAACCTTGCAGCCGCAGGACTCATAAATCAGATTGCACAGACAAGTGCCACCGTTCGCCAGGCGCTCGAATATTGCTGTGAATTTGCCAACTTAGGATGCAGCGCCTTGCCTACCGAGCTCCACCGCATGGGGACTGATTACAAGTTGACCCTGCGTCCTGTCAAAGAATGGGCGGATCAGTCCAAAGTGAGCGTAGAGCAAACCGTTTATGGTTACCTGGCGTTTACGGTCCGCGAGTTTCAATCGATTACGCGGAACACGCACGTTCCAAAAGAAGTTTGGTTGACTTGTGAGGCGCCGCCAGAGCCCGCAGATGTGGAGCGCGTAGTGGGTTGCGCAGTGCGCTTTGAACGCGAAGAAAACGCCATCATTTTTGACGAAAAACACATCGAGTCACCTGTCGTTACAAGTGACTTCGCCTTGTTGCGGATTTTGGTTTCGCACGCGGAAGAGAAAGAGCGGAGCCTGAGAAATGAACTTGGCTTCTACAGCCAAGTGAAGCGGGCAGTGGTAAATTTGGTGAAGCCTGAATTCCCTTCCATAGAACAGATTGCGGCCCACCTTAATATGAGTGTTCGCACCTTCCAACGAAAGTTGAAGGAAGATGGGCACACCTACAAGCAACTTATTGACGAGCTCAGAAAGGAATTTGCGATGAACTATTTAAAGAAGGATGAGTTGTCCATTTCCGAGGTAGCCTACCTGCTCGATTATGCAGATGCCAGTGCATTCGTGCGTTCGTTTAAGAGGTGGACGCAGATGACGCCGGTGCAATTCAGAGCACAAGCAAATTAGGCGGGGTCATAGGCACTGATTTCAAACAGGTGTCCGTCGGGATTTCGAAAAAAGCAGCGCGTCTCCGCTCCATTTTGCACGGGTGGAGTTATGAACGAAGCACCCCGATCTTTCAGCAGGTGATAACTCGCTTCGCAATCCTCTACCCTCAAGGTAAAGGCATGGCTGACATCGTCAGCATCCTTAGGAGGATTCATATAAGTGCTAGGCTTATCTGCAGTAGGAGCTCCACCCGTCACCAAAAGCAGCCATTGACCAAGGAATTGAAGTACTACGGAATCGCCTCCATAAGCGCGGTAGAGCTCAGCGCCGAGTACATCAGTGTACCATTGGGTTGATCGTTTGACGTCGCTTACCACTAAAATCGTGGTAATGGCAGAGGCATAGCTATCCTTTTTCATCCCCAAAAGATGCAATCAAAAGGTGGATGCGCAAATGCTAATCTCAATTTTTCAGGGGAATCCAAATCTCCTCCTCAGAGGCAGGGTCCTCCCCTAAATATCGTTCACCCATTACAGCTATGTGAGGGCGTTCATCGAGTTCATAGGCGGAATTGGGGATCCATTCTTGAAAAACCCATTCAAAAAACGGCCGAGATTCACTCGGCTTTCCTTTGAAGGAAAACACGGCAAAGACCCCTTCTGCCACTTCAAGAAGCTCAAATCCATCGGGTATTTCGCTCTATGGAGCAACCTTGACCGCCGCCCATTTGATAAACTCAACCTCAGGGTTGAATCGAGTATAGAAGCCTGGGGGATACACATCAATAGAATACAGTTCAATACCTATGGCCGTCTTGATAGAACTACGCTTTGGCATAAATCGATTCCAAAGCTGAAACGTCCTGTTGTGCGCGAAGGAGGTTTGAGTATTATAGCCGATGAACGATTGGCCTTCCTTGTGCACAATCTGTGGAGTTTGACGCAGCATGTTTCAATGCTAGTTATTCTTTGAGTGAAAATCAAATCAATCACCTCGCATTGTATGTCTCCTTAAAAAAATCACTTCAAATGCATCACTTCCTTTTGAGGCTTGTCTTTAGGTTGTAGTGATGCAAGAGAACAGACTTCGGAATACTACCTTTCAGCCGGTGAGCGCGCAGGATCATAGCACGAGTTCAGATCATGTCAAGAGCATCCATCGGGATGTTTTGGCGCGCTGTGTAAAAGGAGACCGTCATGCTCAAATGCAGATCTATCACCTGTATTACAAAGCCATGTTCAACACTGCTCATCGAATAGTATTGGATCGCCACGACGCGGAAGACGTCATGCAGGAGGCTTTTCTGACTGCGTTTGAACAGCTCCCATCCCTTTTAGATAGATCGACGTTTCCCGCATGGCTGAAGCGAATTGTCGTGAACAAAAGCCTCAATGCATTGCGTGCGAGGAAGACCTATGACGGTCACAAGGAAGAATGGTCTGGTTCAGAGGAGGCAGAACCATCCTTTGACGCTCCTTATACTGTTCAACAGATCAAAGAGGCGATTGCGCAGCTGTCGGATGGATATCGAAGCATCGTCACCTTGTACCTATTTGAAGGTTACGATCATGAAGAGATTGCAGATATCCTGGGCATCAGTAGTGCCACGTCTCGGTCACAGTTCAACCGAGGAAAACAGCGGGTCAAAGAATTTTTAATGCAGCATCCATGAAATCATTACAAGAAATTATCAGCGCCGATCGGTCATCTTTTGATGACCAAGAGCCAAACCAAGGGCATGCAAAGCGCTTCGAACAAAAGCTGCGCAAGTTTTCCGAGGAGCCTACGAGCAATAACCCGATGCAGATGGTCTGGTGGGCCGCTGCGGTGATCGTTGGAATATTGTTCGTTACTCGAGCTGTTCCGAATCGGGAAGGAGAAATGGATCAGCCCATTCAACAAGCCACGATTGGTTTGAGTGATATTTCGCCTGAAATGGCTGAAGTGGAGAGCTACTTCATGGAACAAATACGCACTAAAAAAAGAAGCGTCGCCTCAAGCGAATCGGAAGAAATGATCGGTCAACTTGTCGTGGGACAGTTGCATCAGCTCGAGGAAGATTACGAGGCTCTCAGAGAAGAATTAAACCATCACCAAGGCGATCAGCGGATCGTGCGGCACATGGTTGAGAACTATAGATTGCGTCTCATGTTGCTCGAGATGCACCTAGAGAAAATCGAAAAATACGAGCAGCAAAACCGTTTAGTGAATTAACCATGAATACAATCAACAAAATCGCTCTCCTGCTGGTTGCAGGCTCGGTTCTAGGTGCAACAGCACAGGCCAAGGATGAATACACCAAGGAGTGGGAAAAAGATTACTCCGTCAATGCGGATGCGGCCTTCAAGCTGAAAAGTAAATTCAGTGATGTCAACATCACCACCTGGGACCAAAACACCATCTCTGTTCACTTCTTAGTGACAGTAGACGATGGCAACGAAAGCAATGCACAGAAGGTGTTGGATGCCATATCTGTGAAAGAAGTCAGCGCCAATGCAAGTGCCGTTTCTTTGGAAACGATGCTTGATGACAAGAAGATGGATGATGTGACCCTCGTTTATACGATTAAGATGCCAGCTAGCGTACGAATTGATCTGGATAACGATTTTGGAAACAGCTTTCTGGCATCCATGACGGCTCCGGTTACCGTGGATATTGATTACGGAAACTTGCGGGCTGAAAAGCTCGAAGGAAAGGGCAATGTCTTGAACATGGATTTTAGCAGTGCTGAACTCGATGGACTTTCAGATGCCGAGATCAACATGACCTATGGTAACTTGGAAATTGACAATGCTGGAAAACTCGTCATGAAAAGCTCTTTTTCAGCCATCGATATCGACCGTGGCGTCTCTCTTGATGTGAAGTCAAGCTACGATGCATTTGAGATTGATGATATCGGCGCGATGTCCATGACCAGTTCCTTTTCTTCTGCGGAGATCGATAAACTTTCTGGGTCGCTAAAAGCAGAGCTACAATACGGAAGCCTCGAAGTTGATGAGATTGCAGCATCCTTCTCTTCCGTGACCATTACAGGAGGATTTTCGAGTGTAGAAATCGGTTTCGCGAATGGAGCTTCCTATGCCTTGAATGCCAAGGTGAAGGCCGGAGAAATCGATGGACCAAACAACATAGATGCGAACGTTAAGGTTAGCCCAGATCACATGCAACGCATTTTAGCAGGCAACGTCGGCTCTTCGCCCGGCGGGCGCAGGGTGACGATCGACATATCTCAAGGGAGCGTAGAAATAGATTAGATCTTCTTCGTTTAGTTAGGTTCAGAAAAGCCAGCGCTTCTACAGTGCTGGCTTTTCTTCTTTTAATCTCCTTGGATGAAGTCTACTTTTTCAGTTTGTCTTTGGGCACCACTGCCATGGTGATCCGGCTGATGCAAATCTTTTTTGCGTCTTCATCTACGATTTCAATGCCCCACACCTGCGATGACCTGCCCAAATGGATCGGCCGTGCCGTGCCAGTTACACGTCCTTTGGTAGCGGGACGAAGATGGTTGGCATTGATTTCCATACCTACGCAGTAGTATTTATCCGGATCTACCGTGAGGTGTGCGGCGACGCTGCCAAGACTCTCGGCCAGCGTTACGGATGCACCTCCGTGGAGGATGCCATACGGTTGCACCGTCCGATGGTCCACTGGCATGGATCCTTTGATGTAGTCGTCCCCCAATTCAATCATGCGTATGTCCAGGGCCTCCAACATCGTTCCCTTCCGCATTGTGTCTGCTTGTTCCACTGGAACTTCTTTAAACCATATCGCCATGTGCTTTCTGTTTCGCCCAAAGCTATTTATTGAGGAGGAGATGGAAAAGTCAAGGGCGATGATTATGCTTTGCGAGTCTTTAACCGCATGAACGGCCGAATTGAAAGGCTAATGCTTTCCGAGAAGTATCCGTCCTTCCCGTGAATCAGGAAGATCCTTCGCGGAATTCCAATTCTCATTCCTCATCTTCGCATTTCCATGGTGGTATTCCCCAATATAAAGATCAATATCGGCCTCTACATTACCGGAAAACGGCCAGACGGATTCCACAACATTGAGTCTGTCTTTTATTCGGTGCAATGGAAAGAGAGTCTTGAATTATCAGACCGCGACGAAGCAGCTTGGAACCATCCTGAAATCGTTTCAAAGGCAGAATCTGGAAAAGTGCGCTTCATGAGTTATGGGATCGACATACCCGGAAGTGCAGATCAGAACCTCTGCATCAAGGTCTATGAGCGATTGGAGAAGTGGTTCAATCTTCCTGCGGTGGATATTCACCTGCTCAAGACGATTCCCATTGGAGCGGGATTGGGCGGCGGAAGCGCAGATGCAGCCTACACCTTGAAGGCTCTGAAGGATTTTTTTTCGTTGACCCTCTCGGATAAAGAGGCCATGGACATCCTCGCAGAGATCGGAAGCGATTGCCCGTTCTTTTGGAAGAACGAACCGATGTACGTCTTCGGCAGGGGAGAGCGAATGCATTCGATCGAACTAGACTTGAGTCATTACTCCGTGTTGATTGTGAATCCCGGCATTCACATTTCCACTAGGGAGGCCTATGCAGGTGTGCAACCCGGCCCTCCTCCAATCGACCTGACGCTTCTTTCCTCACTAGACGTAGCCGATTGGAAAGGGGTTATTCAGAATGATTTTGAGAAAAGTGTCTTTCCAAGCTATCCTTTGTTGGGGGAAATAAAAGCAGAAATGTACGCTCTTGGAGCTGACTACGCATCCATGACGGGCAGTGGTTCAAGCGTTTATGGAATATTCAAACAGATCCCGCAAATTCCAACTGACTGGGAAGGTTACGCCCATTGGAGTGGCGCGCTTATTCTTTGATAAAGACGTATCCACCTTTGGGAGGTCCCCATACTTGCTGTCCTTGATCGCTCCACCCTCGGTCCCATCTGGCCATTTTTCTTTCTGAAAGGGCAATCTCGGATGTGGCCAATACCGCTCCTTTCCAAGCGAAGACACATTTGTCTTGCGTGCTGCCGGAATAAGTGCCGTTTGAATAAATGAAGCCGATGGAGCATCCTTCACGCAGTGTTACATCGCTAGGGCCAAGGTTCTTTACCCATTTGGGTTTGTCAGCTGCACCCATCCACGCCTCTTCGTTCTCGAGGTCGAATATGGATTGAATGAATTTGTTCTTTCCGTTCATTACGAGCTGATATACTTCTCTTCGGTAGGAAACCTCAGTAGCCGTGGAAGATCGTTGCTCCGCGAAAATCCAGACGTCTTTTTCATCTTTCCAAATGCGCGTGAGCTTTAAGGAGACTTCTCCTGTGCCATCACCGGCGGATTGTTCTGTAGCCGCATAGGTCCCGCACATGGTTTCTGCGAGCATGCTGAGGTCCGCATTTTCAGGAAACTGTGCGAAGCACAGCGAGCATGGAAGTAGGAACGTTAGAACGAAGGCAAGTCTCAGTCTCATGCCAAAAAGGTAGTGCTTAAGCGGATTCTTTGTCCTCAACCATTTCAGGTTTCCAGCCAAAGAGCTTTCCTTCTTTGATCATATTGGCTACGATGCTTGGCACCATGTATTCCCACCCAGATTCACAATCCTTGATCTTTTTAACCACGTGGTCAGAAAAGATATTGAGGATGTCTTTGTTGGAGCAACGGATTTGCTCTAATTTATCTTTCGATTTCAAATACTCGATAAGGTGATAGATCGATTTGTCTTCGAAATTGAGATTGTCAACGGTCTTGAGGCTCTCACCATCTTTGGCAAGTGATGGGTAAACGAACAGCTTCACATTTCTACCAAACAGAATACCGTAGGATTCCAGCAGTCTGCCTTTGAGTAGATCGTAATACTTATCATCGAAAATCAGGTCTAGGTTGTCAACGCCAAGGATGACCCCCACCTTGCGATTTCGAACCGAATCACTCAAGTAAGAAACGAGTGTGTAGTACTTCTGATAATTAGAAATCAATACCGTGTAGCCCAGGCTACCAATGATATCTACCCGGTCGAGAAAATCCTTCTCATCGATCCTGCCGTCTGCACTAAGGTCTTTGAGCGTCAGTTCAAACAATACCTGAATACGATCAACATCCACGTCTTCCTCTTTCCGGAATTCCTTGAGACCCATCTTCAACATGTCGAGGTTGACGTGGGTGAGAGGACGGAATCGTCCGCGCAATACGAGAATGTTTTTCTTGTACAATGCTTGTGAAGCTTGCAAGACGTCGCCATTTGGACCAAACATAGCAGCATCGGTCATTCCATTCTTCACCAAGAGCAAGCTCAAGATACGGTTGTCTACGTGGTCGAAATCTGGTCCCGAGAGTCGGAACATGTCAATCTCTACCCGTCCTTGACCCAAGCCGTCGAGCAAGCTGTTCAACAGCATTTCAGGATCGTGTTTGTAGTGGTATACTCCGTAGATCAAGTTCACTCCAAGACGGCCAAGTGCCTTTTGTTGCATCAATCCATCGTTGTCGTTCATGATGACGTGAAACACACATTCATTGGGCGGACTGTCCGGTTCGAGTTGAAAGCGCAATCCTACCCAGCCGTGACCTTTGTTGGTCTTGTAGTAGTTGAGGATTTCAACCGTGTTGGCGAAAGAGAAGAAACGCGTATCGTGCTTGCGGTGCTCGAGTTTGGAGGCAAGGTTTGAAAACTCCTTGTCCAGCATGGTGATCAAACGAGGCTCGGCTACATACTTCTTGGATGCTCCATAAACAGAGTCTGAAATCTTCATGTCGTAAGCAGAAGTTGCCAAGGCGATGGTGCCGGACGCTCCGCCAGCGGCGAAGAAGTTGGCAGAGACCTCTTGTCCTGCTCCGATTTCTGCAAAAGACCCATAAATGGACGGGTCTAAATTGATGCTTAACGCTTTTTCACTGCTTCCGATCTGTCGTGTCATTGCACCTGGTTTCTGGTTGGCGATTTCAAAGCTAACGGCTTGTTCGTACAAAAACGATTCAATTCGACAAAGGTTGCGGCTGATACGATAGGCAAGGGAGATTGTTTGTTAAATCATCAACGCGCACTTGTTACCATGAAAAAAGCCCTTCCGCATAAGACGAAAGGGCTTTGTATAAGGTTGAAATTATCCTTACTGAATCACAATCGGAAGGCGCGAAATGGAATCGTCGTCCGAAGTCAATTCAAGAAAGTATATTCCTTGAGCTAGTGATGAAACATTGAATTCAAGTCCATTTGTCAAACGCGTTGCTTTCAGGTCATTGATACTTCCATCAACGCCAACAAAGCGATAGGAACGAATGTGTTTCGAAGCGTCTGGGCACTTGATTTGCACCAGGTCGACGGCCGGGTTTGGTGCTACTACAAAACCATTGGTTGATACTTCATGCACTCCAACGGTTAGGTCATTCAACTCAACATCCGAACAATACGGATTGCTCGCGCCTACCGTATTGGAAGCTATCAGGCAGACGTTAAATGTTCCGCCGGTCAATGGGAAGTTATAGGTAGGCTCTGCCACAATAGAGGTGTCGCCGTTGTTGTCGAAGTCCCAATGATAGTCTGTAGCCGCAGGGTTGCCAATCGCCGTAAGGTTTTCAAAGGTTACAATGTTGTTTACCTGCACTTCGTATTGGAACAGTGGAATTGGAAGATAATTGACAATGTTCACATTCTGACATGCCGTATCGCTTCCGTAGGCATTACTGGCGATAAGACAGACCTCATACGATCCAGCACTTCCGTACGTGTGCTCTGGCTCTTGTAATGTACTGGAGTTTCCATCGCCAAGGTCCCAAGACCAAGACGTAGGATTGTAGAGTGAGAACTCATCCAATTGTATGGTAGGGTCATTAGATTGATCCACCAAGAAAAGAGCAACAGGCGCCGCATTCACTACGGTTACATTGTCACAATAGGCTTGACTCGAGCCAACAAAGTTGGTCGCGGTAAGGCAAACGTTATAAGTTCCTGGGTTTTCATACGTGTGGGTTGGATGCTGCACACTGCTCGTGTCTCCATCGTCAAAATCCCAATACCAGCTCGTAGGGTTGCCGTTCGAAAGGTCGGTAAAAGCAACCTCCGGGTCGTTGATAGTGTCGGCCGTGAAGTAGGCGTCAGGAGGAGTCAACGGATCCGTGGTGATGGCCCTGAAGTGGTACGTGTAACTAGAGCTTGACCATGTAGAGCCATTGTAGGTGTATCCTCGGCCGTTTGATCCCGAAGTTTCACAAACCCATGCTTGTCCGGAAGGAACGGTGAATCCAATGAAGATGCTACCCTGTAAGCTGTCGAGCTGACTTTCGTAATCGCGTAAATCGATGCGCGTCATGCGCTGAGGTTCAAGCAGGTTGGCTTCTGGGAAGACGTTGAATGGCGTGATAAGATCAGTGCCTGGTGTACCACTATTGTTTGACCAAACATGGATTTCAATGCTATCGTTCGGATTGTTTACATCTGTATAATTCCGGATGAGGGCAGTAGTCAACGTGGTTTGTCCACTCAGCGTGATTCTATTCGCAACGCCAGTTAAAAACCCGCCAGCGCTGAAACTTTGCACGAAACTCACCGTGCCATTGTCGTGCTTGATGTAATTTCCAGATATGTACTGGTAGATTTCTGAACTCGCCGCATTTTGC
The DNA here is from genome assembly GCA_943788725.1 of uncultured Flavobacteriales bacterium. Lineage (GTDB taxonomy): Bacteria > Bacteroidota > Bacteroidia > Flavobacteriales_G > Salibacteraceae > SHAN690. The sequence goes on along the minus strand of CALSRJ010000001.1, from coordinate 751,426 downwards.
TGGGCGGAAGAATCAATCGCATCTATGAAGTAGTCCACGTAAGCGCCAGCATCTTGAGGTGGAATCGCAAAGGTGTATACATCACCATTCGTATCGATCGGATTAATGACATTTTGAGGTCCATTGTCGACAGTATAGGTCAGCTGAGCTGAAGCTACTCCAGAAATATCCGTGATCGTCACTTCGCGGTAGTTAGTGTCAGGTTCTCCTTCAAAATGAGGATCCGGTTCGTGTACGATCAGCGGTGGAGCATTATCGGTGGTGTCGCTGGTAATCCTCAAGCTGTCCATATAAATACCGTACGCCGTGTATCCAGCATCACTGTACCAGCGGAAGCGCAGCTTGACTTGACTGTTCCCGACCAAACCGCCTGCGCTGACAGAAAAATTCGTCCAGGTATTCAAGTTGTTCTCGCCGTTGAAGGTGTACATGGTGGTCCAAGATGATCCATTGTTTGGAGACATTTCCAAGTAGCAATAATCAAATCCATTTTCGATGTCGAACTTGAGGCGCATGTGCACAGATGCATCCAAGGCAGCACTTAGGTCCATTACGCTGTCAAGTGTCGCATAACTGGTGGTTGCATTTTGGTACAAACCAGACGGACTATCGGCAAGAGAGTATGTGCCGTTATAGGCATAGGCGGAAGCTGTGCCCCAGGTTCCTGTCGTAGTCCAGTTGGACAGTCCATTTTCAAAGTCGTCTGCATATTCCGTAGTCTGGGCCCATAAGAAAAATGGACATAGCAAGATCAAGAGAAGGGCGTAATATTGTTTCATTGGTCAGTAGGATTTGTTCGAATTTACAAATGAAATTTGGTATTAGAAGAAATGATAGGAGCAGAAGCACAATTTTCAAACTTTCAGGCGCTTGATATCCGAGTGGGAACTATCTTCAAGGTTGAGCCCTTTCCAAAGGCAAGAAAACCAGCTTTGAAGCTATGGCTGGATTTCGGACCTGATGTAGGAGTACTTCAATCAAGTGCTCAAATCACCGAGTTGTACGATGCCGAAGCACTCCTTGATCGTCAAGTATTGGGAATCGTCAATTTTCCAAAGAAACAAGTAGCGGATTTCATGAGTGAATGCTTGGTATTGGGTGTGTACTCGGAGCAAGGTGTAGTTTTGCTTTCTGTAGAACGCCCTTGCAAAAACGGGGATAAATTGGGATGAGATGACGATACGAGAGTGGTGGGGGAAATCTTGGGCGAAGAACTTGGTCTTTTTTGGGATCATGTCTTTGCTGTTCTTCACCGAGATCGGCACCTGGGTGCAGGTCGAATTTACCCGTTGGCGGTTGGATGCACCGCAATACATCGAGTCCGAGGAGCCGTCTCAAACCCTTTATCGCTATGATATTCGCATTGAGGATGTGAACGGAGAAGTGCAATCTCTTGCAGCATTCAAGGGTAAACCGGTCTTCCTAAATATGTGGGCGAGTTGGTGCGTTCCGTGCGTTGCAGAGTTGCCAAGTTTGGAGGAGCTGCAAGCTTCTTTGCCAGAGTTGTCCTTCGTCTTCCTGAACTTTGAATCGAAAGAGGTCTTCGATCACTTCGTCGCCTCCTCGCCATTCGATGTGCCATATTATCGGGTAACCACCCCTTTACCGGGTGAACTTACTCCTAAGGCGATTCCTGCCTCTTACATCCTAGACGCAGATGGACAAGTGATCTATCAGTTCACAGGTGCAGCAGATTGGGCCAATCCTAAGGTGGCGGAACAAATCAAAAAGTTGATTGAGTAGGTGTACTTCTTGTCAAGATACCGTCGTGGCATTTTCAACCGGTACCGCAAGGGCATGCCTGTCAGCGAAATGTTCCTGAAAGACAGCGCCGTGGCCTTCCGAAAACTCCTAGATGCTTTGCAGTCCAAAAAGCGAAAGACGCTGTTGGCCTACCCTCATTTTCCGAGCAGGGGGAGTACGTTGTATCAGATTGCAAGGTCGTTGGGTTGGGAGGTTACCAATAGCATGGATCGATCATTTGAGCTCGCTTTGCATTGGGAATATGCAACCGTTAGAGAGGAATTCGGTCCTCTGGAAGGGATTGAGCATGTACGTGTTATCAACTTGCATTGTCGAGATATATCCAAGGATGTGGTAGATGAGCAGATGGAGAGTGCGTTTGGCTATTCAACCCGCATTGATCCTTCGAACTTTCAAGGAATTGCCGTAAAGAAGAGTCTCCAAAATGCCGTGCATGATGGACAGGCCGTACAATGTCCGTGCGACCCTGAAGAAGGTGTTATTTACCAACGCTTGATCGACAGCAGTGTCAACGAGCGAGAGGTTATGGACTTACGTGTGCCCGTAATAGGAGGTGCCATCCCGCATCTTTACCTCAACTACCGCAGAAACGCAGAGCGCTTCAAAAATGTCCCAGACCGCTCGGAACTCTGCAAGGATGTGTCCTCAAAACTTTCTTCAGAGGAAGTAGCGCAAATCATTGGTTTTTGCACCCTTGCTGGCCTTGAGTTTTGCGAATTGGATGTATTGCGCGATTGCGAAGATCATCGGATCTATATCGTAGATGCGAACAATACGCCTCAAGGGCCGCCGAAGCATTTGTCGGAGAAAGATAAGCCTGTGGCCATTGACTCGCTTTCTAAGGCATTTCAGTTGGCCTTTATTCCGGCTTAGGATCTCCGATGCGTTCGTCTATGTAGCGCAGCACTTTTTCCATCAAATGGTAGCGATCTTTCCCTCGTACGTTGTGCGGGTGGCCGGGGTACAGGAAGTAATCCAACTGCACTTCATTGTCGACACATGCTTTCACAAACGCCTGAGAGTGCTGCCAAAGCACTACATCATCGACGGTTCCGTGAATCACCAACAGGTCATTTTTCAATTGATCGGCATGCTGCACCAAATTGGCTGCTGCATATCCTTCGGGGTTTGCCTCGGGAGTGTCCATGTAGCGTTCGGTATACATCACCTCGTACATGCTCCAATCACACACAGGACCTCCCGCCACACCAGCCTTGAAATAGGCCGGATAATTCAGCATCATATTGATCGTCATGAAGCCTCCGAAACTCCATCCATGGATGGCCATTCTTGAGGCGTCTACATAGGGAAGCGTAACCAAGTAATCCAAGAACTTCTTTTGGTCAATCATTTCTTCTTTACCTAGATTTCTGAAGGTAGCCTGCTCAAAATCGATTCCTCGATTGGCAGATCCTCGGTTGTCAACCGTTGCCACGATGTAGCCTTGCTCAGCCATCCAATACATCCACATGGGAGCACCTGCCAAATAGCTATCTGTGATCATCTGTGCATGCGGACCTCCGTACAGATAAATGAGCAATGGGTACTTCTTGTCGGCATCGAAGTCGTGTGGTTTGATGAGTCGGGTGTACAGTCGTTCAGCATTTCCACCTGAAATGTGCCCGATTTCTGGCTTTGATAGCGCATATCCTTCCAAGGGGTCTTTTGCCTCGTGGATCGTCTCAATGGGATTTCCTTGGGCGGAATAAATCGCTGTTTCCCACGGGGTGTCGATGCTTGTAAAATGCTCAAGAATGTACTTTCCGTCGTCACTGAGCGAACCCATGTGAGTGCCTTTGCGAGCGTCGATGAAGTTGATGCTCCCGCGTTCTAGGTCAATGGCGTAGGTATAACGCTGCAAGGCATTTCGTTCGTCATCGTAGTTTCTTGACGTGATCATGGGCTCTCCAGTGCCTCGCACATAGATGAACTTTCCAGTCGCATCCAGCCCTAAGATTTCGTGTACTTCCCAAAGACCTCCAGAGAGAATTTTTTGCCGCTCACCATCGGTGTTGTAGAGATACATGTGCTGATAGTGATCTCGTTCGCTCATCCAAATGAATTTCGTCGGGTCATTCGGCATGAACCAAAGCGGGCGCTCAGGTTCCACATATGCAGGATCGGACTCTTCCAGCAAGGTCTTTTCGAATGCACCGGTTGCAGCCGTATAACGGTTCAAGGCGAGGTGATTCTGATCTCGATTCAACAAGGCGATGTACAGCGCACTGGCGTCGGGAGACCAGGTCACCGAACACAAGTATTGATCCTCGGGAGTACCGGTATTCATGTATACCGTCTTTTTCGTAGCAAAGTCGAAGCTGCCGAGGGTGACGTGATGACTCGTCCTTCCTGCCATGGGATACTTGATTTCTCTCACAGTGGCAGGTTGTGTGCTGATCTCGACGAGCGGGTATGTTTCCACCATTCGCTCATCCATACGGTAAAAGGCCAATTTCTTTCCATCGTTGGACCAAAAGAGGCCCTTGTTGATGCCAAACTCGTTTCTATGCACTGCTTTGCCGTAGACGAGTCCAGGAGCTCCATCGTCTGTGACGCGGACCTCTCCGGCCTTGGTAAGCACATAGATGTTATGCTCTTTCACATATGCACACATGCTGCGATCTGGATTGAATGCTATTTCTTCGGCTTCTTGGGGCAACGTAAACACCTTCTTGGCGGTTTTCTTTTTCAGATCAACGGAGTAGACATTTCTATGGTGTTGCAATTGAAAATTCGATGCATTTACCCATGAAACCCTCGGGAAGGAACCCAGAGAAGCATCTTCGCCGATCCATTCATTCAAGGTTGTAAGGCTCAACGTCGCCTTGGGTTTGGATGCTGCAGGTCGCAACATGAGGGTTTGGACGCCTTTCAATTCTTCTACAAAGCTCAACGTAGAGGTTCCGGTGACCCATTGCAGTTGGTTCATCCGTTCTGGATAGAAGGAGGAGAAGCGGTTGAGCACTGCGTCTTGGAGGGTGAGTTCCTTGGTTTGCCCCTGCGCTCGATCAACGTTGAAGCTAATAATAGTCAGGATTGAAAGTGCGTAGCCTAGGATCAGTCTTGCCATGTGCTTGGTGTTATTTCCATCGATCATTGTTCGATGAAAGTAGGAAGATGTAGCTGTTCATCCAACAGCATCTGGAATTTAAAGGTTAGCGTCTACCAATGTTCCTTCTCCAAACACCACAATGGAATCCGGCTCGCCTCGGTATTGCACGGTAGTTGGGCTCCAGAAGTGCACTTCAAGGTATCGATCAGCGTACACTTGAATGATGCTGCTACCAATGGTATGGATGACGGCGCTGTCTGCAATGAGATTGAATGCGCTGATTTCGCCTGAACCGGAGGCGAGGCTGACGGACCTGTTAGCGGTTCCTGCCAAAATGATGCTTCCAGAGGAGGTGATGTGAGAAAATACCTGCTCACTTTTCAGGGTGAGGTCAATGTCTCCCAAGCCTGTATTCTTGATCCGGATGGAATCTTGTAGGATCAAGTTTCCAGAAGTGATTTGTCCGGCCGATTCGAAAGTGATGCTATCGATGCGCTTAAAAGTGGCATTGATCAGCACTGCTTCTTGATCCTTGAAACAGGCATCCATTTCCACGATGCATTGTGCATTGGCCACATCGGTGTTGAGGACGTGATAGACTTCTGGTTGGGCGAAGATCTCTAAATGGCTATGGGCAAAGGTGTCGACGTAAAGGGTGACCTCCGCCGGGGTGAGCAATGCGAGGGAATGAACCGGCAAGAGCTGTTGCTCGTAGCGCTCTCGCGGACCGTCCAGGCGAATGCACCGGTCCTTGCATCCTGCCAAGCAAGCCAATAAAATCAATATTCCCAGCGTAGTGCGCATGCGTGCAAATATCGCAGTTGTAAAGCACTCATCTAACGCTTGATGGTACCTTTGCGTATCAATTTCGGATCAAATGCTAAGGCTCAAACTTCCCACGGACCCGCGATGGGTGAATATCGCAGAAAAGAACATCCAAGAAATTCTAACGGATCATGCCTTCTGTGAGCAGAAAGCGGCGAGTGCTGCAATCTCCTTCATCGTGCAATTTCCAGAGTTTCCAGAATTGGTAGATGCCATGACGGAGTTGGCAAGAGAAGAAATGGAACACTTTCAGCGTGTCCATGACCACCTGAAGAAAAGAGGATTGGCACTCGGATGGGAGCGAAAGGATCCATACGTGCATGACCTGAGGGAGTTCTTTAAAGCAAGAGGTGGAGCGAGCCGTATGATACACCTCGTCAACTCTCTGATGACCGCGGCTATGATCGAGGCTCGAAGTTGCGAGCGCTTCAAGGTGTTGTCTGAAGGGATTGAAGATCCTGAGCTTTCGGAGTTCTATGCAGACCTCATGAGAAGTGAGGCCATGCACTATACTATGTTTCTAAAATTCGCCCGATCGTTCGGTCAAGATGTGATGGATGTGGATGCGGTTTGGGAGGAATTTCTCGAATTCGAGGCGGAAGTCATGAAGCGCTACGGAACCAAGGAGTTTATCCACGGTTAAGCCCTATAAAGCCACTTTGCGCTGCGCGTTGGTGCGCAAGGTGATGCCCATTTTGCCCGGCTTAAAATCTTCGATGGATTGCGTGAGCTGTTTGCCCGGCCAGTAATAATGTACGGTATTGCTCTTCGGTAGATAAGCGGCCGTGTACAACGTTCCGAATGCCTTTTCGTAGGCTGTGTTGTAGAGGGGAGGAGCGAGGAATTTATGCACCATGGTATCGTAGTGCTCGTGCGGGTTCATGACTGCGAATTCAAGAATGTTTCTCCGTTCCACGGTCCGTGTCATCGCTGCGTAATCTGGCCATGTAATCTCTTCTTGATGATTGGTTCCTACCGGTACGTAGTGGACTTGATTTGCCTGACCTGGAACGAAGTAAATGGTCGCATAGTTCAATTCCTTGTCCATGATGGTGACGTTGTACGACATATGCACAGGAATTTTGATCAGTAGGTGAACAGCTTCTTCCGTCGTGGAGCATGTCTCTAAGCAGTAACGCAAAACAAGTGGAATTCCAAAACCCTTTCCAGTGATTCTCCTGCCGCCAAACGTCAATGAAGCGGAAAGGCCATCTGCATTGATGCCATCGAGCAATCCCCAAGTGCAATCGCTCATTCCAATGACGGGTTTCAACCAATTGGTGCGCATCACCACACCTTCAAAGAAGAGAGGACTGTAATCGTAATTCCGTATCAACGCCGGTTGATCCTTGGTCCAGGCCACTTGGCTACATCCGCTCATATAGGGAGGAGGGCAATACATGCTCAAGAAGCGAGAGGCAAGGTCTGAACGACCCGCCATTTCGCACAAGTGCGTGTAAAGATGCAGGAGCTCAGGAAAGGTCGCCTCAAATGCCATGAGCGAACTCAAGTAACCAGGGCGGGCTTTCAACCCTTCCTTGCTGAACCAACGTTCGTAAGCGGGCCAGGTCTTATCGAACAGCTTTTTCCAAGCAGAATCGTCCTCACTGAGGTCAAGGCTATGTATGTTTACGAATAACATATGAAGGCGGCAAAGGTAAGATTAGGGTTTGGGGATTAGGGATTAGGGTTGGAATAGGGAATCGGAGGAACCTTGCGGTGCGAATGATTGCAGGTGCAGTTGCAATAGCGCATAACCAATCCCCAATCCCCACTCCCCAACCCCCATTTATTGCCATTCCCCGTGTATTTCAGCTAGCGTCTGTTATTTTTGGTAGCAATAACAAGCTAACGATGTCAAAAGAAGAAATCGTCAATGAGCTCCAATCCTGGTTGACGGGAGAAGATTTTGTTCCGAACAAGGAACGGATTGAGAACCTGACCAAGGAGTTCAACGCGCTGCGTGATGCTACCGAGCGCGCACAGCAAGAGGCCTTTACTGCAGAACACGGTGAAGAGACAGAAGTTGAATTCAATTACCATCCAGATGCAGAGGATGCGCGATTCAAGGAACTCCTTGATATCTACCATGAGCGTCGGAAGGTTGCGGATAAGGAACGGGCGGAGGCGGCGAAGCAAAACCTGAAGGAGAAAAAGGAGTTGCTCGCTCAGATCAATGAGGTGATTCAAGACGAGGAGAACATTGCCAAGGCGTACAAGCGTTTTAACGCCATCAAGCAAAAGTGGAATGAGATCGGACACGTTCCCAATGCAGAGCGACGCGAATTGCAGGGGGAGTACAGTCGATTGATCGAACTCTTCTACTACAACATCAATATTTACCGCGAACTTCAAATCAATGACCTGAAGAAAAATCAGGAGTTGAAAATGAATGTGATTCGAGAGATTAAGTTATTAGAAAATGAGAAGGCGATCAACCAGGTTGATTTCCTAATCCATCAATATTTGCACGAGTGGGACGAGATCGGCCCCACCTTTCGCGAGGAATGGGAAAAAATTCGGGAGGAATTCAAGACCGAGGTTGGAAAGGTCTTTGAACGCATTCGCGAGCACCGCCAGGAGGTTAAGCAAGAGCATAACGTACATTTCGAACACAAGCAAAACCTTGTCACTAAAGTCGAAGAGATCGCCAGTAAGGAATACGCTGACGTACGAGAATTACAAGCGGCTACTCGAGAGGTGATAAATGCCCAAAAAGAATGGAAGAAGATAGGGTATGCCGGCCGTGGCAAGAACGATAAAATCTGGAAAGCCTTCCGCACCGCTTGCGATGGATACTTCTCCAAGCGGGATGCGTTCATGAAAGCGCACAGTGCAGAATTTGAGAAGACCAAAGCGGAAAAGCAAGCATTGGTAGATCGTGCAAAGGAGATCCACGAAGGCGAAGACGTGATTGCCGTGGCCAATGAGTTAAAAGGCTTGCAGCGCAAGTGGAAAGACGTCGGCAAACTTCTTCCGCACGAGGAGTACAAGATGTTCAAAGAATTTCGTCGTTATTGCGATGCCTTTTTCAATCGTAAAAAGAGAGAAGGCGAACAAGCGCAAAAAGCCGCTAAGGAGGCATTGCAAGCGAAGGAAAACTTCTTAATGGAAGTGAGTAAACAAGTCGAAAAGGGCATTGAAAAGGAAGGTGAGAAAATCATCGGTAAGTGGCGTGACGAATGGAATGCCATGGGTGAAGTGCCTTTCAAAATGAAGCAGAAAGTGGATCATGCGTTCGAGAATGCCGTCGTCAGGGCGTACAAATCGCTCGGCATCAGCCAGAGTGAATTAGAGGAAAAGCGCTTTAAGTCCAAGATTGAAAAGCTATCAACGAGCAATCAAGGCGACGACGGATTGAAGCGCGAACGGGCACAGATCAATCAGCACATCCGTGAGAAGCAAACGGCTCTCGCACAGGAGGAAAGTAAACTCGACTTTTTCAAGTATTCAGACGATACCAATCCCCTGAAGAAGGAATTGCTCCAAAGGATAGGAGCTGCGCAAGCGGAAATCGATGCCTTGAGGGAAAAGAAAAAGAAAGTGGACCTTACCATCAAGGGAATGCATAAGCAAGAAGAGGAGCAACAGGAGGCAGATTCCGAAGTGGTTGAGGATAGCGCTGATCAGCAAGGCGAAGCCTAGATAGAGGCGGTGTAGCAAACGCGTGAGTGATCAGAGAGTGGGGAGACTATTTGCAGATCCATGGACCTACGCCTATGGTGTCTGATTCGAGTTCACGGACAAGGTTTTGGATATTGCTTTTTCGGCCACAAACATCTCTCGATACATCTCCATATTCGGTTGAAGCCGTGCATTCATAGCATTTCCAGCACCCGGTCAACGAAATGAGTGTGGCAAAAGCAGCAGTGATGAGGAGTCCGTTCCGCATGGCACAAATGTAAGTTTAGCAGCGTTAACGCAGCCCTTAGCATTATATTCGCCCGTTCAATGAAACTTTCGATCGTCATACCCGCCTACAACGAAGAAAAGACCATCCATCTTATTCTCGAAAAGGTCATTGCCGTGACCTTGATCAGAGGCATTGAAAAGGAAATCGTGATCGTGGATGATTGTTCTTCAGATAATACCAGATCTGCGATACAACGATTTATTGACGCGCATGGCGATGTTGTCATTCGATACTTCGAACAAGCAAAGAACATGGGCAAAGGAGCCGCGATTCGCCGCGGGTTTCAGGAAGCGTCAGGAGATGTGATTGTAATACAAGATGCCGACCTTGAGTATGACCCGGAAGAATACAACATCCTGATCAAGCCCATTTCTGATGATTTTGCAGATGTCGTTTATGGATCACGCTTCATAGGTGGGAATCCCCATCGCATCCTTTTCTTTTGGCACAGCATCGGAAACAAGTTTCTGACCTTTTTGTCGAACATGTTTACAGACCTGAACCTGACGGATATGGAGACATGCTACAAGATGTTTAGAAGCTCCCTCTTGGAACAGTTTACGCTGGAGGAAAACCGATTTGGCATTGAACCTGAGATCACAGCTAAGTTTGCCCGCATCAAGAAAGTGCGGATATACGAAGTGGGCATCAGCTATTACGGAAGGACGTTTGCGGAGGGCAAAAAAATCAACTGGAAGGATGGTTTTCGGGCGATCTACTGTATTCTGAAGTATAACCTCTTTCGCTAAAGGTTTCGATTCCTTTTGACCAGTCTATTTCTTCAAACCATTGCTGCAACAAGGCATTGAACGCATCTGGATCGTCGTAATTACAAGCATGTCCGCACCCAGCAAGTTGTTCGAATCGTGTACGGTTGGGATGGTTCCGAACAATGTATCGCGCGTGGTGGTGGATTACAGGGCTGTCAAACTGCCCATTTACAAGTAGGATTGGGTAGTCGCCAGAGGCTAGGTTTTGCTTTCGGAACGTGTGCACTGCTGCGAAGATTCGTTTGATTTCCTCGCGCTTCATTCCGCTGATCATATCCCGAATTTTTTGACGAGTGTCCTTGTTGCCCAGCCATTTGTTGCCTCGCATGAACCAGGTCAGCATGAAGGAGAGTTTTAGAAACTGTTTGGTAGAGAGGCTTCCAAAGAGGCGAAGGGCCAACCATTTCGGGAAAAGGACAGCCGTAACGGTGCGCTCTAGCAAGGTCAATCGCATAGATGCTACGTTCCCTAACAAAACGATGCCGTGGGTTCTTTCTGGAAAGCGAGCCGCAAAGTTTTGGGCGACCATCGAGCCCAGAGACAATCCGATAAAGACACATCTGGATATCTGCACATGGTCTAGGAGACGAGCGACCTCATCGGTGAAATCATCAACGCGGTATTCTGCTATGTTCATGGGAGGAGCATCGCCGTGAGAAGGTAGTAGTACATTGATCACTTGATATCCATGTGCTGAAAAATGGGGGACTTGACGTTCCCACACTTCATCGGTTATGTAGGCGCCATGAATGAAGAGCAATGGCTGTCCTTTTCCCGTTATGTTATACGTAATGTTCAATGTGGGCTGGTTATGCAATGTACGCGTTTGAAAGAATTCATCCTGAAAGCTCGTTTCACGTCTGAAAATGTCTGTCCTTTGTCGTAGAAATGAGAAGGGTAACGTTTATTCAGGAGGATTGCCAGGGTGTTTTTGATACCGTCCGTCAAGTCGTAGAAGACCACGGTTTTGATGTGCTCTACGCTGACCGTTATCACCTTGAAGTGGAGGCCATGAAAGTCGAAAGACTGGGTAGGAAAAAACACATGAGCGTTCGGGTCATCGAGTTCAAGAACAATGAATTAGAGGTGAGCATTGAGGTACGCAACATGGGATTGGAGATTAAGCGCAACAAGCGCAATGACTTGCTTGAAGCCAAGATTGAGCGGGCCTTGACCCTGCTTATCCGAAAAGATCGAAAGAGTTATTCAGCCGCCTAGAAACGGGTGTTCCATCCGTGGATGTCTGCTTCTTGGCCTTTCTTGATACGCAATAATTTCTCGCCGATGCTGTTGGAAATTATGCGTCCTTCTACAGGAGGTAATTCATAGGTATTTTCTTCGAACGTCAATTTGGCTACCTGAGCAGTTGTAGCTGCCGTTCCAACTCCAAAGAGTTCCTTCAATTCACCTTTCTCGATGGCCTCAATCATTTCGGCTGTGCTGATTCTGCGTTCTTCCACCTTGAATCCTTCCCCTCTTGCTAACGTAAGAAAGCTGTCTCGGGTAACACCAGGAAGGATGGTAGACGTCAAAGGTGGCGTGATCAAAGTATCTCCTATCACACACATCATATTCATGGTGCCTGCTTCTTCTAAATACTTGTGCTCCTTTGCATCGGTCCAGATCAACTGATCGATGCCTTGCGCTTGTGCCATTTTCGCCGGATACATCGCTGCACCATAGTTACCGGCCGCTTTAGCCGAACCTACACCTCCCATGGCTGCGCGCGTATATTTTGTTTCAATCTTCAGGTGCAAGGGGTTGTTGTAATACGGCCCTACGGGTGAAGTGATGATCATGAACATGTATTCTCCCGATGGTCGAACGCCCAAAGCTGGGTCCGTCGCGAAAAGAAAGGGCCGTATGTAAAGCGCAGAGTCTGGATTGGAAGGTACCCAGCCCTTGTCTAGTCCTACCAGTTGATGCATGCCCTCTACGAACATTTCCTTCGGAACTTCAGGCATACACATTCTAACGGCCGATTGATTCATGCGTTCCCAATTCGCCCAAGGACGAAAAATGAGCGCTTCACCATTTTCGGCGCGAAAGGCCTTCAATCCTTCAAAGATGGATTGACCATAATGAATCATTGATGAGGCTGGAGAAAGGGGAATATCACCGTAAGGAAGGATGGATGCTTTCGACCATTTACCATCCTTGTAATGAGCGACCAACATGTGGTCAGAAAATACGCGTCCAAAAGGAATGTTGTCGAAATCTATCTGCGGTAATCGTGACTCTTTGGTCCGAGTGATTTCAATGTCCAACGTTTCAATCATAAGCTCCAGTCTTTTATACGTCCTACTCCATCCATTCTCTCGCGCGAAAATAGTCCAATTCGACCAAAATTCGATTAATCAAGCATGAATAGTAGCGATTCTTCGTCGGTTATATCTCTTCCATCGACTGACTTTGAAGCCATCCCGAATTTCCGTCCGCCAATCGGATACGCGACCAATCGCCATCCGTATCCATTACCTCCACTTTGAGACCGCTGTGGATGACGAATTGATCTATCCCGTTCAAACCCGGTTCACTTTTTACGTTGACGCTAGGTGAGAACACAATGGCTTCATGCTTGAGGGTTTCTGTGCTGTTTGTCCTGCCCAGTAAAAGCACTACGATGGCAGATGTGATGACAACGGTACCACCCAACAGTCCGAGCTGTTTTATCTTCGAATTCTTTGCTACAAAGAAGAATGTCAAAAGGGTGGCTGATAAAGTCAGGAGCGCCAAAAACACAATTGCCCAAAACGTGCACGATAGGGACACAGCCAGGTTGTGCCACCACTTAACGAAGAATACCCGCTCTACGGGCTCGATTTTATCAGTAATCAGTGTGTTGGCGATTTTTAAGTTGTACTGAATATCCTCGTCCATTGGATCTATGCGCAACGCACGTTCATAGAAAAGGATGGATGCCGGAACATTGCCCAATTTGAAATGGGCATTCCCCAAGTTGTAAAATAGTTCTTTTGAGACCATGCCATTGGTCGCAATCTCGGAGTAGATTGTCTTTGCCGAATCGTAAGCACCGGTCTTATATACTTCGTTAGCTTCGTAAAAGAGCTCTTCATAATGTCCTTGTCCTTTCACTCCTAGTGATAGGCAGACCAAGATCAATAGGGCTGATATGTAGTTCAATTTATAGCTCATCTTCCAACGCTTCAATGATGTTGGCGCTCGCATCGAGCATTTCTTGCTTGCCTCTTACTACACCTGGTGCGAATCGAACCATTTCACATTCGTCTAATGCCTTTTTTAGATTTGATTGCACTGGGTCGGTCACAGCTCGAGTCCTTAATTCTTCTTCGATACGCTCTCGATTCAGCGCATTCCTTGGTATTGCTAATTTGTCTGAGATGTACCCGAACAGGGCAGATGAAATCGCTTCGTAGAAAGCGGCGTCTTCTCCGGTTACAAGTTTGCGCGCCTGGGCGAGATGTTTCTTCGCAAGGCCTTTGGCTCGCTTGCTCTTTAGTGATGTGGTATCGTTTTGTTGGGCTCGATAGAAACTAACTCCGAAAATCGCGGCTCCCATGCCGGCAAAAGGCAGCACAAGGAGGATGTAAAAGAGGGTAGAGGTGCAGAAGCGCTCTTCACTGCGCTTGAGTGCTGGATCATCGGTATGGATGTATCGGATGTCTTTGCCAATGATTTGAACGTCCTCTTTTTTCGATGCTACGTAGGCGCTTCCGGATACGCTTTGGCCTTCTGCTTGATCAATACGCAATTTGATGGGATCTGCCGTTAAACGCTTGTAGGTATTTGCCTCTGGATCGAAGTAGGAAAAGCTGATGGGTTTCAAAGCATATTCTCCAGCGAAACGAGGGATGATCACGTATTCATACGACTTGCTGCCGCGAGAGCCCGAAGCAGAAGGACTCACGTTGTTCTTCACCTTGGGGTCGTAGCTTTCAAAATCCGAGGGAAACTCAACCGTTGGCGGAGAGATCAACTCTAGGTTGCCATTGCCTGACACTTCGATGGTAACGTTGATGGCTTCGTTGATGCTGACTTCGTTGTGATCGGTGTTCACCTTCAAGGTGAAATTACCCACTGCCCCTGTAAAATCACCAGGCTGGTCTGCGCGCGGCAGGGTTTTGACGTTGACCTTTTCGGGATTGCTGCTGATGTTGATTTTGGCGTTTTTGTAATTTCCAAATACCTGATCAAATAAGCTACGCGACCTGCGGTCTTGCCGGACACGGATCACCATTTCGCTTTCCAACGAAGGGATTTCCAAGGTTCCTGACTTTTGCGGTGTCAGCAATGTTTGCTTCAAGGTATGCACTTGAAACTGCCGACCGTTGATTACCTCAGTAGTCACATTTGCATTGCCATCGAGTTTGAGGTCTTCGGCATAAAAACCATTGAATACTAGGTTGTTAAAGTCGTAATCGAGGACGTTGACATTGAGGTATAACTTATAGGTGGCCAAGAGTTGCTCGCCCACAAAAACGTCCTTTTTATTCACGAAGAGCTTCATGAAAATGTTTGCGCTTATCTCATCGCTGAGCTCCTCTTCATTGCCGCCCTGGGCATTTTGAGTGGCAGGATTACGTTGGTTTCGCTGAGGATTACTTGGAGCCGTTCTGGCTTGTGCTTGCCCTACCGTGATGGTAATGGGATCGGTAGTTAATTCCTTTCCATCAACCTGAATGGAGGCAGAGCCGATTGTAAAGTCACCTATCCCAACAGCTCGCAGTACATAAGAGTAGGATACACTGCTCGAGAAACTGCCGTTTACCCATTGCATGTTGGACGCCTTATTGGGGCCGGAAAGCAACATGAAATCAGCCAAGGGTGGCGGAGTGAAACGGGAACCGTCTCCCTGAAGCTCGAAGACCAGTTGAAAATTCTCACCGAGTGAAAGCTGCCTTTTATTGATGCGTGCAACAAACGTCTGCGCCAGCAGAGACGTGGATAGAAGGATCAATGATATGGTGTGCAGAAACCTCACCAGTCCTTTTCAATTTTCTTGTCAGTACCCTTTTGCTTGCGCATCTGCATCAAGGTCTTGGCGTCTTCATTTCTCGCCGCTTCTAACAGCTGCTCCGCTTCGCGGGGAGATATCTCGATCGGCCGTTTGGGTTTTCCTTCCGTCCCTTCTGGTTGCTCTTCTTCGGAAGCATCTTTCTCCTTTTGCTCGTCTCCCTTGTCTTCTTTATCCCCCTTGTCTTGTTGTTCTTCTTCGTCCTGACCGTCTTTCTTCTCTTGTTCTTGTTCTTGCTCTTTTTTATCCTGCTGATCTTGCTGACCCTGCTGATCCTGGTTCTCTTGATTTTGCTCCTGCTCCTGTTCTTGCTCCTGCTTTTCTTGCTGTTGCTTCATGCGCTGTGCAAAGGCCAGGTTATACCGGGTTTCGTCATCAGTTGGATTTGTGCGGAGGGCACTTTTATAGGCGTCGATCGCCTCGTCGATCTTTTGACTTTGGAGGTAGGTATTGCCCAAGTTATGTAAGGCTTTTGCTTTTTTTACCGGATCACTTTCTGTCTCAGCGGCTTGTTGGTATTGCCCGATGGCATTCTCAACATCTTGTTTTCGGTAGTATGTATTACCCAAGTTGAAGGTGCCTTCGAATTGATTGGGAGCCGCGTTTAAGGAGCGTTGATACAGCTGTTCTGCTTGATCCAAATTGCCATCCATGTAGGCCTTGTTTCCATCGTACAAGTCGAGTTTTCCCTGGGCCAAGGTGAAACCAGTAAGAAGGCTAAGTGCTATGGATAGTAATGTTCTCATGTCGGGCATTACGAAGCAAACAGTTTTTCCCACCACAGTGTGCGGGTGTTTGGAATAATTAACTCGATGATCAGGAGCAGGAACGCAGGTAAGAGGAGGTACTGAAATCGGTCTTCGTAGTCTGTGTACACCCGGGTTCCGATCTCTACTTTTTCCATACGTTCTACTTCGTCAAAAATGAATCGCATACCACTTTCGCCATTGGATGCGCGAATAAAGATCCCATCGCTGACATTGGCGATTTCGGCTAGCATCTGTTCATCCAATTTGGTGACAACGGTATTTCCTTCCCTACTTTTCTTGAAGCCCACGCGTTTTCCTCCTTGATAAACGGGGATAGGCGCACCTTCTGCGGAACCCATACCAATAGAGTGGATTACGACCCCCTGCGCTGCGGCTTCTTCGGCGGCCTTCAATGAGGATTCCTCGTGGTTTTCTCCATCTGAAATCACAACGATTGCCTTGGCGGTAGGACTTTCGAAATCAAAAGACTGCATGCACAAATCGATGGCATTGCCAATGTCCGTTCCTTGGGTGGTAATCAATTCTGTCTCAATATTCCGGAGGAACAGTTTGGCGGCTGAATAATCTGTAGTAATCGGAAGTTGCACGAACGCCTCGCCTGCAAATACAACAATTCCAACGCGATCGCTTTTGAGGTATCCTAGCAATTCTTCCATACTTCGTTTTGCCCGCTTTAAACGGTTTGGGCTCAGGTCTTCTGCCAACATGCTATTGGAGATGTCAAGTGCGATCATCAGGTCGATGCCTTTTCGCTTTACCTCTTCTGTTTTTGAGCCAAACTGAGGATTCGCAATACCCAGGATAAGGGTTGCAAAAGCCAAGGTGTACACCGATAATTTGAGCCATGCCTTGGCCGAGCTCACCATGGGAATGAGCCCCGATTTCAGGTCTTCGTCGATGATTGCCTTGAGTCGCTTCTTGCGCACTTGGGTAATCCAAATCTGAAGGATCCAAAGCAATGGGATCAGCAGCAGCAAGTACAGCAGGTATGGGTGCTCAAACCTAAACATCTACAATGGTGCTTTTCAATATGGTTCTACGAAGCATTAATTCACTGAGAAGGAGTCCCAATGCGAGCAATGCTAGTGGGAAGTATTCCTCGTATTTCTTTTCGTACTGTGTTTCCTCGATGACCGTTTTTTCCATCTGATCGATCTCTGCGTAAATGCTCGCTAGAGATTCATTGTCGGTAGCCCGAAAGTACTTTCCCCCGGTAAGGTCGGCGATCTCCTCTAAGGTTTCTTCATCGATGTCAACGTCCATCATTTGGTACCGTCGACGACCGAACATGTCTGAAACGGGCATCGGCGCTTGCCCTTTGGTTCCTACGCCAATCGTATAAACTTTGACCCCAAAAGTGGCTGCGATTTCTGCTGCCGTAAGTGGAGGGATAGAGCCCACATTGTTTTCTCCATCGGTGAGCAAGATGATTACTTTGCTCTTAGCGTCACTCTCCTTCAAACGATTCACCGCATTGGCCAATCCCATCCCGATGGCAGTACCGTCCTTGATCATGCCGTTTTGCAGTTCCTCAAAAAGATTGATCAATTTGTCATGATCTGTGGTCAAAGGACATTGGGTAAAACTTTCACCGCTGTACACAACCAAACCGATGCGGTCGTTTGGCCGGCGCTGGATAAACTCTGATGCAACTTCTTTGGATGCTTCAAGCCGGTCGGGTTCAAAATCACGCGCCAACATACTGCCAGATATGTCCATGGCAATGACGATGTCGATGCCTTCGGTCTTCACGTCTTGCCAACTTGAACTGCTCTGTGGGCGTGCTAAAGCAACAATCAATGCAGAGAGTGCAAGAATGCGAAGCGCGAAAAGGAGGTGCACCAAGTATGGCTTGAATCCGATGGTGTTTCCGACGAATTGAGTTGCGGAGTATCCCATTACAGGCTGACGTTTCCAATAGCGAAAGACATACCAGAGGATCAGTACGGGTACAAGCGCAAAGAGCCAGAAGAACTCGATATGTGCAAATTCCCAATCAGCCATTGCCTTCTTCTTTGTTTTCCGATGCGGTTTCCTTCTCTTGTGGAATGAACGCTTTTACAAAACGGTCAACGGTCGTAAAGTGTCCTTCGTTCTCTTGTCCAACGGGCTTTTCTTTGGCAAACTTCACCAGGTCAGCGAGGAAAAGCAATCGTTTGATGGTGGTCCGTTCATCGTTAGTGAAATCTGGGTAACGTTGCATGGCCGTGACGATTTCATCCGTTGTCTGCTCCAAGGCCGGAATAGCGAATCGGTGCTCGATAAACTCCCGGAGGATGTCGGTAAGCTCCGAGTAATATTCTTTGATTTTCCCTTTCTGCCACAGCTCTTCCTTCCGCATTTGTTCTAATCGTTCCAGAGCGATTTCATGTGCAGGTCGACTAGGAATGACGACTTTCTTTTCCTCCACTACCTTTTCCTTAGACAAGTACAATGCAAGCCAAGTAATAAGCGCGGCCATAATGATGGCGATGGCAAACCAGTGCCAGTTTTTTTCGAACCACTCCTTCCATGCAAATGGAACCTGCTCAATATCCTTGATATCAATGATGCCCTGAGCGGTATCGATCTTGACGGTTTGTACACTTACGAGGAATGGTTCGGATGCAACGGGAGATCCATTCACTTGTCCGATCAGGGGTTCCACCGGGAAGTAGCCGGAGTCAAAGCTGGTGATGACAAAGGATTGCCGAAGGATTTTTTGATCGAGTTGCGCTCCTTCGAACGTTGTGTCGACTTTGGACCGGGAAAGTACCTCGACCTCCTTACGCAATGTGTCAGCGATGTTCGGGAGAAAGGCCGTGTCAGCGCTCGCTGAACGCAACTCAAGGGTCATTTGTATCTGCTCACCGATCAAGATTTCCTGGCGATCCGTGGTCACCGTCAAGGAGCGTTCTTGCGTCCAACCCGTGAAAGCGATTAGGGTGAGCAGAGTGAATGTGAGTAGTCTTCTCATTTCCTAGACCCCCTCATTTTAAAGAGTTTCATCAAGGGTTGAACATAATTTTGATTTGTGTACAGTTCCACGAAATCAATGCCGCTTTTGCGGAGCAGCTCCGTTGTTTCACTCAGTTTTTGTTGTCTGTTCTTCCGGTAGTTTGCGCGCACTTCGCGGTTGGAAGTATCAAGCCAAAACGTTCTGCCGGTCTCAAAATCTTGCATGGGTACCAATCCGAGGTCTGGAAGGTTGTCTTCTGCCACATCCTTTGTCAACAAGGCCACAAAGTCGTGCCGCTGCTTAGCAATGCGGAGCGGTTTCTCGTACGACTCGTCCAGCATGTCGGAGATGAGGAAAGCGATGCTGCGCTTTTTGGTCACGTTATTGAAAAATCGAAGTGCTTCTTCCAGGTTGGTCCCTTTTCCAAT
This sequence comes from uncultured Flavobacteriales bacterium, assembly GCA_943788725.1. Lineage (GTDB taxonomy): Bacteria > Bacteroidota > Bacteroidia > Flavobacteriales_G > Salibacteraceae > SHAN690. Next base: position 731,970 of record CALSRJ010000001.1, on the reverse strand, counting down.
GGGTTCAAAATCGATCAGCTCACGAATGATGCGCAGGATATGGGTCTTTCCTTTCTTAGGTGGAATGAATTTTTCGACGTGGTCGCTGAAGAGGATGACACCAATCTTATCGTTGTTTTGAACGGCAGAAAATGCTAGAACTGCCGACACCTCAGTGATCAGCTCACGCTTGAGCATCTTTTTAGAGCCAAAATTTTCTGATGCGCTGACGTCAATGATCAGCATCATCGTGATTTCGCGTTCTTCTTCAAACACCTTTACATACGGGTGATTGAGTCGCGCGGTCACGTTCCAGTCGATGCTGCGGATAGGGTCGCCGGGCATGTATTCGCGCACTTCGCTGAATGCCATTCCGCGTCCCTTGAAGGCAGAGTGATATTCTCCCGAGAAGATCTGATTGCTCAGTCCTCGGGTCTTGATCTCAATTTTTCTAACCTTTTTAAGTAATTCTGACGTTTCCATTCGATCGCTTGAGTGGGATAGGGTTACACAAGTTTGGCAGGCCTGGTCTAAGGCACTTCCACGCGATTCAAAATTTCGTCGATGATGTTCTCGGTTGTGATGTTTTCTGCTTCCGCTTCGTACGTGAGGCCGATGCGGTGCCGAAGAACATCTTTGCTCACCGCACGGACGTCTTCGGGGATGACATAACCTCGGCGCTTGATGAATGCATAGGCCTTGGCGGCTAAGGCTAAGTTGATACTGGCACGTGGTGAGCCTCCAAAGTTGATGAGGTCTTTGAAATGCGCCATACCGTATTCTTCGGGTGTTCTTGTGGCGAACACGATATCCAAAATGTACTGCTCAATCTTTTCGTCCATGTATACCTCACGAACCACTTTTCGTGCTCTTAGAATATCTTCTGTTTTGAGGATGGGCTTGGTAGTCGGGAAGTCAGTTTGTCCTACGTTCTGGCGGATGATGAGGCGTTCTTCTTCTTTCTTCGGGTAGTCAAGCACCACCTTCAGCATGAAACGGTCTACTTGAGCCTCAGGTAGGGGGTAGGTACCCTCTTGCTCAACCGGGTTTTGCGTGGCCAGGACTAAAAAGGGAATCGGCAGCGGAAAGGTCTGATCACCAATGGTGACTTGTTTCTCCTGCATCGCTTCCAATAGGGCGCTCTGCACCTTTGCGGGAGCTCGGTTGATCTCATCTGCTAATACGAAGTTGGCGAAAATAGGTCCCTTGCGAACCGTGAATTCATCCTTCTTGACCTGATAGATTTGCGTTCCAATGAGGTCGGCGGGAAGGAGATCCGGAGTGAATTGGATGCGACTAAAGTCGGCGTGAATCGTCGATGAGAGCGATTTGATGGCGAGGGTTTTTGCCAAACCAGGAACACCTTCTAACAACAAGTGTCCATTGGAAAGCAGGCAAATCATCATGCGATCGATCATGTATCGTTGACCGATGATTACACCTTCCATCTCTCGGTTGATCAATTCGATGAATGAACTTTCCTTTTCAATCTTCTCGTTCAATTCCCTGATATCTGTTGCTGTTTCCATTCTTCGTTAATTTTCAACAATGATTTTCCTTCTGAGCCACGCGAAAATCCTAATAAAGCACCCCGTTCTCAGGACATCTGCTGTTAAACAATGTTAAGAACTATTTCGCTCTGTAAGCCTTGTGAAACCTAGGGTTCTGTTACTTTTCAGATTCAATTGATTTGTGAAATTTAACACTTGATTATGTCCGTGAACCAAGCTCAAAACATCTCCTTTTCAGAAGTCATCAATCACGTCAGAACCTTCCATGATGCTTTTGCCATCAAAAACAATGAGACGCCGACCGCTGACGTGGATGACAAAACCATTTTATTGCGCTATAAGTTGATGCGTGAGGAAAATGAGGAATACTTGGAGGCTGCCGAGAAGGGAGACTTGGTAGAAGTGGCTGATGCCCTTGGGGATATGCTGTACATACTATGTGGCACTATTCTCAGCCATGGTATGCAAAACAAAATAGCAGAAGTGTTTGAAGAGATCCAACGAAGCAACATGAGCAAGTTGGACGTCGATGGCAATCCGATTTACCGAGAGGATGGGAAGGTGCTGAAGAGCGATCAGTATTTTAAGCCAAACATCAAGAAGATCTTAGAAAGCTAATCAGCGAGAACGCTGCTCGAGCGAATCGCGCAGGTGGAGCATCTTGAGGGCTGTAACTGCTGCTTCAACCCCTTTGTTTCCATGTTTCCCGCCGCTTCGCGCGCGGGCCTGATCCATGTTATCATCCGTGAGGACACCAAAAATTACCGGCACTCCTGTTTCGATGGAAACGTCCTTGATGCCTTGTGATACAGATTGGCAGACGTAGTCAAAGTGTGCAGTTTCACCGCGTACTACTGACCCGAGACAGATTACAGCATCCACGTTTAGCTTTTCAATTGCCCACTGGGCTCCCAGCGGAAGCTCAAAACTTCCTGGTACGGTCATCGATTCAATGTTATTGCCGACAATATGTGCATTGATAAGCAGATCCATAGCGCCGTCATACAGGCCATCTGTGATTTCCGTATTCCACTCGGCCTTCACAATGGCTATGCGCCAATCAGGGTTGACCTTAGGAAGGTCCTCGAATTCAGATAGATTTTTGTTCTCGGTGGCCATTACTCTCCAGCGAGACCTTCAGCTCGCGCGATGAACTTCTCAATGAGCTGTCCCTCGTTGCTGCCGGGGTAACCTTCTTTGATGCGATTGTAAAGCGCAAGTGCGTCGCTGTAATCGCCAACCTCTTCATGCGCACGAGCGGCTTTCATGAGGTATACAGGAGCGGTAAGCTCATTGTCAGTGTGGTCCACGGCACTCATGTAATAGGAAATCGCCTTATCCACTTCTCCTAACTCCATGTAGGCATCACCAGTAGCTCCGTATGCAACGGCACATACCATGATGTCCTTACAGTCGTAATCCTCGAGATACTCGATAGCATCTTCGTACTGTCCAAGTCGTAAATAACTGATTCCAACGTAGTAGTGAGACAAGTTGGCCGCTTCGGTAATACCGTATTCATCGATGATGTCCAAAAATCCATAGGCCACGTCGCTGCCGTACAAGGCTTGGTCTAAACTGTCGATTCCGAACGCTTGCTGAGCTTGCCACATTTGCTCGCTGGCCTCAACCTCTTGGGGCTTGAGGACAAAGTTCTTATAGGCAAAGAAGGAAAGGAGCATCAGAACAATGGCACCAACGATGATGCTAAGGCTCTTCTGATTTTCTACTACCCAATGCTCTGTTCTACTGTAAACCTGTTCAACGTCTACAATAATCTCTTCTTGATCTTTCGCCATGCCTTAAAAATGAGGCTGCAAATATATTTTTAAAATGAATCATAGCAATGAGACAATTCATGGGGCAATTTCATAATTTCTATTTCCTAGCTTCTGGCTGCTGGCTTTGCTTTGAATAAGATGCTCGCTTTGAAGGAAAGTATTCTGCACAGTGCATAGATTTGTGGCATGCATCTCTCAGAGCTCAGTGTTGTCAATTTTAAGAACATAGAAGACGCCTCCGTCTCTTTGGCTGAGAAAGTCAATTGCTTTTTGGGAAATAATGGAGCTGGCAAGACCACGATGCTCGATTCCATTTACTATTTGGCTTTTTGCAAGAGCTTTTTCAATCCCATTGATTCGCAGAATATTCGGCATGACCATGAATTCTTCGTGATCGATGGAAAGTTTGTCTTGGAAGGAGAGGAGGAACGCATTTTCTGTGGACTCAAGCGCAACGAGAAGAAACGCTTCAAGCGCAACCAAAAAGAGTACAGCAGACTCGCAGATCATATCGGAGTGATACCCTTGGTAATGATCGCTCCGAGCGATGGCGAGCTGATCCGGGAGGGAAGCGACGTGCGGCGCAAGTTCATGGATGGCATCATCTCCCAATACAACAAAGGCTACTTAGACACCTTATTACAGTACAACCGGGTTCTCGCTCAGCGCAATGCACTGCTTAAGCATCAATGGATAGAGGGAAAGTTCGACTCCACGAGTCTAGACGTGTTTGATGAACAGCTGAGCGGACTTGGTAACGATATTCATGCTGAACGGGTAAGATTCCTCGAAGGCTATCTTCCCATCTTCTCCAACTTTTATCAACTCATCTCAGGCGGCGCCGAAGAGGTGAGCATCCAATACGGAAGTCAGCTGAGCGAGAAGCCATTGCTGGAGTTGCTGCAGGAAGCCAGAAAAAGAGATTACCGTGCCCAATACACCACGCAGGGCATACACAAGGACGATTTGGAGTTTACCATTGGGAATTACCCCATGAAGAAATTTGGAAGCCAGGGGCAGAAGAAGAGCTTTGTTACGGCGCTTCGATTAGCTCAATTTGATTACCTCAAGGAATTGAAACAACGCAAGCCGATTTTACTGCTGGACGACATCTTTGATAAGTTGGACGACAACAGAGTAGCCGCCCTGATGAAGCTTGTAAGTGAGGAGCATTTCGGTCAGATTTTCATCACCGATGCCAACCTGCACAGGGTCCCAGACCTTTTTAAGGATGAGAACGTGCCGTTGAAAAAATTCCGTGTCGACCAAGGACTAATTGAGGAACTTTGAGGTATGTCCAGATCGTATAAGCGAAAGAGCAATCAAGAAAGTCTAGGCGATGCCATCAACCGCATGTTGAAGGTCTATCGTTTGAAGAGTGGCCTTACGGAGACCATTCTTAAAAGCGACTGGGAACAGATTGTGGGCTCCCTCATTGCGACGCACACCACCGACATCCTGATCAGAGGGAAAAAGCTCATCATAAAGGTGAATTCTGCAGCGCTCAAACACGAGCTTTATTATCAACGGGAGGACATTGCTAGGAACGTGAATGACCACCTCAAAGAAGAGCTGGTAGAGGAAGTACTCGTGCAATAAGTCGCGGCTGTTTCTGCCAACCTGAACCAATAACCAACTCCAGAGTCTTTTTGAACCAAGAGTGCTTTGTTCATACTTTCATGGGCAGTGCTTCGATCCGCGGGACTGTTTCCTTCAATTTTGATCCATGGCCTTGAACTACGTTTGGGTTTCTTTTTTTCTGATCGCCTTTGTGGTGGCGGTTATCCGCTTTGTCATCCTAGGCGATACCGAAATCTTTTCCCTGATGGTGCAAAGCACCTTCGACATGACCAAGACTAGTGTGGAGATAGCGATCTACTTGATTGGCGTGATCTCTCTATGGCAAGGAATCATGAAAGTTGGGGAAAGTGGTGGAGCCATTCGCGTGCTTACCCGTATCGTATCCCCCTTCTTTAGCAAGCTATTCCCCGAAGTGCCTAAAGACCACCCAGCGGTCGGGGCGATGATGATGAACTTCTCTGCCAATATGCTCGGGCTAGACAATGCAGCGACCCCCTTGGGGTTGAAGGCGATGAATGAATTGCAGGAAATCAACCCGAAGAAGGAGGAAGCATCGAATGCGATGATCATGTTCATCGTGCTCAACACATCTGGCCTTACGGTGGTGCCAGTGAGCGTTATGGCCATTCGTGCAGCTCAAGGAGCGGCCAATCCTTCCGACATATTCTTGCCCATCTTGCTCGCAACATATTTTGCCAGTTTGGGTGGATTGATAGCGGTTTCCATTAAACAACGCATCAACCTGTTTCAGCCGGTGATATTGGCGTGGTTGGGAGGGATCACGGCTATGATCTCTCTAGCCTTGTACTATCTCTCAGGATTGGATCAAGAAACTACAGCAATCGTCGGAAGCGTAGTAGGAAACAGCATCATTTTGACCATCATCGTCGGCTTTTTTGCGCTGGCTGTTTGGCGCAAAGTAAATGTCTACGAAACCTTTATTGAAGGGGCCAAGGAAGGGTTTAACGTGTCGGTGAAAATCATACCATACTTGGTTGCAATGCTTGTGGGTATAGGCCTTCTGCGGGTGAGCGGAACGCTCGACTTCATCGTAGAAATGATCGGCGCTTTCTTTTCGTTGTTTCTCGAAGACACGCGTTTCGTAGATGCCTTGCCTACCGCTTTAATGAAGCCGCTTAGCGGCAGTGGAGCTAGAGGAATGATGATCGAGCAGATCGACAACTTTGGTGTCGACAGCTTTGTGGGTCGGCTGGCCAGCGTCTTCCAAGGTTCTACCGAGACTACTTTTTACACCCTAGCTGTCTACTTCGGATCTATATCCATCAGCCGCACCCGTTATGCCTTAGGGGCTGGATTGTTTGCAGATCTCTGCGGCATTGTAGCCGCTATTGTGATTGCATACGTTTTCTTTGGCTGATTCGTTAAAGGTCAAATTCAGATTATGCGTTTATCCCTCAAAGAAGTTCCAGTATTGTTGCTGTGCGGTTTGCTCTTTTGTTCTTCCAGTTGCAATAAGGACGAAGACATTCCAGCCTGTATCAAAAAGGAAATCGATGCCAGTGTCCCAATCGGAGAGATCGAATTGGTTCGGGTGGAGCGCTATGAGTTCCAAGATGAGAAGGTGTACGTTTTCAATTATGAGGGAGGTGCCGATTTTCAAACCCCCGTCTTTGATGAAAATTGTAACTCGGTTTGCGCGTTAGGTGGATTCGCCGGCATTACGGAATGCCGAGAACAGGAATTCTACGGGAATGCTACCCTCGAAGAAGTGGTATGGGAGAAATAGCCATTGAACAAGGCATTACTCCTACCTCGATAACTCTTCGCTAGTACCACGTTAAATGCACTCGGAACTCAAATCCTGAATTTGAGAATACATAATTATCAGGATAAGGATCGCCGTTCGTTGGAACCAAGTTCTGAGGAATGAACGGAAATTCGATCATCAAATCGTTTGGCTGACAACTCTGGTCATCTTGATCAAACAGAGAGATGAAGTATTGATTGCTTAACGGAGTCAGTGTAAACGGAAATCCAGTTGAGTTTTGATACCAAACAGGAAAAGCGTCAATGTCAGAGAAAAACCCTGAATTGAATAGCACTTGGGTATTATTCGCAATCGAAAAGAATACATCAGCCGGCGAGTTATCGCAATCTGCGTCCCATCCTGTACCATTCGGATCGACTGGTGGAAAATCCAACAATTCAATTTCATCGATGCGTAAAGCGCTCGGGGCATTCGGAATGCTTACGTACTGAGTGTAGCTGTCTTCACCATATGGATTGGTGACGGTCAGCTCTACAGTATACGAACCTGATCCATAAAAGACGTGGTAAGGGTCTACCTCGCTCGAATAAAAACCATCTCCGAAATTCCAATCAAATGTCGTTGCATTGGCCGAAAGGTTTTCGAATTGAATACCCATGGGCATGAAGTTACCTACGTTTTGGGCCACGAATGTGGCGGTAGGCGGGTAGGGGTCAATCACACTGATTTGCTCAGTGGCCTGTGAGCTATAGTACGTGTTTGAGGCAGTCAAGGTCACTGTGTAGAGCTCCGCATTCGTAAAAGTGTGGGTAGGGTTCTCCTCCGTTGAACTTCTTCCATCTCCAAATTCCCACAAGAACTCGTCAGCAAAGGAACTGGTATTGGTGAATTGCACCGCGCATGGGTTTGCGCAGGCGAGAGAATCTACCGTGAATTCAGCCACTGGAAGATGCACAATTTCTACATTAATCGAGGAACAACTGGTCTTATCCTCTTTGCGTGAAAACGCACACATATTAATGTTGTACGTGCCAACTTGGGTGTAGGCATGCACTACTGTTGCTGTATTGCTATATGAAAGTTGGGTTCCATCTCCTAGGTCCCACTCGTAGTAACGTCCTTTTTGGCTGCAATTCTCAAATGAAACGGAAGCATTGACGGGATATACCAAAAATTCGGTGTCGATGCAAGCCGTAGGTTGACGATTACACGATGAAAGGAACAGACCAAACGTAGCGATGAGAAGGAAAAACAAATTCTTCATGATGCGAAATTACGGTATCTCTATACAGATAGGTGCTTAGCAGATAGTATGCCAGTAAGTAAAATGCGGGAATAAATCGTATACACTAGCCTTCAACGCCGCTTACGAGGGTCATTTCATCCACCAAGTGTTTCGCGCCGGCGAACTTATCCATGATGAAAAGTACGTACCGAATATCAACGGTTATGTTGCGGCAAATGCTTGGGTTGAACATGATGTCACTCATCGTGCTTTCCCACGTACGATCGAAGTTGAGTCCGATCAGATATCCGTTTGCATCGATGACAGGCGATCCGCTATTGCCTCCGGAAGTGTGGTTGCTCGCCACGAAGCAAACACGCATTTCACCCGTTGAGTGGGCATAGCGGCCATAATCTTTACTGGCATAGAGTTCCTTAAGCTTTGCAGGTACTTCGAATTCCTCACTGTTGGGGTCTTCTTTTTCGATGACGCCAGCAAGGGTCGTGTAGTAGGCATACTCAGCACCATCAAAGGGTGCATAGCCTTCCACTTTTCCAAACGTAATGCGCAAGGTTCCATTGGCATCTGGTGAGTAGGTGCGCTCAGGAAGAACCTCCATCTGCGCTGCCATCCACAAGCGCATCAGGCTGTCTCCTTGGGTGACGTATTCCAATAATGCGGGTCGGGTGCTTTCATAATAATGCGCTGCAATCCGTTTTGAAAGGGCATACGCTGGATCCGAAGTGATACCCTTGAGCTTTTTGCGCTTGAAGTTATTGAGCAAATCAAGCACACGGTCCTCGCTCACGAACATGCTCTTTTCGTAGAGCTGATCTACAAACTCCATCAAGGATTGCTTTTCGGACTTGATACCTGAGAGGAAGTCTGCATCGGGTTGATCCTCAATGAAGAAGGCAATTTGTGCTTTCATGATGTCCTTATCCACTTGGGCATCGTAGTTTTTGAAGTAGCCTAATTTGTCTTTGGTCTCCTCTATCCATTCGGCGATCTGTGTATCCGTGACAGTGGCGTCTTCACTCATTGAAACCAAGTCGCGAAAGCGCTCTACAAAGCGAAAGATTTCAGGACCCATGTAATAAAACTCGATGAAGTAGTTTCTGCTCACCATGAAGGGGAGTTCTTTTGCTTCTACCGCTGCAATTTCTTCGATCAGAGTGTTGTAACTGGCACTCCAGGTATCATGGCTGGCTATACGCTCCATGAATAATGCCTCCAGTGAGTCTTTCTTTTCGAGTGCTCGGTGCCTTGTTAACCCTTTCGATTGACCAATCCATTTCTTGTAAGCATTGCTGATCCGACTTTGCTTGGCCGCGTATTGAATCGAGGTAAGCTCATCCCTGCGCATGGCCTCGTCAATGACCGAAAGGGAAGCTTCGCGCATTTTGAGACGCAGGGGATTGATAACCTCCAAAACATTTTCTACCTCAGCCTCTGTGATGTAGTTTTCTGTCGTGCCTGGAAACCCATAGACAATGGTAAAATCATTTTCTTCCACACCTTGGATGTTCACTGGGAGGAAGTGTTTAGGGCGATAGGGTACGTTCTCTTCACTGTACTCTGCAGGCTTATTTTCCTCGTTGGCGTAAATCCGGAAGACAGAAAAATCGCCCGTATGCCTGGGCCACACCCAGTTGTCTGTATCGAAACCATACTTTCCGATGGATGAAGGAGGCGCCCCCACCAAACGGATGTCTTTGAAGATTTCGACGATGAATAGTAAATACTGATTACCGTGGTAAAAAGGTTTGATGTATACATCGAACCCAGTCTCTTCTTTGATTTTTTCAATCAATCCTTCGGAGCGTTGCTTGATCTGTTCAGAGCGTTCTGCTTCGGATGCGTCTACTGAAACTTCGCCAAGCAGTTCATCCGTTACATCACGAATTTCTTGGATGATACTTGCATCCATGCCTGGATTGGCTAATTCTTCACTGAGGTCCATGGCCCAAAATCCGTCTTTTAAATAGTTGTTTTCAAGGGAGCTATGCGCTTGAATCCGACTGTAACCACAATGGTGGTTTGTCAATAGAAGAGATTGGTCGCTTACGAGCACGGAAGTGCATCCACCGTTGAAATGAACCACGGCGTCTTTAATGGACGATTGGTTAATGGCATACAGGTCACTTGGATCGATTTTCATGCCCATGGCCGCCATGTCATCCCCCACGAGTTGCTTGATCATGCTGGGCACCCACATTCCTTCTGTGGCATGGGAAGATTGGAGTAAAAGAACACTGATTACTAAAAGGATTGACCGCTTCATCGCCGAGGTTTTCTTGAATTCACTTCTAAAAAGAGGTGCAAATGAAGCATATTTGTGGCAGGATGTAAACTCCTAATCGAACCTAATTGAACCATTCATCATGCGCTTTTCATTGTTTGTTGTAGCTTTTATTTTTTGTGTTTCGACCGCTAGTTACGGTCAGTTTATCATGCCCGAACACAAGGGTGAAGTCGTAGGTACAGCTGTTCAGTCTGAAGTGAACAGCGCAGTTTTAAAGGGGGTCGTTGAACCGTCTAACAGACCTGAACGGCCGTGGATGAAGTCCATCAATAAGCTGGTTTCGTACGAACATGGTGCACCTTCAGATCTTAAGAAACACAAAGAGCGAATGAATGCATTGAAGGCTGAGGCGGCAATTGAAGAGGATGCACATTCATCGTCTCGGGCAGCCGACCCAATCCTTGGCACCAACTTTTTGGGAAACAACTTTTCCCAGTCTACACCAACCGACAATTGCCTCGCGATCAGCGATGGTGGAAAGATCGTCAGTTCTGACAACAGCACGATTGCTTTTTACAATGACAATGGATCGCCGATCATGCTCAATGAGACGCATGATGACTGGTTTGCTGATATCGCATCATCGCTTTACCTGTCCAGTGGAATTTTCGATCCACGCGTGATCTATGATCCGGTGAACGACCGATTCATTTTCGTAATACTGCACGGTTCCAGCGCAACGACCAGCAAGGTCTTGGTTTGTTTTTCGACCACGAACAATCCTGCAGATGCTTGGAATGTGTATGAATTGCCAGGTAATCCATTGAATGATTATAGCTGGTTTGATTATCCAAACATTGGCATCTCGGAGAAGGACTTGTTCATCAGTGGCAACCTGTTCTATTCAGGAGGAGGTTTTAACCAAACCGTTGTCTTTCAGGTCGACAAACAGGCTGGATACGATGGAAACAGTATTGATTACGTGACCTATAACAATATGCCGAATGGAAATGCATCATCGTTTACCGTAGTGCCAGCAAGCTATGGACAAGACGGAGAGTATGGACCTGGGATTTACTTATTGAGCAGTCATTGGTGGAACAGCTCTTTTCTCAACCTGTATGAAATTACCGATAGCCTAGGAGGAAATCCTTCACTCAATTTAAACGCTTCTGTTTCTGTCCCTAATTATCAGGCCGCAGGTGATGCGGTGCAATTGGGTAGCACGGAATTATTGAATACCAATGATACGCGCATGCAACATGCCTTTTACCTGAATGGAATCGTCCATGCTGTGCATCACGTCAACTACAGTGCAGGTTATGCGGGAATCGCATATTACCGAATTCCAGTCGACAATGTAACGGCAACCCAAAGTGAGCGTTTTGGTCAAAGTGGACAGGATTACGCCTTTCCGTCGCTAGCGTCGTTCGGTGAGGAAGAGATTGATCAAGGCGTCATCGTTTCATTTTTGAGTTCTTCTAGCTCGACCTACCCTGGTATGAAGGCGGTGAATTGTGATAACCTAATGGAATGGTCAGACGCCATTACCGTGAGAGCAGGAGACAGTTACATCGATCATTATTATGTGAATACTGTGGAGCGATGGGGCGACTATTCTGACCTTCAACGACGACACAACTCGGATTCAGTAGAAGTCTGGTTTGGTGGATGCTTTGGCCCAAACTCACACGTTTGGAATACATGGATCGCACAAATCAATGGCACCTATGAACCTGCGCCTTTGCCTATTGCTGATTTCTCAGCAGATACCCTTGAAGGATATCAAACGTTGACGGTACAGTTTAGCGATAGCAGTCTCAATGATCCTGACAGCTGGCAATGGTACTTTGATGGAGGAAATCCTGCAACTTCGATTTACCAATACCCGCTGGTAAGCTTCGCGGACACGGGTAAGTTTGATGTGAAGTTAGTCGTGACCAATGAATTTGGTTCGGACTCCCTGACAAGGGAGAACTACATCGATGTTTGGACAACAGACACAGCTCCGGTTATACCAGCTGGCGTAAGTGCTCGTATGGCTCAAAAGGATGAGGTTTCTGTTTTTCCTAATCCTAGTATGTCGTATGAACTCATCAACATAGATATTGACAACCCTGCATGGTCATCGGTTGTGGTAGAAATCAAAGACGTACAAGGTAGGATGGTCAAGCAGCTTTATGCAGATGATATGAAGCCAGGTGTGCATCGCCTAACGTTCAACAAATTAGCTCTTGATCCAGGACATTACATTGTTCAGGTGAGCCGAGAAGGACAGATTACGCAGTATGAGAAGATCATTGTTCAGTAGCATTTTAGCGCTTTTACTGTGCGATGCATCCTGCGGTGACGGCGATAAAAAAGACCTAGAATCCCAGAGTGAGGCAAAGCCGAACGAAGTAAACAGCGCTCCGGCACCTGAAAAAAAATCGGTTGCTCCTTCCGCGCATGGAAGTACCTCGCCGGCGGATAATAGCAGTGCTTCGGAAGAGCCCAGTGCGCAATCAAAGGAAACGCAAGAAGAGGCACCCAGCCACGGCACCCCGGATGATGGTAAATTGGATAGCCTTAAGAACAGCTACCCTAAGAAAAAGTGAAGCTTTAGAGGGTCAAAGGACCGTGGTGGAGGGTTTCGACTGCACCGCCTTTCTTGATCAGCTTGCAGGGTTCAGAGGAGATAAGTGTCCACGCTTCACCCTCTATTTTCAAGGCACAGCCTTCGGGAAGGCATAATACGGGTGTCTCATTCACCGCACTGTACTCAAGTAATCGTTGTAGCCGGCTTTCTCCTCCATGGCCTTGGATCGTTTGCTCCGTATAATGCGGATTGATTTGGAGATCAATCAGTCCAAGCCCGTCAAAACTTGGTGGCTCCATGATCGGCATGTCGTTGGTGGTCTTGATGCTTTGACAAGCCACATTGGAACCTGCGCTCCATCCGATATAAGGAGTTCCTTGCTCGATTCTTGTGCGAATCGGATCAACGATTCCATTCTTGTACAATTCGGTGAGCAGTTTGAATGTATTTCCACCTCCTACTAGGATCGCTTGTGCCTCATTTACGGCCTTTACGGGGTCATCGTATGCATGAATCGACCGCACCTTGATTCCGATCTCCGCCAAAGCTTCGCGGACCATTTTTTCGTAATCGTCATAGGAAAAGGTCACCGCCGCATAGGGGATGAACAGGGCTTCCGTTCCTTCTGGAAGAAATCGTTGGATGAGTGGTTTCGGCCAATCGAGGTACGGGTGTCCTTTGATGGTGGAATTACTGAGCAGGAGAAGGTTCATTCGTATTGTTCTTTACATGAGCGGTAAGCCCCAAATGTGAAACATTTTACACTTTTGGACAAAACCAATGCACTATGAAACTTGGATATGCACTTATTGTACTCGCACTAACTGGATTACTTTCCAGTTGTGGGGAAAGAATTGAAGGAAACGGCAACGTTGTAGAGGTCAGCCATGAGCTGGATGCTTTTGATGAGGTTGAGATTTCGGGTGTTTTTCAAGTTGAATTGATAAAGGGCGGAAGCTCCATTGAAGTGATCACCGATGAGAACCTGCACGAGCATATTTCCATCGAGGTTGAAGACGGCGAGCTATCGATTGATACCGAAAACAAATTTTTAGAAGCTGAAAAACTCCTGCTTCGCATCCACTATAAAGACTTGAAGGAAATTGAAGTTTCTGGCGCCATCGAAATTTCTGCGGACGAAACAATCAATGAAAAATCGTTCGAGCTAGAAGTTTCTGGGGCATGTGACGGTGCGCTTGATGTGAATGTGGATGAGCTGATCATTGAAATTTCGGGTGGCGGCGAATTGGAGTTGACGGGCAAAGCAGATGAAGTACACATCAAGATATCAGGGGCCGGAGAAATCGAAGCTTCCGAATTAAACGCGAAGCGAGCCGACATTGATATCACGGGGGCTGGCGATATCGAGATAGCGGTTTCTGATCGACTCAAGGTGCACGTGGCCGGTGCTGGTGACGTTAAGTACGTTGGCGATCCAGAGATTGAACAAAGCATCACGGGAGCCGGATCTGTTTCCAAGCTATAGCATTGCGGATGAGGTACTTTCAATGCAAGGCCGTTTTTATTTTGTTTCTCGTAGTCGGTTTCAACGCATCTGCCCAAGATGTGAATGGAAATGATATTCGAAGTCTTCCCGATGGCTTCCACACTATTTTTTGGGAAAATGGGTCTAAGTACTACGGTGAGATTTTCAACGGTGAATTCAGTGGAAAAGGAAACATGGTATGGCCCGACAGCAGCTTTTACGATGGAAGCTGGCAAAACGGAATGCGGCACGGCAGGGGGTTTCAAAGCTGGAGCAATGGCCGCAAATACCATGGCCGATGGAAAGAGGATGAAATGAATGGAAGCGGAGAAATGCGTTGGTCAGATGGAAGGATATACAAAGGCAAGTTCAAGGACGGGAGAATGGAAGGCAAGGGTAAAATGCAGCACGCTGATGGGACAGTTTGGAAGGGTCAGTTCAGCAACAACAAGCCCGTAAGAGACTGATTATCCACCTCCTTGAGAACTGGAGTACTTGTGAGGGTCAAATTTCCGTTCTTCGATCTCATCTTTAATCGACTCGATCTTCTTTGAAATGACGGCAAAAACTTTCATGTCTGCCCCTAGAAGTCGGGCATATGCATCTTCATCGCCGTCTGCAGAAAGTGCCATGTCTAAAAGCAAATCGAATCCCTGCTGCGCAAGCCACTTACGAGCGTCCTTGCTGCCTTCTGTGGCGCTGATAAGCGCGAGTAGGTGTGGGAACTTATTCTCCATCAACCAATCGCGGCTGCGCTCTTCATTCCTGAGGGCGTAGTGAAAAAGCCCCAGTTCAGGAAAGCCGTTCTTCATCAAGAACTCAGTGATCTTCTTATTGCCAGAAATGCTCTCTCCCCAAGCGAGGAGAACCTTCACATCGTATTTGACTCCTTTCAGTGTGTAGCCCATGGTAAAGCGTGTGAATGCCGAAGTTAAAGAATTGACAGGAGGAGCCCAAGGCTCAATCCCGAAGCTCGTACATTTGTTCCAAAGCAATGATGAAATGAAGCATGCAATGGTCATATGTGTACTCTTCGCGGTAGCGATGTCGTCATGCACCACAGATTACGTATGTGTCTGTGAAGTGGAGGCTGAAGGCACCACCCTTGAAGAGGCGACGCACTATCCAGGATTGAGAAAGAGTGAAGCAGAGTTGGTTGAAGAAGACTGTGAAGATCGCAGCATCTGCACTTGGAAGGAGGATAAATAAGTAAACATTGGATCACCTAGAAGAAAACGCGCCTTCCATTTTGGAGCGGAGCTTCCCATTTGTACGGATGTTCTACGGAGCTTTGTTCATTGCCTCGGCAATTTTGAAGCTTTTCCCGCTCGATTATTTTGAATTGATCCTGGTCCACCAGGCTGGGATTTCATGGGCTTTGGTTCCAGTAGCATCGCGCATATTGCTCGTATCGGAATTTGGGTTGGGTGTTTTCCTCTTGAGCGGCTATCGGCTGCGTTTTTCATTGTGGTTTAGCCTTGCGCTGCTAAGTGTCTTCCAAATTTTCCTTTTCAGGCAAATCATGCAGGGAGAAGGGGGGGCAGATTGTGGCTGTTTTGGTGAATTGATTCCTTTGAACGGACCCAGTAGTTTGATCAAGAATTTTGGTTTCATGTTGCTCGGTGGAATGCTCTTGATTCGATTGGCGTGGGCAGAAAAATGGTCCTTGTATGTAGCGGGCCCTCTGCTGGCTGTTTTGGCCATACCTGTTTTAATCTTGATCGAACCCATGCCTGAATTCTCTCAGGATGCGGATTTTGAAGTAGACTTGGAATTGCTCAGTAGAGAGTCGTTTGGTGCCGAATCTCCAATGGAAGAAGGCAATAAAACAGTAGTGGTCATGTTGTCGAATTGTATTCATTGCGCCCAATTGAGTTCATTCATGGCAACACTCGATGCGGGTGAAGTTGCAGATGACCTGCGTATCATCATTGTGGGGGAGGATGCTGGAGTAGAGTACTTCGTCCAGGAAACGGGAATCCAGGACTTTCATTACGTCAAAACAAAGGATCGGGAGTTGATCGGTGCGATCGATGGCACTTTCCCAACGGTCCTTTATTTGGAAGGAGGTGAAGTATCAAAAAAATGGAAAGGACGTGATGTGAATATTCGTTTACTCAGTGAGCTACTCGCTTTAGACTAGACTATATTCGCATTTCTCACGTTGAGAAAACTGATGATGAAAATGAAGAGAGTAGGAATGGTTTTGGGACTCGTAGCCTTGGTTATTGGAATGTCCTCTTGTAAGAAGTGTTACCAATGTACCGCCTTGGATGAAGATCAAGTGGCGGCTTATGCTTATCCTGAAATTTGCGGATCTAAAGGCGACTTCGGTAACTATCAGGAGCGTTGTGAATCTGAGTTTGGTTCTTTTGAAGATTTCACCTGTTCATGCGCAGAAGTGAAGTGACATACACTGCCATTCTAAAGATATTAGCCCCGAAGATTCGGGGTTTTTTGTTTGTGATCATCGTTCTGCTTTTGGGATGCTCATCTGACAATGCGCCAAAGAAAGAGCCGACCATTGCAGAGGCTGAGCAGGAGGTCACCATTCAGGTCGATCGCTTTGTGGCGAGGGCCTACTTTGATTCGCTCTCCGCGAATGGAAGGTTCAATGGAGTGGTGCTCCTTTCGTCCAACGACTCCATCAGTCGCTTTGCCATTGGAAAAACAAGATTGCGAGAGAATGACACCCTTCGCATCGGGGATGTATTTCAATTGGCTTCTTTATCTAAACCGATTACCGCCTTGGGAATTTTACGCTTGGTTGAGTTAGGTAAGGTGGTGCTTGACGACCCGGTGCGTGAGTATCTTTTTGATTTTCCGGATAAGGAAATCACGGTGCGCAGTCTTCTGGATCATACCAGCGGCATGGGTAACTACATCTACGTGACGGATAGCCTTTGGAATAACCCAGATTCATTTATGAGCAATGATGATGTGTACGACATCATTCGATGTGAGCAAGTGCCTACGTACCACCCGCCACACGAGCGCTTTGATTACTGCAATACGAACTATGCAGTGCTTCCGGTCCTGATTGAACGGGTGAGTGGTCTTAGCTTCCAAACTTTCATGGAACGCGAGATATTTGATCCACTGCAAATGGACAGCACCCATTATTTGAATGCTTGGGATAGGCCATCGGATGAATACCGAGTACTGGGCCATTATCCAAATGGAGACCCTAAACGACCCTTTTACCTGGATGCTGTGCTTGGCGACAAAAGTCTTTACAGTTCCGTGGGTGATCTTTTCAAATTGTACAAGGGGCTTCGCAAAGCCGAGATCTGGTCTGCCTCCTTGCTGAAAGAAGCAATGAGACCATCTATCCGGAGTGACAATGGTCAATTCTACGGCCTGGGATGGAGAATTCGACCCATGGAGTCAGATACGCTGATCTTCCACAATGGCTGGTGGCGTGGATTCCGATCGTATTTCTGGATGTCCGGTGCGGAGGACAAGGTGGCTATTGTGCTCACCAACTCGATTCGAGGTGGTTATTTGCGCCAAGGTGAGATATGGCCGTTGTTTTAACGGATAAACTCTTTTATACTTACAAGCGTTTACTAGAGTGTGAATACAGAGATCCTGCACATACCGTTTTTTCCATTGAACATCTTCCTTTTGCCAGGGGAGCAGATGCCACTGCACATCTTTGAACCGCGCTATCGACAGCTGTTCGAAGAAGCCGAAGGGCGAGATTTTGAGTTTGGCCTTCCTTATGAAGATGAAGAATTGAAGCGAGGATTTGTCAGCATATGCCGACTTCAGAAAGTGGTGAAGCGCTACGAATCTGGAGAATCAGACGTCATCATCGAATCCAAAAGGATTGCAGAGCTCAAAGATTATGAGCCCGTTTTTAAGCAAAAATTGTACCCTGGCGGCTATGTGCAGGAATGGAACAATGCGGTGCTAAATGAAATTCCATCCGACGGACTGGTAGAGGCGTTTAGAGAATACATCCACTTGCGTTATGGTACCAAACCTCAGCCTACCAATATCAAGCATTATCGGATTGTAGATCTTGCGGCAAGCACCGCGCTCAGCAATACGGATAAGATGAAGCTAATACTCTTGGATTCTGCTGAGCGTCAGGATCGGTTCTTGCTGAACGCGATCAAGTATCTCAATCTACTCCTAGCTCAGGAAAGCAGTGTGGAAAACGGAATCATCCTGAACTAATCACTGTACCTGACACACAGCTCCTTTTGATTCCTTTTGAGAAACCTCTGAAGCATCAGCCGTACAAAAATCATCGGTATCAGTGGTGTAGTCGATGGTGTCGCCAGTATTGGCATCGATCAAAGGGACTTGTTGGTAGCATTCGTAGCAAGTCGAGCACGCTGTCGTCGACAAGGCAACGACGAGGAGGAGGAGGAGGAGGAGCTTTTTCATGGTGTTCAATTTTAATGGCTAAAACAACTACCGTTCCAAACTAACGGATTTCTCAGGAGTCAACAAATCTTCATACAGATTGATGTACAGGGGTAATATCTCTGGGAGGCTGAATTTCTTCGCCTGAATGCGTGCTTGCTGTTTGAATCGCTCTAATTCATTGGGGTCCGAAAGCAATTTCACCGTGTGATATACCATATCTGCAATGTCACCCACATCACTTAAATAACCTGAGAAACCGTGTTCATTCACTTCAGGAAGACCACCTGAATTCGAAGAGATCACGGGCATGCCAGCGGCCATTGCTTCTAGGGCGGCTAATCCGAAACTTTCCGTTTCCGATGGCAGGATGAAGAGGTCACCATTCACCAAAATCTGCTCAACCTTTGAATGCTTGCCAAGAAAGTGAATGTCGCCGCATACATCGAGGTCGCGGCACATTTGTTCTATGTTGTAGCGTTCTGGCCCATCACCGACCAGCAGGAGGGAGGCATTTATCTGCTTTCGAACTCCCGCAAAGACCTTCACCACGTCCTGAACGCGTTTGACCTTTCGAAAATTGGAAACGTGAAGCATCAGCGGTTGGCCGTTCTGGCTGTATCGCGATCGCACTTGATTTCGCGTCAACCCTTCATACCGCTTTAGGTTGATGAAATTGGGAATGACATCTATCGAACGCGTTACTTTGAAATGTTCTAAGGTGTCTTTGCGCAAACTTTCTGAAACGGCCGTAACACCGTCACTTTTATTGATGGCGAAGGTGATAACGGGTTCGTAGGAAACGTCTCGGCCAACGAGCGTAATGTCGGTGCCATGCAATGTGCAAACAATGGGCAAATCAATCCCGTCTTCGCGCAAAATTTGCTTTGCCATATAGGCCGCAGAAGCATGTGGAATGGCGTAGTGAACGTGCAGAATTTCCAAGCCTTCTTGTTTGACCACACTGACCAATTTTGAGGTCAACACAAGTTCGTAAGGAGAATAGTCGAACAGGGGGTAATCTGTAACGACCACTTCATGGTAGTGAACATTGGCAACGTTGGCATCTAACCGGACCGGGCGGGAGTATGAAATGAAGTGAACTTGATGTCCAAGTGAGGCCATTTCCAGTCCGAGCTCAGTAGCTACTACGCCACTTCCGCCAAAGGTTGGATAACACACAATTCCGATCTTCATTCTTGGAAATCTTCGCTTGACAAATGAACGATTTTAAACTCGGCCATCGCGTTTCAATCGATGGAAGATTGATTTCCTACCGCGAGGTCCTTACCTTTTTCAATGGCCTTATAGAATGCTTTCTGAATCTCCGTTCTCACATTCAATTCCAGCAATTTCTTGTTGTTGGCATCTGGATAGACCCTATTGGACAAGAATACGTACACCACCTTCTCTTCAGGGTCTGCCCAGGTTACTGTGCCGGTAAATCCTTGGTGTCCGAAAGCGTCCAGTGATGTGCATCCACATGAAGGTCCCTCGCTGCCGTCGGTCAAAGGTTTGTCAAATCCTGCTCCGCGTCGATTGTCGTCTTCACAGAACTGACATTTGGTAAAGTTGTCAATCACTTCTTGGCTGAAGAAGCGATCGCCTCCATAAGATCCTCCGTTGAGGTACATCTGCATCATCACGCCCAAGTCATTCGCATTTGAAAACAAGCCGGCATGCCCCCCAACACCTCCAAGCATTGCGGCGCCCGGATCGTGCACATCACCGTGTACCAATTGATTCCTAAAGTAGCGATCGTACTCGGTGGGGGTGATCTGAGACTTCTCAAAACGCTCTAGGGGACGATAGCCCATGGTGGTTAATCCCAGTGGGCGGTAGTAGGTAGAGTCTAAAAATTGTTCCAGGGAGAGGCCCGTTTGTTTTTCGATGATCCGCAGCGCGAAGTAGTAGCCAATGTCGCTGTACTTGTACTTCTTTTCGGCTAAGTCTGTGTTGAGGATCTGACGAAACATCTTGTCTGGATAATCAGATCGTATATAGAATTCGCGTGCGACACGCAGTGAATAGGTCTCTGATGGAGCCAGACTATACACGTCGTAGCGAGGAACACCCTTGGTCACTGTCTTGGTATAAAAGGGGATCCATGGCGTCAGTCCCGCTTGGTGGGCAAGGATTTCACGCATGTTGAGTTGCATGTAGGTGGTCGTGTCCACCCATTCAGATAAATAATCACACAGGCGATTGTCTAAGTTAAACTTCCCCACTTCGGTCAGTCGCATAAGCCCTGCAACCGAACCGGCAATCTTCGTTATAGAGGCAAGGTCATAGAGATCGGTGTTCCGCACACTTCTTTCCGCTTGGTAGGTATGGTATCCATAGGGATTGTTCATCACCACTATTCCATCCTTGGCAAACCAAACTTGACAGCCGGGATAGGCCATTTCTTCCATTCCTTTTTTTGCTATGGAATCGATCTTTTTTAGATCATTTCGATCAATGCCAACTTCCTCCGGAAGACCATAGGCCAGACGCGTTTTTTCCGTGGTGATCACCGCCATGTCACGAAAGCGATCGTCGATTTTGCGTTGCAGTTCTCCTTTGACTTCTCTGCCACCAAAGAGTGCTTGGATGGTCAGGTCGTCTGACCACGTGCTGACCTCATGCCCCAAAAGAATGGCCTTCAAGCGCTGAGTGGTCTGCACGTTTCTCAAAGCCTTTGCATTTCCATTCCAGACCAACGTAGTGCGGTGCGATGCGGCTATTCGGTCGATGATGGATTGGGCGTGTTCACTCAGGCCAAATCGACGTTTTTCAAGGTCAGCATCGGTCGGCTCACCAATGATGATGATGTGGTTATAGCGTTCCGCTTCGGCTTCGAATTTTTGAAAATCTCGTTCGAGGGACAGATTGTTCAGTTGATACACATCTGCAGGGGCGTAACGACCAATGAGTCCGGTCAGGTGCTTGTTCACGGAATCGCTCAATTTCACAATGGCCAAAGCAACGGTGTCGAGTGCTCGAAAGGGTAAAACGCCATCGTTTTTCAGGAGGACTAACGCGTCGGAGAATAGCTGACGTTCCTTCAAACCGAGTTTTATCATGCGATCAGAAAGTACACCGCTGCTCACGTTTTGAGGTTTCCGTTCTGTCCACAATTTCAGCTGAAGAATGCGCCTGCAGCGTTCATCAATTTGACGCTCATTCAAATCACCTGAAAGCATCAATTTCTTAAGCGCGCCAATGCCAACATTTAGGTCGCTTGAGAGGATGATAAGGTCATTGCCGGCGAGGAACATCTCTTGAACGGTATGTTCCTGAAGGTTGTTTTCGGTGCTCAAATCACACCAAGCGAGTCCTTGAAAACCAAGTTGTTCTGTCAAGGTTTGATGCGCAATTACGGAAGAGGCGGCGGTAGTATTGAGACTACTATCGATACCAGGAGCAAAGGCTGAAGCCATCATTACACCCTGCAGCCCGTCATTGATCAGTGCCTTAAAAGGAACGAGGTCTCGATTGTTGAGCTCTCTTCTTTTGCTGTAGATCATCGGTGGGTTAGGATCCGTCCCTCGCAGCGTATTTCCTAAACCGGGGAAGTGTCCTGCAACGCACATCACTCCGGCGGTTCGCATTCCGTCTACAAAGGACTGCGCCTTTTGAGAAACAGTGGCAATGTCATTTCCAAACGAATGCGAAGAAGTATAAGGAGAATCGTCATTGATCTCGATGTCAAGCGAAGGTCCAATGACAAAATCGACCCCTTTGGCGCGGAGCACATACCCCAATTGCAAAGCATATCCGTAGATGGTCTCAGGGTCTTTTACAGAAGAGAGCAAGGGGGCCTTGGGAAGCCCGAGAATCGTGTACACCGAAGGGTCATTGATGAGGTCGATGCCTACTAAGGAGAGCGAACTCCTTTCACCGTCAAATCCGACTTCGTTGATGGCATTAAAAGGAATGATGAGCGCATTCGAAAGTGCAGGTTCTGACTGTTTTGTAACAAAGAATTGCATCAATTTTTCGTCCAGGTCCATGGTCGCTAGCAAACTGTCTGTGGCATCCATTGATACAGGGGCAAACGGCATCTCACGATCGGGTTGATGCAAGGGAAGATGGCCCGAGATTAGGAGTGACCCTAGTAGGGCAATCAATAGGATATGGACGCGTTGAAAAATCATACAATTTCTAAAGTGTGAAGATACTCTCTGCGAAGGCCTAAATGCCTCGCAGTTAACGTACTTTTCATCATTGGTGTGTTACAAATCTCTCGCCGAAAAATCCTTTTAACTTTGGGCTATGATTCGTTTTTTGTTCAAGCAGCCTAAACCGAAACGATTTGACTTCAAACCTCGCTTTTACAACGATCGGAAGGAGCAGCTCAACGCTCGCATCGAGGCGGTGAAAAAGGAGCTTCAAATGGAAACAGGACCGAGCAGCGCTGGAGCCATGCGCAGTCGTATGCAGACAGCTTGGCGCGAAGGTTCGGGCGACCGCTCAAGACGAAGGTCCAATAAGATGGTATTTCTTATCGCCGGACTGCTTGCCATCATTGCTTACCTCTTACTCTATCGATGATTGCCATTGCATGGGTCGCTCTGGCTGCCTTGTCTTTTCAAATCATTGCTGCGTTGATTCTGCAACGTGGACTCCGCAAGGTGGGGAGTGAGCAAGTGGAACACGAAACCGGCGCTCAGCCTTTTCTTTCGGTGTTGATTGCTTTGAAAAATGAGGAGCAGAATATACTGGGCCTCCTTACCGGCCTTGACGAGCAGGATTACCCAAATGTTGAGTTTATCCTCGTAGATGATCATTCTTCGGATGACTCTCTAGCCATCCTCAATGCCTTCAGTCAGGGAAGGGATCACTTCAGGGTACTTCAAACAGAACAGGAACACGCGCGGAAACTCGGAGGGAAAAAGGCAGCCTTGCAGACGGCGATCGAAGCGGCAACACATCCTTTTCTGGTTTTTACCGATGGAGATTGCCTTCCTTACGACACCCATTGGTTGCGACGCTTTGCCAAGTTTTTTGCTACCGGATCTGAGGTGGTTATTGGCTCTGGATTTCATCGCGTAGGAGATGGGGTTGTAGGTTCCTTTTACGCCTCTGAAACCATTCGTATTGCTGCGATGTATCACGCAGGCATTGGTCTGAATAGTCCGTACATGTGTGTAGGCCGTTCCATGGGGTATACACGACAGGCATTTGATCGTTCCGAAGGATTTTTCCCTCACGCTGATCTGTTGACTGGCAGCGATGACCTTTTGCTCCAAACCTTTGAAGAAGGAACAATCATTCGATCTTGTCCGTTAGCGCTCACGGTTTCTGATGCACCCTCTACGTGGAATGCTTGGGCTCGTCAAAAAAGCAGACACCTCGGTGCGGCGCCGCGCTACCCTAGGAACATTGCATCCTTGCTCATGCTCTACGACCTTTCACTTTTATCCATGCCGATTGTGCTGCTGTGGTCGTTTTGGATGGGTGTTCCAACCATGTCGTGGGTACTGCCGCTATTCATTGTTAGGACGGTCCTTTCCGCTAGTAACTTTCAGAAAATCATAAACTTAGCGGGCCGACCTGAGGAGGTTATCCAACTTTGGCGGTGGGAGTACCCCGCATCTTGGATGAATGCATTAATTTCGATTGCCGCGATATGGATGAAGGACAAGGCATGGAAGAGAAACCCGTAGGGTCGAGCGCAAAGCGTGATCAGGCTTGGGTAGAGCGTGCCTTAGACGGCGATCAGGCGGCCTATACCGACCTTCTTGAGACCTATCGAGAAAATATCTATTTCATGATGCTCAAGATGGTGCGGAATACCGACGACGCTGAGGATCTGACCATCGAGGCCTTTGGAAAGGCGTTTAAACGACTACCTACTTTTAATCCCGAATATGCCTTCAGTACTTGGCTCTTTCGCATAGCATCCAACAACGCCATTGACTTCATTCGTAAGAAGAAAAAAGCTTCCACTTTCTCCATCGATCAAGATGCTGAAGACGATGATGGTAGAACGGCATTTGATGTAAAGTCAGATGGTCTGAATCCAGAACAAGAATTCATGAAAGGACAGCGGATTGAAGAAATCCATAAAATCATCGATGCCCTTAAACCGAAGTACAAATTGCTCGTTGAATTGCGTTATTTGAAGGAGTTGAGCTACGATGAAATTGCCGAAGAAATGGACTTGCCTTTAGGGACGGTCAAAGCGCAATTGTTCCGCGCTAGGGAATTGATGTTCGAGATCGTCAAACACCGCGGAAATCAGTTCTGATTCATGACTGGAAAAAACCTTATTGCTTCTTATTTCCCAGATCTTAGCTCACAGCAACTCGACTTACTGGAGCGGTATGCCAAGGAATTGGTGCAGCATAATCAGGGGGTAAATGTGATCTCCCGAAAGAACGAAGACCGGGTGTGGGAAGAACATTTGCTGCATTCACTTGGCATTGCCAAAGTGATTCAGTTCAAGCCTGGTACTCGCGTGTTGGACTTCGGAACAGGAGGTGGACTTCCGGGAATCCCATTGGCTATATTATTTCCAGAAACGTCGTTTTTGCTCGTCGATTCGATCGGGAAGAAAATTCGCATTGTGGAGGAGATGGCGACATCGCTGGGGATCCAAAATGTCAGGGCTCAACACGCGAGGGTTGAGGATATTCAAGAGACCTTTGACTTTGCCGTGAGTCGCGCCGTTAAGTCTATGCCGGTTATGCGTGAATGGCTGAAGGGTAAAATCCATAAGGGCAAGGAACACGTCATTCCAAACGGCTTTATCTACATCAAAGGAGGCGATTTTGGGGCGGAGTTATCTCAGCTTAGAAAAGCCAATCGTATTTGGGAAATGTCAGAGTGGTTTGAGGATCCCTTCTTCGAGACCAAGAAGGTAGTATGGGTTGACCTAGCAACTTAATTCAGGATGAAGTAAGTCAACTCTTTCAAGAGTTCTACTGAACTTATGCTAGAAGATCCAACTCCTTTGAACCTCGCGTCAATTTCTCTCAGCTTCTCAATGATTTGTGCCGTCTTCGGAAAAGGGTACAGCGTGGCCGAATTCATTAGGTTTTTCGCGAAGAAGGGACTTCTCACCCCAGGTATGGTGCGCATGATGTTGTTCGACGATTTGTCGCTCAGGGAATGGTACATCATCACCTTGCTGAAGTGTGCAAACAACGCAGAAATCACCAACACCATGGGCGTGTTCTTATCGTTACGACCGATCTGAAAGGCTATGTTATAGCTTTTTGGGGCGTCGCGCACGGCTAGGGCATTGACGTAGTCAAATTGGCTGAACTCCTTGCTGATTCCAATGTGTTTCTTGACATCGTCCACGCCGATCTCTTGAGAGAGCGGTACGTTAATCGTCAACTTGTGCAATTCACCTTCGATTTTCTCGAGGTCATTTCCAAGGTGTTCTGACATTAAGTCTGACGCATGCTGATTGATGCGGTACTTCATTGACTTGGCCAGTTCTTCGACTACCCTCGGAATGTCTGAGTCGTAGTGCTTTGCAGAGTGAAAGAGTACGCCCTTTTTCTTGACGAAATCGACCCATTTGAAGCGGGCATCTACCTTCTTGTATTTGAAGTCGATGACGAACACCGTAGAGTCAATGGGCTGTTGGAAATAGCTTTCTAGGTCCGTCCATTTTCCACCAAAGTCCTGTGCTTCTCGGATGATGACCACCTGGCGCGGTGCCATCATAGGAAAACGCTTTAACGTCTCTACTAAGGTTTCTGAACTCAGGTCTCTCCCGTAAAAGATGTTGAGGTTGAAATCACGCTCGTGTTCTTCGATGGCGTGTTGCTCGATGAACTTGCTGATCTTGTCAATGTAGTAGGGCTCTTCACCATGGAGCAGGTAGACCGGGCGAAAATTCCCTGCCTTCATTTCCTTCATGATGTCCAAGTACTCCTTTACATTCGCCATTCGACAATCGCTTTCTTTTATTCGTGATCGACCCTAAGAAATATCCGCCGCTAGATCTTCCGGTGTTTGACGCCAAAGTTAGAATCATCAATGAGGTGATCCACATCCACGATGACTTTCGAATGAAATATGTCGTGCTCACACCAGAAGAGTGGGTTCGTCAGCATTTTGCACATTTTTTAGTAGATCATTTGGGTTACCCGAAGGGAAGGATGCAATTAGAGTATGAACTGAAGTATCACGGCCGTAAAAAACGTCCGGACATTGGGTTCATGGATAGGGATGGCGTTCCGCATATTCTAGTTGAATGCAAGTCTCCTGACATCGCCCTGAACGAAGATGTATTTTTACAAATTGCGACGTATTATTCCATCAGCGGCTCGAGGTTTTTGGTGCTGACGAACGGACTCAAGCATGTCTATGCTGAAGTTCAACCATTTGAACCAAGGATCGTCTATATAAGTGATTTGCCCGTGTTTCAATGAAGAGCCTTCTCCTCTATATCATTCTGATCATTCACTTTGCTGCTTCCGCGCAACGCATTCAGCCGACCAAGTTGCCCCTTGACCTAAGGTTGGCCCTGCAAGCGTCAGTTGCAGAAGAATGGGTGCATCTTTTTGTGAAAGGAGACCGAGAAAAGATTGGCGCATTCGTAGGAGCGCACAAAGGGACGGTTAAGTATTCCTTGAAGTCTTACGACGCCATCCTGCTCAAAGCATCCGACGTGCTGTCATTGGACACAGCGTCGTTCATTACGGCGATTCACTTTGACGGCGCCAAAGGAGAACCCTTGCTATCGAGATCGCGGGAGCATACCAGGGTAGAACAAGTGCATCAAGGTGGTCATCGATTGCCCGCAGCTTACACAGGATCAGGTGTGATCGTGGGTGTTATAGATGCTGGGATTGAATTGAACCACCCCGATTTTCAATATGCAAATGGCGATACCAGGATCATTGAAGTATGGGACCAGACCATGCAGGTGAGCCAGCGTACCCCTTCTTATGGCTACGGTCAGGTTTGGGATAGCACCGAGATTAATGACGGTATTTGTCCGCACACAGACCAAGGTCAGTGGTTTGGACACGGCACAAACACGGCTGGAATTGCCGCGGGCGATGGCAGCTCATATCCAGGGTACAAAGGCATAGCACCCGACGCAGAATTGATCGTTGTGTCCTCAAATTTTTCGGCGGTGGGTTGGACATCTACGGTCGCGGACGCGGTGGATTATATTTTTTCCAAGGCTGAGGCGCTTGGCAGGCCATGCGTCATTAACGCGAGCATTGGTACTTACCTAGGCTCGCATGACGGACGCGATTTGGCTACCGTGGCGATAGAAGAAGATATTACGGCAGGGCCGGGTAAAATCATGGTTTGCGCTGCCGGAAACTCCGGTAATCAGGCCCCTTATCATCTTGGGTATGAGGCGAGCAGTGACACCACCTTTACCTGGTTTCGCGTGCAGTCAGGAGCGCAGGCGGGCAATGGAATCATCGCCTTCGTGATGTATGGAGACGTGGGAGATATGGAACCCCTACAATGGCGATTGGAGCCGATCAATTGGTTCCTCAATACGCGTATAGGGGCAGCACCGATTTTGACAGCATCTTGAATCGGATCAACGTCATCTATGAAGATACCTTGCTGAGCACCAGTGGTACTTATTTAGGAAGGGTAGAAACGTATGCTGACTCCAACAATGGAACCTACCGCCTGCAGGTATTGGTAGACCTCATTGATTCTGTTGATTACAATTACCGCCTGATGATTACCGCTTCAGGTCGCTTTGACCTTTGGTCAGCCAATTGGCTTGGGTACAGGAATATGCTCTACCAAAATTTGCCGACTCCGGCACAATATGGTGAGATGTCGAACTATACACTACCCGATACAAAGCAGAGCATTGTTAGTGCTTGGGCATGTTCTGATAAGGTGATCACAGTAGGGAATATGACCAATCGAAGCACCTATACTGATGTGGACAACAACGTCGTCATCCTGTCCGGTCAAACAGAGGGAGACATCGCCGCAAATAGCAGTCGAGGACCAGCGCGAACGGGTTCGGTCAAGCCAGAGGTAACGGCGCCTGGGGATAATACGTTGACGGCAGGCGCCTTTTTTCAGCTGAATAATCTCTTGTCAAATCCTAATACGAGAAGTCGAGTTGGGATAGGAGGCATGCATCACCGAGCCGGAGGAACATCCAGTGCGTCGCCGGTCGTAGCTGGAATTGCAGCACTTTTTCTGGAGAAATGTCCGAACGGTAGTTGGGAGGGTTTTAAGTCCGCCATCACTAGCACCACGTTCGAGGAAGATGGTTTTACAGGCAATCTACCGAACGATCAATGGGGACATGGAAAAATCGACGCCCTCGATGCCTTGAGGTTGAATACTCCACGTCCTGCCTTGGTTTTTGATGACGATGAATTTTGTGCTGGTTCCTACTTGAATATTTCATTGGATGAAGCCGTCAATGAGATGCTTTGGAATACTGGAGACACCTCGCTTACCATTGCCGTGGATGAATCGGGATTGTATTTCGCACAGGTATCCAATGAAATTGGTTGCCTCGGATATTCTGACAGTCTTCAAGTGTCTAAGCGACCTAGCCCGATCAAACCCAGCATAGAAGTGAGCGGGAATTTACCGCTATGCGAGGGTGAGAACGTTGAGTTGAGCGTCATTGATGGTTACGGTGCCTACCAATGGAGCAATGGTTCCTTCAAGCAAGCCATTTCAATTGCCGAGGCGGGAATCTATGCCTGCACCGTTTCCAATCTATATCACTGTAAAGCCGTTTCTGATTCGATCGAGGTGTCATTGTTTCCGTTGATGCCCATTCCCATGTTGCACTTACAGGAGGATGGCGTTTTACAATTGATCATTGACTCGCTGCTTGCGACGAGTACCTCTTGGTACCTGAATGATGATGCCATCGAACCAAATGGCCCATATAGCATGGAGCAGCCAATTCAGGGCGTGTACCAAGCGGCCTATGAAGACACGAACGGATGCACTCACTTTACCGATCAAATTAACGTCTATGCCCTGGGAGAGAATCCTCTTGGTCAAACCTTCTTCAACATTTTCCCGAATCCGGTACAGGATGTATTGAACCTTAATCTAAGTAAGCCGTTTCAACAGTGGGAAATACACGATCTTCGGGGGCGTTTGATAGCGCGAGGTACCCTTCAGAAGGACGTCAGTTTGATCGATGTAAGTGAATTGCCGAGAGGCGTATATCAATTATCTCTGCTGGATGGCGGCGAGGAAAAATGTTCAACGCGAATAGTCAAATGAGAAAAGACCTGCTTTACGTATTGCTCATAGCGCAATTCCTATTGGGAAATGGATTGATGGCGCAAGAAAGCTATGTTGAAGGTGCCTTGATCATTAAAGTGAAGTCGCAATACAGAGCCCATTGCACACACGATAATATCGATTTAGCCATTCTCAATGCCTCACTCGAAGCGATGGGGGTGGAGGAGGTCTCGAAGCGTTTCCCGTCGATTGAACCGCTAGATCCAACCCGCGCGCCTGATCCAGATGGTGCAGTAGATAACCGCGTGGATATTTCTTTGATTTATACCATTCGGATCAATCCCGATTGGGATGTATTTAAGGCGGCCAAGCAACTTGAACGGACAGGGGTGCTAGAATACGCCGAACCTTGGTTCATTCCAAAAGTGATCATTTCACCCAACGACGAGCTCATTGATAGCCTATGGCACCTGCCGATAATTAGAGCCTTCGAGGCTTGGGATGTGGACACGGGTGCTTCCACCATTACAATAGCCATCATTGATACTGGAGTGGATAAAGACCACCCGGATTTGGAAGACAAGCTGTGGGTCAACGTCAAAGACCCCATTGATGGAGAAGACAACGATGGGAATGGACTGATCGATGATTTCCAAGGGTGGAATTTTTATGATGGCAACAACGACATCAACGAAACTGGATTTTCGCATGGAACCCATGTAGCGGGACTGGCCGGCGCCTCTACCAACAATGTTACAGGCATGGCGGGAACCGGTTGGGCTTGTGCAATAATGGGTATTAAGGCAGGTGATAAGTTGACGCTTCCTTATGGCTACGATGGTATTGTATATGCCGCTAATAACGGAGCAGACGTGATCAACTGCTCATGGGGGAGCTTTGGTTCTACCCAATTTTCACACGACATTGTTCGCTATGCGACCTACAACCAAGATGCTCTGTTGGTAGGTGGGGCAGGAAATGACAACCGAGAAGACCGATTCTATCCGGCATCTTACCCAGAAGTTTTGAGCGTTGGCTCTACAGATTGGAGCGATGGTAAAGCGGACTTTTCAAACTACAACCATGACATCGACTTAGTTGCCCCAGGAACCTTGATTTTCAGCTTGAAGAATGGAACCTATGGGTATGACAGCGGAACCAGCATGTCTTCCCCCATTGCTGCGGGCGCGGCCGGTCTGGTTCGCCATCGTTTCCCAGAGCTATCAGCTACCCAAGTGCGCGAGCAGCTCCGCGTCACATCAGACGCATCGATTTACGATTTGCCGCAGAATGCAGCGTATGCCGAAAAACTTGGCGTGGGACGCCTAGATATGTTTGCCGCGGTCGATTCCATTTCATCTCCTGCGCTGCGCATTGACTACTATGAGTTTACGGATGGTGACGATGAAGTCTTTGTAGGTGGAGAAGAAGTGAGCCTTGGAGTGGAAATAGCCAATTACCTGTTGCCTATGTCTGACATTACGCTGGCCATCGAGTCTGCAAGTCCGCACGTGCAGGTCGTGAATGGAACTTGGTCTGTAGGAGATCTCGCTCAAAATGGCCGGCTAAACAATCTCTTGTCGCCTTTCACTTTAAACATCCTATCGTTGGATTCATATGACATTGAAGTCGCCGTTAAGTTGATCGCCACTAGTCCTTCCTCATCTTACAAGATGACACAGTTCTTGACTTTTACGCTCAATCCTTCGTACGTTAATATCAACGTAAACAACATTAAGACAACCGTTTCTCAGCACGGATTGGTCGGTTTTACGGATATTTTCCAGACCCATGGACTCGGGTTTCAATTGGAAAACCTTGGAAACTTCGTCTACGAATGTGGATTGATGATCGGTTACAAAGACCAGCTGCGAGAGCGCGTCGTAGATCGCGTTCGTGGTCCGGAGATTTACGATCGTGATTTTTGGCAAGAGGAAGTGATAACGCGTCAATCTCCTTCCGGAGAAGAGGCTTATTTGGCAACGGGTTCATTTACGGACACCAGTGCTCGTCAGGATGAGATCGGGTTTTTAGTGGAGCAAAGAGCTACCGCATATACAGATCCGGGACACGAAAATTATATTGTGATGGAATACACCATTGAAAACCACACTGGGGAAGACCTCTACGACCTCGCGGTGGGAATGTTTGCAGACTGGGACATCAACGACGCTACGAAGAACAAGGCTGAAACCGTGTATGGCAAGCGGATGGGGTATGTATACAACACGGGCAATGAGAAGCTGACAGCAGGCATTCAAGCCTTAGGTGAATACGAATTCGTTTCCTACATGGTCGACAATGTCGCTGGGGGTTGGGGTGGAGTGGATATGTATGATGAAGAGGATTATTCCTCTCGAAGGAAGTATAAAACCATGACGGTCAGCCGGAATACCGCCGGAAGTGCTGGAGAAGATGGAAAAGGAAATGACGTCATTCAAGTGGCAAGTATGAAAGGCATTGACATCATGAACGGCCAGAAGAAAACCTTAGCATTTGCGATTCATGCTGGGCGCGATATAGAGAGTGTATTGGCGAGTGGAGATTCTGCCTTTGTGCGCTATTTCGGATATGCTCCAGGGCAAAATGTAGATGGCCCATTCGAAGTGATGCGTATGTGGCCAAACCCAACCCAGGGGCAATTGAACCTTCAGCTTGGGAAAAAGCGAGACGGCCAGATTGATGTATACGTCTACAATGCCTATGGTGTTCTGGTGAGCTCATCGAATACCGGTCAGATTTATGCAGGATTCAATGCGTTGACCATTGCGCTTCCGGTGCTTACTTCTGGAACCTATTATGTAGAACTTCAAGCGGATGGGAGTTCAGAGATTTATCCGATCATTTATTTGAACCCTTGAACAATTTAGAATTGCGCTACATTTGGCGCCTCAAGCAATAGCACGTATGGCACAAGAACAAATCTTATCCGTTTCCGGTAAATCAGGTCTATTCAAATTGGTAGGTCAGATGAAGAACGGGATTATCGTCGAATCTATCGTTGATGGAAAACGCTTTCCGGTTCACGGTTCTGCAAAAGTGAGCGCACTGGAAGAGATCAGCATTTATACCGACACGGATG
This sequence comes from uncultured Flavobacteriales bacterium, assembly GCA_943788725.1. Classification (GTDB taxonomy): domain Bacteria; phylum Bacteroidota; class Bacteroidia; order Flavobacteriales_G; family Salibacteraceae; genus SHAN690. The sequence continues at coordinate 699,242 of CALSRJ010000001.1, read as the reverse complement.
AAGTTCCGTTGCGTGAGGTCTTTAAGGCAATCCACAAAAAAGAGAGCGGGAAGCAGACCATCAATCATAAAGAATCAGACGCCAAAATCAAGTCACTCTTTGAAGAAGTGTTACCCGAATACGATCGCGAGCGCGTATACGCTAGTGATATGGCAAAGGTTGTGCGCTGGTACAACTTGTTGATTGAGCACGATGCATTTGATCCGAATGATGAAGTTGCTGCTGAAGATGCGGCTGTTGATGAAACGGAGAAGAAAGAGACCAAAGCCGCGCCAAAGAAAACCGCAAAGAAACCGGCGGTTGCGAAGGCAGGAAGTAAATCAGCTCCTAAGAAGCCCTCAGGCGGCGGAAAGATAACGGCACCCAGAAAGGCTGGAGGAACGCAAAGGGGAAGCTGACGCATCTCGACAAACAAACTTTTGAAAGGCATCCAAACGGATGCCTTTTTTCATTTCAGCGCAAAGCGAACCTCGGAATATCCCTTGGTAGCGAGCTTCGTTTCTATTCCTTCGGAGGTAGTGAAGTGAATGATGTTCTGTTGCCTATCGTGGATATCCATCAGCAGTTCATTCTTGATGAACAATAGGTTCTGATCGGGAGAAAGGGCTACCTCTCCATACACCCAGCAAACATCTTCTTCAAATTCATGTCCAAGCCATTCAATCCTGTCTGGTTTAGCGGCATTGCTGACAATGAAGCTTTTGCTTGCGTAATCCCTAATCCGAACAAAATTCTTGGCCGTTTCACGCGGTTCGTTCAGGAACACCTTTTCATCGGTTCTGTCATTCAGGGCTCGTTCCAAATCATCTGTAAACAGACGTAAAGAGATTTGCAGCGTGTCGTTCTTTACTTCCAATTCTGTGATGGACACATAGAATGCATGGGAGTCGTCTTTCCGCAAAGACGTCAAGGATAGCAATGCTATGAATGCAAAGAGGAGTATCGGTCTCATATGTCTTTGTAAATGTTGGTCAAGGCGATCGATTCTTGTTGCCAATTGTTCTCATCGGCTGCGCGTGCGCAATTCGCCTTCAGCCGTTCGTACAACTGCTCATCTGATTGAAGGTTATTCACTCCAGCAGCTATCTGTTCAGCACTATCATCGGGGATCAACGTTGCAATGTCGTATGCATCATTGAAGGATCTGTATTCGTGGTGGTCAATGGCGATTTGAGGTATTCCAGAGTGGAAGTAATCAAAGAACCGGTTGGCCAAGGAAAATTGATGATGTAATCCTTTGGATGAAAAAAGCGTCAATCCAGCAAAGGCTCTTTGTGTGTGGGTTCTCAATTCCCCAGGGGTAACAGGCCCACAGAGTTCGACCTTTGCTTGCAAGCCTTCCCGTGTGATTAAGTTTTTCAGCTCGGTGCGAATAGGACCATCGCCATAGATTTTTAATGCAAGACCATTGATGTCCTTCATCGCGAGTATAGCATTTTGGAGTCCCCTCCCCACATTCAGGGCACCTTGGTAGATTAAATACGGATTGGAATCCTCGCGTGCTTGCGCAATGGGTCGTTTGAGCGGCACATTCCGAACTACGGCGAATGTTACATTGTATCGCTCTTTGAATAAGTCAGCGTAGCCTTTGCTGATGGTGTATCCGATGTCGAATCGTTTCATTGTGAACTGCTCCACCCACTGCCAGACCTTGTGCACCATGGGGCGTGTTACCACTTCTTCCAACTCACTAAAATATTCATGTGAGTCAAAGATGAATGGTCGATGACGTATGCGCGAAATGAGGTAGACGGGGAGCGCCGTGTCTAGGTCAATGGCGCAAAAGGCTCTTGGCTGATAGCGTAGCAAATGAAGGGTCAGTCTTGCATTGTACTCCAAGTAAAAGAGCTTCCCTTTCTCAAACCAACACTTCAAACGGACTTGCTCAAACGGATGGTTCGCTAACGGGGCAGAGGAAGGGCGTTCACGACCGATCAAGGTGCACTTAAATCCAGCGTAGGAAAGCGCCGTACAGATGCGTTGCATCCGCTGGTCATAGGTGAGGTCATTGGTGACGGTGAAAACGATGTGTTTCATATTCGGATCTCGGACGAATGTAAGCTTAACCCCCTTTGAACCTATCGAGGTCCCTTCTGTGACGCTTGGTTGGTCGCCCAAAGATTCCAAACGAACGACTTTCGGAATTCATGCGTTGCACCAATTCAAGTGCGCGCAGGTCTTCTTTTGACGTGGTCTCTTTCATCAATGCAGGGACTAATTTGGCGCCGACGCGACTTTTCGGAATGTCGATCACTTGAAATGTTCTCCAAATCGGTGGCTCCTTTAAAGCTACGGTATCACCCACTTTTAACTCCTTGCTGGGCTTAATGATCTCATCGTTCAGGCGCACTTTTTCAGCAGAACACGTTTTAGTAGCTACAGAGCGTGTCTTAAATAATCGAACACACCACAAGTATTTATCTACGCGCATGGCACAAAATTAATATTCGAGGTCCAGTCTTTAAGAAGGCAACGTGTATAATCGGAAGGCGTTTGTTAAGTACATTTGAACCTAGAATTTCTATGCATTTGTCGCCCCTACTTATCTCTATGCAACGCGCATTGAAAGCTTGCGCTTTGGTTGTCGCCCTCCTGGCGCTGCCAATGGCCCTTCCTGCCCAATACACGGTGGGGGGATCCGCTTCGGCGCTCTCAGGGGGGTGCTATCAACTTACTTCCGCTACCAATAGTCAGGCGGGCTATGTGTACAAGAACCAGGCGATCAACCTGAATGAACCTTTCGACTACAAATTTCGAGTATACCTCGGCACCAACAATGGAGGTGCGGACGGGATTGTTTTTGTCCTTCGAGGTTCTCTGAGTTCTCCTTACATCGGTACCGGTGGAGGAGGGTTGGGATTCAACGGATCTGGGTTTTCATCGAATTCCCTTGGGGTGGAAGTGGATACGTGGTACAACGGAAATTACAGTGACATGGCAGCTGACCACATCGGAATCCTAAAGAATGGGACCGTCAATCACACCTCAGCCAATTCCCTTGCTGGCCCTATTCAGGCTTCTGCAACCACCGCAAATGTTGAGGATGGAAACTATCATACCCTCAACATTCGCTGGGAACCATCGGCTGAGGAACTCGAAGTATACCTGGATTGCGATTATCGCCTGCAATATTCGGGAGATATGATCGACAGTATATTCGGCGGTGACTCAACCGTTCACTGGGGTTTCTTGGGTACCACGGGAGGAGCAAACAACGTGCAGCGTTTTTGCTTAACAGAGGTCATCGACAGTTTGGTGAACGACTTGGAGGATGTCACAATTTGCAATGGAGATTCCGTTCAATTGGACGCTGGTGAAACGGCGATCAGCTACAGTTGGACCCCATCTACCGGTCTTAGTTCCACCTCGATCGCAGACCCGTATGCCTCTCCTTCAAACACGACAACGTATTATGTGGAGGAGGCCTATCTCTGTGATACCTTGGAAGATACAGTGACGGTTACAGTGATTCAGCCCACCTTCAACGTCTTTGCGTCAGTAGAGGATGCTTTGTGCAAGGATTCATGCAACGGCTCCATTGATCTGACGCTGGCAAATGGCACGAGCACCTACACATACAACTGGAGTACCAACGACACTACTCAGGATATTATAGGACTTTGTGCGGGAACCTATACGGTGACCGTGCAGGATGTGGACACGACTTCATCTACTTATTTGTGCACGTTGATTGAAGACTTTACTGTCGGTGAGCCTACCTTACTCACTTCAAGTATCATCAACCCATCTAAGACTTCGTGTTCAGATGGGTCCACCTGTGATGCTAGTGCTGAGGCAACGGCTAGTGGTGGAACTTTCCCTTACTATTATGTTTGGACAAGCGGAGAGGTTTCGCCAATAGCCAATCAACTGTGCGCAGATACGAATTGGGTTACTGTGACTGATGCACACGGCTGTTCATCAGAGTCTTACGTCGTTATCGATATCCCTGATACGATCATGACTACCGCATATGGCGATACCATGATTTGTATTTCAAATGTGGCCTCGATCATTGCTGCAAGTACCGGTGGTACGCCAGCCTTCAGTTATGTTTGGAGAGAGGGCTCACTTACAGGCGTTGTGATCTCTACTGATCAGACAGTCAATGTGTCTCCATCGGTCACCACGCGGTATTTTGTCGCCTCTACTGATGCCAATGGCTGTCCTGGAGATACTTCCGATGTCCTGATTAAGGTAAGGCCGCCCTTATCATCCGTGATCGATCCGGTGGATACGATTTGTCCATATGATACCACGCAGCTGTTTGTTGAAGGATTCGGAGGAGACTCGATCTACACCTATAGCTGGAGCGCTGGATTGTTTGGTGATGAAATCGATGTGAGCCCAGACGAGCCTGCATGGTACGCGGTGACCGTAAGTGACTTCTGTGGATCACCGAGCTACGTAGATAGTGTGTTTGTGCAAGTAGGGGGGTATTCCGCAATTGATGCTACCATTCGAGTGGAGGACGATTCGCTTTGTGCTGGAGAAGTCACCCACTTGATCGCATCTGGTCGGGGTGGGTTCAGGGGTCCAGATGAATACCGATTCAAATGGCTGCACAACGGCGAGACGGATCCTATTCAATTCATTCGGCCAAACTCTACACGCACGTTCAGCGTTGAAATCACGGATTTATGCCTTTCTAAACCTGGCTCTACCGCGGTAACAGTTCATGTAGGAGTTCCAGATCCAGCGACCATCGAGGTAGCGCCAAAAGAGGCTTGCGCTCAAAGTGACGTCTTGATTAGGATTACAGACTTTGATAAGGACAATGACTACACATGGTACCTCGGTGATAGCACGGTGGTAGCGGATCTCAATGTAGATTCATTCTACCATACGTATAAGCTACCCGGATGCTATGATATCGACATTGCGTCTGTTACTGAATTCGGATGCTACGCGCGATCCAAGGAAGTCTGCGCCGTCAAAATCCTTGCGCAACCATTGGCCGCCTTCACAACCGACCCTGCTCAGCCCAGCAATACCGATGAGATTCTGAATATCTACAATGCGTCGATTGGTGCGAAGCAAATGACCTGGTTCATCGGGGAGGACACCATCTATGATCAAGACATTCTTGAATATCATTTTGCTGAATGGAAGATGCCAATGATCGTGCGTCAGGTGGTCGTCTCAAACGACGGTTGCACAGATACGCTTGAAAAGCAAATGGTCTACCATTATGAAACCCTGCTTTACTATCCCTCTGCATTTACTCCGAACGGAGATGGTTTGAACGATGAATTCGTAATCTTAGGAGAAGTAATTTCCGAAGTAGATTATCTACTGAGTATCTACGATCGATGGGGACGCATTTTATTTGAGTCTAAATCGGTTTCCAAATCATGGAATGGCCGCATGCCAGATGGTTCTTTGGCACCTCAAGGAGTGTATCCCTTTAACCTAAGGTACCGTGATCATTTAGGTGAACTGCGGACGCTTGAGGATAAAGTGATCATCAGTACTTCTGGTAAGCCAATACCGCTCCGGTAATCAGAGCACTCCTTGGGTAGGGGGAAGCTTTTTATTGAGGTTCTTCACAAAGGCGTTCAGGATTACACCCAACAACACCAAACCAATTCCGATGATGCTCAACCATGGCAAATGTTCGCCAAAGAACAGGAAGCCTATGCCTATGGCATAGAGCACTCCGAAGTATTTGAAAGGCATGATTCGACTACTGTGGTCGGCGTGTAAGGCTTTGGTCATGTACAACTGGGCAATCTGGGTAAAGACGCCCATGATAAGCAACAAGACCCATTCAATTCCCTGTGGCGTCACCCATTCTACCGTAATGCAAGCTACTCCCATGATTGGAGTGGCGATGAGAGGGAAGTAGAGTACTACCGTCAACGGATGATCGGTCATCCTGCATTTCATGATTGCATTGTACGCCACCCCAGAAATCAAGGCGGAAACGACACCGATTCCTAGGTAGAGGTAAGAAATACGGTCATCGAAGCCTTTGATCATTAGAACACCTACGAATGCGAGCCCAAAGAGCAGCCATTGTAGTTTCTTCACGCGTTCTCCCATCAGCTGCGTCGCCAAGAGGACTGTGAAGATGGGAGAGATGTACTGAATCGTTGTAGCACTAGCCAGCGGCATGTGCTTGATGGTGACGAAAAAGAGGAAGAGGGCAGACATTCCTGCGAATCCCCTTATCACTAACCACTTCTTGTTATTTCCCCAAAAGGGAAGTTTGAGTTGACGTATCCATACGATGCAGATCGAAAGGGATATGATGGACCGGAAGAAAACTATTTCATGCGTTGGAATGTCTTCAAGGTATTTCACGCAAAAGTTCACCACGGCATAGGCAAGCGATGAGAGAAGTATGTATGCGATCCCCTTGTACTGCAAGCTGCGAAGCTATCTGTTTATCTTTTGAATAAGTAATCTGTCAAACACTTCAGGCCTTTAGTGGTCTTATCGTCGTAACCTTGCAGCATCATGGCTAGACAAGCACTTGAATACCCTTGGCCGTTTCGCATTTTACGAACCCTCTTTCCTTTATTGGAGTCCTTTGCACCTGGATTAGCGAAAGGCATTGCTGTCAGGTTATTCCTCACGCCCATTTCATTTCCTATGCGGCCTGCAGACCGGGAAGCAGCCTTGTCATTTGAGCAAAAAAGACGGAGAATTGGCGACCATGACGTGGTCGTATATGGAAAAGGTGAAGGACCAGAAGTCTTGTGTTTACACGGCTGGTCTGGGCAGTCAATGCAGTTCAGAGTCCTTGCTAACCGCTTGATGGAGGAAGGATTTCGGTGTGTGTTGATCGACGCCCCTGGACATGGTATGAACAAGAGCAAAAAGACCAATCTATTTGAATTTGCCGAAGTCTTCCGAGCGGTCTGGAGCGAATTGGACCGTCCTTTGGCCGCAGTTGGTCATTCCTTGGGCGCGGCTTCTATTTCATATGCTATCTCTGAAGGGGAGGAGGTGGCTGCTTTTGCCACCTTTGGTGCGCCTGTGCTATCACAAGACATCTTAGATGAGTATATGCGCAGGATCAATGGAACCGATCGCACGATCCAAGCGATACGAGATCGGACGGTTGAGGAATTCGGACGCTCATTCGAGAGTGTCACCATGGAGGAAACCTTTAAATCTGTGAAGTGTCCTGTTTTTGGTGTGCACGGACTAAACGATCGGGATGTGCCTGTGCGACACTTAGAGGTACTCAAATCTATTCATCCGAACATGGAATCCCATACATATGAAGGCATCGGGCATAGAAGGATTCTGAAAGACGAACGCGTACTCGATGATTTCGTCTTTTGGCTGAAGGGCTTAACTGAAGGTTAGAGCAGGCGTTCAACATTCTCTGGAGGACGTCCCAAAACCGCACGGTCGCCTTTGATCACTATCGGTCGCTCTATGAGTTTCGGATGATTGATCATCGCCTGAACCCATTGTTCCTCAGACAGTGATTTCCCTTTGTAGAGCTCTTTGTATTCGGATTCACCTTTGCGGATGAGCGCTTCAGCTGATATTCCCAGTTTTAAGATGATTCCCTTAAGCTCCTCTGCGCTGGGTACGTCTTTAAGGTATTCTACCACCTCGGGTCTGATTCCAGAAGCTTCAATCATTGCCAAGGTCTCCCTGCTTTTTCTGCAGCGCGGATTGTGATAGATTTTCATGGAATCGACGGCAGGTTATTGGATGAGCATCACGTTTCCTTGCTGCTTTCTGTTAATCTTCTCTCCGTCGTAGAGTCCCTTGTATTCACAAATCCATCCGTAAGAGCCGATCGGTGCGAGGTTGTTATTCACTTTACCATCCCAACGTTCTGTCGCATCTTCTGTGTAGAAGAGTGTAGCACCCCATCGGTCAAACACTCTCAATTTGAATTGGGTGATTTCACATTCAATCTCAGCTCCAAATGTCTTATTGACACCAGATGGAGTAGGACGGAACGCGGAAGGAAAACGTACGAAGCATTCGCAGTCTTTCACGAAGATTGTATCCCTGGCTACTCCACATTTGTGGGTTACCTCAACAGTATATTCCCCTGGATCGTAAATGCTCAATTTAGGCTCGTTACTACCATCTCCCCACTTGTACTGGTAAGCTCCTTCAACCCTTGCGTCGAGTATGTCTACCTCGCCCAAGCAAATGTATTCTGGTCCCAAAATATCGATATCTGGATTGGAGAGATCGTGGATACTGACAGAGTCTACGCTGGTGCACGTTCCGTCGTAAACGCTAACTTCATACGAACCCCCAATGGAGGTAGTCAGTACTTGGGAAGTATCACCATTTGACCATGTATAGTCCCAGCTTGGATTACCCTCCGCCTTAATGCGAGCCGTTCTGTTTTCACAAAGGATGGTGTCGTCGATTAAGGTGATGCTCGGTGGTGTAGCCAAATGAATGTTTAGTGAATCGGTAGTTGAGCAGATGTAGTTTGTGGCTCGCACCCAGATCGTCTGGTCTTCATCGGCAAACATGACGTGCAAAGGCGTAGTGGTACCGTCGTACCAATTAAAGTCTACGGCATTCCATTGGGTATTTACGTTAAAATTGAGTTCAGAAGGCGCACAAAGAGTAATGTCGTCTCCTAGGTTCACCGTCGGGTATTTGTAAACGAATACTCGAATCTTATCCACTTCGGTACAAAATCCGTTTGTAACGGTCAAGGTGAACACGCCACTTTCGGTGATGGTGATTTCACTGGCATTTGTGCCTGTGCTCCAACTGTAATCAAACAACGGGTTCGTGTTTGGCGTGATGGTCACAGAATCACCTTCACAGATTGGTTTATCTTCTCCCAGCTCTAAGTTGATCGGGGGGTGCATACCGACGTATACAGTATCCCTCATCGTGCAGTGCTCACCAGCCACCTGCACCCAATAGTTTCCTTGACTTCCTCCAGCGATGGAGATGGTAGGCGTGTTGACACCGGTGTTCCAAACGAAATTTAATCCTGCAGGATCCAATCCGGTAGATATAATGGCCGTGTCATAATCACAGTACATCAACGTCTCAGGAAGGTCGAAGAATGGGTCGTAATAGAAGGTGTAATCTACCGAGTCATAGGCGTTGCAACCGTTTCCGGTTGCCGTTACGTAATACGTACCCGAAGTGGTGACATTCGTGGTCGGTGTGTTTGCACCGTTTGACCAAAGGAAGGAAGTCGCGTTTTGGGCATTTGGTATCAGTGCCTCAGAAGCGCTGTAACAGAATTCTTGGTCTGGACCGAGGTCAACTACGACCGTTGGGTGGTAGGAGATTTCGATGCTATCGCGCATGGTGCAATCGTCGTTTGTGAGGTCAACCCAATAGATACCTGTGTTCTGCACAGTGATGGTAGGTGTGTTCTCACCCGTGCTCCAAGTGTAAGAGTTTACGGTACCACCTGTTACGTTCGGATCAAGCACGGTACTGTCATACCAACATATCGTAAGGTCTGGTCCGAGATCGTAATCGGGGAAGACGTAGTACTCGATGTGGAACGTATCCGCTGAAATACAATCGTGCAAGTTAACCTCTAGCCAAAACGTACCTGAGTCTTGGGTGATCAAAGCGCTGTCTGTTCCTCCATCTGACCATTCGTATGAATAAGGATTCGGAAGGTTCACCACCTTGGTTACCGTTTCTCCTTCACAAATGATGGTGTCATTGCCAAGGAAGCCGGAAATCGGTGCAATCACATTCATGGTGAAGTAATAGGTGTCTCCAGGAACTACCGCCATGTAGGTTGTAGTTTGAGTCGGCGCCACGGTCAGGGTGTCTTGGGTAGATAACACCACGGTTGGCGCGAGTGAATCTCTCCATGAAACCGAGTCCAGTTCGATGGCGTAGACTTGACCACTATCTCCTAGGCAAATGTTCGTGTCTCCGCCAATGCCTTCATGCAAAAAGATGCTCACATCATCAAAGTAGTAATACGCGCCTCCAATGGTGGCGGATGTGTTGTAAAGAACGGTCGTTGGATTGGTGTTAAACGCTCCAATGGTAATGTACTGCTCGCCTCCTGTTGCTACGATGGTGTCGGTGTACATCGCCCAAGAAGTGTTGTTTTGGAGTTGTGCACCCGACGGATTCCATGAAGTAGGGGTTACGCCAAGTGCACCGGTTCCTGTTCCAGTCGGCACGGTCGAGCTCAGATAGAATCCCATGTCATTGCTAGAGAAGCGCGCGTTGCTCGCGAGGCGATAATGGAAGGTTACCACGTACTTTACTCCCGAAACCAAGGTTTGAGAGAGGGTATCAAAGATGTACTCACGGTAAGTGCTTCCTGTAGAAAGGCCGCAATATCCTCCAGCATACGCTGACCCTGTGTTGGCTGCAGACGAACCGAAAATGTTCGTAGGAACATCACAAGTGGTGGTAGTTGCGCAAGCGTGAAAGTAGTCGCTAGACCCCGTGTGAAACGGAGCCTTGTCCCAATAAGCTTCAGCGATGTCACTCAGACTATTCGGACAAGTGATGAAATTCTCAAAACTCGGCTGAGGCAACAGGTTGGTCTGTGCAGTGGCGTTGAACCAAAGCATGCTCGTCAAAGTCGCGATGAGTATCGTCGGAAAGAATCTTTTCATATTGTGCATCGAAAGTGGCCTTAAAAGTACATTATACTAGTCGTATAAACAGAAGGAGGGTTGCGTGAGTTTTGACAAGTGTATATGGAACAATGTACTTCTCAGGTTTAATAAGCGTTGTCCGCGGATAAATTCGCTTATTTGAACCATGGATACTAGGGCATTCTATCAAGAAGAGTTAGCCACAAATTTGGCGGAACAAGCAGGACTGAAAAAGCGTGATACGCGCTTTTCAGTGCTGAGGGGTATGCTGACGGTCGCTGTGTTCGTACTCATCTACTTCGCCATCGTGCAGCGCCTACCGTTTCTTTGGACGCTCGCTAGTCTATTGATCGTTGTTTTTGCTTGGATATTGCGGTTTCATATCAAGTTGAGGTCCCGGCTCGAGCATGTCGATCGAAAGCTGGGCGTCATAAGGACTGAATTGAACTATTTGGGACATGATCTAAGTGCGTTGGATGAAGGAAGTGCGTTTCGAAATGAAGACCACCCCTATTCAACCGACCTCGATGTGTTTGGAAAGGGTTCCCTTTTTCAACGGGTCAATCGAGCCAAGAGCAAAGGCGCGAGAGCCAAACTTGCTGAAGAACTTCAGTATTTGAGCTGGGAGCTATTGGGCGAAAAGCAAGCTGCGATTCGCGCTATGGTCGATCAGCCTGTTCACCTGCTTGAATTTCAAACCATCCTAGCGGGATTGGATCAAGACGATGTAAAAGGGAAGGTCCAAAAATGGCTCGAGGTGGAGGACACAACGCCCTGGTTTTTTGCGCGTTGGATACGGTTGGGACTCAGTCTGGTATTTCCGATTGCTACCGTTTGGGTCATTGCGTTTGGAGGCGTTGAGTCGATCGGTAGCCTTATTTATCCCTTTCTGTTTAATCTCTTGCTCCTTGGAGCCGGCATCAAGCATATCAAACGGCAGCATGCTGCGGTAGACGCGGTGCACAAATCCATGGCGGTGAAAAGCAGGCTGATAGACGCCTTCTTGCAATGGGAGTTGAAGAGCCCTTTAATGAGCGAACTGCGAGGAAGGTTTAATTTGGAGCAAGCAAGAGCAGATCAAGAGTTTCGACGGTTAGGACGGATCATTGGGCAATTGGACGGCATGGGCAACTTGCTCGGGGCGGCTGTTCTAAATGGAATGTTTCTTTACCACGCACATGTGTTTTCGCAGTTGATGGCTTGGAAGCATCGGTACGGATTGCATGTGCTCGATTGGTTGAAAGCCACGGAGGAAATAGAAGTATGGGTCAGCAAGGCACAATTTCATTTTAATCACCAGGACTTTGCTTTTCCAGAGGGGGTAAGTGGTAATACATTTTCCGCTGATGGTATTGGTCACCCTTTTCTCAAAGCAAACAAACGCGTCGTAAACGATGTGGTCTTTGACGGTTTCAAATTAATGGTCCTTACCGGGTCGAACATGGCGGGTAAAAGTACCTTCTTGCGCACCTTGGGTGTAAATATGATCCTGGCATCCATGGGACTGCCCGTGTGCGCAAAGCGTTTGTCCATTTCTCCCTTCCAATTGCTGTCCAGTATGAAGCCTCAAGACTCCATCAACGACGACCGATCTTATTTCCAGGCGGAGGTCATTCGACTGCGCATGGTGCTAGATCGCATTCAAGAGCAATCGCCAAGTTTTCTGCTCTTTGACGAAATACTTCGCGGTACGAATTCAGAGGATAAAAGAAATGGTACGCGTGCCTTCCTCATGAAGCTGTGTGATCAGCGTGTGGTTGGGGTTATTGCTACGCATGACGTTGAGATTGCTGACATTTCAATGGATTTGCCATTCGTTTTTAGGAACAATTATTTCGAATCTACGTTTGCTGAAGGTCAGTTGCATTTCGATTATCAATTAAGGGATGGAGTTTGTCGAACACCTAACGCAACGCAGTTGTTGAAAAGTCATGGAATCATATAGCCAACCATTATACGTGTTCATACATCTAGGTATATATTTGAGATATCTTCGAACCTCTTTATGACAAAGAAGCGTTTTATTGTGTTTCTGACTACCGTCACAACCATACTTGTTTTGGCGTTGCAAGCATGTGTGCACGAGTCATTTGTGGATCCGATTTCTGGTGTCTGCGATCCTGACTCTGTGTATTACGAAAAGGACATTCAACCTATTCTAACGACCTATTGTGTAACTGGCTGTCACGACGAGGTGACGGCAGAGAAGGGTGTTGTATTGACATCCTACAATCGATTGAAGGCTACCACAGAGCTTCGAGGGGGCGAACCTTTCCATAGTGATGTATATGAAGTAATCGTCGATTCAGATGAAGAAGATCGAATGCCTTTTAATCGGCCGGCTTTGTCCAATGAGAATATTGCCTTGGTGCGCAAATGGATTGAGCAGGGAGCCTTGCATAATACTTGCGATTTTGATACGATTTCGGTTTCTTGCGGAGGTAGTCAGGTTTCATATAAGCAAGAAATTTCTCCGATTCTTCAAGCCAGTGGATGTGTAGGGTGTCATGGAGCTGGATCCGTAATTTTATCAACTTACGAAGGAGTTGCAACCGTGGCCGCCAATGGTCGTCTGTTAGGGGCAGTAACCCATGATCCTGCTTTTTTGCCAATGCCTCAAGGCGGAGCAAAGGTTGATTCGTGCAACATCGAAAACATTAAGGCTTGGATCAACCAAGGAGCGTTGAATAATTGAAACAGGTAGAGATGAAATACGTTAGGTTAGGCTTGGTTTTGAGTGGTGTGGTCATGCTGATGCAAGGGTGCTACATGGACAATGCCGAAGATCTTTATGGCGCGAGTTGTGGAATAGCCAGTATTCCTGCCGAGGCTATCTTGTTTGAGGAAGATATCCGACCTATTATTGAGGCCAACTGCTCCATCAGTGGGTGTCATGCTGAGGGAAATGGAACTGGTCGCGTTGAACTTATCGATCGTCAAAAAGTATCCGCGGCAATTGAATTCAATGACCTTAAAGGGCGCATTGTTAATAGGTCAATGCCTTTGGGTGGCGAGTTGTCTTCCTGCGATGAAGAAGCGCTGCTCCTTTGGATCGATCATAATTTTCCAACAATTTGATTATGCAAAGATTCTTTTCCTTCTTATTCATTTCTAGTCTTCTTCTTTGCACGGCTTGTGGTCATGAAGAAACAGCGAATGAGGAAGCTGCTTTTTCACTGAGCGTAGAGGAGGTTGTAAATGCCTTTTTGGACGACGAGGCGGCAGCCAATTTAAAATACAACGACTTAATCATAGAGGTAAGTGGTCCGGTCATGGAACTCAATAAAGAGGATGGCATGATTACTGGCGTTAAATTGTCAAATGACGAATTCAACATTGTGAACTGTACGTTTCAAAATCCAGTGGAATCCACGAGTATCCTAGGAACAACCTTGAAGGTCAAAGGTGTGTGTTCGGGGTTTCTGGGGGATGCTTCTTCCATGTTGCCGGGGGGAACCGTTGAATTGAAAAGGGCAGCGATCGTTAACTAGATTTGTAACATAGAAAAACACATGAAAAAAGGAATAATCATCGCACTGCTTGCCCTAGGACTAGGTCAGGTGGCTTTTGCACAGGATCGCTATTTTACCCGTGATGGTCACGTTGAGTTTTTCTCCGAGACACCGATGGAGAACATTGAAGCCACTAACGATAAGATGACCTCCGTGGTAGACTTCGAGAATGGCAAGTTTGAGTTTGCTGTGCTCATCAAGTCGTTTGAGTTTGAAAAGGCCCTCATGGAGGAGCATTTCAATGAGAATTACATGGAATCCAATACCTACCCCAAAGCCTCCTTTGTAGGGGAGATTGAAGATTTTGCAGGGGTTCGCAATTCTAACTTCCCTCCAGGAGTGGAAATGGCTGCGCACGGCAAACTGACCATCCATGGTGTAACCAAAGATGTGGTCATACCAGCTACAATCACGCCGGATGGTGGTCAGTATAAGATTGCTTCCATTTTCAAAGTGAGCCCGGCAGACTATAACATTGAGATTCCCAATACGGTCCGTGATAACATCGCGAAAGAGATCAAGGTGACTGTCTCTGCCGTCATCGTTCCTTTGAAAAAATAGGGCGTGCGTAGGTTCCTGTTTTTATGCTTGTCGTTGCTCGTGTTTTCTTCACTGAGAGCGCAAGAAGGAAGCATGCTTGATTTGTTGGCTGATGATGAGCCTGTAGCTCAGTACGCTACAGCAGGATTCAAGACTACGCGCATTATAAATGGCCATTCGTTCGAGTTGAACAGTCATGGCGTTATGGATTTCAAAATTTCCCATCGCTTCGGTCGCCTGAATACAGGACCTTATGATTTTTTTGGTCTTGATGCTGCCTCCATTCGGTTGGGATTGGATTACGGAGTTACACCTTGGTTAAACGTAGGGGTAGGAAGGAGTAGTTTTTTAAAGACCTACGATGGATTTGTCAAAGTAAAATTTTTCAGGCAGCAGACCGGCGAACGAAATATTCCTATCTCCGCCTTATGGGTTTCTGATATGGCCGTCGTCTCACAGAGGAATACCAATACCTCGCTCGATCCCTATCTCTTCTCGCACCGTCTGAATTATACGCATCAACTGATCATCGGAAGAAAATTCAATGATGCTATCTCCGTGCAATTGATGCCGACGCTTGTCCATCGAAACTTCGTGCTGACGAAGGCAGAAGCGAATGATGTATTTGTTTTAGGCGTCGGAGGCAGAGTGAAGCTCACAAAACGTATTGCGCTGAACATTGAATATTATTATGTGCAACCGGATCAATTGGGTCCTGGGTTCAAGAATTCTTTATCGGTTGGCTTTGATATTGAAACAGGCGGCCATGTTTTTCAGCTTCATTTCACCAATTCCACAGGCATGGTTGAGAATGCATTCATGACCCAAACTACCGGTGATTGGTTAAAAGGAGATGTACACTTTGGATTCAACGTAAGCCGTGTATTTACGGTATACCGCCCCAAGCACTAGCTTTTATCACGCTGACAACTCTCACATTTGAGAGGGAGTCCTATCATGTTTATTGCAGCGCGTTAGATGTTCTTTCGGAACGTCTGTTTTTGCATTCTGTCTCGAACAGCAAGCACAACTGCCTATGCAAGAAGCCAAACCTTCAGGAAGTGAGCAGCAAATGGCTCGAGCTGAATTCATACGTCACTTGCTCAATGATGTACGATCGCTCGAGGTAATGCTCAAAGAAAACATGATCGAATCTGATCGTGAACGTATCGGAGCCGAGCAGGAGTTTTGCTTGGTAAATGAAAACTGGAGGCCTTCTTTTCACAGTGCCGAGATTTTGGAAGGCCTCTCAGATCCACATTTTACAACAGAGCTTGCACGGTATAACATCGAGCTGAATCTCGACCCCCTTCCCCTGAAGGGCGATTGCTTCCGGCAAATGGAAGAAGTGCTCAATGACTCCTTGAACAAGGCAGATGCCATCGCTGATCGATTCAACGATAAAGTTGTGCTTACTGGCATACTCCCCACCATTTCGAAGAACGAATTGGAGCTGGAATACATGACGCCCAATCCTCGTTATAAGGCGCTCAATGACATGATCAGAAATGTGCGGGGCGCCGAGTTTGAATTGCATATCAAGGGCATCGACGAATTGTCCGTAAGACATCAGTCTGTTTTGTTTGAAGCGTGTAACACCAGTTTTCAGATGCATCTTCAAACTGCCCCAGATGATTTCGTGCCGAGCTACAATTGGGCGCAAGCGATCTCAGGTCCACTCTTGGGAATTTGCGCCAATTCTCCTTTGCTTTTAGGTCGCGAATTATGGAGCGAAACACGGATTGCACTTTTTCAGCAAAGCATAGATACACGCGTATCAACCTTTGCTGTCAAGGATCAAATTCCGAGGGTCAATTTTGGCAATGCATGGGAAGAAGGCAGCGTCGTCGACATTTTTAAAAACTCTATTGGCAAATTCAGGGTGATCATGTCGTGCGATATCGAGCGCGATTCACTCCAAGATCTCGAAGTGGGAAACATACCAAAATTACAGGCGCTTAGCTTGCATAATAGTACCGTATATCGCTGGAATCGTCCTTGCTATGGCGTGACAGAAGGTAGACCTCATTTGCGCATTGAAAACCGATATATCCCGGCTGGACCAACCACCATGGATGAGGTCGCCAATTTTGCTTTTTGGGTCGGATTGATGAAGGGAAGACCTAAAAACTGTGACGATATCGCTTCGGTTATGGAGTTTAAAGATGCTAAGTCTAATTTCATCAAAGCTTCACGCACTGGAAAAGAAAGTGTAATGCGCTGGATGGGAGAGCAGATATCGGTTCGAGAATTGATCATCAAACACCTTCTGCCCATCGCTCGTGAAGGCCTTGTTAAAGCCGGTATTGATACCATAGACATCGACCGCTACCTCAGTATCATTGAACGCCGTGCCATTGGGAAGACAGGCGCGCAATGGATCATTCAAAACTATCGAGCCTTGCGAAGGGACTTGAAGCGAGACGACGCACTCTTGGCTTTGACCAAAGCGATTCATCATTACCAACGTTCTGGATCACCGATTTCAGACTGGCCGGCAATTGATGTCCGTCTAGAAACCCATGAGGCCGCCCACACGGTAGAACACGTTATGAGTACTGACCTTTTTACGGTGCATGAGAATGACTCTGCGGAGCTCGCCATCAACGTGATGGACTGGAACCAGATTCACCATATCCCCGTCGAGGACGATAAAGCCAAGTTGGTGGGAATTCTAACTTCAACCCATCTGGATCGCTTCAGGCTTAGAGGTGGGAAAGTCGATGATGCGTTGGTGAAGGACGTGATGATACGCAGCGTGATCACCGCGAATCCTGATACGGAAATCCAAGAAGCCATACGCGTAATGAAAAAGTTTGAGATTGGTAGTCTACCCGTTGTTCACGATCACCACTTGATCGGAATCGTTACCATCGATGATGTGCAAGCCTTTGATAGAGATGGTAATAGAGGATAGTTTAGTGGAATCAACGACCGATCATCAAAGGAAACTCTTCTCTGTCCATGGCGATCATGACGGACCCTCGATCATTTTTATAGCAGGGCTGCACGGCAATGAGCCTTCCGGAGTGCATGCCATGCAACACTTGTTTCGGGCGATTGAACCGCTCAGGTCGTCAATGAAAGGTTCTGTGCACGGCCTGACGGGGAACATAGGAGCGCTCCGGTCTTCGGATAGATACCTCGACACTGACCTGAATCGCATTTGGTCAGTGGAAAGGGTAGAGGAGATTAGACAAGGAAAATTTGTCCCACAGGTACGAGACGAATCCGAGCAAGTTGAACTTTTGCAGGCCATCGATGAAATTTTGACTGCTGATACAGGTCCATTCTATTTCATGGATTTACACACTACCTCCAGCGCCACGATTCCGTTCGTTGTGGTCAATGACAGCCTTCTGAACAGACGTTTCACCCGGCAGTATCCTCTGCCCATCATATTGGGAATTGAAGAATACCTTGACGGGCCATTGTTGAGCTATATCAATGAGTTAGGCTACGTCGCCTTTGGGTTTGAGGCGGGGCAGCATGATGACCCTGACGCGACCGCGCGTCACCTAGCATTTGCTCGTCTTTCTCTTCATCTTTGTGGAGTGCTGGATGAGGAGGTGTTTCCCGTGATAGAGGATGCGCAATTTCTCGAAGATGCATCCAATGGCGTCGCCAATTTTTTCGAGATATTTTATCGCTACCGCATTTCAGAAGGGGAGCATTTTGAAATGTACCCCGGCTATGTGAATTTCCAACGCATCAGCTTGGGCCAGCAGTTGGCTACAAGTGAAGGGAAGCCGATATATGCTGATCGAAATGCCCGGGTGTTTATGCCTTTGTATCAATCGCAAGGATCAGAAGGCTTTTTTGCCATTCGCAGCATCCCGTCTATTTTTTTGAAGTTGTCTGCGCTGCTTCGGAATAGCAATGCGGATCGATTGCTCACTTGGCTTCCAGGTGTACATTGGGCTTCTGCGTCTCGAGAAGCCTTGATCGTTGATCGCAAGGTTGCGCGCTTCTTCGCCAAGCAGGTATTTCATTTGTTGGGATACAGAAGTAGGCGGCGAGACCGAGACCATTACATCATGAAGAACAGGGAAGCCGCTTCTCGCGACGAAGCCTACGCTGATGCTCCTTGGATGCGCTGAGCAAAAGAGATATAAAAGCCCTGCTATCGCAGCGCTTCTTGTTCACCTTCGGTGCCCAAGACTGGACTCCCTGCCGGATGCGGGGTAAACTTCTCGCCCCGTTATTTTTGACCAGGGGCCAAAAAAAAAGCCCTGCTATCGCAGCGCTTCTTGTTCACCTTCGGTGCCCAAGACTGGACTCGAACCAGCACGTCCTAATGGACACTAGAACCTGAATCTAGCTTGTCTACCAATTTCAACACTTGGGCAAATCGTCTTTGCAAAGAACGGTACCAGAAGACTGGACTGGGGCATTGCTTTGGCAAGAAGAGCATACAATGCAGCGGCGAAATTAATCAAGCCTTTTGATTTGTCTTCATACATCCAACAATTTGAATCCTTGCTTACCTTGATGCCATGAAAACGATTTTTATTACGGGGGCGAACAAGGGTATCGGCTTTGAAATGGCTCGGAAGCTCGCATTGCTAGGGCATCGAGTTGTTCTAGGAGGGCGATCGAAGGACCGCTTGGAAGCAGCTCGGAAGCGCTTGCTCGAAAAGAATATAGACGTAGATTACATTGAAATGGACGTGAACGTGCCGGGGAGTATTACACACGCTTCGGAAGTGTTCCTTTCGATCTTTGGAGAGTTGGATGTACTCATCAACAATGCAGCCGTGCTGCTAGACCAGGACAAGCAATTGTCACTTGACCCCAGTGATGTGTTTGATCAGACTTTTCGGACGAATGTGTTAGGCCCGCTGTTGGTTGCACGCGCTTTTATTCCTCTACTCAATCGTCCTGGACGAATCATTAATATATCAAGCCAAGGGGGCTCCATGACGGACTCCGTCGGCGGGTGGTCTCCCGCCTACTGCGCTTCTAAAACGGCCTTGAACGGTATCACGCGTCAACTTGCACATGAATTGTCATCCAAGCAAATATCGGTGAACGCTGTCCACCCTGGGTGGGTCAGGACCGATATGGGCGGTCCTTCTGCCGCCCGAGATGTTGAGAAAGGTGCAGAGACTCCGGTTTGGCTAGCCGTAACTGCAGATCAAGCGAAAACGGGCTCCTTCTTTATGGACAAGAAGGAGATCCCGTGGTAAGATGGTATCAGTGCTTGATATAAGGCGCTCCTGCCGCGTCCAGCTTATTCAATAGAACATCAGCTGCTTTTTCTGTAGATGAAACCCTTGTTTGAATGGTTTTGAACTCGTCTTTCGCCGCTTCTAAACTCCGCTTTTCGCTCTGCGTTGGAGCTTCTGTATGTGCCTTGATGTTATAGGCAATCCCCTCGACGCGATCGATGCAGCCTGGATAGGCTTCCATCTCTCGTTTGCTTCGACTTCGGTCACCCCATAGGTCGTATTCGATTGTGATGACTTGTTTGCGCAGCTGATCGATTTCTTGGATCCAGGATGGGTCTGCATTCGGAGTCTTCATGATGGCCTCCTGCATGAATGCCAATTGCTCCTTTACTCCTTTCACTTCTTCAGCCGTGGCACGCATTTCTTTTCTTGCTGTGTTTACTTCATCAATGAACGTCAACAAAGCATCCCTGTCTGCAGGCTCGATTTGGTCTTGATGCAATGCTTTGACCTTGAAAGATTCCGGTCCGGCAAGCTTGGTGACGACCCCATCGTGCACCAGATGAATGGTTGCTGTGTATGACCCGGGCAGGGCAAGCGGTCCATAATCGGGCGATCCATATCGTCCGCCGTCTCCTTCTTTTAAAACCACAGGGCTTGTCGCTTCCATGCGAAAATCCCATACACTCTGGTTTATTCCCTTGCTAAACTTCTCCTCTTTGTATCGGGAAACGACCTCTCCGGAGGCGTCTGCGATCTCAAAGATCAAGTATGGTTTTTCTTCCAAGTCTTCGGCCAGCAAGGCATCCATGGAAGGGTAAGTAACATCTTTATCCTCTTTGCGTGCTTTCTTTTCGGCAGCCCGACGGACATCTGTCTTTGTCATGGCCTTGCTTCCCAGATGGTATCGGATCACCGCTCCCACTGGAGGATTAGGCGTAGTGTAGAAAGACTCACCCTGAGATGCTTTTCCTTTGGTTCCCAATGGATTGCTTTCGATGAACGAAAGGGCATCCTTGATGGGGAAGATGTGTGCTTCTTTTCCTGTTGTATCCTGAATTGTGCGCAGGGTGGAGTAGTCATCCAAAACGTAAAATCCACGTCCAAACGAAGCGAGCACAAGGTCGTTTTCACGGCGTTGAATTTCAATGTCGCGAATGCCTATCGTCGGAAGACCGCCTCCCATCTTCACCCATTTCTTACCGGCGTCTCTTGAAAAGAAGACTCCGAATTCGGTGCCTGCAAACAGTAAGTCCTTCACTTCGTGGTCTTGCCCTAAGGTATATACGGAACCTCGCTCAGGGAGGTCATCAACAATGGACGTCCAGGTCTTTCCCTTGTCTGTACTCTTCAGTATGTAGGGCTTAAAGTCCCCATTCTTATGGTTGTTGAAGGCGACATACACCGTGTTCGCGTCGTGTAGATCGCACATGATTTCATTGACATACGTTCCCGTTGGCACTCCCATAAACGAAGTGAGCTTGGTCCAAGAAGCGCCGTTGTCTTCTGTGCGATGGATGATGCCATCGTCCGAACCGACGTAGAGCAATCCCTCTTGAACTGGCGATTCGTCCATCGCCACCAAATTCCCGTAAATCGATGTGCTCTGGTGGATTGCCACTGCGTCGGGGCCCCAAGTGGTGCCCATTACTTTCAACGTGTTTCGGTCGATTTGCTGCGAAAGGTCGTCTGAGATTACTTCCCAACTGTTTCCGCGGTCGTCGCTTCTGAACACCTTATTGGCAGCGAAGTAGAGTCGCTTGTGGTTGTGTGGGCTGATGAGGAGCGGCGCGTCCCAATTCCATCGATACGCGGCTTCGCCTTTGCGTTCTACGGGCTTTATGTTCACGCGTTCACCTGTCTTTCTGTTGAAGCGAACGAGCCAGCCGTATTGGGCTTGGCTGTAAACCACATTTGCATCTTCCGGATCCACCGCTGGCTCGAAGCCGTCGCCACCGCGGGTGACTTGCCAGTCGAAATTGCTGATGCCATGTACATTGGTCGTTCGTGATGGCCCTCCAAGTGTGTTGTTGTCTTGGGTTCCCCCGTAGACGTTGTAAAATGGAGTGTCATAGTCAACGGCTACACGATAGAACTGCGTGAGGTTCAGGTTGGCGAAATACTTCCACGATTTCGCTCCGTCCCAAGTTTCGTAAAGGCCTCCGTCGCATCCTACCAGCCAATGGTCCGTCGAGGCTGGATCCACCCACATGGCATGATTATCGACGTGCTTGCTTTCTTCTCCGGTTTGCTTGAAAGTCTTCCCACCGTCTTCGGTGTGATGAAGCCAGGTGTCCATAGAATAGACTTTGTCTGCATCGGAAGGATCGGGTACCAATTCTACGTAGTAATTGCCGCTGGTGAAATAGTCGCCTTGCTTGTTCCAACTCTCTCCTAGATTCTCAGAACGGTAAAACCCTCCATGCTCTTTGTCGAATCCTTCTACCATGGCGTACACCACGTCGGGGTTGGCAGGCGAAATAGCCAGGGCAATTCTTCCGAGGTCTCCTTTGGGAAGACCCTTCATGATTTTTCTCCAATTGGCCCCGCCATCCGTGGTTTTATACACGGCAGATTCTGGACCACCGCTTAGGTAGGTAAAGACGTGTCGGCGCCGCTGATGCGCTGATGCGTACATAACCTTAGGGTCACGCGGATCCATCCACAGGTCAGAAAAACCAGTGTTGTCGCTGACGTGAAGGATGCGTTCCCAGGTTTTCCCACCATCGGCACTTTTGTAGATCCCTCGGTCGCCTCCTGAAGACCAAAGTGGACCGTAAGCTGCAACGTAGATTACGTCTGAATGTGCAGGATGCACAATGATCTTGGCGATGTGCTCGGAATTTTTCAATCCCATGTTTTCCCACGACTTCCCGTCATCCAGGGAGCGATAGATTCCGTCTCCGTAGGCAACGCTGCGCTGGTTGTTGTTTTCTCCTGAGCCTACCCAAACCGTGTGCGCATTGATTGGGTCGATGGTTATAGAGCCGATCGAGTACGATCCCTGGCCATCGAAGATGGGCTCAAAGGTGGTGCCGTGGTTTACGGTCTTCCACACCCCTCCGGAGGCGGCAGCGACGTAGAATTGGTCATTGTCCTCAGGGTTTACGGCGAGGTCGATTACCCTACCGGATACAAGGGCTGGTCCCAGAGAGCGGAAGGACATTCCGCTGAGCGACGCTTCCTTTTTCTTATCGTCCGTGTCTTTTTTGGATTGGGCTGATAGTCCGCTGGCCATGCTTGCAGCGAAGAGGAGAATGAGTAATCTTTTCATGCTATAGGTTTTGTAGGTCTCGCAAATATAAGAGAGGCCGTATACCTCTGTCGAGGTATGTTGACCAACAGTTGTGGATGTGTTCATCAAAGTTGGTATTGGGTTCGAACAGATTCGTGTATCCGTTGTTCCATGCCTAACTTTGAAACCCTAAAATTAAGAGTATAACATGGCGACCATCAACTTAGGAGATCATCAGATTAAAACAGCTGGAAATCTACCAGCGGTAGGCACAAAAGCCCCTTCATTCGTTTTGACGGGGACAGACCTAGCAGACATGCATCTTTCAGATTTTACAGGAAAGCGATTGGTGTTAAATATTTTTCCCAGCATCGACACTGGAACCTGCGCTGCCAGTGCAAGGCGGTTTAACCAAGAAGCTTCCAGCTTGGAAAATACAGTCGTACTCAATGTGAGCAAGGACCTGCCCTTTGCTCAGAAACGATTTTGTGCTGCAGAAGGACTTGAGAACGTAGTAAACGGATCAGAATTCAAAACCACCTCGTTCTCTGAAAACTACGGAGTAACGATGCAAGAAGGACGATTGGCTGGATTGTTCAGTCGAGCGGTTGTAGTGATCGATGGTGCTGGAAATGTGCTGTACACCGAGCAAGTACCGAGTATAGGTCAGGAGCCTGATTACGAAGCTGCCATTGCTTCATTGTAACCCAAACGTCTGAAATGACGTACTTTTGGATAGTATGAGAGGGTTTTTTGTCATAGCTATGGTGTTGTTGAGCTCAGCTCACTGTTTTGCACAGTTTTCTCAAGGTCCTTTCAGCCCTTCGAACGCATATGTGTCCGTTGTTGGTGGTTCACTTGCGTCTTGGCAAAATTTGGACAGTATTTATGTCTCGGACGATGAGCGAGTTAGTTTGACCGCTAACCTATCCACCAACGGTAGTTACAGTAATTTTTTAGTCGTCGATGGATTCAATTTCTCCATTCCATTGGGTGTGAATACCGATGGAATTCAAGTGGATGTTGAGCGGAGTGATGGCAATGGATTATCGAAGGATAATATCGTGCGTATGGTTGGGGCTTCTGGAAATATTCTTACGGTTGACCGGGCCAAAACTGCCGCGTGGACCGCAACGGACACCTATTTATCTTATGGGAGCAGTTCGGATACATGGGGAAGGACGTGGGTTCCATATGAAATAAATGATCCTGATTACGGATTTGCGATCTCTGTCCAGCGTTCTGGGGGAGGGGTTCAGTACCCTGTCGGAGATCGATCATATCCGCATGACAGTTTGGTATTCGGCTTTTGTACTTCCCATAGAACTGCTTTATTTCAATGCAGACTTGATGGAAGATCATGTTGGTTTGACTTGGGCTACCGCTACCGAGAAGAATAGTTCACATTTCATTATTGAACGTGCTTCGGCAGATGGGGTCTATCGTGAAATTGGGATGATTGAAGCCGGCGCTTCTGAAAAGAACCATCAGACTGAGTATGCGTACATGGATAACATGCCTTTGCAAGGAGTGTCCTATTACAGACTGAATCAAGTTGACTTGAATGGCGCGCAGGAAACCTTTGAATCTGTATATGTCGATCGCACATTAAAGAGTAATCCTAACACTATCGCGCTCAATATCAATGGAACATTGATTCCTGTATCTGACCTTACATTTAAGCCTTCTGACATAGAAATTTATGCGCTGGATGGATCTTTGATTCAAGGCGCAGGAGTGGTGGATTTCAATTCCATCAATTTGAATGTACCCTCTGGAGTCCACTTGGTTCGGATGTTCAATGGCAGGGATCATATCAGTCAAAAAGTATTTATCCCCTAGAAGCGATCCCAGTTTATCCTGATATTTTCCCGGTCATCTTACCTCTCTCTTTTTAATCACAATTGCGTGCTCAAAAGCGCTCTTTATTTCAATTTTGAAGCAAAGAGAAAAGATGAGAAATACACACGAGATTGATTTTAAGATTATCGGCGAAGAAATGCAGTGCGTCGAGATTGAATTGGATCCTCAAGAATCTGTTATTGCTGAGGCTGGAAGTTTAATGATGATGGAC
Source organism: uncultured Flavobacteriales bacterium (assembly GCA_943788725.1). Taxonomy (GTDB): domain Bacteria; phylum Bacteroidota; class Bacteroidia; order Flavobacteriales_G; family Salibacteraceae; genus SHAN690. The sequence goes on along the minus strand of CALSRJ010000001.1, from coordinate 674,172 downwards.
GACGGCGTGCGCATGGCAACCATTTTTGGTGACGGTGCGCAGGAAGGTCAGGGCGTTGTCGGAAAACTATTCTCGGCCGGAAAGCGGGTTTTGACGGGCGAAAGTCTTTTCATGACCGCTTACACAAACGACGGCTCCGGCAAACGTCATGTTTCGTTCGCAGCACCCTATCCTGGAAAAGTGATTCCACTGGACGTTTCAGAATTAGGAGGAAAGGTGGTTTGCCAAAAGGATGCCTTTCTCTGTGCAGCAAAAGGCACCACCATCGGGATCGAATTCCAGAAGCGTATTGGAGTTGGCCTTTTTGGTGGGGAGGGATTCATCATGCAAAAAATTGAAGGGGACGGATTGGCGTTCGTGCATGCGGGTGGAACGATCATAGAGCGGACACTTGCTCCAGGAGAGGTTCTTAAAGTGGATACAGGGTGCATCGTTGCGTTTACGAAGGACGTCGACTATGACATACAGTTCGTAGGAGGCATTCGCAATACAATTTTCGGTGGGGAAGGGTTGTTTTTTGGATCGTTGAAAGGTCCAGGAAAAGTGTGGATTCAGTCCCTTCCGTTCTCGAGACTGGCAGATCGAATCATCAGTTCTGCGCCGAAAATGAGGGGTAAGCGGAAAGGTGAAGGAAGTGTGTTGGGTGGTCTAGGAGATTTGCTCGACGGAGATAATTTTTAAGGAGCGCTAGTGCCAGAAGCAATCAGAGTTCCACTGTGGTCAAACTCTTTGTAGCTAATGGCTCGTCCTTGATCGTAGCGTACTTGATACGAACGATTGCTCCATTGATTGAAGTAATTCCAAGATCCAATTTTCACATTGTCGTGGAAGTACGCTGATGCCGTCACATCGCCCTCAGGGCTGTAGTGAAGCCAGCGTCCTTGAGATTTTCCATTCTTGGAGAATCCAGTTTCCATCAAGGTTCCGCATGCGTAATACTGGTTGATCTGATGAATGCCTTTCTTGAGTTTGATGACTTCAATTTTCACGTTTCCGTTCGGAAAGTATTCCACATATACAATCTTTGCGCTCAGTAATAAACTGAACCCAAGCATAAAGATGAGCGTTGTAAGTATGCCTTTTTTAAACACAACGCTAATCTAGGTAAAATACAAGTAACATTCACTTAACATTAACATAACATTGTAAAAATGAAATTCACGCCTCTACTTTTGGCCCTTATGTTAAGCGTCGCTTACCATTCGGCATCCGGACAAAAGGATATGCCAGCCTATAGGATCTATGATGTTAAAGGCAAGCAAATGGATTTTAAAGAAGTACTGAGTCGCTCAGCAGATCAGGATGTTGTGCTTTTTGGAGAACTGCACAACAACCCGATTGACCATTGGCTTCAATTGGAGTTGATGCTAGCACTCAGTGAAAAAGGCGATGTTTCAGTAGGTGCGGAGATGTTTGAAATGGATGATCAACTTGTGCTGGATGAATACCTCGCAGATCGGATCAAGCTGGACCACTTGAAGAAAGAAGCAAAGCTTTGGCCTAATTATACTACGGATTATGCGCCGCTAGTAGAATTGGCCAAGGAACAAGGTATCCCTTTTATTGCGACCAACGTCCCGCGACGTTATGCTTCGCTGGCTTCACGAGAAGGCCAAGCGGCATTGATAGAGCTGGCTGGGGCATCCGCTATTTTACCCAGTCTTCCTTTTGAGGTTACCGCTGGTGATCGTGGCTACGAAGAGATGAAGGAAATGATGGGAGGGCATTCACACGGCATGAACATGGATCTCTTGGTAGAGGCACAGGCGCTCAAAGATCACTGTATGGCGAGCAACATATTGAACAACCTAAACTCGGAAGGCGTTTTTCTCCACTTTAATGGATCTTTTCATTCGCAGTACAGAGCAGGGATTGTAGGGTATTTGCTGGCTGCGAAGCCTGCGTTGAAAGTATTAGTGATTGCGGCTGTAGAGGCTGATGATCTTGACTTTCAGGAGGACTGGTCCGAGCTTGGAGACATCATCCTGGTCACGCCTTCTTCACTTACTAAAACGCATTGACATGCAATTGATCTCACAGCGACTCTGTATGGAGAAGGACTTGGGAATCCATGGAAACCTATTTGGTGGCATCATGCTTTCTTGGCTTGATGAGGCTGCAGCGACTATGGCCTACGAAGTTTGCCATTCTCCGAACATGGTCACCCTCAAGATCGACGAGGTAATCTTCAAACGGCCGGTTAAGATTGGATTTCATTTGAAGATCTATGGCCAAGTGATACGAATGGGCAGTTCTTCCCTGACCCTTGAGGTGGAGGCTAGAAAGCACAATGTTTACAGTGGAGAAGAGACGGTGGTCTGCACCACGAATTTCACCTTTGTGCGGATCGACGAACAAGGCGATGCCATACCCATTTCTGAGCGCGTCAAGGAGCGTTATTCGCATTTGGCACATGGGAAATAAAGCCCGTGAGCACACCCTGAAGGTTCAGAAAACGGCCCGCTTTTATACGCTAGAACCAAGAGGGAAGCATCAAGCGGATTTGCTGGCTTTACACGGTTATCGCCAACTGGGAAAATTCTTCATCGAGCAACTCAGAGCCTTGACAGAACTGGGAATCAGAGTGATTGCTCCTGAGGGACTGCATCGGTTTTACATAGAAGGCTATTCTGGACGGGTAGGAGCGAGCTGGATGACAAAGGAGGATAGGTTATCTGACATCGATGACTACATCGCTTACCTCTCCCAGTTATATCAATCCATGGAGCTAGGAAAGGTGCCTTTGCACATCCTTGGCTTTAGTCAGGGCGGTCCCACAGCCTGCCGATGGATGGCTTCAACTGAGGTTCCGATTTCCTCATTGATTTTGCATTCAACCGTGTTTCCGAACGACTTCGACTTTGAAGGTCAGGGTGAGCGGTTGCGTAAAGTGCCCTGTTTCGCCATTTTTGGCGACGATGATCCGTTTGCTTCCGACGCAACCATTCATGAAAAAATGGCTTGGATGAAGATGAAAGGAATCGTACCTAAGTTACTCCGCTATGAGGGCGGGCATTCGATCCATATGGGTAGTATTCTGCTTGTGTTCAATAAATTGAAGGATTGATTTTGTGTTTTTTCTGAAATGAATTCTCAGACTTATTTCAGTTCTAGCCGTAACTCAGTTACTTCACTTTTACTTTCAATAAAGGTCGCTCACCCAAGAAGCATTCCAGCACGTCATTTTCTGCAACCGGCCCAACTCCCGCGGGAGTACCAGTAAAAATCAGGTCGCCCATCTTTAAAGTCATGAATTGAGAAACATGGCTGATCACGTGGTTCACGGAGAAGATCATTTCAGAGGTGTTGACCGACTGCACGGTATCTCCATTTTTGGTGAGGTGGATGTCTAAGGCTTGCACATCCCCCAGTTCTTTCAAAGGCACGAAACTTCCAACAGGGGCACTTCCGTCAAATGCTTTGGCTTTTTCCCACGGCAAACCTTTGGATTTTAAAGCCGCCTGCACGTCTCGAGCGGTGAAGTCTATACCAACACTTACCTCACGGTAGTATCGATGCGCAAACCGCTCCTCAATGCTCTTGCCCAAACGATCGATGCGCACCACTAATTCTAATTCGTGGTGTACGTCTCTCGAAAAGGTGGGGATGAAAAAAGGATGGCGCTTTTGGAGCAATGCAGTCTCGGGCTTGAGGAAAATCACGGGTTCTGTTGGAACTTGATTGTTCAGCTCCTTTGCGTGATCTACATAGTTACGTCCTACACAAATGATTTTCATCGATCACGCGTCTTTGGAGGTCTGCTTTTTTTGTTTCCAACGGTCCATGATGTCCCGGAATACCTTTTTGGTGGATAGGGGGAAGTCGCCTTGCATTAACCAGCCATAGTAACCGGGCTCTTTCGTGTAGATGTCTTCTACGAGTTTTCCCTTGAATTTCCCGAAGTTGATGCACTCTCGGCCTTGTTCATCGTATACGATTCTGCCCATGATGTCTGCGGCATTGTGATACTTAGAAAACTTCTCCAGAAATTCAGCGTCGGGCTGCAACGTGTCATCGTAGCGCTTGAGCTGGGCCTCGAGGATTTCATACGTGGCTAACGTATCTGCCATTGCACTGTGGGCGTCTGTCAGTTCCTTATCTAGATAGAATCGATATGCGGCGACGAGGGTGCGTTGTTCCATCTTGTGAAAGATGTTCTGCACGTCGATCATGCGTCGGTTTTGAAAATCGAATTCAATGCCCGCTCGAAAGAATTCTTCTACGAGCATCGGAATGTCAAATTTGTTGCTGTTGTATCCCGCGAGATCACATTCGAAGAGATACTTGTAGAGCGCTGGTGCTAAATCCTTGAACGTAGGTTCGTCTTTCAAATCCTCATTCGAGATGCCGTGTATCTGTGTCGATTCTTCGCTGATCGGCATTTCTGGATTTACACGATGAAGTCGATCTGTCTTGCTGCCGTCAGGATTGAGTTTGATGATGGCTATTTCAACGATACGATCAGAGCCAACGGAGATTCCGGTGGTTTCTAAATCGATGAAAGCAAGCGGGCGTTCTAATTTTAGAGATGTCATGCGACCAAAGGTACGGGCGCTAGATGGAAGTTAGAACTTCATTACTAAATTCTGAGCGGTTCCTTGACTGTTCAGCTTAAACTCGCAGCGGCGGTTGAGTTGACGTCCATCAGGGTTATCACTTCCATCGGCTTTCGTGTTAGGCGCAATAGGCACAGATTCGCCAAAGAATTGATACGTAAGACGTGCATCACCAATCCCTTGTTCGAGCAGGTAATCGTAAGCTGTTTTTGCACGTTTTTCGGACAATGCCAAGTTGTATTCTTCGCTTCCCATCCAGTCGGCATGTCCATCTATCCGTAGCTCAACTTCGGTCTTGTTTGACATGTACGAAGTCACTTTGTTGAGTTCACGTACACTTTCATCTCGCAGGAAGGAACGATCAAAATCGAAGAGAATGTTTCTGAATACAATGGTTTCTTCCTTTGCAGGGGTAGGGGTGACTTTCTCGGGAGTGGAGATAGGAGCTTCTGCCGTGACAATTTCTTCGGGAGTTTCAATTACTTCCGGAGTTTTTGCTGCTGCCGGAGCGATAGGTGATTCGACAGCTTTCTCTTCGACAGCAGCAATTTCCTCTACGGTCTGAGGCTCTGCTGGAGTTTCTTCAGGCGTAACCGGTGTTGCTTCTACCGGCGTTTCGGCAGGAGTAGCGGTGGCGATTTCTTCTGGAGTTGTTTCTTCGATAGGAGTGGAAACTTCTACTTCAACAGTGGGCTGCTCTGCGGGTTGTTCGATGTTCAGTTCGGCAGGCTGTTCCACAATTTCGGCTGCTTCTTCTGCTGCAGGCTGTTCCACAATTTCAGTGACTTCCTCAACTACAGGCTCAATAACCGCAGCTGTTTCGGTGAGGGGTGCGTCTACGGGAATGATCATAGAACTATTGTCAGCAATCTCAAGACTTTCATTCAAGATGATGTCTGATTGTTCTACTTCTTCAACGGTAGCTAAAAAGGCTTCCATTCCTTCATCTACCATTTTATCCTCAATGATCGCAAGTTGTTGTTTCGGATAGCTTTCTTTATCATCAATCACGTTGGCTAGGTTGTAATTAGCTCTAGCCTCTGGAATGTTGTCACTGTAATAGTATTGGTCGGCCTTTACTACCGAATTATTGAACTTTGTCTTGATTTCATCTCGCGTCTGGATCATGGCCGCTGATTTCTCGCCTAATATCTCACCTCCTAGGCGTGTACCGTTGGGGTCAAGAATATCGATCAATTTGATGTAGTTGGTGAGTTCGACAGGATTGTGATTTGCGGCAACAACGCTTCTTAATGAGTCTTTTTGGTCTTCCTCCATATCTTCCATTTCCATGTCCGCGAAATCTTCTTCCATCTTCTGATCGATGTTGAAGAAGGCGTTATTGATGTACGCCCTTTGAGCATAGACCCTTCCCAGGCTATCTTCCATGTTGTCGATCTTTATCTCCTGAAAAAGAGAGAAGTAGTCGCACTGCTTAGGCACAGTGAACTCTCCTGAATGCGCCAAATATCCGTCGGCGGCAATCCTAAACTTATACGTGGTCTCCGTCTTAAGACGCATCTCATATTTACCGTCCGTAGAATCTGCAATGTAGTTGTTGATGAATTTACCGGAAGAAGCATCAAAAATCGAGATCGTAGCTCCAATCGGGGAGGCCTTGTCTTCACTGTACACGACCCCGCGGATGATGGTAGCCGATACGGCTTTACAATCCAGGATGATGCGGTAGATGTCTGTTTCCCCATATCCTCCATCGCGATCCGAAGCGTAGTAACCGATGGCACCATCGTCGGTGGTTACAAAGTAGCGGTCGTGCCCAGGAGTGTTGATTGGAGGGCCGAGGTTCTCAGGTGTTCCCCAGCTGCCATCTTCTTGCACAACCGTTTTAAAAATGTCGTAATCGCCCATGGAGTTGTGACCATTAGAAGCAAAATAGAGTGTATTGCCATCAGCGGTGAGAAAGGGAGCGTCCTCGTCGAACTTTGTATTCACAGTTCTTCCTAGTGTTTCCAGCTGACGCCATGTGCCGTTGGCATTCTTCTTTGTAACGTAAATATCACGGCCTCCATAGCCGGTGCCAATCTCACTGACCACGAACATCGTACGCTGGTCGTCCGTAATGAAAACGGATGGTTCGAAGCCTTTGGCTGAGTTGATGCGCCCTTCGTCTCGAATCGGCATGGTCCACACACCATCTTCTAGCTTACTTACCCACACGTCTTCTTCGCGATAGATGTAGAGCTGCGTTTCGTCCGCCGCGTACGTGATCGCTGCATCATGATCATCGGTGTTGATTTCTGAATTCATGATACGGCTAGTAGAGTCGTAGTTCGTGGCGGGCGTCCAAGTTCCGTTGACGTTGAGCGAGTAGTAGATGTCTTCGTAGTATTTGTCGTCTGAGTCTTGATCTTCACCGGTTGTATTATCGCGACGGGAGGTAAATAAGATGACAGTCTCATCGTTTGAAACCACTGGTGAATAGTCAGGGTATTCACTATTGATCATCTTTCCAAGGTTCTCGATGCGGACATAGTCCATGTTGTTCTCGAATTGCACCTTTCCATTCTCGCACATCTCAATATATCGAAGCACATCCTCGTCCAACATATCTGGACTGATGTCTTCCATTTCCTTCATCCTCATGTAAGTCTGAAAGTGCTCGATGGCGATGTCGAAATTCCCTGCAAATTGCTCCGCCTTACCCGCAAAAAGGAAGAGTTCGGGTAAGCTATCCTTTGCTGTATTGCTAATTGCTTTATCGAAATAAGGAGCGGCTTTTCCTCGTTGCACGCCCTCTTCGAATATGGCCAGACCCATCTCGTAGTTATAGTCTGGGTTGTTCGGCTGCAGTTTCAGCAAGTCGTAATAGATGGTTTGCGCCTCCTGGAACTTTCCTGCCTGAATGGCCTTTACAGCTCTGATGCGCATTTTGTTCTCTTGACGCGTCTGGCCAAACGCCGTAATGGCCAAAAGCAGGGAGAAGAAAACGAGGAGGAAAAACACCTTCCCTGGTGCTGATGAGTGTGTTATTCTTTCTGAATACCGCATGAATATTGAGGTTTGATCGCCTTTACACAAATCTACCCCCTTATCATGCCAGCAATTTTCGTTGGAATTGTTGTTATAAACAGAATTCTGTTAATTGAACAACACCTTAAAGTATTGATATTCAACGAATACCGATTTACTAAGTCCAGAATCAGTAAAGTAGTCGGGGCCGGAAACAATGGATTTCTCTGAATTTGTCGATATCTTGTTCATATCTAGGCCTTTCGCCTCTAATGCCTCGAATAGTGCGTCTTTGCCAGAAAGAAGCCTTTGCGCACTCAGTTCGTAGTTGCCACCATCAATCGAAGTTGGAACGGTAGATGAGCTGGCGACTAAGTTGATCGAAGTGCTTCCTTTTTCTTCTATTTCTTTTTGCATACGATTATATACGCGGTTAACCAAGCTTTCGAAGCCATTGGAGCTGGTCGAGTTATAGTCGAAGGTGATCTTGTATTCTTCCTCGCTTTTCTGCTTGGGAGCAGTGACCTCAGAAGAATGCTCACCCTGATCTTCAGCGATGCTTTCACCTGCGTTGATGTTTCCTAATGGTTTTTCCATCTCACCTCTGTCTTCGACGTACGCTAGAGGTAAGTCCTTTTGGATGAAAAGTTTCTCTTCGTTGACCAATTCGATTTTCGCCATTTGATGGCGTTCATCTATTAGGTCAATCCTCAATTGACTAGCGTCCATTCCATCTACCGCTGGCTTGAGGATGTAATTCATCCCCGCTGCGAGCTGTTTAAACGCGAAGAATCCATCCTTACTAACGTATGAGCTGTCGATGACGGATCCTTCCTCATCCATGTAATACACCTTTGAATTTACTGGCAGCAGCTTTTCTGAGTCGTTTAAAGCGATTTTCCACTTCACCACTTTGCCTAGTATCTCATCATCGATGGCAATGATCCTGTACTTGCCTTGTTTCTTGAACAGAAAGATCTCTCGGTTGAATTCTTGGTACTTAGTGCCGGGTTCTACTACGATGTCTTCATTGAAGAGTATTTCATTTCCGAGTGAGTATTCTATTTCATACGCTGCATCTGAGCGAACGATGAACACGAAACTGCCGTTCTTGATCACAGGTTTGGCTTCACCAATGAATTTTTTGGTGTCTTTGTCGCGCATCACCACCTTGAAATCTTCCGGGATGTATTCGTCCTCCGTGATGACCCATCCTTTGAGCACTGCGAATGCACTCAGGTCTAGATCTGGCTGATCTTCTTCTGACATGTATTCTACCAAGTAGATGTCGGTCATGCCGATGGAGCCATGGCTCTTACTAGCGTAATATCCACGCTCTCCGTCAGGAGAGGCGATGTAACTGTGATCGTCATCGGTTGAATTGATAGGATAGCCAATATTGACAGGTTCTTCCCAAAGGCTGTCTTCACCCAATTGAGCATAGAAGATATCATATCCGCCCATCGATTTATGACCGTTGGATGCAAAAAACATGGTACGGTCATCTGGATGGAAGTAGGGCACGTCTTCATCGTAAGGAGTGTTGACCGGTTTGCCGATATTCTTTGCTTCACCCCAAGTACCATCAGGTAGTCGCCGAACGTAGTAAATATCCTTGCCACCAATTCCTCCCTTCCGATCGGAAGTGAAGTAAAGGATGTTTTCATGGTAGGCAATGTTGGCGTAAAACTCGTTGGCCTCACTATTTACGTCGGATCCAATGAGCGTAGGCTCAGACCATCCCGTTCCGATTTCAAATTCGCTCAAGTAGATGTTTCCGTCGTCTTCCTCTGATTTATAGATGTAGAGCATGGCTCCATTGGTACTCATACTCACCACAGAGCTGCGTCGATCTGAGGTGTTGATGTTGATCAATTCGGGTTCCATCCATTGCCCGTTCAAGTTTTTAAAAGAGGCGTAAATGTCTTCGTAGTGCAGGCCGGTAGTGACATCAATGTCGCCTAAGTTAGAGTCGTCCTCACGCCTTCTTCGTGAGGTGAAGAAGATTGAATTCTCATCGAATCCGATGATAGGAGAGTATTCTGAATACTGTGTATTGATGGGTTTGCCTAGATTGACAATGCGTACGTTGAGTGTGTCTTGAATGAGCTCTCGCGAATTGGCTACCATTTCTTTGGCACGCATGGCTTCAGGCTTGAGGTAATGACGTTTACTTGCACGGGAAAGAAATACGTCAAAGTACTTATCTGCACTATCCAATGCATACAGAAGGTGGTAGGTGTGGGCCAAATAATACAAGGCCTCCACGGGAGCGCTTTCAATCGAAGGGTCAAAGGGGTCGTAGAAATTTTCGATACCCGCCACCGCATCGATTAAATGGGGAAGGGCCTTCGCTTTGTTTACCCCCATAGAGAGGTGCGCTCGCCCAGCCTTGTAATGCAAATTCGCATTGTTGGGGTCGTCCTTCAACATGCGTTCGTAAATGCGAATGGCAAGTGAGTACAGGCCATCATCGTTGAGAATGTTGGCTTCTGTGAATTCTTGTTTGAAGGTCTGTGCTTGAAGTGTGCTGGCAAGGAACAGTCCAGCGCCGAGTAGGTACAGTTTTCTCATAGTAGAGGTCATGGGCCAAAATTACGTGGACGAGACCTCCCTATCAGGAGCTTGTCAAGACTTAATGAAGAGCCTTCGGTTCAAATCTCTCGGTCCATATCCCACTGCTCGAGGTAGTCGGCAACCCGACGCACGAACATTCCACCCAAGGCACCATCTACAACGCGATGATCATAGGAGTGGGAAAGGAACATAAACTGCCGAATACCAATCGTGTCACCAGCGGGAGTCTCAATTACGGCAGGCTTTTTAGTAATAGCGCCTACGGCCATGATTGCCACTTGCGGCTGGTTGATGATGGGCGTTCCGAAAACGTTTCCGAAGGTACCCACGTTCGACACCGTGTAGGTGCCGCCATTGATTTCGTCAGGCATTAATTTATTCTCACGTGCACGCTTGGCCAAGTCATTGACCGCTTTTGTGATTCCGAGGAGGTTCAAGCGATCTGCGTTTTTGATTACAGGAACGATCAGGTTTCCGCTCGGTAGGGCTGCTGCCATGCCTATGTTAATGTTCTTCTTGCGAATGATCTTATCGCCTTCTACCGAAATATTGATCATCGGAAAGTCCTTGATCGCGCGCACGATAGCGTCAAGGAAAATAGGAGTGAAGGTGAGTTTCTCTCCTTCGCGTTGCTCGAATGCTTTCTTGTGCTTATTCCTCCAATTCACGAGGTTGGTCACGTCGGCTTCAACGAAACTGGTAACGTGCGCAGATGTTTGCTTGGATCTGACCATGTGGTCAGCGATCAGCTTGCGCATGCGATCCATTTCGATCACCTCCACATCGCCAGACACGGACGTGGCAGGAGCTGATGCAGCTGGAGTGGCAACCGGAGCCGGTTGTGACGTTGCGACTTGGGCTGGGGCGGCCACAGGACCGGAACCATTCTGGCGGCCTTCAACGTAGCTTAAAATGTCTTTCTTGGTAACACGACCATCTTTTCCTGATCCAGAAAGTTGATCCAATTCTTCCACAGCTATGCCTTCCGTCTTTGCAATGCTTTTGACAAGCGGACTGTAGAATCGATCGCTGTTTGCGAAATCTGCGGGTGCCGTAGCAGCAGTTGCTGTGGCTTGCGTCATGTTCGCTTCTATGGTTTCAACGGCTGCAGGTGTTGGAGCAGTTGCTGGCGTGTTGGTGGTATCAGCTGCCGGAACGCTTGGTGCTGGAGAGTCTCCAGCACCTCCTATGATGGCAATTGGTTGACCTACCTTAGCCACTTCACCTTCTTGTACCAAAATCTTCAGGATTGTGCCTTCAGACGGAGAAGGAACTTCGCTGTCTACCTTATCGGTGGCAATCTCGACGATCGCCTCTTCTGCCTCAACGGTGTCACCTTCGCTCTTCAACCATGTGGTGATTGTCGCTTCTGCAACACTTTCACCCATCTTGGGTAGGATCACTTCTATCTGCGCCATGTCGTGAATTTTTCGGGCTGCAAACTTACATTAAACTCAGCAAGGCAAAAAGCAGAATTGCGTGAACAAAACAAGCGAATCGTTGTTCCTTTGCCTCGTATGAGAACGACCATCACCACCATTTCACTTGTACTTTCTTTTGCTCTCAGTGCTTTCGCACAAAACGGAGTCATCAAAGGCAAGGTCTTTAATCCGATCAATAACGATCCAATTCCATTTGCGAATGTTGTCATTCAAGGAACTACGCTTGGAGCTTCGACTGACCTCGATGGCAATTATGAGATCACGGGTTTGGAGCCAAAACTCTACAACCTTGAGGCTTCTTCTCTCGGATTCAGTAAGTCGACAGTCTATGAGATTCAGACGTTTAATAACCGTCCTGTTTATGTGAACATTGAGATGTCGGAGGATGCCCAGCTGCTTGACGCGGTTGAAATCGTGGCATCCCCCTTTAGCAAGAAGGAAGAGGCGCCTGTTTCAATGCGCACCATCGGTGTTTCAGAGATTGAAAGGAATCCGGGAGGTAACCGTGACATCAGTCGGGTAATCCAATCCTTGCCTGGTGTAGCTTCCTCACCTTCATTTCGAAATGACATTATCATCCGTGGAGGTGCTCCGAATGAAAATCGATTTTATTTGGATGGCGTGGAAGTGCCCAATATCAACCACTTTGCTACGCAAGGGGCTTCTGGCGGTCCAGTAGGACTTATCAATGTGAATTTCATCAATGAGGTGGAATTTTATTCGGGAGCTTTCCCAGCTAATCGAGGCAATGCGTTAAGCTCTGTATTTGATTTCTCTCAAAAAGATGGAAACCCGGAGGGTATCAAGGCGAACTTTACGGTGGGTAGCTCGGACTATGGCTTGACCCTCGATGGTCCTTTGGGTAAAAAGACCACCTATATTTTCTCTGTTCGACGCTCGTATTTGCAGTTTCTGTTTAGTGTCTTAAAACTGCCTTTCCTGCCTATTTATAACGACAGTCAGTTCAAGGTTAAAACGCAGATCAACGCTAAGAATGAGATATCCTTCATCGGCCTAGGTGCATTGGATCAATTTGAACTGAACCAAGGCGCCAACGACGGAGTAGAGGATGCCGAGACGCTTGAGCGAAACCGGTATATCCTCGGAAACATTGCCTCCAATGAACAGTGGAATTACACCCTCGGCGCAAGCTACAAGCACTTTGGGGATAAGAGCTTTCAACAGGTGGTTGTAAGTCGCAACCATCTAAACAATACTGCCATCAAGTACCAAGACAACGATGCGTCAGTGGAGGCGAACAAAATACTGGACTACCAGAGCCAAGAGATTGAGAACAAACTGCGTTTGGAGCATACCTGGAGAGACAAAGGATGGAAATGGAATGTAGGTGTGGGCTATGAGAGCGCCTTGTATACCAATGCTACGTATAATAAAATCGTTACTACCGATGGTCAAGACTTGATCATCGATTTCGACTCAAGACTCAACCTCAACAAATACTCGGTATTCTCTCAGCTTTCTAAGGGGTTGTATAATGAGCGACTGAAACTTTCCTTGGGATTGAGAACGGATTTCAGCGATTTCGATGAGGAGATGTTGAATCCACTTGATCAGCTTTCACCTCGACTGGCTGCTTCTTATACATTGGCGCCACGTTGGAGTGTCAATGCGAGCCTGGGACGATTCTATCAATTACCTCCTTATACGGTACTGGGCTACCGCGACAGCGAGGACAGGCTTGTAAATAAGGGTAGCGGCGTCACCTACATAGGCTGCGATCATGCGGTTTTGGGATTGGAATACCTGCCTGGAACGAACACGAAGATTACGATAGAGGGATTTTATAAGGCGTATTCGAACTATCCATTCCTTTTACGCGACAGCATTTCATTGGCCAACCTTGGCAGTGATTTTGGCGTGATTGGAAATGAACCCGTTACTTCTTCTTCAGATGGACGGGCCTATGGGGTTGAATTCTTAGCCCAACAGAAGTTGTTTAAGGGGTTCTATGGAATTGTGGCCTATACATGGGTCGTGAGCGAGTTTCAAGACAAGAATGGCACCTTTCTGCCATCTGCATGGGACAATGGGAATATACTAACCTTGACAGGGGGGAAGAAATTCAAAGGTGATTGGGAAGTAGGTGTGCGCTTCAGGTACTTAGGAGGGGCGCCCTACACTCCGTTTGACACGGAACTTTCATCTGTACGATCTACTTGGGATGTGCGTGGCGTAGGCTTGTTTGACTACGACCAACTGAACGCGGAGCGCAACGGGGCGGTTCACCAATTGGATGTTCGCCTGGACAAGCGATTCTACTTCAACAAATGGTCATTGAATGTATACATGGATGTTCAGAACGCATACAACTATCAGGCGCCGCTGGCTCCGTTCATTACGGTAGAGCGCGATGACAATGGAATTGCTTTGGACGACCCGAATGATCATTCTCGCTACCTAATGAAGGAAGTATCCAACTTCTCAGGCACGCTATTGCCTTCGATCGGACTGATCATCGAACTGTAAATAATTGGCTGAATAACGGCTAACTAGAAGCGGATGCCTACGACAAGGATGTCGTCGATCTGCTCTTCCTGATCTCCCATCCATTCTTCGATGCGGGTATTCAAAGTGTCACGCTGGCTCTCCATCGTTTCATTGTTGATCTGCACCAACAGCTTTTTGAATTGGCTGTACTTGAATTTCTTGCCTCTAGGTCCGCCGAACTGATCCGCGTAGCCATCGGAGAAGATATACACGCTATCGCCATCCTGAATGTCTATGGTGTGATTAGTGTAAGGTGTGTCGAGGTTGTCACCGTAAATACCAACCGGTTGACGGTCGCCACGGAAGTCGATGATTTCGCCGTCGCGGACCATCCATAATGGATTGTTGGCACCTGCGAAATCGATTTTATTCCCTTTCTTAGGAATGGAGCAAATACCGATGTCCATACCATCCTTCGTCTGGTCGGAAGATGGGTGCTTATTCAGCGCCTTGATGACGCCATGCTTGAGCGCAAGCAAAATTTCGTTGGGCTGCGTGATCCCTTTTTCATTCACGATCTCGTTGAGCAACGAGGATCCGATCATCGACATGAGGGCTCCGGGTACTCCGTGCCCAGTGCAGTCAGCAGCAGCGATGATAACGCGGTCTGGCTTCTCCGTAAACCAATAAAAGTCGCCACTCACGATGTCTTTTGGTCGGAAAAGAACCATGCTATTTTGCAACGAAGCATTGATTTCTTCTCGAGAGGGCAAGATGGCCTCTTGGATGCGCTTGGCGTAGAGGATACTGTCTTTTACCTGCTCGTAAAGTTCGGCGATCTGCTCGCTCTGCTTCTCGATTTCTTCTTTTTGACGTACGACCTCGGCTGTTCTTTCGCGTACTTTTTCTTCCATGTCCTCGCTGTACTCCTTGAGGTTCTTGCGCATCACCAAGAGTGATTGCCCTAGTTCATCCTGGTCGGAGAGGGGAGTGTACTCTGTATTGTATCCACCAGAACCCACGGCAATCGCGAAGTCTTTCGTGCTTTGAAGTCCAGCTACAACGGTTTCCAGTGCATTCGCCATTTCACCGATCTCATCACCTCTGGTGTTGATCCAGCTTTTCGGGAAGATACCCTTGGATAGATCTAACAGGATTAATCGGAGCTTACGAACCGGCGAAACGATCGTTCTTGTGGTCAAGAATGCAATGATGACGCCCGCTATCGTGAGGCCGATTCCTAGGTTTTTAATCAGCATGCGTACTCCTTGAAAGGAGTCAATCATCTCTGCTGTAATGATTTCAGTGGTATTCTTTTTCTGATCGATGAGTACGTTGAGCATGGTCAAAATATCATCCGTCAAAAGGTAGATGTCTCCTCCATCTTCTACCATCGAATTAGCCGTGAACTGATTGAAAGGGTCATTGTACGACTCCATACCGCTGAGCGTTTGCTTCACGATATCATGGTTTGACCAAAGCATTTCAATGTTTTCGAAGAGAGGCGCCAGACTGGCCTTCGTGCTGTCTTGCCATTGTTTGGCAAGCGTTTCAATATCGATCTTGAGCTTAGGGTACTCTGAAATGGTGAGACGATTAAGTGCCACCTTGTCTTCATTTTCGGGAGGACTTGACAGGTATACCCAGTTATTGATGAGCATTTTTGATCGTACGATCATCAACTTGAGCTCTTCAAGTTTCGCGATGGAAGGAGTATGGTTATTGGTAATCTCCTCGTTGATTTTCTGGCTATTGACGAACGTTCGGTTCGTAATATAGAATGCCACAATCGTAGAGAGGATCACTACCGCAAAGCCTAAACTGATCTTCCGTCCAATACTGAAATGTGAGAACATATTGATCTGCACTTATTGGTTGCTGTCCAACTTCTTCAACTCTTGCTGATACCTCTCCGAAGTCTCAATATCATTGAGACCATAGTAGATACCGGAAAGTCCTACCAGCGTTTCCTTTCTGTAAGGATTGAGTTTATAAGCTTTCTTCATGTATGGCAGCGCCGCGCCAAATAGGTCCATCACCTGCGCTTGGATCATAAAAAGCGTTTCAAAGTCTTGCTCATAATCCATGTTCTCGATGATATTTACTCCTTGGTTATAGAAGTGAATAGCCATGTTGTAGTTCGCACTGATGTTGTTGCTATCCAGGTTAAGCACTTTTTTATAGACAGCGATAACCTGTTGTCCCATTTCTTCTTTGTCGTATCCTTCTCGAGGATTGTCGAAGAGCTGTGAGTATTTAGACGCTTTGTAGAGGTTAAACTCTATCGTACGCGGCGTCATATCCATATCAGGATTTGTCATGGCGATGATCTCCTTATAGCGATCAAACAACTCCTGGGCAGTCGTGAAGTTGTTAGAGTCGAGAGCGAACGCTGCATCATTGTACAACGTCGATGACAAATATTTCAATGAATTAAAGCAGTCTTCAACTAACTCTCCTTGGGGCTCGAGAGCGACGGCTTTCATATATGACTCGATTGCATCTTCGCGGTATCCAAAAGATTCCTTTTTGATCTTGACGTCCTTCGACTCCTTGAAAAGGTCTTTGTAGATATAACCACGGAAATACCAAGTCTTGGTGATTCCATTAAAATTGTCATCGCCTACGGCAATTTCAATGAGCTCCCTTGCTTTGGGTAAGTCTTTGTTCTGATACGCACGCAGCGCTAAAGACACCGGATCGAGCTGAGCCCTTAGCCCTCCTGGTATCATCATGAACAAGACAACCGCTATGATTACGAGTCGTTTCATTTGGTTAATTAATCACTTTCGTTGCTAAATTTTCTAACGTGTTACTAACGATAAGGTCCTGCGATTTGAACAGGGCCTTATTCATTTCATATTTTAATTGTGCCCCTACCACAACGAAATTGATCGCGGCAATGCCGTTGATCATTCCATTTCCTTCGGTTACAATGAGGCAATTGAATTGTCGTGATTTCTCAGCGTAGGGTTCTACTTCGCCAGCAGATTTACCAGCGATATAGATCAGGTGACACTTGGTCACTTGGTCCGCACTCGCGAAACGCTTTACAATGAGGTTCTGGCTATTGATTTTTTTGGTCTTGGAAATGGCTTCCAAGTTCTTTGCGAGGTCGTCGTCATTGACAACGCCTATCACAAAATCACCTTGCTTATACGCCGCTGGCCATTCCGTGTACTTCGTAAAGTTCAGGATGTACATCGATTTGAATTTCGCACGCGTGTTCATCGTGTTCATCGACGTCTGTCCATAAGACATCAATGTCAATCCAAATACGATCGATATCAGCAGGAATAACTTCTTCACAATAGAGTCGGTGCAAAGGTAGGCGTTAAAGCAACCGTCCTAACACGTTGTCGAGGCGCCAATTTATGAATATTTTAAGTAGACTATGAAAAGTTTCTGCGCTAAGGCAAATCACTTGAGCCTGACTTCAACCCTGTGGTTCTGTGTTCTGGCACTCACTGGACATGGATAAAAGAGAATGCAATCTCCAGTCGGTATGATCTCCCCATGGCTTTCCATGGTGATTTTGCTTTCGTCTACGCCTTTGGAAATCAGAAGGTTTTGTAGGTTTTTGGCCCTTAATTCTGAAATACGATCGTTGCTCGAGAACGAGCCCCAGGTGTCTGTAAATCCTTCGATACGCACTTCTGAACCGCTATTTTCCTTGAGTGTTTTTAGCAAATGGAAAGCGACATTTTCTGCATTTTGATCCAATCGCCATTGATTGAAATTGTACTCAAAAACAAAATCTGGAGCTGGTTGAATCAATTCGGGAGCGAGGATTTCGACGTTTGCCCTTCGATTCATGCTGCGTTCTTCGTCTGAGCAAGGCTGCACCGAACAATCTACTATTTGTTTTTGTGCTTCCCAATTCGCGACTTGCATGTTTGTGACTGGAACTCCTTTGCTATGCAGGTATTGAGCAATTGCGGCGGAGCGAAGTGCGCTGTAGGAGCCATTTCCGGTACTTTCCGCAGGGTCGCTGTAAGATTGGATGGATATGACCGCTTGGGGGTTGTCCTCGTATACCTGCACCAGCGCATCGAGGTGAGCTTGATCTGCTTCAGAAATTTCTGCACTTCTAAATCCGTACGACATGGTATTCTCTCCAACCATAGGAAGTGGTTTCCGTGTGGACTTCAAGTAGTCGTCCATCGCATTGCTCCCTGTGCCGTCGTCTTTTGCTGCTAGTGCACGCAGTTTGTATTGGTCTAATTGAAGCTTGCTGTACTTCCATTCCCCATCTGTGGCGTAGGCTTTGTCGAATTCCTTTCCGTCGGCGCCCAACAAGGAAATGTTGAATTCGGTGTCTTCTTCAGAGAATTTGAACAGGTAGTCTTGTTCTTTGGTCAGTTTGGTGAATTCAAAATTGCCCTCCTCATCTACTTCAGCAACGTCGATGAGGTTTCCATCTGCATCAAATGCATACACGGTTAATCCTTCGTGATAGTCTCCGGGTAGTTTTTGATAGATCTGACCTCGCAATAGGCCCTGGCTTTGATCCTTGGCATACTCTCCTTCAAGTTCTGATGCTGCTTCGAGGATGATCTTGGAATATTGGAACGACATGTTTTCATCCAAGAAGAGCAGGCCTTTAAACGAGCCATCATAGTTGAACAGGGCTACTTTCAATCCTTCATCGTCCTCGTCCATCACTCGAATCGAGAAATTCTCGGATTGAGAGAGGCGCTTGAATGTGAAGTTTCCTTTTCCATCGGTGTAGGTAGAGTCTACGGTGTTTCCATCCTCATCAAACGCATATACCAGTATGCCTTCTTTATAGTCTCCAGGAAGGTTGTAGTAGATCTGTCCGCGCACAAATTCACTCAAGACCGACAACCGAGACATAGGTTAGCTTTTAGGTCAGTTATGAAACTTACCCCAAGGCCTACACCAAGTGGAAAAAAAGCTATTGTCAAGCTCATTTTTCTAATGATTTAACAATAGGGTATGTTGCTCTTCAAAAGTAATTTTTCACTTCAGAATATATAGTCCGTACGAGGTTTTAATCGAAAGGGTTTCGAGATGACGCCAAAAAAAGGGCCGGTAATCCGGCCCTTTTTTTGAAATCATTGCGATGTGCTTACTGACGTTGCTGCTGTGTCGTTCCAACCAGCGTTTGATAGTACGTTTCAGCTTCTTGCACCAACGGGTCGATATACTCGTCCATTTCGGTGACTTTATAGCGCTTACTCAGGTTTTTAAGTTGCTGAATTACAGCAAAGGCTTGATTCACTTCACGGTTCACGGAAGTGGTGTACTTCCGATCCAATGAAGCGTAGTAGCGCAAGTGCTCCATGTAGTTGTCGCCAAGCATTTTGGCCAGCCCCATGCCTTTCTCGTTGTTGCCAACTTGGAAGTACGACTCGGTCACCTGTATGAGCGTCACATCTTTGGGAGTGTTCACGGTAACGGTCATGGCCATGCACTTATCCAAGACAGCTTCAGCGCGCTCATTGTCGCCTTCCTTGACTAACGCATCTGCAAGACGGGAGAAATTCAAGCGCAGATTGGTCACGAATCTCAGGTTGTTCTCATCCAAGAATACGCCTGGGTCTTCCATGTTTCCAAAAGCAAATTCTTCCATCATATTCGTGTACATGATGTCGGTTTTCACCTCTCCGAAGTAACCGAATTGATTGCGGTCATCTTTCACCTTGTAAGGAACCAGTCGATAGGTGAAGCCTTCGTGTTGCATATACTCTTCTAAGCCGAAGTAGCTGCTCTTAGGCATGGTGTTGGCGTAATAGATCGGACGTTCCCAATTGTTGTTGGCGAGGATGTCGAGCATCACCAATTCACTCTTCAGGACGTACTGTCCACCCACTTCCCATTCAATGGCATCTACCACTCGGTTGGCGTACTCCGGACCCACGGTACCATTACTCACAACGGTTGCGGAATCCACCGGCACCCTGAAATTCCGGGTAGGGAAGTAGTTCATTTTTTGACCTTGGCCAAACATTTCCTGGTTCTGCTCGTCGAGCACAAAGGATACAAGGTCTGATACATTGATGTGTGCGTCAGACTTCTTGCGCTCCACGATCGGGACATAGTCACGCGTTCCTTGGCGGTAATCGTCCTTCTCCATACTCAGCTGAATGGGCTTTCCTTCGTAGGCCTGTCTTCTGATCATGTCGATGAACCATTCCGTACTCGCAAGGGTGAGGTTCACAATACGTACGTCTGTCCTATATCCCTCTACCTCCTGCAAATACCACAACGGGAAGGTGTCGTTGTCTCCGTTCGTGAACAATATGGCATCCTTCTCACACGAGTCCAAGTAGTTCTTGGCGATCGCTCGCGCAGTGTATCGGTTGGATCGGTCATGGTCGTCCCATCCTTCCTTCGCCATCAAGATGGGACCGGATAAGCAGAGCACGGTGGCAAGTCCCGCCTGGAGCTTCTGATCCTTGATCACTTGACCTATTCCATACATGACCGCCAACAAAACGGAGCTCACGATGGCGATGTAGAACATCAAGTATGCAAAGGATGTGTTGCCTCCGAAGAGCGTTCCTACCAGGATCAAACCAATTGAGCCTCCTGCCGTATAGGCAATCGTCATTCCTAGATCTTTGACCGTCAGGTTGCGCGCTGCATCGTACAGCGCTAGCACCCCGAACCCAATCCAAATTGCAAAGGCGTAGAAGGATCCTGCGTAGGCATAATCTCGCTCCCGTGGTTGGAAAGGATACTGGTTGAGGTAGAGTACAATTGCCAGACCGGTAAAGAAGAATAAGAGCAGCACTACCCAAGCCGTCTGTGAATCGCTTCGGAAGTGGAAGATCATTCCCAGCAACCCTAGTATCAGCGGAATAGCGAGGTAAAAATTACGTGCTTTTTGTCCCTCGAGGTAGGAGGGGAGTTCGGCTTGGTTTCCGACATGCGCCTCGTCAATGAAGCCCACACCGGTCATCCAGTTGCCATCCATGAAATTGCCGTGGCCTTGGGTGTCGTTCTGTCTACCCGAGAAGTTCCACATGAAATATCGGAAATACATCCATCCTACTTGATACTTCATGAAGTAAGAGATGTTCTCTCCAAATGTCGGTTTTCGGATGGTGGTCGTCTGACCGCGAGCATCTCTGAACTTGATCGGTTTCCCTTTGAAATCTGACCATTCCTTATACGCCCTGACGTGGTTCTTTTTCGGGCTCCACATACGTGGGAAAACCCCTTTGAATTCGCTCGCGTAGTTGGGTTTGGAGTTTTTTCGATCGTCAGAAATTTCATACTTGCCCGTTTCCTGGTTTGGATAGTAGACTGGAGTGCCATCCAAATAAGGTGTTTCTCGGTCTAGCGGAGAATTAAAGTACTGGCCATATGCCAATGGGAAATCTCCGTATTGCTCTCGATTGAGGTAGGAAAGCAGGTTTACCAAGTTTTCAGGATTGTTTTCATCGATAGGTGTATTGGCATTCGACCGAATGAGGATCAATACAAACGAGGAATAACCGATCATGATGACCAAGAGTGAGAGCAGGGCTGTATTCCATACGGGACGGTGTGTCTTGATGGTATAGGCGATTCCGTAAACAATCGCGCCGAGCAACAGGATCATAAAGATGACTGAACCTAAGTGAAATGGAAGTCCGAATCTATTGACCATGACAAACTCAAATCCAGCGGCCCAATCCACAATGCCAGGAATAACCACGCTTTGGATGCCTCCCAAGGTTACGACGCCCAGGGCTCCTGCGATGAGCATTCCTTTCAGGTTTGGCTTGAATTTTTTAAAGTAGATCACGTAGGCTATCGCTGGGATGGCAAGCAAGTTCAACAGGTGGATTCCGATCGAGAGTCCAATCAAGTATGCAATGAGAATGATCCATCTGTCTGCCTTCGGCTCGTGGGCTTTCGATTCCCATTTAAGGATGGCCCAAAAGGAAATAGCGGTCATCAGAGAGGATAGAGCGTAAACTTCACCCTCCGTGGCGGAGAACCAAAAAGTATCCGACCAGGTATAAGCCAGACTGCCGATAATGGCCGCGCCGAGCGTACCTACCATGTCGCCTTTAGAAAGCTCGTCTTCCCCTGTCTTAAGGGTGAAGAGTTTCTTGGCCAATGCGGTGATGGTCCAAAAAAGAAATAGAATCGTGAACGCACTCGACAGGGCCGAGATGAGGTTCACCATGTAGGCTACATTCTCAGGAGCAGCAAACATGGAGAAGAGTCGACCTACGAGAAGAAATGTAGGTGCGCCCGGTGGGTGACCTACCTCGAGGCGATATGAAGTTGCTATGTATTCACCACAGTCCCAAAAACTGGCGGTGGGTTCAACGGTACTGATATAGGTAAATGCAGCGATGGCAAAGACCAGCCAGCCGAGAAGGTTGTTCCACTTCTTGTAATTCATGCTAAGGTCGTTCTCAATTGTTCATGAAGGAAAGGCGCGAATTTAGAACTCTGACCAATAAGGATGCGCTAAGAGAGGTTAGTAAATCATAGAAATTCATAAACCTTTGATTCTGGCAACCATAGATAGGCTTGTTCGTATTCGGCCGCATACTATTCAATCAATTTGCTCGGAAAAAATCGATGACGCTCAAGTTCACCAAGTGTACCTCACGATAATAATAGTGTAGGATGTCATCATAGGGTTGTCCGCTCTTCGCCATATTCATGGCTCCTTCTTGGCATAAGCCAACGCCGTGGCCGTATCCATGCCCTTCTAGAATGACGGAATCTTGAACCGTGTCGACGGAGAAAAATGCACTTTGAAGTCCCAAATCATATCGAATACGTTTGAAGGGAACACGAAATCCTGAAGGGTTCAAGTAGTGCTGCCGTTCATCTGGACAATACTCCAAAGCGATGTCTCGCGCGGCAGGCTCATACACAGGATAGCCATGCGTTACGCTCAAGTAATTCAACCACTTGTCTTTCGTCAATGCTGTGCGCCAATAGGAATGATTTTCTTGTAGACAATGTTCGTCTTCGCGCGCCCTTAAGTAATTCAGGTAGCCGCTCCAGACGTCCTCACTGTTGCAGGTGTAGCCCCCACAATTGCTATGGAAGGCTGCCGTCACCAGGTTAATATCACTGTCGACAATCACGATCCCAATGGTCTCTTGGGTGCCTTTGACGATGTCTGGATTGTTCATGCTCCGGCGATGGTACACTTGGCAATGCACTTTGTCGCAAAGCTGAAACCCTTCGGCTTCGTGTCTTCTTCTGTTGTTCAGTGCATAGGTGCGGCAAATCACAGCCTGCACTTTGTAGTATTCTTTGGGCTCTTTGATGCCCGCTTCTCCCTCGATCACACCCGCGACGTAATGCTCGATGTACACTTCATTCACGATGCGCAGCTTGCCTTGGAAGGGTTTGAAAATGAAATTGTCGTTGTATTCGTGCAGCTCTTTATCGCCTTTGGGTTGAATTTTTAAGCTGCTTCCCCAAACCGTGCGCTTGATTTCTACATTGTAAAACGTGCCGAGGTCTTGCGTAATGGTCCGTACCTGGATCAACCCATCCTGGTTGAGGATGCGAACAATGGTGCTCTCTTTGAGGTCGAGGATCAGCTTGCCATTGCCATAGATGGAGTAGTTGCCAAGGCTCGTTTGAACCGTTACTTCGCTGGGTTCATTGTTCCAAAACAGCCCAATGTTGAGCACTTTATCGGACGCTGAAGCCCCCAAGCCACAAGCTACAAGAAGTACAATGAGAAATCCTCGCATACTGGACAAAAATACCGGCTCCCAATTTGGCAAAGGCGTCAGCCGGCAATGATTTTCAACAATCGGTTTGCGACAAAGCGGGAGGCACCTTTCTGTCCGAGCTTTTCCTTAAGCAGGGCATAGGAAGAGAGCACGGCTTCGCGGCGTTTACCCCCCTCAATTACATTGCTCAACTCGCGGATGAGGTTGGTGGAGTTTACCTCAGCTTGGATGAGTTCTTTGACAACTTCTTGGTCCATGATGAGGTTGACCAAGCTGATGAACTTGACTTTCACCAACCAGCGTGCGATGATCACACTGATAGGGTTAGCCTTATATACGACTACTTGTGGCGTTCCAATCAACGCAGTTTCTAATGTCGCCGTACCGGAAGTGACAATGGCGGCTTCAGAAAGCGCAAGTAAATCGTAGGTGCTGCCTTCTAATAAGACAACATCATCAGGAAGACTGTGGTAGAGTGTTTCGGGTTGCCATGCAACTTTCGATACCACGAATTGATGGGATGGAAAGGATGCTATAATCTGCGCGCTCGGATCTAGTAATAGGCTGATTTCTTGTTTGCGACTTCCGGGCAGGAGTGCAATGATCGGTCGGTCGCTCAAGCCGTGTTGCTTGCGAAACAAGGGGGCGTCCACTTCGATGTGTTTGATCTCGTCGAGCAGGGGATGGCCCACGAATTCAGCAGGAACGCCGTGTTTTTCATAAAAGGCTTTTTCAAAGGGTAGGATAACGAAAACGTGATCGACATACCGCTTTACCTTCTCTACCCTGGATTCTTTCCACGCCCAAATTTGAGGAGAGATGTAGTAAGCGACAGGAATGCCCATTTTTTTTGACCCGCTTTGCCATGCGGAGGTTGAATCCAGGATAGTCCATCAGTACCACCAAGTCGGGCTGAAATGCTTGGATGTGCTCAACGCAGAGGTCGAAATTTTTAAGGATGGTCCTTAAATTGGCCGCAACTTCAACAAAACCCATGAAGGCGAGTTCATCGATGTGTTTTAGCACTTCGGCTCCGGCAGAGCTCATGCGGTCACCACCCCAACAAGCAATCGTCAAGTCTGGGTCTTGCCCCAGCAGTTCCTTGACGAGATTGCTTCCGTGCAAATCTCCACTGGGTTCACCAGTAATGATGAAAATCCTATGAGACATATTTGAAATAGATGATGAAGGGTGCGTACAGCAAAGTTCCTCCAATCACACCTTGAGCAAGGCGAAGCATATTAAATCGTGTTCCAATAAAAAAGAACACGAGATTGAAAATGAGGCTAACCGAAATGATGGCGCTGTGCGTGCTGGAAGAATTCTTGATGAAGCGAATGAAATTTTCCAGCGGCATATGGGTTGAGGTAAGAAGGTAGAATACTAGAAACCCAAAAACAGGACCGATCAACCCTAACAAAAGTCCTATCCACATGCGATCCAATTTAACGTTCAGGCCTTCCATGCTTTGATTTTGCTCAAGATGTCATGATGGGTAAGGTCGTAAGATACTGGAACCACAGAGACGTACCCATTCTGGAGAGCGTGGAGGTCAGTGTCTTCTGCGTGTTCTTCATACGGTTGGAAATGGCCAGTCAGCCAATAATAATCTTTTCCTGATGGATCTTGCCGTTGATCGAACTCTTCTACCCATTTGGCATGGGCCTGCCGGCAAAATCGAATGCCCTTGATCATCTCCAGGGGTAGTCTTGGAATGTTGACGTTTAGGCAGAAGTTCATTTTGTCTTTAGACAACACCAATGCGATCATTTCTCTCACGTAATGCTTCGCTGCCTCGAAATCGGCTTCTAAACTGTGGTCCATTAAAGAAAAACCTATGGAAGGTACGCCCTCAATGTATCCTTCAAGTGCCGCACTCATGGTACCAGAATAGATGACGTTGATGCTAGCATTTGAGCCGTGGTTGATGCCAGAAACAATCAGGTCTGGTGCCCTGTCTAGGATTACATCCAAGGCGATTTTAACGCAATCCACGGGAGTGCCTGTGCATTGGTAACCTTGATATGCACCATCTACCGGCATTTTCTCCATGCGCAGGGTAGAATTAATCGTGATGGCATGCCCCATGCCGCTTTGTGGTTTATCTGGAGCAATTTTGATCACGTCGCCGAATTCCAAGGCCACCTCGGTCAAGGCTTTGATACCGGGAGCATGGTATCCATCATCGTTTGTAACTAAGATCAATGGTCGTTTAGACATATCCAGCTTTTGAGGTTTGGTTGCGAATCTAGAAAACGCGGTGTTGAAAATGTATTAAATTCACGACCAAATTCTAGTAAACGCAACATGAGACATTTAAGCACATTCTTAGCGGCATTCATCCTTTTGTCTACGGCAGCATTCGCTCAGGCGCCCCGCACGGTGCTGCTTGAAGTGACGGAGTCTACCTGGGACATCAACACATCTTCGGTGGTGTGTGAGAAGGAATCCATCAAGGCGATGTATCCAGATGATGTTGCAGTGATCTCTTACCACACAGACAATGTAATCAACGGAGGAGACCCCTTGTACAATGATGTGTCTAACAATTGGTCGGATGCGCTAGGCGTCAATGCATTTGCCCGTGGTTTAATAGACCGGGTGAGCTACAACGGCACCAACATGATCAGTGTTACCATCGAGAACTGGGCTGACACCATTGCCGCTCGCTTGAACCGCACCTCCATAGGTTTAGTTACTATGCCAGAGGTGTTGTATGATCCTGCCACCAAAGAGATTTATGCACGTGTTCAGATTGATTTCAAGAAAGAAGTGATTGAGTTGGCCGACTACAGGTTCTTCTGTTACATCCTCAGGGATGGTTTACAGGCCGATCAGTTGGTCGATACGAATACGGCCGGTTGCGCTGTACTTCCTGATACCAATGACACGGCCTATAATTTTACCCACATGGACTTGGCATTCGGTAATCCTGGAGGAGCCAGTGGCGTTGAGAATATCATTCCAAATGAGATTGGTAACGGAGCGCGATTTACCCGTGCATTCACGTTTAATGTCCCGAGCGGAGTCAATATCTCTGAGTTGCGCGTCGTTGGATTTGTTGCCAATTGGGGTGGCCAAACCAGCGTCACCGAAAACAATGTGATCAACGCAGCGAAAGCAGACCAGTTTACCGAGTATGATTCTTCAGATGAATCGGACCCGAACCATCCCGATAATGCAGACAATCCCAACAGTGTAAACAATCCAAACTACTGGCCAACAGCAGTTGAGGAGGTTCAAATCGAATCCGAGTTGAAGTTTTACCCCAATCCAATGGATGCGTTAGGAGTATTGGAATTTACCGTTCCAACATCTCAAAAGGTGTCGGTGGACGTGTACTCGATGGACGGGCGTTTGGCGAAGCATATATACACCCAAGAACTGTCTACAGGCACCCAAAAAGCGGCTATTTCAGGTAGTGGGTTATTGCCAGGTTTATACATCGTCCATGTGAAAGGAACAGATTTTGAACGCTTCGGTCGACTCATTAAGCAATAGATTGATGGTTTTGAGAGTTCAATCGTGTATCGCTTTAATTCCTTGATTGTTAATATCTGAAGTTCTGTGGCTACAGAACGAACCTAAGTATTTCTATATTTGTTAAACTTGGATGAAAAGCATCTCAAAACGGACACTAAACAAGTGATATGAAAAAAATCTACGCGCTAGTACTTTCCACCTTTTTCATGGGCAACATCATCGCTCAAAGCGAATGGATGGTTCCTGAAGAGAACATTGGAATGGTCACCAAAATTACCGCTACGTGGTGTAATCCTTGTGGAACATGGGGATGGGAAGCAATGGAAGGCTTGATTGAAACGCACAGTGAAGACCACATCGTGGTTTCAATGTATGCTCCTTCGTCGAGTAAGCTTTACAACGAAGAGGCAGAAAAGTTAGCCGATGAAATCGGTTACTCAGGCACACCAAATTTCGCTGGAAACGGCCTTGATCAAGGTACGGCAGTAGCTTCCGCTACTGCGATTGTCGACACCTTCATTTCGGCTCCTATTGTGGCAGTTCCTGCCTACGCTATCGAATGGGTGAATGCCGACACCATTGTCATCGAAGTGAAGACCAAGTTCTTTGAGAACATGGATGGCTCTTTTGTTCTGGACGTTTTCATGGTAGAGGATCACGTGGTAGAAGAACAAAGCGGACACGATGATGATGTGCCTCATCACATGGTCGTGCGCAAGGGATTTTCTCCTTTGAAAGATTCGACCAATTACATTTTGGTTGGATCGGCAGCTTCTGGCGATGAGATTACCAAAAAGTATTTCATTGAAGTCGAGGCCGAGTGGAATTGGGAAGATCTTCACATCATGAGCACGCTTTGGATGGAGAATCCTGAAGATCCAGAAGATTTGCTTTACATCAATGGTCAGAAGACTTGGCAAGAAGGCGAGTTGACCATTGGTTACGGTACTGATGCTCCTGTCTACTACCCACCTAGTACTTGGGCAATTGGAGTAGATGAAGTAGAAAACATCGCGTTTGAGATGTATCCAAATCCAGCAAAAGATCGCTTGAACATCAAGCTATCTGAGTCTGCTGATGTCGAGGTCATTTTTACGGATTTGTTGGGTAAGGAAGTACTTCATACCAACTATACATCGCGTGACTTGATCAACATCGACGTTACAGAGATGCCAGCGGGTGTATATATGGTTCAGCTCAAGACTGACAAAGGCGATCACTTTGACCGAGTGATAGTCAAGTAAGGGCTTGAAAACATGACATTATGAAAGCCTCTCCTTTTGGAGGGGCTTTTTTCATGCCAACATTGCGGATGATGCAAATCGGCATGTACCTTGTGCTTCTTCTATCAAATTTTAAAACATGTATTGGATCATATTAATAGGCTTCGGTATCCTTAGCTGGTCTGTTAGCAGTCGTTTGAAGAATCGTTTTCGTGCATACACAGAGGTTCCGACGTCAAGCGGTTTATCAGGTGCAGAAATCGCGGAAAAGATGTTGCGTGACTACAACATTCACGATGTCAAAGTATTATCTGTAGAAGGCGAGCTTACCGATCACTACAATCCCAAAACGAAGACGATTAACCTCAGCAGGGCAGTCTTTCATGGCAGGAACGTAGCAGCTGCTGCCGTTGCCGCACACGAGACTGGACATGCAGTGCAACACGCTACTGCCTATGCAATGCTTTCGTTCCGTTCTGCCATGGTGCCCATGGTGAACTTGAGCTCCAAATTGATGAACGTGATCTTCATCGTCGCCATTCTGGGTGGGGCAGTATTCGGCCTGATGCCTCAGATGTTCATGCTGGTCATTGTTGCTCAAGCCGTGATCACCCTCTTCAGTTTAATCACTTTGCCCGTTGAATTCGACGCTTCAGCGAGGGCCTTGCAGTGGCTTAATATGAGCAAAGTGACCCAAGGCGAAGAACACGCAAAGGCGAAGAATGCTTTGCAGTGGGCAGCGAGTACATACGTTGTAGCTACCTTAGCGGCCATCACTCAGCTGCTATACTTCATCATGGCCTTCGGAGGAAGCCGCGACTAACCATTCGAAATGCACAAGTCACTTCTTTTAATTGCGCTTCTTTCTAGTACGATCCTGCACGGCCAGGTAGGGGTTGAGATTTCGTCAAACGTTACCTCGGTTACCGTATATCCTAGAGGAGCTCAGATTGAGCGCACAGCTAGTAAATTTCTTTCTACAGGAAGGCAGATGCTGACGTTTACGGGATTGGCCTCAGAACTTGACCCTGCGAGCATCGGCGTTTCAGCGGGAGGTTCCATTTCGGTATTGAGCGTTTCGTCCGGAGTGAACCATCTCAAACAAAGCGATAAACCAAAGGCCGTACGACAGCTGGAAGATAGTCTGGCAACATACGAATTCGATCAGCAGTTCAATCAAAACATGCTCGGAGTATATGACGAGGAACGAAAGATGATCTTGACCAACCAAAAGGTGGGTTGGGAGCATTCGGAATTTGTGATCGAGGACTTGGAGGATCTGTCCGATTTTTATCGGGATCGATTGTCGGATGTCATGTTGAAAGAGATGGAACTACAGTCGAAACAGGAAGGATTGAAAAAGAGTATTCAACGGATAAAGGCTCAGCTCAATGAACACAACTCAAGACTGAATCGCTCAACGGGCGAAATATTGGTAGAGGTACAGGTACCCGCCAATGCCAACGCGAATTTCATCCTTAGTTACATGGTGCGCAATGCAGGATGGACCCCCGCTTACAATGTGAATGTGTCTGAAGTGGATCGCCCATTGCAAGTTTCCTATAACGCAAAGGTGTACCAAAATACGGGCATTGATTGGAGCGATGTAATCCTCACCCTTACCAATGCCAATCCAAACCTCAGCGGAACCAAGCCAGAGATTCATCCTTGGCGTTTGTATTTCATGGAGGATCCCGTTTTACTGAGAGAGGCAAGATTGTACAGTAATACAATGGAAGTGCAAGCCGACGAAGTGGCCATGCCATCCGCCATGTCCCAAGGAAAGAGAGATGATTCATACACCGTTGAATATCCAGCGAATGATGCGGTTACCCAGTTTAAAATCAACACCAAGCATAACGTTCCGTCCAATGGAAAGCCGCAGGTGATCAACATCGACGTATTCACGGTACCAGCGAAATATGAATACTACGCAGCACCGAAGATGGATCCCACTGCTTTTCTCATAGCACGAGTCGCGGGTTTTGAACAGTACGACCTTTTGCCTGGACAGGCGAACCTCTTCTTGAGCAATACCTACGTAGGACAGACCTTTATAGATCCGTCGGCATTGCAGGATACCTTAGACCTATCCCTCGGTAGGGATCAGAGCATTGTGATCAAGCGAGAGAAGATAAAGGAATTCAGTGCTACTAAAAAGATGGGGAATAGCACCAAGCAATCGTTGGGGATCATGATAACGGTGCGAAATACCAAGTCAACCAAGATCCAACTCGTGATTGAAGATCAAGTGCCTATATCTTCTGATAAAGACATTGAAATTACCGTGCAAGAAGTTGGCAATGCGAAGCGCGACGCTGCCACCGGAAAGCTGCGCTGGACCAAGATTGTACTCGGAAGTTCTACCGAAACGCTGCAGTTTAAGTACGACGTAAAGTACCCCTCCGATAAAAAAATCAACCTTTGAGTAAATTTTTTGAAACCTTTTGAAACCACTCGCGTAAACAGTCCTTGTTAGTGGTAAACTATTCGAAAGAAAGTTTAAGGGGAAAAAGCGGCTTAGGCCGCTTTTTATTTTTCACATCTTCGTAAAAACCCTTGGCCCATGCTATCAGCACTCGATGCACTTACGCGATCAGCCTATTTTGATACTTACTTGGGACATTTGCAATCCGATGATCTGCAGGCAGAGCTGAAGCGCTCAGGCGAGGAACTCAACGCGCTGATTTCTCCCATGACAGAGGAGCAGCTGGAACACTGGTACGCCCCAGGAAAGTGGTCTGTTCGACAGGTCGTTCAGCATTTGATCGATACAGAAATGATTTTCAATTACCGCGCACTCCGCATCGGTCGGGAAGAAACCTCACAGCACTTGGCAGGCTTTGATGAAAACGCTTATGCCGCAACAGCGGATGAAAGAAAGCTTTCAGGCTCGGATTTGATGGCGTTCTTCAATGCAGTCCGTGCCAGCACGATTTTACTCTACCAAACCTTTTCAGATGCACAGTTGGAACGCGTTGGCATCGCAAGCGGGAACCGCATTCAAGTCAGCGCCTTGTTTTATATCAATGCTGGTCACACGCTGCACCATACTGGTGTGATCCGAGAACGTTACCTCCAAAAGTGATCCCATGAAGCGCATCGTTCCGATTCTCCTTCGTGCTTTCTATTTTTTGATCACGTCACTGGTCGTCATTGCCCCTGCTCTTTATAATCGATATCCGTTGATGTATTTTGACAGCGGCGCCTACATGGAAATGGCGGTGAACCTAGAACCTAGCTTTCACCGGGCATTTGGCTATCCTTTGTTGATTAAGTGGACGGGGTGGATGGTTTCCAATTGGCCGCTCATCTTGCTTCAGGGCATCGTGCTGACTTACTTGCTTTACAAGCTGCTTCAAGCCGTGCTTAAAAGACCTGATGTAAAATGGGAGCATTTGCTCTCTGTCTTGCTCCTGAGCTTTGCTTCGGCCATGCCATGGTATGCTTCTCAGTTGATGCCCGACGTTTGGAGCTTGATTTTGGTCTTGTCCCTTGGTCTAGTTCTGATCAGCGAGCGCATCAGTATCGCACGAGGCATCGGATACGGCCTGGTGCTCACGGCAGCCCTGCTTACCCACTTGAGTCATATTCCCCTTTTATTGCTCATTCTGATGACGGTGTTCGCTGTGGGGTGGATTGGAAAGTGGGAACGCTTCCATTTCTCTAAGGCGCAATGGGTAACGGCTACACTGCCTTTGGTTACCGCCTTTATGCTTACCTGTTCCTTTAATGCAGCACACGGGTTGGGTTTTCGATTGAGTCTT
Organism: uncultured Flavobacteriales bacterium; assembly: GCA_943788725.1. Taxonomy (GTDB): domain Bacteria; phylum Bacteroidota; class Bacteroidia; order Flavobacteriales_G; family Salibacteraceae; genus SHAN690. Next base: position 642,035 of record CALSRJ010000001.1, on the reverse strand, counting down.
GCTTCCAATGCCTTTATTACCGCAAACCTCGGCGAGATGGGGATCCTCAAGTTCTACTTGGATGAACAGTGCGAGGACTTGGAAACAAACCTCTGCGAAATCAAGGACCATCTTCCACGCGAGACCTATGGTTACCTCTGGGATCCAGAAGGGCCGGTGCAACAGCATCCAAAAGGGTGGGCAGGAGCCAATGCGGAGTATGCCCCGATTGTCCATGATTTTCTCACCCAACCTAGGTACGTCAAATGGCTGATTTTCGCCTCGGTAAAAGCGACGGTCAAACAGATGTTTCAAATAGAAATCGGGAGTGGCTTGCAATACGCATACGGAGAAGGCACACCCCCGTACTGGCCGATGAAGAGTCACTTCAAGCAAGAATTGAATGAATACCTCACCAGCGTGCAGAACAAGGGAGACGCGCTACCTTTAGACTTCTTTCGCTGGATCAATTACCTCAGCCTTTTCCTCAGTATCGGTATGATCACTTGGGCGGTTTTGAAACGTCAACTCAGTACCGAATTGGCAATACTGCTCATCGTTTTTCTTTCTGCCTACCTCTTCAACGCAGCCATCACGGGAGTGCTGGCCAATGTGTATGAGCGCCTCCAGGTGAGACTCTTGCCTACTGTTCAGTTGTTGGCGTTGCTGATGGCTATTCGGTGGAGTGGTTTTCGCGCTGCCACTTCTAAACCGTAAGGAATCAAAGCTGTGATCTTCATCTAAGTATGAACCTGCGATTGCTCATCCTATCGGCTGGAATGCTATGCTTTTTCGGAGCGTGCAAAAAGGAGTCAGTATCTTCTAAGCAAGGGTCATTGCACGAGCTCACCTCACCCGAATTAGATGCTTCCTGTGACTCCACTCAATTTGAAGACATCCTGTTCAAGGATTCAGATGGAACATTGCGTCTGAGTGGAGGAGATGCTGATTCCCAGCACTTTGACGTTTCCGGATGGGAGTTAGAGGCTTGTAACTTGGGTTTTTGTTTTTGTCGTGAGCATTTCTCTGCTGTTTACGAACCAAGGTATACCTCTATGGAGCAGGATGCTTTTCGATATGACACCGAGGATGCATTTATAGTTGTATACGGTGGAGGAAAGTCCAAAGCCTATTCTTTGGAATTGATGGTCAAGCACGAGGTTGTGAATGATACGTTGAATGGCGACCCAATCTTGGTTGCCTATTGCGTGTTGGCAGAATTGCCAATCGTCTATTCGCGCACCTATTGTGGTGAAGAGCTAACGTTTGCGCTCAGTGGCTACACCTATTACGAAGATCAGGTAATGGATGGAGTGCAGGCCTTTGTCTTGTGGGACCGCGAAACAGAGAGCTTGTGGTGGCCCTTTGCCGATGATGCATTAGCAGGTCCAATGCAAGGAGCACCGCTTCGGGAATATCCGGTTTTTAAATGGAAGGTGTTGATCTGGGCTGATCTGCAGCAGCAGTTTCCCAATGCACAATTACTTGCCACAGATATTGTGGTGGATGCTCCTGTCCATTGGCCTTCCCTTGAAATTACCGCAGCTGACTGTAACTAGGCGGCAACCTAACAACCGAAAACCGCAAGAAGCAGCTCGTTACTCGGTTAGATTTTCAGAATTCATTTTTAGACGTATGTACTTGATGAAGATGTGACATCGGTTCTACCAACCTCTTTCCAACCTTTCGCCGAAAATGCTTGCCTTGCATGTTCACGGCTTGAGAAATCAAATCAAATACGTTTGGGAGAAGGTTCCACTCATTCGGCTGTTGTCGCCTACTGTCATCGGAATAGCTCTCGCCAGCTTATTTCCATCAGAGCTCGCCCTTTGGATCAGCATCGGCACTGCAGTAGCGTTGTCACTGGCCCTTTTACTTCGTCTCCAACCCATTGCATCTGGAACCATCCTCATGCTTGCCTTTGTCTCCATCGGCTACGGGTTGACTTGTACTCGCGTCGAACGACTTTTTGAAGCGCATTTTGAAAACTGCCTGAGCGCATCCGACGCAACCTTCCTAAAAGTAGGGGTGGATGAGTTGCCCCAAGAAAAAGAGAGAACCATGAAGTTTATTGCCCGCGTAGATGCGGCAATCAACCAAGGTGAATGGACACCTACTCAAGGCAAAGTGCTGGTCTACTTGCAAAAGGACAGTGCAGCTCGCGCGCTGCACATTGGAGATGAGCTGATGATCCACGCGAGGTGTGTCGAGATGGAGGGACCTAAGAATCCTGGAGGATTTGATTACCGTGCATACATGCGAATGAAGCAAGTGCATCATCAGATCTATGCGCGATCTTCAGATTGGAAGCGGATCAGGATGGGGGGAGGTTGGTTTCGGCAGATACGCGGCTGGCAGCAGCAGGCCGTTCACAGACTCAGCATGCTTGGAATGGGCGAAAAGGAACACGCGGTCCTCTCGGCCTTGCTGCTCGGGTCAAAACAAGACCTGGATCGTTCACAAGTCGATGCCTTTGCGAAGGCAGGAGCTATGCACGTGCTGGCCGTGAGTGGCTTGCATGTTGGAATCGTTTACCTGCTCCTTTCTTTTGCCCTCAAACCCTTGCTGCGCTTAAATGGCGGTGCCGCTTGGGTGGCAGTTATATCTGTACTCGTCTTGTGGGGATATGCCGCCCTCACCGGCCTCTCGGCTTCGGTGTCTCGGTCTGCGACCATGTTCACCTTTCTCGCGTGCCGAGAGCAATTGAATCGCAAAGGACACGTGCTCAATACTCTTGTAGCGAGTGCTTTCTTTCTGTTGTGCGTCGATCCGTTCTTATTGGTTGACGTCGGCTTTCAATTGTCCTACCTCGCCGTAACAGGCATAGTGTTGTTGCAGCCCAAGATCAACGGCTGGTGGCGCCCGAAGCGTGCGATACTGCAGTGGACGTGGTCCTTGATGTCCGTATCCATCGCTGCACAACTCGCGACCGCCCCCATCGCGCTGTACTACTTTCATCAATTCCCGAACTACTTCTTGCTGACCAACCTATTGGTCATTCCTGCGGCGTCGGTCATCCTTCCTGCTGGAATTGCATTGCTGGCTGTCAGTTGGTTCAAACCTTTGGCTGAACCGATCACTTGGGGCCTCAACCTCTTATTGCGGTTGTTGAATGACGCTACGGAATGGATTGCTTCACTGCCTTTTGCATCAACCGAAGGATTTGACCTATCCGTTCCAGAGGTAGTGATGCTTTACCTCTTCCTATTCTTATCGGTTTCCTTTCTGCTCATAAAATACTACTATTTGTTGATTTTTTCCCTGATCAGCTTGATTGGACTACAGGCGCTTGGGGTGCGAGAGGAGATTGATCGCCGACAAGGCCAGCAGATCGTATTCTACAGTTCAGCGAAATACGATGCTATGGCCTGGGTGCGCGGACGCCGGTTGGTTTGCATTTCTGACTCGGTCTTGCGCCCAAAGGATCCTGCCTTTCAGTTCGACATTGGGCCCCATTTGTACACTTGGGGTGCGGAGGTGGATTTTATGGTTGATGATGGAGCAGGCTGTATTCGGGCTGCGGAGTGCTGGGTTTTGGGATTAGATCAGTCTACCCGCATAATGGATTCGATGGAGGTAGATGTACTGTGGATTAAGGCACGTACGGCGCAATCTCCCGATGAGGTATTGGCGTTGGCATCTCCCAATCAATTGGTCCTATCGGCTACATTGGACCCCCCGGCCCGCTCATTCTGGAAGGGGCGGGCGCAAAACGAGGGCATACCTGTACACGACCTGAGCGAAGGGGCTTTGATCCTAGCATTGCGACTGAACGATTGAATTTCGCTTTATTTGTTCCATGAAGAATACGTATCGATTGATTGGAGCTGTTGCATTTGTGGTTGCGGTCTGCCTTGTTTCTTGCGATGAGAAGGAATATGTCTGCAACTGTACTGTCGACGGCCCAGATACTGCGGGTATTTCACTGGATTATGATACCACCCTTTCTATTGCCTCAACCAAAGAGGAGTTGGCGGATACGGAATGCGAGGCTTATGAAGGTGCATCATCTATCCTAATACCGGGAGGAGTGGTAGCCGATCAATTTACCGTGAACTGCGTGCTTAGCGCTGATAACTCCAATTGATAGGAGTGAGCTTAAATCGCTGAGAAGCTCATCGTTTCCTTCAGCCGCACGCCCTTTTCCGTATGCTTCACAGTGCAGCATTCGTTGACAGAATCGTGTTCTAGGAAGAGGATGTACTCGTTATCAGCTGCCTCTTCTAAAAAGCTTTTTTTCTCTGCCATGGTTAACAACGGGCGGGTATCATATCCCATAACGTAGGGGAGGGGAATGTGCCCAACACTCGGAAGTAAATCCGCCATGAACGCGACCTTCTTGCCTTTGTAATCGATGATCGGAATCATCTGCTTGTCAGTATGACCGTCGGCGAAGAAGATTTCGATGCCATCGTAAATGCTCGTATTTCGATGGCCATCAACGTGGATCCAGTTCAGCATTCCGCTTTCCTCGATGGGTAGAATGTTCTCTTTTAAGAACGAAGCTTTTTCTCGAGGATTGGGTTCTGTAGCCCACTTCCAATGGTCTTTATTGCTCCAAAAGCGGGCGTTCTTGAAGGCAGGCCGAAAGGCGTCCTTGCTCGAATCGTATTCGATGGCGCCGCCACAATGATCGAAATGCAAATGCGTCAAGAAAACATCCGTGATGTCGTCGCGGTGAAAGCCGAGCTTTTTTAAGCTGCTATCCAAGCTGTCGTCTCCGTGCAGGTAATAATGGCTGAAAAACTTTTCGCTCTGCTTGTTGCCAATTCCAGTATCCACCAGCATCAAGCGATCACCCTCTTCGATGAGCAAAGATCGCATGGCCCAAGTGCATAAGTTGTTTGCGTCAGGTAGGTTGGTTCTACTCCACAAGGATTTTGGAACCACACCAAACATCGCCCCTCCATCGAGCTTGAAGTATCCAGTGTTTACAACATGCAGGTTCATTGCCATAGGATTAAGCCTTTAACCAAGTATCATTGGCATTGATCGAATTGAGGTCTTCATAGGCAACCAGTAGACGGTTGACCACTGACTCTTCGCCTTTGCGAAGCCAATTGCGCGGATCGTAGTACTTCTTGTTAGGCTTATCTGCTCCATCAGGATTCCCGAGCTGTCCTTGGAGGTATGCACGGTGTTCAGCTTCATATGCCCTTACTCCGTCCCAAAATGCCCACTGCGTATCCGTATCGATGTTCATCTTGATGACGCCATAACCCAACGACTCTCGGATCTCTTCATGGGAAGATCCCGAACCACCGTGAAAGACAAAGTTTACCGGGTTGTGCCGTTTGATGTTGAATCGCTCCTTGACGTAGTCTTGGCTGTTCTTGAGGATAACAGGTGTCAACTCCACGTTGCCAGGCTTGTACACCCCGTGCACGTTACCAAAGGCCGCTGCAATGGTGAAGTTCGGACTGATGTCGTACAACAATTCGTAGGCAAAAGCCACCTCTTCGGGTTGGGTATAGAGCTTCGAGCTGTCGATGCCCGTATTGTCAACGCCGTCTTCCTCACCTCCCGTCACGCCCAACTCAATCTCGAGGATCATGTCGATGGCGCTCATGCGCTTGTGATATTCTGTGCACGTTGCCAGGTTCTCTTTGATCGGCTCTTCACTCAGATCGATCATGTGGCTTGTAAAAAGCGGTCGGCCGGTCTCCTTATAATGCTGCTCTCCAGCGTCGATCAATGCGTCGATCCAAGGAAGGAGCTTTCTTGCCGCGTGATCTGTGTGAAGAATGACATCCACTCCGTAGAGTTCTGCCATCATGTGCACGTGTTTCGCGCCGGAGATAGCTCCTGCGATGGCTGCCTTTTCACCTTCGTTGCTCACCGCCTTACCAGCGTAGTAGCTCGCGCCGCCGTTGCTGAATTGTACGATGATAGGTGCGTTGGCTTTTTTTGCTGATTCCAGCACCGCGTTCACGCTTTGTGTGCTCACGACATTCACTGCCGGAAACGCGTATTTATGCTCCTTTGCTACTTCGAAGAGCCGCAGGGCTTCCTGCGCATTCAATACTCCTGCCATGGGGTCCTAGTGGTTTGTGTTTGTGACCCGGCAAAGGTAAGATTTGGAGTCAGGAAAAAAAGCTGATGGACCCGCTAGATATCGCTCCCATTGACTTGTTGAAAGCTTCGTCACCAATCCTGTGGTCCAACATCTTCGCCGCTTAATTTTGATACAAAGCAAACACCATGCGTATACACCTCATCGCCATTGGAGGCGCTGCGATGCACAACCTTGCCATAGCGCTCAAACTCAACGGTCATCACGTAACCGGGTCTGATGATCAGATCTTCGATCCTTCTCGATCTCGATTGGCCGATCATGGACTGCTGCCTGAAACCATGGGATGGGATCCCGCTCGGATCAGTGAAGACTTGGACGCTATCATACTTGGTATGCATGCGCGAGAGGATAATCCAGAGCTGCTCAAAGCGCAGGAGCTTGACCTTATGGTGTCCTCATACCCTGAATTTATATACCAACAATCATTAGAGAAGGAACGAGTGGTCATCGGTGGTAGCCATGGCAAGACCACCATCACATCCATGATTTTGCACGTGTTGAAAAAGCTGGGTCGAGACTTTGACTATTTAGTTGGAGCACAAATCGAAGGCTTCGATACCATGGTGCGCCTTTCTGATGCTCCCGTGATTATCCTAGAAGGAGATGAATACCTTAGTTCACCCATAGATCGCCGGCCTAAGTTTCACTTGTACGATCCTCACATCGCCTTGCTTTCGGGCATTGCTTGGGACCACATCAATGTGTTTCCAACCTTTGAAAATTACCTCGAGCAGTTTGAGATATTTCTAGATCGGATGATGGACAACGGCGTATTGGCCTTTTGTGTGGCCGACGAGCAATTGGATGAGACCGTGCACGAATACGGCCAGCACCTAGATCAACGACCTTACCAAACGCCTGATTATGTCGTTGAGAACGGCATGACGTACATCCTACGTGGAGATGAAAAGATTGCGGTCCATGTATTTGGAGAGCACAACCTTCAAAACCTCATGGGCGCTATGGAAGTGTGCTTAGCACTGGGAGTAGAAGAGGATTCCTTCTTTGAGGCGATTGCCGATTTCAAAGGAGCTGCGCGTCGATTGGAAGAAATTGGTCGCAACGAGCAAACAGTGGTCTACAAAGATTTCGCCCATTCCCCTTCCAAATTGAGCGCTACCACGAAGGCGGTAAAGGACCAGTGGCCAGATCGAAACTTAGTGGCGTGCATGGAGTTGCACACCTTTTCAAGCCTGACAAAAGAGTTTTTGCTGGAGTATGCCCACACCATGGATGCTGCCGATACGGCAATAGTCTTCTTCAAGGAAGAAACCATAGCACACAAGCGCTTGGATCCGATCAGCAAGGACGAAGTACGCGCGTCATTCCAACGAGACGATCTTGAGGTATTCACGGTTTCTGAAGACCTACAATCCCGCCTTTTGGAGATAGACTACGCCAACAGTAACTTGCTGATGATGAGTTCGGGAAATTTTGGAGGGATCGATGTAGATCGATTTGCGGATCAAGTATTGGCTTAGATCCCAAAGGCTTTCGGTCGGTAGCGAAAGAGCAATACCAATACGATGGTATAGAACAAACCCATGGTGATGTACCCGAAGAGGGTCAAGGTGCTGTGCGTAAAAGCGTCGAAAATGAAGGAGGTGGTATTCTGCACATTCTCCAAGTTCTTCTCTGTGAGGCCTGCTTCTTCGGCTGCTACGACTGCTTCGGAAATCTTGGTTTCAAAATAGGAAGGATTGATGAAGGCATAATATGCGTACGTAAATGCGGAGATGATAATGGCATAGATCGACGCGATCTTGAGACCGGATTTTACATCGTCAGTGAAGGGAGAACCTTGGTGTTGGATCTTCCAAGCGCGCAAGCCGATGAAGAGTGCTGCGAGGAAGCATAAAAGATAGAAGAACCGCGAGTAGGTGTCGAAATCTTCGCTGGCTAGAAAGAAGATGTGGTAGACCATCTTGCCGATGATGGAAACAAAGGCAGCAATGAGAGCGGTATTTTGAATCGGATGCTTCATGTCAATGCAAAGAAAAATGGCTTGCCATCTTCAGCGGTGAAGATACGGCAAGCCATGTTCAATTTTTAGTTGGAGGAACTTAGGAGTTCATGGAGATCAAGAACTCTTCGTTCGACTTGGTATGCGCCATTTGCTGCTTCAGGAACTCCATGGCCTCCACCGTATTCATATCGGTAAGGTGCTTTCGGAGAATCCATAAACGCTGCAGGGTCTCTTTGTCCACGAGTAAATCGTCGCGACGTGTGCTGGAAGATACCAGGTCGATCGCTGGGAATACCCTTCTGTTGCTGAGCTTTCTATCCAATTGGAGTTCCATGTTACCGGTTCCTTTGAATTCTTCGAAGATTACTTCGTCCATCTTCGATCCAGTCTCGGTAAGCGCTGTAGCGATGATGGTTAAAGATCCACCGTGCTCGATGTTTCGTGCAGCACCGAAGAAACGCTTTGGCTTGTGCAATGCATTCGCATCCACACCTCCCGTCAACACTTTTCCAGAAGCTGGAGAAACGGTGTTGTAAGCACGCGCAAGTCGTGTAATGGAATCCAAGAGGATCACCACGTCATGACCACACTCTACCAAACGCTTTGCCTTTTCGAGCACCAAGTTGGAAACCTTTACGTGACGGTCGGCTGGTTCGTCAAACGTAGAGGCGACAACTTCGGCGTTTACGCTTCGCTCCATGTCCGTTACTTCTTCAGGACGTTCGTCGATCAGCAAGATCATGAGGTATACCTCAGGGTGGTTCGTAGCAATTGCATTTGCCACTTCCTTGAGAATTTCGGTCTTACCTGTTTTCGGCTGTGCCACGATCAAACCACGCTGACCTTTTCCGATCGGTGTGAAGAGGTCAATGATACGAGAAGACAAGGTCTGCTTTTGATGACCGATCAATGTGAACTTCTCTTCTGGGAAGAGGGGCTTCAAATAATCGAAAGGCACACGGTCACGCACTGCGGCAGGATCCAATCCGTTGATCTTCTCAATGCGGATGAGTGGATAGTACTTTTCACCTTCTTTCGGTGGACGAATTGTTCCGCGGATGGTATCACCGGTGCGGAGACCGAAGAGTTTGATCTGCGATTGTGAAACGTACACGTCGTCAGGAGAAGGGAGGTAGCTGTAATCTGCTGAGCGCAGGAATCCATATCCTTCCTTCATGATTTCCAAGCAACCCTCAGCGCTTACGATTTCATCGAAATCGTATTCTGGTTCTTTCTTTTCACGGCGTGGTGGACGTTGTGGCTTGTCACCGTCTGCGCCTTCAGCACCGTTGTTGTCACGTCGGTTGTCACGACGACCGTCGTTCCGATCACCGCGCTCATTTCGATCACTTCGGTCGCTCCGCTCATTGCGGTCACCTCGGTCACTGCGTTCGTTGCGATCATCGCGGCCTTTTGGTCGGTCTTGATCTTTGTTTTGGTCCTTGTTATCGTCTTTGCCTTCGGTACGGGTGTCGCGACGTTCGTTGCGGTCTCCACGACCTCGGTCGTTGGATCGCTCGCCCCGTGGCTTGCGATCTCCGTTGTCCGGATTGTCTGAACCTTTTGTGTCTTTAGCTGCTTCGGCAGAAGATGTATCATCCGCTGCTTTGGCGTCCTGACCATTTGAAGCTGGCTTGTCTTTCGCTTTTGCAGCGCTTGGACGGCCTCTTCCGGGTTTCTTTTCTGGGCTCTCTTCCGTAGATGGAGTTTCGTTTGAAGGCTTGTCGGCCTTCTTGACGTCAGCAACTGCTTTGGGATTGAGTGCTTGAGCGTCGAGGATCTGGTAGATGAGGTCTTGCTTTTTCAGCTTTTCATACTTGCTGATGTTAAGACCTTTAGCGATCTCTTTGAGATCTCCGACCAGTTTTTCGTTCAATTCAATGATGTCGTACATGATGTGAGTAACTTGATGCTAAGCGATCAATGGCTATAAATGAATTTTGAAAGGTTCCCTAGCCTTGTCAGTTCAATCTAAAAGAAATCGAGAAAGGCTGGGATATGAGATTTGCGAGGAATCGCACTGCAATATTAAAGTTTTTCTGTCTTGGTGCACGCTATTTCTAATTTTTGCAGTCAAATAGAATTAATCATGCTTCAAAGAATACAGACTCTATATATCCTCTTCGCGTTGGCTGCGGTTGGAAGTTCCTTGGCTTTTGATTGGGTTACGTATACAGTAAATGGGGAGACCGTTTCGTTTATGACGGATACCAATGCGCTTGTGATGCAGGTATTGGTGGGGCTTTCGGTAATTACGTCGATCGCAGTGATGGCTCGATTCAAGAATCGTCAGGCACAAATGAAATTGGCGAACGTCGCGATGCTCGACATGTTGATCGTCTTCGTGGCTTTTGGATTTTTACACTACCAGCAGATTGAAGCTTTTGGTGCTGACGGAAGGACTGGATTTGTCCTATGACATTGCTCCAGCGTTGCCTATCGTTGCTTTGGTGTTGCTTTGGATGGCCAAAAAAGCCATCAAGAAGGACGATGACTTGGTGCGGTCAGTGGACCGCTTGCGATGATCGCGGGCCGAGTTCAACCGCTTCGAATTGTTCCAGCTTCCCGTCGTTGATCTCAAAGCGGCATAGCGTGCGCACCTTGTGAAAGCCATGCCTACCTGCGGCGCCTGGATTGATGTACATCACATTCATCTTATCGTCGCGCTTTACGCGGAGGATGTGTGAGTGCCCACAAATAAGTACGTCCGGGCGGTGCTTCTCGATCAGTGAACGGGTTTGAGGAGAATACCTGCCCAGCGGACCGGCGATGTGGATCATCAGTACAATAAGTCCATCGAAGTCCATCACCTCCGCTTCTGGTAAGCGCTTTCGAATGTCGGTTCCATCGATGTTTCCGTACACCCCTTTTACCGGAGCTATCTGCTCCAATCGATCCAGTACGCTTGGATCACCTACGTCTCCGGCATGCCAAATTTCATCGCATATACCTAAGTGGTGCGCAATGCGTTCGTCCATGTAGCTGTGGGTGTCGCTTATGAGTCCGATTTTCCGCTTCACTTTTTCACATTTTGCCTGTCGGCAACTCTGTTGCACGAGGGATTTTTCCCGTCGATGCAATCTTACATTTGTTTACTGACATTATGGAAGCAATCGTATCGATCCGAAACAGCAACATTTACATCGACAAGCACCTGGTGCTGTCGGATGTAACGTTTGACATCAACAAAGGCGAGTTCATCTACCTCATCGGGAAGACCGGTACGGGGAAGAGTAGTTTGCTCAAAACGCTCTACGGCGAGCTTCCGCTGACGGACGGCGAAGGCGAGGTGGGGGAGTTTGACCTCAAGAAATTGAAGCGCAAGCAGATTCCTTTCTTGCGCAGAAAGCTCGGCATTGTCTTCCAAGACTTTCAGTTACTCACCGATAGATCCGTTGCTGAGAACTTGATTTTTGTGATGAAGGCCACCGGTTGGAAAGACAAGAACAAGATGAAGGCGCGCATTGAAGAGGTCTTGGAGAAAGTCGGCTTGAGCACCAAAAGCTTCAAGATGGCGTACGAATTGAGCGGAGGAGAGCAGCAGCGCGTTGCCATTGCACGGGCGCTGATCAATGACCCGGTCTTGATTTTGGCGGATGAGCCTACCGGAAATTTGGATCCAGAGACTTCTGATAACATCCTGACGGCTGCTTTCAGACATCAGCAAATCAGGAAGGGCCATCTTGATGGCGACGCATGATTATACCCAGATGAATACGTATGGCAATCGCACCCTGCGATGCGAAGGGCGGGAAGGTCTTGGATAGTAAGGCAGAACCAGCGCCTAAGCCACCGCTTCAGGAAAATGACTGAGGATGCTAAGCGTACTCATTCCCATCTACAATTTTGATGTACGCGCCTTTGTGGCGGATTTGGCGAAGCAAGCTGCAGCCCTGGAAGTAGATTGCGAGATCATCTGTTTCGACGATGCCAGCGATGCGTCCTTCAAGGAACTCCACAAGCACTTAGCTGACAATGCATTGGTGCGCTACATTGAATCCGAGGAAAACTTAGGAAGGAGCAAGGTGCGGAACGCAATGGAACGCGAAGCGCGCTATGACAACCTCCTGTTTCTGGATTGCGACGGCAGGGTAGTGCGTGATGATTATTTAGCGCAATACGCTCAGATTCATGCTTACGACGTGGTGTACGGTGGCCGCGTTTACCCGAAAGACGCGCCTACAGACCACGCACTGCTCTTCCATTGGTATTGCGGAAAGCAAAAAGAAGAAGTGGATGTGCGCTCAGCGACGGCAACTGCCCTACAAGTCATTCATGACCAACAATTTTATGGTGCGCAGGGAAGTGTACCAACAGATCAAAATGGACGAGAGCTGTGAAAGGGCTATGGGCATGAAGACACCCTCTTCGCGATGGAGTTGAAGCGCCATGGCTTTGCGGTTACGCACATTGATAACCCGCTGGAGCACATTGGGATTGAGCCCGTAGACGAATTCTTGCGGAAGTCAGCAAACGGAGTGACCAACTCTAGCCAGGCTGATCGAGCGGGGACAGGTAGACGACTCCATCAAGTTGGTGCGCACTTATCACCGACTAGAAGTCGATGGGTATGCTCGGGACTCGTCAGTCGCTTGATCACGATGAGTGAAGCGCGGATCATGCGCAACCTCAAAGGGCCGAAGCCGAACCTGCTGTGGTTTGATCTGTGGAAACTGGCGAGGCTGTTTTGGGAAGTAGGAACTAGGGGCTAGGAGCTAGGCGCTAGGGTTTGCGAATTGCTAGGCCTTATTTGCCAATAGCCAATAGCTAGCAGCCAGAAGCCAGAAGCCAGTTTAACTGCCGAAGGCAGGCAGCCAACATCACTCCTTCACCATCAACGTGGTCCCCAACAACTCACCATCTTGTGTCAAGCGCACCATATAAGGCCCGGCGCTGAGTGTGCCGATGTAGATGCTCTGATCGATGGAGCGGATGCCTTGCATGGCTACTTGTCGGCCTGATAGGTCGTAGATGCTAACCGATACCTTGCTTCCTTCTGGAATCGCCGAGAGGTAGATCCGTTCGGAGGATGGGTTGGGGTAGATGCTCAAGCTGGATATTTCCAGCTCGTCTTGTCCCACAAAGAGGATCGGAACCTCGGTATCACGGGAAGCTTTGCAGCCGTGTTCGCTGATCTGCGTTACGAGTATGGTGCCGGTCGGGCCGCCATACCATAGGATCTCTGCTTGGTTGTTTGCTGCGTCGAGCACCTCACCGCCCAAAGCATCCCATTCGAAAAAATTATTGGCTACGTTGTCCATCGTGTAGATGTAGCTTTCCCATGCCTGAACGGACATCGTACCGCTAACTTTGCCAACCGTAGGGTCAGGGTGTTGACGGTTTTCATCCACAACGATCTCTTCGCTGACCTCAAACCCTTCATTGTCTGTTACAGTGATCGAATAGGTGCCGGGTGCGATGTCTTCGATCTTTCTCGTTGCTGCTCCATTGCTCCAAGCATAGGAATATGGAGGATTTCCAGAAATAACAGTGACACTGGCTTCACCGTTGTCAGAGTTAAGGCACACCACGTCAGAAGATTGGGTAGAAATGACCAAGCTGTCTGGTATAAATGGTTCGTCGTAAAGTGTGCTGATTGCGTAGTTGGTAATTACTGGTGCGTTGTAGTCAAAGTAGATCCCGACGCGGTTTTTGATCTGGGTTCCAATCGGAAGCTCTTCTACCAAGTTCATTTTAAAGACCACACTTCCATGTGATTCGGGTTCATTACTGTTGCTGTCAGGAAGGTTGATGTTTCGGAAGTCAAAACGAATCACTCCGTCCCCGCCTTGTGATGCCTTAACATCATGTGTTGCCCCGACGAGCTCAAAGCTAGAAAGGTCCAATTCTGACGGTAGTGTGTCTAGGATGTAAACATGCTTGGCAGGTGCAGTGCCTGTGTTTTGAAAGTTCACCGTGTACGTAAGTTCCACCGTAGACGTATCAATTAAACCTGTGGGACCTGCTCCCGCGGGAGAGACCTCCTTGTTATTTGGATCATAAGGACCATCGACCTTGAGTCTAACGATATCGTAATTGTCAGATGCTCTGATATCTAGTGGATGCAATGAGGTACCCATGGTGAATAAAGCGTCACTGAGTAATGCGGCGTTGATATTGGTTCTAGTGCTGAACCGAAATAGTGGTTCATCGATCACCATACCGCCAGCATTAGCTGAAATGGTTCTGTACCAATAGACCGTGTTGTCGATGATGTCGTCTGGCTCAGGGCCATTTAGCATTTCGACATAGCTAACCTGATCACTTAACTCGACCCTGAGTGTATCTGTATAGTCGTTAGAGGTGTTGAATTTGATCGAAGCTTTGAAGGAGATCACACCCGTGTCGCCAGGTGCAGCCACTCCGCACATTCCGACATGATGTACTCTTGCCACTACACCGGGGGTAGGTTCACCGAGAGCTAAATTCAGACTTTGGGACGACGTTGAATTGAAGGTGTGGTATCCTTGAGAAGGGCAGGTGACACTTTCTGAGAATACCGAATGAATGAAACACCCGAGTGTCAAGTCAGTGAGGTTCGTAGGCACCGTGAGTTTGAAGTATCCGGTACCATCCGTTGTAGTAACTGCTATAGTTTGATCTGAAGAGTTCTTGATATAGACCGTTCTTGCAGCAGATACTGGCTCTCCAGCATCCTTAACGCAGTTTTCATTCTCATCGACATATACAAACCCATCAATGACCTCACAATGGCTTGTGACCGTTATACTAGAGGTGATCAGTGTGTCTGTCATTCCATTAGGAGCGCGGGCTATCACCCGGGTTTCATAACTTCCCGGAGCGAAATAGTTGTGTGTCATTCCAAGATTCCAATAATGCGTTGGTCCAGTTCCGTACAAGGGGGACATGCCGGAGTCGAGTGTCCCATCTCCCCAGTAGAATGTCACGAGAATGCTGTCAACTGCTGGATTGAAGTTGGATGCATTTCCCCATACGGTTGTTTGACTGTAGGTAGGCAGAGGGCATGGCCCTGAGGGTAGGATAGCACTGTCAGATGTAATGTTGATTGACTGTTGAGCAGTAAGAACGGCTGTGAAACTCATCATGATTGAGATGAGCAAGAAGCGTAGCATGACCTTCATAGTATTCGTAGATTAGTTTAGAGACGCAAATAGTCTCGCGGCAGTTGGCTGCCTTATTAATTGCAGGCTCATCAAATAGAAAATGAGCCTTAACAAGTTAGGCGCATTAATATAGGTGATTAATTCACTACTGCGAAGAGGAGGAGAATGATGTTTAATTTGGAATGAGGTACAGAGCCGTTCAAAAGTGAATCAGCCATGTACCTAATTCCTTGTACCTCGTAACGTACTTACTTCTTCACCAACCTCCACTAGCGCCGCCGCCGCCAAAACTGCCGCCGCCGAAACCGCCGAATCCACCACCACCGCCGCCGCCGAAGCCGCCGCCGCCTCCACCGCCAAATCCACCTCCGATCCATGCGCCGCCGTAATGACGTCGTCCGGAGTGACTGTAGCCGGTGTACTTCTTCCTGCGAACGAAAAAGATGAACAGCAAGAGCATGATGATGAGGGGAATGATGCGTAAGGGAGCGCCCTCTTTCGCTTTGGGGTCGGCCTTGTATTCTCCCGCAAGTGCTTTGACCATGGCTTCCGTAGCCGCGTTCAACCCAGCGTAGTAGTCGCCCGCGCGGAATTGGGGCTTGATCTCGTTCTCGATGATCCGCTTCGCAATCGCATCAGGAATGGCGCCTTCGGTGCCTAGACCTGTGTGAATGCGTATGCCGCGCTCTTCTACTGCAATCAATAGAAGTACGCCGTTGTCGTTCGCGCCACCGCCAATGCCCCAGGCTTCTGCCAATCGCTGGCTGTAGTCAAACAGGTCGTCGCCGTCCAGCGATGCAATCGTAACGATGGAGATTTGCGTAGAGGTCTGCTCGTCGTAAGCAACGAGTTTCGCTTCTAGGTTCTGCACTTCAGAAGCGGACATGACCCCTGCGTAGTCGTTGACCAGTTGCTTTGGGGCAGGCGGAACCTCCTTCGCCAACGAAGGAAGTGCCAACAACAGACTCAATAAGCCGGTGAATAGAATGTTACTTGTCCTTCCCATAGCTGATGTCGTCCTTGAGTTCGTTTATATCGTCCTTTTGATAAGGGAAGTACTGCTTGAGCTGTTGCCCGGCATCTGAGATGCCTTCGATGATGCCGTCTACGATGCGGCCTTCTTTGAAGTGTGCAACCATCAGCTCCTTGGTTTCGTCCCAGAAGCCTTTGGGTACTTTTTCATTGATGCCTGCGTCGCCAATGATGGCAAACTTGTGATCATCCAACGCTACCAGGATCAAAACACCATTGCGCTGTTCGGTCTTGGTCATGCCGAGTTTCTCGAATACCTCAACCGCTTCTGCGTAAGGATCCTTTTTACACTTGCGCTCGATGTGGATGCGCACCTCGCCGGAGGTGTTGTTCTCCGCATCGGCTATAGCGGCTAAGATGCGTGCCTCTTCGTCCTTTGTAAATGGGGGCTTTTCAAACATTAAAACTCCACTTTTGGTGCGTTCTCCGCTCCAGCGTCCGCCTCGAAATAGCCCTTCTTCTCAAAATCAAACCAACCCGCGTAAATGACGCGTGGAAAGCTTCGGATGTAGGAGTTGTAATCCTGTACCGCCTCGTTGAATTTTTGGCGCGCTACAGAGATTCTGTTTTCCGTGCCTTCTAGCTGCGCCTGCAGTTCGAGGAAGTTCTGGTTGGCCTTCAATTCAGGATAACGCTCTACGGTAACCAAGAGGCGAGAAAGGGCTCCGCTCAATTGCGACTGCGCCGCTTGAAACTTTGGCGATGTTCTCTGGAGTGAGGTCATCCGCTTGGATGTTGACACCCGTAGCCTTGGAACGCGCTTCGATTACACCTGTGAGGGTAGCTTGCTCAAAGTCTGCGTATCCTTTAACGGTGCTGACCAAGTTGGGGATCAGGTCAGAGCGGCGTTGGTACTGGGTTTGAACGTCGGCCCATTTCTGACCGATGGTCTCGTCTTTCTCCACCATGTTGTTGTACCCGCAAGATGACAGGATGACTGCTAGGATAGAGAGGTAAAAAGGGATGCGTAATGTTTTCATGTGTTTGTTACTCAATTGTTGTGTGCAAGGTAGAGCAACAAAATCGTTCCAAACCGCGGATTAGGACAAAGTGGCAGGGAAGGAGCTGTGGGGTTAGAAGCTAGGAGCTAGGGGCTAGGAGCTAGGAGCTAGGAGCTAGGAGTGGGGAATAGTGATCAGAGCAGGTAGAGGAGGAGTTCGAGTTCCGGTTGAATGCGCAGTCAATAGTCAATAGTCAGCAGTTCGCAGTTGAGGTTGCCCCGCAGGAGTCCCTTCGGGCTTGTTGTAGTACACGTCAACGCCTCCTTTCTGGTTAACTGAACAAGGGCTTTAATAGAAATTGGTCGCCAGAAAAGCACAACCAACCCCCAGTCACCAATCACCAATCACCAATCTCCCATCCCCGCCGCCAAAGGCGGCTACTCCTTCGCCTTTTGCATCGGGTTCAATGCATCGCCTCGGGAATAGCGTCCTCGGTACTTGTACAACTCGAACCTGCTTTGCGGTGTTTTTGCCGGCCAATAATTGTCCGAGCGATCCACATCTGCGGTTTGGGTGTTGGGGTCTAGGATGACCTCTTTGAGTTCTTTTTTCGAATAGAAAACCTTGCTCACTTGCACGTCATCCATCTTCCAAATCTCGGCTGGAATGTAGTGGCGCTCTTTCGATCCATCTTCGAAAATGAACTCCAAAATGATAGGCATCGGAAGGCCTCCTTTGTTCGTGAATTTCATCTGGTAGTACTTCCAGTCGTATCCCAAAACTTCACGTTCTTCATCCGTCAATCCATCCAACATTTTCTTGTATTGATCGCGGTCATAAGAGGTGGGTTCGTATCGGTCCCAATTGTTGTAAAAGTCTTGTAATTCAGGCTTTTGCTTTATTACAGGTGAAGTAATGGTTTTGCTGTTTATTTGCTCTCCTAAAAAGGCGGGCTGCGCTTCGTTTTGGGCGCGGTCAAACGCCAATTCTTTGTCTGGATCTTTGCTATCAATGTGGTACTGTACCACCTCGTCGATGGAGATGTCAACAGGATCTGTAGTGTAGAACCAGCCTCTCCAAAACCAGTCGAGGTCAACACCGGAAGCGTCCTCCATGGTGCGGAAGAAATCTGCTGGCGTCGGGTGCTTGTAGGCCCATCGCTCTGCGTAAGTCTTGAAGGCAAAATCGAACAGTTCACGGCCCAAGATGGTCTCGCGCAGAATGTTCAAGGCAGTAGCTGGTTTTCCGTAGGCGTTGTTGCCGAATTGGAAGATGCTCTCGCTGTTGGTCATGATCGGAGAGATGTTTCCAGGATCTCCTTTCATGTAGTCGACGATCTTGGTAGGGTTGCCGCGACGAGAAGGATAGTTGGGGTCCCATTCCACCTCGGTGAGGTACTGCACAAAGGTGTTCAAGCCTTCATCCATCCACGTCCATTGGCGTTCGTCCGAGTTGATGATCATGGGAAAGAAGTTGTGTCCCACTTCATGGATGATCACTCCTAACATGCCGTACTTGGTACCTTCAGAGTAGGTTCCGTCTTCTTCGGGGCGTCCTCCGTTGAAGCAAATCATTGGATACTCCATGCCTATTCGATTGGTGTGTACCGATATGGCTACAGGGTACTGATATGGAATGGTGAACTTGCTGTAGGTGCGAATGGTGTGCGCTACCACTTCTGTGCTGTATTGTTCCCAAAGTGGATTCCCTTCTTTTGGATAGAAGCTCATGCACAGAATGTTCTTTCCGGCAATGTCGACACCCATGGCATCCCAAATGAATTTTCGAGAGGAAGCGAAAGCGAAATCGCGGACATTTTCGGCGTGGAAGGTCCACGTCTTTTCTCCTTTGGGCTTTCCTTTTTCTGCCTTTTCTGCTTCTTTAGGATTGACGATCATCACCGGTTTTGAGGCGGTGCGCGCCTGCTTTAAGCGCTCCATTTGCTTCGCTGTAAGGATGTCTTTCTTCGTTTTGAAGTGTTCCTGTAGATCCAACTACGTGATCATCTGGTACAGTGATGTTTACCTTGTAGTCTCCAAAGGGTAATGTGAACTCTCCACGACCGAGGAATTGCTTGTTTTGCCATCCTTCTACTTCGTTGTACACACACATCCTTGGGAAGAACTGGGCGATGGTGTAGAGGTAGTTGTCTTCGTCTTCGAAATACTCATATCCTGAGCGACCGCCGATCTGCATGCGGTCGTTGATGTTGTACCAATATTCGATCTTCATAGAATAGGATTCGCCGCTTTTCAGGGGCGCTGGGATGTCTACCCGCATCATGGTTTTTACGACTGTATAGGGAATGTCTTTTCCCGCAGCGTCGGTCACCTTCATCAGCTTGAATCCGCCGTCGAAATCATTGTGAAGGCCCTTGATGTCATCGTAGCTAGCTCCTTCTTCAAGGTTCATTTGCCGGATCTTCTTCGTATCCGAGTCCTGGGCGCGCATGTTTTGATCCAGCTGGATCCATAGATAAGAAAGCGCGTCTGGCGAGTTGTTGGTGTAGGTAATGGTTTCCTTGCCATCGATGCGTTGGGTTTTGTCGTCAATGCGAACATCGATTTCGTAATCGGCCTTTTGCTGATAGTAAGCATGACCAGGAGCTCCTGAGGCTGTTCTATAGACGTTAGGCGTTGGTAAATCTGTGCCGAGTTGTGCGAATTTATTCTGTCCAAAAGTGACAACTGAACACGCGACGAGTAGGATGGTGAAGCTACGTTTCATTAAGAAAACCAATTTGTGATGGCTAAAAATAGGGATATCACCAATCCAACAACAGAAAGTGAAATTTGTGCGATTCGGACAGCGGATTTTGACGCGGACCGTGTGATGAATAAAAGTGCGAGCAGCAGGGATGCAAAGATCAGTTGACCGGCTTCTACGCCTAGGTTGAAAAAAAGCAACGGCTGCCATAATTCGCTCTTAGCAGGAAGCAAGGCGCTCAAGTAACCAGCAAATCCCATCCCGTGAATGAGTCCGAAGAAGGTGGTGATGCTAGCAGCTGCGCCTGCCTGCCGTCGTTTCCAAATCAAATTACTGAGGGCCGCAGAGAAAATCGTGAGCGGAATCAAAAACTCCACCCATTTCGATTCGATGATAGGACCGTTTAAGACAGTGATGGCGAGGGTGAGTGAGTGCCCGAGCGTGAAGGCCGTGATTGTCCACAGCATGAATTTCCACTCATTCCATTTGAATCCGGCGATGAGGACCGCTAGGAACAACATGTGGTCAACACCCTGGAAATCTAGGATGTGGGTTAGACCTAGTTTAAAGTACGTCGGGAACAAAACTTAATGTTAGGGTGTTCGTAAACCAAGGGAAGTGAATAAAGTCAAACCTCTACTTTTGCAGCAATATTAAGATAAGTGTATTTCACGCGTGCTTTCTTGGTGGTTCTGTTTGGGGCGTTGTCATTTGAAATGAACGCCCAGACTTGTGTTTCTCTGAGTACAGGGGACTGGAACAGTGCTGCGCGGTGGTCGTGCGACGGAACCAATCGGTTGCCGGCTTGTGGTGATACCATTCGGGTTTCATCCTCCCATGAAATCACCGTTTCCGCTCAATATAATTTTAGCGCCTGTGGATCAACCATGGCTATTGACGTGTATGGTACGCTGACGTTTACCAATGGAAATAAGGTAGATCTACCCTGTGGATCTTTGCTCAGTGTGCAAAGCGGGGGGGTGGTTCGGAAAGTAGGATCTGGAGGAGGAAGTTCAACCTTGGTAAGTATTTGTGGCTCCACCGTATGGTCGGCTGGTGGTATCAATCCGTTGACTGGCCCTATTGCCTACGGTGGATATATACTTCCCATAGAATTGATGTCTTTCGACGCTTCTTACGCAGAAGGGCAGACGGTATTCAAGTGGAAAACGGCATCGGAGGTCGACAACGACTTCTTTACCCTCTTCACTTCAAATGATGGTGTTGCCTGGAATGAGATTTACATGCAATCTGGCGCCGGAAACTCTTCGGTAATCCAGGCCTACGAAGTGGTTGTTCACGAGGTTTTTCCCACCAACACCTTGTTTCGTCTGGATCAAACCGACTACAATGGCGACACGCGCTCCGTCGGCATGACTGAACTGGACTTTTCCGATAGCGCAGATCCATTGAAGCGGGCTCAGGTATATCCAAACCCTTCGAGCGGTAACGTCAACCTTTTCATGGATGCTCAAACGGATCGAGTTTCCCTCGGCGTTTATTCGTTGGACGGTAGGTTGGTGTATCAGTACGATAGGATTTCTGCGCCGCTCTTCAGCTTTGATGTGCGCGAAGCATCTTTGTCGCCGGGTGTGTACATGCTATCCATCAAAGACGGCGCAAAGTTCCAACAATTGCGGCTTTCCGTTTCCGAATAAGCCTACCGAACGATCAGGCGTTTTACTTCTCTTCCGTTTTCCGATACTGCTTCCAGAAAATAGATGCCAGGTGCTTCTACGGTCAGGTTTTCCTGAACGGAATGCAATCCCTGTCGAAAGTATACCACTCGCCCCTGTGTGTCACGCAACGTAAGCGATTTGATGGCGCTTGAAGCGTTGATCGTTACAAGTCCAGCACTCGGATTGGGAAAGACAACAACGTTCGCTGAGGATGGAGCAGAGGCGGCTATGCCGTTGATGAAACTTCCATCCAATTCGATGAAAAGGCGCGGGCGGCGCGTTGGATCATTCTGATCGAACGAAAAGAACTCTGCTTCTAGATACACGGAATCGTCGATCGTGTTGGGGGTCAAAAGAAAATTGAGGCCTGAACTTGGTCCCCAGTTTTGCAAAGCAATGCCTTCTTGGATCAGTGTACTGAGATCTGGGGATTTTACCACGGTTCCAGCTGTTGCTGGGGCAAGGGTCCACTCCACGATGGTTGAGACATAGGATCTCCCTTCATCAATGCCGATGGTGTCTGCGTATTTTAATGGAAAGGGCTCCGACTCCAGATGAATGCTCACCGTAAGGGAGTCGCTTAGCGCGCTTTGAAGCATAAGGCGCAAGTATGCCGAATCGATGCTTGCTCCGGGATCGATGTTCGCATTGCGAAAGATCAGTCCAATCTTGCTTTCCTCACCTTGATTCCAGCCTAGGTCGAGTTCGAGATCGTTCAGTGATACAAAATCGCCTTCTTGCTCAACGTCATCGTTGGATTGGGCGATGCCTACTTCGTGCACTACACTTTGTCCAAAAGTCATGGATGCCAAGCAGAGGATGAGTAGGGTCAATGGTAGTTTCATGATGCGCATTTGTAGTGCAAGTCTCCGAATTCTATTTGAATTGACGGTTGTGGAAGCCAATGAGTTGGCAAGGACATGCAGACATCCTACATTTACGCCAAATTGAAGGACATGAAATTGTTATCGTGGAATGTGAATGGGGTGCGGGCTGCTGCAGGGAAAGGATTTTTTGAGAAGGTAGAAGAAATGAGCCCTGACGTACTTTGCCTGCAAGAGACCAAGGCGCAAGACGAGCAAGTGAGGGAGACCCTCTTCGGAATGGACTACCACATATACAGCAACAGTGCAGAGAAGAAGGGATATTCGGGAACCGCGATCTTGAGTAAGGCTGAGCCCAAGCAGGTGGTGGCTGATATGGGCATAGCGCAACACGACAAAGAAGGCCGAGTGTTAGCGGCGGAATACGATGACTTTTGGTTGGTAACGGTCTATACGCCCAATTCGCAAAATGGCCTGGCTCGACTCGATTACCGCGCTCAATGGGACATTGATTTCAAGGCGTACATCCAAGGATTGGAAGCCGCTAAACCGGTCGTTATCTGTGGCGACCTCAACGTTGCCCACCGACCTATCGACATCAAAAACGATAAATCAAATTACAACAAGACGCCTGGGTACACCCAAACAGAGATAGACGGTATGGATGCACTACTAGGTGCTGGCTTCATCGACACGTTTCGTCATTTCTATCCGGAAGAAGAGAAGTTCAGCTGGTGGAGTTTCCGGGCCAATGCGCGCGCCAGAAACATTGGATGGCGGATCGATTATTTCTTGGCCAGCCAACAGCTCAAAGGACGGCTGAAGGACGCTGTAATCCTCAACGATATGGAAGGCAGCGATCACTGTCCCGTAGGACTGATCCTGGACTAAACAACGTTCACCAACGGGGACTGTCGCTCTGTTATTCGACCAATCGGGTGATGGTATAACCCAGCTTCTTGCAACAATGCACCCACCTCATGTTCGGACGATGGGTTTACTGCTATCAATAAACCACCGCTCGTCTGTGGATCACACAGCAACTGCAATTTTCGGGCATTGAGCTTGGACACCTTCTCGTTGAAGGCTTTGAAATTTCGCATGGTGTTATCGGGCATGACAAATTTCGCCAAAAGCTCATTGAGCACTTGCTCCTCAATCAAAGGAACGTTCGCAAAATCCACGTTAGCACTAACTCCAGATCCCTCGCACATTTCGATCAAATGCCCGAGTAAGCCAAAGCCTGTCACATCCGTCAACGCGGTAACCCCCGCGATGCTTCCCAGTCGTACCCCAATAGTATTCAAGCTAGACATGCTGCTCACTGCGGCAGAGAGGGTCGTATCATCCAATAGGCCTCGCTTCAGTGCGGTGGTCAAGATGCCCACACCAATCGGTTTGGTGAGAAAGAGCACGTCTCCCGGTTTTGCGCCGATGTTGGATTTAATGTGTCGCTGATCGATGATACCCGTGACTGAGAGGCCGAAGAAGGGCTCCCTGCTTTCGATGCTGTGCCCTCCAGAAAGGCTGATGCCTGCCTCTTCGCACACCGCGCGTGCGCCGTTCAGGACTTCACCTGCTAAGGCAGCACCCAATTGTTCCAATGGCCATCCTAGGATGGCGATGGCTGTGATAGGTGACCCCCCCATTGCGTAAACATCGCTGATCGCATTCGCCGCAGCAATGCGACCAAAATCAATGGCGCTGTCTACGATCGGCATGAAAAAATCCGTGGTGGTAACCAAGGCCCGCCCATCGCCGATGTCGATCACTGCCGCATCGTCTGAGGTGTTGTTCCCAATCAACACGCTTGGATCGTTCGTGTCTGTGCGTGCGTTCTCTAAGATGCGCTCCAGATCAGCCGGCGCAATCTTGCAACCGCAACCCGCGCCATGGCTGTATTGGGTCAGGCGGATAGGTTCTTCGTGCTTTTCTTCCATTCGATCAATGCGGTTGCACCTGCTTCGGGTGACATTTCCTTTAAACTGAGAGAGAATACGGGCTTGCGATCATGCTTTGCCATCGAGTGTATGTAGGCCTTGTCGTAGTACTGCAGAGCAATCCTAGCGGCAGGAGGTAGATTGCCATCTTCTAAGTATTCTATTGCGGCCTGCAAGTATTGGCCGCCCAATCGTTTTTCAATTTTACGAAACGAATCTTTGAGCATGTCAAGCGGAACGCTGCCGTACAATTTGCACAGGTGCGCTACGCGTTCTTCCTTCGGCCGATTGACCAGTACGAAAGGTGCTGCGCGCTTAGTTTCATATAAAGCTTGGTTCATCACCACCTTCCCGATATTTCGACTTTCGTCTTCGATCCAAATGGGTCTCGAAGGATCCAGCTTTAAAAGTTGCTCCGCCAATATGTTTTCAAATTGCTCCGTAGATGGCTGCTCTTCTTCATGTGAATTGAAGGCCGATCCGGTATGATGTGCCGTAGCTTCTAAATCAATGATTTGTTCCCCTTGAGCCTTTAAGGCCAGTAATACGTCGGTTTTTCCGACTCCAGTTAATCCACCTAGGTTGATGAAGTGAAAAGGGTGCGCGAGTGTTGCCATGACTTCTCTGCGCCAGGCTTTGTATCCTCCCTCTATTAGGTTGACCTTAAAACCTGAAGTTTCTAAGAGCCAAGCCATGGATCCGCTGCGCATTCCTCCTCGCCAGCAATACATATTCACCTTCTTGTCAGGTGCGGCGGCTAGGGCCTCTTGCACAAAGCCGCTCATTTTTGGGCCTACCATGTCAAGGCCTAGTAAAACTGCCTTGTCCCACCCTTTTTTCTTGTAGGCAATGCCGACCTCTTTCCTTTCTTCATCGGTGAATAAGGGCAGTGATATGGCACCAGGAGCCCTGCCCTGACTATACTCACCCGGTGATCGGACGTCCAGCGTTGGGAGGCCGTTGAATAATATTTCGGAGGGCTTGGATTGCACTTCGCAAAGGTAGTAGCAATCCTTCGGCTCGTTCGGTTCTTTTGGAAGGTGAGAATGCCACGTGAGGTGGCGTGGGCATGCGAGCAAATGCTAGATTTACGTCCCAAACAAAAATGAGCATGACTGATCTTGAGATCGCGCAAAAAGCCACCCTTCTGCCCATTACTGAGATTGCTTCAAAGTTGGGTTTGGATTCAGAGGAGATAGAAATGTATGGAAAGTTTAAGGCAAAGATTCCTTTGTCTAAGCTGGATCAAGAAGCGATTGATCGTTCCAAACTCATCTTGGTTTCTGCCGTAAGTCCAACGCCTGCAGGTGAGGGAAAGACTACTACATCGATCGGTTTGGCTGAAGGCTTGAATCGCATCGGAAAACGCACCACGGTTGTGTTGAGGGAGCCATCATTGGGCCCTGTGTTTGGGATGAAGGGCGGTGCAACCGGCGGAGGATACAGTCAGGTACTGCCCATGGAAGATATCAACCTCCACTTCACAGGCGATTTCGCGGCGATAGAGAAGGCGCACAACCTTCTTGCTGCCTTGATTGATCACGACATCCAACGCAAAAAGAACTCTCTTAAGATCGATCCTCGGACGGTTTCTTGGAAACGGGTCATGGACATGAACGACCGTGCGCTTCGGAAGGTGGTGGTTGGTCTAGGCGGACCTACGATGGGTGTTCCGCGCGAATCGGGATTTGATATTACCGCTGCCAGTGAGATCATGGCCATTCTCTGTTTAGCCGAAAACCTTGCAGATCTAAAAGAGCGCATCGGAAACATTTTTGTTGGCTACACTTTCGATAAGCAGGCCATCTATGCCAGGGACCTGAAAGCACATGGAGCAATGACAGCATTGCTGAAGGATGCTATACAACCCAACCTGGTTCAGACCTTGGAGGGCAATCCCGCCATCATTCACGGAGGGCCATTCGCCAACATTGCACAAGGCACCAATTCTGTCATCGCTACCAAAATGGGCATGTCACTCAGCGATTATGTGGTGACTGAGGCCGGATTCGGATTTGACCTCGGAGCTGAAAAATTCTTCGACATCAAGTGCCGCTCTGCTGGAATTAGTCCAAGAGCTGTGGTGCTAGTAGCTACGATTCGAGCGCTCAAATACCACGGTGGTAAGCCGCTAAAGGAGTTGAATGAAACAGATGTGGATGCGGTGAAGCGCGGTTTACCCAATCTGGAGAAACACCTGGAGAACATCAAACACTTTGGCGTTCCTGCAGTGGTTGCGATCAATCAATTCACCTTTGATTCCGAAGAGGAGCTTCAGACGGTGGTGTGACGCGTGCAAGGCAAAAGGTGTGAAAGCGGTCGTTGCCAACGTCTGGGGCGAAGGCGGGAAGGGAGCAGAAGAACTAGCCGAGGCAGTGGCCGAAACGGTAGAGGGCTTCACAGGACGATTTACACCGATGTACGAGTTGAAGACTCAGCGGTCGAAGCGAAGATTGAACGCATCGCCAAATAGATCTACGGGGCTTCTGCGATCGACTTCTTGGGAAAGGCGAAGAAGGACTTGAAAAAGATAGAGGATTTGGGACTTGTCGGGTTTGCCGGTCTGCATAGCGAAGACGCAAAAGTCGTTGAGCGATAACCCAGAACTGCTGGGCAGGCCGAAGGATTTTGTCGTCACCGTGCGTGAAATAGAGATCGCGAGCGGGGCTGGGATTCTTGATTCCGATCACGGGCGACATCATGCGCATGCCAGGGCTCCCCGCGGAGCCCGCAGCTGAGCACATCGACATCGACGCTGAAGGGAATATTTCGGGATTGTTCTAGGAACGCTTAGGGCGGCGATCACCGCCTCCGCGGTTGGGCTTTCCGCCGCGTCCGCCTTTGCGTCCACCGCCTCCACCACCTCCGCCGCCTCGGAATCCACCCCCTTTGTTCGAGGCGTTCGGATCCCACTTGGGACTCTCTCCGATTTCGGGTGGAATGGGAAGCTTGAGTACTTCTTTCTCGATCAGTCGCTCGATGCGCAAGAACTTGTACATGTCGTCTGGATCGATCAAGGTCACCGCAATGCCAGTGGTATCGGCACGTGCCGTTCGCCCAATTCTGTGGACATAGTCTTCTGCGTCGTTCGGCGCGTTGTAGTTGACAACCAGGTTGATGTCCTTGATATCGATGCCACGGCTCACCACGTCGGTGGCAACAAGTACGCGCGTCTGCTTTGCCCTGAAACTATTCATGACCGATTCTCGTTCGGATTGCTCGAGGTCGGATGAAATGCCCTCTACGGTGTATTCCTTGTTTCGGAGCGTCTTGACAATTTCGCTGACTTCCTTTTTCGTAGAGCTGAAAATGATGATGCTCTTGCAAGAAGGCTTCTCGTTGATGAGGTGCTTGATGAAACGTGCCTTCATCGGTGCGTAACACAAGTAAGCTACTTGCAAAACCCCCTCGGCTGGTTTTGAAATTGCGATACTGATCTCTTCCGGAGATTTGAGGATCTGAGACGCTAGGTCTCGGATCTTCTTCGGCATGGTCGCGCTGAACATTAGGGTCTGTCGCTCCTTTGGAAAGTAGCTGAATATTCTCAGGATGTCGTCGTAGAACCCAATATCGAGCATACGATCTGCTTCGTCGAGGATCACATGGCTCACGTTACCCAATTCCATGTAGCCCATGTTGAGGTGAGCGATGAACTTACCAGGAGTCGCTACGATGATGTCTACTCCCTTGAGGATGGCTTGTTTTTGTTCTTCCCAATCGTCTCCGTCGCCACCACCGTACACCGCGATCGAAGCGACTGGAGTGAAATAGCTGAAGCCCTGAATTTGCTGGTCGATTTGGATAGCTAGCTCTCGCGTAGGAACGATGATGATGGTAGTGATTCCCTTATGCTCCTTTAATTGCAGCAGCTGCTGCATCACTGGAAGCACAAAGGCCGCAGTCTTACCCGTGCCCGTTTGGGCACAGGCGATCAGGTCTTTTCCTTCGAGGATCTTAGGGATGGATTGTTCTTGGATGGGGGTGGCCTTCTCGAAGCCCATGTAGGAGATCGATTCGATCAGTTGATCGTCTAAGCCGAGTTCTTTAAAATTCACGCGCCAAATGTCTGTATAAATTCCAATACTCTGCGTTCGTGCCAGAATTCATCGCGCATGGCATGGCTTTGAGCAAAGCCGACGTGCCCTCCATGACGAGGTGTGTCCATGAGTAGAAATGGATTTTGATCCACGCATTCAAAGGGATAGCATTCTTTGGTTAGAAAGCTATCGTTCAGCGCATTGATGATCAATGCTGGTGTTTTTATGGAAGGAAGAAATCGGAGTGCACTAGATCGTGCATAGTAATTCTCTGCACTGTCAAAACCATGTGCTGGAGCTGTGTAAGCTTCGTCAAATTGTTGGAAGGTGCTGGCCTTTTGCAATGCCAAAGCATCCAATCCGCTGTTTGGAAACTGGGTCGACTTGATCAATGCCTTCCGTTTCAATCGCCTCAAGAACCGGGATAGGTAAACAGTATTGTACCACGCGGACAACTTGCGCCCAGAGGATGCGAGGTCAACGGGGACAGAAACGCCGATTACGGCCTTGACATTGGTCGGAAGAGCCGCTTCACCTGCTCGTTTTAACGCAATGTTTCCGCCCAAACTGAATCCCACGATCGCGATCCGATCACGCGATGTGTTTCTTTGAAGGAGGAATTCTAGATCGCTGGTAAAACCGCTGTGATAGGAGCCAATTGTCTTGTTCGGTATGCCTCCACAGCTGCGGTGATTCATAGCGGCCACCGACCATCCTCGGTTCTCAAAGGCTTTGGCCATTCCTTTCATGTAGGAAGAATCGGTATTGCCCTCTAGGCCGTGCAGCAGGATAGCGAGTTGAGCAGGGTCTCGATCGATCCAGTCTACGGTAAAGATGTCATCGTCAGGGGTAGCTATGCTTTCCGTCCGCTCATATGGAGTTTTGATGGGGCGGAGTAAGGAGGGTAAGATGGTGCCGGTATGTGCCCATCGATGGAGTAAAGGGGGAGTATAGGTTTCAGCGTCCGCCATTCCGTGCGATGGATTTCAATTGAACGAATAGGTGTTCGAGGCCGTTGGTCTTGACGGTGTGCACCAATGAAAGGCGTTCGCCCAATTTTCCGGGCGGAAAACCTTTGCGCGCAAACCACTCCAAATAGGAGACAGGTAGGTCACTGAGGATTTGATCTTTGTACTTGCCAAAGGGCATTTTCATTTGCACCAATTGGAGTAGCTCTGCTTGATCTTCGCCCATCCATCAAAGGTTCAACGCTGCAACCTGTGGGATGTTCGACAGGTTTTTGCAGGTATCGAGCGAGAAAGGTTTTTCGATGAAATCGATAACGCGTTCATATTTCTCGGCGCGTTTGCGGTCGTCAAAGTCTACCGAGGAAGTTGCCATGATGACCAAAATTTCCTTGTCTTTCACGTCGGATTCCAGGCGATCGAGCATTTCCCAGCCGCTCATTCCCGGCATGTTGATGTCGAGCAGCAGGATGAAGAGTTTTGCTGGCGTGTTATCTGCGACTAAGTACCCGAGGCATTTTTCGGCAGAATTGAACGACTGAAAAGGGTGCTTCATTTCACAGCGATGCATGATTTTTTCGTGAATGAACAAGGTCATTTCATCATCATCCACCATCAAGAATTCAACTTTATTCTGCATGTCTACCCAGCACTGTTCGTTCATCAGACGCTCTTCCTGACCGTAAAAGTAAATGTAGTTCCTTTCCCTGATACGCTAGATACGTTGATTTCACCTT
This sequence comes from uncultured Flavobacteriales bacterium, assembly GCA_943788725.1. Lineage (GTDB taxonomy): Bacteria > Bacteroidota > Bacteroidia > Flavobacteriales_G > Salibacteraceae > SHAN690. The sequence continues at coordinate 612,068 of CALSRJ010000001.1, read as the reverse complement.
CGTGCTGCTCTACAAGTCTTTTGACTACAGCCAAACCAATTCCATGGCTGTCTAAACGGTTGATGGAGCTTTTGTAATAGAACAGGTCAAACACCTTATTCAAGTCTTCTTTGTCGATTCCAATGCCGTTGTCAGCTACCGTAATCTTCCAATGCGTGTTTGTACTGGAAGAAGAGATGACGATTTCAGGTTTTCTGTCAGACCTGAATTTGAGGCTGTTGTTGACCAAGTTTTGAAGGATTCTGGAAAATTGGAGAGGGAAGAGGGTCATCTCCAAATCATCTCCTTTCAACACCAGAGAAGCTTCATTTTCTTGGATTTGATTTTGAAGCGCATCTCGCACCTCTTCTACCACGCTAGACAGGGTTACCTCGCCCAGCGGTTCGGTCATGTTGCTGCTCCTCGAATATTCGAGCAGCGCCTTCACCATGCTGCTGATGCGTTCGATGCTGCTCATGGCTCGGGTGATGAATTCTTTTTCCTCTTCATCGAGCTTGTGATTTGCCTGTGTAAGCAACAGGTTCATGAGCGCTCTAAGGCTATTGACTGGTTCTTTGAGGTCATGGGAAACGGTGTAGGTGAAGTTCTTTAGCTCGTTGTTGATGCCAGCGAGGATCTCCGTTTTTTCGATGATGGTAGATTCTGCCATCTTTTCTTTTGAGATGTCTTTCTTGGTATAGAAATACCCGTTGAAGGTACCTTGCTTGGAGATGAACGGCTGCGCCGTGATGCGCACCCAAAATGGGTTTCCATCAGCACTGTAGCAGTAAATTTCTGATTCATAGGGCTGACGGTCCGATTCTCGCTGCGCCATGAATTTCAGTGTTTCCAAGTTGGTTTCTGGCCCAACCAAAAGACTTGAATGCGCCTTTCCTAGTAAGAATTCGTACTCATACCCAGACATCTTGATAAAGGCCTGGTTTGCATATACGATCTGGTCTTTCTTGTTGGTAATGCTGTATGCACGCGTAGCCAAATCGAGCAAGGCAGGGTGGAGGTAGAGCTCGTTCAATTCTTCACCCAACAATCCGTAGCGCGTGATGGCGGTTGCACCTTCTGTTCGCTCAAAGCGCTCGGCATTTTTGACAATGTTGCGGATGACCTGATCCAATTCTCCGGCACTTTCATGGACCATCTTGCGCAGCATGGTGGCTTCCTCAGCATTGGAGTCGTCGAGTAATTCAAGTAGCGCCATCAAGTTTGCCAGGGGTGCACGTACCATATGGCTTTGCATCCAAGCAATCTCTGTGAGTTTTGCGTTTTGAGCTTCAATGGATTGCTCGTATTCTCTGCGTTCCGTAATGTCGCTCATGGCTCCGATCATCCGAACGGCTTTCCCTTTGACGTTTCTCAGAATAGTGGCGTTGTCGGAAACCCAAGCGTAGTTTCCATCTGCCTTGATGAAACGATATTGGGCTTTCCACTGATCTTTAATGGGGTCGTTCAGTGTTTTCTGAAGCAGGTTCCTGACGTAGGCTCGGTCTTCCGGGTGCACATAAGACTCCCAGTCGTTGCGCTTCATTTCGTTCAGGGTATGACCGAGAACCTTTTCGAACGTGTCTGTGTTTGAGATCTCACCCGTTATAAGATTGAAATCCCAAATGATGTCGCTGGTAGCCTTTGTAACCAATTCGTAGCGTTCGTAGGCTTCTTTGAGTTCTCTTGCTGTACGCTCTTCTTGGTCTATATCCTTGAAGTTGAGCACAATGCCTTCTACTCCTGGCACATCGAGCTGATTAGAGAAGGTGGCGAGCACCCAAATGTAGCTTCCGTCTTTCCGGAGGAGGCGTTCTTTGAATTGCACCAATGACACATCGTCCCGGAGAAGTCTCCTCAGGTGTTCTTTGCGTTTCTCAAGGTCGTCTGGGTGTGCAAAACTTTCAGCATTCTTACTGCGTACTTCGTGCTCTGAATACCCTAAGACTTGGTACACCGATGGGCTGATGTAGATCAAGTTGAAGTTGATGTCTTCCACAGCGATGACGTCAGTACTGTGCTCAATTAGGTTTCGAAACCGATCTACACTTGCCTTTAGTTGCCGTTCGCTGTTGATGAGCGCTAGTTGGGCTTGCTTGTGCTCAGTAACGTCAACAATTGCGCCGATGAGGTTCTTGAGTTTTCCTTGCTCATCCCGCAAGACCGTCACGCTGAGGTCAATCCAGATTACCGTACCATCTTTTTTGATGAGTTTTTGTTCCATCCGATAGGAGTCACGCTTGTTGCGCATGGCTTCTTCGATGTATCTCCGCTCCAGTGAGAAAGCCTCGGGCGGCTCAACATCAGAAATACCGAGGTGGGTCATTTCTTCTAAGTCGTAGCCCAATAGATCGGCCAAGCCTTGGTTGGTGTATAGGAAGCGACCTCGGTCGTCGGTCATGGCTAAACCCATGTTGGCGTGAGAAAGAATGGCTTCTAGCTGCTTTTGGGTGCTTGTTGCTATTTTGCTGGAAAGGGCCTTCCTTTTCGTGTTGAGCATGAGCAATTTACGACGAATGGCATCTGCAGAAATTTCATCGGCCAGAAATACGTCGTCGGCGCCAGCATCCATGAGGAGAAGGAGAAAGGCATCCGTCAGCGATTCAACGATGACGAGCAAAGGGATGTGGGGATGTAGCGTTTTGGATTTCCGAACCGCCAGTATTAACTCGGATTCAGGCAAGGAGGATAGCACAATGCCTGAGCAGGGGCTTCCGTTTACGACTTGGTCTACGGAGTCATGATCTACTACGTTGATGTTATCTTGCGAACGAAGGATATCCAATGCAATCACTCCACGATGACCGTTTCCCAACGTTCCAGATATCAAAATGACTTTTTCCAAATTGTACATAGGTAGCGTCTCGGATGACGTTGCATGGACACGTGGAGGTTGTAAATATGTCCATGTTTTCGCATTCTGAGCACAATGGATACTCAATATACGAACAATTCTAGCGAAGGGTTATCGCCACTTTCCCAGCGTGTTGAAGGGGAAGAGTACCGAGCTTTTAAATGATCTAGGCTTTGCGGTCGCGAATGCCTAGCTTACAGCTTCACAAATTTCCGGTGCTGTAAGGCAGGACCTTCACCAGCGGTTTTTCTAAACGTTATGCAGTACGAACCAGCCTTTAAGTCAGTTAAGTCCAACTCATTGGCCCCTGCAAGAAGCGCAAATTCACCGAGTATAGATCCTCGAAGGTCTGTGATTTGCACGGTGTAAGAAGCAAGTGAATTGCCCGTTATGTGTACTCGATTGGACGACGATGGGTTGGGGTAAAGCACAAAGGACGAGGCATCAGCAACGCCAGCTACAGCTAGGGAAGTATCGTTCGGCTCTGAAGAAACGGTAGATTCAGGTACTTCCGGTCCGAACACATAATCGCGCATGTTTTCTACGCTGGTCTGCGCTTCGTAGATCGGGCCATGAGAAATCAGCCCATTGGAGATATCCAAACCGCGAAGGATTTCAGCGTAATTGGCATATATCGGCACATCAATGATCCCATTCTCTGCGCCTGCTTTGGTCGAAATGGTAATGGAGTAATAATTCTCATCGCCAAGACCATGCAATTCATAGGCTTGGTTCATATCATCTCCGCAGTTTCCCTCCATGGCAACGAATCGGTAGCCGTTGGCCCATCCCCAATGCATGGATGGAGTCTTGTGGGCCAGTGGATGGTCGTTGGGCCAAGAGGAAGGGTCGAGGTGATTGTGTGCGGAGTCCACGCCGATGTGAAAGGTCACGGAAACAATCGAGTCCATAGATCCCGACCCAAGGTCGATGTCGGTAGGGTGCGATGCATCTACCAATACCCACAAGCTGTCGAAACCATAGGTGTTTCCACCGTTGTCCTCCGTCGAGATTTCGCTGATGTAGTACTGAAGACGGGTAACGTCAAAGTCGCGTGCTTCATGCGTTTGTGAAGCCTGGTTGAAGGCCAGCGGTGCATCTTGCAGGTAGTGCTCAATGGAGAGGTTAATGGTGTTTTGGGCGCCGACATGCAGACCGAAGAAGAGGGCTGTGCAGAGGGTGAGTGCGTGAAATTTATTCATAGAAATTATAGCATCATGAAAGGCTAAAGGTAACGCGTTGTGCGGTTGAAAATGTTAAAAACAATTGAAATAAAAAGTCATGCATAGTATTGATGGTCAGTATCTTAAGGGTACTAAATCATTAATCTACGACCCTATGCATGACTTGCGAACAATGTACGAAAAGTGTCTGGAATTAACCGAGCAGATGTATGAAGATGAGATCGACGAACTGGGCAACTTTGACTTCTATCCCAATCCACCTGCATTCAGTGACATCGGCATTATAGCACTTTCATTGATGGCTGAGTCGGCTTCCATAGATAGTGAGAACTTGCTGTTCTCAATTCTTCGAAGCGACTACCAAAAAGACTTTCCAAATCTGCCAGACCGTTCGCGGTTCAACGTAAGACGACGCAGACACCGTGAGCGCATCGAAGAGCTTTGCAAGCGCATCGGTATGTGCCTGGGAAAACAGAAAACGATCATTGACCTGATAGATTCTGTACCCATACCTGTTGTGAAGAATAGCCGAGAGCGGAGTTACCGAATATGTAAGCAAGAGGAACAAACCTCGCCACGTAAAGGATATTCGGCGGTTGACCAACGCTACTTCATTGGATACAAGCTCCATCTGATGGTAGATGAGCATGGAGTGACCAATGAAATGCAAATTCTACCCGCCAACATACATGATATAACTGCGCTCAAGGCATACGAACCAGACTTCACTCAACAGGGCCGAACGCTCATCGGTGACCGAGGATACATCTCCACTCAAGTTCAGCATGATCTGTTTACGATTCATGATATTGAACTGGTTGTGCCGTATAGACGCAATCAGAAAGATTACACACCATTTGATCCTGAATTGGGTAAAAAACGAAGAAGAATTGAGGTTCTTTTCTCGCAGCTGTGTGATCAGTTCAAGCTGAAAAAAAACTATGCTAAAACCTTCGCTGGACTCTTCACCAGAATCATGAGCAAATTAGCTGCAATCGCTGTACTTCAATGGGTTAACCTTGAAAAAGGCAGACCAATAAACCAAATCAGGCATGCATGGAGTTAACCGCACAACGCGTTAATATTACTGTATTGTTGCGCTGCCCCCGCAACTGAAGCAAAAGCTCAAACCCTTGACTAACAACTAGTTGAGGGTTTTTTTGTTTTTACCCACACACCTTTTTACACACCTTTTAGGGATTTGTTTGAGAACTAAGATGTCGTTTTGATCATGAATGAATTGGCTTTCTAAATTGAGTTGATACTCTGTTTTTTGATTGGATTATTTATCTTTTTCCCAAATACAATGCAGAATGGGTAAGAACTACGATTCGAAAACTAATCAGTGGAAGCCATTGAAAGGAGAGGATACAATTAAGCTTTCAGCTGAAGTGAGAAGGCTTAAAGTCTCTGGGATGTCAGCATCAGATATTGCCGAGAGAATAGACCGCTCTGTGACGAGAGTGTATCAGCTACTTAAGGATTGACAATTCAGTTACTATGACGGACGAGGAATACGAGCAACTGAAGCAAGATCAACTCAGAAGAGCTAAGGGATTGAAGGCAAAGCCAACAAAGTTAAGCCCAGAGGCACGGGAAGCTGATGAGCGTCAAAAGAAGGAAAAGGAGAAGCGTAAGCGAAAAGCAAAAAGCTAAAGGCAAAAAACAAACCTTCTAAATCAAAGCCGAAGAAAAAGCCTGACTATTATGAGCCTTTAGGAAGCAAAAGTTCTACTCGAAAAAACTAAGTCAGTCTGGACTGTTAGGAAATAGTCTATCCACCTAACATTTCTACATCCACACACCTATCAAGCCCCCATATTTGAAGGGGTTGCCTTGTGGAATGGTGTGGAAATCACCAAACTAAAAACCATTAAAATGAGGCGTAAACTCTACGAAGAGCAAAAGTTGAGACTATGACTTAACTTTAAGCTCGAATAGTCCAGATTGGTTTGAAGACGTACAGTTTTGTAGTGGTTACTTTCCGATACAAAACTTCCCAAAGATGTTTCCCAGGAGGTCGTCGGTAGTGATCTCGCCGGTGATGCTTCCAAGGTGATGCAGTGCTTCTCGGATGTCGGCTGCCACCAAGTCGCCGGAGAGGCCTGCGCCGATGGCGTTGAGGGTTTTGTCCAAGGCTTCATGGGTCGCGCGAAGGGCTTGTAAGTGCCTTGTGTTTGTGACCACCACATCACCTTGACCTGCGCCGGTCGTGTTGATCCGTCCTACCAATTGTTGGGTAAATTCATCCAATCCGTCACCGGACTTTGCAGAAAGGGGAATAACCGCGTCAGGAAAGGTAGGAGCGGCCTTGAGGAGATCCATCTTGTTGGCCACGGGAATGATCTCAGCGCTCGTTCCATCCAATTCATCCATCAGTCCCTGAATTGTTTGCTCATGCGAGGTCCATGATTCAGCGGCGTCAAACAGATATACCACGATCGCGGCACTCTTCATCTTTTCCTTGCTTTTCTTGACTCCGAGTGATTCGATCACGTCTTCCGTCTCTCGAATACCTGCCGTGTCAATGAACCGAAAACGAATGCCTTGGAGTACGGTCACGTCTTCGATCGCATCTCGGGTGGTTCCCGCGATGTCCGAAACGATCGCTTTGTCTTCATTCAGAACTAAGTTCAAGAGCGTAGACTTGCCCGCATTCGGTTTGCCGATGATCGCGACTGGTACGCCTTGCTTTATGGCATTCCCGAAGCGAAACGATTCAATCAATCGTCCCACAAAACCTTGGATCCTTCGAACCAATTCAACCAGTTCATCGCGGTTGGCAAATTCCACGTCCTCTTCTGAGAAATCCAACTCCAATTCGATAAGACTGGCAAAATGGATGAGCTCTTCCCTCAGTCGGGAGATCTCGTTGGAGAATCCGCCGCGCATCTGGTGCATGGCCAATCGATGCTCAGCAGCGGATTCAGAAGCGATCAGGTCCGCCACAGCTTCGGCTTGACTGAGATCTAGTTTTCCATTCAAGAAGGCGCGCTGGGTGAATTCACCCGGCTCGGCCAACCTACTGCCAGAGGTAATCAGCGCCTGCATGGCTTCATTCAGGATGAAAGAAGAACCGTGAAAGGACAATTCCACTACGTCTTCTCCCGTGTAGGACCTTGGGGCTCTAAAGACCGTCGCTACGACTTCATCCAAAACTTTATCGCCAAGTGAAAAGCGACCAAAATGAACCGTATTGGCCTCGGCGGTTGTGATTGCAGCTCCCAAGTGTTTGGCTACGGCCGAAAATGCCTCAGGTCCCGAAAGCCTAATTACGCCGATGGCGCCCACGCCCTGTGGAGTGCTGAGTGCTACTATGGTATCCTTTGCCGACATGAACGCCAAAGGTAGTTTGGCTTTTCGACATTACTTTCGCTCGCACCATGATCAAGTACAATCTCCCTATTTCAATAGCAGTCGCCTTGCTGATGGCAACGGGGTGTAAGAAGGGTGCTTTTGATGTGGACTTCACCCGCATTGCCCTCCCCACCGGTGCGGATGCGCGCTGCCTCTTTGTGAAAGGGGATAGCTTGTACGTAAGCGGGGGCAATTTTGACCAGATAGGATATGTTGCGGCTGGGCCCCTGAATACATTGGATTTCGACCTGCTTCGTTCAGACTTCAAACGCGAGATCTATTCCCTGAACTTCCACAACAATCGTTGGTATGTCGGAGGAGACTCACTCTTGATTTACAGAGGGAAATGGTGGAGAGATATTCCACAATACTATTGGAAACGAGAAGATTGGGTGAGTGATTTGTCTAACCACCCCATCCGCGACATGGCCCAAGACAGCACCGGCATCTTGATGGTAGCCGGACGGAAATTGGCCTTTGGTGTCGTATATCAATCCTACGATGACGGCGAACGCTGGTACCCCATCGAACCGGAAAATGAATTGCGCTGCGCCCATCTTCGCGATGGCTTTGCATGGGTCGGTGGAAATGGCATATTGATGCGCTCAACGTGGGGGAGTGGTGTGTGGGAGCGTTTGCCCCTCGAAGATCGATTCATTACTGACTTGTACTTCACCGACGCAACCTCGGGACGGGCGTTGACCGAAAAGGGCGCCGTCTTGGCAACCAAGGATGGTGGGAACTCATGGAATCCAGTAAGATCGGGTAAGCTTCCATTCATGTCGCGCATGGCCGCTCATGGCGATTTCATCGTTTGCGTAGGTGAAGGCGGCACCGTACTGCACAGCACAGATGGTGGTGCGAATTGGAAAGTACAAGTGGTTGAAGGTTCAACCGATTTGAATGATGTCTTGATCCACGAAGGGCAATGCTTCATCGCTGCCGACGGCGGAGAGGTGATTACTTTTCTACTTGACGACCTGAAATGATTGTCCCCAATCCCAGTTCAAGAAAGTCTGCTTGACCCATGTTTGATTTTACCGCTGCTTGCAGAAACAAGCTTCCAAGGTTGGTTTCATCCTTGTTGACATAATACCGTACTGCAAAACGACCTGGTACGTAACGCTTGAGTTTATTCGAAAAGGTTGGGCGTTCCACTTCGCCGATCAGCTTGTCAAGGGTGGGGTTATACACATTCACACCTGCCTGTATCACCACTCCGACATGGCCGAAGATGAATTCATGTCCCACCATGCACATCAATACGCTGGCTCCAAGAAAGCGACGGTTTTGCGACCACTGCATGGTTTCATTCCATAGGGCATAGGCTTGATCATGGTAGGCTTCTACCGTAAAGCTCAGTCGGTGGATGGTCTTGTAGCGGTAACTCGCGCCGAGCGCAATGACTTGTTTGTGGTACTTTGAACCGTTGGTGGGGCGCACGGTGCCTCCCGCTTCGTTGCGTCCCAATCCTATACGTGCTATCATGCCCCACTGAGCCGGCAGGCTAAAGGGTACATGGGTAGTATCCACGATATAGATGTCTTCGATGTAGAAGAAATGTTCAAAGCCAAGCACGAGCATGGGCGTATTCATTCCAACGTTGGGCAATGCAGTATGCGCGTTGGAACTGTGCCAATAGGAGGCTTGCAGGTTCAAAGCATTTTGCCGGAGCTTATACCGAACCCCCGCCGAGATAGAAATGAGCGCAGATCCATGAGAACCGAACACGAGGTTGTCTGGATTGGCTAGAAAATCATAGGGTTTCGTGACGAAAATGCCGCCCACGTTGATGCGTTCAAAGGTGCGCCAGCGCCTGGATAGGTATTGGTTGAAGGAGACCTGGTACTGCAACCCAATGCCATATCCCAGCACTGATCGATTTCCGAGATCGTGGAAAGAGGCCATAACGCCGTGTTCCGGACTTCCGAATAGTTCACTGTAGGGACTCTGACTTCCCCAGCGCATGGCCCCGAAGGCACTTTTTTGCAGGGTATGGGGGGGCATTCCGGGGTAGATGTCGAGCATGTTACCGGCCATTCCTCCGACCTCATAGGCCGAGAGTTGCGACCAGCCTTTGAGCGGTAGGCAAAGGAAGTACGCAACAGAAATGAGCAGGATCAGACGCGCCATGAGACGAAAGTAGGGGTATGGAGCGCACGCTTTCCACAATGTAGATTTTCAACTTGCAGCCGATGCTAGGATGTCTATTTTTGGGGCTCCAAAAAAAATGGCAACATGAGTGTATTAGTCAATAAGGATTCGAAGGTGATCGTACAAGGATTCACTGGTAGCGAAGGAACGTTCCACGCAGGTCAGATGATCGAGTACGGAACGAACGTAGTAGGAGGAGTGACCCCAAATAAGGGTGGCCAAATGCACTTGGATAGGCCTGTGTTCAACACCGTAGCAGACGCCGTTCAAAAGACAGGCGCCGACGTTTCCATCATTTTTGTTCCACCGGCATTTGCTGCCGATGCCATCATGGAAGCTGCCGAAGCAGGCATCAAAGTGATCGTTGCGATTACGGAGGGCATTCCGGTCAACGACATGGTAATGGTAAAGGAATACATCGCAGACAAGAACTGTAGGCTCATCGGTCCTAACTGCCCGGGAGTCATCACCCCTGGCGAGGCGAAAGTGGGCATCATGCCAGGCTTCGTTTTCAAGAAGGGAAACATCGGCATCGTATCTAAGTCGGGTACCTTGACCTATGAAGCTGCTGATCAGGTGGTGAAAGCAGGCATGGGAATTACAACGGCTATTGGAATCGGAGGTGACCCCATCATCGGTACTACCACTAAGGAAGCGGTTGAGATGTTCATGAACGATCCAGAAACAGAAGGCATAGTAATGATCGGCGAGATCGGTGGAAACCTCGAGGCCGAAGCCGCGAAGTACATCAAGTCAACCGGCAACAAGAAGCCAGTAGTAGGATTCATCGCCGGACAAACAGCACCCAAGGGCCGCACCATGGGTCACGCCGGAGCCATCGTAGGCGGAGAGGAAGATACCGCAGCAGCTAAAATGCGCATCCTCGCGGAGAACGGCATCCACGTTGTTGATTCACCAGCTACCATCGGAAAGGTGATGGCGGAGGTGATGGGGGTGACGGCTTAGAGGGGCTAGGAGCTAGGCGCTAGGGGCTAGGTTTGATTCCGTTTACTGAAGAATTTTATAAGATCCCTGCCGAATAGGTGGGGATTTTTTTTGCGCTCGGCGCTAGGGAGTAGGGGCAGTTGAGCAGTGACTACGGAGCTAAGATCAGCTCCATTCTTTGCATCCTTGGCACCTTCCCTGTGCGCACTTTGCGTGAAACAATGTAAACCCGAGTGCACGCAGTGGGCGCTAAGTCGCTTCGCTCAGGTCGCGGAGGACGCCGAGTAGGTTGATTTGGAAACTACAACAACCACGGAATCTGAATGAGTGCATCGGCATCGTTGCGTTGATCGAACACAATCCGTAATCCGATCTCGTGAGCGACTACCGTCTGGTTTCCGAGGCTCGAAAGACCCAGGTCATAACTGTAGCTGAACAAAACCCGCTCACCAAAGAGGTATCCCAATTGGCCGATCAATCGATCTTCCCAGTGGTATGAAGTGCCGATCAAGAAGCTGTGGATTCTAACATTCAAGGTGGGAGCCAGATCACTGTAGATATCATCCTCGTACCCCTGAACCCTCCAGGTCTCATGACCGATGAACAAGGCAGGTATAATACTGACGTTCTCGGTGAGACTCCATTGGTAGGCAGCGTAGGCCTCCTGATCATAGAGGTGACCATTGGCTTGATCGTTAAAGAAGGATGGAACATTTGTGTAGCCAGATTGGACGTGCACAAGCCAAGGGCCGCGTACGTAACCGATCGCCAACAGTGCTTTATGGGCATGTCTAGCCTGGCTAATTGGGATAGATCCTGTCTGAAATGGCGGAAACATCTTGGGCAAGGGGAAGCCAAAGACGAGCTGACTCCAGTCGATGCTATGCCTTTGGAGGGCGTATGAAACGCCAGTGATAAGGGTTCCCTTTCCGACGCTGAAGCGAGGAGCTAGAGTTCCGTGGATACCAGTGACTTGTTGAAAGCCATTGGCCATCCGGTTGTGCAGAACGCTTAGTCCCCAGCCACTTCTGAATCGCTCAGCGTAGCCATCCGCGCTGAGTCGGTAGCTGATAGGGTTATTGAATATTCCCGTCCATTGATTTCTGTACAGCAAACTGCCTTGAGTGATACCTTGACAGCCGGACAGGGCGATCATACTTAGACCGGGCTGCAGGAATCGTTGACTCACTGAAATTTCTTGGGCATGGATTAGGAAGGATGTGATGATGGCCACAAGAAGAGCTAGGGATATTTTCATTTCACCACACATTAAGTTCAAAGCAGTCCCACATCCGGTAAAAAGCTTCGCTTGGCCTTGTCGCGAAAAAGGATGGCGCGGATGCCGAGTTCATGGAACGCGCCTGAACCCTTAAAGTTATAATTTTCGCCGACAAACGTGGTGTTCATGACTACGAGGTAAATGCTTGTTGCGTTAGGGATAGCAGCGGCACCCCGGACCTCACCAGCGGTGAGGGAGGAGTATAGCGGATAGCCCGACCCGCGCCAAAGGCGTGGGTAACGCCCAAAGCGAAAGGGCATATGCCACAACGACAACCTCAACTTCAATGTGCTAATGTGCTAATTATCTAATCGTCTAATCCTCTAATTATCCAATCCCCCAATTGTCTAATCCCCCAATTGTCTTTTATTTGAACCCTCAATCAAAACATCGACATGAAACTACTTCAAGACAAGGTCTCCATCATCACGGGAGCAACGCGCGGCATCGGGAAAGGAATTGCAGAATTGTTTGCTGATCAAGGGTCGCACATCATCTTTACCTATGTCTCATCTGACGAGAAGGCTCGGGCTTTGGAAGGTGAATTGGAGGCGAAAGGTGTGAAGGCAAAAGGCTTCAAGTTTGATGTGGCCGATTATACCGCCTGCGAAAAGATGGCTGCAGAAGTTGTAGAGGAGTTTGGAAGCATTGATGTGGTGGTGAACAACGCCGGTATTACCAGAGATAACCTTCTCATGCGCATGAGCGAAGAACAGTGGGACGAGGTGATCAACACCAACCTGAAGAGCGTCTTCAACATGACCAAAGCGGTGCAACGCACTATGCTCAAGCAACGCAAGGGTTCCATCGTCAATATGAGTTCCGTTGTTGGAGTGAAGGGAAATGCTGGGCAGGCCAACTACGCGGCATCCAAAGCTGGTATCCTCGGCTTTACCAAGTCGGTTGCCCTAGAGCTCGGATCGCGAAACATCCGCTGCAATGCTATCGCGCCGGGCTTTATTGAAACTGAAATGACGGGTGCCTTGGATGAAGCTACCGTACAGAGTTGGAGAGAGGCCATTCCATTGAAAAGAGGAGGTACAACAGAAGATGTTGCCAACCTCGCCCTCTTCCTTGCGAGCGATATGTCGGCCTATGTTACCGGTCAAACAATCAACGTTGACGGTGGCATGCTTACCTGATATCTTCGCGCATAGATAAAGCGCAGCTTGAGCATAACATTCGAACATTCCCTTGCGTGGTTGTGGTTGATCCTACCCATCACGGCACTCCTTGTAGGCTGGCTCTACTTCTTTCGAACAAAAGAAGAAGAGTGGTCTAAAAGGCTGCGCTATGCATTGGCTGCTGCGCGCTGGACGGTGATTACCATTTTGTGCATCCTACTGCTGCTTCCCAACATCATTCGACTCCTTGAAGAGGAGGAACGTCCAAGGCTACTCCTCTATACGGATGCTTCGGTTTCTATTCCTGCTGCTGAAAGAGCGGCCGTAGATGCCTTCGTTGAGAACGCCAAAACGCGTCTTTCTGAGAAGTACGAGGTGAGGCATGTGCCATTTGGTTCGGAGCCCATGCCAGAAAACAGCGAGCGCCCGCTGGACTCCTTGTACACTGACCTCGGAGCGGTGATGACCAGTGCCAATGAAGATTTTTACGGTGAGAACATCGGCGCCGTAGTGGTGGCCTCAGATGGCATACAGAATAAAGGCACAGATCCACGCTATGTTAGCCTAAAAGGCCGCGCCAACGTTTATGTACTGGCCTTGGGTGATACTTCGGTGCGTGCAGACATTGAACTCAATCAGTTGCTCAATAATCGCTTTGCGTTCTTAAACAATGACTTTGAGATCAAGGCGAGGATCATCGCCAGTAAGTTGAAAGGACGCCAAGCGTCGGTGCTTTTGCTAAAAGAGGGGGAAGAAGTGGCGCGTCAATCCCTGGATATCGGCACGGGTAATTTTTCAAAAGAGCTCCAATTCTTGACCAAGGCGACGGAGGTTGGCTTGAACAAGTACACGGTTTCCATCGAAGTGCTAGAGGGAGAGAAGAACACCATCAACAATACGGCCGACGCTTACATCGAGGTGCTCGACAACCGAACCAAGGTCAAGATCATCGCACGGGCGCCACACCCTGACATCGCCTTCATCAAGCGCAGCGTGGAGCGAAACGACCAGTACGAAGTGTCGGTCGACATGATAGGCGATTGGGACGGACGTACGACCACGGCGGATTTATTCATCCTCCACGGCCTTCCGACGGATGCAAACGACATGAACTTGGTGAAGCGCATCGTGGTGGATGGAAAGCCGGTCTTTGCCTTCGTCACCCCCGAAGTGAGCTTTCGGCACTTCAACAACATGGACCTTGGCATAACGCTGGAAGTGGGGCGCGGCAAGGTGGATGAAGTAGGTGGGTTGTTGAATACCGACTTCAAGCTGTTCAACGTGAACGAAGAAAACGAGTTGAAACGTTATCCACCGCTCTACGCTCCTTTTGGAAATTACCTCTTAGAAGCCGATCATCAAATCGCACTCTACCAGCGCGTGGGCACCATCGCTACCGAGCTGCCTTTAATGTTGTTTACCGTACAAGACACGCGAAAGACGGGGATGTTCTTTGCCGATGGTGTGTGGAAATGGAACCTATTTGAATCCAGTATAGGAGAGCAGGGATGGACGGCTCAACTCATTCAGAAAAGTGTCCAATACTTAGCCATCAAGCAAAAGCGCACTAGGCTCAACGTGATGGCTCCGCAACAACTTGAAGAGCGTGAGCAGGTAGTCTTCAACGCAGAATATTACAACGAGTCTTACGAGCTCAACAACGATCCTGAAGTCAATTTGACCGTAACCGATCCAGAAGGCAATGCGCTCGACTTCCGATTCAGGACGACCTCCAACGCATATCGCGCTTCCTTGGGCGCATTGCAGCCAGGAGAATACAGTTGGACGGCCATGGTCTCGGTGGAAGGGCAGCAATTCTCTGAAACGGGTGTATTTACCGTTGCTGAAAACAGATCAGAGTATGTGAACTTGGTGGCCAACCACGGTTTGCTCGATGATTTGGCTACCCGCAAGGGTGGATCGCTGTTTCAATTAAGTGCTTCCGAAGGGTTGATCCAAGAGCTGGAAGCGTTGGAAAGCGCAAAACCGGTGATCCATACTTCAAAAGATTGGAGCAGCGTGATCGAATGGAAGTGGCTGTTGTTTACTTTGATACTCATACTGTCAGCCGAGTGGTTCGTCAGAAAATACACAGGATATGTATAGACTCTTGCTTTTATCGGCGCTCATCGTGTTGGCGTCGTGCAATACGACACGCGTGATCAAACCCCTCGAAAAAGGGGAGAAACAGATCGGAGCGTCCTTTGGTGGACCCGGGATCATTTACGCTGGCGTGCCGCTTCCTCTGCCCATGACATCGATCAGTTACGCGCAAGGGTTAGACACAGGACTCACGCTCGCAGCTGGTTTGCACACTTCGGCGCTCCTCTTCGGGGATGCAGAGGTGGACCTATCTCTCGGTATCAAGGTATATGCATCCAAAAGCGAACGATTTGGGCTAACGGCGAGTCCTGGGGTGCATCTCTTGTATGGATTTAGAGGAAATGATTTCCGGGCATACCCACAGTTAGAAGGCATCGGTTGGTGGCAGTATGGTGAGAAGAACCACTTGCTCTACGGAGGGCTTGGAACTTGGATAGAGTTGGTCCGGGAGAAGGCGCACGGAGAAGTACAGGACAATGAACTCATGCCTTATTTAACCTTGGGCCATCAATTTGCGGGCGAAAAATGGCAGTGGCAAGCTGAAGCCCGTTACATCGGATTCAATTACAGCAACGATAACATTGTGGTGGATTATATCGGTCCGTTCCCCAATGGAACCACCGGTTTGTATGTAGGTGTCACGCGTAAAATTGGAAAGAAATGAGAAAGCTTATTCCCATATTGATACTAGCGCTGGTAAGCACCGCGTGCATCAAACTTGACGCATTGATTTACAGTCCGTACACCGACATTGAAGCATACTTGTTGGACGATTACGAAGGGCGCCAAGAAATTGCAGTAGGAGACGACTACAACATTCCAGATTCCAATCTGCATGTATTCACCTTGAGCAGCGACCCAGAAGGAGATGCCAAGGAGATCTACGCGCTGTATGTAGGCGATATATCTGAGATTGCTACCGATACCGTCATCCTTTACTTGCACGGAAACACGGGGCACTTGGACTTGTACTGGACACGGATCAAGTTGCTGGCCAATGCAGGCCACAAGAACCGTTTTGGGGTGATGGCGATTGACTACCGAGGTTTTGGGTTGTCTGAAGGACCTCCCACGGAGGAAGGTTTGTACGAAGATGCCGATGCGGCGATGAAGTGGCTGAAAGAAAACGGTTTGACAGATGATCGATTGGTGGTGTATGGCTACAGCCTCGGCGGTGCTCCTGCGACGGAATTGACCGCCAATCCGAGGACCTTTCGTCCTTCTAAGCTCATGCTTGAATCCCCATTTGCCTCAGACGAGGTGATGGTGCAGGACGGCAGTGGCATGTCTCTACCCGGTGATTATTTCTCGAGCCTCGAGATCGACAATGCGGAGGAAATCAAGAAAGTGGAAGTTCCTTTCTTTTGGATACATGGGACTTCGGATGCCTTTCTAAGCATTGAGACGCACGGGGAGGTCGTCTTCAAGAATTACCAAGGCATATACTCAGAAGCCCACCGCGTTGAAGGTGGGGAGCACAGCAACGTTCCAGAGGTAATGGGATACGACCCTTACCTCGAAGTTGTATTGGAGTTCTTGGAACGTTGATCATGGTGGAGGTTATTCTGTACACGCTGATCGGCATTACTGCAGCGGACTTTCTGTTCGATAAGTGGCTGGACCTGCTGAATGATCGAGCAAAGTCGCCCGTAATGCCCAAGGAGGCAGAAGGAATCTACGATGAAGAGCGGTATGCGAAATGGTTGGCTTACGATAAGGCCAACGGTCGCTTGGGGATGGTGAGTTCTTCGGTCAGCATTTTGATGTCGCTGGCCCTTTTGATCTTTGGAGTTTTTGGCTGGCTGGATACGTATTTACAGCAATGGGTAGAGCAACCCGTGGCCTTAGGCCTGATCTATTTTGGAGTGCTCGGCCTTGGGTCGAGTATGGTCTCTTTGCCGTTTAGCATTTACAGCACCTTCGTCATCGAAGAGCGCTTTGGATTTAACAAGACCACTGTCAAGACCTTCCTTTTAGACATGCTCAAAGGCGCCGCCTTGGGGTTGGTGATCGGAGCGCCGTTGGGTGCCTTGATCATTTGGCTGTACTGCGCCTTGGGCGATTATTTTTGGTTGGCTGCTTGGGCCGTGATGAGTGGGTTTAGCATTTTCATGACCATGTTCGCGGCCACTTGGATCATGCCACTTTTCAACAAGTTTACTCCCTTGGAAGAGGGTGAGCTGCGCACGGCGATTGAGGCGTACTGCGACCAAGTTGGATTCAAATTGAACCGCTTATTCGTCATGGACGGATCCAAGCGAAGCGCAAAGTCGAATGCCTTCTTCAGTGGACTAGGACCTAAGAAGACCATCGCCCTTTACGATACCTTGATTGAGCAAATGGAGACCGAGGAGATCGTGGCGGTTTTGGCGCACGAGATTGGACATTACAAGAAGCAGCATACGCGTCAATCGCTGGTGCTCTCGGTGCTTCAATCTGGACTTATGTTGTTTTTGCTCGGATTGTTTGTGCGCATACCGGCCTTCTCCATGGCGCTCGGCGCAGCGGAGGGTAGCTTCCACGTAGGCATCATCGCCTTCGGAATCATCTTTTCACCGATCTCTACGGTAATCGGAATTGCCATGAATGCTTTGAGTCGTAAGAATGAGTTTGAAGCCGATGCCTACGCGCGCGATACGTATGACGGCCAACCGCTGGCTTCGGGGCTAAAGAAGCTCACAGCTGAAAACCTGGGTAACTTGAAGCCGCATCCTTGGTATGTGTTTGTGCATTACTCGCATCCACCGGTGTTGAAACGGCTGGGGAGGCTTTCTTTGGGGAGTAGGGGGTAGTCCATTAGCACATTGCAGTTGTTCTCGATACATCACGCCATAGGCGTGACACTCGAACTGACATATTCGGGGGGAGCCGGTGGCGTGATCACTCGAATTGACATATTCGGGGGGAGCCGGTGGCGTGACATTCGAATTGACACTAGAAGGTGTCACCCAATCCCCAGCCTGCCTGCCTCTGGCAGGTCCTCAATCCCTACTCCCTAAACAGGCGGTTGGCTTTTGATTTGATAACCCCTGACTAATCTTTACTCTTCCATCTTTCTGCACTCTACGCATCCTCCCTAAATACCCTCAAACAAATTCCTCCAAACCAAGTACATAACCAATAAATAAACCCTACCTTTGCGCCCCTTTTAAAGCGAGGTTATCGATGGCCCGCTCATAATAAAACCTCTCATCTGCATCGATTTGGATGAGATACAAAGTGAATTGCCACATGGCAGAGAAGAAAGAAGCAGCTGCAAAAAAAGCAGCACCAAAGGCGAAAGCTGCAGCCCCCAAAGCTGAAAAGAAACCAGCCGCCAAGAAGACCACGAAAAAAGAAGAGACCAAGGAAGAGGCGCCAGCTGAGGTGGAAGCAGTTACTGCTGAACCTACTGACAAGAAGCCTGCTCGTGCTCGTAAGAAAGTAGCTCCAAAGGCGGAGGAAACTCCTGCAGAGGTTGCTACTGAAGAGTCGGCAAAGCCTGAGGCCACTCCAGAAAAGGAGCCGGTTGTGAAGCAGACCCGTGAGGAGCGTTTGACCGAGCTCGAAGCGCAACGCAATGCCTTTGATTGGACAAAGTTGAACAAGAAGACAGAAGTCTATTCTGACGATGAGCGCGTAGTGATGGAGAAGGAGTACGATGAGACCCTTACTTCTATTACAGAGCACGAAGTCTTGGACGGTACGGTTGTATCGATGACCAAGCGTGAAGTTGTTGTGAACATCGGCTACAAGAGCGAAGGTGTAATCCCAACAGGTGAATTCAGACATAATCCAGACCTCAAGCCAGGTGATGCTGTTGAGGTGTATGTAGAAAAGACCGAAGATGCGGAAGGCCAATTGGTGCTTTCACATAAGAAGGCGCGTATGACGCGCGCATGGGAGCGTGTAAACGATGCCCGTGACCACGATACCATCGTTACGGGACAAGTAAAGTGCCGTACTAAAGGAGGTTTGATCGTAGACGTATTTGGTCTAGAGGCATTCCTTCCAGGTTCGCAGATCGACGTTAAGCCGATCCGTGATTACGATCAGTACGTTGGAAAGAAAATGGAATTCAAGGTGGTGAAGATCAACCAAGAATTCAAGAACGTAGTCGTTTCCCACAAAGCACTCATCGAGGCAGAGATCGAACAACAGAAGGTTGAGATCATGCAGAAACTCGAGAAGGGTCAGGTATTGGAAGGAACCGTCAAGAACATCACTTCATATGGCGTATTCGTCGACTTGGGAGGTGTAGACGGATTGATCCACATCACCGACCTCAGCTGGGGACGTATCAACCACCCAGAAGAAGTGGTGGAATTAGACCAAACCATCAATGTGGTTATCCTCGATTTCGACGACGAGAAGAAGCGTATCGCATTGGGTGTGAAGCAGCTTGAGTCTCATCCATGGGATGCTTTGGATACCGAGATGAAGGATAACGATGTCATCAAAGGAAAAGTGGTTGTTCTTGCCGATTACGGAGCATTCGTTGAAGTAGCTCCAGGTGTAGAAGGTTTGATCCACGTTTCTGAGATGAGCTGGTCACAGCACTTGCGTACTGCAGATCAATTCTTCAAGGTAGGCGATGAAGTGGAAGCTAAAGTGATCGCGATCGATCGTGAAGAGCGCAAACTTTCACTCAGTACACGTCAACTTACTCCAGATCCATGGGCAGACATCGAGAAGCGCTACCCAGTGGAGAGCAAGCATACCGGTCGCGTTACCAACCTTTCAAGCTTCGGCGTATTCGTTGAGTTGGAAGAAGGTATCGACGGATTGGTGCACATCTCTGACCTTTCTTGGAGCAAGAAGATCAACCACCCATCTGAATTCACCAAGGCTGGTGAAGACATGGAGGTAGTGGTACTAGAGATCGACAAAGAAAACCGTCGACTGAGCCTTGGACACAAGCAACTCGAAGAGAATCCATGGGATGTATTCGAGACCGTGTTTACACTCGGTTCGGTTCACCAAGGTACCATCACTACCCGCAACGATAAGGGCGGTGTTGTGAACTTGCCTTACGGTGTTGAAGGCTTCGCCCCAAGTCGTCACCTTGCAAAAGAGGACGGATCTAAGGCTGCTGCTGACGAGACCCTAGATTTCGAAATCATCGAATTCAACAAGGACGCTAAGAAGATCATCGTTTCCCACACCAAGACGTTTGAAGCCGATATGGACAGCAGACCGACAACAGGTGGAGCACCTGCTGGTGACAAGAAGCGTAAGCCTTCTGGTAAAGGCAAAGCAGACAACAAGGCGATCAAGAAGATCAACGAGTCACAAGAGAAGACAACCCTCGGTGACCTCGGCGTTCTCTCTGACCTGAAAGAAGAGATGGAGCAAGCTGAAAAAGACGGCAAGAAGAAGTAAGCCAGCTCTTTCAAATAAAGAAAAGATCCCCTTCCTAGTCGGAGGGGATTTTTTTTGCCCTAATGCATGCTATATTTGCACCGTCGAATGAAAGATAAAACGCTGCTCGATCACACCGCGTTGAACTACACGCTCCATCGACTCGCATACGAAGTATATGAGCAGCACACCGATTTCAGCAATCTCGCCTTTATTTCCCTACAACCTCGAGGCATAGCCCTGGGCAAACGCATCGTGGCCCAGCTGAAGACCTTGGTCAAAGGGCAAGACATCCAACACGGCACGCTCGACGTTACCTTTTACCGCGACGACTTTCGCAGAAGAGACGAAGTCCTTGTGCCTTCGAGTACCGACCTTGATTTCTCTATCGAAGGCAAGGAGGTCATCTTGATAGATGACGTGCTCTTTACGGGGCGCACCGTGCGGAGCGGTCTAGATGCATTGCTCGACTTTGGTCGGCCAAAACACGTGGAGCTGCTGGTGCTGATCGATCGGAGATTTAGCAGAGAACTACCGGTACAACCCGACTACACTGGCAAAATTGTGGACGTCGTGCGCGACGAACGCGTCAAAGTAGAGTGGACAGAAGACGATTCTAACAATAGAGTGATCCTATTTAGCGACGATCAATGAGCACACTGAGCACCAAGCACCTATTGGGCATCAAAAACATCACCCGCGAAGACATCGAGCAGATCTTCCAGACAGCCGATAATTTCAAAGAGGTCATTAACCGCCCGATTAAGAAAGTGCCTTCGCTCCGCGACGTGACGATTGCCAACATCTTTTTTGAGAACTCCACCCGAACCAAGCTTTCCTTCGAGCTGGCAGAAAAGCGACTCTCTGCCGACGTTGTGAATTTCTCGGCTTCGTCTTCCAGTGTCAAGAAAGGGGAGACCCTTGTGGATACGGTAAATAACATCCTGGCCATGAAGGTGGACCTAGTGGTCATGCGTCACCCAAACCCAGGCGCCTGTGTGCATTTAGCACGCCACGTAGATTGCAGCATTGTGAATGCGGGAGATGGTGCCCATGAGCATCCCACGCAAGCATTGCTTGACGCCTATTCGCTGCGCGAGAAGCTGGGAGACTTGAAAGGACGAAAGATCCTGATCGTCGGCGACATCCTGCACTCGCGCGTTGCCCTGTCTAACATCTTCTGCCTTCAGAAATTGGGCGCTGAGGTGCGGGTGTGTGGACCAGCCACCTTGATTCCTCGGCACATCGAAGAGCTGGGCGTGAAGGTGATGCTCAATTTGAAAGAAGCACTCGCTTGGTGCGATGTGGCAAACATGCTTCGGATTCAATTGGAGCGCCAAGACATACAGTACTTCCCAACGCTGCGCGAGTACAGTATGCAGTACGGATTGAACCGAGCCTTACTCGAAGAGGTTGGGAAGAAGGACCTGATCATCATGCACCCAGGCCCCATAAACCGAGGTGTGGAGATTACGTCTGACCTGGCCGACAGCGATTACAGCATCATTCTCGATCAAGTGGAGAACGGAGTAGCCGTGCGAATGGCCGTCCTCTATCTTCTTGCAGGACGCGCGAAGTCCAGCTCTTGATTTGACTATATTTGTTTGAATACGCAGCTAAACTTGTCGGTATGAATTTTTCGATCGAGTCTTTTGATAAATACACCATCGTTCGCGTTGAAGCGGAGAAGGTAGGCGGCATCATCTCTCCAGAGTTGAAGGCCAAATTTGTTGAGCTCAACGCCCAAGGCGTGCGCAACATTGTATTCAACATGCACAAGGCGCGTTATTGCGATTCTTCTGGATTGAGCGCCATTTTGGTGGGCAATCGCTTGTGTAAGAACTCCGATGGCAGCTTTGTCATTTGTAAGCTGAATGAAATGGTGAGCAAGCTCATTCAGATATCTCAATTGGAATCCATTCTTAGCATCACTCCAACAGAACAAGAGGCAATCGATTTTCTGTTGATGGAGGAAGTGAGCCGCGATTTGGACAATGACTGAGATGTATATGAGAAAACGTTTTACCCTATTTCTTTTTTCAGTTTTGATTTTTTGGAGCAGCAATGCTTACTCTCAGTGCATTCCTGATTCAAGTATTTCAGCACTCTTTGCTCCAAATTTGACTACAGGCCTTCCCGATGGAAGAGTTGGAGTGCAATACAACTCCGTGTTGACGGTAAACGTCCCTACGGATACGACCTATCTTACGCTTTCTGCGGTCATCGATAGCATGGTGCTTTCTGATGTAACGGGATTGCCTCCTGGCTTCTCTTATACCTGCAACCCTCCTTCATGCGGATTCCCTGGTGGAGCCTATGGATGCATTGAGGTGAGCGGATTTACCGATGATGAAGCCCACGCCAAAACGTGGGATATTGAAGCGGAATTCGAGTTTTACCTCAAGCAGCCAGCCATCATACTGCCTTACAACCTGACGGGGTATACGATCACATTGGACAGTGCCTTCGCTACTGGATTAAGTGAAGCGCAGATGAAAAACCTGAAGTTCTTCATCGAACCCAATCCGATTTCCTCCGCTTCCAAACTGATTTTTGATCTTCCACGTTCAACCCGTTATTCGCTCGATATTTATTCATTGCTCGGCACCAACGTCGCGCACATAGAAGACCGAGGTCGAGCAGGGCAGCATGTTTTTCAACTTTCCGACTATTCAAAGGATCCGGGGGTGTACTTTATTTCGATCAACCAAGGCCAATACACCCGGTCCGTACGTTTTATCGTCCAGTGATCGATGGGCGTGTACAGCACAAAATTCACAGTTACTATTCTCGGTTCGAATTCTGCGCTGCCCGCCAATGGAAGACATCCTACGGCGCAGCTGCTGAACGTTAACAACCACTACTACCTCATCGATTGTGGCGAAGGCACACAGATGCAGTTGCGGCGGTACAACTTGAAGATGCAACGCATCAAGGCAATTTTCATCTCCCACATGCACGGAGATCATTACTTTGGATTGGTAGGACTCCTGAACAGCCTCCACTTATTGGGAAGGAAAGCGCCGCTCAGCATATATGCGCCTCCACAACTCAAGGCCATCTTGGACCTTCAATTGGATGCCTCCGGAGGTCGAA
Source organism: uncultured Flavobacteriales bacterium (assembly GCA_943788725.1). Lineage (GTDB taxonomy): Bacteria > Bacteroidota > Bacteroidia > Flavobacteriales_G > Salibacteraceae > SHAN690. Next base: position 588,656 of record CALSRJ010000001.1, on the reverse strand, counting down.
TGCAGTATCCTATCCACTTTCATGCTATCGAACCCTTTGAGGCGGGGAGTATTTCTATCCATGAAGACAGCCAAGTCAAGGTAGAAGGGGTCAACCTCAAGCATCGCATCAAATGCTACGGCTTTCGATTCACCGAAACAGAGAAGGAATTCAGCTACTTACCCGAAAAGGGCGGTCCCGCAGGAATCAAGGTGGAGGAGATCCCAGTCTTGAAACAAGGGTCGGATGTAGTTCGCACGGATGGGACCACGTTTGATCACCGGCTGTACACCGTGCCACCTCCTCCCCAGCGATCCTACGCCTACTGTACCGATACCTTGCCCCTAGACTCAACCGTGGAATTCGTAAAAGGGGCAGACCTGCTTTACCATGAATCCACCTTTTTGGAAAAAGAGCAGCAGCGCTCCAAAGAAACCTACCACTCAACCGCAAAGGAGGCCGCGGATGTGGCGAAAAGGGCAGGGGTGAAGCGACTGATGCTCGGGCATTATTCTGCCCGCTACACGGAGCTGGATGAGCACCTCAGCGAGGCCAAAAGCATTTTTTCGGACGTCATCCTCTCCAAAGAGGGATTGGAGGTTGAAATAAACTAAGTGCACGACTCCTTGTTTAGAATGATTCTTAATACTTTCGAGCAACCATGAAACCCGTCATCAAAACATTTCTTGCCGACGCCAGTGTCCTGATCCTAGAGGGGTTCAGAAATATCCTATCGACGCGACCAGAGATTGATGTGATCGGCGTAGCCGCCAACGCGCAGCAGCTGAGTGCGGGAATTGCCAAGCAGACGCCGGATGTCCTCGTCATTGACTACTCCACGGGTACCTTTTCTGTATTCGAGGTCTTGGACATCATGAAGCGCTATCCTTCCATACGTGTGATTGGTATTTCCCACGACTGCAACGTCACCGATGCCAAGCGATTGATCCACGCTGGGCTCAACGGACACTTGATGAACGATTGTGACAAAGACGAAATCATCGGTTCCGTATTGGCTTGTGCGAAAGGGGAGAAATTCTTTTGTGGACAGGTCTTGGATAAGTTGAACGTCAGCGAAGGAGAGGATCCAATCCACACGTGCGAGCCGATCAGTATCAGTGAGCGCGAACTAGAGATTTTACAGCATATCGCTGAAGGGATGACCACCAAGCAGATTGCGGAGAAGCTCCACTTGAGCTTTCACACGGTCATGACGCATCGCAAGAACATGATGGCGAAGTTGGGCCTCAACAATACCGCAGGCTTGATTATTTACGCTGTGAAGGAGAATTTGATCAGTCCGAACAGGTTTTTGTTCAGCACCGAGACTACGCCCAGGTAATGTCGTCGTCAGCGCCGAGCAACATGAGTGCTTCGGTAAGTTCACCCTCTGTTTTCAGGTCACTTATCTTTTTAGATACCTCCAATCCTTGGCGGTAAATCTTAATCGCTTCCTTTTCTTTACCCTCCTCTTCAAGCAATCGTCCTAACTTGTAATAAGCACCTAAGTAGTTCGCGTCGTTGGCCAAGAGGTCTCGGATCGTTGCAATGGCTTGCTTGCGATTGCCATCCTTTTCATATTCCAAGGCAGCTGCATACTTCAAAAAGGAATCATCAGGATTCGTTTCAAGCATTTCCTTGATCAGCTTCAGACGCTCGTTGGTCATTGGGGTGAATTTTTGCGAAAAGTAATATGCTCCAGCGGAATGGAAAAGGAATGTGGATAACTCGCTCGGAGATTGCTGATCAAGCCTTGGCGGGAAGGAACTTATAGGTAACAGGGTAGCTGACCACTCCAGCGGCTAACATCTTCATTCTAAAGGCGTTATTCTTCTCCATTTTCTGAACGTAATTCGGGTCGTTCACCTGAAAGATCATATGTACATGGTTCGGTTCGTCGATGCCTCGGAATACGCGCGTGACTTCAAATTCATGCGCAGGGTTTTCGCGGTAATCGTCCAAGAATGCTTTCTCCCATCGCTCGTAGTTCAGGGTCTTAAAACTCATGTAAAACACGAGTGTATCCATTGTTTCTGCCGTGTATTCCAATTGCTGGTCTAAGAAAATAGTCTTGATGGTCTCGTCAGAACTGACTTGCTTGAGAGGAGCCATGTGCACGTCCGACCGCACGAAGTCTTGAGCCATTTCTAGGTCTGACACCTCGCTCAGGCTCATGACCAAGTTTGAATCGAGCATGCCGTGATACACTTCTCGCAACGCTATCATATGGTCGCTGCGCTGATGTTCCATGCCTTTATTGGCAGCACGCCAATCGCAATAATTCACCGATTGGGAAATCATGACCATACAGGTGTCGATACTGACTTCTCGGGTGAAAGGAACGTTCGCCATTTCGTCTCCTTCAACAGATGTATCGGTACCACCTCCACACGCATTCAATAGCGTCAAACTCCATACGGCGATGGCAAACGGGATAGGGCGAAAACTCATGCGGCTAAAATATGTTTAATTCTATTGTTTCCACATTGTGTATACCTTTAATATCCATGCGATACATCATTTTCATTCTCGGACTTGTGTTGCTCATCCAAGTGGGGTGTAAGAAGCCAAGTCGTTATGAAGTAAGTGGTTTGGTCACAGAATTTTACAGTGCAGCAGGGGTGGCAGGAGCGGAGGTGGAGGTGTCTTATGCTCCCATCGGATACGGCAGCGTATCGGGGGGGTATGAAAAGGTAGCCACTGCTATTTGTGACGCATCCGGGGCGTATGCACTTTCTTTTGACGTCGTTTCAACGGCCACGTTTCGCGTGAGGGTTCGCAAAGACGGCTATTTGCTAGCCGAGGAAATCGTGCATGCAGATACTTGGAGTACAAAGGATCAAAACCAGCAAGACTTGGTCATGTACAAATCGGGCTTGTTGGAATTTCACCTCGTCAACACTACCCAGCCCAGCGCTCAATTATTATTGAGTTTTAGCGAAAACAGCGTAGGATGCAAGGGTTGTTGCGACTATCAACAAGGCAGGTTGTTTGAAGGTCTTTTTGATACGACGTTTTCTTGTTCCGTGTACGGAAATCAGCTGATTGAATACAAGCTGACAAGGATATTACCGGGATCGGCTATACCTGAAGAGCACAGCGTCGACGTCGATAACGGCACGTACCGGATCGAGCATCATTTCTAGATTACTTTTCAGTAGCCGCCGCTTCTTCTTGAACGATGTCGTAAATCTCTTGGTTGAGGATGTGTGAGTCGATGAGCTTACCCCCTTCAATCACTTGCTCGATGTAGCGCACACCAGCGTAGTAATGAGCGTAAGTGCCATCTGCACCCTTACCGGAATAGACAATCTCTTGAGAAGGACTTCCGTCTGGATCCATGAAGGTCCATTTGCCTACTTTCTTACCATTTTCAAAGGAAGCCTCGAGGTATACGCTTCCGTCAGGATGGTAGGAGGTAGAGATACCGTCTAATTTGCCGTTGTTCCATAATTCTTCTTTCAACAATTGCCCATTCGAAGAGAATTGTTTTAAGGAACCATGCTTTTGGCGGTTGGTGTTCTCGCGGTACACGGCAGATACTTGACCGTCGTCGTAGTGGTTCGTCACCACCCAACACTCACATGAGGCTTGGTATTCTTCGGTCAAACCTTGCGCCTGTAGGTTAGAGAGGGAACAAATAAATAAAAGGGCGAGGAGCGTTCTCATGGTAAAATGGTTTCAACACAAAGTTAGACGTTCATTTGGTCGCGGAGATGCCTGAGTACATCATCTTCCTTCTCTAAGGTGAACTTTTTATACCCGTCTTGCTTCTTGAACCAAGTAAATTGGCGCTTGGCATAGTTCCGTGTGTGCTGCTTGATCTTGTCGATGGCTTGCTGCCGAGTGCACTTTCCATCAAAGTGATCAAAGAATTCTTGATAACCTACCGTCTGTAGGGCGTTGAGGCTTTTCAACGGGTACAACCCCCTGACTTCTTGTTCCAATCCAGCTTCGATCATCGCAGCTACACGGGCATTGATTCGCTCGTACAACGCTTGACGCTCCGGATGGAGTAATATACGGTGGACGTGAAAGGGGCGGGCCTTTGCTTGTGCCGCGCGCATGTCTGAAAAGCGTTTCCCGCTGGTTTCTATTGCTTCAAGGGCGCGCTGCACGCGTTGGGGGTTCTCTAAGTCCACGTTGGCTGCGTAGCTTGGGTCTTGCTTCTTCAACAGGTCCACCAGTGCGCTTAAACCTTGTTCATTGCGCATCGTTTCGAATTTGGCCCGCACTTTCGGTGGGGTAGCAGGAAGGTCATCAAACCCGTCGCTTACCGCTTTGAGATAGAGGCCAGAGCCACCCACCAGGATGGCGACGTCATGTGAGGTAAAGTAATCCTCTAGAAACTTCAGCGCATCCCTTTCGAATTGCCCTGCGGTGTAATCATCGGAAGGGTCGAGGGTATCGATGAAATGATGGGGAACTTGTGCTTGCTCTGCTTTCGTGGGTTTGGCGGTGCCGATGTCCATCCCTCTGTAGAACTGACGGGCATCCCCACTCAAAATCTCTGCTTGCAATTGCTGCGCTAGGCGTATGGATAAAGCCGTTTTTCCCGAAGCTGTTGGGCCTGCGATGACGATCAGGTGCGGCATCAGTAGATCAGAACTCTCGGTCTTCCGAGTAGCTTTCGTTCACGGTATATACATCAAACATATCACCGATATCGTCGTCTTCGTCGGCGTACGCATTCGTGGCGTCTTCGACTTCAAAATTGATCTCAGGTGATTTTGAATATTGCTCAGGTGCTTCTCCAAACGATTGAGAGATGCGCGGTGTGATGGTCGTCTCATCCAATTCTTTCATGTCAATGACGTCGATGTAGAAACACCACATCAAAAAGAAGTCGAAGACATAGAGTAGTTTCTGGCCGGAGTCGAATATTACGTCCTTCAATAGGGTGTCATGCATGAGCAAAATCGGCTCGCCGTTCTCATTCTTTTCACCCATGTCCATCAGGGTGATCTCTTGGCCTTTTTCCCAATCTTCATTGCTGACGTAGAAGGAGGCCATTTGAGAATTGTCGAAGCCAAAAGCCTCTTGAATGAGTTCATGCAATTCGGAAAAAGCACCCGAACAGGTGACTTCCAGATCGCGAAAGATCACATCGTCGTGATCCATTAATACCCTTAGGCGTATGACTCTCTTCATTGGTTAGATGTCTTTGTTTCGACTAGGCCGAGTTCCTTGGCTGTTTTCAACATGTAGGCTCTGGCAGCTTCGTACTCATTCTTGATCTCTCCTTCGAGGATCGCTTCACGTATCGCGGACTTGATCACACCAACCTCTCGTCCAGGCCTTAACCCGAAGGTATCCATTATCTCTTTACCCCCGATGGGAGGCTGCCAGTTCTTCATGCGGTCACTTTCTTCTACTTCCTTGCATTTTTCACGCACGCGCTGGAAGTTTTGAAGGAAGCGCTTCACTTTGTATTCGTTCTTCGAGGTGATGTCAGACTCGCACAGAATCATCAATGCATCCAGGTGTTCATCGGCGTCAAACAGCAGTCGGCGAATGCCCGAATCACTTACGGTGTCCTTGCTCAGCGCAATGGGACGCAGGTGCAGCCTCACCATCTTTTGCACGAACTTCATCTTGTGGTCCAGCGGAAGCTTGAGCGCACGAAAGATCCGCGGCGTCATTTTGGCCCCCAAATCCTCGTGTCCGTGAAAGGTCCAACCATGCTCAGCGTCAAAGCGCTTGGTGTCTGGTTTGGCGATGTCGTGTAGAATGGCAGACCAACGGAGCCAGAGGTCATCACTCCGATCCGCTACATTGTCCAATACCTGTAATGTGTGGTAGAAGTTATCCTTGTGGCCAACACCATTTTTGACTTCCACCCCCTGTAATTCAACCATCTTAGGGAAGATATAGTGAAGGAGTCCGGTCTTGAAGAGCAACTTAAAGCCTAGGCTGGGTTTCTTGGTTTCGATGATCTTATTGAGTTCTCCTGTGATGCGCTCTTGGGAAACAATCTGAATGCGCTCCTTCTGTGAGCTGATGGCCGCAAGCGATTGCTCTTCGATCTTAAAACCGAGTTGTGCAGCAAAACGTATCGCGCGCATCATCCGCAAAGGATCATCAGAATAAGTCTGTACGGGATCGAGCGGGGTGATCAGTCTTCCTTCCTCCAAGTCTTTAAATCCTCCGAATGGATCGATGATCTCCCCAAAATCGTCGGCATTTAATCCGATGGATAGTGCATTGATGGTAAAGTCACGCCGTTCGCGGTCTTGCTCGAGGGTGCCATCTTCTACGGCTGGCTTTCTGGAGTCGTAGCGATACGATTCCTTTCTTGCTCCAACAATCTCGTATTCGATGTCGTCGTGCTTAAACATGGCCGTTCCAAATCGCTTGAAGAATGAAACCCTCGTGCCTTTCAGCTTTTCAGACAGGGCGTGCGCGAAATCTATTCCGCTGCCTTCCACTACGATATCTATGTCCTTAGAAGGTCTGTCGAGCAGCAAGTCTCGCACGAATCCGCCGATAATATATGCGCGCGTGTCCATTCCCGCTGCCACTTCACGTATCGTGTGGTAGAGCGGTCGGTCAACAAAATCGCGTATCTCTTCGGGAGTCATTTTTGGCGAATGAGCTTAAACGAGCCGTCCTTGAACTGCTGAAAGCGGTCGGCGTAACGCTCGAGTGCTGCCAACATTTCTTGCTCAAAACGGGGGTGCAAAGGTAAGGTCTTATTGGCTTGTACAGAAGGAGGTGCTGTCTCTTCTGCATTGCTCAAGCGAACAATAGCGAGCGGCCTTCGAGATTGCAAAGCCAGTTGTCCAAGTGCGTGGTCTAAGTCGGCGATGATTGAGATCCACCGATCTTTCTCGGTTTCAACCTCCAATATCAAGCGTTCTCCACTGTCCATGATCTGGAACAGCGCATCATACCGTTGCGCATCTGGGAGCAGGCCTTGCACTTGTTGATCGGTGCCGCAGAGAATCACATCGGTTGATTGTCCGATAAATGGAGAGATGGAAAAGATCGGGCCGACCAATGCCCCCCCTTCTCGTAAACATTTTGCTTCATTGCCACGCAATTCAAGCATCCTGCAGGATTTCGTTTACATCAATGCTCAAGGCGCATTCAAAATGGCCCTTGGGGCAGGCAGCGTGACCGTGGAGTCCACAAGGGCGACAATCGAGTTGCTTTGCCGTTTGAATGACTTTTCGATTGTCTGACAATGGACCAAATCCAAACTCAGGAACGGTGCTGCAGTATATAGCGTGCACCGGAGCGTTCATCGCAGAAGCGAGATGCATCGGTGCCGAATCGTTGACGTAATTCATCTGAGCTCCTCGCATCAATTGCGCACTTTGTAGGAGGGATAGCTCACCCGCGAGAATAGAGACCAGTGGGTGTGAACACGCTGCTTTGATGGCTTCGCATTGAGGCTTGTCCCCAAGAGCTCCGAGTAGGTACACCTGCTCTGAGCGGGGAAGACCTTTGATCAATTCGACCCATTTTTCTGCTGGCCATTGCTTGGTATGCCATACCGATGTAGGAGCGATGCAGCGATAGGGGCCGCCCGTTAATGCAGCTACGACCTTTTGATCGTCTGCCGATGGATAGAGTCGCGGTGCAGAGATGGGAGCTTCGCCGATCAAAGGTCGGATGACGCCAGCATTGCGTTCTATCTCGTGCATTCCATTGAACGAATGATCTGCAACGTGTGTGAACAGCACACTCATCGGGTTTTTACGAAACCCAAGTTTCATCGGTGCGTCTGAATAGGCGGCCATGGCTCCAGAGCTAGCAAATCGGTGGAGGTTGATCACCACGTCGTACGTACTAGAGCGGATCCGGTTCATCAGGCGAAGCAAGTCGCCATACTTCTTGTCTTTTTTATTCCATACCAAGGTTTCGCGCAGAAAGGGATGTCCTGCTAAGAGCGACTCGTTTCCTTTTCGAACGAGCATGTCGACCTGCGCATCGGGAAACTGTGCGTGCAAGGTTTCTAACACGCTGGTAGCGAGGATGACGTCTCCTAGAAAGGAGGTCTGAATGACGAGTATGGATTGAGGAGGGGTCAAACGGCTACTTGAAAGTCTCGAAGGACGTCGTTTAAAGATGTTTTCTTATCCGTGCTCGCCTTGCGTTTTCCGATGATGAGTGCACAAGGAACATTGTATTCACCTGCCGGGAATTGCTTGGCATAACTTCCTGGAATGACAACAGAACGCGCAGGTACTCGACCTTTCATTTCGATGGGTTCGTCGCCGGTTACATCGATGATCTTGGTCGACATCGTCAGCACAACATTGGCGCCCAAAACGGCCTCGCTCTCTACCTTGACACCTTCTACCACGATGCAGCGTGATCCGATGAAGCAGTTGTCTTCGATGATGACTGGAGCCGCTTGAACGGGCTCTAGAACCCCGCCAATGCCTACTCCACCACTCAAATGAACGTGCTTACCTATTTGTGCGCAGCTTCCAACCGTAGCCCAAGTGTCCACCATCGTTCCTTCATCTACGTACGCGCCGATGTTGATGTAGGAGGGCATCATCACCACTCCTCGGGAGATGTATGCTCCGTAGCGTGCAATTGCATGCGGCACTACCCGAATGCCTTTTGCTGCGTAGTCCTTTTTCAAGGCCATTTTATCGTGAAACTCGAACGGCCCTACCTCAATCTGCTCCATCTTTCGAATGGGGAAGTAGAGGATGACGGCTTTTTTGACCCAGTCGTTGACCTTCCAACCAGCGTCAGTAGGTTCAGCTGTGCGCAATTCTCCTTCATCCAACGCCTTTATGACGGCTTCGATGGCTGCGATGGTGTTTGATGCTTTGAGAAGGCTTCGATCCTCCCAAGCCGCGTTGATGACGGCTTCCGTTTCCTGTCTATTCATGGCCATTGACTCGATTTCTAGTGCCTTGCAAAAGTAAGCGTTGACCTTGGCCGAACTATGAGTTTTCATAACCTACCTTTGGCTCCATGGGAAGAACACTCGCCATCGACTATGGAACAAAGCGCTGTGGCTTGGCCATCTCCGATCCATTGGGGATGATCGCAAACGGACTTCCCACCGCCGAAACCCCTTCGCTTTTTTCGCGCTTAGATGCGCTCCGATCCGATCCTGGTTTTGATGCGATCGTGATTGGTTTGCCGCTTCGGCATTCGGGGGAGGCCTCAGGCATTGAAAGCGAGATCCAGAAGGCAATCACGAAGCTCGGTACTCGTTTTCCAGAGGTGGTCATCCACCGCTACGACGAGCGCTTCACGAGCAAGATTGCCATGCAGACCTTGGTGACGGCTGGAGCGTCGAAAAAACAACGCAAAGAGAAAGGGAATGTGGATAAGGTGAGCGCTACCTTAATTTTGCAGGAATATTTGAATTCGATTTAGATGATCTTACCGATTGTAGCATATGGTGACCCAGTACTGAAAAAGGAAGCAGAGGATATCCCAGCCGACTATCCCAACCTCAAGGAATTGATTGCGAACATGTTCGAGACCATGGAGGGGGCTTCAGGGGTTGGATTGGCCGCTCCCCAAGTTGGACTTTCGATTCGGCTGTTTATTGTAGATACGTCGCCCTTTGTGGACGATGAAGAAGACGATAAAGAGCTGCTTGAGTTGAGAGGATTCCGCAGGGTATTCATCAATCCGATCATCCTAGACGAAGAGGGGGAAAAGTGGAATTTCAATGAGGGCTGCCTCAGCATTCCCGGTATCCGAGAAGATGTGAGCCGCAAACCGAAGATTACGATCGAATACTACGACGAGCAATTCAACTTGAAGGAAGAGACCTATGAAGGGTTGAGGGCCCGCGTGATTCAGCATGAGTATGACCATATCGATGGTATTCTCTTCACCGACCGACTCAACCCTCTTCGAAAACAATTGTTACGGAAGAGACTAGAGAACATTACCAAGGGAATTGTAGATGTGGATTATAGAATGAAGTTTCCAAAAGCCAGAAGATAGATGATGAAAAGATGGATGTTGATCTGTGCATTGCCAATGGTATTTGTGGCATGTTCAGGGGAGAAGGGACAAGAGCAGAACGCGAACCAAGAAGAGAGCAATTATGTAAAAGGCGACCAATCCAAAGAGGAGCGTCAAACGGAAATCGCGGCAATGGAAAAGGAGATCTCTGGTCTCATTCGCAGCGAGCGTGCGGATGTGTTGGATTCGAAAGCAGATCGTTTGCTGAAGCGCTACCGCGATTACATCGGCGCCAATCCGCGTGATTCGATCACAGCAGAGTACCTATTCAAAGCTGCGGATCTAAGTGTTGGCGTTGGTCGATACGAAGGAGGAATCAACCACCTGAATCGTCTTAATACTGATTTCCCCACCTTTCGTAAGAATGTAGAGATGTGGTTGTTCAAGGGATTCATCTATGAAACCTACCTAAACGATCATGCCAACGCCGTGAAGACCTATGAGGCCATTCTAGAGCGTTTTCCAAATCATCGATTGGCTGCTGATGCCCGAGCTTCTATTGAAAACCTGAGCATGAGCGAGGAAGAAATGTTGGAAATGTTTAGGAAGAAGAATGAAGCAGCAGCAGCAGCAGCAGCGGCTGAGGCTGCGAAGTGATTACAATGTCAACAATTCTTGCACCCGATTTCGGAAGGCGAGCTTGTCACTCGGCGTATCCACCAGGCCCGAGTGCACCACACTGATTTCGCCGGTTTCTTCACTTACCACGATCGCCACTACATCGAGTTCTTCGGTAGCACCAATGGCTGCTTTATGGCGCATGCCATAAGCGGAGGGCAGGTTGTGCTTTTGGGTCAGAGGAAGCATGCAGCTGGCGCCGACGATTTTGTTGGCGCGCATCACTACGGCTCCATCGTGCAAGGGGCTGTTTTTGAAGAAAATGCTCTCCAATAAGGCCGCGTTCATGTCGGCATTCATCTTTCTGCCACTGTCGATGATCGACTGTAGGTCTGCGTTGCGCTCAATGACGATGAGTGCTCCCATTTTTTGTTTCGCGAGGTTGTAAACGGCTTCAGAAAGGGAATGCAAGTTGGTCGAAACCTTTTGATCAGATTTGCCCAAGTAGGTCCAGAGTCCGCCGCGCGCTCCGATGTTTCTAAAGAAGCCCGAATTGCCGATCGCAAGTAAGAATCGTCTGATCTCCTGCTGAAATACGATGATCAAGGCAATAACGCCGACATTGATGAATTGACGAAAAATCTGACTCATAAGCTCCATCTCTAACGCAGTGACAGTGAGCCAGAGCAAGTAGATACTCAATACACCAAAAAAGATCCGAATCGCAATGGTGCCGCGGATCAGTTCGTACAGCTTGTACAGCAGGAAACTGACCAAGAGGATGTCGATCAGGTCGAGGATGCCGAACGGCAGGAATCCGAAAAAGTCAATGCTTCCCATGTAATGCAATAATAAGTGCTTGTGGCGAGTCTTGGAATACGGAAGGGGTTGTATTGATTCGGACTATGCGCGCATAGACAAAAGTCATACTCCTTCCCTTGTCTATCGATAGTAGGTATAGTAATTTCGTGGACTCAAATCAACAACTAGAAAAGTACAATAAAATGGGAGTATTAGTAGGAAAGAAAGCACCAGGATTCAGCGCAGCAGCGGTGATCAACGGAGGAGAGATCGTAGAAGATTTCACCCTAGACCAATACGCAGGAAAGTACGTGATTCTCTTTTTCTATCCAAAGGATTTTACGTTCGTTTGCCCAACTGAACTACACGCATTTCAATCGCGATTGAATGATTTCAAAGAGCGAGGTGTGGAAGTAGTGGCGGTTTCAACTGACACGGAGCAAAGCCACTGGGGCTGGCTTCAAATGAGCAAAGACCACGGAGGGATCAAAGGAATCACTTATCCAATGGTTGCTGACACCAACAAGACCATCTCACACAACTACGACGTGCTGGCTGGAGACTTCTTCTACGATGAAGAAGGCATGCTGCAAGCAGAAGGCGAATTGATCGCTTATCGCGGGCTCTTTTTGATCGATAAGGAAGGAGTTGTGCGTCACCAATTGGTCAACGACCTTCCTTTGGGAAGAAACGTAGATGAAGCGATTCGCGTTGTAGACGCATTGCAGTTCAACGAAGAAAACGGTGAAGTTTGTCCAGCTAACTGGGTTAAAGGATCAGAAGGCATGAAGGATACACACGAAGGGGTGGCTGACTACCTCTCTAAAAACTGATCGCTACTGTGATCAACACTTTGAAAGGCCTTCCATCTCGGGAGGCCTTTTTTGTTGCAAAGCATTGCGATTGCTTAGACAGCTCCGTTTATCATTCAATGCTCGACGTGTTCAACCTCACTTGAAGAGGCAAGATTTCACCCATCAATTTTTCCTCTGCATTGTTTAACCACTTCGGTAGTTCTGCTGTGAGCCCATCGTAGTATTCTACGCAAGCATTCAGGTTCGACTTGAATGCTTCCAAATAGGCTTTTTGCTTTTCGGTACAATACTCCTTGCAAGCGGCTACTTTTTCTTCGTAGTAGTCTACATACATGCTGAACTCTTTCACAAACATGTGCGGTCTAGCTGCTTGGTCGATAAGTTGGGTGCGGCCGTAGATGTGGTCGATCATTTCGCGCAGGGAAGCTTCCTTTGAGAAGTAGGCCAAATTCGGGCCTGGGCAAATGGCGACCCCATGCACACCTTTGTGCAGTGCCACTTCAGAGCGTATCAATGCAGCGTTTCCCAAGCCGACGCATAAACACATTTTTTCGGTGACTTTGCCGATCGCTTGGTCGCGTTCGTCCCCGGCGGGTATGGATGCATTGATTTCCTTGATCTTGCGCGATTGATATTGTCGGGATGCAATGCAGACAAGCGATTTGCTGAACTCGGTGTTTGAAACCAGGTGCTTTTTGTAGCACGGTGATCCCGGTTTTCCGGATGCGATGCGTGCCTCAATTTCTTCATGTGCGGTCGTATCTCGAAGCGTATTGAAGCGAACGCCCAAAGGAGATACATCGCTGAGGTAGTATTGATCTTCTGTCGCTTCGCACAGTGTTTTTACCGTTTGAGCGTCAATGTTTACCGCCTCTGGCACCATTAGGAAGGGAGACCCCCAACCGATGGAGTGTAACTGATACTCTTCCAGCAGCAATTGATGTTCTTCCATACTTCCCACACCCCCTTGGGCAGAGAATCTTTGTTCCGGGGGAGTAATGGGAAGTGACCAGCCCAGTTGAAGCATCGCTGTGCTGTATACTTCGAACAAGGAAGCCCGCAATTCATCGCGCCGTTCCCTGAATTCGTGTAAGATCGGACCCATGAGGTGACCATCAGATGCAAAGGCATGGCCTCCACAGTTTAATCCAGATTCCACTCGGAATTCACTTACCCATAGCCCTTTTTTGGCGAGGTATTTCCCTTGAATAAACGCGGATCGGAAGTCGCTTACCTTTAAGGTGATTCTCTTTTTGAAGGTGCCGCTCGCATCTGCAATGAAATCTCGAAAGCTGGCCATATAACCAAACAAGCGAGGATTGAGTCCAGCACTCAACACCACCGAGGCATTGAGCTTACTCAGTGCGAAGCCGCGCAGGGCTGCGTGCGCATCGTTAAACTCCGTCTCCTGCGCCACCCTGTCTTCGGCGTAGTTGGTGCCATCAATTTTGGTCATGATGTTCACGTCGATCGCGCCAGGAGTGATATGATTCCTCAACCAGGTTTGTAGTTTCAGCTTTTCTTCTCCGGCAGAAAGAAGCATACGATCATACGCCACTTTCAGGTCTGAGGTATCAGGTAGCATTTCGAAGTACTTGGTTATTTCGCTGCCGACGGAAAAGGACGAAGCCTTTAGGCGCTCGAAGTTTCGATGTACCTCTTCGTGCATGAAATTGAGAAACGCCGTTATTTTTTTGGCGCGGTTATCTGGATCTGAGTTGGAAATTGCTTCGAAAGGAAGATCAAGGCGCCTGCTGTGGTATTCACGCATGGTTTCCACCAAGCGATGATCAATAATGGAAACCACGGAGGAGATACCAAAATGAGCAACTTTCAGGGGAGTGTCAATCGTATAACCTGTTCCCATGACGGGAAAGTGAAACGAGTGCGGACGATGAGGGGTGGGCATGTGTTATGTTATTGAGGCCAAGGTACTTCCATTGCCTTGACTATTACATGACCATGGTCATGCATCCCGAATAAGCGTTTTTTTCAAGGGGAGGGGATGAGGGGATTTTCCACCCCTTTTCACCGAATCCTCTCTTACTGCTTGACGATTTGCTCTATGCCTATTGCTGCCTCGGTGTTGATCATCCGAATGGTGTACACCATTAAAAGCCCGAAGAAAATTTCGATATTTGAGTAAATGCTTTAAAGATGGCAGCTCTAGACAACATACGCAACTCACTAATTACTAAGTTGCTTGCGATCAAGGATCAGGATTTCCTTTCAGCAATCGATAAGTTAGTTTCAGGAGCAGTTAGTTCTGATAAGGTTGAGCTGTCCGAGGAGCAAATCCTGATGCTCCAGATGAGCGATAGAGATATCGAACAAGGAAAGGTCATCGACCAAGATCAACTCTTTGAAAAGCATCGTCGATGGCTGAACGAAAAGTAGTCTGGACCGAAACCGCAGACAGACAACTCATCCACATCCTCGAATACTGGCTAGAAAGAAATAAGTCCTCAAGCTTCTCAGTTAAACTGCTCTCTCGAGTCGATTAAAATACTGAGGGCCTCGCTCGAAATCCTCTTCGATGTCCAGAGTGTGAACATCCGGGAGTCAGAGTTGCTGCTATGAATCACTTTAGCATTTTCTACAGGGTGACCGATACCCAAATTATCGTCACAGCTTTCTGAGATAATAGACAGGATCCGAAAAAGTTGTTCGAAATTTTAAAAAAACGGCGGATAACAAATTGATCCCACCTCAGGCGGACAAGCCCTGCGCCATTGACATTCATGATATTGCTTCGCAAATGAACTCCGCGGTATGACTTCGGGCACATCATCTTCCATGCTCTCGCTAAAGGCACTAGCCAACCCTGCAGAGGATTCCAGATGAACTGAGCTCAAATGCAAGGAAAAAGTGAGTTGTTTTCAAGGGCACTGATGGATGGATTCCCTACCCCCTTTGCGAAACCCTCTCTTACTGCTTGACGATTTGCTCTATGCCTATTACTGCGTTGGTGTTGATCATCCGAATGGTGTATATACCCCGTTGTAAGTTGGAGATATCTATGCTCGAGGATGACATCACAGATGTGGTTTGCACGACCCTTCCGGTGGCATCTATGATTTCAATTTGATCCACGTCAAAAGCATCCCGGATGCGCAGTGTATTGTCCGCTGGATTTGGATAGAGTATCGATGGCTTGGGCAATCGATGTTCTCGTCTCGCGCTCAAGGCTCTGTCGCAGATGGCATATTCCATGAAATAACCAGCACTGTCGATGGCCAAGGCAAAATCTTCCGTAGCGGGTCCGTTCAAAAAGTAACTCACGTGCTGTGTGCTGTTGGCGATGGTGACGAGTTGAGAGCGTATGCCTGCCGCTCTTGCCTTTTGATTGACCTCGTTACTGCCCCAGAGTTCAACAGGGACTCCCATAGCATCGCTGTTGTCGCGATTGTAAGGGACGACACCGTCTAATTCATCGTGTACACTGAAAACGACAGGCTCACCCGGATCGATCCAGCGCGCATCCTTCAATGCTCCTGAGTAGTTGACCACCCCTTTTACGGCATCCGAGTATTGATGATTAGAAGAGGAATTGCCGTGGATGCCTCCATTTTCTTGAAGGATGGAATCAAAGGCTACGTGCCCTGTGAAATCGTCCGCATCAAGGAAGCCCGTGTGCAAGGCTGCAATCGCGCCTGCAGAAACGCCGCCTGCGAAAATCAAATGGGTATCAATGCCATAGTCGTTGTTTCCAGCTGCGTTTTCC
Organism: uncultured Flavobacteriales bacterium; assembly: GCA_943788725.1. Lineage (GTDB taxonomy): Bacteria > Bacteroidota > Bacteroidia > Flavobacteriales_G > Salibacteraceae > SHAN690. The sequence goes on along the minus strand of CALSRJ010000001.1, from coordinate 572,825 downwards.
CGAAACCAACGAACGGCCGCTTTCATGTCCATGGTGGCCTTTACGGCTACATCAAACGCCAGCAAGGAATCAAGCGGCAGTGAAAAAGCATCAAAGAGACGATAGTCTATGGTTGCGACAACATAGCCCCGCTCAGCAAAGGCAATGCAAAGTGGACGCATTTCCTTCCGAGAACCCACCATGAAGCTTCCACCATGTGCGAACACGATAAGGGGGCGCTCAAAGAAGAACTCGGAAGGAGGTAGGTAAATGTCCATCAGCAAATTCTTCTGAAACCCACCCACGGTGGTATTCGATCCGAATTGTACGCCTATTACCGAATCAATACTCGCAAAGACAGGTTCGATGTATCTGTTACCGTCGCAATGGACTTGAGCCGCTCCAATCAAAGAGCAAGTGGCGAGAAGGCAGGTCAGAAGGAGTTTCATCCGATGAAGATAATGAATGCTGCTGGCGTTTGGCTAAGGCTACGAACTGCATTTCCCCACAGCTTCTAAAATCGAATCCTTGCGCATCCATCAACTTTATGGATTCCCGCTTACCTTAGCCGCAATGCAGCGCTACAAACAGATCGGACTCTTTGCAGGACCGCTATTGGCTTTGTTCATTTTCCTCTTGGACCCGGGAGCAGATGCCTTGCAGACAAAGGTGCTTTGCATTGCCGCTTGGATGTTGGTTTGGTGGGTGCTTGAAACGGTGGAACTGTACGTCACTGCAATGCTTCCCATGGTGCTTTTTCCCATGCTCGGGGTGATGAGCGTGCCCGATACCTTTGTTCCCTACGCCAATCCAATCATCTTTCTATTTCTGGGCGGCTTCATCTTAGCCTTGGCCATGGAAGAACGCCGTCTGCACGAACGGATCGCGTTTGGGTTGTTGCGCCTTACAGGAACCAAACCGGCAGGCATCGTGTTGGGGTTCATGCTGGCCACTTGGGCCGTAGCGATGTGGATTTCCAACACAGCTACTGCTGTGATGTTGCTCCCCATCGCCATTTCCATCATTCAGTTGCTCAAAGAACAAGGAACAGACGAGGCATTGGTGAAGCGCATTTCCTTGCTGCTGATGTTGGGCATTGCATACGCGGCCAACATCGGCGGAATGGTGACCTTGATCGGAACACCGCCCAATTTGGTCTTTGCAGGATTCTATTACGATGCGTTCGGGGTAGACTTTGCCTTCGTTGATTGGCTTAAGGTGGGCATTCCCATCGGGGCATTGTTGCTCGGATTGGGCTACCTGGTCCTGATCAAATTCATCTATCCGGTTTCCTCCAATCGTATTGAAGGGGTGAGCGAATTACTGCACGAGCGCTGGAAGTCCCTGGGCAAAATGAAACGGCCTGAATTGACCGTGTTGGTCATCTTCGGATTGACTGTGTTTCTCTGGATCTTTTCGGTACAGATCAATGACCTACTTGGAACGCGCGTACTCAACAATACGAGCATTGCCATGCTAGGAGGTATCCTGATGTTCGTTACGCCCATCAACCTGAGCCAAGGAGAATTTGTGGTGAGTTGGGAACACGCCCGGAAGTTGCCTTGGGGTATTCTCATCCTTTTCGGTGGCGGATTGAGCCTGGCAGGAGGGCTCGAAAAGGCAGGTATCATCGCATTGGTTGCGGAGTTTGTGGCCAGTCGCGATATAGATTCGGTTTTCTTGCTGATGGTGGGACTCACCTTTGTTTCTCTTTTCCTGACGGAGGTGATGAGCAACGTGGCTTTGGTGACCGTGCTGCTTCCTGTGGTCTTCGGAATCGCGGGTGAACTGGAAGTGGATGCCCTCCTCTTGACCGTGCCGGTGACGCTCGCAGCGAGTTGCGCCTTCATGATGCCAATCTCCACTCCACCCAATGCTGTGGTCTATTCGAGCGGGTACGTAAGTGTCAAGGAGATGCTAAGAGCAGGAGTATGGATGAACATGATTTCGGTAGTGGTAATCAGCCTGATCTGCTATGCCTTGTTCGGCTGATTCAGACAGTCAAGCACAAAAAAACCGACTGACGAAGTGAACTTCTATTCACTTGGCGAGTCGGTCTCTAACAGATGCGTAGATTTAGCTACCGCATCCCACGCATTCGAATTCAGAACTGCTAGGCTTAACGCCGTTGATCTTCATTTCGAGGTTGTGAATTTGGTCTCTGGCTTCCATGTCTTGGAACAGATCCCCTGTCAATGAGGCCTTTAGTGTATCGACCTCTTGTTGCCATGCTGCGATCATATATCGTTGGTATTAAAGAGTTAGATGGCTAAAACTACGCTGGAATTTATACCCGTCGAGGCAGTGTTTTTACAGTTTTTCATTGCGCATTGTGAATAGCGTAGTCAACGACTTTACAATGAAGCTTTTGCTCGTGCCCTCATTGTTAAAATCTATCGGTATCGACATAAACGAGATATTTGCTCAAGGCGTTGCCGCCTTCGCAACCTCAAATACCGCATGATCAGACGGATCGTCTTCTTTAGGATTTTCTTACTCTTCCTGCTTGCAGGCATGGGAGTTTGGGTGCATTCGCTGTCTGATGCCAATGCAGATTTGAGTGCGGCGGTTGAAGAGCAGACTGCACTCCTTGAACGCCAGGCAGCGCAGATATCCGCGCTACAATCGGACGAGCAGGCCCACCAGATGATCGACTTTGTGCAACGGATCCAAGCAGACCTGGATGGTTCAATGGAAAATCGGCTTTCTGAACGCAGCATCGAAGACATTATCTCCCTTTCCAAGGCGCTTTCGTCATTCCGCTATCCGGATGGCGATAGTTTGATTGAGGTTCCCTTGAGTCCTGCAAGGGGCCAATTATTGACAGCGTTGGTGCAGATGGGGATTGACTCTGCCGATTTTGCGAGGATCAAGGCAGGTGCAAGCTTTGCCAGTGCAGACCTCCACGATGCCGACTTGCACGGAGCTGATCTCAGTGGAGCGGATTTGAGGTCTGCCCATTTGAAGAAGGCCAAATTGTCCGCAAGTAATCTGAATGGCGCATCCCTCCTAGAAGCCAATCTTTGGAACGCTGACCTAAGTTTTGCCGACCTGCGCCATGCAGATGTGCGAAGGGCCGATCTGCGCTGGTCAAAAATGACGTCCACCACCCTCCACGAAACGAACCTGAACGGTGCACGCATGCATGCAGCCCAAATGAAGGGCGCTGATTTGCGCGGTGCAGATGTGCGCTGGGCGCAATTTGTCGGTACCGTATTGATCGATGCCGATCTCGAAGGAGTAAACTTGAAAGGAGCTGCTTTAGACCGCGCTAACTTGAAGGGTGTGCGCTTGTGTAAGGCACGGTTTTCACGGACTTCCCTGACCGAAGCCATCTTCGAAGCCACCGATCTCGATTCGGCTGTCGTGGAGGAAGAAGACTGGATCCAATCCTTGACCGATGCCCGGGCGATTGGCGTCCCTGCCATCCAAGCCAAGTATACGGTCACCCCCTCTGTAAAAGGGAACACCTTTTACGTGGTGCGTCGCGCCGACTGACTTTTCACATCAACTGCCTCCAGCTTGAACTGCACGGACTTCGCCGAGCACGGTGTTGAGCTTTTTTGAAAACCGTATCACGGCTTCATCGGCTGTGTCAAAAGGGGTAAAGGAGATTTGAAATGCCCACGCGTAGTAAGCTTGCACTTCGTTCAGGTAATCTGCCAGCAATTGAGGTGTCCATTTGGTGTTGGAGTCGATGCTGTACTTTTCTTTTAACGTTTTGCCCAATGCTTGTCCCCACTCATTGTTGACCATGTCCACATAGTTGTCTACGGGATTATTGTCTTTGCTGACCAGCTGCTCGACTGTGAATTTACCGCTGATCAATTCGGGCATGTTGTGGCGCTCGTGCGCATCGGCAACGTACTCTGCCAATTCTTCTGAAAACAAAGTGGTCACAAAGGCCTGGGCGGTAATGTGGTTGAAGGTGTTCAAATACCCTTTCTCGGTCAGGTCCTCTGGTGCCGCTGTTTGACGGTATTCTTTGCAAATGCCTTGGGTCATCAATTCCGCAAAATCGTAGAAGGCAATGTCTCCCGGACCGTAGATGTCGTGCTTGCGTCTGGATAAGATGAAAACCCGCATGATGTCTTTTCGGTGGGTGAGGGCGTAGGGCGATGAAATGGCGAGTCCGACCTTCGCCCAAAAACCGTCGTCTCTGGCACGCCTAAAATCGTCCTCGTCTACGCCTTTTTCCAGTGCGCTGACAACGGTGATCCCATTGCTGCGATGCGTCAAGCGCACGGCTTTACTGTCCTTTCCGCCGGTGGTATCCCCGAGGAATTCGATGGAGACCACCTGTTGCAAAGCATCCAAGTCTTTGAAACGTGTAGAGATCAAACCTCCGACGGACGGGGCATCAAGCGTATTGACTGCAGGCAAAGGTGAACTCACATGGTTGATAGCGAGCGTATCGCTGCACGCATTGACCAAGGTGACGATTGTGCACACGGCCAGCGATTGCAAAAGTCGCTTGAGGTATTTCGATGGAAGGATCGCCATTCGTTTATTGTGCTTCGAAAATAGCCACGATTCCGCGCAATGGCTATTTTCGAGTAGTTGACATTTCCCAGCACTTTGAATCCATTTGATCTTTACAGACGCAGCGCAGGATTGTTTTGCTTGGCGATAGGCCTCTGTCTTTCCGCATGCCAGGCGCAGGAAGTGCTGGAGTTGTCCATTCCACATCTATCCGTACGTCCAAACATCGACGGAAACCTAGACGATTGGAAAGCCGCGGCCTTCAGTGACGGAACCTGGAACATGGAGCGGGTGAAAAGGACGCCATGGTATGGACCAAAACGAAATCGACTGATGGTGGATGAAGGGGAAGACACAAGTGGCGTCGATCTCGAAGCGCAGTATTACATGGGGTGGGAAGGTGACTACCTCTATTTTGGAGCGGAGGTGCACGACAATGTGCATGACGTGATGGAAACCAAACACGAGCCGAAGCGCTGGTACTATAAAGACGCCATCGCATTCTTCATTGAAGCGCCTCGAGATACCATCGCCGAAAAATTCGGTGAGGGGGATCACGCCTTTTGCTTTGTGATGGATGAGCAGTATCCTGATTACGGTGCTTGGTGGAGGCATGGATCTTCTGAGCAAGCTTATTTGGAGGAGCCGCTTCCATTGACTGCGGTGGAGTACGTCGTGCGGATGAACCCGTGGGGAGAGCGTTCGGCGGATTATATCTTTGAGGGGCGGGTGAACATGCGCGCCACGTTTGGCGCTTCGATGGAAGCGTCAGTTCGTATGGAAGACTTGGAGTTTAGCATGATGATCGTGCATTGCGATCCGGATGGAGGTGAATACGGCGGTCACATGCTGATTTATGGAAATGGAGACGACGATGCCACTTGGACGAAGATGAAACTGGAGGGACCTCACCATGATTAAAATGAAGATTGTCAGGAGGCTGTATTGCTTACTTGCGCTGGCGTGCGTGGGGAATTCGCATGTTGGGATGTCTCAATCGGCAGACAAGTACGACGTGATGGCCTACGGAGCCGTGGTCCACGATTCGGTGCTTTCTACAGAAGCGATCCAATCGGCGATTGATGGTGCTTATGCCGCTGGAGGGGGTACGGTCTATTTTCCGCCTGGTCAATACCATGCGGGTACAATCGTCTTAAAAGACAACGTGACCCTCTTCTTAGAGGAGGGGGCCACCTTGCATGCGAGCAGAGACATCAACGACTACCGCATGCCCCTTGAAAACGCCACCCGTCCCGTGTTTCTGTATGCCAACGGCGCCAAAAATATTGCGCTCAAGGGGGGTGGAACCATCCACGGAGGGGCACAACGCGTGTATGAAGACCTCCGAAAAACCGACGCATTCATCGAAGACATCACCGAAAAAGCACGGCAGGCAGGTGTGGAGATGAAGATGTATTATGTTGTGAAGCCAGACGTAGCCTTGGTCATTTTTACGGATTGTGAAGGCGTAACCGTTTCCGACATCACCTTAGAGGAATCGTCCTTTTGGACCTTGCACATCATAAAAAGTTCACGCGTGCGCATCCGTCGCGTAAAGGTGTTCTCAAGCCTTGAAAAGGGAGTGAATGCCGATGGCATTGACATCAATTCTTGCAACGACGTGCTGATCTCGGATTGTGTTGTCTCTACTGGAGATGACGCCATTGTCTTGAAATCTTGGTTTGAAGTCCCATGCGAAAACATCCGCGTGACCAATTGCGTTCTCACCTCTTCTTCCACCGCATTGAAAATTGGCACAGAATCGCACGGAGATTTTCGAAGCATTCGCTTTGATAGTTGTACGGTACTCAATTCAAACCGCGGACTGAGCATCGTGGTTCGGGATGGTGCCTCGGTGAAAGATGTCACCTTTTCCAACATTACCCTCCAATGCAGTCGTCGGCATTTCAACTGGTGGGGCAATGGCGACCCCATTTGGATTTACCTGACCAAGAAGAGTGAATCGTCTAAGGTGGGGTCGATCGATGGGGTGGTGTTTCAAAACATTACGGCCAAGGGCCGGGGCACGAGCAGGATCGAAAGCACAGAGGGGATGCAGATAGAAAACATCTTCATGAAGGACATTCAGATCGAGATGCTCGAAGAGAATTATGTGGACAAGCGGGCAGACCATGCGCTTTACATAGAGCAAGTGAGGAACTTAACCATCGAGCGCTTCAAGGTGTATTGGGACGACGCTCACGCTGAACCGGGTTGGAAAAGTGCCTTGGTTTTATCAGAAGTCCACAACGGCCAAGTGGGAAGGTTTATCGGCAGGCAAGGGCGCTTGGGTTCCGAGGATCCCATTATTATGCTCAACAACACGCAAGACATCGTTTTGCGGGAATGCCAATCAGAAGAAGGCGGTTCTACCTTGGTGAGTGTCAAAGGAGCTGAGAGCCAAGGCATTGTTCTAGAAGGATGCGATTCAGAACACAAAGCAGCGCAGCTGTTCGATGTGGATGCTTCGGTCACCCAAGCGCAATCGATCCAAACCATAGAATGAAAGTGCAGATTCACATAGGATTGTGCTGTGCGTTGATGCAGGTTTGGGTACTTACCTCCATCGGGCAGGTCAATGAGGAAAAGAAGGATTTTCAGTATTGGGAAAATGCTTCGATCCAATACGACGCGGAAAAATTGAACAAGCAAAACCTATACGAGGTGGTGCCGGGAGACTACCGTGTCTTTCAGTTCTCAACCAACAACGGGGGCGACCCAGGAAACTATTCCGAAGCCCCTACGATCATTGCCTTTGAGGCGGAATCAGACGTAAACCGCTTCGAATTTCGTGACGATCAGATCGCACAGCAAGGGGGGGTGTACTTGCAAGATTGCCGGTGTCAGGACAAAGGCATTCACAAAATCGAGCGGGGCGTGATTACTGGAGAACGCGCCGGACCCAACAAATGGACCGTCACCATCGATGTATTCGTGACGGGAAGGAAAACCGAGAAGGAATACCACATCACGGAATCGGGGACATTTCAAGAAATCAAGCGATGAGAATCAGTGGCGTCCATATCACCATGGCGCTGTTGCTGTTCTTAACGGCGTGTCAAGATGAAATTTCTGACCTGCATCCGTCAGAACTACGCTGTGAGTACTTAGAGAATCCTCTTGCGATAGACGCAGCTCAACCTCGGTTGACGTGGATTGTGGAAGGCCAAGGGAGGGCTCGGATGCAAACGGCCTATCGCATCCTTGTAGCGAGCAGTAAAGAGCAACTTGACCAGGAAGCAGGTGATTTGTGGGATTCGGGCGTGGTTCCATCTGACCGCACGGCGAACGTCGCGTATCGAGGTGCAGCTCTGACCAGCCAGTCTACCTGCTACTGGAAAGTCATGACCTGGGATGAAAAGGGCAGGGCATCGGAGTGGAGTCCAGTAGCACATTGGTCGATGGGTTTACTAGACGCCGCCGAATGGAAGGCCAAGTGGATCGGATTGGATGCGGCTAAGAACGATCCGTCCTACCCCGTAAAGCCGTGGGGAAACGATTGGAAGAACAAGAAGAACAAGGTCTACCAACCGCTACCTGCCCCTTACTTCCGTAAAGAATTTAGCCTAGACGGACCGATCACCGATGCGAAGGTGCATGCCTCAGCTCTTGGGAATTATGAGTTGTACATCAACGGTCAACGCGTGGGGGAAGATTACTTCACTCCGGGCTGGACCGAATACCGCAAGCGTGTTTATTACAACAGCTATGATGTAACGGACCTATTGCAGGAGGGCGTCAATACCATGGCCTTTATTCTCGCGGATGGGTGGTATGCCGGAAACGTGGCGGATGTGGGGCAGCACTATTACGGTGATAGCCCCCGGTTGATGGCTCAATTGAGCGTGGGCATGGTTGGGGGTGAAACGGCACGGGTAGTGACGGATGAGGAGTGGAAGGCGCAATTTGGACCAATTCGGGAAGCGGATATGCAAGGAGGTGAAACCTATGACGCCCGATTGAGGATGGAAGGATGGAATCAAAACGGTCATGCAGATGCCGATTGGCTGCCCGTAGACGTCTCAGATTCAATCGACTTGATCGTAGAGGCCTATCCAGGCATTCCCGTGCGGAAAACTGGGGAGATCACCCCCGTAGCCATCTTTGAACAGAAGCAGGGTGTTTACATCGTTGACATGGGACAAAACTTTGCGGGTTGGGCGCGCCTGAAGGTGAGTGGTCAAGTGGGGGATTCGGTCACCATGCGATTCGCGGAAAAACTCAACGCAGACAGTTCCATTCACACGCGAAACCTTAGAACGGCCAGGGCTACGGATACCTATGTACTGTCTGGCGAAGAGGAAGAAACGTGGGAGCCTCGCTTTACCTACCACGGCTATCAATACATTGAAGTAACGGGTTACCCAGGTGAGCTCACAAAGGATAAGATCACGGGAATAGTATTGCATTCCGATTTACGGGAAACGGGAACTTTTTCCTGTTCAAACGAACGCATCAACCGCATCCACCAAAACATCGTTTGGAGCCAACGTTCTAATTACTTCGACGTACCCACCGATTGCCCGCAGCGCGATGAACGCATGGGGTGGACTGGAGATGCACAGCTCTTCATGCCTACTGCGAGTTACAACATGGACATTGCCCCCTTCTTTAAGAAGTGGATGGTGGATGTTGCCGATGGTCAATACGACGACGGTCGCTTTCCCAGCACAGCGCCTCGGGTGTTTTGGCGTGTAGCTGCAGGATGGGGTGATGCGGGCATCATCTGTCCTTGGAACCTTTACCAAGTCTACGACGATACCACCATCCTCGCTTCTATGTACCCCAACATGCGCCGTTGGATGGATTATCTTGAGGCACACAGCGTGGACTACGTGAGCATGCTGGACAGCTACGGCGATTGGCAAAACGTAGACAGTGAAACCCCGATTGATGTGATCGCGACGGCCTATTTCAAAAGGAGTTCAGACTTGATGACCGAGATATCTTCATTGTTGGGGCACGGGGAAGATGTGGCACATTACAGCCAGTTGTCAGACAGCATCACGCTCGCGTTCAAGAAGAGTTTCATTGACCACGAAGGACATATCACCGGGCGAACGCAGACCGCCTACCTCATGGCCTTGGCGTTTGACCTGGCACCTGCATTCATTAAAGCCGAAGTAGAGGGTAATCTGCTCGGCGCATTTGAGCATCGTGATCAGCGGCTTTCTACCGGCATCTTAGGAACGAGCTTGTTGCTACCGACCTTAACGGATATCGGGCGCCTTGACTTGGCGTATACCTTGCTGCTCAATGACACCTTCCCATCTTGGGGCTACCAGATAGACCAAGGGGCTACTACGGTGTGGGAGCGTTGGGACAGCTTTACGGAAGCGGACGGCTTCCACGAAGACAGCACCAATTCGCTCAATCATTATGCCTATGGGTCGATTGGAGAATGGATGTACTCTACAATTGCTGGAATTGCACCTACCTCGACAGGGTATAAGCGGTTTCAGATCCATCCAAGGCCGGGTGGGGGATTGACGGAGGCAAAGGCGAGCTACCGTTCCATTCGCGGCGAGATACGTTCTTCTTGGAAGATTGCAGACGAGCACTTTGCATTGGATGTCGTGATTCCGCCGAATACCGTTGCGCAAGTATATCTGCCTTCTGAGGACCTGGGGGTGCTGAGAGAGGGAGTGCTTCCCATTTTAGAAGCAGAAGGCGTAGAAGTTTTAGAAAAACGCTCAGGAAGCACCGTGTTGCGCGTGGGTTCGGGTAGCTACCACTTTACTGCGCCTTATAACCCTTGAGGGCGTAGAATAAGACATAGCCATAGCACATCAAGCCGATGGCAAACGAGGCTTGTACACCGAATTGATCTGCGAGCAGACCTTGAACGACGGGGATAATGGCTCCACCGACGATGGCCATAACAAGCAATCCGGATCCCCTGCTAGTGAATTTGCCCAAGCCCTTGATGGCGAGGGTGAAGATGTTTGGAAACATCACAGAGTTGAAGAGACCCACCAAGAGGATCGCTCCCATGGCAATGTACCCGGACGTGAAAAGTGTGATGCCAACGAGCGACAGGGCCCCGATGCTGCTGATGGCCAACAAGCGTTCGGTACGCATGCGTTGTAAAAGGGCCGATCCAATGAAACGTCCTACCATGGCGCCCCCCCAATAGTAAGACACATAATTGCCGGCAATTTCTTCAGGCATTCCTGCGATGTGTGATTCCCCGAAGAAGTTGACGAGAAACCCACCGATGGAGACTTCGATACCCACGTAGAGGAAGATGGCCAAGACCCCGAAGGTCAAGTTGCGGTGTTGCCAAATGGTGTTGTTCGCAGAGACGTCGTTGCTGGCTGAATGTTGAATGGTGGGGAGTTTGACCCATGCAAACAGGCCAGCAATCAAGAGCAAGGCAATGGCTAGTCCTATGTACGGAAGTTGCACCGCTTGGGCTCGAAGGGCCAGGTCTTCCGATTTGTCGGTCAGGATCAAGAAGGTACCAAGGGCGGGTGCGATGGTATGCGCCAGTGAATTGAAGCCTTGAGAAAGATTAAGTCGGCTCGAAGCTGTTTCTGGAGGTCCAACCGCCGCCACAAATGGATTCGCTGCTACTTGCAGCATGGTGATACCTGAAGCCATGACGAACAGCGCGAATAGAAACAGCGGGTAGTAGACAATAATAGAAGCAGGGTAGAAGAGGAGGCAGCCGAGCCCCATGACCACCAGTCCGATCACGATTCCTTTCGAGTAGCCTACTTTTTCAATGATGCGTCCGGCGGGAATAGACATGATGAAGTACGACCCGAAGAAGCAAAACTGCACCAGCATCGCTTGGGTGTAGTTCAGATCAAAGACCGCTTTCAAGTGTGGTATTAGGATGTCGTTCAAGGACGTGATGAACCCCCACATAAAGAACAACATGATCAGCAAAATGAAGGCCGATCGAAACGTTGCGTTGGTCGTGGATGGGGTGCTGTTTGACATGCGGGGCAAGATATCAAAAGCGAGTGAAGGATTCCCACAACAAATTTCGAGCTTTGAATTCGCCTTGTGTTTTCACATTGTCAATACATTGCAAGCTCCATTTGCTTAAGCATCGAATATGAATCCTAAAGTGGACGCTTTTTTTCTGGACGGCTGTGGTAGGTGCTCCTTAGGAGGTACACCAGAATGCAAGGCTTTGCAATGGACCTCTGCAATGAAGGAATTGAGGAGGATCGTTCTAGACCGTGGCCTGCATGAAGAAGTGAAGTGGGGCTTTCCGACGTATACGCATCGGGGAAAGAATGTGCTCATGATCGGTGCCTTCAAAGCCAATTGTATCCTCAGTTTTTTCAAGGGAAGTCTGCTCAAGGATGAAATGAAACTCTTGCACAGCGCAGGTGAAAACTCCCAAGCCGTGCGCATGTTTCGCTTCACAGATGTGCTAACCGTAGTTGAACTAGAGGCCATATTGAAGGCCTACATAGATGAAGCCATCCAGCTTGAAAGAGCCGGAGCTAAGGTGGAGTTTAAAAAAGCGGGAGAATTTGATGTCCCAGAGGAATTCCGGCAAGTCATGGATGAACATCCTGCTCTCAAAGCTGCCTTTCAAGCATTGACTCCTGGAAGACAACGAGGATACCTGCTACATTTCTCACAAGCAAAGCAAGCCGCAACCCGATTTTCACGGATTGACAAGTGCATTCCAAAGATCATGTCAGGAAAGGGCATGCAGGACAGATAGAGCCCATGAGTATAGAAACGTACGATTGATTTTTACGCCCCCCTCGCTGCCGCGCGAACGGACTGAAAGGAGCTCAGCGCAGCTACTCTGTCGCGTGGTGGCAAGTAGATCATTCGATATACCCTTCATGCTCTCCATGTTGTGGAACTTACATCTCGGCTCATTTACCAAATCTCGGCAGTCGATCGGCTATTGGTCTTGATCATGGTTCATTCCGCGACGCTGTGCAATCGCGCGGCAGCGGGGGGGTCTACTATGTTTCAACCAACAAGAAACAACAAAGGCTCTCAGTTGCCTGAAAGCCTTTCTATACTTATGTCGGGATGACAGGACTTGAACCTGCGGCCTCTCGCCCCCCAGACGAGCACTCTACCAACTGAGCTACATCCCGATTAGGGAGTGCAAATATTGCATTCCATTCTGAAATGGAAGAAGGGTTTGTTGAGCTTCTTATGAAAGGTGATTGGCTAGATCAGAGCGACTACTCCGATGATGGTGCCGACAACCGATACGGCGATGTTGAGGACCAAATAGCCAAAGGCTAAAATAACGGCCCACTTGGCGGCGTCGTTGCGTTTCTTAATCTTCCAACCAAGGGCAAGGGCCAGCGCGAAGAAGAGGATGAAAAAGAGCAAATTGACAATCAAAATGGTCGGTGTTAGCGTGAGGACGAATGAGGATAAATTGATCAGCCAACATACACCTTGCAGAATTGCGAAGAACAGTGCCAACCTGCCACGCTTTTGCGTCTTGGAAGCTTTGTTGAATTTCTTCCCCTCGGCTTCTTGAGGCTGGGCGTCTTCCATGGCCTCCATGCCTTCTGATAATTGGATATGGGTCCTTGCGGAATGCTGGGGTGTCTCCTGACTGACTTCTGCTCGTGTTGTAGTTCTTAGTGTGCGCTCAGCGTTCTCGGATGGCAGCGCCTTAACCGATTCCGCCTCGCTGGGGGCTAGGGAAAACAATCGTTCTTTCAAACGAATCGTGGCACTGGCGTCTGCCAACTTTGCCTCCTGCTGATGCTCCTTGTGTCGGATGTTCAGGTGAAGGCCCGTCCTGTGCTTGCGCTTTACCAAAATGCCATTGGACGCCACATCGTTGCTAGAAGAACAAGAACTCAGGAGAACCGAGACGAGGATGATGGAAAGTAGGGTAGAAAAGAACTTCATAGTGGTAAGGTTGTCTCTAACAATATTAAGAAAGCTATGGCAATGACCATTCTTTATGCATGAATTGCTTTGGGGTTCTTCCCACATCCCACCAAAGGATTTTCATCTTTGTTGACCATGCAAAGCAGACCGCGCAATCCATTCACCCTCCTTCTTCTGATCCTCGCTGGGGAGTCGGTCTTCTTCCTGCCCTTCGTTTTGCCCCGGGTCTTTCGCCCAACATTGCTATCGGCATTTGACATGACCAACCTCGAGTTAGGTACAGCCTTTTCGGCCTATGGAGTCGTGGCCTTCGCTTCCTATTTCTTCGGAGGCCCACTGGCGGATCGTTTTCCCGCTCGGACACTGATCGGCTTATCCCTCGGCCTCACGGGTTTGGGAGGATTTATATTGGCAGTGGACCCAGGCTTTGTCGTACTGATCGCACTATACGCCTTTTGGGGGTTTTCTACGATCTTCCTGCTATGGGCGGCCATGATCAGGGCTACGCGCGAGTGGGGAGGAACAGGCTTTCAAGGTCGGGCCTTCGGTTTTTTAGAGAGCGGCAGGGGACTGACCTCGGCGGTAATCGGGTCGCTGGCATTGTTGGCTTTTTCTGCGCTCACGTCCCAATTCACAGCAGGAGACAACGTACCGATCCATGAAGTGATCTTCTTCTCTTCCGTACTGGTGATACTCATTGGAGTGGCTGTGTTCTTTTGGATGCCCAAAAACCTCGGTGCCAGGGCAGCGCAAGCGCACAAAATCGCACCTGCTGAAGTATTGGAATTACTTCGAAATCCTACCATATGGTTACAGGGTGCCATCATCGTTTGCGCCTACGTCGGCTATAAAATGACCGATGATTTTTCGCTGTACGCCAATGAAGTACTTGGATTCAGTGAAGTGGATGCCGCGGGGGTTGGTACATCGGCACTTTGGTTACGACCTGTATTTGCGCTTTTGGCTGGGTTTCTGGCAGATCGGTTCGGAGGCATCCGCACTATCGCAGTGTGCTTTATCTGCATGGTCGTTGGTGGTGGCTTGATAGCAACGGGCTGGTTAGACGAGTCGGCAATTTATGTGCTTGCAACCATGGTCTTTACCGTAATGGGCATCTACGGACTGCGCGGTATCTACTTTGCCGTGATGGATGTGTCCGAGGTTTCCATCCGAGCTACTGGGACGGCAGTTGGAATCATGTCTTTGTTGGGCTACACACCAGACATCTTTATCAGTCCCACCATGGGCTTTCTACTAGACCACTATCCTGGAGCCAAAGGACATCATTATGTATTCGCTATGATCTCGGCTTTTGCCATTATTGGCCTCTTGGCAAGTTTCATGCTGAGTCGGAGTACCGTTGATCCCCAGCATGCTTCATCCCATTTGTAAGCATAGCTATTCTCTATCGTCCTATTGAGCAAATCGAACCCTAGAAAATGGAGGCAAAGACTACCTTTGGCCCGTTAAAAACGAAATGAAATGAGCGATAAAATTCACAAGTGTTTGATCATCGGTTCTGGTCCTGCTGGATACACCGCAGCGATCTATGCAGCAAGAGCAGAATTGAAACCCATCATGATTGAAGGCATGCAGCCTGGAGGTCAATTGATGGACACTACTGACGTTGAGAACTACCCTGGATACCCTGAGGGAGTAAACGGACCACAAATGATGATGGACTTCCGCGCGCAAGCAGAGCGGTTCGAAACCGATATCCGCACCGGTTATGTGACCAAGGTGGATTTCAGTGGTCCTGTACATAAAGTGTGGGTGGATGAAAAGGAAGAGCTTCAAGCTCATTCCATCATCATCTCTACCGGTGCCACGGCAAAATGGCTGGGCTTGGAAAGCGAGTTGCGCATCCGCGATTTGGGCGGAGGAGTATCTGCGTGCGCAGTGTGCGATGGCTTTTTTTACAGAGGTCAGGACGTAGCCATCGTAGGCGCTGGAGATACAGCTGCTGAAGAAGCTTTGTACCTATCTAAAGTGTGTAAGAGCGTAAAAATGATCGTGCGACGCGATGAAATGCGCGCCTCCAAGATCATGCAGCAACGCGTTTTCGATGCAGGAAACATCGAGGTGCTTTGGAATACAGAGACCCTTGAAGTGCTGGGAGATCAAGTTGTGGAAGGTGTAAAGGTGGTCAACAATCAAACCAACGAGGAGACCGTACTGGATGTAACAGGTTTCTTTGTGGCCATTGGACACAAGCCGAACACCGACATCTTCAAAGGATGGCTCGACATGGATGATACAGGATACTTGAAGCACAGGCCAGACAGCTCTCACTCTAACATTGAAGGCGTATTCATCTCAGGCGATGCTGGAGATAAAGTATATCGCCAAGCGGTTACAGCCGCTGGAACGGGTTGCATGGCAGCTTTGGACGCTGAGCGCTTCCTAGGGGAGAAAGGCCTCCATTGATTGAAATACAGTAAAAAGAAAAGCCCCGGCCTTTATGAGGTCGGGGCTTTTTATGTATGCTACTATCGGACGTAAGTTGTATTCATCGCGCAATTTGCTCCATTCGGCGATATCGCATGGAGAAAGGCAAGTCCCTTCATTGCTTCTTTTTACATTTAGCCCTTGTAAAATACAAAGCACAACATGAAAAGGATCAAACTAGTACTATTTTCATTGCTCATCGGAGGAATGATGATGCAAGCATGCGGCGGAGGTGAGAAGCCAGAAGAGAATGCGAATGACACTGTGGAAGTGGCAGAGGATGAGGGTTTTGAATACTTGGCAGAGCAGTTTGCCGATCTCAAAATTGTCAGGTATCGCATTCCAGGGTGGGATAATTTGACGCCGAAGCAGAAGGAATATGTGTATTACCTCTACGAGGCCGGTTTGAGTGGTCGTGACATGATCTGGGATCAGAACTACCGACATAATATTGAGATCCGTCGAGCCCTAGAGAATATCCTCAACAACTTTGAAGGCGATAAAGAGTCGGCAGAATGGAACAACCTAGTGGTTTACGCCAAGCGCGTGTTCTTCTCTAACGGAATCCACCATCATTACAGCATGGCGAAATTCAAACCTGAATTTCCGCAAGACTATTTCCAGTCTTTGCTAGATGCTACAGGAGCCACATTGAACGATGAGGCCATGCGTGCCATCTTTGACCCGGCTTTTGATGCTAAAAAGGTAAATCTGGACAGTAAGAAAGGCCTCATCAAAGGATCAGCAGTAAACATGTACAGCCCAAACATGACGGAAGCGGACGTGGATGCGTACTACAGCAGCGTGATCGATACAGCAGATCAAGAGCCTATCAGCTGCGGTTTGAACAGCAAGCTCGTGAAAGCCAAGGACGGCACCGTAACTGAAGAAGTGTACAAAAGTGGAGGTCTCTACGGAGCATCTATCGACCGAGTGGTGTATTGGTTAGAAAAAGCTGCTGGTGTGGCCGAGAACCAAGCACAAGCCGACGCATTGCAATTGCTCATAGAGTTCTACAAGACTGGCGACCTTGAAGTCTGGGATGAATACAACATCGCATGGGCAGGAGCAACCGAGGGTGACATCGATTATATCCAAGGATTTGTAGAGGTGTACAACGATCCTAAGGGATATACGGGCTCGTACGAGAGCATTGTGCAAATCAAAGATTTTGATGCTTCAGCGCGCATGAATGTATTGATGGAAAATGTGCAATGGTTCGAAGACAATTCTTCGATCATGGCAGAACACAAAAAGGAAAGCGTAGTGGGGGTAACCTACAAAGTGGTGAATACGGCAGGTGAGGCAGGTGATGCATCTCCTTCAACACCTATTGGTGTGAACCTACCCAATGCGAACTGGATCCGCGCCAAGCACGGTTCAAAATCAGTTAGCCTGGGCAACATTGTCTATGCATACGAAAAGTCTGCCGGTGAAGGGTCTGCAGAGGAATTCATTCGCACAGAGGAATTGCGTGCGCGCAGCAAAGAGCACGGTACCTTAGGGGGCAAGCTTCATACTGCCTTGCACGAAGTGGTGGGACACGCATCTGGAAAGCTGAACAAAGGCATCGGTACTCCAAAGGAGACATTGAAGAATTATGCATCCACCTTGGAAGAGGGACGTGCTGACCTCGTTGCCTTGTATTTCTTGATGGACCCGAAGCTCGTTGAGCTCGGATTGATTCCGTCCCTTGAAGTAGGAAGGGCGGAATACGATTCATACATCAGCAACGGCATGATGTTGCAACTTCGTCGACTGGAGCCTGGGGCTGACATTGAAGAAGCGCACATGCGTAATCGGCAGCTCGTAGCCTCTTGCGCCTATGAAAAAGGAATGGCCGACAACGTCATCGAAAAGAAAGTCGTGGATGGAAAGACCTACTTCGAGGTGAATGATTACGAAAAGCTACGCGTCATCTTTGGTGAGCTGCTGCGTGAAATCCAGCGCATCAAGAGCGAAGGAGACTACGAAGCAGGAAGCGCACTCGTTGAGAACTACGGCGTAAAAGTGGACCAAGACCTTCACAAAGAAGTGTTAGAGCGCGCAGCCAAGTTAGACAGCGCACCCTACGGAGGTTTTATCAACCCAAGGTTGGTTCCAGTAATGGAAGGAGACCTCATCACCGACGTGAAAGTCGAGTACCCAGAGGACTTCCTAGGCCAAATGCTTGAGTATGGCGAGAACTACGCCACGCTCGGGAAGTAAGCCAAACACAATGTTTAAAGAGAAAGGGCGGCCGCTGGCTGCCCTTTTTTTGTGGTTGAGTACATCGTAGTCAATTGCAACGTTCAGGTTGACCGAAAGGTCTATTGAAAGGAACAAGTCCAGGTTAATCAAAAATGGCCAACAGCCAACAGCCGCTTTCAATAATGTATCGTAATCAACCCGGAGGTCTCCAAGGGTCCCGTCATGTGCTCGTTGAACTGCACTCCTTTGCAGGCATATTCTGCCTTGGTGAGTAGGTATTCGTCGCTAGTGGTGCTTCCGGTTACGCCAGATTTGGCTTTCATCACGGTTCCTGCTCGGTTTACCAACACTTCTACTACCACGGTGCCTTTCTTTTGGGTGGCGTTGGAGAGTCTTGGAGCCAGGGTCATGTCTCGGTCCTTGATTTGATAATCAACCACATAGGCCCCGTCTAAGCTCTTGATGCGTTTGACAGGTGTGTCATCTTTAAGGGTGCCATCGTAGGGCACGTATTCATCAAAAAAGATCGAACTCACGTCGCGCAGGTGGATTTCCTTTGGCTCTCGGTTCACGTAGATCGTTAGCATGTCGTCGTTCAACGCCATGACAACGCCTTTTACCTTTTCCCCAGTTTTAAGTACTACGCTGTGTTGTGCTTGTAAGCTACAGGCAAGGGCAAGAAAGAGGACTGCGAAGAGAAAATGCTTCATGACGATCATGTTTAATGTCGTCTAAGTTCATCTATTCTCCTGTTGTTTGAAGGGGCAAGTGGAGAATCTAATCACCATCGGTTGTGGAAAAGCTCAATCGTGGGTATCGATGTCTTGCTTGTATTGGCGAGGCACCTGCCGAAACACCTTGAAACGCTGCTTGGTAAACAGAATGAACTCGTACTGCGTCATGCTGATGAGTTGCCCATCGGTCACTCCCATGAAGTCGATGAAGTCTTCAAACTCTTCCTCTTCTAAATCGATGATTTGATAATCAATGTACTTGGTGAAGAGTTCTTTCAACAGGTCTCGCTTCTTATCCGCGTTGATGATTTCATAAGCGCGGCGCTTCATCCTTTCTTTGCGACTCACCTGTTGGTAGAGATAGGTGAGGGGAGAGCTCATCGCGTCGATGCCGGTAACCATATAATCGCGGTCGTCATACCCCAATTTGCGGATGTCTTCTTGGATGGTCTCTAGTTCGCGCTTAGGGAATACCTGTACTGTACGAAGATTCACGCTGAGGTTCTGAAGGAAGATCTTTACGGTGTATACCGATTTATCGGCGCTGTCTGCCATGCAAAGCTTTCGGGTTTGATAGCCCAGTGCACCGACCAATACGGTATCTGTCTTTTCCACCGTTATTTCGAAGCTGCCATCCTGCTCGCCAAACACGCCTTTGCCCTTTGTCTTGTTGACAATCAAAAGGTTGAACGTAGGATCATCTGCATGAAATACTTGACCCCGAATTTTAACCGATTGCGCATGAACATCGCTGCTGGCGAAAAAAAGTAGAAGTAAGATACAGTAGAGGACAGACCGCATGTGGTCGCAGGACTTAGAGCTTACCCTTGCGGTTCGGCATGTAGCGAGAGTTGCTTCCCTTGCGGTAGCCTGCGCGGTAGCCGATGTAGACTTCCCATGCACCCATGTAGTCGTTGACGCGGTTGATGTTGTTGATCGAGATATCATACGATCCTCCAAACGTAAAGCCTGCGAGGTTTAGCATGATGGTACCAATCATATCTTTTGCTAAACGGTGGTGAACACCCAACGACATGCTGTACTCTTTTCGCTTTCCAGTAACACGAGTAGGCTCGTTGAAGTAAAACACAAAGTCATTTCCGAAAATGATATTGTTGGTTTTTCCTTGACGCGTAAGCATGAAGGAAGGATTCAATGACATCATGTTGTCCTTCTTCAAACGGTGCTCCATGGACCAGTGAATGGTGTGTCGAACAGGGAGCTTATACCCAGCGGTATCAATGTAGAGCGAAACATCAGGTCGATTGGCGTGGAACGCGGCATAACCTGCTGTCATGTCCATCAGGTCACCATCAAATGAGTACTGGAATCCAGTGGAAAGGTCAAAATAGCGCTGTACATCACCAGGAAGGGTTTCGCCATTGTCACGTCGAAGGCTGAAACCATCTCCAACCCATTGATTGTTCCAGTAGACATCGGTGTAGCCGATGTTGCGCTGTACCATCCCTGCTTGAAAGCCAACGCTCAAACTGTGTTGTTCACGTGGGTCGAGGTACTGTCCAACCGCCAAATCAAACGTTACCCCTTGATTCTTCAAGCGCGTATCGCCTTGATCGTCATAGATCACCGAGAAGCCAGCACCCCAAATGTTTCCAGCCCATGCGTTGATAGGGAGGTTGATGTCGAAATTGAAAAGTCCAGATCGGTACGGTTGAGAGACTACCCAATATTGTTCGCGCACCGTTGTTTGAACCTGCCACTTTGTATCTGCCTGTCCAGCAAGTGCGGGATTGACGTTCAGGGTTTGCCGATAATAGGTAGAAAACTCTGGATCGAGTCCCGATTGGGCCATGGCACTGGATGCAATGACCGAAATAGCCAGTATGAATAGTATTCTTTGCATCAGTATCTCACCAAACTTACGTTACCCTTTAATTCTCCTACCTCTCCATTCTCAAAAGTAGCTCTTACGTAGTACTTGTATGAACCAGCAGGGGCAGGGACACCTTTGTAAGTGCCATCCCAACCGTTGTTTTGGCTGAACGATTCAAAGATCATTTCACCGTAACGGTTCCAAATCTGCATCACAAATCCTTCGTTCGAAATGTTGTTTCCACGCAGCCACAAGATGTCGTTGTTGTCGTCACCATTTGGACTGAAGATATTCGGAATACCCATGTGGTAGCCTTGATCTACATATACGATTACAGAGTCATAGTCCTGGCATCCGTACTTGTCGTAATTCGTCAAGTAGTACTTTCTCGTCGTAGTAGGGTAGATGATAGGTCTTGGACAGTCTGAACACGATAGCCCATCCTCAGGGAACCATTTGAAGAAAGGAGCTGTTCCTTTTCCTTCTAGGCTGATCGTATCTTCTTTGAAGAAGCGACTGTCAATGTTATCGATGAGTACTTCCTTATCAGGGCCTGCGCTTACTTCGGGATAGGATCCACCAATATTCAATACACCGATGTCTTGCATATTCAGCACAGATACGTCGTACTCGTTGTAGGCAAATAATTGAAGCCCAACGGTACCGCTGTCGTCAAAACAATAGATGGGATCATCCTCATTCGTCACCCTAGCCATGACAGGGTAGTAGTCTTTCCAAACCACGAAGAACGTGTCGTTGAATAAAGTGTCATCCAGCATCCAGGCATAGCCAGGAGTTGTAGGAGTAATGGTGTCAGCACCCGTACCCGTAATCGAGTCAGGATCTGGATGCCACCAAAAAATAAAGTAGAAGCTGTCGGTTCTCAGCGATGTGTTGAAGAACTGTACGCAAGTACCTCTGCAAATAGAATCCCGCTCTACTTCAAAACGAGGGTCTGGAGGTAAACATGAATCTACCTTGATGAAGTCGTCTACGATCAATGTGTCTTCACCATTCACGTTCTTCACGATCAAGATGACCGGGTAAACGCCAGGTGTGGTGTATTTGATTTCGACAGGATACTGATCATTAGAAGAGCCAGGTGCACCTCCGGGGAACTCCCAATACCACTCTGTTGCGAATTGCGAATTGTCTTGGAAGACCACGGATGCTCCAGGGCAAATCACCCGATCATTGGCATCAAATGCAGCGATGGGGACAGGACAATCTAAAATCGTCACGAAATTGACCAAGGTATCTACGCCGGACCCAGCTTGGTTCCAGACAATGATGGTCACGGTGTACGTTCCCGCCGTTGGATAGAATACATCAATCGTATCTAAGGAGTCCGCCGTGTGCTTGATGGATGCAGGATTACCTCCCTCAAAGATCCACTGGATACTGTCAGGGTTACCGGTGGTCAATGCGTAGAAGGTGATGAAGTCGTTGTTACAAACCGTAGTGTCATCTGCGGCAACCGTAGCCGTAGGAACAGAACAAGTGTCTACATTGATGTACGCCGTTTGGATGAGCGTGTCTGCCAATCCTGTGACGGTGTCGGTCACCGTTAGGGTTACATTATAAATTCCACTGTTGGCATAGCAGATCTGCTGCGGATGCTGAACGTTAGAGAGGGAAGGAGATCCACCTTGGAATTGCCAGTTCCATTGGCCTTTCCCGAACGTTCCATCGGTTGAAATATCTTGGAAATCGATGCACTGACCTTCGCAAATATTCGTGGCAGAAGCAATGAAGTCAGCTCCAGGAGGGATACAGTTGAGCACTTCAATGGTATCCAGGTGTACATTGTTACCGTTGGAGTTCGTCGCTGTCAAGGTGATTACATACGTACCAGGCGTGGAGAAAACCACGTTTTGAGGACTCGCCTGCGTAGAGGTGGTTGGTGTAGCTGAACCGCCAAAGGCCCAAGCGTACGTCGCATTCTGACTTGTGGTGAAGTTGGTGAAGTCGACAGGGTCACCTACACAAACAGAATCATCCGACATTGCAAAATTGGCTTCTGGTACATCGTCCGTAATTTCAATGTTGTCAACTGCAAACGAAGGAGCTGTACCCGCGCCATCACCGTTGCTCTGCCATCTGAAACCGACGTAGATTTGAAATTGGTTGTTGTAGATGGTATCCAAGTAAATAGAAGCATGCGTCCATTGGCCAGATATGCCACACCCTCCTGTGAAAGTCTTGGCCGGATCTAGGATAGTCACAGGGGATCCTGTGCCTCCCACACCAATGACAACTGTTCCGCTATCTGAAGCACCACCGCCTTCAAGGTAGTCAAACTCTAAAAGTAGGTGATCAACTCCCGTCGTGTTGATCGCTGGTGTCCAAACAATGATGTCTGAAAGGCTGTCATTATTAAAGACTGCTCCTGGAACCGTATTCGTTGAAATGTGAAGCGTGCGGTTTAAATTACCACCTCCCGAACATCCATCGCCACAATTGGTGAGTCCCATGAACGATTCACGCGGGCTGATGTACCAGTTGTTGGTAGTATCAATACTGTTGCTTGTGCTAGGAAAGGTAATAGACCACGCTCCATTGGCAGTTGTCGCAAAGGCCGCGGTGTCAATGTCTCCACATGCGGCCGCAGTACCAAAATCTTCAGACCAAATCTGTCCAATAGATACTTGAGAAAGGGCGAGAAAAATGAAGATTGATAACCAGCGTCCGACCATGTTTATAGTACTATTCCCCTTATTCATCTAGCGGTTTCACGTATTAACCCGCAAAGAAACTTTAATAATTAATACGAACAAATATTTATTTGGAAGCCTCTACGGCGCTCAAATTACGCAAAAATGACATCGTATCCACACCGTCGGCATAGTCTTGAAGGTCTGGCCGTTGTGCTTTTCCGAAAGGGATTTGGTCCCGCGAAACGACGCACTGAATATCATCCGTGAGCGCTTCCAATTTGATGCTCAGCTCCTTGCGGTTGTCATAGGCTTCGCAATGCAATACGCTGACGGGTGAGAAAAGGCTTTCAGACGGGGTGATTAAAAGAACGTCATTTTCCAAAACATCCTTTTGTTCCATCATCATCAAGGTGCGATGGTAGGCGTAATTGTTTGCGTATTTATTGTTGTTCATCACATAAGCGAACGGAAGGGAAGCGGCAAATATTTTGTTGAGGTCATAATCCCTTGGTACGAATACCTTGGTCACGTTGCGGCAGCCGAGTCCGTAATAGCTCAAGATGTCCTCCACCAGGCCTTTCAATTCTTCTTCGCTCTCATTGCCGTCTAGCACTGCCACGCTGGTTCTGTTCTTTCGAATGATGTGTGGCACATTCCCAAAGTATTGCTCAAAGTAACGTGCACTGTTGTTGCTCCCAGTCGCAATCACCGCGTCAAAAGAGTTCATTTGATTCATTCTGATCTCGAACCAAAGCTTGGCCTCGGGATTGATGTCGACCAGCAGCTCCATCAGCCATTCAATTAAAGCGTGATCGCTACTGGATGGTTTGATGATGGCGCGATGGCCTGCGAGCAACGTGCAAACGATGTCGTGGAATCCGACCAGTGGAATATTGCCGGCCAAGATGAGTCCAACGTCCAATGAAGCGTGATACTTGAGGTCGTAAGGGGCGAGCCAAGCCGTTAAGTTTTCTTCCGTCAATGCCTCCGACCAGTAGTTCAATGAGCGCTTGACTTCCTTTTCGGTAAACCAACCATTCTTGTGAAAGGAGAGGGCGACCGCAGCGCGAGCTGTCTCATGTTCGGGTGCAGTATAGTGCTTGAGAATTTCTCGTAACGCCTCGCCTAGACGAGTCAGCGCTTGGATTCTTTGTGCCAGTGCTTGCATGGTGCAAAACTACAGCGTGCATTGCTTATGACAGCTCTTTTCCGTTCATGTCGTGGCGACTCTTATGAACAGCCTTTGCCAATGTGTCGGGACTGATCTCTCTCCACTTTTTAACCTTAAAATCCAAGACCGTAAGAGAGCCTGTAACGACCGCGTCAATGGGCGTGCGGATAAAATGGTTGATCAGGTTAGAAAGTGATGGCTCGTGGCCGATGATCATAATGCTGTTCAAGCCATCGCTCAAATAAAGGATGATCTTTAAAACGGTAGGGAAATCAGGGAGGTACAGTTTCGCATCCACCTTGAATTGCGCGCCGGTGACATCTAATTGTTCGGCTATGATCTTAGCCGTCTCGTAGGCACGCACAGCTGGACTGCTCATGATGAGTTCTGGAACCCATTTGAGTTCCTTTAGGTGTTCGCCCATCTCAAGACTGTTCGCAACGCCCCGCTCTTTTAACGGACGCTCAATGTCATTGAGATTCAGGTCGTCCCAGTCGCTTTTTCCATGACGGACAAGGTAGATCCGTTTCATGCTTGAAAGTGCTTTAGGGTGATAAAGTAAATGTATTGACGTGAACAGATGAAGAAAGCACCGATTTAAATAGGGAATACTATCAACCGATAGGTGTTAAAAACACTGTGCATAATACAACCCACTTCCTGCAGGAAACCGCTCGCCGACTGATTAAATTCGCAACGACCCGAAATCTTTTTAAAGATGGCAGTAGAATACACGGAAGACAACATACGCACACTAGATTGGTCCGAACACATTCGGATGCGTCCGGGTATGTACATCGGAAAGCTAGGTGATGGCAGTAGTCCAGACGACGGCATCTACATCCTCATCAAGGAGATCATCGATAATTCCATCGACGAATTCGTCATGGGCAATGGGAAGACCATTGACATCACCATCAAGGGAAACGAAGTGAAGATTCGTGACTATGGTCGGGGCATCCCATTGGGGAAAGTCATTGACTGTGTTTCTAAGATCAACACAGGGGGTAAGTACGATTCGAAAGCGTTCAAGAAGTCGGTAGGACTGAATGGAGTAGGTACGAAGGCGGTGAATGCATTGTCTGCGTACTTCAAGGTTGAATCGGTGCGAGATGGTCAGATCAAGGTGGCTGAATTTGGACAAGGTGACTTGAAGGAGGATCACCCCATCGAAGAGACCACCGCGCGCAAAGGAACACGTACCACCTTCATTCCGGACGATACCGTTTTCCCCACCTTTACCTATAAGCAAGAGCATGTCGATCGAATGCTCTGGAACTATTGCTACTTGAACCGTGGATTGGTCATCAATTTCAACGGCGAGCGCTACGAGTCGGAAAATGGATTGATGGACCTGCTGGATCGAAACATCGATGAAGAGCCGTTGTATCCGATCATCCACTTGGAAGGGGAGGATATCGAAGTTGCCATCACCCATACCCAAGGTTATGGAGAGGATTATTACTCCTTCGTCAACGGACAGTTCACCCCTCAGGGAGGTACGCACCAAGTCGCGTTTCGAGAGAGCTTGGCAAGGGTAATCAAAGACTTTTATGGTAAAGGATTCGAACTGCAAGACGTCCGCTCGTCCATTCATGCCGCGGTGAG
Organism: uncultured Flavobacteriales bacterium; assembly: GCA_943788725.1. Classification (GTDB taxonomy): domain Bacteria; phylum Bacteroidota; class Bacteroidia; order Flavobacteriales_G; family Salibacteraceae; genus SHAN690. Next base: position 546,881 of record CALSRJ010000001.1, on the reverse strand, counting down.
TGTGAAGGTGATGGAGCCTGTTTTCGAATCACAGACCAAGACGAAACTCGGTTCACAGGATGTAGGGCCAGATGGTCCGTCCATGCGTTCCTTTATCAACGACTTTCTTTCGAGGGAACTCGATAACTTTCTCCACAAGCACCCAGCGGTGGCGGAAACGTTGTTGCGCAAGATTTTGCAAAGTGAGCGGGAGCGAAAAGACATGGCCGGCATCAAGAAGTTGGCCCGCGAACGCGCTAAGAAAGCCAGTTTGCACAATAAAAAATTACGCGATTGCCGTGTGCACCACAACGACAAGCACGCCCGCAGCATTGAATCTTCCATCTTTATCTGCGAGGGAGATTCGGCTTCGGGGTCCATCACCAAAATCCGGGATGTGAATACCCAAGCGGTTTTCTCGTTAAAAGGTAAACCGTTGAATACCTATGGCTTGTCTAAGAAGATCGTGTATGAAAACGAGGAATTCAACCTATTGCAAGCGGCGCTGAACATTGAGGACGGTATTGAGAACTTGAGGTACAACAACGTCATCATCGCTACTGATGCAGACGTAGATGGGATGCACATTCGCCTGCTGTTGATCACCTTCTTCCTCCAATTCTTTCCTGAAATTGTAAAGCAAGGGCACATGTATGTATTGCAAACACCGCTCTTTCGGGTCAGAAATAAAAAGGAGACGATCTATTGCTATTCCGAAGAGGAGCGGAGGGAAGCGATGGATAAACTCGGTAAGAATCCAGAAATTACACGATTCAAGGGACTAGGTGAGATTTCACCAGACGAGTTCAAGCATTTCATTGGAAAGGACATTCGCCTCGACCCAGTGGTCATTGGCCAGGATGCCGCCCTTAAAGAGTTGCTGAGCTTCTACATGGGGAAAAACACACCGACCCGTCAAGAATTCATCATTGACAACCTTAAAGTTGAAAAAGATACACCGGATCAGCTCGCAGCATAGACCGGTCCTTAAAAAGCGCAAGCTGAATAAATGAGCGAGGAGAACGAAGAACTCGAAGAAAGAGACGAAGAATTTTCCGATCAGGAAAAGCAGGGTGAAGAGCTAGAAAAGGTCATCCATGTCAGCGGAATGTACAAGGAATGGTTCCTTGATTACGCTTCGTACGTGATCTTGGAGCGTGCTGTACCTCATTTACACGACGGTTTCAAGCCTGTTCAGCGCCGTATCCTTCACTCCATGAAGGAAATGGACGATAGTCGCTACCACAAAGTGGCGAACATCATCGGTAACACCATGAAGTACCACCCGCATGGGGATGCATCTATCGGGGATGCCTTGGTGCAGATTGGGCAGAAAGACCTACTCATCGATTGCCAAGGAAACTGGGGTAATATTCTTACGGGTGATAGCGCAGCGGCCCCTCGTTACATCGAGGCGCGCTTGACCAAGTTTGCGTTGGAGGTGCTCTTCAATGCAAAGACCACGCAATGGCAATTGAGCTATGATGGCCGAAACAAAGAACCACTCACGCTTCCCGTAAAGTTTCCAATGCTCCTAGCATCAGGCGCTGAGGGTATTGCTGTTGGACTGGCTTGTAAGATGCTGCCTCACAACTTCGTCGAATTGATCGATGGCTGCATCAGTAACCTCAAAGGCAAGAAGGTGAAAATTTTTCCCGACTTCCCGACGGGTGGAATGGCCGATTTTTCGGAATACAATGACGGCTTGCGCGGTGGACGTATAAAGGTACGCGCGCGTATTCACATCGACGATAAGAGCACATTGCGCATCAGCGAAATTCCATATTCAACCACTACGTCCTCTGTCATTGAGAGCATCCTTAAGGCCAATGATAAAGGGAAAATCAAGGTCAAAAAAGTAGAAGATAACACCTCTGAATTTGTTGAAATATTGGTGCATCTCGGGACCAATGTATCTCCTGAGAAAACGATTGATGCGCTCTATGCATTCTCGGATTGTGAAGTATCCATTAGCCCTAACGCGGTAGTCATCCAAAACGACAAGCCTCGATTTATGGGAGTTAGCGACATGCTAGCGGAAAGCGCAGAACAAACCAAAGAGCTCCTGAAGTTGGAGTTGGAGATCAAGAAGCGCGAATTAGAAGAGCAGTGGCATTTCGCATCGTTGGAAAAGATATTCATCGAGAACCGGGTATACCGAGATATTGAAGAATGTGAAACTTGGGAGGACATCCTTGATACGATTCACAAGGGATTGAAGCCTCATACAAAACACCTGATCCGAGAAGTTACCGATGATGATGTTACGCGATTGACAGAGATCCGCATCAAGCGGATTTCGAAGTTTGACTCCTTCAAGGCCGATGAATTCCTTGCCAGGCTAGAAGAGGACATAGCAGAAGTGAAGCACCACCTCGAGAACTTGGTGGAATACGCGATTGCTTACTTCAAAGAACTCAAGAAAAAATACGCTGCGGGCAAAGAGCGAAAGACAGAAATCCGCCAGATCGAGCAGATCAATACCACCTTGGTGGCAGCTAACAACGTTAAGCTGTACGTAGATCGCGAAGAGGGCTTTGTGGGGCACGGATTGAAGCGCACAGCCTCTGAATTTGTAAAGGATGCGTCAGACATCGACGATGTGATTGTGATCCGAAATGATGGCGTCTTGGTGGTGACTAAGATGGCGGATAAGGCCTTCGTCGGGAAAGGCATTCGCTACGTGAATACCTGGAAGAAAAATGATCCGCGGACCATCTACAACTTGATCTACCAAGACGGTGCAGGTGGAAACATCATGGTGAAACGATTCAATGTAACATCGATCATTCGAGACAAGGAATACGACCTAACCAAGGGAACGCCAAAATCCAAGGTCCTCCACCTGACCGCCAACCCCAATGGCGAGGCTGAGGTGGTGGCCGTTGTGCACCGAGCCAAAGCCAAGCTCAAGAAGCTGAAGTTTGACTTTGATTTTGCGGATGTGGACGTGAAAGGGCGCGCAGCAAAAGGAAACATCCTGACGAAGCATGCGGTAAACAAAATTGAACTAAAAGAGAAGGGACTTTCGACACTAGGAGCAAGGAAAGTGTGGTTTGACGATTCCGTAAAGCGTCTGAATTACGACGGTAGAGGAAGGTTGCTTGGCGCATTCCAAGGAGAAGATCGCATCCTGACCATTGCACAGTCCGGAACCTATCGAATGACAGGGATCGACCTCATCACCAAGTTTGATGAAGACATGATCCTGATTGAAAAGTGGAATCCTGAAAAACCGATCAGCGCGATCTATTTTGATCCTGAGAAGGAAAACCTCTACGTAAAGCGATTCCTCGCAGAGGAGAGCGACAGGCCGGTTAATTTCACCTCTGAAGAAGATGGTGCCCGCCTAGATTTTGTATCTACCGATTGGCTACCCCGCGTTACACTCAAGTTTGACCAGCGTAGCAATCAAAGGGATGATGAAATTGTGGAGTTGGCAGAATTCATCAATCTAAAAGGTGTAAAAGCCTTGGGCAATCGACTGACCAAGTACAAGTTAAAGTCGATCGATCCGATGCAGCCACTTCCCCATGAAGACGACGTATCCAATGAGGAACTCGATGACGACCCTGAGCCCCAGGGGAATGGTGACGGTGGCTCAGAGAGTATGAGTGAAGAAGTTGAGTCTGGAATGGACGATCAGGAAGAGGCAGCGGCTGAAAAAGAAGAAGCCTCTGAACCCAAGCCAGCAAAGGCTGATCCTGAACCACCTGCAGAAAAAAAGGAGAAATCGTCTGCGCCGACCCCATCTAAACCTTCCATACCTGCGTCTGAAGAAAAAGAGAAACAGGAACAGGAGGCGCCAGCGCAAAAGCCGTCGGATAAAAAAGAACCAAAACCGGCAAATGAGCCAAAGAAGCCTTCCAAGGATGATGATAATGATACCTTCGGGGCCGGCTCTCAGATTACGCTTGAGCTCTGATCTTGTGTTTATTTGCAACCCTAACTAGCATTTATGAAAAAATTGATACTCCCATTCCTTTGCTTGATTCTTATGTCTGCAAAGGCCCAGACCGTAGATGATTTCAACATTGAGTTGATGGCGCACAAGCCATTCACGGAAGAATTGAGTGATGTTTGGGGATACGTGGATGAAGATGGCAATGAATATGCGATCGTAGGTAGAAATGGGGGCGTTTCGATCATCGATGTGACCGATACTTCTAACCTGAATTCAGTAGGTGAATTCAATGGCAACTGGACCATCTGGCGCGACATCAAAGTATGGAATGATCATGCGTATGTTGTTTGTGACAATTGTGGCAACGGACTGTTGATCATCGATCTTTCTCCGCTGCCCCAGAGCACGTCTTTGCCGTATAGCTATTGGGTAGGTGACACCTTCGATTTTCAAAGTGCGCACAACATCTACATCGACGAAAATGGCATTGCATACATTTTTGGAGCTAACTATTCTGCTGGAGGCGCGATTTTCCTTGACCTGAACGTTGATCCAATGGATCCCGTTGAATTGGGTATTTACGATGAGCACTACCTGCACGACGGAGTAGTGCGCGGAGACACCTTGTGGGGCGGAGCCATTTTCATTGGAGACGCACAGGTTATTGATGTGAGTGACAAGGAGAATCCAGAGTTGATTTCCTCTTGGAAAACGCCAAGTGCGTTTACGCACAACCTCTGGTTTTCAGATGACAACAATTACATTTTCACTACAGACGAAGTCACGGACGGAAGCATCGGAGCTTACGATGTGTCGGATGTTATGAATCCAACAGAGATCGACGTCTGGGAACCGCTTGAAGAAGATGTCATCCCTCACAATACGCATTTCATGAACGACTTTCTCATCACCTCTCATTACACGATAGGGGTGAGCATTCTGAGTGTGTTGCGACCAAACAACATGTTGGAGGTAGGGCGTTATGATACATCACCTAACTACAATGGTGATGGTTACAACGGAGCCTGGGGTGCATATCCTTGGTTGCCTTCTGGAAAGCTGTTGATTTCTGACATGGAAATGGGATTGTATGTGTTGAAGCCAACCTACTTGCACGGCTGCTACTTGGAAGGTTCAGTGTATGATATTCATACGGGCGACGAAATCTTCTTCCCTACCATAGAGGTCATTGAAGACACCCTTATAGTGGATGGAGACATCATCGGAAATTACGCCACTTCAGTCATTGATTCAGGTACGTACAGCCTGCGTGTAACCGCTGACGGTTACTTCGAGACCATAGTGTCTGGGGTAGTGCTGAAGAACGGTGAAGTGACCATTCAAGACGTAGGACTCAGCAATTGGCCAACCGGCATCTCTGAGAAGCAACTTGATTTTGGTGTGACGGTTTATCCGAACCCAGCGCAAGATGCGGTGCAAGTGAGAGCAACTGCAGCCATCGAAGCGATTCGTTTGATGACGGTTTCCGGAACCTTGGTGGAATTTTCTAGTCAAGCAATCAGCAGCAATGCTTCTGTGATGGACGTTTCCGGTCTGGCCAATGGAATGTACCTCGTTGAGGTGAAGACGGCTGCTGGAACCAAAATGCAGCGACTGACCGTCTTGTAGAAGTCTCCTCTACCTTTGACCTGTGGAAATCTCCATTTTCTCCATTCTCGACACCCTCGGAACGCTCGCGTTTGCGGTATCGGGCGCCACGTTGGCTATTAAGAAACGCTTTGATTTGTTCGGAGTTTTTGTCTTGGCTTTTGTTACGGCAATTGGGGGAGGTACACTGCGTGATGTGCTCATCGGCGATACGCCTGTAGAATGGATGGGCAATAATGCATTGATCATTACCATCATCGTAGGTGCCGTCTCCGCGATCATTCTCAATCCATACATGAACCGATTGAGCTATTTTGTTTACCTCTTTGATGCTGCAGGATTGGGACTCTTCACCATGGCTGGGATTCAAAAAGGGCTGGAACACGACTACAGTATTTTCATGTGCATTTCGCTCGGTACTATATCGGCGACCTTTGGCGGTCTTATTCGGGATTTGATCACGGGAGAAAAACCGATGCTTTTGACGCGTAAGGAGATTTATGCTTTGGCAGGAGCAAGCGGGGGATTGCTCTTCTTCGTTTTGAGAGCCTTTTCGGTCCCTGAAGAAATCAACATTCCGCTCACCATTGTCGTCATCTTTCTCATCCGTCACCTCACGTATCGATTTGGCATTAAATTGCCGACCTACGATGAGGAGAACGGTTGGTCAGTGAAGGATTAAAACGCGAAGACCGCGCTTTGAACGTTCGTTTTCTCCTGCCGTTATGTAGGTGGATGAATCCATTGCAGCATGCCGAAAATGCAACCCATAAAATTCCGCTCCGTTGAAGAGATGTTAGATTTTCTTCCAGAGGATGAATTGCTCATTACCGAACGTCTGCGGAGCCTTATCCTCGAGTGCATTCCCAACATCCAAGAAAGGCTTTCATACAATGTTCCTTTCTATCGCTTGCATCGAGGAGTCTGTTTCATTTGGCCTGGCGCAATAGCCTGGGGGAGCAAGCGAAGCTATGAAGGCGTGCGTATCGGCTTTATGCAAGGGCATTTATTGACAGATGAATACGGCATTCTGCTGCGGGGTGACCGCAAGCAGGTGTGTTATATAGAGGTGAAGGATTGGAAAGACGCTCCCATTGACGCGATTCGCCAATACTTGTTCGAAGCTGCCGTCATCGATGCGCGTAAAGCTCGAGGGGTTTAGATTTACTTCCCTTGCTGCGACTCATAGAGCTTCCACACGCGCATCCATTCTGTATCCTTAGTAGGATCATCGTTCACAAAGTAGAACACCCCTCCCCAGTTGTGCGTAACCTTTTTGTAGGTCTTGAGCTCATTGTCTTCGAGGATGCACAGGCGCTCAACAGACCTTCCTTCCACTTTATCGATGAAGTAGAGAATAGGAGGGAACTCGCCTTCCGGAATGATGATTTCTTCCTTTTGCTCGATGTTCATCGTAGGCGTATGCTCCATGATTGCCTTAAACTGCATGCTGTTGTGGTCAGTCCAAACCGGGGTGGCGTAATTTGCCAAGGTCGAACGAAAGGCATCCATGGCTTCGTCTCGCTTTCCTTGATCGATGAAGTAGTAGACTGAATCGATCCCTCGCTTGAAAACGGTATTAGCGCCAAAGCGATTAACCAGTGGCTTGAGCAAAACACTTACTTCTTCCTTGCACCTGGCCTTGGTTAAAATCAGATTTGGATTGAGTTCTGAATCCGTTTTTGTAGGGGTCGTGACGTTTAATATGCCATTGATTTCTTCCAAAAGCTGGCTCGTCCAGCGAGGATCTAGGTGCTCAATGATTGCGGCGTGGTAAGCTTCCTGTGCTTCGGTGAAAAGTTCCATTTCTACGAAGTGCCGACAATCTGCCAGACGCCCTTTGAGCATAAGCTTCTTGGCTTCGTCCTTAGGATATCGGTATACAAAAAGGAGAGTGCAGCATCGATTTTATTCCCTGCGGTGTTCTTATCCATTGGCTTCAATGGAGCAGGGGCTGGCTCTTTGTCTGGGTCGATCGGTTGGAAATTTTCGTCCAGCCCTTCAGGTCGTGTCTCCTTGATCAAGTCGCGGTCAATGCGATCTAACTCTTCGTTGATGTCGGCGATAAGCGGTGCTTGCTCTCCTCGGTTCCAAGCAATGTATACCGCCTCTTGGTAGGAGAGCCTGGCTTTTTCGATTTGACTAGCGTGCACGAAGCTTTTGGCAATGTTGACTTTGTCGTTGAGCGCCTTTCCGCGTCCGGCTTGAGTAGCCTCGATCCTAGTAGGCCCAAATAGGAGGTCGATGTTTCGGATGACCTCGAGTGGCCCGATCTCAGATTGTTGAGTGATCCGATTGGGATTGTCCACGCCACCTTGCGCCAACATTACGGATGGGAGAAGGAGTAGAATCGAAAGTGAGAGGTTCAGGGTACGTCGGAACATTTCGTTGCTAAGATAATCGACGTTCTTTCCTACGGGGCTTTTCGGTAGATGTTACATTTACTCGGCGGCAAAATGAGTTCGGCATTATTCCATGGATTGATTTTGGTGCCTCCGGGCAAATCAGTAATTATCTGTAAAATCTACCCTGTGAGAACAGCTCAATAAATCCTATTCTTGACCCCGAATGCATCCAAGGCTCATAGAAATAGGTAATTTCACGGTTTTCACCTACGGTTTTTTAATCGTGGTGGGCGCTACGTTGGCTTACCTTTTCCTGTCTAGCCAGGCCAAGAAATATTACCACATTCAGCCTGACAAGATCAGTTCATTGCTCGTGTGGATTTTCATCACTGCTTTTGTTGGTGGAAAGGTCTTTTTCTATCTTGAAGACCCCCAGGTTTATATGGATGAGCCCGCTATGATGCTAGAAGACATCGGCAATGGATTTGTCTTCTTTGGTTCGCTGCTCTTTGCGGTTCCTACTACGATTTGGTTCTTCATCCGCAATGAATGGAATGTTTGGGGAATGTTGGACCTCCTAGCATTTACGACCTTGATTGTACATGCCTTCGGAAGGCTTGGTTGTTTTTTCGCAGGGTGCTGTCATGGCATTCCCACCGAGGTTGGGTGGGGAGTTAGCTTCACCGACCCTCAGTCGCAAGCGGAGCCTTTGGGTGTAGCGCTGCATCCCACTCAACTGTATTCCTTTTTGATGTTGAGCATCATTTTTCTGGCACTGTACTTCTACAGAAAGAAGAAAGCGTTCGACGGACAACTCTTCATCCTTTATGTGATTTTGTATTCCATTGGGCGTTCGTTCATCGAAATCTTCCGAGGAGATGAAGCACGTGGATATATCATCGATGGATGGGTCACGCACTCTCAATTCATCTCCATGATCTTGATTGCTGCCATGATTGGACTCTATGCTTGGCGCCAACGCAAAAACTCACTTTCTTGATGCGCTTGCTCAAACAGGTCCGATACAAGCTCAAGTACATGGCGAGGGACCTGGTTTTTTGGTATGCCGCCATGGATGGACCCATCTACCGTTGGTTCACCTTCACACGTTATAGACCTGAACCGGATTCGGTCGAAGCATTCATGGATGCCTTCTCTAAAGCCAAAAAGGATTTCTACGTGGTGCAAGTGGGCGCCAACGATGGAATGACCCACGACCCGGTCTATAAATTCATCAAGCGGGATCATTGGTACGCCCTTCTTTTTGAGCCACAACCCGCCGTTTTTCACCGATTCTTGAGACCCGTGTACCGTAACTACCCGCGGGTCAACCCAATCAACGCGGCCATCGGATACGAGGATGGAAAGGCAGAATTGTACACCATTGCTTTCAACCATGATCGTTGGGCAACGGGCTTATCGACCTTTGAGCGCAGCGTGCTTGAGGCGACCATTAAGGAAGGTAGATTGGATAAACGCTTGAAGCGGTATGGAATAACCCCACCCAAAGAGGTAGACGATTGGATTGAACCGATAGAAATCGCGGTTCGCAGTTTTGCATCGACCATGCAAGAGCATCGCATCGACAGGATAGACTTGTTGATGATTGATACCGAAGGTTTTGACCATGAGGTCATTAAGATGGTAGATCTCCACGCAGTAAAACCCGCTGCCATCGTCTTTGAAGACACCCATATCGCTGCCGATGATTACCGATCTTGTATAGAGCGATTGGGCGAATTTGGATACGAAAGCCATCGCATCGGACCCAATACAGTTGCTTGGCAGCCTGGCATCCGTCAATTCATCCCTTGGTGCTAGCATTCCACATTTGTAAGGCTTAACATTGTGGCAAACTAGAGATTATGAGTGCAGAAGTAAGAGCATTGGAACCGGCCATCATGTGGAACCATTTTGCAGACCTGAACGCAGTTCCGCGTCCTTCCAAGAAAGAAGAAAGAGTGATTGCCTTTGCGAAGAAGTTTGGAGAGGACCTTGGGTTTCCAACCCACGTAGATGAAGTGGGGAACGTAATCATCAAGAAGCCAGCTTCACCTGGTATGGAAGACCGTAAAACCATTGTTCTTCAGAGTCACTTGGACATGGTGCACCAAAAAAACGCAGCGACCAATTTCGACTTTGATAAGGAAGGCATTCGCATGTATGTAGATGGGGACTGGGTGCGTGCTGAAGGCACAACGCTAGGGGCCGACAATGGCATTGGCGTGGCTTCGATCATGGCACTGTTGAGCTCCAATGATATTCCACACCCTCCAATCGAAGCCTTGTTTACGATTGATGAAGAAACAGGTATGACGGGGGCCATGGGCCTTAAAGGTGGTCTGCTCGATGGAGAGATACTCCTCAATCTTGATACAGAGGATGACGACGAATTGACCATCGGATGTGCAGGAGGAATCGATGTGACCGCGACTGGGCATTACATCGAACAGCATGCAGACGATACACGCTCATGGTATAAGCTGACCTTGAATGGGTTAACGGGAGGACACTCAGGAATGGACGTCCACCGCGGAAGGGCAAATGCCAACAAAGGGATCAACCGTGTTTTAGCGGAAATCAACGACAAAGTTGACCTGCAGATTGCCAAAATTGATGGCGGTAGTTTGCGCAATGCTATACCTCGTGAATCATTTGCGGTGATTGGCGTGCACAATGATGAAGCCTTGAGTAAGCACGTTGAGGAGTTGCAGACATTGTTGCAGAATGAGTACCGAAGCACGGATCCGAATCTTGCCCTCCAATTGGAGAAAACGGAGATGCCCAATAAAGCGTTGACCAATGAATTTGCGAAGAACTTCATCCGTGCTATCGCCGTATGTCCGGTGGGCATTTGGCGCATGAGTCCGGAGATAGAGGGCTTGGTTCAAACATCCAACAACTTGGCGCGAGTCCTTGTAGCGGCTGGGCATTATAGCGTTCAGTGCCTCACGCGAAGTTCGGTGGACTCTGAAAAAATGGATGAAGCAAATACGATCAAGGCTCTCTTTGAACTCATCGGCGGAAAGGTTCAGTTTGGGGGGAGTTACCCGGGATGGACACCACGTCCGGATGCCGATATCGTCAGTGTGATGAGCAATCTATATAAAGAGATGTTCAAAGAAGACGCGCATGTAATGGCCTGCCATGCTGGCCTTGAGTGCGGAATTCTCGGGACGAACTATCCAGATATGGAGATGATTTCATTCGGTCCAAACATCCGAGGTGCTCACTCGCCCGATGAATGCGTGCAGATCAGTTCGGTGCAGAAGTACTGGGCCTTACTCCTCGAAACACTCCAGCGTATACCCAAGGCGTAAGCATGCGGAAGTTCGTCTTCACCTTCTTGGTTTTCTTTGTTTCAACGAAGCTTTGTGCTCAGGATTCTTTGGTGCAAGCGATCATGGCTCGCGGTATTGAACTGCACGACCAAGGTCAATACAACGATGCCATCGCCGAATACGAAAAGGCGCTTGCTTTAAAACCGAAGGATGGCTTTATCAACTACGAACTAGCGCTGAGCTATTACTACCAGGAAGACTTCGGCAAGACCATTGCTTATGCATCTATTGCTGCCGAAGAGGAATCCGAGCATGGACTTCAAGCAGTCATCTTACTTGGAAGCGTTTACGATCAAACAGGAGAGTACAAGCGGTCTATAAAAGCCTTGGAGAAAGGAATCAAAACCTACGGTGATTATTTCTTGATTTGGTATAACCTTGGTGTGACTGCCACTGGGCACGAAGACTTTGAAAAGGCGGAGGTGGCATTCGTCAAGGCGGTCGGTAATAAGTTAGATCATGCCAACAGTCACTTCGCCTTAGGAAGAATCTTGCTCGCCCAAGACCGAAGGGTGGAGGCGATTTATCCGCTTCTCTTTTGCGCCTTGTTAGATCCTAATAGCGAACGATCGGCCATCGTGTACCAAAGCATTGAGCAGGCTTTTGGAGCAGGGGTCGTCCGTGAAAATGACACGACCACTGGCATTACCATGACGGTAGGCCAAAAAGGCGAAAATCAGGCAATTCGCAGTGCCGAACTCATGATGTCTATGCTGGAAGCTTCAAGGTATTTGGAGAAATACGATACCCTTTCGGAAGAAGAGATCGACATGGAGTTGATGTCCTCGTTTTTGCGTTTCATGGCCGAGCTCGACTTCGGAAAACGAGATGATTTCTTTACCAATTATTACATCCCCTTTTTCGGGGCCGTTGCGGAGAGTGAACACATGACAACGTTTTACCACTTCATTCGGATGTCAATGTATCCCTCCTCCCAACAGTGGTGCGATGAACATGGTCAGGAACTGCAAGCCTTCTTTGACTGGTTAGACGCTTTAGATGTTTAACACGCACTGATGGAACTAAGTGTCATTACTCAGCAGCTACGACAGATACAGAAAAGCGCTTTTGATCACTTTCCCAACGTGCAAACTACTTCGGCGTCTCCTTGTTACATTTGAAAGCATAGACCTATGATTACGATATTATCACCTGCAAAAACGCTTGATTTTGACGCTGCACTGCCGGAGATGCCATTCTCGCAACCAGCCTTTGTAGAAGAGTCGACGCAATTGATCGGTAAGCTGAGGACCTTGAGTAAAAAGAAGGTGTCGTCACTCATGAGCTTGAACAAAGACTTGACTGAATTAAACGTCATGCGTTATCAAGAATGGGAGCCTAACTTTCAGGGTGAAGCATCACGTCCGGCTATACTCACATTTAGTGGTGAGGTTTATCGAGGCTTAGCTGCAAAAGAAATGTCACACGAAGACCTCATGTTTAGTCAGGATCACGTCCGCATATTGAGCGGGTTGCACGGACTGCTGAGGCCGTTGGATCGTATTCGTCCCTACCGACTAGAAATGGGCACGTCATTGCCCGTGAGGCGCAAGAAGAACTTGTATGCATTCTGGAAAGAAAAAGTGACCCAATCCGTAAATGATGCGATGGAAGCTGCTGGCACGGATGTGCTCGTAAACCTTGCCTCAAATGAGTATTCAAAAGCAATTGATATGCATCGCGTAAAGGGACGGGTGATTACACCTATTTTCAAGGATGAGAAGAACGGCGAATACAAGGTGGTGATGACTTGGGCAAAACATGCTAGAGGCGCAATGACCCGCTTCATCATTCAAAACCGAATCACAAACCCTGAAGACCTTAAAGCATTTGAGTTATATGCCTATTCTCCAAAACTGAGTGAGGAAGACGAATGGGTCTTCGTCAGAAATTAATAACCAACCATTAAAAGCACCGTGCAACTGCGTCCCCTCTTCGTACATCTCTTGCTAAGCTTCGTGGTCTTTTTGTTGACCACAACGGGGTCGCTTTGGATTTGGGTCCAGTTTCAGCAAGATGTAGCGCAAGAGCATCGCGAAACCATCAACACACTAGGCGAGCATACGCGCAGTCGCATTTGGGGGACGATCAATACGGATATCGATCAACTCAAGAATTTCTCCAATAGAATCCAGTTCACGCGTGGTGACTTCATGTCTTTCTGGCAACAAGATGCGCGTCAACTGGTCCGTCTAGATTCGTCCATCCTCTTTATTGAATGGATCGACTCAAACATGATCATTCAAGATGTGGTTCCTTTTAAGCGCAACCGAGATGTACACCAACTCGACCTTTCCACCGTAGACTACCGAATTGAGCCTTGGCGCAAAGCAGTGCGTGAAAAGCGATTGAATGTCACGTCTTGGGAGAACTTGATCCAAGGTGGACAAGCCTTTCTCATGGATTCTCCAGTTTGGATTGACAGTGTTTTTTACGGCACCATTACCGCTGGATTTGATTTCACCTATGACGTCAACCAATTCTTCGAAGACAATGCGAATTACCATATCCATTTGTACGATCAAAGCGATGTCCAATTCTACTGCTCAGACCCTGCCAGCTGCGATGGAATCGACGTCAAAGAAGAGTTTGTATTCGATGGGTTGATCAATGTAAACAACGATAATTCCCTTTGGTGGAAGATGGAATTTTATCCAACGGAGAACTTCTTTACAGAGTACGCCCGCCTGAACAGTTCCATCTCCTTAGCGCTGTCTTTATTTTTAGGACTTACGCTATCGATTGCACTCTACTTTATTCTCAAGACCAATCGACAGGAAAAAGCGACGAAGGCGATCAATGAGCGCTTAGGAACCTTGAACGAAACCCTGGAGTTGGAAAAGGAACGCGCCGAAGAGGGGTCACGTGTGAAGTCTGAATTTCTTAGCAACATGAGCCATGAAATCCGAACACCATTGAACATCATTCAAGGATTGATTCAGTTGGTTTCTGAGAATAAGAACGAGTCCAGGCAAACCGAGTACATTGAACTGCTCAAGCACTCTACCGCTAATTTGCTCGGGTTGCTCAATAACATTCTGGACATCGACCGCATAGAGGCGGGTTTGGTGACGGTGCAGAAGGAACGCTTTCAACCCGTGAAAAAGATCCAGGCGCTGACCCAGATTTTTCAACAAGGCTTCAACCAGAAAGGCGTAGTCCTAAAATTTGAGACGCCAGAAGATTCCAAGGTTTGGGTGATTGGAGATGAGGTGAAGTTCACCCAAATCATATCCAACTTTATTCAAAACGCGCTGAAATTTACAAATGAGGGTTCTGTGGCTATCCACTATGAGCACTATGCCCAACGTGGGGAAGAAGTGGAGGTGATGGTGCGTGTAAAGGATACCGGCATCGGTATACCTAATGATCGACTCGCCAAGATTTTCGAGCGCTTTTCTCAATTAGACAGCGGTTTCAGAAAGCGTTATTCAGGCACTGGCCTAGGCCTTTCCATCAATTATGAACTGGTCAAGTTGATGGGTGGAGACATTGTGGTTACCAGTGAAGTAGGTAAGGGGACAGAGTTTGTGGTCACATTGAATTTTGAAGATGACAGCAAGGTGAACGCTGAAAACGAGCAAGCCGAGCCTGAAATGAGAACGGATTTCACAGGCATGCGCTGTCTGATCGTGGAGGATAATCAGCTCAACGTTTTGGTGGTGAGCAAAATGGTGGAAAGCCTCGGCTTCAAATGGCACGCCGTTGAAGACGGAGAGAAGGGAGTGAATGCGTTCGGGGAGGATAAGTACGACTTGATAATCATGGACTTACACATGCCTGTAATGGATGGAATGACGGCCTCTAAACTCATCCTTCAGATGGATGCTGACGCACGGGTTTTGATGCTTTCTGCCAACGTCACGAAAGAAGCCATTGAACAATCCAAGGAAGTAGGCATTCAATACTACCTAACCAAACCGGTGAGTAAAGAAAAGCTGATAGAAGTAATCAATCAATTGATAACAGAAAAACAAACATGAATTTTAAAGACAAAGTGTTCATCGTAACCGGAGGAAGTTCGGGCATTGGCAAGGCAACTGCTCGTCAGTTGGTTTCTAGAGGTGCTAACGTTTCTATCACGGGAAGAGATATGGATAAATTAGAGCAGGCTGCCAACGAGGTTGGGGCACTTGCCATTCACGCTGACGTGTCTACTGAGGCAGGCATCGAACGCACGATGAAAGAGACGTTGGATGCTTATGGAGACCTGCACGGTTTGATCAATAACGCTGGTCATGGTTGGGTGCGTAAGGTGGGCGATTACACTTGGCAAGACTTTGAGGACATCTATCGCACGAACGTTTTTGGTGCCGCGATGATGGGGCAGGCAGCTGCACAGTATTTTAAGGATAAGCAGTACGGCAATATTGTAAACATCGCTTCTACCGCGGCGCTGAAAGGGTATGCGGGTGGCGGAATTTACAGTACATCCAAGTTTGCGTTGCGGGGCTTGACCCAGTGCTGGCAAGCTGAGCTCAGGCCTTTCAATATCCGCGTAATTGGTGTGAACCCATCGGAGGTTACTACGGCTTTTGCACAGCCTGGCAGGATTGAGCGTGACGAAGTGTCCAACAAGCTACGTGGCGAAGAGATCGCACACGCCATTGTCTCTGCCTTGGAGATGGATGATCGAGGGTTTATCCCGGAATTGACCGTCCATGCTACCAATCCTTTTTGATCGGTGATTAGCTTTTGGGAGCGAGTATCGCTTTTGCAGGCAGATGTGGTTATCGTTGGCGCAGGAATAACGGGCCTTTCGGTAGCTGCAAGTCTAAAGGAGAAACAACCCAGTCTGCGGATCCTGGTACTTGAACGATCCGTTTTGCCCTATGGCGCGAGTACGCGAAATGCGGGCTTTGCGTGCTTTGGGAGCCTTTCTGAGATCGCGTCAGACATCGACGGCATGGGAGAAGAAGCCGCGAGGGATTTGCTGTTTGAACGTTGGATGGGACTTCAAATCACCCGCAAGCGACTCACCGATAAAGCCATTGGTTACGAAGATGCCGGTGGATTTGAATTGGTCACAGAAGCACAGCGTTCCGCCATGGAGCGTCTGGAGCAGGTAAATCGGTTGGTAGATGATTTCTTACCCGGCTACATTTCTGACGTATCGACCCTAAAGAAGGACATGGGTTTACATGCGGAGGGAAACCTCTTTTCTATGGCGCAAGAAGGGCAAGTGCATACCG
Source organism: uncultured Flavobacteriales bacterium (assembly GCA_943788725.1). Classification (GTDB taxonomy): domain Bacteria; phylum Bacteroidota; class Bacteroidia; order Flavobacteriales_G; family Salibacteraceae; genus SHAN690. The sequence continues at coordinate 530,512 of CALSRJ010000001.1, read as the reverse complement.
GCGAGCTCATGGCGTCTCTTGAGTCCTATGTGGCATCCCTTGGTATTATTGTGCGCACGGGTGCCGAAGTGCTGCATGTTGCGTCAGATAAAGTAGAGGTGCGCGACTCCCAGCGAGGTTCGTTTGAAGTGCGCGCCGGAAAAGTTGTGGTTTGCACGAATGCCTTTGCGCGCGATTTGATACAGGCCGAAGTAGAGCCTGGTCGTGGACAGGTATTCATTACCAAGCCAATCCGGGGCTTAAAATTCAAAGGAAACTTGCACGTGGATGAGGGGTTTTATTACCTGCGTAATGTTGGAGATAGGATTCTCTTTGGAGGCGCAAGAAATCAATTCTTCGAACAGGAGAGAACGCACAATTTTAACGTGACTGACGAAGTGCAACTTCACTTGGAATTGGAGTTGAAGCGTCTGTTTGGTCCAGACTTAGCATGGGAAGTAGATCAGCGATGGAGTGGAATCATGGCCTTCGGAAAGCAAAAACTCCCTATTGTACAGCGGCTAGATAATGGCGTTTTCGTTGCATTGAAAATGAGCGGAATGGGCATTGCGCTGGCAGGGTTTATCGGAGAGGAAGTGGCAGAAATGATCAACTGAAAGGAAGGTGCGAGGTGTGCGTCACTAGGAGCATGAAAACACAATTGTACAAACAAGGCTGGGAGCAGGCCATGGATTATGCGGAATACCGTTCGCTGATCGATGATTTGTTGGCAGCTGATAAGACCACAGGCAAAGAGCAATCCGAAAGCCTCGTAGCTTTCACACAGTTAAACGTGCATCGGATGAACAGGATTGGTAAGACTTTCCGACCCACCCCGGGAGTAGTAGAACAGATGAAAAGTGCAGCAGGTCAGGTACAGCTGCTGACTTTAACCGAGGGTTGGTGCGGAGATGCAGCCCAGATTGTCCCTGTAGTAGAGGCTTTGTCGAAAGCAACGGGCATAGCATCGCGCTATTTGCTGCGTGACGACAACCCACAAATCATGGACGAGCATATGACCGAAGGGGGGCGTTCCATTCCAATTACGCTGGTCTTGGATAAACAATCCTTTGACGTCTTGGGAAGCTTTGGTCCACGGCCATCAGTTGCACAGACAAAAGCAATGGCTTACAAAGCGATGAAAGCGCCGAAACAACCCTACAGTGCATTGACTAAGGAACTGCAACTTTGGTATGCGAGGGATAAGCAGCAGGCGATTCAAACTGAACTGGTCGAAGTGTTGTTGCATGCCTTCCATCTTGAAAGGTGAATGATGCATCTTTACGGCGCACTTATTTAGAGGAGCTACGTCTAAAGACCATATGCGCGCTGTTTTCACAATTATATTGGCCTTGTTTGCGATCCAGTGGAGTGCGTGCAACCGATGCCGTGATGGTTGCGTGAATGGCACGTGCGTAAAGAAGTCTTGTACCTGTGATCTTTGGTACGAAGGAGACCGCTGTGATCGTAGTTCCCTTAGTTCCTATGTTGGATACTACCGCGGAACGGCTACAAACGATACCGGAACGGTGCGCATCGGATTTCACCTTGTCATCGGAGAAACCCCTGATCAAATGCGGGCAGATTCTTTGGGTCTAATCCTCGATTTTGACGATGAATCGCGCTTTGCTATTCCTGAACAAAGCTATGATGGTATTGGCTATGCGGGCGAAGGGGAGGTGCTGGTGGAGTTGATTTCCATCCGTTTGGATCCTGTTTTAACCTCGCCATTCGGAAGCACATTGATCGAAGTGAGAAGGTCTGACTGATGACCCCAGCTTGATTTAATTGCCGAAGGTGGCTGAAATGCTACGCAGTCCGGCAAAAATTTCACAATTTCGTCGCGTTAAAATCAAACTACAATGGCAAAGGTTCACAACTTCAGTGCTGGCCCCAGCATCTTACCACAAGAGGTATTTCAAGAGGCATCCCAAGCGGTGCTCGACTTCAATGGCACCGGTCTCTCTATCCTAGAGATGAGTCACCGAAGCAAGGATTTCGTCGCCGTGATGGACGAGGCTTGTCAGCTCGTTAAAGACATCTATGGCTTGGGGGATGATTACGAAGTGCTGTTCCTTCAAGGAGGAGCCAGTCTTGGCTTTCTGATGAGTGGGTACAACATGATGCGTGACAATAAGCGACCTGCCTATATCACTACAGGTACTTGGGCGAAGAAAGCATTCAAGGAAGCAAAGTGGCTTAGCGGAGCAGTTGAAGTAGGTTCTTCAGCTGATCAGAACTTCAACTACATACCGAAAGGATATACCGTACCATCGGGAAGCGATTACTTGCACTACACTTCTAACAACACCATTTTCGGAACCCAGTTTCACGGTGTGCCAGAAACAGATGCTCCCCTTGTCTGCGATATGTCTTCGGATATCTTTTGTCGCGAGCTGGATGCTTCAAAGTTTGACCTGATTTACGCTGGCGCCCAGAAGAACATGGGACCAGCAGGCACCACACTCTACATCGTGAAAAAGGATGCCATCGGCAAGTCTTCGTTGGACATCCCTACGATGCTCGACCTCAAGATTCACGCGGAAAAAGAGTCGATGTTTAATACGCCTCCTGTTTTTGCTGTGTACGTGAGCATGCTCGTGTTGCGATGGATCAAGAAAACGGGTTTGGCGACGATCGGAGCAAACAACCAAAAAAAGGCGGATACCCTTTACAACGAAATCGATCGCAATGCAATGTTCAAAGGAACGGCAGCGATAGAAGATCGATCGCTCATGAACGGTTGCTTTTTATTGAATGACGGACTCGACGAATCTTTGAACCAACGCTTCTTGGATATGTGTAAAGAGGCCAATATCAGTGGTATCAAGGGACACCGATCTGTCGGAGGATTCCGAGCAAGCATGTACAACGCCCTTCCTCAGCAAAGCATTGATGCATTGGTTGAAGTAATGAAGACCTTTGAATTAAACGTTGGATAAAATGAGATTACAGATCACACTTTTTACTTTGCTACTGCTCATGGGTCAATCGTTGTTCGCGCAAATGCCGAAGAACGACGACAAGGAGTTCGAGTACACCGGCGAGGCAGATGTGCGCCGTGCAGGGGCGGGCGACTTGGTAAAACGACTCGGAAAGTGGGGCACCGAATACTTCGCAGATGCAATGGCACTCCATGTTGCTATTGACGACTCAACGGAGCGATTTGTGGAGATCGATGTAACCGAGCAATTGGTTGAGATGCACTTCGGTGTGAATAGAACCCATAAAGATCGATCCATTCGCTACCACCTCAAGTTCGATACGGAGCGGAAGAGCTATGCCTATTGGATCAACGATTTCCATTATAAGGCCTTGGAGATCGATCATAAAAACAGAGAAGAAAACCACGATGACCTGTTGAGCGAGATCAAATCAGCAGCTACCAAAAGCCTAGAGGAAGAGATGCATGCTCGCATGCTCGGCGTCATCGAAAGCTTTAAAGAAGCCGCTGAGGCGGAAATCGAAGAATAACGTTCACACCTTTCACAAACCACAAACACATGAGAATTCTCGCGAACGATGGCATTTCTAATGCCGGAAAGCAAAAACTAGAAGCCAACGGCATTGAAGTCGTAACGGATAAAGTAGACCAAGAAAACCTTGCGCAAGGTATCAACGACGGTGGATTCATAGGCGTACTGGTCCGCAGTGCAACGCAAGTGCGAAAGGAGCATATGGACGCGTGTCCCAACCTCAAATTGATCGGACGTGGTGGTGTCGGAATGGACAACATCGACGTGCAATACGGCCTAGATAAAGGGCTTCACGTCATCAACACACCCGCCGCGAGTTCGCAGTCGGTGGCGGAATTGGCGATCGGCAATATGTTTTCTATGGCCCGCTTCACCTATGATGCCGCGCGCAACATGCCCGGAGCGGATGGGGCTCAATTCAAGTCTTTGAAAAAGGCATATGGCAAAGGAACCGAACTCAGAGGAAAGACCCTAGGTGTGATTGGTTTTGGAGGCATTGGTCAGGCCTTGGCAAAATATGCACTGGGCTGTGGAATGAACGTGATGTACACCACGCGTGGGGCTAAGGCTACTACCGACGTTGAATTGGAGATTGCTGGGCAGACGGTGAAAGTGACCTTGAATCGCTCATCGATGGAAGAAGTCCTCATGCAATCGGATTACATCAGCCTGCACGTGCCGAAGCAAGCAGACGGATCGGCTGTGATTGGAACGGCTGAATTTGAAAAACTAAAAGATGGCGTTTGTCTGATCAATACTTCTCGCGGGGGCTCTATTGACGAGGATGCCCTCTTGGCGGCCTTAGATAGTGGAAAAGTAAAATCCGCAGCCCTAGATGTTTTTGTTGGCGAACCGAATGCGCGTGAAGATGTTTTGGCCCATGCGCGTGTATTGGCAACTCCCCACGTTGGAGGAAGCACAGTCGAGGCCCAAGACCGCATTGGCGAAGAACTGGCAGACCAGATCATCAACCTATTGAAATAGGCAATCACCTTTAAACCCTTACCATGAGTATATTAAAACCATTCAAGGCAGTCCGTCCAACCACAGATAAAGTGAAGGATGTGGCTTGCCGTCCGTACGACGTCTTGAATACGGCGGAAGCGAGAGAGGAAGCCGCTGGGAATCCAGTCTCCTTTTATCACGTCATCAAGCCTGAGATCGACTTTCAAGACGACCACAACCCCTACGATGAGTCCGTTTATAAGAAAGGGCGTGAGAACTATGATCTTCTGAAAGAGAACGGAATTCTCGTCAAAGATGCATCCGAGCATTTCTATGTCTACCAGTTGATCATGGACGGTCACAAACAGACCGGAATCGTTGGTTGCTGTACAATTGATGATTACTTCAACAACGTGATCAAGAAGCATGAATTGACGCGTCCAGACAAGGAGGAAGATCGTAAAAACCATGTGCGTTACGGAGAGATGAATGCCGAACCCGTGTTTTTTTCTTACCCACATGTCAACGAGATCGACGCGATGATCGATGAGGTGAAGCAAGGAGCTTCTCCGGTATATGACATCACCACTGTCGACGGTATTCAGCATACCCTGTGGATTGTGGAGGGTGCAGAGAAGAATGCTCGCTTCGAGCAGTTGTTCGACGCTCAGGTGCCGTCTATTTACGTTGCAGATGGACACCACAGGACCGCTGCAGGAGCATTGGTGGGGCAAGAGTTTCGAGAGAAAGTGGGCGGGAACGCAAACGACGGAGGCCGATACAACTACTTCATGGCGGTACTTTTCCCTGACAATCAGCTGAAAATCATCGACTACAACCGTGTGGTGAAGGACCTCAATGGAATGAGCGAAGAAGACTTGTTGGAGAGATTATCTTCCAGCTTCTCCGTGGAAAAGCAAAGTGGGCAATACCGTCCAGAGAAACTGCATACCATTGGCATGTACTTGAATGGATCATGGTACAAGCTCACGGCAAAGGAGGCCACGTATGACGACAACGATCCGGTTGGTGTGTTGGATGTCACCATTCTTTCGAAGCAGGTACTGGAGCCATTGTTTGGCATTGTAGACCTTCGACGCGATAAGCGCGTCGACTTTGTAGGTGGTATTCGCGGATTGGGTGAGCTCGAAAAGCGAGTGAATGCGGGGGATATGAAAGTCGCTTTTGCGATGTACCCTGTTTCTATGCAACAGCTCATCGACATCAGCGATGCGGACCTCATCATGCCGCCTAAAGTGACATGGTTTGAGCCGAAGCTGAGAAGTGGTCTCTTCATCCATGAGTTGGAGGCCTGATAAAAATGATTAATGGAGAAGTCCTGCAAGTGATTGCGGGGCTTTTTTTATTCTTGCTATCCGCATATGATTCCGAAAATTGATCCAACCTCGACCCTCAGCTGGAAACGCCTGAAGGCACATTTTGAAGATGTGAAAGCGCTTCAGATGCGAGACCTCTTTGAAGAAGACTCGAGCCGATTCGAGCGGTTCTCTGTTCAGCGTGAAAATCTATTGTTGGATTTCAGCAAGAATAGGGTCACCGAAGAAACGATGGCCTTGCTGCGCTCTTTGGCGCAGGAGTGTGAAGTAGAGGAGGGGATCAAAGCCATGTTTGTAGGCGCGGCCATCAATGAGACGGAGCACAGGGCTGTGTTGCATTCTGCCTTGCGGAATCGCTCGGCATCGCCTGTCTATGTGGATGGCGAGAACGTGATGCCCGCTGTGCAAGAAGTGCTCGCGCAGATGCAAGCTTTCGCATATCGCGTGATCTGTGGCGAACATAAGGGCTTTACCGGAAGGCCGATAGAGACGGTCGTCAACATCGGTATCGGAGGGTCTGACTTAGGGCCCTACATGGTAGTTGAAGCATTGAAGCATTACGCAAACCGACTCGACGTGCGTTTTGTTTCTAACGTAGACGCTACGCATTTGGTAGAGCAGTGCAAAGGGTTGGATCCCGAAACGACGCTTTTCATCATTGCTTCCAAGACGTTTACTACACAGGAGACGATGACCAATGCGCGATCTGCACGTGCCTGGCTGATAGCGCATTTGGGCGATGAGGATTGTATCTCCAAGCAAATGGTTGCTTTGTCCACGAACCGCTCAGCCGTGGAGGATTTTGGGATTGACCTGGCCCATATGTTCCCCTTTTGGGATTGGGTAGGCGGACGCTATTCCCTGTGGAGTGCAATTGGTTTATCGATCATGCTTGCGGTTGGTCCAGATCACTTTGAGGCCCTTCTTGAGGGAGCATATGAAGAAGACGAGCGCGTTCAGGAAGAGGGTGTTGAAAGCGTTTCGGGTATTCTCGCCATGTTGAGTGTCTGGTATGGGAACTTTTTTGGAGTGGAGACCCACGCCGTTCTTCCTTACGACCAATACCTTCACCGCTTTCCGGCCTTTTTGCAGCAAGCGGATATGGAGAGCAATGGAAAAGCTGTAGATCGCAACGGGAAGAGGACCACGCACGAAACGGGTTCGATCATTTGGGGGGAGCCCGGTACAAACGGTCAGCACGCATTCTATCAGTTAATTCACCAAGGGACTAAGCTGATACCGTGTGACTTCATTGCCTTTGCACAGTCGCTGAATCCAACGGGCGACCACCACCATAAACTGATGGCCAACTGCTTTGCGCAGGGCATGGCGTTGATGCAAGGAAAGGACGAGGTCACGGTGCGAAAAGAGTTGGTCGCGTCTGGAATGGATAGCGTTCAAATCGATGCCTTGTTGCCTTATAAGGTGTTTAAAGGAAACATACCTACTACCACGCTCCTCTTTGATCGATTGACGCCGCGTAGCCTTGGTCAGTTGATTGCCATCTATGAGCATAAGATCTTGATTGAAGGCTTGCTGCTCAATGTATACAGTTTTGATCAGTGGGGTGTTGAACTTGGGAAGGAGTTGGCTAAGCCTGTGCTGAAAAATATTTTAGACCGCACCGAGGTAGACGACTTAGATGCGAGCACGCGAGGATTGATTCTGGCAATGCAGAACTTTACAAATCGTTCGTCGTAAAAGAGAGGGAAACTTGGCAACACCGATGAATATATTAGTTGTGGAAGACGAAAGCTTAATCGCCGAAATGGTAAGGGTTATGCTGGAAGATATGGGGCATCATGTTCCGTTCGTCGCCTATAACTACCATGCAGCAGCGCGATTCTTGGAGGAGGAGGAAATAGGTTTTGCAGTATTCGATATTAATTTAAAGGATGGGTCGGAAGGAATAGAGTTGGCCAAGAAGGCGAATAGTTTGAACATTCCTTTTATGTTCCTGACGTCGTATTCAGACAAGGCCACGATCGACTTGGCAAAGGTCACTAAACCTGGTGCCTACGTTATAAAACCATTTATTGAAGAAGAGTTGTATTCAGGCATTGAAATGTCATTGATGCACTTATCACCAAAAAAGGAAGGCACTATAAAGATCAAGGATGGACACAGAAACATAGTTATAAAGACGGCCGAAATCATCTTAGCCAAAGCTGATAACGTCTACATCGAAATCTACACTACCTCTAAGCGATACCTTGTTAGGCAATCCCTTACGGCTTTTACGGAATCCTTTTGCAATGAGGATTTCATCCGTGTGCACCGATCCTTTGTTGTCAATAAGAATTTCATTACAACGCACAGTAAGACAAGCATGCAACTCGGGGAGTTTGAGGTGCCGATTTCTCGTACGTACAAGGAAGATGTGTTGCTTCAACTCGAGGCTTGAAGCCCACATACGTAAAACTAACATTCGCAACAATTGAACGCTTCCCAGCACGGCATTCGTAAAATTTAATTCTATATTTGAGATAGAAAGTCAAACCGAAAGGTTTCTACATAATCCTCAATCCGTAGCATGGCGATTTTTTAAATTGCTAGCCGGCCCTCTCAGGGCCGGTTTTTTTTACCCCTTAATTTCCTCTTAGAAAAGAGCAAAAAAAAGGCGGAACGACAGTTCCACCTCTTCAATGATGTGCTTTATCGTTAGAATTTACCTAGAAATTCTGTCACCTGCTCCTTAACATGCGCTTTCATTTCTGATGTCAAGCCATGGTGGCAAGCTAGCAGCATTCCACCACGCATTACGCGATCTGCTTCCGCATAACCGTCGCTCGATCGCTTGCAGGTTACGTCCTTAAAGCCTGGCTGCCGCAGGATGTTTCCGGTGAAGACTGTGCGTGTCTGGATGTTTCTGTTCTCGAGAAAAATCTGCATTTCAGATCGCCTGAAAGGTGCGTCATCTCTCAATGTAAGCGCCAATGCCAACCATCCAGTGCGACTGTTTGGCAATTGTTTGGGTAGGATGAACCACTCTTCGTATTGCTTGAAAAAGTCTGCCATCTCCGAGAAATTCTCCTCTCGAGCGACGATGTTCTGGTCGAGCTTTCCGAGCTGTACCAATCCAAAGGCAGCTCCCATCTCTGAAGGCTCGATGTTGTAGCCGGGCTCAGCGAAGATGAATTTGCTGTCGTAGGGAATTCCATCCACTTCAACATTGAAGCGATTCTCGATGGTCTCAGACTCAATGAAGAGGCTAGAGGAGCGTCCCCATGAGCGCAGGAGCTTTCCGCGTTCAAAATGATCCTTGTCACGCACAGTAAGCATACCGCCGTTACCCGCACAATTGATCACATGAGAGCCGTAAAAGCTAGTGACAGACATATCTGAATACTTTCCAGCGCTCTCGCCGTTAATCGTTGCACCTAAGGTGTCTGCCGAGTCTTCAATAACGAACAAACTATACTTATCTGCCAAAGCGCGCAGCTTTTCCCAGTTCGGAAGGTTACCAATCAGGTTTGGGATCATCAAGGCCTTCGTCTTGTCGGTAATCATTGCCTCTACTTTGTCCGTATCGATGTTGTACGTGCCCGACTCTACATCCACGAAGGAAGGGACGAGTTTGTTACGCACAAGCGGTGCTACAGTAGTAGAAAAGGTGAGGGCCGGGGTGATGACCTCGCTACCTTCCGGAAGGTTCATCAGTTCAACAGCCAGATAGTTCGCCGAAGACCCACTGTTGAGCATGATGCCATAAGGCTTGTCAAACAGCTTGGCGATTCGTTCTTCCATCTCACGGACGTTCTTGCCCATTTGGGTGCTCGTGCGGAGCACGTTAACCACGGCTTCGATCTCTTCTTCTCCGTGAACCGTCATCCCGTAAGGGACGCGAATCATCTCTTTGGTGTCATTGCTCATCGCTTATCTAGAGGTGTTTTTAAGTTGTTTCAAATAGTCGTCGACATTCGACCAGCGAAAGTCGGGAAATTCTCGATTGAATCTTGCAGCGCTCATACCTCCCATCAAGGGGCGTTCGGCGGCAGGGGCAAGTGATTTGGTTGTTACGGGATTGATCTGAGTACCATCATGCCCAAAGTAGGAGGCAATCCGTTCGGCGAGCTGCACTCGATTCAAATAGTCGGTACTGGCGAGGTGATAAACCCCGTGCTTCTTAGACGCCAAGAGCAATCGGATGGCTCTGGCAACGTCCCAGGCGTTCACAGGTGTGGCGTACTGGTCCATCGGCAGGTTGAGATCCATCGCATCTCCATTTCGCATGTTTTCGCTGAGTCGTGCAATAAAGTTCTTTCCTCGGATTTCGTCTCCATACACATTCGTGATGCGGCAAATCAAATAATTGGAAAGCTTCGCTTGAACGTGTTGTTCAGCCTCCAACTTGTGCTTCCCGTACATGCTCAGTGGATGCACGTTGTCCTCTTCTGTGTAAAAGCCCTTCTTCCCGTCAAAGACATAATCCGTACTGAGGTATACCAATGCGGCATTGTATTTCTTGGCCAAAGCCACCGCATTTTTGGTTGAGGTGACGGTCTTTTCAAAGCTCTCCTCCGGGTGCTCTTCACAGTAATCTACCCAAGTCAGTGCTCCACAGTGCACAATCACCTCTGGTGAAAATTGATCTACCAGCGCAAGATCATCTTTCGTAGGAGCTAGTGTGTTGAAGAATACCGTCTGCTCTGTTTCGAATGAGAAATGAGTGCCGATGCATTCCCAGCCTTCAGCCTTAAAATGTTTTAGGCAGTTGCCTCCGACGAGTCCAGATGCTCCAAGTATTAGTGTTCGCATGCTTATTACTTCGCTTGAATTTGAATTCTCCAGTTCACAAAGCCCCGGAAGATACCCGCTATTATCAGAGGAAGGATGGCCATATGGAGCATTTGAGGTAGGATGGGAAAGGTGATCAATGTGAGGATTAACATACCACCGTATATCAACCAATAATAGCGTCGAATGTTGGCATTGCCTAGAAATGGAAGTATCAACCAATGCGTAGGCCAAGCCCAGAGAAGGTTGAAGTTGTGCATCGTTCCGGTATGGTCTGTAATAAACCATAGAAAGAATACCAGTATTCCAACGGCTCCTGTGAGGAACAAGTAAAAAAGGTCAATACCAATCCATAAGCGATGCCTACGGTATCCAACCGCTGATAAACTGAGTAAAATGCCTGCGATGATCCACATGAGGGGAATGGGGTCAAGCACCGACCATTTCACTTCCCACTCTGGATGGTTCAGCAAGGTGCGGGTTTGCTTTACCAAGGGCTTACCATCTAATGTCGCTCCTCTATATGCACGCATCAATTCATACGGGAGGAAAACGTATTCACTGCTTGACACCACCTTATCACAGGGCGGTCCGAGTCCTAAATCAATCCCTAGGTCGCCCCAAGGGTGAAAGATGAGGTATTCATCGATCATGTTGCGAAACGTCGGCTTCCCCTCTCGCTGCATTAGAGGGAATTTGATCGCACTCTCGGCAAGGGTGGTGTCTAAAACGTCTCTTAAGCGCGACGAGCAATTGTCGTAAAAGAAGTCGTAGAGGTAATACTTGTTTTCGGGTTTCGCATTCCAAACGAGGTAGTTAAAAATGGCTTGCTTCTGCTCCAAGTTAAGGTCTAGGATTTGCTCGATCACTCCGCGCTCTTCGTATTGATAACTGCGGATGAAATTCGACATGGAGCTAGGTGAAACCATGTAGTTCAAACGACCCATTGCGAAGTTGAAGTAGAAATCTTCGTCGAATGAAAACGTGCCGTAGTTGAACACGACATCTAGGTTGTGGGTCGGGTCAAGTACGCGCATCGCACTGTGGCCAAAAAGGGAGTAGAGCTCTGCTCCTGGACTGCATGTAAGCAAGGAGATTTCAGCCGATTCACTCAGTTCTATTTGAGATTTAGCGTTGTAATATGTGATTGTTAAAACGCAGAATACCAGTATAATATGATTAATGAGTTTAAGCATAAATAAAAGGAGATTGAAATGTCTCTAAACCTTCAAACGCTTGATCTCTTTCCGAGCGAATGGGATGCGCAATGGGCCAGTCAAATCCAAAGGAATCGATACGGATTCCGTCGTCTGCATTGGGGGCGTGAACGGTGGATGTAAGGTACACCATACACGTATTGTCTTCCAACACGGCGAACCCATGTGCCACTCCTTTGGGTAGGTATACGGCCTTGTAATTCGTTGCGCTCAATTCAACTTGGGCTGCCTGTCCATAGGTTGGACTTCCAATGCGGATATCTAGGATAACGTCGAGTAATTTACCCGAGGTGCAATACACAATTTTAGCATGATCATATGGCGGGTGTTGAAAGTGCATACCGCGTATGACGCCTTTTTGATTGGTAGAGTAGAAGCTTTCGCGAAACTCACCGTATAAACCTTGGTCCTCTAAGGTGTCTTTGTGGTATGTCTTCACGAACATGCCGCGTTCATCCCCTGCATGAAAGAGGTCTATTTCGAAAACGCCTGGAATGCTCGTCTCGGTGAAATTTTTCATCCTAGTCCAAAATAACGTTCAATCTGAGCGCTGGTGAAGTTGAAGGCATCGTTGCGGCCGTTCTTATACCAATCCATGGTCCATTCTACCGCTTCCGCAGAGGTGAACCGAGGCGCCCAATGCAAGTCTTGTTGCGCCTTTTCAATGGCGAGTTTTAGTAATCCCGCTTCGTGCGGTTTCTCAGTGATTTCTGGGGTTTGGTATGAACCTTCACCCCACTGGTCGATGGCCAGTTCGCACATGTCTTTTACGTTGCGCTCATCGTTAGGGTGCGGTCCGAAATTATACCCCTGGGCAAATTTCGAAGGATCTTCAGCCATGTGGGCGGCGAGCATCAGGTATCCATTGAGAGGGTCTAGCACGTGCTGCCAAGGCCTTACGGCCGAGGGATTGCGGATGATAACTTGCTCTCCGGCGATCAATGCCCGGGCAATGTCTGGCACCAAACGATTTTCACTCCAATCTCCGCCACCGATCACGTTGCCACTTCTTGCAGAGGACAAGCTTTGAAGATGTGCAGAGTAGTCTTTTGGGTTTAGGAAAGAGTTACGATAGGAGCCTATGGCAAGTTCTGCGCAGGCCTTTGAATTGCTGTATGGGTCATAACCTCCTATACGCGCATCCTCAGAATATGGGGCGCTTGTTTCAAAGTTCTCATACACTTTGTCCGTCGTGATCATCACCGAGGCACAAGGCTTTTTCAAGGCTCGGAGTGCGTCCATCACGTAGATGGTCCCCATTACATTCGTTTCATAGGTCTCAACCGGAATGGAATAAGAGTCAATGACCAATGCTTGTGCAGCGAGATGAAAAACGAAGTCCGGCTGAAATGCGTCCATTTCCTTCTGAACGCGCTCCCGGTCTCGTATATCAGCAATCACCGAGGTGCAAAGCGAGTCGCCTCCTATGAGGTTGTAAAGGTCGTTGTCGTGCTTAGGCGCTAGAGAGTATCCTTTGACGTACGCGCCTAGCTTGTGGAGGATCAGGAGGAGCCACGCCCCCTTAAAACCGGTATGTCCGGTGAGGAATACCTTCTTGCCTTCAAAGGTTTCTTTCAGCATATCCGCTTACCAGTTTTTCCATTTGGGGTGTTCCTCCCACATGGTGTTCAAGTCAATGTTGTCGCGCAAGGTGTCCATGCACTTCCAGAATCCCTCATGGCGGTAAGCGGCCAATTGTCCGTCTGCAGTCAACTGCTCCAATGGATATCGCTCCCACATGACATTGTCTGCATCATCTGGCAAATAATCGAAAGTTTTTGGTTCACAGATGAAGAAGCCACCGTTGATCCATGCACCATCTTCTTTGGGTTTTTCTGCAAATTCGGTTACGGTGTCTTGGTCGTCGAGGCCAATCATGCCGAAACGACTTCCAGGTTGCACAATGCTCATGGTGCAAGCCGCACCCTTTGCTTCATGAAACTTCAGTTGCTCGTCCATGTTGATGTCACACACGCCGTCACCATAGGTGAGCAAGAAACGCTCCTCGCCAATGTATTGCTGAACCCTTTTTAATCGCCCGGCTGTCATCGTCTCCAGACCTGTATCTACAAGGGTGACTTTGAAATTCTCCGCGTTACTATTGTGGATGGTGAGGTCGTTGTTGCTCAGATCAACCGTCATGTCTGAGTTGTGAAGGAAATAGTGATAGAAGTATTCTTTGATCACATAGCCCTTATATCCGCAACATACGATGAACTCGTTATGCCCATAAGCGGCGTACATCTTCATGATGTGCCAGAGGATCGGTTTGCCGCCGATCTCGATCATGGGCTTGGGCTTGAGGTGGGATTCTTCGCTGATGCGGGTTCCCTTTCCACCCGCAAAAATGACAACCTTCATGTGTGGTCTTTAGGATTTGCAGCAAATATAACAGCCCGAGGGGAGAGCAGGGGTTAAGAATTCGTAATACGAGGACTGAAATGACCTACCAGTTCAGGTCGCTGAACTTCTTCTTTCCATCTAAGAAATACGCCTTGATGATGGATTTTGGATAAATACCAGATCTAGAGTAACTTACGGCCCATTCACTCAGCGCTTTCCGTTTGTTGAGCCACTTTCCAATGTTCAAGAGAAAGCTCCAATGAGCGCTGATGATGGCGAAGGATGCTTTGACTTGACCACGCATGATCATGTTTAGAAACGCCAATGCATCCAGCACCAAACGCGCAAATATCTTCGTGAAAAGCTCATCAGAGGGCAGGTTTTTGACCATCATAATCAGGTTGTTGCGATGGTTGCGAAAGGTTTTTTCAGGGCTTCCATAAGCAATCACGGCCCCTCCAATGTGGTATACCACAGAAGATGGACACACCAGAATCTTAAACCCTCGGTTTTTGATGCGCCAGCACAAATCAATCTCTTCCATGTGGGCGTAGAAATCGTCGTCTAGTCCCCCACTTTCTTCATATACCTTGGATCGAATAAAAAAGCAGGCTCCAGAGGCCCAGAAAATCTCGCGCACGTCGTCGTACTGTCCCGCGTCTTTCTCAGTGTCGTAGAAAAGCCTACCTCTACAAAAAGGATAGCCAAGGCTGTCGATAAACCCGCCAGAGCCTCCAGCATATTCAAAGCTGTCTTTCTCATGCCAAGACCGGATCTTGGGTTGGATCACCGCCACTTTCGAATCGTTGTCAAATAATTCGACAACAGGTTCAAGCCAATTTTTTGAGATCTGAACATCTGAACTCAACAGACAGAAAATCTCCGCATCTATTTGCGCTAATCCGAGCTTGTATCCGTTCGTGAACCCCTTGTTCACTTTAATGGTGATGGTATTGATCTGGTCGCCCAGTGAAAGCAAGTACTCTTGGGTGCTGTCGGTGGACGCGTTGTCGATCACGAAAATACCGTAGTCCTGTGCGTCTGGCATGTGAGCAATGACTTCGGGCAGGAATTGCTCGAGTAAATCCCGGTTGTTGTAGCACAGCAGAGCTATCGCTACTTTCACTTTTGGAAAAGGAGATGTTGCCTTCACGTATCGCTCGGATTCGGCTGCAATGTTAGCCATTCGCCGTGGTTTGACGAAATCCCATCATTGATGAATACTAGAAGGTGGATGAGAAGGTGGCGTCTTATTTCTCGCATTTGATGTCACTGAATAAGAGGGTTGATGGCGAATGACGGAGGACGGAACTTCTCCATCTTCGTTTTGTACTTAACTTCGACGCTCTTCATCTATATCCGCCTCAACGCAAGCCGTATTTCACTCGAACAACACATACAAATCTCTTTTCCAGTAAAGCGCGTATTCCTTTGGGGTATGATGGGCGTGGGAAAGACAACCACTGCCAAAAAATTGGCTGCTCGATTGGCGTGGGACGTGGTCGACTTGGATGATGTCATAGAACATCTCGCTGGAAAATCGATTCCCATGATCTTCTCGGAAGCGGGGCAAGAGGAGTTTAGAAATCTTGAGCAGCAGGCACTGAAGTCGCTTCATGCGCAAGAGCGGGTGGTCATTTCTACTGGGGGAGGGACGCCTGCCTTCTTTGACAATGCCGACATCATGCTGGAAACGGGGCTGTGCGCTTGGCTGGATGCTCCGCTGGGCATGCTTGTTCATCGCTTAAGCAACGCAAAAACGCCACGTCCTCTTTTGGAGGGGATGTCTGAAGAAGAAATGATGAAACGCCTGCAGTCCTTGCTCGATGAAAGGCATTCCTCTTATGGAAGGGCCCACATGATTCTCTCGATGAATAACCTGTCGGTGCAGCAGGCGGTTGATACCCTCTCAGGGATCATTCTAAGTAGATCGTAGGCTTGGGTTCAATGACCAGCTGAATGTGTTCCTGGAGGGTGGTCGCCAAACTGAGGCCGGTGAGGTCGCTTTGGATCGGAAATCGCCGATGCTTTCTATCCACCAAACAAGCCGTGATCAATACCTTAGGTCCTTGCTCAGAAATTGCCGAAGCAGCCCGCATCATCGTATCGCCGGATTTCACCACGTCGTCTACGAGCACTACCGAACGCCCTCTGATGGATGCGCTTAGTTTGTTCATATCATCCAGACTCTCTACGTCGATCGTCGCATTTTTGACCTTCAATTTTGAGATCTTCCCGATGTTTTTAATCAATTGCGCCGCCACCCATACGCCGCGAGGTTCGATGCCAATAACGGTTACTTCTTCCTCTTGATAGCAGTTCTCTAGGATCTGAAATGCGATGCGCTTCAGGGTACGCTCGATGCGCACGTCGTCCATGATGATGGTCTTCATGTTGGTTCTTGTTCTACGTCAAAGGTAGAAATCGTCCTTTTCGCGGAGGGCAATGCGCTGCTTTATTACTTTTAGGCCTGTGAACGCTCTACGCCTGCCTTTGGTTTTATGGATGTTTGCTTTGGTATTGCTCTGTACGCCATTGCAAGCACAGGTGCGGGTTAGTGGCGCTGTTGTGCACAAGGACGAGCCTCTTGCTGAAGTGACGATCAAGGTGATTAAAGATGGCACTGTGCTCCGAACGATGCTAGCAGACCGAAAGGGGCGATTCGAGACCGATATTCCACTGGGAAAGTCATACACCTTGCTTTTTGTTCGGCCCTTCATGTTACCCGTCGCAATTGATGTCAATACCGAGCACGATTCCGATGAGGAAGTGCTTTACGATGTTCCGCTCAAGATGCGGATGTATAACCGATATGCAGGTATGTCTGAGGCGAAGGCCAGGAAGAGCATTGGAAAGATCAGTAGAACGGGCACCGGAGAG
The DNA here is from genome assembly GCA_943788725.1 of uncultured Flavobacteriales bacterium. Taxonomy (GTDB): domain Bacteria; phylum Bacteroidota; class Bacteroidia; order Flavobacteriales_G; family Salibacteraceae; genus SHAN690. The sequence continues at coordinate 513,598 of CALSRJ010000001.1, read as the reverse complement.
GAAACATTTACGTTCACTCCCTACGCCAAGGTCATTGAAGAACTGAAGCCTCTGTATGCAGAATCCGAACGCAGAGAAGCGCTGGGCGAAGACCCCGTAGCCTCAGAGACGTTTACGATAGATCTAACGGAAGATGGTGAGGCCTCAATCGTAGAATCTACCGAATCTGCACCATTGAAATCTGAGGTTGAAAAAGCAACCCCTTCTGACGCTGAGGCAAATGAAGCACCAGATCGAATCGGGAGGTCTGCGGATCGATTTGAAGTCGTGGAGCAAGCGAAAGGCCTCGAACGAGAGCATCTGAAAGAATCCAAAAACCGCTCGGGGTTCGCAAATCAACGAAGTCACCAAGAAGGGGAAGCGTATATTGAAGCTTCTAAGGAGCTTCGACGTGAATTGAAAGTCGAAGATGATACGCGCGATCATGAAATTGCAGAAGCCCGCATTCAAAAGCAAGCTGAGCAAGATCAGTTGTTGGTGAAGACTGCGAGCGGTCCGTCGCCGTTTCGGCATAACCCGATTTCAACCCTCGTAAAGCACTCCATTGACGACGGTACCTTCGTTTATGATGAACGCTTGCTGGTGGAAGACGACGGAGTGAGGTGTGAATACCGCAAGGCAGTGTATAACTGGTTGCTTTTTGATGTAACCTACTATTCAAAGGATGATAAGGAGATCAGTGAAGAAGAGTTTGATGAGGTCAAGCGTACGTTCGGTATTTAGTGTTTGGTTTCTCGCTTTGTTGTTCACTTGTTCTGCGAGTGCCCAGATGGCGAGCTTCAAGCACTATGGCTTGGACAAGAGCATCTTTCCAAGTAGAATAGAATGCATTGATCAAACCGATCATGGCGAACTGCTCATTGGAACCTTGGCCGGATTAGTGATTTATGATGGGTTTGAGTTTACAACCAAAAGCGTTAAATCCGGATTGGCGGAAAGTTCTATTTCCTCCCTCAGCGCCATCAAAGACCGTGTGTACATTGGGCATTGGGCCGGCAATATTTCTATTTACCATGTGCTGGCGGATACTTTTAGTGTTTGGAACACGGCGGCTGCCTTTGATTATGCATCGGTGGTCCAAATCATTCCGGTGGGAGAAGATTTGGTGTACGCCATTACCTCCGATGACCGCATGTTTACGGTCAAGAATGGGATTCCAGAACGCATTGCTTTACCCGCAAATGGTTTGTCTGTCCGTGTAAAGGAAATGCATGTACAAAACGAACGAGAGATCGTGGTGACCACAGCAGGAATTTACCAACGAAGCAAACATCAACCTTGGAAGTTAGTCTATCAGGCCGAGGATGGAATGACCATCGAGTCGGCCTTACCTATGGCTTCGGGCCGTTGGGCACTGGCATACCATGACCGTATTCGCTTGTACGCAGAGCAGGCGGGACAATGGACGTTGGAACAAGAAGTTTCATTGGATTTTCCAGGGAAAGCTTTGATTGAAGATCCCGCAGGGAGAATCTGGGTGCGTACCAGTGATAATGGAGTCTACCGATATGATCCAAGTACGAAAGGACTCGTCCACTTTGAACGCCAGAATGGATTGAGCTACAACCAGGTGAGAGCGATGTTCACAGATCGTGAAGGCAACGTTTGGATAGCTACGGCGGCCGGCTTAGATCAGTTCTTGGGCGATGCGTTTACACTGATCGATCAGCGTTCGGGACTGGAAGGAGGATTGGTTTGGGATGTGGAGTTGGCGAATGGAAAATTTTTCGCCTTGACGCCAAACGGGATTCTCACGGGGAAGGCGAGCGTTGACGCGGATGAGTTGAAAGTGGATGCGTTCATTCCGATCGACGTAACGGAGCCTAAACAAGCGGCATTTGATGGGGCTTCCGCCATCTGGATAATGGATCAAGATGGGGACCTATGGAAGCTGAATACACCGACCGATGAGGTGCAGGCGTACAACAACCTTCAGGTAGGCGTCAATTGCTTGGAGTTGGTCAATGGCGCATTATGGGTCGGTACCGACGAAGGTGTTTTTGTGATGGATGAAGGGAAGCCTGTTTCACAAATCACGGCAGAAACTGGCCTGGCGGGGGATAAGGTAACGGGTATTTACTACTCCCGAGACAGAAACGAAACTTGGATTACAGTGTTAGGTGCGCCTACTACATTGTATTACGAAGGGAAGTTCAGGCAATTTGGTGCGGCGGAAGGCATTAGTTCCAGTGTCATTCAAGATGCTGCCTTCGATCAGCAAGGATTGGTCTGGTTCGCCACCTATGACAAGGGGGTGTTTCGATACCTCGGCGACGGCAGTTTTGAGGCCTTGAGTAACGTAACGGAACTGACTTCCAATACCACATTCGCTATCGAAGTGGATGAACAAGGCGTTGTTTGGGTAGGCCACAATTGGGGTGTTGACGCCTATGATCCACAAACAAAAGAGCAACGGTGGTACGGCGAGGACGATGGGTTTATGGGAGTAGAGGTGAACGCCGGTGCAATGCGCCTTGGTACGAATGGCATTTTATGGATGGGGACATTGATGGGAATGTTGCGCTTTGATCCGTCACTGATACACAGCAATGAGGTGGAACCGAGCCTTGAAGTTCAAGCGGCTAAGTTGGGTGCGATTGACCTCCTTGCCGAACACCCACGCATGGATTTTTTGAGCACTGCGAATGACCTGACCGTACGTTTCAGTTCCATTGCATTGAAGAACCCAGCGCGCAATCGCTACTACTATCGACTGAAAGGGGTACATGAAAATTGGAGGGAAATGGACGAGCCTGGCACCGTCGAGTACATTTCACTGCCACCCGGAGACTTCATCTTTGAATTGAAAGCTTGCAATGACTCAGACGTGTGCTCTAAAGAAGCTTTCGCCCTTAATTTTAGCATCTATCATCCCTTTTACAGGACCTGGTGGTTCTATACGATCGTATTCCTCCTTGTCATCTTAGCCATTTTCTTTATGGATCGCTACCGTGCGGTGAATTTGTTGGAGCAAAAGCACGAGGTGGAGGAACAACTAGCGTTGAAAGAGCAGCACATGGTTGACCTCCGAGAAGATATGCGCCGGGTTGGACGCCGACTGGAAGAAGATGCCTCGATCATTGAAGTGTTGGAGGAAACAGCCAATGACCGATCAATGCAGACGTGTGAAGTATTACAACACTTTAAATTGTATCAGCGGAAACTGGAAAACGTGAGCTCAGATGGCGTCTTATGTTTCAGCGGTCAAGCCTATCACCTTGTCATCCTTGTTGACGTTGGGGTAGTGGGAAATGCGGCTCACGCTCTGCGTTCTGTGTTGTACACTAAAATGGAGAAGGCAATGCCAACGTCCCACGAACCATCGGAAATTCTTGCGGCGTGGGAATTTTCCGTGAAGGCACTGGAGAACAAATTCACTAAATTCAAAGGAGTGCAGTGGTTCCTTTACACTTCGGATAATGACAAGGCGTACGCCGCGCAAAATGGATTAGAAGCGTTTACCTTCAACAAGACGTCAGCGCAAGAATTATTGATCCAAGGAAATCCCCAAGTGAGCCTCGTCGAGGATGGCTTGTGGGCAGTGAATTCGCAAGATGCGATTGCCGTGGTGTCCGACGGTTTGTTTTCACAACTGAATGAGTCCGGCACCCGTTCTTATGGCAAGGCCAAATTCCTAAAGATCTTAGAAGAGAAAAGAAATGCCAGTCAAGAGCAAATCAAATCCGCTGTTTGGAGTGATATTGAAGATTGGACGGGCGCAATGGAGCAATTTGACGACATGACTTTATTTATTTGGAACCATGTATAGACGGAGTATTATTGGGGGATGTACAGCTGTGATGTTGATCATCAGCGCATGTTCATCCTCAGAAGACGAACGCAGTATTGATGATCAACAACGATCGTTCAATTGGGATGGAACCCTCACCCTGGAACTAATTGTTCCTAGACATGCTTCTGCATTGAATGCCGTGAAAATCGCATCCTATACGAGCAGCGTTCACCTCAATTCGCTTGCCGATCAACTGTTCGACATGGCTTTTACTGGAGATGCTGAAGTATACGCTCCTACATTGTTCGGAGAATTGGACGTGGAAAGGAGCCTAGATCCCAAGGCGTTGGTGGAGGAGCTTAGCATGTTTGATACCGTCAGTGTAATGGACGTAATCACCGGTGAACAGCGAGACACGGTAATTGACATGAGTTTTGATAAGACGGCACTTGGGTCGATGCAAATGCGCTTTGAACTCAGCGGGCACGAAGATTTGGTCATCATCCCAAGCTATATGGCAATGGGAACGCAGATCTTCAACCCTGAAACCGGAGAGCGACGTGGCGTAAGCAATAAGTTCTTTCTTCGAAACATGGACATTGCGGGCGATGAGCATCCTGCGGTGGATGATAATTTGATTTTCTACACGGATAGCCTAGGGTTCTTCGCACCGCATTCCTTTGCTATTCATCCAGAGGTTTCTTCCACATTGTTGGTACATTGGTTGAGGGAAAATTATCCGAGCCACCATCGATTCACCCTGGTAATGGACATTCGATTGAGCACTGCCCATGGGGAGTTGCGCGTAGAGAATGTAAGCCTTACTCCACGAGAGGAAGAAGAGGAAGTGTGATCTAAGGACGCTGGAGGTTGATGAACAACTCTTTTCCTTGGCGCGGCTTGATGCTGTTGTGCGCTGTATCCATCACGTGGATGTCAAACAGTCCTTCGAAGTAATTCACGTATTCCGATTTGGTACCTCCAAAGGGCGGGTGGTCATTCCCAAAATCGGTGTCGAACATCACACCCACAAGTCTTCCGCCAGGAGCGAGCAAGTCATGCACCTTAGCAGCGTACTCCATGCGGCGCGTCGGCTCCAAGGCACAGAAGAAAGTTTGTTCTACAATGTAGTCGTAGCTGCCTTCCAAGGCGAAGAAATCTCCTAGGATTACACGCTCCTTGGGTAAATGAGGAATCCGCTCTTGGATTTGCTGAACGGCGGTTGGCGCTATATCGATCAAATGCACATTTTCAAAACCAGTACGGTGGAGATATTCTCCTTCCCATGCATTGCCGCATCCGGGAATAAGGATACGCTTGGACTTATCTTCTACCTGATCGAAGTACGTTTTGATCGGGGTGGAGGCATAGCCAATGTCCCAACCTGTCTGTCGATCAGACCATCGTTTCTCCCAATAGGATAAGTCCAATTCCTCAGCACTCATCCTTGGATGTCTTTATCGATGTGCAAGTCGTGCCCCATCTTATCTTGTTTGGTCCAGAGGTAGTGATGATTATGTGGGTTGACGTCAATTTCCATAGGTACTACCTCAGAAATCTCAAGACCATACCCGATCAGCCCGGTCCGTTTTTTAGGGTTGTTGCTGATCAATTTCATTTTTCGGACACCTAGGTCACGAAGGATCTGAGCACCGACACCGTAGTCACGCTCGTCCATTTTAAAGCCCAACTTCAGGTTGGCTTCCACGGTATCCAAACCTTCTTCCTGGAGCTTGTATGCTTTGAGCTTGTTGATCAAGCCTATACCCCGTCCTTCTTGTTGCATGTAGACCACGACTCCTTTTCCTTGCTCCTCGATTAACTTCATGGCTTCGTGCAGCTGTGAACCACAATCGCAGCGGTAAGAGCCGAATATATCACCCGTAACGCAAGAGGAGTGCACACGCACAAGAATCGGTTCGTCTTCTGTCCATTCGCCTTTGGTCAAGGCTAGATGTTCTTCGCCCGTAGTGGTTTGCACGTAGGAATGCAGCTGAAAATCGCCCCATTCGGTGGGTAATTTGACGTTGACGCCGCGCTCAATGATACTCTCCTTGTGCATGCGGTAGGCAACGAGGTCTTCAATGGAAATAATCTTAAGGTCAAACTTCTCAGCGATCTCCTGCAGCTGTGGCATGCGAGCCATCGTTCCATCTTCATTCATGATCTCTACCAAGACTCCCGCGGCATTGAGGCCCGCCAAACGTGCCAAGTCGATGGTCGCTTCTGTATGCCCTGTTCTGCGCAATACGCCCCCTCGCTTCGCTCGTAGAGGGAAGATATGTCCTGGCCTCCCCAGGTCTTCAGGTTTTGTATTGGGATCGATCAGTGCTTTGACGGTTTTTGCGCGGTCACTCGCGCTAATACCGGTGGTAACCCCTTTACCGTTAAGGTCTACCGAAACCGTAAACGGCGTTTCGTGCAAGGCGGTGTTTTGAGGAACCATCAGTTCCAGTCCAAGTTCATCACAACGATCTTCTACCAGAGCAGCGCAGATCAACCCGCGGCCATGCGTGGCCATGAAATTGATGATTTCCGGCGTAACGAAATCTGCAGCAGCAATGAAGTCGCCTTCATTCTCTCTGTCTTCATCGTCCACGACGATGATTACTTTACCGTTCTTAATGTCTTCGAGCGCTTCTTCGATCGGATGCAACATGTTCTCTGAATTGGGGTGCGAAGTTACCAAAGCTTCTGCAGTTAATGATTCGCACTACAGGGTAACAAGGATCGCGCTCAAGGGTTGAGCAGTCTCAAGAGATATGATCATTGCATTTTGTGAAATTCTGGCAGTATGAATATAAGCAGTTGTATATCAATCGGTTAAAATGACATGCAAGATCGTGATTCGCCTGAAATTTCGTCATGAATCTCTGGCTGGTTTGAGAATTGAAATGTCTATGGCATGAAAATATTAAATATGATTACCATGAGACCAACGACAAGAAGACCAGTGATGAAGGGAAGTTACTTTCCAACTATCTTGGATGAATTGTTCAATGACATGGAATGGCCGGCGATTTCAAAGACAGCCGTTCCTTCTGTAAATGTGATTGAATCAGCAAGCAGTTATATCCTTGAGATTGCTGCTCCCGGATTTTCAAAAGAGGCGTTCAACGTAGAAGTCGAAAACGATACGTTGATCATCTCGGCGGACGCTAAGTCAGAAGACATACAGGAGGGTGAAAAGTATACCCGTAAAGAATTCAGTTTCCAGTCTTTCAAGCGTTCCTTTCGTCTTCCAGACAATCAGGTAGACGTAGAGCAGATCGAAGGAAAGTATGAGCACGGTATCCTCCGAATTGTTCTTCCAAAAATGGCAGAAGAAGAGCAAAAGGCCAACAAACGTGTTTTGATCGGTTAGGGAACAAGGCAGTAACCACTCAGGAAATGCCTCGCATCATCGGTGCGGGGCATTTTTTTTAGCTTCGTTTAGCATGGAACAATGGTCAGATGTCCTTTCCAACTATTATCGATCCCTCAAGAAGCCCGTCATTCCCGAGTGGTATGAATGCATGAATCCTTACGAGTATCCTGACACGATGCGAGTAGTGGAGGCATTTCTTTCGAAATACTATGCCGATACTAAGCCTCGCACGCTCATGTTCGGCATCAACCCAGGAAGGTTTGGGTCTGGGGTAACAGGCATCTCTTTTACAGACCCTATTCGGTTGAAAGAAGTCTTGCACATCGATCATTCATTCAACCTAAGGCAGGAGTTGTCAAGCGAATTCATCTACGACGTAATTGCAGCCTGCGGAGGGGCTGAGCACTTCTATTCAAACCATTTCATATCGGCCGTCTACCCCCTGGGTTTCTTGCACGATGGAAAGAACGTCAACTACTACGAACTGGATCAATGGAAGACGTACATGCTCGACCCGATTGTGCGGGAAATGAACCGGCATATGGAGTGGGCCGTGCGAAGAGATAAATGCTTTTGCATTGGGCAAGGCGAGAATTTTAAAGTGCTGAACGCATTGAATAAACAGCACGGTTGGTTTGGTGAAGTGATTCCACTTCCGCACCCCAGATGGGTATTGCAGTACCGAAGAAAAAGCAAAATAGCGTTTGTGAATCAGTACCTGCGGGCATTGCGCTGAGCGATTCGTGCCCAAAACGGGCCATTTGTCACAAAGCATAGAAATTTCCAAAGTGGCTGTATTTACTTTGAAGCATGTTCAAGAAGTTGCCGCTTCCATTCGTATTTGTTCTAGGAGCTGGCATTGTGCTGAGCCTGCTCATGAGTCTCAAAGCAATGATGCCTTATCTCTATTGGGATGAGATGAGCGAGTTTGAGTATTACCGTAGCTCGCTTCCCCACGTCATCAACTACCTCTTTTGGCCCCTTTTGGTGCCAATCATTTATTGGGCTTTTACCCATTATCGAATCGGAAAAGGGGCGTCGATTGGCGACCGAGGGATGAGTTTCCTGTTTAGCCTAGTGATTCCATTCGTGCATGAGATTAGCACCACCTTGATCTATTTCACTCTATTGGCTGGGTTCGACATTTTCTACTTTTCTTCAGAGACTTGGCCGCAAGTGATGGCTGCTTTTCCGGGGGTGTTTATAGGAAGGGTGTTGGAGTACTGGATCATTTACGTCCTCTTCGCGGCGTTTGACTATTATAAAAAGTACAAGGACAAGCAGGCAGAATTGGGGAGGATAGAGGCACAGCTCAATCGAACCAAATTAGAGGTGCTGAAGATGCAACTCCAACCCCATTTTTTATTCAACGCACTCAACACCATCAGTAGTTTGATGGAGATCGATGTGAAGAAGGCCCAAAAAGTTACGGCGAGATTAGGAGACCTCCTTCGCGGTATCCTTGAGCAAGATTCTCGGGTTTTTGTCAGCCTGGAAGAAGAGTTGGATTACGTAAAAACCTACCTCGAAATCGAGCGGGTTCGCTTCGAGGATAGATTGAATTTTCAAATCGATGTAGAAGAGGGCTCAGAAGGTTTTCAAGTCCCTCTTCTGATCATCCAGCCACTTGTCGAAAATGCCATCAAGCACGGCATAGCTAAAATTTCTAGAGGAGGAACGGTTTTGGTGCACGCCCGTTTGATCGGGAAAGGACTCGTGGTTAAAGTATCCGATGATGGTAGAGGCCATGTGGGCGAGGTGTCGGAGTTGTTTGGAAATGGAATTGGACTGCAAAACACGAAAGAAAGAATGAAAGAACTTTACCGTGGCGAGGCTGGTTTTGATGTAAAGACAACGGATAACGAGGGCTTCACTGTTACACTCATCATCCCAAAACAAAGTGAACATGCGAACGATTAAGACAATCGTAGTAGATGACGAGGTCCTTAGTAGGAGCCGCATCAAGAAATTGTTGGAGCAGATGGATCAGATCCAACTGATCGGAGAGGGCAGGAATGGCGACGAGGCCATCGAACTCATTTCCTCTTACCGTCCTGACCTGGTTTTCCTCGACATTGAAATGCCGGACAGGGATGGATTTCAAGTAGTCAACCGCATTCCAGACGAACAGCGACCTTTCATCATTTTCGTCACCGCGCACGATCGCTTTGCCCTGAAGGCCTTCGATGTGCATGCCGTAGACTTCCTTCACAAGCCGTTTGACGATGATCGCTTCAAAAAGGCCGTTGATCATGCCATTGAGCGGATCGTCCAACATGATCAAAGCAAGCTCAATGACCAACTCATAAGGGTTGTAGACGATTTTCGGTCACGGACCCAGCAAAGTCCTTTTGTACTCAAGATTAAGGATAAGGGAAGGGAGCGAAGCATTAACCTTTATGATGTGTTGTACATAGAGGCCGACGGCAATTACTTGAAGCTGCAATTGGAGAACGAACGCTTCCTGATTCGGAATACCATGCAACAGATGATTGGCGAGTTAGACCACAGCTGTTTCGTTCGTATCCATCGTTCCATCATTTTGAATGTCAATTATTTGAAGATGAAGTCGTATAAGGGGAACAACGAATACTCTTTTCGCATGAAGAACGGCGATGAGTTCATTTCAGGAAGAAGTTTCAAGGACTCCATAGATGATTTTTCTCAGTCAAAGATGGTCGTTAACCGCTCGCCGCAAAGTGATTCTATTGGTCACAATATAATAGTTCGCATAAGCGCGCAACATTATATTCGAAGAAGACAATCAAGATCGTTCTTTTCTCAGTTGTTTAGTTAGGTTCAAAGGCAGAGGTATCGTGGTACCCCTGCCTTTTTTGTGGTATACCGTTTCGGCCGATTGTCGATATTTGCTCAGTGATGAGAGGAAAAAGGGCCATATGGGGAATAACGCTTTTGATGGCATGTTGCTCGACGTTTTCCTTCGCCCAATCCACCTCTAATGCTTCCTTGTTTATTCAGCGGCTACATGAGGCCAAAGAAGCGGTGCGGTACCCCGATTCTTCGTTGGCCTTGTTAGGTGAAATTTCTGTAGCGAAGCTAGATGACTCCCTGCTCACCGAATATTTTAAAGCCAAAGGATCTGCCTTTTTTTACAAGGGCGTCATGGATTCTGCCATCGCTAACTTTAGCAGTGCCATGGCTTCTATGGACAGCGCGAGATGCACCGATCAATACGCGTTGGTGAGCCATGGTTTGGCTGTTGTGCTGCACGCAGCCGGTTTGAGGAGAGAGGCAATTGAGTATTACGCCAAATCCTTGGGCTGCGTTGAGTTTCGTAACGATGTCGCGCTAAAAATGAAAATTTACAACAACCTAAGCATCCTCAATCGGGAACTGGGAAATTTTGACCGTTCTCAATCCTTCTTGGATAAGGCCTTTGAACTCACCGACCCGGAAGAGCCCTATGCATTGGCGAGTCTCTACAATTCTCGGGGGCAAAATTTCTTACTCATTGACCAATATGATAGTGCCTTGCATTATTTCACGTTGAGTGATGAAAACCGGCACCCGAAAGATGAGAAAGGGAAGGCGATTGGTCTGAACAATATCGGGTTTGCGCAGTCGCTTTTAGGGAATTATGCCGCAGCCATGGGGTATTACAAGTCAGCAGCGGTAATCAGAGAGAAGATCGGCGACCTCCATGGGTCGGCATGGCAAACATTGCGGTGGAGGAGGGCGATCTTCCTAAGGCGAATGGGCTCATTCAGAATGCCACAATCCTCAATCAAAATGTGCAATCTTCCGCCATTGAAACACGCTTGTTGGCGGCTCGGTCGAGTCTTGAGGAGAAAAAAGGAAATACAGCACTGGCGCTTGATTTACTTCGACAATACCAGCGGATGAGCGACAGTGCCGAGGCAGAATCGATGCTTCGTAAAGCGGACGCGTCGCAATACACCATTGCAGTGGCAGAAGCGGAGAACAAGGTGAAGCGCATCCAAAGCAAAGAGGCTGCGCGGGAGGCAACAATCCAGCGACAACGCGTGATCAATTTGTCCTTCGGGATTGCCATTGCTGTATTTGTAGGGCTTTTTTCGTTGTTGTTGTATCAACTCAAGCTGTTGTCTGATCTCCGAAAGACATTGACCGAGGAGCGTGATCAGGCAGAGCGCAAAGCGCAGTTGCGAAGGGAGACGTTAAACGCCGTAGTGCACGAACTCAGAACACCGATGAATGCGATTGTATCGTTGGCAGAACTGATCAAATTGGAAGACGATCCCAATGAAGTGCGTTCGATGACCGACCTATTGCAAAAGAGCAGTACGCGCCTCTTGGGTATCACCAATAACGTGCTGACGTTTTCCCGTTTGGAAGAAGGGTCAATAGAGCCTGTCTTGAGACCCGAAAACCTGACGCATTTGTTAGAAGACATTGCCAAGCTGTTATCTCCTCAAGCTACCGTCAAGCAACTTGAATTCACGCGTGAGATTGAACAAGACGTATGCGCCTCGGTCGATCGATCGATGATGGAGATTGTGCTGATGAACCTCGTTGGGAACGCACTGAAGTACACAAAGGTAGGCGGGGTTCACCTAGCTATGATGAGGAAGCAAGGAGATGTACACATCGTTGTGAAGGACACAGGCTTAGGTATTGCTGAGGTAGACAGAGACAAGATTTTTGAGCCCTTCTTTCAATCCCATGCGTCTGCCGAATCCACTATTGAAGGCAGTGGACTGGGTTTGTCTATTTCGAAGCACTACGTGGAGCAAATGCAGGGAAGAATTTGGCTAGAAAGCGAATTGGGTGAGGGGAGTACGTTTACCATCGCCTTTAAGGCCTTGGATCAGTCGCGGTAGGTCCAGTACACCTTTACCGATAGACCATCTGTTGTCTCTAAAACCATTGGATTCTCCTTATAGGTTTCAAAATTGATGGTTTTCGATCCTAAGGAGATATCGCTTCCATTCTTATAGCCAAACACGGCGATATCGCTTCGCTTGCTTTCAATGACTACCTTGGTTTCAGGCCATACATAAACGAAGTAGGGAGCACTTTCGGTAAAGGTGCCTTTCGCATCACCACCCAAAAATGCCCCGCCTGACATCCTCAATTCAAGCGCAGAATAATTAGATTCTCCAACTACCTCCATCCGGTCGATGTAGCGAAAGCTGGTCTTAAACGGGAAGATAACTTCGTCACTTCGATAGGCGCCGTCAGAATAAGCGGTAAGCTTGACAGACATGTTCTCTTCATCTTCAAAGATCCGCGGTACCACCTCGCTGAGGTAACCTATGTCATCCGAAAATTCCCATGTAAGGAAGTCGTAGTCTTCGCTGCAGCTTTCCAAGTGAAGTTGTGTTCCAGCTTCGATGGTATCTTCCCAGTCTAGGCAAGCCTTGGGTTGGGGCTCGCAGGATACAAGAACCAATAAGAGCAGGAGGATGGGAATAGCTCTTTGCATGATTAAAAATTGAGCGATAGACCTACTTGAGGGGTGCCAGTGACTGGATGATATCCTATTTCAAACGTCTCCACCGTAAAGGGGTTTGACTGACGGTAAATAGGCTTTTCTAGGTTTTTGACCCAGCGCTGCAGGAGGCCATAAGAAGCCAACCCACCTGCAACCATTCCAAGGCTGGTGAAAAACAGAGCATTGGCTGTCTGGTAGCGAGTGCGCACGTTATCTGCACCGCTTGCGTTGCTCGAGAAATACTCAAATTTGAAATCCTCTTTCACCGTTTTTTCATGCCAGCTCTTCCGGCCGAAATAGAAAATGGGAGAGGCTACAGCTCCTGCCAATGCAGTGACCAACGGAGCGGTCCGCCCCAGAAACACCTTGCGTCGGTAACTGTCCATATCAAAAAGGTAGGCGATATAGGCTTTATCCTTTTTCAATTCTTGATAATAACTGATGGAATCTTCTGCAGGAACGGTTAGTTTTCCGGTGTGCTTAACGTACATAGGAGACCAGATCTCAATGTCGTGGGTGCCCGGTGTTATCATCTGAACATTGCTAAGCGGAAGGAGTTCACCATCCAGCTTGATCCAAAAATCAGCGCTTCCTTTCACGTAGAAGCGCACCTTGGTGCTGTCTTGTGCTAGGCTCGCTGCTGAAAAGAGCAAGCAAAAGAGGAGGAAGACCAGTGACGTCCTTTTCATGCTGTAAATCTAAGGGGCAATTTCAATTGTACCATGTGGATTGAGAAAATGGTCGCTTTGAGGAGGTCAAAGGGGAATGAGTCTTTTTGGATTCAATAGGTCCGCATATTCTGGAGGTCCTGTGAAATACTTTCCCTTGAAGTCGTCAAGTTGATCGATGGTCTCGTCAGAGAGGAGAGTGCTGATTTCTTCCATGGCAATCTCGCTGACAGCATAAGGAAAGATCGAATGAACCATTCGGTCACCCCTGCAGTGAACGTGGTATGAAAACTCAATGCTATCAGCAATAGGCGTTCCTGTAAGGAGGCAAATCTCCATGTCGGGTTCACCAGATTCGGGATCCCTTTCTGATAGTCGTTGCTCAAAATAGTGCTCTACTTTCTTTCGGGATTCTTCTGAGAGCTCCTTGCGCATTTGCTCAGCGCATGGCATGCACATCCCGTATTCAAAAATGGCTTCGGTGATTCCTAAGTTTGGCACCCTTCTGAAGATGCGTTCAACGAAGTAATCGTCCCCACTTTCTTGTAACGAAGCGCTGCATACCAGGCAGGTTTCAAAGGGTTTCCCCGTTTCCGAATTATAAAACCTTGGGTCGATATTCGATTCCTTCATCATCTACTTCAATGATAACGATATATCCCAAATCAAGCATTCCAAGTCTGCACAGTCCTTGGCAAGGTGTCTTGTTTTATTTTCGCGGCAAACATGTAAAGTATGAAGTACAGATGGTTGGTTTTAGTTGGATTGATCACAGCGTGCACTGCGCCAGTTGAAAAAGAGGAGCAAATGGCGATGGATTACCCCGAAACGAGAAAAGACAGCACGGTTGTCGAAGATTATTTTGGTACGCAAGTAGCAGATCCTTATCGATGGTTGGAAAACGATACCTCGGAGGAAACTGCCGCATGGGTGAGTGCCCAGAATGCTGTGACCTTCGGTTTTCTTGAAACCATCCCTTACCGCCAGAGAATCGTGGACCGTTTGACGGAGTTGTGGGATTATGAAAAGTACTCAGCACCTTTCAAGCGCGGCGATTACACTTACTACTACAAGAACGACGGCCTGCAGAATCAGTACGTCATCTACCGACAATCATTGGGTGGTGGGGTGGATGAGGTTTTCTTGAACCCCAACGACTTTTCAAAGGATGGTACTACTTCTATGGCGGGCATCAGCTTTTCAAAGGACGGGTCCTTGGTCGCATATCAGATCTCTGAAGGCGGTTCAGATTGGCGAAAGGTCATCATCATGAACGCGCAGACCAAGGAAATCCTTGAAGATACATTGATGGATGTTAAGTTTTCTGGCACTTCATGGAGAGGCAACACAGGATTCTATTACAGCAGCTATGACAAGCCGAAAGATGGAAGCGCTTTATCTGGTATGACCCAACATCACAAACTCTATTTCCATAAGTTGGGCACCCCTCAATCTGAGGATGTTTTGGTATTTGGTGGGGCAGAAACCCCACGTCGATACATCGGAGGTTATGTTACGGAAGATGAGAGCTACTTAGTGATCAGCGCTGCGGTTTCTACCACCGGTAACGAATTGTACATCCAAGACCTCCGCAAGGAAGGCGCTCCGATTGTGAGTGTGGTCGATAATTTTGACAATGACCATGGAGTTATCCATACCGATGGAGAGAAGCTTTTCATCAAGACTAATCTAGACGCGCCTAATGGCAAGGTGGTAGCAACTACCATCGATAAGCCAACCACCGCTGACTGGGCTGATTTCATTCCAGAGACGGAAGATGTACTTCAGGTTGGAACGGCAGGAGGGAAGTTCTTTGCGAATTACTTGAAGGACGCTACTTCCATGGTTGTGCAGTTCAACGGCAACGGAGAAAAGGAACGCGCCATTGAGCTTCCTGGTATTGGAACGGCAAGTGGTTTTGGAGGCCGAACCGAAGACATGGAATTGTACTATTCCTTCACTTCCTACGTTTATCCGCCTACGATCTTTCACTACGACATTGCTTCTGGTACATCAACGGTGTACAAGGAGAGCGGGGTGAAGTTTGATCCTACGCAATTTGAATCGAAGCAGGTGTTCTATTCCTCAAAGGATGGAACCAAAGTGCCGATGATCATTACCTATAAGAAGGGCATTGAGCTGAATGGAAGCAATCCTACCTTGTTGTATGGATATGGGGGGTTCGGTGTTAGCTTGACGCCACGCTTTAGCACTTCCAACATTGTATTGATGGAGAGCGGCGGCGTATTCGCAGTAGCGAACTTAAGAGGTGGAGGTGAGTACGGTGAGAAATGGCATTCTGCTGGCGCCAAGTTGAACAAGCAGAATGTGTTTGACGATTTTATCGCTGCGGCAGAGTACCTCATTGCTGAGAACTACACAAATTCAGAGAAGCTTGGCATCGCCGGTGGGTCGAATGGGGGATTGCTAGTAGGAGCTACTATGTGTCAGCGACCGGAGTTGATGAAGGTGGCATTGCCAGCGGTAGGTGTTATGGATATGCTCCGTTACCATAAGTTCACCGCGGGTGCCGGATGGGCGTATGACTACGGTACTTCAGAGGATGATGTGGAGATGTTTAATTACCTCTTAAATTATTCTCCAGTGCATGCGCTCAAAAATGGCGTAGCATATCCAGCGACTATGGTCACCACAGCCGATCACGATGATCGTGTTGTTCCTGCTCATTCGTTCAAGTTTGCAGCAACCTTACAAGAAAGACACGCGGGAGCATCTCCTGTTCTGATACGCATAGAGGAAAAGGCAGGTCACGGTGCTGGAAAACCGACGTCGATGGTCATTGAAGAACAAGCCGACAAGTGGTCTTTCTTCTTCTGGAATGTAGGTGTGAAAGAATTGTATAATGAGAATAAGGGTTGATTGAATCCTTAACGATGTAATTTCGAGGGAAGCAATGCGAATTGCTTCCCTTTTTTATTTCGAAACATTTCTCCTTTGCACCGACTAACCTCCTACTTCAAGCAAGCGTATCCAATCACCTTTTCATGGAGGTCTACCTTTTGGAATGCGGCTGGATTTGGACTCTTCATTGCGGTTTTCCTATTTGTGTTCCGCCCGTTTGGCACCTATGCTATGGCTACCGATGGTGCGGTGATTAACGCATTGTCGTTTGGCGGCGTCACCTCTCTAGGGATTATCCTTTGCGCATTGATCGCACGGCTGGTACCTGGCGCATTTGAAGAAGCCACTTGGAATCTTGCCCATGAGTTGGCATGGGGTGCATTCAATTTTTTGGTCATCACCCTCTTGAATTACGCCTTGGTTTGGTTGATGTATGGTGAACAAGTGCAATTCACATTGGCCGGCACCCTGATCGTCACGCTTGTCGTTGGATTTTTCCCATACAGCATGCTGCTACTCCTGAACCATGCGCGCATGTTGCATCGAAACCTCAAGGATGCTCAGGTTATGAATGCTCAAATCGTTCTCTCAGATCTACCGGATCATGCGGATCCAATTGTAATCAGAGGAGAGAACGAAGGGGAGGAGGTTGTCATTCCTCAGGGAGATTTGCTTTGCCTTCGCTCAGCGAATAATTATTGTGAAATCCACTATGCATCAGGGGAGAAAGCGCACAAGAAGCTCTTTCGGCTTTCCCTGTCTTCCGCTGAGGACCAATTGATGGGGCACGTGCATTTTATGCGAACGCATCGGACGTGTATTTTAAACCTTTCAAAGGTCACACAAGTCGATGGCAATGCGCAAGGTTATCAAGTAACGCTTGATGGAATGACCGAAACCTTGCCGGTTAGTCGGGCGAATGGCGAGTCATTCAAGCGCCGGATAGCTCCTTAGGCTTGACGATCGCGCCTGAATGCGGATGTCCGTCCCAAAGGCTTGACGGTCGTCCCTTGCTTTGAATCTCGATTTACTGTGCGACTAGGTTTGTGGAAAATCCAAACCAATGCAATCCATTCTATCTTTCAGTATTGATGTGCTTCGCTTCTTTCACATAGCGGCAGGAAGCATTGCCCTGCTAAGTGGCATCATTGCTCTTGGTGTTTTTCAAAAAGTGAACTACCACAGACGTTTTGGAAAGGTCTTCTTTAATGCAATGGTTATCGTGTTTATTACCGCGGTGGTGCTGGCCACTTATCGCGGATTTGAGTTTTTGCTCTGTATCGCATTCCTTTCCTTTTTCAGCGCGTACAGAGGCGTTAGGGCCATGCAAATCTTAAAAGGCGGACGAGTCTTGTGGTTTGATCAAGTAGCGGCTGCAGCTGTATTGCTGACCGGTGCTTATATGCTATATCTATCCGCCTTGGCCGCGCATGGAGAAAAGTGGTCTGCGGTTATTGTTTTTGCGGTTTTCGGCACCTTGTCGATTTACCTAGCCATATCGAGCATGCGTGAGTTCAAAGGGGTCTCCTCTAAGGATCCCTATTGGTTCAGAGTGCACAGAGCTTCTATGGGTGGCGCTCTCATAGCTACCATGACCGCATTCTCCGTTACCGCATTGAGCTTTTTGCCCGATCTGATAGCCTGGTTGGGTCCATCCATTGTTTTCTCACCAATACTGGCGTTGATCATTCGGAAATCTGAGGCGAGGCGGGCAGGGGTATAAAAAAAGCCCCGGAATGATCCGAGGCTCTTTGTTTAAAGACATTTCATCTGCCGTCCGCTGAAACAAACTGCCTAACCTAAAAAGCAAGGGCAGGGCCGATGAACAATAAAAAAGAAGGCTTCGGAAACCGAAGCCTTCTCAAGTCTTTCGAAAATCTTGTTGGAATTACTTTCGGTTGTAGCGCTCCTTGATACGAGCAGCCTTACCTTTCAATTCACGGAGGTAGAAGATGCGTGAACGACGAACCTTACCACGCTTGGTTACTTCGAGCTTGTCGATGAATGGACTGTTGCTAGGGAAGATACGCTCAACACCAACTCCGCTGGACATCTTGCGAACGGTAAAGGTCTCCGTAGATCCCTTTCCTTTCTTCTGAATTACAACACCCTGGAAAACCTGGACACGCTCCTTGTTTCCTTCCTTAATCTTATAGTGAACCGCAACGCTGTCTCCCGCTTCGAACTTAGGTAGTTCGGACTTCGGGTTGATTTCGTTGATGATATCTTGCATTACTACGCTTGCCATACCAGTGAAATTTGGGGTGCAAAGATAGATTTTCTATTTAGTTAATCGTTGGTTTCGTGTTTTTTATTCCAAATATCTGGACGGCGTTGCTTTGTGCGTTCTTCTGCCATTTGGTGACGCCACTCATCTATTTTTTTAAAGTTGCCACTGAGCAATATTTCAGGCACTTTTCTTCCCTTGTACTCTGCTGGGCGGGTATAAACGGGAGGGGAGAGTAGGTCGTCTTGAAACGAGTCGGATAGTGCAGAAGTTTCGTTGTTCAACACACCAGGAATTAAGCGAATCAAGGCATCCGTAACAACCGCTGCGGCCAGTTCTCCTCCAGAAAGCACATAGTCTCCAATCGAGATCTCTTTCGTGATGTACATTTCCCTGAGACGTTCGTCGACGCCTTTATAGTGACCACATAGCAGGATGAGGTTTTTTTGAAGGGAAAGCCCATTGGCCATACCCTGGTCAAATACCTCTCCATCAGGAGTCATGAAGATGACCTCGTCATAGGTGCGCTCTGCCTGCAGCGACAGGATCAAGGTCTCAATGGGTTCGATCATCATGACCATCCCCGCGCCTCCACCAAATTGGTAGTCGTCTACTTGGTTGTGCTTACCTAAGCCTCGTTCGCGTAAATCGTGCACGTGTACTTCGGCCAGTCCATTGTCCGTGGCTCGCTTCAAGATGGAATGGGCAAAAGGGCCTTCTAAAAGTCCAGGAAGTACGGTAATGATGTCTATGCGCATGGCTTGGTCAGCAATTGGTCTAAAGCTATTCCTGTTGTTCAGGATCTTCCGAATCTTCTTCGGGTTCAGGTGCCTTCGCGTAAAGCTTCCGGTATTGGCCCTTCAGGGTGGTGTCGTCTGGAACAAGCTTTCTGCCCAAGGCGATGATCTCCAATGCTTTGTCTTGTTGGCCTTGTTCAACCAGGTAATTGGTGTAGCTAACAAAGGCCTTGATCAAGGATGCGTGGGTGACCTCGTCTTTTTCAAACGTCCTTGTTTCTTGCTGATAGTTCAAGCTGTCCAATGCTTGTTGGACGAGACGATCTCCTTCTGTGACGTTGCGCGCGTTAACCATGGCCACACCTGTGATAAAGGCCACGTTTTGATCACCAGGCATTACTTTCAAGATGCGCTTGAATTCTGAGGAGGCTTTGTAAAAATCTTCGTCGTTGAAGTAAAAATTGGCCCGGTTCAATGCTTCTTCTCGGATTTGATCGATCTGTCGCTTGTTCATCGCATAGAGCTCTCCGGTTTTGTCTTTCTTTCTGAATTTGTAAGCATACTTCAATGCGTCTTTGATCGGGTCTTTGAACTCCTCGTCAAAGGCATCTGGATTGACGTGTGCTTGGTACATGCAAAGCGCCATGTACATGTAGGGTTCCGGTGAGCGGCGGTACTTATCCTTCCGCGTATAACTCTCGGCTTTGTAAGCGCAACGCTCGTAGTCTTCCATCGCATACCAATCGAACAACTTTTGGAAGTCTCCTCCTGTCACTTGAGCCGAGCCAGGAAGTGCGATAAACATGCCGATCGCAAGGAAGGCTACCTGGTAGAATTTGAACATACTTGCTGGAATTTTGCTCATAAAACGAAATATCACTAGAGATATAGACCTTTGCGCGTTAAAAAAGTTGAAAGGGATGATCCAATCTGGGGCCAAAGTTACAGTAGAAGAAACGGATGCTGGTACCGTCATTGCAATTTTACCAGATTCGAGTCAATGGCAGAGGATCGCCTTGGCCGTTTGGATTGGAGTATGGGCGTTTACCGGAATTTTAACCATGGTGGGAATGCTCAAGGCACTTGAAAAGGACACGATTCCATTCTTACTCGTCTTCATGGCCTTCTGGTTTTATTTCTTGTTTTATGCGGTTCGATCCTTGATTTGGCAGCGGGCTGGAACGGAGTATATCCGACTTTCTGAAGATACCCTCGATTATAAACGAAGTTGGAATGCTTACGGTCAAGTGCGTTCCTACGACTTAGAGACGATCAAGAACCTGGGAACGGTGAATTACGACGATAAAAAGTTCGTTAAGACCTACAACGATGCCTTCTGGACCATCGGCGGAGAGATGATCGGATTCGAGTACATCGGTAAGAAGGAAGCCTTGGGGTTTAAGTTGAGCGACGCCCAAGCCAAGGAAATTGTCAAAAGGATAGAAAGGAATCGCCGTAAACAGTCGAAGAAGCTGGGTTAGCTATTCGATGAAAAAGGTATGACCGGTGCGTCGTATCACTTCTTGTCGATTGAGTTTCAGCGCAATTTTCGCATTGCCGTGCGGCCATACAACATCCAATTGGACTTCTCGGAATGGAAGTGATCAGCGCCTAACGCATCAAATTTTCTAAGGCTTGGAAGATCAATGTATTGGAAGAAAAATCACCTTCCTTATTTCTCAAGAACAATGCAACTTGAAGCTAAGCAAGGTAAGCGCTGCTTAGATCGCAGGTCTTTTCGTCCTATTGGTAAATCATTTTGTCCGGTGCTACGGAAAGACATTTTCTTTGAATGATGGCCAATGCCATTATATTTGTTCGAACCGAATTAAGCCCAATATGAAGACAAGACCCCTACTGGCCCTTATTCTCGTTACTGCACTTTGGTCGTGCAGCGGCGAAGATCAAGCTACTAAGAAGGTAGACATGAGTGATGTCACTCTATCAGAAGCAACAAGCGAATCAGAGGAAAGTGGTATCAGCGGAATGGCTGATTTCAAATTCCACACAATGGTTGCGAACCTGCCGTCACCGTTAGAGACATTCCACATCATTGAAGGGCACAACATTGCGCTGACACAAGCCGCGTTGACACCGATTGATCAGGCAGCTGGTCTTTCTACCGCTAGTGCGAAAGCTTATGGATATGGGGTGTATATGACAGATATGGGGTGCATGGCGTACAATCACCAGAACCAACAGACGCTGGATTATTTCCAAGTATGTCGAAGTTTAGCCGGTGACCTTGGAGCAGGTGATGTATTTGAAAGAACCATCAGTCAGAATTTTGAAGAGAACACGTCAAGCGAAGCACAATTTGTGCGGATGATGAACGATGCTTTCGATGCCATGGATCAATACATGGTGGACAACGAGCGTTTCGTGAATGCCACTGAGATATTTGTAGGAAGCTGGGTGGAAACGCAGATCATTGCCACGCGTATCTTGAAAGGAAAGGAAATGACCGAAGACAACATGCCAGTGTACGAAGGCATCTACTCGCAAAAGGTCCACACCTCAAACTTGATGAATGTCTTGGGTGAAATTGATCAAGAGATCAGCGATGAGGTATTATCCGCAGTCGAGGACATTATGATGTTTTACGCTGGTTTTTCTGATGTAGAAAGCATCTCTCAGGATGACTTGACGCAGTTGGAAACGAAGTTGATGACGCTAAAGAACTTATTGCTGGCTTGATTCCACGCAATTGACAATTAGAAAGGCTCCCACTTGGGGGCCTTTTTTTATGGGCTTCAAATGAGATCTGCCCAGCAGAAATGTCACTGCCCATGCGCAGAAGCGTTAGCAGTCGTTTACCTTTGAACCTAAATTTTATGGATATGTTGAAGAAGCTATTGCTCGGTCTAATTATTCTCATCGTCTTAGTGATTTCGGCGGCCATTGTGTTGCCAATTGTCTTTAAGGATGACCTTATTGCGTTGGCAAAGCAACAAGCCAATGAGAACCTAAATGCGCGCGTTGATTTCGGCGATGTTGACCTAACACTTTTCAAAAGTTTTCCAGATTTCACCCTTGTCATCCATGACGTATCGGTTAACAATCAAGGCGTGTTTGAAGGAATTACGCTGGCAAAGATTGCTTCGCTTGAATTGAGCCTTGACCTGATGAGCGTAATCAATGGAGGAACCATCAGGGTCAATACCATTGGATTGAGCCAACCCAATATTCATGTAATTGTCCTGCCTGACGGTACCGCAAACTATGATATCGCCTTGCCTGCAACTGAAGAAGAGGTTACTGAGGACGTGGATGCCAGTGGTGAGTTTAGCTTAAGCCTGAAACGGTACTTTTTCAAAGAAGCCAACATCACCTATGACGATCGAGCCGGCGGGATTTATACCAAGCTAACGCAATTCACCCACAAAGGGCAGGGTGATTTCACCCAGGATATTTTTCTCTTGGAGACACATTCTGAAGCAGCGGAGCTCACGTACAAGCAAGATGGATTGGCGTACTTGAATAGGGTTGGTCTCGACATGGATTTCGACATCAACATGAACTTGCCCGAAATGCGTTTTGAGTTTGCTGATAATTATGTTGGACTCAATGCACTGCAGCTCAGTTTTGATGGATTTGTGGCAATGCCCGAAGAGTCGGGCGATCCCATCGACATGGACATGACCTTCTCAACGAGAGAGACGAGTTTTAAAGGACTGCTTTCACTCGTCCCTGCTGTATTTATGCAAGACATGGAAGGGGTTGAAACCGACGGTCAACTCGCATTGAGCGGTATGGCCAAGGGCCGTATGATCGGAGATGATCTTCCTGCTTTCAATCTTGGTTTGAAGGTTTCTGATGCCCGATTCCATTATCCGGATATGCCCAAGTCGGCTGAGGACATACAGATCGACTTAACCATCTCCAACCCTGGAGGAAGTGATGATAATACGGTGATCGACATGGATGGCTTTCACTTAGAGATTGCTGGAAATCCTGTGGATGTAATGTTGCATATGCGTACGCCGATTTCCGACCCATTCATTGATATGGAGGTGAAGATGGATTTGGATTTGGCTACCCTGAAAGATATTGTGCCTCTCAAAGAGGGACAAGCCATTAATGGAAACATCTACTCAGATCTGCGCCTGAAAGGCAACCAAAGCGCGATCGACCAAGAGCGCTACGATGATTTTGACGCTTCTGGTAGCTTGGTGCTTACTGACTTGGATTACATCGACCCAGCGATGCCATACGAAACGATCATTCGTACCTGCTCGTTGAATTTCGCTCCTTCTTACGCGGAATTGACGGCTTTTACCATGATGCTGGGAGAAAGCGATATCTCCATGACCGGACGAGTAGACAACATAGTAGCCTGGTATGTAGCCGACGCTCCGCTTTCGGGAAAGTTTAACCTTTCCTCTAATAGATTGGATTTGGATCAACTTGCAGGAAGTGAAGAAGCAACAGCAGAGGAAGAAGTAGAGGAGGAAATGACCGTGCTGGAAGTGCCTGCGGGGCTTGATTTCGTGCTGAATACTTCGATTACGAAACTCCTCTACGATGGCATGACCATACAAAACCTACGCGGTGAGATGATCTTGCGCGATCAAACCATCTCCATGCGCAACGTAGCCATGAATATGCTCGAAGGAAGCATAACGATGAACGGAACATACGCTACTCAGAATCCAATAGAACCTCAAGTTGATTTCACGATGGACATCATTGGTTGGGACGTGGTTCAGACATACAAGTACCTTGATATGGCCCAGAAAATGGCACCCATCATGGAAAACGCCAACGGTAAGTTTTCTACCGGACTTCGCCTGAAAGGGGCATTAGATCAGCATATGGAGCCAAAGACCAATACGTTAAGTGGCGGCGGATCCTTGCTCACGAGAGCAGTGCAGTTGAACTCACCGACTGTCTTGAAGAAGGTGGAGGAGGTGATCAAGTCTACCGGTATTAAGGATGTTCAGTTGAATGACGTTCGCGTCGATTATGCTTTTGAAAACGGAAGAATGAAAGTCAAACCATGCCAATTCGTGATTGGGAAAGACGTTCCCTCGGTTTTTAGTGGAAGCCATGGATTTGACATGAGCCTGGATTACCTCCTTAACCTAGACATTCCATCGAAGCTGATGGGGTCAGCTGCAACCCAAGTAGTGAGTGGCTTGTTTAGCCAGGCCAATAAGGCACTCGGTACCAGTGCTGCTGTGCCGGAACGTGTTATGGTAGACGTAGACATCACCGGGACTTCAGAAAATCCTCTTGTAAATGCTAGATTAGCAGGAACCGCTGGAGCTGCGAATCAAGTTGATGACCTGAAGGCAAAAGCGAAAGAGGAATTGATGAAGCAGAAAGAGGAGCTAGAAGCAAAGGCCAAGGACGAGTTTAACAAGGCGAAAGCAGATGGTGAAGCGCGTGCCAAAGCTGAAATGGACGCTGCTAAGCAAAAGGCGGAGGCTCAGGCCGCAGAGGCGAAGAAGAAAGCTGAAGCTGAGGCAGCAGCCGCCAAGAAGAAGCTAGAAGATGAGAAGAAGAAAGCTGAAGCTGAGGCAAAGCGACAAGCAGATGAAGCCAAGCGCAAAGCAGAAGAGGAAGCGAAGAAGAACCTGAACAAACTCTTTAAGTAGCCTAGGAAAAGAGGTCTGCAAAGGCTTCTACCACCTCTTTTTTGATGGCTTCAAAATCTTGAGCTCGACCCAGTTCTTTCTCCATCGAAGTCACGCCCTTGTCGTCGATTCCACAAGGAATGATGTGCTCGAAGTATCTTAAGTCGGTATTCACGTTGAAGGCAAATCCATGCATGGTCACATAGCGACTCGCCTTCACGCCGATTGCGCAGATCTTGCGAGCGTGTTCGTTGTCGTAATCGATCCAAACGCCGCTTGCTTCTTCGATTCTACCTCCTTCCAAACCGTGCTTTTTGATGACTTGGATGATGGCTTCTTCCATACTCCAGATGTACTTGGCAACGCCCATCTCGAAACGCTCAAGGTCAAAAATAGGGTAGCCTACGATCTGGCCAGGCCCGTGATAAGTAATGTCTCCACCACGCGTGGTTTTATAGAACTCAGCGCCGACCTCTTCGGGCTTACGCCGCAAGTTGTTTAAGTCGCCCGATTTTCCAAGCGTGTAAACGGGAGTGTGCTCTACCAACAAAAATGTGCTGTTCGGCAGAGGGCTGGCTTTACGTTTCGCTTCGAGCATGGCCTGAAAACGCACTTCTTGCTCCTGTAATGCATCGCCATAAGACATACCGCCGAGGTCTACCACATCGAAAGGTGCCCTTACCGCAGGATTCATTCTGGTAAAAACGTAAAAGGGTGGTCGCCGATGGCTGTGAGCCATCCTCGCTGGGTAATGGCATAAATGCTCAAGGTGTACGAGCTACCTTCTACCAATTGTGGGTCCCTAAGTGCAGGAAAGAAGTTCAACCCGACGCTCCGCAAGTCATACCATTGAAAGCTCGTACGCTCGGTTGATAACGCAATCAGGGCATCCCCAGAAAGGTCGCGTAACACAATCAAATACTGATCTGAACCCGGAACCGAACGCCAGTTGAAGGCATAGTATCCCTCATTGTTCCAACCCGATTCAATGTCGTCTATTGTGGCCGTAGTAAGCGATGCAGCGCGAAGTGTGATGGCTGGAGTAATGAAAAGGCTATCACCTAAAAGGTGGGTGAGCCGAACAAAGCGATCTTGTCGAATGCCTTCACGTGTACCACGTACGAGCAGTCTATCTCCCAAGTGTTCAATATGGATGTCCTGCCGGCGATAGGTGCGCAGACTATCCCTGTATTGGAGTGAATCTGTTTCAAAGTACCGAATCTCCCTTGCCCCTTCAGGAACCACCGCATAGGCATGAATGGAAAAGCCATCGGTGGCGCGCTCAAAAGAAGGGTGATTACCCACAAAGCCAAAGGCGGTATACTGAATCCGTTCCGCTTGATGGTCCGCCACTTGAACGTCGAGGGTTTCGTTTGCCAACCAGCCTTCGTCTATGCCTGCATCTTTCTTGCACGAAATCAATGCAATCATCAGCAGACAAAGCAAGTAAAACAATTTTCTCATCAGAATCGAGCGATCAGTTTAAGGTTAACGCGTCGAGCGGTAAGGTAGTTCGGTACTCCGTACTCTACATTGCGCGCGTCTTTCACCCAAAGGAACGAAATAGTATTGTTAACGGCTAGTAGGTTGAAGACCTCCAAAGTGACCCACGCAGATTCCAACTTGTTGAGGAAAGCCAGTTTAGACTCTTTTCCTTCGCCTTTCAAACGGGCTGAAAACCCGATGTCTACCCTGCGATAAGGTGGCATGCGAAACGTGTCTTTCCAACGCGTGTAGCTCGGAGGTCCTGTTGGAAGTCCCGTGCCGTACAGCAGGCTCAAGTGTGCCTTTATTTGCTCTAATCCGGGGACGTAGTCTTGGAAGGTCATGGCGAAGTTGACGCGCTGGTCCGTCGGTCGAGGGATGAAGCCGGGGTAGACCGTGGAACTGTCAATGGCGCGTCCGAAGGTTTTCTCGCTTTGGATGGTAGTATCTCCAAATTGAACAGTGTAGAGCACGTACTCGTCATCTACCAAATCTTCCATGGTCTGCATGATCGACATTGAAATCCATGACTCGACTCCTTTCACAAACTCACCGTTCAGTTTTAAGTCGACTCCGGTGGCATATCCGGTTGCATTGTTCGTAGCGTAGTATCGAATACGCACATTGTCCAATTCATAGGGGATGATCTGATCAAGGTGCTTGTAGTAGGCCTCTCCGACGAACTTAAAGGAGCGCTTGAACATTTTGAAGTTGTAATCTGCGCCCAGTACATAGTGAATCGATCGCTGTGCGCGAATGGCTGGATTGACATTTCCATACAAATCCCTCATTTCACGGTAGAACGCGGGCTGGTGATAAAAGCCCCAGCTCGCCCGAAACTGCCAGTCTGCGTCCCAATTGGGGCGTATGGAGGCTAAGATGCGCGGACTAAAAGTGGTCTGCTGGTTGAAATCCCAGTAGTGGAATCGGGCTCCCGTACTCACAAAGAGCTGGTGACTGTCCAGGTCAAAATTCCAATCGCGCTGCAGGTAGCCCATCACTCGATTGGTGGCCACGCGGTTGTCAGACTTGATGGTCTCGAATAGGTTGACATCGGTTCCATTGTAAGGCACAGAAAAACCGACGGAATCCACAAGACTCCATTCGTTCAAACGGTCGTTGATATCGTCGTGACGGTACTTTAACCCCCAAAGCCACTTATGGCCATTTTTAGAATACTCACCTTGCATTTCTGTGCTAGCCACCAAAGCGTCTAGGTAGTTACGCGCATGGTCGAGAAAAGAGCCGGTTCCTATCACGAAGGCTTCATCCCCAAAGCTTTCCTTGCTCAGGTCGTTTTCTAACTCCGAGAGTCGATAGAAGCCCTCAATGTCAAAGGTCTCACTCTCCGTAGTTTGAAAAGCCGAAGCGATAAGTCGCATGTTGAGGTTGTACCGTGGAGTCCACTGCAGCGTCAACGCTCCAAAAGAAGTTTGATAAGCGTCTATTTCTTGACCGTCAAAGAATACATTCAAGCCCACGGCTGAACTGACCGTGCCAAAGGAAGCTTGTCGGTTTTCAGGGGCGAATTGATATCGATTCTGTGAGAAATTGCCCAAGAAGGAAATCTCCCAATTGGTGTTGAAGGCATAGGTGAGGTAAGTCTGGTAGTCGATGAAGCGGGGGCGATAATCTCCTTCTGTATCGAGGCTTCCTACGAGGTACTGGTTTGAATAGTACCGTATGCCGTGGATCTGAGTGAAGCGTTTGTTGTCGCTGGCATTCTCTAGATGGGCATTAAAACCTAACAGGCCTGCAGATGCGGAACCTCCGAATTTCTCTGGTTTCTTGTAGGTGATGTCGAGGACGCTCGAAAGCTTGTCTCCATAGATGGCTTCGAATCCACCGGAAGAAAACGCAATGTTTGAAACAAGATCGCTGTTGATGAAGCTCAGTCCTTCTTGCTGACCACTTCGGATCAAGAAAGGGCGGTACACCTGAATCCCGTTTACGTAGACCAAGTTTTCATCAAAGTTTCCTCCCCGCACAGAATATTGTGAGCTGAGTTCATTGTTGATGCTTACGCCTAATGCCTGAGCGGGTAGGAGAGACTCCACGCTACTCGTAACGGAAGGGTTAAACTTGGCCATACCCCCCTCAATTTTGCGTAGCGGTCGCTCACGGTTCCGTTCTTCAGATTTAGTGAAGGTGCCAATTTCCATGGCCTTACCACCAAGTACGGGGCTGAGTCCAAGTTGTTCTCCTGCAACAACGCTGATGTTGGTGACAAATTCTTCAAAGGATATGTGTCGGACGATGAGTCGGTAGGTATTGTCGCCAGGTAAGGTGAAGGAGTATTTTCCGAATTGATCTGAGCTCGTTCCATACACAGTGCCAGGTACACCTATCGTTGCCGCCTCAATAGGATTGCCCTTCAAGTCGGTGATCACACCTTTGATGGTCGCATCTTGTGCCGTAAGGGTGAGTCCCAGAAAAACAAATACCGCAGCTATATAGACACTGGACCTCACCAATAATTATCGTTTACTTATCGGATTTGAACTCACCTTTTTTCCAGGCTTGGATAAACTGAGCCCATGCCAATGGATTGAGCAAGCTAATTTGTGGCAATAAACCTTGGTTGTAAAGGCGCGTATATTCTTGTTGCACCACGTAGTTGTAGTTGCCTTGTGCACTCATAGGCACACCTTGTACCGCTAGCCGCACGTCTTCCCGTGTCATGTTCTCAAACGCTCGGTCGAAATCGTCGGTAGGTGCGTTGAGGGTCAGAAAGGCTTGCTCGAATTGCTCTTTACTTGGCCAAGGATAGACCTTCTGTTCAGGCAGCGTAATTGTGTCTTTTTGCAAGAGCTGGATGATCGAATACCTTTTGCTTTGCAGGGTGTCTGGTACAGTGAATTCTACATTTCGGTATCCGACGCTCGAAAAAAGAATCGTATCGCCCTCACGCACCACTAAGGAAAAGAATCCATAATAGTCGCATATGGTTCCCCTGCTAGATCCCTCAATGAGGACGCTTGAAAAGGGGACAGGGGTTAGGCTATCACCTGAGACCACGACGCCTGAGAGTTGAAGGAGTCCTTCGCTAGGGTCTTTCTGACCAAAGCCTGACAGCGCGGAAATAAAAAAGACGGTAAATACAATGCAGTACTTCATGGGTGCTTCAATGTTCCTTCAAAGGTCGCAACATTTCCAGCCATATCGGATATTTCGATCCTTAATTCTTGTTGCTCTTCTGAATGGGGTAGGTCATTAACGTCAATGAACACCAAATCTTGTTTGGGCTCAAATTCCATGATGACCCATTGCCCATTTACGTATGCATCATAGCGTTGAATGCCGCTGAAATTATCCTTGATCACGAATTTTAGGCGTCCCGAATTCCAAGTATGCCCTTGCTTAAAGTTTACCATGGAGATGGTAGGAGCTTTGTCATCTGTCACGAGGGTGAAATCGCCAAAATTCCGGCTAAGGGCCCTCACCCAATCGCCATCTACTGTGCTCGAGAGCGCTCTGCTCGGTCTTCCCGCGCTGTTGGTTTGAGCGATCAATAGTCCTTCTCGAGGCATGCTTTCTGGTATCCGAAGTTTAATCTCAAAGGCTTCCTGCACTGGAATCCAAGGGTCGAACACGTGAACGAATGGCCGTTCGCCCAAGTCCTCTTGATTAATGTTGAGGGGAATGGATGCATATACAGTATGGTTAGGAAAGAAGAGCTTGCAGTCTTCGGCCTCATAGAAATAGGGGATGTTCCATTCCAACATTTCCGCCGAACTGAATGCATCCTGTCCCTCGCCTTCACTTATATCGACATCAAAATGGACCTCGTCCTTATTTCCTTCATGGTCATATGCTATCACCTGGATGGTGTGTACGCCGTCTGAGAGATTGAGGATGCCGTCTGACTTGTAGGCCAGGTTCTCTAAATGGTTACCGGGTTGGCGATACATCCGCATAAAGCGCTGGCGGTTGCTGTAGTAATAAGGATAGTCGATCAAACTGTTCAAGTGTCGGCTTTGATCAAACGAGATGCTATCTGCGGTGAAGCGAGAAATCAAGCTGTCGTCTACGATTAAGTCAACCCGAAAAATACCGTTGTGGTTGTACGACCCACTTTGGGAGTCGTATCCATTTACTTCAATTCCAAATGTTCCTTCTACTTCAATCGGCATAGTGGTAGCGAGCGTTGATCCGCTGACTCGTGCATGGGCAGTTTTCTCACTGTTGCGAACCCTTGACCCAAGTCCGATGGGAGCTATGCCAATGGCATCGATTACGGGCGGTTTGGTATCGCTAATGGGAAATCCCATAACAATAGGGTTTCTAGGGACTTCTGATGCGGTTTCACGGACTTCGAAGTGGAGGTGGGGTCCGCCTGACCCTCCTGTGTTGCCAGAGATCGCAACGACTTGGCCAGCGGTTACGGGTAGGTCTTCTTCGCCAGGATAGATGTCGATCTCGAAGCTTTTTTGCTTTACTTGGTATTCCTTGATGTAGGCAGTGATTTCTGGGGAGTAGCGCTGTAAATGCCCATAGACAGTCGTCGTGCCGTTTGGGTGGTCTATATAGAGTGCCTTACCATAACCGTACGGAGAAATCTTGATGCGAGAAACGTGACCCTCTCCTGCCGCCATCACATCCAAGCCTTCCCTTCCGGCCGTTTTTAAATCCAGTCCAGCGTGGAAATGATTCGGCCTTAGCTCTCCATAGTTTCCAGAGAGGGATGGTTCAACGGGCAAGGGATTGCGGATCGTGCCGTCTTGTCCGCATACAAAATGCGGCGCCAACAAAGACATGAATAGCCAGCAGGGAAGTAAGAGTGTTCGAATCATGGACAGCCTTGAGATGCGTGCGAATGTAGGACATCGTGCAGGGTGCTTTGAGCAAAGATTTTTTCGTTTTTAAACAATCAATCCATAAAAATTACAACCTTTGGGTCACTGCTACGTGTAGTGGCTATTCTTTACTAAATCGTTGATGGTGAAAGATTTAAGCTCTTCTATTGAAAGCCTTACGAAAAGAACGGATGGACTGATTCATGCGTATCAACAGGGAGTTGGGCGTGTCCAGTCCTTGGAAGAGGACAACCGAAAGCTGGAGGCTAAAATGGGAGGATTGAACGCTGAGATCGAGCGATTGAAGGAGGAGAATAAAGTGTTGAGAATGGCTTCGGCAATCAAAGGAGATGAAGAAAAAGTGACCGAGTCGAAGCGCAGAATCAGCCAACTAGTACGGGAAATTGACAGATGCATAGCGCTGTTGAATGACTGATCGAATGAGTGAACTATCTATAAAAGTCAACATAGCTAACCGCGTATATCCACTCTCTGTCCAACGGGACGAAGAAGAGGAAGTGCGAAAAGCAGCTGCCTTTATCAACGAACGACTCAAAGCACTGGAGTCGAGCTTTGCGGTGAAGGACAAGTTGGACCTACTGGCCATGTTGGCGTTGGAACTGACCTTGGAGAAAGGACATGGAGCGGAAGAGCTCGTGTACGACAAGGCCCACGACCACCTACAGAACCTCATCGACCGGATTGATTCAACGCTCGCATCTTAGCGAACGTTCTTTAAAAGTTTAGCCCGTACAAACGAACCGTTTTGTAACCTGAACATCTACAACGCTGGGACGAAACTTAGTGTGTAGCAAAAGCAGGCCTGTTTATCTCGATCCGTCGAGAGATTTCCTCTTTGGAGGAGACACTGGACGCTTGCGCTGCTCGGTTAGTCCCGATCTTTTGCTTTTTTCGGAGGTTACATAACTCCTGTTTGTGCGGGCTTTTTTACAACCTAAAAACACAGAGAAATGGATATTATGACAATGGTTATTGGAATCGTTGCACTACTGGGCGGAGCAGGCTTGATGTGGGTGTTACAGCGATCCGCGCTGCAAAGTCAACGCAAATCCATTCTGGATGAGGCCGAAAAAGACGCCGAGATCATCAAGAAGGAAAAGCTCATGCAGGCAAAGGAGAAATTCCTGCAACTAAAGGAGGAGCACGAGAAGGTGATCCAAGAGAAGAACAGAAAAATCTCCGAGGCAGAAAGCAGGGTTAAGCAGAAGGAGAATACCCTCAACAATCGCCTTGGTGATAGCAAGAAGAAAGAGCAAGAGCTCGACTCGCTTAAGGAGAACCTCGGTCGGCAATTAGAGGTCGTTGAGAAAAAGCAAGATGATTTGGCTGGTCTTTACACGAAGCAGGTAAAGCAATTGGAAAGCCTTTCAGGACTTTCAGCAGACGAAGCAAAGGAGCAAATGAAGGAAGTGCTTGTAGGTGAAGCCAAGACCGAAGCCATGGGCTTGATGAAAGATATCGTGGACGAAGCAAAGATCAACGCAAACAAGGAGGCCAAAAAGATCGTCGTCGAAACCATTCAGCGTGTGGCTACCGAGCAAGCCATTGAGAACTCTGTGTCGGTATTCAACATCGAAAGTGACGAGATCAAAGGTCGCATCATTGGAAGGGAAGGACGGAACATCCGGGCTATAGAAGCTGCTACGGGTGTCGAGATCATCGTTGACGATACTCCAGAGGCCATCATCCTTTCTTGCTTTGATTCGGTTCGAAGAGAAATTGCGAGGCTTTCGCTACACCAATTGGTGACAGATGGAAGGATTCACCCTGCACGCATCGAAGAGGTAGTTGCCAAGACAAAGAAGCGACTAGACGAAGAGATCATCGAGACGGGTAAGCGTACGTGTATTGATCTGAATATTCACGGACTCCACCCGGAGTTGATCCGAATGATCGGTCGCATGAAGTACCGCTCTTCTTATGGTCAGAACTTGCTGCAACACAGTAGAGAGGTAGCAAATCTTTGCGCTACAATGGCGGCAGAACTCGGCTTGAATGCTAAGGTGGCCAAACGCGCCGGACTGCTTCACGACATTGGAAAGGTATCGGATGAAGAAAGCGAAATGCCGCACGCGATCTTGGGCATGAAGATCGCCGAGAAGTACAACGAGAAAGCAGACGTATGCAATGCCATAGGTGCTCACCACGATGAAATAGAAATGACGACCCTCATCTCACCAATCGTGCAAGTGTGCGATGCGGTCAGTGGGGCTCGGCCGGGGGCTCGACGAGAGATTCTGGATTCTTACATACAGCGCATCAAAGATTTGGAGCGCATTCCATTGGAATATCCAGGCGTTGAAAAGTCATACGCTATCCAGGCCGGACGAGAACTTCGTGTGATTGTTTCCAGCGATAAGGTCAAGGACGAAGAGGCCAGTACATTGGCTTTCCAGATATCTGAGAAGATCCAAGACGAAATGACCTACCCTGGTCAAGTGAAAGTAACCGTGATCCGAGAGATGCGCGCAACGTCGATTGCACGCTAAGTGCTGTTGTGAATAGAAAAGAATGGTGATCGATAGACATATCACGGGGAGTCGAATCCTTGTGACGGGTGCCGCTGGATTCATAGGGTCGAACCTTGTGGAGGATCTTCTGGCACATGGCAATGAAGTGGTGGGCTTGGATGACCTTAGCACAGGCTTTCAGCGTAACCTCGAACCCTTCATGTCGAACAATCGGTTTACCTTCATCCATGGAGACATCCGAGACGCCAAGGCATGCGCAAACTCGGTTGATGGGGTAGATTACGTGATGCATCAAGCAGCCTTAGGATCCGTTCCAAGGTCCATCAACGATCCGGTTACCACTAACGACGTCAACATCAACGGATTTCTCAACATGCTAGTTGCAGCGAGGGATGCGAAGGTCAAACGCTTTGTTTTCGCCACCAGTAGTTCGGTTTATGGAGATGAGCAAAGTTTGCCTAAAGAAGAAGTTAGGATTGGAAAACCACTGTCACCGTATGCAGTGACAAAGAGTGTCAACGAGAACTACGCCCGTGTATTTGGAGAATTGTACGGGATGGAAACCATCGGTCTTCGTTATTTCAATGTTTTTGGAAAGCACCAAGATCCGGACGGAGCATACGCCGCGGCCATTCCAAAATTCATTCGCCATTTGATACGGCATGAGGCACCCACCATGCATGGGGATGGAACGCAGTCACGGGATTTCACTTACATCAAGAATGTCATTCACGCGAATCACATTGCGGCTTTGTCATCCAATCCGACTGCCGTGAACGAGGTGTACAATGTGGCCTTTGGAGACAGCACCAACCTGAACGAATTGATCAATATCCTGCAGGAATTGCTCGGCGATTTCGACCCGCGTATCTTGGATGTTGATGTCAAGTACGGCCCTGAACGGATTGGGGACGTTCGTCATAGCCTGGCGTCTATCGTAAAAGCCAAAGCCATCTTGGGTTATCGACCAGAGTATGATCTCAAGTCAGGATTGACCGAGGCCATTCAATGGTACTGGGAGTTTCTAGGCGGAGGGAAGTCCGTCTAGGAACCGATGTCGCAGGTCTTCTGAAGGTACGTAGCATTCTGCGCTTTTACCGAAAATGGAGTAACGGGTCCGTGATACTGCATGGTAGACCGCATCGCGCAAGAAACGCGGAAAGATCCAGCAGACTTCCAGCAATCGAAATCCGCCTCCAAGGTCGCGCATCAGGTAGATAAAAGCCGTGGAGCGTGTATATGCCTTCTCATCTCGCAAGTAAACGAAGGTCTTAAGGTCTTTCGATTCTAATCCATGTTGCTGTAGGGCAGCCTTGCCAAACGGTGATTGAAGGGATGCAAAGCTTAACTGATTGTGCTTGTCGTGTCTTAGTACGAATTGAACCACTGCATTGCACAAGTTGCAAACTCCGTCAAAGAGCAAGATCTGATGAGAAGTGTTTGTCGATTGCATTTCCACCTTCAAAGGAAGGTGTTTTAAGGTAAATTGTTCACGTCGCTTTTGATCGATAGTGGCCTTTATCAGCCCACAGAAACGGTTATCTTCGCAGCCAATTTTTAACAGTTATGACGCAGATTTCCTTCGGAGTAGTTGGATTTGGACACATAGGTAAGAAGCATGCTATCATGGTAGATGGCAACGAGAGTAGCACGCTCAAGGTTGTCGTGGACGCCGACGAAGCAAAGCGTGCGGAAGCGAAAGCGATGTTTCCAGAGGTTGCGCTCTTTGAATCCCTTGAAGCGTTCTTGGAAGCTGACATCAAACTGGATGTCGTCAATATCTGCACCCCGAACGGATACCATGCCACCCAAGCCATCAAGGCTTTGGAAAGTCGTTCTCACGTAGTGATTGAGAAGCCAATGGGCTTGACACGTCAGGAATGCGAGGATGTTATCTTCAAGTCACTCCAAGTTTCCCGTCACGTTTTCTGCGTCAAGCAAAATCGGTATTCACCGTCTTCAAAATGGTTGAAGAGTTTGATGGAGGAAAACCGCTTGGGTGCCATCAACATGGTTCAACTGAGTTGTTATTGGAATCGCGACGCAAGGTATTACAAAGCAGGTGGTTGGAAAGGAACCAAGAACCTAGACGGGGGAGTACTTTTCACCCAGTTCAGCCACTTTGTAGACATCATGTACTGGTTGTTTGGTGATATACAAAACATTGTGGCCATGAGTACCAACTTCAGCCACAAAGGGAGCACTGAGTTCGACGACTCAGGACTGGTTCAATTTGAGTTTGTGAATGGCGGTTTCGGATCCATCAATTACAGCACGGCCATCTTTGATACCAACTTCGAGAGTAGCATTGTAGTGGTCGGTGAAAAAGGCACGGTTAAAGTCAGCGGTCAGTACATGGACCAAGTAGAGTACTGCCACATCAAAGACTACGAGATGCCCAAGCTTCCTCCATCCAATCCACCAAACGATTACGGAGACTACAAGGGCAGCGCTGCAAATCACCACTACGTCATCGAGAACGTCATTGACGTGTTGACGGGTAAGTCTCAGATTTCTACCAACGCGCTGGAAGGCATGAAAGTGGTGGAGATCATTGAGCGCATTCACCGCAAGCAACGACAGATGTTGAGCTAATCGCGTCGACATGGACGCTGAACCCAACAACCCCGCTGGCCTACCGCTATGACCAATAAGAAAGTAAGGATGTTCGTATTCAATAACTGCGCAAACGATGCGCGGGTATTGAAGGAGTCAGCAACCTTGGTCAACGCTGGTTTTCAAGTGGAAGTCATCGCATTTTTAGATAAGAAGACCGTTCCTCGTGAAACGCGCGAAGGAGTGCAAATCACACGCTTGAGAACCGATCCAATCAACCAAAGGCTAATTCGGATTTTTGGAAACCCCTTGTATTACCGACCGAAGTGGATGCGATGGGAAGTGCGCATTCCAAGATCCAGTGGTGCTAGAATACGCAAACGCCCAGAGATTCTCCGAAAGGTCAAAGCCTTTTTTCGAACGCTTCGATTAAAGGCTTTTGCTCACCTTGGTGTGTCCTATGACAATATGGAGCAGGCCAAGGCAGAATTGGTTAAAAACGCAGTTCCATTGTTTTTCCGGGCACCTATCCTGATGACCCAACTAGGCTTCTTGTACATAGCTTCTTTTACGCTAGGGTTAATGTATCGATTCGGACGAATGTTTTCGCCTCGCCGGATAAAGCGGAACCTGAAGAACCGGATAATGTGGACATCGCGAAACCTCATCCAAGATCCCATGCGCTGGTTGTTGCGTCCAGCTCACCGCTATTTTGTCTACCTCGATTTTTTCCGTAAAGCCAAGGCGTATTCACTTAAATACCCGGCAGACATATATCATTGTCACGATTTGAACACCCTCTATATCGGGATGGTCTTACAGCGGAAACAACAAGCTAAGCTTGTCTATGATTCCCACGAACTCTATTTGCATAAGAATAGATTGGCGCCTGCGGGTATTTTCAAGACGTGGTTGCTAAAGTGGATTGAAACAAGGGGGATGGCCGCAGCTGACAAGGTCATTACGGTGGGGGAATGCATAGCCGATTGGATGGCGAAGGAGTACAAGGCACCAAAACCAACGGTCATCATCAATGCACCAAGACAGCGAGAGGCCCAAGCCTTGATGAGCGATGTTTCGCTACGTAAAGCACTAAACGTTAGGGACAAAGATTTTTTGTTGATCTATTCAGGAGGTATTACGTTCAATAGAGGCTTAGAGAATGTAATCAAGGCGGTAAATCAAATCGAAAATTTACATTTTGTCTTATTAGGATACGGGTCTGAGGTGTACATGTCTGGTCTTCGGAAATTGATCCAATCTGAAAAAGCGGAAGACAAGGTTTCTTTCTTTGGTCCGGTTCCTCATTACGAAGTTGCCTCCTATTTGGCGTCAGCAGATTGTGGTATCGCACCCATCATGAACATCTGTTTGAGCTACTACTATTGCTCCCCCAACAAGCTCTTCGAATATGTGCAAGCAAGACTTCCGGTGATTGCTAGCAACTTTCCGGAAATGGAGCGTGTCGTAAATGAAAGCGAGATTGGATTTACGTTTGATCCAGAGGACATAGAGAGCATTAAGTCCTCTATTCACAGGATGATGGATAATCCGCAAGATCGACTCAGGTTTAAGGAGAATACACAAAAGGCCGCTGAAAAGTATCGCTGGGCGGTAGAAGAAAAGAAGTTAGAAGATATTTACTTAGCACTTTGATTTCCGCTAAACAATACCGCGCCTCGTTCCGATCGATCTTGAAGTACCTCGTGCTTGGAGAGTTGAAGATCAAGTACAAGAGTAGGTTCCTTGGCATTTTATGGGCTTTGATAGATCCACTGATGCTCATGCTGATCTATTTGGTGCTGGTGAAATTTATTTTCCAGCGCGGAGGCCCCACCTATGCGGTCGAACTGCTTACTGGTCTGATAGCCTATCGCTGGTTTTCAACATCGATCGTGCAAGCCGCGCGATCCCTTGTTTCGAATGGTAAATTGCTGCAAACGGTCAAGTTTCCTTTTTCCGTCTTGCCGGTCTCTAAAGTGCTGATCGGAGGGGTAGACATGCTTGTGGGCTTTGTCATTTTGTTCATCATGACGTTATTTTTCGATGTGGAACCTACGCTCAATTGGTTGTGGTTGCCCGTGTTATTACTCGTTGAGTTCCAGTTTGTCATCGCCTTTAGCCTTATCGTTTCCATCGTAGGAGTCTATTTTAGAGACCTATTGAATATTCTGCAATTTGGAGTGCGCATCTTGTTGTACTTGTCTCCAGTACTGTACAACATTGAGCAGCTTCCGGTAGATTACCAAGTGCTCTATACCGTTTTGAGTCCATTTGCCCCCCTGATCGATAGTTTTAAGCGGGTCTTGATCTTTGGTCAGCATCCGTCGCCATTTATGTTTGTATTCATCATCCTCAGCGTAGTCTGTTGGTTCATAGCGATTGCTTTGTACCGCGGACGACCCAATATTGCAAAAGACCTATAGCATGGTAGCCATCGAGGTAAAGGATATGGGGTTGAAGTTCAAGCTGAGTCGGTTCAAAGCGACCCGTGTGAAGAGTGTACTTCAAGGTTTCCTATCCAAGACTCCCGAAACTGCTCAGCGCGATCACTTCTGGGCGTTGAGAAATTTGAATTTCACACTGAACAGCGGCGAAGTACTGGGGGTCATTGGTTCCAACGGTTCTGGGAAGTCGACTCTCTTGCGCACCATCGGCGGAATATTTGTTCCAGATGAAGGCGCTATTGAAGTCTCTGGTCGCGCTTCTGCACTATTGTCTTTAGGAACCGGGTTCAAAGATGACCTCAACGGCAAAGAAAACATCTACTTGAACGCGACCATTTTAGGGTTCACTCAAGAAGAAATCAATGCTGTGATTGAAGATATCATTGCCTTTAGTGAGCTCCACCAATTCATCTACGAGCCAGTGAAAAACTATTCATCCGGAATGAAGGCTCGACTGGGCTTTGCGATAGCCGTGCACCTGAAGCGGGAGGTGATGTTGATCGATGAGATTCTCGGAGTGGGTGATTTCAAGTTCAGGTCTAAGAGCACCGAAAAGATCAAGGAACTGATCAATGATGATCGAACAGTAATATTGGTGAGCCATAGTATGGAATCCATTAAAAGCTATTGCACCAAGTGCCTTTGGATTGATAAAGGCGTTCAGAAAGCATTTGGAGAGACCGAAGAGGTCGTTGCTGCGTACTTAAAGTCGTAGCTTTCACCCTCTATTCTTATTTTTCCCAGCAGACATGAAGGTTCTGAGCATAGTCAACAATAACGTAGTGCGTGACGCACGCGTCCAAAAAGAGGCGAGAAGCCTGATGGAGGCTGGCCACGAAGTGACCATTGTTGGGGTTCAAGACCGATCGTACTTGCCACTGAATGAAGCTATCAATGGCATCCCTGTAGTTCGCATTCCTCGAACGGGCTGGTATGCCTTTTTGTGGAAGAGGTTTGGTGGTGATGGAAAGGAGAAGCATACGTCGAACAGCAACGGGCATAAAGGAACATCGAATAGCTGGAAGCAGCTGCTTAAAGCGCTGTGGATTCCGTTTCACCGCGAAATAGTCTTCCAAAATTTCTACCGCGGGGCGGCTCAATTCATTGCTGGGCAAGAAGTGGATGTCCTGCACATCCACGACTTGAATGCTTTGCCGATCATCAATCGCTTGGGGCGCCACAAGTCCAAGGTGGTGTACGATGCGCACGAGTTGTACACGGAGCTCGCCACCCTGAATCCTGCTCAACGACGGTCCTACCAAAAAATGGAGTCTAAGCTCATTCAAAAAGTCGACGTCGTGATTACGGTCAACGATAGCATTGCAGGCGAATTGAAAGAACGATATGGCATCAAACAACCGGTAGTGGTCCGAAATTGCCCTTTTTTAGACCAACAAGGCGTGCAAGCTCCATATCAGCTCAGAGATAAACTGAGTATCGCCCATGACCAATCCATCGTTCTCTTTCAAGGAGGGTACACGAAAGGACGAGGAATTGAAAGTCTGATCGAAGTGATGAAGGGGGTAGATAAGGTGCACCTTGTCTTACTCGGATGGGGGCCTCTGGAAGCTGAGTTGAAAGTGCTATGTCAGGGGCTTGGCTTGGAGGAGAAGATTCATTTTCTTCCTCCTGTTGAGCAAAGCCAACTCATTGCTGTGTCTGCGCAGGCTGACATCGGCGTAATACCTTACCAAGCATTGGGCTTGAATAATTACTATACCAGCCCCAACAAGCTCTTTGAGTACATCCATGCAGGCTTGGCCATTGCGGGAAGCGAATATCCAGAACTTAAAAGGGTCATTGAATATTATCAAGTTGGTGAAGTATTTGACCCTATGAGCGTCGAATCCATCCGAGCCACCTTGGTGCGGATGGTGAATGATCGGGAGAAAACAGAAGCGTATAGACAAAATACGTCGAAGGCTGCTGCGGAATTGAATTGGGAGCGTGAGGCCGGCGTGCTTCTTCAGGTGTACGAACAACTCGGCGCACAATGATCAGGGTTTGCCACATATCTACGGTTCACCAAGCCAAAGACACCCGCATATATCATAAGGAGTGCGCCACCTTGGCAGCATTGGGATACGATGTTAAACTGGTGGTGGTAAATGCTGAGGATACCACATCCGACTACCACAATGTCGAGATCGTCAATATAGAGCTGGCTCCCGTTGGGAAGATGAAACGGGTCTTCTATTACCCAAAACAAGCGCTCAGTAAGGTCTTGGATTTAGCCCCCACGGTGGCCCATCTGCACGATCCTGAATTATTGCAAATCGTACCCTCCTTGAAAGCTGCTGGCATCAAGGTGATCTATGATGCCCATGAGGACGTACCTAAGCAGGTGTTGACCAAAGACTGGATACCACGGCCTTTGCGCGGACTGGTCTCCCGCTGGGTGCAGCGCTATGAGCATAAGATGGCTCTGAAATTAGAAGCGGTAGTTACTGTCGTAGAAGGAGTACTTGAACGGTTTGAGCCCTTGGTGCGGCAAATTGTGCTCGTCAAGAATTTTCCAGATCTCGACCAATTGCCGCGCGCTGCGTCATGGGCTGAAAAAGCAAACGAAGTCGCCTACATCGGAGACCTGACACGCATTCGAGGAATACTAAGCGTGGTCGACGCGATGGCAGACGTCGACGTTCGGCTCAATCTCGCTGGAAAGTGGTCCGATCTGGGTTTGGAAGGCGATTGTAAGCGCTCGCTTGGATGGAATAGGGTAAATCCCCTTGGCTTTATATCAAGGGCAGAAGCAAGCGCTGTGTTGGAACGCTCGAAGATCGGATTGATCCTTTTTCACCCGGCACCCAATCACATGGATGCATTGCCCAACAAGTTGTTTGAATACATGGCGGCGGGTATTCCGGTTGTCGCCTCAGACTTTGGGTGGTTAAAACACATTGTGGAACAGAGAGAGTGTGGATTGACGGCTGACCCAAAAGACCCTAAGAGCATTGCGCGAGCCCTGCAACAACTGCTTGATGACCCTGCACAAGCCGAAGCGATGGGGCGGAGGGGAAGAGAAGCGGTATTGCATACCTACCATTGGGCAGCGGAAGCCAAAAAGCTGGGCGCTCTCTACAACAACTTGATCGGAAATCCATCATGAGCGAATTGGTATCCATCATTACCCCTGTGCACAACAACGCAAACACGATCGCCCAGACTGTGCGGTCGGTGATGGCGCAAACCTATCCTTATTGGGAGCTCATATTGATCGATGACGCGTCTACAGATGGAGTGTTGCCCCTCTTGCAAGAGCTCGCATTAGAAGATGAACAGGCAAGGGTCAAGATCTATGTGCTGGATACGAATCGAGGAGCTGCGGGTGCTCGTAATGAAGGAATTCTGCATGCCAAAGGGCGGTTCATCGCCTTCCTTGATGCCGATGACCTCTGGGAGGCAGAGAAGTTGGAGAAGCAAGTGCAGTTTTCCAAAGACAATGGTGCCGCCATAACACACACTGCCTATGCATGGGTCGATCAGATGGGTGAGGCTACCGGTAGGGTAATCCACGTTCGAGGACTTTTAAGCTATGACGACATGCTAGACTACAACTACATCGGTTGCTTGACGGGAATGTATGATACTGCAGTCACGGGCAAGAAATACTTCATGCCTGACATCGCTAAGCGCCAGGATTACGGCCTGTGGTTGCACATCATGCGCGATGGGCACAAAGCCTACGGACTGGATGCTGTATTGGCTCGATACAGGACGGGGGGGACGTCTTTGAGCAGCAATAAATGGGAGAGTGCCATGTACAACTGGCGGGTCTTGAGAACGTTGGAGGGATTGAGTCGGATTAAAGCAGCAAAACATTTCATGCGGTATGCGCTGAAGGGACTGCTGAAATACCGTTGACAACCCTGTTGATCTTCTTTTTTGCGGCACTCTGCACCCCTAGGGGAAAAGGCTAATTTTGAACAACACCTACGAGCACTAGTTTGAGTACTGTACGAAGCAATGACATCCAGTTCCTGGTAAGGAAGTACATGATGATGGCAGGAGACCTTTTCCTGATCGTCATCTCGCTGTTCGTATACATCAAGTATTTCTACGTCTATGACATTTGGCCGAGTAAGACCTTGGCCGAGAACCCCAGTTGGGTCATCCTGATCCTGGTGATTTGGTTGATGTACGCCCAGTTGTTCAACCTCTACGATGTACTGCACGCCTCAAAGGCATCGCTGCTTTTTCGGCGCACGGTTCTCGTCGCCTTCATTACTGGAGTGACCTACCTGGCCTTCCCATTCTTGAGTCCGGTCTTTCCCAAGACGAGGATGCCCGTGTTTATTTTTATCAGTCAATTGATCTTTTTGCTCAGCCTGTGGCACTGGCTCTTTTCGTACATCTTCCAGCAAGAAATCCTTCAAAAGAGGGTACTTGTGGTAGGCGCGGGATGGTCTGGAGTCGAAGTCTTGAAGGTGATTCGAATGAGCAACATCTACCATCAAACTGGGTATCAAGTCGTGGCATTTATCGACGACGACCCGGATAAATACAAGACTCAGATCGAAGGCGTTCGAATAGTGGGAAACTCAGAGGAATTGTTTGCCTATGCACGTCGTCTGCGGGTAGATCAAATTGTCTTAGCAGTGCATACGGCGAAGAACATCAAAGGCTCCTTGTACGCTGCGTTAGTCAACTGCGAGAATTTTGGAATCGAGACCATTCCAGTGAACATCGTGTATGAAACGCTCACCGGGAAACTCATGGTAAAGCAGAACGAGAAAGGCGACTACTTGTTGACCTACGATTTTTTCTCACCGAGAAAAAATGGCGTTTACTTGCTGTTGAATCGATTGCTCAATATGTTTTTTGGATTCGTAGGGATGTGTGTCATGTTCGCTTTAACGCCACTGATCATTTTGACCAATGTAATTTTCAGTCGCGGGCCTTTATTTTTTTCGCAGCAGCGCGTCGGCAGGGATGATAAACTGTTCACGATCTATAAGTTTCGCACCATGGTGGTGAATGCAGAGAAGGATACCGGGGCAGTCTATGCAGAGCGAGATGATCCTAGAATAACCATACCAGGCAAAGTCATGAGAAGAGCACGTATCGACGAACTCCCTCAGTTTTGGAACATCTTTAAGGGGGATATGAACCTGATTGGTCCGCGCCCAGAACGGCCTGAATTTGTAGAACAATTGATCCGTACGATTGGTTTTTATCCTACGCGCCATGTAGTAAAGCCCGGTATCACTGGTTGGGCGCAAGTCAATTATAAGTACGGGGCAAATCAAGACGATTCATTGACAAAGTTGCAGTACGACCTATACTATATCAAGAACCGATCGTTCTTCCTTGATCTGAAAATTTTACGGATGACGATTGGAGTAATGCTAAAATTGAAGGGGAATTGAGACTAAAGTTCCCTGCTAAGGTTTGACGGCCGATTGGCCTGAAACTTTGAATTGCAATTTGAATGAAGAAAAAGATAACGACCTAGCATGAAAATTCTCACGATCGTCGGGGCGCGTCCTCAATTCATTAAAGCCGCTGCATTAAGCCGTGAGCTTGGATTGCGAAGTGGAGTAGAGGAGGTAATTGT
Organism: uncultured Flavobacteriales bacterium; assembly: GCA_943788725.1. Taxonomy (GTDB): domain Bacteria; phylum Bacteroidota; class Bacteroidia; order Flavobacteriales_G; family Salibacteraceae; genus SHAN690. The sequence continues at coordinate 469,658 of CALSRJ010000001.1, read as the reverse complement.
GCACACCGGACAGCACTTCGATGCAAACATGAGCGACGTCTTTTTCTCTGAAATGGACATTCCAAAACCGAAGCACAACTTGCACATCCATTCCTTGGGACATGGAGCGATGACCGGCCGGATGTTGGAAGGGATAGAAGGCTTGCTGATGACGGAAAAGCCGAACATACTGCTTGTGTATGGTGATACCAACAGTACGATTGCAGGTGCGTTAGCGGCAAAGAAACTACACATTCCAGTAGGACATGTTGAAGCCGGATTGCGAAGCTTTAATATGAAAATGCCTGAAGAAATCAACCGAATCCTCACCGATAGGATCTCAGATCATTTGTTTTGTCCCACACAAACGGCGGTGGATAACCTGATGCGTGAGGGTTTTGACGGCTTTGATTGTCAAATCCATCGTTCAGGTGATGTAATGCAAGATGCGGCCTTGTATTACGCAAAGACATCTTCCGAAAGGAGTAAGGTCATCGCGGAGCAGGAATTGGAAGCTGGATTTGTATTGGCAACCATCCATCGCGCGGAGAACACGGATGACCCTGAACGATTGGGAGGAATAATTCGAGCCTTGAACGAGATCAACCAGGAACGGCGCGTCATTTGCCCTTTGCACCCGCGTACTAGAAATTTATTGGAAACGCAGGGAGTACAGCCTGAATTTACCGTCTTGGACCCGGTGGGATATTTTGACATGATTGAGCTCCTAAAAGCGGCCTCCATGGTCATGACGGACAGTGGGGGATTGCAGAAGGAAGCCTATTTCTTTCAAAATCCCTGCGTCACCATGCGCGACGAGACTGAATGGACAGAGCTTGTTGCTAATGGCTATAATATCACGGTAGGTGCCAATGCCGAGCACATTCTGAGCGCTTATACGCAGATGAGAAATGCATCCTTAGACTTCTCGAAGGATTTATACGGTGGTGGAAAAGCGGCCGCTTCAATTGCAGATATACTTATAGGAGTGGCATGAGCTTCTTCGATCGGCATAGGATTTTTCTATACCAGCATTACTTGCTCTATGCGATCGTTTTTCTCATTCCTATTTATCCGCGCATCGTTCCACTGTTCATCGTTTTGTTTGGAGGTCTATCCATTTTCGCCATGGTAAAAGGGTATAGCCGGGCTGAGATGAGCGAAGTCTCGATTCTTTTGCTCATGTTCTTCTTCCTTCATTTAATAGGGATGTTCTACACGGAGAACACAACGCGTGGATGGTTTGATGTGGAAGTAAAACTGAGCCTCATGGCATTCCCGCTGGTATTCGTTGGTTTCCGCTTCGTGAATACGACTAATTTCAACCGTACGCTGCGCATGTTTCTCTACGGCACGGTGACGGCCACGCTGTATTGTATTGCCCAAAGTGCTTACAAGGTATTTTGGTTGGATATGAAGTACTTTCATTTTATAACCTCAAGGTTTTCTGTGACCGTGCATCAGAGCTACTTTGCTCTTTATCTCATTTTCGCCATGGTTATCTTGGCGTATTTGGAATGGCCGCTGGTCAAAAAGGATAAGAAACGCACCTTGGTAAATGTGCTGATCATCATCACCCTTTCGGTATCTGTGCTGCTCACCGGATCAAAATCCGGATTTATCATGTGGGCTGTCATCGCCTTAGGTCTTACGGGCGTGTTTGTGCGTGAAATGAAACATAAGTGGATTCCAATTCTAGGGCTGACTGTATTGATGAGTATCATGGGGGCCATTTTTCAAGGCGCTCCTCTGCTGCAGTCTCGCATCACTAACATGCTCGAAGTAGCTCAAAAGGATGAAGTGAACCCTGAGTCTACCGAGAGCACAGCCGTACGATACTTAGTCTACAGCTCCACCTTTGAGGTACTGCGCTCCCAAGATTGGTTTGGCCAAGGAACGGGCGATTTTCAAGACGTGTTGGATGACATCTACAATGAAAAGGGATACACCAGCGCGGCAGAAGAACACCTGAACGCTCACAACCTTTTCTTGCAGTCATGGATATCCTTGGGCATTCCAGGGTTGATCATCGTCTTGGGTATCTTCCTAGTGATGACCGTGCAAGCCATTAGAAATCAAGACGCCTTGTTGCTTGGATTCACCGCCTTGTTCTTCATTCTCTCTATGACCGAAAGCACGTTCAATGTGCAGGCGGGCGTAGTATTCTTTTCCTTCTTCACTGTCTTTCTGGCCAGGAGGTCAGGGTCAAAAGGCGTATTATCTGCCGAAGAAGAATCGGATGAATCGGAGAGATTGACCTAAATGCATTACTTCGCAACATGATGAAGAAAGTACCCCTCCATTGGCAAGTCATCATTGCGCTGATCTTAGGAACGTTCTACGCATTGCTATCTGTGAACATGGGTTGGAACGAGTTTACGCTCGACTTCATTGACCCTTTCGGTAAGATTTTCATCAACGTTCTGAAACTCATTGCAGTGCCGTTGGTGCTGTTCAGCATTATTTCAGGCGTGTCGGCATTGGGTGATGTTACCAAGCTGGGCAAAATCGGAATCAAGACCCTCTTACTCTACGTTGGAACTACCGTGATCGCCGTGACGATTGGTTTGATCGCGGTAAACACACTCAAGCCGGGTGATAAGGTCTCGGAAGACCTTTTGATCGATAATCGCATTGCTTATGAGTTGTGGACCAATGCCAACGATATAGAGCGCTTAGACGGGATCTGCTATTCATGTGACGAGGCCTATGCTGATCGAGTTGCAGTAGTGAGTCAACGGCCAAGCGACGATGGTGCCAACGATTGGGTGAACGACAAGCTGACCAAAGCCGATCGGACCAAGCAATCGCGCCCGCTTCAGCCGGTGGTTGATATTGTTCCTAGCAACATCATTCGGGCAATGTTTGATATGGAGATGCTACAGGTGATCTTCTTTGCCATCTTTTTCGGGATCGTGTTGGTCATGCTTCCGAAGGAAAAGGCCCAACCAGTGATGGATTTCATAGACGGGGTAAATGAAGTCTTCATCAAGATGGTAGATGTGGTCATGAAGGCCATGCCCTTTTTCGTCTTCTGTTTGTTGGCAGGAGCTGTAGTAAGTGCTGCGGGTGATGATCCGGGCAAGCTGGCGGAGCTGTTGTCTTTCTTGTTGTGGTATTCTATCGCGGTCATCTTAGGACTCGCCTTCATGATCTTCATTTTTTACCCCGGCCTTACGAGTCTGATCGTCAAGAAAATCAACTACGGTTTCTTCATGAAGGGTATTTCAAAAGCACAATTGACAGCCTTCAGCACGTCGTCATCCGTAGCTACGCTTCCGGTGACGTTGAATTGCGTTGAGAACAAAATTGGTGTCTCCAAGCGAACTACGAGTTTTGTACTGCCCATCGGAGCCACCGTTAACATGGATGGCACGAGCCTCTACCAGGCGGTAGCAGTTGTGGCCCTTGCGCAATTTCACATGGTCGACCTCAGCCTGTTGCAGCAGTTGACGATCGTCTTTACGGCAACCCTTGCATCTATTGGTGCCGCCGCAGTGCCGAGTGCCGGATTGGTGCTCATGATCATCGTTTTGGAATCAGTGGGTTTGAACCCAGCTTGGATCGCCTTGATTTTTCCGGTAGACCGGATCTTGGATATGTGCCGCACCGTGGTCAACGTGACGGGCGACGCTTCCGTTTCTACCATCGTAGCGCATTCGGAAGGTGAACTGAATATTCCAGAGACTGTGGTCTAGGAATAAATGCAGCCTATGAAACATTTAGGCACCTTTGCGGTCTTTTGTGTAGCTACATCTAATCCTCCGCATTGAAGTCCGAACGCATCATTCTTTACTTACTGGCAGCCTCCCAGTTTACCCACATTATGGACTTCATGATCATCATGCCCTTGGGCGAGATGCTGATGGAAGAGTTGTTCATCAACTCGCAAGAATTCTCTTTTCTCGTAGCGAGTTATACGATGACAGCAGGTGTTACTGGACTCATCAGCGCCTTTTTTGTAGACAAGTACGATCGAAAGAAATACTTCCTTTTTGCATACTTAGGGTTTGCGGTCGGAACCTTGATGTGTGGCATGGTGGATACCTATGCAGGACTGATCAGCGCGCGGATACTCACCGGCGCCTTTGGAGGGGTTATCAGCTCCACGGTAATCGCCATTGTAAGCGATGCCATTGCCGCTGAGCGAAGGGCTTGGGGACTCGGCATTGTGATGAGTGCATTCTCCATGGCTTCGGCCTTGGGCTTGCCGGTTGGACTTTATTTCGCCTTCAACTACGGCTGGAATTGGCCCTTCATCGCCTTAGGAATCGTCAGTGTATTGAATGCCATTGCAGTGTATTTCACGCTTCCTCCTGTCCGCGCGCACTTGGATACTCCTGAACCGCGGGTTAGGTCGTGGGAATTCATCAAGCGCATTCCGCAACACAAGAACCAGTGGATGGCCCTAACCTATACGATGCTCTTGATGTTTGGACACTTCTCGGTGATTCCATTCATCACGCCCTATTTGGTCGAGAACGTCGGCTTTGAACGACAAGAGATTACCTGGGTTTACCTCATCGGTGGCTTGGCCACCATCATTACCAATCCGAGGGTAGGGCGTTGGGCTGACAGAACGGGCCGACATCGCGTTTTTCAGATCATGGCTTTCCTTTCGATTGTTCCCATTCTCGCGTTGACCAATTTGCCGGAAGTGCCCTTATGGAGTGCGTTGGTAGTAACTGGGCTGTTCTTTATTCTGGCAGGAGGGAGGATGGTTCCTTCTACGGCCATCGTGACATCTGTCATCAAACCTCAAAACCGCGGGAGTTTTATGAGCCTAAACTCGTCAGTCCAGAACATGACCGCGGGCTTGGCGAGTATTGCTGCGGGCATCATTGTGGTCATTCCTGAAGGCGGACACCATGTATACGGTTTCTGGAAGGTAGGATTGATCGCTGCAGCGTTCACATTGCTGGCCATTTGGATGATGGGGAGGATCAAGGCCTTGACACCAGTAGAGGAGCGTTAAAGTTCCTGTAGCGATGAAAAAATGAGGCAAGACGTCACATTTTTCCCTTCCTTGCGGTGTAAACAAAACGTCAGGAGCTGATTTGCTCTTGTTAACCAAAACCTACCAACACTTATTTAGATGAAAAAAGTATTACTCATACTAGGCCTATGCATTTTCGCAGTCAGTGGCTTCGCTCAATCCTTGGAGACGCAATCTCAAGCTGAAGGGCAAGTCGAAGAAGAAGAGGTAAAATGTATAAAGAAGGGTAACCTAATTTTTGACGTTTATTACGGACCTGCTGGCCCCGGCCTGGCCGCAAGATTGTTAGCAGAAAATGACAACGGACAGAGGTTTTGCGTTCGGTCAAGATGGATAGATTCGCACTCAAGGTGCTGTCAAGGGCAATGACATCGGTTGCATAGTAATCATCTAAAATGACAGTGCCCAATGTGATGTATTTCTGTTCGTATTCGAGTTGTAGGTCAATAGAGGAAAGCTGGTTCTGAAGGTCTCGCTCTAAGTTCTCCAAGTACGCATCCTCCTTGGCGGCATTCAATCGTCCTTGGTTCCAATTATTGATCTGAAGTGCGATCAAAATGCCGATGACAACGAGTACAATCTCCCCGATTGCATAGAGTAAGTAACGGGTAAACTTATGCTCAGCTAAGAGACGTCGTCGGAGCTTTCGAAAGATATTGATCATGCGTTCATGGTGTGTTAATGCAAGCTAGTCTTGTTGGCTCAAGAAGCCTTGCTTAATGCTGGCCCGAATCTAAAGAAGCATTCTACTCTGTGCATTCACTTTTTACGACCAAAGCAGTTTCCGTAAAACACTTCGCCAAATGCATTCTCATATTCAATGTCGAAGTAGATGGAATCATTCGAAAAATATCCGAAGCTTTCTCTGACATGGTCTTCATTGACGTCTTGCTTCGGGATGGTAAGGACATCATTGAGTACCTGAACATCAATGCTGAATGTCGAGCCGTTGAAGCCGTTGTTTTTATTGGCATAATTGCTAAATGTCAAGTGATTTGGCGCGCATTCGGACCGAGATACCTCTAGCTCATAGGTCGAGAAGTACCACTCCAACGTCGGTGGGCCTGTGATGGAGTCCTGCACCGAGTAAACCCCGAGAAAATCCTCGTTGGTATACACGCAAGAGGCATCGTTTTTTTCGGCTTCAATGCTGTAGTTCGTCGCGTTACAGTCAGTACATCCTTTCTTGGTACATGAAGTGAAGGAAAGCATCATCGTGATTAGGATGAGTTGGAATATGACCTTCACAGTTTCAAGATAAGATCTGTTCGCTGATCGCTGCACAGCGAGTTCCTGAACCGAACGTCTTCCATTGCTGATGCTTAGGCATTCAATCACTTCTTCTTCTTTTTCATGTTTTGAATCTTATCGCCGCGTCGAAGGGGCTTTTTGTAGCGTTCTTTTAAGATCGTCTTGTAGCTTTTTTTCTCAGCCTTCACTTTGCTGTTTTTGGCTGACTTTTCGTGAAAGGAAGCCCCGGCTTGGTTCTTCGCATCTTTAGGAGATGGTTCTTCAGGTGTCAAGGGTTTGGGTTTTTCCTCGGGCGTGAGTTGGGAACTCATTTTTACGTCTTCTGGAAATGGAAGGAGCGGAATGTCGTATTGCATCAAGCGTTCAATGGCTTGCTTCTGCTCATCTTCCTTCTCGTTGAAAAGCAGGATAGCTCTTCCTTCTTGCCCGGCCCTTCCGGTTCGCCCGATGCGGTGGATGTAGTTTTCGGGGTAGAAGGGGGTATCGAAGCTGATGACCGTGGCGATTTTTTCAATGTCGATGCCGCGGGCAATCACATCGGTGGCAATCAGAATCCTACTGGTACCGTCAACGAATTTTTCGATGGAGTGGGTCCTGTGATTTTGCTCCTTACTCGAGTGAATGACGGAGATTTCCTGTTTGAAATCCAAGGTTTCAGCCAGTCGATCGGCGTTGACCTTGGTCGCCACAAAAATCAAGACATTGCCATAGCTTGCTTCGTCCTTCAGCAGGTAGTTCAACAAGTTGGCCTTGCTGTAAAAATTCGGTACAGCATACGATTCCTGGCGAATGCTATCCAAGGGCGTTCCGCTGATAGAAATGGTCTCTTTGATCGGATTCACCAAGAAATCTTCGATCAGTTCATCGACATAGGTGGTCATGGTAGCCGAAAAGAGAATGGTCTGCCGTTTATCTGGCAGGTGGTCAAAGATGTTTTTTAGCTGGGTTTTATACCCGAAGTCAAGCATGATGTCGACTTCGTCAATCACGAGTTTTTTGATGGAGTTGAGTCGCAGTACATGGGTAAGCGCAAGGTCATACAAACGCCTTGGAGTGCCTACGATGATATCTAAGCCTTCTGCAACCGCCTTCTTTTGCGTGTTGATGTTGGTGCCGCCATAGACCCCCGTTACCCTCAAGTTGATGTACGGGGTAAGCTTTTCGATTTCTTTCACGATTTGAATGACCAATTCGCGTGTGGGAACCAAGATCAAGACCCTGGGTTGGGGTTGGTCTGAAAATTTCAAATCTTGAAGAATGGGTAGGAGGTAGGCAATCGTTTTTCCGGTACCCGTCTGTGCAATCCCCACAAAGTCGCGGCCTGCGAGAACGGTAGAGTAGGAGGCTTCTTGAATGGGTGTGGGTTTCTCAAAGCCCAGCTCATTGATTGCGGTGAGTAGTTGCTTTTTGATTTTGAAGTCTTCGAACGTGCTCATGCCGCAAGATAGGGGTAGGAGGCATTCTTTGCGCTTGAAATCAGCGTGAGGAGGAATTTACCTGGATGAGAAGATCCGTTTATTCAGGAGTATCCAGCGCTAGTCGACTCGAATCTCAGCATTTGCCTTCTAATGATGTACGGGCGGATATGGGAGGAGTTCAATGAACTGGGATTAAAGCTCAGACTTCACTTGTTTGAGCGCTTGTTGAATGCTTTGACAAGTAGCGGAGGATATGACGTCATTCCGCACTTCCAATTCGATTCCTGAGTACTTTTTCGGGAACGACTTGCGCAGGTGAGTGGTGAATCCGTCAGCTTTCCCCAAGTAAGGATAATTGTATCGCACCTTCATTGTTGGGGCTGACCTCATGATTGCCCTTTTAAAACGTCTGGCAAACTCTTTTTCGGAGTCACGCGAAGGATCATATAGAATCCCAATTTCTGCGTTTCGTTCTTCCCTATTAAAGTGAGCGGTGAAGCTGTGGATCGAAAGGTGTACAACCGAATTTGAGGTCTCGATGATTTGGCTAATGCAATCCTCCACTCGATGCCTATAGGGTGTATAATATTTTTCGATCAGTTCTTTTTTCTCATCGCTGCCAAAGTTGCGAGAGTATTCCGAAAAAAGTCTGGGGTGATGTAAGGATCGATTTGGCTCGATCAATAGCCTTGAGTAGGCATAGCTAAAATGATGGTCCGAGAGAGGAATGAGCGATTCAAAAAGGAGGGCCGCACCTATGTCATAGGCTCGGTGCGAAGTGCGTATAGTTTTATCGGTGCCAAAAAGGTCCTCAAATCGATTTGGCAACTTATTGTCGAAGTGCTCACAACTTAAAACAAGCTTCACGGCGTGAACATTTCGTTGTTCGTGAGGGAGGTTATCAGCCGCTGATTAAGAACGTCAATTTGTTGCAAGCTAGGATCAGTACCGCAGAACTTGATCATTCTCGAAGCTAAGGTTCCGTGGGTAAGCAATTGGTTCATTAGTTTGACACTCTTCTCATCCATGGTGTCCTGATGTTGGTTCAGTAAATGGGTCCAAATATCCTTGGCTAAAAATTCTCCCATTGGGAGGCCTAAGATTTCATTCAAATCTGGATAGTCTATCAAAGCCTCCTCACCCTCTCTTATGACCTTTTGCAAGTGTGAAGAGAGCAGTTGCTCAGCTTGGACTTGCATCAGCTTTTGAGTCTTTTCTGGCAAAGCGCAGAGATGTTTCAAAACGGCAACAATCAGGTCGAGAATAGCCATGTCCATCTTAGGACATTCTTGAATATCAATGATCCGAATCTCGATGGCGCCTCGGTCAAATCTAGCAATTGCGCCTCGGCTATTTAAAAAGTGGTGATCAAGAATTCCATCGCTATCATAGGGTCTAATGGCTTGGTTTGGCTATTTTATTGAAGTCATCAATATCACTCGTTACCAATCACTTCCTTGAAATGAGGACTCCAAGCAGCTTGGAGAATGATGGGTTTTCGAGTGGACGAAAAGCGAGATGAGGGCTTGTGTGCTGGTCATCTGCTGAATCCTGATTTTGTGTACAAGGGATTGTCAAGAAATCGCGCCACTTAGCTTGTGTTTTTCTTTCAACAAAAGGATGCCTCCAACCACCATTTCATCCGTAGCATTGGGATGTGTTCCACGAAGTTTTCTCGACAATTCTCTCAGCCCTTCATAACCTTCCTCCTCGAATCGGGCGATGATTTTGTAGGCTGTTGGCCTTGAAATTTCAAAGTTCCTACAAAGCTCAGTGATGGTGTGATTCCCGGTTCTCCATTCAAAGATGAACTCAATTTTTTGTCCCATAGTCGTCGATTCTTTCCAAGGCATGGCGATCTGAATTTTGGATCAAATTGCGACTTAAAAAGTGTAAACGATGTTTCTATTACTCTGTAAAGGATGTTTGTATATCGTACCCAATTGCCGCCAACGGTTTGGCTAAACTGCGTTTTAATGCAGTTTAGGTTTTGTTGTGCTTAGTTATATTTCTTATCATTCCTCTGAAAATTAAACCATGAAAAGGTAATACTGAGTACCAATATAGCCTCCCTAATAATCCCAGGGGCCTAAAAGTGGCTGTTTGTTCAAGTCGATCATCTACTATCTTGAATTCAAGCCAAGCTTCTCCAGGTAATTTCATTTCGGCAAATAATAATAAACGGCCCTCATTTTTATTGGCATACAAAACTCTCCAAAAATCTACTGCATCCCCCGCTTTAGTTGATTTAATATTAGTTCTTCCTCTTCTGAGTCCAACTCCACCTGCCATCTTATCTAATAGCCCTCTTAACTTCCATAACCAATTACCATAGTACCAACCTGTTTCACCACCTATGCTCCAAATATTATCTAAGCACGATTCGCGATTATCGAATTTTCTTTTTCGCTGATCAATAAAACAACCAAAAGTCGGTACTTGAATGAAATCAGAAACATTAAAACTAATGTCACTGCTTGAGTACGAGTCCTTCCAGCTTGAAATAATTTCGTTGCTTTCAATTTTGCTGAAAGCATTTTTAAGGGCTTCTTGATAACCAATTGGCTCAACTCCAAGAATTGAATTAATGGCATTATCTCGACATACCACTTCAATTTTCATGCTATGCACTAGGCTCACCGCGAGTTTGTAAGATGTGGACGTTACAAAATATAACCAATACGAAGAAAGCTTTGGTGTCATAACTGGGACAACCCATATAACACGTTTTAGTTTCCTGATTTTAGCAAATCCGAGAAGCATTTCTTTATACGAAAGCACATCAGGTCCACCGATATCATAATTATTATTGTAGGTTTTTGAATTAAACAAAGATTTTGATAAAAAGTCAATCACATTTGAAACGCCAATCGGCTGGCATTTTGTCATTAGCCATTTAGGAGTAATCATGAAAGGAAGTTTTTCCACTAGATCCCTGATTATTTCAAAGGATGCACTTCCTGAGCCAATAATTATTCCTGCTCTAAGCGTGGTGAAATTATACGCTCCTTTTTCAAGTTCAAGTTCAACATCTTTGCGCGAACTCAAATGCTCAGACAATTGAGTTTCATTTACAATTCCACTAAGGTAGATAACATGTTTTATAGCTGAGCCTTCAAGCGATTTTTTAAAATTTATAGCAGAGGCGTGTTCTAAGGATTTGTAGTCCTTAGAAGATGACATGGAATGAATCAAATAATACGCACCTTCAATATCTTTTGGGACCCGATCCAGGGTAGTTTCGTCCAAAAAATCAATTTCGATTACTGATATCTTTTCTATTAAAGATTCGGGAACATCAAACCTCTTCTTATCGCGAACGCAGCACACTACTTCATGTCTTGCTTCAATTAAAACAGGCAATAATCTTTTTCCTATGTATCCGGTTGCACCGGTCAGTAGTATTTTCATTTTCAATTAAGTACAACTTCTTGATAACGAATTTCGGAAACCACATTAGCTCATCTAGTTTCCGGGATAGCGACACTAAATGTATTAATAATGGAGCGCATGCTGATGGCGCTTAACGCTAGGTGATGACGAAACTCCGCATGCTACCAGAACCAAAGGCCATCGTTTCGTTGAAGTAGTAAACCTCCTCAGCCTTCTCCTGTAAGCCTAAGGTGTAGAGTAAGGGCAGGTAGTGGTCTGGCGTGGGAACGCTCAACTGAGCCGCTCTCCCGAGGTCCCGGTAGCGGATTAGAGCAGCATGGTCTCGTCGGTCAATGAGCTCCTTTACCTTGTTATCAAACTCCACGGCCCAATCGTAGGGCTCCGGATCGTCGCCCCAACGCACCATGCCCAGGTTGTGTACAATGTTGCCGCTTCCCATGATCAACACGCCCCGGCTTCTCAAAAATGCGAGCTGCTTGCCCAATTGATACATCTGCGCTGGTGAGAGCGTACGATCCATGCTCATTTGAAGCACGGGAATATCAGCCGACGGAAACATCTGTAGAAGTACCGACCACGTTCCATGATCCAATCCCCACCGATCGGTCAGGTGTACCTCCGGTTCTTGGATCTGCTGTTGAATCAAAGTGGCTGTCTCGGGTGAACCAGGAGTGGGGTAGTTGGCGTCAAACAATGCTTGCGGAAATCCTCCAAAATCATGAATGGTCTTGGGGTGTGCATCGCCTGTGATGTAGGTGCCTCTCGATTCCCAATGCGCCGAAATGCAGAGGATCAGTTGGGGGTGTAGGTCCTTGGCTACTTCCTTCCAAGCCCTGCTGTGCACGTTATCCTCTATGGCATTCATCGGATTTCCGTGTCCGACAAACAACACTGGCGTGCGCTCAGTGCGCGCAAAGGTCTGCGCTAAATTCTCAATGTCTCTAAGTCTCATGCTGATCAAAGAAAGGGCCGAGAGCGCTCCAAAGGATTTGATGAATGATTTTCTATCCATACACTGCGTCGACGTGTGGGTGAAACTAAATGTACCTACATCAAATCTAAACAAATTTGACTTTTGACGCTTTCAGGATATGTGCCCTTAAGACTCGTAATTTTGAATGTATGCGATGGTTAGTCCTCCTATTGACGTTTTTCACCATACCCGTTTGGGCCCAACAAACCGTTGAACTGTTCATCGTAGAAGGAGGGGTGACCAATGGGAACTATGACATGCCCTACTTCACGTTTAACACGAGCGATCAGTTTGATTCATCCAATGCCGTGCTGCGCTTTCAAACAGGGGAGGAGGTGACTTTTCACGTGACCAATCGAAGCGACTTTACCTGCGCCTTTCAAGTTGAAGGCTATGGGGGCATCGATCGCATTGCAGCGGATGAAACAGAGGAGTGGACGGTCACTTTTGATCAACCGGGAACCTACCTCTACGAAGATCCGACCCAAGACCATCGAGCGCTGGGGCTAGGAGGAATGCTCGTTGTCAGTGATTTTACCGGCCCTGAATTTTACGCCGTTTTTACCGAGCATGATGAGGAGTGGATCAAGGCAATCGCCGAAGGTGGGGTTTACGATAGGAGAGCATACAACCCCGAGGCATTCACGATCAACGGCAAAGGCTTTCCGAGAACCTTAAAAGACACCATGTCCTTCATCGAAGCAAGCGTCGGAGACACCATCATAGTGCACATGACCAATGCTGGTTACTTGCACCACTTTCCCCATTGGCACGGCTACCATGTCACCATTTTGGAGGCAAGTATGCATCCTCACTATATCGGCTGGGTAAAGGACTCCTACGGCATGGCGCCGGGCGAATCGGTCACGGTGCAATTGGTGCCTGACAAACCGGGCATGTTCCCCGTACACAACCACAATTTGGTCACCACCACCATCGGAGGAAACTATCCGGGCGGAATGATGATGCATATGCACATCCATGAATAGAGCATTGACCATAGCGTTCCTTTCTCTGTTGTTAGCCGGGCCAGCTGCTGCTCAACCGTTAAAGCAATATTCCCTGGTGTCCCTAATGGACGGCGTAGCCGACTTCATCACCGATTCCAATACGACCATCTCATTGCCGTTTTGGGGCTTTGGTTACACCAATGCAAACCCTACTATCGTGCTTCCCGGACCAACCATTTATGCAAAAGAAGGCGACAGCATTCACGTAGAAATGATCAACCCTTCCATGGAAGGGCATACCATTCACTTCCACGGCCTCGACGTAGATCAGGCTAACGATGGGGTGCCGCACACCTCTGACTTCGTCTTGACCAATCAGTCCTTTACCTACCGCTTCAAGGCTACCCACGCGGGTAATTTTCTCTATCACTGCCACGTCACTACAACTTTGCATCTTGCCTTGGGTATGTATGGAATGGTCATCGTTTATCCGGCAGACAGTAGCAACCGCATCTACACCAACGGCCCCACCTATGATCGCCAGCACGCCTACCTGCTCAGCGACCTTGATTCAAGGTGGAATGCGGATTATACTGCCATTGGTGGGTTTACTACCTACGCACCCGACCTCTTCCTGATCAACGGGAAGAACCGCTCGATGAACTATACCGACACCAACATTCAAATCAACGGAACCATCGGCGATCAGCACTTGTTGCGCTTCATGAATGTAGGCTATCGCGTAAATCGCATCATCTTCCCAAGTGCATTGAACGCGGTGGTGCATACCTCGGATGGAAGGGTGCTGGACCAGCCCTATGCTGCCGACACCTTGATCATCTACCCAGGTGAGCGGTACTCGGTTCTCGCGGAGATACTGGATGAGACACCCTCATTCGTTTCAACGGATTATTTAGATCCATACCGGCTACGTTTCTTAGGACGCGATTACATTCCGGTAAACGATACTAACTTCACCTACATCACGCCATCCCTTGAAGATAACATGACAGATACGGTTGGAGTGGGTGCTGCGGAGATAGCAGCCATGCCTTCGGTATTGGTCTATCCCAATCCTGCGGATAACCAAATTTGGGTGAGTACCCAAGGTGAAAGCATCGAGCACATTGAAATCTTGGACATGTCGGGTAGAAGGGTACGTTCCAAGCACTGCCAATATCCTGCGGAACGTTTGGAGTTGGATGGCTTGAACGAAGGGGTCTATATCCTAAATGTGTCGTTAGAAAACGGGAAGCGTGTAAGCCGACGGTGCGTTGTTGTCCGTTAAACTACTTTCTTTTCGATGTAGTCGGAACTCATTAGGGCTAGGGCGCCCATGTACTTCAATTTGAAGGGTACCAGGTCTCCCACCTTGAGTTTGGTCTCTTCCCCCATGTCCAACACAATCATGTCTGAACTGGCGCCAATGATCTCCAAATCTCCTGAGATCGGGATTAGAAATTCGGGAGAAACGTCCAAGAGTCCCAAGTCCAGGATTGCCCGGTAAGATGTTTTTCCATAGTCATCTTCGTCCACATCAAACGTCTCCCCTGAAGGGTTGGTGTCTAAGTCACCGATCGGGACCATGGGTTTTTCGATGAGTTCTATCACCTCCGCATAGAGCTTGATGATGTCATCTTGCATGCCGTCGATCACTTCGCCAGTGAAGAGATTGTGGCCATTGAAGAGCGACTCACCAATTCGAAAGTGATTGATCCCTTTAGGAAGTTGATGATTGAGGATGAGTGGAATCACAACACTCGTTCCTCCGCTAACCCAAGGTATTTTCCGGTTGAACTTAGCTTCTACTAGTTGTTTGTACAAGCTCAGCTGGATGAGTTTGTCATGTGAAGGCATGACTCCGTGGAGGCAATTGAGATTGGTGCCAAAGGAGACCACCTCAATATTAGGTAGCTTAAACACACTCTTATAAAAGTCTACCAAATCCTCACCGAGGACACCTTCACGCAAATCACCCATCTCTACCATGATGACGATCCTATGGAGCTTGTTTTGGCGCTTAGCTTCGGAGCTCAACCATTTGATCGTCTCGAATTGGGTGTTGAAGCTTACGTCAGCGTACTGCACGATGCTCTTGATGCTCCTTTTTGCAGGAGGTTTGATGTACACCGTTTGAATATCAGGCGCGATCTCCTTGACCAATTTCAAATTGCTGATGCGCGAATCGCATATCTCTTTGATACCGGTTTCGCAAAGGATTTTTACGTATTCGTAGTTGCCACAGAGCAATTTCGATACAATCGCCCATTCTATTTCCCGCTCGCCAAAAAATGCGTCGAGAAACTGATAATTGTGTTTGAGTTTGTTCTGATCAAATGTGATGAAAGCCATGGTTGTTGTTTATACCACAATGCGCGGTATGTGCATAGGAAGTCGTGTGAGCAATTCGTAATTCAATTGATTGGTAGCCTCGCTGAAAGACGCCACGGACACATCCAATTCACCGTCCCGTCCGATCAAGGTCACGCTATCTCCTTTTTTACCGATTCTACTTCTGAAAGATCAACCGCTAGGCTATTCATGTTGACCGTGCCAATGACAGCCACGCGAATTCCGTTGATCAAGGCGCGCCCTTGGTTGCTCAAGGAACGCGCAAAGCCATGTCCATACCCAACCGGCACAATACCGATCTTGGTGTCGCTTTGGGCAAGGTAGGAGGTTCCGTAACCAATGTATTCACCTGTCTTCACATGCTTGACGCTCATGACATGGCTCTTCCAGCTGATGATGCGGTGGAGCGGCTCGTCCATGGTTTTGTTTTTCTGCGTGTAATCGATGAAGGTTTCTGTGCTGGGCCAAAAGCCGTATTGCAGAATCCCAACGCGAACCATGTCCATTCGCATCTCGGGAAAACGGAGCAGCGCTGCAGAACAGCAAGCGTGGCGATAAACAGGATGAAGGGTAGCTTTTTCAAATTGCTTCAACACCCGCTTGAACCGCTTGATCTGCTCCTTGATTCGATAGTAGTTGCTGATGCTTTCGGCGCTAGCAAAATGGGTGCAAATACCGACCAGAGTATGGTGCTCAAGATTGCCTTGGAGGGTTTGGATGACGTTTTTTATCTCTCCATTCTCAAAGCCCGTGCGGTACATGCCCGTTTCAATTTCAATGTGGAGTTTGGCTTTCTTCCTGAGGTTTTCGGCCAATTGAAGCGCCTTGTTGAGTCGTTCTTCGTCAAATACCCAAACTTCAATGTCATTGTCGATGGCCCAGGCTAAGCCGTCGTCGTCAACCGAGCCCATGATCATGATCGACGTGTTCGTGTTTTTCACGTTGAAAACCCTCTGGGCTTCATCGGTGCTATAGACGGAAAAATGGTTTACGCCACATTCCTCTGCCATTACAACGTATTCCTCAATCCCGTGACCGTATGCGTTTCCCTTTACTACGCTGCTCATTTTGCAGTCCTCGCCAATGAGGTTTTGGATGAAAGAAAGGTTGTTTTTTAACGCGGCTTTCTTGAGGTTTATGTTAGATGTTTCAAACACTAGAACAGATGGTTTTTGCGATTTGATAAAACAGGTTCACACCCGTTGGGGTGAGTTCGTCTGGATAGTCATAGTCGGGGTTGTGCAAGGCAGGAGTGTTCTTTCCGGATCCCAGTCCAAACATGGCTCCCGGAATCCGCTGGGTAAACAAGCCAAAATCCTCACCCCATGGAAAGGGTTCGCTGCGTTCGGTCATGTCTAGACCCAATTGTTTGGCCGAATCGGTGATAGCTTTGACCACATCTTCATGGTTTTGATTGGAAGCAAACACGGCGACAATCTCAGACTCCAAGCGCAATCTATGCTCGTCTGCGATGCGCTGTACTTCATTCATGAAATCGTTGGTAGCTGCTTCCATGTCTGTTTGATGCCAACTGCGAATCGTGAAGTGGATTTCTCCATACCCGGCAGATATGCCATAGTCTTTCGATCCTATTTCAGTGAAAACGGGGGTGATCAGACGGTAGTTGGAGTGCTTCTCATCTGTTTCTTCTAATCTCAATGCTTCGGTGACAATCTCCGCTATGGCATATGTTGGGTTTTCACCTTTCAAAGGTTCGGCAGCGTGCGAGGTTCTCCCCGTCAACCGTAGGATCAAGCTCTGCACTGCTGGCGTGAAATTGTCGTGCTTCCAAAGCACTTCATGCAGGGATTCGCCTGGTATGTTATGCAAGGCTACCGCGTAGTCGTACTCCTCCGGGTCAAATTGAGGGTCTTTCAACACTCCTTGGGCGCCTTCACCGTTTTCTTCCGAAGGCTGAAACAGCAAGGTCACCGCACCGTGCTCAAGCGGTTCATTCTGCAACCGCATCGCCAAACCTACGCCGATGGTGGTGTGCCCGTCGTGTCCGCATTTGTGCGAAAGGCCTTCCGTCAACGAGCGGTGCTCAAAGGTGTTGACCTCCTGAATTGCCAAGGCATCGATGTCTACCCGAACGAGCAGGTGAGGGCCGTCGCCAAAATAGAAGTGATACAATGTTCCAAAGCGCCCAACGTCTTTGCCGTGTGTGATGCCTTGGTCCGCCAGAAATGCTTTGATCCGCTTCTGGGTCTCACGCTCATGCCCGCTCAATTCTGGGTGGGCGTGGAGGTCTCTTCTGAAATGCTTAAGTGTGTTGTCCATCGTTGGATGCGTTATAGATTGTATGCGGAAGGTAGCGCTAAGTCAACGCTTCAATCGCATCTCGAGGTACTTATTTGAGAAGCCGAGTTTTTCATAGAGAAATTTCGCCGGATTGTCGGGCTCCACGTGCAGTGCGATGTCTCCTTTGCACAGCTTGATGGCATTAGACATTAAATCCTTTCCAAAACCCTTACCACGAAAACGCTTGTCCATAGCGATGTACACCAAGATGTTCTCTGGAATGAATTTGCTCATGCCGGTCTCGTTGATGATCACTACTCCTATGATTTCGTCTTCTACGATTCCGAGTAGGACAAAACCTCCGCGCTCGTGCACGTAGTCAAGGCATCGTTGGATGTCCTCCTTCGGATCGCCGTAGTCTTCTAAATGGGTGTGCAAGAAATCGACGATGCGTCGGTCTGAGTACACGTCGTCTCGACCGCTTTGTTGGTTGATGAGTTTTGGTTGCATTTCCATGGGCTAACTATTATGGCGTTCAGAGATATGATGGCTTTTCCATCCGCTAAAAGAAGCGGATTGATTAAACGTGCGAACATAGGGATGCCAGTCCGCGATGCGCGCAGCCTTGAGAAAGGTTATGTTTGGGTTTGCCCAATGCATGCTACCTAGCGCTCTCAGCCTTTAGCGGAGAAGCATTCGGATTGCGGATTCCAGTTTGAAAAAGAGGGTAACAGGAACAAAATGGGGCATGCTTTGCTGGTTTTGAATGAACTCGGCAAAGGTAACAATCGAAAATTGCACCTCCGAAATGCCCTTAATCTACTTCTTTCAATTTCCATTTACCTCGCCTGAAGAGGATGATGGCAATGATGGCGTAAAGCGAATGGGCGAAAGCGATGCAGAAGAATACTCCATCGCTCTTCCAATCCAATTCCACGGCTAAATAATAAGCGAGCGGAATCTGTACGATCCAGAAAACAATCAAGCTGATCCACATCGGGGTTTTGGTATCGCCTGCACCATTAAAAGCCTGACTAATCACCATTCCATAGGAGAAGAAAATGTATCCAGCGCAAATGATGCGAAGTGCTGAGGTTCCGATGTCGCGCACTGCCACTTCATCTGTGAAGAATCGGAGGATGTCTGCAGAGAAAATGAAGAAGATACTTGACACCAAAACGAGAAATAGTGCATTGTACATCGCGGTTCTCCAAACGGATATTTCAGCGCGTTCTGGCTGCTTTGCACCTAAATTCTGACCTACCAAAGTGGCCGCAGCATTTGCCATTCCCCAGCTAGGAAGTAGGGTAAAAACGATCACCCGAAAGGCAATGGTATAGCCTGCCAAAGCTTCAGTCCCAAAAAAGCTAACAACACGTACCAGAAAGATCCAACTAGCAGATTCGATTAGGAATTGAGCCACCCCTCCGAAGGAAATAGCGAAGATCTCCCTGATGGTTTTCCAGCGCAGCACTAAGTTTTCAATTCCCAACCGGATGATAGAGGATCCGTTGAAGAGGTGGTAAAGCTGATAGAGAACGCCGATAGAACGACCGGTAGTCGTAGCCACTGCAGCGCCTGCAACTCCCATTTCTGGGAAGATGCCAATTCCGAAGATGAGCAAAGGGTCAAGGATGATATTGAAGCCATTGGCCAACCAGAGAGACCGCATCGCGATAGCTGGATCTCCGGCGCCTCTAAAAATGGCATTGATCATGAAAAGCAGTATGATACTGATGTTTCCTGCGTACATGATCTCTGCATAGCTCACGCCCTCAGCGATCAGTTCAGGCTCTCCTCCCATCAAAGAGAGAATGTCTCCAGCAAAATACAACCCTGAGACCCCGAGTAAAATGCCGATGCCGACGGCAATGATGATGGCTTGAAAAGCAGCGTCTGAAGCGCGCTTAGGTTGCTTCGCTCCAACTCTTCGCGAGACAATGGCGGTGACGGCCATGCTCAGTCCTACAGCAATAGAATAAATAATAAAGAGCACCGATTCAGTCAAGCCTACCGTGGCGACGGCATTGACACTCACTTTAGATACGAAGTACACGTCCACCACCGCAAACAGAGATTCCATGAGCATCTCAGCGATCATAGGTACCGCTAGCAGAAAGATTGCCTTATTGATGCTTCCCTTAGTGTACTCGTGATCACCACCGCCCCTTAATGCTTGAACAAAGAGTTGGGCATATCGCTTCAGGTCGAGTTTGTTCACGGACATGAGTGGTTAACAGATATGGGTAGAAAGAAGAAGTGCGAAGTAACGAAGAGTTCAGCTTATCGAACCATTTCGTCTGACTTCAACTTCTTGAAGAATTGGCTCAGTTGTTCCTTGAGCAATGCTTCGTCATCGACGCCAAATTCCTTCGCGATGACGGGGAAGAGGTCTCGAGGTGACGAGGAGGCATCTGCTTTGAGGGTAGCGATCAACCAAGCCAAGAAAGGGGAGAGGTTCATGAACTTCACCTTGCCCGAAGTGGGTTGTCGAAAGATCAAACAGTAGTAGTTTCCCTGATCGGTAGACGATATAAAACGTGCGTTCTTGACGTGCACAGGGTAGGAAAAGGACGCAATCTCAGATTCGGGATTCAAATTCCAAGGCGCTTCGATCGGATCTTGGGTGCTTCCTTCTGGAAAAGACCGATCCTTCATCATGTAGTATTCGGCTTCTAACCATTCCAGTTGCAAGAGGTCCTCTAGTTGAGGGTAGCGCTCATGTAAGTCTTGCCGGTGTTCTGCTATATAACCGATGAGTTCTTCGGGCATCCTCCACACTTGCGGATGCACACAATCATGGGATTCGAAAAATTCCTGGCAAAGCACGCCCCATTCTTTTTGGGTTAAGAGGTTTACCGTGAGGGGGTAGGTGCTGGAAAGGGATTCGCGAATGACGTTGAATACCAGTCGACGGTAGTGGTGTAGCCTGCCATCGGTAACACCGATCATCTCCGGCTCAATGCCGTCGCGGGTGTACTTGGCGAGCAGCGATTGCTGCTCATGGGTCTCATCTTTCAAGTGTGGCATGATCCCAAGTTTGTGTGCAGATGGCTTCCAATCTGTCCATTTCGTATTGCAATTCCTTCATTTCAGGAATGTTGAAGTCGCGCTCCAACAGAACGGGGACAGGGCCGTTCAATTTTTTAATCGCATGTTCAAAGAGGTCGTACACCGGATCGATGATGGGTTGACCGTGCGTGTCGATGATCAAATCATCGCTGACCTTTTCGTGTCCGGCCATGTGTATGTACCGAACCCGTGAAGTGTCTAATTGGTCAATGAATGCTTTCGGGTCGTACCCGTGGTTGAATCCATTGACATAAATATTGTTGATGTCGAAGAGTAATTCGCAATCCGCCTCTTGTAAGATGGCATTGATGAATTCTACTTCCGTCATTTCTGCAGCAACTGGCGTGTAGTAACTCACGATCTCGATGACCAGCTTACGGCCGAGAAAATCCTGTACTTCACGAATGCGCTCGGAAACGTGCTTCACCGCGTCTTCGCGAAAGGGAATCGGCAAGAGGTCGTAGAGGTGTGCGTTGTCGCATTTGCTATAGCTCAGGTGTTCAGAGTAAATCTGAACATTCCATTCTTCCAGAAAAGCTTTGACTTGTTTTAAGAAACCACGGTCAATAGGGTCGGGGCTTCCAACAGAAAGGGAGAGTCCATGGCTGTAAATAGGGTATCGTTCGGCTACCTTTTGCAATTGCCGCTTCCAATAGCCACCTACATCGATCCAGTTCTCAGGTGCGATTTCCACAAATGCCGGGTGAACCTCTTCTGAATTCAGAAAGGCTGAACCGAAGTCCTTGCGATATCCTATGCCTACGTGTTGGTTCATGCACATAAAAGGTCCAGACAAGACTGCCTGGACCTATTTTATTTCAGGACGTTGATCACTTAGGATCTGCGTCTGGGTTCTTCTTCTCTTCTTTCTTGTCGTCGCCACCACATTTACCTTCACCGCACTTACCTTCTCCACACTTGTGCTCAGCTGCTTTTGCTTCGCTGCTCTCTTCTTTGGCGCTTGCCTTTTCTTCGCCACACTTACCTTCTCCACATTTGTGGTCTGCAGCTTTGGTTTCGGCTTTCTCATCGCCACACTTTCCTTCGCCGCACTTGGCTTCGGGAGATTTGAATCCAGTATTGGACGCGTCGAGAAGATCAGAACGAAGTTCAGCTCCTGAGCCGAGGTCATCGTAGTTAAAGATATCTGTTGCGTTTGCAGTGGTGGTTCCCAAAAGGGCTCCTGACATAATGGTTCCGGTGATGATAGCACCTAGATTTCGCTTCGATTGATTGCTCATATTACTTGGAATTGATTGATTAAGATATTTGAGGATTGTTGATGTTTGTTTGTATGGTAGACTTCTCTTCATCCGTGAGCCGGTCTGCGCTTTGGCTTTCCTTGGAGAGGAACTGGTCGAGCCATGCTTGCTGCTTGGCAAACAACCTGCAGTACTTGCAAGCTAATAAGTGCAGCGCGACGTCAAGGCGTTCCTTGAAGGAAACTCTGCCTTGAGATTTGCGAACGCTTGCTTCGGTAGCTTCTTTACAGGTCATCATTGTTTAAACCAATTTGTTTCTATGCATTGACGTAAGCTCAGTTTAGCCCTGTGCGCCAGCACCCAGTAGTTGGACGGGGATATTTCTAATTCCTTACAAATTACTTCAGAATCTTCTCCATCCACGTATTTCATCGTGAATACCATGCGTTGAATTTCTTTCAAGTTTTGCCTGCACCGCTCAAAAATCGACATGAATTCATCGTTGCGAATCATCTTGTCGGTGGTCCATTCTTTCGGCAGCTTGTCCTGCAGCCAATTTCCTTTTTGGTCGAAGAACGGGTCGTCCTTTTCTTCGCTTCCGATATCGGAGGCAAGGGTTTCCTTCTTCTTTTTGTAATGGTCTAGGATCCTACTCTTGAGGATCAGGTACAGCCAGTTCTTCTCCGAAATTTCTCCACGATACTTTTCCTTGGTGCGAATCGCCGTTACAAAGGTGTCCTGCACAAGGTCGCGGGCGACGTCGCGTTCGGGAACGCGCTTCGCAGCATAGCCCAACAATTGATTGCCATACTGGTCGACCCAGGTTTCGGGATGGAGAGCGTGTACTGGCATAGGCTCAAAGAAAGGAATTATGATGTGAACTCCTAATGGGCAAAAAAAAAGCGAACCAACTGGTTCGCTTATCGTGATAGGGGTGCTTACTTGTGTTCTGTTCTAGGCCCGCGTTCTGTTGCGTCTAGGCGTTGCGGACTTCGTTTCCTTCGCAGTTCGGCAGCTTTGGTTCGCTGCTCTGGCGTAAGCACGGCCATTACCTCTTGGTGATGTGCCTTTTTCAACTTGCGCATCTCATCTTTCTGAGGTTGCCCGTTTTCATCTCGTTCCACCTTCGTCCGTTCTACAGCGAACGTTTGATTGGCTTCGACAATGCTTGCATACTGGATGTCGCTTAGGTCAAGATCCGTCTTCATTTGAGCCATCACAGGCTTCACAGGACGCTTGGGTTTGTACTGAGAGTGGACGAGGGGTTGGCTTTGAGCCAAGCTGACCGACCCTAAGATGAGGGTCGCCACAGCGGTGATCATGTACTTTTTCATGCTGTTTAATTTGAATTTCCCCAGTCTATCCAAGGACGATTCCAATTGGCCTTTATTAAGATTTATTAAGAACTAGAGGTGCAAATAGTAGGGGCGGAGAAGGGCCAAAATCCGATGTGAATACACGGGGTGTGGGTCGTAGAGTAAGCACTCTTCCTCCTGCATTTTAACGGGCACGTCCACTTGAAACTCAAGGAGGATTCGGTTGATGGATTTGCCGCTGACGGGACGAATGTTCAACTGCCTGGAGCGATGCCAACCAGTATCCATTGCGCACCGCAGAATGTCTTCCAATCGATGACTCGGAATTACGATGCAAAGCCGCCCAGATTCAGAGGCAAGCTTCCGGCAGCAGTTTAAAAGGGTGGTCAAACCAAGTTGTTCTTCATGCCGTGCGGTGTCCTTACGCACATTCCCAGATAGGGTAGAGGCCTTGAAAAATGGAGGATTGCACACCATAAGGTCGAAGCCTTCATCTGCAGCCTTGAGGTTTTGTAGAGCGAGGTGATGGACATCTATTCTCTTTGACCATGGACTTTGGCGAACGTTGCGCAAGGCCTGTTCGGCACTTGAGACGTCAATATCAATGGCCTGAATGGCGGTATTGGACCGCTGTGCGAGCATCAAGGCAATGACTCCCGAGCCTGTCCCAATGTCTAGGATGCGCTCGGCTCCGCTAACGTCTGTCCAGGCTCCTAGCAAACAGCCGTCGGTGCCCACTTTGAAGGCTGCCCCAGATTGAACAATACTGAACTCTTTGAAATCGAAGCGGTCGTTAGGCATCAGAGTGCTGGTATTGCCTGCAAGAGCAGATCAATTAGTTTTTCCTCAGCCGAACTCGCCACGGCAAGCAATTCAGGAATGTCAATGGGCTGAAGGTTGTCTGGGTCGCATTCATCTGTGAGCACTACAATCGCAGATACGCGCATGCCTCCATGCCTTGCTGCGATTACCTCAGGAACTGTACTCATGCCAACAGCATCAGCGCCGATGGTTCGCAGAAAGCGATATTCCGCTGCCGTTTCAAGCATGGAACCCGGAACCGAAACGTAGATACCTTCATGGAGGGTTGTGTCTGATCCTCTAGCTGCTGTGCGAAAATGTTGACGTGTCTCTGCATCATACGCAGCGCTCATATCGAGAAAGCGCGGCCCTAAGCGTTCGTCGTTTGGCCCGATCAAAGGATTGGACGGTTGGAGGTTGATGTGGTCGGATAGCATCATCAAGTCGCCTTTTCTCCAATCAAGGTTCATGGCGCCTGCTGCGCCGGACAGAAAGAGGTGTTGAATGCCTAGTCGTTGCAAGACCCTAATGGGAAAGGCAACTACTTCCATGGAGTAACCTTCATAGGCGTGAAAACGACCTTGCATCAGAATCACGCGCCTGCCAGCTAGTGTGCCAATGATGAGTCTACCTGCATGGAATTCGACCGTTGACAAAGGGAAATGCGGAATATCGTGGTAGTCGATGGCAAATTGGTCTTCAACCCGTTCGAGTAGTTTACCGAGCCCAGTGCCCAACACGATGCCCAGATCAGCGCCTTCAAAGCCTTTTGTTTGAAGGAATGCCGCCGTCTCGCTAATCTTGTCGAACAAATTCATGCCACAAACATACTTGGATGCGGCGACTGATTTATCATTGTGCATCCAATGAAAGGCATCCATCTTCTATCCGGTCCACGAAACATAAGCACTGCGATGATGTACGCATTTGCCCACCGCGAAAGCTGCGACGTGATCGATGAGCCTTTTTATGCGTATTACCTCCGGCGTACGCAAAAGGATCACCCCGGTGCCGATGAAGTGATGCGCGTTATGCCGACTGAACCTGAAGCGATTTTTTCTGATCTCATTTTTCGTCAGCGCAGCACGGATGAGTTGTTCGTCAAAAGCATGCCCCATCATATGGAAGGAGTGGATCCGATGAGGTTGAGCCAACTGACGCCTGTTTTTTTAATTCGGCATCCAAGCCTGATGATTGCATCGTTTACCAAGGTCATCCCTGATATTTCAATGGTGGATATTGCCGTTCGCGAACAAGCGGAAATGTATGACCTACTAAAAAGTGCAAGCACACCCATTGTCGTGGATTCCAGCAATGTATTGCGCGATCCAGAGCGGGCAATGCGGTTGCTCTGCTTACAATTAGATATTCCCTTTCAAGCAGGTATGCTCAGTTGGGAACCCGGCGCTCTTCCACAAGACGGCGTTTGGGCCAAGTATTGGTATGCAAACGTTCACGCATCTTCGGGCCTTCAAAAAAGAACAGAGCATCCAGTGGAAGTGGAGCCCAGGTATCGATCGCTGTTAGCGGAAGCTTTGGAGTATTACGACTACTTAAAATCATTCGAAACCATCTGATATGCTACAACAATACGACCCGAGAAATGCGAACCTGCAGATTTTTGTAGGAGAAGGACTAAAGCCTAGAAATGAAGCCAGGGTCTCTGTGTTTGATTCTTCCGTGCAAGGAGGCGATGGCGTTTGGGAAGGTTTAAGGGTCTATCGAGAAGGGATTCTCCATTTGGACAAACACCTTCAGCGCATGTTTGACTCTGCGCATGCGCTTGCCTTTCAAGAGGTACCAACGGAAACCTTCATCCGGGATGCAATACGCACCACGCTCACAGCCAATGGTATGGAAGACGAAGTTCATATTCGCTTGACCTTGACGCGCGGTGTGAAGGTCACGAGCGGTATGGATCCACGTTTGAATCAGTCGGGACCTGTGCTCATCGTCTTGGCCGAGTGGAAACCAATGGTCTATGACAATGCCCAAGGCATTGAGGTCATTACCTCTTCTCAACGAAGAAATGCCCCGCAGTTCCTCGACTCGAAGATCCATCACAATAATTTGCTGAATAACATCCTCGCCAAAGTGCAAGCCAACGTGGCGGGGGTAGATGCCGCAATTATGTTGGACGAAAACGGCTTCATCGCTGAGCTCAACGATACGAATGTCTTCCTTATTAAGGATGATGTGCTGTGGACGCCCAGGCCTGTAGCTTGCCTCCCTGGCATCACTAGGGGGCACGTAATGGACGTAGCGCGCCAAAACGACTGGGATTGCCGAGAGACCGACATTAGCCTCACAGAGCTCTATACGGCAGACATCGCATTTGCCACAGGCACGATGGGTGGATTGACGCCGATCACCAGAGCAGATGGCCGCAGCATTGGCAATGCACGTGGAACAAATCGTTTTCGTGCATTGGATGCCCTGGTAAAGAGCGACATCCCTAATCGCTGCACTATGCCTTAGGACTCGCGGTGGATGTAATAGCTGTTAGCTTGTGAGATGCTGGTCGCCACCAAATCGTTCACGCACAAATGCGGGGGAAGGGTAGTCACGTAGTAGGTTAAGGTAGCGATGTCCTCGGCTGCCATGGGTTGGTATCCATTGTACACGGACTTAGCACGGACACTATCCCCATGAAAGCGGACTTCACTAAATTCAGTTTCAGCGGCGCCTGGGGCGATCTGCGTAACCTTGATTCCTTTACCCAGTAGATCGATCCGCATGCCTTTCGTGATAGCATCTACGGCGTGCTTGCTCGCGCAGTACACATTGCCTTTGTCATACACCTCTTTGCCCGCCGTAGAACCTATGTTGATGACATGTCCTTTTCCGCGCTCCACCATACCGGGGAGTATCGCCCTAGAAACATAGAGCAATCCTTTGACATTCGTGTCGATCATCCGGTCCCAATCGTCGATATCTCCAGATTCAATGTGGTCCATTCCGCTGGCCAATCCGGCGTTGTTTACCAGCACGTCTACCTTGTTCCAACGGTCAGGGAGTGAGGTCAAAGTGTGGGTGGTAATGGCGCGGTCGCGTACGTCGAAACAAAGCGTGAGCACTTCGATTTTTTGATTCGCCTCGAGGGATGCTTTGAACACCTCAAGACGTTCCTTACGCCTTCCCGTGATGATAAGGTCGTATCCGTGTTGGGCAAACTTTTTGGCAATGGCTTCTCCGAAGCCAGCGGTAGCGCCAGTAATAAGTGCGATTGGTCTCATCCGCCAAAACTAAGATTTGGAGCGGAAACTGCGCCGTGGTATCAGCCGGCGATAGGTTCGGAAAGTCTGAAAGCCAAGTGCTTCATTTTCCGGTGAAAGGAATTGATGAGCCTATTGTGGAAATAAGGGTACAGCACCTTGTCCCTGAATTTTCTACCACTTCGCATGAAGGTTTGGTGGACAATCCGCGTGTAGCCCTTGTCCGTTTCGTACATCCGAACGATCTGCTTGCCTTCGGCAAACCCCCTTTCTAAGTAAGAAACCTCAAAAACGCCAGACTCGTCTTCCACCTTGGTGATTTCGAAAGCGGTAGCCATGTGGTAGAGACCTTGGATCAAGTTGAGGTCCATGTATAGAATTTGACCAATGGTGACGCCATTCACGGTATCTGTGGGATAGACGATGCGATCACTTGCGCGCTCATACATCAAGCCACAGGTGCTCTTTTTTGTGGTCCAGGCCTCCGTTGGGTTTGCCCGTTTGTACGCACTCCAGACTTGAGTCAAGGGTAGTTTGACAAGGTATTTCTTCTCGTAATGGTAAAACCCTTCGAAGTCTTCAAGCTTTTCAAGGTCTTCACAGGATGCTTGCAATTCTGAGAAGCGATCAACCTCAGCTTGATTTCGCTGTGTCATAATGTAGTCCCGAATCCTCTCCCTTGGAATATCCTCGTACCGAATATCGTCAAAGGATAGCTGTGCCATGGCCGTTGTGGACCAAAGTATAAGTATCAATGCGTTGACTAGTAAGGCTTTCATCATTTGGAAATGAGGGCGCAAAGATGTAGAATGATTCTTAAAGGCTTAAAGATCGCTTGTCAGCCGATCCGCGATGGCGCCGACGGGATCGATAGCATGCACCCCTTCAATGCTCGGGCCAGCTACCCAAACGGTCTTGTAAGTGGCCTTGTTGGCAGCATTTTCAATGGCTTTCATTCCGCGCAGCGCGATGAACATCTTGATGTATTTCTTGAGCCTTTTATTGCGTTTCATCAAACGCTCCAGCCAAGAAGCCTCCGTTCCGATAGACTGCACATAAGGTGTATTGATTACAGTGAGGTGGCTGCCTGACATCTTGGTGGTTAGCACGATGTCCTTGGCGCCGTAGTCGACCAATGCTTGCTTGTAGTCAGACGAGACGGGTGATTCATCGCTTGCAATGAATACAGTGCCGACTGAAACCGCTGCAGCACCTAGGGCAAGAGCCTGTTTTACGTCGCTACTTTTCGATACGCCGCCGGCTGAAATCACGGGGATGTCCAATGCTTCCACTAACATGGGGACCAAGTCTTTGCCGGGCACGTTTCCGCAATGCCCACCTGCTTCGGCGTTCACAGCAATCACGGCGTCTGCTCCCAAAGCTTGTACTTTCAAGGCATACTTCAAGTCAATCACATCGCAAAACACCTTTATGCCAAGCGGCTTGGCTGCTTCGATGCATTCTTCTGGGCTACCCAATGAAGTGATGATGAAATCAACCCGCTTTTCAATGCAAGTTTGCAACTGCTTCTTGTACTTGACATTTGATTTATTGACAATCAAGTTGATGCCAAAAGGCTTGTCGGTGTGCGCCCGAATTTCATCGATGGCATTTCTGAACTCTTCATCCGTTCTGTAGTTCAACGCTGGGATGGCACCTGTGATTCCATGGTCAAGCGCAGCCTTTACCATGGCGGCATTGGAGATCAAAAACATGGGAGCCATGATGATCGGGTAGGTCGTGTTGAACAGGGTCGTGTGTGCTGATGTGCTCATGATGGGAGGGATGGGTTATCGATGCGGTAACATACTGCGCAATGGAGGTCTTCGTCTGTTTCTTTCCAGAAATGCATGCCAATCTTTTCTAAAACCCGCAAAGAAGCTTTGTTTTCTGACATGGCCCTGCCGATGACATAGGGAAGGCGATGGATGTTAAAAGCGAGCTCCAAACATGCCTGGCTCGCTTCTGTCGCGTAGCCTTTGTTCCATTCTTTTTGCAGCAATCTGAATCCGAGATCCACTTCGCCGCTTGCGTGACGCTTGAGCCCACACCAGCCAATGAACTGTCCTTCATGGATGGTCTTCAAGACCCATCGGCCAAATCCGCTGTTGTTGTATTCGTTGTATTGTTCGAGGAAGGACCTCGCGTGGTCAACATCTCGGAAGGGAGGATCTCCTGTGTACCTTACCACCTCAGGATCTGCGTTGAGGAGATAGAAGTGCTCTGCATCCGAAGGACTCATTTCGCAGAATAAGAGTCGTTCAGAGTGCGGCACTGGACGGAATGTGGTCATTGCAATTCTTTCAGTGCCTCGAGGGATTCAGCCACGTGACGCACCATATTGGTAGGACTGCTAAAGGTATGCACCAAGGTGCCTTCAGCATCGAAAATATAGGTTACCCGACCTGGTAGAAGTCCGAGCAAATGCTTGCCAACACCAAATTTCTTGTGTAGCTTTTTGTCTGGATCACTGAGAAGACGAAAAGGTAGGTTGTACTTTTCTTTGAAGAGGCGGTGATCCTCCGGCGAATCTGCGCTCACTCCGATAACCTTTACACCTCGTTCTTCAAAGTCACTGAAGTGGTCACGAAAAGCACAGGCCTGTTTGGTGCATCCTGGGGTATCGTCCTTCGGGTAGAAGTAGATGACAAACGGTTCACCGAGGAGCTCTTCGCTCTCGATATCGTTCCAATCTTGATCCGGCAGTTTGAAACTGGGAATCTTGTTTCCAACTTTCATCGTGGAAAAAACAATAAAGAAGGTGAAGGGTTCATTAGCGGCGGAAACCCATGAGCATCACAGCACAACCACTCGCGCCAGCGATCGGGTCAAGCTCTGCCTCAATGATAACGTCAATCGTAGATTCGACTTTGAAATCCCAATGCGGCGCATTCTGGAATTCGTCGTTCTTGAAAATCAAGTGGCGCTCCTTGTCAAATACGCGGAAGCGAAGGTTGCCATCTTGCGTACCAGAACATGCAGCCAATCGGTAGGTGGTACCGCCGTACATGGTTGCATTGAATTCAGCTACTTGATCGCTCAAGAGCAACGCTCGATAATGCTGACCATCGGACAGGTAGGCATCGGTAATGTGGGCTTGACAAACGTCAGCCGTTATCTCGCACTGAGCAAACGCAGCCGTAGTAGCCAAAAAGGTGATGGCCGCGAGGATCAGATTCTTCATGAAGCAGTAGTTGAGATGATTCGGTTTCTCAGTGTAGCAATTTTATCAGCAATCTCTTTCAAGAGAGCGTCATCAAGCGTTACAGCACTCTTACTCTTAATAACAGTGAGCATTTCTTCAGGACTGGTTTCAGCCTCTACCCATTCGTAAGTAGCGCCAACTTTTGCAAAGCTTGATTTTAGATCATTCAACTCGGCCAAAAGCTCATCAAAGCCTCCGTTGCCATTTTGTTGACTGATTAAGCCGATCAGGTTTTCGATGGTGTTCTTTTGTTCACCCACGCGCTCTCTAAGCTCTGGGCTATCTAACGTTGAACTCAAAGACGTCATGAAGTAAAGGGACTCGAGCCATCCACCGTACAAAATCATCGCGCTGACATCTTCGCTTTCGTTTTCTTTCAAATACTCATCGCTCAAGCGGTTCAGCTCTGACACGAAAATGAGCAGTGAGTCTTTGTTTTCCATGTTTCCTTCAAAACGCTTGATGAGGTCTCCATAAAGCGCAGGTGAAATGCCGAGTTCGGTTCCGAGTTTTTCCGTTGTAGCCAAGAGTCGAAACGCCTTTTGCGATTGATTGTAAATCAAACAATACCCTAAATCAGCTCCATAGACACCCAGGTTCATCGCTTGTATGGTCTTGACCGAATACTGCGTAGCATCTGTATTTGGATTGAGCATATCCTCATAAAAATCGCCGCCTACTTCTTCAATAAGCATTGCCGTTTCTAACGGAGAAGGAAGGTTGAAAAGCTTGTCGCCCACCTTGAGGAGGGAGGAACCTTGTGGTTTTGGTTTCGTCGCTACGTTTTCGTCGCCTGTTGCATCGTTACCCGTTGGAGACTCTTCACCCCCACAGGAAGCAAGGGTCAGACCAGCTACAACGGCCATGACAGCCAGCAATTGAAAGGATGATCTCATTGAAAATTTTTATTGCGCTCGAAGATATTGGTTTTTTTCAGAAAGAACCTTAACCCTATGGTTGATATAATTGACAGTGTAACGTAGATAATTGCTGCTTCATACGACTGCAGTATGATACTGCCAATTCCAAACAAGACGGAAACAATCAATATGATCATCGAGATCGTAAGGGCGAAGAGCCATTTCAGTTCTCCATTTCGCGGTCCAGCACTAGGCCAAGCACCCATAGGGCGAACGCGTTCATCGAAGGACGAAATCAGCGCAGAACTGGGTGGAGGTGTAAGGTAGGTGACCAAGATCCAAGTCAAGGTGGTGAAGCCTACCGTAAAGTAATAATGGCCGTAATTGTCTGTAAAGTTGCTTCCCAATTGTTCGTTGAGGTAAAAGTGACAAAAGGCATACGCTGCGATTGGCGCTAAGGTTGCAGCAATTTCACTCCAGGCGTTGATCCGCCACCAATACCATCGAAGGATCAATACAAGGCCGAGGCCTGCTCCGCATTGCATGATGAACTCCCATACGCCGCTAATGCTGGTCACAAATGGGGTGACGCACGCGCCAAGTATGAGAATCCCCACGCTGGCTAACCGGCTGAACAGCACGAGCTGTCCTTGATCGTCATTTGCACGAAGGGGAAGGATGAGGTCATTCACAATGTAGCTCGCGCCCCAATTTACCTGAGTGGAAATCGTACTCATGTACGCCGCGAAGAAGGCGACCAGTAAGAGTCCGACAAGGCCAGTAGGCAGAAAGTCTTTCATGGTATACACAAAGCCAAGTCTGGGTTCAAAATGGTATCGGGCTACTTGCTCGCCTCGCGTACCAGCCAGTTCAGAATGATCAGCCATGAAGGCATTTGCGTTCGGATATTCATCCAAATGGGAAACGGACGCTGATGCCTCTGCGGTTAGGTCGCTGAATTCTGGTGAGTATAGCGCAATGGCACACAGTCCCACCACAATCCAAGGCCAAGGACGTATGCAGTAATGTCCGATTTGGAAAAGGAGCGTTGCCCAAATAGAGTCTTGCTCTGTGCGGGTGCTCATCATGCGCTGAGCAATGTATCCACCACCCCCGGGTTCCGCGCCCGGGTACCACGAGGCCCACCACTGAACCGTGACAAAGGCGAAGAAAGCACCTATGGATAATCCAAAGCCGTGAATGACGTTCGAACTCCCGTCTTCTGATCCAATGGAGGGAACGAACGAAAAGGTCTCAGCGGGCAGCTTCTCTTTCAAGGCAGCTATGCCTCCAATCTCATCACTTCCGACTACCAAGACAGCCAATACAATACAGCCGACCATGGCGATAGTGAATTGAACCATATCTGTAATTGCAACACCTTTAAGACCTGATAATGTGGAGTATATGACAGCTAATATCATCAATCCAAGTGTGGTGAGAAAGGCTTCAGACCGAGGCAGGTCAAAGAAAACTTCGATGAGGGACATCATGGCCAGGTTGACCCAGGCGATGATGATCGCGTTGATGAAAAGGCCGAGATATACGGACTTGAATAAGCGTAAGTAAAACGCTGGGCGTCCTTCGTACCGAAGCTGAATGAATTCGAGTTCGGTCATCACATTTGCGCGTCGCCATAACACGGCAAAGAAGAAGGTCGTGAAGGCACCGCCGATCAAAAAGGACCACCACAACCAATTTTTCGCAATTCCTCCATCTGCTACAAGTTCAGAAACCGCAAGCGGCGTGTCGGCAGCGAACGTCGTGGCGACCATTGAGAGTCCAGCGACGTACCACGGCAAGTTTCTACCGCCTAGAAAAAAGTCTACGAGACTTCTCCCGGCATCCTTTCTGTAATAGATTCCGATACCAAGTGACAGTAGGAGAAATCCTACAATGATGATCCAGTCGAGCGTGGCAAGCATGTTCCATGCAATAGTAGGGCAGACAAGGCGGCTTGATGGAGCAATATCACCACGAGTTTTTAACACATTATGCCCAAGATGTACAGCGCTGCTACATTCGCACAAGTGTCTGCTGACTATCATATACAGGTCATTCTT
The DNA here is from genome assembly GCA_943788725.1 of uncultured Flavobacteriales bacterium. Classification (GTDB taxonomy): domain Bacteria; phylum Bacteroidota; class Bacteroidia; order Flavobacteriales_G; family Salibacteraceae; genus SHAN690. Next base: position 436,371 of record CALSRJ010000001.1, on the reverse strand, counting down.
CCTTTAGCTCTTCGCGGGGCCTTCACTTACAGGGTGCCCGACACACCTCCTGGCGGATGTAGAAATCGGCCGTCGAGTGGTGGTGCCATTTGGAAAGCGGCGCTATTATGCGGCATTGATCTACAAAGTCAATGCGCAAGTGCCAAGAGGGACTAAGCCCAAGGACATATCCTATGTGATGGATGACCTTCCCGTGGTTACCGATCAACAGCTTCTTTTTTGGGAATGGATGTCGGAGTATTATATGTCCGGACTAGGCCCCGTTATGAATACCGCTCTGCCCAATGCCCTTAAGCTGAGCTCTCAGACCACCATTGCACTCAATCCTGCCTTCGAAGAATATGAAGCCTTCAGCGACGATGAGCGCATGATCATCGCACAGCTATCGACACATGAGCAGATGGAAGTGAGTCAACTGGAGGCCTTATCATCTAAGAAATCCATTCAGAAAGCCATTTCCTCGCTATTGAAAAAAGGCGTGGTGTTGACCTCGGAGGAGATGAAGCCGCAAACCAAACCTCGCACGGTAGAGCGAGTGGAGCTCACGACTGACTTTCAAACGGAAGAGGCCTTAAACGGACTCGTCGAAAGCTTGAGCAATGCGCCCAAGCAATTCGAGCTCGTTATGCGCTTTCTAGAGATAACGGGTGGTGATCCGCTGGACGGAGTGAACAGGCCGCTGCTGCTTCAGCGCTCAAATGCAACCTCTGCCATTTTGCGCAGCTTGATAGACAAGGGCGTATTTCATCTGATGGAAGTGTTTGCAGAAAGCGAAGAAGCACATCCAGTCGAGGGTTTTGAATTGAATGAAGAACAGTCGCAAGTGGTGGGCTCGCTGAAGGAACAGTTTGACACTAAAGTTTGCTGTTTGCTCCATGGGGTCACTGGGTCCGGAAAGACCTTGGTATACGCTGAATTGATCCGAGAGACGCTCGCTGCCGGAAAGCAGGTGCTTTACTTGGTTCCTGAAATTGCCCTCACGACTCAATTGGTGCAGCGCATGAAGCACCTTGTGCAGCAAGAGGTGCAGGTGTACCACTCTCGGTTTACCGATAGGGAAAGACTGACTACCTGGCTGCGTCTTCTAGATTCTGCCAATCCGGAATTGGTGATCGGGGCGCGCTCGGCACTCTTCCTGCCTTTGCATGCCTTAGGATTGATCATCGTGGATGAAGAACATGAATCTTCATTCAAACAGCACGAGGCATCTCCTCACTACAGTGCACGGGATGCTGCCATCTGGATGGCGCATGCGCTGGGGGCCAAGGTGTTGATTGGATCGGCTACGCCATCGGTAGAATCTACTTACAGCGCACGAAAGGGGAAGTTCGGATTTGCCGAATTGAAGAAACGCTTTGCTGACATCCAATTGCCTAGCGTACATATCGTAGACATGACCAAGTCGAAACGAGCTGACGTCATGGATGCGAGCCTAAGCGCAGAGTTGGTGGAAGGCATCAAAGCGGCCATGGTGCAGAAGCAGCAGGTGATCCTCTTTCAAAATCGGAGAGGGTATGCGCCCTTCCTGATGTGCGAGAGTTGTGGATGGAGTGCTGAATGTGTGAATTGCGATGTCAACTTGACGTTCCACAAGCACTTCGAAAAAATGCTTTGCCACTACTGTGGATACAACTATAAGCTTCCAAAGAACTGTCCGCAGTGTAACTCTGCCAAGCTCAAGGTGAAGGGGTTTGGAACCGAGAAAATCGAGAACCAGCTGGAAACAATCTTTCCAGAAGCAAGAATTGCACGCATGGACCTGGATACTACGCGTAAGAAGAATGCATTTCAAAACCTGATCACGGCATTTGAAGAAGGATCCATTGATATTTTGGTTGGAACGCAAATGGTTTCCAAAGGCCTTGACTTTGAAAACGTGGGATTGGTAGGGGTTTTGAGCGCAGACTCGCTGTGGAATCGACCTGATTTCAGGGCTTTCGAACGCGCCTATCAAATGCTCACCCAAGTTTCGGGTCGCGCCGGAAGAAAGGGGAGAAGGGGCAGGGTCCTGATTCAGACCTTTCGAGTAGACCACCCGGTCTTAGAATACGTAATCAACCACAGCTACGAAGGGATGTATCAACATCAGATCTCCGAGCGCCAGCAGTTCGCCTATCCGCCGTACACCCGTATCATGCAGTTCAAGCTCATGCACACCGACGCTAAATTCACCAAAGAGGCAGCGGTTTATTTTGCAGGTTTACTGCGCGAGCGCTTTGGTAAACGTATTCTAGGCCCTGAGGAGCCGACGATTCCGAGGATTCGAGGGAGATTCATTCGCCAGATATTTTTGAAAATGGAAGGGACGCTATCCCTCAAACAATCGAGAAAAGCTGTGTGGGAATGCATCGACTTACTCGAAGGACACGAAAGCTATCGAAAGGCCAAATTTCAGATCGACGTCGATCCCCTATAGGTTACCCCCTCATCATCAATCGCCACGTCTGGCAGAATTGATTTCTATTTCGCAACTGATTCTTCAAAAAAACGCCACAACGCGTCAGATGGCACAGGCGCTTCGATGGAAAGATATGCAAGCGTAACGGGATGGGTGAACTCAGCTCGCCGAGCGTGCAACCCAATACTGGCATCGGGGTTGGAGCGACTGGCTCCATATTTCAGATCCCCCTTGATGATGCATCCCATGTGCGCGAGCTGGGCTCGGATTTGGTGGTGCCTTCCGGTTTCTAGTTTTACTTCGAGTAGATGATAACGGTCACTGCTGGATTTTGTGGTATAACTCAAAACCGCATGCTTGTGATCCTTTTTTTCTTCATCCGAAACGTAACTCTTGTTCTGTTTCGAATGCTTGATCATCCAGCCTTGCAGTCGACCTGACTGCTCTTTTGGCGCTTCATAAACGATCGCCCAATACGTCTTTTCAATTTCCTTGTCGTGAAAGAGCTTGTTCATACGAGCCAATGCCTTGCTCGTTTTCGTAAAGATGACAATACCGCTTACCGGACGGTCTAGTCGGTGAGGAGAGCCTAAAAACACATTGCCTGGTTTGTTATCTCTAACCTTGATCAAATCCTTGAGCAGGTCGATCAATGGTGCATCACCCGTCTTGTCGCCTTGCACCAATTCCCCTGCAAGTTTGTTCACGACGATCAAGTGATTGTCTTCGTACAAGATGCGATCGCTAAGACTGCTCACCTTTTAGTATTGCTCTTTTTCATTTGGAAACTCTTTGAGCTTAACATCGGTGATGTAGTTTGATATCGAATCGATGATGGCGTCATGGAGGTCGGCATATCTGCGGAGGAAGCGCGGAGAAAACTCCTTGTTGATGCCGAGCATGTCGTGTAAAACCAATACTTGCCCGTCCACTTGATTTCCAGCCCCAATACCGATTACCGGGATGGAAATGGAACGAGCAACCTCACCAGCGAGTTCCGCAGGTATCTTTTCGAGCACGATTCCGAATACGCCAGTTTCCTCTAATATTTTCGCGTCCTCTAGCAGGCGGTCACGTTCCTCTTCCTCCCGCGCACGGACAGCGTAAGTCCCAAACTTGTAGATCGATTGTGGAGTGAGTCCGAGGTGACCCATTACTGGGATTCCAGCCGTCAATATACGATCGATGGACTCTTTCACCTCACGACCGCCTTCGAGCTTTACAGCGTGGGCGCCGGCTTCTTTCATGATGCGGATGGAGGAGGTCAGGGCTTCTTTTGAATTTCCTTGATAACTGCCAAATGGAAGATCTACCACTACTAGTGAGCGGGAGGTGGCGCGAATGACCGACGCCGCGTGATAGATCATTTGATCCAAGGTGATGGGCAGCGTGGTCTCATGACCCGCCATGACGTTACTCGCAGAATCACCCACCAGGATAACGTCGATTCCAGCAAGGTCAACCAAGCGCGCTAAGCTGTAGTCGTAAGCTGTAAGCATACTGATCTTTTCTCCGTTTTGCTTCATTTGAAGCAAAACGTTGGTGGTAATTTTCTTTACCGAACCTCCCACAGGAGAAAGCTGTTCGTCTATATGACTCATAATAAATCGCCGTTGAAGGGTGAATATCTACCGAAAATCAATTTCATCACTCCAGAGTCTGTGAGGAATGTATTTTTGGCGCCTGTTTACGCAAACGTAAAAGATTTTTATGTCAAGGCTGCGGTTGCTTTCTTTTCTATTCCTGCTTTTGAGCATCGTATCGATCATGGGTTGTGAGACCGATATTGACATTATTGCTCCAAAGAGAGACGTAACCGTGATTTACGGCTTATTAGAGCCGAATCAAACGCGCCATTACATACGTATCAATCGGGCGTTCATCGGGGAGGAGGCAGCGAGTATACTTGCCAATGAACCTGGGATTACGGAGTACATGGATGAAGAACTCACGACGTTTATTTACGAGTTCAACCCACAGAACAATAACATTTCGCGCACTTGGCAACTGCAATCAGCGTACATCACCTCAAAAGAAGAAGGCAATTTCTTCAGTGATAGCAACAAGGTCTACTATTTTGATGCGACGTTGGATGTAGATAAACATTACAGGATAGAATGCACGGTAAACGTAGAAGGCGAGGAGACGAAGATTGTTTCTGCTGAATCTTCTGTGATTGGCAATAAAGCCTCTTCTGGAGGGATCGAAGAAGTTCGACTGATCAAGCCAAACTTGATCGGTAGCAGCAGCGATCCGTCACAGGCTGACCGAGCTGAAGTTGACTTTCTTGCAAATGGTGAATACCGTCAAAGTCAAACCGTCACCTGGCTAAAAGCAGCTGGTGGTGTTGCATATACTTGTTACTATCGTTTCTACTATACAGAGGTAGATCAGAATACGGGTGAGCGCTCAAGGGATAGCTTGTTGTTCACCATAGGTAGCAAGCGTGTGAATCCGGATCAGGGTGGTGAGATTTCATTTTCCATGAACCCAGAGGAATTTTTCATCCGCATCAATCAGAGTATTGACGACTATGATTTCGACAACGCGGTATTTGACCGCGTGGCGAGTGATACCCTTCAATTCTTCTTAGAAGTGGCAGACAACACATTGGCCACTTACATTGAAGTGAACCAGCCTGCGACGGAGATATTACAAGAACAACCTGAGTATACCAATGTCACCAATGGTATAGGTGTCTTTGCGAGTCGATTGATTACCTCTACTCGAAAGAAGGATAAAGAGTATGAAAGTGGACGAGTATTCAAGTCGGCCACGCTTGAAGAGTTACTCTATTCCAATCAAGTAGCCTCTGACGTTAGCTACAATACAAGCGTAAAAGGGTTTACGCGGCCAGGTCGTTGCAACGACGCTACAAAATCATGTCGTTAGTGACATGATGTCACAGTTCGTGACAGTTGTCCTTCCCCTTTTTTAGTAAAATGCTGACAATCCTGCACGATTCTCTGATGAGGGTGTGCTGGCACATGCTTTGACCTTCCCGTTCCAGCAAAAAGAAAAACTACTTAGGATGGGAAAAATTATAGGAATTGACTTGGGAACCACAAACAGTTGCGTTGCCGTAATGGAAGGCAACGAGCCAGTGGTGATACCAAACAGCGAAGGAAAACGAACCACTCCTTCAGTGATCGGATTCACGGAAGGTGGTGAACGAAAGATCGGAGACCCCGCAAAGCGTCAAGCGATCACAAACCCCACAAAGACAATTTACAGCATCAAGCGCTTCATGGGATCGAGCTACGATGAGTGTAGCCGTGAAATCTCGCGCGTTCCATATAAAGTGGAGAAAGGGGACAACAATACACCACGCGTTCGCATCGATGACCGCTTGTATACACCACAGGAATTGTCTGCTATGGTGCTTCAGAAGATGAAGAAGACGGCAGAGGATTACCTGGGTCAAGAAGTGACAGAGGCGGTAATAACCGTTCCAGCGTATTTCAATGACGCTCAGCGTCAAGCGACCAAAGAGGCAGGAGAAATTGCTGGACTTAAGGTGCGCAGGATCATCAATGAGCCTACCGCTGCATCTTTAGCATACGGCCTCGACAAGAAAGGAGAGGACATGAAAATCGTGGTCTTTGACTGCGGTGGAGGTACACACGACGTGTCTATCCTTGAATTAGGAGAAGGTGTTTTTGAAGTAAAAGCGACCGATGGCGATACCCACCTTGGTGGAGATGACTTCGACCAAGAAATCATTGATTGGTTAGTGGCAGAATTTAAGAGCGATGAAGGAGCAGACCTCAGCAAGGACCCAATGGCGCTTCAGCGCTTGAAGGAAGCTGCTGAGAAAGCGAAGATTGAACTCTCTAGCTCTGCTAGTACGGAGATCAACCTTCCTTACATCATGCCAGTAGACGGAGTGCCAAAGCACTTAGTACGAACCCTCAGCCGCTCTAAGTTTGAGCAGTTGACTGACGCATTGATCCAACGCACTATCGAGCCGTGTAAGACTGCACTTAAGCAGAGTGGATTGAGCGCTGATGAGATTGATCATGTCATTTTGGTCGGTGGATCAACTCGGATTCCTGCCGTTCAGGATGCGGTGAAAAAGTTCTTTGGCAAGGAGCCGAGTAAGGGAGTGAATCCTGATGAAGTAGTAGCCGTAGGAGCTGCAATTCAAGGAGGCGTGTTGAGCGGTGACGTGAAGGATGTTCTTCTTTTGGACGTAACGCCACTCTCACTCGGTATCGAAACCATGGGTGGTGTCTTCACCAAACTCATCGAATCGAACACCACCATTCCAACCAAGAAGTCTGAGACCTTCTCTACAGCAAGTGATAATCAACCATCCGTTGAGATTCATGTGTTGCAGGGTGAGCGTCCAATGGCCACGGACAACCGCACGATCGGGCGATTCCACTTGGATGGTATTCCACCAGCGCCAAGAGGTGTTCCTCAGGTTGAGGTGACCTTTGACATTGACGCCAATGGTATCCTCCACGTGTCTGCGAAGGACAAGGCTACCAACAAGGAGCAGAGCATTCGTATCGAAGCATCTTCAGGCTTGAGCCAAGAGGAAATCGATAAGATGAAGCGAGAAGCCGAGGCGAACGCCGAAACGGATAAGCAAGCGAAGGAGTCGATCGATAAACTCAATGCAGCCGACAACATGATTTTCCAAACGGAGAAGCAGTTGAAGGAGTTCGGAGAGAAGTTGCCAGAAGACAAGAAGCAACCAATCGAAGAGGCCTTGACAGAATTGAAAAAGGCGCATGAAGAAAAGAACCTCGAGGCGATCGACGCTTCCATGGAAAAATTGAACACGGTGTTCCAAGCAGCATCTCAGGAAATGTACGCGGCGTCGCAAGAGGCAGAGCAGCAGGCCGGAGGCGCAGAAGGAGCTCCAACCGATGAGTCAAGCTCAGACGAGGAGGTCACTGATGTTGACTTTGAAGAAGTGAAGGACGATAAGTAGTAGGTTAGGTAGTAGGGATGAGTCGCGCAAAGGAGCGCGGCATGGAAAGGGCTGAGCAATCAGCCCTTTCTTTTTTTGTACCCGTGAGCAAAAGGAGCACTTGTGTGTTAGTATGGTAGCTGTACTTTGCAGCCTGAAAACCGATGAATACTCGCATTGCTAAATGGATTATAGCGGCCGTAGTGCTGATCACCCTAGGTGCGGGCTATCAGATTTCCACCTTGGGCTTCGATTATGAGTTCGAACATTTTTTTCCTAGTGAGGATGACGACCTCGATTTCTATTATGAATTCTTGGATAAGTTCGCCACGGATGTAGATTTTGTTCTTATCGCTTTACGGAATGAAGAAGGCATCTTCGATGAAGCCTTTCTTTCAAAGGCCAAGTCCATGTGTGATGCCTTACAAGCACTAGACGAGGTAGAGAGAATTCGCTCGCCTTTCGATGCCCGCTCCTTGTCATTGGGTCCCTTCGGCCCCATCGATATTCCTTATTTGCATTGGGATAAGCCTGATCTCTACGCAGCAGATAGTGCGAAAATCTACGCCTATTCTAAAGGTGTTGGGACCTTATTTTCAGAAGATGCCCAAAGCATTGCCATTTTGGTAAAGATCGAGCCGAATCTCTCGAAACAGGAAACGGATACGGTTTATTTCGAGATGAAGGAAGTTATGAATCGCTTTGCCTTTGACGAAATGCACGTAGCTGGAAAGGTCATCGGACAGGCGTATTATATTGAGCAGATTCAATTTGAATTTGCGCTCTTCTTTTCCATCGCCATCTTATTGGTAGTATTCATACTCTCGTTGGTTTACCGCAGCATTTGGGGTGTGATTGTGCCCTTGCTTGTCGTGATGCTTTCGGCCATTTGGCTTTTGGGCCTCATGGGGGTAGTCGGAAAACAAATCGACATCATGACCGCACTCTTGCCCTTGGTCATCTTTGTAGTAGGAGTAAGTGATGTCATCCACCTGCTCAGCCGATATTTCGAAGAGATTCGAAACGGGAAGGCAAAGCTTGAGGCCATCATGGTTGCTTACAAACAGGTGGGAATGGCAACCTTCCTTACCTCATTTACAACTGCCTTGGGATTCCTGACGTTGTTGAGCAGTGGTATACAGCCTGTCAGGGAATTGGGCATCTATGCTGCGGCTGGAGTTTTTATTGCCTTTTTCCTCTCGTTCAGTTTACTCCCAGCCATACTTGTATTGACGAAAGTTCCAAAGCTCGCCTACAAAGAACCTTCCGATCTTTTCTGGAATAAATTGGTCAGGATCATCTTCTTCTTTTCAATGCGCAATCAGTGGAAAATACTCGGTGCCACATTGGTGGTGATTGTTGTTTCCCTCTGGTCGATCTCTCGCATCGAAGTCAACAATTACCTTCTGGAAGATGTGGGGAAAGATGACCCTATGCGCTACAGTTTTGAATATTTCGAGCGCTATTTTGCGGGTGCCCGACCGTTTGAGTTGGCGGTGTCTGTTAAAGACAGTACGCTGGATGTCTTTGATCCAGCGGTTGTTCGGGAATTGGAACGGGTGGATAAGTACCTGCAAGAGAACTTTGGGGTGGGAGATGTGATTTCTCCGCTTACCATGATTAGAAGCGCGCATCAAGCGCTCAATGGTGGACGCGATTCGGAGTTTCGGATTCCCGAATCAACCGAGGAATTGAACAAGGCGTTGAAGGTGGTGCAAATGTTTAGGAAACGCCCGGAATTCGAAGCCTTGGTCACAGTCGATGGCCGTGAAGCGCGGTTCTCTGGAAAGACGGGTGATATGGGAGGAAAAAAAGCCAAAGCCCTTGGGATGGCTTTGAGTGATCATTTTGCCAACGATGATCCGTTGCACACGATTGATTTCAGGCTTACTGGAATGGCTGTGTTGATCGACAAGAACAACGAGACGTTGTCGTTGAACATGATGTTCGGACTGCTCTTCGCTTTGGGCGTAGTGGCGGTAATCATGGGATTGCTTTTTAGATCTGTGAAAATGGCCTTGGTAACGCTGATTCCAAATGTCTTGCCTTTGCTGGCGATTGGAGCGGTGATGGGAATAGCTGGCATCGATATGAAAGTCTCCACCTCGATCATCTTTGGAATTGCCTTTGGCATCGCCGTAGACGACTCCATTCACTACTTAAGCAAGTACCGTCTCGAAAGAGGGAAGGGGCGCTCTCATGTTTGGGCGCTTCGCCGTACAAGCGTTTCCACTGGTAAGGCGATCATTCTTACCAGTCTTATCCTGTGCGCAGGATTCTTCACGTTGATCTCGTCTGACTTTACCAGTACGTTTTACGTCGGTTTATTGGTGAGCATCACCTTAGCCGTGGCGGTGATTGCAGATTTATTCGTGTTGCCAGTACTGATCAACAAGGTGCACCGGTGATGGGCTCAGTCTCGCGTTAACAATATAGATTCAGAAATGGATTCCGTGTAAGGCATTGGTTTTCAGATGTAAGCACGCGATAAACGGGTATAATAAAACGCTTGGAGTGCTGGATTTCCCTAGTCCACTTTTAGATTGTCAAATTAGTCTTATTTTGCGCCCACTTAAAACCAAAAACATCAAAGTATGACGAAGAATCTATTGTTGGCTGGTGCGCTTATTTGCACGGCTGCTTTGACTTCTTGCAGCTCCATTTACGTGGCAGTGACTGACAATCCAGTCGGTAGCAAGGAAGGCAAGGTGTCCGGTCTCAAGCAGTCCACCATCGGCAATGCTGCCAAGAACGGCGGAATTACCGAAATCGGAACAGTTAAGTACCAATGGAAAGGTGCAAAATCAGTAATAATTGTAACCGGTAACTAATCGCTAAAGACATGAAAACACTTAGAAATGTATTTTTTGGAGCTTTTGCGATAGCATTGAGTTCCTGTTCTGTTACCATGCCTCTTACAGTTACCAATAATTCAATTGGTTCTAAAGTGGGTGTTGCGTCTAACAGCTGTCTCGGACAATTGCCTCCTGGTACTGTGGCTATGGGTCAAGACTTTTTCCCAGTTAGTGGTGGTCTTTGCTTTAACGACAAGGCGTATAGCTTGGCAGACGCAGCGAAAGACGGAGGTATCTCTCGAATCGCTACTGTTGACCTCAAGGAGACAAGTTATTTGTTCTTCTTCAAGTATGAACTTATCGTAACAGGTGAATAACCCATTTAAAACTTTGAACATGAATCTTAAAAAAGTATTCAATTTGGCCGTTGCCGTAGGTTTGGTTTCAGCCATGACAAGTTGTGCAGTGAGTTATCCTATCGCTGTTACAAATAACAAATCAATCAAGGAAGGAACCGTTAGCCAAAGCGTTTGGTTTGGCATTCCTCCAATGAACATGGACCTGAGTTTGAAGACTGCTGCCGAAAACGGTGGTATCAAGAAAATCGCAACTGTTGACTTTTTAGTTGAGAGTAAGCTTCTTGGAATCCAGGCCAAGTACACTACACGCGTAACTGGAGAGTAATCTCATTCGTGAACACAACAAGGAAAGACCTGCTTCGGCGGGTCTTTTTTTTGCTGATTCCAAAACTGTTCTGGATGCTATGGGTTTAGGTCGAGTATCCGCTCAAGTCCATCGATTACAGCTTTCTTCTTTCTCTTCTTTACTAGTTCTCGAGACCGATCAAAGCCTCCCTTGTAGTATCTGATAAACCAGGGATAGACTAAAACTGTGGCTTCGACGTATCCGAAATTGCTCAACGTCAGTATATACAGTGAGAGGGTTCCAGCATTTAGTAAAAATGAGTTCAGCGATTCACGCGGTTCTCGAGCGTATAGTTGTCCAAGGCCTGGCAAAAGCGCGCTTAGCAACATCGCTGTGATGGGCTTTTTCTTGTAGTAAGCCTCGGTTCTTGAAATAATTCCATCAAGGTCTTGTCTCCTGGTGATGGATTGAAGGCCGTCGAGACGCGTAAAGTACGTTCGTGCCTGATAGAATTCTCCGTTCAAAAAGTAGGCACCACCTTTCATCAACGCTAGATTCTGCTCCTGTAAGTCCGAATAGGTTGTATCTGCTTGAAGCATCCAGTATTTCAATTCGGGTAGACGATCATTCACCAGGGCTACCGATGCGTATTGAATCAAGAGTTCAATTCTGGATGAATCACTCAGGTTTGCATGTGTGAGCCTGTTATCAAGTACCATGGAAGCCTTTTGATATTCGAATAGCTTGCCATAGGCTGCCGATAGTGTTAGATCACTTTCTAAGGATCGGAGATTAGGGTCAAACCACATTGCACGCTCGATTAGATCGATGGCTGTGTTCATCGATCCGGCGCTGTATGCTTTGAGACCAGCAGCCAAACAATCTTCAGCAGTTTGAGCTTGGATGCGAAGACTATAGGCTAGGACAAGGAAGGCGATGACGATCCACCTTTTCATGTAGCTGTTGGTATATCTTTTGATTTACAGTGATGGCAGATCGAGCCGAGCCATATATGTTAGACAGGTAAAAAACACCACCCAAGCCAACTCCTGCCCAAGAAATGATGCTTCCCTGACCATCTTTTTTGAAAATTCTATACGTCTGCCAACTAATAATGCCAATTGCGAGCATGCTGAAGATGCCGTCTTTCCATTCTCCAGTATAGATTTTGCCTGTCCCCGGAATTAAAGTGGAAAATGAAGCAGCCAAAAACGTCGATTTGAATCTCAATTGGTCATGTTCTGCAGATAATCTATCATAAAATGGGTCCAAACTGACGGCGTTGAAGTGATAGTCTTGAAGGGCTGCATCGTATGCATTCCAGTTATTTGTTAGGACATGATAATGCAAGTTCCGTGCAGGATCTTCAGGTTGGTTCATATCATTGAAATTTTCAATGAATTTGGATAGTTGACGGTCGTACAGCAGTAAGTCTAAAAATGTTGAATGAAGCATTGGGTTGAACGATGCTTCCGATCGCGTAAGCTCGTAAAAGGTTAATCCATCTTCATAAGAGTCAGCGCAAAGCGAGGAATGCATGGCAGATTGAATGTCATTGACAGCGAGTCCACCGAGAAAAAATATTCTTTCAAATTCATCCAGTGCTTTATCGTATTTCCCCTGATCTATCAAATAATGAGCATACCTTCTGCTCTCTTGTTCAGAGAAAACGTCCTGGCCATATGTCAGGAATGTCAAGAATACGAGTTTAAAAATCAGCAGGTACCGGGTCATACAGCAACTGAAGAGGTTCATATACAGGGTAGTTTTCTTTGCTCAAGGAGTTACACCTCAAAAATCGATCGCCAAAGAGCAAGGTGCCGTGAATAAATCCTCCACGCTTCACAGCGTGCACGAAGTAAACTGAACAACTGGGATGAAAACTGCACGAACTTGCGTCTTGGGAAGATATAAAGTGTTTGTAAAAAAGGAATAGCTGTTTTACACTTCCACTAGAGCCTTTAGTTTCTTTTTCGAAGCTCATTGGGCCTTCATGATGAAAACGTAACAGATTAAGGTCAGCATGACTGATGCTTTGGGCTAATGTAGAATTGACGCTAAGCGCAACCGCTATTAGAACGAGGTAATTCAGGGTCAACTTCATCATAGTAGATAAATGTTGGAATAAGTAGTAACTTTTGTGTGCGTGCCCTCTTTTTCGTAGCGTACTTCTTCACATTTAGTTGGGAAAAGGAGACCTTCAACCTCAAGGTATTCAGAGAAGAATTGTTTTCCGAGGACCTCATCATTTTTTCCTCGGGTGATGATGCCAAAGAGTTTATTGTCTTTCAGCGCGATTTCATAAGCTGTAAGAGGACCTTTTAAAGCTCTTTTAGATTCCCATCGTGAGAGAATCATTTCTCCATCATTGGTCGATTCGGTCATCTCGAAAGGAGAGTTTCTTAAACCAAATGTACCAAGCTGAGCCTTCAATATGAGATTAAAAACACTGAACTCGGCGATTTGTCCAGCGGGTTCTTTTCTTTCTACTACTCCTTCTCGGATAAAGTGGAGTGCCGTATCGTTGATGAGCATTTCGTATTTAGAAGGAAAGTGATTGTCGTATTGTAGGGTTAGAGACTCCGCATCAAAGCGAATCGTGCCCATACTTAAACGCTTTTCTCCATTGGGCAACACCTCCATGATGGAGTAATCTGAGGAAACTCCTCTCGTTCTTTGCTGAGCTTGAACGCAAAACGGCGACCCAATAAAAAAATACAGGCCGAAAACAAATAAACCTCTCCATTGGAGAGGTTTATGATTAAAGTGAAAAATGGTCAAAGCGATGCATAGTACAATACAGTGGATATTGAATTCACTACAATCCCGCAGCCCATCCAATCCAGTAGCTGATTTTACTTTCTGAGGATTTATTCTTGTTGACGGCAACGACAAAAAAGCCGACAGGGCAGCAACAGAAGCCCCAAGCGCAAGCACCCCAGTCCATCTGGTCTATCGAAAAACCACCTGAACCTTCATCGCCAGCAAGGGACAAAAACTTAACGGCTTCCGGCTTTTCTGCAATCAGTTCTGAGTAACTCAAATTCTGATCAAAAGCTTTCACGGTTGACTCCATGGCTTGCAGATCAGCAATGGCCTGGCTATCAAATGTTGCATCTTTCTCAAAATCTGCGGAGGAAAGAGCGAATGATGTGTTGCTGCTAATAAGAGTCAGCAAGGTGATAAATAGGAGTATTTTCTTCATGGTGCTTTAGGTTTGAAGTCAAATATAACGGATTCAGCGAAAGAGCCATGAGTTTTTTAGATGGTTGGATTAGTCGCAAATGACCGAGACAATGAGGCTAGACAGGAATGCATTGTTCTTCGATTGTGTGAGAATGAAAGACCTGCTTCGGCGGGTCTTTTTTTTGTATGGCATTATTCATCGGCACGTAAATATTCTTTGATTTATCTTGTTTGCCTAGAACATGAAAGCAATGAAGTCAAATCAATCCGTGCGGTACGTAATCCTGTCTTTCTCCTTGGTGCTTTCCATCGTTCTCTCGTCCTGTAGTACGAGCAGCGATGTAGTGTCTTCTAACATCATCCAAAAAAGGAAGCACCGCAACGGTTATCATCTAAACCTGGGTACCAGCAAAAGTCCCAATGCGTTGAGCCAGCGGATTCCAGCATCGGTGAGTCAACCTAGCGTGATCGAGAGAGCAAGTTCTGAAACTCAGAAAGGCAAAGAAACGCAAGCTTCTCGTAGTCAAAATCAAAAGGGGACACACAGTAAACTTGCTGCTACCAAAAGGGCGCTCTCGGATATCACGAAAGCATCGTTTCAGAAGGGGCCGAAGCTCCATGCGATATCTTGGTTCAAACCGCGATCTAATCACGACCTAAATGAAGGGGCTGGTGCGCGAATAGGCTCAGTGGAGTCGATACTCCCAGAGGAAGATGAAGAGTTGAATGATAAAACCACACACGACGGTAACTTTGCCTTGATCACTGGAGTATTGACGTGGGTGTTTTCAATCTTTGGGGTTGTCACCAACTTTATCGTTCCAGGGTTAGGTGTCATATTTTCTATGCTAGCCCTTGTGCTTGCCATCATGGCGGTTGTGTTCGGTAAGAGGAGCAAAAATGAAAGTGATATGGGGATGGTCGGTTTCATTTTGGGTCTGATCTACTTGATCCTTGCGGCCATAGGATTGCTATTGCTAATTCTAGTGGTGGTTTTCATCTTCCTGATTCTTGCGTCAGCCTAGTTGAGCAGTAGTGAGTAAGTTCCTTCTAAATATTATCATCTCATCGCTGGCTGTTGTGATTTGCGCATACCTGCTTCCAGGAATATACCTAGGAGGTTTCGTGGATGCATTCTTGGTGGCCCTTTCTATTGCATTCTTGAATCAGTTTGTAAAACCGCTGTTGGTCATACTCACCATCCCCGCTACCATCCTTACGCTGGGCTTGTTTCTCTTGGTGATCAATGCCGTAATCATTGAGTTGGCCGATTGGATCATCCGCGATGGGTTTGAAGTGGATAGTTTTTTGTGGGCGCTCTTCTTCAGTTTGCTACTAACCGTCGTAACTTCCGTTTTAGACGTGCTCAGCGGAAACGATAGAAAAGGGCGTTCAAAGGGACGCTCTGAGCGATGAGCGTCAGCCCATCACTCCCCTCAAGTTGGCAAGGCTCTCGTAAATGGTCTGCCTCATGTCTAATATGACATCGTTTCTCACCTCCAGCTCTAATGCCGTGTACTGCTCAGGGAAGCAATTGCGCAAATAGGTCGTGAATCCATTTTGACTTCCTCTATAAGGGTAATTGAAGCGTACGCTATGGCTTGGTGAAAGCACTTGAAGCGCACGCCGCCAAATCATGGCCACTTCTCGCTCGCCTTGTCGTTTTGAATCGAAGGATATACCAATCGGGGTTTCGCGAGTTTGGCTGCCCAACCCTGGGTGGAACGAATGCACCGAGATGTGAAACACTCCTTCGTCAATGTATTGTTCGATGAACCGTTCAATGCCCGTTCGGTAAGGATGATAATACTTGCTGGTGATGTCTGCTTTTTCTGAAGTGGAAAGTTGGGCGGTAAAAGGGGAGAAGAGGTGTTTGTCTTGGATCTGGCGATTGGGTTCGATCAGCAATCGGGAGTAGCGAAAGAAGCGGGCTTCGTCAAACAAGGGTTCAAGCCGGAGATACATAGGAGCAACACGAACGTCGTAGCCGCGATGACTTTCCAACACATCTACGGCCTTTGTAAAAAGGTGCGCGTATTGAAGCGGTACACCAATGCTATAGTGCTCGCAGGTCAGCAACCAAATCATAAACGATCGAGCAATTGACGTGCTTGTTCTAAGTTCGGGTCCAAGGCCAATGCATTTCGAAGACTTTCGCTAGCCAATCCTGGTCGTTGGGTGTTTAGGTAGAGCAAGCCAAGGTTCAAATGGGCTTCCGCATTCCGAGGCTCCAGTCGAATCGCCAAGGTGAAGTACTCTTCTGCCTTGGCTTGGTCTCCTGATATGCCATAGGCCATTCCTAGTTTGAGTGGGCCGCGAGCTCGTGTGGTTTCGCGTTCTATCAGCAGCAGTAAGTGCTCCTTCGCCTCCTCAAATTTAGACTGGTAGCCCTCGCTCTCCGCCGTGAGGAAAAGGACATCGTTGTTTGAAGATTGGTCTAGGTAAGCCTCAAAATAGCTTTCCGCCTCCGCAAACTTCCCAAGCTTATAGGTGGTAATGCCCAAATTGTACAAGCCTTTTGAATAGGAGGGAAAGCGCCTATGGGTCTCTTGATATACAGCGTAGGCCTCCGGCAGCTTCCCCATGTCGATGTACACCACCCCGAGGTTGTTGTAGGCGTCTTTATATTCAGGCCATATTTCGATGGCCCTACGGAGGTGTTGGATCGCCGAATTCCGGAGTTGCTGTCGTTCTTGAGGCTCAACCTTTGCCCGGTCGTTGTTGGCCGTGCCTACATTGTAATGCGCCCGCGCACTGCTCGGCACTTTGTCCACATCTGCATTGAAGAGCGTGTAGTTGTCTTTCCAATCCGGAATGCGCTGCGCCGAGAGGAGTAAGAAAACACCTGCCATCCCAGCGAATATCCACGTTTGCCGTTTGCCTAAGAATGGAACGGCACCGATTCCGCCCACTAGAGCAATGGTCCATCCAAGCGAAGGAGCGAAAACGAAACGCTCTGCCATCAGCGCTCCGATTAAGATCACGGTATTCGATACAACCGAAATGGCGATGAAGTAGAAGGCGATGCCGAACGCGTACCATTGCTTGCCTTTCCAACCTCGATAGGCGAGGAATACAACACCGAGCATCGAGACCAAGGATACCAAGAACAGTGGAGAGGTCAGGTTGTAGATGGGGATGACGTGATACGAGTAGTCGTGCGAAAGCGGAAAGGGAATGAGCAATTTCCAGAGGTAAAATCCCTGCACCACAGTGGCGGTAGCAATGCGTTCAACCCAGCTCTCTGAGCCCGAGAGAATATTTTGAAGCAGGTCGCTCACGCCGGAGTCTACTGGCCCCATTGAATGCAAAACCCACGCCCTGACGGCTAGAAAAATGGCCGCCGGAATAGCGAATAGCGCACCAATCTTCAACACTTTCTGCCAAGCATCAGGGCGATAGAAATAGTGGAGAAGTGGGAACGCTACCAGAAACGTAATCGCACTTTCTTTACTAAACAGGGCCAAAAAGTACAATCCTACGGCACCTGCTAGCAATCTCTTGTTGTTGCTATTCAAGTATCGCACAAATACCCACGCAGACCATGCAAAGAAGAGCAGTGCCATGATTTCATCGCGACTCTTGAGGTTTGCAACTACTTCTGTGTGGATTGGGTGCAAGGCAAAGAGTAACAAGATCCAAAATGCGCTCCAAGGGCGGCTGTGGAAAAGAAGCATCAATAACTTTCCTAGAATCAGCAGCAATAGGCCATATAGCAACGCCTGAATGAAGTGACTCACGCTCG
Organism: uncultured Flavobacteriales bacterium; assembly: GCA_943788725.1. Taxonomy (GTDB): domain Bacteria; phylum Bacteroidota; class Bacteroidia; order Flavobacteriales_G; family Salibacteraceae; genus SHAN690. The sequence goes on along the minus strand of CALSRJ010000001.1, from coordinate 418,681 downwards.
GATTCAAATCGGTGATGGCCGATTCAATGGCAAAAGTGATCAGCGAAAGCGGACGGTAGAGTCCATCGTTAAAGTCGAGGTGTCCGTGGGTGTAATTCGAAGTGAGTAGGTCAGGGATGCCCGAAAACCCATCTTGAACGTGCCGGTTTTGGGTAATGACCAAGTTGTCGTCCAGCACGAACCCGTGCCCAACGGCCATGGAATAAAGGAGGATGCCCAGCACAACCGGAAGCCACATCCAGCGTGGATCCATTTGACCTGCATTGTCTACAGCTTTCTTGACCATGGAGTCAAACTTACGACTTCATCTTTCCATTGTACATCGGATGATGTTCAAGGATTGTTTTCTTGAGGAATTTCCGGTCTAGATGCGTGTAAATCTCCGTGGTGGTGATGGACGCGTGTCCCAGCATTTCCTGCACGGCACGCAAGTCGGCTCCATTCTCTACCAACTCTGTTGCAAAACTGTGGCGGAGCGTATGCGGACTGATGGTCTTGCGTATGCCGGCCTTGGCAGCGAGGTCTCGGATGATGTAGAAGATCATGACCCGACTCAGATGGCTTCCACGGCGATTGAGAAAGACGTAGTCTTCTTCTCCTGGTTTGGGCTGGATGTGAACGCGCACTTCTTTTAGGTATAGGTCAATGCTCTTCGCAGCGAAATCGTGGATTGGTACCAGACGTTCTTTGTCTCCTTTGCCAATGACGCGGAGGAAGCCATCTTGGAAGAAGAGGTTACTGATCCGAAGGGTGACGAGCTCTGACACGCGCAGCCCGCAGGCGTACAAGGTTTCAATAATTGCACGGTTGCGTTCTCCTTCCGGTGAAGAACGGTCGATCTGATCGAGCATTTCCTCGATTTCTGCGTTGTTCAAGGTGTCGGGTAATTTCCTTCCCAACTTAGGTCCTTCCAGCATAGCAGTAGGGTCGTCGCTGATCACTTCATCGATTTCTAAAAACCGAAAAAATGCCTTGATGCCACTGATGATGCGTGCTTGGGTATGCGGTGCAAGGCCCAAATCAACCACCCATTTGACGAACTGCTCCAAATCTTTGCGACTGACATCTTTGGGCTGGGGCGATTGTTCTAATCCTTCGAAGTAGGAGGTGAGCTTGTGCACGTCTTCCATATAGGCCGTGATGCTGTTCTCTGACAGCGAGCGCTCCATGCGCAGGTAAGACTTGAACCCTTTCTTATAACTCTCCCACATTGCGATGGAAAGTTCAACAATTAATCCGTAGCTCCTCTGACACTTCTTGCCGTCCTTTCAAACGGCATGTGTTGATGCAGTGCTTAGTTTCGTAGCATGAAGATCGCAATCGTCAACGGCTCCAACCTCAACCTGACTGGTAAGCGCGAGAAGGATATTTATGGAGATAAGTCCTTTGATGGATTCATTGCAGAGATGAAGAAAGGCTTTCCGCAAATCGAGTTCGACTATTTCCAAAGCAATATTGAAGGCGAGCTGATCGATCACTTGCACGCATTGGAAAAAGATAAATCGGTAAAAGGTATCCTTTTGAATGCCGGTGGATACACCCATACCTCAGTAGCCATTGGCGATGCTGTCGCTGCTATAGATCTACCCGTGATTGAAGTGCATATGAGCAACATCTTTGCGCGAGAAGATTTTCGCCATGTATCTTTCATCGGAAAACACGCCATTGGATCGATAGCGGGCTTCGGAATGGAAAGCTACTTATTGGGAATATTAAAGCTGCTCAACCAAGGTTAGTGCAACCTTGATCGCTTGGCGAGGAATCGCTCCAGTACACGGTTAACACCTTCTTGAATATCCGTTTCTACCCAATCGATGTGGAACTGGCGGCACTTGAGTTTGATCTCATTGATCCGTTTTTCCCTGGCCTGCTTATAAGCCTTTTTCAATTCGTGTGGTTGTGCTTTCACGCGCTCTCCCGTTTCCATGTCAATGAAGGTGTGCGGACGGTTATCCAACTCCAGGTCTACCTCTGTCGACTTGTCCATTACGTGGAATAACACTACTTCGTGCTTGTTGTAACGCAGGTGCTGAAGCGCCTCAAAGAGCTGCTGCTGATCTGCTTCACCCCGCATGGTCGAATCTACAAAGTCGCTGAAAATGACGATCAATGAGCGCTTGTGTACTTGCTCTGCTAAATTGTGCAAGGATGCGACGATGTCTGACTGATCGGCGCCTTCCAATTGGGCGTACTCCTGTTCCAATAAGGTGAACAAGTAGCTATGGTGTACCGATGAGCTTTTGGCGGGGGTAGTTTGCTCCAATCCTTTTCCGATAAACGACAGTCCTACCGCATCGCGCTGGGTGCGCATCAAATAGATCAGGGATGCAGCCGATTGAATAGAGAATCGGATTTTGTTAGGCGCGTCTCCCTCTGAACGTTTGGGATAAAACATGGACCCGGAGCGGTCGATGCAGATGAAGCACCTCAAGTTGGTTTCTTCCTCAAAGCGCTTCACGAACATCTTATCCGTTCGGCCGTAGAGCTTCCAATCTATGTGCCGAGTACTCTCACCTGTATTGTACGCGCGATGTTCAGCGAACTCTACCGAAAATCCGTGGTATGGGCTTTTGTGCAGACCCGTAATGAATCCCTCTACCGCCTGTCTGGCGAGTAATTCAAGTCTTCCAAATTGTTGCGCTCTGAAATGATCAATCGGCATACTGCGAGTTTACGATTTATGACGGTGCTTTTCTCTGTAGGATGCACTTAAGTAATCAGATTGATGTGTCTAAGCGATCAAACGTTTGGTCGAGAAGTAAATCACTATTGTAGCCAAGAGCATTACACCAGCCATAACATTCCACGTAATGGCATATCCAAAGGCTTGGATCAACATCAAGCCTCCATTGTGACCGAAGATGTGGGCCAGGCTAAAGGCAATGGTATATAACCCCATGTACCCACCTATCTTACCTCCTTCGGCCCGATCCATTGCGATTCGATTTGCGATGGGAAAATTGAGCATTTCACCAAGGGTGAGAAACAGGACGCTGACGACAAGGATGAAAGCGGTTTGCCAGACATTCAAAACGGCATAGCTGAATCCAATCATGAGCGCGCTAACGATGAGAATTCTGGGCAGTTTCCATTTCCTGTCTTCCGTGAATTTAATCAGCGGCATTTCAAAAAGAAAAATCAGAAAGCCGTTCAAGCCTAACAACAGGCCAATGGGTTGCTCCGCGAGTCCATGAACGTCTCGATAGTACAATGGGATGGAGCTGAAGCATTGAAGAAAAACGAAGCCTGTAAGGAATACCGCAAACAAGAAAAGGAGGTAAGGGCCGTCTTTCAGAGGATCTTTCAAAACTGCTTTCGGTGGCGCATCCACAGCCGGGGGTGGCTCTGATGCGGGTTTGGGAAGGAAGAGCAAGATCACCATGCCAGCAAGAAAACAAGTGAGACCATCCACCCAAAACAAAGAAAGGTAGCCCAGCTTAGCTATGATGAGTCCACCCGCGGCAGGTCCCACGCTAAAACCCAAATTAACAGCAAGCCTCACGAGGGTGACAGAACGTGTTCGGTTTTCAGGTTTGCTGTAGGCGCGCAACGACACAAACATGGCCGGTCGGAACATGTCGGCCACGGACATGACTAGGAAAATGGCGATGCAAAAACCCATGAACGAATCGACAAATTGAAGTAAAAAGAAGAGGAGTCCGGGTGTGATCATGCTCCACAGCATGGTAGGGTAGAAGCCAATCTTGTCGCTCAGTTTACCTCCAGCCCAAGACCCCACCAAAGAGCCCAATCCGAAGGCAGACATGACCCAGCCTACTTGTTGAAAGCTCAGCCCCATCTCACCGGTTAGGTATAAAGAGAGGAATGGAATCACCATGGTGCCCGCACGGTTGATCAGGCTTACCAAGGTGATGATCCATACTTCCTTTCGGAAACCTTTGTAGGAGTCGATGTAGTATGAAAGAGGGGATGTCACTGAAGGGATAAAGTTAGACCGATGGGCGATTGGGTCTTCATTTTTAATTGGATTAATGTGGTCAGTCTAATCCTCCACAGGGCTTGGAATTTATGGAGCATAAAAAAAGCCTCAGGGGTTACCCGAGGCTTTCAACCGTTTAGTTAGGTTGCCGGAATTACATGTGTGCTTCCAGCTTCTTTACCAACGCAGCCTTAGGAACCGCACCTACTTGGCGATCCACGATCTCTCCATTCTTGAAGAAAAGGATGGTTGGAATGCTTCTAATACCATACTTCTGAGCAACTCCTGGGTTGTTGTCAACATTGAGTTTCCCTACAACCGCTTTGTCAGCGTATTCATTCGCCACTTCTTCGACGATCGGGCCCACCATGCGGCAAGGTCCGCACCACTCGGCCCAAAAATCGACCATAACTGGCTTGTCTGAATTCAACGCTTCTACTTCGAAGTTGCTGTCTGTTAGTTCTAATGCCATTTTTTGATTCTATTGATGTTTTCTATTAGATGAACAAAACTATGAAAACAAATCCTTCACCATTTGTTCAATTGGGTCAATCTGTCATGCCTTTTTAATACTCCACACGATGTTTTCCAAAGACTCAAGTTGTTCTGTCACTTCGCGTGTCAAGTTGACCTTCATCGATCTGCTAGGCATTTCAATGATGGTGCCATTGTCATGTACGTTGATTTGGATTGGAATGCTACCCTTGTTTTTGGAGCACATTCCTTTGATTCGGTCGATCAACTTGTCGGAGATCGATTGCACTTCCACATCCAAGACCACTTGCTTCACCATTTTCTCGCGCAATTCTGCCAGCAAATCTATTTTGGTGACTGAAAGCCGTAAGGTCTCGCGTTGTTCTCGTTTGTTGAACCAGCTCTGGATACCAACGCTTACCAATACGAACCAGTTTTCCGTGAGGTAGTTCTTGAATCTAATGTAATCGTCCTTGAACAGCATGAATTCATGGGTCCCTTCGTAATCTTCAAGAGTGAATTTCCCATACGGATTGCCCGTCTTGGAGGTGAGGTGCTCTGCTTTTGTGATGATGCCCGCAACCTTGATGTCACGGCGTTGCTTCATCGCTTCGATGTCTTGAAGGTCAACCGTTGCTGCATTCGCAAACTGCTCCTGCTCAAAACGAAAATCGTCTAAGGGATGCCCAGAGATGTACACACCAACCACCTCTTTCTCCCGGTTCAGCTGATCCAAGGTTGTCCACTCTGGGGCTTCCGGTATTTGCGGTTCAGGAATTTCAGCATCTTCCGTATCCCCAAAAAGGGAAGCCTGGGAAGAATTCTTTGCTTCCTGGAAGGCATTTCCATAGCGTACCGCCTTTTCAATCAGGGTAGAGCCCTTCTCATCCTCTGCGAAATATTGCGCGCGATGCACCCCCTCAAAACAGTCAAAAGAGCCAGCAATGGCAAGGCCTTCGAAATTTTTCTTGTTCACCGTTCGCAAGTCGAGCCTAGAAGCAAAGTCGAAGATGGAACGATAGGGTCCATTCTCGAGCTGTTCGGCCACAATGGCCTCTACCGCCGCTTCGCCAACGCCCTTGATCGCACCCATTCCGAAGCGGATTTCTCCTTGGCTGTTGACCGCAAACTTGTAAGCACTTTCGTTCACATCTGGTCCGAGTACGGCTAATCCCATGCGCTTGCATTCTTCCATGAAGAAAGTGACCTTCTTGATGTCGCCCATGTTGTGGGTGAGCACGGAGGCCATGTATTCTGCTGGATAGTTTGCCTTGAGGTAGGCCGTCTGAAAAGCGACCACACTATAAGCAGCCGAGTGTGAACGGTTGAATCCGTACTCAGCAAACTTCATCATCACGTCGAAGATTTTATCGGCGGTCTCTCCATCGATGTCATTGTGCTTGGCACATCCATCGCGGAAGATGACGCGCTGCTCTTCCATGACATCCATTTTTTTCTTACCCATAGCACGGCGCAAGATGTCTGCAGTACCAAGCGAATAGCCTGCGAGTATCTGTGCCGTTTGCATGATCTGCTCTTGGTAGACCATGATCCCATAGGTATCCTTCAGGATGGGTTCCAACTTTTCGTGGGGGTATTCCACCTTCTCACGGCCGTGCTTTCGGTTGATGAACAGGTCTATGAACTGCACTGGACCAGGACGATACAATGCGTTCATGGCAATGAGATCTTCAATGCCTGTCGGCTTCAGTAGTCGCAGGTTTTTCTGCATGCCGACGGATTCAAACTGGAATGTTCCGTTCGTCTCACCGCGCTGGTACAACTCAAAGGTCTTTGGATCGTCCAGCGGAATCGTGTCTGGGTCGATGTCGACATTGTGTCGTTGTTTCGCCAACTTGATCGCATCCTTCATCACGGTCAAGGTTTTCAAACCGAGGAAGTCCATTTTGAGCAGCCCAGCGCTTTCCACCACGCTGTTGTCAAATTGGGTGAGAAGCAAGTCAGAATCCTTCGCGGTGGCAACGGGTATGAACTCTCGAATGTCTTGTGGAGTAATGATGACTCCACACGCGTGGATACCCGTATTACGCACCGAACCTTCTAGTTTTCGGGCTTGATTCAGAATCCTTCCCTCTTCATTTTCTTGCTCACTGATCGCGATGAGTTGCTGTACGTTCGTGAGGTCGTCTCCGTTGAAGTCTTTCTTCAGGTCTTCTTTTGCGCGACCGAAGATGTGCTTGAATTTTTTCAGGTCGGGAACCAACTTCGCAATGCGGTCAGCGTCGCCCAGCGGCAGGTCCATTACCCGAGCGACATCTCGAATGCTCGATTTAGCTGCCATGGTGCCGTAGGTAATGATCTGCGCTACCTGGGTTTGGCCATATTTTTTAACCACGTAGTCGATGATGCGATCACGCCCTTCGTCGTCAAAGTCAATATCAATATCGGGCATCGTTACCCGTTCTGGATTCAAGAATCGCTCAAAGAGCAACTTGTACTTGATCGGATCGATGTTGGTAATGCCCACGCAATACGCGACGGCTGACCCTGCAGCCGATCCACGCCCTGGACCTACCCAGACTCCTCGATTTCTCGCTTCCGTAGTAAAGTCTTGAACAATCAGGAAGTAACCGGGAAAGCCCATGTCCTTGATGACCTTCAGCTCAAAATCGAGTCGGTTCTTGATTTCGTCCGTGATTTCGCCGTACTTCTTTTTGGCTCCCTCGTAAGTTAGGTGCGCTAGGAATGCATTCTCATCTTCAAATTCTACAGGTATCTCAAACTTAGGAAGCAGGATGTCTCGACCGAGCTTGTATTCTTCCACTTTGTCGACGATCTCAGATACGGTGGTGATGGCATCTGGCAGGTCTTTGAATTTTTCCTTCATCTCCTTTTGGGATTTGAAGTAGAATTCTTGGTTCGGCATGCCGAAACGAAAGCCGCGACCACGTCCGATCGGCATGTCCTGCTGCACACCATCTTTCACACAGAGTAGGATGTCATGTGCATTGGCGTCTTCCTTGGACTGGTAATAGACATCGTTCGCTGCGAAATACTTCACGCCGTACTTTTCGCAGAATCGCAGGAGCACCTCGTTCACACGTACTTCTTCCTCCAGATCGTGGCGCATCAGCTGGACGTAGAAATCTTCACCAAACAGGTTGTGCCAATACTGAAATGCTTCTTCCGCTTGCTGTTCGCCTATATTCAGGATTAAATTCGGAATCTCACCTTCCAATCCACCCGTAGTGCAGATAAGGTCTTCTTTGAACTCCTCAATGACGTCGCGACCAACGCGAGGGAGTCCTGCATAAAAGCCGTCAATGAAACCAACAGAACAGAGTTTGGACAGGTTGTGATAGCCATTTTCGTTCTTGGCGATGAGCACCTGTCTGAAGCGACGATCCGGATCGTCTTTGGTAAACTGATGGCGCTTGTATTCGCCTGCGACAAAGAACTCACAGCCTACGATGGCCTTGATGCCGTTCATTTCGCATTCCTTGACGAAGTGGAATACGCCCATCATGTTTCCGAGGTCTGTGATGGCAATTGCGGGCATCTCGAAAGCCGCAGCTTGACGCACGATGGATTTGACATCCGAGGTGGATTGTAGGATGGAAAACTGCGTGTGGTTGTGCAAGTGAACGAAGGGGTAGTCGCTCAAGCGTTGCTCATTTTCTTTCAGTGCCGTTTTGGAAGGCGCATCTTCTGTTTTCTCCGTCTCTTCTGTTTCAACCAGGTCGTCTGGGGCATAAGGCTCAATATTCAGACCTATCAGTTGGATCGTGGATGGATTGTGCTCTTTGAAGGTGTCGATGTACTCCTTGTTCGATTCTAGTTCCTTAACGCCAATGACACCAGTACGGATCAATTCGAGGAAGCACCTGGCCGTAGCTTCAACGTCCGCAGAAGCGTTGTGTGCATTGTCAACAACTTCTCCAAACAACTTCTGATTCAGTTCAGAAAGGGTAGGGTATTTGAAGCTTTTTCCACGCCCGCCGGGAAGTTGACAGTAATTGGTGCTGAGTTGCATGGTGTCCAGCGTGCGCTTGGCCAAGAGACCGTCATCGCGCTCTGCCCGCGCGTATTCGGCACCCATAACCTTCGTATCGAATTCAATGTTATGACCTACCGCAAAATCTGTCTCCGCCAGCGCCTTCTTGAACTCGTCCATGACAAACGCGATGGGAACTCCCATTTTTTGAGCGCGCTCCGTGCTGATTCCGTGGATCTTTTCCGCATTAAAAGGGATGGTATATCCATCGGGCTTGATGATGTAGTTCTTGACCTCGATGAGTTCTCCCTTATAGTCATGGAGTTGCCATGCGAGTTGAACGACGCGGGGAAAGGACTCGAATTCACTGACAGGAGCCTTCCAGTTCTCAATACGGCCAGTGGTTTCGGTATCGAATATCAGGTACATAAAGCGCTATAAAAACAAGATTTGCTGAAGGCTATAAAATTAGCAGACCTACTTGAGCAGAGGGCTGATGTTGATAGTTTGTGAACAAGAATTTCGAAGCGCAATGCAAAAAGGGGCAGATTGAAGCAATACTCAATCCATAGCGATACCTTCGCGCCCTTTTTCACCAAGGCCCAACGACATGCGCAAGTACATCAATCTCTTTGACTTTTCGCAAAAAGTAGACTACAAAATTGAGGTCCTCTCTGGACTTACGGTTGCATTGGCGCTGGTGCCAGAGGCCATTGCATTTGCCATGATCGCAGGCTTGTCTCCATTGACGGGTTTGTACGCCGCCTTCTCTATGGGATTGATCACTTCGATTTTTGGCGGTAGACCAGGAATGATTTCTGGAGCTACGGGTGCTGTGGCCGTAGTGATTGTCAGTCTGGCGGTCAGCCATGGAGTGGAGTATGTTTTCGCAACGGTGGTACTGGCAGGTCTTATTCAAATGACTGCGGGCTTGCTGCGACTCGGTAAGTTCATTCGACTGGTGCCGCATCCTGTGATGTTTGGCTTTGTCAATGGACTGGCCATCGTAATCTTTTTGTCCCAGCTCGATCAGTTCAAGGTGCCTTCTGTTGATGGCGCGATGGAATGGATGAGCGGAATGCAATTGTACGTCATGCTGGGGTTGGTAATATTGACGATGCTGATCATTTGGGGACTGCCTAAGCTGACCAAGCAAATACCCGCTTCCCTTACCGCTATTCTAGTGGTGATAGCTGTAGTGTTCAGCTTTGGTATTGACACAAAGACTGTAGGAGACATCGCGAGCATTGAGGGAGGATTTCCGCCCTTCCATATTCCGGCGCTTCCGATAGCTTGGGAAACGCTGACGATCATCTTTCCCTATGCCTTGATCGTTGCGGGTGTTGGCTTAATTGAGAGTCTGCTGACATTAAACTTGATCGATGAAATCACACAAACCCGAGGTTGGGGCAACAAGGAAGCCGTAGCGCAAGGCTTGGCCAATACGGTTACAGGATTCTTCTCTGGAATGGGCGGCTGTGCGATGATTGGGCAGAGCCTGATCAACATATCCTCCGGTGCACGGGCACGATTGTCGGGCATCGTAGCCTCGGTTATGCTCTTGGTGTTTATCATGTTTGGAGCGGATTTGATTGAGCAAGTCCCCATGGCAGCTTTGACGGGGCTGATGATCATGGTAAGTATCGGAACCTTCGAGTGGGCGAGTATCAAAACCTTCGGAAAAATGCCATTCAGTGATGTGTTGGTAATGGTGCTCGTGGCCCTGATCACCGTATTCCTGCACAACCTGGCATTGGCAGTCCTGATCGGTGTCGTCATCAGTGCGCTGGTATTCGCATGGGAGAACGCGACGCGCATACGAGCTAGAAAGCACACCGATGCAGCAGGGGTAAAGCACTATGAGATTTACGGACCGCTGTTCTTCGGTTCAGTATCCACGTTTAACGACAAGTTTGATGTGAAAGGCGACCCTGATGAAGTGATCATTGATTTTGCCGAGAGCCGGGTGGCTGATATGTCGGGTATAGAAGCCTTGAACAAGTTGACGGAACGTTACATGAATTCAGGAAAGAAAATTCACCTCAAACATTTGAGTCAAGATTGTAGAAGATTACTGAGTAATGCTGATAAATTGATCGATGTCAATATCATCGAAGACCCAAGTTACAAGGTGTTGACGGACGCATAAGTGGTCAGTAAGAAACAGTAAAAGAGTAGGTGTTGGAATTCATGAAGAAGTTTTATTTTCGCCGCCCGTTCTTAATCAGTCTGGTGTAGGTAGAAAGTGGCTGAATGACAAGTTTTAATTGCCCAGGTGGCGAAATTGGTAGACGCGCACGCTTGAGGGGCGTGTGTTGCAAGACGTGCTGGTTCGAGTCCAGTCCTGGGCACACCATTTATATAAAGGGTTTCAGGATAATTAATTCTTGAGACCCTTTTTTAGTTAAAGGCATTTGCATACTATTTGCATACAAAGTATGCTCAAAACATTGGCTTTACAATTGTTGGTTTACTAGGATTGGGCCGACATACAATTGGAAGTTGCTCTGTTGGCTCAGCAAATTCAGATCTTGGGCAGCTGATTATCTCTTAAGAACTACTTACGATAAGTAAGACGATTTAGCAAAATTCAAATTAGTCCATGATTGATACACTAGGATCCCATAATCTCTTTGCTAATAAATTTATTATCGGCACAAATTCAGTGATTAAGGAATATACTAAAACCTCCACTGAGGAGATTGAAGCCTTGCACCGATGGTTAGAGTTCAAGGAGACAGATCCATTCATGGACAATTACCGTTTAGAGTACACTCAAAGTATTCAGTTTCTCAAGATCATTGAAATCCCCCTTTTCAATGATATAGTAAAAGACCTTCACAAAACTTACAAGAGGAGATTCCTTTATGCGGCCAATACTGACTTTGTCAATGATGTTTTTGGATTGACCGTTTCTAGTCTGAAAAGGTTATTGAAGTGCGAGGAGGAAGGTGAGTTGATATACATGGGGGCGCCACCAGGAGAAAAGGTATATACGTACTATAGATACTCTATTGGGCTAAATACGTCAGGCACAGAACTGGCAATCAAACAAGATCATGACATAAGTAATTACCTTCAGTACTATCGCCTTGTGTTATCAATTCTAGATGATCTAGATTCGCTAATCAAGACTTCTAAGATTCAGGATATAGCTTTTGTCTTCTCGGATTGGAGGTAAATACTCTCAGTTTTACGGGGTAAAGCCCGCTTGCTTTCATTCTTCTTTTATCTAGGACAATTGAAACCGATGCTTTTCTCATTTGCATACTATTTGCATACAAAAATAGTAGATTAAGCTAAATAACCATAAATTTAGGCAACTCCTAAGCCCTTTAAATACTCAACAAAGTGACTAATAGCAACGAAAAGAATAGTACCAGGTAACAACAATATCACGCTTGAGGGGCGTGTGTTGCAAGGCCTGCATTCCCTTCACGGCCAAACCTGGTCCAGCGACCAACGGGAGCTACTCCAGTCTGAGGGATGAAGGTTTGACAAGCCGAGCTTGCTCGAGCGAAGGCAATAAGAAAAAGGCCTCAGCAAGCAAAGCGCGCAAGGCCTGCATTCCCTTCACGGCCAAACCTGGTCCAGCGACCAGTAACGGCAGATTGTTCTTCCATAAGCAAAGACAAATCTCACATCTTTGCCGCGTGAGCAACATGCAAACATTCATCGATTATTTGATCCATCGTATCCGATCTAAAACCAGGCACGGAGTGCATTCCCCCTCCGTATATGCGTTGATCGATACGTGCATCTATGCGGATCAACCAGAAGTTTCGAAAGCCATTCTTGATCACTATGCCGCGGCAAAGAAGGACCTACGCTTGATCAAAGGGGAGGACCTAGGAAAGGATGCTCACACGGAAGTTTCTGTTGCGCAATACGCCCGAACAGCGGCAATTATAGATGTGCAAGCCGCTTTATTGCATCGCTTCGTGCATCGAAGTCAGCCCAAGAAGGTGCTGGAACTGGGAACCAATCTGGGAAAGTCACTAGCTTGCATGGCCTCAGGTGCGCCTTCAGCGGAATGCATTGGAGTGGAGGGCAACCATGGATTAGCGGCTTATGCACAAAAGGCCATGTCCGCCTTGGGACTGGATAATGCACGCGTGGTGAATGCCTCATTCGAAGCATACTTATCGAGCGATCAAGGAGGCTATGATGTGGTGTTCGTTGACGGCGACCATCGCTACGAACCAACCTTGAGGTATTTCGAGTTGGTTAAAAGTAAGATGAATGGGGGGGGGGCGATCATTTTTCACGACATCTACTGGTCTCCCGGAATGAAGCGAGCATGGGCTGAAATCAAAAAAGACCGAAACGTCACCGTGACGATCGATCTTTTCTTTTTAGGTATAGCCTGGATGGGAAAACCTCAGGCAAAGGAAGATTTTAGTATTCGCTTTCCATCATCCCTTATCCGCCTGTTCTTTTGAGTGGTTCTCAATGAACTCTCCGATTTGCTCGGGTGAAAGCTTGGTTGCAATGATGCGCTTGTCTACGTCGAGCACAAACACCTTCGGTGTGCTGAAGATGTCGTAGGTATCACGAAAATTCATACTCTCTAGGGTCGTTACTCCCTTGAAGATCAAGTCATGTGCATTCTCATTGGCTTCTGGGGTGTCTGAAACGTTGAGCCATACGAGGCCGTTCTTACGTACGTACTTTTTCCAATCCTCTGTTTCAAATTCGGTTCCAATCGCATATACTTCAACACCTTTATCCTTGTATTCAGCATAAAAATCGAGCAGCTTCGGGGTCACTTTCTTACAATGTCCACAGCCAGAATCCCAGAAGTACAGAATGGTATAATTAGCCTTGAGCTCATACATGTTTACCCACTCTTCAGCCGTGTCTTGAAGGATCAGGTTGGGGGCGATTTTGCCGATCAGAAGAGGTTCCATCGCATCGACACGTTCACAAAATTTCTCGAGTTTATCCTCACTCAACCACCAAGCTTTATCGGGACAATAGTACGTCTGCCCCATGTGCACGAGAATCGCGTCCATGCCCATGACCTTTGAATCTTCGTACTTACTGGTGATGGTGTGTACAATGTACTTCTTGGTCTCTTTATTTCCATTGGTCATTCCCACCAACATATCAGCGGCAGCGATGATGCTATCTGGAAGCTGAGGGGTGAGCTTGGCAATGTAGTAGTTGAGCTTATTATGGAATACGGGCGTTCTCAGCAAGCGCTCATCGCTGAAGTCCATGGTAGACAAGTAGCCTTTCTTGAACTCGACGTATCGCCTTCGGCTTCTTTCCTTTTCGTCTTCAATCTCCTTATAATCCGGAATGTTTGGCTCTTCGGAAGCGGCAAAAACCTTGGAGATGAACAGGTCAGGGTGACCTTGAATAAACCCGGTTTTAAACGTCACTACCTCTGCGTCAATCTTTTGGAGTTCCTCTTTTACCTTTTCCTTTTCCGTGCCTTCTGTATTCTCTAATTTTTCGCGTAAGTCTTGCACGCGCTTTGACTTGTCGTTGATGAATAGGAGGTATTCGTAAAAACTCTGATTTTCAACGGATGTCTTCACCTTCATGTTCTTCACATAATCGCCTGCTCGGGTCTCCATTTCAATCTTTGGCTCGTTCACCACGAATTCGAAATAAGACTTACGGTCTGACATGATGATCGAGTAGATGCCCCCGCCGATCTCGTCTCCTGTGAAGTGGACGGTATTGCCATTCTCGACCAATCCCGTGTCAAAATAATACTGTTTTCCTCCGTAGTAATTGGCCATGTACACCACGCTGTCAGTGCTGTCGCTCAATCCGGAGATTTTGAAGGTGAAATCGTAATTCCGAATGGGCTCTTGACCAAATAACGAAGCCGAAGAGAGGGTGATGAGGGTAGCGAGGAAGAGGTGTCTCATGATGATTTGTAATATGCTTCAAAGCAATTCAAAATTGCTCTGTGATAAAAGTCCTTTTAACGTTGGTTTAACAGGAAGATATTTGTGATGTTTATGTGACCTATGTTTGCACGCTGCGTCTTACGAATAAACAATCTTCTATATGGACAGACTCTTCTATTTCGCTGTGGTTGTCTTAATGTCCGCGCAAGGATGTAAAAAGGACGGGTGCAATGATCCCTTAGCCTTTAATTATGATCCCGAGGGAACTTCGGTAGAAGCTTGTGTCTGGGAACCTGTTCCTGTTGAAGTTTCCTTCACTACTAGTTATGGTGATGTCGCTGTGACGTCTGGAGCAAACCCTACACGGTTGACCACGGATGACGGCCGCTCTCTACAAATCGACTATTTCGGCGTCTACTTAACGGAAATGGCCTTTGTGGTGGATGGTAAGGCTGGTCTATTAGGGAACGGCACGAATGATTGTGTGGAGCGGGAGCAAGACGCACATTTGATGTTAGAATCAGATCGAACGTATACGGGATCCTTTCTTCCCAATGCAGACGCAAACGTCACGGCCATTCGCTTCAACGTAGGCGTAGACTCGTGCAGGAACGTAGGATTGGATCCTAGTACAAAGTTGAGCGGACCGTTCGCTCCTAAGTCGCCGACCATGTATTGGTCATGGGCGTCAGGCTATCGTTTTGTGACCATCGAGGGCATGGTAGATGCTTCTGCATCCGCGGATGGGTCTGATCTTCAAAAATTTGAATACCACACTGGTATGAATGCTCTTTTAAGAACCGTTGAGATCCCCATGGAAGAATTGACGGTGGAAGATGGGAAGGTCATCGTCCACCTCAACCTTGATTTCAAGCAAGTGCTATCCAATGTTGATTTCACGGCTGAATTGGTCACGCATACCATGGATAATATGCCGCTTGCAATGAAGATTACAGAGAACACCAAAGAAGCTTTTACTCTTGATTAAACGTTTCGTTCATAGCTTATTAGGACTCTTCGCACTTTCAATTCTGTTGAATTTTGGGGCTTGCAAAGAAGATCCGCCAGCGCCGCAACCCGTAGAAAAGGATCCGATCGTTTCCATTCGGTCTGAACTCGTTAGCCAAGGTTCGGTCTATAGCATTGATGATGAGTTTACGGATGCAGAGGGAAATCGAGTGAAGTTAGTCGCCCTCAAATTCTATTTGGCTGACATTACGTTCATCGATGATAATGGAGGTCGAGCGGCCGTCTCAGAAATTGAGCTGTTTGACCATAAACCCATAGACGCAGCAATCACTACCCCACAATGGCCAAATGTGTACAGCTACGCCTTACCAAAAGGAACCTATTCGGCCATTGAGTTTGGCCTAGGTGTGCCCGGTGACCTCAATGGTATTGACCCTGCCACTTATGACAATGATGAGGCTTTGAGCATCTACAGCAACATGTACTGGTCATGGGCGTCGATGTATCGTTTTGTGATTTTAGAGGCCAAGATGGATACAACTGGTGGGGATAATTTTGACCACGATGTGATCTTCCATTCGGGTTTGGACCAATTGTATCGCCCTAATATTGAGCGCAAGGTTCTCTTCTCAGCTGAAATGGATTCGGAGTCAGAAGTGGTGCTCCAATTGGATTGGGAGAAGGTTTTTTACCAAGGCGATGAAGGCATCGATATTCGAGCGGAGAATATTACCCACACTGCCGATAACGCCGAAGACCTTGACCTTGCTGCTAGGTTTACGAACAACTTGGTGGAGGCCATATCAGTCAAACAGTGATTTCCGAATGAAGATTACAGTTGATAGTCAGCAATCTCACTTTTTACTTCGGGAAGCAAGGATAGGAAGGCTTCAAATTTTTCACGGATCTCTGAACTGGGCTTTTCATCCTTTCCCATGTCTTCCAGTCCCTGCAGGAACGCGGTCATTCGCGTCATTCCCAAGCTTCTGAATCCGGACTTTACTTTGTGCGACGCTTTACGAATGGCGTCGTGATCGACTGAATTTACCGCCTGCTCGAGCACGGGTACGTCTTGCTCAAGCCCCAGAAGAAACACATCCAAAACCTGCCCGATAAATTCAGGGTCGTCTGAAACATTTTCTTTGATGTAGGTGAGGTTCAAATGCGCCATGCGTGCAAACTTAACGGCTTTCCTATAAGATTCCGAAAACCAAATGAAAACCGCAGCTGACCTTAATCGGGGAGGCGATGTATTCACCGAGGGCGCCTCCGAATGCTTCCTTTAGGTCAACGGCAGTAGTCCTTTGCCGATAATCTGTAAGGTAGGATCTGTTTTCCTTATAGCCGAGTCCGAAGAACATATCTAATCCAAAATCGTCGTCAGCCATCAGCTGAACTCCGACCAATCCGTTCAAAGTGAAATTGGTCCATTCCTGACGCGGGAAATTTTGATCTTTTGGTTTCCAAGTTGCCGCGGCGTAGGATGTATGTATGGCAACGTAGATGCCACTGGGCGTCATCAATTCCTTCATCGATTTCCCATCGCTCATCTTGATCAAATAGTAGCGAGCTTGCAATTGAAAGCGGTATCCAGGAAATTCATACTGACTCGCTTGTGCCTTGATGCTGTCGTCGGCGAGGGCATTGATGAGCAACGACCGGTTTAGGTAGCTCCCTACTACTTGGTAAGAAAATCGCTCGCCACCTACGACCTCAAAGCCGAGTCTGTATTCCGAAGTATTGGGAATCGGGCCGTGAAGGATAGGGATGGGATTGAATTTAGCGTAGAAGCGTTTCGCCTCTATCACGGGCTCCTTTGAGATAAGAGTAGGTCTTGGAGGATTTGATTGCGCAAAGGAAAGCGTCGCGGTCGAAAGCAATACGAGTACAGCGAGTCCCCAACACCTAATAAGGCATGCGTGCTTTCGGAGCAGTGGCAAGGGAGCCAAATGCTTGTTGAATGTACTTGTAGTGTCCATAGGTTGCGATCATAGCCGCATTGTCTGTACAAAACTCGAACTTAGGAAGGTATACCGAACACCCTTCGTCTTCAAATTCCAACAAACGATGCCTTAATAAACTATTGGCCGAGACACCGCCGGCAATTCCGATGTGCTGAATCCCCGTTTGCGCTATGGCGAGCCGCAGTTTTTGGAGTAAAGTTTCTACGATGGTGTGCTGGACAGATGCGCAAATATCAGCGAGGTTTTCTTCTACAAATGCCGGATCTTTCTTTACGTGATCTCTAACGAAGTAAAGTACGGCTGTTTTGAGTCCACTAAAGCTGTAGTTTAAGGAGGGTGTATCCGAAATTGGAAACACAAATCGGTGAGGATCTCCGGCTTTTGCATGGGCATCGATTAGCGGCCCGCCGGGGTAGGGAAGGCCTATTATTTTGGCGGCTTTGTCAAATGCTTCGCCGGCGGCATCATCAAGTGTTCTCCCGATAACGGATTGTTCTAAAGGATTGTCAACCTGCACTATCTGCGTATGACCCCCACTCACCGTCAAACAAAGGAAGGGAAGAGGAGGTTCGCGCTGTTCGGGCGATTGAATGAAATGCGCGAGCACGTGTGATTGCATATGATGCGCTTCAATCAATGGCTTGCCAGTACTGATCGAGAGCCCCTTAGCAAAACTGCTCCCTACCATCAATGCTCCAATCAACCCCGGACCCACGGTATAGGCAATTGCATCGATTTCTTTGAGGGTAATTCCAGCATCCTTAAGTGCCCGATCAATCACCGGTAAAATATTGCTCTGATGGGCCCGAGAAGCGAGCTCAGGTACAACTCCGCCGTATTGTTCGTGCACGTCTTGATTGGCAATGTAATTGCTCAAAACGCGACGGTCGCGTAGCACCGATGCAGACGTTTCATCGCATGAGGACTCAATACCGAGTATCGTGATGTGCTCCAAGCTTTCGCGTAATTTTGATGACTTGACTAAGGTGAATAAACAGCGACACAAAACTACCAAAAAGGTACTGAGGCTATTGGCGATGATCATCGCAACGTTGCTGATGATTCCGATCGTAGCAGCCCTGCTGCTTTTCATTCCGTCTATCCAAAACTTTGTTGTGCAAAAGGCGGTTCATTTCGGCAGTCAAGCATTGCACACTGAAATCCGATTGGGAGGAGTCTACATCGAACCGTTTCGAACACTGCGTTTGGATGAATTGCTGATTCGAGATCAGCAGCACGATACGCTCCTTTATGTGGAAGCCCTGAAGGTCGACCTAACTCGATTCGACAGGGAGTCTAACTTCTTGGCGCTGGATGAAGTGACATTGGTGCATCCCTACTACAACCTATACATACCAGAAGGCGACTCGGTAACCAACATGCAATTCTTGATCGATGTTTTTAAGACGGATGCGCCCGATACCCATCGGGTGAAGTTTGGAATCGCATGCGATAATCTTACGTTGGATGGCTTGCGCTTTGATTTCAACGATAATAGGGTCGAACCTCTCGGTGGAAATAGGGTAGACTTTAATCACCTCGCCGTTCGGTCGCTTTCTGGGCGAATCAGCGACATAGAAATTGGAGATTCAATCATGGCTTCAATACATGGATTGCACCTCGCGGAGCAAAGCGGGTTTCGTGTGAGATGCCTTAACTCCAATGTTGTCTTCGCGACTGACAGGGTTGAGTGTAAGGACTTACAAGTGGTAGCCAACCTCTCGGTTTTGGAAGGAAGTTACTCCATGTATTTTGATGATTTCCAATCCTTTAAATCCTTTTTCACCGATGTGCGCCTCGAGGCATCCCTGTCTAAGGCACGCATCCATTATTACGATGTAGGTTTTTTCAGTGAGAGTGTCCGAAATATGCTCACGCCCATGCAATTCAAGGGAAGGGCATCGGGAACCTTGAGCGACTTGCGAGGTGAAATCGACTCCTTGTACTTTGCTGACCACGGCTTTCTCTCCGGAAAGGTTCGGTTAAGGGGACTTCCGAACATGGATGAATTCAACATCAACGCAGACATCGATCACCTAGAAGTGCGTGCATCCGACATCGAGCGTCTTCGAATCCCCACTCCGAGCGGTTTTCAGATGTATTCGCTGCCTGAAGAGCTAGACCGTCTGGGTACGATAGGGTTTCAAGGGAAGTTCATGGGCTTCATCAGTGATTTTGTAACGTTCGGACACCTCACTACGGCCCTAGGAAATATGGAGGCCGATATGAACATCAAGACGGGAGGAGATCAGCTCGCATATTCTGGCGAACTAAAGACCAAGTCGTTTGACTTGAGGAAACTGGTCAATGACCCTCTGTTTGGATTGACCGCACTGGATATAAAGGCCTCAGGAGTGGGCGTGGATGCTAAAACAATGAAAATCCAAGCAGAAGGACGAATAGATCGCTTTGATTTCAATGGGTACTCCTTCCAAAATATTACCGTAGACGGGTCTGTTCTGAAACAAGTGTTTGAAGGAAGCCTTTCCATGGCAGACCCCAATGCGGCGTTTGATTTCGTAGGGAAAATCGATGCGAAACCTGAGGTGCCGATTGTGAATTGCGTCAGCAGGGTCACTCAATTAAAACTAGGTCCACTCGGCCTCGTTCCTGAGGATACGTTCGGCGTGGTTTCGGGACGCATGACCTTGAATATGCAAGGCCTGAACAAAAGCAACCTTCACGGTGCTCTAACGGTGCGTGATTTTGAGTATTCCTCAAAAGATCAGAAGATTAAACTGGACAGTGTTGTATTGCTGGATGAGCTTTTAAACGAAGGTCATCGCATAGAATTGATGAGCGATGTTGGACGCGCACGTTTCGCTGGAAAGACAAGTCTTTTCGACTTACCATATGCCTTTTTGCTCATTGCGCAGGAGTATGCTCCTGCTGCAGTTGAAGGAATAGAATTGGGCAAGGTAGACACAACCCAGGTAGTGGATTACGACCTTTTGGTTTACGATAGTCGACAATTGGAGAAGTTCATTTCACCCGACTTTCACTTGGGTGGACAAGTGCACATCACTGGTAACCTGCGAACGCGAGATGCCTTCATGGATGTGCATTTAGACACGATATCTTGGAGGTATGGAGATTTGGCGATGAGCAACCAGACCGCTGTTGTGTCTCCCGGTGGAAAAGGGCTGCGGTTTGATGTGAATGCCAGTGCTATGGCTTTAACCAATAGTTTCTTCCTTGAGAACCTAAGCTCTCGTTCATTGCTTTACAGCGACACCTTGGAAAGTGATATCTATTGGGATAATAATACTTCTCGATCTGACAGTGGGGCGGTCAGCTTGCTCGCGTATCGCTCAGAAGACTTCCCCATGAATATAGAGTTGAATCAGTTCTTTGCGCGCATCGCTGATGCTACATGGATATCTGAAAAGCAAGCAATTCTGCGTTCAGACAGCACGCGACTTTTAATCCAAAACCTAGACATTCAAAGCGGATTAGGACAAATTACCTGCAATGGTGAAGTCTCTGCACGCAAGGATGCTGACCTCTATTTTGATGTTCGTCATTTCAACATGGCATACATCAGTCGATTTGGTCTTGTAAGTAACGACGTTCATGGCTATTTCAATGGAGAGGTCAACGTGTATAAGCTTCAGGAATCGATTGTGGCGGAAACAGACCTCACCATTGACTCGCTCATCGTTGACGATTTTGACATTGGGAGCATCACCGGAACTTCCAAATACAGCTCAGAGCGAAAGGCGGTTGAACTCAACCTGGAGCTGAGCTACAAGGAACAACGGAATGTTCGTGTGATGGGGGAGTACTATCCCTTGCGCGATCAGGATCAATTGGACTTAGAGGTGGCACTGAATCAGTTTCGCGCTTCGATCATTGAACCCTTTGTGAGCAATTACGCCCAGCAATTGGAAGGTGTGATCAACGGCTCGGTAAGCGTCTCCGGCAACATCTCCGCGCCTAAACTGGTCGGCGCTATGAAGCTGAAGGATGGCGCTGTGCAGGTTGATTATTTGAAAACCTACTATAAGGTGCCAGAAGCGACTGTTAGTATTGATGATGATATGATTACGGCTGACTGGATCAAGGTACTTGATCCGAAGGGGAGCGTCGCTAGACTGAATGCTTCTGTCTACCATGAGCAGTTCAGAAACCTAAACTACGAAATCTTCCTGAGCGCCGAGAATTTCATGGCGTTGAATACCACGATTGCAGACAACGAGGCCTATTATGGAGTCGCAAATATTACTGGAGATGTTACCGTTAGTGGTGTACCTGGATTTACAGAGATTTCCGTGGATGCATTCACGAACAAAGACACCAAGCTTTCCATTCCTCTGGATGATGGCGGCGAAATAGGATCGATCGATTATATCCGTTTCGTTCAGCCCAAAGAGAAAAACAAGCGACGCATCACAGAAGCGGTTACACTAGAGGAAGAGAGAAACAGTCTCAACCTTGATTTTCAATTGGCCGTAAATGACGATGCAGAAATCCAAATCATCTTTGATGAGAAGATTGGTGACATCATCAAGGTGCGTGGAAATGGAGACATGCTTATGCGGATCGATAACCGGGGTACGTTCAACATGTATGGAGATTATACCATGACGGGTGGTGATTACTTGTTCACACTTCAAAATGTTGTCAATAAACGATTTACAGTGCTTCCTGGAAGTAAAATTTCATGGTCAGGATCGCCTTTGGATGCGAATGTTAACCTCACCGCAAATTATAACCTCAGGGCCGCTCCCATCAACTTGACCGCTTCAGTGGGAGATACTTCAGAGGTGTACAAGCGAAGGATGCCCGTAGATGTCAAATTGAAAATGGAAGGAAAACTCCTTGAGCCAGATATTTCTTTTGACGTTGACCTCCCAAGTCTACCTGAAACGGACATTGCCAATCAACTCTTGGATGTAAGAACGACCAGCAAGCAGGATATGAATGAACAGGCGTTTGCACTGCTTTTGACGAATCACTTCTTTGCGCAAGGAAGCGGGGTTTCTGCGTTGGGCGTTGCAGGTCAAACTACCACCTATGAAATGATGAGCAATCAGTTCAGCAACTGGGTGTCGCAATACTTCGATAACATTGATTTCGGTGTCAACTATCGTCCAGGAGATGAAAATGCTGCCAATCAGACGGAAGTGAACCTCTCAACAGAACTGTTCAACGATAAAGTCTTGGTCGAGGTGAACGGAAGCGTGCAAGGCAACAACGGATCTTCTCAGGATGCGAACAACGTGGCAGGTGAATTCAATATTGAATACAGGATCAATAAGTCGCTCCGGGCGCGTGTATACAATGAGGCGAACAACTATAACCCAACCAACTTGAACCAATCTCCTTATACGCAGGGTGTGGGTGTTTTCTATCGCAGGGAATTCGACTCCTTTTTAAAAGACTTCTTTAAGAAAGACAAGCGACGAGATATTACCAAATGAAAAGGCTGGATGTCGATCCAGCCTTTTCATATGTTCGTCGTTCTCTTACTGAATGATCACTCGCTGGTCTATTCTTATATTTAATCCTTTTATCGTCATCAAGTAGATACCACGCGGCGCCTCTGAGAGGTCAAGTTCGGCGATGGTGACGCCACTGCTGCCGGTACGAACCGTTGTAATGAGCACATGTTGACCTGCGGCGTTCAGCACTTGAACATCGTAGTTCCCAGCTTCAAAACGCTCCATTTCAACCATGAACCTTCCTCTGTTCGGATTCGGGTAGATGCGTAGAGAAGCGTTAGATCCATTGCCCAAATCCGCCGTTGTTACGTTGATACATGTGTCATAAGCTACGATTACTTGATCGGTGCCGATGCATCCAGGCACATCACTCACGCTCACCTTGTAGAGGCCTCCAGTGAATACATCAATCGATTGTGTGGTGTCACTGGTAGACCACAAATAATTGTTGAATCCTTCACCAGCGTCCAAAGTCACTACTGGGCTGAAGTCGTCTACACACACAATCGTGTCATTTCCGAGGGCTACTACTGGAGGTGCGACGAAGGCTACTAAAGCGGTGTCGGCCGCTGCACAGCCGACTGCGTTACTTACGGTTACTGAATAGGATTGCCCCGCTGTTACCGTAATGGATGGTGAGGTATTTCCGGTGTTCCATAGGTAAGTGACGAAGCCGTTTCCCGGGGTGAGTATTACTTCATTGCCTATGCAGCTCGTAACATCACCGCCCAAGCTGATGGAAGGTGCTGTAAATATGGATGTCACCTCAACATCACCTACTGCAATGCAACCGTTCGTATCCGTTACAGATATGGCATACGTGCCGTTGTAAAGGCTAAAGGCCGTGTCATTTTGCTGTGACAGATCATCGTTCCAAGCATAAGTGAACGGACCACTTCCAAAGGCATCCACATAAGCATACGCAATGTTCTCATTGGAACAATTATTCGTCGTGCTGTAAATGGCCAGTGACGCGGCGCCCAAATTACTCAAGGCGATACTCTCAGAGGCCGAGCATCCTGCAGAATCTGTAATAGATACCGTGTAATATCCCGCAGGGAGGTTGTTCACGAAAGGCAAGGGGGTTGCAGATGAATCATTCCATAGGTAGCTTGCTACTGGTCCTTGGGTATTCGACACCGAAGCCAATGCACTTCCGTTTGAGTCTCCACAATCAGGTTGAATACCTGCGATGGATATGGTGATTGCGGTTGGTTCAAGAACGTTGAAAGGAACAGTGACTACACAGCCACTGTCGTCCGTCACGGTCAAGTCGTAATTACCTGCCAACAACCCGCTTTGATTGGTTCCGATTCCTCCATTACTCCAAGCATAAATGAATGGAGAGGTTCCATTGGTTACCGTAGCTGTGGCAGATCCACTCGCTTCAGCGTTACAATTCGCGTCAGTAACGTCAACCGACACTGCAGGAGCGTTGATGTTGTCCACGTTGAAGGAGGCTTCTATGGAGCATCCCGCGCTGTCCGCAATGGTTACGGCGTAAGTTCCACTGCCGAGCCCGCTTATGAGTGCAGTTGTGTCACCCGTGTTCCATAGGAAGGTATAGCCGCCATTGCCAGCAGTAACTGTAATGTCAATGGCGCCTGTATTCTGCGAACAACTAGAATTGTTGACGGCAGAGGTATACGTAATCGCATTGTAAAGGTCCATCTGGATGGAGTCTGTACTTGAGCAACCAGACGCATTCGTCACATTCACCCAGTATTGTCCCGTTGCAGTAACAAGAATAGAATCACTGGTCGAGCCTGTACTCCAGGCGTACGAAGACATTCCCATTGGAGCATACAAGGTGATGGAGCTGCTGCAAACGCTTGTGTCATTGCCAAGCGTAAAGACCGGGTTTGAACCATCGGCACCCACTGAAATACTGTCGATTGCGATGCATCCACTCGTGTCTGTCACAGAGACAAAATACAAGCCAGACCCTATGCTGAAGGCGGTATCGGTAGTTTGCCCTAAAGCATCACTCCATAGATACGTAAGAGGCGAGAGGCTCGTCGCGGAAACCGCTGTATAACCGTCACCACTTCCTTCACAGTATTCGTTCATGGCAGTCAATGCAAGCACTGGCGCACCGTCATTGCTCACAATGGCAAACGCTGAATCCTGACATCCATTTGCAGCCGTTACAATGACTTGATACGTGCCAGCAGGTAAGTTAGAGGCTGTGTCTGTGGTTTGTGTAAATGGATCATTCCATGCAAATGAATAGGTCGCATTTGGAAACACATTCACAGCAGCCGTACCATTAGAGTCTCCGCAGGTCGCGCCAGTACTCACTACAGAAAGTAGAATGTTATCAGGTTGATTGACCGCAATCGAATCTTCCAGAATGCATCCAGCACTATCTGTAACCGTAAGAGCATATGTGTTGGCAGTGATATTCAAAATTGAATCGGTCACCGCACCATTCGACCAGTTGAACGAAAAAGGCGAAGTTCCTGAAGTGACTGCGGCCCAAGCGCTGCCATCTGACAGACCGTAGCAACTTGCGTCGGTTGCAAACAAGTCAAATGAAAGATCGGTATCGTCATAGATGAAGAATGATTGCTCTGCCGAACATCCATTGGCGTCGTTTACGGTTACGCTGTAGGCGCCATAAGTCAGTGAACTTACATTCAGAGTGTTCAGCTGACCGCTGCTCCAAAGAAGGGTATAACCACCACCACCAACAAGGTTGGTTACTAGTGCAGTACCTGTGGACCCTCCACAACTTGTACTCTCCGTTTCAACATCGAAAGAAATCAATGGATTGAAGGTCACCGAAATGGTATCGCTGTTTTGACAGCCGATTGCGTTGGTGATGGTAACGGAGTAATCGTCTGTTGAGTCTATTTGGATGGTCTGTGATGTCGCACCCGTACTCCAGCTATATCCAACGGCACTTCCGGCATCCAGGGTGAACAATGTGTCACAGATTGCGGTATCATTCCCAATATTTACGGGCGGTAAAGGATTCAACTCTGATAGATCCACACAAGCGGTATCAGAGCATCCATTTGCGTCTGTAACTGTCACACAGTGTACGCCTCCGCTCAATGAATCATTGATCGCAGATGTTGAACCGTTTGGCCAAGCGTAAGTATATCCACCCGCACCGCCAGAAGCTAGGACAGATGCATATCCGTCCATCCCGTTGAAACAAGTCACGTCTTGGGTAGAATCAATCATCAGAACCAAGGCCGGATATTGATCAATCACGGCAACCGCGGTATCAGTACAGCCATTGTCGTCCGTGATAGTAACAGTATATCCTCCCACAGGTACATTCAATAGGGAGTCATTACTACTTGTCCAAGAGGCTGGCCAGCTATAAGAGTATGGTGATGTGCCACCGGTAGCGGCTGCAACTGCCAATCCCGAAGAATCACCGAAGCAGGCGACGCTGTCAGTGAATGAAATCGAAGCTGTCAGAGCAGTAGGCTGCGTCAAGGTGACGGAGGCCGTGGCGAAGCAACCATTGCTGTCAGTGACGGTAACGGTGTAAGTTCCTGCCACTGCAGACGCAAGAGTGTCGTTCGTGGATCCAGTGCTCCAAGTGAAACTGAAATTACCTGCTCCTCCAGACCCGTTCGCAACGGCAAATCCTGTGGAATCACCGAAGCAGGAATTATTTTGAGAAGTAATGCTCGCGACAATAGAAGTCGGATTGTTCAATTGACCGTTGAGTGCCGTTGTACATCCATTGGCATCGGTGACAGTCAGCGTATACGAACCAGCGCTAAGTCCAGAAAGTCCAGCAGAGGAAGCAGAAGTCGACCAAGAGTAAGTGTATGGGGTTGTTCCGCCGGTAACGATTGAAGTAATCGAACCGTCGCTTGATCCATTACACAAAGGATCTGCCAACGCAAAGTTCAATCCAAGTGCAGCAGGTTCCAAAATGGAGACTGTATCAGAGTCGGAACAGCCATTGGCATCCGTAATCGTAACCGTATAGGTGCCGGCTGAGAGGTTGAATATCGAATCATTGGTACTTCCCGTTACCCAAGCGTATGAGTAGGGGGTGGTTCCTCCAGCGGCCACAGCATAGGCAGATCCAGTGGAGCTGCCATTGCAAGCGGCGTCCATGATCCAAAGTGCTTGAGCACTTACGGCAGATGGCTCGATGATCGTCGCCGATGCCGTATCGGTGCACCCATTGGCATCGGTAATCGTCAAAGTGTAAGTTCCAGCCACGAGACCTGAAACCGTATCAGTAGTATTCGAAGTGCTCCATAGGAATGAAAACGGACTCGTACCGCCTGAAGCAGATCCTGCGACTGTTCCCGAACTCTGTCCACTGCAAAGCACGTTGTTCACAGCCACTGCACTGGCTGCCAGAGTAGCGGGTTCAGTGATCGAAATCGAAGCGATGCTCGTACAGTTGTTAGCGTCGGTAATGGTTACTGTGTACGTGCCGGCTGTCAATCCACTGATTGACGCACTTGTAGATGAAGTAGACCATAAGAATGCATACGGGGAAGCACCTCCAGTTCCTGATGCAGTAACAGAACCGTCGTTCCCCCCGTTGCAGCTTACATTACTACCTAGCGTAATGCCCGCTACCAAGCTATCCGGTTGAGTGACTTCGGCTGAAGAAGTATCAACGCATCCATTTGCGTCTGTAACGGTTACCGTGTACGTTCCTGCCGATAATCCTGTTACAGTGGTTGACGTAGAGCCATTGGACCACAGAATGCCATAGGCAGTTGTACCGCCTGTAGTCGATACTGTAACAGACCCATCATTGCCGCCATTGCAACTCACCCCATTTACCATACTCGCTGTTGCGATCAATGTGTCAGGCTCGGTGATCGATACGCTGTCGATGGCCTCACAGCCCATGGCGTCAGTTACAGTCACATAGTATGTTCCTGCAGTAAGGTTTGTAGCATTCGTCGTTGTTGCTCCCGATGACCAAGCGTAGCTGTGCGGAGACGTGGCACCCGAAGCGCTAATACTTGCATTTCCATTGAATCCTCCGTAACAACTCACGTTGTTGAGCACAGTGGTTGTGGTAGAAAGTAGCGTTGGTTCAGAGATGGTAATCGTTTCCGTATCCGTGCATCCATTTGCATCTGTTACTGTCACGGTATAGGTGCCCGAGGCAAGGGAGGAAGCTGTCGAGCTTGATGCACCAGATGACCATGCGTATGTGTATCCAGATGTACCGCCGACAGCTGATGCCGTTGCAGACCCGTCGTTGCCGCCGTTGCAGCTCACATTGCTATCAAGAGAAATGCTTGCAATCAACACGGAAGGTTGGGTAATGCTAATGGAGGCGGTTGCCGTGCATCCGTTGTCGTCGGTCACAGTCACGCCATAAGTCCCAGGGCCCAAATTCGTTGCTGAGCTCAGCGTTGATCCAGTAGACCAGAGATAGGTATAAGGTGAAGTGCCACCAGAGGCAGCAACCGACGCTTGTCCATCTGCCGTACCATTACAGGAGACATTTACGCCTGATCCGGTCGAAACAAGAAGCGTAGGTTCAGTTATCGTAATGTTACTCGTATCACTACATCCATTGGCATCGGTGATGGTTACCGTATAGGTTCCAGCGGAAAGACCTGTAGCAGAAACCGAAGTTGACCCTGAAGACCAGCTATAGGAATAAGGTGACGTTCCCCCAGCCGCAGAGGCGGTCGCAGCGCCATTGTTGCCACCATTGCAGTCTACATTGTTGCCAAGAGAAGTCGAGGCGACAAGAAGCGTTGGCTCTGATATTGTCACACTTGCGGTATCACTGCAACCATTGAGATCGGTTATCGTCACGGTGTAGTTACCTGCGGAAAGGCTAGAAGCGACGGCAGTGGCAGCTCCGGAAGACCATGAATAGCTATATCCAGGAGTTCCGCCCGACCCAGAGGCGGTGGCTTGTCCATCGTTTCCACCATTGCAAGACACATCATTGTCTACACTAGCCGAAGCGACCAAAAGGGTCGGTTGGGAGATGGTAACGCTTTCCGTATCTGTACAACCGTTAGCATCGGTCACAGTGACTGTGAAGGTACCTGCGCCAAGGCCAGAAGCAGTAGAAGTGGCGGCGCCTGAGCTCCAAGCGAAGCTGTAAGGAGACGTACCTCCAGAGGCACTGCTGTGGGCTACCCCATCAAACAACCCGAAGCACGAAATATTCGATGAAGAATCTATGGCAGCGACAAGAAGTGTTGGCTCCGTTATGGTGATAGTTTCTGTATCAGTACATCCATTCGCATCTGTTACTGTTACCGTATAGGTTCCAGCGGAAAGGGAAGAAGCACTTGCTGAGGTCGAACCAGAAGTCCAACTGTATGAGTAAGGTGAGGTCCCGCCAACCGCAGAAGCGGTAGCTGAGCCATCGTTTCCACCGTTGCAGCTGACGTTGTTTCCAAGTGTAGTCGAGGCCACCAATACTGCAGGCTCGGTAATGGTGATGGTTTCTGTGTCGCTGCAACCGTTCGCATCCGTAACCGTCACCGTGTAAGTTCCTGCTGAAAGACTAGTTGCCGATGATGTTGTCGAACCGGAAGACCAACTGAAGCCGTAAGGTGAAGTACCTCCAGCAGCAGAAGCAGAGGCGGAACCATCGCTGCCACCGTTGCAACTAACATTGCTGCCGAGTGTTGTAGATGCTACTAACACTGCAGGCTCCGTAATGGTGATTGTCTCCGTATCGGTACATCCGTTTGCGTCGGTCACAGTAACCGTATGGGTTCCCGCTGAAAGAGAGGAGGCCGTCGCAGTACTTGCGCCGGATGACCAGCTGTAGGTATAACCAGCTGTTCCTCCGCTACCTGAGGCTGTTGCAGAACCATCATTTCCACCATTGCAACTGACGTTACTCACTAGGGTGATAGAAGCCGAAACAGCGGTTGCAGGCTCTGTAATGGTGACATTCTCGGTATCGGTACAACCATTGGCATCGGTAACGGTCACCGTGTAGGTTCCAGCGGAAAGGCTAGATGCCGTTGCAGCCGTTGACCCAGAAGACCAACTGTAAGAGTAGGGAGACGTTCCACCGGCACCAGAGGCTGTGGCCGAACCGTCGTTACCTCCATTACAACTTACGTTGGTTGGCGATCCGATCGAAGCGGTTAGTGCAGTTACTGGCTCGGTGATGGTGATGGTCTCCGTGTCGGTGCATCCATTGGCGTCTGTTATGGTCACGGTATAGGTGCCGGCCGAAAGGGAAGAGGCCGTTGCCACGTTAGATCCAGAAGACCAAGCGTAAGAATATGCCGACGTTCCGCCCGAAGCAGATGCAGTAGCAGAACCATCGTTGCCACCGTTGCAACTAACATTGCTGCCGAGTGTTGTAGAAGCTACCAATACTGCAGGCTCCGTAATGGTGATCGTTTCCGTATCGGTACATCCATTGGCATCTGTGACCGTTACAGTGTATGTGCCAGCGGAGAGACCTGTTGCAGAAGTTGAAGTAGATCCAGAAGACCAGTTGTAGGAATAGCCTGGAGTACCTCCAGCAGCAGAAGCAGAAGCGGACCCATCGTTAGCACCGTTGCAACTCGCGTTACTACCCAACGCCGTCGAAGCGATCAAAACAGTTGGTTGTGTAATGGTAACTGATTCAGTATCGGTACATCCATTGGCATCGGTCACGGTAACCGTGTAGGTTCCCGCTGAGAGGGATGAAGCTGTTGCAGTAGTCGAACCTGAGGACCAGCTAAAGGAGTAGCCCGGTGTTCCACCAGAACCGGAAGCTGTGGCAGACCCATTGCCGCCTCCATTACAACTTACGTTGGTAGGAGATCCAATAGAAGCTGTGACACTTGTTGCAGGCTCTGTAATGGTGACAGTCTCGGTATCGGTACAACCATTGGCATCGGTAACGGTTACCGTGTAGGTTCCAGCGGAAAGGCTAGATGCCGTTGCAGCCGTTGACCCAGAAGACCAACTGTAAGAGTAGGGAGACGTTCCACCGGCACCAGAGGCTGTGGCCGAACCGTCGTTACCTCCATTACAACTTACGTTGGTTGGCGATCCGATCGAAGCGGTTAGTGCAGTTACTGGCTCGGTGATGGTGATGGTCTCCGTGTCGGTGCATCCATTGGCGTCTGTTATGGTCACGGTATAGGTGCCGGCCGAAAGGGAAGAGGCCGTTGCCACGTTAGATCCAGAAGACCAAGCGTAAGAATATGCCGACGTTCCGCCCGAAGCAGATGCAGTAGCAGAACCATCGTTGCCACCGTTGCAACTAACATTGCTGCCGAGTGTTGTAGAAGCTACCAGTATGGCAGGTTCCGTAATCGTGATCGTTTCCGTATCGGTACATCCATTGGCATCTGTGACCGTTACAGTGTATGTGCCAGCGGAGAGACCTGTTGCAGAAGTTGAAGTAGATCCAGAAGACCAGTTGTAGGAATAGCCTGGAGTACCTCCAGCAGCAGAAGCAGAAGCGGACCCATCGTTAGCACCGTTGCAACTCGCGTTACTACCCAACGCCGTCGAAGCGATCAAAACAGTTGGTTGTGTAATGGTAACTGATTCAGTATCGGTACATCCATTGGCATCGGTCACGGTAACCGTGTAGGTTCCCGCTGAGAGGGATGAAGCTGTTGCAGTAGTCGAACCTGAGGACCAGCTAAAGGAGTAGCCCGGTGTTCCACCAGAACCGGAAGCTGTGGCAGACCCATTGCCGCCTCCATTACAACTTACGTTGGTAGGAGATCCAATAGAAGCTGTGACACTTGTTGCAGGCTCTGTAATGGTGACAGTCTCGGTATCGGTACAACCATTGGCATCGGTAACGGTTACCGTGTAGGTTCCAGCGGAAAGGCTAGATGCCGTTGCAGCCGTTGACCCAGAAGACCAACTGTAAGAGTAGGGAGACGTTCCACCGGCACCAGAGGCTGTGGCCGAACCGTCGTTACCTCCATTACAACTTACGTTGGTTGGCGATCCGATCGAAGCGGTTAGTGCAGTTACTGGCTCGGTGATGGTGATGGTCTCCGTGTCGGTGCATCCATTGGCGTCTGTTATGGTCACGGTATAGGTGCCGGCCGAAAGGGAAGAGGCCGTTGCCACGTTAGATCCAGAAGACCAAGCGTAAGAATATGCCGACGTTCCGCCCGAAGCAGATGCAGTAGCAGAACCATCGTTGCCACCGTTGCAACTAACATTGCTGCCGAGTGTTGTAGATGCTACTAACACTGAAGGCTCCGTAATGGTGATTGTCTCCGTATCGGTACAGCCCTGTGCGTCTGTAACCGTAACCGTGTAGGTTCCTGCAGATAGACTCGACGCAGAAGCAGAAGTAGATCCAGAAGACCAAGCGTACGAATATCCAGGTGTTCCGCCTGAAGCGGATGCTGAGGCGGTACCGTTATTTCCTCCGTTGCAACTGACATTGCTGCCGAGTGTTGTGGAAGCGACAAGCGCAGCAGGTTGAGTAATGGTTATCGTTTCGGTATCGGTACATCCATTGGCATCTGTGACCGTGACGGTATAGGTTCCAGCGGCAAGACCAGAGGCAGAGGCGGTGCTTGATCCAGAAGACCAAGTGTAAGAGTAACCAGGTGTACCGCCTGTGGCAGAAGCAGTTGCGGATCCGCTGCTGCCTCCATTACAACTGACGTTACTGCCCAACGAGATCGAAGCGGTTACCGCCGTTGCGGGCTCGGTGATGATTACGGTCTCGGTGTCTGTACAACCATTAGCGTCTGTAACTGTAACTGTATACGTCCCTGCAGAAAGCGAAGATGCCGCTGCAGAAGTTGCGCCCGAAGACCAGCTGTAGGAATATCCTGGCGTTCCTCCTGCGCCAGAAGCGGTCGCTGCGCCGTCGTTGCCGCCGTTACAGCTGACATTTGTTGGAGATCCGATTGAGGTAGATACAGCCGTGGCCGGTTCTGTGATGGTGATGGTCTCTGTATCGGTGCAACCATTTGCGTC
Organism: uncultured Flavobacteriales bacterium; assembly: GCA_943788725.1. Classification (GTDB taxonomy): domain Bacteria; phylum Bacteroidota; class Bacteroidia; order Flavobacteriales_G; family Salibacteraceae; genus SHAN690. The sequence goes on along the minus strand of CALSRJ010000001.1, from coordinate 386,180 downwards.
GGTTACGGTCACGGTGTAAGTGCCGGCAGATAAAGAAGATGCAGTTGCCGCTGTCGATCCAGAGGACCAGTTATAAGCGTATCCAGTTGTTCCACCAGTGGCAGATGCTGTTGCAGAGCCATTGTTGCCACCGTTACAGCTTACATTATTGCCTAAGGTTGTGGATGCAGTCAGTACACTCGGTTCTGTGACGGTGGTAGTTTCTGTTCCGGTACACCCAGCATTGTCGGTAATGGTCAATGTATAAGTACCTGCAGACAATCCAGAAACGGTTCCAGAAGTTCCTCCAGTACTCCATACGTAGCTATAAGCTCCGCCGTTGCCACCAGATCCCGCAGCGGTGATAGAACCATTGCTACCGCCATTGCAAAGTACATTGGTGACCGATAAACCAGCGGTGACGGCAGTCGGTTCTGTAATGGTAATGCTTTCCGTATCGGTACAGCCGTTGGCATCCGTGGCGGTTACAGTGTAGGTGCCAGCACTTAAGCTACCCGCGGTAGCTGAGGTCGAACCTGAAGACCAAGCGTAGGTAATGGTGCCCGTTCCGCCGGATCCGGAAGCCGTTGCGCTGCCATTACTGCCTCCGTTGCACGTGACGTTCGTAGGACTTCCGATTGAAACGCTCACTGCGGTGGCGGGTTGGGTAATGCTGGCTACTGCTACAGAAACGCAGCCGTTCGCGTCGGTAACGGTAACGATGTACGTGCCTGCACTCAGGTTAGAGGCAGTCGCTGAGGTCGCTCCAGAACTCCAAGAATAGCCATATGTAGGGGTTCCGCCACTCGCGGTTACTGTTGCAGATCCGTCGTTGCCTCCGTTGCAACTGACATTTGTAGTGGAAGAAATAGTTGTGCTGAGGGCGCTGGAAGGCTGTGTTATGGTAACCGATTGTGTCGCTGTACAGCTGTTGGCGTCGGTGACGGTCAAGGTGTAGGTTCCTGCGGCCAAAGCAAAGGCAACGTTGCTCGTTGAGCCATTGCTCCAAGAATAGGAGTATGAGGCGGTGCCACCTGTTACAAAAGCAAAAGCGCTACCAGTTGAAAATCCAGAACAACCGATGTTGTTGCCGGCAATGGTGATGCTGAGGGCGGTAGGTTCTGTGATAACAATGGATTGAACCGCTTGGCATGTCGTACCATCGTCAACGGTTACGGTGTAAGTTCCTGCAGACAAACCTGATAGTGAAGTAGATGTGCTGCCATTGGACCATAGATAGGTATAAGAACTTGTACCTCCTGATGCAGTGACCGAAGCCGTTCCATTTGATCCGCCGTTACAAGTCACATTCGTGCCTGTAACACTGGCACTCGGTCCTGTGGTCACTGTTATGCTGAACGCTGCAGTGTCGGTACAGCCATTTCCATCGATTCCAACCACCTCATAGGCGGTGGTTATAGATGGGCTTGCAATGACCGTTGGCCCTGAAGTTTGGTTCAGGCCTGTACCTGGAGACCAGGAATAGAACGAACCTCCGCTGGCTGTGATTGAAATCGGGGTGCCGCAATAGTAGGGGGAGGTGGGTGAAATCGCCACGGTAGGAGGTCCATTAACTGTTACGGTAACGGAGTCGCACGTACCCCATTGGTCGCATGTAGTGTCATAAAATCGAACATAATACGTGGTAGTAGTCGTTGGAGTCACATCGATTGTATACCCTGAGTCGACCGCATTGGCAAGGACGCTGTCACAATTGTTGGTAAACCAGTATGGGGTGCTCTGAGCAACCGGATAGGATAAAGTATAATAAGCGTTCCATGAATAATAATTCCCACTACCAGCATTGCAATAGCGCGTCATACCCGTTGGTATTCCTTGGAGGCTAATCACTCCATCGCTGGCCCAGTCGTTGATTGAGTCAGGATCAATTGAGAAGCTCACGGAATTATAAGAGCCACTGCATTGACCGCTTGCGGGGGTAGATGAACCGAGCGATGTCCCGTTTTCCGAATAAGTTGTGACATATTCAGCAGCGGCTTCCATATCACCGCGATAATACATGGTGAGCGTGGCGTCGCCCGTGGCAAACGCAGGAGCATCGAAGATGTTGAAGATTTGGGATGTACCCGCAGTATTTTGACTTCCTAGATCTGAAGAGTCGCTTGTCAGCGTCGAAAATGTGTAATCTCCTGAGGCGAAATCAATGCTAAGTGTCACCACTTCATTTTCCGTTTCACAGATGGAGGTGGAAGTTGCTGAAAGGTTCTGTGGTGCTGGTAATGTTGGTTCGGTGATACTGAAGGATACTACTTCAGAATTAGAACTAGTGTCGGTAATGGTACAAGCATAACTTCCCGCAGATAAGCCAGTAATCGTTTGAGTAGTTCCTCCTGTACTCCACAGGTAGGTGTAGAGCGTGCTTCCAACGCCATTAAAAGCACCTACGGCCGTCGCTGAACCATTGGATCCACCAGAACAGCTGACGTTCGTTGTGTTGACTCCTGTTGAAACGATAATGTTGTCCAACGCCCTGTCGCCGTACGCATACCATTGATTGAACCCACCCAGCGTTCCTGTAACCGCTCTGAACCTTAATTTTATGGTAGATCCGGCATATGCAGAGAGGTCGACAAACTTTTCTAACCAAGAATTCGAACTAGTGTTATAGGTTGCCAGTGTAGACCAGCTGTTTCCGCTAGGATTCGTGTTTACCTGAACTTGCAAGTAGCCCATTGATTGAGCCGTGGTTGCTGAAACGTTCTCGTACATGTGCAACCTAAACGAAAGGTAGGGTGCGCTGTTCGTAGGAAATGCCAAGCACTCTGATTCCATGATACCTACCTCGTTCGTTCCGGTTCCGGATGTCTCGGTGTAGATATAATAGGAGCCAGCATAGGCTCCAGATGGCCCAGAATTGTTGGTTGGAGTGCCTCCTGAATTGATTATCCAGTCGTAGTCATTCCCAGACACATTGTTCCACAGTGTGAAGGTCTGTTGTTCCCAGGTTTCCTCAATCTGGAAGTTTGAAAATGTAGAATCACACTGTGCGAGCACACCTTTAATGGTGTACCCAAATGTGAATAGAACAACGGCGATAGCGTAGCGTAGAAGTCGTGCCATTCGGTTAGTTAGGTTAGTTAAAAAATAGCTTGTTTATAAAAAACTATCGAATATATTGTTCTAGACGTATTCCGTAGTCCCAAGGATGCTGAATGACAAATTATTCTCGATTAAGATTGGATTTAGAAAGATGAAACAGAAATTGAATAAGACAAATTCGAGCCATGCTTAAAAATTTATCATTTTGTATTGCGAGTCAGATATTAATCAGATATTTGCAGCCGATTTAATCGGCCAGTTTTCGCAACGAATAGATTACACCATATATAGATGTCAACACGTATTAGACTTCAGCGCCACGGTAAGAAAGGAAAACCATTTTTCCACATCGTCGTAGCTGACCAACGATCAAAGAGAGACGGACGTTTCATCGAGAAGATCGGAACCTACAATCCTAACACCAATCCTGCTTCCATCGATCTAGACTTCGATAAGAGCGTAGATTGGATTCAAAAAGGCGCTCAACCGAGCGATACAGCGAGAGCAATCTTGTCTTATCGCGGTGTGTTAATGATGGACCACCTCCTGAGGGGTGTTGCCAAAGGAGCACTTACAGAAGATCAAGCCAAGGCGAAATTCGATAAGTGGCTAGAGGAGAAGGAAGGAAATATCCAAAAGAAACGCGATCACCTTGCTATGTCAGCTGAAGATCAGCGCAAAGCAAGATTTGCCGCAGAGAAAGAGGCCAATGAGGCGCGTATCGCTGCTCAGACTGCTGCCCAACAAGTGGAAGAAGTAGTGGAAGAAGCGGCTGAAGTTGCTGCTGATGCTGTGGAAAGTGCAGGTGAAGCCGTGGCCGAAGTTGCCGAAGCTGTAGAAGAGAACGTGGCAGAGGTAGTAGAGGCTGTTGCAGAAGCAGTTGAGGAAGTTGCTGAAGCTCCTGCTGCTGAAGAAGCGAAGGAAGAAGCTCCTGCTGCTGAAGAAGCGAAAGAAGAAGCTCCTGCTGCTGAAGAAGCGAAAGAAGAGGATAAGAAAGAAGGCTAAAACAGCCCTATATTATAAACGAACCCCGACCTTCGAGTCGGGGTTTTTTATGCCATGGAATTTACAGAAATAGGTGTCATCGTAAAGCCGCACGGACTCAAAGGAGCCGTGGTGGTTAAGGCAGAGGCTGCTTATGTTTCCCAATACAGAGGATTCGAGCAACTCTACTTGAGTCAATTCAACTCGAAGGTTCCCTACGCGATCTTGGATGTGGCCGTTTTGAGTACATCTACGTTTAAAATCACAATGCGCGGAGTGGATACGGTACAACAGGCCGATGCGCTGAGGGGGGGTAGAGATATTTCAAGAGAACAAGCTCCTTACGTTCAGCGACGAGGTGGACTTAGTGGGTATGGAAGTGTATTCCAAGGATGGAACGCGGATAGGTGAGGTGGTAGACACCCTTGAAAACAAAGCCCAATTGCTCTTGGTAATTGTCTCTGCCGATGACGAGGAACATTACGTCCCGCTCGTTGAGGATTACCTAGTGAGCATGGATGTGAAGGCGAAAACCATAACCCTCGATTTACCAGAAGGTTTGTTGGAGCTCTGATCAGGAAGCTTCTTCGTCGTTCTTGCCGCTTTCACCTAATTCATCAAAGCTGATGTCTGTGAACTGATTGGTCAACTTTGACTCAAGTTCATTGCTCTGCTCTTTGTTCAACTCGATGATCTTCTTAAACGAATCACCCAAAGCGTCAGAGAATTTCTCAAAATCCTCTTTATAGAGGAATATCTTGTGTTTTTGATAACTGACGCTTCCGTCATCGTTGAAGCGTTTCTTGCTTTCGGTAATGGTCAGGTAATAATCGTTGTTCTTCGTCGCTCGAATGTCGAAGAAGTAAGTCCGTTTGCCTGCTCTTACTGCATTCGCGTAGATCTCGTCTCGCTCGTTTGCGCCATTATCTTCCATGCCTCGTTCAATTATTTCTCAATCCCCGTACGGACCTAGACAAATCTAAAAAAATATTGATTGGAGGCACCTAGTCCTCAGATTGCATGGTTTCGAGCTGCTGCTGCTCGTGAATATCAAAGTAAACGCCTTGTTTTTCAATCAGTTCCTGATGTTTACCCTGCTCAATGATTCGGCCATCTTCCAATACAATGATCTGGTCGCAATGCTTTACAGAGGAAACCCGATGACTGATAATCACCGTTGTCTTTCCATCCATCAAGTCTTTTAGATTTCTCAGAATGCGCTCTTCTGTTTCTGTATCCACCGCAGAGAGGCAGTCGTCAAAGATGAGCACCTTGGGTTCTTTGATGATGGCCCGGGCAATGGATATGCGCTGTTTCTGCCCTCCAGAAAGGGTAATGCCACGTTCGCCTACGCGGGTGTCAAAACCATTCGGGAAGTCAGCGATATTATGCTTGACCTGCGCTTCTTCTGCCGCCTTGAGCACGGCGCTGCTGTCATCATTTGAAATACTCGTGCTGAAAGCAATGTTGTTATTGATCGTGTCAGAGAATAAAAAGACCTCCTGAGGTACATAGCCGATGCTGCTTCTAAATGTGTCGAGATTGATGGTTTTGATATCCTCGTCATCGATCAATATGGTTCCATTACTTGCATCATAAAGCCTGCAGATGAGATTGGCGATGGTGGATTTCCCCGAACCGGTGTGCCCAATAATCGCAAGACTTTCTCCTGGATGTACCTCGAAGGATACGTTGTTCAGTGCCCTCACACCACTATCGGGGTAATCGAATGTTACCTCTTTGAATTCGATCTTTCCGTTGATCGTGCCTTCGTCACAGGATGGATTGATGATGTCTTCCTCAGCGGTCAAGAATTCATTGATGCGTTTCTGGCTGGCTGCTGCGCGCTGCACCAATGACGTTACCCACCCAACAGAAGCAACGGGCCACGTGAGCATGTTGACATAAATGACAAACTCCGCAATGTTGCCCGCTGAGATTTTCCCCTCCAGCGTGAGTTTTCCTCCAATGTAGATGGTAAGAATGGTAGAAATGCCGATCAACAAAATCATGGCGGGTAAGAAGAGGGCGTTGATCCGCACCAAATCAAGGTTGGACTCTTTATACGTATTGCACTGCTCAGTGAATTCATGCTCGCGCTCACCTAACCGATTGTAAGCCTTGATGACGCGTATTCCACTGAATGCCTCTTGCACAAAAGAAGAGAGATCGCTCAGTTTTTCTTGCACTATTTCACTGCGCTGATTGATCTCCCGACTCACCCAATAGATGAGCACCGAAAGAATGGGTAGGGGAGTAAGCACATACAATGTAAGCGTTGGATTTACGCTCACCATGGTAAAGATGACCATTACGAAGAGTACAATAAGGTTGATCGTATACATGATGGCAGGGCCAATGTACATGCGCACCCTGCTGACGTCCTCACTGATCCTGTTCATAAGATCGCCCGTGTTGTTGCGCTTGTAAAAGGCCATGTGGAGGCGCTGATACTTGTCAAATACTTCGTTTTTGAGGTCGTACTCTATGAGGCGACTCATGACGATGATGGTTTGACGCATCAAATACAGGAAAAAACCCTTGACAATCGAAAGTCCAATCACCAGACCAGCAAAGAGGAAAACGGCCTGAGTTAAAATTGAAATGTAGCCCTCAGACAATCCATCCGCGTCAAATGCAGGATAAACCGCAATGGTATCCTGCACAAAATCAATGGCGTAGCGTATGACCTGAGCGGGAAAAATCGCAAAGAGGTTCGATATGATTACGAACAAAATTCCACCCAAAAGGTGCCACTTGTAGCGCTTAAAATATTTGTTGATGTGTGCTAATTCCTTCATCTATCCTTCCCTCTGTTTCCCTTGTGCGCTTTCCGAATAAATATACATTTGCCGCGCCGTGGTCGGCAAATGTAATCGAACAGCAAGGAGACCTTTTATAACAAGTTCTTTAAAATTTAGTTGACGTGGATATTCAAGCAAACGCACCACTGGTCCAGATGGACAAAATGGGACACGAGCAAATTGTGTTCTGCAGTGACCCTTCTACCGGACTAAAAGCTATCATAGGCATTCACAATACAGTGCTCGGGCCCGCCTTGGGAGGAACCCGCATGTGGATGTACGCTTCTGAAGACGACGCATTGACGGATGTGCTTCGCTTATCGAGAGGCATGTCGTACAAGGCTGCCATCTCAGGACTGAACCTCGGAGGAGGGAAAGCCGTCATCATTGGAGATTCTAGAAAGATCAAGAACGAGGCGCTCATGCGACGCTTCGGAACCTTCGTGGATTCACTAGGAGGTAAGTACATTACAGCGGAAGATGTGGGGATGACCACAAAAGACATGGAGTACATTCACATGGAGACAGAACATGTGGTGGGGATTCCTGAATCTTTGGGGGGTGGAGGAGATCCCTCCCCAGTAACAGCCTATGGCGTGTACATGGGGATGAAGGCTTCGGCGAAGAAGGCTTATGGAAGTGAGAGTCTTCAAGGAAAACACGTTTTGGTGCAAGGCGCTGGACACGTGGGTGGATACCTCGTTGATCATTTGGTCAAGGATGGAGCGCACGTGATGATCGCAGATATTTTCGAGAACAAGATCAAGGAAGTGACCAACCGGCACCCTAAGGTAGAAGTGGTATCGGCGGAGAATGTATCTGCTTTAGAAATGGACATTTACGCGCCATGTGCCTTAGGGGCGACGCTTAATGACGACACCATTCCTCAGCTTAAATGTCAGATCGTAGCCGGAGCGGCAAACAATCAGTTGGCTGAAGAGAAAAAGCACGGCAAAATGATGATCGAACGCGGAATCATTTACGCACCGGACTTCCTCATCAATGCTGGTGGCTTGATCAATTGCTATAGCGAACTGGAAGGTTATAACAGAGAACGCGCGTTGCAGCAAGCTGAGAACATCTACGAAACCACCATGACAGTATTGGATAGCTCCCAAGCCTCTGGAAAGCCAACGTACCAAATCGCCAATGAGATGGCAGAACAACGCATCGAAAGTATCGCACAAATCCACCGAAGCCTCTAATGAATAAAGGATTGCCAGTATTGGTTAACCGTCGCTACTTGCGAATCAAGGTGTTTCAGGCTGTGTACGCATACCAGCGCACTTCTGAACCGGACATGGTCAAGGTGGAAAGGGAGATGTTTGAAAGCATCAATCGACTCTTTCCGTTGTACCTCTATTTGATCAAGTTGTTGATGCAAGTGGGAGCTGTGGCTGAAGAGATTACCGAGCAAAGCAAGCGTAAGAACCTTCCTACTTCAGAGGATTTGAATCCGAATCGTAGGTTCATCGAGAACCGGGTTTTTGCAAAACTGCGCGATAATGTGCAACTCAAGCAACTCATGGAGCGCTCAAAAATCCAGTGGAAAGAAGAGCACGATGACATCCGAAGAATTTACAAGGCCTTTCGCGAGGATGAGCAATATCGGCTCTACATGATCCGTGAAGACAATAATGAGCAGTTGGACAAAGAAATCATCGTGCACCTTTTTCGCGAATACCTCGGAGTGAATGAAGTGGTGCACTCAGCCTTAGAGGAGAAAGACATCTACTGGCAAGATGACCTACCGATCGCCGCGCTTACGGTGATCAAAACCATCCACTCACTTCCTGAGGGCGATACGACCCATACTTCTGTACTCGCGGATTTGTACAAAAACAAGGAGGAAGACCAGCGTTTTGCCAAAGAGCTCTTTAGAAAGACCATTCAGTTTGCGCCGGAATACGCTGAAATGATAGCGAGTAAAGCCGAAAATTGGGAGAGCGAGCGCATCGCATTGTTGGATCTGATCATGATGCAGATGGGCTTGGTAGAACTGGAGCATTTCCCGACCATTCCCATCAAAGTTACCTTGAATGAGTACATCGAACTCGCAAAGTCTTACAGTACACCAAAAAGCAAGGTCTTCATCAACGGTGTGCTGGATAAATTGGTGGCTGATTTGAAAAAATCAGAGCGCATCAATAAGCGCGGAAGGGGATTGATGGAATGAATTGTTAACTAAAAGCAAAGGTTGGGCAGGCATGTCCTATTCAAGCTTCTATTTTTGCCAACCATATTAAAGAAAAGAGCAATGAAAAGAATTCTTATGAGCACCATGATCGCAGCATCTCTGTTTTTGGCTGCTTGTGGCGGCGGAGCTTCCGCGGAAGGTGGAGAGAGTGAGATCACCACAGATAATGTAGAATCCACGACGACGATCGAGTTTGAAACCGACGTCTTTGATTTCGGGTCCATCACCCAAGGTGAAAAGGTGACACACTCCTTCTTCTTTACCAATACTGGTGAATCTGACCTGGTCATCGTTTCTGCTAAAGGAAGTTGTGGTTGCACGGTCCCTGAGTGGCCGAAAGAGCCTATCGCCGCTGGGGAGCAAGGCGAGATCAAAGTCGTATTCAACAGTGAAGGAAAGAAAGGAAAGCAGCACAAGCGCGTCTCTATCATCGCCAATACAGAACCCGCTACATCTGCGGTCACATTGAAGGGCGACGTTATCGTTCCTATTGCTGAAGGCATGGAAGAAGTTGAACCAGTACAAGAACCTGCTGTAGAAGGTTCTGAAGAAAATTAAAACATGATCCAGACTATTATTTTACAAGCCGATGGCGCTCCGGGTGGGGGCATGACGCAAATATTTATGCTCGTCGCGTTGGTGGCGGTGTTCTATTTCTTCATGATTCGGCCACAGACCAAGAAGGCGAAAGAAGCAAAGAAATTTCGTGAGGCCTTGGCCAAGGGTGACAAAGTCATCACCATCGGAGGTATCCACGGAAAAGTAGTGGAAGTGAAAGATCAATACTTGGTTCTCTCCATCGCAAATGGGGTAGAAGTCAAGGTTTCCAAATCCGCTGTCAGCCCTGAGCTGAGCACCGGAACGGGTGAAAGCGAATTGCAACAGAAGAAATAAATCTGTCGACACTATCTTGAGAGCCTCGTCCGAATTTCGGTCGGGGCTTTTTGCTTGTACATCCTCTCATTTAGCGTAGGTTTGACATCCATGGCAAGGGAATCCTTCTTCAGCGTACGAGACATCCTCATAGACCGTAGAAAGCTCACGGTGTTCTTGATATGCCTTGCACTTTCCTTGTTGAGTTGGATCCTGATTTCACTTGGGAAGAACTACAATACAACCTTGATAGTGCCGGTAAAGTATACCAACTTCCCAGAGAACAAGACCTTGTTGAACGACGTACCAGTCAAGATTGCTGTGAGCGTGAGTGGAAGCGGCTATGACCTGCTTCAGTTTGACGAGAAGCTAACCCAAGACACCCTCTTGGTCAATCTTGATAACTTGAAGGTGGGCGTTTATGGTGCCTATCAAAGAGGCTACCTTGATCAGGCCGTCATCGGAAAGGATCTTCAGGAGCGCTTGAAGGGTGCGTTAGCGCTCAATCGAGTGCTCAGCGACTCTATTGTATTTGTGTTTGACCTCAAAGTGGCGCGCATGCTTCCTGTAAAGGCCAGGGCTTCGTTTCAGGTAAAGCAAGGCTTCGTTCAGATAGATTCCATCCAAGTTGAACCCTCGGAAGTAGAGGTCTTTGGCGCCTTGTCTATTCTAGACACGATGCAAGCCATATACACCGAACCAGTAGTGTTGGGAGAGTTGAACAAGACCCGCTCAATCAAGGCAGGTCTGTCCAGTCCCTTCATAGGGAAGGATGCAGACACCTCCGTCGACAGCGTCAAGGTTGTCGTTTCCATTGATCAATTGACCGAGCGTAGCTTCATGCTTGCCCCCGAATTGCTCAACGTGCCCGACTCGTTTGAACTGCTCACGTTTCCAAACAGCATCGAGGCCACGGTGCAGATTCCGTTGTCGAAGTACGATCAAATATCGCCGGAGGATATCCACCTTCAGGTAGATTACCGAGACATGGAAGAGGGGTACATGGTGTTGCCCATCACCATTGATAAATGGCCAGTATTTTCCGAAAAAGTCTCCATAAAACCTGAAAAGGTCGAGATCGTGTTAAGCAGAAAGGAATGAAAGTCGTAGGGATTACGGGAGGGATAGGTAGCGGTAAAACTACCGTGGCTCGAGTGTTTGCCAGCATGTCGATCCCCGTATTCAATTCCGATGCAGAAGGAAGGCGCGTTTTAGACAACGACGCACGGGTAATCGAAGCGGTTAAACAGCTGCTGGGTGAGGAGGTCTACCTTTCAGATGGAAAGGCCGACCGAAAGGCCATCGCTTCAAAGGTGTTTGCAGACCCAGCACAATTGGAAAACTTGAATGCCATCATTCATCCAGCTGTAAAGCGCAGCACGCAGGCTTGGGTCATGTCGCTTCCGGCAAGCACCGCATACTGCCTTAAGGAAGCTGCGATCCTATTTGAAAGCGGGGCAGCCAGTCAATGTGATCAGGTCATTGCTGTGCGTGCAGAGGATGCCTATTCGGATTCAACGCATCATGGAGCGCGATGGTGTGAGTCATGCAGAGGTGGAAGTTCGGATGAAGAACCAATGGTCACAGGAAAAAGTGACTGCGCTGAGCGATTACGTCGTTGACAACAGCGGCGAACAATCCTTGATCCAGCAAGTGGTCAGCATCCACCGATTACTCACCGCGCAAGGTCAATAGGGCTACGTTTTCTACGTGACTCGTATGTGGGAACATGTCTACAGCCCTTGTTTTTACTACATCATACTTCACTTTCAAAAGGGCTAAGTCACGTGCTTGGGTTGCAGGGTCGCAACTCACGTAGACGATCTTTTTGGGTGCTGCTACTAGGATGCACGCCACTACATCCGCATGCATACCCGCCCTTGGTGGGTCAGTGACCAATACATCAGGCGTGCCGTGTTCAGCGACAAATGCATCGGTCAGTAGCTCCCGCATGTCACCAGCGTAGAAGTCGCAATTGGTCACATCGTTTAGCCTTGCGTTTTCTTCAGCATCGGCGATGGCTTCAGGTACGTACTCTATGCCGACCACCTTGCGCGCTTTGTGCGCGAGGTAAAGTGCGATGCTTCCAGTACCGGTATAGAGGTCATAGACCAACTCATCGCCACTCAATCCAGCCCAATCGTGTACAAGACTGTAAAGGCGCTCTGCTTGGTGGCTGTTGGTTTGAAAGAAACTTTTGGGGCCGATTAAATAATCCAAGGTGCCGCCGTCAGGGCGTGTGAACGTTTCCGTGAGGTTCGCGTTGCCGTGGATCAAGGTTGTGGGACAGTCTGTAAATGTATCGTTGACTTTGGTATTGATGATAGACCACAGTGAAATGATGTTCGGAAACTGCTCCAGCAATTTCTTGTAGAGGGCATCTGCCTCAGCCGTTTGCTCCTTCACAATCATCAAGACCATCCATTCGCCTTTGCGATTGTTGCGCAACACTACATTGCGAAGGATGCCTTCTTTTTCCCTTGGGTGATAGAAGGATAGTGCTAATTTCCGCGCTTCCGAGAAGAGGAAATTGCGCATGGCGTTGTGCTCGCTGTCTTGCAGGTGGCACTCGTCAATGTGCAAGACCCAGTCAAACCTTCCAGGAACGTGGAATCCGAGGCCTTGATCCTTAGGGATGACATCTCCTGTAGATATTTCCTCTGGAGTCAGCCAACGCTCTTGGATAAAGGTGAATTCCATCTTATTGCGGTAGCCGAAGATTTTTTCGGCACCCATGATCGGTTCTGCCGTAAATTCTGTAAGTCCACCAATGCGTCGAAGCTGCTGTAGCACGTTCCGTTCTTTGTATTCGATTTGCTTGGCGTAGTCAAGCTCTTGCCAGCTACAACCGCCGCAATAGTTCTGATGTGCGCAACGCGCTTCCACTCGGTCGGGCGAGGGTTTCTCAATCCGCTTGGCTACACCTTCTTTCATTCCCTTCCTGTTCTTACGAACTTGAATACTTACGATGTCTCCTGGAATGACGCCTTTGGTGAGGAAAGCCTGTCCATCCTTCTTGCCAATCACCTTTCCCTTGGCACCTAAATCAATGATTTCAATACCTTCAATAAGTGTTCCTTTCTTCATGGCTTGGATGCTCTTCGGAGCTGTTGGTGGATAAGGATTGATTCTTCAGGAGATAGGGAGGCTTCAAGGAGGTTGAAAAACTCTGTTTCTTCTGTGCGAAGATGTTCTTCCAAGAGTGACCCAATGGCGCGAAGTAAGCTCAATTGATTGACTTCGCTTTCGAGTTTCCTGAACAGGACTTCGATTTCTGCGTGATCATCTTTCAGGATGTACATGACTTGGTCGAGGTTCTCGTCCCTGCCAGCAACGAAGGCGTGTACGATCTCCTCTTCCATTTGAAATTGGGGTAATAACTGTCCGTGAAAGGTTTGCACAGCCCTTCTGGCCAGCGTTACGGGGTCAGTGATGTCTATGGCTTGCAGTTGGGTAGATAGGGCCTGCATGGCGCTGTTTGCCGACTTGAGATCCTTTATCAGTGGATGTGCGTGACCGCTCATTGCTCTCCTAACAGTTTGTCGAGTAGGAGCTGACGGAGACTAATGAGCAAGGCTTGCTTATCACCTTGCTGCTCTACAACTTCATCCATCCTCGCGATGGCATCGGTCAGTAAGGTGTCGTTGTCAAACTCAAGGTTCTCGATCACGGTAACGACCTCTACGGTCGTCATGAAGTCACTGGAGGCGGCTATGTCGATTAGGAGTGGAAGCTCTTCTGCCACGTCTAATCCGGATTGCCAAATACTGTTTAGGACCTCCTTGTGCAGGGCGGAGCGCTTGGAATCGCGTAAGATGCCTACCATCGGGATGATGCAGTTTGTGTCTTTTAGGTTGTTCAATGTTTTTTCCAACAAGATCTTCACATCCTTGGTCTGGATTTCGCTGAACAGGTCAAACATGGGTTCGATCATTTCAGGGCTCCCTTCGTGCGGGACTTTTTTGAGTGCCCCAATCACGCGGCGATCATTCTTTGACCTCAGATCGGCAATCATTTCTTCGATGCGCTTGCTTTTTCCTTTTTCTTCCATCGTCATCTGATTTTCTCAACACTCCAAGCTTCGGGTCTGTCGTCAAACAGCACCTTGGTCTTGGCCCATGTTGCTTTGAATAAGTCTGAATTTCGGTAGGCTTCTAAGGCCTCGGGACCTTCCCATATGCTGTGGGTCATCAACGTGCATGGTGCATTCAAGTCCTGTACCAGCTCTACCTTGCTGCACCCTGGGAAAGCTTCGATCTTGGGTTTGGAGACTTCGAAAATGCGCAGGAATTCCTCCAACAACTCTTCTTTGAATGTCATTTTCACGATTCGCAGCATGGTCAGAATGTCATGATTACGGATTCGCCTACGTTGAGCCCGAGCAAGTCGGCAGCGTGTCCTTGATTGATTGCAATCTCAAGATGACCGGCGCTGTTGATCAATGCAAGTCTTTCTCCCATGGTCACGTCAGAATAGCGTTGCTTGATTTCGGTCATTTCGTAGCCTTTCTGCACAAATCCAATCAGGAACTCTCGTCCCTTTCCGATCTCCTTGATCAGCTTTTTATCAATGTTGGAAATGGCATTGCCGTAGCCATCAACATATATGACCGCCCCTTTGATGTAGTCACTTCCTGTAGTAGGCTTTAGCAGAACCCGCTCGTTGTAGGACTCCACACGTCTTCCAATCACCTCAAGTGTTCCGCCGTTTGACAGGTATACCGCAGCTGGTGCGTATAAGTCGCGCATAGGAAAGATTCTTACGTCGGTATCTACCTTCATTTGCAGTTCAACCACCAGGTCAGGATGCTGCTCAGCAATCAGGCTAAACAGTCCAGTATCCGCCGTTAGGATGTACTGATCTTGGTAGCGAATCCCCAGGTGTGTGATGTCGTCGATGGCCTGCGTGCCAACCGCTACGATATGGATGGTGTCTTTCGGAAACTCCTTTAGCATCGTTTTGAGCACAAAAGCGGCTTCGGCGATGTTAAACTTATGAATAGAGTGATTGACATCAATAATCTGTGCGTCAGGCTTTTGGGATAGAATTTTCGCCTTTACCATGGCGAGGTAATGGTCGTCGAGTCCCAGGTCTGATGTCAGTGTTATTATGGGCATAAAATCACCTTAGTTTCCCGCTGAGAAATTTCTTTCTTTGCGTAGCGCGAAAGTAGGAAATCCTGCGGGGCGTAACCTGAATATTGATAACTGCTTGCACGAACTGATCATACAATTTGACGACATCCACCCAGTGGATATCCTCGGAGTAAACAACGCCAATCTGCAAGTGCTGCGTAAGCACTTTTCTGCTTTGAAACTCATCGCGCGGGGCGATCAAGTGAAAGTTCTTGGTCCGCAGAAAGAGTTGGAGGCTTTTGAAGCAAAGTGGAAAGAGCTGATTGGTTTTCTCAATCAGTACAATCGACTGGACGACAATGATGTGAAGAACCTGCTTCGCTCAGAGAATCCTGAGATCAAGGCAGATGACGCGGTATTGCTTTACGGAAACAACGGTAAGGTTATCAAAGCGCGTACACCTAACCAGCTCAAGATGGTGGAGCTCATGGGAAATCACGACATGCTGTTTGCGATTGGCCCTGCAGGTACCGGAAAGACGTATACCGCTGTAGCGCTTGCTGTGAAAGCTTTGAAGGATAAGGAAGTGCAGCGCATCGTATTGACTCGGCCTGCGGTTGAAGCAGGAGAGAGTTTAGGCTTTCTACCGGGCGATTTGAAAGAGAAGCTTGATCCATACTTGCGTCCATTGTACGATGCACTTTTTGATATGGTGCCGCACGATAAGTTGAGTAAGTTCCTCGAGCGTGGCGTTATTGAGATTGCTCCGCTTGCATTCATGCGCGGACGTACCTTGGCAAATGCCTTCGTTATTTTGGATGAGGCGCAAAACACCAGTGCCAATCAAATGCGGATGTTTCTCACGCGCATGGGGCGTGGTTCCAAGTTCATCGTAACGGGTGATGCCAGTCAAATTGACCTTCCCAAGCACATCGACAGTGGACTGTTACATTCGATGGACATCTTGGAAGGGGTGAAAGGCGTGGCCAATATTAGGCTAGATAAACGCGACGTAGTGCGGCATAAATTGGTAGAAAGCATCATCGAGC
Organism: uncultured Flavobacteriales bacterium; assembly: GCA_943788725.1. Lineage (GTDB taxonomy): Bacteria > Bacteroidota > Bacteroidia > Flavobacteriales_G > Salibacteraceae > SHAN690. The sequence continues at coordinate 370,159 of CALSRJ010000001.1, read as the reverse complement.
GGTATGAGCTGGCAGACGAAAAGGCGACAAAGACAAGAACAAAGAAATCCTGATTCATCATATCATGGCAGAAGCACTCAAGGAGACGAACTATCACTTTCCTGGACAAAAGAAAATGTACCGAGGTAAGGTGCGGGATGTATATCACATTGGAGAAGAATACTTAGTAATGGTGGCCAGCGATCGCATTTCTGCGTTTGACCATGTCCTTCCGAAAGGCATTCCGTTCAAAGGGCAGGTCTTGAATCAATTGGCAGCACGCTTCCTAGACGCCACGCGAGACATCGTTCCGAATTGGATGGTGGCGGTTCCGGACCCTAACGTTACCGTCGGACTCAAATGTGATCCAATCAAGGTGGAAATGGTGATCCGAGGATACCTCAGTGGTCATGCTTGGAGAGAGTACCGCGCAGGCAAACGTTTGATTTGTGGCGTTGCTATGCCTGAAGGACTGCGCGAGAGCGACCGCTTTCCTTCGCCCATCATCACACCGGCAACCAAGGCTGACGAGGGCCACGACGAAGATATTTCCAGGGAAGACATACTATCGAAGGGCATTATTGAGGAGGCGGTTTACCTCAAGTTGGAAGAGTATACCCGCGCATTGTTTCAACGGGGGACAGATATTGCTGCGGCTCAGGGGTTGATCCTCGTGGATACCAAGTATGAATTCGGCATTGCCCCTGATGGTACTATCACTCTGATTGACGAGATCCATACACCCGACTCTTCACGTTATTTCTACGCCGAAGGATATGAGGAAAGACAGGAGCGGGGAGAGGACCAAAAGCAACTGAGCAAAGAGTTTGTCCGGCAATGGTTGATAAGCAACGGCTTTCAAGGACTAGAGGGGCAAACCATGCCCGTTATGCCGGATGATTTCGTGCAGGTGGTGAGCGACCGCTACATCGAGCTTTTTGAGAAGATTACGGGGGATCGCTTTATAAAAGCTGATACGGATCGGATCCAGACCAGGGTCGAGTCCAACATCGCCTCCTGGATCCAAGACAATCTGACATAACCTATTGTTTGTCGGAAAGACGGATCTCATCGAAGTACGACTTCGTGTAATCCTTGTCGAAACTGAACTCCTTCTTACGCAAATCAAAGGCGATCAAGGCAGAGGGATACTCCGCTAGGTAAGGGTCATATTTCTCTGCATCTTTTGCGGTTAAACCGATGTCGAATTGGAACTTTTCAAAATCGTCATATCCTTCCGGAAGCTTGGTGCTGATTGAGATGCGTTTGGTGTAGTACCCCTTTTTATTGATCTGAATGGTGTAGACCATGTTGTTGTAAAGGGTGAACTTAAACTTCCCGTTCTTCTTGGTCTCGAAAGCGTCCACTACCCGATTGCCTTCGAAGAGCTCAACCAGTGCTTCTTCCACGCCATCGTCATCGATGCTGATGACGCCGCTGATCTCCAAAACTTCATAGGCCTCAACTGCCGTTGTGTCTTGTCCGAGCGTTGGTACGCTCATTGCCAAGAAAAGGATTGCGAGTAATAGGGTAGAATGGACTTTCATAGGTCAAACAATTGTGCTTAGATTGCTCTAATTTCAACAAAAAATCAATAAGAACTTAAAATACAGTCTCTACAGCACGATCTTAATGGTCGGAACACTGTGGTTGGTCTTCGGATTAGACGCGTTGATTTCCTTTGATTTAAGGGACTTGGGATTGGCGCCTAGGACTTCTCATGGTCTCGTTGGTATTTTCACCTATCCGTTGCTCCATGCGGACTGGAAACATATAACGGACAACAGCATTACTGCATTTGTCCTGCTGCTTGGACTGTTTAGCTTTTATGGAAAATTGGCGCGCCCCGTCATCTTGTGGAGCTGGATCATGAGTGGTGTATGGATGTGGATTGCAGCGAGAAATGGGAACCATATTGGCTTTAGCGGAGTTATTTATGCATTGGCGGCCTTCATTTTCTTCTCTGGTGTTTTCCGAAAGCATTTCAGACTTATGTCGCTTTCCCTCGTGGTTGTTTTCCTCTATGGCTCCATGGTTTGGGGTGTTTTGCCCATTCAACCCGGCATTTCATGGGAGGGCCACTTGTTTGGAGCGCTCGCTGGAGTGATCCTTGCATTCTATTACCGGGGAGAAGGCCCACAGCGCCCCAAGTACAGTTGGGAGTTGGAAGAGGAATTGGAAGATACATGGGAGGAGACCATCCCCTTTGAAGAAATAAGCGACGACACCATAGAGCAGCGGAAACCTTACCGGATCAAATACTCCTATCTACCGAAGGGGGAGTCGGATGCGTAGTTGTAAGTCAAGCTTGATTTTTTAGCTGCAATCGGCTGTGGAAAAATCAATGGGTAGGTAAGGCCACTTTCTTTTCGAAGGAGCCGTCGTCATGCTGATAGATCAAAACGCCAGTTGATGAAGCGCTGGCTGGCCGTCCCATCAAATCGAAAACCGCTTGGATTTTCTTTCTGTTTTGATTCGGAATCAACCGGGTCGAGACAGGTGCACATGCATAACATTCGCCCCAGCAGACCGTTTCTAGGTCAATGGGAGCGGCATCCACAGGAACAAGCACTCCGTAATTCAACCATTCATCGCAAGGATTGTAATCGCATTCGCTTTGGTACGGTGCGCTCCCGTTTTCTTCCCACGTATTCTTGGTGAAAAGGTATTCGTATTTCCCTGGATCTAAGTCTACAGTTGCCGTCCAGATCCCGTCTTGCTCCGTCATGGGTTGGCAGGACCCACACCAATTATTGAAGCTGCCGTTCAAGTAGATTACATCTAAAGTCGAGAGCGATTCAGCGCTTAGGTCTACAGAGAAGGTAGTGGGCACTTGCGCATGTGCCTGTGGGGCTTCAATAAGGAGCGTCATCAAGCCGCTATCGATCACCACGGAAGAAGACTCGAAGGAACAGAAATTCCCTCCGAACCCCCCAAATTGCTCCACCGTCCATCGTTCTGCGTCCAAGGTGTTGAACGACTCCTCCCAGTCTAGTTTGAAATGGTTGTTCGTTCCATAATCTCCTGTGCCTGGAGCGTAGGAATAGCACTTTACGTAGTCGTACAAGGCGGTCACCGGCATGCTCACGGTATCCCATGGCCCAGCCCAAGCTTCGTTGTCTACGGCCCAAAGGTTCATCATGACCCGCAAGGGGTAGATCAATTCATCTATCGTGCTGTGATCTTGGGTGGTGACCAATGCACCGTCTACAAACCAGCGCACAATGCCGGGCTCCCATTCAATGGCGTAGTGGTGGAGGCTATCGTGTGGATTAAAGGAAGGAGAATACGTGTCGGTTATGTACCAAGGACCTGGATAGTGTGTGGTGAATAGGACGTCCTCGCTATTCCCCGTCATCTCAATGTCGATTTCATTGTTCTCCTCTGGCCAATTGCATCCTAGGTCCAAGTTGTAGAGAAAAAAGGAGGAGATGACTCCGCTTACGCCAGCCGAGCGCATGGCTACTTCAAATCGACCGTAGAGATAGGCTTCCTTGCTGCAAATCTGACCGCCAACGCAGTCTTGAGCGCATGTAGCAGGTGCGGTCAGGGCGCACAAAAACAAGAGCATAAAACGAAGTCTAAAAGTCCGATCCAACATGGGATGGAAGGTACAAAAAGCGGCCGTAGCTTATTGACTTAGCATCACTGGCATGACCAGCATCACGATGTCTTCGGCGTCATCTTTCTCAGTAGGAGAAAGAAGTCCAGCACGGTTAGGAGCACTCATCAGAAGCTTCACTTCATCGGATTCAAGGTTGTTGAGCATTTCGATCAAAAACCTACTGTTGAATCCAATCACGATGTCCTCGCCATTGTAGTTGCAATTTAGTCGCTCGCTGGCTTCATTGCTGTAATCAAGGTCCTCAGCGGATACTTGCAGCTCACTGCCCTTGATGGCTAAGCGCACTTGATGCGTTGTCTTATTGGAGAAAATAGAAACGCGACGCACACTGTTCAGGAAAACTACTCGGTCAATGCTCATCTCGTTGGGGTTCTCTTTTGGGATAACCGCATCGTAGTTAGGATACTTCCCATCGATCAATCTACTCACGAGTTTGTAGTTCTCAAAGACAAAGGCTGCGTTGGTCTCGTTGTATTCTATTTCTACGTCCGTAGAAAGGTTTGACATGAGTGACTTTAGGAGATTCAATGGTTTTTTAGGCATAATGAAACTCGCAGACTTCCCTGATTTACAATCAGTTCTGTGGTACTTGACCAGTTTGTGAGCATCGGTGGCTACGAAGGTGATCCCGTCTTTTTCCAAAGCGAAGAAAACACCACTCATTACGGGACGTAACTCGTCATTTCCAGTTGCAAATACGGTCTTATTGATCGCGTTGAACAATATGCCACTGTCGATCTTCATTTTAGAAGACGTATCCATTTCTGGGAGACGAGGAAACTCGTCACCACTTGCTCCAGCGAGTTTGTACTTTCCAGAATCTGAGGCTACCTCTATGCCATAACTTTTTTCGTCTACAGAAAATGTCAGTGGTTGATCTGAGAAGGTCTTGAGCATATCCAACAACAGCTTGGCTGGAACGCAAACCTTCATGTCGTCGTCGGCCTTCTCTAAATTGATCTCAGCGACCATGGTTGATTCGAGGTCTGATCCTGACACCATGAGTTTTTTGTCGCTCACATCAAAGAGGAAGTAGCTCAAGATGGGGAGGTTGCTGCTCGTGTTAAGTACTCCACTGATGGAGGTGAGTTGCTTCAAAAGCGTACTGCTAGAGACGATGAATTTCATGCTGTATTATTAAGGTTTAGAGAGCGCGCGCGCCCTTCCGACAGAAGGCAAATATAGACTTTACCCCCAAGAAGAAAATCAACCTAGTAGCCGAGTTATACGAAGTTTTTAACGGTTTTTGAAGAACGATATTCCAGCCGTTAACTTGTCGAAAATGACGTATTGTGCAATGACAATTTCCTCTGAGTCAATGGCGATGTAGAGCCGATCCATATCGTAGCTGATCTCGTTGCCTTCAGGGTCGTATCCTTCTTTGATAGGCTTTCTGAACGCGGTCACTTTCTTTTCGTGACCAGAGAGGTCACCTACGGTAATGTGAAAGATCGGTTCGCTTACCCTCACAGAGTCTAGAAAGGCATCACTCTTGGTTTCCTCGTAGCTCTCGTAATGGATCATCTTGTAATTGGTCAAGTAAGCGCTCAGCATGAAGCTATCAATGGAGGCAACGGGTGTCATGTCTGGGCCAACGAATACTTCGAAGTCGCCTGTTGCCGCGCGCTCAATACGGAAATCCTTATCGGCTCGGTTAACGTAGTTTATTTCAATGCTTCCAATTTCTTCAGGCTTGTACTCAAAGACTCCTCGGTGTCGCCACTCGTATGTGTTCGTGAAAAACCGAGGGGTGAGAAAGCCGTGAAAACCTTCGATGTGCATGAGGTAAGGACGTTGCGCCCCCTTCATCAGCATATACGTTCCGGTGTGTTCTTTGTCGGGTCCTCCCACGTAGTAATTGCGGACCAAGTCACTCCCAACATACATATCGACTAAGGTGTGACTGGTGATGATATTTTTAAGCACTGTATTCATTTCCTGCTGACTGATAGGGGCGCGAACGGAAACTTTTTTCATCGTAGTGAGCAGGTTTCGCACAGCATCAGGCCGGGCTATAAACTCGTCGTTCAAGGTCCAGCGATCGTTTCCCTTCTTCAAATCGATTATCGTACCGTTCTCGTCCTTCAGAATAATGTGATCCACCGAAGCAGTGTCGGCAAAGGAAAACTCAGAAATTTCGTTTTGAATCGTGTTGGAGGAATCCGAATTCCTCATCCAAACAGTGATTGTTGCTAATACCAACAGAAATACCACGCCCACTATTACCTTCCTCATTGTTCTCTTCTTTTAATTGCCATATGTTCTTCTGCGCAGCCACATCCTCAACCCTCCCAACAGGAGTACAATGGTGATGGGCAAGGCCGTGTTCAGCGCCTGCCAGTAATAGCGCGTTTCATCCACCTTCGCTTGGTCGAGCAGGCGGATTTTGTATTCTTTGTTCCGAACGTTGATCAATCCACTGTCATCCAGCAAATAATTCATTGCGTTCAACAAGAATTCACCGTTGCCATACATCTGGTCGGTGTACTTGTAATAGCCAAGGGCATAGAATTTCTCTTCGCTTCGACTGAGCTCATTTTTGAAAATGTCGCCATCCGATACTACGATCATCTTGGTTGGCTCGCTCTTCTCCATGAATTGAATGCCCTGGTTATCCACAATCTGCTTGGGCAGACGGTTCTTAAATACGGAAGAGAATGATCCTTCTAGCAGCGCACCGACGGTATACGGCCCACCGCTGTACATTTCGTAACGAGGCGTTTCCCGTAACATGTTAAAGCTTATGCGAGTAGGGGCGTTTACCAGTCGACTTTTCTCGCTCGATTGGAGCAGAGGGTAACTGGTAACGCCTTCTACGTCTACCAAGTCGATCGTACTTACGAATTCAGAGCGCAGGCGCTCCATATTATTCGAAATCGGATGTCCTTCACTCCCAGATATCAATGGCATGTAGTACCAGGTAAACATCTCGTAGTTGGGCTGATTACCGACCATTCCGGTTACGATTGGAATCGGCAGGGCTTCTAGGTCGAGTACCAGGTCATTGTTAAGTCTTGCTCCGTATCTGAAAAGCTGGTCGGTGAGGTTGTGCTCCAAGACCAAGCCCATTGTGAATTGGCTTTGCTTCAAGCTGTCCATTCGTGCGAAAACCGGATCGATGCACCACATGACCTTTCCGCCACGCATGATGAATTGGTCGATGATAAACTTATCCTTTTCACTGAAGGCACTGTCTGGTTGTGCAATAATGATGGCGTCAAAACCATTCAACGCACCGAGTTGCTCGTCAATGGTGACGCGTTCGACCGCATAAAACTCAGAGAGAGCACGTTCAGCATCTGCGGTCTCTAATTTGTCGAGCTCTCCATGTCCTTCTATAAAAGCGACGTGCAGGTCGGTTGTTGTGCCCAATTTTTGAATACCACTCATGAAAGCGTATTCGAGTTGTTGGATCGATAGCTCAATCATCTCCGACTGTTCGGCCCCCGCTTGGCTCTTAAGTAATTGTATCGGCGTTTCCTTTCCGTTGAAAGAAAGGATGGCTCCCGGGAAAATGATTTGTTCGCTGACCTTATCTCCCGTGCGCATGCGGATGTTTGTAAACTGCAAGCCTTGGCGGGTGAGCTCTTTGTATACATCTAAGCGCTCTTCCTCTTGTGGACTGGCGGAGGGATTGATGAACTCGTATTCCAAGTTGGCTCCGGCGTATGCCCTCATGTCATCGAGCATCTCCTTCGTGGATGCCCGCATTTCTCGAAACTCCGTCGGCAAGTTGCCTTCGAGGTATACCCGAATAAACACCACATCATCGAGTTCTTCCAACGTTGAAATGGTCGCGTCTGAAAGGGTATAGCGCTTTTCTGCCGTCAGGTCAAAGCGCTCAAAAAGGAAGCTACCCAGGTAGTTCACCAAGAAGATCGATGCAAGTCCGATGACAAGACCCATCAGGTCTGTCCACCGCTTGTTCTTACGCCCATTGGATATAGAGGCTTCCTTTACCATTTGCGGCTTTCAAGTTTGGTCTTGGTGAAGAGAAGGAAAACGCCTATCAACCCAAAGAAGTAGAGCAGGTCTCGCGTGTCAACCACGCCACGACTAATGGATAGGTAGTGCTCGTTGATTCCGAATTGGATAAAGACGTGTTCAATAGCCCCCATTGGCAGAAGCCCACTCAAAGAATCGAACCCGATGAACATGATAAAGCTCAAAAACACCGCCGTAATAAAGGAGATGATCTGGTTGTTGGTGAGGGAGGACGCAAAAACACCAATGGCTACATAGCATCCGGAGAGCAGCATGAGTCCGATGTAAGAACCGAAAATGCTTCCAGAATCCAAGTTTCCAATAGGACTTCCAAGTTGATAGACCGAATAATAGTAAACCACCGTAGGAAGAATGGCGATGAGCGTCAGGATCCAGCCGGCCAAGAACTTCGCGAGGATGATTTGCCAATCGCCCAAAGGCTTGGTCATCAACCACTCAATGGTGCCATTGCGGTGCTCTTCTGCAAAGAGGCGCATTGTGACTGCCGGACATAGAAATAGAAAGACCCACGGTGCCAGGCTGAATAGGGCGTCAAGGTTAGCATAGCCACTGTTCAGCACGTTCATGTCAATCGGGAAGACCCACATGAACAGACCTACCGCGCATAGGAATACTGCTATCACGAGGTATCCGATCAAGGACGAGAGAAAATCGCTGATCTCTTTTTTAAGTAAACTAATCAAAGGTGTACATCGTTGGGAGGCCAAATATACAAGGCTGTTGTGGTGTGTGAAGTGAAAATGAGGGATTGGTTTTGAACCATGGATTGTGATGTAAACTCTTTACGGCGTTCAAAGGCTTAAATATTGCGTAGCCTGTACATTTGCAGCCTTTTACAAGAAGTATGGGAATGGTCATTCAAAAGTTCGGGGGAACGAGTGTTGGAAGTGCAGCACGGATCAAGGATGTGGCGGCACTCATCCAAGATGGAAGACGTAAGGTGGTTGTCCTTTCGGCGATGAGCGGAACGACGAACAGCCTGGCAGAGATTGTGCAAGCCTTGAACAAGGGCGATAAAGACGTCGTGCACACCATAGTAGACGATCTAGAAAGGACTTATGCCGTCACCGTGGAGGAGTTGTTTCAGAGCAAAGCGTTCAAGCTGCGCGCCCTCGAAATGTTGGAGGGGCATTGGTCACACATCTTGTCCTTCACCTTGGATATGTTCACGCGCTTTGAGGAGCGGACGGTGTTGGCGCAGGGTGAATTGATTTCTACCAACCTCCTCCAGCTGTACTTGGAAGAACAAAGCGTTTACTCCGCCTTGTTACCTGCGCTGGATTTCATGCGAATAGACCAGCAAGGCGAGCCAGATATGTGGTATGTCAAGAGCAACTTAGAAAGGATGCTGAAGGAGAACCCCGATGTAGACCTCTTTGTTACCCAAGGATATATATGTAGGAATCACTTCGGCGACATCGACAACCTGAAGCGAGGAGGAAGCGATTACACTGCAAGTATCATTGGTGCGGCCATCAAGGTGGATGAGGTTCAGATATGGACGGACATCGATGGCATGCACAACAACGACCCACGGGTGGTCAAGCAAACTAAGCCCATTTCAAGGCTTACCTTTGACGAAGCGGCAGAATTGGCCTACTTCGGCGCGAAGATCCTTCACCCAACCAGCATTGTTCCAGCGCGACAAGCCTCCATTCCGGTCATTCTCAAAAACACGCTGAAGCCAGATCTTCCAGGAACCATTATTTCCAACGAACCTTCGGGTGATTTCATCAAGGCGGTAGCCGCCAAGGATGGTATCACGGCCATCAAGATTAAAAGCGATCGTATGCTTTTGGCGCATGGTTTCCTACGCAAGGTCTTCGAAGTGTTTGAACGGCATAAAATTTCGATTGACATGATTACCACGAGCGAAGTAGCCGTCAGTTTAACCATCGATACTACGGAGGATATCGCACCCTTATTGGAGGAGCTACGATTATATGGCAAGGTGGAGGTGGATACCGTTCAGACCATTGTGTGCGTTGTCGGACACCTTTTGCAAGAAGAGCCAGGTCACGCTGCCAAGATATTGGGCGCCCTTAAAGACGTGCCCATTCGTATGATTTCATACGGTGGAAGCAAGAACAACATATCCATCCTCATTGATTCACACCTGAAGACCGCAGCATTGCGAGCGTTGAATCATGGACTCTTTAACCTGGAGGCATGATTACCAAAGAAGACATCGGCCGCTTTGAGGTATGCCCCACACCTTTCTACTTTTATGATCTCGCCCTGTTAGACCGTACGGTTCGCCGCGCCAAGCAGGCAGCTGAAAAGCATGGATACATCTTGCATTTTGCGATGAAGGCCAATGCGATTGACCCGGTGCTAAACGTGATGAAACGCAACGGACTTGGTGTGGATTGCGTGAGTGGGGCCGAGGTATCCAAAGCGCTGGATATTGGATTTGCGGCAGAGAGTGTAGCCTTCGCAGGCGTCGGCAAGTCGGATGAGGAAATCGTTCAGGCTATTGCATCGGACATTTTTACGATCAACGCCGAGTCATTAGAAGAATTAGAAGTCATCGAGGAATTGGCGGCTGGTTTGGGCAAGAAAACTAGGATTGCCGTACGCTTGAATCCAGATGTTGACGCGAATACGCACAAGTACATCACCACTGGCCTCGAGGAGAATAAATTCGGAATCAGCGGTTGGCAGATCGATGACGTGATCGCGTTTATAAGAAAAAGCAGCCATTTACAATTAACGGGATTGCATTTCCATATCGGATCACAGATTCGCGATTTGGAACCTTTCAAGAACTTATGTGGAAGGATCAACCTGGCTCTCCAACGCTTTGCAGATGCCGGATTACCTATTGAGCATGTCAACGCTGGAGGAGGGCTGGGCATCGACTACGATCATCCTGATGATGAAAAGGACCCAGACTTTGAAAAATTCTTTGATGTGTTCAATGAATTGCTCGACCTGAAGCCGAGCCAAACCCTCCATTTTGAGCTGGGTAGGAGTTTGGTGGCTCACTGTGCAGACCTGATAGCGAGGACCTTATATATCAAGAAGGGCCTTAAAACCAACTTCATGATTTTGGATGCCGGCATGACGGAGTTGATCCGACCTGCTTTGTACCAGGCCATCCACAGCATTGAAAATTTAAGTAAGAGGGGAGAAGAGGAGGTGGAGAGATATGACGTGGTTGGCCCTGTGTGCGAGAGCAGCGACTGCTTTGGAAAGGCAATGCAATTACCATTGAGCGAGCGAGGAGACCTGATTGCTATCCGCTCAGCTGGCGCCTACGGAGAGTCCATGGCATCTCATTACAACCTCAGAAGTTTGCGTCCTTCTGTCTATCGCGATTGAGCAAAGCCAGAAAAAAGAGGGCTTTGGCGTAAGTATTTGGTATTAAGCTATCTTTGCCGTCTAATTTATTATTCACTTTAATTTTTTTCCCGTGAACATTTTTGTTGGCAACCTTAATTACAGGTTGGATGTAGACGCCCTCGAACAAGCTTTTGCTGAGTATGGGCAAGTTGATTCTGCTAAAATCATTACAGACCGTGAAACTGGCCGTGCTAAAGGCTTTGGTTTCATTGAAATGCCAAATGACGCTGAGGCGCAAGCGGCTATCGATGGCTTAAACGGTGCCGAATTGATGGACAGAAATCTAGTAGTAAACGAAGCCCGACCAAGGTCATAATAGAGGATATTGTTCTACTAAGCACAATCCCAATCGATTTTTCGGTTGGGATTTTTTTATTTTCAATTTTTCAAAATTGAACGGTGTCAACCTTAGAATTCAGACCACGATTTAGATTCCTGTCTCCACTCTCCGTGGAGGCAATTGCGAATTTATTGCTCAAGGAGTCGTCTTCAGATTCCAGCAAGGGCTTGGTGCTGACGAAAGCAAAAGACCACCTTGTTTTGGATGTACACAATGAACTCCGTCACTTTTGGTCGCCCCACATGGATGTGAGTCTTGAAAAGGATGAAGACTCAGAGCAGACCCTCGTACGCTGTTTGATCGGACCGTCGCCCACGGTTTGGACCATGTTTATGTTCTTCTACGGGTTGTTTGGCTTCCTCGCCTTCGTTGGACTTACCTTGGGTATGTCTCAATGGACCTTGAAAAGAGAAATGTGGGGATTTTGGTTCTTACCCGTTGCAGCCATTGGCATGATAGTCATGTATTTCATTTCTTATGAAGGGAAGAAATTGTCCCACGATGAAATGCGCAACATGAAGCAATTCATCGATCGCGCCTTGGATTGTGATTGCTTTGCACTGTCGGAGGATCAGAAAGCCGAGCTTTAAGCAGAGAACAAATCGTCCTTCCTTAAGTTATACCTACCATGAAAGGATTCAGTTTTAGGGAGTTTCAAGACGAGGATGCAAAGTCTCCATTTGATAAGCTGCTGGATATCTTTATGGAACTGCTCACCCATACGAGCGGTGATGTCAATGAGGCCATTGATTGGTTGAGGGAGTTGGACAAGGAATACGAGATGACCGATGAGTCCTATACCATTGACGACTTTCTCGAAGAGCTCAAGCGCAAGGGGTTTGTGAGCGATGATGCCAAGGGCAAAGGAATGGCGATCACATCCAAAACTGAACAGGTGATCCGAAAGCGATCGCTAGATCAAGTTTTCGGTAAGATGAAGAAAAGCAAGGGGGGAGGACACAAAACGAACAAACTCGGAAAAGGGGATGAGGTCATTCCAGAGGTCCGTCCGTATCAGTTCGGCGATCGTACGGATCGCATTGCGCTGACGGACAGCATTCGCAACGCACAGATCAATCGAGGCATAGAAGAATTTTCGCTGCGCGAAGAAGATTTGGTGATCCAAGAGACCGAGCATAAGGCATTGACATCGACTGTCCTGATGATTGACTTAAGCCACTCCATGATCTTGTATGGAGAAGATCGCATAACTCCTGCTAAAAAAGTAGCTATGGCATTGGCTGAACTCATCACTACACGTTATCCAAAAGACACTCTCGACATCATCGCTTTTGGAAACGACGCATGGAAAGTTAGCATCAAGGACCTCCCGTACTTAAAGGTTGGCCCGTTCCACACAAATACAGTGGCAGGCTTGGAGCTAGCGCTTGACATATTAAGGAAGAAAAAGAATCCAAACCGTCAGATTTTCATGATCACGGATGGTAAGCCTTCGTGCCTGAAGAACGCGGATGGTACCTATTACAAGAACAGCTTTGGCTTGGATCCTAAGATTGTCAATAAATGTTTGAACCTTGCCTCACAGGCCCGTAAGGCAAGCATTCCGATTACTACATTCATGATTGCGCGCGATCCATATTTGCAGCAGTTTATACAAGACTTTACCGAGGCGAATAAAGGCAAGGCATTCTACACGAGCTTGCAAGGACTAGGAGATTTTGTATTCGAAGATTACGAGAAGAATAGAAGGAGAAACGTGCGTTGATCAGATCACTTGGCAGTGATCTTCAAACCGAGCAGATCATCAATGGAACTGGCTGTAATGATATAGACTCCAGCGGGAATCTGTGGCCCCGCGGTGACTACCAGTTCTCCTCCCGAAACCTTTAGCGCATCGTTCAGGTAAAACTCTTTACCCGTTTTATCGCGTAAAACGAGCAAGGCTTGTTCACCTGCAAAGGAAGTTACGCTCAACTTTTCTGGGGGGTCGTTCGGACTTTTGGCGGCGATGAAGCTTCCCTTCGAAAGTCTGTCTAGGCCAAAAAACACTGGAGCAATGGCCGAATAGGCATAGTCTCCGTTGGTCATGACCTCTTTGATGCGGTAGTAGGACCAACCAGGAAGTGGCTGGCTATCAATTTCAAAGAATTCCATTTGCTTAGGTGAGTCGCCGTCATCGGGAACCTTTCGATAGGATTCAAAGGTTTTCGCGTCTCGACTGCGCTCAATGAAGAAATGGGCTATGTCTTTACGAGATTTGGTGCTCCACGTAAGCTTGACATGATCTTCTTGACTGTAGACGTTATAATCAGTGAGCTTTGACTTGGTGAGGCCACCATCCCCAGAATACAGCATAAACCCTGTCAGGACAATATATATCGATAAGAGGGTAAGTAGTTTTTTCATCTAGATCTCGAGATGGTTCTCTTCCTTAGGTGGTCTAGGTTCAATAAATTAGTACAGTCATCCCAATCAGGCTTTCCAAAGATGATGCCGCAATCGTATAAGGTCCCGCTGGCAATCCAGAACCCGGCTCCACATAGAACCCAAGCTCGTTTGCTCTGATCGGTTTATCATACAAGAATTCGTCACCTTTTTCATCCCGAAGCACTAATATAAAGGACTTTCCGTCAAAGTGCGACAAAGATACTTTTTGTGGCGTGTCTTTGACCACTGATTTGGGCGTCATTCGCACTCCTTTTATAAGACGCTCTAAACCAATGAATACCGGTAAGGATGGAGTGTAATTTGTAGCGCCGGACTCCGTCAATTCTTGGATTCTGTAATACGACCAACCGCTAAAAGGCTCGAAATCTACCTCCAGAATTTTCTTCATTGGACCTCCTTCCTTTAGGCCTTTGGTTTTTTTCCAAACAACGAAATGTTCGTTGTCTTCACTTTTCTCCAAAAAGTAGGTTTTAATCGCCGCTCCTTCCGTAGGATGCCAGCTCACTTTTACCTGGTCGTTGATGTCGTCGGGGTAAACAAAGAACTCCTCAAAGTTCTCCATGTTGTAATTGAAACTGCTAAGGATAAGCACACAACCAAAAAGGGTGATATTTCTTACGAGCCTGTACAAGACGGAATTTAGTAGCGGCAAATGTAAGGCTCTGATGCCAATGAATTTAACGCCAGCTTTACCTTTTAGGGCTTGGTTTATGAAACATTTTGTCCGTCGTTTGTTACTCTTGTTCTAAAGATATTTCCCACATGAAGAAGGCTACGACACTAGGTGAGCTAAAGGCTACGGGCTATGAGTACAAAAGCATCAAGGATGAACTGCGCTCGAACTTGATTCGCAGTATAGAAGCTGGTGAAGATCCTTTTGCTGGCGTTGTGGGATATCACGAGACGGTCATACCTCAGTTGGAGCGCGCTATTTTGGCGAAGCACAATTTGAGCTTACTAGGCTTAAGAGGTCAGGCTAAAACTACGATTGCCCGAATGATGATTCGCTTGCTGGATGAATACATTCCAGCCATCGAGGGTACAGAGTTGAATGAGGATCCACTGCAGCCCATTACCAAGGAAGCCAAAAGGCTTATAAAGGAAAAAGGCAATGACACGCCGATTCACTGGATTCATCGCTCAGAGAGGTATACGGAGAAATTGGCTACGCCGGATGTTTCAGTTGCTGACCTCATAGGCGACCTGGATCCAATTAAGGCTGCCAATTTAAAACTCAGCTTTTCCGACGAAGGTGCCATTCATTATGGATTGGTTCCCCATTCAAACCGCGGAATCTTCGTCATCAATGAGCTGCCTGACCTACAACCGCGGATTCAAGTAGCGCTGTTCAACATCCTTCAGGAGGGCGATATTCAAATACGCGGATTCAAAGTGAGGTTGCCGCTCGACATTCAGTTCGTGTTTACTTCAAACCCAGAGGACTACACCAACCGTGGCTCGATCATCACGCCACTCAAGGATCGGATTCAAAGCCAGATCATCACGCATTATCCCATGAGCATTGAAGACTCGAGGGTGATTACCCGACAAGAGGCGCGCATCGAAGCCGTGCAGCGCGAGAAAATTGAAGTCCGTCCTCTCCTGGATGATCTGATTGAAGAACTCTCCTTTGTTGCCCGCGAGAGTGACCTCATCGACCAGAAGAGTGGGGTTTCTGTGCGCCTGAGCATTACCGCTTTTGAGAATGTGATCGCCACAGCTGAACTCAGGGCGTTGCGAAACCAAGAAAAACACACCGTAGTGCGCATCAGCGACCTCATGGGCGCGATACCTGCCATTACGGGGAAAGTGGAGTTGGTGTACGAAGGAGAACAAGAAGGCGCACTGCAAGTAGCTCACCAAATCATTCGGCAGACGATTCGTAAAGAATTCTTAAAGCATTTCCCTAACCCAGAGCGACTTTCTAAGCGTTCTGAGGGATCGCCGTACGATGTAATTGTGGATTGGTTTTCTGATCACGCAATCGACATTGACAACGATGCTTCGGATGCTCAATATCGAAAATCTCTCTCAAGGATCACGCCGTTGATTGCCTTCATCGAAGAGTTTATGCCAGAGTTGGAGGAAGTGGATGTTTGCCTGATGGCAGAATTCGTGCTGCATGCCTTGGCTGAGTATTCCCTGATCAGTAAGAAGAGCTACCACGGCCGTGTCAATTTCAACGACATGCTCGGCTCTATGCTGTCCTAATCAGCCCTTGTTTTGAGCCAGCTTGTAGGCTTCGTACGTGTTGAGCACCTTGCCTGAATTTGATAGCGTACCGAAAGGCACCTTTTCCTTCCTTGTGCCTGGCAGGATGACCTTTTTCTTGGAAAGGTCGAAGGCTCCTTGCATAATGAGTTCTCGGATTTCGACGGCGGTCAGCCCAGGATGGTAAGCCCAGATCAAAGCGGCTGCACCACTTACAATGGGCGCCGCCATGCTAGTCCCACTTAGGTATCCGTATTTATTTCCGGGCAACGTAGCGTAAATGTCTTCTCCCGGAGCGAAGAGGTCAACGGTTTCTGCTCCATAGTTTGAAAAGGAAGCCGTCATGTATTTGTTCTTGCGCGGTCCGATGGCGCCAATGCACAGATAGCTCTGCTGTGCAATGGGGTCGAGGCCATCATCGTTTGGAAAATTTCCAACTTCGTCGCTATTATCAGCGTCGTTTCCAGCTGCATGAATGATGAGTACGTTTTTAGAAGCGGCATACGTCAGGGCAGCATATACTTCCTCCTTGGCAGGAGACAAGCCTTTGCCAAAGCTCATGTTGATGATGTTGGCGCCATTGTCAGCTGCGTATCGAATGGCGTTTGCGACATCCATGTCGTTTTCATCCCCATCGGGGACTACTTTGAGAATCATGATTTCCGCCTCTTTTGAAGCAATTCCTCGTCCTCCTAAATCATTCGAAGCTTCCGCCGCTATGATCCCAGCTACATGCGTTCCATGCCCCGTATGCTTTCCACCGACGTGGTTGTTGCCATAATTTTTCTTGATGAAATTGATCTCTGCGCGAGGCTGGTATTCAAGGTTCAACCAATAGTCCGTGAACTTGGTGACCATTTGATCTAACTCTCGTAAGTCCGACTTGCCAATCTCCAGTTTCTCAAAAACTTCAAAAATCCTCTTTGCGTCTACTACCAATGGATCTTCCGACTCGATCGTCTTCACCTCCTCATAGGTGTAGGCGGTGTCTTTCAAAACCGAAACCACAGCGGAGTTTACCTCACGGTACACCCCAACGATTTGGTAGTATCCATTCAAGTTATCCGTATTCTCATTGAAAATCGTAGCGGCAGATTCTAGAACTTCCTTTGTCAACCATGCTGGATAAGCCTCACCATTGGCTTGGAGTGATTTACTGAGGCGGAGCACTCGCGTGGCTTCTAGGTTAGCGTATACTATGTCTTCTCCATCGTCGTCTACCAGGAAGTTCCATCCGTTGACATCATCTACAAAGCCATTGCCATCGTCGTCTTTTCCATTGTTCGGAATTTCACCTTCATTTATCCAGAGTTGACCCTTTAAATCTTCGTGCTCGAAATCAACACCGGAATCGATCACGGCAACGACAATCTTCTTTTTAGGCTGCATTCCACCGATCAACTCTGCAATGGTTTTGTCACTTTGCACACCGTAAGCCTTTACGCTCTTTAGGTCTTGCAGGTGCCACGTTTGTCGCGCTTCGCCTTTGAGCTTACCGGCTCGTCCAAGCGTGCTTTGGCTCGATTGCGCAACTAAGAGGGAGTTCAGCATCAAAATGCCCACGAACAGTGAGAAAGTACTTCGCATAAAATTATCTAAGACTTCAAATGTTGCCAATAAACAGATATCCCTGTAAGAAATTGTGATGAGTGTGCTGAAATCGAAATGAATAGAGAATGCAGATGCATCTACTATTTTTAACGCGTGAAATGTTCGATCGTTGATATAGAGACTACAGGCGGTAGCGCGAAAAAGCATGCAATCACCGAGATAGCGATCATTCAGATTGAAGATGGAAAAGAGGTGGATCGCTATGAGACCCTGATCAATCCAATGGTTTTGATCCCTTCAAGAATCACTGACATTACTGGAATTACAAATGAGATGGTGGCCGATGCTCCGGCATTTCATGAGGTAGCCAATGAAATATGGAAGCGAACGCACGATCGCATCTTTGTAGCGCACAATGTCAACTTTGATTACGGTTTTATCCGGGAGCAATTCTCCAGGCTTGGAGCGCATTGGCGTCCCAAACGACTGTGTACGGTCCGCCTTTCTAGAAAGTTGATCCCAAATCTTTACTCCTATAGCTTGGGAAAAATCGCCGATCAATTAGGAGAGAAAATCGATGACCGCCACCGGGCAATGGGTGATTGTGCCTTCACTTCAAAGCTCTTCCTGAAATTGTTGAGGCTCGACCAAGAAGACCACATCTCTTTTTCCTTGAACGCCCGAAGCCGAGAGTCTACACTGCCGCCTTTGCTTAACCGTGAGCGCTTTGAGCAAGTACCCTCGAGTATGGGCGTGTACATTTTCAAAGGACCGAAAGGCAAGGTGTTGTACGTGGGTAAGGCCAATGATCTCAAAAAAAGGGTGTCGGAACATTTCCGCGGAAATACCCACACGGGATTCAAAAACCGGTTTGCAGAAAAGATCGAGGACCTGGAATGGATCATATGTCCCAATGAACTGATTGCCCTGCTTACAGAGGCGAATGAAATCAAACGCCACTGGCCACCGTACAATCGATTGATGAAAAGAGTTACCCTCAACTGGGGCATCTATCGGTATACCGACCAGAACGGATACCATCGATTCAGTATTGGAAGAGTAGGTAAGTGGGACCGACCAGAGCATTCGTTTAGAAGCCGAATGGACGCTCAGATTCGCCTAGAATTTCTATGTAAGCGCTATACGCTCTGCGCTCGGTATTGTGGCTTGCAGGAATTGGTGGGTGCTTGCTCTGAAGAGGTCCACGGAAAGTGCAACAAGGCATGCGTGGGAGAAGAGGCGCCGTCCTCTTACAACGATCGATTCGATGAAGCCTTGAGCGAGTTGAGGCATACCGATAAGACCATGTTGATCACCGGAAAAGGATTCAATGAAAAGGAGCGAAGCGTTGTGCTGATAGAGTCAGGCAGGTACAAGGGGCATGGTATGGTGCCCAATCACATCGATTTGCACGTTCTGCCCGAGGTCAAAGAGTACATCGCAACAGGGTATGACGATCAGGACATCCAGGCGGTAATCTTGAGTCATTTGTCGCGTTCCGCAAATGCGGGCGAGGTGATTGTGCTCTGATCAATCCAATACATTTCTCAGGTGCTTCAGCGCCTTCTTGTTGTATTCGCTTTGGATGGAGCGGAGAATGCGTTGCTTTTCTTTTTCCGTCAGGTGCCAACTGAGGCTGATGGGATTGGTTTCTGAACGCTCCAAGATCAATTCTACTACCTCTATTTCGCCATCGTACCATTCGTAGGCCAGCCGAAGCTGATCTTCCATTTGGTAGTCTTGGATGTCTAGTATGGTATTGTAAAACGTGCCTGCGGGCTGACTGATAGATTCGAAAAGGCTCCGGCCGGTATGTGCTTTCTTGTCGATGAACTTTTGTTGGTCTCTGATTTGAATGACGATCACTTTCGACGTGTTCTCGTGCAACCAATGCCTGAAGCTGTACATGAATTTCAAGGTGTTGCTTATGCCATAGTTGTCGCGAATGCCAGCGTCGAGGATTTCTATGGGTGGATCGCTTGGAAGGTTTGCTGCCGGGAAGACGTACGGAAAGGTCGCGCTCATCCGAAGCGCACTGAGGAAGCGCAGACTGTCTGCTCCTTGGTGCGCAAAGAACCGCCTGAATTCAATATTCTCGTTGATCTGCTGGAAATTTGTGTTGTGCGCTAAATAGGATACCCCTTGAGATGAAATGACCAGTTTTCTACCGTCATTGCTGATGGTTGGAGCCAAGACAAGCATGGGGATTTCCGCATTGAATTCTCTCTCTTTCAGATCCGCGAGACGAAGGGACAACCAACCCCGCGTATCCTGATCGAGTTTTTTTTCAAAGGCCCAAGCACGATCTATGGTATACTTATGCTTGTGCCACTCGAATTTTTTAAAGCGAAAGAAAATGTCGTTCATGACCGCACTCGCCGCTACCGTGTTGAGCTTGTCCTTCGATATGTCTGCAATGATCGAGTCGATGGTCAATTCCGTTTGCCCTGAGTACAATCGTTCATAGTACGCTCGTAAATAGGAGGCTCCTATCATTCCTCCTGAGGAACCGGAGATCAGAACCGTGTTGGACCACATCCTTTGTCGTGTCGCTTGTTGCGCTTGATCCAACGAATGAATAACCCACATGGCGGAACGCAAGCCACCTCCAGGAACGTTGATGAAAATGGCTACAGGTTGCTTGCTCGACTGTCTTTCCTTCCAGTGTTCGAGGTACTTAAGCCCGTTCTTAATATCATCCTTATACGCATCATCGTCGAGTTGGTGCAAGCGTATGGATTCTTGTGTGTAGGACGGTTCGATGGTGTCGTAGGACATGCCGTATGCTTGGTTACGGTATTGCAACGGCTCTTTGCTGGAAAGATAATTGAAGAGCAATACACCTGCAAAAAGGGCGAGGGAGGTCCATCCCTTGAACCAAGAGTACAAAGCTGAAGTCAGCATGATCAAGATTGTGAAGAACAGAAGGATGCTTGCAGATGCGGGTATCATGAGCCAAGATGTGTCGCTGAACCAACCGAGCAAGAAGAGCAACGAGATGACCCCGACTTGAAAGAGCGAAGCATTGATCCGGTTTTGGGCGAAGACCTTTTCGAGCGTAGCAAGTTTGTAGTGACTGCTATCTCGAGCAAGCGCTATGCGACCCCACTTGCTGACGTAGGTAGCAACCTTCCATTCTTTGGTCGATCGACGCTGTAGCTTCTTCCATTTAGATCTACTCGAAAAAAGGTCATTCACCGGGTTGAGTAGAAGGTCTTTCGCTTTTTGCTTTCCATGATAATAGGCGGTATTTCGGTTTGTGGCTATAAAGTAGCCAGATGTTATGGCTATAAACACCAAATTCCCAATCAAAAAACCGATGATGTTCATGAAGATGTCTCCCGTCGTCAAGCGCTCAAATTCAGACTGGAAACGAACGATTGAAACAATGTAAGCAATGGAGAAGGCCGCAGGTAGGATGATGTTGTTTTGACAAAATTTGATGAAAGGCCGATTGAGCGTAGCTAAAAACGGAAACCTAAATCCATTCACCACATAGCTAGAGAGGTTGAAGGCCATGATGAATGCCCCGAGGCAAAGACCGACCATGAAGTGAGAAAGGAAGTTTACCTTCCCTAGGTACTCAGGATACAGAAATAAATAGGGTACTCCATACTTCAATAAGATGGCCTTGGTGATGATGCCGAAAAGGACTAGCCAATAAAGGAGAAGGACCAGGTTCTTCTTGAGATGAACAAATAGGAGTTGAGCCGGAAAGAAGTAGATTATCCTTTCCCAGAACCTATAGTCCGATTTCGATGCAGGGTTAGCCATAGGGAACAAATGCTCGCCAAGATAAAGACGAGCATTCGATATCAGTGGATGATTGGTATCATAGTTTTCCCTCCACCAGCTGCATGATCTCATTTTCGAGGGATTCCGCTCTTTCAATGAGATGATCTGATGTGCCGAAGACGTTTTTGACGAAAGATTCGTCCTCGAGATCCGCTGCATTGATCTTCACATTCAAGTGGGCACCTCTTACACCAGCGCGTGCGCACAGCACACCTACGCCTGCGTCGCTGATAGAGGCTGGGAGTCCCGTTTTGGCCATTTCTAACATGACTTCCATGCAATCTACGCACGTTTGCATCACGTCTAGTGGCACTTGAATGGCGCCTTTTGTGGCGTCTTGAATGGCATTTTTCCGCGCAGTTTTTTCTGCTTCACTGCCTTTCGGCAAACCGAAGGCTTCCATGATTTTGTTGAAGGCATTGGTGTCTTCGTCCACAAGGTGAAGCAGTCTGTCTTTGTACATCTGCCCCTTTTCTGCCCAATCGGAGTAATACTCCCACTTGTCATCCCATCCGCGCTTGTGTGCACTCAGGTTTGCGACCATTGTTCCTAAGGAAACTCCCAAGACACCGACATAGGCAGCAATGGACCCTCCTCCAGGAGCGGGCGATTCGGAGGCGGTTTCATTGGCGAAGTCTTTCAAGGTCAAATCGATCAAGCGCTTGCCTTCTGTCATACGGTCCTCCAAGACATATTCGATTACGCGCTCTCGCAAGTTGAACGGTGCGAGTTCATCCAGCCCAAGTGTCTTCACGGCGATCTTCATGATCTCTTCTTCGTGGATACCTAGTGATCGTTCCTGCTTTTTTAAGAAGTACTTACCAGCGTCGAGCAATGCTTTCTTGGGTACAAGCCCGATCAGTTCTGAGCCGGTCACGCGCAATCCTTTTACTTCAGCTCGTTCGCATGTCTTGTCAAAGGCTACGTGGATAGGGGTGACGCTGATGTTGGTCAAGTTGTAGCTGATCTGTGCAATACCGTATTCTTCGATGAACCATCCAATGCCTTTCACGCATTTGAGCAGTCCAGGTTCGTTCAATGGTTTTCCATGTTCATCTTTTAGAATGGCCCCAGTAAGGCTTCCGCCTTCGCGCTTCACCCTTCCACGTTCACGGATGTCGAAGGCGATCGTATTGGCGCGCCGAGTGCTGGTGGTGTTGAGGTTGACGTTGTAGGCGACCAAGAAATCACGTGCGCTGACTGCAGTAGCCCCCGTTCGCTTTACCGCATCGTTGTAGCTGTCAGCTCCAGCGTCTGGTTTCCACCTAGCCTGGGATAGCTTGTCTTTCAATCCTTCGTATTCTCCAGATCGCACGGTAGCCAAGTTCCTTCTTTCTTCACTGGTCGCTGCGTTCTCATAGAAATAGACGGGAATGCTGAGCTCGTTTCCGATGCGCTCACCGAGTTTGTGGGCATATTTCACCGTTTCCTCCATGCTGATGCCGGACACCGGTACCAACGGACACACGTCGGTAGCTCCAAAGCGCGGGTGCTCGCCGGTTTGCTTGCTCATGTCAATCTCTTCCGAAGCCTTTTTTACCAATAAGAAGGCGGCGTCGATGACCTGTTGCGGCTCTCCAGCGAAAGTGATTACCGTGCGGTTCGTAGCTTTTCCAGGGTCCACATTCAAAAGCATTACGCCTTCTACACTTTCTACAACACTGGCAATGCGCTTGATCTTCTCCGCATCGCGGCCTTCGCTGATGTTAGGTACGCACTCGATGATCTGTTTCATGGATGGTTCAAATTATCGGGCAAATCTAATTCTTCAATACGCGATGCAGTGAAGGTATGATTGAAAAAATGAGGAGGAAAGACCCTCTTCATTCTCTGTACTTCTCTTTTTCGCCCAACCCCTTCAAATATTCGACGTCTTGGAAACATAATGTTTTGAGCTTAATAACTTTGAACAATCTTTTAATCACTAATACATAATTATGAAACGATCCTTACTTTTTTTAGCGGCCATGGCGTTCGCTGGATTGACGAATGCGCAGTACTATTCTGTGTCGGCAACAGACATCGGCATCAATCCCGGTGACATTTGCCAAGATTTAGAGCAAACGGCTGCCTTCATGTTGGCCAACTCTACAGGTTACACCCAAATCCTCAATCCAGGAGCAACGGATTGGTCTTCTACCCAGAGCATTCCATTCACTTTTGAATTCAATGGACAGGTGGTAACATCCTATTCAGCATCTCCAGCGGGTGTACTTACGTTTTCGACGCCAGGTGCAGCATTGACCGGGTCTAATGCAGCGCTTCCAGATTCGACTATTCCAGACAATTCTATCTGTATGTGGGGTTTGAATCTTTCGGGCGCCAACGATGGCGTTATCGTGAAGACATTTGGAACGGCTCCACGTCGTCAACAATGGATCATTTGGGCAAGCGCCAGCTATACTGGTATTTCTGGGTGGACCTATTGGGGTATCGTTTTAGAAGAGTCAACCAACCACATTTACATCGCTGACATGCGTACATACGACACAAGCGGTGGAAACTGTGCACTTACAGTCGGTGTTCAGATCGATTCAGCAGAGGCTTACTCCTTGGCAGCTTCTCCAGCAGTAGCGGCTAACGCTACAAATGGTGGTAGTGCTGCTGAAAGCTTTGACAATACCTATTACCTCTTCGGGTACGGTACCCAGCCAGCTACTGATCTTGACAACATTGCAGTGACTAACAACTACTATGTTGCTGTAAATGAGGCGACACCAATTACAGGAGCGATAGTAAACCATGGTTCATCCAATGTCACTTCTGCTCAAATTTCTTACACGATTGACGGAGGTACTGCAGTGAATGACAACCTCACCGGCCTTTCAATTGCTCCCGGTACATTGTATGAGTATACACTTCCGACCACTTGGACAACAGGTGATCTTGGATTGGCTACCATCGCAACCGTGGTGAATGAATCAAATGGCAGCGCAGAGACAATTACTGTCAACAACGCAGCTTCAAAGGATGTGTTGGTTACGCCAACTCCGGTTACGCGTAAGCCTTTGCTCGAGCAATTTACCAGCTCGACTTGTGCACCATGTACACCAGGAAACGCTAACGTTCTGTCCGTATTGTCAGGTTATTCAGGGCTCTACTCAAAGACCAATTATCAAATGAGCTGGCCTGGAACTGGAGACCCATACTATACGCTTGAAGGATTAGCACGACGTACCTTCTACGGTGTGAACAGCGTGCCATCTATGCACACAGACGGAAGTGTTGGGCTTAACAGCAATAGTTTCTCAGTCGCGGTTTTCGAAGATGCTTTGGATGTTCCAGCCTTTATGAATTTGACGGTTATGGGTACTATTCAGCCAGAATACACATACGAAGTAGATGGAGGAGTGCTAGTGAAAGTTGATTCGATGTACCACTTCAATGCTGAAGTAAACATCAATCCTATTGTTGATATGGCTGCGGGAATGGTTGCTCACATTGTTGTGAACGAAGATCTGACGTATGCAAACATCAAGACCAATGGAGAAACGGAGTTTCACGATGTGATGAAGAAGATGGTTCCTGATGCTTCTGGAACTACTCTCGGTGCTGTGGTTGCAAATGATTCAACGACTGTTACGCAATCTCACACATTCCCTGGTACATATCGATTGTCTAACGATGCAGGTGATCCTATTGATCATTCCATCGAGCACTCTGTTGAAGAGTGGGATGATTTACGTGTAGTTACTTGGGTTCAGAATCCTAATACCGGCGAAGTATGGCAGTCTGAGAATGCTGAAGTAGTGATGCTGGATGCGATTGACAACATAGAGACCGATACAGTAGACGGTCAGGTTGTTTACATCGTGGATGGTGAGTCTTATGTGATGTGGGATGATCAACTAGCTCCACTCGGCGTGAATGAGAATGTAGCTGACCTGATCAGTGTTTATCCTAACCCTGCTAAAGACATGATCACCCTTTCTGGTGTGAATGGACGTGCAGTGGTTACCGTTTATGATGCTGCGGGCCGAATGGTTAGCAAGCTTGTAGTGGATAACAACACCATGGATGTTTCTACACTCGAAACTGGCGTGTATAACTTCTCTATTGAGCACAATGGAGTTACCAAGGTTGAGAAAGTGACCGTAGCGCACTGATCAATTAGGTAAAGTTTAAACTTAGAGGCCCTTCCGTCAGCGACGGAGGGGCTTTTTTATGCCGTGAAAAGCTGTCCATTGATGTAGACGTCAGAGATGTGATGTTCTCCGAAAGCATAGGGCAAAAAGGAAAGGGCTGAAATCGGTTCGGTGATCATGAAGTTGGCGCGTTTACCCGGCGTAATCGACCCAACCTCCGTTTCCAATTCTAGGGCCGCCGCGCCGTTGACCGTCATAGCATTTACTGCCTCCGCAGGTGTCATTTGCATTTTAATGCACGCCAGAGAAAAGATGAAATTCATGTTTCCGCTTGGCGTCGAACCTGGATTGTAATCCGTGGCCAATACGACGGGAAGGCCTGCTTCCATGAGGTCGCGCACAGGAGTGTAAGGAATGCCAAGGAAGAACGAACAACTGGGCAGTGCCACTGGCAAAGTGTCGCTGTCTCTTAGCAGTGTTAAGTCATCGGTGGTGAGCACCTCTAAGTGATCTACAGAGAGCGCACCGTGGTCTATGCAGGCTTCAACGCCTCCAATCGAATTGAATTGATTGACGTGCACCTTGGCCCTTAATCCAAGGGAGGCTCCGGCTTTCATGATTCGATTTGTCTGCTCTACGCTGAAATAACCTTCCTCACAAAAGGCATCGATATAGTCTGCCAACCCTTCCTCTTGAATGCGAGGCAACATTTCGTCAATGATCAGGTCCACGTACCCGTCTGGATTGTCTTTATAGGCTTCAGGAAAGGCATGGGCACCTAAGAAGGTGGCTCTAACGGGAATAGGAGCAGTCTCTTTAATGCGTCGGATGACGCGCAGCATTTTTAGTTCGCTTTGCACCGAAAGGCCGTATCCGGATTTGATCTCAATGGCCCCTGTACCTAAAGCGATCAGTTTATGGAGTCGACCCATGGCCTCCGCATACAGGCTTTCTTCGCTCGCTTCTTGAAGCTTTCGTGCTGAATTGAGAATTCCTCCTCCTCGCGCGGCAATCTCTTGGTAGGTCATGCCTTGAATCCTGTCTTCGAACTCCTGATTGCGCCAATCTGCAAAAACGAGGTGGGTATGACTGTCGACCCACGTCGGCAGCACCATACGCCCTTCAAGATCGATGCGCTCAAAAGAAGCAAAGGCTTGTGCGTTCAGCTCGCTCATCTTTCCTACAGCATGAATCCTTCCATCCGCTACGGCCATCCATGCACGCTCAATCGAGGGTAGGGTGTTCATTTCCGTTCCCTTGATCCGAGCTTCCTCAGAATTTCTGACTTGGTGGATCTCCTTGATGTTGACGAAGAGCTTCATGCGTTTGCTTTGATCGACAAGTATAATCCATGCGCGACGATCTTGAACAATTGGAGGTGTATGCTTTTTATATGCAGGAGAACCTTTCTTTTGTAGTTACCATGGCAGGCAACAGTTTTGGACAGCTTTTTAGACTTACCACATTCGGTGAGAGTCACGGCGCAGCGATCGGAGGGGTGATCGATGGATGCCCACCGGGTCTTGCGATTGACTTGGATCGAATCCAATCCGAATTGGACCGCAGAAAGCCCGGACAGTCAAAAATTACCACCCAGCGGAAAGAAAGTGATACCGTTGAATTTCTATCGGGTCTCTTCGATGGAAAGACCTTAGGAAGTCCGATTGGATTCATCATCAAGAACAATGATGCCAAGTCAAAGGACTATGATCACTTGAAGGATGTGTACCGACCCTCCCACGCGGATTTCACCTACGACGCCAAGTACGGTATTCGCGATCATAGAGGAGGAGGACGTTCCTCTGCCCGCGAAACAGCTTGTCGGGTTGTGGCCGGAGCTTTCGCTCGGCAATTATTGGAACAGCAGGATGTGAAGGTGTGGGCTTTTGTATCTGCCGTTGGAGATGTGGTGTGTCAGCAATCACACAAGAACTTAGACCCGCAAGAAGTAGAGTCAAACATCGTTCGCTGTCCAGAAAAAGACACGGCTGAGAGGATGCTCACTTTGATAGAGTCGACCCGAAAGTTGGGTGATACCATTGGCGGCGTTGTTACCTGCGTCGCGCAGCGAGTGCCTGCGGGATTAGGCGACCCCGTTTTTGATAAGCTCCACGCAGATCTCGCCAAGGCGATGGTGAGCATCAATGCCGTCAAGGCATTTGAAATCGGAAGTGGGGTACAGGCAGGTCGCATGCTCGGGTCTGAACACAACGATCGATTTACCGCAGAGGGCGAAACGCTGACCAATCATTCCGGCGGAATCCAAGGCGGAATTTCCAACGGGCAAGACATAGAAATGCGTGTCACCTTTAAGCCGGTGGCTACCTTGATGAAAGATCAGCCGACAATCAATGCCGTTGGAGAAGAGGTGATTGTGGTGGGTAAAGGGCGCCATGACCCTTGCGTTGTGCCAAGGGCAGTGCCAATCGTAGAGGCGATGTGTTTATTAACAATTGCTGATCATTATTTGCGCCAGCAGGCCATCCGTTGAGTTTGATTCCCCTTTAATTTCGAGGTCTATGCGATCCATAGGTCTCACGCTTTTGTTTCTGTGCATGGTCATACCTTCAGTGGCCCAATATCGTGTGAGCACGAAAAGCTTGCGGGTCACGCCCTTGGCTGAGTGTCAAGGTTCTGAGGATAAAAAGGCCCAAAAAAAACTCGACGAAGGAAAAGACCGAAAACTCGACAAAGAAGAGCGGGTAGAAGCCCTTCGCGATGCCATAGAGGAAGATCCTGATTGCGCAGAGGCGTATTATCTACTCGGATTGGAATCATTGCGCTCTGCATTATCAAGGGGTAGCTCGTTTAAATCTGCGGATGAGGCACTGAAACAGACCATTCGAATCTGCCCTGAATTTCATTATGAACCCTATTACTATTTAGGGTTGATCGCCCTTGGCGCAAAAGAATACGATGCAGCCGTCAAGTATTACGACAAATATTACGAACTATCTGGAGCCTCAACGGATCCACTCGATGAGACCAGAGAAGAGGAGATTAAGTTGGACTATGCCTACGCCAAATTCTTCCAAAGCGTCTACAAAAACCCGGTTCCATTTGCCCCTGTTCGAGTAGAAGGGGTTTGCACAGACGACGATGAGTTCCTTCCGCTGATCACACCCGACAACGAAAGCATGCTGATCACTCGTCGTTACTCTTTTGCGTCAGAAGTCAAAACGAGTGTATTGAGCGATGCTACGCAGTTTTCGGAAAAGTTCGTGAAAGCAAAACGGCTGCACGGAGAGGTCTTTGATGAGGGGGATCCGTATCCTGCTCCGTTCAATGAGAATGAGTCGTTCCGCTACGGAGGAGCTACCATGACCATTGATAATAAAACCGTTTATCTGACGATCTGTAAACCAGCGAGTATGGGATATGTCAATTGTGATATTTATACTGCTGACTTGAAGTTTGGACGTGATCCTAAGACGAAGATGGACGGGTATTACTGGACGGATTTGCAAAACCTCGGCGAGAAGGTAAATACTGAAGATGGCTTTGAGTCCCAACCCAGTATTTCAGCGGATGGAAACACCTTGTACTTCTGCAGTGATCGAGGTGATAATGCTGGGTTGGAGATCTATTATTCCACCAAAGGTCCAAATGGAAATTGGCAAGTAGCAAAGAATATTGGCCCTCCGATCAACACCCCGTACAACGACAAGACACCCTTCATGCATTCGGATTCCAGGACCTTGTATTTTGCCTCGGATGGTCATCTAGGGTTGGGAGGGTTGGATGTGTTTTACACCAAGCAGGGAGACGACGGCTCGTGGTCTGAACCTGTGAATTTGGGGCATCCCATCAATTCGGAGCTGGATGAGCAGGCATTCGCGGTTAGCACAGATGGTAAAACTGTTTACTATTCAGCCAAGGATCGAGAGAACCCGCAAAGCATTGACATCTGGAGTTTTGAGTTGTACAAGGAAGCACGGCCAGACAAGGTGGTGTTTGTGAAAGGAACCCTCAAAGATGAAAACGGTGACCCTGCTCGGAATGCAACGGTGGAATTGAAGACCATGGAGTCAAAAAACATCTCGAAGGTTGATGTAAACAGCGATGACGGTTCCTATGCGGCTGTGGTACGCGTTCGAGAGGAAGAGACCGTGGTGATGAATGTCAAGGCAGACAACAAGGCCTTTCAGTCGAAGTTAATCGAGACCGCGCCTACAGATGAGAAGGGTTCTAGGTTGAGTGATAAACAAGGAGAGGTAAGCACCTTTCAAGAAGTTGACTTGGAGGTGGCCGAAGTGAGAGAAGGAGGTGTCTATAAGATCAACGACATCTTCTATGCGTCCAATTCAGCAGAGATATCAGAACGGTCAAAACTCATCCTTATGGAGTTTGCCGTTTACCTGATTGAAAATCCTGCCATGCGCATCGCCATCCATGGACATACAGATGATGTTGGAAAGGATGCGGCGAACTTAGCCTTGTCTACAGACCGAGCCTTCAGCGTAAAGCAATACTTGGAGTCTCAAGGAGTAGAAGGAGCTCGGATCCAATACCGCGGATTTGGTGAGACCGTTCCTTTTGCCAGTAATCAAACAGAGGAGGGAAGGGCGTTGAATCGGAGAACGGAGTTTCTGATCTTATCGAAGTGAAGCCGTACTGCTTACCTGGACACGCTGAACTTTGAATAGTAAAGCGCTCCATCTTCGTATACCACCGAAAAAATGAAAATTCCAATTGGAAGCTGTGTTGTGTTGAGGGTAAGCTCACCTTCTCGTATCGAGAATTGATCCAAAACCTTTCCACTCACATCAGAAATGCTGCACTTCAAAAGCTCAAAGCGGGCATTCTCCAGACGCACCACCAGCGAAGAGGAAACAGGGTTAGGTCTAATCTGAATTTTATCGGAGGAAAAATCCGTTACGTCGACGGTGCGTGTTGATGTATATCCCAGTTGCCCGAGTTCCAGTCGATAATGGTTTTCTGCGTTCAGCACAGGACGGTCGTCTGAAAAGGTATAGGTTACGGGTTGGTCATCGCTCCCGCAGATTCCGGCAATGTTGCCTATTTCATAGAAGGTGAGTAGGTCGGTAGAGCGCTGAACGCTGATCCCATTGCATGTGCTACCGGCTTCAAGCGTCCAGATGAGAAGGACCGAACCTGCATCCACGCTTGCTGAAAAAGAGGATAGCGAGGAGTCAGCCTGAGTCAGTCCTGGAAGCCAGCTTAGAACGAAAAGAGAAAATGAAAGTACTCGAAGCATGGATGATACAATGAAGAATGGCGCCGGAAGTGCTTACAGGATAGACGTCCGGTTCCAAGGAATGGTTGCAGCTGCATCAAAGGACATGTCATCTATCCCACTGAGCGTACGAAGTCGATGTTTCCCAGAGTTGCAAGCGTTCCAAAGTGACTTTCGCCGGTAAACCAGGAGATATCCATTCCCTTATGATCGAAAGCATGTATTCGGCAGTGGGTTCTCTATCCAGCCACATCAGTTTGCCCCTATGTGCGCTAAATTCCTCGGCCAACACCCCCCCTGAAACACAAAAGCCCCTACCAGAAGGTAGAGGCATCATGTTGTAAAATAGAAGATTTATAGTCCTCAGGGAAATCTATACAACACCCAAGACAGTATTATAACCTTAACCAATCCCTTAGTTTGTGCAACGTCAAAACAGATTTGAAATCCCTCGGGTTCAAACACAGCTTACCAATTAACTGGGGACACTAGAAAAGGGTAAATAAGTGATTGTTGCCTAAATGTTGCCTAACTTGAATAATAAAAAAGCGCAACTACCTTTTAAGCAAGGAGTTACGCTTTCATGTTGCGGAGAGTGAGGGATTCGAACCCCCGGACCCGTGAAGGTCAATAGTTTTCAAGACTACCGCAATCGACCACTCTGCCAACTCTCCGCTGCAAAAGTAAAAATGTATCGGACGCGCCAAGGCATGAGTTTAAATTGTGGATATATCAATGCTCAAGACCTTGTTTTTCAGAAGTATAAATTGATTTCAATCCCCTTCTCCGAGTAGCCATAACAAGCCAAAACCAAAGTCTTTAGACCAAGCGGCTTCATTGTGCTCGGCTTCTTTATCTCGGTGGAAGTAGAAATCCTTTTCGGACACCATGCCTTTCTGTTGGAACAGATCCATCGCCGCATCGATGCCTGGTTGGAGCCGCGCCTCTAATCCCACACCTCCATTGTAAAGGTAGAATCGAGCGGGTGGGGGCGAAGCGGTCAAATCAATATCATCTAGGTAGTTAAATGCTGGATTGTTCGGGTCCGGGTCGTTGAACGCTGGCGAGAAGCACAACGCACCTCCAAATACATCCGGATGTTGCCAAGCGAGTAGGAACGCAATAGTGCCTCCAGCAGATGAGTCACCGGTAAAAGTCTGGCCCGGTGCGTGTGCTGTTCGATACAAAGAGTCGATCAAAGGTTTGACGCTGTGAATGACAAAGTCTTGGTATATCTGAGAATGGTTCTCATCGGTGTATTCCAAGCTTCTTTCAGAAGTATTGTTGATGCCAACCACGATCATAGATTTGATGATTCCTGCGTTGATGAACTCCGTGAGTCTTTCATCGATTTGCCAATCAACCCCTGTGTAACTGGTTGTAGGGTCGAACAGGTTTTGGCCATCGTGCATGTAGAGAACAGGATAGCTTCGGTTAGGATCATCGTGGTAGCCGTCAGGAAGCCAAACCAATACGTCACGCGGGAGGAGTCCCGGGGCCATTAAACCTTCGTGGTAGACTACATCACCCGTTATGTTCCCATCTGAAGAAGAGGACGTTGGCAGCGCCGAGGACCAGCCAAAGACCGCGTCTGTGGTGGAAACTACATCGACGTCAAATTTGAAATTCGGAAGTTTCATTCCTCTTTCGTCCAATGCTTCTTCGTCCCAGCTGCCCAAGGTGTATTTGTACTCGAAGGCTTCAGTGGGTGATGTTTGCAGTACGTATTGATAAGTGCTGTCGTTCAATCGGTTCATGCGGGTGATCGAAGGGTTCCAAAATCCAAGCTCTTCAATGGAACCTGTGATGTAGACGTGGTCTACTGGGACCTCCGACTTCACGATTAAATCAATGCGGTGGCTCGAATTGTCACTTCCTTCACCGACCTGAGCCAAGTATGTGCCCGGGAGTAGCAACCCCAATACGATAGCATAAATGTGCTTGTGTAAACCTTGAGATGCGCCCAACATCACCCCTCGTCCTTAAACATCAACACCGAGGTTCTCCCGTCGCTCATCCGGTAGGCCCGAAACATCCCGGGGGTGTTAAAGGGCAGTGAGATGTTGCCATTTCGGTCCATGGCCACCAACCCTCCAGCACCTCCCATATCACTGAGCGAGTTGTGGATCATAAACGAGGCTGCTTTTTCTACATCGTAGCCCTTGTAAAGCATAAGCGCCGAAACCTCATGGGCGAGATTGAGTCGAATGAAATATTCTCCATGCCCCGTGCACGATACCGCACAGGTTTTGTTGTTGGCATACGTGCCTGCTCCAATGATGGGTGAGTCGCCGATGCGGTTGTGCATCTTATTTGTCATGCCACCCGTGCTGGTTCCCGCCGCAAGATTGCCCTGTTTGTCCAAGGCAGCGACGCCCACGGTTCCAAATTTCCAGTCTGGGTATTCCGAATCAATGGATCCTTGTTCCTTCAAACGGTCCTGCACGCCTTTCAAGGTGGCTTGACTTCCTTTAGTGATAAAATAGGAGGGAGGCATGATCTCCAACCCTTGTTCCTTGGCAAAAAGATCCGCGCCAGCATTGCTCATCATGACATGAGGTGACTTGAACATGACCTTCGCAGCGGCTTCTATCGGGTGACGAACAGTGGTCACACCAGCTACGGCGCCGGCATTCAGATCTGCACCACGCATGATCGACGCGTCCATTTCTACCGCACCGTTCGCGTTTAATACACTTCCCTTTGCCGAATTGAAGTTTGAATCATCTTCCAAGATGCGAATGGCAGCGATGACAGCATCTTCTGCATTCCCCCCTTTTTCCAGCACGAGATAACCCGCATCCAAGGCTTTTTGAAGGCTATTTTCGTAGACGTTTTGACGCTCTTTCGACAAGCCATCCTTGGTAATGGTGCCTGCGCCTCCGTGTAGAACGAGCCCATAGGTTTGGGTGAAGGCTATTGCAGATGAGCACAATAGGCTGATAGTCAGTAGGAATAGGTGCTTTCTCATGTTATCAAATAGCTGTGGTTCAAAAAGTTGAACTTCCGAACCATCATTCAAATACAATTAATTATTTTTGCGCCCCGATTTTATCAAAGACAACGGAATCATGGCAAAGAAAGGAAACAGGGTTCAAGTAATACTAGAATGCACCGAGCATAAGGAAAGTGGTATGCCAGGAACTTCTCGTTACATTACTACCAAGAACAGAAAGAACACTCCAGACCGCATCGAGATTAAGAAGTACAATCCGATTCTTCGCAAGATGACGGTTCATAAGGAGATCAAGTAAAACCAAGAAAATTTAAGCCATGGCTAAGAAGACAGTAGCAGGACTAAGAAAGCAAGGTGCAAAAGACTTCACCAAAGTAATCAAGATGATGAAGTCTGAGAAAACAGGAAACTACAGTTTCCGTGAGGAGGTTTTACCCAAGGATGCGGTGAACGACTTCCTGAACGCCAAGTAATTGATTCTAAAAGATTTTTTGAAAGCTTTCCACCACTGGCGGAAAGCTTTCTTTGTTTAACCCCATCCCGATTATTCAATGGCTTTATTTGGTCTTTTCAAGTCAAAGAAAGAGTCGCTCGATAAAGGACTCGAGAAGACACGTGAGAGCGTGTTCTCCAAGCTAACGCGTGCAGTTGTTGGGAAGTCAAAAGTCGACGATGAGGTATTAGACAACTTAGAAGAAGTGCTCGTTACCTCTGATGTGGGAGTAGACACGACGTTGAAGATCATCGGACGTATAGAAGAACGCGTATCGCGCGACAAGTACGTGAGCGCGGAGGAGCTGCAAACGCTCTTGCGAGAAGAGATCAGTCTGTTGCTTGAAGAGAATAAGGCGGGAGAAGTAAAGAATTTCGAAGAGCAGCTCAACAAGAGGCCATACGTAATGATGGTCGTTGGCGTAAACGGTGTAGGAAAGACCACCACCATCGGTAAGCTCGCGCATCAATTCAAAGGGGCGGGTAAAAAAGTAGTGATTGGAGCGGCGGATACCTTTAGAGCCGCCGCCATCGATCAACTCAAGGTTTGGGGCGAGCGTGCAGGTGTTCCTGTAGTGGCCCAGAACATGGGCTCTGACCCAGCCAGTGTGGCGTTTGATACTTTACAGTCGGCGATGAATCAAGAGGCAGATGTAGTGATCATCGATACGGCAGGTAGACTGCACAACAAGGTGGGATTGATGGGTGAGCTGAGTAAAATCAAACGTGTCATGCAGAAGATTGTACCTGATGCGCCACATGAAATTCTCCTTGTATTAGATGCCTCTACCGGCCAAAATGCCTTCGAGCAGGCAAAGCAATTCACCGCTGCTACAGAAGTGAATGCCTTGGCGTTAACGAAATTGGACGGCACCGCCAAAGGGGGTGTCGTAATCGGAATCAGTGATCAGTTCAAGATTCCTGTCAAATACATCGGCGTTGGTGAAAAGATCGACGACCTTCAACTCTTTGATCGACGGAGTTTCGTTGATTCTCTCTTCGGTTCTAGTAATAGTTGACATGCGCACCAAAGGCAAACGATCAGAAAAGATCAACGTTGTAACCCTCGGCTGTTCTAAGAACATCTTCGACTCCGAGATTTTAATGGCCCAACTGAAGGCAAACGATTTCAGCGTTGAGCACGAAAGTGAGAAGGAAGACTTTGACACGGTCATCATCAATACTTGCGGGTTCATTGATAACGCCAAGGAAGAGTCGGTCAACACCATCCTTCAGTTTTCCGAAGCCAAAAAGCAAGGGTGGGTCAATAAGGTGCTTGTCACAGGCTGCCTTTCAGAACGCTACCGCGAACAGCTCGAACTAGAAATTCCAGAAGTGGACGCCTGGTTCGGTACACGTGAGCTCCCGCGCTTGCTCAAAACGCTCAAAGCAGATTATAAGCACGAATTGGTGGGAGAGCGATTTTTGACAACGCCAGTCCACTATGCATACTTAAAGATCAGTGAAGGTTGTGATCGACCTTGCGCCTTTTGCGCGATTCCACTGATGCGTGGCAAGCATAAGAGCACGCCGATCGAAGAATTGGTGAAGCAAGCGAAATCTCTCGCTGCGCAAGGGACGAAAGAATTGATCCTGATCGCACAGGATTCAACCTATTACGGACTGGATATCTACGGAAAGCGAAACCTCGCTGAGTTGATGCAGAAACTGAGTGAAGTAGAGGGAATCGATTGGATCCGGTTGCATTATGCCTACCCAGCAGGTTTCCCAATGGACGCCATCGAAGAAATGGCCAGGAACCCAAAGATTTGCAATTACCTGGACATTCCCCTGCAGCACATCAACGACGAGATGCTCAAGGGCATGCGCCGAGGCACGACGAGGGCAAAGACCGATCGGATTTTGAACGAAATGCGCACAGTCAATCCCAACATGGCCATCAGAACGACATTGATCACTGGATTTCCAGGTGAAACAGAGGAGCAATTCCAAGAGATGTACGACTGGGTCGCGAAGATGAAGTTCGATCGACTGGGTGTTTTTACGTACAGCCATGAAGAGAATACACACGCCTTTCAATTAGAGGACGATGTACCACAAGAAGTAAAGCAAGAACGCGCTAATGCGATCATGGAATTGCAAGAGAGCATCAGCTTCGAAAAGAACAAGGCAAGAATAGGAACCGTGGAACGCGTACTGATCGACCGAAAAGAATCGGGCTACTTCATAGGGAGAACTCAGTACGATTCACCCGAAGTAGACAACGAAGTCGTAATCGATGCAACGGATCAGTACGTACGCATCGGTGACTTTGTGACGGTGAAGGTCATTAGTAATACAGCCTTCGATTTAGAAGGTGAAGTGGTGCAAGCTTGATCCTGAATTCTCAGTTCTTCGTGAACATTTATGGCCCTTATGTCCTTTCAGTCTTACTTTGCAGACGATTTTGAACAAGGCCAAAAACATCCCACCAAAACTACCAGGGCTTATAGAGCGCTACCTCGCCGGCGATGCGTCGCTTGATGCGTTCTATTCTGTTGTTCCTAGTCTCCAAGGCTTGATGGAAGCTGCGAAGTCAAGGAAATTGCCAAAGGAAGAGAGGCGGATATTGGTCGAAGTCTTGACCGAGCAAGCGGAATCTTCCCACTATACCTCACCTAAAACCCGCACGAACATTCAACGCCTCGCGCATGAGGAGGTATATACCGTAGTTACCGGTCATCAATTGTGCATTTACGGCGGACCGATGTTCTTTCCATACAAAATTCTTTCAGCCATTCGTTTGGCGATGGATTTAGAAAAGAATGGAGTCAAGACAGTTCCGGTTTATTGGATGGCTTCGGAGGATCACGATTTTGAAGAAGCGAATCACATATTTATTGGATCGGAAAAAGTAGTCTGGAACAGAGATTCTGGAGGAGCGGTCGGACCGATGCTTCTTCAAGGGGTCGAGGCGTTTCAAGCGGAGTTGAGAGAAATTTTCAAGGACGACCCGTTTAAACTGGCTACACTCGACACCTTAGCGGAGATCTACACGCCGAACAGGACACTGGCAGAGGCAACGCGCGATCTCGTGCATTGGATGTTTGGCTCCTTGGGTATCGTGGTGATAGATGCGGCCGACGCGCGGCTAAAAGCGATTTTCGCACCGATAGTGCAGAGAGAATTGACCGAAGGGTTTTCCTCTGATGCGGTCGCTTCCAATACGGCAATGCTTCATGAATCGGGCTACCAAGGGCAAATTACCCCGCGCGATATCAACTTGTTCTGGATGGAAGAGGGGGTAAGAGAGCGTATAGTTAGATCGGAGAAGGGATTCGCTACTGCGGATGCTACAAAGCATTGGACTTCCGAAGAGCTTTTCAAACTCAGCGCGTCCAGCCCTGAATCTTTCAGCCCGAATGTCGCATTGCGCCCTTTGTATCAAGAATGCATACTGCCGAATCTCGGATACATTGGCGGTCCAGGAGAATTGAGCTACTGGCTGCAGTTGAAAGGAGTGTTCGATGCCGTGGATGTCTTTTTCCCAGGTCTGGTATTGCGAGATATGGCGGTCTTGATAGACGATAAAGCTCAGAAACGGATGCAACAATTGGATCTTTCTGCTTCGGATGTATACGGTGATCGAGAGGCCATCCTTAAAGCCATCGTCCGAAAGGAAGGAAGCCACGAGTACATCGTCGGCGATAAGGCACAAGTATTGAAAGAACAGCTATCTCAAATAGCAGCAGAGCTCGCGTTGTTTGATGCTACACTTGGCGAGAGTGCGAGGGCAGAACAGAAGCGCATCTTGAAGCGGATGGAGGTACTTCAGAAGAAGGTACTACGCGCCGATAAGCGCAGGCACGATGTATCTGCACGCAGGCTGGCGGAGTTTCTGGAAGCTACCTTTCCGAATGCAGTGCCGCAAGAGCGTGTTCACCATTGGTTGATGTATACCAATGAGGAGACGCGCACAGCATTCCTCTCTGGGTTGATCGATTCTTTCAATCCTCTTGACCCGCAGCTGAAGGCCTTTCAGCTTTAAAAATGCCTAAGAATTTCTGTTAGTATTCTGTTTTACATGCTCGAATGGGTGTGTCTAATATAAAAATGCGTCTAATCATTATATGTAGGTACATATAATATACATTTGCACATAAATCTTAAACACAACAATTATGAAAAAGAACACATTACTAATCGCTGCTCTCTCTGTTTCGGTTGCCCTTGCATCTTGTGCTGGAGGAGGAGAGTCTGCCGAAGCTACATCTGACGCTACGAACGAAGAGAATACTAATGAAGTGGTTGCTGAAACGGCCACTTGGACGGTTGACGCTGCGAAGTCAAACATCCGTTGGACCGGAGGAACTGCAGGTGCTACCGTATATTCTCACTTTGGTGACATCAACGTGAAAAGCGGATCTATCACTACAGCAGGTGAGAAGATTACAGCTGGAAACTTTGCGGTGGATATGACTTCAATCGCTCCAAAAGACAATGGTTATAGCGAAGAGAGTCCAATGGAGAACTTGGTTGGACACTTGTCTACACCTGACTTCTTTAACACAGCGGAGTTTCCTGAGTCTTCTTTTGAGATCACATCTGCTGAAGGCATGAAAGTAATGGGTAACCTTACTATCCGTGGCAATAGCAATGTTGAGACCATTGAAATCACCAACATGACCATGAACGAAGATGGAAACATGACGGCTACCGGTACGTTGGTTTTTGATCGCCAGAAGTATGACGTTGCTTGGGAGCATTTCCTCAAGGACACGGTTCTTTCTGATGACATTAAGCTAGAAATCACTTTGGTTGCCAAGAAGGCCTAAGTTTCTCTGAATACAACACTTAAAGGCGCCTTCGGGCGCCTTTTTTGTTTTTCAGCTGTACTTCGTGGATTATTCAGTGCATCTGAAGGTGCGCCAATGCACCCGAAAATCTACATTTGCGCATGCAAGAAATGATCCTGATCCTTGACTTTGGTTCCCAGTATACGCAGCTCATTGCGCGGCGAGTAAGGGAATTGAACGTTTACTGTGAGATCCATCCCTACAATGACTTCCCTGCAATTGATGACAACGTCAAAGGAGTTATCCTCAGCGGCAGCCCATTTTCCGTACGCCAAGAAGATCACCCAACTCCTGACTTAGAAGCGATTAAAGGGAAACTCCCCCTATTAGGTGTTTGCTACGGCGCCCAATTCTTAGCCCACAATTATGGTGGCGAGGTGCAGGTATCGTCCAAGCGGGAATACGGCCGAGCCAACTTGAGTTTCGTAGACCATTCCGCTCCGCTCATGAAAGGAGTGGCAGAAGACTCTCAAGTTTGGATGTCACATGCGGATACCATCTATTCGCTTCCAAAAGGAACGTCCATTATGTGCAGCACCAGCGATGTTGAGGTGGGTGGCTATCGTTTTGACAATGAGGAAACCTATGCCTTGCAATTTCATCCTGAAGTCTACCACAGTGCAGACGGCTTAACGGTACTTCGAAATTTCGTGGTGGGGGTATGCGGTTGCGATCAATCTTGGACGCCAGAATCGTATGTAGACACAAATGTGGCGCAACTCAAGGAGCAGTTGGGCGATGATAAGGTCGTGCTTGGACTTTCAGGAGGCGTAGACAGCAGCGTGGCAGCCATGTTGCTCCACCGAGCGATTGGCAAGAACTTGTACTGCATATTTGTGGACAACGGACTTCTGCGCAAGCACGAGTTTGAAAGCGTCTTGCATCAGTATGAAGACCTTGGACTCAACGTGAAGGGGGTGGATTCCGCCGATCGATTCTACAAAGAGTTGGCAGGTGTTTCTGACCCGGAAGGCAAACGAAAAGCAATTGGAAGGGTGTTCATCGAAGTTTTTGATGATGAGGCCCATCGCATAACGGATGTAAAATGGCTGGGACAAGGAACCATCTACCCAGACATCATTGAATCGAAGTCGGTGAAAGGACCTTCTGCTACGATCAAAAGTCACCACAACGTAGGTGGCCTTCCAGATTTCATGAAGTTGAAGGTAGTGGAGCCACTGAGCTCGCTCTTCAAGGATGAGGTAAGAGAAGTAGGTGCCACCTTAGGTCTGCCACAAAGCATTCTCAACCGCCATCCGTTCCCAGGTCCTGGATTAGGCATTCGTATTTTGGGGGATGTGACGCCTGAAAAAGTGCGCGTTCTCCAAGAAGTGGATCACATTTATGTGGAAGGGTTGAAAGAATACGGCCTTTACGAACAAATTTGGCAAGCCGGGGCCATTTTGCTTCCGGTTCAATCGGTAGGAGTGATGGGCGATGAGCGTACGTATGAAAATGCCGTTGCTCTGCGTGCTGTGACTTCAACAGATGGGATGACAGCCGATTGGTTTCACTTCCCGCACGCGTTTCTGGCAACAATCTCTAACAAGATCATCAATAATGTGAAGGGTGTGAACCGCGTTGTTTACGACATTAGCTCCAAACCACCCGCCACCATAGAATGGGAGTGATCCGAAATATCATCATTTATCTTTTTTTCCTGACGTGCCTTTCGTTTTCGATGCTCGCCCAGGAAACCCCTCAGGTGCACAAAATCAATGGTAGCAAGTACTACTTGCATGTTGTTGAACCAGGCAATACCCTCTACGGCATTTCAAGGCTGTACAATGTGTCGATCGATGAGGTCATGGGCAGCAATCCTATTGTCAAAACGGATGGGTTGAAGGTCAATCAAACCCTTCTGATTCCAGTGACAGGCGATAATAAGAAGTCGCTCGGTGGATTGGTCGATGAGACCGATGAATACATTACACATGCAGTTCAGCCCAAGGAAACCCTCTACGCAATCAGCAAGAAGTACGCGATTTCTTTGGATGCCTTGCTCAATGCGAATCCTCAGATCAGGGAAGAAGGCCTGAAAGCGAATGCGCAGGTTAAAATACCGGTGGCAAAGGTGGAGCAGAAACAACAGGAGTTTATTCAATCGGCAGTGCTCGACTCCTTAGAGGCGCACATCGTGGAAAAGGGGCAGACACTCTACTCAATTAGCAAACTGTACAACGTACGCGTTGAGGATCTAATGAGCGCAAATGCAGGGCTTACGACCACTTTGAATGAAGGGATGGCCATTCGCATTCCAGGCAGGTTAGTAGTGTTGCCGGAACCAGAGCGCCAAGACACTCAAGAGCTTGAGGATACGGTGGTGACCCATGTTCCCGACGCGGCATCCATCGTTCGCATAGGTCTATTGATACCCGTTCAGCCTACGTTTCCATACTCATCCAACCGGCATGATTTCCAAATAAGCGAAGCCCAACGCGTGTCGCTGGGCTTTTACAGGGGTTTTGTGCATGCGGTCGATTCGCTTGCTGCCAAGAACAATGTGAAGTTTGAGGTCAAGCTGATCAATTCAGGGCAGGATACCGCCATGATTCGATCCCTTATCGCAAAAGGCGCGTTTGATAATATTGATATCGCAGTAGGCCCTTTCTATACGGACCAATTCGTGGTCGTGGCCGCCTACCTCAAGCAAAAGGGTGTTCCAGCGATTTGTCCCATCCCCAAGCCATCAAAAATCTTGTTTGGCAAACCCAATGCGATCAAGACCACGCCGAGCGAATCGATGCAACTGGATGCAATTGCGGAGTTCTTGGCAGCCAACTACCAGGATTCTACAGTAGTTGTCGTCAACTCAAATAAGCTTCCAGACCAAGATGTAGTAGAGTTCTTTAAGTCGCGCTACGCCGTTGCCATGAACGTTCCCGACACCTTCATCACCGACGCCGTGCGCGAAGTGAAGCTATGGGACATTACACGAGAAACCCTCACCATGCGTTTTAGCGACAGTGGAAGCTATACCTTGGTGGTACCCACGACGAACAAGGTGTTTGTGACCAAATTCTTGAGCGAGCTCTATAACTTGCAGTATGAGTCGGAGGGTAAGTGCCGCTTCAGGGTCATCGGTTTAGAGGATTGGCAGAAGTACGATACAGATTTAGACATTCAACAGCTCCACGACCTGCGCGTTACCATACCCGTCACGGGTTACCTTGACTTTACAGACTACCGCGTGAATGCCTACTACAAGCAATACAATCAGCAGTATGGCTATGAGCCAACGCGGTTTACATTGATGGGGTTCGACCTGGCCAATTACTTGATCACTCAGATGGCCTTCAATAGAGACGATTGGTTCAAGACCCCCGAGGAGTTTCAATTTCAAGGCATCCTGATGGACTTCCATTTTCACCGCGTTATGCCCCAAAGTGGTATTGAAAACCAGAGCGTTGAATTGTATGAATACAGCGGGTTCAAACTAAAACCATTCGCCAAATGGCCGGTACAAAAGAGCAAATAGCCGACTGGTTTCATGGACTCCAATCTCGGATTTGTGCTTCCATCGAAGAAGCGGACGGAGGAGGTGGTTTTCAAAGCGAGACATGGGAACGGCCAGGAGGAGGGGGAGGTCACACCCGTGTGATTGAGAATGGAAAGATCATCAGTAAGGGAGGTGTGAACTTCTCTGTTGTACACGGTTCCCTCCCAGATAAGATCCAAAAGGCGCTCGGGGTGGACTCAGATGCGTTTTTCGCTACAGGGGTCTCCATCGTCATGCATCCTGATAATCCACACGTCCCCATCATCCACATGAACGTCCGTTACTTTGAAATGAGTGAGGATGTCTGGTGGTTTGGAGGAGGAATTGACCTCACGCCTCATTACGTCGTACAAGACCAAGCCGATTGGTTTCACGCTCAGCTAAAACAAGTGTGCGATCTCCATGATCCTGCGTACCATCCGCGCTTTTCGAAATGGGCAGATGAATACTTCTACATCAAACACAGAAAGGAATCACGCGGCGTAAGTGGGATTTTCTTCGACCGACTCAGCACTGCGACAGAGGGAAAGAGCAAGTCTGACTTGTTTGCATTCGTGCAGGCAGTAGGAGAGCAGTTTGCCCCAATATACACGCAGCTGATGCTCGCAAATCACCAAAAGCCATTCACTGACCTACATAAGGCTTGGCAAATGCACAGAAGAAGTAGGTACGTAGAATTCAACTTGGTACTTGATAAGGGTACGAAATTCGGTCTAGACACCGACGGGAGGATTGACTCCATACTGATGAGCTTGC
This sequence comes from uncultured Flavobacteriales bacterium, assembly GCA_943788725.1. GTDB lineage: Bacteria > Bacteroidota > Bacteroidia > Flavobacteriales_G > Salibacteraceae > SHAN690. The sequence goes on along the minus strand of CALSRJ010000001.1, from coordinate 327,118 downwards.
CGCCGGAGACAGGGTGGAAGTACACACAAGACTGGCCGATAGACGGCGAAGAAATGCAGACCCAGGCGTATTTACAATCAGTTCACGTGCCTGAGTAAGTCGTCGGCTAGCCCTGCCAGATATCCCAGCTTTTCTCCGCTTGTAACGCGAGCATGCGTTCTCCGTTCATTGTACTCGCCCCTAAGATACTGGCCTTTTTCAAAAAGAGCGTTTGGGCTGGGTTGTAAACCAGGTCCATTACAAAGTGTCTAGAAGTAAGCGCTTCATACGGAATGTCAGGAAAGCTTAGCTCATCAGGGTGCATGCCTAAGGGAGTGGTGTTGATAATGAGGTCAGCTCGGCGCACCTCTGAAGCCGCTAGGTTCTCATAATTCTTGTCTCCTTTGCGCGAAACAATTTCATAGAGAATACCTAGGCCATTCAATACATACAGCACGGCTTTCGCGGCCCCACCATTTCCTAATACGATAGCACGTTCGATCCTATTGCCTTCGGTGAACTCTTCCAAAGCTCCCTTGAATCCGTCCACATCCGTGTTGAATCCTACCATCTTCCCTTCCTTTACTTGCACACAATTTACAGCTCCGATGGCCTCCGCCTCTGGTGTCATTTCATCCAAGAAAGGGATGATGGATTCCTTAAATGGTATGGTTATATTAAACCCCTTTAATGACTCTTTATCAATGAGTTGAGCTACTTTATTTATAGAGTCCAACTCAAAAGCTTTATAGCTGTAATCGCTTGAGCGCATACCCTTGAATTTCTGTTCGAAATAGCGCGGTGAAAACGAATGGGAGAGGGATGCGCCGATCAATCCGTAGCGCGTCACGATCGTTGTAATTTGGTTGCGATCCACTCTGCAGCTATCACGGTTAAAAAGCCAGCCAGCATTAACACAATGCAACCCAAGATCTTTGGGTCGTTTCCGTACAAGAAATTGTCTTGTACGTTTTCGAATGCACCCGGAAGTACACTACGACTGAATACCACGACGGTATCGCCGCTTTCTTTGGTCATGGTTTCCAAAACCTCTTGCCAAGGCCATATCTTATTCAATGAGCCGATGAGGAAGCCTGTGAGTGCTGAAAGAGTTGCATCGTGGTAGTTTTTAAAAGTCCACGAGAGTAGCCTAGAGAAGAAAATCATTCCGAACAACATACCGCTTCCGAAAGTTGCGAGGATGATCAACTGATCGGGTTGGAAGGTTTTAAGCGCCTCCTTTACGGTGGGGATTATGTAGCTGTACATCCCCATGAGCAGGAGAATGAAGCTTCCTGATATACCTGGTAGGAGTAAGGCGCTAACAGCGATTGCGCCAGAGATAAAGACAAAGTAAAGTGCTGGATTACCCGGGGCCGGTACGGCTACGGTAATGCAGTAGGCTACTGCGGCACCAATGGTGATGCCTAGGATTCGTTTTCCATTCCAGGCCTTGATCTCCCGTCCGACGAAAAGTGCGCTCACTAGGATCAGTCCGAAGAAGTAGGACCAAACAAAGAGGGGGTAAGTCTCCAGTAAATACGTGATGAGAAAGACGCCGATGCCTATTCCGGCAACCATACCAATGAGTAGGGAGGAGAGGAAAACTCCATCCATGGCCTTCCAAACGCCTTTTAAGCCGTCCTTTCTCCACGCATTCCACACATCGGGTCCGATGGACTTAATTACGTTGAGTAATCGCTCGTAGATGCCTGTAATGAAGGCAATGGTTCCTCCGCTGACGCCTGGAATAACTTCGGCTATGCCCATCGCTGAGCCTTTCAGTGCATTGAGAATGATTTCTTTCGTGCCTTGCATCAGTAGGTGGGGATGCTTGGGTCAACTTCTTCTGACCATGCCAATATTCCTCCGCGTAAGTTGATGACATTCGAAAATCCGCGTGCCATGAGTGCATTCACGATGGCCCCAGAGCGACCGCCAGACTTGCAGTGAATAACCACGTCTTTGTCCTTCGATACTTTGTCAAGATTCATCATGATCTGTCCCATGGGCAACAAGTCTGCCCCTATATTGCAGTATGCGTACTCGTTTACTTCGCGCACGTCAATCACCTGAATGTCTTCTCCGGAATCGAGTTTGGCTTTGAGTTCTTTTACACTGATCTCTCTCATGTGATGGTTCTAGAGGGTTTAGCGATGCAAGTTTACAGCATCGCGTTGACGTGTTTGGACCCTTATTTCTGGTTCAAAGAGTGGATGAGGAACTGAATGTCTTTGCTCTCTACCGCTTTTGGGTAGTACATCACAAACTCTTCAATGAGCTCAGGCTCCTGAATGAGCAGCTCAACGAGCTTTTCAAACGCAATCTCCTCATCACCCTTTTGGTACTGCACAATGCATTCGTATAAGCTGAGCAAGTGGTTGTTGGGAAACGTCGTCAGTCCACGGTCTATGATAGATCGAGCCAAGTCGTAATTTTTCATCGAAAGACTCAGTTGGGTGTAATCCTCCCAAAGGTCCTCGTGTATATATCCGTTGGTGATGGCTTTTTCAAAAGAATCCGCACTCTCGATCAATAGGTCGTATTTCATCTGAAGGCCTGCAAGAAAACAATGGTAGTCTCCATTTTCTGGATCCAAATGCAGCGCATTCTTAGCGTATTCGAGCGCCTCGAGCTCGCGGTTCAATTCGTCCAATGCACTGCTGGCGCCAATCCAAGCCTCTGCCATGGTTTCGTCTTTCTTGAGTGATTTCTCAAAATGAACCAAAGCGTTCTTGAAATCTCCAATATGGTCGTAGCAATCTCCAATGTAGAAGTAGATCAAAGAGTCTAAAATGTCAAAGGCAAGGGCCTTCTTGTAAAGCTCAATCGCATCTGCGTGCCGGTCAAGGCGCACCAATACGTTTGCCTTGTTAAAGTAGGCGGCATGAAATCCTTCGTCGATGAGGATCACATAGTCAAACGCCGTCAGGGCCTTTTCAAACTCGCCAAAGGCTTGGTAGGCAGCTCCTAAGTTAAACCAAGCATGTCCGTTGTAGGGAGTTTTGTCGATCACCCTTTTGAAGGTGGAAATGGCTTCTTCGTAGTTCTTGGTAAGCTCGTAGCAATAAGCCAGTTCGTAGATTGCGTCCTCGTTGTTTGGGTTGATCTTCAATGCCTCCAGCAAGAAGTCGGTAGCCTCCTTGTATTGCTCTAGGTTTTGATGCTCTATGGCCAAGTTCATGTAAACTACGTCGGGTTCAGCCACTGAACACTCCAACGCATGATGCAGGCTGCGGATCGCCTTTTCGTACTTCCCGCACTGACTCAGGATGCTGGCCTTGGTCATGTGAAAATCAGGATTGAAATGCTCAAAGACCTCTACTTCTCCCAGCAGTGTCAATGCTTCATTATGCTTATCTGCCAGCGACAGTAATTCAGCCTCTTTGATGGTGAGTTGTCGATTGGCTGGGTGCTGCGAGTGCGCCGTCTCCACCACTTTAAAGGCGAGCTCAAGGCGCTGATGCATCATGAAATGGTCGAGCAGAGATTCTAGATCGTCTACCTCGTAGTAGGCAGAGGAACCATCTTCTATCATCCTTTCAAAGCGATTTACTAGACTGTTTAGGTCGCTCTCGCTGAAGTAGTTATCATCGAATTCTTCCATAGAACGTGGGGTATAAGCAAATTTAAAATTTGATATACCGGTTGAGTTTTAAGCAGCGAAGCGTTATCAACAGGGTTCTGAACATAAGTGCAAAAGTGCTGAATATTCCTGCAATACAGCCCGTTTATAACAAGTTTGAGCCATGTGAGTTCAAGGTCATCTGCAAGGGAAATCTATCTTTGCGCTCTTTCTGATAAAATGACGCTGATATCCTCCATTTCAGGCACGCGCGGCACCATCGGTGGTAAACCGGGAGACAACCTGACACCAGTAGACGCCGTGGCCTTCTCAACGGCCTTTTCGAACTTCATAAAACAACGATCTGGCAAGACCTCGCCCACTGTGGTGATTGGGCGCGATGCACGCCCTAGTGGTCAATGGCTGTCCAATGTTGTATCAGGCACGCTGCAAGCATCGGGGGTTCACGCAGTGGATCTGGGCCTCAGTACAACGCCGACGGTTGAGATAGCTGTTCCTGGCCTGAAGGCAGATGGCGGAATCATATTAACGGCGAGCCATAATCCGATTGAATGGAATGCTCTTAAGTTGCTGAATGCTAAGGGTGAATTCATTTCAGCAGAGGAGGGAAAGCAATTACTAGATCAGATCAGGAATGCCGATTTTGATTTCCCAGATGTGCACCAAACGGGTAGTTATCGATTGGAGTCTGGGTGGATAGAACGACACATCGATCAAGTCTTGGCCTATGAGCTGGTGGATGTTGATGCGATTCGTGCTGCAGGATTCAAGGTGGCTGTTGACCCGGTGAACTCCACTGGAGCCTTGGCGATCCCGCAGTTGTTAGAGCGACTTGGCGTTTCTGATGTGCGGATGATCAACGGAGAGGTGACAGGCATTTTTGCACACAACCCTGAGCCACTCAAGCAGAACCTCACCGAGATATCGGATGTAGTTCGAACGCAAGGCTTTGACCTCGGAATTGTGGTTGACCCTGACGTAGACCGACTGGCGCTTATCTCTGAAGACGGTGAAATGTTTGGCGAAGAGTATACGCTGGTAGCAATTGCCGACTATTACATGCAAGCGCGTCCCGGTGTTACGGTTTCTAATTTGAGTTCTTCCCGTGCATTGAAAGACGTGACTTCTGCTGCAGGCCAGAACTACTTTGCCAGTGCTGTTGGCGAGGTGAACGTGGTTACGAAAATGAAGGAAGAGCATGCAGTCATTGGCGGCGAAGGTAACGGTGGCATCATCGTGCCAGACTTTCACTATGGGCGTGACTCGTTGATTGGAATCGCCTTGTTCCTCACTCACTTAGCGAAGAAAGGCGTGACAATGTCAGCGTTGCGTGCAGGTTATCCTCACTATGAGATGGCCAAGAACAAGATTCAATTGAAGCCTGGCATGGAGCCTGACGTGCTCATCGATGCCATGAAGGAACGCTATGCCTCGGAGAACGTCAATACCATCGACGGATTAAAGATCGATTTCGCAGATGAATGGGTGCACCTGAGAAAAAGCAATACAGAGCCCATCATTCGAATTTACACCGAAAGCGCTTCCAAAGCTTCTGCAGAAGCCCTTGCCGAGCGCATTGAAAAAGAATTGTCAGCTCTCATCTGATCCAATCTATTTGCCATGAACATATATTTTGACAATGCAGCAACCACTCCATTAGATCCGGAGGTGATCGAGGAGATGCTCAGCTACATGCGAGCAGATTTTGGTAATCCGAGTTCTACCCACTCATATGGCCGAAAGACCAGGGCAGCCATTGATCTTGGACGCAAGCGAGTGGCCGAGCACATCAAAGCAGAACCCGGAGAAATCATCTTCACCAGCGGAGGTACCGAGGCCGACAATATGGCCATCCTCTGCAGTGTGAATGATTTAGGAGCTACCCACATCATCACTTCTCCCATTGAGCATCACGCTGTCCTTCATCCCGTAGAAAGGCTTGCGGAGGAGGGGAAGGTTCGTATGTCCTTGGTAGAAATCGATGAGAAAGGCCATGTGCGTCTCGATCACCTTGAAACCTTGCTTCAAACCAATGAAAAGACATTGGTAAGCTTGATGCACGCGAACAATGAGATTGGAAACATCCTCCCATTGCATGAGGTCAGCGCGCTCTGCCAGAAGTACGGAGCATTGCTACACACCGATACCGTGCAAACCATCGCGCATTACCCCATAGACTTGAAAAAGACACATGTGGATTTTATGACTTGCGCAGCGCACAAATTTCATGGACCGAAGGGCGTTGGTTTTCTCTACATCAACAGCGATATAAAAGTCCAACCTATCATGCACGGAGGTGGGCAAGAACGCAACATGCGGGCGGGTACCGAAAATGTTTATGGCATCATGGGCTTGGTGAAGGCATTGGATCTGGCTTATGAAAACATTGACGAGCATTCTGCCTATATCCTGGGGCTGAAACAGTACATGATGCAAAGACTCCGCGAGGATATGGGAGACGTGCTTTTCAACGGCGATGCAGAAGGCGATTCGTTGTATACCGTATTGAACGTGGCCCTTCCAGAGACGGACAAGAATGAAATGATGCTCTTCAATTTGGACATCGAAGGAGTGGCTACTTCAGGAGGAAGCGCTTGCAGCTCTGGTTCAGATATTGGTTCCCATGTCCTCGCTAAACTGCATATTCCGGGAAATCGACCCGTCGTTCGGTTTTCTTTCAGCAAGTACAACACCAAAGAGGAAGTCGATTATACCATCGATAAGCTCAAGATGATCTATGAACTTCCAACGATAGCTTGATTGTGGAGCCGCTCACGGTTACATTTTTAGGCACAGGTACCTCCATGGGGGTGCCGGTGATCGGATGTCCGTGCGAAGTTTGCCAGAGTAGGGATAAGCGAGATAAGCGCTTGCGCTCAAGCATTCTGGTTCAAAAAGGGGAGAGGAACATCGTTGTCGACAGCGGTCCGGATTTCCGTTACCAAATACTGCGTGCCGGTATTCAACATCTTACTGCCCTTGTTTTCACCCATGAGCACAAGGACCACACAGCTGGGATGGACGATGTACGTGCATTTAACTTCATTCAACGCAAAGCCGTTCAGATCTATGCGTCGAGCGATGTTGAGAAAGCCTTGCGGAATGATTTTCACTATGCCTTTGCAGACATAAAGTATCCTGGTGTTCCAGAAATCAAGATCAATAACATCGAGGCGAATAAACCCTTTACCATTGAAGGCTTAGAGTGGAAACCCATACTGGTTTACCATCACCGCATGCCTGTGCTTGGTTTCCGCATCGAGGATTTTACCTACATCACAGATGCGAATACTATTCCGGATGAGGAGTGGTCCAAATTGGAGGGAACCAAAGTCTTGGTGTTGAATGCCCTTCGCAAGCAAACACACATCTCGCATTTTTCGCTGGAAGAGGCCTTGGAAGTCATTGAACGAATTCAACCCGAACGCGCCTACCTCACGCACATCAGTCATCAGATGGGAACGCATGAAGAGGTCAGCGCCACCCTTCCAGGACACGTCTTCATAGCGGAAGATGGATTGAAAATTACGCTGTAACTACCCTATTTCTATCACTTTTCCTTGGAGCTTTTGTCCGAGGTAAGGGTTGTTTGCGGCCTTTGAGTGCTTACTGTTCACATCATATACCCATTCCTTCTGAGGGTCAAAAAGCGTGAATTGAAATGCTGAACCTTCTTCCAGAGAAGGCATTTCTAAACTAAAGCGGGCGCGCGGTTGCAAGCAGATGGCTTGCACAAATGTGTCGATGTCGAGCTCGTCACTCAGGGTGGTTTGATAGGCTGCCAGTGCAGTTTCAAGCATGGTCATGCCGTTGTGGGCCTGGTCAAATTCTACGTCTTTGTTTTCAATCACTTCTGGAGTATGATCGGTTACAATCATATCAATGGTGCCCGCTTTAAGCCCTTTGAGTAAAGCCTTTCTGTCTTTTTCAGATCGAAGCGGAGGGTTGGTTTTGTAGTTGGTGTCGAAACTGTTGAGCACATCTTCGTTGAACAAGAGGTTAGCCAACCCAACCCCAGCAGTGATGTCGAGTTTCTCCTTTTTTGCTTGTGCAAGCAATTTTACGCTGCCTTCTGAGCTGATGGTGGCCACGTGCATTCTAGAGTCTGCATAGCGAAGCAAGTAAATGTCTCGGTTCAACATCAGTTCTTCTGCAAGCACAGGGGTCGATTTAAGCCCAAGAGAGGTGTTAGCTGGACTTTCATTCACCATTCCTCCAGGAGCAAGGCGTTCGTCGTTAGGAAAGGAGAATACAATTCCGCGGAAGTTCATTACATAGTGCAGGGCACGCTTCATCATGTTCACATCGTTGATGGGGTGTTTGCCATCTGTGAATCCTCGTGCACCCGCGCGAAACATATCGTACATTTCACTGAGCTCCTCTCCCTTCAAGTCTTTTGATATGGCGCCAAGCGCGTGCATCATCACACCATTGAGGCCTGAGGCCTTCGTGATATAACTCACGGCGCTTTTTGAGTCTATAACCGGATTGGTTGACGGTAGGATGAATAAATCCGTGAAACCACCCGCTCTCGCTGCTCGGGTCAATGAGTGCAAATCTTCTTTGTCTTCAAAGCCTGGTTCACCTGAGTGGCACTGGACATCAACCAAGCCAGGAAGGAGATACATGCCTTTGCCGTCGACTACCTTTTTCGCTTGTTTTTCATCGCCCGAGAGTCCCAGCACTTTCTTGCCGTCGGTTAGGATCGAGAAGCTCTTTTTATGCCTTGGATGTCCAGGATAGACGAGCTGCACGTTCTTGATCAGGGTTTTCATTTGCTGAATAGTTTTAATAACACAGTTTCCAAGACAAGGGCCAGCAATGCAAGCAGTGCAAAGATGGGCCACAATTTGGTTCCGACATTCGCCTCGGCCACTTGCATGGCCAATTGATCGGTCATCTCATCAAAGATTCGGATATCTATTTGTCGATCTGTAAAGTAGCGTTGGATGCTTTCGGCGCTTGGTAGGTCTATCTCACTTTCCGTCCGATCGTAATTGAAGGAGTAGAATTCCAGGGTGCTGTCTCCAGAACGCAGCGCATAATGCCCCGGTTCAACGAGCCCATTTTCAAGCAAAATGCCGTTGTGACTGAGTCCAGGTATAAATGCCGTGGAGTCATTCAAACGTTGCAGCTCGGCGCGTTCAACCCGTGCGTCTGTTTTGATCAATGGGGTATTGACATCATAGGCGATGGACTTTCCAATGCCTGCGTGTGCGGCCATGTTGATCATTGCCGGGACGAAGAGTGCGTGCTTGTAAAAGTCTGTTGCTTTTTCGTCGAGTGGACTGGTCAACACAAATAGGTCTCCGAAGGCGATGTGTTTGCTCCACAAAAGTGGGTCGCCATTGTACAAAGCGAGGATAGACTCGCCTCTATGGGCGTTGCTCAGGCGATAGTGTTGATGTACGCTCGGCATGTTTACTTGGTCCAGTGGCGCGTCAAACACATCGTTGAACAGGAAGTGCTTTTCATTCACAATACTGACGGCCATAGAGGTGGTATCTATTCCTGAGAACTCGACAGCAAAGGCATTCGCATAGGCGCTGCGGAGCAGATCGTTCATGTTGAGCGGGGCAATCACCAATACATTGCCACCTGAAAGGAGCTTTTCGTTCGCCAGTGCAGCTAATCCGGACGAAAGGATATCCACCTCGTTAAGAATAAGCACCTGGGCTCGGTCGATTGCGTCCTGCTTGATTTCGTCCTGAGAGAAAGAAGTGTACCGAAAAGCTTCTCCGCTGAACAAGCGTTGAAAAGGAGTATTCGGCTTTATAGCTTTGCCGGTAACCTCAACCACCTGAATGGCTTCCGTCACGTATACTGTAAAGTAGTAGTCGTTGTCAAAGCTGACAGGGTAGTCTTCCACTTGTATATGTCCGTTGAGGTATCCTGCTCGCTGAGGGATGAAGGTGATCGAGGTGTCAACGGTCTCCTTCGGAGGAAGGTCTAAAATGGGCATTGCGACTTGCTCTCCTTCCAGTGAAACGGTTACAGCCAGGTTAGCTATGGGGTTTGATCCATGGTTTGTCACTCTTAAAGCAAGCCTCTGTTCTGCGCCTTTCTGGGTGATAGGGGTGTGCAGCCAAGCGCTGTCTACAGAAACATTTTCGGGCACACTCGCCGTCAACGGCATGGCAGATAAATCATTGTTCGTATCAACGTTCATTTGGGCCGAATCAAGCACATGGTTAAAATCTGAAAGCAGAAATGTTTTGACGTTGCCTTCCTTTTCATAAAGTGCTTGTTCTTGAAAAGACAGCACCTCGGATAAGTAACGGTGTTGAGGCGTAGGTTCAACATCATCCAGCAAGGAGAGAAACTCTTCTTCGTCGGTGAAACGTTTTTCTCGCGCTTCGAATCGATTCGTGATAAGTTGAAACTTGGTTCCTTTTGGAAAAGAAGTGGAAATAGCGTATCCTGCTTGCGTAGCGTGTTGCAAAAGATTTCCATTGCCGGTGGATGCTTGCATGCTGAATGAGTTGTCCACATAAATCGACACGCGATCAACCTTATCCAATTGACTGTCAAAAGGGAGGAAGGGCTCAGCGAAGGCCAGCACGAGCATTCCTACGAATAAAATCCTCGTCAAGAGAATGAGCAAGTGCTTGATTTGGTTCTTGGTCTGGGACGTAGTGCGGACTTCCTTTAGTAAAGAAACGTCTGAGAAAAATAGCTTCTTATAGCGTCTAAACTGAAAAAGGTGAATGGCGATCGGAACAGAGATCAGGGCAAGCGCCCAAAGTGCCATTGGAGAGGTGAAAACCATTAAAAAGCGAAGGTAACGCTTAACAACGGTATCTCAGGTCAGGTCAATTCAATTTTTAAAATGAAATAGGGCGGGTCGTCGTCGCTTTCTACAATTTCAAAGCCGATATTGTGCCCCGAAATTTTGCGTAAACGGATTAACCCCGTGCCTTCATTGGGGCCTGAACTATGCAGTCGATCGATGATCTCGTTCATTTGACCGGTGTCCAACATGTTAATAGACTCCAGACTTCGCTGCACCAATTCCTGCTTTTCGTTCTTGATGAAGTTACCGCTGAACATGGCGTAACCGTCTTCTACCTTCTGCAAAAGGAAAACACCTGGTTTGCCCAAATGATTCAATCTACTGTATGCGTGCTTCGCTACATTCCTCAATAATTCGGTCATGACCGCGCTCATTCCCATGGTTTCGGGATTGTCATTGAGGGTAGAGTCGATCTGATTGGAAAGGTGGTTTACATTGCTTTCATGTAAGAGCCCTTTGAAAATAATCTGCGAGTCACAAGCGAGCATTTCCTTGTGGAGTTGCATGGCATCGAGGATGTAATCAGCAGAAACTACAGGGTCGTAGTTCTCCTTATCAATGGCAATGTTCAAGTTAAGGTAGTAGAAGTAGCCACCTCGCACAGGAGCGAATTCGAAGTTGATCTTTCCAGAAGACTTCCGAGCCATGTCAATCAAACCGAGTCCCGCGCCACCTTTGGTTGAGAACCCCGAATTATTCAAGATCTCTAGGTAATACTCTTTGAGTTCACTGTCGTCTTTGCTTACAATGGTGGACAAATTCTCCTCCAGAGTTTCCTTGACATCTTTTAACACCCAATTGCCATAAGTAATGCTGTACGCCTGTTCACGACGGTTGATGATGAACAACGCACCGTCAAACGGACTACCGCCTTGGTCGTGGTATTGATGACGTGTAATGTTCTGTAAACCTTCTACCATGAGGTAGTAGACCTTCTTGGCTACTTTTGGCGTATCAAGCTCAAGGAGGTTTCCTTCAGTCAAGAACAGGATGTTATCCGTTATGGCTGAACTGAAACTACCGCGACAGGCAAAAAGAAACTGTTCGGTCTCTATTTTTTTGCCTGTGTTGTAGACAATCTCGTATGCTGAGTTCTTGGCTGGTTTAGTCATCTTCGGAAGAAGACTAGGTTTTCGGGTTTGATCGCTCTAATTTAAGCGTTTATGATAGATTCCTACCAAAATGAAATAAAGTGGGCAAAAAGCAACACTAAAAAGGTCAAAGGTCTCGAAAAAAAACTTTCTAAATCTGGGCTTAGTGATTTGCTTATCAATAAGTTACACGAAGAAGTTTTTGAGGAAATTGATTGTCTAGAATGTGCGAATTGCTGCAAAACGACGGGCCCTTTATTGCGTCCGAAAGACATTCAGCGCCTCTCAAAGCGTCTTAAAATGCCAGTAAAACAGTTCGTCGACACCTTTCTACGCGTCGATGAAGATGGTGACCACGTCTTCGAATCGATGCCGTGTCCTTTTTTAGAAGACGATAATAAATGTGCTGTGTACGAAGACCGGCCTAAGGCGTGCAGAGCTTATCCACATACGGACCAGAAAGGTCAGTTGGACATCTTTGCCATCACCCGTAAAAATGCGCGGATTTGCCCGGCGGTCAGTAAAATCATGCAAGTGCTGGTTTCAATGGGGTGACCGTCCGTTCACGATCGGAAGAGGGCGATTCATGAATGATTGGAAAATCCAGGCTCCTACTGCGTAACAAAGGATGTCCACAGGGTCTGAGGTGAAATTCTCATTGAAATAGGGAAGGATTCCTTCGAAATAAAGGGTGAAAAGGACGATGATGATCAACAGGTCCCTACGCGTGATTACAAAATTTCGATTCCCGGGTAGAAGGTATTGCACCGCGATGAGTGCGGTGGATAAGATGATGGGGAGTGCCAATACATCTTCGAGGTAGGCGTGGAGCAAGGGGATGCTGGCATTGAATTGCTCAGCTACCTTATAGCATCCTGCGATCAGCACAAGCATACCGTACATCCAAAAGTGCTTTAGCTGTTTCAATGGGCAAATACGGTGGTTAGGTAAACTAGAAAAGCAATGAAGGCGTACAGAATGAGTTGAGCCACTTGCACGGGACGCTTGAGGATCTTTAGCCAAATGGGATCGTGAGACTGAACTTGAATGATGGGTAAGCGGGGATCGCCTCTTTCCGTGCGCTTTTTGACCTCTTCCTTGTGCTGTTTGTCATGTTCGTGACCACAGTGTTCACAGTATTCCTTTGCGCCGTCGGTCCATTGCTCGCAATACGTGCACCGCTTGAGGTGGGTTGAAGGCGAAGCGCTCATCAAAGCTCTGGTTAGAGGAGTTCGTTCGCCAAATTGGCAAGCTCCGACCGTTCACCCTTTGTCAACGTAATGTGCGCGAAAAGATCGCTCCCCTTCAACCGATCAATGATATAGCTCAAGCCATTCGATTCTTCGTCAAGGTAGGGAGTGTCAATTTGGTGAACGTCTCCCGTGAACACGATCTTGGTGTTCTCACCAGCACGGGTAATGATCGTTTTTACTTCGTGCGGCGTGAGGTTCTGGGCTTCGTCTATGATGAAGAACACGTTGGATAAACTCCTTCCACGGATAAAGGCAAGCGGAGTGATGTTGATCTTTTTGTCCCGGATCATTTGTAAAATCTGCTTGTGACGCTTTTCATTTTCAGAGAATTGGCTCTTGATGAAATCGAGGTTGTCGTACAACGGCTGCATGTACGGATCCACTTTTTTCTCAGCAGTTCCGGGTAAGAAACCTATGTCACGGTTGCTCAACGGAACGATCGGGCGCGCTAATATGATTTGGTAGTATTCCTTTCGTTGCTCTATTGCACTTGCCAACGCCAGGAGTGTCTTACCTGTTCCTGCAACCCCTTGCATGGTCACCAACTTGATGTTGGGATTCATCAGTGCGTGGATTGCGAACGTTTGCTCGGCATTCCGTGGCTTAATGCCGTAGGTGTAATCTTTTTCAACCCGTTCAATTAGCTGATTACCAGGATTGTAATAAGCAAGAGAAGAGGTTTTTCCGTTCTTAAAAATAAAGTACTGATTGTCGACCTTCTTTGGAATCAGGCTTAAGTCATCAGTAGATCCAGTTGTATAAAGTTTGCGTATGAACTCACTGTCTACATTTTCAATGATCTCATTTCCGTTGTAAAGCTTGTCTACGCCGTCAACTTTTCCCGTTTCGTAGTCTTCAGAAAAGAGACTGAGCGCCTTGGCCTTGAGGCGAAGGTTGATGTCTTTTGTGACAAGCGTGATTTTTGCATCTGGTTCACTCTCCTTCAAGAAAAGAACCGTATTCAAAATTTTGTGGTCGGCCTTATTATCGCTGAAGACGACTTGAGCATCTACCTTCAGTTTGCCATTATCCATGATGATTTTAAACTTGCCCTTTTTTGTTCCTTCAAGGGGTATCCAATCTTGCAAGGTGAAATTTACACTTAGCTTATCAATCATGCGAATGAATTCGCGTGCTTCAAAGTTCTTGGTGTCTTTTCCTCGCTTGAAATTATCCAGCTCTTCGAGTACCGTAATCGGTAAGCATATGTCATGCTCGTCGAAGTTATCAATGGATTTGTGGTCGTGGAGGATGACGGAAGTGTCAAGCACAAAGATCTTCCGCTGCTTAGTCTTACGAGGCATAGAATCGAATTAGTGCGTACAATGTAAGATTACCAAGAAAGGAAAGGGAGATGCTTAACCAGAAGAAATCAACCGAGGGTGTTGATTAGTCCTGCATCCAAGACCTGCTAAGCGTTAGGGAGCAATCTGCATGATTGATTCCATGCGTGCAACTTCGGTTTTCCAGCTGTAAGCTCCCGTGACGTATGATTGTCCGCTGCTCGCCAATTGCTGCGCAAAGTCAGCGTCCTCGATGAGTCTGAATATGGCCTCGCTGATTTCTGTTGCATCATTGGCGATGAGGATTTCTTTTCCGGCGGCTGCGCCAAGTGCGTTGTTTGCTAATTGAGTGGTAATGGAAGGGAGGCCAGAAGCCATGGCCTCGAGTAGCTTGTTTTGCAGGCCGCTGTTGATCAACATTGGGGCTACAAAGATCTTAGAGCTTGCATAGACGGAGAAAATGTCGTCTACCCAGCCGGTTACTTCTATGTGCCTCCCCTTCAAGGCCTGTACTGCAGCGGCGGGATTTGCGCCCGCTAAGGTTAGCGTAAGGTCAGGGTACCGTTTCCAAACCAATGGCATGACTTCACTGGCGAGGAAACGTGCGCTTTCTACATTGGGGCGGTAAGACATGTTTCCTGTAAAAAGCAAATCACGTGAGGTTTTTACACTTTTTCGTTCAAAGAAGGAAGGGTCTATCCCGTTGGCAAGAACATGCATGGGGCGGTCGATGGGAATGCATTTGGCATCTTGCTCTGAAATGATCAAGTGGTGTTCGAAATGGTCGGCAATGGATCGCTCGTAGCGGTCTAACCTTCCCTGTTCCTTCTGCATGAATACGCGCAAGGGCCAGGATGCGCTGTTCGCCATTTTTGCCATCCCAGCAGAAAAGGCATCCATGTAATCGAGTGTTTTAGGAATCGTCCGATAACTTTTTACATACTCAGCGGTGCGGATGAGTTGGCAAAAGATGTGCTGCGGCAAATTCTCTTCCAAGAAGGCGTCGAATTTTTGCTGCGCTCGCCGAGAGTGGAAGTATTCCACTTGAAATGGCTTTTCACTAAAGAATGAGGTGAACAGCTTCCAAAGTCTTGCTATTAAAGGGATGCGGTGGATGTAAATCTCAGAACAAAAATGCTTCAATTCCTCTTCAGCACGGGGATCAACCTTTTCGTCGGCAAGGCAAAAAAGCACCACTTCGTGCCTTTCGGACAGCTCACGTATCATATGGTACGCGCGGAGCTTGTCGCCTTTTTCAAGCGGGTAGGGGACTCGGCTTAGGACAAACAGGATACGCACAGTGCTCGTTATTCGTGTTGACTGAAAAGTTGGAAGATCCTCAACTTACGGAGGAAACGCTCGATCGACTTCGTATAGGTTTCCATGTCCAAAATGGCGCTATCGGTCGAGGCTTTGTACGTCAGAAATAACCCAATCGGCAGTAAAACTGCGGATGCAATCCACATGCCGAACGCAGGCTCGACCTCTCCTTGCTTGGCGAGTTTCTCAAAGGAAATGGAGGTGATGTGGAAAACGAGAAAAAACAGCACTGAGATCACAACAGGCAATCCCAATCCGCCCTTTCGAATAATGGCACCCAATGGTGCGCCTATGAAGAATAGGATGATGCAAGCAAAGGATAAGGTAAACTTTCGGTGCCATTCAATGAGGTGTCGATTTATGCTTCGTTGATTCGAGGCGATGAGGTCGTTTTTGGATTCAACGAAAGTTCGATTGCTTCGAAGTTGAGAAGTCGCAGTTTCCAACAAGTCGAGCCGCTTCTCCGTGAATAAATTACAGAACATGTTCCATTTGGCACTGTCAGTAGCGTTGCTTATGATTTGTTCAGTGTCAAGCCTAGTAGGAATGGTCTTCCGATGGAGTAGCTCTTGATAATCCTCTTTGCGCTCAGCGATGAGTAAGTTATACGTGTCAATCGCGAGCTCTAATTGCTGAAGGTTCAGCATTTGGTAATTGTCTTTGAAAATGTCCTTGTCGCTGCGTTCCATTTGAAATCCGCTGAGGTCGAACCGAAGGATTTCCTCCTTAAACGAGGACACTATGTGCGGTCTACGTTCCTCTTCAATCTCTTCGTAGCTTGTGCCGTTGATGAGCGTGAACACCAAGTAATTCTCATCTCCACTGAGTTCCATGCGTCCTTTCTCAGCGCGGATTACATGCGTGTTTCCTTTCTTTTTCGTGTGGTCATAGATCAGGATGTCGTTCAACCCTTTGCCGTCTTCGTCCTTTTTTTCCACTCGGATTACATAACCATCGATACCATCGTAGTAGACACCTTCCGTAATGTCAAAGGCGGGCTTCTTATGCCGAATGTCGTAGAGCAGCGAAGCGAATTCTAGGTTGGCCTTTGGCCAGACATAATTGGTAAAGAGGAAGGCACCCACACTGGTGAGCATGGTGACTAGGAGCAGGGGGTACATGATGCGGATGAGTCCCATTCCACTCGACTTCATCGCAACGAGTTCGTAATGTTCTCCGAAACTGCCAAAGGTCATGATCGAGGCGAGTAGGATGGCAAGGGGGAGTGCCATTGGAACGAGGTTGGCAGATGCATAGAATAAGAGTTCCGCCACGAGATGAATCTCCAAGCCCTTACCGACGAGGTCGTCGATATACTTCCACAAGAACTGCATCACGAATATGAAAAGCGTGATGAAGAACGTAAGTGTAAAAGGTCCTAAGTAGGACTTTATGATGAGCTTATGAAGCTTCTTCAAGGTGATTCGTTAAGGATTCACCAAAGGTAACGGGCTTTAGCGAAATATATTCCAGGATCAGCCTCCGAGGATGTGACGAAGTTCGCCGACTTGAGACTCCCAGAGCAAAGTTTGTTCTTCGATCTCGTCTTCATCTGCGAAGTCAGTGATGATAAGGGCAACATCACCCGTCAGCGGGTCCGTCTTGATCGCAAATTCAAAGTAGTAGTCGGTTCCTTCGTATTCATCCAATTGAAATCGAATGAATTGGTCCGTTTTTTTAGCGAGTACTTTTCCTTCTTCTTCTGAGCCGTCCCATACGAATTTGGCGTAGTCTTTCTTTATGGTCACATCATCTGCAAACCATTCAGACAAACCGCTTGACGTGCTCAGGCATTGGAACAGTATCCTCACCGAACTCTTGACCTGGAATTCCAACTCAATTTTCTTCTTTTCCATTTCTTCAGCTCAAATTAATCCCCAACTGTAGGACGGCCGCAATATAAACTTTTGAGAAACAAATCAAAGCAGCTAAATCCGCTGATATATGATACTTGTCAACGAACGATGTGGATGAAGATTGTCACAGGGTTTAGGAACTTACGGCGTCCCAGCGGAGGTATAATATAAAAGGCCAGCCGAAGCTGACCTTTAGTCTGTAGCGAAGGGGGGAATACTAGCGTGAGCTCACTGCGTTCGGTTCGAACCCCCGTCCGCCTGAGGCGGATATGAATACTGCGTTCTACTTTGAAGGGAGGCAATTCTCACGGATCCAAGCACGGCCTTGTCCTGACTTGAGTTGCTTCTCACGGTGCATGGCCTCAGGCTTTGTGTCAAAGTGCTCGACATGGATTATCACCCATGGCCTGTAGTTGATGGTAAAGCCCTTTTTAGACAGAGAGTTATGCCACTCAAACCGCCTTAGGTAATCGGAAGAGAACCCGATGTAAAGTCGGTCATGACTTTTGGAATAGAGGACGTAAGTCGAGTACATTTTATCGGAGCATATGTACGTCTTCAAAGATTTCGGACACAACGGGTTTAAAATTAAGTTAGATTTTGATCATTTCCAATCGATGATTTCTTCGTCTTTTTTGCATTGATTTTCGTTTGATTCTTTTTCTTCTTTCCAAGATCTGATATTGCCTTCCCAGATAGACATCTTCAGGGGTACAGTTTTGCAGTGATTCGTGGTATCTCTTGGTGTTGTAGTATTCGACGAACTCAGCCATACGATACTCTAACTCCTGAGGCAAATAGTAGTGCTCGAGCTTTACCACATTTTTCATGGTTCTATGATACCGTTCGATTTTACCTTGTGTTTGAGGATGGAACGGTCTTCCTCGCACATGTTTTATTTCTTGTTCCCCAAGGAACTTTTTGAGATCATCGCTCACATAACAAGGCCCATTGTCAGAGAGTAGGGTTGGCCGTTGTTTTCGGATCAGACCTGCCTTCCGTAACGCCTGGTTGATAGTACGTTCTACATCGTTCGTCCCCATTGACTTACACAGCTCCCAGTGGACGATAAACCGGCTGAAGTCGTCCAAAACAGTCGATAGGTAATACCATCCCCACCCCTGGATCTTCATGTAGGTGAAGTCGGTTTGCCACATCTGATGTACCCGGGTGGTCTTATTGCTGAACTCCTTCTCAGCTGCCAGTAGAATATGTGCTGGAGAGGTGATCAGCCCCGCTCTTTTAAGGATGCGATAAACGCTGCTCTCTGAGATGAAGTGACCCGAGTGATCGGTCATGTGGGTAGCGATCTCGCGAGGCGAGAGATGGGTCAGTTCAAGAGCAGTCTCAATCACCTTGGCTTTGTACTCATCAGGAATACGGTTCCAGTAACTCGCCCTGGTCTGCTTTTCCAGAGGCTCTTCATTGAGGTACTTTTCATACCAAGAGTAAAAAGTACTCCTGGCTATGCCAAGCTCCTGAAGGGTACGCTTGACCCCCAGTTCTGAACCATCCACCATACGGATGATCTCCATCTTCTCTTCCGGACTGTATCGCATATACCTGTGAAAGTTTATTCGAGTCCAGTCAAGCTTTTTTTTAGCACCCGCTCTCGCAAGGTCAACTCTGCTACAACCTCCTTCAAGGCTGTATTCTCTTTGCGGAGACTATCGACCTCTTCGGTGTTGGCTTCCCGTAAGGTATCTCCTGACAAGCGTTGTTTACCAGCCTCTAAGAAGGTCTTACTCCACCGGTAGTACAACGCTTGAGCAATACCTTCTCTTCGACAGATCGCAGCAATGCTCTCCTCACCACGAAGACCTTCCAGCACGATAGCGATCTTCTCTTCGGATGAAAAGGTTCTGCGTGTTCTTCTTTTAATGTCCTTGATAATGGACTCGGACTTCTTCTTTGCTCCCATAACAACTAAGTTTTAAAAGCTCTAGCCAAAAGACTAAAACTATGATTAAGAATTTACTAAGTTGTGTCCGAATTGTGCTGACGGGTTACAATTGTGAGAAAAATTAAAACTAGATTAGTCACATACAAAGTCATCGATAACTTTGCCTCTTATTATAAGATAAACAAGTCAGATTTCGTAGTTAAGCCAACATACCTTCTCAAGGTTTAGTTTAGTTAAGTTAAAATGTAATCACGTTCTACAAGAACTTAACCGCTGCTCATACCTCACCCAAAAAAGATATTACTCTTTATGCATGAAGTTGGATTCTGGAATAATCATAGTTGTACTTTCTATAATGTACAAGTCTTTCGATTATGCCATGCCCCGTAAAATTTATATAGGGTTAAAACTAGAGCTCATAGCCTCGGTCTCGAATTCGAAAATCGTATGGTGCCATTTTTTCGTGCCAATATTCGCCTTATTTGTCACCTTTTTTCTGGCATACACCATTTTGAAAGATTAACTTAATCTAAATAATTAAGTCACGATTCAATTCAATGGAAATACATTGTTAGTCTTTAACACTCTGACTTATAGTGTTATACATTTAAAACGAAGAAACCCTCTGAAGTTTCCTTCAAAGGGTTTCTGAGTAGCGAAGGGGGGAATCGAACCCCCGACCTCAGGGTTATGAATCCTGCGCTCTAACCGTCTGAGCTACCTCGCCAAAAACGGGGTGCAAATATATGTTTCACTTGAATAATTGGTGCCCCTTCCAATAAAAAAGCCCGTCCTGTTTTAGAACGGGCTTGTATGCTCTCTGCGCTATGGCTTATAAGTGAATCACTTCATCGTAAGCTGCAGCTGCAGCCTCCATGATCGCTTCACTCATGGTTGGGTGAGGGTGTACCGTCTTGATCAATTCGTGACCAGTGGTTTCCAACTTTCTCACAGCGACCAATTCGGCTACCATCTCGGTAACGTTGTAGCCGATCATGTGACCTCCTAAAAGCTCTCCATATTTAGCGTCGAAAATGAGTTTTACAAAACCATCTGCATGGCCCGAGGCCTTTGCCTTACCCGAAGCACTGAATGGGAATTTACCCACTTTGATGTCCAGTCCGGCTTCCTTCGCGGCCTTTTCGGTCATACCGACGCTCGCAATTTCAGGCGAACAGTACGTACAACCTGGAATATTTCCGTAGTCCAATGGTTCTGGCGAGTGTCCAGCGATTTTCTCCACACAAATGATTCCTTCTGCAGAAGCTACGTGCGCTAAAGCTTGACCTGGAACGCAATCTCCAATGGCATAGATGCCTGGGATATTGGTCTCATAGTATTCGTTCACGAGGATCTTTCCTTTGTCCGTCGCAACGCCCACATCTTCTAGGCCGACATTCTCAATATTGGCAATGACACCAACCGCTGACAATACTACGTCGCACTCAATCTTTCCTTCCTTGCCTTTCTTGTCTTTCCAGCTAACGGTACAGCCTTTTGCAGAGGTTTTGACTTCAGTCACTTCCGTGCCGGTCATAACATCCATGCCGCTCTTTTTGAAGTTACGCGCGAGTTGTTTGCTTACTTCTTCGTCCTCTACAGGAACGATGTTGTCCATGAACTCGATCAAGGTAACCTCAGTGCCGATTGTCTGATAGAAATACGCAAACTCAGAACCGATTGCACCTGAACCCATGACCACCATTTTCTTTGGCTGCTTAGGCAATGACATCGCCTCGCGGTATCCAATGATCTGCTTTCCGTCTTGCTTGATGTGCGGCAATTCTCTGGATCGAGCTCCGGTTGCTACTATGATGCTCTTAGCTGTAACATCTTTGCTTGTCCCTTTGTCGTCAGTCACTGATAGGGTATTGGCGCTTTTGAGCTTGCCCGTGCCCATGATGACTTCGATCTTGTTTTTCTTCATCAAGAATTCGATGCCCTTGCTCATTCCGCTGGCCACCTCACGACTTCTTCCGATGATGTTTCCAAAGTTGACACTGCCGTCTTTCACGGTAATACCATAATCACCAGCGTGGTTCAAATAGTCGAACACTTGTGCACTCTTCAATAGCGCCTTTGTAGGGATGCAACCCCAGTTCAAACAGATTCCCCCGAGAGACTCGCGTTCTACGATTGCCGTCTTAAGGCCGAGTTGAGAAGCACGGATGGCTGCGACGTATCCGCCAGGGCCGCTTCCTAATACTATAAGATCAAAATCCATGGATTGTATTTTTTCTTGATGTTCTTGAATTCGTGGTCGCGAATTTAATGCAATGTGAGGTTATGAGGCGCATCGAGAACCAACTTGCTCACAGGTAATTGTGAAGCGCAGTTCATCCTGTATTCTTTCCACTCATACAACGGATGCATGTCGAATAGATTACGATGGTTATTATTGACCAACCAAAACCTCTATGTACCCATGATGACACTTGAAATTAAATACCAAGAGCAGTACTCGCGCGGGGAGCTGCTGCTAAGAAGCATCTTTGGCTTCTTTTATATCGTACTTCCACATGCATTTTTACTACTGTTCCTTGCGATTGCTTCACAGGTGCTGACCTTTTTAGCTTTCTGGGTAATCCTATTTACGGGCAAATACCCTCAGAGCTGGTTTGAGTTTCAGGTGAAGAACATGCGATGGAATTTGCGTTTGAATGCGCGCATCTATAACCTAGCCGATGGCTATCCTGCTTTCGGACTCAATGCCCACGATGATCACGTAACTTTTGATGTTGCATACCCCGAGCAGACTTCACGGGGCCTGACATTGGTGAGAGCTTTGTTTGGCTTGTTTTACGTGCTGATCCCTCACGGATTTATTTTATGGTTTTTATCTATAGGAGTGATGTTCGTTCAGTTCATCGCATGGTGGGCGGTGCTTTTTACAGGAAGATACCCTAGTTCAATGTTTGATTTTATACTCGAGTACCTGCGCTGGAGTCAAAGGGTTTCGCTTTACCTAGGCTATATGACAGACACGTATCCCCCTTTCTCTGGAAAGCGTGACGATTCAGGAGAAGCTACTACTGGAACGACCGAGGACGAGAACGCTTAAGCAACTTTGAAGAGGAGAGGAAGAACGGATGAACAAATGAATTATGGAAGAGATGAGCCGCCAAGTGGAAACTCAGAACAACCCGCGCTATTACCCGTTGCCTCAACCGGATGAAATTCCGGAAAGAGAGCGTGAGGACGCGATGGGTGGCTACCTTATGATGTTTGCTGCCGTGGCGAGTTCACTGCCGCTGCCAATCATCAACCTTATAGCAGCGGTTATTTACTACTACGTAAACCGAAAGAAGAGCCGATTTATTCACTTTCACTCCCTACAGAGTTTGCTTTCTCAATTGCCTACCACCTTTTTGAATTGGGGATTGCTCTATTGGGCCATCATGGTTTGGACCAGCAGTTCTTGGGGATTTGACGACTATTTTAAAGGGTACATTTTCGCGGTGGTGGTGGCCAACCTGATGTATGTAATTTTCAGTCTCATCGCTGCAGTTCGCGCTAAAAAAGGTCGGATGTACTACTTCGTCTTCTTTGGTAAGCTGAGCTATGACATGGTTTTCTCAACCTCAAATACACTGGTGTATAAGGGAGAACGGGATGTTCAATCTGAAAACAAGCCTCCTTTTTAATCCATGGGACGCACCTCGATTTGGGTAGATCTCTTGAAACTCCTGGTGAGCTTTGCGCTGCTTTGGCTCGGGTATACCTATGTCACTCCAATGATTCCAACAGGATGGTTGCCCGCGGGGTGGTGGGATCATGACTCCGTTACCTTGAGTATTGAGCAAGAAGAGGAGTTGGGAGAATTTCTCATAGAGACATTTGAGATACAGCAAAGCGAGGATGTTAGTCCAGAAGTTGATTCCGCCTTATGGGTCATTGAGAATCGTTTGCTCGCAAACCTAGGTCCTACAGATTTCGAATACGAGTTCATGATCATCGACGACCCAATGGTGAATGCCATGACCCTTCCTGGTGGGAAAATCATAGTGTATACAGGTCTTTTGGCGGTGAGTGACACGCCAGAGGAAGTCGCCGCGGTACTTGCGCATGAGATCGGACATGCCGAACAGCGTCACGTGGTGGATAAAATTGTAACAGAACTAGGGATAACCTTTGTGATGGCAGTTCTTACAGGAGGTGATGCTGGTTTGGTAAGAGAAATCACCCAGACGGTGGTCTCCAATGTCTTCAGTCGCTCCCAAGAGCAAGAAGCCGATCTATTCGGATTGGAGTTACTCGAACGCTCGAATATTGATCCGCATGCGCTCGCCGCCTTCTTTCGAAAATTGAATCGAGAACATTTGTCGTATGACGCTGAAATGGAATGGCTTATGAGCCACCCGCACAATAATTCTCGGATTAAGGCCAGTCTGGAATACAAGGTGCAAGAAGGATTTAAATCTGAATCTTTTGCCCTTAATTGGGACGCGTTAAAATCCTCACTATAGTCGCATGGTATTCATTGAGAGTTTTTCCAATGCCCGTTTTAAATGGTTGAAAGGCTTAGCGAAGTCAAGAAACCGTCGAAAGGAAGGTTTGTTTCTCATGGAAGGCCGCGTTGAGCTTGAACTCGCGTTGCGGTTAGGTCATACGCCCAGATTGATTGCCTTTACCTCAAGTTATATCACCCAAATTGAATTCCGCAGCTTTGGGTTTGACCCAAATGAGGTCGAATGGATAGCATTGAGTAAGGCCCTTTTTGACACCTTGGCCTACCAGCAAGTTCCGGGTAATTTCATCGCTGTTTTTCCAACGTTTGAGCCGGCCCTAGAACAGGAGGGAGGCTTGATGGCGGTACTGGAGGGGGTAGAGAAGCCAGGAAACCTTGGGGCAATCCTTCGCACATGCGATGCGTTAGGAATCAAGCAGGTTATCGTCACGAATAGTGAGATCGATCTTTTCAATCCCAATGTCATTCGCAACAGTCGCGGGGCCATCTTTACCGTGAAATGTGCCTTCTTTTCAAATGAGCAAGCGAAGGATTTCTTGCGTTCTTCAAAGCGTTTGATCGTTGCAGCAGCCCTGACAGAAGATGCCGTGAAGTATACTTCTTTGGATC
Organism: uncultured Flavobacteriales bacterium; assembly: GCA_943788725.1. Classification (GTDB taxonomy): domain Bacteria; phylum Bacteroidota; class Bacteroidia; order Flavobacteriales_G; family Salibacteraceae; genus SHAN690. The sequence goes on along the minus strand of CALSRJ010000001.1, from coordinate 302,977 downwards.
AAACGGATGCAATGGCGCTTGTCATGGGAGCTGAGAGTAAAGGTCTTACGGATTTTTGGATGCTTATTGCGGATCAAAAGGTGGTGATTCCAATGCTTGGCGCCGTAGATTCCCTGAACCTTTCAGTAAGCTTTGCCATCTTGGCTTCTCACATGCTAAGCAGAAATTAGCGTTGGCTTAGAAAGGTACGTTCCGCTCTTTTGAGCTCCTTATCTACCTGAATAACCATGCCCCTGAGTTCTTCCTGAACGATGAAGAGCAGCAGACGGTCTTCTTTTCCATCATCGTCTAAATCTTGCAGAGAATAAACCTCTTGCCCAGGGTGAAACCGCATTTCGCTGAATTGATCCTGTCCAAGTACGACGGTCCGAAATCCTGGAATCTCAACTTTGATGGGTTCTGCCGAAGAATTGGTCATTTGAAATTCCACGCGATCGTCTTGTCCGAGCAGTAAGAACAATGAAAAGAGTACATGAAGCAAATCTTAAGGCGTTTGTGGTGACTAGCGAGTTGCGAGTGTACGCAGTTCGGATTTCTTGCCAAACTGAATGACGCGCAGTTTTTTAACATCCTGCTCGCCAAAAAGTGTATTACCAATGAAGAGATATGCTAAGGGTGCTCAGACCATCAAAGGGAGGACAAAGCTTTACTATAAGAAATTGCTTCATGTGAAGCGGCGTAAACTACCCTGCCGTTCTTGATTATGATGAACTGAGGACTCTGGTGTATAATCTTCAGGTCAGCAGCGATTCGATCGGACATGGCTCGATTTTCCAGCAGGTCCAAGTACAATACGGTCAATTGACTTTCCGCTTGTTCGTAATCTTCTTCGAGTCGCTCCTTTGCAGAGGCGCTTCTAGAGCAACGCGTGCTGTGCTTAAATATGGCAATCGGTTGTTCGTTTGAACGTTCAATGATCTCAGCAGTCGAGCTATCATTTGTAATTCGCTTCCAATTACTTGGGATGCTCTCCTCTCGTTTTGCTATGCCCCACATTTGTCTTATGAATTTGAGGCAAAATTAAGAACGCAATCATCCATGGTAGGTGAGGAAGGTCACGTAGACTTCCCCTCATGGCCATGGCTGAATGATTGATCTTAGAATCGATACCTCAGGTGGAGAGTAGCCTCAGTACCATCTTCCTTAATGAGTATGGTCTTTGGCAGGCCATCTTCTTTGGTGTAAGGCTTAAAATACAAGTCTTCGATAATTTCGAAAGCTTTGCTTCCCGGATCTTCATCGATCAGTCGGATGCGATATTCACCCAATACATCGGTTAATGGAATTTCTACATTCCTGAATTTCAAACAATCATCAGGTTGTACGTCCTGATAGGTCTGCTGGGATTCATACAGCACCTCGTGCATGTGCGATAGCACAAAAGACACGTCGGGTGATCCGATGTATTCATCCCAGGATTCTCCATTGTTGAAGGTTGGAATAGAGTTGATTTCTACGCTGGTGAGAATAACGGTGGTTGGTGTGAGTGCAATGTCACAATAGTCTCCTGCAAATCCTTCTTCACATGCACATTTTTCATTGTTACAGCTAGAATCTGCAAAATGAGAATGAATGAAATCAGCCTTCTGGCATGAAGTCAGTAAAAGAGCAGTGACGATGGCGGTGGTGATTACGGTTTTCATAACTAAACGGTGTTTTGATATATATTGGACTAAGCTAGGGGGTGATTAGTTACAGTAAATTTCTATTCATCACATAATCAACAACTTAAGGCTATATTGTGTGAACAAATCATAACGGCGAACGACTTGAATGAACAGCAACTGTTTGTCCTGATTCGAATCGTTGATGGAATGTTTTCAAGGCGCTTTTTAGCTAGGTTAGGATTTGTACTTTAGGTCCGTTCAATTGATACATTGCTATGGCACGATTCGCATCTCAAGATCGATCTGACATCGGTTTATCCCCCTTCGAACTAAAATTCAAAGGCAAGAAACGATCAGATATAACTCACCTTCGACTGTTTGACTTTGATGCTGAACATGTAGAGGAGCTCACGCTCCAAACCATCGAAGAAGCGCTGCCCTTTCAAGGAAAGGATTCGGTGTCTTGGTTAAACATTGATGGCGTGCACGACGCTGAGCTCATGGCCAAGGTGGGAGAACTCTTCGAGCTAGATCGCATGGTTTTGTCAGATGTCCTGAATACGACCAGTAGACCTCGGGTAGTGGAGTACGAGAATTGCCTCTACATTTCCATCAAGATGTTGCGTTATGAGGAAGCCAAGAACAGAGTACATGTAGAAAACCTGAGCCTTGTGATTGCAGATCGCATTCTCATCTCCTTTCAAGAAAGCAAAGGCGATGTATTTGAACCCGTCCGCGACCGCATAAGAAATAAGAGAAAAAAGATTCGGACATCAAGCTCCGATTATTTGGCCTTCGCCTTATTGGATATTGTGATAGATAATTACATCTATATCTTAAGTGTCCTAGGAGATCGAGTAGAATCGATGGAAGAACATTTGTTGGGCGAACCCAAGGGTAATATTTTGGCGAAGATCAATAGCTTCAAGAAGGAGTTCAACTACCTCCGAAAGAATATCCTCCCAGCCAAAGAGATGATCAACGTATTGGTGAAAGCGGATTCTGACTTTATCGATCACGATGTGGTAGGCGTGCATCTGCGAGAACTCCAAGGAAACATAGCCCAGGCAGTTGAAACCTCAGAGAGCTATCGTGAAATTTTGAGTGACCAACTCAACATATACCATACGATCGTCTCCAGTCGTTTGAACGACATCATGAAATTCCTCACCATTTTCTCTGTCATTTTCATTCCGCTGACCTTTATTGCAGGAATTTACGGGACCAATTTTGACAATGTTCCAGAACTCCACTACGAATACAGCTACTTCATCATGTTGGGGGTCATGGTGGCAATTACCGTGGGTATGTTCATGTATTTCAGGAAGAGAGGGTGGTTGTAGTTTGGAATCTGAACGCTTCTGGTTCATTTCTCGAGGCTTTGTTATACTTGTCTGACACAAAACGACACCATGGACCTACGCATACGATCATTCGAAGAATACCAACAGAAATATGCAAAGAGCGTCTCAAACCCCGAAAGCTTTTGGGATGAAATAGCCAAAACCTTTCAATGGCTGAAGCCCTACGACACCGTGTGCGAATGGGATTTTGAGGGGCCAGATGTGCAATGGTTCAAAGGAGGTAAAGTGAACATTACTGAGAACGCCTTGGACCGTCACTTGGAGCGCCGAGGCAATAAACTCGCCTTGATTTGGGAGCCCAACGACCCAAAGGATCGCTTCGTTCGCCTGACGTATCGCGAATTGCATGAAAAGGTCTGTGAATTCTCCAACGCACTGAAAGCCCAAGGCATTGAAAAGGGAGACCGCATAGTAATCTATATGCCCATGGTTCCCGAACTCGCCATTGCCGTTCTGGCCTGCGCACGTATCGGTGCGGTGCATTCAGTTGTATTCGCTGGGTTCAGCGCCCATGCAATGGCCGATCGCATCAACGACGCCCAAGCTAAAATGGTCATCACCGCAGATGGCTTGAATCGGGGAGCGAAGCAAGTTCCGCTGAAGCGCGTAGTGGATGAAGCACTGCAGTCATGCGATTCAATTGAACGCGTTATCGTCTTTAATTGCTTGGATTGGTCGCCAAACATGGCAGAAGGAAGAGACATCTGGTGGCACGAAGCCATTGATGGAATGCCTAAGGAATGTCCCGCAGAGGAAATGGACTCCGAGGATATGCTTTTCATCCTGTACACCTCGGGTTCTACCGGGAAGCCGAAAGGTGTAGTCCATACCCATGGCGGCTATATGGTGTACACGGCCTATTCATTTCAGAATGTCTTTCAGCCCAGCGAGAGCGATATTTATTGGTGCACGGCAGACGTAGGTTGGATAACCGGGCACAGCTATATCGTATACGGTCCATTGCTCTCAGGGGCCACTACTGTGATGTTTGAGGGAGTGCCTACCTATCCCGATCCAGGCAGGTTTTGGCAGGTATGCGACAAGCACGGGGTCAATCAGTTCTATACGGCGCCTACAGCCATCAGGGCATTGATGGCATTCGGAGAAGACCATGTGCTTTCGTATAGTTTAGATTCATTGAAAGTGCTTGGTACCGTTGGTGAACCGATCAACGAAGAAGCTTGGAAGTGGTACCATATCCACGTGGGCAAAGAACGATGCCCGATTGTAGACACCTGGTGGCAGACCGAAACTGGCGGCATTATGATCTCAGGCCTGGGGGGGCTGAGTCCAATGAGGCCGGCACATGCAGGCTATCCATTGCCTGGAATTCAGCCGGTGCTGCTGGACCAAGAAGGAAAGGAAATCAAAGAAAATGGGGTTGAAGGATACCTCTGTATTAAACATCCGTGGCCGTCGATCATACGCACTACCTATGGCGATCATGAGCGCTGTCGCACCACTTATTTCTCTCATTACAAGGGACATTACTTTACGGGTGACGGTGCTAAACGGGATGAGAATGGCATGTACCGCATCATTGGAAGGGTAGATGATGTCATCAATGTGAGTGGACACCGATTTGGGACGGCGGAAATTGAAAATGCCATCAACGCTTGCAGCATAGTGGTTGAATCCGCCGTGGTCGGCTATCCGCATGAAATCAAAGGACAGGGAATCTATGCTTATGTAGTCTGCGATACGTTTCCTGACGACCGTGAAACGGCCCGCGCGGAAATCGTAGAAACGGTAGTGGAGCAAATCGGTAAAATCGCCAAGCCGGAGAAGATTCAATTTGTCAAGGGCCTGCCAAAGACAAGATCGGGTAAAATCATGCGCCGCATTCTTAGGAAGGTAGCCGAAGGCGAGCCAGATAAACTGGGCGACATCAGTACGTTGCTCGATCCAGAGGTAGTAAATGATATTGTAGAAGGAGCCCTATGAAGTTTCACACGAGAAAATGGGTAAAACCCGAAGATTTAAACGCAAACGAAACCCTTTTTGGGGGGAGGCTATTACAGTGGATCGATGAGGAGGCAGCACTCTATACCATCATTCAGCTTGACAACAAACGGGTGGTTACCAAATACATGTCAGATATCAATTTTGTTTCTGCCGCGCAGCAGGGAGACATTGTGGAGATTGGAATCGAGGTTGCAAAGTGGGGTAGAACCTCTATCACGCTATCGTGCGAGGTGAGGAACAAAATGACCCGACAAACCATCATTAGTATTGACAACATCACCATGGTGGCACTGGGTGAAGATGGCAAACCCGTGGCACACGGTAAGACTGAAATCGAGTACGTCAAAGACCGTTTGAAGGACGCAGACGATTGATCATGCTATGTTGGTGATCTCGAACTGAATGGGTGTTCCAGCTTGCTCAAAGGCAAAGGTGTCTCCGACATGCTTTCCCATCATAGCCTGAACTATAGGCGCCGTAAAGGAAACCTTCAACACACGAATATTGGCTTCGTCTACCCCGACGATCTTGAATGTTCGGAGAGGTCCTTTGGGGGAGACAGGCTTGAAACTGACCTCAACCCCAAACCGAACTTCACTCGGATGTTCATTGTGCTCAATGAGTTGTGCAGAATCGATGCGCTCATCCAGCTGGGATATCTTCACGTCGATGACGGTGTTTTCTCTTCTGCGATCCCGCTCACTCAGCGAGAGCGTCTTCTTGCGAGATTGGAGCAATTCCTCTCTTTCCTGTTTCAAGAGTTCAAATCCTTCCGAAGTGACATAATTATCCACCCCAAGGGGCAATGAAGCCCTTGGTGGCACAAATGGAGGTTCCTCCTGATCGTCTTCTTTAACAAATCCTCTGCTCACAGTTTAAATGTAGGCTTTGCTCTCCAGTCATCGGATGAACCTATTTCAAGGAGACTGTCTGAAAATAAGTGGTGCCATCGTCTCGATAACCTGTGACGAGCAAGCTGTATTCGTCTCCTGAGCCTTTTTGAAAGGGTATATCCATGGATGAGCTGTCATCCTTTAAAACACTCCAAAACAGAGTGTTGCAAATGTTCAGCGCCCCATTTTCCGGACCGTTGTTGTCGTTGTCGAAATACGTGAGCGTAGCGTATTCAACAACTATGCAATTCTTGGGCAAGGACGTGCTTTGAGCTCCACTAGCGTGTGTGTTCAGGTTTACCGCTCCTTGAAATATTTCTTTGCCAATGACAAGCTCTTCCGCAAATACGTCTACGCTAGACACCTTGTCAATCGCAGTGTTGAGAAAGGTAGTGGCGTCTTGCACGGGGAGGTGGTCAACCATCAGCAGGGGTTCGTCGTACGAACGTTTGGTGCCTGGATTAAAGACATGTACATAGGGAATTCCATCTTTTTTCCTCGCAGAGGTCATGGGGACAATTTCGTCAAGCATCTGGCTGACGGATGTTAACGCTACATAGTCGACAGTTTGAATGCGGGCAGTCGGTGAATTTAGCGGGTGAGGAGACCTTGCGGTGTCTGAAGCCATGGGTTGCACCCATTCCTTCATAAGACCACTGCAAATCTGATGATTGATGAATGCCTCATCCAATGACAAACCTGTTTTGATGAAGGAATCTGGCTTCCATTCGAGATGACCTTCAGCGGTAGAGAATTCATCCTTGATCAACACATCCACAGACTTATCGGACCGGAGAGCGCACACAAATACTTGGTGAATTCCAGAGGTTTGAGGTAAGCTGAAGCCTCTCTCGTCGGTGTGAACATGGAAATTCGATTTGCGCGCGGAGGAAGTTAGCACAGATAGGAGGCTAGGTGTGGTTTCCTGCTCAGAGGAGATGATTAGCCCTTCAATCGATGGGTCAACATAAATCCGCACATGGGCAGAGTCGTTTGCCCAAAGCGCAAGCTCACTCAGCGATTTATTAGGCAAGTGTTTTGGAAGCTGGACGTCTGCCTGGGCAATTCCTTGGTATGACAGGAGACATCCCAAAAAGAGAATGATAAGCGCCTGCCTACTTCGCATCCTCTATCCATTTCATCGCTGCTATGAGCTGTTCATTATTGGCACGACGGAGGTGGAATCTCAACCGTCGCATTTCACGCTTGGCGGCTTTGGAGTCCTTTGTCAACGCAAGCAGGTCTTTCTTTCTTCGCAGTGTCAGCACTTCGTCTCCGTTGATCTGGTAAAGTTTCGATTCTAACTTCGAAAACCTGCCGTGCGGAGTGAAATCAGAGTAGGTGCCGATGAATCGTTTTTCGTATTGCCGGAGCAAGATGTATTGACCGCGGTAAACAACCTCAGGAAGATGTGCGCGGCTCCACAGCGGTGTGAGTTGGGAAGAAATGAAGTGTCGATCATATACATGCACCGAATCGATGACCGTTTCTGAAAGCATGATGTACCGATAAACGTCTTTGATCGAATAGCGCATCACCAATTGATCCTTTTCCAAGTCAATCAAGACGGGAATGTCTTCATACTTCAAGTCCTTAATGAAGAGGGTAGCGTCGGTAAAGGAATCGCTGAAAAGATAAGGGTGGCCTTCTGCAGATCGATTGGTGCCAGGATAGATCCTTCCCTGTACCAGGAGGTCAGGTGGTCCTAGCACAGAGTCAGCGTAGTCGTGCAATTCTTCCACCGACAGCGGCTTTTGGGCGGATGCCTTTGGAGAGAAGCCGTTCAACAGGCTAAGCGAAATCAGGAAGTAGATAAGGTTCTTCATGCGCTTCATTTACAAGGGTACAAATTCAGTGACAAGCGTCGCATTGTCAAATTTCCACTGGAAGGGCCTCGAAATTTTAAAACTTTCAACATTTCAGATTATTTGTCAAGTCAAGTTGTCTAGGAATGCGGAGCATCTTACTATTGATGTAAAGTTGATGCGATGAAACGAACACAGATCATAGGAACGGGTAGCTATTTGCCGCCGAACGTCGTCGATAATGATCATTTTCAACGGCATCATTTCTACACGGAAGGCCAAGAGCCGATAGATACCCCTCCAGAAGTAATTACAGAGAAGTTCCAGAACATCACAGGAATCGAAAAGCGCAGGTACATCGATGAGAATCAGGCCTCTTCTGTGATTGGCACGATTGCCGCAAAACTAGCCATTGAGGATGCTGGGATTGATCCGGAAACGATCGATCAAATCGTTTTCGCCCACAATTTTGGTGATGTTAAGAAGCATACGATTCAGACCGATGTTTTGCCAGCTCTTGCTTCCCGAGTAAAGCATGCCCTCAAAATCGAGAATCCTTTTTGCGTGGCCTATGACATCCTTTTTGGCTGTCCGGGTTGGGTGCAAGGAGTTATTCAATGCGACGCATACTTCCGGGCAGGTTCAGCTAAGACGGCGTTAGTCATTGGCTCAGAGACCCTGTCTCGGGTCTTGGATGATTACGATCGAGATAGCATGATCTTTTCGGATGGAGCAGGAGCTTGTATCCTTCGCTTCGATGAAACCGGTCGAGACAGTGGTATATTATCTACTGCTGCCATGAGTCATACGCTTGACGAAGCTTTTTACTTGTACTTAGGAAAATCGAATTATCCGGAATCAGATCCACGGGTCCGATACATCAAGATGAAAGGCCGGAAGGTGTACGAATATGCCTTGACCAACGTGCCCGTTGCGATGAAGAAGTGCCTTGACGACGCCAATATAGATATACGAGAGGTGAATAAGATATTCATTCATCAGGCCAATGAGAAGTTGGATGAAGGGGTGATTAAGCGTTTATATCGACTCTACAACATCAAAGAAGTGCCAGAGAACATCATGCCGATGAGCGTGCATGAATTGGGAAACAGCTCTGTAGCTACAGTCCCTACATTGTATGACAGGGTAGTGCACGGTAAGTTGCCTGAACATGTCGTTGCACCCGGAGATGTCGCACTTTTTGCCTCCGTTGGAGCCGGTATGAACATCAACGCATTCTGCTACCGCGTCTGATCATATCGGAAGTTCGAAAATGTCTTTAAAGAGTCTTTTCTTGTCGTTGATAGACTCTTCTAAACTGATCATCGTCTCGGAACGCAGCACTCCCGGAAGACTATTCATCTTGAAAATTACCTGTTTCGCGTGATGGGTATCTCGGCACCTTATCTTAGAGAAGATTGAGAATTGCCCGGTGGCAATGTGCGCAACCGTAACTTCTGGAATTTCACGCAACCCTGTCATGATCTTCTCGGCATCAATGGTCTTGGCGAGTATCAACCCGACGTACGATGTGAAAGCATAGCCGACGGTTTCGTAATTCACGGTAAGCGTGGCACCCGTAATAATCCCTCGCCTTTCCATTTTTTTAACCCTTCCGTGCACGGTCCCGGGCGCTACCCCAAGGTGCTTTGCGATCTCCGTGAAGGGCATGCGGGCATCCTCGATCAAGTAAGTAAGGATTTGGCGATCCGTTTTATCAATATCTATTCTCATGTGTTTTGGGTTGACAAATCTTCATTTTTCAGCATCCCTCATTGAGGATTAGGCAATGATATGCAACATTCGCTAACTTACAGTATAAATTACCATAACTAAGTGTAATCTTGACGAAACCAATCATTAATAACTTGGAAGAAGTCAATCAATTGGAGCACGTGTTCACCGTGAATAACCCAGAAAGCGTAGTGGAAATCTATGTAGATCAGAAGGCCGATCAGGTGGTCGAAATCAAAGGATTGACCAACAATCGCTCTAAGACGTATCGCTATCAAGTGGGAGAATACTTGGATAGGGTTGTTGGTTATAAAGGTGTTGATATTAAACTCAAAACCCACCTCGGTCGCTAGGTTAGGTTGGTAATATTTGCGGTCATGAAAGTGTTACAAGAAGTGTTTGGTAAGGTTGAATCGCCAGCCATCTCTGCAGCAGAGATTCTTCACAAAAGTGAAAAGGAACAGATCGAAGTGAAACTACAAGATGACTTCGGGGCTGTGATCTCGCTCCGTGATATTGGTTTAGGCATGAACGAAGTGGCTCGTGCTCTGATTTCGATAGGAGTGGTCTCTGGAGATCGCCTGGCGATCTATGGGTTGGCTTATTCAGATTCCCTGCTGCTGTACTTGGCAGCGGAACAAATAGGGGTGAATGTAATCCACCTATCTGGCAACCGTTCGATCAATGATCAGGTCAATGAGCTGAAGCCTAGGCTTACGATTACCTCAAAGAACAGCGAGGTGATCAGAGATGTTTCCTTTGGTGAATTCTTAATTACCAAAGAGGAGGGAATCGCATGCAATGGAAGTGTGCTTTCTTGGGATGCCTTTCTTGGACTGCAGCGTTTTGCTTCGGATTGGGAATTGGAGAAGTTTCGGGTGATCTCAGCCTGATTAGCTACTAGATCAATCCTCGTAAGTTTCTACCTTCGAGGCCATGGATGATCAATTTACATTCAAGGCGCTCGTCGTGCGTGAATCTGTTGACGGCACCTTTTCCCGGGCGATAGAAGAAAAGCAAATAGGTACCCTTCCCGAGGGTGACGTGCTCATTAAGAATCATTTTGCCGGTCTCAATTATAAGGATGCACTATCCGCATCTGGACACAAAGGCATTTCAAAATACTACCCTCACACCCCAGGAGTGGATGCCTGCGGGGTAGTGGCTCTGAGTAACAACGGCAATTTCAAGCCAGGAGACGAAGTGCTGGTTACAGGATACGACCTCGGGATGAATACCTCTGGTGGATTTCAAGAATACATTCGCGTGCCCGCTAAATGGGTGGTTCCTATGCCAGTCGGTATTTCCCTGAAAGAGGCCATGGTGTATGGCACGGCTGGATTCACCGCTGGATTAAGTCTCTATAAAATGGAACGTATGGGGCAGTCCCCCTCCCAAGGCGAGATCCTCGTGACGGGTGCAACGGGGGGTGTGGGTAGCATGGCAGTTGGCATTTTGGCGAAGGCTGGATACGAGGTCATTGCATCCACAGGAAACGAAACGGCGCATGCATTTCTAAAGCGGCTCGGAGCCACACGCATTGAGTCCAGGTCTTTTGCCAACGATCAAAGTGGAAGACCTCTTCTCATGGGCGAGTGGGCCGGCGCTATCGATACCGTGGGAGGGAACACCCTTGCCACTTGCGTAAAAGCGTGCAAGCGCCATGGCAGTGTCGCGAGCTGTGGTTTGGTCGCTTCGCATGAACTGAACATGACGGTGTATCCCTTCTTGTTGAACGGCATCAATATTCTTGGTGTGGATTCTGCCGAAACAGAAATGACGCTGCGCAAAGAGATTTGGGCAAGACTAAGCGGCGCGTGGAAGATCGATGACCTGCTTTCATATGGAAGCTTTATTCCTCTGGAGCAGATTACGGATCAAATGGACCTTATCCTAAAAGGACAAACTCAAGGAAGGGTAGTAGTCGCCTTTGATCAATAGTAGTTTCGACTTTCCTTCTTCAATGCTTTCCATTCCGCATCCGACACTTCTTTCAGTTGATCAGACAGCAATTCTTTTGTGTCGTATTTACGGTCACTTTCAAATGGCGTTTGAATGGATGAAGTGCGTGTCGTAATCATTTCACACTTGTAATTAAAATCACTGGTTTCGTTCGGATTGAAAAGCCTTCTTTTCTCCAACCAAACGTTCGCTTTGAGGCGGGTGGTATGAAGCCTCCATTCATCTCCGAAGGGTGCGTACTCAAACTCAAAGAGCGTTTCCTTCAATGCGTAATCCAAGCCGTATACCCAAAGAGCAGCTTTCATATATCCAGGCACCAAATGTCTCAGGCCACGCTCGCTGAGTCCAAAAGATATTTTCACAAATGCATCGGTCTCTTGGTCAATCCACAAAGTGCCCTTTAGCATGGATCGCTTCACATCCTCTCGTTGATCAAAGTGAATCACCATCAGGGTCCGTTCTCCATCAGAGACAGGCTTTCCAAACCAGTAATTGTAAAACCTAGCGTTTGAGCTGTCTAAAAACTGAACGTTGTCTTCGTTTACGGTCATTTTTTCGTCACTGTGGCGCAGCGGGTCGATCAAGAGTAAAAGGGGAGGGCTGGCCAATTCGAGCGGCCACTCAAAGGTGTCTTCGTCCATTTGGCGTCCCTCTTTTCGCGCGACCTTCCATTCCTTTTTTCGCTCCTTTTCCTGCTCCCTGGTCATAAAACTCAAGGTGGCAGCGTCCGATTTTTTGGCCGCCTTGATTCGTACATCAAAGGAATCCCTTTCCGATTCATAGCCCGGATGGTGAACCTCTATGAATGCCTCTAAGTGGTTGATTACATCCTCGTTCTCAACAAGCATTTCCTGATAGTAGTTCTCTGTAGCAAAGGAGTCTAAGCTGTAATTTTCTTTCAGCTTGTTCATTGCCCTTTTGATGTATGCTTGGGGAGAGAGGAGGCGAACGACCACTTCATCCAGCTGTTTGATACTGGAGCGCAATTGAATCGTGTCAGCAGAGATGGAGTCCAATACCCGAATACAGACGTGATAACCAATAGAACGAATGCGTAGTTGAACACCAGAAGGCGCGTCTGTTACGTCGATTCGGCCATATGCGTCCGCTACGACACCTCTACCAGACCCTAACCACTCTGCTGTGGCGTAAGGAACCGGAACGTGAAGCTCAGCATCGATGAGTGTTACCCTTTGTCCGAAGGCCGATGCGAACGAGACGAGCAATGAAGCTGCCGCCATGCTAAATCCGATCAATCTCATCCTCGGCCGTGCTTTAGGCAGACATCACAGACGCCACAATCCACCGCGTCGGTTTCGCCGAAGTATGCCAAGATGAGCCTAGAACGGCACTTGTGCTGTGCCGTAATGTAATGGCGCATGGTCTCAGACTTTTCTTTGGTGACGTGCTTTCTAAGGCGATAATGTTCATCAGATAGGCGCACGTTTTTTGAAGCCAGTCGCTCACATGTATAAGTGATCCTAGGTAATTCACTGCCTTCAGAATAGGTGATGTAACCGGCTTCTGTGAGCCATTTCAGCATTTCTACCACGGTGTCTTTTGGGAGGCGTAATCGTTTCGCAAGTGTCCATTCACTGATGCGTGCCGACTCTTCGAACAAACGCGGGTAAGACCGGAGCAACGCATCGATCATTTCTCCGCCGCGCTCTCCCTTTTCACGTAAATCAAATACGGCGTCGGGGTGGGCGATGATGTGAGCCATAGATGATGCAAAAGAGCGCTCGTGAAGGGCGAGGTAGCCTTCGCGTTCCAAGAAACGCAAGCAGAGATAGAGCGTTCGGAAATCCAGCTTGATACGCTCTCCAAGCGTTTCGAGGTCCACAGCGTAGGTTTCGTCCTTTCCGCTTCCAATGGCGAGGTTTAAAAAACTGCCCAAACTGTCGTATACCATCTTGATGGTCGACTTCTCGGGAAAGCCTTGCAAGGATTTTTCGTCAAAAGCATCAACATCCTGCTTTGTCAAGACTGAAATGGCAAAGGCTTTGTTTCCATCCCTTCCACCGCGTCCGCATTCTTGGTAATAATTTTCAAGGGTGTCTGGAATGTCGCAGTGAATGACAAACCGAACATCTGGCTTGTCGATGCCCATGCCAAAGGCATTTGTGGCAACGATGATCTGTATATCGCCTCGCATCCAACGTTCCTGCTTGTTCGTGCGCACTTTACTGTCGAGGCCAGCGTGGTAATAATCCACGCTCAATCCGCGTCTTTCCAATGCTTTCGCAATGCGTTCGGTGCCTTTTCTGCTGCGCACGTAGATGATGCCAGAGCCATTTTGCTTCTTCGCAATGCGCTCGATCTTACCGAGTTTATCCTCGTTCCAGTCGATGAAGTAGGAGAGGTTTTCCCTTTCGAAGCTCTTTTGGAAAAGGTTAGGTTTCTTAAAGTGGAGTCGCTCTTGGATATCCTTCACAACCATAGGGGTCGCGCTTGCGGTCAAGGCAAGTACGGGCGCATTGGGAATCAAGGGACGCACCTCTGCTATTTCGAGGTAAGGAGGACGGAAATCATATCCCCATTCGCTGATGCAGTGTGCTTCATCAACGGCAATGAGGTTTACATTCATTTGGGGAATGCGCTGCTTTGCTAAGTCCGTCTTAAGGCGCTCGGGAGAGAGGTATAGAAACTTCACATCCTCTTCATAGATACAGCGATCAAATACGGCGTCTAAACCAGAAGCGTCGAGTTCAGAAGTCACGCTCAGCGCTTTGATTCCGCGTTCCTGCAAATTGGACACCTGGTCTTTTATCAATGCGATCAGCGGGGAGATCACAATGCAAATTCCCGGATTCATCAATGCAGGGACTTGAAAACAGATCGATTTTCCACCTCCCGTCGGGAGCAGCGCCAGCGCATCCTCTCCCTCCATCACGCTTTCGATGATGTCGAGCTGCAACGGTCTGAAGTCGTCGTGACCCCAGTACTTTTTTAATATGTCCCTAGCCTCACTCAATCCTAAATACCGGGTAGGTCATGTAGCGGTCTCGTTCATAGTGGTCGCTGCGACGATAAAGGAAGTAGAGCTTGGCGAAAGCGTTGTCTTGGTATGAAGGATTGGTAGCAATGAACGCGTCTAGGGCAGCCTTTTCTTCTGGGTCATCTAGCATGGCTGCGGCTTCTGGTTCAAACACATAAGAGCTAAACCACTCCTTTTGCTGTAGAATTTCATCGAAGAAATTCCAATTGAAGTATGAATCTGGTCCCTCCGGCTCTAGTACCTCTAAGAGGAAGCGCTTCGAATGTTGATCGAGCGAAATGAGGTAGTATTCATCCTTTCGAATCTTTACTGTTCTGAGCTCCTTCGAAGCGCGGGTGTGATGATGGTTGTAGTGTCCTTCATAGGGGGTTTCGCTGGTTTCCATGTCTTCAATGGAGTAAACACCGCAATCTAGCGTTGTGTCTCGATCGATCAGCTTCATTTCTACGCCATTCCACTTCAACCGGTCGACCACTTCAGGCCAAGCGCGGGGCACTAGATAGTAGGAGGGAGCCTTGGCTCGAACGGTTGGGATGAGTTTGTCAAAGTAGTCGATTTCCGCTTCCCATACGTCATTTCGGTCGTAGTATAGCTGAGGCTGTTGCGTTACTTCGCTCGTGTCTGTATAGGCTCTATACCCTCTAAACATAAGCTTTGATGGATTAGACTCATCTACTTGCCAATCAAGTACATAATCATCTTGATTTCGACTGTTTTCTATGGCTTGCGAACGCAAGGATTGAATGGTTTGGCTGTTCTGTGCGACGAGCGTTCCAAGGTTTTGCATGAAACGCAAGGTGGACGCTACGCGCTGTTTGAATGGTTTTAGCATGTGGGTCTCGGTAAGCAGTCCAATGGCGTGATGGAGTGCGGTGAACCCGGTTGAGTAACGAGGAGAATCATAAAAGCGCTGGTAGCCGCTATCGGGGCTTGTTCCGAAGACATTTACATAGGGGATGATTGGATCGCCTTGCGCTTCCATTAGCGTTTCCAATGGCTTGGAAAAGAGCGATTCAATCGCATCGTCTAGAGGAGGGGTGAGCTTTTTTGGGTGGGAGAGAAGGTAGGTCAAGGTATAAGGGTAGTCAGCGCCGTTGCTCACGTGTGTTTCGAGGTATACATCCGGATTCCATTGATTGTAAAATGCGAGGAAGGACTGAGCGTTCTTGCTGTCTGCTTTCGTGAAGTCTCGGTTCAGGTCTAAGTTTCGTGCGTTTCCCCGGAATCCATAGGAGAGAGGTCCGTTTTGGTTTGCTCGACTACAGCAATTTCGATTGAGGGCGCCACCCACATTATAGAATGGGATGATTAAAAAAACGACGTCTTGGTAAGTCTTTTTGAAATCTGTACTAGCAACAAGGTCGCGGACATAGATCATTGAGGCGTCAACACCATCGGGTTCTCCAGGGTGAATGGCGTTATTGATCAAGAGCACTGTTTTGCCACTTTCTCCAATTTGCGTTTTGCTGAAGTTGCGCGCTGCGTTGACAATAACTACATGCAGCGGTAACCCCGCATCTGTCTTTCCAAATTCTCGCATACAGACATAGGGCGAAGCCTCTTCAAGAGCTCTCCACCAAGCAATTCCCTCGGCATAGGTTGTCGTTTCCAAAGAATCGGATTGCTCGAATGGCGTGGTGAACTTCGAAGGATCAATCGAGTCGGAACAGGCTACCTGAAGAAGGATGAGTAGTGCCAGTGCACTGAAGAGGCGTGCTTTCATAGTTCAAATCAACGCAAAAGTGGGTTTGCTTCCAAGCAGAGAAATTTGCTTATTATTGGTATAATCAACTACAAAACAACACCCTACCACTATGAAGGTTATTAAAATACTAGGTGTAATGGTCATTTCGATTGTTATACTATTTCTGATTGTAGCCCTGATCGCACCATCTGAAAATCATGTACACCGCTCCGTGGTCATCGACGCTCCTTTAGAGGCAGTACATGCCAATGTCAAATCATTCGAGGGGATGTTGAAGTGGTCTCCATGGCACGATCGAGATCCAAATCTCGAGTATTCCATCGAGAACGACGGGCAGGAAGGAGCGGTTTATTACTAGAGTGGCGAAGATTCGTTGGTTGGTGAAGGGAGTCAAACGATCGTGTCGCTCAGCGATGATGCAGTGGTCACACACTTGCACTTCGTTCGGCCATGGGAGTCAGACGCGGAAGCTACGACAACGATTAAACAGGGAGAGGAAGGGGTCGAGGTCACCTGGGCATACAAAGACCATATACCTTATGCCTTGAATGCCATGAACTTGATGTTTAATATGGACGAGATGCTCGGTCCAGATTTCAAAAAAGGGGTAGACCAACTGAAATCCATCACAGAGGAGGAGGCTGCTACCAAACACACCTTCAGAAACTTAGAAGTGAATGTTGAAGAAATGGCGCCCCGTATGTACATTGGAGTGATCGACACCATTTCTTGGGATGAAATGGAGGCGTTTTTTGCGGGCACTTTTGAACCCTTGTTTAAGAAGGTCGGTGCTTCTGGACTTCAAATCGTGGGGATGCCTTCCGCCGTGTATTTCGAGTGGAACGAAGAGGAGCGATCAACCATCGTCATGGCTGGGGTTCCTGTTCTGGCAGGTTCCATCGATGGCTTGCAAACGGTTGAGGTATCTGGTAAGGCCTTGGTTGTAGATCATTACGGTCCGTACGAAGGCACGGGTGAGGCTCACTTGGCCATCGAAGAGTATATGAAATGGCATGGCGTTGAGATGGGGGAGGTGGCCATCGAAGAGTATGTTACTGACCCGGAAGAAGAATCCGATCCGAGCAAGTGGCTCACCAAGGTTTATTACCCTGTTGGTGGCTAGATCCGCCAATTCAATAACAGTTTTGAACAATACGTTGCGTATAGTCCTTCCCTTAAGGTTGGATGACTAATTAAAGCGCCGTACCTTTGCACAAATTCTTTAAGGGCATAACTATACTGCTCTTCGAAACAATAATTTTCAATTTAGAAATATGAAGATCGTCGAAGAAAACGACACTGTATCACTTCACTACACAGGAACACTTACCAATGGAGACAAGTTTGACTCTTCTGAAGGACGTGAGCCACTGAGCTTTGAAGTTGGTGGAGGACAAGTAATTCCAGGATTTGACAAGGCTGTCATAGGAATGAAAGTCGATGAAGCCAAGAAATTCACTATTCCATCAGCTGAGGCTTATGGAGAGCCAAACGAAGAACTCGTTTACGAAGTCCCAAAGACTTCTATCCCAGAAGATTTAAAGCCACATGAAGGTCAGCGCTTGGTTTCGAACCTTGAAGATGGCCGTCAGATACCAGTTACGATCACAAAAGTGACCGAAGAAAGCATAACGCTGGATGCGAATCACCCGCTTGCAGGTCAGGACCTGACCTTCGACATCAAGATCGTATCCATCGACTAAAGAACCCTCGTTTCATTAACACACTTTGATTTGATAGCAACAGCTCCTCGCTTTGACCGCAAAAGCAAACGTGACTTCTCGCAAACTCTCAGAAAGAGAGTAAATCAATACTTTGAAGACAAAGGCATTAAGCGAACCGGTGATGTCCGGGTAGCGGTTAAGGCGCTCTTCATGTTCTCCCTTTATTTCATTCCTTATTTCGTGATCTTATTCGCGGAAGTTACAGGGTGGCAATATTTGCTGTTGTCTGTGGTGATGGGTGTAGGGGTTGCAGGGATAGGCTTAGCAATTATGCACGATGCAAATCACGGATCCTTATCGGACAAGAGTTGGGTAAATCAATTGTTTGGATATTCCTTGAACCTGATTGGTGGTCATTATCTGTGCTGGAAAATTCAGCACAACGTGCTTCACCACAGCTTTACAAATGTTCATGGTGTTGATGAAGACCTCGAAGGTGGACATGTCATGCGATTCACACCCAAGGAGCCTTGGAAGGCGCGTCACCGTGGACAACATCTATATGCTTGGTTCTTGTACT
Source organism: uncultured Flavobacteriales bacterium (assembly GCA_943788725.1). Lineage (GTDB taxonomy): Bacteria > Bacteroidota > Bacteroidia > Flavobacteriales_G > Salibacteraceae > SHAN690. The sequence continues at coordinate 284,700 of CALSRJ010000001.1, read as the reverse complement.
CCCTGATGACCTTCAGCTGGGTATTCATCAAGGATTTTAAGCGCATCAACAAATACCACAGCATGGGATTGGTTGAGGCTCAAGGAGCGACATACTGGGGAACCATGATATTTCTTGCTGTTTCCAAGGTGCTCTACATCGGTTACATGATCGTTTTACCAATGGTAATGGGGTATGCTTGGTGGGTGGTTCTTGGATCCTTCGTTGTGATGCATATGATTGGTGGATTGATGCTTGCCATGATCTTTCAACCAGCACACGTCATGGAAGACCATGAATTCATTGAAAATGATCGTGAGGTGATCGAAGAGAGTTATGAGAGCCATCAATTGACTACCACATCAAACTTCGCTCCGACTAATAAGATTCTTACTTGGTATTGCGGTGGACTGAATTATCAGGTGGAGCACCACATTTTTCCAAATGTGAGTCATGTGCACTACCCAGCTATTTCAAGTATTGTAAAGGAGACGGCAAGAGAGTTTTCGCTGCCGTATCGCTCCGTTGCATCCTTCCGAGAGGCTTTGAAGATTCATCAGCGTACACTACGAAAGTTGGGAGATCCGGCTTGGACCTGAACAAAAGAGTAATATGATAATGAAAGGAGCTCCGGTTGGGGCTCCTTTTTTTATGTTCGCTCAATGCACGAGATTAACACGTTTCAACTCTTGAATGTATTTACCGGTGAGGGAGCTCGCGGCAATGCATGCTGTGTCTGTTTTACCGATGACATAAGCGACGCGAAGAAATTGCTTCTCATTGCACAAGATTTCAATCAACCCGCAACGGCATTTGTAAAAAGGCAAAGTGCGGGTGTCTACAACATTCGGTGGTTTGCACCAGAAGCAGAGATCGATCTGTGTGGGCATGGTGCCTTGGCAGCTACTCAGGTGCTGCTAGATGATGATCATCGGCTAGATGAAGTGTCATTTCATTACAAAGGCGGGGCGCTGAGGGGGATGCGGGTAGGGGGTCGTGTAAGCATTCTAGGTGATGGCATCTCTTGTGATGAGAGTTCCGTGCCTCGGTGGTTAATAGACGGGTTTGGAGAGGATGTGCTGGCATACTTCCCTTCGGCCAATAAACACATCGTCCTCATGAAGGATCATAGACTTATTTCGGCACTCAAGCCGAATTGGCCACCATTATTGGAGTCAGGTGTTTTCAGCTTTGCGGTAACGGCTGAAGGAAGTGATGCCGACTTCGTCTCACGTGTCTTTCTACCCAGTTTCATCCACAAGGAAGATCAAGCAACGGGAAGTGCCCATATGGTGCTAGCGCCCTTTTGGTCGCAGCGTTTGAATAAAGTCAGCCTTGAAGCACATCAAGTGAGTCCGAGGGGAGGAAGGATGAAATGCGTGGTTTCGGATCAGCAGGTTCAACTCATTGCTGCGTGCACCTATTTCGGTCAAGGCAGGGTGATCAGTTGAATACCTCTGAAATCTTGATCCGATCAGGGAAGCGATAGGAGAAGTTCGCTAGAATTTCTATGACGTCTAGTTGGGATGGATGGTGAAGCCGGATCCATATCTCGTCTCAGGCAGCATCCAGGTAAAGGGATCCCAGCACGTCACTGTTTCCTAAGTCTTCAATGCGCTACCCTTCTAGCGAAGTGGACTTGAGTGAAAAGTCTGCCGACTGCTCTTTTCTGAATGAATGGATCATGTAGTGTTTCGTAGTTCAATACCTTTCAATTCTTCATCTTTGTTCACATGATCTTCGACAAACCATTCGACTTCGACCGCTTTGTCCGGTTGCTTCTCGGAGTTTTCGTTGTGGTCGGCATCTACTTTTTGCTCGACACCTTATCCGCTGTGTTGATACCTTTTTTTGCTGCTTGGTTAACCGCATACCTGCTGGAGCCAACTGTTGAGAAGGCTCAGCGCTTGCTTCACAGAAGAGTGCCTTCGGTCTTACTTACACTCACTGCCCTGTTTTTGACATTTGTCTTCGCGATGATCATCTTCATCCCGGCCATTGCCGAAGAAATTGAATCCCTCAAAGAGTTGCTCACTACCCAACTGAGCAACATGGCATGGCCTGCATGGATACCTCAGGATATCGCTATTCAACTCAATGGACATTTGAGCAACGTACAGTGGCAGGATGTGATTGCTCAGGAGGCCTTTATGGATAAAGCCGCTACGGCACTTACGGGTGTTTGGGATTTGATGTCGAGTGTGGTTGGTGTTGTAGGAGCACTCTTTGGAATCGTGACTTATGTGCTTTACTTGGTCTTCCTCATGCTTGACTATGACAGGATGTCGAAAGACTGGAAGACACTATTGCCTGAAAAACTTAAAGGCTTTGTAGTGCAATTGGCTGATGACATGGAAGAAGGAATGAACGGCTATTTCAGAGCCCAAACCAAAATTGTGGTTTGCGTCGCCATCTTATTTGCTGTCGGATTCAAGATCATAGGGCTCCCGTTTGCAATTTCGCTAGGGATTGTTTTAGGCATCATGAATTACATTCCGTATTCTCAATTACTCGGAATCATCCCTGCCGTTGGTTTGGCCGCGTTGCACGCCCTTGAAACGCACGAGAGCTTTTGGATGATGCTTTTGTTCGTGCTACTCGTATTTACGGTTGTGCAGTTGGTGCAAGACATCTTACTCACCCCGTATTTTATGGGGGAGTTCAGCGGATTCAACCCAGCGGTCATCCTGCTTTCTCTCAGTATATGGGGAAGTCTCCTAGGAGTAGTCGGAATCATCATCGCGATTCCACTTACGTCTATTGTCCTAGCGTATTATAAGCGATACATCCTTAAGCATTGAGTTTCCTGAAAGTCGTTGTAATAGGAGGGGGAGCTGCTGGATTCTTCGCAGCGCTTTCTGCTAAGCAGCACCATCCGAATGCCGAAGTTGTCCTTCTCGAAGGGAGCAATAAAATCCTTTCCAAGGTGAAGGTGAGTGGCGGCGGGCGATGCAATGTCACGCACTCCGCGTTCAATATCAAAGACTTAATAGGTCATTACCCCAGAGGTGGCGCTTACTTGAAGAAAGCTTTTCAGGCTTTTGCAGTCAATGATACGGTGGAGTGGTTTGAGACGAGAGGTGTAAGGTTAAAGACGGAAGCAGATGGGCGCATGTTTCCCATCACAGATGATTCCCAGTCGGTGATTGATCTCTTTGTAGAGCAATCAAAGCAGAAGGGCATTGAGTTGCGCTTGTCTTCGAAAGTGAAAAAGCTCGCGTGGAACGATGATCAACGCGTATGGGAAGTGCGGGGAGAGGAGGACCTTATCAAGGCGGACAAGCTCATAGTAGCGACAGGTGGAAGTCCTAAACTGGAAGGGTTTGCCTGGCTTGGTGAAGTCGGACACACGATTGTCCCGCCCGTACCCTCACTATTCACGTTCAACTTGGCGGACCCCTCGATCTGTGCGTTGGCAGGGGTGAGTGCCCAGTGGGTTAAGGTCAGGGTACAGGGGACCCAACATGAATCTATCGGTCCAGTGCTGATCACTCATTGGGGTTTAAGCGGGCCGGCAGTGTTGAGAACCAGTGCGTTTTCTGCTCGACACTTGCATGAAGTAGGTTATTCTTTTCACTTGCAGATCAATTGGTTAGGGGATGTGGATGAAGAGACATGGCGCGCGTCTGTCGATTGGGCAACGGTCACACCGTCGAGAAAGAAGATTGTCAATGAAAATCCCACTTTACTGCCATCACGCCTTTGGGAATGGCTCGTTGAACGCAGTGGGATTACGCCCGAAAAGCGGTGGGTTGACCTAGGGAAAAAAGACCGCAATCGCCTTTTGAATGTCCTGACAAACGATGTATACGAAGTACGCGGTAAAACGACGTTCAAAGAGGAATTTGTAACTGCTGGTGGGATCGATCTAAGCGATGTGGATCCGATGACTTCCAAGAGTAAGCTAGCGCCTGAGCTCTATTTTGCTGGAGAGGTAATGGATATAGACGGTGTTACAGGAGGATTCAATTTTCAGGCGGCATGGACCACGGCTTGGATTGCAGGTCAACTCAAATAAGCCGAATTCCTTTTTCTTCGATTACAATCTTTCGATGCTTGTAGAGTGCCCCGATTGCCTTCTTGAAGGATTTCTTGCTCATGCCGAGCAGTCCTTCAATCTCAGCAGGAGACGACTTATCCGTAAGGTCTAGCCTTCCATCGTTGGCTTTGAGTTGTTCCAGTATGGCTTTGCTTGCATCTGCCACGTGGTCATAGCCGGGCTTTTGAAGCAGTACATCAACCCTTCCATCCGGACGAAGCTGATTTACATACGCCTTCATGCGCTGTCCAACCTTCACCGGCACATGCACTTGATCGCTGTACAGCATGCCCAGGCATTCCTCATTCACCACTACTTGGTAACCCAATTCATGTTTCTGCCAAACGATGATCTCGACTTCCTGCTTTGGTTTTAGGTTTTCTGGGGGTTCAGATAAAAACTTTGATAAACGCGTAGATGCCGCCATCCGCTGGGTGAGACTGTCTAGGTACACATAGAACAAATACGTGTTTCCGATGAGCAAGGAGTGGGTTTGCTCCTTTTTTGGAACCATTAAATCCTTCGGCAAGCCCCAGTCAAGGAAGGCACCGAAGTCAGAAATGGCCACGACCTCAAGGAAGGCGAGTTGGTTCGCCATTGCCTTTGGCACTTCAGTTGTCGCGATCGTGCGGTCTTCTGAGTCTCGATAGATGAACACATCTAGGGTGTCCTCTTCTTTAAGGCCGTCCGGCACATATCGCTTAGGGAGCAAGACTTCCATACCGAGGTCATCGGCCAAGAACACTCCAATGCTCACTGTCCGCTGAACTTTCAAGGTATTCATCTCGCCGATCTTCATTCGGCAAAGAACCTAAATGTTTTTCGTTCGGCATAACAAAAAGAGAAGGCGCCGTCAGGGGAGTGACAACGCATTCTCATCGATCAACCCACTACCTGTGAATGTTTTGGCTCACATACGCTTTTTGCATCCAGCATAATTTCTACTTCCTTGGCTAATAAATTCTTAAGCCCTTAGAGTGCTGCGCTCTTTGTGTCTTCACTTTCTTTTGGTTGTGAAAGACCAGGTCTGAGGCTGTTAAATCAAATCGATATGTTTTTATCTTCGAATAGATATGAACTATACGATACAGCAATTGAACTACCTGATCGCGCTTGATGTGCACAGGAATTTCAGCAAAGCCGCAGAGCACTGCTACGTTTCACAGCCCACGCTCAGTATGCAAATCAAAAAATTAGAGAATGACCTAGGAGTGATCATCATTGATCGTTCTCGGCAGCCTTTGGTATTCACAGAATTGGGTAGCCGGATTGTGGAACAGGCGCGAAGGTCAATGGATGATTTAAGGGTGATTGATGATATCATTTCGGAGAGCAAGGGAGGGGTGGCTGGAGTTTTGTCGGTTGGCATCATACCCACGTTGGCTCCATACTTGATTCCGTTGTTTCTCGGGGACTTCCTACGCAAGTATCCGAAGGTGGAATTATCCATCACAGAGTACAAAACGGAGGTCATACTTGACAAACTCCAACACGAAAACTTAGACGTAGGAATACTCTCAACACCGTTGGATTCTGCAGGTGTAAAAGAAACGCCCTTGTTTTTTGAGAAGATGTTACTCTATGCAAATGCCTCAATCGCGAAGCATTTAGGCAATCGCGTTTCTATTGATCAAATACTAGAGAATAAGCTGTGGATCCTGAGCGAGGGAAATTGTTTCCGCAATCAAACCTTCAACCTTTGTTCTCTTGATCAGACCGAATTCAGAAGCTTGGACGTCAATTACGAAAGTGGTTCTATCGAGACCCTGATGCGTTTGGTGGAAAGGGAAGGAGGAAGCACCATCATTCCAGAATTGGCCTTAGATGCCTTGAGCGAAGACCGTTTGGATTGTGTGAAATTCATCGGTGACAAGAATCCAGTTCGAGAGATCAGTACCGTAACGCGACGCTCTGGTTTGAAAGCCTCCTTGATCAATGCCTTGCGTGCAGAAATACTTCACGCCTTACCTAAGGGGTTAATGGAGAATGAGGAGACTAAAACGATCGTTGTAATGTGATGTTCGTCGATGGAAGTCGTGCAAAGAAGGTTGAACAATTCCGGACATTAATAAATTGTTTCTCTGCTATTTAGTGGATTAATTAGAAGTACCTTTGCACCCGCAAATTCAAAGGCAACAACAAGTGCAATCCATAAGAAACATCGCCATCATCGCCCACGTCGACCATGGCAAGACAACGCTCGTAGATAAGATCATTCAATTCGCTCAACTCTTTGATGAGCGAAAAGAAACAGGCGACCTCATCCTTGACAACAATGACCTTGAACGGGAAAGAGGGATCACCATTCTTTCTAAGAACGTTTCGATTCAATACAAAGGAGTAAAGATCAACATCATCGATACTCCGGGTCACGCCGACTTTGGAGGCGAGGTGGAGCGCGTTCTCAAGATGGCCGATGGCGTTCTTCTTCTAGTGGATGCCTTTGAAGGACCCATGCCCCAGACACGTTTTGTGTTGGGCAAAGCCGTTGAATTGAACTTGAAGCCAATCGTGGTAGTCAATAAGGTCGATAAAGAAAACTGTCGTCCAGACGAGGTACACGAACAGGTGTTTGACCTCATGTTTAACCTAGATGCTTCGGAGGATCAACTCAGCTTTGAAACCCTCTACGGATCATCCAAGCATGGTTGGATGAGTAAGGATTGGAAGCGTCAAACCACCGATATTGTTGAGTTGTTAGACACCATCATAGAGGAGATTCCGAATGCACCTTATATGGAAGGCGATACTCAGATGCAGATATCATCTTTGGATTTCAGCAGTTTCAAGGGACGTATCGCCATAGGTAAAGTGTACCGAGGTGATCTCGAGGAGGGAAAGGATTACTTCCTGATGAAGAGAGACGGCACCAAGAAGCGAAATCGCGTAAAAGAGCTCTTCGTATTCGAAGGCCTGGGAAGACAGCAAGTGAAAAAAGTGAGAAGTGGCGACTTGTGCGCCATCGTCGGAATGGAAGATTTTGAGATCGGTGATACCGTTGCGTCCTTTGATAATCCAGAAGCCTTGAAGCGCATCCAGGTAGACGAGCCGACCATGAGCATGCTCTTCACGATCAACAACTCGCCTTTCTTCGGAAAAGAAGGAAAGTTCGTTACATCACGTCACTTGCGTGACCGACTTTATAAAGAGACTGAGAAGAACTTAGCGCTTAGGGTAGAGGATACAGATAGTGAGGATAAATTCAACGTCTTCGGACGGGGTGTCCTTCACCTCAGTATTCTCATTGAAACCATGCGCCGTGAAGGGTATGAACTTCAAGTAGGAAAGCCAAGGGTAATTGTAAAGGAGATCGACGGACACAAATGTGAGCCTTATGAGACATTGGTGATCGACGTGCCTGAAGAGGGCAGCGGAAAAGCAATCGAACTCGTTACCCAAAGAAAAGGAGACCTTCTCATCATGGAGGGCAAGGGCGATGTGCAACACTTGGAGTTCGACATTCCATCGCGTGGACTCATTGGTCTGCGAAATAGAATCCTAACAGCCACAGCCGGAGAAGCAGTAATGACGCACCGATTCCGAGAATTTAAGCCTGTAAAAGGTGAGATCGATGTGAATGAAAAAGGTGCCTTGATCTCTAGTGAGGTCGGACAGGCCTTAACCTATGCCATCGATCGTCTGCAAGATCGAGGTAGGTTCTTCATTGATCCCAATGAACAGGTTTATAAAGGACAGGTAATTGGCGAGCATTCGCGCGACAACGACCTGGAGGTGAATGTGATTAAAGGCAAGAAGCTTTCTAACGTGAGGGCTTCCGGTACCGATGACGCCGCTAAGGTTGCTCCTAAGATTCGCTTTTCGTTAGAAGAGGCGATGGAGTATATCCGAGACGACGAATACTTGGAGATCACACCACTCAGTATTCGAATGAGAAAGATCGGCTAAGGTAAAAATGCCCCGCCCGAAGGCAGGGCTCCTTAAACCTTCTCTTTTAATTCTTTGATTTGCCTGCGATCTTCCAAGGCCAGTTGCATGCGGCATAGGATGATCCTTCTTCTCCGCCGATGACGGTTTGGCCGCAGCTTCCAGCGCTGTTGCTGCAATCGTAGGTCTGCGCGCGAGCATGCACAACGATTACGGCCCAGCCCTCAAGTGCTTCTATGATGTATGGAAGCGAAGTAAGAGATTGAACGACTCTTCTGCTCAGATCACGGCTTTGATGAACATGAGCGGCGTAAGCCAAATGAGTGGTCGATATCGAGACGCCAAAGAACGACTAAAGCTGGCCTTGGAATTGAATCAAGATCAACGAGGAATAGACGAGGCGCAAATCATCATGGCCATCGGAATGGCCGAAGTCGAACTGAATCAATTCGACAGTGCCATCACCAATTTCAAATTGGCGGTTGAGATCTTTGATGAGTTAGAAGAAGAACATTACGTATTGTCTTGCATGAGTGAATTAGGTTATGCCCTGGAATCACAGCACAAGTACAAGGATGCACTCGACATCTACAAGAGAATGGATGTACTCTATCAATTCACCGATGACGCCACGGGAGAAGTGGTGGTGAACCAAAGAAGAGGGCACACCCTGATGCACTTAGGCAGAATGAAAGAAGCCGTAGAGGCGTTAGAATACTCCCTAGTGCTTTCTGATTCCATTGAGTACGAGAATCAACGAGATTCTACCTTATTGCGATTGGTAAAAGCCAATGCTGCCTTAGGAGATATTGACGGTGCTGAAAAGTACACTAAGCAACTGATGACCTTCATCAAGGAGAAAGAGTTCAAGAAGAATCAGGAACTCATTGCATTCGTTGAAGCAAAGTACAACCTTGAAGAGAAGTCTAGGGTGAACAACTCACTGGCCGAAGAACTGAAAGCAGCTAGGGCAGACCTCTCTAAAACGCAACTTTACTTGCGCTTTGCCATTGCGGCACTTGCGTTACTCTTCCTGTCTGTGCTTGTTATGTTCAAGCGCTTGGGTACTGTCCGCCACTCTTAATCTCTACTAAATTCGGGGAGCTACTTCGGATGTTCAGTCCGTCAGTTCAATGCGTAGCTTAGAACTGTAAATGTGCTTTTTGCTCGAGGCGGTAATCAGGTATTGTCCCGATGGTATGTCTCCGCTGACATCTGTAACTACATACGTCTGCTCCCCTTGTACATACTTCACCTTCGCGTAAAACTCCACGCCACATTGGTCCCTCAAAACCAATAGAAGGTCTTCGGCTTCAAAATTCACAAAGGAAAGGTCGATGTGCATTCCCTCTTGAATGGGGTCAGAAATCGTTTTAATCAAGCGCTCCTCAAAGCTGGTTAGATCGTCATAAGGCGGAACATAGGAGACGTTCGAAGTGATGATTTCACCGCTGTACAGCACATTGTTTACTCGATAAAAGAGCTTGAAAGAGGGGACATTGTAGTCGATGTCGAAATACTCCGTTTTGTGGTAGGTTTGGTTAGAACCGGTCATGTGAAGAATGGGTTCCCAATTCTCACGGTCTAAACTTCGCACCACGGAGAAGTACTTTACAAAACCAGAGACCACCCACTTTAGCTCCACGTCTGATCCGACTCTGTGCGCTTCGAAATCAATACTCGTCGGTGGGGCGACTTCTTCGGATGGGTTATCATGTAAGGCAAGGAGTGCAACGTCGCGCTGAGCATAGGAAGGAGTGACGACAGAAGTCGCCACGAGCACTATTCCCGACGCGTAAACAAGTTTTCTTCTCACGTTGCTGAATTCGGTTCGAAAGTAATCAGACTGGTGGGAAAGTTGATAAGAAAGTCTCATTTTCCGAGTACAACTAGACCTTTCGAGATGTGTGAACCGCTTCATTAAGAGGCGAGAAAGCAACTTGAAACGACTATATTGCCGCCCGATGAAGACTCGGTACATCGATAAGCAAGAAGAGCTGCAAAAGCTCACCGATTATCTCGCACTCACAGAGCGCTTTGCAATAGACCTAGAATTCGATAAGAATCGCTTTCAGTATGGGTTTACGATGTGCCTTATGCAGGTGTTTGACGGCGCGGTCTGTTACATCATAGACCCACTTGCAAAGGGCTTGGAAGTCCGTACATTCTTCCCTCTTATGGAGGATCCAAAGATTCAAAAGGTCGGGTTCGAATTGGGAGAAGACCTCCGTCTCTTCCATTCCATGGGCTGCTCAGTGCGGAATATTTACGACGTCAGTATTGCTTCCAAACTTTTGGATTATTCGCAGATTTCCCTCGTCAACGCGATCGAGCGAATCCTCGGAATTAATACCAGTAAGGGCTCTCAGAAAAGCAATTGGGTGAAGCGCCCTCTGAGCGAAACGCAGTTGAGTTACGCAGCCGAAGATGTGGTTTACCTGTTTGACTTGAAAGACGCCCTAGAGAAGACATTGAAGGAACGAAACATGCTGGACTGGGTGGAAGAGGAGCGACGCCAATTGGAAGCGGTAGAGTCGACCGAACAAGATGCACTTTCTCATTTGAAGCCTAGAGATAGCAATGGATTTACACAGGTTCAATGGCATGTGCTGAAGGGTTTGATGGAATTGAGAGAGGAATTGGCTAAGCGTAGTAAGCGGCCGGCATACCAAGTACTCGATAAGGATTATTTACTCGAATTGGCTCAGGATGATGCTGCGATCCGGTCATTTCATCAGAAGGCTAGACCTCTTCGTTCGCTCAATACGGAAGCTTATAAAAGTCAATTGCTGAGCCAAGTGCAGCAATTGCGTCAAGATGCGCTGAAAAGCGGATTGAGCGATACTGAGCTTGCATCGCCTAAAATGTCTAAAGATGAGCAAAGGGCTGCGAGAGCGAGAAAGAAGCACGAAGAAGAAACCATTGACACTTACCTGAAACCCATTCAGCAATCGCTTAAAAACACAATGGGTGAGCATGCTGCCGTATATATCATGGGTAATCGTCTCATGCGTGAATTGGCTTTAGGTGATCAAGGAGGCCTCCTGTCCCTATAAGAGGGCTTTGATAGATGAGCATGCAGCTTTAACCGGTGTAGACCTTAGAGAATTAGGAATCGCTCAAGACCAAGAATGAGAAAGAGAATGTTTGAAAGGAAGAAAGAGGATGTTCTTCTCAGTGCGATATGAACCCATCGTCCTACATAGCTATCCGGTCCGAAACGGAAAGAATCTGCGCTCCGCTGAAAGTGGAAGATTATATTCCTCAGCCCGCAGCATTTGTAAGCCCTCCAAAGTGGCATCTGGGCCATACGTCTTGGTTCTTTGAAACCTTCCTTCTCACAGACTTTAGAAAGGGTTACAAGCCCTTTAATCCTCACTTCGGCTATCTCTTTAACAGTTACTACAATACGTTGGGTGATCGAACGCAGCGCGACCAGCGTGGAGCCATGTCTAGGCCCGTTTTGGCAGAGGTAATGGGCTATCGTGCACACGTCGATAAGGCGATGCTTGATTTGCTTTCTTCTGCTGATTTGCTCAACAACAAAGGGTTTATGCATCTATTGGCCATTGGCTTGAATCATGAACAACAGCATCAAGAGTTGCTGTGGACGGACCTCAAATACATTCTTGGAAACAACCCGTTATTTCCGGTCTACAGCGAGGGTGTCGGATTAGAATCAACAATTACGCCCTCCGACGGATGGGTCTCCATTGATGCTGGCATCTATGAGATAGGACACGATGGAGTGGGGTTTGGCTATGACAATGAATTCCGTCGACACAAGGTTTACTTGCAGCCTTATGCCGTCCAAAATGGCTTGGTGAGCAATGAAGACTTCCTCGAATTTATAATGGACGATGGCTATGCCCGCCATGAATTGTGGTTGGATGAGGGGTGGGCTTGGATCCAAGGAAACGAGGTGAGGTCGCCATTGCACTGGCATTGGATGGATGGACAGTGGATGGAGTACGGATTGGGCGGCTTACACCCAGTGAATCCTCACCAAGCTGTTTGCCATGTAAGTCATTACGAAGCAGCTGCCTTTGCCGAGTGGAAAGGGCTGCGGCTTCCCACGGAAGCTGAATGGGAAGTGGCAAGCGATCATTTTCAGTGGGGTGAGCGCTGGGAGCATACGAATAGTGCTTATTTGGCTTATCCCGGATTTCGACGACCCGACGGGGCAGTAGGTGAATACAACGGTAAATTCATGATGCATCAAATGGTGCTAAGAGGCGCTAGTAAGGCCACTCCTGCAGGGCATTCTAGAAAGACTTACAGAAATTTTTTTCACCCGAATATGCAGTGGCAGTTTTCCGGTGTCAGAATGGCGAAACATGAGTGATTATCTGGGTTTGTTTAAGCAGGAGTTGAAAGAAGGCCTGGCGGAAGATCCTAAACGGATCTCGTCTAAATGGTTCTATGACAAACGAGGCGATGAGCTATTTGTCCAAATCATGCAGTTGCCAGAATACTACCTGACAAGGGCGGAGGAGGAGATATTCAAAGAGCAGACTTCTCAACTCGCCGATTCGTTGACAGGAAGCTTTGAAGCGTTTGATCTGTTTGAATTAGGTGCAGGTGACGGTCAAAAAACGTTCCATTTATTGCGAGAATTGGATCCAAAAAAGTTCATTTATCGACCGATAGATATCTCCTCAAACGCTGTTCATAAGTTGAAAGGTACTGTGTCGTTCGAGTTTCCCAACGTGCAAGTAGATCCCATTGTGGGAGAATACTTCCATGCGCTAGAGCATCTAAAATCAGATCGACCCAAGGCAATTCTGTTCATGGGGTCCAATATTGGCAACCTGCTCGATGATCGGGCCAATGATTTTTTGAAGCGTTTATCCGCCACCATGCAAAGTGGAGATACGCTCTTGATTGGTGTAGATCTGAAGAAGCCCAAAGAGATAGTACTCCCTGCCTACAATGACAGTGCAGGGGTTACCGCCGCCTTTAATTTGAATGTTTTGGAGCGTATCAACCGAGAACTGGGCGGCGACTTTGTCGTGCAAAATTTCGAGCACGCCCCTGTGTACAACGAAGAAGATGGGATTGCGTACAGCTATCTAAGGTCCACGAAAGATCAGCGGGTTACGATCGAGGCTATAAATGGTTACTACGAGTTTTCCAAAGGTGAGAAGCTCTTTACGGAAATATCTAGAAAGTACGATGATGCTGCTCTGGAAGTGATTACGCGTGACACTTCGTTGGACTTGATGAATCGATTCTTTGATGAAGCGCATCTGTTTTGCGATGCCGTATATCGCAAACGATAATCGTACTGTTTTTTAGGTCGTATCCACTGCTTTGAGTTCCTTTGCAGCCATGGATGAATCAATGAACATTCAGCAAGCCGCTGATCTTCTGTGGGATTGCCTCAACCAAGGCAAAACATGCGCTCCTGTCAGAGAGCTTATCGGAACCGATGATTTGGGTGCCGCCTATGCTGTACAAGACATCAACACCCAAAGAAAACGCGCGAGAGGTGAGTCGATTGTCGGAGTGAAAATCGGACTTACTTCTGAAGCCGTGCAGCGACAATTAGGCGTTGATCAGCCAGATTACGGAGTCCTCACCGATGCCATGCATGTCTCACAAGAGCTTCCTGTTCAATGGAGTGAGCTTATTCAACCGAAGGCGGAAATGGAAGTGGGCTTCATCTTAGGGAAAGACCTCCCTTCAGGACAGATTACCATGGATGTACTAAAAGATGCGATTTCAGCGGCTGTTTCATCGATCGAAATCGTTGGTAGTCGCGTGGAAAAATGGGACATCAGAATTACGGACACCATTGCAGACAACGCTTCAGCAAGTCATTTTGTGATCGGAGATGCCGTGACCGATTGGGCATCCCTAGATCTCGTGAATTGCAAAATGGAAATGATGCGAGCCGGCGAAGTCGTGTCGCAAGGGCGCGGCTCAGCTTGCATGGGGAATCCACTGAACGCCGCCTTGTGGTTGGCGCAAACCATGGCGAAGCTCGGAACTCCGTTGAAAAAGGATTACATTATTTTGGCGGGAGCCCTTGGGCCAATGGTGCCTGTCAATCCTGGAGATTCCTTTACCGGAAATATAGAAGGCCTAGGTTCTGTAAGTGTATCTTTCGGAACGACTGAATAACCATTCAAGAAAGCTCATATGAATAAGACTAAAGTCGCCATCATCGGGTCAGGAAACATAGGTACCGACTTGATGATTAAAATCATACGTACTTCAGACATCCTTGAGATGTCTGTGATGGTGGGGATCGATCCCGAATCGGATGGATTGGCTCGGGCAGAGAGAATGGGTATTGCCACCACACATGAAGGTGTGGATGGCCTCATACGTATGCCTCAATTCGAGGACATTGACATGGTGTTTGACGCTACCTCTGCTAAAGCGCATTTGTACAATTACGGAAAGATCAAACCTTTCGGAAAGCGCATGATCGACCTTACCCCGGCCGCGGTTGGACCGTATTTGGTTCCTCCTGTAAATTTCGATGCCAATATCAACGTCGACAATGTGAACATGGTGACGTGCGGTGGTCAGGCCACAATTCCTATGGTAGCGGCCGTATCACGCGTCGCAAAGGTGCATTATGGCGAAATCGTAGCGTCCATCTCAAGCAAGTCTGCCGGTCCCGGAACGCGTGCCAACATTGATGAGTTTACCGAAACTACGGCGGAGGCCATAGAGAAGGTCGGAGGCGCTAGTCGAGGGAAGGCAATCATTGTATTAAACCCTGCCGAGCCGCCTTTGGTGATGAGGGATACGGTCTTTACCTTGAGTGAAATTGCCGATAAAGAAGCCATTCGTAAGAGTATCCATGAAATGGTGGCAGAAGTACAGAAATACGTCCCTGGATATGAGCTACACCAAGAAGTTCAGTTTGAAGAGATTCCTGCTGATCAGCCCGTTTTTATTGAAGGCGTGGGACACGTCAGTGGACTGAAAACATCCGTTTTCCTCAAGGTGCTTGGCGCGGGGCACTATCTACCAGCATATGCAGGAAACCTTGATATCATGACCAGCGCCGCAAAGGCGACGGGCGAGCGACTTGCCGCGCTCCAAAAGGTTTAACTCACTTATTTCTCCGTCGAAAAAGACATTTTAGCTCAGTACAAGAAAGAGTATAATGAATAGAAAACTTTACATACAAGACGTAACGCTTCGCGATGGAATGCACGCTATTCGTCATCAGTATTCAAAAGAGCAGGTAAAGGCGATTGCGATTGCTTTAGATGAAGCAAAGGTGGATGCCATTGAAATTGCGCACGGCGATGGGCTGGCTGGATCGAGTTTTAATTATGGTTTTGGCGCACGCACAGACTGGGATTGGTTAGAGGGGATCGCGTCCGAACTCAAGCACGCTAAGTTGACCACATTGCTCTTACCCGGTATTGGCACCATTGAAGACCTTAAGCGAGCGAGAGAGCTGGGCGTGGAATCGGTGAGAATTGCTACCCACTGTACCGAAGCAGATATTTCGGCTCAGCACATTGCAGCGGCAAAAGAGCTTGGCATGGACGTAGCTGGATTTCTGATGATGGCGCATATGAATTCCCCCAAGAAGCTGGCTGAGCAAGCAAAGCTGATGGAGGGTTACGGTGCTGACTGCGTGTACGTAACAGATTCAGCCGGTGCGCTTTTGATGGATGATGTAGCAGACCGCATGAAGGCGTTCAAGGATGTCCTAGACGACAACACAGAGTTGGGCGTGCACTGCCACCACAACTTGGGATTAGGCGTTGCCAACACGATTGTAGCTATGCAGCACGGTGCAACGAGGCTCGACGCTTCCTTGGCCGGAATGGGTGCCGGAGCCGGTAATTGTCCGCTTGAAGTGCTAATTGCAGTGCTCAATAGAATGCAGGCCGATCACAACAGTGACTTGTACAAGCTGATGGATGCTGCTGATGACATGATCAGGCCGCTTCAAACACGGCCCGTTCGAGTGGATCGTGAAACCTTGTCGTTAGGTTATGCAGGGGTCTATTCAAGCTTTTTGTTGCACTCAGAACGCGCATCAGAAAGATATGGGATCGATACGCGTGACATCCTAGAAGAACTTGGTCGCCGTCGAATGGTTGGAGGGCAAGAAGATATGATTGTAGATGTTGCCTTGGATATGCTGAAAGAGAATGAGAACAATGGATAAAATGGACTTAAACAAACTTGCACTGAAACTTGATTCGGCAGCAACTCACGCTTTACCAATCAGACAACTATCAACAGATAATGCGTATAATTTAGAGGATGCCTACGAAATTCAACGCTTGGCCATTGAGCCAAGAAAGGCAAGGGGTTTTGCGCTGATTGGATTGAAGATGGGATTTACTTCGGTTGCCAAAATGGAGCAGATGGGAGTGCACGATATGATTTGGGGTAGGCTGACAGCTGATATGGATATTCCAAACCATGGGAGCACCTCCCTTGCCAAGTATATTCACCCCAGGGCAGAGCCTGAAATTTGTTTTAGAGTAGCTAAGGATATTCCTGGTGAGATCGCCTTAGAAGACCTCGACGAATATGTGGACGCAATCGCCCCTGCGATTGAGATCATTGACTCTCGTTTCGAGCACTTCAAATTCACCTTAGAAGATGTCGTCGCAGATAATTGTTCTTCTACGGGCTTGATCATAGGGGAGTGGCAAGAACCGTCTCGTAACATTGGAAACTTGAGCATGCAACTGATTTTCGATGACAAAGAAGTGGCTGCTGGTTCGTCGAATGATATTTTGGGAGATCCATGGAAGTCCTTGCAGGCGGCGACTAGATTGGCTGCGGCATACAATGAACCGATCAAAGCCGGACATGTGATTATGGCTGGAGCGGCAACCGCTGCTGTGTTCTTAAAGCCTGGAATAGAGGTCGTAGCGAAGGTGGAAGGTATGGAGGATGTTGCGTTTAGCGTAACCGATTGAAAGGATGCGTTCATTCAATCTTCCAACCCATAAATATGTAATCATGAAAGCAATTTGGAACGGAGAGGTCATCGCAGAGTCGGATGATACGATCGTCATTGATAAGAATCATTATTTCCCGCACGACACCATAAAGAAGGAGTTCTTTACCAAAACAGCAACGCATACGGTCTGCAATTGGAAGGGAACAGCTTCTTATTACACGATAAAAGTGGGGGAAAGTGAAAACCCGGATGCGGCCTGGTATTACCCGGCAGCTTCTCCCATGGCAAAGAGTTTTGAAAACTACGTTGCCTTTTGGAAGGACGTTCTAGTGACTGAATAACTCGATGACAGCAACCGAAGCGCTGCACCGGGCAGCTCAATACCTCTGTACTGCCTCTAAAAGCTTTGTGCCAAGCGAGGAAGATGACAGTCACACCAATTTGGGTTGGAATGCGGAAGAGGCTGTATTGGCCACGAGACCATTGAACAACGAAGGCTTGCGCTTAGAGTTGAACCACGCTGTGTACGCCCTTGATATAGTGCATCCTGAATCAGGATTGTCGGGTTCCTTTCCCTTAACTGGGGCCAAACATTTAGACATCATCAAATGGCTGGATAATGAACGGGAGTTTTGTGGAATTTCAAGGCCGTACACTTTTGACTTGCACTACGAGCTGGGCTATTCGCCTGTATTGGATGATCATTTCACCTTTCCCAGTATGTCGGGTGATGCATTGGATGCTGAAATAGTACGGAGAAATACAGCGGATCAAGCAATGAAAGCCATTCTGCTAGAGCACGACACGGAAGCGCTGCCCCGCATTTGGCCACATCATTTTGACTCTGGTGCGTTAATCCTGCAACCTACATCAAAGATCAACAGCATCGGCATTGGCATGGCAATTCCAGACGGGATGATTGATGATCATTACCTCTACGTGAGTGGTTACGACTCCAATGGTGGACTATCGACACGTGGATTCGGAGGCTTGCCGCATGGAAAGTGGTATGAAGAGGGCTGGAAAGGGGCGGCGGTTTCCATGACTGGATTATCCGTTGAAGAAGCTCTAGCGTTCTATCGCAATGCTATCGAGGCCTACATGCACAGGCCCTAATCACTCCTTACGGATCTGCTCAATGGTTTTGAGGAGATCTTCGGCCGTTCTGTAACCATTTGCAGCGAGGTACAATTGGCCATTGTGTCTGATGACAACCGAAGGAAACCCTCGTATCCCCATTTCAGAGGCCAACTGAAAATCATTATTGGTCTCGTACTTTATCTCTTCCTGATTGAAGAGTTGTTTGAATTGTACTGTATCCAATCCAAAGTCCTGAGCAATACGGGTAAAGGTCGATTCAGCCCTCATGTCTTTGTTTTCCACAAAAAAGGCGTGTTGAACTGCCTTAAAAAAGGACAAGGAGATGGTTGAATCCATTGTACGTGCAGCCACTACGGCTCGACTTCCAGGTTCGGTGTCTAGGATGAAATTCTCGTTGCCAATGATGCTGTAATTAAAGGGCTGCCCAGACCGCTCGTGTACTTCTTGCCAATGATGCTTTAGGAATTCACCTAGATCTGCCATTGTCTCCGTTCCATTCGGTCTCAGCCCTCCCAAAACAACCTCAAAGGCATGGTTGGGTAAAGCCTCCTTTACCTTCTCAATTTCTGGTGCAAATCCATAACACCAACTGCACATGGGATCTCCAATGTAGATGATTGTGGGTTCCTGTGCTTCTAACCATGAGTAACTCATAAGCAATGATACAATTACAACCCATCTCAACTGGGCGGGGCTATTGAAAATCACAGGCATCAACGTTCAGATAGTAGGAGAAAGGAACCGAGCGCCGCAAGCACAAAAACCTTGATCCATTTGGTGACCACCCAAAACATGGGGTGCTTGATAAGGCTCGCGGAATAACCAGATACCATAGCAATCGAAGAGAAAATAAGGAATGAGACCGTCATAAAGACGGCGCCAAGTACAAACATCTGGTACATGGGCGACCAACCGTCTGACGAAACGAACTGAGGTAGTAAGACAATGAAGAACAAGGTCACCTTGGGATTCAGCACATTCATTAAGAATCCTCTTTTAAACAGTCTTGGAAAAGGCTCCAATTGACCTTTTACGTCGACGTTAACATCCAGTGGAGCTTCTTTTATGGCACCATATGCCACGTACAGCAAGTAGGCGGTGCCAGCATACTTCATGGTATCATAAGCTATGTCGTTGTTGAAGACGAGTAGGGAGAGGCCGGTCGCTACAAGCGTAGTATGGACAATTACGCCGCTGATCAGGCCCGCGGTAATCGCAACGCCCTGCTTAGCTCCTTTGGAGATGCTTTCGGTAAGCACATAGATATTGTCTGGCCCAGGCATAAAAGCAAGCGCAACCGTCGCCAAGATGAATCCGAGAATAAGTGAGGTGTCCATTTCCGATTAGGATTCAGTATCCTCTTCAGCGCCATGGGCCAATGCTTTTAGTCGCTTCACAAAGAGCAGCAGTAATAGACCGAAACCAATACAGAAGATGCTTACTCCTGTAAAGACTTCTAAAGCACCTGCGTTTTCAGCAGCCTCTCCGATGAGTCCAGCCAATTTATTGCCAAGTCCAGTCACTGCAAAGTATGCACCCATCATAAAGCTGGCATACTTTGCTGGAGCCAGTTTGGTGATGAATGATAGCGCTATGGGAGAACTGCTGAGTTCACCTATGACATGTAAAAGATAAGAGAGAAGTAACCAGTACAAACTGGCCTTCTCAAGTGCCAAAACACTGACTTCATAGGCGGCTCCAACCAATGCCATGAATCCTAATCCCATGATGATGGTTCCGAGCCCCATTTTAAAAATAGCGGAAGATTCAAGGCCTTTTCGTTTCCACCAAAGCCAGAAGGCTGCCATTGGTGCGCCGAGAAGGATGACATAGAATGCGTGTAAGGATTGAAGAAAACTTGCGGGTATCTCAAATCCAAAGACCACCCGATCTACGGTTTGTTTAGCGTACAGGTTCATGAACCCTCCGGCTTGTTCGTAGGCGCCCCAAAAGACGATCATGATTAAAAAGGACAGCATCAATACAATCATTCTGTCTTTTTCAATCTTGGACAGAGGCTTTGACATCAACGCCTTGGACTCTTCAGATGCGTGGTGAGAATCTCCGATGCCCACCAGGTGTTTTTGTCCGAAGACGTATACGATTTGCCCAAGGATCATCCCAAAACCGGCCAAGCTAAATCCCAAATGCCAGTCGACTACTTCTCCGAAATAACCCACGAGCAAAGGGGCTGAAAAGGCGCCGATATTGATGCCAATATAAAAGATCGTAAATCCTGCATCTCTTTTAGCGTCTCCCTTCCGGTACAAACCACCAACCATGGTGCTGATGTTTGGTTTGAGCGCACCAACACCTGAAACAATCAAAATAAGCCCAGCGGCAAATGCAGCGATAGAGTCTATGGCCAACACAAATTGCCCGATGATAATGAGGATTCCTCCAACGAGCACCGCCTTTTTCTGTCCTATCCATCGGTCGGCCAGCAGCCCACCAGGAATACTCATGAGGTAGACAAACATGGTATACCACCCGTACAGCTCTAGGGCAGAAGCGTTGTCCCATCCAAGTCCGGGATTGCTGCCTTGGGTCTCTGCCGTTAGATATAGCACGAGAATTGCCCGCATTCCATAAAAGGAAAAGCGTTCCCATAATTCGGTAAAGAACAATACGAATAGGCCAGTAGGGTGTCCTAGAATGGTCTTTTTTTCCATGTGATCGAAGTTGCAGATGAGGCGTTGAAAGTATATTCTTGAGATGGAATACACACACATCCCTATCAAGAATGATCAGATTAGCCACTACAGAAGACGTTGAAGACGTGGTTCGCATTATGAATCAAGGCATTGAGGAACGTCGCAATGCCTATCTCAATGCGTTTGTCAATGATCAAGGCGCGCATTGGTATAAAGCATTGACCGAAAGTCCTTTTTACTTGGTCGTAAAGGAAAATAAAGAAGGTCAAGTGTGCGGTTGGGGGTGTCTGTCAGCGTATCGAACGGGAAGGGACGCCTTTCTTCATGTCGCCGAAATCACCTTCTATTTTGACCGCACTGGACGGGGAAAGGGATGGGGAGCTGAAATGATCCGTCATTTAGAATCCGTAGCTAAGGATTTATCAAAACAACATTTGGTTGCCATCCTGCTTGACGATAATGTGCCTAGCCAAGGCTTATTGCGTAAACTCGGTTATGATGTTTGGGCGAACTTCAAAGATCTCGCAGTTTTTCCAGATGGTAATCGCGGCCACTTGTACATGGGAAAACAACTCGACTGAGCTCTAGGCAGTTGTTGGGGTAGCTAGACTATGATGAAACTCATCATACTATTCGGAATGAATGATAAGCATCAATAAATTTGAGCTCAGTTCGAAAGACCTTTAGTGCAGAAAGACTGATCATGAGCACGCTTGAAGACATAGTCATTGTCCCCGCATACCGATCCGTTTATGCCATTGGGATTGAGAGCGAAACCATCGACCATTCGAACGAGCCCTACATAGAGATGGACGCTGTACAGCGCAAGTTTGTCATTCAAGGAGTTTCCTATCCTAAGCATCCTAAAGAGTTCTTTTCTCATGTGTTTCTATGGATGGAGATATATTCCTTGAGTCCGCTACCTGCTCAAGAGTTGAGCATCGAACTCAAAGCCTTCAATTCAGCTTCAGCACTGTTGTTTATCAAGCTGTTTGAGATGTGGCTGAGTTAGGCTCCTGAAAATACCATCGGCTGGTATTATGACACACAGGGCGACGAGATGTATGAGTCCGGAATGGAGTTTCGCGATATGATTGGGGATCGTTTGGTCCTTAATATGAAAGATGTACAATATGACCGTGCGTCGTTGTCCTTTTATGCGAATTGACGGCTAGGGTCCAGGATTCAATCTACCATGAATGCCAGATAAGCGCCCGAAATGCTTGGAAAGCGATGCTATTCCCTGCTTATAGCACCCATTGGATTGCCTATGGGTAAATAATGGCCATAAATTTTTCCCGAAATCCATGTGGTTCGTGCTCTACGTGCTTGTCATAGATTTCGGTGAGATGTTCAAATACTTGTTCTTGATGCAAATGGAATTTACTAGCAATAACATGCGCGAGTTCCTCTTTTGCTGGGTCGTGACGTTCAAAAAACTCCTTGAGCCTTAGTTCGAATTGTTGCTTGGTTAAGTGATGCATGGCTGTATTGGTTGGTTATCTGGTCAAAGTTCGACGAAAGAGAATGACCAAAAACTGATGTTTGTCTATTCATTGCCTTATTCTGAGCATGTTTCCATGTCAAAGTGCTTCATTTGCAAGAGAAACAAAACAACATGAACAATCCAAGATTTCTCGTTCCTTTCATTGTCATCGCCTTTATTGTCATTTATGTCTTGGCGACTTCAACAAAAACCATCGATTCCGGTCAGGCTGGAGTATTGTACCGCAAATTTGCTGGAGGTGTGGACACCACTGAAACTTATTCGGAGGGCTTTCACATCATCGCCCCTTGGAACACCATGTTTATCTACGAAGTGCGTCAGCAAGAGATCTTCGAGCAGATGTCTGTCCTTTCCTCAAATGGTCTTGACATCAAATTGGATGCTTCCCTTTGGTTTCAGCCTAAGTACAATTACCTGGCATTGCTGCACAAGGAGAAGGGTGGAAATTATATCGAGCGCATCATTATGCCCGCCATTCGCTCTGCAACAAGGAGTGTAGTCGGTCGGTATACGCCTGAGCAAATCTATTCTAGCAAACGAGACGTCATTCAAGAAGAGATCTTTCAGGAGACAAAGCGAATCGTTGATGACCAATACTTGCAAGTAAATTCTGTTTTGGTACGGGACGTTACTCTTCCCACGACCATCAAAGAGGCAATCGAGCGTAAACTCAGACAAGAGCAAGAATCGTTGGAGTACGAATTCCGACTCGAAAAGGCTACCAAAGAGGCTGAAAGACAGGAGATTGAGTCGGAAGGTAAGGCCACGGCCAACCGTATTCTGAGTCAGTCGCTTACCGATAAGATATTGAAGGAAAAGGGCATTGAGGCAACACTTAAGCTCGCCGAATCGCCAAACTCTAAGGTGATTGTAATTGGCTCTGGCGACGATGGTCTTCCGATCATTTTGAACGGAAATTAATGCCAATATCGCAACCCGATGGGATGCGATTCGTCTAGCTTTAAACTGTACTTTAGTCAGGCGTTAATTCAATGAACTACCCTAAAAATCAACACACGGCTATTCGCAATTGGATTGCACTGGGCTTTGCATTGTTGGCTGTTGTACACTTGTCGCGGGCTCAAACCCCAACAGTGCAGGACTGCGTTGGAGCCATTCCGATCTGCGAAGACTCCATTACTATCAGCTTCAATCACAATGGCATGGGGAACTTTGCCAACGAGATCAACAACGTGTCGTCTTGTTATGCGCCAGAGCAGCGTAGTGTGTGGTTTAAGTTTACGGTACAGCAATCTGGACTGCTCCGGTTTGAAATCAATCCTTTGAATACCAATCAGGACCATGATTGGACGCTTTTTGACTTGACAACCGGTAGCTGTTCGCAATTGAGCACGTATACAGGCGCGTCGAGTAAAATGGTGCGCAGTAATACTTGGGGTGCTTGGGGATTCAATGGTTCAACAGGTGTCAGTACGCCTAATGGCGGTACAGGGACTTGCAATGGTCCGGGTACGGGAAATGGTCCGAAGTGGTGCTCAGATTTGTCTGTTACTACGGGCAGCACCTACTATCTTCATATTACGAATTGGACGGGTTCGGTATATGGTTTTACGATCGATTTCTCATCCTCTACGGCTGTGCTGTATGATCAAACACCGCCGGCAATGGACAGCATCAGTTCAACGGTAAACTGCCATGTCTTTGACAGCATCGTGGTTGACTTTGATGAAGGCGTGCTCTGCAGTTCCCTTCAAACGGGAGATTTTAATTTGTCTGGCCCGGCTGGTAATCATAGCATCACTAGCGTCAGCGGTGTCAATTGTGTGGGCAGCTTAGCGAACTCTGTAGTAGTCCATTTTTCACCAGCCGTGACCCAGGTCGGACAGTACGAGCTGACGATCAAACCAGGCGCAGGGTACGTAGAAGATATTTGTGGCAACCTGGATACGTTGGATACGATGTCGTTCTTTTTCGATGGTTCGATTGAAACAGTTCTGACACCTGATCATATTGAGTGCTGGCAAGAGTGTGATGGAGCAGCTTCGGTGGCAATCGTCGGAGGTACAGCCCCTTTCGACTATGAGTGGAGTACGACCTCTACCAATATGTCCATATCAAACCTCTGTGCTGGTGTCTATACGATTACGGTCACGGACGATGTCGGATGTGAGGTTATCGACTCCATTGAGATTACACAACCGGATGACATTACAACCGCCTTAGTCTGGGATTACAATACCTCTTGTCCCAATACCACTAATTGCGATGGCGGTGCAGAAGTGGTGGCTACAGGTGGAACGGGGCCTTTTTATTACGCATGGAGCTCCGGAGAGACAGGAGCTGCGGCATCCTCCCTTTGTGAGGGAGCAAACTTTGTAACGATTACCGATGCAAACGGCTGTTTAGACACCTTCGAGGTGGTCATCGGTACGCCTGATAGCATTTTTACGGTAGCGGCTGGTGATACCATGATTTGTATTACCAATGTCACCAACTTAGCGGCGGCAGCTACCGGCGGAACAGCCCCCTACAATTTTATTTGGCACATTACAGACCTCAATGGACAGGTTATTTCAACATCTCAGGTTACAAGCGTCTCGCCTGACACAACCACGACCTACATAGTGCAAGTGGTGGATGATAAAGGTTGCATTGGAGACACCTCCGATGTATTGATAAAAGTGCGTCCAGAGTTAGGCCTTGAAATCCCTAAGGTTGATACCATTTGCCCTTATGACACCATCGATGTTTCTGTTGAAGGGACGGGAGGAGACTCGATCTACACCTTTTCATGGGAAACGGGGCAGTTTGGAAACACCATTACCATTAGTCCAGATGAACCGCGATGGTATACGATCACCGTTGCAGACGCTTGCGGCACACCCAGCTACGTAGACAGCGTCTTCGTGCAGGTGGGTGGGTATTCGCCCATCGATGTCTCATTGAGGACTGAGGACGACTCTATTTGTGCTGGTGAGTCAGTTTACATCATTGCTTCGGGCAGGGGTGGATTCAAGGGTCCAGACGAATATGTGTTCTCTTGGGGGCATACCAGTGATCAGAATCCCATTCAATTCGTCCGGCCGAATAAAACCACCACATTTAATGCAACGATCTCAGACCTTTGTCTTTCGGAGTCGGGTTCTAAGTCAATCACGATCCACGTAGGCAATCCGGAAACGCCAAGTTTGAAGGCCGATCCCAAGCAGATTTGTGGCCCTTCTGATGTGTCCGTTTACATAGAGGACTTCAATCAGACATCACAATACGACTGGTATTTTAGCGATGCATCTTCATTTATCGATTACCCGAATGACAGCATTACGAAGCTTTTCAAGTCTGCAGGGTGTTACGATGTTACCATGCACACCACAACCGCTTACGGTTGTACGTCGAGCATTGATTTCAGCTGTCTGTTCAGTATCCTTGAGGTACCTGTGGCCGCGTTCAATTTTGACCCTGAACATCCGACCAATACCAATCCTTATGTATCGGTCGTAAACAAGTCGATCAATGACGCTGAGCGTGTTTGGCTCTTTGGGGAGCAGAAGGTCAAGGATGAAGAAATTGTTTACCGATACTTCGACGAGGCAGGCAGCGATAGTTTGGTGACGCTGGTGGTGACGAGCGTTGATGGGTGTGTAGATACCCTGACAAGGCATATTCCTTTCTTGATTGAGACGCTGCTCTATTACCCAAAAAGCTTCACTCCCAATGATGATGGCTTGAACGATGTATTTGAAATCAAGGGAGAAGCCATCAGTTCAGAAGACTTCTTGCTCATCATCTATGATCGCTGGGGCAAAGCCATGTTCACTTCAGAGGACCCATCCAAATCATGGAGCGGTAAAGACGCTACAGGTGCTTATGTTCAGCTGGGGACTTATCCCTTTGTCTTGCGCTACCGCGACCACTTGGGTGAACTGCGTGTAGTACGCGACCAGATACTCATTTCCAAAGCAGGCACACAACAAGGGCTGAGATAGGGCTCAACTACTTTCTTTTGATTTCATTTGTAAGGCTGTGCTGCACGTAGCGCATGGCTGAATGTTTGGTATATGGATATAGTGATGTTGATCGTTGGAATGGCGATCGGAATGGTATTGGGTTGGTTGCTTTCTAAGGTTTTAGGCAGCAGTAGGAGTGGGGCTGCACAAGACGATGGAACGTCTGTGTCCATTGATCGTTTTAATGACCTACGACAAAGACTTGACGTAACGGAAGGTGATAAGGAGCGCTCTGATGCCGAAGTTCTTCGCTTAAACTCTGAATTGAGCAAGTGGCAAGAACGACATGAGCAAATTGAGTCTAGACTAAAAGAACAAAAGGGCGAACTGTCTGAGCTTCAAGAGAAGTTTAAAAATGACTTCAAGGTGCTTGCGCAAGAAGTGCTGGAAAAGACAGGCCATACATTCAAAGAGCAGAACAAGGAGCAGCTGGGCACTTTATTGGCCCCATTCAAAGAAAAGCTGAGCACCTTCGAAAAGAAGGTAGAGGAGACCTATGAGAAGAGCAAGGCGGAGGCGATCTCCCTGAAGAGTGAAGTAAAGATGCTTAGCGAACAGAGCGCAAAGCTTGCGAAGGATGCTGAGAATCTCACCAACGCGCTGAAAAGTGATGTAAAAGCCCAAGGAAATTGGGGTGAGGTGGTGCTCGAGCGGATTCTCGAAAAGAGTGGATTGACCAAGAACCAAGAGTACTTTATCCAACAGAGCCTTACCAATGAAGAAGGGAAGCGCTTCCAACCTGATGTTATCATAAAGCTTCCCGACGACAAGAATGTGATTGTTGACTCCAAGGTTTCCTTAATTGCCTATGAACGATTCTCTTCATCAGAGACAGCCGAGGATCAAGCGGTTCACTTAAAGGAACACATCGGGTCTATCAAGGCGCATGTAAAAGGCTTAAGCGACAAGAATTACCAGGGATTGTACGGCATTGATGGATTGGACTTCGTGCTGCTGTTCATTCCAATTGAAGGCGCATTTTCAGCAGCGGTGCAGTATGATAATACACTCTTCCAGGATGCCTTTGACAAAAATGTTGTGATCGTTTCTACCTCTACGCTTTTGGCTACTCTCCGCACCATTGCAAGCATTTGGAAGCAAGAGAAGCAGACCCAGAATGCATTGGAGATTGCGCGGCAGGGTGGGGCGCTGTACGACAAGTTTGTCGGACTCAGTGAGGATCTGCTGAGTCTAGGTCGGCAGATGGAAACGGCCAAGAAGTCCTACGAAGGCGCGATGAATAAGCTATCCAGCGGCTCGGGTAATCTGGTGAAGAAAGCCGAAGATTTGAGGAAGTTAGGGGTGAAGACCAGCAAGCAAGTAGACCAAAAATTGATCGATCGAGCTGAATAAGGAAACAGAATTATGAAAAGAGCATTTGCTATTGGGATGGGACTGTGCATGATTGCCATGGTTTCGTGCAAACGGACGTGCATTGACCAAGACGATATGACGATAGAGGAAGGGGAGTCTGTTCGCTTTACTTCCTGCACGGACTATCCTCGGGCCTACACTTGGCTAATCAACTCGGAGCCGCTGTCGATTCAGGCTACATTGAGCGATGGTCTTTTTGGAGGCTTGTTTGGCGGTTTGATTGACAGTACGGGATTCTCGGACTACCGTGTGGTGGAAGGGGGGTGGTATTGCGATGACTTTGTTCAAGTAGAATTCATCAATTCGGGAGTCTATATACTCACCCAAGGCACCTCCAGAAGGATAACTGAAGGTTCTTGTGAGTCAGGGAATTTCAAGACTGCAGATTATCACGAGAGGTCGATAACGGTTACGGTGCTCTAAAAAAAAGAGGGCATAAAAAAAGCGGCCCGAGAGCCGCTTTCTTTTTTGGATATATCGAAGCGATTAACGTCGCTTGTCTTCGGCGATTTTCACGACCATTTCGCGGCCGCGCAACTCACTTTGATCTAACTGACGGATCGCTTGGTTAGCGTCGTCATCAGACATTTCTACGAAGCCAAAGCCACGTGAGCGGCCTGTCTCTTTATCGGTTACAACTGAACATGACGTTACGGTGCCATACTCTTCAAAAACGGTTCGGAGTTCCTCGCTATCTACGGAGTAATCCAATCTTGCTACAAATAGTTTCATACTGAATAAAAATTGATCGTTAGTGACCTGCGCTAGTTAATGTAAGCACGCATGTCGTAGTTTATATTTTTTGAAAGGCGTTTCAAAGCCTTATTCTTT
The DNA here is from genome assembly GCA_943788725.1 of uncultured Flavobacteriales bacterium. Classification (GTDB taxonomy): domain Bacteria; phylum Bacteroidota; class Bacteroidia; order Flavobacteriales_G; family Salibacteraceae; genus SHAN690. The sequence continues at coordinate 256,463 of CALSRJ010000001.1, read as the reverse complement.
ATCTGTCGTATACGCTCCCTGCTCAACTCTAGTTCATCTGCAAGGTCGGTAAGACTGCGCTCATCAGAATTCAATCCGAAGTAATTGCTGATCACCGTTTGCTCGATGGGTTCGAGTGAGTCTAGAAGTCGTCTAACCTCTACTCTCAATGAGTTTTGTTCCAAACGCACATCGGTAGAGTACTGGTCGCTACCAGAAATCAAGTCCATCAACGTGACGTCATTGGTCTCATCGCCAAGCGGAGCGTCTAAGGACATTCCTTTTTGACTGGTTTCTTGCGTGAAACGTACGCTTTCTTCTGATGCCTCCAGTTGAAAAGCCAATTCTTCTGCAGTAGGGAGGCGCTCTAACTCTTGCTCGAGCATGCGGCTTGCATAGCCTACTTTGCGAATACTGTTAGCCTGGTTCAGTGGAATGCGCACTGTTCGGGAGTGCTCAGAGATCGATGACATGATCGATTGTCGAATCCACCACACCGCATAGGATATAAACTTGAATCCTCGTTTCTCGTCAAAGCGCTCTGCAGCCTTAATCAACCCGAGGTTTCCTTCGGAGATCAGGTCTATCAGAGGCATTCCTTGTCCTTGATACTGCTTAGCAACAGAGACTACGAACCTTAGATTCGCTCTTACCATTCGGTCGAGCGCGCGTTTGTCTCCTTCTCGTATACGCTTCGTTAATTCCACTTCTTCTTCCTGAGAAATCATACCCTCGCGACTGACATCGTTGAGGTACTTATCCAGGGTCATACTCTCACGGTCCGTGAACGAGGTGGAAATTTTTAGCTGACGCATATATAGAGTTTGTTATATAAAGGTTTAAGATACGAAAGTGAGAGCCATTCCTTTTCTTCCAGCTCGACCAGTTCTGCCGATACGGTGAATGTAACTATCGAAAGTCTGTGGAACTTCGTAATTGATGACGTGGGTAACATCAGAAACATCGATTCCTCGAGATGCTACATCCGTCGCAACGAGTACCCTAACTTTTCCAGCTTTGAATTTATTCAATGCAGTCTGACGGGCATTTTGACTTTTGTTGCCGTGGATCTCTTCCGATTCGATGCCGTGTTGATTGAGCTGCTTGCACAACTTGGAAACACGTCGCTTTGTTTCTTCAAAGACCAAGACTTTCTCGTACGATGAATCCTTGATCAAATCAGTCAACACGCTCAATTTATCCTCGCCAGGGTTGAGACGAATGATGTCCTGGTCAATATGGTCACCGGTAGTATCTCCAGTGCTAACCTTAACAGTTACAGGATCGTGCAAAATCTCGTCGATCAAACGTCGTTGAGAATTGTCCAATGTTGCTGAGAAAAGGAGCGTGTGCTGTCTAACCTGCATTCCAGAAATGATGCGCATAACATCTTTTTCAAATCCCATGTCGAGCATGCGATCGAATTCGTCCAGTACAAGCGTGTTCATTACGCGAAGGTCAAGCATCTTGCGACTTACCAAGTCGAGTAATCGCCCAGGGGTTGCAATGATTACATGGCTCGGTCGACGCAAGTTTTGCATGTCGCGATTGATGTTCGTGCCGCCAATGAAGCATGAGCTGAAAAGGTTTAGGCCTTTGGTCATGCTCTTAAACTCTTCTTCAACTTGCGTAGCGAGTTCTCTTGTAGGGACCAATACCAGCGCAAATGGCTTTTTCGGCTCCTTGAGTAAGTCTTGGATAATCGGAATGAGGAAGGCTCCGGTCTTTCCGGTTCCCGTTTGGGCGATGCCTAATACATCACGGTGGTTCAGCAAGTGCTCGATTGTCTTGTCCTGAATTTCAGTAGGGTGTGTAAAACCTTTCTTGGTTAAACACGAAATGATCCTATCATCGATAGGTAGTTCTTCAATAGTGCGTATTGAGCGGTATTGCTCTGTGGTCACGTCTGTGGCCTTTCGTACGAGTAAAGAGGGGTCTAAAGTGGAAGGTTTCCATCCGCCTCCATTGCCACGCGAAGGTTTGCGTGATCGGGCGTTAAAAGAGCCGTTTCCCTGTGGCTTGTGTGCACCGGGTCGGCGAGTTCGATTGTTATTGTTCATGAAAAGGTGGAGCTATTCTTTTTGCTCCTGGTGACTTGACCTCCGCGCTGGATCAAGGCTTCTGTGTTGAAGTAAGTATGCACTCACCAAGAACATTGCGCTAATGTTTCTGAAGAGCGATCCTTACGGTAAGGTTCTGACATTTCTCATGAATGTCTCTGTGCTTCCGTATACGCATCCATGTATTTGTGACGCGACGCTTAGCTGAACCAAAAATGTGAAGTGAGGAATCCCCGGTTGGGAATGCAGCCTTGACAGATGTGCCTGCTAAGAAGATGGTGCGAAGATACACTTATTAAGACGGCCGGTTGATAATTCTTTCAGATTGGCCTTTCTGAACCTAGGCAAACTTGTCAAATAACTGTATTCTTGCGCTATATGGCGAGATCACAACATTCATTCAGCAAAAGACAGCGGGAGAAAGACCGACAAAAGAAGAATAAGGAGAAGCGCGAGCGCATGGAAGAGCGTAAGCAGCTCAAGTCTGAAGACGGAACCGGTGGTATTGAGATCGATTGGGAGAGTGCTCCTGAGAACCAAACACTGAGCAAAGAAGAGGAGAAGAAGAAAGAGGAGATCGAGAAGAAGAATCAGGACGATTAATGCTCTCATTGGGCATACATTGCTGTAATGCCTTATCTCTCCTAAGATTTCAGTCTTCATTCGCTACCCAACCCCGAATCATTCCATGAAGTATCTCGTTCTAATCATCGTCTGCGTTATTTTCACTGCTTGTAGTGCAAAGCTATTGGTGCCTACCCAGGCCGATGCAGAAAGAGGTTCAAGTCGTTATGCAGGCTTATCCCTCGCCGATCTTCAATCGGGAAAGGCAACATATCAGAGTTATTGCGATCGATGCCATCCACTTAAGAATCCTGAAAAATTTACAGCTGTTGAATGGGAAAAGATTGTTCCTGTAATGGTGGCCAGGGTCAATAAGAAGGAATTGAAGATAAATGCCCAAGATCAAGATGCCGTTTTGAAATACTTGGTCACAATGAGTAAACGAAACTAATGGATGGGTAAGGCATTTAGCTCATTCGATTTTCGACACAAAAAAAAAGCCCTCCACAAAGGAGGGCCTCAGCCTAACTAAACAGAGAACTTTCAGTTCTTTATGCGCATTCGGTCAATTACTAGGTGACTGACAATCAATGCGAGCCCACCGAAGAGGAACACCATTGAAGGAAAGGCCACTTGGTCTTCGAGTACACCTGCATGAACGAGCATATTGCCGAGTAATATACCGAGCGCCACGCCAACCATCAAGATGCCGATCTTGAGCCCAGTAAACTTGTTGCCGTCTGCGTTTGTAAAGAGTTCAGCGCTCTGGCCGCTTTCGATAAGGGCCATGCGTTCTTTGTTTCTCGTGGAAATGAAGAGGTAGAACACCCCAAAGATGCAAGAGAATACGATGAGTGGGACGAGTATAGCTTCCATGTTTTTGTTGTTTTGATTTGACCTTTTGACGCGGGCTTGTCAATTCGGTTACAAATCGCATCGCAAATACTTTTCTATCTTTCGATGTAACCGATTTAAAGATGTCGCGTCAAAAGAACGCATGGAAAGCACAGCTGAGCTAAACCTGATCAATCAAACGCTGAAAGGTGACCGCCGAGCCTATAGAACGCTTGTGGAATTGCATCACCTCAATGTGTTCAGCTTGGTAATGCGCATTGTACAGCAGCGCGAATTGGCCGAAGAGATTGCGCAGGATGTTTTCCTCAAGGCATTTCGTTCTTTGCAAAAGTTCAAAGGGACTTCGAAATTTTCTACCTGGCTTTACCGCATCGCCTATAGTGAAGCGGTGACTAGCACGCGAAAAAAACGTTTTAAGTTTGAAGAATTGGGAGAGGCGCATGCAAGCGTACAAGACGGCGCCTTCCTTTTTGATGGTAATGTAGATGTCGAAGAGGAGCAAATGCAATTGCTGGAAACGGCTGTGAAGGGGTTAAAGAATGAGGCCCAGCTTCTGTTGGGTATGTATTACCAACAAGACCTATCCGTTAAAGAGATCAGTGAAATAACAGGGGAGAGCGAGAGCAACGTCAAAGTGAGACTCTTTCGCATTCGTAAACAAATTCAAGAATCAGTTGGTGCGTTGGCGCAACAACCATAAGCTTTGTAACAATGAAAAAGGAAAGGAACATCGATGAAATGATCAAGGCGGCTTTACCTACCGAAGCTCCGAGTGCAAGCTTTGTAGATAATATCATGAAGCAAATAGAGGCGGAGTCCAACGTTGCTGTAACATCTCCGCGATTCTCGACCCAAGAGGTCATTGGCATTGCGGTCGTAGTCGTATTGGCGTGTTTGGCCCTGTTGATGGCTGCCGATCAAGCCTCCCCTTATCAGGCGCTGAATGAATTATTACACTCAACAATTCTAAAACCCTTTGAATCACCACTTTATGCTGTAGGTCTTTTTATTCTGTCCGGATTATTGCTTTTGGATAAATTACTCGACAAGCTTCGATTGACGATGGTGTAACTAAATCTCTCTCTCATTCACGTAGAACCCGCTGACGTATGACTTCACCGTCCATCCGTTCTATGATGATGAAGTGTACGCCCGTTGCGGCTTCACGAGCATCCCATACCATCGAAGAAGTGGGGGGAGGTATGCTCCTGGAGAAGCTTTCCGTTGGCATCCCACACTTGGACTCGTTCAATGAGCTCAGGCCTGCTATCAATAGAGAACTGGCTGCCTTTTGTTGGGAAGACTTTTGCGCTTGGGTGATGCAGGGGTGAAGTATGAACCAAGGTGTCGACGAGTTCATCGTGCAATACGACGGCATTGGGACGAAGAAGGCCACCTAGCGACGAGGGGATGAGGTCACCGATAAAAGTACCATCTGAGGAGAATTGCTTGACCGCTCCCGTGCCTCCGTTTCCAATCAGAAGGTCACCATTCTCCATAAAGTCCACTCCCTCAGACTGGGTAAGTCCACCAATGAAAGAGGAAAGAAACCCTCCATCCGTATCAAAATGCTGGATAGATTCACCGTCATAGTCGGAAACAAAGAGCGTCCCATCTTCAGCAAACCAGATATTGGTCGGTCCAACCAACGCACTGTCAATGAAGGTGTCTACCCACATCCCATTGGTGTCAAAGCGCTGCACATGGTCTTGTCCGTATGACGATACATAGAGATTTCCTTGCGCATCCCAATCCATCCCAATGCCTTGGTTGATTCCGATATCGGTAAAATCATCAATGAAGGTACCTGCTAGGTCGTAACGTTTCACCTTGCCGTCTCCAGACCATTGAAGTACGTGTAGAAGACTGTCGGCTCCAATTTTCATGCGGGTTGGTCCAGCGATGCCTGTAGCGAATGATTCGATGAAGTCTCCTGTATACAGGTCATGTGCATTGATCTGTTCGCTGCTAAGGTTGGACACTAAGACCGTTGAGTCGAGAAACAGAATATCCTGAGGCCATGCCATTTCCTGATCGATGAATACATCTTCAAAATTTCCTTCGATGTCGTACTTCAGAATTTGCCAGGGAGGATTGTTCCAATTTCCAGCGTCAGATACATATATGAAAGTTTTTTGTGCATGGACAAAGAGCGCGCTTAGGATGAGGAGCTTTAAGAAGACGGTTCGAAGTATTGGCTGCATAATAGGTCGAGTAAAATCGGATTGATAAATCTCTTACAAAGTAAGATTGGAAACAATAATGGCGTTGGTTGAGTAAGCTAGAATGAGCCAATGGTAAGTTTAGGATCTATAGACTACACTTTAATATCATAATATATATTATGTTAAGTTGTCGTAAAATCTCCATTCCCCACTTGTTTACTTAAACTGCGAACAACACCTCAATCACTATGCACTTAGCTGAAACTCATTCGACGGAATACCTTCTAGAAGACGGCGTTCTTATATCACGTCTTAAGGCTGGTGTGAAAATGACGCTCGATGACGTGATTGAAAACAGCGAGGTCAGAAATACACTGCCAATTTCCTTTCCACTTCCATTTCTTATGGACATCCGTAGAATGAAGGACATTACCATCCATGCAATCATGGCCACCTCGAGTCAAGATGATGTGCCAAAGTTTTCAGCGGCCGCCATCTTGATTGACAAATTGGAATATCAGATCATCGCTCGCGAAGCCAGTCGGGCTCATAGCGCTCCCATACCACTCAAAACGTTTGATGATGAAGAAAAGGCCTTGACGTGGATACGTAAATACGTCTAGCTTTTGTGGATAATCCCAAGAAGGTCTAAGAATCCTTTCGAATGCGCTCGCCTTCAAAGCGAACTTCATGCTCTGCACCCGTATCCGGGTCTCGTTCAGTATACTCAATCAAAATGTAATCTGCTCTGTACACACCGGTTCCCTGATATTCATATGAATGGGTCGATGTGTTGAGGGTCTGCTCTGGAATGACCATGGTCGTATCGGACTCAAATAAAAGGGACAGGCCAATATCGGTAATCAGTTCATTTGGGAGCTCTCCGGCTGCTATATGAAGGCTGTCAGAGGTTCTCATTTGCGTCCCATTTTCAACTTCATACACCCCGTAGTAAGTCCCGGTATAGTTTCGATTGATTTTCAACTCACAGGCCTCTCCGGCAAACCATTTTTGACAGATACACTCGCCATCATTGCAAAAAGCCTCATTTTGACAATCCAGCTTTCGACATGGATTAGTGCAAGAAGAAGCAAAGAGCAAGGCCGTGATGGCAACTAGGTATGAAAGCTTAGAATGCATGCGGTTCCATCCAAAGTTAAGCACAAAAAAAAGCCCCAACCAAGTCGAGGCTTCAATTCTGTATAAATGAACGATCAATTTTTCAGTTTTTCGTCCATCTCGTTGTACTTGTCCACCTGATTCGTACGCCCGTACATTGCCTTCAATGAAGTCATGGTACTTACATCCTCAGGGTTGAGTTCATGCGCTTTTTCCAGGAATGGAAGCGCTTCGTTCAGCTGTCCTTCTGCTACTTCTTTGGCCTTTCTATACGCCGCGTCGTCTGAAATTAGGTTAGCCCGGTTCAGCATTTCAGCCCCGCGGTTGTAGTACAATGCGCCCAGACTGTACGCTGCATCAAAGTAATCCGGTTTTAATTCTAAGGCCTTGAGGTAATCTTGCTCAGCCTTTTCAAACGTCTCATTTGAGGCGTCCATCTTCTCGCCTGTCATCATGCTAGCCTGCTTACTATCATAAATATTACCGCGAACGAAGTAAAGCAGTGAATTTGATGGATCATTTTTAATCGCGAGATCCAGGTTGGCCAGTGCCTTATCGTACTCTTTGGATTCCAAATAGATATTGATCTCAGCGGTAATGATTTCTTGGCTATTTGGCATTGCCTTTCGCGCTTCTGTAAGCGTAGCCTTGTACTTTTCGGTAGCATTCATTTCCTTGTACATGTTTGCCAAGTTGATGTAGCTATCTTCCACCTGATAATTCATTGCGATTACCTTTCGGAAATTCTCCTCAGCCGTGTCGTAGATCTTTCCGTTTAAGGCAGCCACCGCGGCGCTGTAGATCGCCCCTGAATCCAAGGATCCGTTTCCTTCCCTAACGCTATTGCACGTGAGGAAGTAGTTCATTGCTTCCTCATACTTGTTGACATTGAAGGAATTGACGCCCTCTTGATAGCAAAACGCTCCCAAGCGGGTATACCTGTCTTGTACATCGTTCATATTAATGCGCTTGCTGCCCAATTCGATGGCCTTCTCAAACGACTTAACGGCTTCCAACAGGCTTCCCTCCTTTTGATCGGCAAACTTAGGATCGTCTGAAAAATAGAGCTGTTCGAAGATTTGACCGCGGTAATACCATGTTTTACCATCGCTCATGGTCTTCTCGTGTTCTGTTGCAGGTTCAATTTGCTCTTTTGCCTTCAACAACTCGCCATCATTCAGGTAGTTGTACGCATTTAAAACCTTCGCTCCCTGCGCGAACACCGCACTTCCTGTAACCATCAATAGCGCAAATGCTACGACCTTTCTCATAATTGTAAATTTTGATTCAAAAGTAGCTAATCAACAACAAGACCAAACCTTGAATTAATCGTCCGTTTCTTCTTCGCTTTCAGAAGTGTCGCTGGTTTCGTCCGAATCCGGAGCATTACCCTCTTCCGGCAATACCGGGGTTCCTTCTGCTCCATCAGCGACTTCTATGCCGTCAATGTCTACCAAGTCTTCTTCGTCTAAGGCATCTACCTTAGCAACGGCCGCAATTTCATCCCCGTTTCGAAGATTAATGAGTCGCACCCCTTGCGTGGCACGTCCCATTACCCGGAGTTCAGCGACGGAAAGTCGAATTATAATTCCCGATCGATTGATGATCATCAAATCGTTGTCGTCACTTACGTTCTTGATGGAAATCAAGTCGCCCGTTTTGTCGGTAATGTTGAGTGTCTTCACTCCTTTACCACCACGATTCGTGATCCGGTAATCCTCGACCAAAGTACGCTTGCCATATCCCTTTTCTGAAACGACTAGAACGGTCTCGCTAGGATCATTGACGCAAATCATGCCTACCACTTCATCTTTTGGATTCGCCAAAGTGACTCCTTTCACTCCACTAGCGCCCCGCCCCATATTACGCACGGTGTTTTCGTTGAAGTGAATGGCTTTTCCTGAGCGGAGTGCCATTATGATGTGGTTTTCGCCGTTGGTGAGCTTTGCTTCCAACAATTGATCTCCTTCGCGGATTCCAATTGCGATAATACCATTGCTTCTCGGTCGACTATAGGCCTCAAGGGAAGTTTTCTTAATGATACCATTCTTGGTACACATCATGATCGAATGACTGTTCAGGAACTCTTCATCGTTCAAATCCGGCACATTGATATACGCCAGAACCTTATCATCGGGTTCGATATTGAGCAGGTTTTGAATCGCTCTTCCTTTTGAAGCTTTGGTTCCTTCAGGGATTTCAAACACCCGCATCCAGAAGCACTTGCCTTTTTCAGTAAAGATCAGTAGGTAGTTGTGAGTGCTGGCGACAAATAGATGCTCAAGGAAATCTTCATTCCGAGTGCTTGAACCTCTACTTCCTACCCCTCCTCTACTCTGTGTTCGGTATTCATTCAGTTGCGTCCGCTTGATATACCCCAGATGTGAAATGGTCACAACCACCTCCTCGTTCGGAATCATATCTTCAATGCGGAAATCTTCAGCCGCATAAACGATTTCAGTGCGTCGCTCATCCCCATACTTCTCCTTGATCGCGATGAGCTCATCCTTGATCAAAGCCATTCTAAGGTCTTCGTTTTCCAATAATTCCTTGAGACCAGTAATGGTCTTCATCAACTCATCAAATTCTGCTTTGATCTTATCGCGTTCCAATCCAGTCAATCGCTGGAGTCGCATATCTAGGATGGCTCGCGCTTGAATCTCAGATAGCTTGAACTGTGTCATCAAGCCTTCTCTAGCCTCGTCTGGTGTTTTTGATCCTCGGATCAAGGCAATCACTGCCTCAATGTTGTCGAGTGCGATGAGCAGGCCCTCGAGGACGTGAGCGCGCTCTTCGGCTTTACGCAGTTCGTACTTCGCTCGTCGAATCACCACGTCATGCCGATGCTCGACATAGTACTTGATCAATTCTTTCAAGTTCAAGGCCATTGGGCGACCTTTCACTAGTGCAATATTGTTGACGCTGAAGCTAGTCTGAAGCGCCGTGTACTTGTATAAGTGGTTCTGAACTACGTTTGGAATTGCGTCGTGCTTCAGCTCGTACACGATACGCATACCGGTTCTGTCTGATTCGTCACGGATATCCCGGATGCCTTCGATCTTCTTTTCATTCACCAATTCAGCCGTGCGCTGAATCATGTCTGCCTTGTTCACCTGATACGGTATTTCCGTAACGATAATCGTGGCTCGTCCGTCGTCATCCTCTTCAATCAGCGTTTTGGCGCGCATTACGATGCGACCTCTGCCCTCCTCAAATGCTGCTTTCACACCTTCGTATCCGTAGATAATACCTCCGGTAGGGAAATCTGGGGCTTTGATGTGCTGCATCAACTCGGGGATGTCGATGTCATTGTTCTCGATATACGCTACGATACCATCAATGACCTCCGTAAGGTTGTGGGGCGGCATGTTGGTTGCCATACCCACCGCAATACCACTGGTTCCGTTTACCAACAAATTTGGTATTCCAGCAGGAAGAACGACGGGTTCTTGAAGTGAATCATCAAAATTCAACTGATGATCTACTGTTTCTTTATCAATATCAGCCAACAACTCTTCAGCGATCTTACGCAAGCGCGCTTCAGTATATCGCATTGCTGCCGGACTATCACCATCAATGGATCCGAAGTTTCCTTGTCCGTCTACCAGGGGATAACGCAAAGACCAAGGTTGCGCCATACGCACCATGGTGTCATAAACAGAAGAATCACCGTGCGGGTGGTACTTACCCAATACTTCTCCAACAATCCTTGCTGACTTCTTGTAGGGGCGGTTGGACATCACGCCCAGTTCAAGCATTCCGAACAATACACGCCTATGCACTGGCTTGAGACCGTCGCGCACATCAGGTAAAGCCCTCGACACAATCACCGACATCGAATAGTCGATGTAGGCGGTTTTCATTTCATCCTCAATGTTGACGCTAATGATCTTTTCTCCGTCTGCCATAATGTCTTTCTATAATCGTGGTAAATAGTAGGTCTGAAAAGGAATTCAGAAGTGTTCGAAAGTAACATTCGCAACCACGATAATCGCCTTGAAAACAGGCCTATTTTTAAACAAAATTCTGTTAGTAGACTTAGTATTTCTGAGGTTTTCAACAATTGGTTGACTGTAGATTTGATTAAGACAAAAATTCCACTACTTTGCTCTGGCATAAGCCTTGGAGAGACTGGATTAGACGATAGATAATTATGGATACAAATTTTTCACCACGCGTTAAGGATGTGATTTCGTTCAGTCGAGAAGAAGCATTGAGGTTGGGGCACGATTATATAGGAACAGAACACTTTCTCCTTGGCATGATACGCGAAGGGGACGGGGGTGGCGATTAAGATCCTCAAGAACCTGGAAGTTGACCTAGTTGAATTGCGCAAGCTCATTGAAAACTCTGTAAAAAGCGTTGAGAAGAGTGGGAAACCGCTCAACAGCCTTGGAAACATCCCACTGGTCAAACAGGCGGAGAAAACATTAAAAATTACCTACCTAGAGGCCAAGCTTTTCAAAAGCACGGTTATTGGCACCGAGCATTTATTACTCAGCATATTAAAGGATGAGAACAACGTGGCTTCGCGTGCGCTCTCGGCTTTCAACGTAACCTACGAAGTCGTTAAAGAAGAACTTGAAACCATGCTAGCACAAGACGAGCCTCGTTCAGAATTCCCGAACACCCCTTCCGATGATGATGACGATGATGGACCGACCTACGGAGGTGGTTCAGGACCAAGCGCTGGCGGTGGTTCGGGCGCATCCCGTCGTGTAGGCGACAGTAAGTCCAAAACCCCTGTCTTGGACAACTTCGGTCGAGACCTGACCAAACTGGCAGAAGACGATAAGCTTGACCCTATTGTAGGGCGTGAGAAAGAAATTGAACGCGTTTCTCAAATCTTGAGTAGACGAAAGAAGAACAACCCCATCTTAATCGGTGAGCCAGGTGTTGGAAAGTCTGCAATTGCTGAAGGTCTTGCCCTAAGAATTGTCCAACGAAAAGTATCGCGGGTCTTGTTCAACAAACGCGTTGTCACACTTGACCTCGCCTCTTTAGTGGCAGGCACGAAGTACCGCGGTCAGTTCGAAGAACGTATGAAGGCTGTCATGAATGAATTGGAAAAGAGTCCAGACATCATTCTCTTTATTGACGAAATCCACACGCTGGTCGGAGCTGGAGGTGCTTCCGGTTCTCTAGACGCTTCCAACATGTTTAAGCCGGCCCTTGCCAGAGGTGAGCTACAATGCATCGGAGCCACTACCTTGGACGAATACCGACAGTACATCGAAAAAGACGGAGCCTTGGAGCGACGCTTCCAAAAAGTATTGATCGAGCCGACTACGATTGAAGAGACCGTTCAGATCCTTCAGAACATCAAAGAAAAGTACGAGGAACACCACAATGTCAATTACACCGTTGAAGCTATCAAGGCTTGCGTTCACCTGACGGATCGTTATATGAGTGACCGACACTTGCCGGACAAGGCGATTGATGCTTTGGATGAAGCGGGTTCCAGGGTGCACATTACGAACATTAAAGTTCCTGAGGCCATCATCGAGATTGAAAAGAAGATCGAAGACATCAAGGACGAAAAAAACCGCGTAGTTCGAAGTCAACGTTATGAGGAGGCTGCGAAACTGAGAGATACGGAGCGTCAATTGATCGAAGAGCTCGAGCGCGAAAAGAAAAAGTGGGAAGAAGAAACCAAAAACCACCGTGAGGAAGTCAGCGAAGACAACGTAGCTGAAGTAGTCGCGATGATGACAGGTGTTCCCACCCAGCGTATTGCCCAGAACGAAGGCAGTAGATTGGTGAAGATGGACGAAGAGTTAAAAGGCTCGGTGGTAGGTCAGGACAATGCCATCTTGAAAGTGACCAAAGCAATTCGCAGAAATCGAGCGGGACTTAAAGACCCCAACAAGCCGATTGGCACCTTTATTTTCCTCGGTCCAACGGGTGTCGGAAAAACACAACTGGCGAAAGTGTTGGCTCGTTACTTGTTTGATAAGGACGATGCGCTTATCCGTATCGACATGAGTGAGTACATGGAGAAATTCGCCGTTTCCCGATTGATTGGGGCACCTCCTGGTTATGTAGGGTATGAAGAAGGTGGACAGCTTACTGAAAAAGTGCGGCGTCGCCCCTACTCTGTCGTTTTACTGGATGAAATCGAAAAAGCGCATCCGGACGTATTTAACCTTTTGCTCCAAGTATTGGACGATGGGCAGATTACCGATTCCCTTGGAAGAAAGATTGACTTTAGAAACTCTATCGTGATCATGACGTCAAACATCGGCTCGCGTCAATTGAAAGATTTTGGAATGGGCGTAGGCTTTTCTACCCAGGCCAAAATGGATCAATCGGAAGATATCACAAAGGGAGTCATAGAAAAGGCGTTGAAGAATGCTTTTGCTCCCGAGTTTTTGAATCGTATTGATGACGTTGTCTTGTTCAACAACTTGAATCAGGAGCACATCAAGAAGATCATTCTTATTGAGTTAAAGTCACTCTTCCATCGTGTAGAAGAGATGGGGTACAAATTGAGTATCACTGACAAGGCAACGCTTTACATCGCTGAAAAAGGCTTTGACGAAAAGTATGGTGCTAGGCCGCTTAAAAGGGCTATACAGAAGTACTTGGAAGACCCAATGGCCGAGGAGATCATCAAGTCGAACATCGACGAAGGCGATGAGCTGGCGGTTGATCTGAACAAGGACGGAACAGACATCGTCATTAAGGTCAAGAAGCCTAGAAAGAAAAAGGATAAAGAGTCCTAATGAAGAAAGCCCCTGACGGGGCTTTTTTTTGCATGGTAAAGGGCGGTAATCTCAGTTTGCAACCTCAGACATGAACTTGATTCGTATGAGACGGAGCTCTTCAGTGGTATAGTCGTCATTGCCAAGTTCTTCTAGTGCATCATCGATGTCTGGTGAATCTGCTTCCATGAAGTACTCGTAGACCTCATCCAATCGATCTTCATCAACCACATCATCGATATAGTAATCTATGTTGACCCGTGTTCCGCTGTCTACTATATGCTCTAGTTCTTCGAGCAATTCATCGAACTGCATCCCTTTGGCTTTTGCGATGTCTTCGAGCGGAATCTTTCGATCGATGCTTTGAATGATGTACACCTTGCGCCCTGACTTATTGACGACGCTCTTGACCACCATGTCCTGGGGTCGCTCTATGCCATTCTCGTCAACGTATTTTGTGATGAGCTCAACGAACGGCTTTCCGAATTTCAGGGCTTTACCATTCCCAACACCCTGAATATTCTTCAGCTCGTCTATGGAGATTGGATACTGATTGGCCATGTCGTGGAGCGAGGGGTCTTGGAAAACGACAAAAGGAGGAACATTCTTTTCCTTTGATATTTTCTTGCGGAGGTCTTTCAAAAGCCCCATCAACTGCTCATCCATCACAGCTCCCCCAGATCGTGCATTGGTCAGAACCTCTCCTCCCTTCTCGATTTCGGCCGAGTAATCGTGATCTTTATAAATCACGAAGCTAGAAGGTGGGTTCTCCATAAAAGCACGTCCTTTCTCTGAAATCTTGAGCAGGCCATAGTTTTCGATATCCTTATACAGGTATCCCTGAACGAGGGCTTGACGCACCGCAGCCATCCATAGCTTTGGATCAACCGCTTTTCCTATTCCAAAACTTGGAAGCTTGTTGTGGCGATAGGTCGACGCCTCTGAGGTGTTCATTCCGCACAAAATGTTAACAATGTGTTTGGACTTAAACCGCTGCTTAACAGTGTCAATCATCGTAAACAAGGTCGTCATGTTGTCCTTGAATTCAATTGCCTCTTTAGGGCGGACAGAATTGTCGTCCATGTTGGCGCCTTCACCATTGTTCTCATCCCACTCTTCACCAAAGTAATTGAGCAGGAATTTTCTCCGCGAAATGGCAGTTTCGGCGTACGAAACCACTTCTTCTAAAAGCTGTCGACCCACCTCTTGCTCCGCGACGGGCTTGTTGTGCATGAATTTCTCGAGCTTTTCGATGTCCTTGTAGTCGTAAAACGCAATGCACTTGCCTTCTCCTCCATCCCGGCCTGCTCTCCCCGTCTCTTGATAGTAGCCTTCAAGACTCTTCGGCATGTCGTAATGGATTACAAAACGAACGTCTGGCTTGTCAATACCCATTCCGAAGGCGATGGTGGCAACAATGACATCCACGTCTTCCATTAGGAAGTTGTCTTGGTGTCTGGACCTTGTATTGGCGTCAAAACCGGCGTGGTACGGTAGGGCTTTGATGCCATTGACCTGTAGTGTAGATGCAATCTCCTCTACCTTCTTGCGGCTGAGGCAATAGATAATGCCAGACTTACCTTCGTTCTCTTTAATAAATCGAATGAGTTGTTTGACTGGGTCCGATTTAGAGCGTACCTCATAGAAAAGATTGGGCCGATTAAAGGATGCTTTGTAAACAGCGGCATCTGTCATGCCCAGGTTCTTTTGAATGTCTGACTGCACCTTTGGAGTCGCGGTAGCCGTGAGCGCCATGACGGGTATCGTTTGATCAATGCCTTTGATCATTTCCTTGATCCGTCTGTATTCTGGCCTGAAGTCGTGTCCCCATTCGGAGATGCAGTGCGCCTCGTCTACGGCCACGAAGGAGATCGTTACTGATTTGAGGAACTCAAGGTTCTCAGCCTTGTTCAAAGACTCCGGAGCCAGGTAAAGCATTTTAGTGTTGCCGTTGACAACATCTTCCTTGACCTGGGTTATCTCCGTCTTGTTGAGTGAGCTGTTCAGAAAATGAGCGATGTTGTCTTCGCTTCCATAACTCCGAATAGAATCCACTTGATTCTTCATCAAGGCGATCAAGGGAGAAATGATGATCGCGGTTCCAGGTTTCATCAGCGCAGGAAGCTGATAGCAAAGTGATTTCCCCCCTCCCGTTGGCATGATCGCAAAGGTGTCTTTCCCCGCCATCAAACTTTCGATCACCTCTCGTTGCATTCCCTTGAAGGCATCAAAGCCGAAATGCTCTTTTAATGCCGATTCAAGTGACATGTCTTTGGTTTCCATACTCACGCTTAGGTTTAGCTACTAAAAATAGAACAATGCTTTGGAATAAAAAAGCCCTAACGCGGGGGCGTATTGTTTCGGTCATCACTCTTCAAAAAGTTGAAAAAGACGAAGAGAATCACAACCGATGCGCAAAAAATTACAACCATGGTCATGATCGATTTTCGAAAGATTCGTTCTACTTCGATGATGTCCCAAATAGATAGTATGGCCAATATTGAGAAGAATAGCACCGCTAGTATCAAGACCGATGCAGTGATTTTTTTTATGCTTTCTACCATGCTTTCATCATTTTGCTGTTTCACGACTCCAAACGAGTTCCGTGATGGGCATCTCGTTAAGAAAATAATATTTCCCTCCCCATGCGTGTACAACGCGTTTGTAAACGTCTTCTTTTCCATCCATGCTTACGCGCCGAATGGTGACCTTGGTCCTCCCTTCGTCAAACGTCTCCTCTACAACCCTCTTCCGGTTATCCTCCTCCGCTTGCCTTGCTTTATTAGCCAAGTCAAGGATGATTTCGTTGATTTTCTTGATGCGTTCACCAGGATAGCTTTCGTCGGGCTTTACTTTTTGAGCTGCTTCGTACAATGGAATGGCAGCTTCATACTCTTTACTAGCAAAAGCTCTGTCCGCCTTAGAAACTGCCTCTTGGTACTCTTGTTGAACTTGCGCTACCCTTTCTCGCGCTATCAAATCTTCTATCAAAGCCAATTTTCGTTGAGGAATTTCTTCTTCAGGATACAACGAAAGTGCTTCGGTGAAATTGCTCTTGGCTTGGTCGTAATCGCGGTTAGCAATTTGCTCGTTACCTAGTTTCAATAGGTCCTCATACTTTGACCGCTTGGCTTTTAGGGCTTCTTCCTGTCTTTTTTGCTCCGCTAACTCAGCCAGCTTAACCTCTACCTCCGCCAATCTTTGTTTCGGATAGTCTTCTTCGGCCTTGTATCCCATGGCGACATTGTAGGACGTCTTTGCCTCTTCATAATTGGCCAGATCAAATTGCTGATCACCCCGTGCTATGGCATCGTTGTATTGCTTATCGATTTCGGCCTGCAGGCGTGCCTGCTTATCTTCTTGTTCGATTCGATCTAATTCTTTGGCAATTTTTTCCACCTGCCCTCTGGCGTATTCATCGGCACGAATCCTCAGTGCTTGGTCATATTTGTTGACGGCCCCTTTCAGGTCGCCTGCCTCATAAGCCTTATCACCTGCATCTACCATCGCCCTAAAACCAGCTTCCTTTTGTTCCTTAGCCCTCTTTTCTGATGCTGCCAGCGCTTCTTGGTCGATGTATTTCTGCGCCTCACCTATTTTGATTTTAGGATAGGGTTCACCTGGCTTAACATCTGAAGCTCGTTGATAGACATTGATCGCTTCGGACCATTTATTCTGTTCGAATAGTTGGTCGGCTTGTTCAATGCTGGCTGCATAGGTCGCGTCCTTCTCCTTTTCGCGTGACTGTCTCTCTAGCTCCGCATCGATGCGCGTAATCTGGGTGGCTGGGTGCTTTTCGTCGGGTCGGAGGGCTTGCGCTTCTTCGTAAACCTGTCTGGCTTCCTTGAACTTCCCAGAATTGAACAACTTATTCGCTGCCTCAACCTTGGTAAGGTATAAACGCTCAGCCTCCTTAAGTCTCTGTTGTTCAAGCGAAATCTCAGACCTTTTATCTATCTCGCCTTGAATTTTTTCAATCTGTTGCTTTGGATATTCCTCCTCCGGCTTGACTGTGGCCGCCTCTTTAAACCTCCCCAATGAACTTTCTAAGTCTCCTCCGTTGTAATAGCGTTCACCTGACTGGACCAGTGACGCATATTGTTCATCGAGTGCTTTCGCGTCGTTTTGTTTTTCCCTGAGCAAGGCGAGGTCTTTCAGTTTTTGATCAATAGCTGCAATCTGATCTCTTGGATAGCGTTCTTTTGTCTTAAGGTCAGCAGCTGCTTGGTAATGCGACTTGGCCATTTCAAGGTTACCTGCCTTAAACGTAGCATCAGCCTTGTCAATCTTATCCGCGTATTGAGCGTCGATTGCTGCTTGGTTTTGTGCAGCTTCCTGCGCCATTGACGCTTCAGCAATCTTTTGGTCGATTAAGGCCAAGCGCTGTTTAGAATGATCCGCTTGCTTTAACTCTAAGGATCGCTGATAGTAAGTCTTCGCGTCTCTAAACTTATCTTGAGCGTATGCTGCATCCGCTTGGGCAATCAAATCGCTGTATTCCTTTTCCTTGGCGGCGAGTGCAGCTTGTTGAGCGTTCGCATTTTGCTCCGCCTCGAGGCGTTTTCTACTTTCCTCTATGCGTTGCTTTGGGTATGCTTCATCGGGCTTTATTTCTTGGGCTTTGATATAGAATCCAATTGCTTCATTGTACGATCCATTCCCAAAACTTTGATCTGCTGAGGCAAGTATGGATTGATAGGTATCTTCTTTGGCACCAGCATCAGCCAGCTTTGCGTCTACCTCACGTAGCAATTGCTTGGGTATCTCTGAGTCAGGCTTCATTGATTGCGCAGCAAGGGCATTGTCCTTAGCAAGTAAATAATCACCATCATTCATGGCTTGCTGGGCGTCTTTGATGGCCAGATCGAAATCTTCCTCGATTCGCCTTAACCTTTCTTCCTCTTGCTTGAGGCGTTCTTTCTGAGCATCTTCGAGTCTGTCAATTTCTTGCTTGATTTGCCGCGTATATACGCGGTCATCTACAAAATTCTCAACGTTAGGTTCATAGTAAACCTTGCCTATAGGATTCTTCAGAACGGAATAGTCAACTCCATCCATTCGTTTGAACATGTCGACTACGAAGCCTCCGAACTCGTAGCCCCACGCTTGTTCATCACTGGGCACGTTGTTTGTGTTGATATAGAGACTCTTCGCCACATAAGAAGCCTTGGATATTTCAATGAGGAATTCGTGCCCAAAATCAAGGTAAAGGTCAAAACGGCCATTCTTCCCTGTCTGCACGCGCTTGATTTCCTCTCCGTCTTGGATAAGGGTAATGACAGCACCCGTAATCCTACCTCCATTTTCATCCTTGATGGTTCCATCCACAGCCAAGTTATTTGGGTCTTGCGCCAAAAGCTGTATTGAGACGATGCTCAAAAGGATTAAAAGGAAAGAATGACGTATCATGAGTCTCAGCGACGCTCGAATTTAAGCAATGTCAAGGTGTTACAAGCTTGATGGCTGCTGATTTAGCCGAACACGTCGACCGAGGCAATAAACAAGGGAATATGGCTGATTATTGTGGCTCAGGCCCCCACTCGATATCCGAGTATAGACGCATGCGGAACTTTCCGTAGCGAATGTCTTTCCATTGCTGGAACTTATTGTATAGCCTTACAGCAAATTCACCTTCGATGATGTCATAGGACTCACCGTCAGAAAGATTCGCTTGTTGCTTCTCAATAACAAAGTAGCCATAAGGCTGGAACGTAGGCCAAAAATCGCTACGCCATTCCATTCCAGCGGTGTCGATGTAAGATATCACGACACCTTCTCTAGCATCATTGTTCCAAACCGTATCGTTGAATGTGTTGTTGCCAATTCTGCCCCACTTGATTTGCCCTTCCTTTACCACAGGGTGGTTCAAGTAGTCGTCAATATCCCATACTGCCAGAGTGTCTTCTGTGCTCCAAGGAAAACTGATGCTGAAAATATCACGTGTAGCATCAATCAATTCTTCCAGACTAGGTTCCTCTCCTGGTGGCGCATAACGAAAGTCATACAGTTGCTTGGTGATCATACTAGTGGTCGGCGCATAAGTCCATCCCAACTTAGTATATGGTGGCTCAAGCTGATCTTCAGAAGCTCCAGTAGTATCCAAAACAGCTTCATTGCGCAAGTCCACCACTACGTTCACGAAATTGGAATCCCCCCAAGCATTGGTATCATCCAACACTTCGTAGGTCATGGTATCTCCTTTCTTGCCGTACGTAAATTGGGCGTAGTAATAATTATCGATGATGTGCGGCGATGGAACAGGCGGTGGTGGCGGATTCTGAATCACAACAGGCGTCTGATCTTTGCACGCCGCAAACAGCCCGCAAACAACTAATATGATTGATATGTTCTTAATCATGCGCATATGATAAGCGGTAGCGAATTTACGAAATAGACGTAACCAACGGATTAAGGGTTGAATAATTGCCACAATTCGATGTTCATAAGGAAATCATAGACTGAGGAATGTAGCCGCATGGGATACGGTCTTTAAGTTGTTGATCGTGGCCGAAATAGAACACTTCTCCGCTCGATATATAGTCCTTAACATCCGCTACAAAAACACCGTCATCACTGATAAATAGGCCATACGGAGTGGTTGCGCCGTGCTTCCACCCCCCTATAGGAACGAACTTCTTGTTATACACATAAACCCTGTTTTTACCTAGCACATATACGTAGTTCCCATGAACGGCGGCATCGTTGATCGCGATGTCTAATCCGGCATAAAACAGCTCCATTTTGGGCGTCAACCACGCCAACGTGCCCCCATCTTGAGTGTTTCCTACGATTAACAGACTGTCCTTTGAGGTGATAAGGTGTTCCGGAGCCATTCGCAGTTGTATGATAGAGTCTACGAGGTTGTGCTGAACATTGATCCGGAGTAAAACACTATCCCTCATTCCAGCTGCAAAAACTTCGCCTCCTGCCTCTCCGAACATCTCTGTCCATTGCTCTGCTGACAGGGTTCGAAGGACTTGAAGGGAGTTCATATCCACCACTGAGATTAACTGGCTAAACAAGTCACTGACCAACATAAGGTCTGATCCGATGAAATGCACGTGCCTTGGCGAACCAAGTTCCTCGACCAAACCGATTTCCTCGAGCGAACTGTCCGCTAAAATTCTAATCAAGCCAGAATTATTCATGACGACGAACAAGGAGTCCCCATTGCGGTAAATCGATTGTAAGACGTCCCCGATGGGGTCGCCATTTTCTGTTTGGTATACCCTCTGGACAGTCTTTCGGGTTTCCAGCCCGTAGGCGGTGATGGAGGCATTGTTGTATTGGAAATTTCCTTCGCATCCAATCAGCAAGCGTCTACCATAGACCGTATCACTTGATAATGGGAAATTGCTCACAGGACCAATTGAAGGCTCCTTTTGACACCCTAACAAGCACAGTGTGCAGAGAAGGCCTATGAATGCTTTGCCCATCTGAGGTCGAGTTTGAGGTAAATATTACGTCCTGGCATCGGCCTCCAAGGCATGTTTTGGTATTGCCAATCAAACAGGTTGTTTACCCACATGGAAAGGTGCATCTGCATGTTGTCTCTAAACCCATGGGCATAACTCAATCCTGCGGAACTTATGTGGTAAGGCGGCATGAATGCTGACGCATCATTTGTAATGAACCGCTTGGCTGTTCCCTTATATAACATATGGAAGGTAAATGCATCCCATCCTAAGGAGGCATTCAGTGACAAGCTGTGCGCCGGAATGTAACTCAGGGACTGGAAGGACTCGTCATTATTTCGACCTTCCGCTTTGGTGAAGTGATAAGCCATGTCCACATCTAGCTTCTTGCCTTTAGCGCCGACGGTATGACCTGCATTAAAATCAATCCCTCTCATAACGGCCTCATCAATATTAATGGGTGAGAAAATCGCGCCTTGCGGCAACCAACGGATGCGGTCACGGTAGCTGCTGTGGTAGCCGACAAGAGACGCTCGGGATCGCTTAGGTGCTGACGACAAACCTGCCTCAATGGTCTGGCCAATTTCAGGTCGCAAGGCAGCCTCACCTCCAGGCACCCAATACAATTCGTTTAAAGTTGGAAACCTTGCGGTGCTCGCTGTCGATGCGGTGAACTCGATGGGAATTGCTTTCAACGGACGAACGCGAATTCCGGCAAAAGGCAATACCCTGCGATTGTGCATGAACTTTTCAAACCGAGCACCTCCATCCAATTGCACGGCGTCCTTCAACAAGGTTGAACGCGCAACACCAAGCAGACTTAACTGATCGGCGACGTACGTTTTAGCATAATTCCCACTTTGAGCTCGGATCCTATCATATCCCACACGACCAAAGAGACGCAGCCAGCCTGCGATTGAATAAGACGTTTCGAATTGATTCTGAAAGCTCTCGTAGCGATTCAAGTTGTCAATACCTGATGCGATGTCGGCATATGCATTGTCGTTTTGTTCGTACATGGAGCGGAGGGTCCACTGCACTTTCCCTTCCTCCTTTCTCAAGCGTATGAAGGTTTTTTGAGATGCATCCGATTGTTCGCTGTAGCCCTGGGGAGTGTTAATAGTTGATGGAATTTTACGTTGTGTTTGGCTTGTCCACCAAATGGCCTCCACCTCAATTTTTTCGGTGACACGACTCACGAGGGAAAGCGATACATTGCTTCGTGCGAACGTCGCATCCTTTAGAATCTCCCTTTTCCACGGGTTGGCCGTGATGTCTTCATATGGATAATTGTTTTCGACGTCTTGCAGATCTGCCGAAAATGAAATGGCAGAAGGACGACCCAATAATTTGATTGGGAGATTGAATTGTGCCGCGGAATGAAAGGTGCCAAATGATCCTCCTCCAATCAGCAGTCGGGCCGATTCACTTCTCACGTCGGCCGATTGCTGTATCGCGATCAAGCTTCCCATTCCCCCCGTAGCGTAAAGTGAAGAGGAGACACCGCTCATGATCGAGAGCCCATCGAATTGGGTGACCGGAAGCGTGGAGAGGTCCATCGTGCCAAGCATGGGAGAGTTGAGTTTCATGCCATTCCACATCACTTGCGTGTGGTTTGCGTCTCCACCTCGAAACGTGCTGGTAGAAAGCAAGCCTGGTCCATAGTTCTTGAACGCTATACCTCCCTTCGACTGAAGCACCTCCGTTACGTTTAACGATGGCATTGACGAAGGAGCGTTTAAGGAATCAAAGCGCTGTTCATAGGAGGAACCCAACTTCAAGGCCATGGTGTCAATGATCTGAAACTCTCGTAGCTCCAGTGTGTCCTGGGCATTGGCAGTGAGTCCAATTGAAACCACAATGAAAAGAAGCCAGGAACTCCGGGTCATGGAATCGTTAAGTATTTTTCGCCCTCTGAGTTGTATTGAAGTGTGGTAGCGCCTTGAGACGCTCGCCCTAACAAGTCGATATTAAAAAGAACCGGGCCCTGCTTAGAACTCATCACACGTACGCCGATTGGGATGCTGCTGTTTATGATTCCGACTGCATCTAAGTCGAATCCCCCTGGTCCAAAGTTCGTCGGCCACGGGTCGTTGATCAATCCCCCTTGACTGTCATAGGTCGCAATTTCAGCATCGATACTTCCTATGACATCCACTATCCTCACGTGGGTGACGCGTTGCTTGTCCAGCAATGCGGTATCCGGCAATTCTGCAAGATCAAAAGGGACACCGTAATTCGCTATATACTTACCGGCCAAGTTGTGAACCATACTAGCATCTGTGTTTTCAAAGGCAGCTTTTTGAGTTGCTGTCGAAATTTCTGAGATGGCCGGGAAGCGGAAAAAATGTTCGCCGTCGGAGCTGACCTCGACAAAGGCAAACTCTAAAAACGCGTCTGGACCACTACCAAATCCATTTTCAAACACTGCAAAGTCTGCTCCTTCTCCATCATAGAAGGGTGCCGTGAATAACAAGGTGGCTATGCCACTATCCCCCAAACTGACCGTTAAAGGGGCGTCTGCGGGCCCATTTGCATATACAGCCGCTCCAGCACTTGCATAACCCGAGTCGGGCATTCCTGCTTGTCTTAATCCACGCTCTAATGTGCACGAGATTGCCCAGTCACGAAAGCAGGCGGAGTCTTTTGGAATTGCGGTAGACCCCAATTCACCGGCTTGAGGCGCAAACGATCCTTGCGCAAAACCCTGAGAGCAAATCAACACCAATAGAGGTAAGACGAACTTCACCATCTGAAAACCTTTTGAGAGGTAACGGCATCTCTTGATACGATTTGCACAATGTACACACCCTGAGGCAGCGAAGCAGTACTGAGGATATGCTTGTAGCTTTCTTGGGAGCTGCATAAAATCTTACCGCCCAAGGAAATCAACCTTGCTGAACTGAGCTCCTCCGAAGTAACTTCAAATGAATCATCCTTTACGGCAATCTGCGAGGATGGAGCGTCTTGCTCTGATGGCACTCCTGATGCATAGCTAAACATGAGGTCGTCCAAGCAGAAATAGGCCGGGGTATTGATGCCAAAAGCTCCCGTATCGCTAGAGAATAAATGCATAGACACGCGATGCCCTCCGTGCTCATAGGCTGGGTAGTCATTGAGTTCCACGAAAGTCCAATCCTCAAGGATGTAGTCTTGATTGTTGTCTTCGAAACGAAAATCTGCTAGGTAAAAGTCAAAGTGACTGTCAGGAGCGCTGTTGTTCTCTCCTCCCATGTAATCATAGAAATTGAATCGGATGAAGAGGTAGTCAGGATCATCTCCCGTTGCCCCTCCAAACTTCTTTGCAAACTGGTCTCCGTTAAGCATGCTGTAATAGGCATAAGTTGAATTGGAAACATAGCCCCCCATCCATCGTATGCCTGCCTCCCAACCGTAACAGTCTTCATTTACGTTGAGAAAGGTCTCCGCTGAAGCACTCACTACACCGTAGCTTTCACTTTGTCGACCACTTCCCGCTTTACTGCTGTATAGATTGGAATATTGTCCGGTAGAATCATCTCGCATTGTGCTAACAGCGACTCCACTTGCCCAATACCCCCCAAACGAAGTATCGTATTCACATGCCCATAGAAAGCATTCTTCGGTGAGTAGATGGGTATCTTGACCGTTGATAAAGGTGTCTGGTTCTAGTGCGAACGATTCGAAGGTTATCGTTGATCCAGTTTGAGCTACAACCGATGTTGTGAGCCCGATAATGAGTAGAAGGAGTAAATGTTTCATGTTGCTTTCGTGCTTAGATAATGAACAACACGAGAAACATCCAGTGAATAAGAGAAAGGAAGATGCCCCATAGGCGAAGCAAGATCCGATCAGCTTTTATTCCCGAAAGCTTTTCGCAAAAATTTCGCTTCAGGCAGGTCTTCTGACTCACCCAGCCTTGACGCCTTCCCAATGAGCAATTGTCATCAGTGGCTTAAATGTCAAGGCCATCATCACACTTTAGCATGATTGGGCTTACAGCTGCGGGGACAGTTCCGGAATTACACCGGATTCCCTTTTCATCGTGGAGTCAACCACGAACCAAAAGCGCTACGAAAATAAGTAAGAATTGAGATTAAGGCTCTCTTGGAACCAATCTGGCACGAAATTTCGCCTCCGTTACGGGGATGTTCTGACCGCCATTATAAAGGCGTCCAGCAAACTCACCTTCCACGATGTACATGCCAAGGGTGTCCAAGGTGTCCGTAACGATGTTCCTCTTAATGAGATCGGTGATTCGGATGTAACTGTCCACCAACTGACCACTGCCCGGAGCGCTCACCCAACGATCACGGTTGGCGTCTGTGTAGACCAATTTCGCTCCGCGTCTACCAAAGTCAGTAGTGGTGAATGGCTGAGCGATGCCAGTTCCTGCCTCACTTCTGAACATATCTAAGAAGGTGATGATCTCCGGGTGGAAACCATTTTGAGCGTCGATGGTGTCTTGGTCATCTGCATTCACGCAATCGTAAAAGAAAATCTCGATTCGCTCAGAAGGAATCTCTGGACGAATGAATCGCGTAATGTGCTCGAACCATATGTTTCCGGAATCGCTAATGCACGGCTCATCGCTGTATTGCTCTGGAATATTTCGATAAATGTTTTCGGTGTAAACGGGCCAAGATACCCAATCTGGAAAGTCTGGATCCTTCGGATCTTTGCGCGTAATCGTATCCCATTTCGATCGTTTTCCGTCTTGCCACTTCTTGAAGTGACCGTCGAATTTGCCGTAGAAGAAGTAATTGGCAGTAGGGATATTGAAGGTGTCAAAAACCGGAAACTCACCGTCCTGGGGTTTTCCGAACACTCCTTCTGATACACCGCGCTCGCATGAAGACACAATCACTCCAGCGAGGATTATGAAGATGGAGGCGAAAGCAAGATTTCTGTATGTACGACTCATATGGCGCTCAAAATTACGGAAAATGACTTTGCATTGGAGACGGAGAAAAAATTCGACCGTTGCCGACTATATGGGGAACGTATCGCCAGACAAGAATAGTGCTTCTGCGAATGCTTTTTCATCAATGCCAGAAGGTTCTAGATTGTTCAGTGCAGAAAGCAATTGTTCGGTGGCAAGATTACCTACTAGCTCGTCCTCTGCCATCGGGCACCCGCCGTATCCTTTGATTGCAGCATCGAATCGTCGGCAACCCGCTAGGTAAGCCGTATGCACTTTTCCCACTGCGTCTTCTGGTCTTGAGTGCAAATGCGCTCCAATCTCAACCGATGGGAAGGCGGGTATGATGGTTTCAAATAGTTCTTGAATGTTCGACTGGTCGCTCACCCCTACCGTATCCGACAGCGCAATGATTTCAATCCCAACTTCTTTCGTCAGTCGCTCTGTCCATACGGCAGCCAACTCCCCACTCCAAGGATCGCCGTATGGATTACCGAATGCCATGCTGATGTATACGACCATTTTCTTATTGGCCTTGACGCTCAGCGATTGCATCTCCTCCACCCGAGCCAAGGACTGATCTATCGTCGCGTTGGTGTTTCGTTTTTGGAAGGTCTCCGAAATACTGAACGGATAGCCGAGGTAGTCAATTTCTTCGAAGGAGCAAGCGTCTTCGGCTCCTCTCCTGTTCGCAACGATGGCTAATAGTTTGGTGGCGGTATTGGATAAATCCAATTTCGACAGAACCTCAGCGGTATCCCTAAGTTGAGGGATGGCTTTCGGAGACACAAAACTCCCGAAGTCAAGGGTGTCAAATCCTACAGTGAGGAGCTGATTAATGTATCGGGCCTTTTTCTCGGTAGGAATGAATTCTTCCATGCCCTGCATTGCATCCCGAGGACATTCGATGATTTTTACGCTCATGCTAAGAGCCGTTTATTGATGTTCTTGATCAGCCAAGGGCCCTCGTAGATAAATCCAGTGTACAGTTGAACGAGAGACGCTCCTGCATTCAACTTTTCCAAAGCATCGTCCGCCGAGTGAATTCCGCCTACTCCGATGATTGGAATACTGCCGTCTGACGCTTGATGAATGTGTCGGATCACCTCGGTGCTCTTATTCTTCACCGGAACACCACTCAATCCGCCGGCTTGATTCACCACCTCCTTAGGCGAGCGTAAACCTGATCGGTCTAAGGTGGTATTGGTAGCGATGAGTCCGTCAATGCCATTTTCCTTGACCAAGTCTACGATATCATCCAGTTGAGCCTTTTCTAAGTCCGGGGCTATTTTTAGTAAGACCGCTTTCTCCTTGCTTTGCTTAGAGCGAATGGTAAAGAGTGCGTCGAAAATGCGTTTCAGCTCATCCTTTCCCTGCAATTCGCGCAGACCGGGAGTGTTGGGGGAACTCACATTCACTGTGAAATAATCCACGTGATCGTACAATTTCTCAAAGCACACCTCGTAATCGCGCACCGCCTCGTCGTTGGGGGTAACTTTGTTCTTGCCGATATTTCCTCCTAACGGAATGCTGCGCTTTCCGTTTTTGATCCGCTCAACGGCTGCGTCTACTCCATCGTTGTTGAACCCCATGCGATTGATCAAGGCTTCGTCTTGCACCAGGCGGTACATGCGAGGTTTTGGATTCCCCGGTTGCGCCAAGGGAGTTACCGTCCCAATCTCCAAAAATCCAAATCCGAGTTCCGTCAAGGAATCTATCCATTTTGCATCCTTATCAAAGCCAGCAGCTAATCCTACAGGGTTGGGGAAAGTGAGTCCAAAAAGCTTGCGTTCTAGTCGGGCATCGTTGACCTTGAAAGAGGGCGTAATTGGACTTTGCAGCAGACCGAGATGGTAAAACTTTTCGAGCCAGCCGGTTACGAAGTAATGGGCTCGTTCAGGAGGCATACTGTACAGCAGCGGACGGATGATCGACTTATACATCAGTGCGAATGTAGCCTTATCTCGTTTCTTTTTCATTCATTTGATACAAACCAAATCAAGATGATCCGCACGCTTTTCATACTTTCTCTTTCGCTGTTAGCCAACTTGGCAATTGCCGACGATTTTAAGTTCAAGCTTCAACTCGAAACCGTTGACCACATGAGCATGGATGGCACCTTGGTCACGGCGCTGGAGCGCGGTAAGACGTTCATTACTGAAAAAGTGAAAGACGCTGACGTCAAGCTTGAACTTGAATCCGGAAGGGTCTATGAAATATGGATTCAGAAAGAAGGATATGTACCTCACGTCATCCATAATGTGCACGACGAAGGCGACAACAAGCACAAGGTTACGCTGATCAAATCTGATACGAAATACCCAGGTGGCATCCCCCCATATCACATGGCCAACAGAGTCTTTGAGGACGTAGAAAAGATGACCATTTCGGCTGACATGATCAATGACCATGTGCTCCTTGTGAAGGAAGAAGATTTGACAAGCGATGAGCTGAAGGCATTGGAGCGCATTCAAAACATAGGAAAGGAACAAGAAAAAGCGCAAAAGAAGATCGACAAGTTGAAGGAGGAACTTCAAAAAACAGACAAAGAATTAGCAAAGATCACCGAGGAGATCGCCAAGGGTGAGGTGGCTCGGACAGACGGAGAAAAGCAGATTGAAAAGACACACAAGGAGCAAGAAAAAATCAAAAAGGAGCTGAAGGACCTTGCTTACTAAAGCTCCTTTCTTTTTAGGGTGATTGGAATTACTTCCATCGAATACACTTCGCTGTTTCCCTTGCCAGTCATGTATCCATACACTTGAAGCACACCCTCCTCTGGAAAGTATGTGGGCCGTTTTGTGTACAGCTTTACCGTGACCTGAACACCTTTACCCACCCTTAAGTCTGCCATATTTGCCGCCTGATAGCTGTAGTTCAACTCGTACTTTTGGAAGGAAGCCACAGCGTGCAGGCCATTTCGCTTGGGATCATCGCACTGAACCTCCATTTTAATCATGAGCAAGGTTGATGGGTCATCAGTTAAGCTACTCCCTGGAATCTCGAGCATGGCAGAAAAGCTGCGCCCTTCATTCAGTACAGAACCCTTCTCACTCTGTCCTAAGTCTAGCCTCCCAATCGGAGCGTGAAAAGTAGTGTCATATTCAAGCCGTTCTGGCAATCCTTGGCGCAAATGCTCTGTGTCAGGATCTCGGTAAACTCCTGCAAAGGCCAAGTATTTTGGTTGGTTTGGATTCATGCAGGTAGCCCAAAATGCCTCTCGTGTCATCGTACTATCCGTGATCACACCAAGATTGGCGTACTTGATTT
Source organism: uncultured Flavobacteriales bacterium (assembly GCA_943788725.1). Taxonomy (GTDB): domain Bacteria; phylum Bacteroidota; class Bacteroidia; order Flavobacteriales_G; family Salibacteraceae; genus SHAN690. The sequence continues at coordinate 227,432 of CALSRJ010000001.1, read as the reverse complement.
GAAGCAGGTTGTTCCAGATCAGCACTATTATTAGTGAGCCAACCAACCCCCAAGTCCAAATCGGTCGCCGCAGGGTCCACGCTACGAAGGCAGCTAGGCCAAAGGCCAAGAGAGGATATATGTCTATCATCGGACGAATGGAGAGACTGCCACCGTAATACCAGCACCACCAACTGAAGGTGATGTACACGTGGATCAGCGCGATACCCGAAATAGCCACAGCCATCCACCTACTCTGCTTTCTGATGATCCAAATACCGATGAGGGCCAATCCCATGATAGGCGTGTAGAGCAACCACCCGTTTCGGTAACTGAACAATCCCTCCCATATGTGAGGGTTGAGCCAGTAAAATGCCTCCTGCTCGTAAGAATAATGTACCCACTCTCCTGCGGTGAGCCTCCAGAAGAGGAGCTGCGGGGCTATTGGGAGGAAGGCGACCAAGGCTGCCAAGATGGTATTTGTTCTGAATACGCGTTGCAAGCTGCGATCCTTCTCATAGAGTGCGAAGAGCAAATAGAACCCGACAACAATGTTGGTGGGGCGTATCAGTACCAACCATCCTAGAAATAGTGCCGATATAAGTAAATGTCTTGTTTTATAGGTACTTATCCATCTATCACTAAACAATAGAAACAAGGATACAAGCCCAAAGGTATAGACATGCGAAAGGCTGTTATCTACGCTTGCGTACTGCAATAAATTTGTACCCATATAGAGGGTTAAGAGGGTAATCGCAACCACCGTACTTGAAAAGCGGCGGATCAGCACTTTCCAAAGGGCAAGCATGCCGATGATTAAGAAGGCAATGCCAGTGAAGCCGACCGATAACTGATACGGCCTACTCCAACCGTCTTGAGGGTAGTCCAATAAGCCGGCAATCACATCGGCGGCATAGAATCCAGGCGTCCAAGCATACGCCAACCCCATGGTCATCTTGGGCAGGTAGCGCCCCGGAAGCCCCTCATGCATCCACGAATGATGCAAAGCCGAAGCTTCAAGTGCACCGTGAAAAGTGTTCAAGGGGTCGTGATGCACTAATGTCCCTTGTATGTATCCGTAGTAAGCAAATCCATCGCTACGAATGACCAAGTCGTTCTTCCAAAAATCGAAGCGGAACAAGTAAAACACGGCGATGATGCCGATGGAGACGAACAAAAGCCAAGATGATCGCATAGGGCCAAATGTAAGTGCTTGGAACGCAACCATAGCCTGCATATCGTACATTCGCCGCATGGCGATCATCGAAGCAAAGGGACTGGAGAAAAGCTATGGGGAACTGAAGGTCTTGAATGGCATTGATCTCGCGATCGCCGAGAAGGAGATCGTCAGCATTGTGGGTGCTTCGGGCGCCGGCAAAACAACTTTGCTTCAGATCCTAGGCACGTTGGATCGTCCAGATCAAGGAAAAATGAGCATCGCAGGAACGGATGTTTTTTCGCTAAGCGATCGGAAAATGTCCAAGTTTAGAAATGAGCAAATTGGCTTCATCTTCCAATTTCACCAGCTTCTTCCGGAGTTCTCGGCATTGGAGAATGCCTGCCTCCCCGCTTTCATCCATGGAAAGACGCGTTCTGAAGCTGAAGCTAGGGCCAAAGAAATCCTAAACTTCCTGAAGGTAGATCATCGCATGCATCACAAGCCAAATGAGCTCAGTGGTGGAGAACAGCAACGTGTGGCCGTGGCTCGGGCATTGATCAACAATCCTAGCGTTGTGTTTGCGGATGAACCCAGCGGCAACTTAGATTCAAAAAATGCAGACGACCTGCACAAGCTCTTCTTCGATCTTCGGGATCAATTTGGCCAGACCTTTGTAATTGTGACCCACAATCGAGCGCTCGCAGACATGGCCGATCGAAAACTTGAAATTGTGGATGGCCAGGTCTGACGCCTTAAACACAACAACATGAGAAAAGCAATCCTCCGCATCAGCCTACTTCTAGGTATGATGTACACAATTACGGCATGCGCTGAACTGCAAGCCATTCTGAAGCACGTTGAAGATTCTGGAGGCGTTGAAGTCAAAGATGTGTTAAGCAATGATGAGATCATCCGAGGACTAAAGGATGCACTTGTGCACGGCGCGGATTCTGCTGTTGCTAGGTTAAGTTTGAAGGATGGGTTTTATGGCGATGCCGCATTGAAAATTCTACTTCCAAAAGAGGCCAAGCCTATCTATGATCGTTTGGAGAAGGTTCCAATCATTGATGGATTGATTTCAGATGCCGTATTGAGCATTAACCGAGCTGCCGAGGACGCGGCCACTGAAGCAAAGCCAATTTTTCTAAATGCAATCAAAGGAATGACCATCCAGGAAGGCATGTCCATTCTTCGCGGAGTAGACACGGCGGCTACACACTATTTACGCCAAAAGACTTACCAGCAGCTCTATAATGCCTTCAAGCCGAAGATTCAGCAATCACTTGAAAAGAAGTACGTCGGAAACCTTTCTGCGGAAGGTTCTTATAAAAAGGTAATCGACACATACAACACGGCTTCTGTGAACGGGATGCTTTGGGATAAGATCAAGAATAACTCCTTGGCAGAACACACGACAAAGAAAGCCTTAAACGGCCTGTTTATTAAGGTAGCTAAAGAGGAGAAGATGATTCGAGAGAATCCGATCCACCGGGTCACAGACATCCTGAAAAGGGTGTTTGGGTATGTGTTTGAAAACTGAGTGTGGCGAAACAATATGTGGCCGTCGGTTGTTGCAAACCAAAATGAGCCACCATGAAAATCACCACCCTCTTTTTGATCTCGATCCTAGTTCTGATCGTTTTATTTGTCGTTTTCCAATCCTTTGTCATGCGATCTTCTAAAGGTATCGAAGTCTACGGCTATGAAGTAATTGAATCTCACACAGACTTTGAGATTCGCCGATACGAACCCGCCACCTTTAGTTATGTGAAAATGAATGCCGCGAGTTATCGCGAAGTGTCAAGTCAGGGTTTTAGAACCCTCGCTGGGTACATTTTTGGAGGGAACGATGAGAATCAAAAAATCGCCATGACGAGTCCCGTTGCCATGGAGATGGATGACTCAGTAACCATGTCCTTCATGGTACCCTCTGACCTCAAGGCAGATGAACTCCCAAAGCCCAACGATGAGCGCATTGGATTTAAAACGGAACCTGAAAAGGTACTCGCTGCCATTCAATTTGGAGGTTGGGCCAACGACGAGAAAATCGCGACCTACTCAACGAAGCTCCTAGAAGCCCTCGAGCGTGAAGGATATCAGGCCAAGGGTAAGATCACCTTCATGGGGTACAATCCACCCTACGAAGTTGTTAATCGGCGCAATGAGATCGTGGTTGAGATTGCCTATCCAGAGGGTTAGAAGAACCAATAGTCAGCGCCTGGTCGTTTATCGGCTTGGTCAAACCAACTCAGGATTTCATCTTGACCTTCTGGCGATGCTACAGCCACCACTATTTGAGGAGATTCGAGGTCTAGAATGCTATTGACACCGTGCATTCGGATGTCGTATACATCTAGGCCTATCTTCTTGGGGTTGTCACACACCCAATGAAACGCTTGGTCTTGCGCAAGCATGAGTTTTGCCAAATCCTTTCCATTGCGTCCTGCTCCCCACAGCACGAGGGGGCGACCATGGTCGCGATCGAGTTCGAAGAAATAGCGCAGCTTCATGGTGTAATAACGATTGTCTTGGTATTCGTCCCACGTGCGTGAAATGCGCTCCGACCTGTCGCGCCAATGATGGAGCACCTTGTCGATCCCAATTACGCGCAGCTGCTGTCGGTAAAAACGGAAACACAGGTCGTAATCCTCAGGATACACTTCGGGATTGAACCCGTCTGCAGCGTCAAAGTCGTCTCGGTGAATGATCCAACAGTGGGACGGAATCACGCATTCACGATAGATTTCCTGCCAATGCAGCTGTTCTCGTGCAATTCGATTCAACCATTGCTCGTAACGCAAGAACCCACCTCCTACTTCTCCTTCATCAACAAAATGTTCGGTACCTCCAGCGATGATGTGCCCCTTCCCTACTTTGAGCCATTCACGCACCAGAACCTCTATTTTGTCTTGCGGCATTCGATCATCACTGTCCATGCGATTGATCAATTCCCCTGTTGCTTCTGCATACCCTTCTTTCAATGCAGGAATCAGCAGATTTCGTTTGCTGTGGACCACTTTGATCCGCTGGTCTCTTTTGGCGTATGCTTCCAGAATGTCGGGGGTTGCATCGCTTGAATGGTCGTTTACGGCGATCAATTCCCAGTTGGAATACGTCTGCGCTACAATAGAGTCTATGCACTCCCGCAGGTAAGGCGCCGTATCCTTCGCAGCCATGATGATCGATACCAAGGGTTTCTCCATGGCTGCGAAGATGCGTCAATCCTCGGGAGACTTTCAAATGTTGACCCATGCGAGAATGATTTACTTCCTTCGCAAGTATGCAAAGGGATAAGGTCAAAGAGATTGTTGAAGAGGCCTATCGGTCCTTCGCCCGCTCTGCCTTCATTGAGAACGACCCGATTCAAATACCGCATCGTTTTCGACGAAAGGAAGACATTGAAATTGCAGGCTTTTTAGCGGCCACGATAGCTTGGGGGCAGCGTGTTACCATCATCAACAACGCTTCTCGTTTACTCAACTTGATGGATGACGCTCCCTATGACTTTGTGATGAATCACCAACCGAGCGACAGAAAGCGATTCTCAGGATTCGTTCACCGCACCTTTTCAGAAGTGGATGCCATGTACTTCATGGAGGCCTTGCAGCATATGTACACGTCAGGAATGAGTCTCGAACAGGCTTTTGCGACCGGAGAGGGTTCTAGCATGCAAGAGCGTATCCATGGTTTCAAACGGCAGTTTTTTAGCATTGAGCATCTGTCCCGCACAGAAAAACACGTCAGTGACCCCATGAAAGGCTCTTCTGCCAAGCGTTTGAATATGTATCTGCGTTGGATGGTGCGTTCCGATAAGGAAGGCATCGACTTTGGAATTTGGCGTTCCTTGGATCCTAAAGACCTCATGATGCCGCTTGACGTGCACACTTCTACTGTGGGAAGGAAATTGGGATTATTGACGCGTAAGCAGGACGACTGGAAGGCGGTTGTGGAGCTCACCCTTTCGTTGCGCGACTTCGATGCTCAAGATCCTGTGAAGTATGACTTAGCCCTTTTTGGAATGGGCGTTAATGCTAAGCTCGGTCAATGAACCTTTGTACTTAAAGTCCGCCAGGCGAAGAACCAGCCTATGAGCACGAGTATTGCTCCCAACAAAAACGGTGCGCCAGGAAAAATGATGCTAGCACCCTCTTCTGTGTAAAAGGCGAAGAGGCTTGTCATGACAACCGGACCTACGATGGCCGTAGCGCTCATCATGCTGGTAAGTGCGCCTTGCAATTCCCCTTGTTCGTTACCTGGAACTTCATTGCTCATGATACCTTGCAGCGCTGGACCTGCCACGCCACCTAGACTATACATGACAATTGTTGGGTATACCATCCAGCCCTTCGTGATGAACGTCAATGCCAACAGGCCTGCCATATACATGAACATGCCAATGTATACCGAGGCCTTCTGTCCAATTTTCGGAATAAGCCATCGGATCAAGACACCTTGTACAAGGGCACTCATAACACCAACAGCGCCCAATGAATACCCCACATCCGCCTCACTCCAATCGAAGGCGTACATCGTGAAGTAGGACCATGTACTCTGCACGGCATGGGATGCGATGTATACGAAGACTAACGCGAAGATCAAGCCTGCAATGACCGGATACCGTTTTAGGTTTAAGAGGCTGCCGACAGGATTCGCCCTTTTCCATTCGAATGGACGTCTTCGGTCCATGGGCAGTGATTCGGGCAGTACAAAATAGCCGTACAACCAATTGAGAAGCGACAATCCCGCGGCTGCATAAAAAGGAACCCTCGGTCCTAGTTCACCCAGCAAGCCTCCGATCACTGGACCTACAATAAACCCTAGTCCAAATGCCGCTCCTATTAAACCAAAATTCTGCGCTCTTTTATCTGGGGCAGAAACGTCTGCGATATAGGCGGCACCCGTTGTAAAACTTGCTCCCATGATTCCCGAAACGATACGGGCGAGGAAAAGCCAAACAATGGTTGGTGCCATGGCGAGTACAATGTAGTCTAATCCAAATCCGAATAAAGAAATCAACAAGACGGGTCTGCGACCAAAGCGATCGCTCAATGCACCTATAATCGGTGAGAACAGGAACTGGAAAAATGCATAGACGAATAGAAGCCATCCTCCGTATTTAGAAGCTGCACTCAAGCCTTCGCCGGTTAGCTCCATGATCAGGCTTGGCATCACCGGAATGATGATTCCAATGCCGGTAACGTCCAACATGAGTGTAATGAAAATAAAGCTTACCGCCGCCTTACCACTTTTCACTTTTCTTCCGATTCGGCACCTGCTGCTCTTTTGAGGCGGTCGTTTATCGCTCTTCCTAGGCCGAAGTCTGGAAGCCTTTCTACTATGATGCGTTTGATGTCTGGATCGTCATCCCACGTGCGTAACGCCTGATAAAATTGCCTTGCTGCTTTCTCATGATTACCCCCTGGGGTCAAGTGAATGACATTGGGAAGGTTAAACTCAGGCGCCTCCAAAAGAAACAGAATGTAAGCCGATTGTTGCACATTGTGCTCGTCGACTTCTTCCTGTGTGTCGACCACAATAAGCTCTTTTTGAGGTGAGTAGTGCCTCACCAACATACCTGGCGCCATTGGTTTTGAAGAGGATGTGCGGATTTCAATATTCCCGATCACTCGCTCGATCTGTTCTACGGACAAGCCCCCAAGTCTATAAACGACAATCCTACCATCTTCCTCTCCCACTATGGTTGATTCTATGCCGACATCACACGCCCCACCGTCTAGCACCATCGCAATTTTTTCGTCAAAGTGCTTCAGCACGTGGTCTGCACTTGTTGGACTCACATAACCGAATGGATTCGCACTTGGAGCAGCTACTGGGAAGTCGAGTTGTTCGAGCAATTGATGTGTGAGCGGATGACTGGGAATCCTGAAAGCCACGCGATCTAATCCAGCCGTGACGCTGTCTGAAATTTTCTCTGATCGTGGAAGTAGCAAGGTTAAAGGCCCCGGCCAAAAGGTTTCCGCCAGGCGTCTCAACCTTGGAGGAATCGCAACTCCCCAACGTTCAATTTTTTCAATGCTGTTGGTATGCAAGATCAAGGGGTCGTAGAACGGTCGATTCTTCACCCTAAATATCTCCTTTACAGCTACTTCGTCAAAAGCGTTCGCTGCCATGCCGTATACGGTCTCCGTGGGGATAGCAACCAACTCACTTTTTGAGAGGAACGCTGCTGCGCGCTCAATATCTGATGATCTTTCTGTCATGCGATTGCCTTCGTCCATTTATTCTTCCAATCAAACCACCCATATACACTTACCAACAAGTACACTACCATTAGCGCGCTGTAGATCGGTAGTCCACGATCTAAGTACAACCATATGGAGATGGCATTGATCACAATCCAATACAACCAAGCTGAGATTGCCTTGTGGGCTTCCAGAAAGCTAGCGATAAAGCTGAAAGAAGTTGATGTTGCATCAAGAAAGGGATTGGCCGCGTCAGTATATCGCTCGAAGGTAGCACCCAAGGCATACGCACCAACTGTTCCTAGACCAAAAAGAAGGATTGCTCTTCCGAGGGAGAACCGCTTCACAGGTAAAGGTTCTCCCTTCTGCGCGTTATTGCTCGTCCACACCCACCATCCATAGAACCCAATGATCACGTAAAATAGATACAGAAACGCTTCTGAATAGAGACGTGCTTCAATAAAAAGGGCAATGCTCAGAGCTGAAGACACAATCCCAAAAGGCCAGCACCATTTCACCTCCTTGATCAGGAGGATTAAAAATGCGAGGCTCAACAGAACCGCTATGATTTCTAGGACGAGGTACATGGAATTATCGGTACAAATATGGGTAGAATGACCAAGGTATGGTGCGGTGCACTTCATAAGTGAGAAATGCGTTATCATTGGACCATGCGTCACACTGAATTCAACAAAGCTGCAGCCATCACCTCGCTCGTGCTGATGGGACTTATCAATTCATCCACCGCACAAACGGACACCATTTCAGTATTCTTTGACCACAACGAAGACGTTCGTTTTGAAGCCAAGCCCATCGACGATCGGAGCGCCGATTTGATCCAAATGAAAGGAATCATGGTCATTGGCCATACCGATCATCTCGGCTCGGATGCCTATAACGAAGCCCTGTCATTCAGGCGCGCTGAGTCTGTAGCTCGATACCTGATGAGCCAAGGCGTCTCAAAACGCAATTTGAGCGTAATCCGTGGAGATGGAGAACTACCCTCACCTTCTTCTAACAGCACAGGCTACGGAATGCACCGTCGGGTAGACGTCATAATTCAACCCCTGATGCCCAGCGTTAAAACACCTGTTCCACCGCGCCCCTTGCCTGTTGAGCCAATGCCTGCCTCAACAGAAGACGCTTTCGAAATCGATACTGTGAGCAAGGCCAACATTGTATTGGACGGTTTGTCCTTCATCGGAGGAAGACATTTTCCTACACAAGAATCGATACCTGTACTGGAAAAGCTGCTAGAAACCATGAAGAAGTATCCTACACTCGAGATTGAAATCCAAGGCCACATCTGCTGTGAGTACGAGGCCTTCGATGGTTTGGATGCGGATGCAGGCACGATGAACCTTTCTGAAAACCGCGCGAAATATGTCTACAAATACCTGATACAAGAAGGGATTTCAGAGCATCGGATGACCTATATTGGAAAGGGAAGTTCAGATCCGAAAATATTTCCTGAGCGCACTGAATTAGACCGCCAAGCGAATCGACGAGTAGAATTGAAAATCACAAAGTTTTGAACCGAACCTTATTGATGATGAAACGTACAGTACTGCATACTGGTTTGATTGGCTCGTTACTTTGCAAGGTATGCGTATATGTAGAAGGCTTAAGGTGCTATTTGCAGCGGTTTTGCTGCAGTTTATCTTTCTTGCTTCAGTAGCACAGACATTTACTTCTGTACAAACTGGACCATGGGAGAACGGTGCTACGTGGGGTAATAATTCACCTGGTCAAAAAGGAGTCGACTTTCCTGCGAACAATGACAATGTGATTATCTCTTCCGCTACGACCGTCAGCCAGTCCAAAAAAACAGCGGCCGACTCGTCTGGTTATTCAATCCAATGGCGAATTGGAATCTAATAATAGCATTGGTGTTCGAGGTGCATATGTGAATGATGGGATTCACTCAGGCATCTCTACCATCGAAATGCTCAACTTTAGCGATAGCATTGCCGGGTCGGGATCAATCACAAATACTGGTTTGTTTTTTTATAAAATTTCCTAGAACCATTATGCCGGGCAGTTACCTTACCAGATCAGGAGGTAACATTCAATGCCCCGACCTGGATACTTTGTTTAACCGAGGAACGTTGACATTGTTGGCTTCCGATATTGTTGGGCTGGCCACTTCTGTTTTTAAGAATGAAAATGACGGTATCTTGAACGCAGGAGGTGCAGTATTGACATCCGGGGTGCTAGTAGCTTCAGAAAATGAGAATACCGTGGTCTACAGTGGGCTCGGCTCTGGCGCTCAGGTGGTGAAGAAATCTTTAGGGGGGTATTACAATTTGTCCATTGACGGAAATACTGCAGCGAGTCAAAAATCCATAGTGACCATGGATACCATCCTCAACGACCTGAAGATCAATGCCACTGCTCTGCTCATCCAAGCCCCCACTCTCTATGTTGGAGGTAGCATTACCCTTGCAGCCAGCAATGCCGCACTGGATGTGATGACCAACCAATCGAAGATCACAATGAACGGAAACATTGCGCAATCGGTAAGCGGTGCAATCGACTTTTATGACCTCACGATCAACAATTCGGGACCTAGTGATGCCTTCACTTCAGACACGTCTATCATACATGGCGGCCTAAACATTCAATCAGGAGCCGTCAGCACGGCGGGATTTTTATTGATCGAATCAGATGCTACGGGAGACGCCTACGTTGGTCCAGTGCTTGGTTCGATCAGCGGCGATGTTACCGTACATAGGTTTATCGGTGCAGGCGCAACCGGCTGGCGTTTCATGAGTGCTCCAGTGAGCGGTGCCACCTTGAGCGACTGGAACGACGATTTCATCACCGCAGGATTTCCTGGATCCGATTTTCCGACCTTTTATTTCTCCTCCATCAAAGGTTACGATGAAACGGTTGCAGGACATCAGGACAGTGGGTTTGTAAATCCTAGCGGCATCGGTCAATCCATTCCCACCACTGGAGGCTATTGGGTCTATTGTGGAGATCAGCTCTCGGGTACAGCCTCCTTCCTTATTGACGTAGCAGGTCCTCTGAATACAGGCACAATCAATTATCCCGTTGCCTACACCGCCAATACAGCCTTAACCGCAGATGGCTGGAACGTTGTGTCAAATCCCTATGCAAGTGTGATCGATTGGGGCGCGTTAAGCTTGGCGAAAACAAACGTGGATGACGGCGTCTATGTATGGAACACCAATACGGGATCTTATGCTTCATACGTGAATGGTGTGGGCGTCAATGGCGGGAGCAATTTAATAGCATCGAGCCAAGCCTTTTATATCAAAGCGAACGCGGCAAGCCCGGCACTCTCCATTAGCGAGAACTGTAAATCTGCGACGGCAGTTTCCTTCTTACGACCGAGAAATGACGACCCCATTGTCCGCATTAAATTGTCCAATGCACCGGGATTAAGAGAGACAATTGTGCGACTGACCGATGATGCTTCCGTAGCATTTGATCCAGCCTTCGACACTTATCACCTATCGGTGGCCCAAGATCCTTATAAAGTATGCACGCGGATAGGAGAAAATGATTTTGGAATCAACAGCTTTCCTACCAATGGAATAGACAGTTTACCCTTGCTACTCCACTCCCCTACTGAAGAAGTTACATTGCATTTTGATGTGAATGAAGCGGCTGAAAACCTCTGCTTAGTGGTACGTGATGTTATATCGGGAGAACTTTATCCCGTGCTGAATGCGAATGGACAAATCACCCTTCAAAACGACTCCAACATTGTGGATCAGTTCCGGCTCATCATCACCGACCCTTTTTATGTGGAAAAGACTTTGTGCGAAATAGTGAGCACCGAAGAGATTAGAGGAATAGAAAACAGTAGCATTTATTATGCGGATGGCTCGTTGCGCCTAGTGGGTCAAGAAGCAGGTACGATGATCAGCGTTCATGACGCCTTGGGAAGAGTGGTTCTTGAAGAACGGGTGACCAGTGAGGCAATGCAATTCCCAATGGTTGGAAATCGAGGCATCTTCTATGTCAGGATAGGAAATTCTGATCCAAAGAAGATCGTGATAGTGCGCTGAGCAAACGCTCAATGAAGAAAAGAAACCGTATAGCGCAGACTTGGTTTTTCATACAAGACGTACTGACTTTGCTTCGAACATTCATCGATCCAAAATTCCCGATAATCCCGAACTTCCATCTTGTCGTTTCCGATGGTAGCTATAACCTCCAGCACGCGCTCAGAGTTCCGCTTGAGTACCAAATTGGGCTCCGACGCCGTCATCGGTTCCAAATCAAGAATCTTGGTGTACCCATTCTCATGGAGCTGAAAAATACCAGGCTTAGTGCCACACTCATCCGTGCTTTCGAGCACGGTGATCACCACATCATCTCCGGTAAGCACAGGTAGGTCTGTGAATTGAGGCTGGGCATTGACTGCCGTAAGGGCGAAAAACAAGCTTGTAGTGACGATGAATTGTTTCATGTTTTCCTTGATTATGAAACTAATATCCGATGAATTCATGTACACTGTTTTGAGTACTTTCCCAAAGAAACAATCCATCTTCCCAGCGTTTTGCATCTGTTGTACAACATCCACTTGCAACCTCACCCTCTATTGCTTGCCCACCCTACTGAGGTTACTACTTTTGCAGCGCAAATTCAAAACAAGCGCAAGACATGAATAGAATAGCAGTGATTGGAGCGGGAACGATGGGAAATGGAATTGCCCACGTATTCGCACAGTTTGGATACAACGTAAACCTCATCGACATCAGTGACAGCAATATCGAGCGAGGCATGGCTACCATTGGTAAAAACCTGGACCGTCAAGTAAAGAAAGAGCAAATCACTGAGGAGGAGAAAGCTACCATCCTAGGACGCATTGCCACCACCACCGACATGGCAAAGGGCGTTAGCGACCGTGAACTTGTCGTTGAAGCAGCTACTGAAAACGTAGACCTCAAACTCAAGATATTCAAAGACCTCGATGCTAACGCTCCAGCAGAATGCATCTTGGCGTCTAACACCTCTTCCATCAGCATCACAAAGATTGCTGCTGTGACATCTCGCCCTGAGCAGGTCATCGGAATGCACTTCATGAATCCTGTGCCTGTGATGAAGTTGGTAGAAATCATTCGAGGCTACGCCACTTCAGATACCGTTACCAAGAACATCATGGAAACGAGCAGGAGCTTGAAAAAGGTTCCTGTTGAAGTAAATGACTACCCAGGTTTTGTCGCCAACAAGATTCTCATGCCCATGATCAACGAAGCCATCATTACCCTTTATGAAGGCGTAGCAGGTGTTGAGGAAATCGACACCGTGATGAAGTTGGGTATGGCGCACCCTATGGGGCCTCTTCAGCTTGCAGACTTCATTGGACTCGACGTATGCTTGAGTATTCTCAACGTTTTACACGACGGATTTGGCAATCCGAAGTATGCACCGTGCCCTCTGCTGGTCAACATGGTCACTGCCGGGAAGCTCGGGGTTAAATCCGGCGAAGGGTTCTACAATTGGACCCATGGCACGAAGGAGCTCGTACTGGCCGATAATTTCAAGAAATAAGCAATCACATAAACCAACGAGAGTATCGTGCAGCTTTAGCGCGATTTCTAAACCATAAATTAATAAACAATGCCAAAAGGAATTTATCAGATCCCTTATCCTGACAATGAGCCCGTGGGCAGTTTTGCACCAGGTAGTTCAGAATTAGCCACTTTGATGGCTACGTATGATGAAATGTACAACCAAGCCCCGATCGATATGCCAATGTACATTGGTGGTGAAGAGGTCCGTACGAATGATAAACGCCCCATGTCTCCACCGCATGAGCATGCTAAAGTCTTAGGACACTTCAATTACGGTGATGCATCTCACGTAACTGCCGCAATTGATGCGGCCATGGCAGCTAAAGATAAGTGGGCCGCTTTGCCTTGGGAACACCGCGCTAGTATCTTTATGAAGGCCGCAGAGCTCCTGGCAGGTCCTTTCCGCGACCGTATGAATGCCGCTACCATGTTGGCTCAATCCAAGAACGTTTTTCAAGCGGAAATTGATGCTGCTTGTGAAATGATCGACTTCTTTCGCTTCAATGTCCACTACATGCAGGAGATCTACAGCGATCAACCTGACTCACAACCGGGTATATGGAATCGCATGGAGTACCGTCCATTGGAAGGTTTTGTCTTCGCAATTTCTCCGTTCAACTTTACTTCTATTGCGGCCAATCTTCCAGCTTCTGCAGCTATGATGGGAAATACCGTGGTTTGGAAGCCAGCAGAAAGTCAGATGTATTCTGCTCAAGTCGTAATGGATTTGTTCAAGGCTGCCGGCCTACCAGATGGCGTGATCAATTTGATTTCAGTAGAAGGACCAGTTGCCGGCGATGTGGTATTCAAACACAAAGATTTCGCTGGATTGCATTTTACCGGATCTACTGCCGTTTTCCAGCACCTGTGGAAAGAGATAGGAAATAACATCAGCAACTACCGCTCGTATCCTCGCATTGTCGGAGAAACTGGCGGCAAGGACTTCATCATGGTGCACCCGAGCGCAGGTCGCAAGGAAGTGTCTACGGCCATTTCTAGGGGTGCGTTTGAGTTCCAGGGGCAGAAATGTTCTGCGGCTTCACGCGCTTACATTCCTTCTAGTATGTGGTCTGAAGTAAGGGCGAATGTGATTGCCGATGTGAAGTCTTTCAAAATGGGCACGCCACGCGATGCGAGCAACTTTGTCAATGCGGTGATCGACAAACCAGCGTTCGATAAGATCAGCAGCTACATCGATTATGTGAAGGAGCAAAGCGATGCAGAAATCATCGTTGGAGGAAACTATGACGACAGCAAGGGTTACTTCATCGAGCCTACCGTTGTTGTGACATCAAATCCACACTTCCGCACCTTGGAAGAAGAGATCTTTGGCCCTGTAATGACGATTTACGTTTATGAGGATGACAAGTTCGAAGAGACCATGGACTTGCTCAATGAGACCTCACCATACGCATTGACGGGCAGTATTTTCTCTGGTGATCGTTACGCGATCGACTTGGCTTGCAAAAAGCTTTCAGATGCGGCAGGAAACTTCTACATCAACGACAAGCCGACCGGCGCAGTGGTAAACCAGCAGCCGTTTGGTGGTGCGCGTGGCTCTGGAACAAACGACAAGGCCGGATCACAGTGGAACTTGATCCGATGGGTCAGCCCTCGGACAATCAAGGAGACCTTTGTTACACCGACCGATTACCGATATCCCTTCTTGGGATAAGTCTTCGATTAATTGACTTGAAAAGCCTGCCTCTTGAAGAGGTGGGCTTTTTTGTTGAGGAAAACGAAAGTCCTAATGTACATTAAGACGTGTTGCTCATACCATTTCCCTTCCAAGTTGGATATCCCACCGTTTGTAACAAAATCGTTCTTTGCTCCGACCAACGGCATAGTTTAGTTTTGATTAAAACCGACGTTATGCCTACACTTTCCATCAAAGGATTGAACAAGACCTACGCCAACGGCGTGAAGGCGCTTGATGATGTTTCACTTGAGATCTCGAACGGTATGTTTGGACTGCTCGGCCCCAATGGAGCCGGTAAATCCTCGCTTATGCGCACCATTGCTACTCTTCAAGAGGCCGACGCCGGTTCTGTCTTTTTAGATGAGTTAGACATTGTTGAGGAACCCGCAGAGCTTAGAAAAGTGCTGGGCTACCTTCCACAAGAATTTGGAGTGTACCCTCGCTTTACTGCGGAACAGATGTTAGATCACATTGCAGTGTTGAAAGGAGTTTCTCATCGAGGTCAGCGGAAAGACCTTGTCGCTCATCTCTTGCAAAAAGTCAACCTCTATGACGTTCGCAAGAAAAGCGTAAAAGGCTTCAGTGGCGGCATGAAACAGCGGGTAGGCATTGCTCAAGCCTTAATTGGCGACCCAAAGCTGATCATCGTAGACGAACCTACTGCTGGACTTGATCCTGGAGAGCGCAATCGTTTTCACAACCTATTGGCGGATGTGGGACAAGAAGTTATTGTGATCCTTTCCACTCATATTGTAGATGACGTGCGAGAACTTTGCACCGAAATGGCCATCATGAACGAAGGTCAAATCGTCTACAATGGTTCCCCTCAAATTGCACTACAAGCTTTAGAGGGAAAGGTGTGGCATACCTCGATTGAACGCGACCAAATGGAGCGATACAAAAGGAATTATACGGTCATCTCAGATAAGATGGTAGCCGGAAAGCCACAGATCCACGTGCTGAGCGATGCGCAACCCGATTCCGAATTCGAACAAGTGAAACCGAACCTTGAGGACGTCTTCTTTACCAAGACACAAGCCACCGCAACCGCTTAAGCCACACCTATGTTTCAAGAATTCTACCTGCAAGAATTGAGGCGCGGCTTTCGCCAGCCCATGGTCTACATCTTTTTTTTCATGATGGCCCTCATGGTGTTTGGCGCTGTTTCAAGCGACAATGTCATCATCGGTGGGACGGTCGGCAACGTGCACAAGAATGCACCGCACATTCTCGCCAACTATACATTCATCTTAACCCTACTAGGACTCCTGATCGCAGCGGCATTCTTTAATAATGCCGCACTACGGGATCACGAATTCGACTTTCACCAAATTTGAGTTCATACTGGGCAAGATCATTCCGTTTTGGATTATTGGCATGGTCCTGATGGGCTTCGGACTGGTGGTCGCTAATGTGCTTTTCGGAATATCAACTGCAGGTAGTACGCTCCTTCTCTTTGGGTTTGTGTCGATTTACCTGGTGGCCATCCTAGGGTTTGGCATCTTGATCAGCACGGTTACCGAGACCCAACAGCAGGCCATGTTCATCACCTGGTTCTTCTTGGTTATTTTCTTGCTCTTGAGCGGACTGTTCACTCCGGCTGACAATATTCCGGTTTGGGCAAAAGGAATCAACCTTTTCAATCCGATCAAATACTTTGTTGAAGTGATGCGCATGGTCATGCTCAAAGGGAGTGGTTGGACAGACATCCGAGGACATTTTGCCGTCGTTGTATTGTTCGTAATTGGATTTAACTTCATTGCTATCCGAAGCTACAGTAAGACATCTTCATAAGGCCACCCACAACAGACTGAAGCCAAAACTCATGACCATGTAGAAGACAAAGACGGCGATAGAGGAAATTAGCCCCAGTAGAACTGTTGACCACGCGAGCTTCGCTCTGAACGAAACATAGGCATAGGTAAAATACAACGGAAAAAGAAAAAGCTTGAATTGCCCTGAAGAGAGCTCAAAGAGACTGCCCACCAAGTCCAACATTCCGATCAGTAAATAGAATCCGGAAATGTAAAACCCAACAGCTAAATACTCTGCCAGGGTATGTCGCTTCCAGTGAAGTGTCTTGAGCACAATGGCAATAGACAACACTCGAAGAAATAGGAAATTGTTCACGTTCTTCACCATGAACTGTGCCGCCTCCTTGATGTGTTCCATATAAGGTTGGGCACTACCAGGAGCGGGGCCCGCAAATTGATCTTTCAATGGGTCAAAGCCAATTAGCTCCGCAAATGCAAAGTATATCAGTGCGGTCAGAACAAAGAATTCAATGGGCTTGTAGTAACTCTTCCGCCTTCCTTCTATAAACTCATGGAAGAGTTTCCCAGGATTGAGAACCAGAAGCCGCAATGTCCTCCATACGGGACCGTCAATGGAAAAACTATACGAAAAGAAATCGTTGACGACGTCCCTCAATCGGATGCCAGAAAGCGTTTTTTTCTGCCCGCATTGTGCACAGAATGCGCCATTAACCTCAGCGCCACAATTCAGACAGCGAGATTCTATGCTATTCGTCCAAAGGGAGGTCTTTCTGAATACCCATGTTCAACGCAGAGGCAACCTCAGTTAGTCGCTCACCAAATGCTTCTAAGGCTATCGTCAAGTCAGTGATCGGCCCCACCCCAGCAGCTTGTTCCAAACTCACCTGATGGTCGTAAGGAGACGTGACTTCTTTAGACGCATTCAGCACATTGCGCATGAGAACATCCAGTTGTTTCGCGGAGCTAGAGTCTTGTTCGGCGATTACATCGTACAACGAAGCGCCTTCGATGTAGGTACTATCCGACATTCCATATCGACCTCTAAATATGGAGTTTAACCCTAATATGTTAAAGAAAACATCTCGCTGCGTATTATCGCTGAAGGTGGATTCTTCCCGTTCTGGGTTTAACCCGGTAAGCGTAGTCAACAACCTGTTTTCTCCAAGCTCATATTGGCCAAACAACACCAATCCTGTGATCGCAAGACGGGTCTGTTTTTTGGCACTGTGCGCTTGAAAAGTTTTGAGGTAATTGCTACCACCCAGGGGCGACCAAGCATTCACGAGCGAAGCGAGGTCGTTGGTCAGTTGATCTGCACATAGCTTTAAGTATTGCCCACGTCTAGCGGCATGAACCACATTGGTATCAGATGTGTCATAATCCTTAAATGTTCGCTTGCCTACAGTCAATTCGTCCGCAGGATCTTTATCTTCACCCCAAAGCAAGAATTCAATGGCATGGTATCCGAGGGTAATTCGCTTGCCGTCCACCGTGTTGTTAAGCCCTTGCAACAGCGCTGCGTCGATTTGTGGATACTTTGACACTTGATTAATGATTCCAGCTTCTAAACTGTCCTTGACGTAATCGATATGGGCTGGCGTAAAATTCCAAGCGTTTATGCGCTCTTGCAGTATAGCGCTACCCGAAGACCTTACCGGTGATCCCGGAAATTGAAGCACCTCCGCTTGACTGTATGGTATATGGGCTATGACCCAAGCATCCTTGCACGCTTGCAGTCCCGGAATTGTGGGATTCGCTACAAATGAATAAATGAGCTCACGCAGTGCCTCACTTTGCGTATAGGCATCTTGGTACATCGCGTGGGCGATTACCGCATAATTCTCAGCGAAGGCAGCTTTGGTCTCATCCGTAGCAAAAGCATACTTGCAATTGCCGTCGTCTCGATCTGCCAATGGATCGTAATTAGAAGCCATTGGGTCTATACAACCTTTATCAAAACAGCTGCTCAAGCTGAATAAGCTGACGAAGAGAAAAATCAAAGGGAGTTTAGCAATGGAGATGTGCCGCATGGAAATCGATTGATGTATCAAAGAAATAAAGAATATCTCATTCAACGGAAAAGTACCCTTCAGTAGAAATCGCTTTTGATCGTGATCATATGCACATGACAATTCCATGGAAATGGCTCACAGCGCGCAACGAGGTCTTCCACATCTGTGGAAAAAGGAAGTAGGAAGTTGTTTTTATCCAAGTATTCCAGTGCAGCGCGAAAACTGGTTTCAATGCGGGTATAAAACGCCTCTGTCTTCACGTGTCTCTCCCTCCCGCACATTACCGCCACTTGCGTGAAGTATAGCAGCAGCGCTCCTACTGCTTCAGGTGAAATGGCCAATTTCTTGAATTCGTTGAGTGCCTTCCTCGATCGGTACAGTTTGAGACGCTTGCCCCGAGTGGGATAAAATCCCTCATGCACACGACGTTTATATTCCTCTAAAAGCGCTAGCTCATCCGGGTTGACAAAGAAGTCAAAATACTCTTTGACGGCGGGGTAACGCTTATAGACTTCTAAAACGTGATGAATGATGGATTGCTTTTCGAGCGATTCTAGCTCTTTGCGTACGTCGCGGAGTCCCATGCGAACGAATGTAGCAGAAGTAAAAAAAGAGGAGGCACGAAGCAATGAATAATTCTAACCCTATCGAACCTATCGCCTCGCCCCCCTCTTAGACTTATCGATATCTATTGAGTCAATCCGTTATCTAACAGACTGCTTTTCAAAGTTAGGAACTCGCCTGCCAATACCAATGAAAATCGGCTATTTAACAAATGAGTTTTCAACATATAAATTACTTGATAACAGGCCGTTAAATTGATTTAAACAGTCAATGCAAAATAACGCATTCGCACAGACGCTTACGTCATATCGTCCAACTCAATCCACCTCGTGGTCAACGCGTCTACGCGTTCAGCGAGTTCATGCAGTTCAATTGAAACGCTTTCGATGAGGGCATGGTCTATGGTTCCGCTGGATAGCGACTCCTCCAGTGCTGCCTTTCGCTTTTCCAATTCAGGCAATTCCTTTTCGATTTGTTCCAGTTCGTACTTCTCTTTGAACCCGAGGCGTTTCTTGCTCTGAGGCTTTACTGGAGGAGTCGCAACGGCCTGTTTCGTTTTCGTTGCACTTACTTCACGCTCCTTGTCTTTTTTCTCCTCTCTGTACTTGGCGTAAGAACCCCAAAAATCACGAATGATGCCCTCTCCTTCGAAGATGAACAGGTGATCGACGAGCTTATCTAGAAAATACCGGTCGTGGGATACGATCACCAAGCAACCACCGAAGTTTTCCAGAAACTCTTCCAGACGGGTTAGGGTAAGCAGGTCCAGGTCGTTGGTTGGCTCATCCAGGATGAGAAAATTAGGATTCTTCATGAGCACCGTCATCAGGTGCAACCTCCTCCGTTCACCTCCGCTTAGCTTCGAAACTTGCGTATACTGCATTTCAGGCGGAAAGAGAAAGTATTGCAGAAATGCAGAAGCCGTCAATTTTGACCCATCCGCCAATTGGATGACATCCGCGATGTCTTTGAGCACCTCAATGACGCGTTTGTCTTCTTTGACCTTTAAACCACCTTGGGTGTAGTAGCCATACACAATGGTATCTCCCACATTCACCTTGCCTGAATCCGGTTTCAACTGCTGGGTTATGATGTTGAGAAAGGTACTCTTCCCCACTCCATTCTTTCCGATGATACCGATCCGTTCTCCACGTTTGAACGTGTAGTCAAACCCCGAGATCAAGGTGAGGTCGTCATAGCTCTTGTACACTTTCTTTAACTCCAAGATTTTGCCGCCTACCCGCGACATCTTCACATCGAAGATCAAATCTTGCTCCTTGACTCCGCTTTTTGCTTTGGCTTCAATTTCATCATAGGCATCTAACCTCGCCTTGCTCTTTGTTGTTCTTGCCTTTGGTTGCCGGCGCACCCATTCAAGCTCCCGCTTCATGAGCTTTCCCGCCTTATCGATCTCGGTTTGCAGTACCTCCTCTCTTTCCGCGCGCTTTTGCAGAAAGTAACTGTAATTGCCGTTGTGCTTGTACAACTTCCCTCGGTGCATTTCCAGAATCACATTGCACACGCGGTCTAAGAAATACCGGTCGTGGGTTACCATCAGAAGTGTCAGGTTCGATTGACCCAAAAAGTCTTCCAACCACTCCACCATCTCAATGTCGAGGTGGTTGGTAGGCTCATCCAAAATGAGCAGGTCCGGCTGATCTAAAAGGGTTAATGCAAGTGCTAGTCGCTTCTTCTGACCTCCACTCAATTCTGAAATTTGCTTTTCAAGATCCGTGACGCCAAAGCGCGACAGCATGGCGCGTAGTTGACGATCATGATCCCACGCCTTTCGCGCATCCATGCGCTGCTGCACCTCTTCCAAATCCTTCAAAGCTCCTTGATCTCCCTCAGCAGATTTGGCAAGCTTATCGTTGTACTCCTCAATCAGCATCAAGGTCTCAGAATTCGCTGACGTGATGAAGGCTTCAATTGTTTGGCCTTCATCCAAAGTAGGCTGTTGCTCCAAATAAGCCACTCGAATGCCGTTTCTGAAGTTGTACTCCCCCTCATCCGGTGCATCTTGTCCGGCAAGAATATTGAGCAACGAAGTTTTTCCGGTACCGTTGTTCGCAATCAACGCGACTTTTTCTCCTTTGGCCAAACCAAAGCTGATGTCCTCAAATAATGTACGTTCTCCCAGATGCTTAGCCAGGCGGTCTACTGATAGGTAATTCACACCGCGAAGATGCGGGTAAGTAAGCATGAAAGGTGCAATCCCTGTTATATATTTTACGCAAGATTGTAGTTCGAGTAATCGACGGAATCAGCAAAATGGCCAGATTCAATCCTCTCTCGAACAGCCTTTCAACATCCTATGAACGCATTCACGCCCTTTACCTCTATCTTCTTTTCATCCATAAGCGAATAAATAGTTAATATACAGGATTTTAGGTAATATTTTGCGCTGCAGTTTTTTCATTGGTAAACAAGTGAGTTCCGTTAACTTCGTTCGCCCTAATAAAATTGAAATCCGCCAAGGCGTCCATGAAAAACACCTATTTCAACCTGATCGATCAGAGTTATTACTTTCCTCAAGAAGGCTTCGATCTACGAGACGACTCTTTAACATTTCACGGCATCTCACTCAAGCATTTGATCGAGAAGCATGGCACTCCCTTTCGATTCATCTACTTGCCCAAAATTGGCGATCAGATAAAAAAAGCGCGCAACTTGTTTAACCGAGCAATTAAGAAGCACGGTTACCGAGGGGATTATCACTACTGCTACTGCACCAAATGCAACCACTTCTCCCATGTAATTTCTGAAGCGCTGAAGCACAATGTGCACTTGGAAACTTCTTCTGCATTTGACATAGATCTTATCCTGAATCTGCATGCAGAGGGGAAGATCGACAAGGACAGGATCATCGTAAACAATGGTTATAAAACCGAGGAATACCTGACCAAGATTGTCGGACTCATGGCAGGTGGGTTCAAAAACGTGATGGTTGTACTCGACAGTAAGTCAGAGCTGGAACGCTTGGTGGGCATAGCCAAGCAACTCAACTTAAAGCAGCGCATCAAAATCGGTATGCGGATGGCGATCAACGAGGAGCCACAGAGTGCCTATTACACTTCAAGGCTTGGTATTCGCCCAGCGGATATGATCGACTTCTACCACACGCATATCAAGGACAACGAATTCGTTGAATTCAAGATGCTCCACTTCTTCGTGGATTCGGGCATCAAAGACAGCTTGTACTACTGGGGTGAATTTCAGAAGGCGCTCAAGTTGTACATCGACCTTAAGAAGGATTGTAAAAACCTGGATTCCTTCAACTTGGGTGGTGGCTTTCCAATCCGAAACAATTTGGGCTTTGAGTACGATTACAATTACATCATCAATGAAATTGTAAAGAACATCAAGGAAACTTGTGATGCAGAGAAAGTGCGTGAGCCACACATTTTCACAGAGTTTGGAAAGTATACCGTCGGTGAAAGCGGCGCCATCATATTCAAAGTACTGGAGCAAAAACTGCAGAACGATACCGAAAGCTGGTACATCATCAACAACAGCTTGATGAACACCATTCCCGACGCATGGTCAATCCACGAAAAATTCATTCTTCTTCCGATCAATAAATGGAGCAATGAATACCGCAGGGCCAACATTGGGGGCATCAGCTGTGATCATTCCGACTACTACAATTCAGAGGACTTTAACCAAGAGGTTTTGCTTCCCACCTATCCTGAAGACGATCCTGAACCGCTCTACCTAGGTTTTTTCCATACAGGAGCCTATCAGGATGCCATCAGTGGATACGGCGGAATCAAGCATTGCCTCATCCCATCCCCAAAACATGTCATCATCGATCGAGATGACAAAGGCAACATCATTGACTACGTTTATCGAAACGAGCAATCTGCCGATGATATGTTTCGATTATTGGGCTATTCTCAAGACAACGCATGACTAACTACGCAGGTATTGCAGAAGAACTCTGCACATTAAACAACGCAGCCATTTTGCTGCAATCGATTCCCTACGACGGTACAAGTACCTGGGGCAAAGGTGCCGACAGAGGCTTTGAGGCCTTTCTAGACGCTTCCGAGAACATGGAGTTGTACGACATAGAAACGCGCAGCGAAGTGTACCACAAGGGCGTGCACATCCTTCCTGCCATCACTGAAGATGATTCAGCAGAAGCGATGTTTCATGCAGTGTATGAGAAAACAAGGGAATTGCTTGATTCAGCAGGCAAGTTCTTGACCTTCTTTGGTGGGGAGCACAGCGTGAGCATTGGCATAATCAAAGCCTTTTACGAGCGACACGAAAACATGTCTGTGCTGCAGCTCGATGCACATGCTGACTTGCGCCCTCATTACCACGGTACTCCCTACAACCATGCATGTGCCTTGTACGATGCAAGTAAACACGCCAACCTCATCCAGGTCGGCATCCGAAGCATGGACATCGAGGAAGAAGACCACATGGACCGAACGAAAGTGTATTTCGCTGAAGACATGTACGGCCAGACCGATTGGATGGACGCGTCCATAGCTCAGATGACAGACGATGTCTACATCACGATTGATCTCGACGTCTTTGATGGCTCTATCATGCCGTCTACCGGCACACCTGAACCAGGCGGCATAGACTGGAATACCATGATCCGCTACTTGCGAAAAGTATTCGACCAAAAGAACGTGGTGGGCTTTGACATCGTGGAGCTGGCCCCTATCGATGGCTTCAAGGCGCCCCAATTCTTAGCTGCCAAATTGTACTATAAAATGCTGAGCTACAAATTCTTAAACGCATGAGCAACAAAGGACCCATCAGTGGATTCATAGAGAATCATTACAAGCACTTCAACGCAGCCGCATTAGTAGATGCGGCAAAGGGCTATGAAAAACACCTAAACGACGGCAAGAAGATGCTGGTAAGCCTTGCTGGAGCCATGAGCACTGCCGAGTTGGGAAGATCGTTTGCTGAAATGATCCGTCAGGACAAAGTGCATTTGATTTCATGTACAGGGGCTAACCTGGAAGAGGACTTAATGAATTTGGTGGCGCACAGTCATTACGAACGTGTACCTCATTATCGTGACCTAACCCCAAAGGAAGAATGGGCTTTGCTCGAGCGTGGGCTGAATCGGGTTACGGACACCTGTATTCCAGAAGAAGAAGCATTCAGAAGATTGCAACAGCACGTGTTTGAGATTTGGAAAGAAGCCGAAGAAAACGGCGAACGATACTTCCCGCATGAGTTCATGTACAAGATGATAAAGAGCGGTGTATTAGAGCAATACTATGAGATTCCCCCAGAAAACAGCTGGATGCTCGCTGCTGCCGAAAAGAACATTCCAATCGTCGTCCCTGGATGGGAAGACAGCACCATGGGCAATATTTTCGCCTCTTACTGCATTAAGGGAGAATTGAAGGCATCCACTATGAAGTCAGGGATTGAATACATGATGTGGTTGGCAGATTACTACAGCAAGAATGCAGGCACCGAGGGCATCGGATTCTTCCAAATAGGTGGAGGTATCGCGGGAGACTTCCCTATTTGTGTTGTGCCCATGCTCTATCAAGACATGGAGATGCACGACATCCCATTTTGGAGTTACTTCTGCCAAATCAGTGATTCCACCACCAGTTATGGCTCTTACTCAGGGGCCGTTCCAAATGAAAAGATAACATGGGGGAAACTGGACATTGACACGCCCAAGTACATTGTGGAAAGCGATGCAACCATCGTTGCACCTCTGATCTTTGCCTACTTATTGGGTTGGTAAGGCCATGACGCAACGTTTCCTTCCACAAGGAAAAGCTTAAATCACTTCTCCTCGTTATAGAAGACCTTGTAGAACTTCATCCCCTTCTCTGCATCGTAGCCTTGTTCGATATTATCAGGACTTCCATGCACATAGATATGGAAGTTCTTGTCCAATTTTAGCACGCTCTTGAAGAACTTCTTTCCTTGCTTCACGGCGCTCTTTGAGCTATCGAAGTGGTCTTCTATTTCAATGTTGTTTTCCGTTTCATAGCGCTCTTTATACGCGTTGAACGTCTGGATCACCTCTGGCTGCTCCAGCACGGTCTGCGTAAACTCTTCCGTATCGATGGCGTCGTTTTCGGTGAAATACCCTGAGGAACGATTCATCATTTGAATTTGCATCGTCCGATCCACATCGAAGGCCTGCGGCATTTCATCCATGACGAATGAACGCGTTAACTCCATGTAATCGCGCGTTTTCGTGAATTCAGTGCTGATGACTTCCACGCCTAAGAAGTCGTCTTTCCAATAGGCGGCTTCGTCTCCTTTGCTCACTGCATCGTGAATCAAAACGCGGTACCCCTCTTCCCCCTTTGTATTAAATATGACGCACCCTTTATCGAGCTTCTTGATGTCAATTCCCTTCTCAATTGAGAGGTCGAAATTGGTTGATTGCGGTTGGATGTTCAGAAATAGGCTTTTCTGTTCGCTCTTGAACAGACCAAGTGCATCCACTTCTTCTCCGTCGATGACGGCACCTTCGAAGAAAACGACATAAAACTCTCCACCCTTTACCTTGGGGTGGATCGAATGGGCATACAAATGCTTGGCGAGGCGCTGAGACGCCTCTATGAAATTTATAGACGTAAAGAACAGCTCATGGACGAAACTGTAGGCCTCATTCAACTCCAAATCAGTATGATGGGTGAAGGTGCAATATTCCTCTTGCTGAAACGACTTGAGGAAATACGTTAACAGGATTCCCTCTTCTTCCACTGCAAGCGATCGCAAATGGTCTTCGCTGAGTGTCAATTTTTCCTCGTGGGCCTTGTTACCTACTTTGTGGATGGCGATCTTTTTAATGGAAACGGCTGAAAGGTCGTGCATGGTTTATGGTCTGAGTGAAGGTGCACGAAACTAAGCATTGGTCTCAATTCTGAATGCAGATCAAGTCAAAAGGATCTGCTCCAAAATATCACCGGCAAAAAAGGCCAGCAAGGCTGCCAGTGCACCCAATCCCAATGTTTCCAACACACCTTGAACGCGACTGGTTTTGGTGACAAAGCTCTTCATCCAACCAATAGCTACAAAGGCCAATGCCGTCAAGAGCGATGAGATCAGGAATCTGTCCATTTCCACTTCCCACGCCATAGCATACACGTATGTAAGCAGCGGAATCACTCCGAACGTTATAAAGCTGACGAATGTGCTCAAGCCGATCAGCGAGGAAGCCTTCTTCTCTTCGATCATCTCTAATTCATGCTTCATCATCACATCCACCCAACGATCCTCATTTTCCGTAATCTTCAGGACCACATCTTCCAAGAGTTTTCCTTCAAAGCCCAAATCGGTAAAAATTTCGCGCACTTCTTCGATTTCATCCTCGGGCACTTCCTCAATCTCACGGTATTCTTTGCGCTTTTCCTTGTGATAGCGTTGCTTCTCACTTTTGCTGCTGAGGTAGGCTCCTACCGACATCGAAAAACCGTCAGCAATAAGGTTGGCAAATCCTAATATGATTACAATAGAACTGGAAAGCCCTGCTCCTTCCGCCCCCGCAACTACAGCGAAGGTGGTTACGCATCCATCGATGCCTCCGTATACTATTTCACCGAGGTGGTCATTGATCCATCTACTGAAGCGATTCATCGCTGAATGCGTTTCAATTGGTACGAAAGGTTTGCCTCGTTCGGGCTCTCCTTGCTCATCAATGAAATGGTGATCGAAGAATCAGAATCATACCTATAGCGGATGATGGATGGGAAATCATGCTCCTCATTTTGGAATTCATAAACACCATCCTTTTCCCCTTTAAAAGCAAACATGAAAGGCCCATCTCCATTGACGATGGCGGCATAGCCCGGAATGCCGTTATATTCATCGAGGAATAGGTCTTCCACCAAAAGGGTGTCACCACCCTTAATTTCGAACGCTTGTCCCTCAAAACGCGTCTTATTCCAAATCCATTGCTCTATCAATTCAGTGCCCTCGTTGGAGCCTTCCCATTTCCCTGAGAGCCAGCGAAATTGATTACGAAAAGCATTGTCTTTCTCGCTGCAGCCTAAGCCTAACAATGAGGTCATGAAAACGACGAGCAGTATGTTCAACGGTTTTGACATTCAATCAAAACTAATCAATCCACTCGATCTCAAGTAGCCAAGTATCTTCGCACAAGAATGGAAAACATGCGCATTGTATTCTTTGGAACGCCTGATTTTGCGGTGGCTAGCTTGGAAGCCCTGCTCAGGACGTCGCACGAGGTTGTAGCAGTTGTTACGGCACCTGACAAACCCGCAGGGAGAGGACAGAAAGAAAGTCCATCTCCGGTCAAAGAGTGTGCGTTACAGCATGGACTTAAGATCCTCCAGCCTACGAATTTGAAGTCCGATGATTTTGTCGATGCCCTTCGAAAGTGCCATGCTGATGTTCAAATCGTAGTCGCCTTTCGCATGCTTCCTGAAGTCGTTTGGGACATGCCTACATTAGGTACCTACAATGTGCACGGTTCTCTTCTCCCCGACTATCGTGGAGCCGCACCGATCAACTGGGCCATCATCAACGGTGAGCGTGAAACAGGAGTGACAACCTTTAAGCTACAGCACCAAATCGACACTGGCAACCTGCTGCTGCAGAGGGCCACAGCCATTGGCCCAGATGAAAACGCAGGTGATGTGTACATGCGGCTTATGGACTTGGGGGCTGAACTACTGGTAGAGTCTATTGAGCTTATTGCCAGAGACGAAGTAAATTTAACACCTCAGCCCAGTCAGGTATTCAAGCACGCACCCAAGATTCATAAGGAGGATTGCAAGATCAATTGGAACCTTCCAGCTCAACGCGTACACGACTTCATACGGGGAATGAACCCTTTCCCCGGCGCGTTTACCCTGGTTAAGAACGAAGACGGCCTAGAGCCTTGGAAGATTGGAAAGACGAAGATGACTGGCTTCTTTTCAAACGCCCCAGGACAGTTCAGATCCGAAGGAGCTCAACTCTTTATTGGGACGGGCGACAAAGAGCTCGAGGTTCTCCTCATCCAGCCTCCTGGAAAGAAAAAGTTGAGCGCAGTTGAGTTTTTGAACGGTTACCGCGGGAACGCCTCCTCCCTCCTTTGCCAATAAAAAAGCCCTCCCAGACGGGAAGGCTTCACATGTTATTTCTATGAGGGTCACTGCTTCACTACCTTGCTAACCTTCCCCTTGCCATTTTGTTGTACCGAGATGAAGTAAATACCAGACGCTTGATCTGTTAGGTCAATTCTAGTCAAGAGTCCCTCCGCCCCCATCTTCAAAGTCTTCTCCATCACCTTTCCGCCATCGGCGTCCAAGACGGTGATTTGAACATCATCCAGTTGCTTCCACTTTCTGAAAACAAAGAGGTGCAACTTCAATCCGTGCGCATCACCCCCATGACGTTCCCTCACCGTGATGAATACTCAGAAACCGTAGGTTATAGCATCGCCACCAACGGCGCCTCGCTCGTGTACATACCCGACATTGACAAATGGGAACACTGGAGCCATTCCATCGTAGACCTTGTTAAGTCGTCTACCTATGTCCTGCTCGACGGAACTTTTTTTGATGGCGATGAATTACCGGGCAGGAATATGATAGAGATCCCACACCCCTTCGTGACCGAATCGATCTCGGCCCTCTCACCCTTGGAAAGTCAGGATAAGGAGAAGGTGCATTTCATTCACCTCAACCACACCAATCCACTCTTCATTCCGCACAGTGAAGCGAGCAATCGAATAAAAAAAGAGGGCATGCACATAACCAAACGTGGTGACACCTTCCAACTCTGATCTGCATCAGATGATCTGAAAGCCGTATATTATCGACCGAATCACCTGACAAATCTGTTACCCTAACGAATGCTCCAAGACCTTAAAAAATATTGGAAGAATGATCTAGTTGCGGCCATCAGTGTCTCGCTGGTCGCCCTTCCATTAGGGTTGGGAATCGCCATTGCATCGGAAGCGCCGCCCATTTCTGGACTCATTTCAGCCATTGTCGGCGGATTGGTAACCACCTTCATCCGGGGCAGTAAATTGGCCATCAACGGCCCAGGTGCTGGGGCCATTGTAGTGATCCTGACAGGTAATCATATGCTTGCAGATCCTGGTCAGAGTGGGTTTCCATACGTCCTTGCCGCCATTTGCATCGCTGGTGCCCTCCAGGTGGTCATGGGTTTGCTGAAACTAGGCAGGCTTGGCGAAGTAGTACCTAGTTCGGTCGTACACGGAATGTTGGCAGCGATTGGAGTGATTATTTTGGTCAAACAACTGCACGTCGGCCTCGGCCACCACAGCACTGCAGACTCCGCTATGGACAGCATCTTTGAATTGCCCGTCTCCATCTTCAACCTACACCCCTTGATTACATTGGTGACGCTTACCGGATTGGCCATTGCCATTATACATCCGCGCATCAAGAACAAGCTGATTCACTTCATTCCTTCTTCGGTCTGGATATTGGTCATCACCATACCGCTGGTGTTCATCTACCGGAACTGGATCACAGACCTCTTGGGCATCACCTCCTCTGCGCTCAGCTATCCCGAAAGCCAACTGATCTCCTTCCCTTCTGACCTCTGGTCTGGGCTGCTTTTTCCGAATTTTGGAAAGGTGGGAACCTTGGGTTTTTGGCTGGTTGTTTTCAGCATCATGATCGTGACCACAATCGAAAGCCTGATCAGTACGAAGGCCGTCGACAACTTAGACCCTGAGCAACGGAAGACCAACCTCAACAAGGACTTGATCGGTGTCGGATTGAGCACCATCGTATCTGGAGCTATTGGTGGATTGCCGGTGATTACGGTCATCGTACGCAGCTCGGTGAACATTTCGAACAATGGTAAGACCTCCAATGCAAATTTCTTTCACGGACTGATCGTACTCTTCTTTGTTGTTGCCTTGCGGCCGGTGTTAGAAGAAGTTCCCATGGCAGCTTTAGCAGCCATCTTGGTATACACTGGTTATCGATTGGCTTCGCCACGAGAGTTTGCAGATGCATATGATCGAGGGGAAGAACAGCTCCTCGTGATGGCCTCCACCCTTCTTTCTGTGCTGATTTACGGCTTGCTTTGGGGGATTTTCCTCGGACTTTGCGCAAGCTTCTTAGTTCAGTGGATCAAATCACGGATGAACATGCGGGCCTTTGTCATGGCCATTTTTCGTCCAAAGCTCAACACGCATCAATTGCACGACAAGTATGAGGTGAAGATGAGTGGAGTTTTCAATTTCCTAAACCTATTGAAAGTGAAGGGGGCACTTCGTTCTGCGCCGAGTAACGAACGCGTTGAGATCAATATGGGAGACGCCATTCTCGTGGACTTCACGGTAATGGAATACCTCAATGAATACGGAAAACAATACCAAGAGAAAGGCGGCGAATGGGAGA
This sequence comes from uncultured Flavobacteriales bacterium, assembly GCA_943788725.1. GTDB lineage: Bacteria > Bacteroidota > Bacteroidia > Flavobacteriales_G > Salibacteraceae > SHAN690. The sequence goes on along the minus strand of CALSRJ010000001.1, from coordinate 197,153 downwards.
TTGCTGGATTGGACATCCACGAGACGACATCCAGTCATCCGAACAGCATGCGCACGCTTTCACCCCAGCATCAACATAGCCCAAGGTGGATGAACCAGCATCAGCGCGAATTGATGAAAACCGCGGCTTACTTCGGGTGGCAGTTCGCGATTGGCAAAGAATATGGCTTCTCGGATTTGGAGCGCTTTGAATTCTTTCGGAAGCATCCAATTGAATATGTGCATAACGTTTCGTCTGGGCTGGTAGAAGACTACAACCTCTTTTTCCGTGTCATGGACGTTGTCTTTGATGAGGGGGCCCTGCAAGCTAAGACCCTGTACGACACCACCTTGATGGTTATCGATTTGAGGATGCACATTCCAGAGTTTGTGGTGGATCGTGAAGAGTTGTATGACAGGATATTCTCAGACTCGGGCTTTAACGATATTGATTTTGAAGAGGACCCTGAATTCTCGAAGAGGGTACTCTTAAGCGGCACTGTTCCCCACTTAGTGCGTGGATTATTCACTGAGCCATTGCGTAAATTTCTTTTGGAACACCAGCAATATCATGTCGAGGCCAATACAGACCAGCTGCTCATTTTCGGCGACCTCAAACCCTTAAGCAGTGAGGAGATAAAAGAGCTCTACTTATTCGCCTATTCGCTGTGTTCCTATCTAGGCCAGCCTAAGCACGAAAAGAAATCGGCTATTTCTGAACAACCTTAATCGCGCGACCCTTGAAGCGAAGGCCTTGAAACGCATTCGCGACGCCCTTAGATTTTGCGTTTTGCACGTCGAACCTCGACCCTTCCTTGTCCATATAGATGCGGCCGATGAATTTACTGCGAACGCCTGTGATATCGCAGATGATCTTAAGTAGATCACCCTTTTCGATTTGATCTCCTTTACCTAGGTTGATCTCAAAGGTGTCCATCCCCTCTTCTCGGCCACGGTCATCGCGTTTACCTTTCTTTCCTTTTTCGCGATCACGGTCACGACCACCATCACGATCTCTACCGCGATCAGACTTACCATCCTTGACCGATTTACGTTCGGAGGCATTTAGGTCTGCACCCTGATCCATAGATATCTGATCGAATGCCTTGGTGATGTACTTGGCCAATATCTCTTCCTGAGAAAGAAATTCCAGCTGCTCCATCAGGCCGTGCACCCAAATTTTCGCTTCATCCGAGGCTTCCACTGAGAGCAACTCATCCAAGCGAGACTGAATGTGCATGGTTTTCACCTCTTCAATGGTCGGAATCTGAATCTTTTTGAAAGTGATGGCCAATTGCCGCTCGAGGTTTCTGATTTTATACTGTTCTGCAGGCGTCACCATGGAGATGGCTATTCCTTTCTTTCCTGCTCGTGCCGTTCTACCACTTCGGTGTGTATAGAAGGATAAGTCGTCCGGAAGATCGTAATGGATTACGTGCGTCAAATTATCCACGTCGATACCGCGCGCTGCAACATCCGTAGCCGCCAACATACGGAGGTGTCCAGACTTGAACTTCCGCATCACTTGATTCCGCTGAGCTTGAGACATGTCGCCATGCAAGGCGTCCATGGCATACCCCGCCTCGGCCATACTGGTAGCCAAGCGTTGTGTCTCCGCTTTCGTTCGGCAAAAGACGAGGCAATACATATCACCAGCAGCATCCATGATGCGTTGCAATCCAGGTTGTTTGTCAGGCCGACGCACAAGCGTGTACTCGTGCGAAATGTTCACGTTTACCTTGCTCTCTGCCTGAATGGAGACCTCTGCTGGGTCTACCATGTACTTGTGTACGATGTTTCGAATTTCCTTCGGCATGGTTGCCGAAAAAAGCCACGTGTTCTTATCGTGTTGGGTAAAGGACAGAATGGTATCGATGTCTTCTTTGAATCCCATGTTCAACATCTCATCCGCCTCGTCGAGGACGGCGAAACGCACATTGGAAAGGTTCAATACTTTTCGATCAATCAGGTCGATCATCCTTCCTGGCGTCGCCACAATGACTTGAGGACGATTGCGCTGAATCTCTTTGATCTGATTCGTGATCGGTGCACCGCCATACACTACGGTCACGGAAACGCCATCAATGTACTTTGCAAAACGCGTAAGCTGTTGCTCGATTTGTTGAGCCAATTCTCGCGTAGGAGAAAGCACAACCGCCTGAACAGCGCGAATATTCGGATCGATGTGCTCGATCAGCGGTAGACCAAAGGCTGCCGTCTTTCCGGTTCCGGTCTGTGCTAGTCCAATAAAATCAATGGCACCTGCTAAAAGAAGCGGGATAGCCTGAGCTTGGATCAGGGTAGGTTCTACGATGGAAAGTTCCTGGAGGGCCTTTACGATGCGTGCATCAAGGCCAAGAGATTCAAATGTCTGCAAATCAATAAGTAAAATTCGGTGCAAAGGTATGGCTATTAAACGACTAACTGTAAGATATTGAAAAGTTTAAGCGGAGGCTGACTCAGCTGAAAGCACAAGCCCTTTCTTCGTTTTAGAAATGAATCAAGCATTTCAACATATCGTAGACACACCTCTGGGTTGGTTTTGCATGACGGGAAGTGAATCGGCCATAACAGAGGCGCATTGGATCGCTGAAGAAGACGCCGTTGTTGGCAGCGGAGGCGGAATTGTTCCTTGGAAACGGATGGCAGAAAATCAATTGCGCGAATACTTTCAGGGCAAGCGCGCTTCATTCACCCTTCCCCTTGCCCCTCGGGGTACGGAATTTCAGCAGGCTGTGTGGAGTCGTTTACTGCGCATTCCAAAAGGAACTACAAAAACGTATTTAGCGTTGGCCGAAGAATTAGGAGGCGCAGAACGCGCACGACCCGTCGGATCTGCAATCGGTGACAATCCTTTACTGCTGCTCATTCCCTGCCACCGAGTGATAGGAAGTGATGGAACCCTTACGGGCTACGCAGGAGGACTCAGCAGTAAAGAGTGGTTACTGGAGCACGAGGGAGCCTTACAGCAACCTCAACTTCGGCTCTTCTGAACTACATTCGCTTGCATGCAGACAAAACACCTTGCAGTCCTGTTCTTTTGCTTGCTTTCATCTCTTTGCCCTGCTCAAGAACCCGCTTTAAAAATTCTGGCTTTGGGTGACTCTTATACCATTGGTGAGTCTGTTCCATCCGAAAAAAATTGGCCTCATCAATTATCTGAAGCGCTGCGCAATAAAGGCATCGCTAACCAAGTGAGCATAATAGCCACCACTGGCTGGAGAACAGATGACTTGATTGCTGCCATCAACGCATCTCCACAAAACGAAAGCTACGACAAAGTGAGCATCCTCATTGGCGTTAACAATCAATACCAAGGAAAGCCCCTTATGCAGTTCGAACAGGAGTTAGATGTGATCATCTCCCTTGCCTTGGAACGTTGTGGCGGTGACACTTCGGCTCTTTTCTTCGTAAGTATTCCTGATTACGCCTACTCTCCTTATGGATCTAAATTACAGACAGGTAAAATATCGGCTGAGCTCGACGCGTATAATGCCTACACGGCAATAAAAGCTAGAGAATTGAATGTGCCTTTCGTAGACATCACCCCTTCATCGCGCACGAGCGCAGCGCACATGTTCGCATCAGATGGATTACATCCTTCTACCGATCAATATGCAGCGTGGGTAAACCTGATCTTAGAACAAGTGGCTTTTAAGTAATCTAAAGGATATCCTTCACCTCGGACGAAGTGAGGTTGACATTAGATACTTCAGGCACGATCAAATCATTCCGTTTCTTCATATACCCCATCAAGCGTCCAAGTCGCAAAGACTTAGATCGTTCCTCCCAGACAACATCAAGATTCGCAGCCGTGCAACCTATGTCAAAGGCGTGTAGGTACTTCTTAAAAATGGTATGTTCTGGGCTGACTAAATGGTCGTTTTTTCCAACTTTCTCCAAGTACAACAGGGCAACGTACTTATCTGCTATATCACCCACGGATGTACTGACGAATCGATATGGCTTCAATAAGTACCGCATCCTTTCTTCCAGTTGATTCGAAAACTCCGTAAAATTCAAACCGACCCTCGGAACAGCCAAAATAGTTTGCTTTTCAGTACTAGGAACCCGCACAATATGCGTATCGTTATTCGGAAGAAGCGCACTCCCAGCATCTTCGAATAACTCTTTAAATACCCGCTGAGGGCCGTTGAATAGCTTACCAGATGTCAAATTGCGAATGGACCTAATTCGCACACTAGCATACCTATTCTTTTCTCCGATGGTCAATTCGACTCCTGACATCAACAACATCCAATGACCAAAGGTCTGTTGAACCGCATGACCATCTATGAATGGGTCTAAGTGGTTTAATTTTTCAGAGCGAAGAAAAAACTCAATTTCCAAAATTTGAAACGTCTGGCCATTCCGTTTGATCATCCAATTGTTGACCAGGTCATGAGCGGCAGTCTCAAATTTATCGAATACATTCTCCTTTTCTTGAAGAGAAAGTAGCGAGGATAGCGTTTCCAAGGTAGCGTAGTAGTTAGGTTGGTAAATCTAATTATGAGACTCGGAATTTTATGAAAGGAAGCTTGAAATAAACACCCCTTCGCCCAATCACAATTATAGATGGACGAAACAAGTAAAAACAGAGTACGGATTATAAAAGAATGCCTAAATCTCCTACTTCTGGCAATTCATCAAAGCATATCCAAAAGGAATTCCTCAACCGATCGCATCGTTTCCGCTCTACGGTGACAACAACCCTTTCCTCATGTTCGACAAGTCCCTGTATTCTTGACACCATACCTTTGGGAATATATCCGATTACATGGTCCTGCTGATTGAAATGGGCCGTTATAGCAATGGTTGTGTTGATCACACCTTCCACCGCCAATCCTAGTTGCATACCATTGAACAAGTGAAGCTCAAAGACATCCTCATCCAAACAGCGCTTGATGGCCATGGCATACGGCAGTGGAACATAGTAGCTTGGGTCCCGGCGCGAAAGTCGCTTCTTAGGTTGCATCATAGGTAGACTACGAAAATGTTCAAAAAAACGTTTGGTCTACACGCGAATCAATGACAACTTATTGACAGTGAAATGATTTAATCCATTACTCGAACTGCAAGCCCTTTCAGGTACTCACCTTCTGGATGGGCTAAATTAACAGGGTGATCTGCTGGTTGTCTAAGCTTATGCAATATCTGAATACGCTTACCTGCATTCACAGCTGCACTGAGCAACATGTTGTCAAACATGTGCCGATCTACCACTTGGGAGCAAGAAAACGTAAATAGAATACCACCTTTTGGGAGGTGTTCAAGGGCAGCTTGATTGATACGTCGGTACGCTTGAATGGCGCTATGCCGCGCGCTCTTGTGCTTGGCAAAGGCTGGCGGGTCTAATACGATGATATCGTACGATTCCTCCATTCCCTCCAAATATGGAACGGCATCTACCTTCAAGATCTTATGCAATTTGCTCACGCCATTCAGTTGGGCATTGCCCTCCGCCAATTCCAGCGCCGCTGAGGACGCATCCACACTGATTACTTCTTTCGCTCCGCCTTTCGCCGCAGAAATACTGAAACCACCCGTATAGCTGAACACGTTGAGCACCCGCTTTCCTTTGGAATATCCTTTGAGCAAAACGCGGTTATCGCGCTGATCTAAAAAGAAGCCTGTTTTTTGCCCTGCGATAACGTCGACGTGGTACTTGAGTCCATCTTCCACGATCTCCGTGCGCTCTTGCACCTGTCCACACAAAACTTCAGCCTTGCCTTTCCCAACTGGCTTGTGCACCACATTATCAAAACCAAGTGCTTTCAAAGAAATCACCAGCATGTCTAACCGATCTGTCATTCCTTTGGCGTGGGGCTGGATTACCGCCACTTCCCCATAGATGTCTACGATGAGTCCAGGAATACCATCGCCTTCACCGTGTACCAGTCGGTAAGCATTCGTCTTTTTAGAAACAAGCCCCAATTGATGCCGCCAGTCGAAAGCATCCTTCAACACTCGATCAAACCAAGATTGGTCTATTGGCTCATCTTTTAACGTCAGAACTTTCACGCACAAAGAGCCGCCTGCATACATGCCTCTACCCAGGAAGTTTTTGTTGAACGACACGACGTCAACGATTTGACCATCTGACAGTTGACTAGAGTCATCTTGGATTGCCCCTGAGAACACCCATGGGTGCCCGCGTTCTACTGAACGCTCCCGTCCTTTTTTCAATCTTACCCATGCTTCGCTCATCCTCTGATCATTAATTTTTGTTTGACAAGAATCCCCGGTCCGTCGACCTCTATTTTGTACACTCCCCAGTTCAAATCCTTGGTAGGTAACTTAATGCGGTGCCCACCTTTGCCGAGAAACATCTTCTTCGTATACACCGCTTTTGCGCTGAGGTCGAGCACTTGGAAGGAAAACATTCCGGCTTCTGCTATGAAAAGGTTTAATTCGAAGGCCTTACCCTGCCGCAAGACTTCAGGCCCCGCCTCCAATACTTTCGAGCGCAGCGCTGCCTTAGACGTACTATCTACTAAGACAAGGAGCATAGAATCCACCCTAGCGAAAACATCCAGGACCACTTCCTTGTGTTGATCAAAATAATACGGATGATCTCCAATCACCATTTTCGAAAACAACCAAACCCCACTTTGCTTGAGGGAAGCGGTTACCGCGTCGGTGCTGTCATCTTTTCGTGAATCGATCAATCCAACCACCACTTCCTGCTCATTCAAACGCGTCGCTATGGTATCGGATGGGGCAATGATCAATCCAGCACACCCTTCCTTGAGCAAACCGTTTATGTGCCGAACGCCATTTCCTAGTGTAATGAACTTCGTTTGCTCAAGGGTCAATGAATCGGAAACAAACCGAATCCACGCCTCCAGCTTCGCACTGTCGAGGCGATCGACATCTTCCAATGGGGCAATCAACAATGCCCCTCTATTATCCGCAAGCCAAGTAAGCTCCTGCGCCCACGTCTCAAATCGCCATGCCGGGTCCGTATCGTCATAAAAGGCGACTAAGACCTCCTTAACAGGGGCGTTTGAAACGTACCATGCGTAGTCTATCTTCACCCCTTTCGAAGTCCACGAAGCCGCGGAAATGGCCTGTCCGAGCGAGTTGATCGACAGGGCAAAGCAAAGGATGAAAAGGAGGTTCTTCATAGGGCGGCAAAATTAGTAATGCAATCATGCCTATTAACCGTAGTGGGATTTATACTTTCGCGGCCTGAAAGAAAGAATAGAAATGGCAGGAAACATCACATTCACAATGGTAAAACCTGAGGCCGTAGAAAACGGTCACACAGGTGCCATCTTGGCAAAGATCCAAGAGGCTGGCTTCAGATTAGTTGCACTTAAAAAAATGAAGCTAAGCGAAGATCGCGCAGGTAAGTTTTACGAAGTGCACAAAGAGCGTCCGTTCTACGGCGAGCTTACTGAGTACATGTCTTCAGGTCCGATCGTAGCAATGGTGCTAGAAAAGGAAAACGCTGTAGCAGATTTCCGTGTATTGATTGGGGCCACAGACCCAACCGAGGCAGCAGAAGGAACCATTCGTAAAGCATTTGCTGAATCAAAGGCAAAAAACGCCGTTCACGGTAGCGACAGCGACGAGAACGCACAAATCGAAGCGGGATTCTTCTTCTCTGACTTGGAGCGATTCTAAGCACCATGCAGGCAGAATCTAAGGATTTCTTCCTCAAAAGCATTGACCTCATGCGATCGCTCGACCCCGATCAGCGACCGATATGGGGAGAGATGGGGCCACAGCACATGGTGGAGCACATCGTTGGTTCCTGGAGAATATCCAATGGAAGGGCGCGTGTGCAAACCGTGTTACAGGAAGATGAGCTTGCCGATCGGAGGGAATTTCTTTTCAGTGATCGAGAATACGAAAAGAACATTGCGAATCCTGTGTTAGGAGGTAAAACACCTACGTTGCGAAAGCCTTCGTTGGATGCAGCGATCGACCAGTTGGAAGATGAAATGAACGCCTTCTTCACTTTTCACGATGCTCACCCAGACGTAATAGAAACACATCCGGTGTTCGGCGACTTGGATTATGAGGGTTGGTTGATTTTTCAATCCAAGCATATGAAGCACCATTTGCATCAATTTGACCTCATCTGAGTTGACCACATGAAGTACGCAGAAGAGATCAACAAGAGAAAGACCTTCGCTATCATTTCACACCCAGATGCTGGAAAGACCACTCTAACGGAGAAATTCCTCCTGTTTGGCGGTGCTATCCAAACAGCAGGTGCAGTGAAATCAAACAAGATCAAGAAGACGGCGGCTTCTGACTTTATGGAGATAGAGCGACAGAGAGGAATCTCGGTTGCCACTTCTGTCATGTCGTTTGAGTACAAAGGTCATTTGATCAACCTGCTAGACACGCCGGGTCACAAGGACTTCGCAGAAGACACCTACAGAACCCTTTCGGCGGTAGACAGTGTTATCCTCGTGATTGACAGTGTAAACGGCGTTGAAGAGCAAACCAAGCGACTCACAGAAGTGTGCCGAATGCGCGATACCCCCATCATCGTATTCGTCAATAAGATGGACCTCGAGGGACGCGATTCATTTGACTTGCTGGAAGAAGTAGAAAAAACACTCGGCATTCAAGTGCGCCCCCTCAGCTGGCCAATCAACAAAGGCAAGAGCTTCAAGGGTGTATATAACCTGCACGAGCATCAACTCAATCTCTTTGAGGCCAATAAGACCAAAGTATCCACTGAAGTCGTCTCTTTTGATGACCTGAGTGACCCACGCCTGGACGACTTGATTGGAAATGATGCCGACCAGCTACGCGATGACATTGAGTTGATTGAAGGAGTATACGAGCCGCTAGACCCTGAGGCCTACTTGAAAGGACAAGTAGCGCCTGTCTTTTTCGGAAGTGCGGTGAACAACTTTGGCATCAAAGAGATGCTGGACACCTTTGTCAGTATAGCCCCTACTCCACTTCCACGACCAAGCAGCAAAGGGCCCATTGATCCTTACCAAAAAGACTTTAGTGGATTCATCTTTAAGATCCACGCCAACCTCGACCCCAATCATCGCGACCGTATCGCTTTTCTTCGGGTGTGCTCAGGTATGTTCGAGCGAAACAAGTTCTTCCACCATACACGGCTCGACAAGCAGTTTCGTTTCAACAATCCTTACAGCTTTCTAGCACGAGAAAAAAGCATCATAGACGAGGCATACCCCGGTGATGTTATCGGCTTATATGATACCGGGAATTTCAAGATTGGCGATACACTCACGGATGGCGATGATTTCAAGTTTCAGGGAATTCCTAGCTTCTCTCCAGAAATCTTCCGAGAGGTGATCAACAAGGATCCGATGAAGTCAAAACAGTTGGACAAAGGCGTGCGACAATTGACCGATGAAGGTGTTGCCCAGCTCTTCATCCAGCAACCTGGAAGTAAAAAAATCATTGGTACGGTGGGCGAGCTCCAGTTTGAAGTCATCAAGTACCGACTCAATGAAGAATATGGAGCTTCATGTGATCTCGTATCTAAATCCTTTTACAAAGCCTGCTGGATTACAACCACAGACGAGGCGCAACTAGACGAGTTTGTCAGACTCAAGGCGTCGGAGATTGCGTATGACAAGGATGACAATCCCGTATTCTTGGCTCCTAGCTCATGGATGCTGCAGATGGCCCAAGAGAACTACCCAAAATTGACCTTTCACTTTACTTCTGAATTTAAAACCGCGGCACGGGCCGAATCTTGACGTTTTTCCTATATCTTGGCTGTGGCGTATTCGCCTATCTGCAGAACCCCAGGATTCATGGGCTTTTCAGAAATTTGAACATATTGAATATTTACTATTTTTGACGCGTTCACAACGTCGTGTAACTATCATTATCACATGAATAAACGATACCTTAAACTTCTCTTTGTCAGCTCCCTCACCATAGTGATGGCGGGATGCGGTGGCGAGACAGAGGAGAACAAAGAAGCCATTCCACAGGATGATCAACCTGTAATCCATGACGCTACACCTGTTGGGTTCGGCGATCAGGGTTCTTCCACCTACACCGTTCCTAGCCCGAATGAACTGTTCTCCATTATAAAGGAGAGTAAGCTTCCCTATCGGGAGGACTTGATCAGTACAGAGCCTTCGATATACACCTCTTCAAAGGATCAAGCATTGAACTTTGGGCGTATCACAGCAGACATCGCCTACACAGCTTCCTACGAGAAGTTCAATGAATCGATGTCGAACTTCGAGAACCTTCGAAAGATTGGCGACGACTTAGGCATTTCTTATGTGTTTGACGAGATCATGGTAAACCGTGTGAAGAACAACATGAACAATGCGGATTCACTTGAAGTCATCTCTACCAATTCTTACCAGCGCATCATCTCGATGTTGGAAGAAAATGAGAAAGGATCCACCTTGGCGATTATCGCTACTGGTGGCTATGTGGAAAGCATCTACATCCTCACGAATTTGATTGGTGAGTATACTGCAAACAGTCCGGTCATTCAACGTCTAGCGGATGAAAAGATTGTCATGGAGAATGTCATGGACTACCTCAAAATGTATGAGGATGAAGATCGTGTACAAGAAGTGATGAAAGAATTGGAGCCCGTCTCTACCTTGTTCTTGGGTCTTTCAGAAGAAAAGGTCTCAGAAGATCGGAAGGGAGAAGGCAATAAGATGATTTTTGGTGGAAACCGCGTCATCATGAACGAAGCTGACTTCAATGCTTTGAAAGAAGCAGCAACTAATTACAGAAACTCTTTTGCAAACGCAAGCCAAAGCTAAGATGAAGGGAATGACTAGACTATTTGGATTGACAGCCGTATTAAGCGGATTGCTTGTGCTCACTTCAGTGGCGCAGGATTGTAACAATTTCCATAAACGGAAATGCTACAGCTCAGACAATGCATTTATGCGATATAACACACAGTCGAAAAGTGGAATGTTCGTACTCGGACACACTTCTGACTTGGTATTCGTCGCGCATGCAGGACAAGATTATAACATCAGCCTTTGCCAAGAAAAGAAGGTCGAGGAACCATTGAAATTTCAAGTGATTGATGGTCGCAGTCAAGATGTGTTGTTCGACAACCAGAATGCTGCGCTGGATGTGCCAGTGGAAGAAGGAGCCGATCCTGAAAACACATTACCTCAGTCCTTTGAGTTTACGGCAGATGCCACGAAGAAAATCATCATTCGGATTACCGCGCCTGGGCCGCCGCCCGAAGAAGGCTCGGATAAAAAAGGAAGGAAAGACGAACCCAACCCAGACGATTTATTTTGTGTGGGAGTGTTGGTCGAGAATATGCCTACACCAATGTTGGGTTTCTAACTGGTCAACTTATTATTCAGAAAAGGCTCTACTTTGGTAGGGCCTTTTTCATTTCAAGACAAAGAGCATCTTCTTTTGGCTAATGTCTCCATCCGATAGGAATAGTACGTAAACTCCCACTGGAACATCTGTAAGCGAAAGCTCAAAATATGCTGAAGGGGACAAGGAGCTTCCACGCTTTACGAGCATTCCGGCAACGTCGTAGAGATGGTAGTGAACGGAACGCATATATCCGAAGCCCAAAGAATTGAAACTCGATCGCGCGCCGGATTAGGCACCAATTCAATCGCTGGAGTTTCTTCAAAAGTGCGTCGTTCATTCAACTGCAGGTGCTGGACCTGTTCAATGCGGGTAAAATTGTGCGACAACCCTCCAAAGGAAAAGACACTATCCCCTTTGCTGAGCAAGTGCATGCCACGCACCTCGCCGACTGCTAAGTCTGGCAAGGATTAGAATGACTCCGTTGAGCCATCGAAATAGTAGGCTTTCGATAATAACTGTCCATTGGTATTCTAGCCTCCTGCCCCGGTCCGCACTGCCGCTGCATAGCTCACCGCTTCTCCTTCAAATGAGTTCATTGGCTTCCATTCGCCTGACAAGGTGTTGTACCTCCACATATCCGAGTGTTCGGACGAAAGGCTTCGTCCAAGCATTACGTAACCAAAGTGGCCGTGCGAAAATCCCACCATCTCATCTCTCCCTTCCTGAAAAGGCAATGAATCTGAAGCGCTCCATTTTTCAGTAGACAAATCAAACATCCACGCATCTGCGAAATGAATACTGTCATTACGCCCGCCCAAGACGTATACCCTATCACCTGCTCTGAAACTAACCATTGCTCCACGTGGAGACCATGGTGGAACAGGCAAGGATTGCCATTGATCTGCAAGTGGGTCATAACGAAAACACTCGTTCGTGAATACATTCCCTTCCAAGATACCTCCAAAAAGGTACCCCAATCTATGTGTGCCAAAAGCCAGCGCATACTGCCTACCAGAAGAAGGTAAATCTGAAACGGAGTGCCAGGATCGGTCATTCAGATCGTACTTCCACCAATCCTTGCGAAGCGTGAAACTCTGGTCTATGCCCGTTCCAAAGTACATGCACTCGCCTATCCTAAAGCCAGCCCCATCATCGATCCTCCCTCCAGGATAAAGACTTTCCACACTCCATGGAGAAGGCGCGATAACTACCTGAGCCAAGGTGCTCAACCCAAGACAGACAAAAGCAAAAAAGAAAAGGCTCCGAATCATGGAGCCTTTAAAACGTCATGCGTACATGAAAATTTCATCACATCATTTTGAATCCGCCGATTTCGGCTACTTGCTTCTCCTGCAATGGGAGGTCGGTTGGTTCAGTTGAGTCGTATTCGTTGCGAATCGCATCGATCCACATGCGCGCTCTATCGGTCAGTTCAAAGTCATCTGTCATCATACGACCTCTCATGACCAGAATACCCATGTCAGCCCCCTCATAGAGGTATTCGCCGGCTTTGATAATACGCAAGAAGAAGGCTTCGTTATGCAATTCAACAGCACGTCTGTGTGTGTCCATGCGGTCAAATGAAATGCTCCCGTCTTCATCGATCTTATATATGCCAGAACGCGGAGCAGATTTCACTTGTCGAATGTTGTCTTCCACGTGCTTGATAACCATTTGTCCCCAAGAATCGATGTTTTCGGGTAGGTGCCAACGTTGGTTGATGGCGTTTACGCTTACATGGTAATCCATGTCCATCCATTCCATGATATGGAAAATGAACAACGGCACATCTGCCAAGGCAAAGACTGCGTGATTGGTGATGGAACTCGCCCCTGTTATCCGTGGATTCAATTCGCCCAAGTAAAGGTCTCCTGTATCGGTATCGATGAGGAAGTCCAACTCGAAATAACCTTTGTATCCCTCTTTTCGCAGCTGGTTACCGAATTGCTCGGCGTACTTTTTGGCTTTTCGTCGGATCTTTGGTGTAAAGCAATCCGCGTAGATTTCGTTTCCGCACCATCCGCCTTTGTATGGTGTAAGCTCTTTGAAACCCACTAACTCAGTCATCAATGGAGCTACAACCGTACCGTTCTTAGTTACACAAGCTTCCATTGCCGCTCCTCGGCAATTGATGCGTTTCATCACCTTAACCTCTTCTTCTGCGATGATTTCTTCTTCGTACTTCTTCCACTCCTCCTCATTATTGATGAAGAACGTAGTATGTCCACTATCTCCGTAGGGCGTTTGCACTACCAGCTCTTCTCCTAGGTGTTTGGAGACTTTTCGCAATGTGGCGAAGCTGTCTACCTTGGTCAGCACGTTTGGCACCGTAGGTACATCCGCTTTCATGGCGATGCGATTGGTGACTACCTTATTATCGAGGTAATTTCTCAATTTGGCAGGAGGGAAAATCAAGTCCAAGCCCAGTTGCTTGGCCAATTCCTCTGTACGCTCATCGAACATCAGGAAGAGTGCCTTGCCTCCCTCTTTCCTTGACTTGATGTAATCAACGACCTCTTTGTGCTCCAGCAAATAATTGACGATGTCTTCAATGCTCGTAAACTCATCATGCGGCATTTCCTCCTTCGGAGAAAACACGTTCGGATGCAATCCATCAAAACATTCGATATAAGTGATGTACTTGAAGCCTTTGATCCACTCATCTGCTCCCAACAAATTGAAGTTTGTCGCCGAAATGAAATAGATTGGGGTTTCGTTTTTATAAAAAAATCTTCGAAGGTCATGGATCCCACGCAGTGACTTTTCCTTTGGTACTTTCTTGCTCGCGTTTTTCTTGCCTTTATCTTTTGCCATAGGTCTTAATGTAAGTTTTATGATTGAGATAGCAACGCTTCTTTGAAGACACGAAAGCCGAGTTCAGCATTGTACGAATGAATCTCCGTTACATCCAATTCTTTCATGAAGTTTAAAATGTCGCGGTTCATCACTTGACCTGGAACCAAAATTGGAAATCCAGGAGGATATGGAATAATGAATGAGGCAGAAACGATTTCACGTCCTTTTTTGATTGCTTTCTCACACTCGTCCATCCGAAGACTTTCGCAATTCTCATGCTCATAGGCTAAAAAGAATGCCTCGCGCATGTTTCCTTCTGGTGTACTTGCATTGCGGAATCGTTTGTGGAAGAAACTGAAGTTTGGTAAGGCTGGTTGCTTCTTTGTAAAATTCAACACCTTCTTTTCATGCAGCTTAGCCTCCTGGCTTGAAAATGCTTCGATGCGCGCATCCAATTGGTGTGCAATCTTCAATAGTACCCCGGTCAATTTAGCAACGCTGCTGCGCGTGGTGCCAATGTTGGTCATGAAGAGGACCGTATTCCTAGAAGTCTTATTGACCTGAATACCGAACTGATTCATCAAGTACTCCTTCTTAAAGGTATCCCCATCTATTCCTGTCCTTCCGATGTACAGGTTAATCTTCGTCGGGTCTAGCACGAACTCATCGCGTTTCCACTCGATGGTCATATTGCTCCAGCCATCATCCTTGCTATAATAGCGTTGGAAACCCGATTTCCGCATGTCGGCAGGAATGAGGTCTTCAACCGAAAGGATGTCAAAGTACTTCCTGAGAATAGGTGTGTTAGCAATTTTCACGCGTAACATCATGGCACGTTCCACACTCCTTTCAACCAGCTCATTTCCCTCCAGCTCTACTTGTCTCCTACCCATGTCCAAGGATGCGAGTATTTGATAGGAAGGCGAAGTGGACGTGTGAGTCATGTAGGCCTCCACAAAGGATCCCTCTACTTTCTGAGCAAATTGCTCATCGTATATATGAATCATCGAACCTTGTCGAAGGCTCGTCAAGGTCTTGTGTGTACTCTGAGTAGCGTATACCCTGATTTTCACCTCGTCAGGGTTCGGCAAGGCTCCGGCTTTTCCTTTTTCTGCAAGCTTCGCATAGCTTTCACGGTATTCTTCTGATCGATATCGAGCTTGAAGCCGAGCCGCAGCACTCATGGCTGTTCTTCTTCTGAAGAGCGTAGAGAATCTAGCATAGCCAAACCATGCCTCATCCCAAAGGAAGATCATGTCAGGCTTGATGGCCAGCACCTCTTCCATGACCTGCTCTACGTTGTAAACAATGCCGTCAAACGTGCAATTGGTGAGCAAGCACATCCGCACTTCGTCCAACCTTCCCGCCTTCTTGAATTCGAGCAGGCGGTCTTTGATCTCATTTAACGGAACCCCACCAAACATGGAGTATTTCTGCAAGTGGTACGAGTCGAGGTACACCGGACGTGCTCCGCAAAGTACTACGCCGTAGTGGTGGCTCTTATGACAGTCGCGATCTACCAATACCACGTCTCCTGGATGCAAGAGTGCTTGAACAACAATTTTATTGGCCGTACTGGTACCATTCGTAACAAAGAAGGTCTGCTTGCTTCCAAACGCACGAGACGCCATCTGCTGTGCCTTCTTAAGAGGACCTGTCGGTTGTAACAATGAGTCTAATCCTCCTGTGGTGGCACTGGTTTCCGCTAAGAAAATGTTCTTCCCGTAGAAATCGCCCATCTCGCGTATCCAGTTGCTCTTGAAGATGCTGTTGCCCCTTGAAATGGGCATCGCGTGAAAGACTCCTGTTGGTCGCTTGCTGTACTGCACAAGTGCATTGTAGAACGGTGTCTCGAAACGCTCGTCAATCCCTTTCAGGATGTTGAGGTGAAGGTCCGTCAAATCCTCTTGACGATAGAAGATGTTGCGGAAATGATCTAGGGCCTGCTCTGGAAGTTTATCGACGCTTAGGTCGGTCACCAAGAATAAATCGAGTTCCGGACGAAGCTCTTTTACCTTTTCACCCAGATAGATACCGATGGTTGAGGACTTTTTTGCCTCCACCGTCTCGGTCAGCCACGATGCCACAAACTGACGAACATTCTTCAGAGAGCTTTCACTCTTGAACGGAAACGAATAGCGCACCACGCACGTCTGGATGTTGTGATTGAAGTTTAGAGCTAGTAAAGCTTCTTGGAAGGTTCGCACGGTAACGATTTCATAAATAAAATCGTCCTCCTTACTTCTCAGCGCGCGCAGATGTTTTTTCAGTTCTTCCTGATCCTCATCATCGGCGTCGTTTACAAAAAGTACCTCAAAATAGTGTGGGTCGGTCTTGCTTTCAAAGGTTCCATCTTCGTCAACCTCGTCCTTCAGCGTCTCAGGCACATTATGGTAATATGCCCTACTCACGAGCATTCTGACCAACTCTTGCACCGTATTTGTGAAAGCCGTGTATTCCCCACGGTCTAAGGTCTCTTTTAATTGTGTCAATTTTCGCATTCCAGGAAAAGCCCAGTATCGTTCAATCTCTTCCAATTCCTTGATCGCCGTGCACGTGGTTTTGAGCAATTCAGTTCGTTCTCCATTCGGATTGGACGCTTGTTCGTATCCATCCGCACAATCCTTCAATGCATACCACAACTTCGTTCTATACTCCGAAACATTGTAATACTGGCGGAAGGTATTGCCCGAAGCTGGCTTTACCTCCTTCATAGAACTACTTGCTCGCTCACTCTTAATCATCCGTGCAATTTAGAAATGTCTGGACTCGCAGGAAAGATAGTGGGGGCCTCTTTACCGTAAGCTTCTTCAAGTGGCGTATTTCTCCTGGGTTTTTCAATTGGCCCGAGCGAATCCAAATATGGAAAACGCCTGCCTTCGTCATAAACATCAAAATGAAAGTGCCGATCTCTGAAGCTCTTTAGGGTCTGCCCCAAGCGCAATGTTCCTTTCTCCCTGCTCTGCCGAACCCGATCCACATCAATTTCCAATGGAACCATTTCTTCGCTTGTATGGGCTTGATACAGAACACGACCATCAGGTCCGCAGACGATAGACTGTCCATTTCCTCCTGCTTCGAGGCCGTTAAAATCGAAAATGAAACACTGATTCATTGCTGCCGTGGCGCGTACGATGCTCAGCTCCACCTCTCGGTCTATCGAATTGGTCAATGTAGGGTGTAAAATCACCTCCGCACCTTGGGCTACCATGGTTCGCGTTGTCTCCGGAAACCACATATCATAACAAATAGACACACCAAACTTTCCTACGTTAGGCACATCGAAAAGCATGAAATCACTTCCTGGCGTTACGCCTTCTTCATACGGATAGAAAGGAAACATCTTCCTATACCTTCCTACCACTAGCCCATCTGGATTATACACCGTCGAAGTGTTGAACACTTTTCCCTCATGCGCTTCAAAGGTGGAACCAGGCAGCAGCCAGATGCCGTGCTTTTTTGCCATGGCACCGAACTCGGCGTCGTATTCTTCCAAGGGTGCCGCAAAAGCGGTCAATGGACCGCGCACACATAATTCTGAAAACATGACCATCTGAACCCAAGGGTAGATGCTCATTAATACGTCCAACTTATACTTCATCATCGGTACGTTGCTATGCGCACCATTCACCCTCATCTGCACTCCCGCTATCGCAAAATTCTTCATTCTCTCAAATATAGTGGTTCGTTTGGCTCATGCCCTTCCTGTCAACTTCAACAGCTCCTCTTCGATGATATCCAATCCTCGGTTGAGCTGCTCTTCTGTAATGACCAATGGACTCAAAACGCGGATAACGTTCTTGTGTGTTCCAGCGCTCAGAAGGATCAATCCTCTTTTGGCGCATGCCATCATTAAGTCACTGCAAAGTTTTGCGTCTGGCTTCCACGGATCTCCATCCTTCACTAATGGGAATGCGATCATCGCACCCAATCCACGGATTTCACCTATCTCTGGACATTTCTCATGCAATGCCGAAAAGCGTTCACGACAAATCCGACCAACCTTCACGCCAAGCGCATTGATGTCGATCTCTCGCATGTATTGGATGTTTGCCAGCGCCGCAGCAGCACAAACTGGGTTGCCCGGGTATGTACCTCCGATCGTGCCCGGAGAAACGGCGTCCATTAACGAAGCCTTTCCGATAACGCATCCGATTGGCATTCCGCCTCCCATGCTCTTTGCCCATGTGGAGAGGTCAGGAGTAACATCGTAGTGCTGGTATGCTCCCCACTTTCCGGTGCGTCCAAATCCACTTTGAACCTCATCGAGGATCAGCATGATGCCAAATTCATCACAAATCTTTCTCAACTCGCGCATGTAACCTTTCGGCATGGGGACAAACCCACCCTCTCCGAGTACCGGCTCTACGATGATCGCGGCGATGTTATGAGGGTCGCACGTAGTCATCAGGGACTCTCGAAGCAGCTGGATCTCACGCGTTTCAAAGTCCTCATGTGTCAAACCACGTCCGTAGCGGTAATGGTTTGGATAGCGAAAGCGGTAAATCTCCGGGGCGAAAGGTCCACAATTGTATTTATACGCTGGCTTAGCGGTCAATGACATGGCCATCATGGTACGACCATGAAAGGCATCGGTGAAGCAAATGATACCCGAGCGCTTGGTAGCTTGACGCGCAATTTTGATGGCGTTCTCTACTGATTCAGCTCCCGTACACGTGAGCATCACCTTTGTCTTCTCTCCGTGCGGAAATAAGTCAATCAGCTCTTCGGCGAGCTTCATATACACGTCGTAGGTTGCCACGTTGAAGCAAGTATGAATCAACTTTGCACTTTGCTCCTGAATAGCCTTTACAACAGGCTCTGGGCAATGCCCTGAATTGAGGACGCCAATACCCCCTCCAAAATCGATCAATTCTTCACCATCTGCATTGGTGATGATGGCGCCTTTTGCGCTTACCGCAGTAGAAGGATTAAACACCCCTACTCCATTTGTTACCACCTCGCTACGCCACCGAAAGAGCGCTTCGCTGTTCTTCGTTTCCATAATGATCTATCCCTTGTTTCTTCGTTTCTTAAATGAACTTGCAAAAGTAGAATTCGCTTGGTGTCCAGGATTGAATCTCAAGGAAATAAATGCCGGCAAAAGTGAGGAGTTATTGACATTCTGAATGTACTCTATTTCTCTGCAAGTTCGTTTGAAAGAACCCTTCGTACTCCAATACCGTGATGAGGTCTTGATCGATCAAGGTTTGCGAATGGTGTACCATTCCAATGACGTCTTTGTTGGTGCACCTTTTGGCGCAAGAGGCAGAAAGGATAGAAACGCCGAATGCCATAATGATGAGGGTAGTTTTCATGCTGATTCGTTTGGTAAGAAACTTCCATGTAGCGTGCCTTATTGCCGAATCTGGGATAAATACCCACAAAGGAGGAGGCCATGATTATCCACAAGAAACGGCTTCTCATCAACAGGACATCTTACCTTCGCGGCCATGGAACTCCCATCCAAACTGTTGGAGAAAACTGTCTCCTATTTTGAAAGCTTGCCAGGTGTTGGTAGACGCACCGCATTGCGCTACACGCTTGAATTGCTGAAAATGAATCAAGAAGAAGCAAAACGCTTTGGAGCCTCGATTACACAATTGGTGGACGAGTTGGGCTTTTGCTCCATCTGCCACAACGTTTCGGATGAAGAAGTATGCCAAATCTGTGCACACCCAAAGCGCGACAAATCGACGATCTGCGTAGTGGAAGACCTACGCGACCTGCTTGCCGTTGAGTCTACCGGACAATATTATGGGGTGTACCATGTTCTAGGAGGCGTGATTTCCCCCCTCGACGGCATTGGACCTTCAGACCTGCACATCGAAAGCTTGCTCGGTCGCACCTCAGATGCAGCATGCAAGGAGGTCATCTTTGCGCTGCCCGCCACCATGGAAGGAGACACCACCAGCTTTTACCTCTTCAAACGATTGCACGACCATTCAATCACGATCACTTCCCTTGCCCGTGGCGTTGCTATCGGAAATGAACTCCAGTATACGGATGAACTCACCTTGGGAAGGTCGATCCAAGGTCGTCTCCCCTACGAAAATTCGATGCGAAGCTCCTGAGCGTGAAACTCAGCGTCATCATAGTCAACTTCAATGTCCGGTACTTCCTAGAGCAGGCCGTGAGCTCTGCATTGGAAGCCCTTCATGGCCTGGATGCCGAATTGATCGTGGTTGACAACGCGTCCTCCGATGATTCAGCCCAGATGATGGGGGATGTATTTCCCGAGGTGCAATACATCTACCTCGATCAGAACTTGGGTTTTTCAAAGGCCAACAACGTCGGAATCCAGGCATCCAAGGGTGAATACGTATTGTTGCTCAATCCCGATACTGTGGTTGCCGAAGATGCTTTCGCCAAATCGATCCAGTTCATGGATGCGCACCCCGATGCCGGTGGCCTGGGTGTACACATGATCGACGGCAGCGGCCAATTTCTTCCAGAGAGCAAACGTGGACTGCCCACCCCAAAGGCAGCCTTTTACAAAATTTTCGGACTCTCCTCTCTCCTACCGAAGAGCGATCGCTTTGGAAAATACCACCTCGGCTACCTCGATGAGGAAGAGACACATTCGGTGGACATACTGAGCGGCGCCTACATGATGATGCGCCGCGAAGCGCTCGACAAAGCAGGATTGCTGGATGAGACCTTCTTTATGTATGGTGAGGATATTGACCTATCCTATCGTTTGATCAAGGCTGGTTACAAGAACTATTACTTCCCGGAAGCCCGCATCATTCATTACAAAGGTGAAAGCACCAAAAAAGGATCGGTCAACTACGTGTTCGTGTTCTACCGCGCCATGGTCATTTTCGCCAAGAAGCACTTTGACAAAGGTCAGGCATCCCTCTTTGGATTTCTGATTGAGTCGGCCATCTACTTCCGAGCGGGCTTGGCCATTACCCGTCGACTCTTCGGCGGATTGTGGCAAATGGCCATCGATGGAGCCTTGATCTATGGCATTTTCCACATCGCCACCCAGTGGTATGGTGTGGCAGCGGACAAGCAATTCGACCTACCGTTTATCCAATCTGCGCTGTTCGGGTATACCGCGCTAACGCTCATTGTTCTCTTGTACGCAGGAACCTACGACGATCGCTTTCGGCTTCCTCGATTGATACGCGGGTGGATTTTCGCCTTCCTCTTGCTTCTCGGGTTCTATTCTCTCTTACCTGAAATCTATCGATTTTCCAGGGCCGTATTGCTCATGGGTAGCGCTGGAGCTCTTGCCGCTGGGGTGTTATGGAGGTATACACTGCACTTCATTCGAAAGGATATGTTTCCAATCGACCGAGGAGAAGCTGGCAGGTACGGCGTTGTTGGAAATGCTTCGTCTTTGCAAGAAATCAAAAGCTTTCTGGAAAAACATCGACTAGACACGGAATTGGTTTGCGGAATCGACGTGGAGCAAAAAGAGCACTTCGCAGTCGGATACGTCGGAAGTGCAGCAAACCTAAAAACGATCATCGAAGATTTCCGCTTGACAGAATTGGTGTTTGATACGCGGGCGCTTCGAGACTTGGACATGATTGCATGGATGGAAGCAAGCGCAGATACTGGAGTCCGTTATCGGATGGGAGTCGGCGATCCGATCTTCTTGGTGGGAAGTCAGGAGGCCATTGGAGCGGACGACAATGTTGCCAGAGGAGAACTTGAAGCCGTCAATGTTCGTTCTATCTTGCGGGTAAAGCGAACGTTTGACTTGTTTGCTGCCGCAGTCATCGGCCTTCTCTCGCCCTTGATTGTGCTCATTGTAGATGATCGTGGCGGCTTGTACAAAAACCTTTGGTACGTATTCATCGGCCAGCGAAGTTGGACCGGATACGACCCAAGGGGAAAGCACTCCGCATTGCCAGAACTGAAGACGGGAGTCACCTATGACCTCATGAACGTGATCCTCCCAACCAGCGCTTTTGAGCAGTGCATATCAGGAAATGTCAGTTACATCAAAGGACACAATGCGCTGTCTGACGCGGCCATTCTTTTCAAAAACCTCCACGAGCTTGGAAGGCAGCCGGTTTAAAACCAAGCCAAAACATCCTTAGCTTTGTGTGTATATGAGGCAATCAGGCACATTACTTCTTACCACGCTCTTTGTATTCACGATGCTGTTCAGCAGCTGCATGGTATTGGATGGAAGCAGTTCTCAGCGTGCCAAGAACAAATGCTGCGGGGTGATCAAGTGCGACATGCACAGAAGAAGTGCTCGCAGCAATCACAAGCGTACCGTTACAGCACACAAAAGCTTACGGAAAAAAGAACAGCGCATCAAGCGCGGCTGGTAATCCCTATTTATAGATCCTTCGCTTATTCAGCTCTCGTTGATACCTCTTCGCATTGTTGATGTGATCTCGATAGCTGGTCGAAAAATTGTGGTAGCCCGAGAAATCTTCCTTGGCGCACATGAAGAGGTAGCTGTTCTCCTTTGGATCCAAGACTGCATCGATCGAACTGATCTCAGGCAACAAGATTGGCCCCGGCGGCAATCCCGCATTCTTATACGTATTGTAAGGCGAATCAATTTGCTTGTGCACGTTGAGAACGCGCTTGATGGTGAAATCACCGAGTGCGTGGATCAAGGTCGGATCGGACTCTAATCGCATTCCTTTTCGGATTCGGTTCAGGTAGAGTCCCGCTACAATGGGCCGTTCATCTGGATGCGCGCCTTGCTCGGCTTGCACAATAGAAGCCAACGTACTTACCTCTGACTGTGATAGCCCCAATTTTCTCGCCTTCGCAATGCGTTCGTCGGTCCAAAAACGCTTGTACTCCCGCGCCATACGAACGACAAACTCTTCAGCCGACGTGCTCCAATAAAATTCATAGGTATTCGGCAGGAACAGGGTAATGACGGTAGTGGTATTGAACCCGTACTGCGCACAAAAAGCAGGGTCGTTCAGCAAGTGAAGCACTTCCGCACTATCTGCTTCAATGTATTGGGTTACGTTCGATGCCAGCTCAGTCTTGGTTCGAACCGAGCGTAAAATCAATTTGACCGGTTCCTGCGCTCCACTGCGCAGCAGGTTGACCAACTGATTGTTATTCATGCCGTCGAAAATGACATAGCGACCCGGTTTTACGAGCGACGGGTATTGCTTTCGTCCAGCTACCCATTCAAAGGAGCTCACATCATCCACTACCCTTTGAACTTTCAAGGCAGAACGCACATCCGCAAAGGTCCAATCAGAGTGCACGAAGAATTCAACCTGCGATTCTTCGAGGAAAACGTTGGGGGCAAAGAGGCGCTGGTAGTAATCCCAAGCTAGGTAACCTCCAAACAGAACGATCAAGGCTAGAATGGTAAAGATGAATCGTTTCAGGTTCATTGTTCTTTAATCCGCTGATAGAAATATTGATCCATAAATTCGCTTCCATTCCACAGCCAGTCCTTCTTGTGACCAGCTTTCACAAAACCATTGGCTTCAAAAAGTCGCTGACTCGAAGCATTGTTCTCCAGCACATCTGCATAAATAGAGTGCATTTCGAGTTCATCGAAGCAGTACCGTACAGTCAATGCAATGGCTTCGTTTCCAAGCCCTTTTCCGCGAAATGCATCATCGATTAATATCCCCAATCCAACCCTGTGATTCTTAGGGTCGAAATCAAAGAGGTCAATGCAACCAACTACTGCTCCTTCCTTACTTTCAATCATCATACGCATCTGTTGATCTGCATACAAGTCATTGTCATGTTCAATAAAGTGAAGGATCTGCTCTTTTGTGTACGGGGCGATGGTATTACTCACCAACCAGTGTTCAGGGTCATTCTCCCAACGATGGATGATGTGGACATCCTCAATCGTTGGCAAACGCAAGGAAATATGATCACCAATCAAGTTCATGGTTGAAAAGTTCCTTTAAAAACGAAAGCTGTCGGGCCGGTTTTCCAGATGCTTGAATATCCTGTGGTTTCTACGTTGAAAGTTACGGACAGGTCACCACCCACCGCTTTCACCTTAACGGGAGATTCAGTGAGACCCCAGAACTGAGCAGCGATGGCCGCTGCTGTAACACCAGTGCCACAGGCAAGCGTTTCGTCTTCCACTCCACGCTCGTAAGTGCGGATGTACAAGCAGTCATCCTTCCACTCTACCAAATTCACATTGACGCCCTCAGCCTTGAAGCGTTCGTTGTTGCGGATGCTACGCCCCTCGGTTTGCATGTCCCTATCATCTAGCCTTTCGGTCAGTACTACATAGTGCGGTGATCCCGTGTCCAGCAAAAGCGCACCATCATCCAATGCTTCAACGGTAAGCACGTCGATCATCTCAAGCGAAATACTGCCATCTGCATTTACCGTGGCATGGTGGGGACCATCTACAGCTGTGAACAGTGCTTTGTTTTCGATGATGCCAAGCTCAGCAGCAAACCGCGTGATGCATCTTCCTCCATTTCCGCACATCGAACTGAACTGCCCATCGCTGTTGTAGTAAATCATCTCAAAATCCGCCCCTTGCGCATTGCGCAAGAGCATCAAACCGTCGGCGCCAATCCCAAAATGTCGGTCGCACATCCGTGCCACCAAGTCAAAAGATTCGGCTGGAAACGTTCTTTCGCGGTCATCGATTAAGATGAAATCGTTGCCCGCTCCGTGATATTTATGGAATTCGATCACCCTGCAATATTCCGAACTTCTGCTCACACAGCCGCGTTCTCGTTTTAATCGCAGAACTGCTTAGAAATAATTAACAGCTCCGACACAACGATACTATGCGTTTGATAGTTATTTCGAGGAACTAATTTGAATTTAAAATCAAAGGACATGAACAAGACAGCAGGATATTTTTTGGCAGCGATCGTAGGAGGCGCACTTTCAATAGGCGCCTTTCTCTTTTATCAAAACCAAAGATTGGAGCGATTGGAAGCCGTGGAGCTCTTACGGTCTGAACACATCGACCAACAGCATGGAAGTGTACAGCAAGTGTCTTACGGATTACCCTCGGAAACGGTAGATTTCACCTCAGCGGCAGAGCGCACGGTCAATGCCGTCGTTCACGTTAAAACGACCTACGAAACCAATGGAGGCTATTACACCTTCGACCCGATCCGTCATTTCTTTTTTGGTGATGGCATGCAGCAAAAGCAACCGCGTATGGGAGCAGGCGCAGGTTCGGGCGTGATCATGTCTAACGACGGCTACATCGTTACCAACAACCACGTAGTTGATGGTGCCTCAGCGGTTGAGGTAGTCACGAATGACAATCGCAGTTTTCAAGCTGAGGTAATAGGTATGGATCCTTCCAGCGATCTCGCTTTGTTGAAGATCAATGCAGATGACCTCCCTAAAATTGACATCGGAAATTCGGACCAAGTCAAGGTGGGCGAATGGGTCCTTGCCGTTGGCAACCCTTTTAACCTTGAAAGCACTGTGACTGCAGGGATCGTCAGTGCGAAAGGCAGAGACATTAATATTTTGGCAAACGGTCCGGATGGAGCCAGCGCGGTTGAGTCTTTCATTCAAACAGATGCAGCAGTTAACCCTGGTAACAGTGGCGGAGCATTGGTCAACAGCCGAGGTGAATTGATCGGCATCAACGCAGCCATTAAGTCCAATACAGGCTCTTACACGGGCTACTCCTTCGCCATACCGGTCAATATAGTCGCCAAGGTGGTAGAAGATTTATTAGAATACGGAGTAGTGCAGCGCGGTTACTTGGGCGTGCGCATTCAGAATGTCAATCAAGAAATCGCTGCCTTGAAATCGCTCAGCGTGAATGAAGGCGTTTACGTAGCAACCACGCTTGACATGGGTGCGGCTAAGAATGCAGGCATCAAAGAAGGCGACGTCATCATGAAAATTGCCGAGCGCTCTGTAAAGAACGTGACCGAAATGCAAGAACAATTGAGCAAGTTCCGACCCGGAGATGACATCTTGGTTACGGTGAACCGCTCCGGAAGTATTATCGACATTCCCCTTACCCTTCGCAATCAATTCGGAGAAGAGGCGCTCACCCCTAAGAAACAGTTGGAGATCCATGAGCAACTGAATGCTTTACTCGAGGATGTAGATGCGGAAACAAAAAAGGAACTGGGCATCACCCGAGGAGTTCAAGTAAAGGAAATCGGCGCTGGCAAACTGAGGTCCGCCGGAATTTCAACAGATTTCATCATCCTTAAGGTTGATCAACAAGTGGTCAAAGACAGGGAGCATTTGTATGCAATGCTGAAAGAAAAAAAAGGTGGCATTCTCATAGAAGGCGTTTACCCTAATGGAAAAAAGGCCTATTACGGATTCGGACTGTAACGAAACTTTTTTGCTCAGCTCACGTTTTACCTAGTGTGCGCGTCTTATAATAGGCGTTGGAAGAAATGGTTGTTTACGAACGTAAAAAAGTGTACCTTTGCAGGCCCGATAAGCCTATGAAATTAATTGGGGGAAATAAAAGAATATGAGGCAGTTAAAGATTACGAAATCAATTACCAACCGCGACAGTCAGTCGCTGGACAAGTACTTGACAGAAATCAGCCGCGAAGAGATGATCAACGCGGAGCAAGAGGTTGAACTTGCAAAGAAGATCAAGAAAGGAGATCAGCGAGCGCTGGATCAGTTGGTCCGTGCTAACCTACGATTCGTGGTCTCTGTATCGAAACAATACCAAAACCAAGGCCTTACCCTTCCTGACTTGATCAATGAAGGAAACCTTGGACTCATCAAAGCGGCTCAACGCTTCGATGAAACCCGTGGATTTAAGTTCATCTCTTATGCGGTATGGTGGATTCGTCAATCGATCCTTCAGGCGATTGCAGAACAATCTCGTATCGTACGCCTTCCATTGAACCAAGTAGGTTCTTTGAACAAGATCAACAAAGCGTACGCCATGCTCGAGCAACAATTTGAGCGCCCACCTGTTGCAGACGAGCTTGCATCAGCCCTTGAGATACCAGAAGACAAGGTGAAGGACACCATGAGCGTTTCAGGACGCCATGTTTCTGTAGACGCACCTTTAAAGGAAGATGAAGATTTCAGTTTGCTCGACTTGATCAGCAACAATGAATCACCCAGCGCCGATGGCGAACTGATGCGCGAGTCGCTTCAGCGAGAAATCGAGCGTTCACTAGAGACACTTACTGAGCGAGAGCGTGACGTTATCAGACTGTTCTTCGGAATCGGTATGAACCACGGTCTCACCCTCGAAGAGATCGGCGATAAATTTGACCTCACTCGAGAGCGCGTGCGACAGATCAAAGAAAAGGCCATTCGGCGCTTGCGACAAAACTCGCGCAGCCGACTCCTTAAAATGTATCTGGGAGACTAAATAAACCTCAACGGGCCGTGATGATCTCACGGCCCTTTTTGATTCCACTTTTCCACAAACCACATTACATTCAACAACCATGGATACGCAGGTAGTAGACAACTATCAAAGTGATTTTAGCGCTTACCTCAAGGATGAGAAAGCCGCCGTTGAACTCCAAAGCTGCATTGGACATTTGCAGTTCGACAAAGGAATAGAGTTGGTTCTGTTCCGTAACCCTTTGGTCGACGTGACCATTTCCGACATTCTTCAACTTCACGCATACGCCAACGTAGTAGTGAACAAAGCAATAAGCGTTCACGACACATCGTCCTTGGCCAAGGAGTTATTGACCATGGACATTGCCCAATCCAAGCTGGACATCGGTCTTCTCGCGTATGAGTGGCAAGCAGAGAAAAATCAGTTCACCGATCAACGCACCTTTCTTGAGGCAAAATTGACTGGATTTACCATCGATGAGAAGGAGCAAATGCGTCCTAAAGATGTTGTCCTATATGGATTCGGGCGTATTGGTCGTTTGGCCGCTCGCCTCCTCATTACTTCCGCAGGAAAGGGGCAACAACTTCGGCTTCGTGCCATTGTAGTTCGCAACATCGACAAAGACCAACTCAACAAGCGCGCTCACCTACTCCGCAACGATTCTGTACACGGCCGTTTTCAAGGTACCGTTGAAGAAGACTACGAGAACATGGAGTTGATCATCAACGGTCAGCGCGTGAAGTTCATCGCCGCAAAGAATCCAGAAGATATCGACTACACCTCCTATGGAATCAACGATGCATTGATCATTGACAACACGGGTGTATTCAAGGACAAGACAGCCCTTAGCAGGCACCTCACTTCAAAAGGAGCATCGAAGGTGTTGCTCACAGCCCCAGGTAAGGAAGTACCAAACGTCGTTTATGGTGTGAATCACAAATCGCTTCGACTCGACGAGGATGACGTGATCTCGGCAGCGTCTTGTACGACCAACGCAATCGTTCCTGTATTGAAGGTAATCCACGACAACCTTGGAGTGAGCAAAGGACACATTGAAACGGTGCATGCGTACACGAACGATCAGAACCTCTTGGACAATATGCACAAGAATGCCCGTCGAGGACGGTCTGCTGCCATCAACATGGTCATCACCGAAACAGGTGCTGGACGCGCTGTCACTAAAGTCATTCCTGATTTGAAAGACAAATTGACTGCGAATGCCGTGCGTGTTCCTGTGCCGAACGGTTCTTTGGCCATTCTGAGCCTTACGGTGAGCAAAGAAACTTCTCTAAAAGAGGTCGACAGCCTTCTCAAGGATGCTGCCCTTCGCGGAGACCTGGTGAACCAAATCAATTACAACATCAACGAAGAGTGCGTATCCAGTGACATCGTTGGCAACACTTGTTGTTCTGTGTATGACAGTCACGCAACGATTGTGCATCCAGACAAGAAGAGCATCGTATTGTACGTATGGTACGACAACGAATTCGGGTACACCAAACAGGTATTGCGCCTTGCGAAGCACATTGCCAAGGTGCGCCGCTTGATCTACTATTGATCACGAAGCATTCATACTAAGATCAAAAGAAGGCTGTTCATAATTGGACCGCCTTCTTCAATTATGTACCAACTCTTTCTTCAATTTTGGAGTATGCTCAGAGACTATTGGGATCGACTCCCCTGGTACCTTAAAAACCGCTACGCGATTACGCTCGGTGTTTTCGCCATTTGGATGATGTTCTTTGATCAGCACAACATGATCAACCAGATTGAACTCCGTGCAGAATTGTATCAACTCGATTCAGATAAGGAATACTACCAGCGGGAGATCATCAGTATACATGAGGACCTGGAAGAGCTCTTGAGCGACAATAGCAAACTTGAGAAATTCGCTCGCGAGAAATACTTCATGAAAAAAGCGAATGAGGAGATCTTCATCTTCGTAGATGAGGAATGATCACTTAAGCTTAGCGGATTGATTCGCCTCCTTTACCATCACATTTAATCGCTTGTAATCCAATTCACCTTGGCTTTCGACTAGATGGCGCATTACCACCAATGCCCTTCGGATCTTGATGTCCGAGCTCTTCACATTGTCGCTGAAATAGATCAACGTTCGTTGTTTTCCTGGGGTCAATCTATGAAATATGGCACTCCCCTCCTGGTCCTGCTCAAGCACCACGGCAAATTCATCGCTCATCGCTGTGCCATACTTGGTCATGTCTTTCTCCAATTCAATATCAAACACGCTTCCCGCCCTCAGCCCAAGCCTATCTCGCCGTTGCTTGTTGAGTAGAATATTGTACCCCCCTTGCTTAGACGCGAAGAGCGCACAATGAAAATGATCACCATCTGGAAGCGTACAAATCACCCGACGGTCCACCCCTTCAATGAATTGCTCAGCCACGTCTGCCGAGACATTGATGGCGTAATACCACATCAGGTTGCTTTCAGACTTGGTGAGTTGAACGGTGAGTTTGAGTTTCTCCGGCATCGCGTAAATGTAACAATGCGCATTTTTTAAGCGTCTTCATCAACCGCGATTCTTTTTAGCCCATATCGATGAGTAAGTAATAAAATCCTTAGCTTGGATGACCTAAAAGCATTCAATCCCTATGGATAAGCAACAACGCCTCAAAGATTCACTTACCAGTGTTACTGGAGTCATCATCATCCTTCTCTCCCTCGTGGCTGGATACTTCATTTACCACCATATACTTGGCTCGCCAGACAATTTTGTGGATGGAGATCCCGCCAATGAACCGCTTGAAGGACATTATCTCGGCACCATTCATAAGGGCGGACAGATCGTTATCCTTCAACTCGCCTTCATGGTCATCTTGCTTACTTATTCAATCGAAAGAGGGTTCAGCTTGTTTCGAGCGAGAGGTAAACGGAAGAGCAATGTGTTTGCACAAACCGTCAAGGGCTTCCTGCAACAAGACAACATCACCGATGCCATCGGTGCGTGTGATGTACAACGGGGCGCCGTTGCCAATGTGGTCAAAAAGGGCCTTCGCTCCTATCAACAAGAAGCCACACAAGATTTGCGGCCTGAAGAGAAAGCCTATCATATTAAACGAGACCTTGAAGAAGCTACGCACTTAGAGGTCCCAGACTTAGAACGGAACATGGTGATCATTTCAACCATAGCTTCCGTGGCCACCTTGATCGGATTGCTCGGCACCGTCACCGGAATGATTCGGGCATTTTCAGCCTTGGCCATCGCTGGAACACCAGATGCGGTCGGACTCGCAGGGGGTATATCGCAAGCACTTGTTACGACTGCCCTGGGTATTTCGACCTCTGCAGTGGCTATTGTGATTTTCAACTTCTTCACCAACGTGATCGACCGAATAACCTACGGTATGGATGAAACCAACTATGCCATCTTGAATCATTTCAAGCAGAAGGCGAAGGAAAAGCTAGAGGGAACAGCCGCACCCGCAGATACCGCAATAGAACCTGCATCTGAATTAGACGACAGCTCGACGGATGCCTAGACTGAGAAGCATAAAGAAGTTACCCAAGTTGGACATGAATCCCATGGTCGACATGGCGTTCTTGTTGGTCACTTTCTTTATGATGACCACAACCTTCAAGGCAGATATGCCGGCGGAGATCGTGATTCCCTTCTCCAAAGCTGAGCTCAAAATTCCAGACAAAGACCTGTGCATGATCACCATTGACAAGGAGGGTCGTGTGTTCCTTGGCCTCGACAACAAATTCGACCGTAAGCAGATGCTCGGTTATGTGGCACAACAGAACGGACTTCAATTATCGGTAGACGATGCTGAGCGCTTTTCCCTCTTGTCGTCCTTCGGTGTGCCTTTGGAAGAATTGACCGCCTTCGTGTCATTGGAAAAGACAGAACGGAAGCTCTACCCTCAGTCGGGTATTCCAACCAACGTCAACAACGACCAGCTGCGCAATTGGCTCATCGGAAGCCGCTTGGCGAATCCTAATTTGCGCTTTGCCATCAATGGCGATCAGGAAACGCCTGTATACGCGGTTAAAAGAGTGTTCGACATTCTTCAAGATTTGAACATTACACGCTTCAACCTCATTACAGATACTGAGAAAGATGCTTCCTGAGTTGGATGACATACAAGTGGAGAAGGTCAATCAGCGCGAGTCTGAAAACAAGGCCAACAAGCGTGCTGTAAACGTGGACATGAATCCGATGGTCGATCTCGCCTTCTTGCTGCTGACGTTCTTTATGTTGGCCACCACGTTCAGCAAGCCGCAGGCGATGGAATTACTCATCCCAGCCAAACCGAAGGAAGAGCTGGCCGAAAAAGAAATGGCGGTGAAAGAGTCCAAAACCGTTAGCCTGGTCCTCTTAGCAAGTGAAGTCAAATGGTACCGCGGAATCACGGACCCTGATGCACAGTCGCTGCCCTACGCTGAGCTCGAACCGTTGCTAACAAGCCTCAACGAAAACACAGAAGGCCTTGTAGTCTTAATAAAGCCACTCGAATCGAGCAGCTACGGAAACCTCGTTGATGTACTTGACGCGCTGAATTATAGCAACATACAACGCTATGCCATCAGCGAGCTCAGCCCCTTTGACCTGGACATGGAAGTTCAAACCGAAGCAGATGAGTAACGCAATACATACGCATGGCATCATGCCCAATGGGGCCGAAGACAGGCGTCAGCGCGATGTGAGTCGTTCCTTTGCATCGCTTGCACTGGCCACCGGCTTGATCGTGGGAGCCTTTTTGTATCCCATCCTCAAGGAAATGCTCGAGGAAGAACCAAAGAGTGATAAGATGAAGGTTGAGGTAAAGAAGGTGATCAATTATTCACAGCTATCTGCCCCACCCCCCATTGATATAGAGCTTCCAGAGCCTGAATTATTCAAAACTCCACCGAAGGTGGAACAGAAAAAATTCATTCAACCCGTCGCCAAAAAAGACGAAGACGTCATGGACGAAGAATATATCCCAACCATGGATGAACTCCAAACTGCACAGATTGGAACTTTAGATGTGGAAGGAATAGATAGTGTCATCGTCGATATCAACGCTACCGTAGAAGCGCCAATTTCAGCCGAAGAAACCATCCTGTCTTTTGTAGAGGAAATGCCTTCGTTCAAAGGAGGAGAACCAGCGCTAATGCAATACTTGGGAGAAAGCTTAAAATATCCCGGCATCGCCAAAGACCTGGATGTGCAAGGAATTGTTTACGTCCGTTTCGTCGTAGAAGCGAATGGTTCAATCAGCGAAGTATCGGTGGTGCGTGGCGTTTTTGGAGCCTTAGACGAAGAGGCCATCCGGGTAATAAAGGCCATGCCGGACTGGAATCCCGGACATCAGAATGGAAGAAAAGTAAGGGTGTACTATACGATTCCGATCAGATTCGAACTGCGCTAAGAATTACTTGAGGTCCTTCTCGGTCAGGTTGAGGTTCTTGCCTCGCTCATCCTTGACCCTCCAGTAGGTGCGCTCCACTTTAGGAACCTTCTTCGTGAGCGTTTTCGCGTACTCATCAAACTTACCTACGGTAGTTTCATTGGTAAAACCGGTGCCAATCACATCGGTCACAGCCTTTTTGATCTCCTTTATTTCGTCAGCGCTCAAGGTCGCAAAGTCAATATCCCCACCGTTTTTAACTCCGAGCATAGAAGCTGGACCAAAATGGTTTTCTCCAAGGGACTTGTATATTATTATGTACGGATCATTGAGGATTTGCTCCAACGCTAACTCTCGTTCCCCCTTTTTCTTAGAAGAAAGCATCTTCTCAAGGGTGATCAAGTTCTCTACAACATCCGATCGTTTCTTTACTACGTTCATCTCAGTCTTGTCAAGTTTGACGTTAATTCTAGACGATGCTAACATAGGACAAATTGAAAAAGTACCCCGTATGTCGATTCCATACTTCTTAACGCCCCATTGTTAGTCATTGTTCATTCACGAGAATGTACTTCTGAATACATATGCGAAGATCAATACCCTGATTTGGCGCATAGATACACGCACATCTTATCTTCGCCTCATGAGCAATACGCCCGAAACATTGCCCTTTATTTCAGACAGCACCGAGTCATGGAAGGCGCGTGTTGAAAAAGAATTGAAAGGGAAGTCCTTTGAGGACCACTTAATTTGGAAAAGTTCCGAAGGGTTTGAAATCGAAGCTTGGCAAAACACGCTGCCATCTCCGTTGGCTTCACTTCCCCCTTTGGAGAGCCCTTGGAAGATCCTTGAGCCCATTTATGCGACAGACGCGCAAACGGCAAACAGCTTGGCGTTGGACGCACTTATGCACGGTGCGGAGGGCATATGGTTCTACAAAAGCTTTATGGGCGCCGCAGCAGAAGTAGCCGGAAAGGGTGTAGATACCAAGGTTGCACCCGTTTTCGTTCGAGGCGGAAATTGCATCGACCCTTTTAGAAACCTGTTGAAACATGGGGAGAATCAGTCCATTCCCGAAGGAGTGACATTGTTATTGAGTGGGAAACGACTGAGAGAACGAGGCGCTGGAGTGGTCGATGAAGTGGCCTTCCTGATCACTCAAGCCATCGAAATCGGAAATAATGCCGGATTTGAAACCCCGATGCTCTTTCACACGGGGGTTGGGAATGCTTTTCTTACCGAAATCGGCAAATTGCGTGCATTGCGATGGTTATGGAGCTCCGTACTGGCAAACGAAGGCAAACCCCTTCAGTCCCCATCCATTCTAGCTAGCAACCTGTCCATCACCTATGCGCAGAACGATGAGCATACGAATATTCTTCGCGCTACGTCAGCAGCCATGTCTTCTGTCTTGGGCGGGGCACAAATGGTAATGACGGAACCTTGGAACAAAGGTTGGAAGGAAGACGACGCTTTTAGTAGGAGGATCAGTCGCAATATCCAAACCCTGTTGAAAGAAGAAGGCAGGTTAGATAAGAACCTCAATCAGGCGGATGGTTCCTACTTCATCGAACACTTGACCACCGTA
This sequence comes from uncultured Flavobacteriales bacterium, assembly GCA_943788725.1. Lineage (GTDB taxonomy): Bacteria > Bacteroidota > Bacteroidia > Flavobacteriales_G > Salibacteraceae > SHAN690. Next base: position 162,914 of record CALSRJ010000001.1, on the reverse strand, counting down.
ATTGCAACTCAGGCGTGGAAGAAGGTGCAACACATAGAGCAAGCAGGTGGCTTTACGGCCTATGCCCTTGCCGGAACATTGCGATCTTATTTAGAAGCTTCTGGGGAACATATTCGAAATTCCTTCCTCCATGGCGACCGAGTTTTACTCGGCGTAAACAAGTTTCTCCCCAACGAAGTGAAGAAGGAAGCCGAAGCCAAGTCCAGTGCTTATAAACTGTTACCAGACGTGTTATCGCTTCCTTACGAAGTTCAAATTGCACAACCATGAGCAAGTACAGCGACCTATCCTTTGCATCGCTCGTAGCGAATGTCACGGCCAAGCCCGCAGAATCACACAATACTTGGACAGCGCCGGAAGGCTTTGAAGTAAATGAGTTACAAGAAGCAGTTACCACCGACGAACTGCCACACATGGCATTTGGCGCGGGCGCTCCACCCTACTTGCGCGGACCATACGCCAGCATGTATGCCATCAGACCATGGACCATCCGTCAGTACGCTGGGTTTAGCAATGCAGAGGAATCCAACGCGTTCTACAGAAGAAACTTAGCCGCGGGACAAAAAGGGCTTTCTGTAGCTTTTGATCTTGCTACCCATCGCGGATACGACAGCGACCATGAGCGGGTCACAGGGGATGTTGGCAAAGCAGGTGTTGCGATCGACAGCGTTGAAGACATGAAAATGCTGTTTGATGAGATTCCGCTCGATCAGATGTCTGTTAGCATGACCATGAATGGCGCGGTATTGCCGATTATGGCATTTTTCATCGTTGCAGCCGAGGAACAGGGGGTGAATCCGGCAGCGCTGACCGGTACGATTCAAAACGACATCCTGAAAGAGTTCATGGTACGCAACACCTACATCTACCCGCCCAAGCCATCCATGCACATCATTGGCGATATCTTTCGGTACGCGTCACAGCACATGCCGAAATTCAACTCCATCAGTATTTCGGGCTATCACATGCACGAAGCGGGGGCCACCGCAGACATTGAGCTCGCTTATACCTTGGCGGATGGAATGGAATACATAAGAACAGGGCTAGACGCAGGTCTGAAGATCGACGACTTCGCTCCTCGCCTATCCTTTTTCTGGGGCATTGGAATGAATCACTTCATGGAGATTGCTAAGATGCGTGCAGGACGCGTTCTTTGGGCGCGGATCGTCCGAAAGTTCAATCCCGAAAAGGCGAAGAGCATGGCGCTCCGAACGCATAGCCAGACTTCGGGTTGGAGCTTGACCGAGCAAGACCCTTTTAACAATGTTGCGCGCACCAGCATTGAGGCATTGGCGGCCGTGATGGGCGGAACGCAGTCATTACACACCAACTCATTAGACGAAGCCATTGCCCTTCCTACCGACTTCTCGGCACGCATCGCACGCAATACACAGCTCTTTTGGCAACTAGAAAGCGATATCACACGAGGAATTGATCCTTGGGGTGGCTCATACTACGTGGAAAAGTTGACCTCAGACTTGATCGAAAAAGCATGGACACTGATTGAAGAGGTAGAGAGCCTAGGTGGGATGACGCAGGCCATCGAAGCCGGTGTGCCCAAAATGCGCATCGAAGAATCGGCGGCAAAAAAGCAGGCGCGCATCGACAGTGGACAAGAGATCATTGTTGGAGTCAACCGATACGAAGTGGAAGACGATACGGTGATCGATATTTTGGACGTGGACAACTCGAAAGTGCGCGAATCTCAGATTACCCGGATCAAGGAGATGAAGGCAACCCGAGATGACTCGGCCGTTCAAGGCGCCTTAGATGCAATTACCGATTGCGCCGAGTCGAAGGAAGGAAACTTATTGGCCTTGGCCGTAGATGCCGCAAGAAAACGAGCTACACTCGGCGAAATCAGCATGGCCATGGAAAAGGCATTTGGAAGGCACAGGGCTGAGAACAAGAGCATCAGTGGAGTATATTCGAGTGAGATGAAGAATGATGATGCTTTTGTTAGGGCACACCAGCTCGCAGAGGAAGTAGCCAAGCGCGAAGGACGTAGACCTAGAATTCTCGTCGCCAAGATGGGACAAGACGGGCACGACCGGGGAGCAAAGGTCATCGCTACGTCATTTGCCGACATAGGCTTTGACGTAGATATCGGCCCCCTCTTCTCTACTCCTGCAGAAGTCGCAAAAATGGCCATGGAGAACGATGTGCATATCGTAGGCGTCAGCTCGCTCGCCGCAGGCCACAAAACGCTTATCCCTGAGTTGATCGACGCCTTGCAAAAGGCAGGAAGAGCGGACGCCATTGTAGTGGCCGGTGGCGTAATTCCGAAGCAGGACTATACATTATTATACGAAGCAGGTGTCAGTTCTGTCTTCGGTCCGGGCACAGTCATCAGCAAGGCTGCCATTGAATTACTCGAAAAACTTCTCGATAAATAATACACATTCAACACCACCATACTATGGACAATCAATGGATCAAGATTTTAGTTTTCACCCTCCTTTCGCTCGTATTAGGATTCATTTTGGGTCGGGTAACTGGGCATCGCGAATGCCATCGACCTGAAATGATGTTCAAAGGCCATGGTGGGCCGATGGAGCATTCTGCAGAAAAAATGGTTTGGATCGATGATGACGGTCACAAGGTCGTTAAGATCAAGAAGGGTAACCTTGAGGTCGACGGAGATTTCGAAATGGGTGAAGGTCAAGCCAAAGTGCATGCGATCATTGAAGGGATCGAAGACTCAGAGTTTGAAGGCGACAGCACATTCACTGTAGGTCGTGCAACCATTCAACTCTCGCGTAAAGACGGTGAGATGCAAGTGGAAGTGAACATCGATGATAAAGACGGAGAAGACTGATTATCGAACGCTCTCATTACTGACGATGAGCACATCCTCTTCATCGAGGGGTGCGTAGCCCATTTCATAGCAGAAATAATAGACCGTTCCGTTCTTCGCCGCTCGTGTATGCGTAAAATATTTAAAGCTGAACCCATGCACGATCAGTCGATTGCGCTCCAACCGCGTTTTTTTGGAATCGTTTAGTTCGGACAGTATCCGGCGATTTCTGCGCAATGCATAGTTGATGTTGCGCACGATCCTATTTGCGTCGCTGTTGTTCCGATTGTTGAACGTATTTCTGCATTGATCACAACAGAATTTCTAGTCAGCTCTGCCATAAAGCGGCTCCGAGCATTCTTGACAGGTCCTTTTCTCCGTAAGCATGAATGAAAAGTAAAGGAAGCAGAACTAGAGTGATTTGCAAATAATCCAGCATGCATGATTAGAACTTGCACACGATTTTTGAAGGAACTGTTGTACCTTGAAAAAATGAGAACACTCACCCTACTCCTCGTATTTCTCTTGACATTTTTACACACCGACCTTTCGGCTCAAACCCAAGTTGTAAAAACACCAAGGGTCAGCCCACGTGCCAGCATCTCCCAGGAGATAGGCGTTACATTGGTGACCATAGAATACTCCAGGCCGGCAGTGCGTGGTAGGGACATCTGGGGAAGCATTGTCCCCTATGGCATGAGCAACCCCGGATGGGGAACAGCTACATCAGCGCCTTGGCGCACAGGAGCTGATGAAAATACGGTCATCACCTTCTCAACTCCCGTTACATTAAATGGTATTCCTATTAAGGCGGGTTCCTACGGCCTCTTCATGATGATTGAAGAGACAGGCGACGTTCAAATCACGCTATCCTCTAACCAAGACAGTTGGGGGTCTTATTTCTACGACGAAAAAGAAATCATAGCCCGAGCGCGCACCTCTTGGCAAGAGCACACCTTTACCGAATACCTCGAATTCGCCTTTGATGACTTCACGAAAAATAGTGTGTACTGCGCTTTGAATTGGGAGACAAAATCGATCCCATTTGAGATCGCAGTCGACTTGAATGCTACTGTGGTTGAGCAATTGCGGAATGACCTGCGAGGCACTGCCCGATTCTCTTACATCGGACCTATGGAAGCAGCGAATTGGTGTGTACAAAACAATACCAACCTAGAAGAAGCGCTTGAATGGGCTACGCTGGCGGCTAATATGGATGCTCAATTTTCCACCCTTCGCGTGAAGTCTGACGCATTGCGAGCCCTAGGAAAATCCGAAGAGGCGAAGGCCGCCTTGGACAAGGCATTGCTTATGGCTTCTGTACTCCAGTTGCATGGATATGGCCGACAGCTGATCATGCAAGGAAGGGTTGATGATGCGATGACCGTCTTCAAAGCGAATGCAAAACAAAACCCCAATATATGGCCTGTCAACTACGGCTTGGCGAGGGGCCATTCTGCCAAGGGCGAATACGCAAAGGCATTGACCTATTTGAAGAAGTCCGAAAAGAATTGCCCGGATGACATCAATCGGAATATAATTCGCGAGAACATGGCGAAACTTGAGCGCGGCGAAGACATCAATTGAGCTGAGTGAGCTATGTCAGTCTTTTGACTGAGCAATGATGGCACTATCGAAATGACCTAGAAAGGGGTAGCCTCTACCTTCGTAGCAGTTCATTTCCACTCACTGTCTGACCCATTCCCGTCATGAAAAGGCTCATTTCACTCTCCCTAGCGATTATTCTATCAACCTCGCTTTTCGCGCAACTGAAGCCATACATTCAAGCCATTCAGACGGATGCATCTGTAACATCGATGACGGTGCGCGTTGAAGAGGCGGCTAAGGAGAATGGGTTAAACGTAATAGGGTCTTACTCCCCTGCTACATCCAAAGAACGGCAAGTGGTCGTAGTCAGTTCCGATGAATTGGTTGGAGCCGTGAAAAAAGTAGGCGGACTAACGGGGTTTGCCGCGGTACTGAGGATTGGTATCACAAGGGAAGGAAACATCACAAACGTTTCCTACACCAATCCCAAATACTGGGGCAACGCATACTTCAGAGATGATTTTGAGAAGGTCTTGGTGGAATACCAAACCGTTCAATTGAAGCTCCAGAACACCATGAAGGCAATAGGGGAATACAAGCCTGTGCCTTTCGGTTCTGAAAAGGGAGTGGACGTAAAATCCTTGAGGGAGTATCAATACATGTTCGGCATGCCGGAATTTGACGACACGGTAGAATTGAAAGCATACGCTAGTTACTCAGAGGCGAAGAAGTCCATAGATCTGGCATTGAAGATTCCTCCGCAAGGACTAAAACAAGTATACCGCATAGAAATTCCAGGCGAAGAGCTGGTTCTCTACGGCATTGCTATTGGCCTGGCAGATGGCGAAAAACACTTTATGCCCATCATCGATATTGACTCCCCAAAGCATACGGCATTTCTCCCATACGAAATGCTCGTCATTGGCGATGAGGTACACATGTTGCACGGCCGCTATCGCATAGCACTCTCATTTCCGGATCTCACGATGGGCACCTTCAGCAAGATCATGTCTACGCCTGGTGACATAGAAGATGCGTTGGAGCAGTTAACCAAATGACCTACTCATTTACGTATTGACAGAAGTCTATCAAGAAACTAGACTATCTTAGCGGCATATGCTCTCCAAAAAAGCAAAATACGCCATGCTGGCGCTGGTCCATCTCGCCAAACACCAAGATGAAGGCCCTATTCTCATCAGCAGAATTGCAGATGACGAGCGCATACCTCAAAAATTTCTTGAGGCGATTCTTTTAGATCTTAAAAAGGACGGTGTACTTGCCAGCAAGAAAGGAAAAGGCGGTGGATACTACCTGATCAAGGCCCCAGGCGAGGTCAACATGGCGGACGTTATGCGCCTTTTTGATGGAGCGATCGCGCTGCTTCCATGCGTTACCTACAAGTATTACGAACGCTGTGAAGAATGCAAGGATGAAGAGACCTGCGGCATACGAGACACCTTCCTAGGAGTCCGCAATGAAACAGTTGAACGTTTAAAGTCCGCTACCCTAGCCCACATCATAGCCACCGAAGACAGTTTGTCAAAAAAGAAATAGCAATACTCTACTAAGTTTATAGAGTTTATATATTTGCCAAATGCAACCATCTAAGTCTCCTGAGATGAACCTAATGCAATCTGATCGTAGCGCCAGGTTTTCCACTTATGCGACGCTACCCCATTTTCGATCATTCACCTGATCTAAACATGTTGGAATTCCTACACATTGACGCATACATAACCCTCGCCGTAATCATCGGTGCGGTCATTCTTTTCATCACTGAAAAGCTCTCTATCGACCTTGTAGCCCTGTTGATCATAGGAGCCTTGGTGACAACAGGCGTTATCAGTCCGGCCGAAGGGATGCAAGGTTTCAGTAATCCAGCTACAATGACGGTTGCTTTCATGTTCGTAATATCGGCAGCTATCTTGAAGACCGGATCCCTGCAGTATGTGGCGGGGCAATTGACCAGAACCTTCCAGAATCACTATCAACGCGGGGTTGTGCTACTCATGCTCATGGTGAGCGCCGTGAGTGCGTTTATCAATAACACTCCTGTGGTTGCAGTAATGATACCAGTGACCATGCAGATCGCCAAGAGTGCCAACCGGGCGGCGAGTAAATTACTCATCCCAGTAAGCTATGCGTCCATTTTTGGCGGCACATGCACCTTGATCGGCACGTCGACCAACATTTTAGTGAGTGGAATTGCGGAGCAGAATGGAATGGAGCCTTTCGGGATGTTTGATTTTGCCCCAATGGGTTTGGTCTTCGTTATCGTAGGCTCAATCTTCATGATCTTCATCGGACAAAAACTACTGCCCAGTCGCACTGAAAGTGACGAAGCAGAACTAGAAGACAGCCTTATTGATTATTTGGCCGAGATTGAAATCCTGCCCGATTCAGAATTGGCAAATAAGTCGATCCTCTCCTCTGCCCTTGTGAAGCAGCTTGACATGGAGATCCTTGAACTGCGCAGGAACAGCACGGTCATGAACCTGCCACAAGGAGATACAAGGTTGTTGGCCGGTGACATTTTAAAGGTGCGCTGCAATGTATCAAAGATGAAGCAGCTCAAAGATCAACTCAAGGTCAAGGTGATGCCTTTCACAGACGACGTTGAATTGGATGAAGGAGACGAAAAGAGTTCGTTTGTTGAGCTCGTGATTCCGACCAACTCAGCACTAGAAGGAAAGACCTTGCGCGAATTTGATTTCCGAAGAAGGTTCCGCGCTGCTCCTCTCGCCATTCGTCATCGAGAAGAGGTGCTCCACGACCGATTACAAGACGTTCGTTTGCTCTCTGGTGATGTTATCCTCGTCGAGATGAAAACGCATTTTCTCGAGCAGTGGCGTAGCAACGTAAAGGATCAAAATATTCCATTCATCATTCTGAGTGAAGAGGGTATTCTAAATTTTGACCGGAGAAGTTTCCGCATCGTCATTTCGATCATTTTAGGGGTCCTTTTCACCGCCTCAACCGGACTACTACCCATCGTAATTAGCACGATGTTAGGCGTTTGCCTCTTGGTGATCACGGGGTGCCTAAACATGAAAGAAGTCTACCGCAGCATCCAATGGCCGATCGTCTTCCTGCTAGCTGGAGCGCTAAGCTTAGGTGTCGCAATGGAGAATTCTGGTTTGGCACATAAGATTGCCTATGAGATCGTGAACAACCTGCACGCTTTCGGCCCTGTTGCTATTCTCTCTGGATTGTATCTGTTGACTAGCCTCTTAACGGAAACGATGAGCAACAATGCTACCGCTGCATTGGTTGCCCCGATTGCCATTGCCACAGCCCATCAACTGGATGTATCGCCTGTCCCTTTCCTAATGGCGACCATGTTCGCGGCATCTGCCAGCTTCATGACTCCAATCGGTTACCAGACCAATACCATGATCTATTCCGCCGGTGGATACCGCTTTCAAGATTTTTTCAAGGTTGGCGTTTGGCTCAACCTATTGTTCTGGTTGCTCAGCACATTGCTTATCCCGGTCTTCTTCCCGTTCTAAGCCTTTAGTTCTCCGCAATCGTCGATGACGACCTTCTTGGATGTTTGTCCACTGCGAGAGCCCAACCCCTCGATGGTCTTGACCACATCAAGACCTTCGGTTACTTGTCCAAAAACAACGTGCGCGCCATCGAGCCAGTCAGTAGCAATGGTACAGATGAAAAATTGACTTCCATTGGTATTAGGACCTGCGTTGGCCATCGATAAGATGCCCGGTCCGGTATGGCGCAGTTCGAAATTCTCATCTGGAAATCGCTCGCCATAGATAGACATTCCACCCGTGCCGTTATGGTTGGTGAAATCACCTCCTTGGAGCATGAAATCAGGAATCACGCGGTGAAAGGAACTGCCTTTGAAACCGTAGCCTTTCTCGCCGGTGCATAGGGCTCGGAAATTTTCAGCCGTCTTAGGAACAACGTCGGCGCGCAGTTCGAATACGATGCGCCCCAGCGACTCTCCGTCGGCTGACACATCAAAGAAACAAGTTGGATTGCTCATAGTCGATTCGGTTTTGAGCTGCGAATTTGGAGATTTAATCATGGTAATGTGTAATTATCTTCGCTCCCATGAAATTGACAAGCACCACAGCGATCGCGATTCTTCTCATCCTAGGCACAATGTCCACGGCTGGATGCAAGAAGGATGAGGGTCCATCTCAACGAGAAAAGGACGAACAGATCATTCTTACCTACATCGATGACTTCGACCTTGACGCCGAAGCCACAGGTAGTGGATTGTACGTGGTGATCGATGAAGCAGGTTCAGGCGTTAATCCTACCATTTACGATGAAGTCTCGGTCTTTTACCGCGGCGCCCTCACCTCAGGTGAAGTCTTTGACCTTACCGGTACTGAGCCAGCCGTTTTCCCATTAAGTCAAGTGATCGAAGGCTGGCAAGAAGGCATTCCATACTTCAAACCTGGTGGGTCGGGAACTCTCCTTATTCCCTCGCACCTCGGTTACGGAAGCCAGAGTGCCGGGTCCATCCCCCCCAATTCGGTCTTGGTATTTGATATCACCCTTGTTCGTGTGAACTAGACGCCTACAACGCGACCTTAGGCAAAAGCCTCGAACTACCGACTCAAAGCCGGTAACAATCGCTTACAATTACTTGCTTTCGACAGCAAGCGTTTATGCACCGACTTCGGCGATCGGATCATCCTTGTTTTGTCCCATCGTCTTTTACATCACCCTTTACAAACGCTCTGTCAAGGAAGTAAAACAAAGCAGTGTTCGAAGCACTGGAACCAAATGGATGCATGCGTGCCGTTGAGGGGTGAACGAAAGGAGGATGCTTTACTATTCATCATTCAATCAAATCAGCATGAACGCATTAAGAAATCGAGTCCAACTCATTGGAAACCTGGGCGCAGATCCAGAAGTAAAAACCTTCGACAACGACCGGAAGATGGCAAAGTTTCCCATCGCCACAAACGAAGTGTACAACAACAGCAAGGGCGAAAAGGTCCAAGACACTCAATGGCACAACGTTGTGATGTGGGGCAAAGTGGCAGAAATTGCCGAGAAGTACCTCAAGAAGGGACAGGAGATCGCCGTTGAAGGAAAGTTGGTAAACCGGTCTTGGGAAACCAAGGAAGGTGAAAAACGCTACGTTACGGAAGTAGTGGCCAACGAATTGGTTTTGTTAGGAAAGAAGGAAGCGACAGCGTGATCATCGCGCTAGTTGTGGGTTGAGGGAAAGAGCGCATCACGGGTGCGCTCTTTTTATTTGCATTTCAGCTGAAAGCGGATGTTCTTTTCTATTCAGCCACTTTCACCAAGCGAACAGAATAACCATAGCCCTTTTTCACATCCACTAGTCCCCATGTTCCGGTGTGTGAAAGCACATAGGCATAAGCCTTTCCTTTACTGCTTTGGTCGGCCGTCCACCATGCCGTCGATTCGAGTCCCGTTGCAAGGGTAGCGTCCAACACTCCCGCATTGAGAAACTCGCCTCCTGGCGTCCGAGAACCCGCCGGAAGAGCAGCAAAACCGGATTCATTCGTGATGCCTTCACTGAGAATCCACTCTCCTTTTGCCTTCAATTTGATGGGGATGTTATCGCAACCAATGGCCTCGCATAACGAATCGAACTCGACCTTGGTAGGAATCCACCAACCTTTGGGCGCCAAGCCGCGCTCGTCGTTTACCGCATACCAGTTGTACAGCACCCCATACTTATCTCCGAAATCTTCACGATTGAGATAGTAGCACCATGCCGGAGTTCCTTCTTTGGCAGCAAGATTCCATGCTTCCTCTGTCTCCGCCTGCGGAATAGCCTCTCCATTGGCAAATGTCGTCAAGGCTAGATTGGTCAATTGCCAAGTATGTCCTTGAATATCGATAGGATAGATTACCTGTTCGGTGGTATCCTGACCTTGAACTGAATATGCCAGAATGGAAAACAGCGCAACAAACAGTACTGCCGAAAATCGTCTTGGGTGCATGGTAAGATAGGTTTGGTGCAATATACTCATTGGGCGTGAAAATCGGAGGTGTATCTACGCTACCTCCTACTTGTTCCTTTCCAAATGCAAGAATCGAGGCCTTCCGGCTAAGTCATGCTTTACTGCTATGGATCCACTCCATGCGCTTTTCAAATTTGTGACAAGCGTCTCTTCTTCTGTTGCATGGGTTTCCAGATAAACGTCTGACACACCACATTTCTCCCCTATTTCCGCAACCCTTCTAAGAAAATAGGGTGGATCCTCCTTTGGAGCGAAAAGCGCGAGATGGGGTTCAAACTCCAATACGCTCTTATCCATGCTATCTTCCACACCAGTGGGAATATACGGGGGGTTACTTATCAGCACATCATATCCTGTAAAATCCAATTCATCGCGCAAATCTGCCTCCCTGAAAGCAACATCTAACTGGAGCTCTGAGGCATTCCTTCTAGCAGTTGCAAGTGCCGCCGTGGATACATCCACCCCTTCGACCTGCCAATTTTTCCGAGCGTTCTTCAGTGCCAAAGCAATGCAACCTGAACCTGTTCCGACATCCAGCACACGCAACCTTGTGGCTGCATGGTCTTTCAACACCATGGCCACTAGCTCCTCCGTTTCTGGTCTAGGGATCAACACCGACGGGTCTACTGAAAGCGCGAGACCATGAAAATATGCCTTGCCGAAAATGTATTGAACTGGTTCATGTTTTCCGAGGCGCTCTATGACCTCCTCCCATCGCTGTAAACTTGCAGGAGCGACAGCGTTTTCATTCCTCGTATATGCTTCTGCCCTTCCCCAACCTTCGATTTCCTGAACGCACCAATGGTAGAGCGACTGCAGTTCGCCTTGCAAGTACTGCTCGGTGAGTTGACGGTAAAAGTGCTGTCGCAGCGTCGCATGATCCATGGGGCAAAGATGTCATTTCCCTGTTTCAACTCCTTAATTTTTGAACTACCGAACCGAGCAAAGCACATCCATTCTACATTTGGCGCAATGATGAATGATGTGGACTTCATGCAACGAGCTTTGGAACTCGCCGAAATGGGCAAGGGTTATACGGCTCCAAACCCATTGGTGGGTTGTGTTATCGCATGCGACGGAAGCATTATCGGAGAAGGTTTTCACCATAAATCCGGCGAAGCACATGCTGAGGTAAATGCCATTCATTCCGTAAAGGACAAAGACGCCTTAAAACGGTCTGATCTGTTCGTCACCTTAGAGCCTTGTGCCCATCATGGCAAGACACCGCCATGCGTTGACCTGATCATCGAAATGGGTATTCCGCGTGTGGTCATCTGCAATTCAGACCCCTTCGAATCCGTTAATGGTAAGGGAATTGAGCAACTTCAAAAAGCGGGTGTGGATGTGGAAGTTGGACTGCTAGCGGTAGCAGGTCGACAGTTGAACCAACGCTTTTTTACTTTCCATGAGAAAAAACGCCCTTACGTCATCCTCAAGTTCGCTCAAACCAATGATGGCTTTTTGGATGCCTATCGTGCAGAAGGTGACGGAAACGCGCCCCTTAAGGTCAGCAGTGGATCGATGGCTCGGCTGGTGCATAAATGGCGGGCAGAGGAAGACGCCATTTTGGTTGGACAAAACACCGTCACGCTTGATGATCCAGTTCTTACCACTCGCAATTGGCCAGGGAAAAATCCTATACGACTGATCATTGACCCTCAATTGCAGGTAAGCGAAGACAAGCGTCTGTTATCGGACGGACACCACACATGGATCTTCAACGCTTTGAGAAACGATTACTGCGAAAACAACCTCTGCTACATTCGAATCGATGACCCCGACGCCTTCCAGCAAGAGATCATGACATACCTGCACAAGAGCTCCATTCAATCGGTGATCATTGAGGGAGGCGCCACCACCCTAAGTCGCTTCATTGACGCAGAACTTTGGGATGAAGCCCGGATCATTACCGGTCCTATGCGGATTGGCTCAGGCGTTCCATCCCCTGCCATCTCAGGAATACTCCTCTCTTCAGAAATGGTTGGCCCAGACCTTCTTCAAGTGTACTCCCGCGTATGATCTTTTTGGGTCTCAGCATCCTCTCGTCCATCGGCATATTCATCGTTTTCAGGATGTTCTCTAGCTACGCCATGCATACACGCCAAGGCATCATGATCAACTACTTGGTGGCTGGCCTCGTTGGATTAGCTGTTTTTCGTCCTTCACATCTGTGGCTAAAAGAACCATGGTTTGCACCTTCCTGCGCACTGGGAATCCTATTCTACTTGATCTTTAGTGTGATGGGGCGCGTAACACAATACAATGGATTATCCATTGCCAGCCTAGCTGCAAAAATGAGTGTAGTTATCCCCGTCTCGATCGGACTCCTCTTTTTGGATGAATCGCTTTCTGCGCTGAAGGTCATCGGCATTGCCTTGGGATTGACTTCGATTGTCTTGAGTGCAGGTGCCTCGGTAAGAGGTAGAGATTTACTTTGGCCTGTAATTCTCTTTATCGGAAGCGGAATCATCGATGCCAGTTTGAAACTGTTTCAACACGCAATGGTCGATGAGAGCGTCTTCCCGATGTTCGTTTCCAATGTCTTTCTCAGTGCCTTTGTTGCCGCACTCGCGCATCATCTGTTTACCAAGGAGCGACATCTAACGATACGGACAGCTATTGGAGGACTCGGGCTAGGATTGGTAAATTTTGCTGCGCTGTTCTTCCTCCTGAAGTCTTTGGCCTTACCCGATTGGGAAAGCTCTTTGGTCTTCCCCATCAATAATTTCGGCATCATCGCTGGCTCTAAGATGCTGGGCTTCTTTTTGCTCGGAGAACGTTTAACCATGCGTGGTTGGGCAGGGTTTGGCTTCGCCTCCCTCTCCATCCTATTGCTGTACCTTGCCAAATGATGCATCCCGATGCCTATAAAACCGTCGAAAAAGTTTCCCACGGGGATTTTCGAGACCGAGGCAGCAAATTCCTTGGCTTCCTCTATCCATGTGCTTCCGAAGAGGAGATCAAGCCCATCGTAGATCGATTGAGGAAAGAGCATCCAGCGGCTCGACACGTATGCCATGCCTCGGTAGTGGGAAGCAAGGATCCTGAGGAACGATCGAATGATGATGGTGAACCTACCGGAACTGCGGGACTGCCCATCTTGAATCAAATTCTCAGCGCGGAGCTCAGGAATGTTGCGCTCTTCGTAGTTCGCTACTTTGGCGGCACCAAGTTGGGTAAGCCTGGACTTATCAACGCTTACAAGGAGGGTGCGCGGGAAACCATAGCCGCAGCCAAGATAATCGTGAAGTATACCAGGGAGAGCGTACGCTTTCGATTTGAATACGACCAAACTGGGCCCGTAATGCAATCTGTTGAACGAATCCCTCATGCGCACATCATTTCTCAAGACTTCGCTCAGGACTGCACCCTTACCGTCGAGATTCCCGTCTCTGAGGTAGACAATGCCGTACATTTGTTTGATCACACCGATGAAGTCACCGTTGAAGCTTTGGATCGTTAGTCTTTGCCTCTTTGCGGCCCTGCATGCCAAGGGCCAGGATGAGCTTACCTACACCACACAAAAGCTCCCTTCGACTGTTCAATCTGCCGATGACCTAACACGCTGGTACAGAAGTCGCATGGGTATCTTAATCCAACTTGTCCCTGTCGACACTCAGTCTACCTCGTGGAGTCAGCACATCTTATTTCAAATTGAAATTGAGGAGCGTCCGCTGCTCCACGGACTGCTCAAATGGAATCAATTGTATAGCAATCCTTCCACTTGTTCCTACCCAATGCTTACCCACGCAGTACGCTTCATCGACGAAGATCCTTCCTATGGATTACTCGCTAGCTATACAAAAAGTTTCCCTTTACCTTACAAACACCTACGTACTAGCATTCAATGGGTTATAAGTGATGGTGTTGCTTCTAAAAATTGGGTTCTTCGCCTTGAAACACAGGATGAGTTCACGGAAATTATCCTGGATGACGAAGGAGAGGAAATGGCCTCGAGGGACCTTGTTGTGCATGACGAGGTAGATACCCTTCTGGAAGCCAGCATTTTCTTTCCCGACCCGCTTACCTCGGCTCGCGTTAACTACGGCGGGCAGTATGTCGACAACAATGACCTCACCTCTCAGGCATTAGCGGATGAAATAAGAAATGCGCAGATTTCACTGAGGTTGAACAGCAGTACTGGTAATTGGGAACTGCGTTCAGACCTCGCTGTGGCCGACGACATCGCGGCACCTGATGTTACTCCTCCAACGTTCGCAGATCTCTCCAGCGCCAACCTCATGGTTAACCGCAGCCATCCAAGTTTTGAATACTTCAACGTGTTCTATCACCTGCACGCCGCGAACGACAACTTCTCAAGGCTCGGATTCAATGTCGTAGACTTCCCTCTGCACTTTGATGCGCACGGCACAGAGTCTGACCAGTCCAGCTACGTACCCAGCGACGTCTTTCCCTACTTAAAATTTGGAGATGGTGGAGTAGACGACGGAGAGGATGCAGAAGTCATTGTACACGAGTACGGGCATGCAGTAATTCACAGCGTCGCACCAAACACAAGCGTTGGATCGGAACGGAGCGCACTGGATGAAGGGATGTGCGACTACTTTGCCTTGAGTTATACGGCGAGGCTTGCAGACTACAATCGTTCGACCATCTTTGATTGGGACGGCCACAATGAGTATTGGGAAGGGCGCACACTGACCGACACGCGCACCTACCCCAGCGATAAATTGAACAACATCTACGGTGACGGAATCCTTTGGGCTTCGGCCCTGTCTGAAATAGCAGAACACATAGGCATGGAGGAAGCGGATCGACTGGCCCTACAATCTTTGTATAGTTGGTTTCCGTTTATGCTACTCTCAGACGCAGCCCAACTCTACACCCAAGCAGATACAATCTTGAATGACGCCCAAAACTGCGACATCATTACGGCCGTGTTTTGTGCAAGAGGACTACTACGAGGTTGCGAAGACACATTGATCTCTACCACTCCTCTTACCGCTCCTTACCTGGGGAATTCGTTCGATTTTTCGTTCAATAACGAACCGTTATTCATCTACCCCAACGGCAACGAGATTTTGATGTTGGAAGTATTTGATCTGAAAGGTTGTTTGATCCATACTGAAGATTGGGAATCAAGCGATGCTACCTTTTATTCTTGGGACGAGGCAGCACTTCCGCAAGGAGCATTCATTCTTCGATTAAGCACGCCCTCCGCGAGCTATAGCTTCAAGATAGTGAAGCTTTGGTAATCAAGTGACGACTTCGAGGTCGACGACGTTTGTTTTGGTTTTGAAGTTCCCAAACAACACCGTTGCATCGTCCCCTTTTAGTTCAATGACCTCCCCTTTCTGAGTTCCATTCAACATGCGCACTGTGGCACCTACAGTGACCGGCTTTGGCGTTGGTTTGGGAGGTGCACTTTTACCTGCGCTCTGCTTTCTAGCTGGCTTCACCTGCACTTGTGCTTTTTTGACCTTGGACTGCTCCTTCTTCTTGACGACCTTGCTTTTCTCGATCGCTAGGAACTTTTTCACCTCCTCCAACAATTGCTTGTTGTGGCCTTTCAGTCGATAGCTCTGGATGAACTGCCCCATGCGCTTCCCGTTGCTCAAATCTTTGTTGTTCTTCTCAATGAGCTGCTGTTGCTTCAACAAGCGCTGTTCGCAGTGTTCTGTTAGCTCTTCATACTCTCCTTTCGCAGCATTGGCTTGAAGTTGAGCTTGCCTTGAAACTCGATTCAACTCCTCCACTTCCGACTTTTCTTTTTGAAGGTGCGCGATGAGCTCGTCCATTTCAACCTTATTCGCATCCAAGCGGGTCTTCGCCTCTTCTATCAAATCCATAGGGATGCCGTTGACCTGAGCTACTTCGAAGGTGAAGGAGGATCCGGGATGCCCCACCGACAGTTGGAACATCGGCTCCAGGGACTCGCTATTGAAGAGCATGCTGGCGTTGATCGCATTGCGCAGACGAGCGGCCTTTAGTTTGATGTTGGCGTAATGCGTGGTAATCACGCCAAAACTGCGCTTGTTGTAAAGCGTTTCAAAGAAAACCTCTGCAAGCGCCCCTCCCAATTCAGGGTCTGACCCCGTCCCAAACTCATCAAGCAAAAGCAGCGTGCGCTTGTTTGCTACCTCCAGGAAGTGCTTCATACGCTTCAGGCGATAGCTGTACGTGCTCAATTGGTTGGCGATGGACTGATTGTCTCCGATATCTGACAACACCGCGTGAAACCACCCGAAACGACTCGAGGGATCGCAGGGCACAAGCAAACCGCATTGCACCATGATCTGAAGCAGCCCCACGGTCTTTAGCGTAATCGACTTTCCGCCTGCGTTGGGGCCTGAAATGACCATCATTCGGCAAAACTTATCCATGTAAACGCTCTGAGGGATGGTCTTGGACCCGTTGCTCTTGTTTGAAAGCCAAAGCAAAGGGTGATAGGCTTGGATCAACTCAATAATAGGTTCATCTTCAAGGGACGGTCTGGTCGCGTTGATACTCAGTGCCAGCCTGACATTGGCCTGTACAAAATCAAAGTCGACCAAAATGGACTGATACATCTCGACCAACCCCAAATGCTTTCGAAGCGCATCCGTCAACGCGAGGAATATCCTTCGAATTTCAGCCCTTTCATCGTCGAGCAACATTTCAAGCTCATTGTTGAGCATCGTATTCTCTCGAGGCTCAATGTAGGTGAAGTTGCCCGTTTTTGAGGCTCCCACTACATTTCCGGACACCTGGCGCTTATGGCTAGACAATACGCTTAGCACGCGACGGTCATTGATGTATGCCTCTACTGTGTCGGCTAGGTAGCCATCCTTAGCCAAACGCCGCAACACCTTGTCAAAGTTCTTATTGATCTCATTTCGCGTGCGCTTGAGCTCTTGACGAATGCGGAGCAATTCCGATGATGCATCGTCCTTTACCTTCATTCGCGCATCCAATACTTTCTCAATCGGCTGGATGATCTCAGACGTTTGGTAGGCCTTATGAACGAGCGCATGCATCCTTGGGTAATCCTCCTTTCTTCCATGGAAAAATTGGATCAGGTCATTGACCAACCTGCTTGCGTCCAACAACCGAACGAATCCTTCCAAGTCGAGCACGCTGCCTTTGATTGCCAATCGCTTAAGATCTGTAAGGAGTTCTTCAAACTCAAGGCGAGGAAACCCTTCTTCTACATTTCTGATCGTGAGGAGTTCGTGTGCCGTATCCAGCGCCTCCTCTGCTTCGCTAAGGTGGGCATAGGGCTCTAGCTCAGCCATTCGGGCACCCGCCGAAGGTCCGTGGCAATATCCCGACAAGATCGATCGGATCGATTCGAATTCGAGGTCGTTGATGGTCTGTTGATCCAGGCGGATAGGCATATTGCGTGCAAAGTAATAACTCATGCGCGCATCGCTCCTTCAAACGGCGTTAAACTTAGGGGGCATGCAAGCGTTTTAACCTTGTCGGTATGCAAGGAGTGGTTATTACCTTCGCGCTCCGCGATGAATCCGTACAAAACAGTTGCCTTTTACACGCTTGGCTGCAAGCTGAATTTCTCAGAAACGAGCACCATTGCTCGACTTTTTGAAAAAGGAGGTTATGCAAAGGTCGATTTTGATGACCGTCCAGACATCTATGTCATCAACACCTGCTCGGTCACAGATCACGCCGACAAGAAGTGTCGAAACTTGGTGCGACGTGCAAAGCGGGTCAATCCCGATGCCTTTATTGCTGTGGTTGGCTGCTATGCCCAATTGAAGCCCGATGAGATTTCGGAAATTGAAGGTGTAAACGTCGTTTTGGGTGCGAACGAGAAGTTCAACATCATAGACCACCTCGACAAGCAAGCTACCAATGGAAAGGCGCACATTGAAAACGGACACATCAAGGAAGTAAAAGAGTTCATTCCTTCCTTTTCTGCCAACGATCGAACCCGCACCTTTTTGAAGGTGCAAGATGGGTGTGATTATTTCTGTTCGTTTTGCACCATCCCATTAGCGCGCGGGCGGAGCCGCAATCAAAGTGTCGACGAGACATTGATGGTTGCCAAAGAGGCTGCCGCAACTGGCGTGAAGGAGATTGTACTTACCGGAGTCAACATCGGCGATTTCGGACAAGGAGAAGGCGAAGACTTTCATGCCTTGATCAGCGCCCTCGACGGAATCCAAGGCGTGGAACGTTTTAGAATCTCGAGCATTGAACCAAATTTGCTGAGCGATGAGATCATCGATTTCGTGGCGAACAGTAAGAAGTTTGTGCCTCATTTTCACATTCCGCTTCAATCGGGATCTGACAATATGCTGAAGAGCATGCGCAGAAGGTATCTCACAGATCTCTACATCGATCGCATTGCGCACATCAAGCGAGTCATGCCCGATGCGTGCATTGGCGTTGACGTGATCGTAGGCTTTCCTGGCGAAACGGATAATGAGTTCATGAAAACCGTTGAGCTCTTGAAAGGCCTCGACGTTTCCTACCTCCACGTCTTCACCTATTCCGAGCGGGCAAATACGACCGCTCTTCGCATCGATGAAGTGATCCCCATGCAGGTACGCCAAGAGCGCAATAAAATCCTGACACATCTTTCTCTGAAGAAGAAAAGAGCCTTCTACGAAAGTCAGATCGGCAGCGAGCACGAAGTATTGTGGGAAGCCTCCGAAAATGAGGGGATGATGCACGGATTTACCGAAAACTATGTCAAGGTTCAAAAACCCTATGACGAACGCTCTACCAATCGCACCGAGCGGGTTACGCTACAAAACATTGAGCGAAATGGGCTAGTCAGTACCGGCATTGAATCGGACATGCTGTTGGTGGATGAAAAATGACCTCAACTGAGCGGCCAGAAACGCCCCTCGTATTGAGCATATCGAAAAAGAAAAGCCGCCTACTCCCAAAGAAGCGGCGGCTTTTGTTCTTTCATTCATCGAAGCATTCGATGTTCCGATCAATCAAGGTGCTAGCAAATTAGATTTCACCCGTGAACGGCAGCCAAGTTTGTGTTCTGTACAAGAACATAACATAACCTCGCACTTGTAGCTTACCGTCTTCGACCCAAATTTTACAATCATACACCTCCCCTTTCTTTGGGTCTAGTATGGTTCCATCGTCGAGTACTTCATCGTCTTTATCATAGACCATGTCTTTAACGATCACCATTCCGATAATCTTCTTCATGTAACGGGGATCATCATCCTCACACTTATCACAGACCGGATCTTGATCTTGATCTGGCGTACGAAACAACTTAAGGATCTTACCTTCATAAACATCGCCGTTTTTATATATCTCAACGATCGATTTCGGCTTTCCAGTTTCATCGTCGATGGTCTTCCAGCGACCCACGAAAGATTGGGCCGAAACCGCTGACACCACTATCAAAGCAAGAAGAGTTAAAAGATATTTCATGTTCATTCGATATTAATTATACAAGTTTGACGAAGCCAAATCTAAGCATCGTCCGCATTCTCTGAACATAAATCCGTACACCTTCCGTGAATGCATCCCGATATTGGCATAAATTGTAGTGTTTTGGAGGATTCATTTGAGTTTCGTTGCGTTTATCGCAAAAAAAATGATTGAACACTTACAGAATAGTTATTACTTGCAAACCAATCGTCCTAGCTTTGAAAAAGTAAAATAGACCAAGCGCGATGAAAACCCTACTAACATTTCTCATTCTCTCAGTATTTTCAAGCACCTTCTATGCCCAGCAATACGTTGACCTTGTGAATATTCAACATTCACATCAACTAAAAAATGCAAAAGGGGTGCTTCCCGGACAGAGCGATCATACTGCATCCTCCATTGACCTATTACTGCCGCTCGTCCTTAACGAAAAGGTTGTTATTTTAACTGGCGTCACCCTCGAACAAACTACCCTTTCCAGGGATCAAGATGTCTGCTCAACCATTTACGGAACCTCCCTCAAGCTTGGGGCAAACATCAAGCATTCAGAAAGTTTCATAGCAACCTACCTCCTTTTACCAAAGATTTCTTCCAATTTTAAAAACACCAATTCGGATCATTTTCAAATTGGAGGCGTTTTCTTAGGGAAGTACATTTTTTCGCCTGATTTCAATGTCAGGTTCGGGGTGTACGCCAACCGTGAGTTCTTTGGTCCGTTCATAGTCCCCTTCGCCGGGTTCTATCTGAAGAGAGGAAACTGGGAACTCAAGGCCGCCGTCCCGATCAACGCAGAGGTAAGTCGGTCGTTTTTACAAGAACGCATGGCTCTTGGACTAAGGTTCGATGGAATAAGGCGTAGTTACTTCTTAGGTGATTCGGACAGTTACATTGAGAAGGCGAATAATGAAGTGGGATTGTTTGGCCAATACAAGCTTGGGAACACAGTCTTCCGATTGACGATGGGACACTCCTTAGGTAGGTCTTTGCGTCGTTTTGACGCAGGTGATAAGGCTGATTTAGCACTACCATTGGCTAAAATCAACAACAATCGCATGGAAACCGCCTCTATCTCTCCCAACGGGATTTACACACGCATAACATTGATTTACAGACTCCCAACATCCTAACCAAACTGATCTACTAACCTATCAACTCAGCTCACCATGATCGAAACCCTCCTCGAGATTGACCACGTAGTCCTTGACTTTTCGCAAGACGGCAAAAACATGCTGAACCTCACCATTGCATTCATCATGTTTGGTGTTGCACTCGAATTGAAACTGGATGACTTTAAGAAACTCATGAAAAGCCCAAAGCCTGCATTGGTTGGGATTTTGAGCCAATTCATTCTGATGCCACTCCTCACCTTTCTATTGGCATTCAGCCTCAAAGCCTTCATCACGCCAACCATCGGCCTTGGAATGATCTTAGTAGCAGCTTGCCCTGGGGGAAACATATCGAATTTCATGAGTGCTTTAGCCAAGGGGAATGTTGCCTTGTCTGTGAGTTTAACAGCCTTTTCCAGCTTCGCGGGCATCATCCTCACGCCATTCAATTTCGCTTTTTGGGGCAACCTGTATATCAAGGCATCCACCTCAGGCGCATCATCAGATCTCGTAAGAAGTCTCAACATCGACGCATTCGAAGTACTTCAAACCATCGCCATTATTCTGGGTATTCCTCTCCTTCTCGGCGTAGCTTTCAGTCAGAAGTTTCCGAACATCACCAAGAAGATTTTGGTATCGATCAAAAGGATCTCTATCCTAGCCTTCTTAGCCATCATCGTCATCATCTTCACGAAAAACTTTGACACCTTTCTCACTTATATCAAGTTCATTTTCTTCATCGTACTGGTGCACAACGCGCTTGCACTCATCATGGGATACAATGTTGCGCGGCTTTTTAAACTTGAACACAAAACCCGAAAGACGGTGGCCATCGAGACCGGCATCCAAAACTCGGGGCTTGCATTAGCCTTGCTCTTTAACCCGGATATATTCCCTGCCGACCTTGCGATTGGTGGAATGACGTTCATTGCAGCTTGGTGGGGTGTATGGCACATCATTTCTGGGCTAACAGTGGCTGGGTTCTGGTCGGGATTCTCACTTAAAAGCGAAGAAGAACCAGCTACTTGACGAGGCTAGCATCACCCTCACGCTTAAGGATTCTTTGAGCATTTATGTGTTTATTGAGGGTAACGTACATGGTGACTTCTATCACGTTGCACCTTTCTCGCCAGGCTTAGATTTGCTATCATGATCAACCGTTTATTCGTGCTTGCCTTCTTGCTTCTTGTAATGAACACAAGAGCACAAGATTTTCCTTTCGCAATATCCTTACGCCCTGTCGCGGACCATAGCGCTCCTGGGCTCCACTCATTCGCCTTTGGACAAAGCAATGAAAAGTGGTTAATTGTAGGAGGTAGACTTGACGGACTTCACGCACGGCAACCAATGAACGCGTTTCCCGCGAGCTCAAACAACACACTTCTACGTGTAATCGACCCCGCCACCGGGGAGGTGTGGATGGCGAATAATAACTCGCTTGAAGCAGGTGTGCGCGAACAACTCGCTTCGACCAATATGTGCTTTGAGCAAGTAGCAGACACGCTTTACATCGTCGGCGGTTATGCATACAGTGCAAGCTCAGCAGATCACATTACTTTTCCTCGACTCACGACACTAACGGTGGGCGAATTGATCGAAGCGATCATTGATGGGGGGGGCCATTGCGCCGCATATAAAATCCGTCATCGACGAGCGGATGGCAATCACGGGCGGTCAACTTGCTCAGGTGCCAGAGGGATTAATGGCAGTAGGTGGGCACCGTTTCGACGGTCGTTACAACCCGATGGGACATAACACTTACGTGCAGACCTACACCAATGCCATTCGGTCCTTTCACGTCGATAATACCGGGAGTTCTCCCGTGATTTCAAACTTCACAGAAACCATGGATGCTGCGCATTTACATCGCAGAGACTACAACCTGGTTCCACAAGTTTTCGGGGACGGAAGCTTTGGGCACATGATTTCATCAGGTGTCTTCCAAACCAATGTCGACCTACCCTACCTCTACCCGGTTGAAATTCGAACCAGTGGGCATTCAGCCATCACTGCTTTCAACCAGTATCTGAGTAATTACCATTCAGCTCACGCCACACTCCTAGACACCACACGGCAGCTCAATCACACACTCTTTTTTGGTGGCATGGCGCGTTATTATTACCAAGATGACGAGTTGATACAAGACGACAATGTACCCTTCGTCAACACAATCTCAAGATTAACGCGCGACGAGAACGATGCTCTAGAAGAATTTGCACTCCCGGTCAGCATGCCTAGCCTTGTTGGAGCTAGCGCGGAATTCATTCCTAACCCAAACCTCTACATGATAGAAAATGAGATCGTTGGAATGGGAGACCCCATAGTTGACTCCTTGCTCCTTGGACATATCTACGGCGGCATAGCCAGTAGCTCTTTGAATCCATTTGTAGGAAACAGCACCAGCCAGACCAACGCAAGCGCTGTGATCTATGAAGTGTGGATAAAATCAGACACGGAGACGACCGACATCCCAATCGTAGGTGAGCATTTGTTCAGCGTTTCCGCTTACCCAAATCCTTCCAATGGCGAGGTCAGGATCACGATTACCGCTCCTCAAAGCGGCACTGCCTTCGTGACGATTACGGATCAAAGTGGTCGTGCTGTGCAACATTTTGAGGTGCGAGACCTCCGAGACGGAAAGAATGACTTGCAGTTTCTTCAACCGGGACAGCTCGCTCAAGGAACCTACACCGCCACCTTCACATTTGAGGATGTTTTTAGCGCGGTGACCACAATCGTGATCCAGTAAATACTTTTTTCGCTTGACCATGCGGTATGCGGGCACCACTCCTTACTTTTAACCGCATGAGATCAATCCTTTCAGCACTCTTCTTTTGTTTTTGCCTTGTATTCTCCTCAAGCAGCCAAGAGACCAAGCGCGTATACCAATTTGACATCAAAGAAGAAATTGCAGCTCCTGTATGGCGAACGACCAAGCTCGCCATGGAAGAAGCCCACGATTTAGAGGTAGATGTGATTTTCATACATATGAATACCTACGGCGGAGCAGTAGATGCGGCCGACTCCATTCGCACCAAGATCCTCCAATCGACCATTCCAGTCATGATCCTCATCGACAACAATGCCGCCTCCGCTGGCGCGTTGATCTCACTGGCCTGCGACAGTATTTTCATGCGTCCTGGCTCCACAATAGGCGCCGCTACAGTGGTCAATCAAACTGGCGAACAAGTACCCGATAAATACCAAAGCTACATGCGTAAGAAAATGCGTGCAACAGCTGAGGAAAATGGCCGAGATCCAGACATTGCTGAAGCCATGGTGGACCCAGACAAAGAAGTAGAAGGCGTTTCCGAGAAAGGAAAGGTCGTCACCCTTACGGTCTCCGAAGCCATTGCACTTGGATTTTGTGATGGCGAATACAGAACAATGGAAGAGGCTTTGCACCACGCGGGCATCGACGACTACACGGTCATCAAGCAAAGGCTATCCGCCACCGACAGCATCATCGGCTGGCTGATCAATCCGGCGATAAGCAGCCTTCTCATTTTGGTGATTTTCGGCGGGATATATTTTGAGCTGCAATCCCCTGGACTGGGCTTTCCAATCGTCGCCGCCCTAGCCGCTGCGGTGCTTTACTTCGCTCCGCTTTATTTGGAGGGCCTCGCAGCCAATTGGGAGATCTTGATCTTCATCGCGGGATTGATTCTCATCGCGTTGGAACTATTTGTCATACCTGGCTTCGGCGTGGCTGGAATTGCAGGGATCTCGCTCGCCATTACTGCATTGGCGTTGGCGATGGTAGGAAACGTTGGTTTTGACTTTTCTCCCGTAGATGGATCTGTACTCATCCGGTCTTTTCTGATCGCCATCATCTCCTCTACCACTTCCGTGGTAGGCTCCATCCTGCTAGCAGTCAAATTATTTCAAACCAACGCATTCGCGCACTTTATTCTGAAAACAGCACAGAACAAAGAAGACGGCTATGTCGGCACGTCTACGAAAGAATTTGAATTGATCGGTTTGGAAGGGGTCGCTTACACAGACATGATGCCCAGTGGAAAAGTGGAAATCGATGGGCAACTGCACGATGCCGCTTCCGAAACAGGGTACATCGAAAAAGGGCAACGCGTCCGGGTCATCTCCTATTCAACCGCCCAGATAAAGGTGCGCGCGATCTGAGATGAAAAATATTTTTCGCAATATCGCGGTGATGAAATACTTCTTCGTCTTCTGGTTCTTCTTAACAGTCCTGCCCTTTACAGCGCTTCACGCCCAAAGCAAGGCGGTTCTCAAGGTAGACAAGCTACTGCTCAAGGGCGACACTTCAAAAGCTTTGAAGAAACTCAACCACTTCATAGACAAGACGCCGAGTCAAGCAGATCTGTATTTGAAGCGAGCCAAATTGAAAATCCAAAAGGGCGATTTGGAGCCCGCAATGGTTGACTTGAATTCATTTTGCAGCCTGAATATGGTCTGCGGAGAAGCGGACTTATGGAAAGGGGTCGTGCGCTTTAAGCAAGGAGACTACAACGGGGCGATTTCTTACTTAAGCGTGTACACCAACAAGAGGGAAGACGCCGACGCTTGGTTCTATTTAGCACAGTCGCACATGTGGTTGCAGAATTACCCGGTAGCGATCAATGCATTCCAACGCTCGATTAACCTACGCCCCAATGAGGTTTCAGCCATCTACAACGCCGGACTTTGCGCCTATTATTTGTCTAGATATGCAGACGCAGACAGCTTGATGCAAACTGCAGAACGCCTTGCTCCAAAAGACCTGGACATCCGCTTAGCAAGAGGACTCTCCTTATTGCGCGGTGGTAAACACGTGGAAAGCAACGAGGTTTTTCGCAGCATAGCGGAAGGTGACCATCAATTCCCTGCAGCACTGTACAACATTGGAGTGAATTACTACAACCTAAATGAGTTCGAATTGGCATGTGAGTATTGGTCACGCGCGATGGAGAAAGGCCATTTACAGGCAGAATCCTCTAAGAAGCGTTACTGCGGGAAGAAAACGCAAACAGACCGATACCGGTAATGACCCCGTTGATCAAGAGCAGCTCAAAGCCAATCTTATACCCATTGAACCACACTTCGCTGTAAGACTGTAGCACGTAACAGACCATAGGCGCAGCCACGGCAATAAACGGAACGGCTCGATCCACCACTCTTCTCTTGGTGAATAAACCGAATGCATACAAGCCCAATAACGGCCCATACGTGAATCCCGCAACTTTGAAAAGCTCTGCTATTACGCTGTCATCGTTCAGCGTTTGAAAGACCATGATCACGCCAAAAAGCAAGAAGGTAAACCCAATGTGCACCCACTTCCGCGTTCGCTTATCGCTTTCCTTTGGGTTGCTCTCCATTCCGAGGAAGTCGACGCAAAAGGAGGTCGTCAATGCAGTGAGGGCACTATCAGCGCTGGAATAGGCAGCGGCCACGAGTCCAACGATGAAGAGCACTGCAGCCGTCCATCCTAGTTCACCACTCAAGGCCAGGGCCGGATAAAGTTGATCTCCGCCAGTGGAAGGATCAAAGCCCGTCTCACCTGCAAAAAGGTAGAGCAGCGCACCTAGAGAAAGAAAGAGAACGTTGGCACCCACCAAAACAATACTAAACCACAGCATGTTCTTCTGGGCTTCCTTTAGGTTTTTACAACTCAAATTCTTCTGCATCATGTCCTGATCCAACCCCGTCATACTGATGGTGATGAACATGCCTGCGAGAAACTGCTTGAAGAAGTACTTATTGTCGTCCACGTCGTCGAAGAAGAACCACTTTGAGTATTCCGAACCTTTGATGGCTGTGACCATTTCACCCATCCCCCATCCCATCGCGTCTTTGATCACGAAGATGGTAACCACCACTGCCAACAACATGGAAGCTGTTTGCAAGGTGTCTGTCCAGATGATCGTCTTGATTCCGCTCCGAAAGGTGTACACCCAGATCAGCAGCACGGCGACCAATACGGCCGCCCAAAAAGGAAGGTCAAGCGGCTCAAAGACCGCGATGTGGAGCGCTATTGCCACGAGGTAGAGTCGGAAAGAGGCACCAATGACTCTACTTAGCAAGAAATAGAAAGCGCCTGTTTTATAACTCCAAAACCCAAAGCGCTGCTCGAGGTATCCGTAAATAGATGTTAGGTTCAATCGGTAATAAAGCGGCAAGAGAACGGTCGCTACCACGGCATAACCCGCTAGGTAGCCCAATACCATTTGCATGTAGCTGAACTGACTCGTAGCCACCCAACCCGGCACACTGATGAAAGTTACCCCACTCAACGAGGCACCTATCATACCAAACGCCACCACATACCATGGAGACTCCTTCTTCCCAACAAAGAATGCTGCGTTCGAATCATCCTTTCCCGTGAGAAAGGAGATGATGATCAAGGCGAGGAAATAAACCGCTATGATACCAATGGCAATCGCTGGAGACATGAAGCAAAATTGTGGACAATACCGCTTAGGTCAAAGGACGAACCGATGAGTTGTCAACAGCGTACCTGGCGTTGCCGAAAGATGACCGTCGAATTACGTCAAGATCAACTCTCGCCCTTGTAAATTTCCATCAGCGATGAAATCAATTCTGATCGATCTTTCAGCAATTCCTGTGCAGTATCGGGATCCTCTTTTTCAAAGGCATTCCAACGCATAATACGTCGCAATCGATCAATCCAGCGCACGTACACTAAAGCAAATCTTCCCAACTGGTATCCCAACACCCAACTCACCGGCCATGCGATCCACCAAGGCATGAACATGCTTGAAATAAAGATGAGTCCCAAGTACCAGAGAACGAATATGGCCAGACCCGTCGAAAAGGCAAGACTTCCCGCAAAGGCTGGGTTGATTTGCCCTTGTTTATGCTCTTGGGTCACCTTAGAAAGCAGCAATTTCATAAATGCGGCGCGTGCGGCTAGAAATGGCAGCCCATTTACAACCATACTTAAGGCAAAAAAGGGAGCTCCAATGATTGCTCCTGCCATTAATAACATTCTAGTAGATGTCTGGGTCTCGAAAGGATTAAACCTCCGGAATCCAAGCGCTTCAAATTGGTCCACATACCTCACCAAGCGCTCCTCCAATTTGCTAATGACCTCAGGGTTTTCCTTCTTAGTTATTTCAATGGACCGAATGATCTCCTTTCGGACGATGAAGGCTTGTCCGTGATCGCTCTTATTCAAACCAATCTCAGACATGATGGTATCCGTCAAGAGCTTCATAGCAGCTTTGATGACAGGATAATGCTCGGCTTGCTCAACGTGCAGGACTTGATCTTCCATAGACTGCTTGATGCGCTCCGTCATCTGTCGAGCCACCTCTTTCGGTTCACCGTTTCTATCGATGCCCTTAAAGTCGATTGGTTCTCCAATATTGATAAGCAAGCCACTTTGGAAACGGTGCGGGTTCGAATAATTCAGTCCGACAGGAACAATTTTCACCTCCTCGTCTATGCCTCCATCCTTCAAATGTTGATCAGCACCGAGCTTGATCCTCGCAGCACCCGTCTTTAACTCTCGGATCCAAGGCACGGTAATGCTTTCGGCCTCAGGATAAATGATAATGGTATCTCCCCGTTCTAGGCTCATGTAACATTCGCGGAACATGTCTTTGTTATCCTGATTCTTTCCTGTTTTCAGCCAAGGGCGATAAACTGGAATCATATTGAAGTGTTTTGTAAACAACCACTTTTTCAAGCCTTTCCCGAACCATTCAATACCTGCAATGAAATGAAGCTGCTTCTTGGATGCAACTGCAATTAGAAGCGGATCAAACATTGCGCTGGGATGGTTGGAAACGAGAAGCAAGTGCTTATAATCCAAGTGTTCTTTTCCCTTTACGTCAATGCGCTTAAAGTACGCCCGGAGAGAAATAGACACTAAGGGCTTTAAGATATTATAGATCATAGAATACGGCGGGTAATCGATTAGTCTGTTCAAATAGATCGTTCAAAATACGCTTTGTTCACTTCTGGTCCTAAGTTTGCAAAGTGACCTCCAAATTAAGCGTATGAAGCAAATACTATTTGCAGGAATTGCAATTTACATGTTAAGTCTAGCAGCTTGCACAAAAAAGGGACGTGTTAGTATGAACGCAATGCGTCCGGCCGAAATCACGGTACCAGCTGAAATCCAAAACATTGTACTTCTAGATAGAAGCTTGTTGGATGAAAACAAGAAATTGGGAATCCTTGAAGGAATCCTAACGGGGGAGCTTCCCGAGGAAGATAAAGCCGCAGTGCAGCGAGCGCTGAGTCGACTGAACAGCACGATGCAATCAACGCCGAGGTTTACGGCGACGATTGCCTCTGAACGACTTCCTGGAAACAGCCTCACAAGTGCTTTTCCAGCACAAATCGAATGGTCCACCATCGAGGGACTCTGTCGTAAATACAAAGCCCAAGGTGTGCTTGCGGTTGAAATTTTCGATACCGACTTCATCGTCACCAACGGAAAACGCGTGACAAAAAAGACGGTAGGCGAAGGCGATAACAAACGAGAAATCAGCGTAGACGAATGGTACGCTAAAGGTGTCGCAAACCTCACGATGGGTATACGATTCTACGACTTCGTAAACAAGACGATCATAGACGAGCAGTTCTATAAGCGCACAAATACGTGGGAATCAGCCTCTGGATCAAGAGCTGAGGCCATAGCGAAGCTCATAGGAAAGGGGGATGCAAGCTCTAACCTTAGCGCAGACATCGGCGAGATGTATGCAAGTCGCATAGCTCCAATGCCCATTCGCGTGCACAGACCCTTCTATAGAAGGCACAAGAAGGCACCCGCCATCGCTGTAGGAACAAGAATGGCAGATGTCAACCGCTGGAGCGACGCCTTGGAAGTTTGGAAAGAAGGCATAGCGACCGCAGACACAAAGCGCGCAGGATTCCTCACCTACAACGTAGCCATAGCCTACGAAGTCCTCGGAGACTTAGACAATGCACTTAAGTATGCACAAGACGCCTACATCCTCTACAACGACAGGGAGGCACAGAATTACGTGCAAACCCTGAGAAATAGAAAACGCGACGAAGAGCGACTGAAGGATCAACATTGATCGACCCTCGGTCCATAGCAGAAGCATTGGAGCAAGACCGCAGCAAACAAGCTGTAGCTCGTCTGGTGGATCGGATGGCGCGTGAGCATTTCGACCTCGAAGACTACATAGCGGTTGTAAAAGACAGCACACCCCCCTTGAATTGGCTGATGACGTGGACTCTGAACCATTATTACGATGCCTTTCCACATCTGCCCTCGCGTCAACAGAAGTTGATTTGGAGTATGCTCGGAGAAACGAATCACGACGGTATCAAACGAGACCTATGGAGAATCCTGTCTTGCGTGAACCTCAGTGAGGACTTGGCCGGAGAGGTGTTCGAGTTGAGTCTTCGGATGATTCCTTCTCAACACCACCCCATTGCGGTGCGGGCACACGCCATGAAGACTGCGTTGAACATCGTTCATGCCTACCCGGAGCTAGGACACGAATTAAAACTAGTGTTTGAATTGCTGAAGAATGATGATTCTGCCGGTATCAGGTCTAGGGCGAAAAACTACTTGAAACAGATCCATAAAATCTGAAGTCTAACTCCAACGAACACCCCTATTTCGCCTCGCTCTCTTCGTAGGCGTATTCATAACTAAACAGGATCTCGTACCGCACCGGCAATGGCCCATCTGGTGTAAAAATGTCACGCAATTCGTAGGTAAAATACATCCTGTCCGGACGGTTTTCCTCCATCCAACTCGTCAGGTCGTCTTCATTCGGAAGAAAGCGAACGATTTGATTGGGTCGGTCCACCAATAGCATTTCACCCAACGAAATCGACACTTCTTGACCGTCGAAATACTCCAAGACCAGTCCGGCTTTCTCCAGGTAAAGGATCATGCTATCCGCAGCCGTTCCACCGCTAATGTCCATTACAATTTCATTGACTTTAATCTGGGTGATTTCAAGCCCACTGATTTCCACACCATTTCCATTGATTTCAGCGCTCCATGCATCGGCCATGATGGCTCCCATGATGTCTTCATACGGCCGCGCGTTGTCCACGTAAATCCTGCCCTTGCCCAACACAGCATCTTCCGTCAAGTCAGTATACTCCTCAGCTTGATAGCGATGTAGACTATTCCCCGAAGCGGTAGAAGAAGGTTTTCCGCAAGAAGAGACAACAATAGAGCATGCACCTACGGCTATCAGTAATAAAGGGCTTTGAACGATGGCCTTCATGATGTTCGATTAAATCTCGGGTGAAAATAACTGAAATCCTGTTGGGTTAAAAAAGACGCAATTGTGGTTCTCGGTACTGCCTGAAAAGCTCCTGGTTCAGTACGAGCCGGTCTGGCATTCCAAACACCTTCTGCCGCGCCAGACCAAAGGTGTCCTTAATGTGTTGAGCTACCTGTCCACTCCCCCTCATACGACGCCCAAAGGCATTGTCTTTCAGGGAACCTTCGTGCACCGACCGAATTTGATTCAAAACCCGATCTGCCCGATCGGGGTAAGTCTGACGCACCCAAGCCGTGAATATATCCGCGATTTGTCCATTGAGTCTCACCATGGTATAGTGCGCATCGCGTGCACCAGCCTTTTTGACCGCCTTCAGCACGTTAAAGACCTCATGTGCATTTAGCCCTGGAATGATCGGCGCCATCATCACAGACACCGGAATACCCGCAGAGCTCAGCGCCTCAATTGTCTCCAGGCGTTTTTGAACCGACGCAGTACGCGGCTCCATTTTACTGCGCAAATCATCATCGAGCGTGGTCACAGAAAGGATCACCTGTGTCAGGTTCTTTTTCGCCATGTCGGCTAGAATGTCAATATCTCTCTGCACCAAGGCATTCTTCGTAATGATGCCCACCGGGTGCTTGTGCTTCCAAAAGACCTCCAGCAGCTGACGCGTCACACCATATTTCCGTTCAAGGGGCTGGTAACAATCGGTATTCCCAGAAAGCACCACTACCTCCCCTTTCCAAGACTTCTGCGTTAACGTTGCTTCCAACAAAGCCGGAGCGTTGCGCTTGACCATGACCACGCGTTCAAAATCAACCCCTGCACTATATCCCCAGTACTCGTGGCTGTTGCGGGCGTAACAATACGTACAGCCATGCTCGCAGCCTTGATAGGGGTTCAACGACCACGGCATCGGTACGTCCGGACTTTTCACTTCATTCACAATGGTCTTTGGATGAATCTCAATGACCTTGGTCCGTCGCTTCTGATTCTCCCCTTCGGCAACCAGGTAGTCGAGGTAGTCTTCGCTCACCTTGTATGACTGCTTGTGAAATCGGTTGTGGGGATTGGTCTGGGCACCCTGGCCCTTGGTTGGGGATGGGTGATTGGTGAGCGGTGAATGGTTCTGCATGGGTAAAGGGTATGGGATCGTTAGAGGTCAGTTTGAACTTGAGTTTGATTTTCTCTCAAAGTATTGTGCGTTACGGTTGTTGTTTTCGGTAGATATGGCCGGTTTGTCTACGTCCCTGTAGTTCTTGCGTTCTGGCTTCTTGATGTTCTTTTCTTCGCTGTAGCGCGGATCTTCGATCATGGCCTCCTTGTACATTTCAGCCACCTCAATGCTGTGGAAGCCAAACTCCTCGGCCACCTTGCCAATGATGCGGTACACCCCACGGCCGCGGAACGGATACTTCTTTGCCACATTAGGGAAGTGTACCGTATCCAAAAAGAAGCCCTTTCGGTCGATGAAGGTGCCGAAGTGCATCTGGTCACCCCCGTTGGTAGAAGTGTTCTTAGCCGTGACCAAATAGCCGTAAGAAACCACCGTTTGCCCCACGAAATCGCCGAGGTCGGCAGAGAGAATTCCTCCTTTGGGTGAGCGCCGGAGCAGCAGAAAGGGATCACAGAGCGGGTACCCCAACAGTTCGATCTGATCGTAAGCCTCCTCTAGCGGGGCTGTGTAGAAGTCCGGAAAACGGAAGAGCTTGGACTGCTCACGAAAAAGCTTGGGTTCTACCGATCGCTTCTTGGTCTTCTTGGCTATGGTCAGGTGGGCTTCCCACATGAGCTCCTTCTTGCTCTTCCCCGTAAAGCGAAAGGCGCCTACCTTGACCAAGGTGGTAACCTGCTCGATTCCCGCAGGCACGCGCTCGGTGAAGTCGATCAGCGACTCGAACAAGCCTCCTTCCTCCCTCGCCTGGCATATCCACTCTACGGTCTTGTAATCCAAGTCCTTCACGAAGACCAATCCGAGGTAGATCGTTTTTTCGCAGACCGTAGCGCCGGCCGCGCTTTGATTTACGCACGGTGCCTCAATGACACCACCCTGCATGCGCGCCTCGTGCACGTAAAACTCAGGCCGGTAGAACCCACCCGAATTGTTGAGCGTAGCCACTAGGTACTCCAGCGGATAATGTGCCTTCAAGAAAAGGCTTTGGTAGCTCTCCACGGCATACGACGCCGAATGCCCCTTCGCAAAAGCGTAGCCAGCAAAGCTCTCGGTCTGTCGCCACACCTCCTCCACCATCTCCTTTGGATGCCCTTTGGCCACAGCCTTGGTAAAGAAGGCTTCTTTCGCCTGCTCAAACTCAGACCGAGAGCGATACTTCCCGCTCATTCCGCGGCGCAGCACATCCGCCTCCCCCAAGGTGAGTCCAGCGAAGTAGTGCGCCACCTTGATCACGTCTTCTTGGTACACCATCACCCCAAACGTATCGGGCATGATGTCCATCATCACCGGATGGGCCTTTTTCCGCTCTTCTGGATCGCGGAAGCGCTTGATGTACTCCCGCATCATCCCCGACTTGGCCACCCCCGGACGAATGATCGAACTCGCCGCCACCAATCCGAGGTAGTCATCTACCCTCAATTTTTGGAGCAGCATACGCATGGCGGGCGACTCTACATAAAAACAACCGATGGCCTTTCCATTGCGCAGCATGTCCTTGACCTGTTCGTCTTGCTTGAATCGAGCCAGGTCGTGGATGTCAATCGGCGCCTCGGGGTGGTTTCGGTTCACATTCACAACCGCATCCTTGATCTTGCCCAGCCCGCGCTGACTCAGGATGTCGAACTTGTACAAGCCCACGTCCTCCGCCACCACCATATCAAACTGGGTGGTAGGAAATCCTTTGGGCGGCATGTTGGTAGCCGTGTAGTACTCAATTGGGAACTCAGAAATCAGAATACCCCCGGCGTGGATGCTCAAGTGGCTCGGAAAGTTCTGGATGAGTGTACCGTACTTGAGCACCAGCTGAGAGAGCTTGTCGAGCTTACGCATGTCAAAGCTCCCCTTAGACAGCTTGTCGATCTCCAGTTTAGGCAAGCCAAAGACCTTACCGAGTTCGCGCACCACCGCCCGATACTGGAAGGTACTGTAGGTAGCCAGCAATGCTACGTTCTTGAATTTGTCGAAAATATAGCGGGTCACATCGTCCCGATCCGTCCACGAAAAATCGATGTCGAAGTCCGGCGGATTGCGGCGATACAGGTTGATGAATCTCTCAAAGTATAAGTCGAGGTCAATGGGGTCTACATCTGTGATTCTCAATATGTAAGCGATTACACTATTCGCGCCGCTTCCGCGTCCAACGTAGAAGTATCCCTTGCTCCGGGCGTAGGATACAATGTCCCAATTGATGAGGAAGTAAGAGAGGAATCCCTTCTCGCGGATGATCTCTAACTCCTTCTCGATGCGGGAGGTAATGTTATCGTCGAGTTCGGGGTATCGGTAGGTGATGTTCTCACCGCAAATCTTCCGGATGAGTTCGTAATCGCCCTGCACACTACCGGTATAACTGGTCTTGTTTCGGGGCGGAACGCTATCGCCAAAGGCAAAGGAGACCGAACACTGCCCCATCAATTGCTCCGCATTGCGCACGACCTCAGGAAACTCCCGATACTGCTCTACCAGCTCGTCTTTAGACACGAGCACGTGGCGTGGATCTCCCTCCTCGCTCTTGGGGAGCTTACTGAGGAGGGTATTGTTGTCAATGGCGCGCAGCAAGCGATGGGCATTGAAGTCGCGCTGCTCACGGAAAGAAACGGTGGGCTGCGCAACCAGGCGATCCAAGTGCTTCCGCAGCGGCGAGAAGCGCAAGCGGGAAAGCTCAAGGGGAGAAACCCCAATGTAACCGGCGATGGCACTCGACCCGTCCATCAATCCCAACACCGACCGCTTATGAAAGGGATAGATGACAAACACATCCTCGAGCTCAGGTGCTACGTCAGGTATAGAAACGCCGGTATGCAAATGCTTTGACAACAGTCGGTTGATCTGTTCAAAGCCGTGATTGCTCTTAGCGATGGCCACAAACTGCTGGTCCACCCCATTCCGAAAATCAACCCCTGGAATGACTTTGATACCGAGCTTTTGCCCGATACGTATGCAATCCAAACAAGCGGAAGTGTTGTTGATGTCAGTAACGCACACGCTATCATACCCCCACTCCAGCGCTTGCTGCAGCAGGTTATCCGGCTTCCATGTGCCGTATTTCAGGCTGAAGTAGGTATGGGTGTTGGTTAACATAGGAGCTAGGGGCTAGGAACTAGGGGCTAGGGGGATTCGTAACGACTTCAAGAGTCCTGAGAGCATGCGCTGTTCCTCTTCCACCTCTTCGATTAGGTTTGTGACTGTATCTTCTGAAGCAAATTCAAGGCTCTTCAGCACTAAAAGTTGTGTTTCAAGCTCAAACGCAGATCCAAGCGCAATTTCAATGAATCTCGCATATTCCTTTCGACTCTGCCTGCTATTACCCTCAGCAATATTGCTAGGAATCAAGATCGCTGCCCTAGCAAGCTGGGATGCAAATACAAATTGCTCCTGCCCTGTCATGGTCGATGTCAGACGGCAAACCTTAGTGGCTACCTTCTGCCCTAACTGCCAAACTTTCAATGTTTTAAAATTTCTCATTCTCTATATCTATTACACTTAACCTCCCCTAGCTCCTAGCTCCTTCAGATCCCGCTCTTCTTTTGACGTTTGAAAGCACACACTCCCCAATTCCAAGGCCGGTCCTTTCAATCACAAAAAAACGACCGGCCTTGGAGAGAAATTCGCGGGAACCGCCGACTGACCCTAGCGAGACCAAAAAGTTTCGCCGGCGGCGAAGATCACTCGGCCGAGATTGGGTCAGGCGAGGAAGCGCAGTGAATTGCTCTCCACAGCCTTGACCTTTTGGTTCTTTTGGGTCAAGCCAAAAGAACAGAATACCGAATAGGCGACTTCTACCACGGTCCTTTTCAAGCGAGCGGTACTCAGGTGTGTAGGGTATGATCTCTACAGTACGCATCACGCTCTTCGATTAGCTAACAACATCGGCGCTTTGCCGTCGAAGGGATTACTCCGACCTATGGTGCGGGCGTGGATACCGGAGGCCCTGAGGACGGCGCGGTCGCCGAAACGTTCACGGATGCGGTCCATGGCTTGGTAGAGGTTGATGTATTCTTCAGAGTCTTCGAACAGGTTGATCTGGTAGCCCCCGCCGACGAGGTGACTGAAGCGCACGCCGATCAGTCGCACCAATAAGCGGCGGTTGTAAGCCTTGTTGAACAGCTCCAGGACCTTTTCGATGAGGATGTGGTCTGCCGACGTGTAGGGAATGCGCGCCTGCAGGGTCTGTGTCTGAAAGTCGGAGTAGCGCACCTTTACGGTAACGCAGCCCGTGAGCCGCTTGCCGCGGCGCAATTGAAAGGCGAGGTTCTCCCCCATGGCCAGCATGATGCCCTTGAGCTTGACCACATCGGTGGTATCGCGGTCAAACGTACGTTCGGTGCTGATGCTCTTGCGGTCGCTGTGGGGAATGACCGGACTGTTGTCGACGCCATTCGCCTTCTTCCAAATCACGCTTCCATTCTGTCCCAGCACGCGCTCCATCATGTCTTGCGGCATCTCCTGCACCGTCTTGATGCGCTGAACACCTAGGTTACGCAAGGTTTGGTAGGTCTTCTCTCCCACCATCGGAATCTTGCGCACCGACAGCGGCGCCAGAAAATGTTTCTCCTCTCCCTTCGCGATCTCCAGCCGGTTGTTGGGCTTGGCCTCGCCGGTAGCGACCTTAGACACCGTCTTATTGATCGACAAGCCAAAAGAGTTGGGCAAGCCCGTCTCCTTGATGATCTTGTAGCGCAACTCATCGGCCATCTTCGCGCAGCCAAAAAAGCGGTCCATGCCCGTCAGGTCTGCATAAAACTCATCGATCGAGGTCTTCTCTAGCACGGGCACTTCCTCCTGCATGATCTCGGTCACCATGTCGCTGTACTTGGAATAAGTTCCACTATTGCCCTTGATCACGATGGCCTCCGGACAAAGCTCACGCGCCATCCGCATCGGCATGGCCGAATGGATGCCAAACGCCCGCGCCTCATAACTGCAAGCCGCCACAACCCCACGGTCGGTAGTCCCCCCAATGAGCACAGGCCGACCGTTGAGCCGACTGTCAAGCAACCGCTCTACCGACACAAAAAACGAGTCGAGGTCGAGGTGAAGGATATGTTTGTTCGTAGGCGATGACATTGTTGGCTGTTGGCTGTTGGCTGTTGGCTGTTGGCTGTTGACTGTTGGCTGTTCGCTGTTGGCTGTTGACTGTTGGCTTTTCACTTTTCACTTTTCACTTTTCACTTTTCACTTTTAGCTTTTAGCTTTTCACTCTCCAGCTTTCCACAATATTATGGTTTACTAATATTTTTAGCAATTGTTTTCTGTAGATTTTATCAACCATGGATGGGAGGCCTTGCTGGGGTTGGAAACTCAATCGAAACACCAAGCTGAAAAGTCTCTGATCGATAAAAGCAAGTGTACATTAAACCACAGCACAGCAAATACTTGTTGAACCGAGGGAATGTGTAATCGCTGCCCTTTCATTTTGGTAGTAAAAAATCTTTGACATAGATATAGGCATCACTTTTGCTAAGGCTGTTCTAATTTTGAAGCAAACCCCGACGGAATGAAACAGATTTTAGGATTCCCTCAACTGACCCTACTCCTCTTAGCCATCAGCTTCTTTAGTATGACAGGCCATGCTCAAGACTCCACCAACGCAGAAGAGGTGATACTCATCACCCACCTCGCAGGACAAAAAGACAACGCCGAGGTAAAACTCAGCGACATCCTTCGCACCCGCGGCATTTTCGTCACCGAATACGATGACGACGAAAGATGGCAGGTGATCACCTACAAACTGCGCTTAGACCGAGGCGAGCGAGTAAGTGAATGCAGCAACAAAGGCGCGAACTATAGCAACAACTGCAAAGCATACGTAGGGGCATTGCAAATAGGCAACAGCATCGAAGTCTTCGATGTCAAGGTGAGCGGAAAAGACGGAACGGTGCACACGGCACCCAACATCAAGCTTAACATCACTGAGAAATAAAACAAAAAAGCCCCGCTTTCGCAGGGCTTTTTTGTTGGACTCTCTTGAGTTAGCCTTTCGCTACCTGGATGTTGAAGTGTAGTTTGACATTCACGCCAGCGCTGTAAGCTTTTGCTTACATCCTAGGATTAAACTTGATGTAAAACGGAGTGAAAGCCTTTACCCCTCTCACTTCTCCAGTTTCATCCAGGGCAAGCTTGAGCATCACCATTCCGTTTACCCGCTTGTACATGGAGAAATTATCCGAATCGATGAACCAATCTTCAAAAAACTGAAATCCGATGACCTCCTCCAGCACCAAGTCATTTGTCACCACTTCTTCTACCATCTCACCCGTCTCGAGATCCTCATAATAAACCGTTTCAGACACAGACTGGGCTTCAAAGAACTCCTCAACACTCGCCTTCTTGGCCGTCGCGGGATCAAAATCAATGAAGTTGTGGTGGTAAATAGAAAGTTGGCCTGAATTTACACCTTCAATAATATTCATGATCATCGTTATCCGATCACTGGGCTCGATGTATCCAATGGCATGCGGAGATTTGGCCATGCCCT
Source organism: uncultured Flavobacteriales bacterium (assembly GCA_943788725.1). GTDB lineage: Bacteria > Bacteroidota > Bacteroidia > Flavobacteriales_G > Salibacteraceae > SHAN690. Next base: position 124,265 of record CALSRJ010000001.1, on the reverse strand, counting down.
CTGAAAAGCATTCACCCTCAATCCTAAAGTCGCGGTCAAAGAATTCAGTAGACTGCATGCCTTTGCGAATCAACCCTTCTGTACCCAAGTATTTCTTATTGAATTTTGCGGTCTTGAAATTGAGCAAGGAACGAAGCCCGCGGAAGGTCTCATTGTAAAAGACACCCTCGTCCAAAGACAGGTACTTGATCTCTTTATGGAAAGAAGCCTTCTTCTTGTCGTAGGACCACAATTCTGTAAATCCGAGTCCTGCCGCACTCTCGCGAAACCCAGTATTCAATTCTATCACCCTTTCTACCAGCTCTCCCGTAGCAAGATCTTGCGTGTAAACCGTATCAAATCCACGAACAATCCGCCCCTCCACGATAAAAGCCTCGTCGTCCCGGTAAATCCCATCATCTTTCTGGGTTATTTTCTCCGTTTTTGAAACATCCATGAAATACCTACCGAAAGGTTCGAGAGATCCCGATGCGCGCATGTTCAATATCTTGCCCATGGACCAATCTCCAAGTGAAGAAGGGTATGTCGGCCCCAACGGCCCGTTGTGACTTTCGACGACGCGCTGACGCTCAATGTGAGCGAGAAATGCCTCACTGATCTTGTTCAGCTCCGGCGGGTACAATCGAGTGGCCGAATTGCTACCCCCTGGAGTGTATTCGTAACCTATGTTTTCATAAGCCGGTGACTCAAGCAGTAAGTGGTGGTATGACATGGGTACACCCCAATCCATTCCAGGTTGAGCTCGACAAAAAATGGAAACAGTAAGAAGTACGCTCGTGGCCAGTGTTCGATACATCACAGGTGATTTGGTTAGACTCGGCGCAAAGAAATTATTTTAGGTTGAAAAGCATTCCTTTCCTTTGTAAAAAATGAAGTGGGATGTTTGACATGATGAAAAAGCTACAGGCAGCGAAGGCTGAAATGGATAAGATCAAGGCTCGCCTTGAGACCATTACTGTAGAAGGCGTTTCTCCCGAAGGAAAAGTAAAAGTTACCTGCAACGGCAATCGCGTGATTAAAGGCATAGAAGTTGTTGACTCGTCGCTACTTACGGATAAGGAAATGCTGGAGGACTGCACTTTATTGGCCACCAACGATGCGCTCAACAAGGCAGAGAAGGTCAACGAGACAGAAATGAAATCTGCTGCGACCAGCATGATGCCTGGAATGGGAAATATCTTCGGATGATTGCAATACGTAAACATAGCATACTCTACTCAATTACCGCTGCCCTGCTGTGTTTCGCCACGTCACTCCTCGCGCAGTTGCCGAGCACTTCTGTAGACGCCTTGGATGCCTTTTATCACGCCTCTTCCAGGGCTGACTTCAACCCCAACGATCACCTTTTGCCGACGGCACGCTGTCAAGTCGTAACCTACGCAGAAGACGGAAGCACCAAAGCCATTTCGTTTACACCACAAGCCTACGCTGTCCAAATCGACACGCTCACGAAACTTTTTGAAGTAGACCAGCAGCCTGTTGTCATACTATCCCGTTATTACGGTCACTTGGCCACTGCATACCTCAGCTTGTATACGCGACTGATCGATAGGCAAAACGGCGACACCCTTCGCCTTCGCAGCATGCAAAGCGTTCAGTTGATCCAACAAAACGGCTGGAAGATCGCGAGCCTTGTTATTCAGAACGAGGTGGAAGCCTACCCTTTCAGCGAGGAGCTATGGCCAAGAGAGCTTTCAGAAGACCTGAAACTGGGGATCGGATCCATATCGCAAGTTGAACCAGATACGACTACTTCTACGTCAACGGAAGCTGACTACGACCCGAACAAGGTGTACAACGTCGACCAACTGCAGGTGGCGCCTGAATACCCTGGAGACCCTGCACTGTTCACTTCTTTACTCTCCTCCTTTGCAGCCACCATGGATAGTTCGCTCGAGGGTTCCCCATTTACTGTGGTCATAGAAGAAGATGGATTTGCTCGTCTCGGTTACGTTGGCGACCTAAGTGGCGCTGAAATCGAGCGGGCCCAGTCGTTCGTAAAGAGTATGCTTATTTGGTATCCTGGGGTACTAGATGACGCCAGCGTGAAAACAAAATTGATCTTCTACCTACTATGAAACTGCGACCCTTCATAGCATTGCTGCTCTTTGCGCTTCTTGCTTCAGGCAGCTTCGGTCAATCCAGGTTTGACAACCCGAGCGAGGTCATCACATCCTTTTATCGCGCCATGGAGCAAGAGGCTCTTGAAACACGCTCGGCTGAATTGAAGGCACTATTCCTAGAGGAAGGAACGATTCATTCTATCGTGCAAAAAAGCAGCTTAACCTCTTCCCCAAAGGGCGGGAGTGTGACCGATTTCCTTCAAGGAAGCAGCGGATTCTACCTTGCCAACACCATGTCATACGACGAAATTGAACGGAGCATCGATTACTACGTAGACATTGCAACGGTCCACAGCCTGGTATTTCAGACCATCGTGGAGAGAAACAATGCCAACATCGCCTACGAACAGATGTTGTGGTTCTCCTTTACCATGGTCTTTGAAAAGGATCGTTGGTTCCTCACCAATGTTTCTTGGGTGAATGCCTTTGAAGATGAGGATATTGACGACGCCATGCGACTCGATACGCTGTGGCATCCGACCAAGAATTAAAACCCTTTTCCCTCTTCTTTCGTAAGCTAAGTAGCTATTTTGGCTAACATTGTATGAGAGCTAACTATCTAACCACAGCCTTATGAAAAAAGCACTGTCCTTGATCCTGGTGGGATTCGCATTGGCGGTCACCATGGTAGAATGCAAAAAGGAACCAAACATCGTAGGCATCAGCCCGACCTATGCGTTTCCTTTACTTGACGCCCGTTTATCCATCGGCGATGTCATTGGAGCAAGACCTAATGAAGTCCTGAGTGAGTACGAATTTGGTTCAGGTAGCGACAGCACCTACTTCTTCAAATTGGTCTACACGGACACATTGGAGCCTCTGACCCTCTTGCAGTTTCAAGATTCGCTCGGATCATTTGACTTCCCCGTTACCATTGAGCTCCCTGAGCGCAATATGTACCTCAGGATGTTGGGCAAATCAAAGGACGGCTCTTTTCAATTTTTGAACCCTGAGGTAGAATTTGTCTTTGACAACTATACCAACATGGAGTACGAATTGGCATTTGACACGATCTACACCTTGAACGTTCAAAACCAAAACAAGTACTACTTCAACCTACAGGATGGGTTCATACCTGTGGCAGCTGGCGACATTACAGCGGGTGGAACGACAGAATACGTCATCACCAACGAAAACACAAATCCAACAGGAGCCCTCACGGTGGTTTTTGAACCGACACCGAAATACCTGTATTACCAACCCATTCTCACCTCTAAAGGAGGCACGGGCATCACGGGAGACCGTGTGGACATCTTCGCCAAGGTGGTCTTGCCTTTTGAGGGGAAAGGAAAAGTCGGCTACCTTGACACCATTGCTTACGGTTTCGAACAAGACCTGCTCACAGAAGTGATCGACTTTGCCTTCCTGCGCTTGAACTTTGAGAACGGAATACCTCTGCAGGCAAGCATGAAAGGATACATAGTGGACACCACCACGTTTGATACCATTGGTCCTCTTCCACTCTATGAGGCTACCACGGGAGATTTCAGGGACAACGATGTGCTGATTCCAGGAGCCATTCAAAACAACTTGAACCCTACATCCAACCCAACGACGGAATCGGCTCAATTGACTACAGATGTGCGTATCTATAAAGAGAACCCCATCACGGGCGATGATGATATCGAAATGTTTGCGAAGGGGAATGCGGTTGTCATTGAGCTAGAATTCAATACTTCCGGTTTTGACGACGATGAATTCGTCAAAATTTTCAGCAGTCAATACATGAAGTTGAACCTCGGCATCAAAACGAGGATTGGCGGAGAGATCAACCTAGATTCATTGAATGAGGCAGTGCGCGATTCACTCGGCCTTCCTTCTTTTCCCTAATCACACCCACTAAGCCTTACCTATGAAGAAGATCATCACACTCATCGCATTAGCGATGTCGATCCAAGTAGCTCAAGCTCAATTGGGCTTGACGCAGTACAATATGCGGCTGTTGCAGCAATCGAGTTTTAACAACCCTTCCTTCACCCCTTCATGCAAGGTAACCGTCGGAGGAATTCTCTTTGGCTCAACCACCCTCAACTATGGCAACTCTGGTTTTTCGAAAGCCACCATCGGCAAGTTTGGAAAAGGCATGGCCAATACGGTCGAGGCCTTGGACGCCATGCAGGAAACGAATACTGTCAGCTTTGACTTCAGGAGAGACCTCGTTCACTTTGGATTCTACCTGAAAGAGAAGCACTACTTAGGGCTGAATGCCAGCTTGAGGTCGAATACCAATATTTACTACCCTAGGGATATTTTCACCATGATCTTCGTCGGAAACGGAGTTTCACCAACAGACCCAGGCGCATCTGCCGTTCCAACCGATTATCAACTTCTAGGGAAAAGAGCCTCTTTTCTTGGCACAGGAGTAGACCACAGCACCTTTGCCGAAATCGGTCTTCAGTATTCTGTTAAATTGCTGGAAGACGATCGATTACAGATCGGGGCCAGACCCAAGATGGTATTCGGATTCGCGAACGTGAATACGGCGGTGTCGAACCTCGGCCTGACCACGGATGAAGAAACGTTTGGTCTGACCCTAGATGGCAGTTACGAAATCAATACTTCGATTCCCGTCGACGATAGCGGATCGTTTGCTTTTCCAGGAACCACCAACCGCGGATTCGGATTGGACCTCGGAGCAAGCTTTAACATTACAGAGAACATCCAGGTCAGCGCTTCCGTAATCGACATCGGGTCCATTACTTGGAACAATCAACCGCGCAACTATTTCGCCACTGATGGAAATTGGGAATTCAACGGCTTTGAATTGGATGGATCCATCCTCGATGTTGGCAATTCCACCGATACCATTTTTCAAGGATTTCTGGATAAGATGCTGGACAGTCTGAACAATCAATTTGGTGCAGACACGACCGACCTTTCCTACAAGACTAGCCTCCCGACTAATTTCAACCTCGCGGGTAACCTTCATTTTGGTGAAAAGCACAACGTTGGTGCCTTGATCAACCTGCGTAAACCAAAGGATCAGCTTAAGGCTGCTTTCACCCTTTCCTACGGCTATGAAATCAATAAGAAATACAGCTTACACGCCAATTACAGCATTTACAACCGCAGTTTCGTGAACCTTGGGCTAGGTGCATCGGCGCGATTGGGACCCTTCCAATTTTACGCGATGACCGACAACATCTTGGGTACGGCAAACTTTATGTTTCCATTCCTTCCGTGGGCTACCAAGAACCGGAACTTCACCGCTGGTATGAACTGGAAGTTTGGTTGTAAAGAAGACAAGGATAAGGACGGAATCAAGGACAAAGACGACGATTGTCCGGAAATTCCAGGAGAACTTAACTTCAAAGGATGTCCTGACACCGACAAGGACGGCGTGATGGACAAAGAAGACCGGTGTCCAGAGACGCCAGGTCCAATAGAGTTCAAAGGCTGTCCAGACCGAGATGGCGATGGCATCGTAGATGTTGACGATGCGTGTCCAGATGCGCCTGGTATCGCAGAATTCAAAGGCTGTCCAGACACCGATGGTGATGGCATCGCAGATGCTGAAGACTTATGCCCTACCACCGCTGGTATCGTAGAATTTTCTGGTTGCCCTGACACCGATGGTGACGGCATCCAAGACAGTGAAGATGAGTGTCCAGAGAAGCCAGGCATCCTAGCCTTCCAAGGCTGCCCTGATACCGATGGTGACGGCCTCAAAGACAGCGAGGACGAATGTCCTGAGAAGCCAGGTCCCAAAGACAAGCTCGGATGTCCTGATACAGACAACGATGGCTTGACCGACAACAAAGACAACTGTCCAGAGGTTGCAGGTCCGGTAGACAATCAAGGTTGTCCATTCGGTGACCGTGATGGCGACGGCGTTATCGACAACGAAGACAGCTGTCCGGATACTGCAGGACCTGCTGAGAACGCTGGTTGCCCATACAGCGACATCGACGGCGATGGCGTGTATGACAAGGACGACCGCTGTCCTCAAACGCCTGGTGTTGTCGAAAACCAAGGCTGTCCGGAAATCAAGCAAGAGGAGCAAGAAGTGCTGAACACGGCCTTTGCCAACCTTGAGTTTGAGACAGGTAAAGCGGTGATTGCAGGAAGTTCCTTCGAATCACTCGACAAACTAGCTGAACTACTCGTGACCAAGACCGATTGGAAACTGGAGATCGCAGGGCACACAGATAACGTAGGCAGCGATGCGGCCAACATGACCATGTCTGAGAAGCGTGCGAAAGCCGTTGGCTCGTACTTGAATTCGAAAGGCGTCGCCAATGATCGACTCATCGTGAAGTGGTTTGGAGAAAGTCAGCCAATTGCAGACAACGATACTCCAGAAGGGCGTGCAAAGAACCGAAGGGTTGAATTGCAGGTAGTCTTCGAATAGCAGTATTGACTTGAATCCGAATGAGCCCTTGCCGACATCGGCAGGGGCTTTTTTTTTGCTTGCTTGAAAATCGCATATTCGTTCGATGCAAACGCGGCCCAACTTTCTTCTTGCTTTCTTGCCTCTACTCTTCTTGATCGGCCTCTTGGCGCTCAACGTTCAAGTATTCGGAGATGACGCATTATCCTACCCTAATCAACTCGCGTTGCTCGCTGCGGGTGGAGTGGCAGGCATTGTTGGATTGATCCTTAAAACACCCTTCAAGATGATGATGGATGGGGTGATAGAAAACCTTCAACAGGCTACACCTGCCCTATTGGTCTTACTTATGATTGGAGCACTGGCAGGAAGTTGGTTGTTCGGAGGCATAGTACCCGTTATGATATACTACGGCCTCAAAATCCTCCACCCCGATTACTTCCTTTTCACCGCATGCATCATAAGCGCAGTAGTCTCTTTGGCCACTGGAAGCTCATGGGGCACCATTGCCACGGTGGGCATTGCGCTTTTGGGCATTGGCAAAACCATGGACATCCATGTTGGACTCTCAGCTGGAGCCATCATTTCGGGGGCCTACTTCGGTGATAAGATGTCTCCGTTGAGCGATACGACAAACTTGGCTCCTGCCGTGGCTGGGACCGACCTCTTCTCACACATTCGATACATGACCATTACCACCATTCCGAGTATCCTTTTAACGCTGCTGATTTTCTTGATCATCGGCTTGTCCTTTGACAAGGAAATGGATGCGGCTAACGTAGCGGCGGTGAATGATCAACTAGAAGCTACGTTTTCGCTCTCTCCTTGGTTGTTTCTGGTTCCACTTGTGGTGATTGGACTCATCGTTAAGCGAGTGCCTGCTGTGCCCGCTCTAGCAATCGGCAGTGTTCTGGGAATCGCTGCAGGCTTTGTGTTTCAAGGAGAAATGATCGATGGTCTTGTGGCACAAGGAACATTCTCGAATACCTACTCAGCAGCAGTAACGGCACTTGGAGGAGACTTCCAGATCCCCAGCGAAAACCCCTTGCTCAACGACCTCCTATCCGCCGGTGGAATGGTTGGCATGCTCGGAACCATCTGGTTGATCATGTGCGCAATGGTTTTTGGAGGTGTCATGGAAAAGACCGGTTGCTTGGAAACCATCTCCAGAGCACTACTGAGTTTGGCACATGGCCAAACCGGATTGGTAAGCACCACCGCGGCGAGTTCCATCTTTATGAACCTCACGGCAAGCGATCAATACTTGGCCATTGTTGTACCCGGAAAAATGTATCAGAAAGCCTACGATGAGCGCGGCTTAGACCCTGTCAATTTGAGCAGAACCTTAGAGGATGCCGGTACCGTGACGTCGGTGCTCGTACCTTGGAATACATGTGGCGCAGCGCAAGCCGGTGTTTTGGGTGTGGCTACCGCCGTCTATTGGCCCTTTTGCTTCTTCTGCCTTATCAGTCCTGCAATGACCATCCTTGTTTCTGCGGTAAACTACCGTGTAAAAAAAATTGAACGTACCGACCCAACCTGAATAAAGGAGGGCCGTCTTGCGTGTGTATACACATAATTAACTCGCTACATCCTCTAAACCTGACCTATGGAAAAAATGCTACTCCGACTTACTTTTACCGCGTGCGCAATCATCGGGGCTATTGCCCTGAACAGCTATTCCGGCGGTGGATTCACTTCAGACCTAACAGGAAGCCCGCTAAGCAGTGCTACTTGTCAAAACGGCTGTCACAATACCTACTCCCTGAATGCAGGATCTGGTTCCGTGAGCATGTCCGTTCCAGCCAATTACTATCCTGGCGCCACCTACTCCGTTTCAATGAACGTTAGTCAATCCTCACCAAGCCCTGCGCGATATGGTTTCATGGCAGGTGTATTGTGCGACAACAATGCCAATGGAGGTACCTATACAGCTAGTACAGGGTCAGCTGCCACAACGATTTCTAGTCGATCGTATATCCGGCAAAACTCTACCTACAACTCTTCAGGAACGTGGAGTTTCAGCTGGACAGCACCGACATATGCGGATACGATAACCTTCTATTACGTCGGAAATGCGGCCAATGGAGCCTCTGGGAATTCAGGAGATTATATCTACACTGGAAGCACAACCATTTACCCCATTCAGCCCATCACGGCAAGTGTAGACACTACATTTGTCTCTTGTGACGGCGATTGCGATGGCGCCATCAGCCTTTCAAACGTAACCGGAGGTGAAGGCGGCCCCTACAGCTACACATGGTCTAACAGCGACACTACAGCATCGATCAGCGGATTGTGCTCAGGTACGTACACTGTTACCATCGAAGATGTGAATGGCAACGAAGAAGAATTGGAGGCCATTGTACTTTCTCCAGACCCAATGCTGTTGGCCTTTACCATTACCGGAACCTCTTGCATTGCAGGCGACGGAGAAATCAGCGTTCAACCAACGGGCGGAACGTCTCCTTACTCTTTCCTCTGGAGCACGGGAAGTACGGATAGTGTGATTACGAATGCTTTTTTAGGAGTGTATACCGTTACCGTTACGGATATAAATGGTTGTACGGCCATTGATTCAGGAGAAGTAATCTCCAACGGATCAGGCCTGATCAGCACATTTACCAAAAGCGATGAGAATTGTGGACAAGCCAATGGATTCATGCAAGTCAACATGCTGACGGGCAACGGTCCTTTCACCTACTCATGGAATACCGGTAGCACGTCGGCAATCATCTCCAACCTAAGCGCTGGCACTTACAGCGTTACCGTTACCGACTTCCTTGGTTGCACAGATGTCTTCTCCGAATCCATCGTAGAAACGACTGCCGAGATCAACGAGAGCGCAACCATCCTCACCGATGTGAGTTGTTATGGAGACTCTAATGGTTCCATTACTGTATCGGCAGGACAGGGTACCATTCCATGGGTGTTCGATTGGTCTAATGGATTTACAGGGGGCACGATTACGGGCCTCACTGCCGGCACCTACTCGGTAACCATGACAGACAGTGCGGGATGCACGGACATCGCAACCTTTGACCTTACAGAACCAGACAGTATTTCGGTGGGAGTCGTCAGCGATTCAGCGAACGAAGGATTCTGCGACGGCATGATCACGTTGACAGTGACGGGTGGAACTTCACCCTATACCTACACGTGGTCGCACGACAGTGGACTCGACGGCAATGAAGCCCTCGGCCTTTGCAGTGGTCCTTACTCTGTAACCATTACTGATGCCAACGGATGCGAAAAGGTCATTACGAACGATGTAGGCACGGTAACGAGCGTAGCAGAGATCGGATCGGTAAGGGTGCGGGTGTTCCCAAATCCAGCCAACCGAGAAATCTACATAGACGGTCAATTTGAATTCATCGAACAACTCGACATGCTCGATATGAGTGGGCGTATGATTCGCTCATGGAAAGATGGCGAAACGGTACTTCCATTGGATGGCCTTGAAACGGGTCGTTACAACCTGTTGATTCGCACGAATGATGGATTCATCGTCAAGCCGATTGTGATCAGTCGATAAATTCTTTTAACCCTTGTCAATGACCTTAAGAAATGCTTCCCTTTGCGGAAGCATTTTTTTTTATGACCAGTCAATTACCTAAGAGCCAAGCACCCCGCGTCGTCATATTAGGCGCTGGCTTTGCTGGGCTTCGACTAGCGCGAAAGTTGGCGAACAAGCCAGTGCAGGTGGTGTTGATCGACAAGAACAACTTCCATCAATTCCAACCCCTCTTTTATCAAGTAGCAACCGCCGGTTTGGCGCCCAGTTCTATCGCGTTTCCCATACGAAAGGTCTTTCATAAAGCCGCCAACGTTCACTTCCGGGTGGCGGAAGTGAATCGCATTGACACGGCATCAAATAGCATTGACACCAGCATTGGACCGGTTTCTTATGACAAGTTGGTCATTGCAACCGGCGCAGACACCAATTATTTCAACAACAAACAGATTGAAGCCTTCGCGCTACCCATGAAGTCGGTACAAGAGTCGCTTTTCCTGCGCAATCGCATCCTCGAGTGCATGGAAGCTGCGCTGGTGGCAGATTCAGTCGAGGAACGAGCAGCCTTGATGAATGTGGTGGTGGTTGGAGGTGGCCCCACTGGCACGGAGGTTTCTGGCGCGCTGGCTGAAATGCGATCCTACGTCCTGCCCAAAGACTATCCAGAATTGGACTTTAGCGCCATGCAAATCCACTTGATCGAGGCTTCTCCCCGCTTATTGGGCCCCATGAGCGGGGTTGCATCCAAACGATCGGAAGACTTTCTCAAGTCAATGGGTGTCAAGGTGGAGGTAAATACACTGGTAGAGTCCTACGACGGCCATATGGTGAAGACGAAAGATGGGAGAACATTCATCACCAACAGCCTCATCTGGGCCGCAGGCATTAAAGGAAACATACTGGAAGGCATTCCTGAAAATTTAATCGTAGCCAACGGCCGTGTGAAGGTGGATCGCACGAACAAGATGCTGGGTTCAGAGAATGTGTTTGTGATTGGCGATGTGGCCATCATGGAGGAAGGCAATTTCGACAAAGGCCATCCCCAGGTAGCGCAAGTAGCCATTCAACAAGCCGACCGACTCTACGTCAATCTACTGAACGAGCTAAAGGGGAAAGAAATGAAGCCCTTTCGTTACAACGACCTTGGATCGATGGCTACCATAGGACGAAACAAGGCGGTCGTCGACCTCCCTTACATAAAATTTCAAGGATTCGTGGCCTGGGTTTTCTGGTTATTCATTCACTTGATGTCGATCCTCGGGGTGAAAAACCGGCTCTTTATCTTCTTGGAATGGATGTGGAACTACTTTACGTACGACCAAAGCTTACGTTTGGTCATAAAACAAAAGCCCCGCGATGGCGAGGCTTCTGCTAAATGATGTGAGGTTCGTTAGTCGTGATCAGAGTGATCGTGCTCTTCTGCTTCCTCCAAGTTCTGCTCGTTCTCATCAGCTGAGCCTACTTCAACGGTATAGTCCTTAACGATCACGCCATCGGCTACAAACGTCAAACGCGTTTCAGGCTCGGTAATCATTGCAATTTCATCTTCAGACAATCCTTCGTCTTCAGCAAAGTGCTTTAAGTCCTCAACGCTCGTAGTTTCCATGTAAAGCGTACCATCGATCACCGCGTCTTTGCCGTCGATGTTTTTTGGGACGAAGAAGCCATAGTCGCGAAAGGAAACATGCATGCTCTCTCCTTCGCCATAGCCCATGGTCATCCAGCAGCCTTTTACTTGACAAACCTTATTAATTTTACCCACTACTTTGAGATCGACGGAATCCATTTCTCCCAGCTTAGCAGGTGCCTCATCTACTTCGATCGCCCCTTCATCGGTGATCTCAGACCCGAAGTATGCTACTGCCAAGGTCGGCGCTTCCTCTTGGACTACAGCCGTGGTATCGGTGCTCTCTTCCCCTGATTTCTCAGCGCCGTTTTGGCAAGACACTAAGGCCAACATCAGTGCGGACACAAATAATATTTTCTTCATTTTTTTCATTTTTTTCATTTTTCTTAGGGTTGCAAAGTTAATAATCCAAGAGATGTCGAAGCCTTTCCTCCAGCCTATTCATGGCGAGAAACTGCTCTTCTAAAACCGCTGCAAAAGGAACTGGTGTGTCAATACTAGCGCATCGTACCACTGGAGCGTCTAGGAATTCAAAACACGCTTCGTTGATGCGGGCAGCGATTTCCGCCCCTATTCCGCCGGTCAAGGAATCTTCGTGCAGCACCAGTACTTTTCCCGTGCGTTGAACCGACTCAACAACTGCATCCATATCCAGCGGGGCTAAGGTTCGCAAATCAATGATGTCAAACGAATGGTCCGGAAACTCTTCCTGTACCCTCATGGCCCATTGCACCCCGAGGCCGTAGGTGATGATGGACGCATCTTCACCACTTCGTACGTGCTTGGCCTTGCCGATTTCGGTAGTGTAATACCCCTCAGGCACTGATCCGGTCAGGCTTCTGTACAAGAACTTATGCTCGAAGAACATGACGGGATTGGGGTCTTGGAATGCCGCGAGCAAGAGTCCTTTGGCATCTTCAGGCGTAGAGGGATACACAATCTTCAGCCCTGGTGTGTGGAAGAACCAAGCTTCGGTAGACTGGGAATGAAAGGGCCCCGCTCCCACTCCTGCCCCGGTAGGCATGCGCACTACAACATCCGCTTGCTGCCCCCAACGCCAGTGGATCTTGGCGAGGTTGTTTACGATCTGATTGAATCCGCTGGTCACGAAATCTGAAAACTGCATTTCCACCATTGACTTCTTTCCCGCAATGCTCAGTCCTAATCCCGCACCGAGAATAGCTGACTCACACAATGGTGTATTTCTAACACGGTCTTTCCCATAGCGGTCCATTAAACCCTCTGTGGCTTTGAACACCCCACCATAGTCGGCAATGTCCTGCCCCATGAGTACTAGGTTAGGGTGTTGCTTCATGGCCTCGTTCAATCCATCCGCAATGGCATCTATAAACCGCATGTCTTTTGCATTCCCCTCCGGCGCCACCGCATCAGTGTTGCCTTTCGCAAATAGATCTTGCACTTCTTTGTCAAGATCAGCGGTAATAATTGGATAGGACATCGCGGTTTCAAAAGCCTTTCCAATCGACACTTTCAATGCTTCCTTCCAAGCCTTGGCTTGCTCTTCCTTCAACACCCCAGAAGCGAGCAGATAGGCCTCGTACGTTTCCAAAGGATCCTTTTGCCCCCATTCGGCCTGTAAACCTTCAGGATAGTACTTGGTTCCACTGGCCTCCTCGTGTCCTCGCATTCTAAAGGTGACGCACTCCAACAGCACAGGGCGTGGGTTTTCCTTCATAGAAAGATTGAGCTGTTGCACCGTATCAATGACCTCGAGAATGTTGTTGCCATCCACCTGAATCGCCTCCATTCCGTAGCCGATGCCTTTGTCTATGAACTGCTTGCATTTGAACTGCTCATTGCTCGGCGTGCTCAGGCCCCACTGATTGTTCTCTACCACGAAGATGACAGGTAGTTCCCAAACCGCCGCGACATTCAATGCTTCGTGAAAATCACCTTCGCTGGCCCCACCATCACCGGTAAATACCAAGGTAGGCTTACCTGTATTATCCATCTTTTGGGCCAGCGCTATGCCATCCGCTATACCCAGTTGAGGTCCAAGGTGGGAGATCATTCCAACAATGCGATGCTCGATGGATCCAAAATGAAAACTTCTGTCGCGTCCTTGGGTAAACCCTTCAGCTTTTCCTTGGAATTGGGCAAACAGTCTTTCCAGAGGAACATCCCGGGTCGTAAAAACCCCTAGGTTTCTATGCATGGTCAACATAAAGGCTTCGGGATCGAGCCCGTAGGCGCACCCCACACTGATTGCCTCTTGACCGTAACCGCTGAACCATTTCGATATCTTGCCTTGTCGAAGATAGATGAGCATCTTCTCCTCTATTTGCCGCGGTAACAGCAGCTTTCGGTAGATGGTAATGAGGGTTTCATCAGAAAGGGAACCTCGATTGAATTTCATGCGGTGAAAATGAGAAGTCAAATGTAGCTAACCGAACACGCTTGTCTAAGAAATTCGCCCATTCGTCGTAAAAGACTTCTCACCAATGCCGCCTTTTGGATACATTCCCGTCCAATTACTCAAAACCTCTAACCAAATCTCAACATGAAAAGATTTCTATTCCTATTTACAGCGCTTGCATTCGTGGTTGCGTTGGCAAGTTGCAACAAGTGTAAGAACGTCGAATGCAGCAACGATGGAACCTGCGAAGATGGAACCTGTGTTTGCTTGGCTGGATTTTCTGGCGACAGCTGTCAAATTGAAGACAAGTGCATCACTGATGATGTTAACTGCCTCAACGGCGGTGTATGTGACGATGGAAAATGTGATTGCGAAAAAGATTATTTCGGTCCTAGCTGTGAGACTTTTTGCGAAGAGGGAACTTACAAGAAGACGAGCGGCGAGTGTGTTTGTTACCCAGGCTTCACAGGAGAGAGTTGCGGTACAGAAATGCGCCTTGACTGGATCGCGAGTTATTCAGTGGCTTCTGACTGCAATGGACAGAATGTCCCATCTACCATTTCAGCAATGGTTCATCCAGATCCAGATAGTTCGTTCGCTGCCAACTACGTCAGTGTAACTAACCTCACGACTGCGGGCGATACGAAGGGATTTGGAATCATCAACGATGACAACCAACTTGAAATCCCTAAGCAGAATGTAAAGGATGCGAATGGAACCAAGTTCTCGGTTGAATCAACCGCGCCTGCTTCGTTAAATGGCGAGAATTTCACCATTACCATCAAGCGCGTGTTTGACAGCAACGCTATCTTGTGCGTACTCAACTTCAATCGATAATGCTCCACTTAACCGGTTATACTATGAACATGCGAACATTAAATTATCTCGGCCTAGTGATGGCTTTTACAGGGCTTCTCTTTCTCAACTCGTGCAAAGACCCATGCAAGGATGTGGTTTGCGAGAACGGCGGAGTATGCGACGAAGAAGGCATATGCGACTGTCCTGAAAACTTCTACGGAGACCTTTGCGAGACGGAATGCGTGAACGGCACCTTCGGAAACGGAGCCTGTGCCTGTGACGATTATTATGAAGGAGACGCTTGTAAGATCGAAGAACGCGTTAAGTTTTACGGTGCCTACGATGTAGACGAAGAGTGCGATCAGAATTACACTTATGGTTCAACGATCAAGACGACTTCGGGCAATGTGTACAAGATTGAGATCTCTTATCTCTATCGAGGCGATTGGGAGAATCCCATTATCGCCGAAGTAGATGGGAACAAAATCACCATTCCTGCTCAGAATCCTGAGGATGGATTTACCATGACGGGTTCAGGCACTTTGAGTGCCGATGGAACTGAATTAGTGATCGATTACACCTTGGACGACTCATCGATTGGAACGGTTTCTTGCACGGCTACGTTCACGCGTCAGTGATCCATTCCTTGATGTACCCCATAAAAAAAGCCCCGATTACTCGGGGCTTTTTTATTTCATAGTAAGAGAGAATTACTTCTTCTTGATCACCTTAGCATCGCCGATTGGCTTGGTTAGCTCCTTTTCAGGCTCAGCTTCAGTCTTTGCGCCTGGCTTAATAACCTTAGCATCGCCGATTGGCTGGGTAAGTTCAGTAGCAGTTTCTTCCATTACTTCTTCAGCAGTGGCTTCAACCTCTTCTGAGACTTCTTCCATTGCTTCTTCTGCTTCTTCAGCAGCATCGTCCATGGCAGCTTCTACATGCGTAGCAGCGTCGTCATGTCCTTCATCGTGAGATTCTCCCCCACCACCACATGCAGTCAATACAGCGGCAGTAAACAAGAAAAACATTGCAGTTCGTGTGATTCTTTTCATTTTTAGATGGATTTCAAATTCCTCACAAAGTAAATGAAATTTCAGCCACGAACAATGCATGCCTCGGATTCAACTAATTTCATTTTCGTCGACGTCTAATTCTCAAGGAAGGAAGTCGCGCAAGCGATTTTCATATATTTACGCCTCAAAATTAAGCTCATGATGAAGAAGCTCCTTCTACCCACACTTGTGGCCTTTCTAACCGTCTTTTCTGTAGCGTGTAACCAATGTGATGACGATTGCAGCAACGGTGGAACCTGCAACGATGGTGAGTGCGATTGTCTCAAAGGATATTCAGGTCCTACGTGCGACAGCTTAGACCTCTGTGAGCTCAATGATGTGGAGTGTGCTTTTGGGCTGTGTGAGAACGGAGATTGTATTTGTCAAGAAGGGTACGAAGGCGAGCTTTGTGAAGTAGAAACCCGCGCTAAATTTATCGGAACCTACCAGATCAGCGAATTCTGTGATCCAGTAGACACCTTGCAGGGACATTACATGGAAGTAAGCCGAAACCTGCTGAATCCTACCCGCATCGAACTATCCAACGTATTCAATGCCAATCAGTTTCCCATTGTTGGATTCTTCTCTAAAATTCAAGCCGGTGCACAGAAGTCTACGCTGAAGTTTTCGATCTTCAATCAGAACCCTGACGGGAACGAGCGATCGATCAGCGGAAATGGCATCATCGACATCGCTGATACGAACAATGTTACGATCACCATTGATTATACCATTATCAATGGCAACAAGACCTACACTTGTCGCTTAGAAGGTACGCGGCAATAAGTTATGCCTTCCATGTTAGAAAATACGAAAGGCCTCCCGAAGAGGCCTTTTTTATGCATTGTAAACCCCCATTCTGGTGCCGGATCAAGCAAAACTTTCATCCAGAACATTGACCAATACAGGGACCCCGAGCGTTTAGATATAGAAATCAGTCAATCCGCTCAACACTCCATCGATCTCGCCAAACGGGCTTGTGAAGAAGGCCGCGAGGCAGTAATAGCGGTGGGGGGCGACGGCAGTGTCCAGGAGGTAGCAACGCAATTGATCGGAAGTAGCACAGCCCTAGGCATCGTTCCTACGGGCTCTGGAAATGGCATCGCCAGACATCTCGGTATATCTATGAAACCCTCGGTTGCGCTGGAGCAAATGCTGGCTGGAAAGAGACGAACCGTAGACACGTTTAGGGTCAACGATAGACCCGGGATAGGATTCGCTGGCGTGGGAGTTGATGGGCATGTAGCACGCCTCTTTGATGAAGCAAATGAACGCGGGTTTAGCAACTATATCAAACTAAGTCTGGATGCATCTCTATCCTACACCTCTACCCGCTTCCGCATATATCCTGAAGACGCACTTCCCATCAACGTAGAGGCAATGACCGTTCTCTTGGCAAATACTTCCCAGCTGGGCAACAATGCCGTAGTCAACGCAACGGGAGCCGATGATGATGGCCAACTGGAACTGATCATCGTAAAGAAAGTACCCACCGTGAACATGATGACGTTGGCTTCTCGGATGTTTTTAAGTACGCTGCACAAAAGTCCTTTCGTAGAAGTCTTGACTGGGGGTCGATTTACCCTTGAAAATCTCGACATGGCTGAGTTGCACATAGACGGTGAAGTAGTAGCAACAGCGTCAAGCCTTACCTTCGAAGTTCGTCCCAGATCATTGCATGTACTGATACCGTGACCATGGCCAAGCAAAAAAAGAACACATTCCAGTCATTTGGAGATTTTGTATACAGCACCAACCCGAATTTTTCTTCGAACGACAGCGAAGAACCTGAAGAGAGTCTTTCACCTTCTGACCAACTGCTTCATCTTCATCGAGAAACGAAAGGACGTGGTGGAAAAGCCGTGGTAATTGTGCGCGGTTTTGAAGGGCCAGAAGAAAATTTGAAGGAGCTCGGTAAAGCGCTTAAATCGCATTGCGGAACGGGAGGCTCATCCAAAGACGGAGAAATCATTATTCAGGGAGATCAACGCGAAAAAGTGGAGGCCTATCTGAAGGACAAGGGCTACAAGACAAAACGCGTTGGAGGGTGACTAGCGTAAAGAACCTACTACGATAAGTTCTGACCGTCGGTTCATTTGATGATCTGCCTTTGAACATGGCACTCCATCACCACAATCGTTGACAAGATTGTCTTCACCCACACCAACCGAAGCTACTATGCGATCTTTTCCAATTCCTTGTTGCACGAGATAATCCACCGTAGACTTAGCCCTTCTGGCCGATAGGATCATGTTATACGCCTTCGGTCCTCTTGAGTCGCAATGACTGACCACTTGAATGACCGCTTTGGGGTATTCCTTTAGCAGCGCAATGTTTTTATCCATGGTCTGGCGTGCATCTGCCCGTACATAGACCTGGTCAAAATCAAAATAGACTTGTTCCAAGGCGATTGCCGGCCTATCCTTCACGTTCACCTTATCCTCGTCCAGCTCAGTGATATTATACATTTCGGATGGCGCCTTTTGGACTGCGTCACCTACGTTTTCTTCTGCCTGATCCACCGAGGCTAAGATCAGTTCTTCAGGTTCTACGTGAATGCTTATGGCTTCTACGTGTTTGGAACCATCTTTCAAAGTAGCGGTGTACGTAAAGTATTCGTATCCATGAAACGACTTAAAGGGTGCGTACACAATTGTACCCTCTTCTGCGTCATAGATCTGTGAAGCACCATTGTTGGTCTTCGAAATGGCAGTGATCCTTGGCGCGTCGGATTCGTTGAATCCATCGTTTAGGAAGACGTTGAGGGATATGAGTTTCCCTTCCATGGTAGAGGCAAAGTCAGGATGCGTGCGCAAAGGCATTGCGCCTTTAGGCCCCAATACATGCACCCTCACAAAAGCCTTTTGCTCACCTTCTTCTGGATAATTCACGGCGTATGTAAACATATCCGATCCTATGAAATCCTCGGCCGGTGAGTAGATCACAACGCCATTGTTTAGGTCTATTCCATTCAATACGCCATTCACCGGTAGCGTTGTTCCCGATATCCTCAGGTGCATACCTTCTGGAATCGTGTCGTTCTCAAAAAGATGGATCTTGATGGATTGATTCATTGGCGTACTGACCACATCATCCTTTATTTTCTTATTCAAGCTAAAAAGACTGTTGTCCAATACGCGCACTCCGACCCAAGCCGTCCCTATCTTTCCATAGGGACTTCTAACGGTATATTTGAAAGCGTCTAGCCCGGCATAATCCTTTGCGGGTTGATAGCGGATTTCTCCCTTCTCAAGGTTTTCATTACGGCGCTTCCGTTCAGCGGCCTTCCAATGGTTTGCAACTTCAAGGCCCCAACATCGTCCGTCTCATCGTTCTTCATCACTGGTATAATCACCGGAGCATTGATATAGGTGGTTACCACATCATTCTTCAACCCCAGCCCTCCACTCGGCAGTGGAAGCGCTGCTAAGAACTGACGCTCGCTCACATCTTCCGAAATACCTTCTAAGATCTTCGCTACTGGGGAATGCTTCGCGTAAGCATCTTGAGGAAGTACATGGATGGTCTTTGATGCGCATGAGGATTGAAATAGCAGACGCTTTTCATCAATCACGCTAGCATACAGGCGCAACTCGAATTGCCCTTCCTTATCGGCTGGGATATCAAGGCGATCTGTAATGCCTACTAAGCTGTCGTTTAAGTACCAATGCGTTGTACGCGGGGCCAACCCTCCTACTTCACTTCCCCGTGCATTCATCACTAATTTCGAATTGACCAGCACGGTGTCGGGTCCGTTCATGACGAGCTGCGTATGCTTGAGATTGCTTGGATCACAGGATTCTGTATCGAACTTGTGGAAGATTAGCTTGTATATATCCATGTTTCCAAAGCCTCCAAGGCGATTCGAAGACAAGAAGGCCACGGAACTATCTTCGATCATTTTGAAGTAGATGTCGTCCGCCGGACTATTGATGGGCGCCGCTAGCCGATGCAACACGCTGTCATTGCGAAACAGCTCTACGTAGTAGACATCGTATCCGCCTACTCCATCCGTCCTATCACTGCTGAAGAAAAGTAGTTTTCCATCGGGCGAAATCTCAGGACTGTCTTCGTTGTACGGCGAATTGATAAAGGTTGGGAGTCGTACAGGCTTGGACCAAACGCCTTCCGCATCCTTTTCTGTTCGAAAGATGTCTAAGTGGAATCGGTTTAATTGCTTGTCGAGCACCTCCGCTGTAAATACCATCGTATTTCCATCCTTCGTAAGGGATGCATGCCTGTGGTAATACTTGAAATTGATGTTTTTCGAGTAACGTTCAGGTTCGCCGTAGACGCCGTCTTCTAACTTACTGAACCAGAGATCGTTTTCCTTAAACAGAACGATCGTTCCCGCCTCCTCTTGAATGTACACAGGGCCTCATGCTTCCGAGAATTCACGGTTGAAACGAAGGTCGTCAGAGGGTGATCTACCTTGTCATCTGCTATGTACCTTCCATTGACGGCGCGAGCTATGTGAATGTCCTCAAAGTGCTGCCTATCCTGATCGTACACCTTCTCTCCTGTCACGGTATCATTTCGAGTGGTAAACAACATGAGTTCTGCATCTGGGCTGATCACCGGATTGTATTCACTGAACTCTGAGTTTACCTCGGTTCCTAAGTTGAAAATCTCAAGGTCATCGCCAAAGGGCGCTCGGTAATTCGAAGTAGACACTTCGCCGGTCAATTGACGTTCGCCATCCTGGGCTTGTGCAGACTGAGCGCCAGAAAAGAGCATAAGAAAACAAAGGAGCGTCGAAAACGAAAAATGACGAGAAAAATATCGGCCTACCATCATCTTGGGTACGTTAGTCTTTCAGCTGGGCAGACGCTCGTGGCATCATACTCAGTAACGTAGCAAAAATAACGACTGCGCCGCAGCCAATGGCGTTGTACCAGAGGAACCCGATGTCGGTAGTAAAGAACATGGTGAGTACTATCGTCTCGGCCGTTACGGCGGCAATCAATACGGCTCGGCTCCCAATGCGCTTGATGTAGAATGCACAAATGAAGATTCCCAGAATGGTACCATAAAACAGCGAGCCTAGGATATTCACCAATTCGATGAGGTTGTCGACCAACCGAGCAGAAAGTGCAAAGATGATAGCAAGGATTCCCCAAGCTACGGTTGAGAGCTTACTTCGCCAGACATCCCCTGGTTGCTCTGAACGGTCTTTTCGCAAGCGTTTCACAAAATCGTTCATCGTCGTAGAACCCAAAGCATTCAATTCTCCTGCTGTCGAGGACATAGCGGCGCTCAAGATGACGGCCAACAAAAGGCCGATCGCTCCGTTCGGGAGGTTTTCCAAAATCCAACGTATGAATACATAATCTGAATCCTTCGTTTCCACCTCTGGATCAATCTCCACTGCAAGTGCCCCAAAGGATTCATTCAGGGCTACGTGCTTTTGCTCAAGGGATCTAAGCGCATTTTCATTGCCAGAAAAACCGGACCGAAGCAATTCGGTCTTTTGCTCTTGCACTTCCTCGAAAGATGCTAGCATTGCCTCGCCCTCATCCGCCCTGTCAGAAGACATTACGGTCTCTACTACATGCTCATTGAAACTGATCGGTCGGGCGTTGTATTGATAGAACACAAATACCATTACCCCCGTAAGGAGAATAAAGAATTGCATAGGGATCTTCAACACCGCATTGAACATCAATCCCATGCGACTCTGCCTGATATTGCTCCCAGATATATAGCGCTGTACTTGGCTTTGATCCGTACCGAAATAGCTCAGCGCAAGAAAGAGGCCACCGGTTAGGCCACTCCAGATGGTGTATCGTTCATTTACATCTACATCGAAATTGACAATCTCCATCTTCCCATGGATGCCTGCTACTTCTATCGCCTCGAGAAAGGAAACATGCGGAGCCAGTTGGTCAACGATCATGTAGAATGCGTAAAACATACCGCCCATGATTACCGCCATTTGCCATTTCTGGGTAATGCTCACCGCTTTAGTACCCCCACTCACGGTATACACGATTACGAGCAGGCCAATCATGATATTCATCGTATTGAGATCCCATCCAAGAACAGTGGAGAGTACAATGGCGGGTGCATAAATCGTAATGCCCGCAGCAAGACCGCGCTGTACCAGGAATAAAAAGGCGGTCAGCAAACGGGTATTGAGATCAAAACGCTGCTCGAGGTACTCATAAGCCGTGTAAACATTGAGCTTATAGAAGATTGGAATGAAGGTCACCGAAAGAATGACAAGCGCGAGCGGCAGTCCGAAATAGAATTGAATAAAACCCATGCCACTTTCAAATGCCTGGCCAGGGGTGGATAAAAAGGTAATCGCCGAAGCTTGTGTGGCCATGACCGACAGACCGACCGTGGCCCAGTTGGAATCTTGACCGCCTCTCAAGTAGGCGTTCAGATCGTTTTGCTTTCGCGTACGCCATGTACCATAGCCCACAATCAGGCCAAGCGTTGAAAGCAGCACTATCCAATCCGTCAGATTCATGCGAAGTAGTCGGTTATGAATGCGTAAACGATGATCTGAAGCACGAGGAACGCCAAAACGATGACATATGTTCGCCTCCAGTTGGTGCCTTCACTGGCCAATGGGTCCTTATCTGGCTCCTCTACACCCATCTTAATATTCTATGAGATTAACCATCAACTTATAAGCTCCTGTAACGCCTGCTGGCAGTTGCCGGAAAAAGGATATGCCCGTATACACAAGTTGCCCATTCAAATGCTTAGCTACAATCAAGCCTCCCAAAGCGGGCTCCTCGCCTTTGTCGTGCCAAGAGATGAGAGGCGTGTACTTGCGGTCCCATTCGCCCGCGAAGTAGAGTCCTCGCTCTTGGACCCACCCGTCCCAATCTTCCGTACTTATCTTGTTTGGGGAATTGAAAACAGGGTGCTTAGGCTCAAGTACTTCAACGGCAGAATGCTCATCCGTGACCCGGTTACGCGAAAGGGTCAATGGATAAGGTCCAATCTGTTCAACTTTGAGGTCATAGGTAGTATTGTATTGCACAATCAACTTCCCGCCCTGCTCTACATACTTTTCGAGCACGCTTGCATTGGCTGCAAGATCATCGTTGCGGTTGAAGGCGCGTATGCCTGTGATGATTGCATCAAACGAATGCAGTTGATCGGTGCTCAAGTCGTTGAGGTTGTCGCGAAAAACTTGGTAGCCCAGTTCCTCCAAGGTATCGTCTACTTCATCTCCAGAGCCTTCAACGTAAAGAATGCGCTTGCTAGGGTCAAAGTCGATGTTTAAGGGAATGATGTTGACTTGAGCGTTTTCATGGATCAACACATAGGGAATGTGTTCATAGTCGATCGCTGTCTGCATCATATGGCACCGAGCCCCTTTTACGTTGGCTGCAAACGTTATGGCTGCTGGATCCGTTAAGCCCTCCGCTTTAAAGGTGAGGTTAACGGTTCGTTCCTGTCCGGCCGACAATCCCTCTGGCCACTCGGCATTGATAAGCGTCAACTCTTTCGGATGTCCCACTTCCATATCCAGCAAAGCGATGTCTTCAAAGGCCTTAATCACCACATCAATGGAAACAACCTCCCCATTGCGCACCACTTTGGAGCGCACCTTGGGTGTAAAGGTCACCGACTGCACAAATGTCATAGGCTCTTCGATCTGACCTACGCTTCGGTCATTCCATCTGCGATGCAAGGTCGTCTTACCCAGCACCCATTGTCCATCCATCTTGATCATGTAATCCAACTGAGCGTCGGGCTTGAAAGGAACGCCGACGTCTCGTTTTACATCCATGCCATACAACCAGCCCTCGTGCGGCGCACGAAGCCAAAAAGGATTCGAAGGCTCCTTGTCAGCCTTCATGGATACTTCGAAGGAAATGTTCTCTCCTGCGTTCACCTGCAAGGTGGTATCGAGGCTTTCGTGCTTGAAGGTAATCTCATGTTCTTCAGATCCCGCGTTATAAACTTCGATGGTTACTAGATGGTTTGAACCAACCAACACCGGAGTTTCGCCGGCATACGCTTCTACGCGCATGCCACTCAACGCGAGTTTTAAATCGTTTACTTGCTGCAGTACCACTTGCATGTCTTGCGATTCAGCCCACATGTTCCTCTGCGACAATAAAGGAAGGACGTACTGACGGAAGGTAGCCATGTTCGCAGCTCGATCGGTAAAGTTGAATGCGTCCACCATGCGTTGGAATCCTTCTGCATGCTCGGGAGATTGCTTCCACACTCCTAGCATCCCATCAAGAAAATCTTCGTTCCACTTCCCTTTCACGAATTGTAGGTACTCCCATTGATGACCTCTACGCAGAGGCGTACCAAAGGCCTGGCACCTGTGCTTACTCCTGGCCAAAGCAGCAATTTCATTCATTCCTAAGCCCAACACATCGTTGAAAACACCAACGTCCACGCGGTGCATCTTGTCGGCTTTGAGCGCCTCGTCGGTCTTATCGTCGAGAGACTTATCCCACCAAGAGGAGGTGTTGTGATAAAGTACTTCAGGGGTCCAAGGTTGCAGCTGCTCGAGCTGGGCAGGAAAAGCCTCAGGATCTCCTGCCAGATCAAATGCTTCCTCTGCAAGGATGGCCGACGCTTCGTGGTGCCCATGTCCGGCATTGCGCGTCGGAGGAAACCGGGTGATGATGAAGTGTGGTCTATAGGTTCTGATCACCTGCACTACATCTTGCAAAACTTCTTCTCTGCCCCAGAATTCAAAACTCTCCTCAGCACTCTTCGAATAGCCAAAATCAATGGCGCGGGTAAAGAATTGCTCGCCACCATCTACTTTGCGCGCTTCGAGT
The DNA here is from genome assembly GCA_943788725.1 of uncultured Flavobacteriales bacterium. Classification (GTDB taxonomy): domain Bacteria; phylum Bacteroidota; class Bacteroidia; order Flavobacteriales_G; family Salibacteraceae; genus SHAN690. The sequence continues at coordinate 99,676 of CALSRJ010000001.1, read as the reverse complement.
AATTCGTAGGTTCTTATCACGCCAAGTCCGTCGCCTTTCTCGTCTCCAATCAGGTTTTGCCCGCCTTGTCCACGGGTTAAGGAAAGGTAGGCCGTGCGCACGTGCTGATCGTTCTCCAACCACGAAATGAGTCTGGTGTTTTCATCATCTGGATGTGCAGCCAAGTACAACACGCGCAATCCTCTCTGAAGCTCCTGGAGGTCTTGATAGACTTCAACGGTACTCTTCAATTCATGGTCTTGTGCTTGCACGGTATACGTTAAGCAGCTGATCAAAAGCCAAGCTATTCCTCTCCTCATTCTTTCTAAAGTGTCATTTTCGCGCATCAAAGAAACAATTTACAAGCACTTTCACGTTTCCTTTTCCGTGCGCATAATTGCAACCGTCATATTTCTCTTTGGTTCAGCGCTCTACGCTGGAAGTCTCCGCGCGCAAACGCGTTTTCCAGAAGGAGCCCTCTCGAATCCAGCAGCATACCACGCTGTATTTGAGTCTTCCCTGCCCGTTCAAGAGATCGAAATCTACAAGACGAAGGAGAAGGAACAGACGATTGTTTTGGAGAATGGATACGCTTCCTATGTGTTTCAAAACGACGATTGGCCCCCACAAGGCGATAGTGTAGTCCCTACCTCGGTCAACATCATTTTCACCAAGTATCCGAAGGAGCGTTCTTTCTGGCTTACCGACTATCACTGGCTTTTAGCCAAGCGACTAGAGGCACTGTTTGCACTTGATCCCCGCTTCAATAGCAAGGCGGTCACCTTTTCCATCACCCTTCAAACTGCTTGCGACAATGAATTTGAGGCGATGCAGCTTTTTCATGGGATGGAATTGGGATTTCGCCCCGTAACGGATCATGAAACCGACGGGGAAGAGCCGGAAGCATCCTCTGAAGAACAGCACTTGACTCCAACACCACCAACGGACCGCAATCGAATCGTCGTCAAAAAGATCAAGCGATTCATGGTACAACAACGCTACATGATGGACTCTGCGGTATTCAATGCATTTGAGCATCATCCTGAATGGAAGAATGCATTGGTAGTAATAGATTGGACCGGAAGCATGTACGGGCATGGTTCAGAGGTCATTCTGTGGCATGCGCTCCACGAAGAGGAGAGCGGCATCGATCACGTTGCCCTTTTCAATGATGGAGACAAGAAAAAAACAAAGAAGAAAATACCTGGATATACTGGTGGCGTCTACACAGCTGACGCTTCCCCTGTTGCAAGACCCCTCAAACTCTTCAATAAAGTCAAGAACAAGGGCAATGGCGGCGATAGCCCTGAGAACGATATCGAAGCACTTGTGACGGGTATCAACGCTTTTCCAGACGCCAAGGAGGTCATCTTGGTGGCTGATAACAGAAGCTGCATTCGTGACTTTCTGATGCTGCAATGCCTTGATCGCCCGATCCGAATCATCCTCACAGACACCCGAAAGGGCATTAATCACCAATACATCAACCTCGCCTGGAAGACGAGAGGAAGCCTGCATTGGGAGAATGGTGAACTATACGATGTGGAGTCGGCCATTGGGAGCGACTCTCTCACCATCCAGGGGGAAAAGTATATACTCTCCCCTGACGGTTGGATCACGCCAGCCAATCGATTGGGGCCAGGCTATGGATTTTGCACGCGTTACTACAAAGCACCAAGGCGCAGACAGAAGCAGAAAAGGCGCAAGGAACCCAAGTGCTACTTCACCGAATGATGGTCTGTCGTCTGCGTTGTATCTTTCGCTTGGAAATCGCCCAGCCGATGAGCATAACCTACACAGCATGAGTATCCGACCATTTCACCTCGCCATTCCAGTACGAGAGATCATCGAAACCCGAACCTTCTACCGCGATACTTTAGGGTGCCTAGAGGGGCGCTCAAGCAATCACTGGGTCGACATGAACCTGTACGGACATCAGCTCGTTTTACACGTATCGCCAGCAAAAGCAGGCGAAGTGAGCTCCAATCCCGTGGATGGACACGATGTACCTGTCCCGCATTTCGGCGTAGTTCTTACTATGGAAGATTGGGAAGCGCTTGCCCAGCGCTTACGCGATGCTCGCGTTGCATTTGTAATTGATCCCTATGTCCGCTTCAAAGGACAAGTGGGAGAACAAGCCACGATGTTTTTCCTAGACCCTTCGGGCAATGCCCTAGAATTCAAAGCGTTTCAAGACGACAGTCAACTGTTTGCAAAATAGCCGCACCATGTTTGTAGCCATCTATCAATTCACCGCTAAAAACGGACAAGTAGAAGCGTTTGTAGAAGCGTGGACCCAACTTACTCAACTCATCTACCAATTCGAAGGAAGCCTAGGATCACACCTACACCGCTCCACGGAGAACCCACTTCACTTCATTGCTTATGCCCAATGGCCCGACCAATCAACCTGGGCAGCCTCAGGAAAAAACATGCCGGAAAGTGCGAACATTTGGAGAGAACAGATGCGTAGTTCTTCCGTTGAAATCAAGACACTTCACACCATTCATAGCGTAGCAGACTTAACAAAAGTTGATGTTTATAAATAGCTTTTTGCCAATGACTTAACGGCATTTGAATACATCATTAGATTAGCAGAGAAAGCGCTGGCTATTAAGAGATGTTTGTGTAGACCGCTTGGACGTCATCGTCCTCTTCCATCTTGTCTAACATCTTCTCGATTTCTTCCAACTCCTCTTCCGAAAAGTCGACCGGTGAACTTGGGATGCGTTGTAGGTTCGCCTTCTCTACTTCAATCCCTTTTGCCTCGAGGGCTTCGCTCATCAAACCGAAGTTGGTATAATCGGCATAGGCGTACAAGACGTCTTCGTTTTCGATGATCTCTTCCAGTCCAGCGTCGATGAGCTCAAACTCCAACTCTTCCAAGTCCATCTCCTCGGTTTTCACGAACTGAAACACCGCCTTGCGGTTGAACATAAACTCGAGCGACCCCGTTGGAACCAAGCTTCCACCGGACTTTGTGAAATAGTGCTTCACATTTGCCACCGTGCGCACCGTGTTGTCAGTAGCACACTCCACAAAGACCAGCACGCCGTGCGGGCCTTTTCCTTCATAGTTGATTTCCGTAAAATCCGCTGCATCCTTACCCTCGGCGCGCTTGATGGCAGACTCGATGTTGTCTTTGGGCATGTTTTGCGCCTTGGCGTTTTGGATTGCGGTGCGCAGTGAAGCATTCACATCAGGATCCGTTCCTCCCTCCTTTGCCGCCATGGTAATGGCTTTTGCCAACTTCGGAAAGATGCGCGACATCTTATCCCATCGTTTCTCTTTGGCTGCTCTTCGGTATTCAAATGCTCTTCCCATCTTGTTTCGGATTGTTGTCGCGAAAATAATTAATGCAACGTTCAGAGGATGCGCTTACCAATTCAGACGTGAATACTCGGATTATACGCAGAAGCGGATTCGCTCATGATCGATTTACAATGCGCACTAAGAACATTATTCTCAGCCCTTTTCACCGGTAATCACGGATAATGGGGGTATCATTGCACCCTGATGGCGAAGCAACATTTTTCCGCAAAGACGCTCTACGGATTGGAAGACCTTGCCGTGCAAGAATTGACGCAGCTGGGAGCTACCAAACTTGTCAAAGGCAATCGAATCGTGAGCTTTGAAGGCGATCAAGCCTTGCTCTACAAGGCCAATCTGTGTAGTCGAAGCATTCTTAGGATCCTGGTCCCCATCTCTTCGTTTACTGCGCACAATGATCGTCATCTCTACCAAATGGCGAAGAAGATCAGTTGGCAGAAGTACCTCCGCCTCGACCAGTCCTTTGCCATCGATAGCACCGTGAACGGCACGCGCTTTAAGCATTCTCAATACGCAGCGCTCAAGGTGAAGGACGCCATAGTAGATCAGTTCAAGGAAGAAACGCAAGAACGACCCAACGTCAACGCGCACAACCCAAACGTGCGAATCAACCTACACATTTCTGATACGGACGTAACGATTTCACTGGACAGCTCTGGAGACAGTTTAGAAAAACGCGGTTACCGAACAGAAAGCAACGAAGCTCCGATGAGTGAGTGCCTGGCAGCGGCCATGGTAATGCTTTCAGGCTGGAACCAAGAAAAACCGCTGCTCGACGCCATGACCGGTTCGGGCACCATTCCGATTGAAGCGGCCTTGATTGCCACGAACACAGCACCTGGTTTGTTTCGAAAATTTGGGTTTGAGCATTGGGCTGATTTCGATGAAGGGCTATTCAAGCAACTGAAGCATCAGCTCAGAATGGACATCACCTCTCCGAAAACGCGCATCATCGCCAGAGACATCAATGCTCAAAACATCTCCACTGCGAAGCGAAATGCGAGTCGCGCTGCCGTGATCGAACACATCACCTTCGAAAAACAAGACTTTCTAACCTCCGACCCACTCGACGAGCCCGCCTTTATCTTCATGAATCCACCCTACGGTGAACGCTTAGAGGAAGATGAGGATATGCCTCCATTCTATCACGATATCGGCTTTCGATTGAAGCACCATTTTCCAGGCAACCAACTTTGGATCATCAGTGGCAACCTCAAGGCCCTGAAGCGAATCGGGCTAAAGCCAGACCACAAGTACAAAGTCTTCAACGGTTCCATTGAGTGCCGATTAAATGGCTACAGCCTCTTTGCGGGAAAACGATTGGAACAATTGTAATTTCGTACTAGGCCACCGCTTTATTCTTGGGATGTAGACGCTACCTAGAATCCGATCAATTCGGATCAGTCCGAGACGAAATAGATGAAAAAACGGATCGAAACACCACGCGTAATTCTCCGTCCTTTTACGATGGACGATGTAGAAGCATCGTACGCAATGGAGCAAGACCCGGATGTGAATCGCTATACGAATGACGGTGGTGTCAAAACCCTACAACAAATAGAGGAAGTTATTTCAACGGGACCTTTGATGGACTATGAAACGTACGGCTTCGGCAGGTTTGCAATAGAACTCAAAAAGGACAGTAAGTTCATTGGCTTTACAGGCCTCAAGTTTATGGAAGATTTGGGTCGTGTAGATTTAGGTTATCGATTGGTAAAGGAACATTGGGGGAAAGGTCTGGCGACAGAGTCAGGAGTGGCATCCTTGCGATTTGGCTTTGAAGAATTAGACTTGGATGAGATCGTAGCAACCATCTTGCCCGAGAATCTTGCCTCAGCAAACGTGCTTTCCAAACTTGGTTTCACGCTTGAAGAAGAATTGACGATGTACGGAGTGCCACAACAACTGTTTTCTCTTCAGCGTGCGGCATGGCAAACAAAACAACCCCCAATACATGTCTGAAACTCACCCCTGCCCTAAGTGCAGCTCACCTTACGGTTATCCGATGGAATCTTTGATGATGTGGCCATGAGTGGGATCCGAACGATGCAGTCGAAAGCGGAGGCATCGAAGCCTTGGATGCGCCTGGTAATCCACTCCAAAATGGGGACAGTGTAATCGTCATCAAGAACCTTCCCGTGAAAGGTGCTCCTAAGCCGATCAAGGCCGGCACCAAAGTCAAAAACATTCGACTCACCGAAGGCGATCACAACATCTCCTGCAAGGTGGATGGCTTTGGCTCCATGGAGCTAAAATCAGCATTCGTAAAGAAAGCCTAGCCGAGTATTCATCCTGACTACAGCATCGATTAGCTGCGCTCTTCCCAGATGCAAGCCAAGTTGACAAGGGTTTCTACGGCCTTCTGCATGTCTTGCACGCTCGCCCATTCCATCTTGCTGTGAAAACTGTGTTCTCCCGCGAAGATGTTCGGACATGGCAGCCCCATGAAGGAAAGCTTTGAGCCATCTGTTCCACCTCGTATGCTTCCGGTTATTGGCTTCAAACCTGAGCGTTTGATGGCCTCGATGGCATATTCGCTCACCTGCGGGCATGCGCTGATCACGTTCTTCATGTTTCGGTATTGCTCCTTCACCTCAAAGGTGTACGTCGACTTTGGAAAGCGGCGCATTACGTCGATCAAGGCATTCTCCAATTGCCGCTCATATTCGCCCAGCATGGCGTCTTCGAAGGAGCGAATGATAAACGTGAGTTCTGCCTTTTCGATTCCAGCTTTCATTTCATAGGGGTGCACAAATCCTTCGCGGCCATCCGTAGTTTCAGGAGACCAAGTGTCTTTTGGAAGGGCCGCTATTAGTTCGGAGGCGGCCTTTAGAGCGCTTTCTAATTTGCCTTTGGCAAATCCTGGATGGAAGTTAACACCCTCAATCGTAATATTGACCATGTCCGCGCTGAAGGTCTCATCTTCAAAAGATCCTAAGGCTTCGCCATCGACGGTGTAGCCGTAATCTGCCCCGAGTTTTTTCACGTCTACCTTGTCTGCTCCTCTGCCGATCTCTTCGTCTGGCGTGAACAAAATTCGGATGGCGCCGTGCTTGACCTCAGGGTGCTGGGAGAAATAGTGGGCAACATCCATGATCGCAGCGACCCCAGCCTTATTGTCCGCCCCCAGCAGGGTGGTGCCATCCGCTGTGATGATGTCGTTTCCGATCTTCTTCTTCAGCTCAGGATGCGCTGCTGGGTCGATCTTGATAGCGGGATCTGCTGGAAGGGTGATAACACCGCCTTGGTAGTTTTGGTGGATGATCGGCTTTACATTTTTCCCGCTGCTTTCAGGCGACGTATCTACGTGAGAGCAGTAACAAATCACAGGGACCTGCTTTTCAGTATTGGCTGGTATGGTAGCATACACGTAGCCGTGTTCATCCATTTCAGCATCGACCATACCGATCTCCTGCAACTCTTTGACAAGCAAGCGACTCAGGTCCTTCTGCTTCTCGGTAGACGGTGTGGTCTCAGCATGTGGGTCGGATTGGCTATCGATCTGAACATAACGTAAGAAGCGATCTAGGGCGGTAAAATCGTATTGCATAGCGTTAGCGCGTTTGAATTCAAAGGTAGTATTTGACGGATTGGAAACGCTTGCCTCTAGCACCTCCGTGCCGCTTATACTTCAATGTTCAGCCTTCTACAAGCGTTATCTTTGCGGCATATGATTCACTACAATCCCAAGGACTGGTTCGGCCTCATTTTTCATTTTCACAAGAGCGATACCTTCCGCAAATTGTTTTGGGTAATTCTATCGGTAGCCATCTACAGCGGTATCGTGGTATACCTTGAGCAGGAAGTCTTCTTCACATCTTTTTCCAGCTCTGTGATGCACAGCTTACTGGGCTTTGTCATCTCCTTGTTGTTGGTATTCAGAACCAATACGGCTTATGAGCGTTGGTGGGAAGGAAGGAAACAATGGGGAGCGCTGGTGAACGTTGCGCGGAATTATTCGTTTAAGATACGCACCTACGTAAGCGACGAACCTAGCCAGAACAGGATGATTCGCCTCAACATGCTCTATCCCTACGCCTTAAAAGAGCACCTCCGAGATGCCGACTACACCTTGCTCCCGAGTGAGATTCAATCGGAAATAGAGCAGCTCAGCGGGGAGATGGAGCACATACCAAACGCGATAGCCCAGCAGATGCACTCGGAGTTAAAGGCAACAGAGATCAGTACGGCTCAGGAACTAGCGATGCTCGAAGACGTCAATCGCTTCACAGATATATGCGGTGCCTGCGAACGTATCAAGAAGACGCCCATACCCTACAACTACAACATCTTCATCAAGAAATTCATCTTCATTTACATTGTCACCATGCCCATTGGACTCGGCGCTTCATTTGGCTATTGGACCACCTTGGTGACTGCATTCACCTTTTACACCTTGGCAAGCTTGGAGTTGATCGCAGAGTCCATTGAAGACCCCTTCGGATTGGATACAGATGACCTCCCTACCGACGAACTGGCAGAGACCATTGAAAGGAACTTAAAAGAGGTATAACATTTGTATTGACCGCCCTCATGAAATACTGGCTGATCACATTGTTCCTGCTACCTACTGTCCTTACATCTTTGGCTCAGGGTAATCCTCCTGATGAAGGCGTACCTTTCAACAAGGTCATATTTTTCACGGGTACTCCTGAACAAGAATACTACGACCCATACCTGTATTTCAGGTACACTGGAATACCTGATGTCTTACTAGAAGAAATCAGTGAAGCGCACGGGGGTGGAATCACCTATAACCGTAAACGCCAATTGTATGAGATAAGAAATACCACTACCCCACTTTGGTATTATGCCGCGTATCGCGTGTGCATTCAATACACACAAGATCATCTGTACAAAGTGTGGGCAACCTATGAATTCGACTTTCCAGCGGGCTCACCTCAACAAGTGCTAGGACAAGGCCCTCCGGCCAAAACCGATCGATCTAGGAACAGCATGATCATGCAAGACATCCATCGAGATTGGACCAGCCTCTACCAATCGCTTGTAGACAAGGCCCTGGCTCGCTCTCTTGAAATGGCTCCTTAGTCTTTACACATGCCTTTCGGCGTGGTAGCTACTGCGGACGAGTGGTCCGCTCTCTACGTGCTCGATGCCCAATCCTTCGCCTAGCTCCTTGTATCGTTGGAACTGTTCGGGAGTAACCCATTCAGAAACCGGCAGGTGTTTTTTAGACGGTTGCAAGTACTGACCGATCGTCACTACTGAAACGCCCTGATCGTGAAGGTCTTTTAGGGTTTGCACCACTTCCTCTTCGGTTTCACCGAGTCCAACCATAATGCCACTCTTCGTGCGTTCAATACCGCCTTCCTTCAAGCGTTTCAGCACCTCCATGCTTCTCCAATACTTTGCTTGGATCCGCACTTTCTTCGTGATGCGCTCTACGGTCTCAATGTTGTGCGACACCACCTCTGGCTTCACCTCGAGGATGGGGTTGAGGTTTTCCCACTCGCCTTTAAAATCAGGGATCAAGGTCTCAATGGTCACACCAGGATTCTTTTTGCGGATCATTTCCACCGTCTTCTTCCAATGACCAGCGCCTCCGTCGGCGAGGTCGTCTCGATCTACGGATGTAATAACCGCGTGCTTTAGCCCCATTACGCGAATGCTTTCAGCCACCTTTGCTGGCTCGAAGATATCGACCTCCTCGCCTGCACCCGTATCTACATTGCAAAACTGGCAAGACCTCGTACAGGTGTTGCCTAGAATCATGAACGTAGCCGTACCTGCACTCCAACACTCGCTTTGGTTGGGGCATTTACCACTCGAACAAATCGTGTGGAGGTTACGCTCTTCCACTACCTCCTTCACCTTCAAATAATCCTTCCCTCCAGGGATCTTCACCTTGAGCCATTTCGGCTTGCGGATCTTTACCTCTTGGTCTTCCTTGTTCTTGAGCAAGTTTGCCATGCTGTTCTTCCAATTATTAGTTGCCTTGTCCCAAGTGGGCGTACTGCTTTCTATCAGGCGTTGATGTGTTCAATGATCGTTTCTCGGATGATGCGCACGCAATCCATCAACTGCTCTTCCGTCATCACCAAAGGAGGCGCGAAACGAATGATGTTTCCGTGGGTGGGTTTTGCCAACAATCCATTGTCTTTCAAACGCACGCAGATGTCCCAAGCTGTGGAGCTATCCTCATCGTCATTGATGACTACGGCATTGAGCAAGCCGCGGCCGCGCACGAGTCTTAATATGTAAAACTCATTTACCAATCTCTGCATTTCAGCGCGAAAGAGGTCACCGAGCCTTCGAGCATTCTGCGCCAGATGCTCATCCTGGACCACCTTTAAGGCTTCCATACCCACGGCGGCGGCGATCGGATTTCCTCCAAACGTACTCCCGTGTTGACCTGGCTTGATCACGTTCATGATCTCGTCATCTGCTAACACCGCAGACACAGGGTAGGCCCCTCCGCTCAATGCCTTGCCCAAGATGAGCACATCGGGTCTTGTGTAGGTCGCCGCTTGACGCTCGCAATGGCCTTCGCAGGAGCATTTCCCACAGACGGCGAGCAATGCACCGGTACGAGCAATACCCGTTTGGATTTCATCGGCGATGAATAGCACATCGTGTTGAGCACATATCTCCTTTGCTTTTCGGATGTAATCGTCGGCTGGGGTATTGACCCCGGCCTCCCCCTGGATGGGCTCCACCAAGAAAGCCACAACGCCTGGCTGCTGGACTGCTTGCTCAAGCGCTTGCAGGTCATTGTAAGGAATGGATCCGAATCCATCCGTGTAAGGTCCAAAATTCTTTCTTGCGTCTTCGTCGTTCGAAAACGAGATGATGGTCGTCGTGCGTCCGTGGAAGTTATCGTTGGCGACGATGATCTTCGCTTCGTTCTCAGGGACACCCTTTTTCTCATAGCCGTATTTACGGACCAACTTCAGGGCCGTCTCCACTGCTTCTGCCCCTGAGTTCATCGGCAAGACTTTGTCAAACTTGAAGTAATCAGTGATGAATTGCTCGTATTCTCCCAAGCGAGAATTATAAAAGGCACGACTCGTCAGCGTCAATTTGCTGGCTTGATCCGTCATGGCTCCGACGATACGCGGATGGCAATGGCCCTGATTCACGGCAGAGTACGCTGAAAGAAAATCGTAGTACTGCTTTCCTTCAACATCCCACACGTACACCCCTTCACCTCTGTCCAGCACTACGGGCAGTGGGTGATAATTATGGGCTCCATACTTGTCTTCGAGCGCAATCGCCTCCTTAGAGGATAGTTGTGATGATGTGATCATGTGCGTGCGTTTTGGTAATCGGGCCCAAAGATAGAAGTTGAATATCTGCTCAACGAATTTTCCCCTTTCGTTAACTTAGTCGAACATCTATTTAGTACACCACCATGAGAACCTTCCTTGTCAGCATTATGTTCATCGCTTTCTCTTCGCTCTGTGCGGGGCAGCAGTTTCGGTCTTTAGAAGATCTGGCACCCAGCGAAGCCTATGACAATATCCACGTGCAAAAATTAGACGACGATCCTCTTACCACCTCTTATGTCATATGGGTAAAGCAGTCGGTGAAAGAACATTTCCACGCGGCGCATACAGAAGTTGTATACATACTGGAAGGAAAAGGCACCATGACCTTGGGGGAAGAAGAACGCACAATACAAAAAGGAGACTATGTATTCATTCCAAAGGGCACGCATCACTCTGTTCAGGTTTTGAAGGACGAACCGATGAAGGTATTGAGCATTCAAACACCTCAATTTGATGGAAGCGATCGAGTCTTTGTAGACCAACAATGACGCGGTTTTCCAAATTTTATTAGGTCAATTGACCGCAAAACACCCTAAAACAGGGTCCACTTATTAACAAAGAGGCGCTTTTATCAACAAAACGCGCTAAAAGGCTTGCAGTCTCTAAGGTTCCGACTAATATTTGTCTCGTTGAAACAAATTGTTTAACCTAAAAAACCAATTAACATGAACAAGGCTGAATTGATTGAAGCTATGGCTAACGGAGCCGGAATTTCTAAGGCTGATGCTAAAAAAGCATTGGACGCATTTATCGACACTACCACTGGAGCACTTAAGAAGGGCAACCGTGTAGCGCTCGTTGGATTCGGTTCTTTCTCAGTTTCTAAGCGTTCTGCTAGAACTGGCCGTAACCCACAAACTGGTAAGGAAATCAAAATCGCTGCTAAGAACGTTGTTAAGTTCAAAGCAGGTGCTGACCTTAGCGGATCTGTGAACTAAGAAAAGCAAAAGCATTTCGAAGGGTCTGATAACATTGGTTGTCAGACCCTTTTTTATGCGCAGAAGCCACTACCTTCGGATTTCTATATTTGTCGTTCATTTAAAATCTAGACCATGGGAAAAGGAGATAAGAAAACAGCACGCGGAAAAATCATAGCAGGAAGCTACGGGAAGACCCGTCAAAAAAAGAAGCGTGTACGTCCTGTTACTAAGGTCATGAATGAAGAAACGATGGCTGCTGCGGCAAGCGAGAAGAAGGCTGCTCCTGCCAAGAAGGCTCCTGCTAAGAAGGCAGCCGCAACCAAGGCCAAAGCCCCGGCAGCTAAGAAAGCAGCTGCTAAAAAGTAAGTTTTCGCTAAGGAAACAATCGGCTAAGCTTCCATCCTCCTTCAACGGACTCGTATCTGATTCGGTCGTGTAAGCGATTGCTTCGTCCTTGCCAAAATTCAAAGTACTGCGGTTTGATTCGAAAGCCTCCCCAATGCGGAGGCCTTGGAACGTCCTGATCTTTGAATCGCTCCGTGCATTCCACCAATCTTTTGTCCAATTGATCGCGCGTGGTCATTTCTTCGCTCTGGATGCTCGCCCATGCCCCCAGCTGGCTTTCTCGCGGTCTCGAATTGAAGTAGGCGTCGCTCGCTTCGGCGGATAGGCGCTCGGCGATACCTCGCACACGAACTTGTCGTTCAAGCCAAGGCCAAAAAAAGTTCACGCCCACTTTGGGATGGATGGCTATGTCTTTACCCTTTGCGCTGTCGTAGTTCGTGTAAAATACCAAACCTTCCTGATCTAACTGACGAATCAGCACTACCCTGCTTTCAGGAAAACCGTCTGGGTTGACCGTGGTCAAGGTCATCGCATTGGCGTCCTCCATTTCTTTCAAGGCTTCTTTCAACCAATCTTCCAGCATGTGGATGGGGTCGGGCAAACAATCCGATTCTTCCAGGGTGTGCTTGACATAATCCTTTCGTACCGCTTCGTAACTCATGTCGTTTTTTTGATTTGTTCTTTTCAACCACCTCAGCCCTGATCTACGCGTCCTGGATTACCAGAAATAAGACTTTCAGCGGCCTCAACGAAATTAGCAATTCCTAAGGCTGTGCATTTAGTTTAGCGACAAACATGACCAAAGGCAGTTGACTTTCGTCTATTCCTAACAGACGCTTGCATTAAAGCGGGCGGAAATCTATTTTGCACACGGAATGTTCAAACCTGACAACATAGAGAATGAATTTTTCGTCAAGCTGGGCTTCAGCTTTTCCCCCGACCAATTGGCCAAGGGCAAAGTATTGATCTCTGAGCCTTTCTTGGGCGACCCCAACTTCAACCGTTCGGTGATTCTATTAACGGAATACGCGAGAGGTGAAGGAGCCTTTGGCTTGGTAATCAATAAACCCACCGAGCTTTACATGGACGACATCATTGAAGGTTTCCCCACCCACACTTTCCCTTTTCATTACGGAGGCCCTGTGAATCCGGAAAACCTATTCTTTATTCACACGCTCGGCAAAACTGTCGATGAGGCGCAAGAAGTACTTCCCGGACTCTTCTGGAGTGGAGATTTCGACCAAATAAGCACGATTGTAAAGGGAGGAACATTGAATGATGGTCATGTCAAATTCTTCGGCGGCTATTCTGGATGGGGAGCTGATCAGCTGGAAAATGAGCTGAAAGAAAGGAGCTGGATCATTTGTGATTTAACGGTAAACGACATCATGGAAAACAGTCCGGAAGAAATGTGGCGGTCAAGCCTCCGCGCTCTGGGTAAGAAATTTTCAATCATGGCCGACTTTCCGGAAGATCCGGGGCTTAATTAACGCCTAGCGGATTCTTTTCTCAAGGTATTCCTTACACCGACGCATCAAGGCGTGATGCACTTCAATACGTTCGAGTTGTAACGGAATCAACCCCACCACACTGTTGGTACTGAAAAGCGCGTCCGCTTTTAGGATCTCATCCATGGTTAAACGCACCTCCTTCACATGGGTCAGTTCAAGCAACACGCGGCGGGCTACCCCATCCAAACAGCCTGAATCCAAGCTTGGCGTCAGCACCTCATTTCCCAATACCACAAAGAGGTTGCCGGCAATCAGTTCAGATACTTCATCCTTGGCATTCAGCATGATCAGATCGTCCAGTCCTAATGCTTTGGCTTCTAGTGCAGCGCGAACTTGGGCGTGCTTAGCAAGCAACTTGTGGTTTCCTTCCGGCAAGGGGGAGAGTCGAATGCTTGAAACGCCAATCCTTCGAACGGCAATGCTGTGAAAAGGAGATGCCTCCAAGTCTTCCACAGAGAGCAATACACCGGCCACATTGGTTTCGGGCAGGTAGCGGCCTTTCCCTTCGCGATAGATGGTCATTCGGATCCGTGCTATGGGCTTGTGATGTTCAGACAAAACAGCGACAATGGCCTGTTGCAATTCATCCAACGCAAATGCTTCTATTTTCAAAAACGCTAAGGTGTTGCGCATTCTATGTACGCGCTCATCCCAAAACGTAGGTTTTCCATCCAGGCAAAGCATAGACTCGAAAAAACCATCTGCAAAGGCAAATCCTCTATTGGAAGGTGAAAGCCCTTCCAAAGGGCTAAAAGCACCCTTGGTGAAGCGATAATTTTTCATGGATCAAAAGAATCTCAGGAGCAATGCTGGTTCAAGGATGAAAGTGAAGACCAATCCAAACACAGCGCCGAAGTAGTGGGCTGAATGCGCAATGTGACTCTTGCTGTTCTTATCGAGGTAGTATTCCAGGCCGAGGTAGAGCAATCCAAAGATCCAAGCAGGAATATGAATCGGGATCAGGATGATGCCCAAGGGCGCCATGGGGTCGATCAAGATGAATGCGTATACAATGGCGCTCACCGCGCCTGAGGCTCCTACTCCATGATAGGCGTAATTCATTCGATTTCTGGCGTATCCAGGAATGGTGCTGAAGAGTATGCCACCAACGTACAACATCAAGAAATACAACACCCATTTATCTGGAAACAGCGCAGCAAAAGCGCCTTCCACAAATTTGCCGAATTGATAGAGTACAAACATGTTGATCACCAAATGACCCCAGTCTGCATGGATAAACGCATGTGAAATAAAGCGATACCACTGCTTTCGTTGATCGATCATGTACGGCTGAAAATCGAGTTTAAAGAAGATGTCTCGATTGTTGAAGGCGCTGACACTAGCCAACACGCAAGCGACCAATATGACCAATGTAATGCTCATGCTGATGTTTCAAAGGTGGATTTCATAGCTGATCCGAAATGGTCAATCACGTCTGAGGCGATGAGGGCTTGTCTCCCGACTTCCGCCGCTGCGATGTCTCCCGACAATCCATGAATGTACACTCCACAGATGGTCGCAATCAGGGGGTCTTTTACTTGAGCCACGAATGCTGCTATGACTCCTGTCAACACATCGCCGCTTCCAGCAGTCGCCATTCCTGGGTTTCCTGTGGCATTGATATATACCGAGCCGTTGGGCGCCGCGATAGCCGTGTGGGCACCTTTTAACGCAATGATGACTCCATACTTCTTCGCAGCGTCGCGCAGCATGGTCAAACGCTCGAAGGAATGCTTCGCCGGACCAAACATCCGCTCAAACTCACCGAGGTGGGGTGTCAGGATGGTATTCTTTGGAAGTAGCTTTAAGTATTCCTTGCTCTCGGCAAGGAGATTCAAGGCATCGGCATCTAAGATCAAGGAAACTTTGCTCGATTGCAACAGCGTCTTTAATACGCGGCGCGTCTTCTTATTCTTTCCGATGCCTGGCCCCATTCCAATAACATCATAAGGCGTGATATCTGGTAATTCCCCTACGAACTCGTCGTAGTCATCCACGGTGCACATCGCCTCTGGAACCGATATCTGCATGATTTCGTATCCCGCATTAGGGACATGAGTAGTCAACTTCCCTATTCCTGCCCTCAATGCGGCGCGTGAGGCCAGGGTGGCTGCACCCATGGTTCCATATCCGCCAGCGATGAGCAATCCATGTCCAAATTTCCCTTTGTGATCATACGGGTCTCGATGAAAGAATGAGGCGTGTTGATCAATGGCATTCACGTAATACACCGGGCAGTCGACCGTGGCCAAATAAACTGGATCCAATCCAATGTCGATAACGGACCAACGACCAATCCACTCTTGATTTTCGCGCACAAAGAAGGACAGCTTAGGCACCTGAAAGGTCAAGGTATGCGAGGCCGATATGACGATTCCATTGACCGGCGTGTGCTTGTCAGAGTACAATCCAGAAGGTAGATCAATCGAAACCACCTCGGCGATGCTCGCGTTGATTTGCTCGATGCACAAGCCCGCTAAGCCATCAATCTTCCGATTCAATCCCGAACCAAAAAGCCCATCGATGACAACTGTGTTGCTGCTTATTGAAGGGAATTGATGTTCTTCTAAAATGTACTTGATCTCGTGTCCAGCAGCGGTCAGTCGATCCAAATTGACCTGCATGTCCTCTGAGAACTTTTCTGAATAGCGCACCACGTATGTCGAAACAGTATAACCCCGTTCCATTAACCGTCGTGCCATGACCAATGCATCGCCTCCGTTATTCCCAACGCCAGCCAATACGATAACGGGGCGTTCGGCAGAATAATGTTGCATGAACCAATCCGTACAGGCCTTCGCCGCTCGCTCCATTAAATCGACAGACTCAATCGGCTCTCGCTCAATCGTTATTCGATCTGCTTCGCGGATTTGTTCTCTGGATAGGATCTTCAGCATATTGACAAAGGTAGCATTGGGGAGGTTTAGTGAATAGGTTTTGGGGATTGGGGATTGGGGACTCGGGATTAGCTCGCTTCGCTCACTGAGCTCCGCTTCGCCTCGGTTAGCTCGCTTCACCTCGGTTAGCTCATGAGTACATTGAGGTTGTTCTCGATACATCCTGCCTGCGGCGTGTCACTTGAACTGACATGGGTGTCGGAGCGCCAACGAAAAGCTGTCACTTCGAGTGATTGCACACGAAATCATCCGGTTAAAACAAACCTAACGCGATCGTATCGAGAAGCAGCCCGACTGATCTTTCATCTCAAATTTTTGTGGACTGATCGCCCTCTCCCTAGTCCCCAATCAACAAATCCCTAATCCCCAACCGCAGGTTATTCTCCATACATCCCGCCCATGGGGTGTCACTCCTTTAGACTTGTTTTCTGAAATTAGTTTGAATAAAACGGTTGGAAAAGGAAGAGGTGAACCAGGGTCACTCTAGTTCAGAACTATAGTTCGATTTGGACCTCTTCCCATTCATCATGAGTCTTCGAATAGAAATTTAGGGATAGAGCCCTATTATCAAGGAGTTGAAGTAAGCATGATGTTCCAACCATTCGTAAACTTAACACACAAAATTATGCATGAAGACAAGATTTTCATTGGTGCTGATGTAAGTAAACTTACCATTGATTTTACGCTCCTTTTGAATGATCAAGTTGAGCACCAGTGTGTAGAAAACACTGTAGCTGCCCTCTCTTCTTACTTGAAGGCTGTAAAACGTCGCTTTAAGGTCAAGGACGCTTCTATCTACCTAGGCATTGAGAATACAGGCCGTTACAGTTGGCCTGCATTACGCGCGTTTAGCTGCGGTGAATTGAAGTTACACCTACTCTCTCCGCTTCACTTGAGTAAAAGTCAAGGACTGGTTCGCGGTAAATCTGACCTTGTCGATAGTCAGCGTATTGCTCGCTTTTTGAAAAAGAACCTTGATGAGCTATCGCTTTATCAAAAGCCACGCGAAGTCATTGAAGAACTATCTCTTCTACTTGCTCGAAGAAATAAGCTCCAAAAGCTTATCAAAGCCGAGTCAGCAACCATAGAAGAGATGGGTCAGGTGAGTAAGGGCAGGGTAAGATCCTTCATTATAGCAGATAGTAAAAAGTCAGTTCTTGCATTGAGGAAACGGCTTCAAATGGTTGAACTTCAAATCGAAAATCTTATCGCTGAAGATCAAGACCTCAAACACAAGGTCAAACTCTTAATGAGCATCCCTGGGGTAGGTAAAATCCTTAGTTGGTATCTATTGGTTAAAACCAATGAGTTCAAAAACTTTGATGACCCAAGAAAGTTAGCCTGTTTTGCCGGTGTGGCACCATTCCAGCATACATCAGGTACTTCCGTTCGAGGTCGAACAAGGGTATCGAGCTTTGCCGACAAAACACTTAAACGTATCCTTCACCTTGCTGCACTCAGAGTCACACAAATGAAAGGAGAGTTGGGAGAATACTACCGAAGAAAAGTGGAAGAAGGAAAGAATAAAATGGCCGTTATTAACGCGTTGAGAAACAAAATCATACACAGAATCATGGCCGTAATCCGTGAGGATAGACCCTACCAAATCAGAGAAAAAAATACTTTGCTAGTGTCATAGAAATCGAACTGACAGCGTTGTGGGGAAGCCCTTAGGCTCCGCATTTGAACTAACATCTGGGGAGGTGTCTTCCAACTGCGCACTGCACACTGCCCACTAATCTTTGTTCTTCAATATTTCTGCTCTATCCTCTCTAGCTCCTAGCTCCTAGCGCCTAATTCCTAGCCCCTTGCGGAAAAACCTAAACCTCAGCAACAAACTCAAGGCCGATTAGCATGCAGCTGAAAGTGCTCAATGATATCGAGGCCATAGGCCAGGAGCACATCATCCATGAAAAGAACAGGGTAAATGAAAACGCGTTCAGGGGGATTATCCCCTTCATCATCTACGTTGATGATCAGGCACTCAATTTCTTTGCGACGCAAGTAATCGACAACGTTTGAGCACTGTGTGCAGTCGTTGGATACGAATAGGGTGTAACGCTTAGGAAGGGTGAACATCGACCTTGAGAACCGCTTATTTAACGACCAGCTCTAGGTTCTTGTCGATCTCCGGTTGGAAGGAGCTCTTTCCGAGGATTTTCACCTCAAACGATACCGGCTCAAAACCCGGCGAATCCACAAACACCTCAAACTCACCAGGAGGGAGAATGATGACGTAGCGCATGGTCTTAGGGTTAGGCGTGTAAACGCCATACAACTCACCCGTAGAGATGTCAGAGACGGTAATTTCAACAGAGTTCACGTCGAAACCTTCTTCTGCGCTGGTGATGAGTCCACGCACAACGCTGAATTCACTTTCTACTTCGTTGATCGTGATGCGGTAAATGTCGTAATCGCCATAACCATCTTCGCGCAGGGCAGACATGTATCCATAACGACCGGTTCTGGAAACACGAAAGTTCATGTCATCGTCAACCGAATTGATTGGATAACCCAAGTTCCGCGGGTTCATGAAACGGTTGCTGTCCAAGTTCCATTTTGACTGAAAGATGTCATAGCCTCCCATGGAGAAATGCCCCTTTGAACTGAAGTAGAGGAATTTTCCGTCTGGGGAGAGGTTAGGGAAATCTTCGTCCAATTCCGTGTTGACATCAGGACCTGCATTGAAAGGAACGCCCCACTTACCTGTTGGGACCTTCTTGATGATCCAAATATCTGTTCCGCCGTAGCCGCCTGGACGGTCGCTTACGAAGTATATGGAATTGCCATCGGTTGAAAAAGAGGCGGCAATCTCACGGAACTTACTGTTGACCTGATCATCCAACGGACGAATATTACTCAGGCGGTCTTCCCCAAAATCTCCTTGAAAAATATCTCCACTGATTCCTTCGAATCCTTTCATCAGGAGCATGTTGGCTCCGTCTCCAGACATTCCGACAATAACTTCACTTTCACGAGGGTCATTGGTTGCACCTGACATCGGTACTCCATCTGTGTATTCACCATCCACCACGTTAGAATAGTAGATGTTGGATGCAAAAGTTCCGTCAGGCTCTAGAGCGCTGCCATCGTCTCGTTTGGAGGTGTAAGCAATGAATCGCTCATCGATGGTGACGAATGGAAAGTAGTCAGGGTATTCACTATTGATGTGCCCTCCCAGGTTCTCAAACGTACAGTCCTTGGGGAACTTCATCAGTTCATAGGCATTCTCACAATACTCGATCTGTAGTTCTGCATCGTCTGGTGTAAACTCTGATCCTAAGTCGTGAAACTCCAAGAACTTGTTGAACATGTCAATGGCCCGGTCAAACTGAAAATCACTTTGATAGGCTTGACCCATGAGGAAATATACCGTCGAAGCTTCTTCGTCGTAAAAAATGACCTTTTCGAAATAAGGGATGGATTTGATCTTCTCAAAATCTGAATTGAGGAAGCACAACCCTGTATTGTAATTGTACTTGAGATCTTCCGGCTCTTCTTGAAGGAGGGCTAAGTATTGGTTCAGCGCAGCCTTGTAATTCTCATTGAAAAAGTAATCATCCGCAAGATTCTCATCGCCTTGGATCATCTCCTGATCTGCGTCACTTCCACCCTGCGCAAAACTGACAGAAACTGTCATAAGGCTCAGGATAAGCAGCAAAAGGAATCTTTTCATCATGGGTTCTTCAGAGCGTCAAATTTATGAAAGGACTGCAAAGGAATACGAAAATTATGAACTATGGTCTGCAATGATGACCCAATTACCCGCCAACTTCCGCCAAACCAAGGTGAATCTACCACTCAGCGTATCGCTCTTCCTCAACAATTTCCACTCCCCCGTAGCAAATGCCGAGCCACTTCCGGTAAGCTCTACGTTCAGGTCATTGAATTCCAGTTGCCCCATCTTTTCGGGAGTAGGATACGATCGATTGTAGCGATCCAGTGCATCCTGCCAACCAATGGTCTTCGTTTTGCCGCCGGTAAAAGTGAGTTTGTCGCTTTGCCAATATCCTTGCATGTAGGCTTCTATATCACCCGCATTCCATGCCGACACTTGGTCTTCCATTACATTTCGAATCTCCAAAACGTCTTGTTCTGCTGGCGGGTTACACCTAACCATCAGTAACAGCACCAGCACAAGAGCACTAGACTTCCACATCTTCTTTGAGGATTTGCCAGGTATGATCACCCAGTAGTTTCACGGCCGAAAGGTATTCCCAATTGGGCTTGCTTCGTCCCCAATCTGCATCAGAAAGCATGGATACTTGATAGCTTCCGTCTTCCTTTTGGTATAAATGGTAGGTATGTCCAACAACGGGTTCAAAGGACATCTTCGATTCGTATATCTTTTCCGACACTTCCTTGCGACGATTCAGATGCCGCACTTGGTCTGCAAGCAGGTCAATCTGCTGTTTAATCTGTGCAAGCTGTTGATCCGTCTGCTCGTACATCGCTGACAATGCACGACCTTTTATTTTGCCTTTGTCTTCTGGCTTGATCAAAGCGCTTCCTACGTGGTGCGCATATTCGATCAGCCCTGGAGCATCGGAAACTTTATCAGGATCAATGGGGTTTATAAAGGTGCTTTCTTCCATCACACCAAAAATAACAAGCGCTTGGCAGAAGGGTTTAGCGGGCTAGGACAAAGCTGCCCCTCACCTCTCTTTCTTGATCGTCAGAGGTCATGTATCGGATCTGATACACATACGCTGAATTTGGCGCATACTTATCGCTGTTCGGCATGAATCCGTTCCATTCGAATTCCATGTCTGTGCTTTCAAACATGAGCTGCCCCCAGCGATTGTAAATCTCGATCTCGAATAATTTCCCTTCGTTGAAGCCTTTCACAAACCAGGTATCGTTTACACCATCACCATTCGGAGTGAACATAGAGGGGATAAACAAGGTGGTGATTGGAGTAATGGTTAAGTACCATTGTTCTCCGACGAAGAACCCACTGCCTACGATATCCAAAGAGCCAGCCCGTTTTGAAATCGGCACTCTCGCGGTATCGGCACAGGAATACTCATTCCAGACCATTTGCTGCACGGGATAATCTCCCGATGTACGGTAAGTATGAACGGGAGCAAATACGTCTGATGAATCTCCATCACCAAAATGCCACAACCAGCGCACCCCGTAGCGGGAAAGATTCTTGAAAGCTACATCTGGGTTATACATATTGTAAGAAGGCTCTGCGATATCAAAGTTGGCAACAGGAGCAGGAAGCACTGTTATGCCGTTCTCGACAACAGCGGAGTGCTTGCAGCCAAGATCACTGGAGGCAACCAGCTTTACTGTGTGAAAGGTCGGAATGATGGTGTCGTTTTGGATGACAAGATCAGGATCCGAAAAGACGGAGAACAAGGAATCGTTTAGGTACCATTCATAGGTCAGGTTTCCATCGCTGATTGCGCTGTTGTTTACAAAACCTACCCTCAACGGCGAACAACCCACTTCAGGAACAATGTCAAACGAAGCCACTGGCGTTGCAGGAATCGTCACTTCTTTGGATACTACATCCACACATCCTTTATTCGAATGTGCCTCTAGATTAACGGTATATACACCTGGAAGCAAATACGCATAGTCTGGATGTTCGGCATCCGAGGTGCCGCCATCTCCAAAACGCCAATAGGTTTCTGAGATGATGCCACTGAACACCTTGGAGGTGTTGGTAAACTGAGTCGAATCTTCGGCACAGGCAGGGTCCGCGACGAAATTGGCGGTCGGAAGCGGGAAGATCGAAGCGGTATTCTCATCATACGTGGTACACCCGTGGTTACTCCATGTTCTCAATGAAACGTGTATGTCTTCGAAGATGGTTGTTTGGTAGGTCGGGTTTTGAACGGTTTGCGTGTCCGAACTATTGAACACCCATTGCCAAGCCACTACTTGATCTCCGCCAGGGGTAACCTGAGGAATGGTAGTTTGATCGTTGAACGGAAGCGGGTCGCCCTCGCAGACATTGTTCAACCAGCCAAAAGCAGTATGGGGTGTAGGATAGACTCTAATCTCTTTCTCAATCGTATCTAGGCACCCAAGGTTCGATCCTACCGTTAGGGTAACCAAATGCTCACCCGGAGTGGTGTAGTTGTGCGATGGAGTAGCTGAAAAAGCCGAATCCCCATCTCCAAATTCCCATTTGAAATAGCTCAGGTTACCACTTTGGTTGTACGAAGCTTGTAGGAAGGAAGTGTTCTGATTGTCGCATACCGTATCCGCAATGAAATTGGCCACCGGCAAGTAATAGACCTGAATGGTTTTGGTAAAACTGTCTACACAACCACTGTCGGTGGTGATGGTCAATTGTACATTCTTTGGCCCCGGATTGTCATAGGTATGTGTCGGCCCTGGGAGGGGTGGATTGTTGCCTGAGTAGGTAAAGGAATTGCCATCGCCATAATCCCATACCCATTCGGTGATGTTACCCAAGGCTACAGCGCTGCTATCGATGAACTGTGTTTCCTCATTATGGCAAACGCCCGGTACATAAAAATCTGCTTCTGGCATGGGATGCACCGTAATGATCTTGGTCAAGGAGTCATGGCATCCAAAAGAATCGGTAACGATAAGCTCGATCGGATACGTACCGTAGTTGTTGTAGACATGGTTTACGTTGATGCCTGTGTATTCAATGATGCTGTCATTGTCGACGTCCCATCCATTTGCAATGATTGGAAAAGTGGTCGCAGAAGAGACATCCTCCAGTTGCACGGCAAAGCCTTCACATGCATTTTGGTAATCGAATTGGACATCGGGAAGTCCGAAAATTTCGATTTCACTTACCGCCGTATCAACACATCCAGCGTTGGTCTCAATGATCAGTTGGACGGTAAAGGTTCCCGCTGAACCATATAAATAGAGTGGATTCTCAAGGGTATCGCTGCCCAAGCCATCTCCCATGGTCCACTGCCAATCCACCACATTCCCACCCATGGGTAAATAGCTAGCGTCAAGCAATTGGGATGAATCTGCATAGCAACCATCCAAGGCCTCAATGCCAGCAACCGCTGGCGGATAGATGTAAATTTCTTTGGTCATCGTATCCGTACATCCGTTGATATCCGTTGCTATAAGCGAGACTAAAAATGTATCGGGATAGGCATATATATGCCACGGGTTGGTATCTAAAGAGATGGTTCCATCCCCCATTTCCCAGTAAAATGAATCCAAATTAGAAAATGCATTGGCACCGGCACACCCTCCTGTATCGATGAAGAAAAACTGGGCCGTATCACCAAAACAAACGTCTTCGCTTTCAATTTGGTAATCAACGTAAAGCTCATAGTTGAAGTTTAAATACCGCGCACCTGTTTGGGAGTAATTGTAGAATCCGAAAAGACCCGGCTCAAAGCATCCGCTCTCATCAAAGATGGTGTCCGAATCAATCAGAATGACCGCTCGCGTAGGAGTGTAGAGCAGTTCAAAATCATAGTAGGTATAAGGCACCCATCCATTTGAAGTGGAGTAGTCCGTTTGCAGCACACTGAAAGCGGTACTGTTTTGGTGGACCCAAAAACTGGGGAAAACACTAGCATTTGTCCGTTGAAAATTCCCATCCACTTTATCCAAGCTAAAACCCTCTAGCGCCACATAGCCAATATAATTCTGATTGTTTTTCTTCCAATCGAAAAGGTAGTATTCATGGTACATCCACTGTGTTGCGTACCAAGCCTGATCCCAAGTCTCTTTGAATCCAAAAACAAACCCTACGTAATCATCATCCGAATAATCCTCAATTCGAAACGTTCCTGTTACGCGAACGTTGATCAAGGTATCTGGACCTACGAACATGCGAGGGAAATTGGTATTCTGTTGACTGACGAGTTGCGTACCGTTGCTCTGAACCGTCCAGCCGTTAGACCCTACGTAGGTTGAATCACCAGTTCTGCGCCAAGTGTTGAAATCCACTGTCTGGACGCACTGCGCTTGCGTGGGAGTTACATCCACAAGCATAAGCGCAAGAATAATCAGCGTAATAAGGTGCTTCAGGTTCATCTGTTGGAACTCAAATATACGTCGTTGGTTGTATTTGAAACGCAGGAAAAGGGGTTTGGTTGGCTCTCTTTCTCCTTTAATCGAAAATGTTTACAATCCGTATTTATCTATCAGATAGACCAAGGCAGCGATAGATGCCGTTCCAAGCTCTAGTTCCCGCTTATTTACTTGGTCAAATGTATCGTTGGCAGAATGGTGGTGATCAAAATAGCGTTGGCTGTCTGGAACGAATCCGATGAGTACGTTATCGTCTGTTTTGAGCGGGCCGATGTCTGCACCACTTCCACCCTCTTCTACCTGGTGAATACCGAACTTGTCTAAGACCTTTTCCCAACTCAGCATTTTCTCTAGCTGGGCTTCAGATCCATCCACATGAAAACCTCGCGGGGTAAAGCCCCCCCTGTCTGACTCGATCGCCGCAATGTGCGTCTCACCTGAGGTCTCTGCCCACTCTCCGTATTTCTTTCCTCCGCGCAAACCGTTCTCTTCGTTCATGAAAAACACCACGCGAACAGTGTTCTTTGGCGCATAGCCAATCTTCTTCAGAAGCTCCAAAACACCCAATGACTGCATCACTCCAGCGCCATCGTCGTGTGCCCCATGCCCCACATCCCAACTATCCAAGTGACCACCAACCACAATGACGCGGTCTGGATGTTCGCTTCCCTTTATTTCTCCGATGACATTGAATGATTCTTTATCCGGCAAGGTCTTACAGCTTTGACGCAGCATCACCTTGACATTCTGTCCATCCGCCAAAAGCTTGCTGAGGGTTTCTGCATCCTGCGTACTCACGGCGGCGGCAGGGATGCTATCAATGCCCGCGTCATACTTCATGCTGCCGGTATGCGGGAAGTCGTCGATGCGCAGGTTGAGGGAACGCACCAAGGCTCCCGCCGCTCCGTACTTCGCTGCTTCCACTGCTCCACCCCAACGGTGTCGCACACAGTGGCCGTAGCTGTGGAAAGTGTATAGATTTTCGGCACCCATTTTTTCATTGAAGAAGACGATCTTTCCTTCGATCTGCTCCTTTCCGAGGGCCTCTAACTCTTCCCATGACGACACTTCGACAATCGGCGCAAAAAGTCCGTCCCCTTCTGTTGCTACCGACCCACCTAGTGCCAAGATGTCGATCTGTTCTGACGCTCCCGTTGATGTTTTATAAAAGGCAATTTCTGCTTCGCCACGCTGCCATACCGGCACCATCAAGGCCTGTTTTTGCACCTTCAATCCCAAGTCCGTCATGAGTTGATAGGAATACTCCACCGCTTCGTCCGCTTGCGGTGACCCGCTGAGACGAGGACCGATGTTCAAGCACATATCGCCCAACCATTGGTATACATTACTCTCCGTCAACGCCAATCGAAAGAACTCGTCAATCGCCTGTTGGTCGTCTAGAAAATCAACATGGTCTGAGGGCTCAGCTTTGCTGAGCTCAGTGGATTGCGCAAGTCCATTGAAGGAAGTCGCCAGTCCGAAACAGAACAAGAAAAAGGATGGAATCAGCTTCATGTGCCAAATGTAAAACTTGACACGTACCGATTATTGCACGATCAAGCGTAGCTGCGTTTTGGCATCTCTGCTGGAGATGGTCAAGAAATAGACTCCTGCCGGCATACCCACTAGATCTAGTCGAGCAGTAGCGCTCATCGGACTCCTTTCCAATACCGTTCGTCCTTGCACATCGTAGAGCTGAAGATGCTCGATTTGAGCATTTGAGTGCACATTGACATAGGAAGATGCAGGATTTGGAAACATGGAAAGCTCCGATTCAGAAACTTCTTCGCTTCCCAACAAGTCGAGGACTTTCTCTACGATATCCACACCGTGATCATTGTATGCGTGCAGCTTCACATAGTAGATTTCTTTTGTGCCATAGGTGTGGCATAGCAAATCTAAATTATCGTCATTGGTGGTGCCATCTCCGAAAAACCAAAATACCGTATGGGCATGAATGGAAGTATTGGTAAAACACATCTCCTGTTGATCCCAAGTCCAAGTAAAGTCAGCGATCGGAGCGAGGCAAGAATCTGTGAGGATGTTTGCCGCGTTGCTTAGAACGCTGAGCCCATTGCTGTCCATCACTTCACAAACGATCACGACGGATGCCATGCCGCTATCCGGGCAATACTCGAGCGATGTGTCATTTTCACCTGCAATGTCGGTGGTATCCATTCCCGTAATTTCCAACCACTGGTACTGGAGTCCGCCGCCAACGGCAGCAACGGAAAGGTTTGCGCAATCACCAGAACATACCGTCTCACCGCTTGGGTGCTGGGTAATGATTGGTTGGGCGAAAAGCACTCCACTGAACAACACAGTGGCAATCAGCAGCATGGAATTCTTCATAGTAGGAAATTAGTAGCAGCGTAAAAGTACTATGCAGACGCATTGGACGAAGACAGTTGCTAGTTTTTAGACAAATTCACCAAATCGACACGCAAACCGATGAAAACCTCCCGACCATGCAGAGAAGCATAGGCATAAGAAGTATCGAAATAGGGGCTAAACCCAGGTTGATAATTGGGGTCGTTGTATCCAATCAACGGAGATTCTTGCTGGCGATAGTTTAAAAAGTTCTGGACCCCTCCATACACCTCCATCGAGTTATGCTGGAACTTCTTGGTGATTTGAATATTCTGAATAAAAAAAGCCTGGGATCGAATGGGGCGATGGGCACCTAACTGCTCCCCATTTTGATCCAAGTCAAAGACCTTGGGCAATTCCATGGGTCCCGTAGCATTGGCCGTGTACGCAATATTGACTCCGATTTTGGTCAAGTTATAGTTGATCGTAAGCACTCCGCTCCACTGGGGTGCATAGGGAATCAGTGTTGTAGAGAGTGCGCCATTCTCGAGGGCCGTGGTCGTTGCCCTATTGAAGTTTAGACCAAGGTTGTACGCCAATGGAAAAGCAAACTGCTGGTTGAAGGTCATCGCCATTCCATAGCTTTCTGCAAAGCCGTTGGCATTCGAATAGATGATCTTTCCAGGCACGTCGTAATCTGCGATGATCTTATTCCCGAAGCGCGTGTAGTACACATCTATATCCAACATGCCTGAACTGTTCCACAAGGCGTGAATGTGGTTGAAGTTCGCCGACACATTCCAAGAACGTTCTGGGTCGAGGCGTTCCTCAATTTCTACGGCGCGCTGACCGGTGATGAAGGCATGGTCTTCGGTGAAGAGGTTTACGATTTTGAAACCGGTTCCGGCGCTCGTCCGTAAGGTAGTCCATTGACTCGGACTGTATTTCACACTGGCACGCGGAGAAGGAATGATGCCATGGCCCGAATAATAATCCAAGCGCATTCCTCCGAGTAAGGTCCACATCGCGTTTCCAGCCCACTCGGTTTCCGCAAAGATCCCTGGTATGTACTGACGTTCTGGATGGTTTGACAGGTCTTCATTGGTAGCCACGGTGTTGTCGTCGTAGAACTGATACCGGTTTGTCCACCCTGCCGTGAGGAGGTGTTTCTTCTTTCGCTTGTTCCAGACCAGGTTCGAAAAGAGTATTCCTTGTTTGGCCAAGTAATGATCTGCTCCGTAGTAGCTGTCTTGATCGTGCCAACTCATGGAATAGTCCACTCGGATATCTTCCGAGGTTGGAAGGTCATAGGTGCCGAAAATTTCACCGCGCAGGGTATAGATGCTCTCACCGTAGATGCTGTCGCTTCCGCGCATCGATCGATAATTTCTATCTGTAAAGAACTCCTCTACTCCATTGCGTCTGTCTTCCACATACAATTTGGCGGCAATGGAAAGCTTTCGATGCTCCGGACGGTCTAGGTTCCACTTCGTGAATAGACTCAATCGATCCATGCCAATCATATCCCCAAAGCCATCTCCATTCTCGTCCTCGTAGCGGTCCATGTACGTGAAGTTAATGCCTGAAAAAGCCTTCCAATTTCCCGATCGGCTAGCGAGGGCAACATTACCAAAGGCTTCTTGGTGCGAGGTCCCCATCAGGTCAAAGGCGTGCGTTGGCTCGTCTCCGGGATCTTTGGTGATGATGTTGATCACGCCGGCGATGGCTTCAGAACCATAGAGCGTAGAGCTCGGGCCCTTCACTACCTCAAAGCGATCGATCATCTGGGTGGGGATTCCATTTAGACCATAGACCGAAGCGAGGTTTCCATACATAGGTGTGCCATCCATGAGCACCGCCGTATAAGGTCCAGGAAGACCGTTGATGCTGATGCTATTGGTGAAACAGACTCCACACGACGTCACTTCTTGGACTCCATTCACCAGTAAAAGACCGTCCATTAAATTGACCGCCGGTAGGTTCTTTTGCAATCGTTCTGCAGTGATCACTTCCACCTTGATCGGCGAAGCTTTTACAAAGGTCTCTCGCATGGTTCCGGTGATGACGACTTCATCCAATCCCAGCATATCCTCCTGCAGAACTATCGTTCCTAAGTCTAGCGCCTCGTCCCCTGCTGGTACTTGCTTCTTCAAGCGCTGGTACCCCAAACTCGAAAAGAGCAATACGCCTTGCCCTGTAGGCACCTCTTCAAGGAGGAAATTTCCCTGTTCGTCTGTCGCATCTCCTATTGAGCTCCCTTCCCATTGCACATTCGCAAAAGGAATCGGTGTTCCATTGGCATCATGGAGCACTCCCGAGATGCTGCGAGACAGTACCTCGCATGGAAGAAGTAGGATCAAGATATAGAGAAGACAACGCATTATTCGCCAAAACTAATAACTTTTTTAGACTCATCTAAATTTATTTTGATACGCATTTGATATTAAGATTAGATTTGCGATGAATTTGAAGCCATGGCATCATTTACAGTAGAGAATTACCTGAAGGCCATCTACGGCCTAAGTCAGAAGCAGCCTGGTGGAGTTAGCACCAATGCCATAGCCGAGGCAATCGGCACAAAGGCAGCTACCGTCTCCGACATGCTGAAGAAACTCAGCGCCAATAAACTGATACATTACAAGAAGTACCAAGGCACTACCCTCACCACAAAAGGGGCCGCTTTGGCACTCAACATCATTCGCAAGCATCGCCTTTGGGAGGTCTTTCTGGTAGAGAAGCTCGATTTTCGATGGGATGAGGTTCACGACTTAGCAGAGGAGCTCGAGCACATTGATTCGGATGAACTGATCAACCGATTGGAGGCATTTCTCGACAACCCCAAATTTGACCCCCACGGCGATCCCATTCCTGATAAGAGTGGCGTGATTCATCGCCGTGAACAGGTAGCCTTGACTGATATTCAAGTAAACAAAGCCGGCGTAGTTACGGGCGTCAAAGACAGCTCCAAAGAATTCCTTCAATACCTCGATACGCAAGGCATCGAACTCGGAAACAAACTGGTAATCAAAGAAGTCTTTGAATACGACAAGTCCCGCACGATTGAACTCGATGGAAAGGCCATGACCTTGAGCCACCAAGTATGTAAAAACCTTTACGTAAAAACAGAAGCGTAGCCATGCAACAAGTCCTCGACTATATGGAGCAGCTCGATCCCATCGTAGCTGCATTACTCGCCACCACCTTTACTTGGTTCTTGACGGCCTTGGGAGCGGCCGTTGTATTCTTCTTTAAGGAGATGAAGCGGGCATGGCTCGACGGTATGCTCGGCTTTACAGGAGGTGTGATGATTGCGGCGAGTTATTGGTCGCTGCTCGCCCCTTCCATAGAAATGGCGGAAAACCAAGGCATGATTCCCTGGGTTCCTGCCGCTGTCGGTTTTGGAGCCGGCGCATTGTTCCTATTTGCACTGGACAAGTTTATGCCCCACCTCCACATCAACTTCAAACGAGAAGACGCTGAGGGTCCTGAAACGAATTGGCACCGCACCACCCTGCTTGTTTTGGCTATCACCATGCACAACATTCCGGAAGGACTCGCAGTCGGTGTGCTTTTCGGAGGAGTGGCCGCAGGTGTAGAAGGAGCAAGCATTGGAGCGGCCGTAGCCCTGGCCATTGGCATAGGCATTCAAAACTTCCCCGAAGGAATCGCAGTCTCGATGCCGCTTCGTCGCCAGGGCGTATCGCGTGGGAGATCCTTTTGGTACGGACAGTTGAGCGCCATTGTAGAACCAGCAGCCGGCGTGTTGGGTGCTGCTGCAGTAATATTCTTCGAACCCATTCTACCCTATGCACTCGCGTTCGCAGCAGGTGCGATGATCTATGTGGTCATTGAGGAAGTAGTACCAGAATCACAACAAGACAAATACACCGACATCTCCACTCTTGGCTTCATCGGTGGATTTTTGGTCATGATGTCATTGGACGTCGCACTAGGCTAGCAAAAATTTATTTTTCCCAACCCGGGACTTTGAAATCGCTTGGATTCTTTCCCTCAGGAACGAAGATCATCGCCGCTGAATTGAGGCAATAGCGCAGTCCTGTTGGCGGAGGTCCGTCGTTGAAGACATGGCCTAAGTGGCTACCGCTTTTGCTGTCTAGGATCTCGATTCTACTCATACCGTGGGCCTTATCTACCCTGTAGATAATAGCGTCCGAATCGATAGGTGCAAAAAACGAAGGCCATCCGCAGCCTGAATCATACTTGGCATCGGATCGAAAAAGAGGCTGTCCCGTAGCAGCACTGTAGTAGGTGCCCGCATCTTTGTTGTTCCATGTAGCCCCCGTAAAGGCCCTTTCGGTCCCTCTTTGTCGCAAGATGTTGTATTGTTCTTCCGTCAACAGCGACTTCCATTCCTCGTCGCTTTTCTGTACATCGATGGGGAGCGCTTCTCCCTCTGTATATACCTTCTCGATCAGATCGTATCCTTCCATTCGTTCCTTGGTTTGTCCGCAAGCGGTAAAGACCGCTGCCATCCATAAAAGTGTGAGTATCGTTCGCATCTGTATCATAAACTTAAGGCGATTGAAATTGTTCGCTAGTTCATGATCCGTTGAAGAATTCCCTCGTCAATCCTTACGGCGTTGGAAGGAATCGTAAAATAGGTTTGGTCAATGGGTTCTTCGATGATCCGTTCCACTGAAAACCGCATCCGAATGCCGTTGCGCTCCATGTCAAATTGCAGGGGCAGTGACTTCAACGAAGGGAAGTCATTGGTCAACGGGTTTTTATATCGCTCCCACACCCACATTTCCTTGTGCTCTCCCGAAGCATCTTGGGCAAATCGCCGGGAGCATTCTACCCCCGCCAAGGTCAGCTCGCCTTCTTTGGGGACAATCCGATACTTCGCAGCTCCCTTCCCAAGGGGTATCGCCAAATACACCTTGCGGCCCATGAAATCAAACAATTGATAGACCGTATCTCCTCCTTCGGGACGGATCCAAACAAGGTCGCCAGCCAAGGCAGAAGCCTGTTGCATACGGTAGTTTGCCCCGTTGATGACCAAGGTCATCTGTTGTGGTAAGGCCAATTCAGTTCCTTCCATACCGTCTGGAAAACTGAGGTAGTTGACCGAGTAATGGATGCGCCCCTCAAACGGCTTCTGTGCGACCAATGTAATGGCACAAAGCAGAAAGCCGAGAAGGACGGGCCATTTACGCATTGCTAGCCTTCTGAATATTGGAAATGCTCTTCTCCATTTTTCGGTAGAGTTCACTGCTTACCTGGACCAACGGAAGCCTCAAGTATTGCTGCGTAACGCCAAGGATTTGGAGCGCCGCTTTGATTCCGCCAGGATTTCCTTCTTGAAAGAGAAGGTAAATGAAATCCACCAAGAGGTAATGCAGCTTTCTGGCCTTGTCATAATCGCCCGCCTTGCATGCACGCGTGATGTCTGAGAATTGCTTTGGAAATGCATTGGCGATTACCGAGATGATTCCGTCTCCACCCAGCGACATGTGTGGCACGACCAGCGGGTCATCTCCACTGAGCACCAAAAATCCGTTGGGCTTGCGCTTGATGATGGCGCCTACTTGGTCTAAATCTCCTGAAGCCTCCTTGACCGCAATGATCTGTTTGTGTTCTGCCAGTGCCAACGTAGTTTCATACAACATGTTTGAAGCCGTCCGACCGGGTACGTTGTAAAGGATGATCGGTAGCGGACTTGCGTCTGCCAGCGCCTTGTAATGCGCCACGATTCCCGCTTGTGTAGGCTTGTTGTAGTAAGGACTCGCAGAAAGGATCGCATCTACTCCTTTGAGGTCAATCTTCTCAAAGCCTTCGATCAGCGCGCGAGTATTGTTTCCGCCATGGCCAAATACTACAGGAAGTCGCCCGTTGTTGACATCAACAACGCAGTCTAACACCTCTTGTTTTTCGGAAGCCGAGAGCGTAGCGCTCTCCCCTGTTGTGCCTTGTACAACTAAGTATTCCAGGCCGCCTTTTACCAAGTGCTCTGTGAGGCGCTCAAGGCCTTCAAAATCTACTTCGCCACTTTGCTTGAAGGGTGTGACCATGGCCACTCCTGTTCCGCTGAAGTCTTTCATGCCGCGTTTGATGTATTTAGATGATTGATGTAATGGTCCATATGGTGCATCAGTTTCCGCACGTCTGGATCTTGTTTGATGTCGATCATGAGGTCTAAGAGAAAAGCCCGGTTATCATCATTCTCTCCTACCTTCCATTTGGCTTTGATCTTGGCGATGACCACGTCACACGCAAAGAAGCGACCCCTAGAGAGGTCGATCAACACGTCGTACTCAGTGCGCAATGCTTTCACAAGATCGGGCGAGGTAGCCTTTCCCGCTAGGTTGAAATCCTTTCTTGAAAAGGGGATGTCTTGCGGATTCGGAGAATAAGATTCCTGCTGCTTCTTGCCGGGGAAGAAAACGTATAGATCTACCGATCGCATTCCACGTTTACGCCACTCCTTCACGTATTGCTGCGCGTGGGCAAATGTCTCATCAGAACGGAAAGCCACCACAATAGCCACGTCGCGAATATGCTCCCCTCTAACCAGCGATGGCTGGCGATCCAGCTCTTTGAGGGAGCGCTTCATCAAGTATTTGACAAGGGGGCGAAACATGGAATACAAAGAAGGGGAATTCAGCGCGATGCACCAAGCATCTTTCAGCGGATATTCTGCTCTTCTGGAGGGTCATTGTAGATCTTATCTCGACTCCCCGCTTTTGCATCCACCTTCTCAATAAACTCCCATTTCCGACGCTTCCATTCAAAGGCGTCGAACTCAAGTACCGGGATATAGAATTCATACATCCCTTCTAGGTCAGGCTGCATCGGCACCAATTCATTGAAAATGAAGCGCTTCTTGCGTTCATCGTATTGAAGTGAAACAGAGGCGTCTGCCTTGTACTGCAATATATACCGCCGAATGTTCCGCTCATAGGGGTATTCAAAGATGTCGGCACCAAAACGAATTCCACGGTTCGTGATGGTCATCACGTCGATGACCTTGAGCGATGAATATTGATCGTGTCCATCCCACCCAAGGAGCATGTAAGCACGCTTGCGCTTGCGGCCCTTTTTACTTGGAATGATCTGGTAATAAAGACAGCCGTACCAATCTCGATCGCTGAAGACTTTTCGGTATTCCTCTTCTAGGTCTCTGAAACCCTTTTTGAGCTCTACCACCTTATTCTCCTTCAGCTTTTTGTCATAGTATTGAACAAAGCAGAAATAGCGGTTGGTGCCATCGTCGTAAGGAAGGTTCCAATTGATCATCCGGAAATATCCATCGCCACTGCGCAAGTCAGCGATGGAAGGGATGGTATCAAAGTCGGTTTCAAAACTCGCAGGGTGAGCGAGTGCATCCCGCATGAACCGCAAGAAGTCGGCATTGGCCTCTACCCTTTCTTCTTCGTTTTCCGCCTCTAGCACTGCTTTTCGAAGCACGACCAGTTGCTTGATTTTGGCCTTAAGGGTTACGTTTTGCTCATCGTCCGCAATCCCACTGAATGGCAAAACGAAACAGAGCAATGCTAGGAATAAACGATTCATCATCGATGCGAAGATTGGTCGTTTAACGCAGGGAAATTCGAGGTGTTGTAAAAGTAATTGACGTTTAAAGGTGGAGAAACTCCTTTTTTTCGAGCAAAGCCTCTTCGCTTTCTCGGTAATCAGGGTCATCCA
This sequence comes from uncultured Flavobacteriales bacterium, assembly GCA_943788725.1. Taxonomy (GTDB): domain Bacteria; phylum Bacteroidota; class Bacteroidia; order Flavobacteriales_G; family Salibacteraceae; genus SHAN690. Next base: position 65,432 of record CALSRJ010000001.1, on the reverse strand, counting down.
CGCAGCAATCTACAGGGCAAACAGCTGCACATTGAGGCTCGTCATGAAAGCCAACGCATTCAGTGCACTTATCGGTAACGATGTAGTACACGTCCATGGAATTTGGCTCATTCTCATCGTCCGCTTCTGCTGACGCTCCGTTTTTCCCCTCGATCATTCCTGAGAGGGACGTTCCGTCAGAGAAACGCCATTCCACGCCTCCTTCATAGATTGCGTTGTTCGGACATTCCGGTTCGCATGCACCGCAGTTGATGCATTCATCGGTGATCATTATCGCCATGGCAAGATGATGGTTTTCAATTTCGTTGCGAAGTTAACGTCCCTGCGCAAGAAATTGTTCCTCCTGCAAGGGTGAAATGCTAACATTTCGTTCTTGATGCTCACATTTGCATAAAAATTTGAGCATGCGCCTTACGTTCACACTCCTTTGCTTTACCCTTTTACTACCACTTCAATTCTCCCATTTATTTGCCCAGAACGGATTGAGTTTTGACGGAACTGATGATTATGTGCAAACCGGCTATGATGGTGTTACAGGAACCGCCGACAGGAGCATTGAAGCATGGATTAAAACCACCTATGTATCGACCCAAGAAGTCATCGCTGATTACGGCAACATGAATTTAGGCCAGCGATTCACCTTCAACTTGATTGCAGGAAAACTAAGATGTGAGATTGGCGGACAAGGGGTTACAGGAACCACCGTTATCTCAGACAACCAATGGCACCATGTTGCCGTGACCTATGACAATAGCGCCTCGACCAAGTTTCGCCTGTACGTAGACGGCGGACTGGAAGCCGCATTCAACCTCACTTCGGTCACCATGAACACCTCATCCACGACAAATTTCCGCATCGGAAGGCGCATCGACAATGTCAACGCTTTCATCGGATCCATCGACGAAGTTCGATTTTGGAACAAAACGCTGACTCCTACAGAGATCACCCAGAACATGTTCGCTGAATTCTGCAGTCCAGACTCCAACTTAGTAGCCTATTACAAGCTAAACGAAGGCATTGCAGGTGGAAGTAATTCGGGTTCGAACACAACCTATGATGCCAGCGGCAACGGCAACAACGGCACCCTTCAAGGTTTTAGCCTCAGCGGGTCTTCATCTAACTGGGTCGCTGGGTACCCTTTGACAACAGGCACCCTAACCTCAAGCATCGAAGCAGTGGGTTGCGACGGAAGTTATGTGAGTCCGAGCGGAAACTATACTTGGACGACCGCTGGCACATACACCGACACCATCCAAAGTGTTACTGCCTGTGATTCCATCATCACCATTGATTTGACGTTTGCCAACAGCTCTTCTAGCCAATTGCAGGTGTCGGCATGCGCATCGTACACATCGCCGAGCGGCAACTATCTCTGGACTGAGTCGGGGACCTATCACGACACGATTCCGAACGCGGCTGGATGCGATTCATTGATTACCCTTGACGTCTCCATTTTGAACACGTTCAGTTCGCCCAGTATCTCCGTGTGTGAATCCTATGTATTGCCCAGTGGAAGCGATACGATTTTCTTCTCTGGAGTCTACCACGACACCATCCTGAACGGCGCGGGTTGTGATTCAAACATGACCATCACTCTGCATGTCATCGGAAACGCATCCAGCTCTCAAAATGTCACAGCCTGTCTAAGCTACACGTCTCCGTCGGGCAATCAAACATGGACGAGCTCAGGCACCTATCAAGACACCCTGCCAAGTGAAGCGGGATGCGATAGCATCATCACTGTCTTCCTTACCATTGATACCGTCAACACCTCCGTTTTACAATCAGGAAGCCTACTCAGCGCACAGCAGCAAGGGGCATCGTACCAATGGGTAGATTGTGACGCTGGTTTTTCCAACATTGCTGGAGCAACTGGAAAACTCTTCAGTCCAATTTTTTCTGGAAACTATGCTGTCATCGTTACATTAAATGGTTGCAGCGACACATCGGAGTGTTTTGAAGTAGAAATCGTAGGTATTCAGACCCTTGATTCCGAAAGCATCCAGCTCTATCCGAATCCAACCTCAGGCGCATTTCAAATAGAAAGCGCAGGAGTTCCAATGAGAGTCATTACCATCTATGCAATGGATGGAAGGGTGGTATTCAGTCAACGTACTGGTGGCACTCAAGAGGTGCGCTTAACGCCTGAACTTGCACCAGGAAGCTATTATATTCACATGGAGAACGAGGCTGGAAAAGCGATCAAACAATTAATCATCTATAACTAGAAGTAAGACATCATTTCTTATTGGATATCAATTACTTATAGCTGCTATTATACATTGAATCGGAAGTGCATAACATCGCCATCATTGACCACATATTCCTTCCCTTCCACGTGTAATTTACCCGCGTCTCTTGCTCCGGATTCTGACTTGAATTGGATGAAGTCATCGTAGCCGATGACCTCAGCGCGGATGAATCCTTTTTCAAAATCAGTGTGAATTACTCCCGCTGCTTGAGGGGCCTTCATGCCTTTTTCGATGGTCCAGGCGCGCACTTCTTTCACCCCTGCCGTGAAGTAGGTTTGAAGATCGAGCAATCTATATGCGCTGACGATGAGCTTACTCACCCCTGCCTCTTTCAAACCAAGGTCCTCCAAGAACATCTGACGCTCTTCAAAGGTCTCCAGCGACGCGATGTCAGCTTCAATGCCTACGCCAAGTACCAAGACTTCCGCATTTTCATCTTTCACCGCCTCACGAATCGCCTCTACATGCGCGTTTCCGGATACAACCGATCCTTCTTCTACGTTGCACACATACATCACAGGCTTATCGGTCAGCAGGAAGAGGTCACTAACGATTTCACGCTCCTTTTCATCCACATCCGCTGAGCGCGCAGATTTACCTTCTTCGAGGTGGACACGGTATTTCTCTAAGATGTCGAACACCTTTTTGGCATCCTTATCACCGACGCGTGCTTGCTTTTTTACCTTATCAATGCGCTTCTCTAAGGTATCTAGGTCCTTTAGCTGCAATTCCATGTCAATGACTTCCTTGTCGCGCACGGGGTTTACGCTTCCGTCTACGTGTACAACATTTCCATCCTCAAAGCACCGTACGACGTGGATGATGGCATCACACTCGCGAATATTGCCGAGGAACTGGTTACCGAGGCCTTCGCCTTTGCTCGCGCCTTTTACCAATCCAGCGATGTCGACGATCTCTATGGTGGTGGGAACAATGCGTTCCGGATTCACCAAGCCTGCCAGCGCGTTCAAACGCTCATCTGGAACCGTGATGGTACCGACGTTTGGCTCGATCGTGCAGAATGGGAAATTCGCAGCTTGCGCCTTTGCATTGCTGAGACAATTGAAAAGAGTTGACTTACCGACATTCGGCAATCCTACGATACCACACTTAAGCGCCATTGGTTAAAATTTGGGCGGCAAATGTAGGCGAAATTCAGCGCAACAATGTGAGGTTATCTCTGACCTCTATCACGGGCAAGTCATCGCAGGTAGTTTCCGCTTGGAGAAGATAGAAGTAGGTGCCATTAGGAGCTGGACTACCATTGGGCATGGCGCCATCCCACCCATTGTTCAGGAAGGTTGATTCGAAGATCAAGCCTCCCCACCGGTTGAATACAGACAATCGATAGCTGTCAATGACTGAAGGATCTGCGAGTTCCAGTCGCAGTGCATCATTCAATCCATCTGCATTGGGCGTTAGGACATTGCCCACGACAAAGAAATCATCCGGATTCAAGGAGCGCGACGACACATAGATGGAGTCCCTATATAAACACCCTTCATAGGAAGCCTCTGCAACTAGGAAGCCCGTATCAGCGATTAAGATGGACGACGCAACCTCACCCGTACTCCAACGCATTCCTTCCCATTCAGGTATCGGGGTCACTTTCGCCTCTTGTCCAGCACAGAGCACAATGTCATCTCCAAGCTCGAACATCGGCGAAGTGCTCAACACCAATTCCATGGCGTCAGTAAAGGTGCAGAACGCGCTTTCTACCGTGATATCGTAAACACCACTTTGATTGACCACAATGGAAGCTGTCGTATCCGCAGTAGACCATTGATACTTCCAAGGCTCATTCATTGGTGCCGAAAGCGTCGTATTGACTTCATCGCACAGGAGTAGAAATGTATCTACCAACGCAAATGACTCTACCCTAATAAAGGCCGTATCAGCGTCCGAACACCAATCATTGCTAAACGACAACCATCGGATTCCTGAAGAGTCCACTGAAATACTACTACCGGTATCACCCGTATTCCATTCCAGCTGACCGCTCCCTGAAAGCGTCGCTTGAATGACGGCAGGTCCGCAAAAGGTGGTGTCCTCAGGCAGAATCACTGAAACTGCACGGAATCGCACATCGATCGAATCCTCTAAAACACAATCTTGCAGCGTGAGCGTGACCGCGTACAGACCACCCTCTGTTATGTCAATCGATTCCAACGTGTCCCCTGTACTCCAAAGCGTAGTTCCATTTGGGTTGTAAACGCTGAGCGAAAGTTCCCCTTCGCAAAGCACCGTATCCAACCATTCGTTTTGGAGGTAGGCCATATCTATAAAAACATAATCCGTATCAATGCAGACTCCAGAACTGGCTACAAGGGAATAATTGCCCGCGGTGTCAATCGTAATGTTCGGCGTGGTGTCTCCCGTATTCCATAAATAGAATTCCGCCCCCACTGGCCCCTCAATGGTAAAACTTGATGCGCAGATGCTCGTATCTGAAAGGAGGTCAAGTACAAAGGGGAAAATGTTGACGTCAACCGAGTCAAAAGCAGTATCGCACCCTGAGATCTTTCGCACCACATAGGTAGTGGAATCCAAAGGAGAAGCCCAAGGAGCATTCGATGTAGAATCACTCAAACCCGCGATTGGAGACCACAGGTATGCAACCGAAGAGTCACCCGCTTCGAGTTGCACCGAATCTCCCGGACAAAGCAAGAAGGCGGTAAGGTTGTTGTTGAACCCACCGATAGCCTGCGGCCCACAAAAGCCTTGTTCATTGAAACCCCCACCTGTCGTCCCTAAAAAGCCCCAATGCACCAAGTTATCACCATTGAACACGTCGTCAATCAGGTCAACCTCTAGAGAAATGCGAAGTGAACAGTCGAGATAGACACGAAGCACATCCGTATTGGGATTCCATGTCACCCGAAGACCGTGGTTCTCACCATCTTCCATATTTCCACCACCAGATAAGGCGGGCACGGGTCCGGCTAGGGAGTTAGAAGCCGTGTGATCCACAGGTCCATTCCTAAATATGCCAATGTGATCTTCGACGGGGTCGCCGTAATCGCCGTTTTGCCATGTATCAATTTCAATCCCGAATGAATTCGAGGTAAATCCACTTCCCGAGAAGCCTATCGACCCTCCAGAGCTACCAATCAGTGATCCGGTCAATCCACCCCGCAAAACAAACACGATGCCGTCTGCACCATTGTCATTATCGCCCAGCCACACGTCATAACTGAGGTCAAAAGACTGGTTAAGATTGAGAGGGGTTTGTTCATATACATACCCTCCTGCTGCCGCAGTAAGGCCGGTTAGTTGGTAGCATTCAGAACCTAAGGTGTCGGTGGTGCCTCCAAATATGATTTGAGCCGACAACGGACATGTAGCCCACATGAGCCAACAACTAAGGAGGAAGCTTTTACGGTTCACCGATAATTTCTTGCGTAAGTCCATTTCTAAACTGGGCTAAAAATACGAATTCCCCAACCCTTTTGGTAATGGATACTATTTCAACAAGAAGCAGAAGCTCTTATCGGAGAATGGTCACATGATCTTTGACCTCAATAATCGGGATGTCGGTACAAATGGTATTCGCCCGCAAAAGGTAAAAATAGGTGCCTTCTTCCGCCATTTCACCGGACGGCAGGCGACCATCCCAATCGTGGTTGATGTATTCAGATTCGAAGAGCAATACACCCCATCTATTGTATACGAGGAGCTCGTATTCGGTAACCAAATTCTTATTGACCACGTTCAAGCCCAACAGATCATTGATGCCGTCATAATTGGGAGTGATAACATTGGGGATGATGAAAAACGAATCTGGATCAAGCTTTCTCCAAGTTACGTTGATGCTATCCCTGCCTTCACATCCATTGAACGACATCGACGCGTAGATCAACCCTGAATCGCTTACGAGCACTGACCTACCGGTGTCTCCATTGTTCCAACGCACGGTCGACCAAACCGAATCCACCGTTACGCGCACTTCCTCTCCGTCGCATATGACCTGATCTTCTCCCAAACTAAATTTTGGGGCATTGGCAAAAATGATGCTGAGCGAATCTGCCAAGGCACAGTGCTCAGTGGTCACCGTCACGTAATAAACTCCCGTGCTGTACACCTCAGTAGTTCGTGTTGAATCTCCAGTACTCCAGCTAAACGAGGCTCCAGAAGGCCCAGGCGCCACGAGGTAATGGCTGTCGCGATCGCATACCAACTCCTCAGTGATGGAAAAGCTCAAGGTCTCTAGCGATACGTTGATGGTGTCGGTATCTGCACAGAGATCACTTCTACCAATAACCCAGAGGGTCATGGAGGTATCTACAAAAGTTTCGGAAACCGAATCACCCGTGCTCCATAAGTAAGAAACCAACGTAGGATCAAAGGCAGAGAAGACGCCGGGCGTGCAAATCACCGTGTCGGGACCAAGGTCGACGAGGGTCGGACTTAGGTCTACACGGATGGTATCGACTGTTGTGCAAAATCCATTCTCCAATCTCACCCAGTACACTCCTTCTTCGGTAATGCTTATTGATGCCGTTGTATCACCGGTACTCCAAGTAATGGTGCCATCGTCATTTACCACAGATAATTCAACCGATTCCGCACAAACTACCGTATCGCTAGTCGTAAAGTTTGTGTAGGAAACACGCACGTTCACCGTGTCTGTATCGCTGCAAAACTCATTACCCGCAATCAATATGTAATCTCCGGTATTTGAAACAAGCGTAGATTGAGTAGTATCACCCGTACTCCAAAGGAAGTGGGTCGCAGCATTCGGCCCTTCGAGGAAGAATCCCGGTTCGCAAATACCTGTGTCGTTGATCAAGCTGAATTCGAAGGGTGGAATGATCTCGACGTCAAAGGTGTCTCCAAAATTGCCGCACGCATTCACCACTTCTACCCAGTACGCCCCGCTCTCCGTCACTTCGATTTGGTTCCCCAAACTACCGTCGGACCATAGGTAGGTTGAAAAGGGGCTCTCCACGAAGAGGGTTACCGTTTCGTTGCAAATCGCAGAATCCGTAAGTATCTCAATAGAGGATGTGTCGTATACGGTGATGATTAAAGTGGCGGTATCGCTAAGCACACACCCTACAGAATCAAAGATGATGTACAAAACCTCGTATTGCCCTGGTTGGGTGTAGGTGTGAGAAGGTGTTTGTGTAAGGGCAGTGTCTCCATCGCCGAAATTCCATTGGTGGCTGAGGCCTTGGCTTCCGAAGTTGGTGAAGTTGACCGTGTGCGGAACACAACCCACGCTGTTCGGAGCTACCTGCGCATTGGCCACGGCTGCTTCTACTTCAAAATCAATCTTGAATAGGGTGAGGTCATAGGTTCCGCCGTTTTGGTTTCCCGACCAGGCATTTGAAGTCTGCGGAAAAGAAAATCCATTCGTACATGTGGCTTGGTATACCGCACCTCTTTTGTCGAAACGACTGGTTCCTCCATCCACATGGGAACCTGCAGTACCGAAAAATGTTCCATGGATCAAGCTGTCAGCCTCCGGGTTGAGAACGATGATATAGAACCCTGCAGGTGATGGCTGCACTGCATTGGCGGTCAATTCAAAATTGCCATTTCCATTGGCCCCGTTTCCTGCGGCATAGATGTTTTTACAGTTGTCTACTAAGAATGCCGAATGCGAAAGGTTCGCGAAAGTCGATGTCCAGTGGATCGAATCGAGCGTTTTAGTGTATTTCCGAATGTAGCTTCCTTGGTTCGTACCAGGGCCCACGTAACGATTGGTATCGGCGACAATACTTCCACCCGATGTGCCCAAAACAAAGATTTCCCCATCTCGGTCGACTTGTAAGAAGAGTCCGCGGTCCGCATCGTTCAGCGTGCTGTCTGAGCGAATAAAGGTGCTTTGCAAAATACTCGATCCGTCGGCGCTCAATCGGGTGATGAATCCATCGCTCTGACCTCCGTTATATCCTTCGTCCTCTGCTCCTGCTGTGGTTGGGAAATCAGGACTCGAAGTAACGCCAACGACGTACACAGTCCCATCTTTTGCGGGCTTTAGGTTGAACGCGCCGTCGTTGAGCGAATCACCGAGGTAGGTGCCAAATTCAAGGACCGAGAGGTTGTAATTGAGTTTCGCCACATAGCCATCCTGCATGCCGATTCGGTTCGTAGCCCAGGCCGTACTTGAAACCTGGATCGAATCGCTCGAGGTAGTGCTGGCCACGTAAACGTTGCTGTAGATGTCGCAAACCACCTCTCCTTTAAAGCTGGCATAAGGAACACCGGAAATACTGTTAGCGCCATCGGCACCTTCTCCACCTAGGTACGTGGAGCCGATTAAGACGTCACCGCTGTCTGAAATGATGGTCAAACAAATATCGATACCGCCGTTGTATGATGTGTCTAATGCATTGGCAGCCACTGGGTAATCGGTGGAATACGTCTTTCCATAAACCACTACATCGTTGAATCCATTGACCACAATACTGTGGACATACTCTTGGTCTGACCCACCGATGTAAGTGCTCCACAGGAGGTCGCTGGCGTCATCGTTTAATTTCGAGATGCCTATGTCGACCGAGCCTCCGCCGTAATTCATTTGAAACGAGCCCGTATCCGTTGGGTATCCCTGCCCGAAAGGGCGCCCTCCCCCGATGATGTTGCCAAACTGATCAAACGTAGCACTGTGCCCAAAGGTCATAACTGTAGCTCCGATGTTCGTGGACCCAACAATGACCGGATCGATGAATAGTTTGTAGTTAGGGTCGTAATCACCCAGACTGAAATGCACGCGGTTATCCTCCACATCGAAAGCGCAGTCAACCTCCACTTCTTTTCCATCGAGCACCTGATAAGCGTAGGGCCGTTGCTCAACTACTGTCAGATTGGGTAATTGTATGTGTAGGTCTCCGTTCACCACTTTGATAGAGCGAATGGCATTGTACTCTAAGAAGACGTTTCGCGGATCAACTTCCGGGTCTACTGAGTAGGTATACTTCATGTTTCCTTCTTGGAAGGTCCATACTAGATCAACCCCCTCATGCACTTCTACATAATGCAGCTCATCATAGATGCCAACGCGACTCGCCCACTTCCGTCGATCCTTTCCTAAAAAAAAGTTGGCGTAATCTTTATGCCTGGATTTCAAATCGATGGATGCGGGAGATGTGGCGCTTCCGAATCGAACTTCGTACGTATGTCCTGAAATAAAATGGTCTCCTTCTGGCGCGTCATGGGTCGCTTCGATCGTCGCCATGTGGACTGATTCTTCAACGATTGGGATGCGCACTCTATCTTCCATGAACCAAGCGACACCATTGGCTAGAGAATACCGTGCCACTATCTCTTCATCCCACTGCCCCTTGTTCTCCATATATCCGACAGATTGCGCCAATAAGCCTGCTGTCAGTCCAATGGCCAATCCGAAGAGTGTCAATATGCTTTTCCATTTCATCATGTGCTCAAGTTCCTTCTTTTAAAGATGTCTCAAATGTAGCTCAATTTGAAGTTCTCAAAAGTTTTAAACATTCGTTTTCTACGCGATGGAGGCCTTCTATTTTCGCACCATTCAACGAATCCCATGGCTGAACTAACCGAACTCAAAAAGCGCTCCTCCCAAGTAAGACGTGATATTGTCAGAATGGTCCACTCGCAATCCAGTGGACATCCTGGAGGATCACTCGGATGCACCGACTTTCTCACCGCCCTGTATGGAGAAATGATGCATTTCGACCCGCAACATTTTTCAATGGACGGGAAAGGGGAAGACCTCTTTTTTCTATCAAACGGACACATTTCGCCTGTTTGGTATAGCACATTGGCCCGCAGCGGCTATTTTCCAATTGCTGAGTTGGGGACATTTCGCGCTTTGAACACACGTCTTCAAGGTCATCCTACCACAGCCGAACATCTTCCTGGAATCCGAATGGCATCCGGAAGTTTAGGCCAAGGCCTCAGCGTAGCAATTGGTGCGGCCTTGGCGAAGAAGCTCAACGGCGACGATAAATTGGTATTCACGCTTCACGGTGATGGGGAGCTGCAAGAAGGTCAAATCTGGGAAGCCGCAATGGCTGCACCACACATGAAGGTGGACAACCTGATTGCAACAGTAGACTTCAACAATCGACAAATCGATGGCGACGTGAGCGATGTGATGTCTCTCGGAAACCTGCGCGCCAAATGGGAAGCATTTGGATGGAAGGTGCTTGAAATGGACGGCAGCGATATGGCGGCAATCGTGCAGACGCTACACGAGGCGAAGTCGATGACGGGAAAAGGTTATCCGATCGTAATCATCATGCGCACCGAGATGGGACAGGGTGTCGACTTCATGATGGGTACCCATAAATGGCATGGCGTTGCTCCGAATGATGAACAGTTGGCGCAGGCTTTGCAACAGTTGGAAGAGACGGAGGGTGATTATTGACGCTAAAACACCTAAGCGGTTCGTTACAATGCGTATGCAGAGAATTTTACTGATAGCACTACTTTTTTGTCTGGGATGGAACGCATCTGCCCAGCAAGAGCAACCGCTGACGCGTATACTTTTCATTTTCGATGCTTCCAACAGTATGAACGGGGTTTGGGAGCGCAAGCCAAAAATTGACTTGGCGACCAAGCTCCTCTCCTCTGCCCTCGATTCATTGCGCGGCGTAGAAAACCTCGAGATGGCTTTGCGCGTTTACGGCCAAGAGAAGTTCTATCAAAAAGGACAAGACTGCGACGACACTAAACTGCTGGTAACCTTCGGCTCCAGCAATGTGGTTCGCATGAAGAACGAGCTCTACAAGCTCCAACCAAAAGGAACCACTCCCATTGCGGCCACCCTAGAAAAAGCGGCAGATGATTTTCCCAAATGTCCCCGAGGCGAATGCCGGAACATCATCATCCTGATCACAGATGGCATAGAAGAATGTGATGGGGATCCTTGTGCCGTTTCACTGGCGTTGCAAAAGCGCGGCATCATCCTAAAACCATTTGTCATTGGCGTTGGTCTCGATGTTGAGTTCCGCGAAGCCTTTGAATGCGTCGGCACGTACTTCGATGCTTCGAGTCAGGAAAAATTTAAAACGGCCCTTGGTGTCGTCATCTCGCAAGCCTTGAACAATACAACCGCTCAGGTGAATTTGCTTGACTTCTCGGGAAATCCGACCGAGACCAACATCAACATGACGTTCTACGACCAGCGCACCGGAGAGGTCATCCACAACTTCGTGCACACCATGAATGTAAAAGGCAATCCAGACACTCTTGCCTTGAATCCCGCACACGTCTACCGGGTAGTGGCACATACGGTCCCACCGCGCTTCACCGACAGCGCCGTAGTGACTCCCGGAAAACATACGATCATAGGCATTCCTACCCCACTCGGAGATCTGGAATTCAAAATGCTGGGGCTGAATCCTGAGAATCAGCACCTCAACGTAATTGTCCGACAGGCCGATCAAATGAAGACCTTACACATCCAAGGATTTACAGAGAAACAGCGTTACATCGTCGGCAAGTACGATCTGGAGATCCTGACCTTGCCTCGCACTTACATTGAGGATGTAGAGATATCACAAAGCCACACTACTACCATCGAAATTCCGCAAGCTGGAAGCGCTACATTTAGCAAACTGGGCTACGGCTACGGTTCGGTCTACCTGCAGACCAAAGACGGATTGGAATTGGTGGTAGACCTAAGCTTAACCAAAGAAAGAGAATCGCTCAGCCTGCAACCTGGCGACTATGTCGCCGTGTTTAGACCCAAGCAGGCGCGCGGGAGCATCTTTACCGTAGAAAGAAAATTCAAAGTAACCTCTGGAGCTTCCGTTGCCGTGAAGCTGAATTGAACAACCTATGAGCATACACGATTTCAACCCGACCGAGAAGAAAGACACACGCAGTGGTTTTGGAGATGCCCTCTATGAATTGGGCAAGGAAGATGAGCGGGTGGTTGGACTTTGCGCAGACCTCACAGGCTCGCTCAAGATGAACGCCTTTGCCGACAATTTTCCAGACCGCTTCTTCCAAACGGGAGTTGCAGAAGCAAACATGATCGGAATGGCGGCAGGCCTTACGATTGGCGGCAAGATTCCCTTTACAGGAACCTTTGCGAACTTCAGTACGGGTCGCGTATACGATCAGATCCGACAGAGCATTGCCTATTCGGGGAAGAATGTCAAGATATGTGCTTCTCACGCTGGTCTGACGCTTGGTGAGGACGGTGCCACTCACCAAATCCTCGAAGACATTGGGCTTATGCGGATGCTTCCGGGAATGACCGTTATCAACCCGTGCGATTACAACCAAACTTTCGCCGCCACCAAAGCGATCAAGGACTGGGAAGGACCGGTCTACCTCCGATTCGGACGTCCGTCTTGGCCGATCTTCGCCCCTAAGGATCGTTTTGAAATTGGAAAAGCGTGGAAGATCAATGACGGGGCAGATGTCACCATCATTGCCACGGGGCACTTGGTGTGGTATTCTATACTTGCTGCTAAAGAGCTAGAGAAGGAAGGTATTGCGGTAGACTTGCTCAACATTCACACCATCAAACCGATCGATGAGGAGGCCATTTTAGCTTCTGTCAGAAAAACAGGATGCTTGGTCACAGCAGAAGAACACAACCGATTCGGGGGATTGGGTGAAGCTGTAGCGCAAGTGACCAGCACCCACTACCCTGTTGCACAGGAATTTGTTGCCGTAGATGACAAGTTCGGTGAAAGTGGGAAACCGGAAGACCTGATGAAGAAGTACGGCCTAGACGTTACGGATATCATCTCCGCCGCCAAACGGGCGATTGCTCGAAAGTAATTCCGAACAGAATAAGCAGCTACTAGTCTTTCAATTGGGCTAACTTCTCCTCTAACAAAGCGATTTGTTCACGCTTTCCAGACTCGCGAAGCTTCCTTGGATATATCTAAATAATAAAGTGCTGAATCCAGCATATCCATGCCTAAGTATGCTGCACCGAGGTTCAAGGTGACCGCACCTATTCCCCTGTCGTAATGGATGGCTTGATCCAGTTTGAGGGCTTTGCGGTAGGCCGTAATCGCCTTTGGCCTCGTCACCAATCTATCTGAGTGTACTGTACCAATGTTCATCCAAGCCGTCGCAATCCTCAGCGTATCTCCTTCCAATTCAGCATACTTCAATGATTCCAAATAATAATCCAGGGCTTTGGTCTCATTGCCTCGATCGTAGTAGACTGCCCCAATGTTGTTGTACATATTGGACAGTCCCACGTTGTGTCCGATTGTTTCAAAAATCTTTCTTGCTTCTCCCCAATATTGGATAGCCATTACGTACTCGCCTAGCACATAATAGGCAATCCCAATATGCTTTTTAGCGTATGCTGCTCCTTCTTCATACTCAATGGATGTAGCGAGTTCAAAGGATCGAGTACCTATTGCTACTACACTATCCGTGCTGGAATCGAAAAATGTTTGGGCCAGCTCGTTGAGTAGATCCACCTTACTCTCTTTGTCTGCGACGGATTGAATCCCGGCGCGAAGACTGTCTTCCAAGTTTTGGGCATAGATCTCCACCCCCATTAACCCTATCGTCAAGCACAGCAGTAGTATTCTAATCATTACGTTCGAAAAGGGTTTAGTCAGCTTGAAAAATAAAACTAGTATTTCATTCCGTGCACATTCTTGACCACTTTTGCCAAATAGAATGCCGTTCTCCCCTCACATAGCGCAGACCAGTCCTTTCCCAATGGGCATTGAAGTAGATCGAGCTGAAGGTTGCTACATCTACGACAAGAGCGGTAAGCGTTATTTGGATTTGATCTCGGGTATCGCTGTCGCCAACATCGGTCATCGCCACCCCTATGTGATTGCGGCAATCAAAGACCAACTGGATCGGTACCAACACGTCATCCCTTTCGGTGAGTTTTCCCAAGACCCGCAAAACAGGTTGGCAGACAAACTCGCCTCCACACTCCCTAAATCCCTGAACTGCAGCTACTTTGTCAACTCAGGAACGGAAGCCAACGAGGCCGCTTTGAAACTCGCCAAGCGCGTTACGGGTCGTTTTCAAATTGTCGCCATGCGCGGTGCATACCACGGAGGCACGCATGGGTCCTTGAGCGTGAGCGGAAACGAAATCAAAAAGCAAGCCTTTAGACCCTTTGTACCCGGCACCACCTTCATCCACTTCAATCAGACCAGCGAGCTGCACGCCATAACCGACAAGACTGCGGCCGTAATCGTGGAACCCGTCATGGGCGATGCGGGAGTCCGCATCCCTGTACCGGGCTACCTAGAGGCACTTCGCGATCGATGCGATGAGACGGGTGCTCTGTTGATCTTTGACGAAATCCAAACGGGTCTCGGACGAACCGGAACCCTCTATGCGTTTGAACGTTTTAAGGTCATCCCAGACATTCTAACGACCGCCAAAGCCTTTGGAGGCGGTATGCCAATCGGCGCTTTCATCAGCTCCAAGGCGAACATGGAGCTGCTGACCCACGACCCTATTCTCGGGCACATTACGACATTTGGAGGGCACCCGGTATGCTGCGCGGCCGCGCTGGCCAACTTGGAAGTGTTGATGGATCAAGAGCCTTGGTTGGGACAAGTGGACGAAAAAGGCGCGCTCTTTCGTGCATTGTTGGAGCACCAACGGATCAAGGAAGTCCGACAAATAGGTTTGATGCTAGCGGTTGAGTTGGAATCGGCGGAACAAGTGGACACCGTAATCGCTGCGCTATTGAAACGCGGAATCATTGGGTTCTATTTCCTCTCTACTCGAAATGCCTTTCGATTGGCGCCGCCGCTGTGCATTTCGGAGGATGAAATCCGCTGGGCTTCTGCGGAAATACTAGCCGTGCTTTCAACACTTTAATGGAATCAACGCAGTACTGCCCGTCAACGGATGACGTGCAAGGCGCCGGTGCGTTCAAAGGGCCTAGCCTTCTTCGCGTTCAGTCCTACAAATGCATTGTAATCAATACGATACGTGTAGACGCCTACGGGAATTCGCGACCCCGTCAATACGCCATCCCATTGGAAGGCAGGATCGCCTGAAGTAAAGACCTTCCCACCCCACCGATCGTAGATGGTGATCCTGAACTTGTCCATCTCACATGCATAAGAGATCTCAAACACATCATTGATTCCGTCACGAAAAGGCGAAAAGGCGTTGGGGATGTACATCCGGCAATCACACTCCACTAAAGAAACATACGCAGAGTCTCTGAGCCAACCGCAGTCGTTGGATCCTTCTACGGTAAACAAACCTTCCCCTTCGACGAATTGCCCATATCCGTTATGGCTGCCATTCCACAGGTAAGTTGTGTTGGTGTCTTTCTGCCGGTAGCTGAACGTATCGCCAAAACAGATGGTGGTGTCGTGAATGTCGACCAAGCTGGGAGCTGCTTTGGTGTAAAAACGGAAGGTGTCTGAAGTCCCACAACCTCCTGCACTGACCACCACCCAATACTTTCCTGCCTTGGTAACCAAGAACACGGAGTCGGTAGCACCGTTTTGCCATTGGTATTCCACACCAGACAATCCGGGTTCAAGCAATACAGTGGTGCCTTCGCAGCCTGTTTGATCCTCTCCTAACTCTACTTGAGGGATGGGGTGAACAGCCACCTCCACTGAGTCACTTCGCGTACAACCCTTCTTGGTCACAGTTACAGCATAAAACCCCGATTCATAGACCATTATGTTCGGACCGACGCTTCCATCGAACCAAACGAAGCTGGCATTTTGCGGCCCTTTTGCAGTGAGTTCAAATGAATCTCCCTCACAGAAATGCACGTCTTCATCTAAAACAAGGTTTGGCGTGGGATGAATATCAACTTCTATCTGATCCGTCACGCTGCATCCGTCTAGCGTGACGGTCACTTTGTAGGTTCCACTTACGGCTACCGGAAAAAACGGACTGGTGTAATTGGTGTTCCAGAGATAGGTGGCGCCATCGTTGAAGACATCCAGCCAAATTACCGTTCCCTGGCACGCTGCGGTGTCTGGCCCTAAGTCGACAATGGGCAAAGGCTTGAAGCTCGCTTGTATGGAGTCATCAAAGAGACAACCTCGGTCGTTGATGGTCACAGAGTAGGTACCGGGAGAAGTGACGTAGCGCACCGAGTCGACGGATCCATTGGACCAGCTGATTCCATCCAAACCTGATTGGATGACTTCCAGTACAATGGTGTCTTCCTCACACGCAATACGATCATCGCCGATGATGTCGTTGATTTGGAGCACGTACTCTACCTCCATGGTATCCGTAACCGAGCAACCTTCTTTAAAAACGATGACGGAATAGATACCTGCTTGATCGATTGGGTACGTAGGGTTGGTGGTGCCGTCTTGCCACAAGTAATTAGAGCCATTCAGGGTGGCATCGAGGGTCATCGTAGCATTGGGACATAGGATCGTATCCTCGACCAGTACGTTTGCCCTTATATTGACCGTATCGATCACGATCGTATCGGTGGAAGCACAGCCGTGGATGCTTACCTCTACCCACACTTCCCCAGAGTCGATGTAGGTGATGCTCGAAGTAGTATCTCCGGTAGACCAATTGTAGTTCGCATCGAGAAGGTAGACGTCCAGCACGATGCTGTCGTATGGACAGAGCACGGTGTCGTTGCCTAGGTCCACGACTGGAAACGCCTGGTATTCAACCTCGATGGTGTCGGCCACAGTGCAAGAACCCACTGAGACGGTCACCGCATATGACCCCGTATCAGTTACCATAAACGTAGGTCCGGTTGACCCGTCATGCCATAGGTATACCCCGCCAGGCAATTGTGCATTGAGCTCTAGCGAATCACCATCGCATAGCGTAGTATCCTCTCCCAGTCCCACTTCGAAGGCCGTATAGTAGGCATTGAACCCGATTGACACCGTATCAATGGTGCCGCCATTCTTATCGATGTGCTCTACCCCTGTCTCGATGTAGTTGTTGTAGAAATTGGATGCGCTGATGTGCACGGTTGCTGTATTCTGTCCGCTCAAAACATCGCCCTTGGTCAAGAAGATTGCACCTCCTTCAGAGTGGTAGGTAAAGTTCGCTCCGCTATTGGTGGTTGCGCTGTTGTTGATGAAGGTGCATTCGTCAACCAAATAGCCGTGACCTGGCGTTGAATTAAATAGATCATAAAAACAAATGGCACCTCCCGCATTTCGATCGTGCTGTAAATCGCCGTTGTCGGCAGATTGACTGTACACATAGTTGTCGCAAAAGCTACTTTGAACCACCGAAGCGGTATCCAAGTCCCTCAATAAGATCGCTCCTCCGTGGCCTCCGTTCCAATTCTGATTCGCAAAGTTTCCGGAAAAGTCACAACCACTGATGTGTGCCTCGGCGTATGTTCCTTGGCTACTGCTGCCATTCCTTCGTCCGAAGATGAAGATTGCCCCTCCGCTGCTCGAACGGCCTCCTGCGAAAGTTCCAGGCGAGTCATACGCTTGATTATCGCGAAATACACAGTCGTTGATGAAAACGTGCAAGGCTGAAGCCGTATCACAATCGATGCGAATGCCACCTCCGTATGCGTAGGAAATGGAACCGCAAGTCTCCGTGATCTTGCAGTCCTCGATGATCAGGTCTTGAAAGTAAAAGTTCAAGGTATCGGAAATGCCATCGTTCGCCGTTCCCGTGTTGCATCCCGTACCCGCGTAGTAATAGAGGAATCCACGGCGAGTCACACTGCCGTTTATGCGCGTTCCTTGCCCTAGCGTAGATCCCTTGAAACTCAAACTCTTGCCTTCCGGCAACTTGACTACAGGAGTATAGGAACTCACGGAGGACGGAAGGGAATATTCACCTGTATCGATCCTTATCGTATCGCCGTCTACCGCAATGCTGTCTACAGCGTATTGAATGGTTTGACAAGGAGACCCACTCGAACCACATGTGATAACATTGCTCCCACTTGCGTCGCTCACAAACACGTCGTTTTGGCCCATACTGATGGACGCAAAGGACAGCAGACCAATGCATCCGAGTAAAATGGAACGAAGCATGTGAATTCGCGTAGCGTACATCTAGCTGTAAGTAGGTGCTCGAAAATAAAACGAAATACTGCAGCGGCGTCCTAATTCAATCTGAATACCCTTTTCATTTTAATCGCCGTGCTTTATATTTGTAGGTACACACATTTTCACCATGAGCTTTACCCAACGCAGCATCAAAGGCGTTTACCCTTCCGTAAAAGTAAATATGGGAGGGGTGGTCTTGGACCAACCCCTTCCGTATCGTGGATTGGATATGGTTGACCCCTTTCTTCTGATCCATCATTGGAACGACGTACTTCCTGGCGGACAACATCAGAGCAAGGTAGGTGTGGGACCTCATCCTCACCGAGGTTTCACACCTGTATCATTCATCTTCAAAGGAGGCGTACACCACCGCGATTCCAAGGGGCACGAGAGTATTATTTACGGAGGAGGGACCCAGTGGATGAACAGCGGATACGGCATTGTACACAGCGAACGTCCAGCCAAGGAATTCGCGCAAGCGGGTGGTCCTTTCGAACTGATTCAGTTTTGGGTAAATGCCCCAGCAAAGCACAAGTTCGACCCCGCCAACTATCAACCGCTTTCCGCCGAGGACACCCCAATGGTTAGCTCAACGGACGGGAAAATCAACATCGGCATCGTAGCGGGCAGTTTTTTGGGCAAGGAGGGGCCCATTGAGACCCACTCTCCCCTCCTCACACTCCGCTTAGACATTGCGAAAGGGGGAAGCATGCAGATTCCAATTCCAGCAGATTACAACGCCATCTTGTATCCTTTGGATGGTTCGCTACGCATCAATGGGGACCGTGAATTGAAGGCAAAGGATATGACCGTATTCTCTACCGATGGCGAAGGCATCACGATAGAAGGATTGACCGAGACCAGGGCCATCCTGCTTGCCGGAAAGCCGATCGAAGAGCCCGTTGTGAGCTATGGCCCCTTCGTCATGAATTCACAAAAAGAGGTCATGCAAGCAATACAGGATTATCAAGCCGGAAAATTAGGGACCTTGGAAGAAGACTTCGGTTAAGATGGAAAGGCGTTCATTCATCAAAACAACAGCTGTAGGGTTCGCGACATCATTGCTAGCCCCTTCATTTGGGTGGGCCAATGGGGTGGTTGGTAATGCAGCAAGTCTGCAATCCTTTTATCGCATCCCAGATGCAATGGGCCACGTGCGCCACGGATTTTTTCAATTGAACCCGATCCATCAACCCCTCCTACCCGAGTGGTTGAGGTTATTTGAGCCCCATCGATTTTATCACAACGGCTTCGAGGCTGGAGGAAACGACTTGCAAACCTTCACGATGAAAGTAAATGACCGCTTCATTACGCTAGGACACAGCCCCTCTGATGTGCATATCATGGACGGAGATGATATCGTGGTGTGTGAAGATCTCCACGAGTCAGGAATTCTTGCTGTGATGCGAGAAAAGCATTCTCGTGTGTACGAAGGAGGAACGGAACGTGTCATCATCGTCTTGAAAGGCGAGGCGCACATCAACGGTGAAAGGTGCTCACCCCTTGAATTCATCGTGTCAGATGAAGGTTTAACGGTTGAGCAAGAGGACGGAGCATTGAGCATTGTGGTGCGCCACCCCTGATCACTTTTCATCGTCGAAGAGTCTGCGCTGCCTCGCCGGCGCCGCTCCCATTCCTTCCAGTTGAAGACTTTGGTGCAGTTCGTACGTGAACTCGGGAATGACACGCTCGCCTACCGGTCGGAGGAGTTCTAGGCCGTGATTTCTGGCGTTCTTAATGTCTGCTGAAATAGGATATGCATTCATGCCATCGTCTGGGTAGCTCCGAAGCAAATTTGTGGCCTCGGCCAAAGGGAGATCCCGATCCAACCACATGGATTCTTCGGCTCGGTCTAAGATCACGGGGGAGCGATGATGACCCAGGGTTCGGAGTACCCGATTCGCGGTAGTTGTGATGATGGCAAAAGAGTGTACGATTTCACCGGTGCTCGTATCTGCCCACTCATCCCAGATTCCTGCAAAGGCGAAAGGTCGCTGCTCTTCTTTCAAGTATACGCAATACGGTTTGCTCAGTTTTTCCACCTTGGGGCCTTCGATGAAAGCATCGGCAATGACCAAGCATCGCTTCGATCGTATGGACTTTCTAAACATGGGCTTAGAGATGATTCCCTTAGCACCTATGAAGGCTGGATCATCATCCTTGTTATGGTCTCCTTCGCTTCTCGCGTTGAGCACGTACATCCGCTTCTTCGCCCAAAATGGAGTAAAGCCGAAAGTGAAGAAATCGAGTTGATCCGGCGCTGCATCGGTTATGACTGGACTGCTTTGGCCGGCTGACACATTCGTATTGATGCGATACTGACCTGGAGACCCTGCCGTCACTCCAAAACGTTTTTCAACTTCTTTGATTTTTGAAATGGTCACATACCTTCCGCACATGTGAGCGAAGTTGGGTATTCTTTTGGACATGAAAAAGCCCCGAAAGCGGGGCTTTTTTTTGATTTAATCGTCAAAATCTTCCGTATCCAAGAACCTTTTCCAGTCCTTGCTCAACTGCTTGTGGGAATCCACCTTTTTGATCTTAACCTCACGATCAAAACTGCTTCGGCTGCGTTCCCGAGACCTTTCCTTTCTCATCTCTCAATAAGAATTGGTTACACGAAATATGAATAGTTCAATCCACTGGCACAGTGGTCAATACATAGTTAGTCAAAAAGTAAATTGACGCATGCATTGTTAGAAAATAATTTGCAAAAAAAATGAGGATACGCTCCTCATTCCCTTCTCTAGCGGTCCCTCCGAAGCTTATCGGGAACCATCATCGATTTGAGGTATCGTTCATAAATGAGGAAGAGGACCAGGGCGTAAAATAAATCGCCAATCAAGGTGTTTTGAAAGAAAGGAAGCGCCATGGTGTAGCAGGCTACCAAGCCTCCCATCGTCAAAGGGTATCCTTGTCCACTAAGCCAAACGCCAAGGTTGCTTAAGACGAAGAAAATGACAGAAGCACCTAAGCTTCCAGCCAGCATTTTAGGCATGGTCACCTCCTTAAGCAGTCCTTTGCCTAAGAAATAGATGAGCACGATGCTGCCATAGATGAAAAAGGAACCCTGGGTGAAGAGTGTAAACCCGGAAGTCGCGTAGACAAAGTTATTCAGGAGAAGGTCGCTGATGAACCAGGCCATCATGGTGGCAAAAAGACCTACACCATTCCTACTCAGATAGGCCGAGCCAAACAACGCCATGGCCCCCAATGGAGCGAAATTCATGGGGTGAGGAATCAGTCGAGTCAAAGCAGCGCCGATAATGATGGCACTTACGATCAGGATGCGCTTGTTCGTTTGCATGGTGCGAAAATAATGATTGAGAGACATTCTAGTTTTATAATGCAATCCATTCTGATTAATCCTTAGTAATATAAGGATGAAAAGTACCTTTGCACCTTGATTAAAAATCCAGTATGAAAAAGCTTGCCACGTTACTCTTTTTGACCGTTTTCAGCGCCTCCGTCTCCGGGCAAGCACTGATTGGAACCACGAATGTCACAACCACCAATCCCAACAATTGTTCTGATACGTACATCTCCGTTAACCTGCTACTCTATTGCGCCAACTATAGCTACACAGGTGCAACCATAACACAGAGTGGAAGTGCTTACACGGTGCAACTAGATTACACGGTAGGTTTCATTTGTTTGCCAGCTTTACAGTATGTTACCGTAAACGTCAATCTCGGACAGCTCGCTCCGGGTGCGGTGACGGTGCAGGCCACTGCCTACCTAAACAGCACGCTAAGCTCAACCGGCGCTGTAACGAGCATCAGCGTAGGTCAATGCTGCGGTGCCATCGCGGCTTTCACACCGTCTGAGGATACTGTTTGTGTAGGTGAAAGCATTACTGTAACCAACACAAGTACTGGACAAGACAGCCTCAAGTGGTATCAAAACTGGGAATTGATAGACACTTCCTTCTCCCCCGTCTTCACATTCGACTCTGCCGGTTCAATACCCCTGACTTTGGTAGCTTTTGCTGATACGTGCAACGACACTACCGAGCACCTCATCCAAGTGTACGCAGCTCCGGAGATCGATTTGGGCAATGACACCTCCATTTGTGATGGAACTGAGTTGCAACTTTCCGTTGCTGGCAACCTCAATAACATTCTATGGTCTGATGGATCTACATCCAACAGCAACGCTTTCAACACCGCGGGCACGCACTGGGTGGAGGGCACATCCAATCAAGGTTGTACAGGATCTGACACCATCTCTATTATTGCTATTCTTCCCATTACCGATGTGGACTTAGGCGAAGACATCTTGATTTGCCCAGGAGCTGCTACGGTCATCCCATCGGGTGGGAATTATGTCAATCATTTTTGGTCAACAGGAGATACAACATCGAGTATCACGGTCACCAATGCAGGCACCTATTGGTTGCATGCAAACGCAGCAGGCGAATGCACCGGCGCCGACACCATCATCGTGAACACCTACACCATATCACCACTGGTGTTTACAGATGAAGTAGACAAGTGCGGTGAAAACGAGGTCTCTACGACTGTTTCCTACAGCACCTATAGCTGGTCTGATGGAAGCACTACTTCGTCGGTTATTTTTACGGATAGCACTTCCGTGACACTTACGGTTACCGATTTAAACAACTGTGCGCAATCAGAAAGCTTTGAAGTAGTAGTTTGGGATATCCCCGTGGTTGACCTCGGTGAGGACACAGAATACTGTCCAGGTGAAGAACTCATTCTTCAAAGCAATATTGAGGGCGCATTTTACGAATGGTCTACAGGAAGCACCAGCTCCTTGATCGCCGTGACCAGCGCTGGTAACTATTGGCTGGGAGTAACCTCGGAAGAAGGCTGTACCGGATATGATACGGTTGTTGTGACGGTTTGCGTAGGTGTCGAGCACCTCAACCTTGCAGGCTTGCACATTTATCCGAATCCGACGACGGATGTTTTGCACATCCAGCAATCAACTCAAGCCCAATTAAACTTCAAGGTATACGACGCCACGGGACGACTTGTCTTCAGCCAGTTTTCTTCGGAAAGCGAAGTTGTAATAGACGTTCGAAAGTTGGCACCGGGTGTACACCTGCTAGAGATCATGGACGCGGCTGGGAATCGCACAAGCACCTCGTTTATCAAAGAATGAGTCCAAGCCTCCACGACGCCCTTTCAGTCCGACTATTAGAACAATCGGACAATGATAGAGCTGCAGCTATGGAGGCGTATATGAAGGGTCGGTTTACATTTTATGGCGTTCCTTCTCCTGAACGGAAATCCATTTAAAAAGAGGTGTTCCATGACCTGGGTCTACCCAACGATGAGACATTCGAGGCGGAGCTTCACAGGTGTTGGTTAGATCCACACCGCGAAATGCAATATGTAGCAATGGAGTGCATGGATCGCAAGAAATGGTATCGACGCGAACACGCCATCGCACTGATTGAATGGATGATTACAGAGCGATCCTGGTGGGATACAGTTGATTACATCGCTGCTTCCCTTTCCGGTCAATATTTTCAGCACTTCCCTCAATACACTGCGCCTACAGTTAAGCGATGGAACGCCTCTGAAAACCTCTGGTTAATTCGTTCTTCCATCCTGTTTCAATTAAAGTACAAGGACAAGGTCGACAAGCAGCTACTCACCACCTTGATCATTCCTCATCTCGATTCAAAAGAATTCTTTCTGCAAAAAGCAATCGGGTGGGCCTTGCGTCAAGTTTCAAAAACCGATGCGGCATTCGTGCGTTCATTTGTCGATTCATACAGTCTCAAATCAGTGAGTTTAAGAGAGGCAAAGAAGTACATATAGCGCCATTCGCGTACTCCTCTCTTCTAACCAAATGTCTTTCAATTGGTTACTTCTCCACTACCCCTGTTGAAAGAGATTCGGTTCTTTTTAGGCTCCGTCCATTGTCATTCCTCCCACTTGGCTATTTTTGACAGCCAACCCAAGACTAGCCCTGACTAGCCTAGAGACGAATTCAAGATAGATGAGTGAGAAGCTTCTGAAAGCGTTGATGCAGCTTTTTGCAATCATAGCTGACGTCGACGACCTGAACAACAAGAGCCGGATCGTAGTCGAGCACTTCCTGAAACAGCGCCTGTCGCAAGACCAGGTAGATGCTTACCTAAAGCACTACGATGAATACCTTGAGGTTCACCATAAGGTATCCGCCAAGAAAGAAGGCAAGCGCAAAAAGACCTCCCTGAACTCAGTGAAGGTGCTGAAGATCTGTACTCAGATCAACGGAGAACTCGAGCAGCGTCAAAAAATCTTTGTACTCCTTCGATTGATCGAATACATCAACTCAGAGAAGGAAGCCACCGAGCAAGAGCATGAATTTGTTGATACGGTATCGGATGTTTTCAACATTCCAAATGAGGAGTTGGCAGACATCAAACGCTTTGTCATCTGCAGCGAAGAAACCACCGACGATTCTGAGAAACTACTTCTGATCAATTCGGCCGAAACCTTGGTTGGAAGAGAAAAAAACCGACACATACGCCACGATACACTTTCTGGAAGCCTCATGGTACTTTCCATTGAAAGTGTGGGCATGTACGCCCTTAAGTTCTTCGGCGACGATGAATTGCTACTGAACGGACAGATCATTGATCCAGAGCGCGTGTACATCCTTACCCAAGGTTCATCCATTCGCAGTTCAAAGGTGAGCCCGATTTACTACAGCGACATCATCAGTCGTTTCTTGAGCGATAAAAGCGAAAACAGAATCATCTTCACGGCAGACGAGATTACCTACCGATTCAAGGGCGGTAAAATCGGTCTCCACCCGCTGAATTTCTCAGAAGAATCTGGAAAGCTGATCGGCATCATGGGTGCCAGTGGTTCTGGAAAATCTACGCTGCTCAACATCCTCAATGGAAACTACGTCCCCTACTCCGGTAAGGTGACGGTGAATGGATACGACATTCATCATGAAGAGGATGAAGTGAGCGGTATGATTGGGTACATCTCTCAAGATGACCTGCTCATCGAAGAGCTTACGGTCTACCAAAACCTTTTCCTCAACGCCAAGCTTTGCTTTGACGGCATGTCCGACGAAGACATCGCTATTCGCGTGAAGGACACGCTGACTGCGCTAGGCTTATATGAAATCAAGGATATCCAAGTGGGTAATCCGATGAACAAAAAGATTTCTGGAGGTCAACGAAAACGTCTGAACTGTGGCCTTGAATTAATTCGTGAGCCATCGGTCTTGTTTGTGGATGAGCCTACATCGGGTCTGTCTTCGCGGGATTCTGAAAACATCATGGACCTGCTGAAAGAATTGGCGCTTAAGGGCAAATTGATCTTCGTGGTCATTCACCAGCCTTCTTCGGAGATCTTTAAGATGTTCGATATGCTGATGATCACGGATACTGGAGGCTATCCGATCTATTATGGCAATCCACTCGACGCGATTGTATACTTCAAGACGGAAGTGCAAGCCATTAACCAGAGCGAGAGCGAATGTGCGAGATGTGGTAACGTAAACCCTGAGCAGATTTTCAACATCATCGAAGCAAAGGTGGTGGATGAATACGGCAACCTGACCGACATGCGAAAGACTTCGCCGAAGGAATGGAACGACATTTACAATGCTAAATTCACGGAAGAACTCAACTTCGACAAGCCTGAGCTTCCGGAGGTAGAATTCAAGACGCCTAACTTCATTAATCAATTGAAGGTCTTCATAACACGAGACGTTCTTTCGAAGATTACCAATACGCAATACCTGGCCATCAACCTGTTGGAGGCTCCGTTACTCGGCTTCATCTTGAGTTACTTCTTGCGTTATGTCATGATCGGAGAGCAAGAAGCTCAGGAATACATCTTTTACGAGAACGACAACCTGATCGTGTACATGTTCATGGCGGTAATCGTCGCCCTCTTCCTTGGGCTTACTGTAAGTGCCGAGGAGATCTTTAAAGATCAAAAGATCCGTAAGCGTGAATCATTCCTTCACCTGAGTAAGGCAAGTTATTTACTTTCTAAGGTCATCATCATGTTTGTCCTTTCGGCCATTCAGATGTTCACCTTTATCCTAATCGGAAACACGATTTTGGGCATCGACGGCATGCTTTGGGACTATTGGTTGATTCTCTTTACCACAGCCTGTTTTGCGAATATGTTGGGATTGAACATCTCTTCTACGTTTAACTCGGCCGTGACGATTTACATCATTATCCCTTTCCTGATCATTCCGCAGATCTTGTTCAGTGGTGTGTTGGTGAAGTTTGAAAAGCTGAACCCCGTCATCACTTCTCAAAGCATTGTGCCTATTATCGGTGAAGTAATGGCATCCAGATGGTCCTTTGAAGCTTTGGCGGTCAATCAATTCATCAAGAATGACTACGAAAAGCTTTTCTACTCTTACGATCAGCAAATGAGCGATGCCAACTTCAAAAAGAACTTTTGGGTTCCCGAGTTGAAAGCTAAGGTGGGTAAGTTTAAGGAATACCTCCGAAACAATGATCGCTATCCTCCAGAAGAAATAGAGAATGATTTGCGCACCATTCGGAACGAAGTAGGACATGAAAATAACATTCTAGCTACAATAGACTCCGTTCTCGTATTTGATGATGTGGAAGACTTTACCCTTGAAGGCCTCAACGAGGACCTTCTAGACTACTTCTCTACCTACCTGACTGCGGTCAATCGTTACTACGTGAAGCAATGGAACTACAACAGTGATGAGAAAGACCGCATCATTCGAGAGCATCAGCAGACAGAAGAGGACAAGACAGCCTTTAATGAACTTCGGAACAACTTCGAGAACGAAAGCTTGTCTGATCTGGTGACCAATAAAAATGAGTTTAATCAGATTACAGAATACGACGGAGCACTCATTCAACGAGCCGATCCCGTGTTCCACATCCCTGATGGTCTTCGGGCCCATTTTTATGCTCCAAAGAAGATGATTTTTGGAAAGTATTACCCAACGATGCAAGTGAATGTGTTGATACTCTGGGCAATGTCCATTCTCTTGATGGTGACCTTGTATTTCGATGCATTGAAGGGTTTGCTCAATATCTTTTCTAACATCAGCCTCTTCAAGAAAAAGGAATCCTGATAATTGTCAAGGAGCTTTAAAAAGCGTCTATCGCCCTGGGTAGTTGCGTATATTCATCGTACAAAATCTAGTCATATGAAATGGGATATTCAAACCGTCGGATTCAATGCCAAGGATGATCTGTTGGAGACGACAAAAGAGCGAGTGCAAAAACTAGAAAAGTATTACAACCCGATCATAGGGGCTGAGGTCTACCTCCGCTTGGAATACGATGAGCACAAAGAGAACAAGAAGGTAGAGTTGAAGCTAAATATCCCCGGTGAAGATGTTTATGCTGATCACCAAAGCGACAGCTTCGAACATTCATTGATTGAAGTCATCGAAAAAGTGAGAAAACAACTTCTTAAGAAGAAGGACCTGGAGCGGGCACACCGCTAACCGCAGGTAAAAACCAAGAAAAAAGCCCCGATTACTCGGGGCTTTTTTGTTTGACTGCATTGACGAGAATCTATCAGCTCCATTTCTCCATCACTTTGGACGTAATACCAGTGGTACTGTATCCTCCATCATGGAAAAGATTTTGCATCGTGACGTATCGGGTCAGTTCGCTGAACATAACCACGCAGTAATCAGCACAGGAATCACCATCGGCATTGCCCAATGGCGACATCTCCTCCGCAAAATTGAAGAACTTCTCAAATCCACTGATTCCGCTCCCCGCCGCCGTAACGGTTGGAGATTGAGAAATGGTATTGACGCGCACTTTGTTCTTCACACCGAAATGATAGCCAAAACTTCGTGCTATCGACTCAAGCGTAGCCTTAGCATCCGCCATATCACTGTAGAATGGATATGCCTCCTGAGCGGCGATATAGCTCAATGCTAGGATTGACCCCCAGTCGTTCATCGCATCCTTGTTGTACGCTGTCTGTAATACCTTGTGAAAAGAAAGCGCAGATATGTCTAACGTCTTTTGAAACCAATCGTGGTTCAAGTCTGTATAGGCTTTGTCCTTTCTCACATTCGGCGACATGCCGATGGAGTGCAAAACGAAATCGAGTTTACCATACTTCTCTGTGGCCGCATCAAAGAGGTTTCCAAGGTCTTCCATGCTCGTAGCATCGGCCGGAATTACTTCGGTTCCACATTTTTCAGCAAGCTCATTGATTTTCCCCATCCGCATCGCGATAGGTGCGTTGGAAAGTATGAAAGATCCTCCCTGCTCATGCACCTTCTCTGCTACTTTCCATGCAATGGATCGTTCATCCAGCGCTCCGAAGATGATTCCCTTCTTGTTCTTTAGTAAGTCACTCATTTCTCTTGGTAGATTAGTTATGCGATAAAAATAGTATTGTTCGTCGATCTCATTTCTCTTCGAGTAAGTTTCTGGCACTTTCTAGGGATGCTTGATTCAATGCATTGCCTGAAAACATGCCTGCGATCTCCTGAATGCGCTCGGTTTTCCCCAATACTCGAAGCCCCGACAAAACATGTCCTTCTTCTTCCCTTTTGGCAATCTGGAGGTGGTGTTCCCCTTTGGCAGCTACGCCGGGAAGGTGCGTTACAGCTATGATTTGCGTATGCGCACCGATGGAACGCATCAATACGCCAATCTGCTTTGCAATCTCGCCACTCACTCCCGTATCAATCTCATCAAAAATCAAAGTCGGCGTGCGATCGTTCTCTGCCAATATGCTCTTTAATGCCAGCATCAATCGAGACACTTCGCCTCCTGAAGCGCTTTCCTTCAGCGGAACAAGGTGCTTGTTGCCATTAGCATCAAACCACATTTCGACCGTTTCATTCCCGAGCTGACCCGTCGTCTCCAAAGGAACTAACCGCACGTCGATCGTGGCCTTTTCCATGCCCAATTTGTGCACTTGCTCCATCAGGCGCTTAACATAGAGGTCAACCGCACTCTTTCTAGATTCACTCAATGCCTTGGCGCGCTCGTCCAGAATACGTGCAGCAGACGACACCTTCTCCTCCAAGTCAGCTAATTCATCTTCATAGGACGCTATACCATCCAACTTGATCTGGTACTCCTCTCGTACTTCCATCAATGCTTCCACTGACTGCACACCATGCTTGTGGAGCAGGCGCTGCATCTGGTCGATTTGATCCCGCACTACCTCAAGCCGTTGAGGATTGTATTCTATCGAGTTTGCAATGCACGAGCACTCTCCATGAATGTCTTCCATTTCAATCACAGCAGATCGAATGCGCTCACTTAATTCCTTGAGTTGATCGGTGAAAGCCTCGATGGTCCGCAGTTCGCTCACCACCTTGCGAAGCACACTCAAGGCAGATTCGCTGCCGTCTCCACCTCCATCCAATGCAGCATCCACAATGGCCAGAGAGCGTTGGATGTCTTCTGCATGTTCCAAAGCACTTAGCTCATTCTCGAGTCCGTTGAACGCTTCGGCATCTAGCTCCACCGTATTGAGCTCGTCAAATTGGAATTGAAAATAGTCTTCATCCTTTCGCACCTGAGCGGCTGCATCGCGCAATTGGCTCAACTGTTTATCTGAGGAACGAAACGTCTTGTAAGCCTCTGCAAATGATTCAAACGTCTTCTGATTGCGTGAGAAAAGATCCAACTGGTGCACTTGATAACTGGGAGTCTGGAGCGACAAGTTCTCCTGTTGCCCATGCATATCCACCAGCAAGCCTGAAATCTCCTTCAGCACGGATATGGTTACAGGGCTGTCGTTCACAAAGGCTCTGCTTCTCCCAGAGGAGGTCAATTCCCTCCTCAAAATCACATCCGACAAAACGTCCAATGTCTCTCGGTGCAGGATGGAGTCGAGCGATGTGTTCTTGTATTCAAAAGTCGCCTCAATCACGCACTTCTCCTCTCCTTTGCGGATCGCATTGAAGTTGGCTCGGCTGCCTAGCACTAAGCC
Organism: uncultured Flavobacteriales bacterium; assembly: GCA_943788725.1. Lineage (GTDB taxonomy): Bacteria > Bacteroidota > Bacteroidia > Flavobacteriales_G > Salibacteraceae > SHAN690. The sequence goes on along the minus strand of CALSRJ010000001.1, from coordinate 35,363 downwards.
CAGGGCCTCTAAAAGGATCGACTTCCCCGCTCCGGTTTCTCCCGTAATCACAGTAAAGCCGTGTTCCATCGACACCGACGTGTGACGGATCAACGCATAATTTGTGATTTCGAGTTGCTTGAGCATAAAATTAACCGTGGGTGCCTCAAAGCTAAAAAGCTTGCGAAGCTAACGGACCTCAAAGCAGATAAATTTGCAAACACTTTATGCAAGCCGTAATACTCCTCCTCCGCATTTTGTCGCACCTTCCATTAAGCGTACTCTACCTTTTGGCTGATGGACTCGCTTGGGCATTGCGCGATGTGTTTAGGTACCGAAGGGAAGTTGTCGATTTAAACCTCCGCCGCTCCTTTCCTGATAAGAACAAGGAAGAGCGCAGGTTGATCATGCGTGAGTTCTACTCGTACTTAGCCGACGTAATGATCGAGACGATAAAGCTCCACTCCATCTCCGCAGATGTACTGAGAGAACGCGTCGTGTTCAAGGAGCCTCAGCTATTGCAGCAACTTGCCGATCAAGGGAAGAACGTCATCCTACTGATGGGGCATGCTGGCAATTGGGAGTGGGCAGGTTGTGTGACCTCGATCGACTTTGGCATTCACGTACTTCCCGTTTACAGGAAAGTGAAGAATGATTCCATGGATCGCTACTTCCAGGCGCTTCGATCGCGCTTTGGGGCCACGCCAATATTAGACAAGGATGCTTTTCGATTGATCAAGGGACAGCCCTCACCCCACGCTGTTGCGCTTTTAGCCGATCACACACCAGGCGCTGAAAAAGGGCTGTGGATTCAGTTTCTTGATCAGCAAGCCCCTTTTTACCGAGGAACGGAGGTGCTGCTCAAACGGTTGGACTATGAAGTACTCTTCGCCCACGTTCGGAAAACGGGACGCGGCCGATACCAGATTCATTTTGAACCTTGCAAAACAACGGGTACGAATGACTTTGAAGTGACGAGGGCCTTTGTGGAGTTCCTGGAGCGAGAAATCTATGAACAGCCTTTCAATTGGTTGTGGTCGCATAAACGTTGGAAGCACCGAAAGCCCGAAAGGGCGATTTCGATTGAGCGGTAATCAAATCATACCCGCTTCAATCAGCTGGATGATATTCTCTATTTCCTCGTCCTCCCCATGGGGTTCATAACGACTCTTGAGGTCGTGCCCAAATACGCGTGATAATCCCTGCCAAAAAAAGGCGGTAAAGCTTCCCCTGAATTCTTGAACGATTTCATAGGAAGTATTGTCGGTTTCACGATCGATGAGCTTGATCAGAATGCGTCCTTGGGTCGTGGTCATGGTGCGGATGTCGTCATCGAACTCCGCGAGCAGTTCTTGCTCAATCAGCTTGAAGTATTTCTTGCGTTCGCGGGAATTGGTAATTGTATCGAGAGGCACTTCGTATTTCTCCAGCAATTCGCCTGCGAGTTTTGCGTAAGGATAGACCTTTTTCACATTGAACTTCATGCGCGACCACTTGGCTCGCTCTCGCTTACTCACAAATTGCTTTTCCCCTACGACCATAACGTTTGGCAGGTACTTGACTGGAAAAGTGTCGCCGTCGAAAACTTCAGCTAGCATGACGATTCCTTCACGACTCAACTCATCCTGTGCTTCCATGCGCATGCAGGAAAAGGTCCCGAGTAGAGTGAAGATCAATATGCGAAGGTTGAAGCTCATGTCAATAGCTAATACGCAATGTGCATACCAAAGTTAACGGAAGAGGCGTCAATTTCTTACGCGTCAATTTGTTAAGGAGTGCGAAACCGGTTCAACACAGACATCCGAGAAGAGATGAAGGAAGTTTAGCGACGGTTGATCTTCCACTTCGAAACAATGGGTCGCTGTTCTGTCGCCACCCCTCTATCGCCACTAGACGTGCCCAGAGTTGCACCCACAAAGGCGGCCAAAGCGGCCTCCGCGACTTCATCTACCGGCTCTAAGGCTTCAGGCTTGAAGTGGTCATTCACGAAATGCGTATCGAATTTTCCGCTCACAAACGCTTCGTGATTGATGGCGAACTTGCAAAACTCCAAGGTAGTCTCTACCCCGGAGATTTGATACTCGTCAATGGCCCGTGTCATCCGATCGATCGCTCCTTTCCGATCCTCAGCAAAGGTGCAAAGCTTGGCAATCATCGGGTCGTAATAAATGGGGATGGTCATGCCCTCCTCGAAACCATCATCGAGGCGAATGCCAGGACCCTGCGGTCTTCTGTAGGTGGTCAGCGTTCCGATGTCTGGGAGGAAGTTGTTCTTCGGATCTTCGGCATAGACCCTCACCTCAAGGGCATGCCCCCTGATTTTGAGGTCTTCTTGAGCAAAAGACAAGGGCTCGCCATCAGCGATCAATATTTGCTGTTTAACGAGGTCGACGTCTGTGATCAACTCGGTCACAGGATGCTCCACCTGCAGGCGCGTATTCATCTCCAAGAAGTAGAAATTCATCCGATCATCCACTAGGAACTCAACCGTACCGGCTCCCACGTAGGCGCATCCTAAAGCGAGGTTCACGGCACACTCCCCCATTTCTTTGCGCATTTCAGGAGTGAGAATGGCAGATGGCGCTTCCTCGATCACCTTTTGGTGCCGGCGTTGAATGCTGCATTCACGTTCAAAGAGGTAAACGCAATTGCCGTGTTTGTCGGCTAATACTTGAATTTCAATGTGCCTTGGGCTGGTGACGTAACGCTCGATGAACACGCTGGGATCTCCAAACGCGGACCTTGCCTCATTCATGGCGAGTGTCAATTGTTCGTCGATTGATTCCTCGTCGTATACTGCGCGCATTCCTTTACCGCCACCTCCTGCGGAAGCCTTGATGAGGAGTGGGAAACCGACCTCTCTAGCCACACGCTTAGCCTCTTCTAGGTCTTCTACCGCCCCAGCTGAACCTGGCACGAGCGGAACGCGCTGCTTTTCCGCGGTCGCTTTTGCAGCAAGCTTATCACCCATCACCTCCATGGCAGAAGCCGGAGGACCGATCAGCGTGATTTTTTCATGTTCCAACCTCCTAGCAAACTCAGGATTTTCTGAAAGAAAGCCGTAGCCAGGATGGATTCCATCAGCCCCGCTCTTCTTGGCTACATCAATGATCTTGTCGATCACGAGGTAAGACTGAGAAGACGCGGGAGGTCCAATGCAATACGCTTCATCGGCGAACCGAACAAAAAGGGCATCTCTGTCAGCCTCAGAATACACAGCGACCGTTTTTATTCCCATTTCTCGGCAAGTGCGCATGATCCTCAGTGCGATCTCTCCCCTGTTGGCTACAAGTATCTTCTTCATCTTCCTATTCTGAATGACAGGCTGAGCCTGTTGTAGGTGTTCGTCAATTCTGTTTGGACGTCAAATGTACTACCCGTCTGGTAATTGACCCGAGTTGGGGTAATGCCGAGCATATAGTACACCACGATTTTATCAGCGTGGATACCAACCCGTGCAACAGGGGTGCCCCAGCCGAGGTAGCTCTTATAGTCGGCTTTGTCATAGTCCTCGAAGAAATTCATCAGCAAAGGACCGCGAACGAAGTTATAGCCAGCTGACAAGGTCCATCCGACGGTCTTGGTATTTTCAATCGTTGCCCCCTGACCTAAGTTGACAGAAAGCAAAGCGCCAGCTTCAACATGACAGATCCCCACGATACCATCGCGCTCTTTGGAAAAAATATTGGATGCCAATTCTTGCTCGGTCAATGGCTCCGCAGAATACTTGTATCGCGATCCAGAAAGCACGTCGACCAAGGAGAAAGACAGGGTCAGTGGAATGTCCAAACTGATGGATGCATCACTCTTGTATTCAATGAGGCGTAGTCGCGGTTCATACGTCGCTGAAATGATGCCAATCGCCCTACTGAAAACGGGTTCTGGGTAAGCAACGCCATCCACTACAGAGGTGTAAACATCGCGCATAGGAGACTTTGTCCAATGCGTCCCTACAGACATTCCCATTTCGTGTCGGATACTCGACCTTAATTCACTTGGATTGAAAAAGTATAGGCTAGGGTCGTCGTCTGCCTCTTGCCCTGATGAAACACCGGACAAGCCAAGTAAAAATAGTATGACCAAAACCGCCCTCATTGATCCAACTTCAATTCCAACAGGTTCAACAGGTAGGAATCGATTTCGTCGGTTTCCAAATCGTAAATCAAGAGTCCATCGCGTGTTCCGATGTACACGATGGCCCCCAAGATGTCCACATCTACGATGCTTTCGCTCCACTTCAATAATTCACCACTGGAAAGAGAGGTGATCGAACAAGCATCGTTCAGCAGGTCATATTCCAGAATATGGCCAATAACATCTGTATTTGAGGAGAGTGAATTCGTGTATTGGCGCACATAAAAACGCACTACATCGCCCTTCCAATCCAACAATTTTACCGCTCCTTGATGTTCCATTGGGAAGGGACAATTCTCTTCAAATACATGCTCAACTACGGGGTCCTCGGTCAAGCCGACCGATAGCATGCTCGTGACCGGAGTGAGCAAAGCGGGTTGATACAGCATGCCGTATAGATTGCCAGAAGCCGCGAGATGCGGGCGTGTCGCCGTTCGAAACTTGAATCCCTGTCCGCTTCTCGATACAGAATCGGCAGTGGCTCCTTGATCATCGTACGCTGTGATGATGTATCCTGGATTGGTATGGAGGATGATATCGCCATTGGCTACCACTGTAAAATTCGGATTGGCCAAAAACTTGGAATTCACTGTGATATCCGTTTGGTACTCTCTCCAGGTATTGTTGTTGTTACCTAGGTATTCGTAGATGCCGATGTAGTAATCTGAGTAAAAGGAGCCAGAGTTCTGATCCCAAAATTCTTTCCAATACCCTAACCGCATCAAATTGCCCTCATTGGAAAGCGCGTAGGCAAAATAGGATTGGGTAGCCGCGAAGAACTGGGTATTGTCGTAATGAACATCGTAGGTATTCTTCCCCATTTGAATGAAGGTAGAGTCATAGATGATCCAAAAAATCTCATTGGATTGGGAGTACAGCACTTCCGCCTCTGACCATTCCACCTTAAAAAGTTCGTCGTAGATGTTTGCATCGTAGAGCACCTGTTCTTCACCGTACAAGAGCATTACTCCCTCATCAGAAGCCACCAACAAGGCATTTTCATTGTCAAAGCATTCGACCTTTCGGATGTACGACTTCACGAGGTCTGGCAACTCATATGGTGTAAGCGTCGTTTCCCGAATGCAGCCCACCATAAGAAGCACGACCAAGAGGGGCAGTATGACCTTCAGCCTATTCATATCCGATTCCTAAGACGAGATTGATGTAGCGCGCGTCAATAGCCATCGTCATTTGGGAGAGGGCACCTCCACTGTCTGCGTGATCAATGATTCCGATGACCCTACCCTGCGCATCGATCAAGGCAGCTCCGGCACTCACGCGTTCGCTCAAAATGTTGGTCAATAGTTTACGCACTCCGTTGGGGTCTTGTTTTCCGAGTAGTTTACCATGTGCAGGCTTCGCATCCAAGGTTCGAATATCTGCAGACTCCCATGAGATCACTTGATCCTCACCGTTCACCGAAGTCATATCTTCTATAATAGGCAAGGCGTACAGAGCTGAAGCCTCTACCTTGACCAAGGCAATGTGGTATGTTTCTGACGTCAACACGATGGTTCCTTCGAGTAGGATTCCATTCGAAAACTGCACGACCAACGTCGAAATGTTTGAATCCAAGTAATTCGTTACGATGTACCCGTCGCTGCTGATCACGGTACCACCTTGCACGTAGTCTTCCCCTTTGGGTTGAAGCGTTACTACGGCTCTTTTGGTGGCCGCTTCTAAGGCTATCGGATCGCTGACTTGTGGAATTGTCGGTCTACGGATTACCTGCCGAAGGTTGTTCACCACAGCAGACGTATTCGAATCGATGGTTAATTCAGCTCCTATTTCTTCTATTTGCTCCGCCTTTGCAACAGAATCAAGCACCGCCTGTCTAGCAGCTAGGGCAGCCTGCTGCTCTGCCTCTTCCGCTTCCTTAGCAGCCTGCACCAAGGCTTGATCGTATTCGTTCAGCTCGCGTGCCACGCTGGGTTTCAAATTGAACATCACCACGAAATTCTCCACGATTGCATTGTAGAATTCTTCGTTGATCTCGGAGTTCGAAAATTCGTAGCTGACCTCATTCTCTTCTGCAAAGAAGACCTCTTTGGTCTGTCGATCGTAGAACTGCCATTTGATGGTGGTCTTAATGGTATTGTACTTGGAATAGGGCGAGAAATTGTCGATTTGCCGACCGCGTTTGATGTCCAAGCCTTGAACGATTCCCTTGACCTGTATGCGAGCTATGGCATCGTCCCCCTCTTCGGCATTGCGAAGGGTTGGCATTTTCATGCGCTCCATTTCATCCAAGATCTTGAGTCGCTTCTCCCCTATGACGATCTCTTCATCGAACTTGTACTTCCACTTGGTATTGTTCCCAACGTTCGTAGAATATGCAATGCCCGACTGAATCATCTTCAAGTCAATGAGAAAGGGCGTTTCGAAATCAAAGGTGGGCAAAGTACGCTCCAGCTTGACGATGCTTATTTTTTGGGCGGGAGTATCGAGGTCGAATGTTACATCCTTGTCTTCATATCCCGCGGCTTTCACCACAAACACGTGCTGCACAATTCCTTTGCGTTCGTTGAAACCAACCTTGATCTTTCGGCCGTTGGCATCACCCATTTCCTCACCGTCCAAGATAAGCTTGGCGTTCATCGGATCCGTTTTGAAGGTAATCTTGCTCTGCTGCGCGCTGGCCATCAATGAATAGCCGATGACAACGCAACAGGTTACAAGTGCCTTCAATCCCATAAAAGGTCGTTTTATCTCGTCCTTAAGAAAGGACCTCCTTGACTGCGTCGGCAGCTTCTTGAAGCGCGATGGCAGAGCGAACTTTAAGTCCAGACTCATCGATGATCTTCTTGGCCTCCTCAGCATTGGTACCTTGTAAACGTACAATGATCGGAACTGGTATCTCACCGATGTTCTTGTAGGCGTCAACGACACCTTGTGCAACCCGGTCGCATCGAACGATACCACCGAAGATGTTGATTAAGATTGCCTTTACCGCTTCGTCTTGAAGGATTATGCGGAAGGCGTTTTCTACGCGCTCCGCGTTCGCTGTTCCACCAACATCCAAAAAGTTAGCAGGCTCTCCTCCGCTCAATTTAATCATGTCCATGGTAGCCATAGCCAGACCTGCACCGTTTACCATGCAACCGACATTTCCGTCCAGTTTCACATAGTTCAAGCTGTGCTTGTCTGCCTCTACTTCCGTTGGATCCTCTTCGGTCACGTCACGCATGTCAGCGTAATCCTTGTGTCGAAAAAGTGAGTTGCCGTCTAGGGTCACTTTAGAGTCAACCGCCATGATCAAATCATCCGAAGTCTTTAGTACGGGGTTGATCTCGAACATGGACGCATCGCATCCTTCGTACGCCTTGTACAGTGCAACCACAAACTTGGTCATCTCCTTGAAAGCGCCTCCGCTCAGTCCAAGGTTGTATGCAATCTTTCTTGCCTGAAATGGCATCAATCCCACTTTCGGATCGATTTCTTCCTTGAAGATCAAATGAGGTGTTTCTTCGGCTACCGTTTCGATGTCCATACCACCCTCTGTAGAATACATGATCATATTGCGACCAGTCTGTCGGTTCAGCAAAACTCCCATATAGTATTCAGATGGCTCACTCGCGCCAGGATAGTATACATCTTGCGCAATGAGTACACGATTCACCAGCTTTCCATTCTCACCCGTCTGCTTCGTGACGAGGGCTCCACCGAGGATATTTCCAGCGATGCGCTTTACATCATCCAGTGATTTTGCAATGGCTACGCCGTGTTGATCGGTACCTACAATGGTACCCTTACCTCGACCTCCGGCATGGATCTGAGCCTTCACAACCCACCATTCGGTTCCCGTTTCTGCGTTCAACTTCTTTGCTGCCTCTACCGCTTCTTCCGGTGAAGAGGCGACCAAACCTTCTTGGATACGAACTCCAAAACTCTTTAGAATGGATTTTCCTTGGTACTCGTGTAAATTCATCTATCTAATGCTTTTCGTGAACTGATTCCAAATGTAGCCTTCCCTTTAAAAGGTGCAAACCACTATCTGCCAATCAGATTGGATTACTTGCGTTTATTCTTGTCTTCTAGGTGTCCGGTCATAAAGGGAAAGAGAAAGGACTGAAAGAGACTTGCGTTCGCAGTGAAAACGCGATCGAATAAACTCTCCAGGTCTCGGCTAAACTCAGCCGTAAAAACAGGTCCCATGTCTTTGAGTATCGCCACGCAATCCGCCAACTTGGCTTGGATGTACGCTTCCTTGGCTTCATATTCTACTGGGAGATCTTTGATATAGGTATCAAAATCCTTCTCAAAATGCTCGTCCAAGTGCTCGTAGATCGGCTTGATGTAGGGCTCTGTGCTAAAGGATCGGATGTGGGTTTGCTTGATCGCTTCCGCTCTTTCCTCCTCTTCTATCACTCCGTCTTTGTGCACGGCAGCGAGGATGGTCGTCCAAAGAATGGCATCCCCTAACTTCTTGTAGACATCGGCCGAATACTCGTATATATCTTCCATTTGTTTGGTCAATTAATGGCGGCAAAAGTGTGTTTTTTTGAGCGAACATCTTTTGAAGAGACCAACAAAATGCCACAACTTTTCAAAAAAGAAAATCCCATTGTCAACACATCACCAAAATACACTTCTCAATGTAGGAAATATTAGCGAATCCTCGCCGCTTCTTAAGGGTGTCGATCAACGCACAAATCTCCTGCAGAGTTGCAGCGGGTCACTCATGCTACCCTGTGGTTAATCCGCCAGCTTGTCTGCGAATGCTTTGCGGAACTTTTCCACCTTAGGACGAATCACGAAGGTGCAATAGGGTTGCGATTCGTTGTTGTTGAAATAGTTCTGATGGTAATCCTCGGCAGGATAGAAATCAGTCAATTCTTCAATCGTTGTCACAATCGGTGCGTCCCATGCACCAGAGGCCTCTAGCTTTTCCTTGTAAAAAGCAGCCTTCTCTTTCTGGTCGGCGTTGTGGTAGAAAATCGAAGAACGGTACTGCGTTCCTACATCATTGCCTTGGCGATTCAGGGTAGTTGGATCGTGGGTTTGCCAAAACACTTCGAGCAATTCAGCAAAGCTGATGACGCTAGGGTCGTATACAATCTGGGCAACTTCAGCGTGACCCGTTCTTCCGGTACAGACTTCTTTATAGGATGGATTCTTTACAAAACCACCTGCGTACCCTGAGTTTACGCTTTTCACTCCTTTCAACTCTTGAAACACAGCCTCCACACACCAGAAGCAGCCCGCACCCAGAGTAGCGGTATCCATTCCTTCGCTCGTAGTGTTTTCATCCATCTCCATCTCTTCTGAATTCGATATGTTTTCGCTTTTTTCTTGCATCGTGGAGCACGCAAACAGAACGCTGCTCGTGCATAACATCCACCCTATCAGTCCTAGTCTATTCATTGCTATCTTAATAACAAGCATGAGGACGATTGGTTCCAAGGCACCTTACGAAGCAATCAGATCAAGGCTCTACATCTGTGAAGCCATCGTCGTCGTCATCGTCTTGAAGGTCGTCTAAGTGTGATTCCAGTGCGCGAACTTCGATGGTGCCGTCAAACTGAAAGATGGGACAGTCTTGGGCCATAGATACCGCAGCGTCCATGTCATCGGTTTCAATGATCAAGTAGCCCGTTACGCTGTACTCATCATCCATTCCATGAACGTTGGCACCGTCTTTTGTGATCATAACGATCTCGCTTTTCATCGGCAGACCATCGATCAACACGCCGTCGTCTTCTAGGCGGTCCATCCATTCATCCCACGCACTTTCGTGGGCTTTGAGTTGTTCGTCTGAAGCATCGGTCGTTTTTCCTCCCCTGAAGAGGTAAATAAATTCTTTCATGTCGGATTAAATTGAGCCCACTAATTAAGGCTATTGCAACACACCCTACAAGCTTTATTCTGGAAAAGAAAACATCACTTCTCTTCACATCCGTGAAAAAAAGACTCGGATCGCATGGTGAATTCAGGATACAACTTTACTATTGAAAAAATTCCTTGTACATGACTAGTTGGTTTCTATCAATATTCACCTTCACTCTTCTCAGCTATTTCGCTTCAGCACAGGTCATTCAAAGCGGACCGATGCCCGGTTACGCTTCCATGAATTCAGTGGGCATTTGGCTTCAGCTAACCGATTCTGCCGATGTTAAGCTCCGGTACTGGGACCTCGAGCGACCTAGCTATCGTTCATCGTTCGGCCCTCAGTGCACGATGTGAATGCTACGGAGGTAGCTCAGTTCCATGTGACAGGACTGGAACCGGGCATGGAGTATGGATACGAAGTATTGATCAACGGTCAAGTTTTTGACGTAGGTCAACCTTTGTCCTTTCATACAGAAGCGTTGTGGCAATATCGAGAGGATCCTCCCACAACGACGATTGCATTAGGAAGCTGCGCTTTTATCAATGAAGCGCCGTACGACAAGCCTGGCGTTCCTTATGGCAGCAACTATGAAATCTTCGATACGATTGCATCCAAAGATCCTGATGTGATGCTCTGGTTAGGAAACAACATTTACCTCCGCGACTATGACCTGGGTTCAAGAAGCGGTTATTTTCATCGCTATACACACGCAAGGGCTACTCCCGCTATGCAGAGACTGCTGCGCAGCGCCCATCACTATGCCATCTGGGACGACAGTGATTTTGGCCCGAGCGATGCGAATGGTAGTTGGATCCATAAGGACTGGGCTTTGGATGCCTTCAAACTCTTCTGGATGAATCCATCCTATGGCCTTCCGGGGCAGCCTGGTATTACAACCGCCTTTGAGTACAACGACGTAGACATGTTCCTCCTAGACAATCGATGGAACCGCACTTCGGATGACAATAAGAAGTTGGAGGCGCAGATCTTAGGGAAGGAGCAAATTGAATGGCTCATCGAAGCCTTAAAATTCAGCCGTGCACCTTTTAAATTGGTCGCTATTGGAGGCCAAGTAGTCAATCCGGCCAAGGTGTCTGAAAACCACGCACGGTATGAAGAGGAGCGCGAGTACTTGTTGTCTCGGATCGTAGAAGAAAAGATCAAGGGCGTCATCTTTCTCAGCGGAGATCGCCAACATACGGAGTTGCGCAAAGCTTCCAGAGACAACATCACCATCTACGATTTAACCGTAAGTCCCCTCACAGCTCAGGTGAAGGAGTCTAAGAACGAATCGAGCGAATACCTGGTAGATAAGACCTCTGTCACCCAACATAATTTTGGGATTTTAGAAATTAGCGGAGAACGTTTGGCTCGACAACTCAAAATATCCATTTTTGACAAACAAGGTTCTGAACTTTGGACCAAGGTGATCTATCCTTAAAACAACTTATCGTATGGCGTATTCAAGCGGACATAAGACGGCTGAGGACATTGTAGTCGAATCTGGAAGAAACTGGAAACAATGGTTCAACGAGTTAGAAAGTCCAAAATTTCGAGGCTTGAGTTGCGACGAAGTGGAAGACATGCTTGTGTACGAATACAGCATTGATCGCAATTGGGCGCGAAGGATTACGAACCGTTTCGCCGCCAAGCACAGCTTTCACTCCGGAGAGGGAGATCATCCTTGTTTTGAAATTTCGGTACGTAAAACCTTTGACTACCCGCTCAACGAGGTATTTTGGAATGCCTCTCAATGGTTTGAATCAGAGCAACGCGCTACAGAAACTGAATTGTTCAATGGAAACCTCCTCACCTGTCAATGGAAGACCGACCATTCCAAGGTCGAAGTGAAGTTCCATAAAAAAGGGGAAGGTAAAACTCAGATGATCCTCCAGCACGAGCGCATGCACAGCCGCATGGACGCCGAGATCATGCGCAATTTTTGGAAGGAAAGTTTAAAGGGGATGGTAGAGGCACTCTAGATTTTATAATGCCCTATTCGACTTAGATTAGTAAAGCACTCCAACCTCGCCCAAACCTTCTCGAATCACCTCAGGTATTCCAGATGAGCAGTCCACAACGGTTGAAGCAACTTGATTGCCATACCCCCCATCAACAACGCAATCCACTAGGTTCTCAAACTTTTCGTGGATGAGCTCGGGATCGGTAGAATATTCGATGACGTCGTCCTCATCGCGAATGGAAGTGGTTACGATGGGGTTGCCCAACAAGCGAACCAGTTCACGTGGGATCGAGTGATCCGGAATACGAATGCCGATTGTCTTGCGCTTGGCGGTGAAGATCTTGGGTACCAAGTTTCCCGCCTCGAGGATGAAGGTAAAAGGACCCGGCAGGCCTTTCTTCATCATTTTGAAGGTCTTGTTGTCAACATGCCTAGCGTAATCGGTGATGTGACTCAAGTCATAGCAGATGATCGAAAGGTTCGCCTTTTCAGGTTTTAGCCCCTTGATCTTGGCCACCCGCTCCACCGCATTTTTATTCATCAGGTCGCAGCCTAAGCCATACACCGTATCCGTTGGATAGATGATCACCCCTCCATTGCGGAGGATTTCCACCACTTTGAGTAACTCCTTTTCATTCGGATTTTCAGGATAGATGCGAAGGATCATTGTTGCGTCGATTGTCTCCCTCAATATTAACCAATCGTCACGAGAATGTAGCTTCTCTTGTTCGCTTGGATTATACTTGCTTCACAATTAAATACAGACATGAGAATCCTCCTCCTTTCCCTCAGTATTTTCTTAGCATCGTTTCTCGTTGCCCAAGAAACCCTTACCCCAGAAAACCTATGGAAGTTGAAGCGCGTTTCTGGCGAATCCATTTCACCCGACGGCGCAAAAATGTTCTACAACGTTCGCTCCTATGAGCTTGAAGCGGACAAGGGCAGTACGACGGTATACATGATGAACGTAGACGGATCCGATCGCAAGCGCATCGTGCGCGAATCCATTTTCGATGTGCAATGGCGCCCTGACGGAAAAAAGATCGGCTACCTCAGCTCACAAAGCGGAAGCGTACAATTGTGGGAGATGAACCCAGACGGCAGCGAGGACCGCCAAGTGACCGATTTCGCCTTTGATATTTCCAACTGGCATTACGCCCCTGACATGAAGCACATCAGCTTTACCATGGAAGTTCAGGTAGAGCAAACCTTGGCTCAAAAACATTCGGACCTACCCTTGGCTACCGGAAAGTCTTATGACAACCTGATGTTTCGGCATTGGACCCAATGGCATGACCATGCGTACTCCCATGTCTGTATTGCCGATTACACAGACGGCGCTGCCGGCAAGACGCATATAGACATCATGGAAGGCGAGGCGTTCGACGCTCCCCTGCCTCCTTTCGGTGGTGGAGAGCAAATCGCTTGGGCAACCGATGGGAAGTCTTTGGTCTATGTATCTAAGAAAAAGCCTGGAACCGAGTGGGCTACGAGTACCAATTCTGACATCTATCAGTACGACTTGACGACCAAGGCTACAAAGAACTTGAGCCCAGATAATGCGGGTTACGACAACGACCCGTCCTATTCACCAGACGGCTCTAAGCTGGCTTGGTTAAGCATGAGAAAAGATGGTTTCGAGGCGGACAAGAACATCATCCACATCCTAGACCTAAAAACAGGAAAGCACGTATACACTACGGAGTCTGTGGATCAGACGTTCGGCCATGCCGTGTGGAATTCTACAGGAGATAAAATCTATAGCCTGAGTCCCGTCGATGCAACCTATCAAATTTATGAGGTCTCTTTGAACAAGGACAACACGATGAAGTCGATCCGCGCAGTCACGTCGGGCATTCACAACATCAACTCGGTTGCGATTGCGGGTAAGAAGTTAATCGGGTCTAAAAGCACGATGAGCATGCCAAACGAGCTGTTCGTCTGGGACATAAAAACGGGCAAAGAAGCGCCACTGACGACAGAGAATAAGGGCATGCTCGATGAAATGAAAATGGGCAAGGTGGAGAAGCGCATGATTGCCACCACCGACGGAAAGGAAATGCTGACTTGGGTAATCTATCCTCCAGATTTCGATTCTTCTAAGAAGTACCCTACCCTGCTCTATTGCCAAGGCGGACCGCAAAGTGCTGTGAGTCAATTCTTCAGTTACCGTTGGAATTTCCAATTGATGGCGGCTAATGGTTACATCATTGTTGCCCCGAACCGTCGCGGTCTTCCTTCGTTCGGGCAGAAATGGAACGACGACATTTCCAAAGATTGGGGAGGACAGGCCATGAAGGACTACCTAAGCGCGATTGATGAAGTAGCCAAGGAGCCATTTGTAGACAACGATAACCTAGGAGCCGTTGGTGCGAGTTATGGTGGGTACAGCGTCTATTACCTTGCAGGGATCCATGAAGGCAGGTTTAAGACCTTCATCAGCCACTGTGGTTTGTACAACTTGGAGAGCTGGTATGCCAGTACGGAGGAGTTGTTTTTTGCGAATTGGGATATTGGAGGTCCCTATTGGGAACAACCTACCCCGAAGAGCTACAACCTATTCAGCCCACATAAACTCGTGCAGAATTGGGATACTCCCATCCTCGTCATTCATAACGAACTCGACTTTCGGGTCCCTCTCAACCAAGGCTTGGAAGCCTTTACCGCTGCTCAGCTCAAGGGAATTCCTAGTAAACTGCTCTACTATCCTGATGAAGGTCACTGGGTACTTAAGCCACAAAACGGTGTCATGTGGCACCGCGAATTCTACGGCTGGCTGGATGAATGGTTGAAATAAGACCTACTTCACTTCTTGCACGGGGATCACAAATCGGATGTCGTCCCATTCGCAAATGATGCGCACACCGTTATCTGTTTCGCCTATTTGAATGGTGAATTGTTCTACATGTTCATGCCCCTCTACCGGCACCATGAATGACGCCGCGTCTTGGCTGTAATCTGGCTCGCTGTAACCCCAACGATCCCATGTGGTATTGAATCCAATCTTGAAGGAATCAGGACCCGGTATCGCATAAACGCCATAGGTTCCAGCAGGCAAATCGTATCCCGCCACCTTTACAGGGGCGCTGAATTCCATTACAGTAGCCTCATTTGCTCCTAAGCGCCAGTACTGACCAAAAGGTTGCAATGCTTCATGCTCTTCCGTTCCAAAAATGAGTCGGTCTCGCACAGAAGGTCGGCTATAGCTGATACGAACATCCAAGCCTGTAGAGGTAGTAATCCTTTGTTCGTCTGAAGGACTCATGGTCCTATTTTGGTAGTTCATATAGACCAACGCCACGATTGCGATGAGCACTAGAGTGCCTACTGTTATGAGGACCTTCTTCAGCATCTTTCTTAGTTTGGGCGTAAAAATAAGGAGTTGACCGACATCTCGTTATTTGTTACCCTTAACCGGTTTTGTATGTTTACCCATTACTGAATCGACAAGAATCAAATGACAAACACCCAAGCCGTAGATGCTATAATCGCATCAAGTCCGAGAAAGGACGAGTTGACACTTCTTCGCGCCCTATTGCTTGAAACGGAGCTGAGCGAAACTGTAAAATGGGGAGCGCCGCATTACACCATTGATGGGAAAATTGTAGTAGGAATCGCTGGGTTCAAATCCTATGCAGGCCTTTGGTTTCATCAAGGTGTGTTCCTAACAGATGCAGCGAAGGTTCTGGTAAGTGCACAGAGAGGTGGTGCCAAAGCGTTGCGTCAATGGCGATTCTCGTCTAAAGAGGAAATCGACCCTGCATTGGTCACGGCTTATGTATTAGAGGCCATTCAAAATCAAAAAGATGGCAAAGAAATGAAGCCCCAACCAAAACGGGTTTCACTTCCCTCCGAACTCAAGGAAGCACTCGCACGAAGCGCAGAGCTGAGTGAGGCATTCGACCTACTTACGCCAGGCAGAAGAAACGAATACGCGGAGTACATTGCTGGCGCTAAACAAGAGAAGACGCGCATCTCACGGCTCGAAAAGTGCATTCCAATGATGATAAATGGAGTTGGATTGAACGACCGTTATAAGTCCTGAACTTTTCTTCACAATACCTTTAATCGGGTATTGCGGATGCATGCACTAGGCGTTCCTTTGCCCTCTATTTGAATTCAATCTAAATAAGAATAAGCAGTAGGGATGACATGTAGACTCAGGAAGCTTTTTTCGATCATTTTTCTCGTGTGTTTTTCTTCCGTCATGCTCGGCGCCGACCTTACACCCCAGCAACAAACGGAGGTGCGCATGCTGATCAACCTAATGGATTACATCGCCAAGGACTACCGCATGGCTGTGAGCGATCGTGACGTGATCAACGACTTTGAATTCGCCGAAATGCAAGAATTCTCAGGAAATGCCCTCGACTATTTCCTCGCCTTGGAACAAGGAGGTGTCTTGACCGACGTTTCTGCTGAACATGACGCATTGGTTTCGTTAAGCGCATTGATTGCCTCCAAAGCGCCACCCGCTGCAGTGAGTGCTCAAGCCGCTTCGATACGTGCAGCAATCGTGGCCCTCAAACTCGTTCCTCTTGCTCCCTTGAAATGGCCAAATCACACCAATGGCAAAGCTCTTTTTACAGATCTGTGCGCAACTTGTCATGGCACAGAAGGAAACGGAGACGGTCCAGCGGGTATTGGTTTAAGCCCTGCGCCCACCAACCTAACCGACCCGTCAATCATGGACGGTGTATCCCCCTTGCAGGCATTCAACACCATCACCCTGGGGATTGACGGCACCTCTATGCGGGCATTTGAAGGTCTGAGCGATGAAGAGATCTGGGACATTGCTTTCTACATCATGGAACTCCCTTTTGCCCAAGAAAAAACGGCAGAGAGCAATTCAACCCTCCCTTTGGATGAAGTTGCCACCCTGAGCAATGACGCTTTGCGCAAAGCTCATCCCGGTGTAGATATTTCCACCTTGAGAAAGCAAAAAAATTCGATCATCGGCGGGCCTATGGAGATAGCGCGTCTACTACTCCATCAGGCGGAATCCGCTTCTATTGCCGGAGCAAAAAGTGAGGCGGTGGCTTTTGCACTGAAAGCCTACCTGCAAGGCGTAGAACCATCAGAGCCAAAGATCAAGGCGTCAGACAACAATCTTTTCGAGCGACTAGAAACATCCATGATGGGACTGCGCGAATCGATCAAGACAGGAAGCCCACAAGAAATTCAAACAAACTTTGAAGTGGCTTATTCCGCCATCGATGAGGCGGAAGCATTGCTTGGCTCCACGGAGCGCAGCATGTGGATGACGGCTGTTATCACCCTCTCCATCTTGATCAGAGAAGGGCTCGAGGCCTTTTTTGTTATCCTCGCAATCCTCGGTATTCTGCAATCCATGGGTGCGAAGACAGCAGTGCGCTGGGTGCATGGTGGATGGCTAACCGCCGTGCTTTTTGGTGTAGTGGGTTGGTTCTTTGCTGGGTCGTTGATGCAATGGGATGCCCAAAGCCGTGAACTGATGGAAGGACTGATTGCACTCTTCGCGGTAATCGTCCTTCTCTACCTCGGTTTCTGGATGCACGGCAAAACCAATGCAGATAGGTGGAAGGTGTTTGTCGAAACCAAGGTCAAAGGATTGATCACCAAGAACAACATGATCGGACTCGCTTCTTTTTCGTTCATCGTGGTCTTTAGAGAGGCATTTGAGTCGGTACTCTTTCTTTCATCCTTGACCGTGGACGGACGAGAGAGCAGCAGTATAGGTGTATTCATCGGCACCCTTACCTCGGCAATTCTGCTCTTCTTCATCGCCTGGGCAATGCTAAAGTGGTTCAAACGTCTTCCCATTTCGAAAGTGTTCTTGTATTCCTCTATCGTGGTATTGGCGCTGGCATTCGTTTTGGCTGGCGAAGGAATCCACGCTATTCAAGAAGGAGGATATCTCAACATTCATTCTTTTCCGATCAACCTGAGAATAAGTTTGTTAGGGCTTTACCCTACATATGAAACGCTGTTGGGGCAGGTCGTTGTTTTCGGATTGATCCTCGCCTTGTGGAAGTACAGCACCTCCAAGGCAATGAAAGCTTAATTAGCACGATTTTTCTTGTTCAGCAGCGGACTTTCACTGAACTTCGTTTGCATAAAAATAGACCACCATGGACGCTACGCACATTCACCTGCTCACCAACCACATCCCCATCTTGGGATCGCTTTTTGGCATCCTACTATTGTTGATCGGCATGCTCATGAAAAACCGAACGGTTGAGATCATTGCCATGGCCACGATCTTATTGTCGGCGGTATTTACGCTTCCGGCCTATTTCTCAGGTGAAGAAGCGGAGCACGTGATTGAAAAGATCCAAGGTATTTCTGAATTCCAACTGGAAGAGCATGAAGAACACGCAGAGCTTTCGCTTTGGATGATGATCGTGAGTGGAATTTTGGCGCTGATGTCATTGGTCTCCTACTTCTACGCGAAGCATTTGACACGAATTACGCGACTCGCCACGTTGGTAGTTACAGCTATTGCTTTTGCTACCCTTATTCCTTTGGCCTTGCACGGTGGTAAGATCGTGCACAGCGAACTTCGATCCGGTGATGCTCCGTCTGCCGAAGCCCAGGCCGACCACGAGGATCACGACGACTAGAACACCGCACATTTAGGGCATAAAAAAAGGGCACCAATGGTGCCCTTTCCGACTAAAGGTTGATTGAACCCGAATTAATCACAAAATGCATTTGCGATTAGCCTATCCACTTCCTCGAAAGGAGTGCTTAATATCTTGCGATGCGGCCTTCATTCAGTGTCCAATAACAACTAACCCTAAAAGTGTAAAGAACTATACCTATTCCTCAGTCCGAAGACTTCTAATAAAACCCAAGACAAGCTTAGACTAATAGAATCAGTGGCCAAACCACCGTCTTCCTAACGTGCGCATAACTCTTCCTATCGGACGGTCAGGATAAAATAGAAATGGGGATGATGAGATCGACCCGGGTACCCGATGGCTTTCCATCCTGCATCAAGTCAGTAACCTCCACCTTGAAAAGATCCGTTTGATAGACAGCGTTTAAGAGAGAAACGCGCTGTTCATTGATATGCATGGCCCTTGACACATGTGACCCAACGCGCAAACTCCTCAAGGCAATGGCTTTCCCCCTGCCTACTCCATTGTCCATGATGGTCACTACAACGTGTCCATTCTCGTGTCGCAAAGAAATGACTACTTCACCTTGACGTCCTTTGAGATTGCCCAGACCATGCACAACCGTGTTCTCCAAATAAGGCTGGATCATCATGGGAGGAATGTGCAGCGATTCAGCATCAAGCCCCTCCTCTATATCAAAGCGATAATCAAATGAATTCTCAAAACGGAAGCGTTCAATGTCGAGGTAGGTGGTTAAAAAGAGTTCCTCATCGCTCCAGGTAATCAACTCTTTTCTCGAGTTCTCAAGTACCTGACGCATCAAACTTGAAAACTTACTAATGAAGGCCAGGGTATCTTCAACATTATTGAGCAGCACGGAATGCTGAATGGAAGACATCGCATTGAAAATGAAATGCGGGTTGAGCTGTGAACTCAATAACTGAAGCTGAAAACGCTTTCCGCGCATGGCCTCTTCCTTGAGGTTGTGCTCGGCCGCCTTGGTTTTTCCTTCTTGGTGATAAAGGTCTTGAAGCAGCTTCGTTCTTTCGTGGGCAAACAACAACGTCTTTCTCAGAAACGCCTTACTGAACGAACCTTTGATCAGGTAATCTTGAACCCCCAGGTGGATGGCCTCTTGTGCTATGCCTTCGTCGTCTTCACCTGTAAAGGCGATCACCGACGTGCCAAGCTTTGGAACCAACCTCATCACTCCTTGAAGCGTGGTAATACCTTGGGAGTCTTCCACATTGAGATCACAGAGCACGAAAGCTTCTTGGTTGTAACTGAGTTCAGCGATGCTCCTTACCCAGCGAATGTGCTTGGTGTTGAATCCGTTCTCGATCAACATTTGCTTGAGGATCAGGAAGTCACCTTCACTGTCCTCTAAAATCAAAACGCTCAATCCTTCAATCTCATCCACGGTGCGCAGGGTCAATTGATTCCAAGGGCTTTCATTACTTCATCCTTGCGGCGAACAGACACATCTACATGACTTCCATCTGTTAGCACGACGTATCCTCCTCGTCCTTTCACGTATTTTCTTACATGGCTCATGTTCACCATGTTGGATTTATGTATGCGCATGAAGTTGCACTCTTGCAGCATGTCTTCAAAGTCTGACAAGGGTTTTGAAACTATGATTGCCTGTTTATTCGACATATGGAATCGGCAGTATGCACGATCCGCTTCACAGCGCAGAATGTCTGAGATCGTATAAAACTCTACCCCCTCTGAAGTTGGCAGTGCGATGCGTTGAAATTTAAAATCTCCTTGTCCACGGCTTTCTTTCAGGATGGAAAGGCGCTCGTCTTGGTCGTTATTGGCAGCCTCGCGGATGGCTTTTTCCACTGCCACCTTCAGTTCGTTTAGGTTGACGGGCTTGAGCAGGTAGTCCAATGCCGCCAACTTGATGGCTTTGATTGCGTACTCAGCATGTGCAGTGGTGAAAATCACTTGAAACTCGGGCTCATCATAATGCTCGAGCAAGGCAAAGCCGTTCTTCTCCGGCATTTCGATGTCTAGAAATACCAATTCAGGATTGTGTTCATCAATCAGCTCGATCGCGGCGTCCACGCTTTCCGCTTCGCCTACTGCATCCACATCATGGCAAAACTGACTGATCATTTTCGACAAACCCTCCCGGTTCTTCACCTCATCATCTACTACGATCGCTTTGATCATGCCTTAGGTTGTTTGGTTTCCTTTCAACCAAACTTATCATTTGTATCGGTACGATCAGCCACCAATTTCCCAGCGCATCGTCAGAAACATAAAAAAAGGGCGCCGAAGCGCCCTTCTATGGTTGAGAGAATGTTGTCGATCAACTTACCTTCTCCTCTTCTTTAATCGGCTTACGAAAAGCAAACTCACCATCAAAGACATCCAGCACGAGGTCTTGCCCCCGCGATACCTTTCCAGCCAAAATCTGCTTGCTCAACTCGTTCAATACCCGCTTTTGAATCAATCGCTTGATCGGGCGAGCACCAAACTGTGGATCAAATCCGGATTCACTCAGGTGCATAATCGCTTCTTTTGTCGCAGTAAGCCGAATGTCCTGTTCTTTTAAGTGTTCAACCAAATGACGAAGCTGGATCTCCACGATCGCACGGACATCGCCTTTGTTCAGTGGTTTGAATAGGATGGTTTCATCGATTCGGTTTAGAAACTCTGGCTTCATCGTATGACGCAGCATCTCCATCATTTCCATCTCTGTTTTTGCCAGGGTGATGTCCAGCTCAGCTTCGGTGACTCCATCAAAATTCCGCATAATGATATCTGAACCAAGGTTTGAGGTCATGATGATGATGGTGTTCTTAAAGTTCGCCACACGTCCCTTGTTGTCTGTCAAGCGTCCATCGTCTAAGACTTGCAAAAGAATATTGAATACGTCAGGATGCGCTTTCTCTATCTCATCCAACAAGATGACAGAATATGGCTTTCTGCGGACCGCTTCGGTGAGTTGACCACCTTCATCGTACCCTACATATCCGGGAGGCGCTCCCACCAAACGACTCACCGCGTGGCGCTCTTGATACTCGCTCATGTCGATGCGGGTCAAAGCGTTCTCGTTGTCGAACAGGTATTCAGCCAACGCTTTTGCCAACTCTGTTTTACCTACTCCAGTGGTTCCCAAAAAAATGAAGGACCCGATCGGGCGATGCATGTCCTGCAATCCACTTCTACTGCGCCGCACAGCGTCGGCTACGGCTTCAATGGCTTCCTCCTGACTGACTACGCGCTTATGCAATTCTGCTTCGAGATGAAGTAGTTTTTCTGCATCACTCTGCAGCATTTTACTTACGGGAATACCGGTCCATTTCGCGACGACTTCCGCAATGTCTTCTGCATCTACTTCTTCCTTGATCATGCGTGAGCCTGAAGATTCCATCTCGGCCCATTGGACCTCAAATTCTTTCAGACGTGCCTCGGCTTCTGTCACTTTACCATAGCGTATCTCCGCAACTTTACCTAGGTCTCCGACACGCTCGGCCTGTTCGGCTTCGAGCTTCAGGTCTTCGATCATGGTCTTTTGGGTTTGGATGCCTTCAACTACCACCTTTTCGGTTTCCCATTTAGCGTTCAGTCCGTCTCGTCGCTCCTTGAGGTCGGCTATCTGTCGGTTCAAGTCGTCCAATTTCTTCTTGTCATTTTCCCGTTTGATGGCTTCGCGCTCGATTTCGAGCTGGCGCAATTTCCGTTGTACTTCATCCAGTTCCACCGGCATGCTGTTGATCTGCAAGCGCAGCTTGGCGGCAGCTTCGTCGATCAGGTCAATGGCCTTATCCGGCAAGAACCGATCGGTGATGTAGCGTTGACTCAGCTGCACGGCTCCAATGATCGCTTCGTCCTTGATGCGCACCTTGTGGTGGGTTTCGTACCGCTCTTTTAATCCCCTCAAAATACTGATGGCATCTTCCTCCGCAGGTTCATCCACCAAAACCGTTTGGAATCTTCGCTCCAAGGCCTTGTCTTTCTCGAAGTACTTCTGGTACTCATTCAAGGTAGTTGCTCCAATCGCCCGCAGTTCACCTCGTGCTAAAGCAGGCTTCAAAATATTCGCTGCGTCCATCGCTCCATCGCTCTTTCCGGCACCTACAAGGGTGTGGATCTCATCGATGAACAAGACGATGTGACCATCGCTGTTGGTGACTTCTTTGACCACAGACTTGAGTCGTTCTTCGAATTCTCCTTTGTACTTCGCTCCTGCGATCAATGCGCCCATGTCGAGGCTGTACAATTCTTTGTCTTTTAGGTTCTCCGGCACGTCACCATTCACAATACGGTGCGCTAACCCTTCTGCTATGGCGGTCTTTCCTACGCCGGGTTCACCGATCAGGATGGGATTGTTCTTCGTCCTTCGAGAAAGGATCTGCAGCACCCTACGGATCTCCTCATCGCGGCCAATGACCGGATCGAGTTTTCCATTGCGCGCTTGCTCGTTGAGGTGAATGGCGTACTTACCGAGGGCATTGTACGTATCCTCCGCCGTTTGAGAAGTCACCTTTGCCCCCTTGCGCAGTTCCTCTATTGCCTTTTTCAATTCTCCGGCTTGTATTCCACTGTCTTTGAGCATGGAACTTACCTGATCATTCACGTCGAGTAATCCTAGCAGCATGTGTTCTATGGAGACGAATTCATCGCCAAAATCCTTGACGCGCTCTTGGGCTTTTGCCAAGGCTTGAGCAGCCTTCTTTCCGAGGTAATGGTCTCCACCCTCCACCTTGGGTAGGGCATCTACCATGCGGCCTAAGGCTTGCTCTACGGCGCTTTGATTGACGCCGAGCTTCTTGAATAAATAGGGAGTTACTTGCTCGTCCACATCGAATATGCCTTTGAGGAGGTGAGCCGGCTCGATGCTCTGTTGTCCCTTTCCCATGGCGAGTTGTTGGGCTTGCTGAACCGCCTCCTGAGCCTTGATGGTAAACTTGTTGAAATTCATTTTAATCCGTTTTAATGTTGTTAAGTCAGCAGTCGGCCTTCAACCGCCAGGTACTCCTATCGATAGAGAGTCGAACGCTGACCTGGAGGAGTGAACAAAGTACGAACCAAGGGGGCTACCTCCTTGATTTCAAGCCATTTTGGCGTGGTTAGCTCAATGCCAAGGTCAAATTGTCTTGCCCGTCCGAAAATGACTGCCCAAAAAGCAGGAAATCAAGAAATGCTGGGAGTATTTCAATGGAGTTGTACCTCAACCCCTAATCTCAACCACCTGCCTGGCATGGGGGCATTCGCGGCTTCGGTGTATTCGGTATCCAGCAAGTTGCTTCCGTCTATCCACACCTTAAAGCGCTCTTGCGTGAACTGAATGCGCGCATCGATTAAGGTATAGTCCTGGTAAGCCACTCGATCATTAAAGCGGATGGCTGGAATGAAGGCCCAATGCTCCTTGAAGGTGAGCGACGCCTGTGCTACGAACTGATGGCGCAACTGATTGAAGGCATAGCGAGAGAGAACGGTTTCATCCTGCAATCGTTGCATGTTTAGCCAGGTATAGCCAATGCGAAGCATGTTTACGTGCAAGAGATCTTCGACCACCTCCAACCGTTGGGTCAAGGAGTAGCTC
This sequence comes from uncultured Flavobacteriales bacterium, assembly GCA_943788725.1. Taxonomy (GTDB): domain Bacteria; phylum Bacteroidota; class Bacteroidia; order Flavobacteriales_G; family Salibacteraceae; genus SHAN690. Next base: position 11,292 of record CALSRJ010000001.1, on the reverse strand, counting down.
AATTCCACTCCTTGGGTGGAGACCGCTTCTTGGTTCATTGGCACCCATGGTGCGAGCTCATCCGCGCGCACCCAATCGATCAGATCTGATGATTCTTGGTAAAAGGCACTGGCTTGGATCAGATGGCCATCCTTACCGTACTTAGCCCCTGCTTCGTATTGCACGCTTTGTTCGGGTTTCAAGTCCTCATTTCCGAGATTGGTAGGCCCTACGTAGTAGAGGTCTGTAAACGTAGGCATGCGAAAGGACCGCCCTACATTGGCGAAGAGGTTTGCGCCGGGAAAGAGCTGATAGGTCAGCGAAGCAGAAGGAAGAAATTGGAGTCCATCGTCTTTCAAGTAGTTCAGATAAGCGCCTCCCTGCACGGCCAGTCGTGCATTGAACAGACTTACTCGATGCTCGGCGAATAGTCCAGCATACTCCCTCAACCATCTTCCAAGGTTGGTACTGCTGATGGCTTCTCTTCTGTATTCCAATCCAACCCCGCTCATTCCCAACTTACTGGGTATCGAGGCATGCACTTCGGCGCCTTCCACATCCGTTCGGTGCTTGTTTTGATAGATCTCCGGAGCACGGCGAAACAGTGTATAGGTATCGAAATTTTTACGACTGTACAGCTTTCCTTTCAATCCAACACTTCCGAATTGCTGCTCATAGATCAGCGCTCCCATGTAGGTGTCTACGCCCTCCTCACTGGACGAATCGATGGGAAATGCGTAATACCCACTCGCTCCAAATTGATTCCTTAGGACGCTCCCCATTGCCTTGAGCGTTCCAATTGGCGTTTCGGTGGACGATAGGTACGAAAGGGAGGTGCGATCTAAATCGGTGTTGGGTCGATAGCCATTGCTTTGAGTAGACTGTACGCTTACCAAGTGGCGCGAGGCTTCGGTCCCCAAATGGGCTGAACCAGAAACTTGATAACCCGTCCAATTTTCTTCGGGAAAATCCACATCCACGCTTCTTGCGATGCTCAAGCCGGCCATCACCGCATTTTCTGCTTCTGGTGACGTAATGATGTTGATCACCCCGCTAAAAGCATTCAATCCATAGCGTGCCGCGGCGGGACCTTTGATTACCTCTATGCGTTGGATCGCTCCTAGGTCAATGCCTAGGTTCATGCTGTGGTGACCCGTTTGCGGATCGTTCATCTTGATGCCATTGACGAGGATAAGCGTCTGATCAAAGGTTCCGCCTCGCAAACTGACGTCTGCCTGTGCTCCCCAGGCTCCGCGTTGTCGTAGATCGACCCCGCTGATGTATTGGAGCAGGTCTTGGGTCGATTGCACCGGCAAGGCTTGGATCTCTTGTCTGGTCATGACTTGCACATTTCGACCAGAAGCCAAAACATTGGTTTCTATTCGGTTATCCGAAATCGTGAATGTATTCAGGAGGTTGGTGTCTTGGGCATTTACCAGTATTGGGAGCGCTCCAAGTAGGGTCAGTAGATTTCTCATTGATTGGCTTATCAGGCCGCGAATATATTTTTTACGCTCCCGAAAGCAATTCCCAGGTTGCAATTTGAATGACTTCCATCATTGTTATTACCAAGTGGAAGGAGCACCTTTGCCGCCACAAACGAATCACCATGACCGAAAAGCGCGCTGAACTTCTGAAACAACTCGAAGATAAATTCGATGGAATCGGACAAAACCTCGACACTCATTTAAGCGGTCTGCTGCAAGCGACACCTATCACTTACTGGGACTATATTCAGACCGACGCGCTGCTGAATTTGCAGATCAAGCGCACCAACCAACCCGACGAAATGGTGTTCATCATGTACCACCAAGTGAATGAACTCCTGTTCAAGATGATCCTGTGGGAAATTGATCAGGTGGCTGAATGCAAGACCCTCACCCCTGCATTCTTTGCAGAACGCCTCGGACGAATCAGTCGCTACTTCGATATGCTCAGTTCTTCCTTCGACGTCATGGGCGACGGCATGGAAGTGGCTCAATACATGAAGTTCAGAGACACCCTTACTCCGGCAAGTGGATTTCAAAGCGCACAGTACCGCATGATTGAATTCGCATCTACAGAATTGATCAACTTGATCGACATCCGTTTTCGGGCTACCATCGATCGAGACACTCCTTTCAAGCACGCATATGACCACCTCTATTGGCAAGCCGCTGGAAAAGACCATAAAACTGGAAAGAAGTCAACGCTGATTCAACTCTTTGAAGATCGTTATTTGGATGATTTTATCGTGTTCATGCAGCGGTACAACACACGCAATCTTTGGACGCGCTTTCAAGAGCTTCCTGCATCCGCGCAAAACGACCCCGCATTGATCAAGGCCATGCGGCATTACGATCATACGGTAAATGTAAAATGGGTCATGGCCCACTACAATGCTGCCGCGAAGTACCTCAACAGTGGAGAAACCAAAGCCGAAGCGACCGGCGGTAGCGAATGGCAGAAGTACATGCATCCGAAGTACCAGAAACGCATCTTCTTCCCAGGCCTGTGGAGCGCTGAGGAGCTAGAGCAGTGGGGTGTGAATAACTTAGAAGGCATTCCCGCATAGCGTTGTCCATTAGCACATCAGCTCAATAGCTCATTGAAGTTGAGGTTGAGGTTAAAATTGTCATTCTCAACAGCTAATCAACTATTCCCTAATATTGCGGCCCTATGCACATTCACGAGCCGCTGATTACAAACGACGCTTCCGTTCTGGGGATTCTCCTTGGGTTATTGGGCGTTATTTTCTACACGAATTCGATCAAAGAAGGGATCTGGGGGAAGTTCTATACCTACATTCCCGCTTTGCTGCTTTGCTACTTTTTACCGAGCGTATTCACTTCTTTGGGAATCATTGCTCCGAGTTGGTACGATCTCTCTTCACTGGCTGACCACCTCACTGCTTTAGGGCATGCGCTTCCAGCTGACTGGAATGCAAAGGACTTGGAAGCCGGAATAACTGCGCTAGGATTGGACATAGATGACCTAGGTTCATTCAAGCGCGAATCGATGCTTTACTTCGCTGCGTCTCGTTACTTTTTGCCGGCGAGTTTGGTACTCCTCACGCTGAGCATCAGCATTCCCGAATTAATCAAGTTGGGACCAAAAGCCTTGGTGATGTTCATCACTGGAACACTGGGCGTCGTGATCGGCGGTCCGCTTGCCATTCTTGCCTTTTCCTTCATCGCACCGGATGTTGTGGGCGGTGCCGGACCAGAAGCCGTTTGGCGCGGAATGACCACCATCGCAGGGAGTTGGATTGGCGGGGGAGCGAATCAGGCGGCCATGTTTGAGGTCTTTCAACCTTCGTCTAAGCTCTACTCCGTCATGATTACCGTTGACGTAATCGTAGCGGAAGTCTGGATGGCGTTCTTGTTGTTTGGCGTCGGTAAATCAGATGCCATTGATCGCTTCTTCAAGGCTAACGCCTCCAGCGTCGAAAACCTCAAAAACAAGATGCACGAATTCAGTCAACGCATTACCCGTATACCAAGCATGACCGACCTCTTCATCGTGTTGGGAATCGCGTTCGTGGCGACCGGGGCATCACATTTAATCGCCGATTACATCGCACCCTACATTGCTGAGCACGTCCCCAGTCTCAAGAAATTCAGTTTGGACTCTAAGTTCTTTTGGCTCATCGTATTGGCGACAACCTTTGGGCTGGCAGCTAGTTTCACGAAACTTAAGAACTACGAAGGAGCCGGTGCCTCCAAGATCGGAGGCGTATTCATTTACTTCTTGGTGGCGACCATCGGGATGAAGATGAACGTAATGGAGATTTTCTCAAATCCGGCAATCTTCTTGGTTGGACTGCTATGGATGGCGATTCACGTAGTCTTATTGGTAATCGTAGCTAAAATGATTCGTGCTCCGTTCTTCTTTTTGGCCGTCGGTTCCAAAGCCAACATTGGTGGTGCAGCTTCTGCTCCGGTGGTTGCGGCTGCTTTTCATCCGAGCCTAGCGCCAGTTGGAGTATTGCTAGCCGTATTGGGGTATGCCTTAGGAACCTACGGAGCCTACATCTGTGGATTGCTGATGCAGATCGTGGCCCCTTAAAAAATCAAGAAGCCCAGGATAAAGATGAGGACGGCATAGCGTGCATAAGCGCCCGCAGAATAGAAGACCGCGCTGGGCTGGTCTGCCCACAGAATGAAGATAGGCACTCCGATCAACAACAAGAAGAATAGGTAGGGCGGTTTATTGAATCCATTCACTTCGAATGCCTTAAAATCTGCGTTAACCACATGGATGGTGGGAATGTCTCGAAAGATCATTGTTTCGGCCAGGCTGATGTGGGTGTTTTTTGAGATCTGCAGCGCCGGACCGACGCCCATACTTACCTCGTCTCCATTGGCCAATTTTACGCTATAACCAAGCGTAATTTCAAGGCCTAAGGCATTGATTTCAATCGGTTCCTTATCCACCACATAGCCCGCGTGGAGTTGATTGGCGCTGAACGCATCCACAAGAATCAACGCGAAGATGACGAGCGATAAATAACTCATGGCCATGGTCCATGGATAGTAAATGGAGGCCTTAAAACGAGCAAATTGTCGCGCATCCCTTTGCATTCGTATCGCGTCAAACCTTCGAGCGGTCTCCCTACCCCTCCTAAGTGCTTCCTCTCGGGACATCTTTTTGCGGTCGCGCTCGCGGGCAGACATCTTCGTCTTTCGTTGAACGTTTAGGTCCTCATCGTTCCAGGTCTTGTCTACCGTTAGGATGATCTCATAGGCCTTTTGCACGTGCAAAAATCGATCGTGTGCATCTGCGGCAGAATTTAGATCCGGGTGATAACGCAACGCCAATCGACGGTAGGCCTTTTTAACCTGTTCCATGGAGGCGTCAGGCGTCAGCTCCAAGATCTCATATGCCTTTGCAAAGCGATGCATCTACTCAGTAAACGAAAATAGCAGTTGAATGGTTGTTCTTTGATTGGAAGCGCTTTCGCTTTCGTAATTTCGGCCGCAATGGAATTAAAGGTTGGAGATACCGTCCGCTTGATCGACGACCCGGGCCAGGGCATTGTTTGCTCTTTATCTGGCAACGAGGCCATGGTAGAGATCGATGGTATGGAATTGCCCTTTACCGCGAATCAACTGGTAAAAGTGGAGCACGATGACCTGATCGCAGACGTGGAAGACCACGCAGAACTCTCTGCAAAAGACAAGCTTCACCGAGTCTACGGACGTGATAAACTGCGCGAGTTGGAGCCCGCATCGCAAGCGGTCTATGAACTCGACCTACATATCCATGAATTGCTCGACCACTACGCCAACATGAGCAATGGCGAGATCCTCCAATACCAGATGGGACGGTGCCGCAGCTTTGTACGTGAAGCCGTGGACAAGCGCTTCGGGAAAATCGTGCTGATACACGGAGTAGGCGAAGGTGTATTGAAGCACGAAATCCACAAGTACCTCGACCAACTCACCCACATTGAGTACCACGATGCACCGTACCGCACGTATGGCTATGGGGCTACGGAGGTCATCATTCACCGCTGATTAGCAGTACATTTGCACTCCAGATCGTTCTGTCGCTGTCTCGTTTCGGCGAGATGGAGGAAAGTCCGGACAGCTTAGAGCACCGCACCCTGTGAAAGCGGGGGTGATCCTTCGGGGTTATCAGAAAGTGCCACAGAGAACAATACGCCTATGTTCTCGTTTCGGCGAGAGCAGGTAAGTGTGAAAACGTGAGGTAAGAGCTCACGCGCTGTGTCGGTAACGGCACATTGGGTAAACCTTTCGGGCTGCAAGACCATGTAAACCTGGGTTTGAGGGCTGCTCGCTCGATTCGTCTGACGAAGCCCAGGAGGGTAGGTCGCGTAGATAAATGGCAGGAGCCCTTCGTTTCTGACGGAGGACACAGAATCCGGCTTACAGATCTGGGACATATGGCCCCGACTTCGGTTTCGATCGAAGCTCGGGGCCTTCTTTTTAGTTAGTAAGCAGTGGTATATGGCGCGAACGGACAACCCTCGGTGCTTGTAGATCCATTTTTCTTATAGAAAACGTGATCTGGGCGCCTCCCTCGCCGTGGCGAGGGACCGCGCTATTCGCTCTATCCCTGCGTCGCGTCGCTCCTTAGAGGATGCCGCTGCTATCGCTGGCGCAGTTAGCAGCGCGCACGAGCAATCACACTACGCACTGCGCACTGCGCACTGTCGACTGCCGACTGCCGACTGCCGACTGCCAACTCTAGTCGTAGCTGATGCGTTGATGAAATATGCCTTTGAGTGCTGCTTTGAGCACGGCCTTGGCTTCAGTAATGTCGCGGAACGTGATCGGCGCCTCTTCGAATTGCCCTTCCGAACGCTGGAAGTCGACGATGCGATCTACCAACCCATCCAAGGTCTTTCGGTCGTATTGTTTCAGGCTCCTAGAAGCAGCCTCTACCGAATCCGCCATCATCAGAATGGCTTGTTCCTTAGTGTTGGGTCGAGGACCGGGATACGTGAAACGCAATGGATCGATCTCTGGATCCCGCTCGCGTGCTTTCTTTAAAAAGAACCGAACCGTGCTCGTACCGTGATGGGTGCGAATGAATTGGATGACGTCTATGGGAAGATTATGTTCCCGTGCCTTTTCTATCCCGAGCGATACATGCCCAATGATGATCAAAGCACTTTCTTCCGGTTCTAAGTCGTCGTGTGGGTTGTTCTCTGGCAATTGATTCTCGATGAAGAATTGGGGTTCGTTCATCTTACCAATGTCATGGTACATCGCCGCTGTGCGGAGCAGTACTGCGTTACCCCCAATCTTAGACGCCACCTTCTCTGCTAAGTTTGCGACTTGCATGGAGTGCTGAAAGGTGCCTGGTGCCTTCACCGCGAGCTCTTTTAAGAGCGGTTGGTTGCTGTCTGACAATTCGAGCAACGTCGTCTCGGAGATGAAGCCGAACACCTTTTCTACCACATAAATCAATGGAAACACCATGGTACAGAGCAAACCATTGATGGCGAACCATCCGAAATTCTCAGTCTGAATGCCGCTGAGGGAGCCGTTCTGGGCAAGACTGATGGCCATGTAGATGACCGAATAACCGATGAATACCAAAGCGGCCGTACCCAACATGCGCGAACGCTTGGTGGAAGAAGACTGATAGAGGGTGGCAAAGGAAATGGCACTTAATTGCACCAAGATAAACTCCAAGGGATTTGAAGCAAACAAGGCCACCATCAGCACCAAAATGATGAAGCTGAACAGGGAAACGCGGAAATCGAAAAACATCCGCAAAAGCAAAGGTGCAATGCCGATAGGAATGATGTACACGCTCGCCGCATTGCTAGTCTGAGCCAGCGAAGTCACCGCAAAAGCGATGGCCACAAGGGACAAGGCAAGGGTAATCGGACGCGGGTCGTTGAACAGTTTCTCTTGGTTGAGGTAGATGAATAGCACCAATAGGCCAAGGAGTAAACCCACGATGGCCATCTCCCCTACCAACGACCACCGAAAACCGGTCTTTGAAATCGTGCGCTCGGCGTATTCCTTTTTGAGACTTTCCAGGGCTTTGTAGCGCTGGTCATTGATGATCTCACCTCGGTCGATGATCTCTTGCCCGCGATTGATCTTTCCTTCAATGGTCAGGATTCCTTCGTAGCTGCCTTTGATCAATTTTTGAGTCAGGCTATCGTTGTAGATGGCATTCGAGGCAATGTTATCGCGAATGATATCGGCAAATGCTGTCTTGCAAGGCCCGTCCGGCAGTGAGTCGATCAATACCTGCATGGAGTCCATGACTTCGGTAAGCAAAAAGGCATCTCCATAGTCCATTTGCTGCACCGTCCCACCCCGATCGATCATGATGCCATCGTGAGGCGTAAGCTCTTTGGTAGTAGGTCCTTGCTGAATCACACCACGCTTTAAGACATCAGCTACAAACTGCATGCTGCTTGCACGCAGAGAATCACACGTCAATGCGCTGTCGGTGCTTACCTCCCAAGCATCGTCCATGCGCGTAAGGATAGACTGCTCTGACGTCAGAGAAATTGAAAACACGGGTGGCTGAGCCGAGGCCAATTCAGCTTGCTCATCGGTAATTTGCTCGTCGGTCTTTCGAATGCCAAGATCAAAAGGTGCAATCAACTTATCGTGCTTCCAAGGGCGGTTGAGTTGGTACTCAAACTTGAACAGGTCCTCTTTAGGAAAGAAGAGAAACACCACCAACAACGTCAGCAGGTATGCCAATGAGCGCTGAATCAAAGCGTAATTCCGTATGCGGTCTTTCCAAGAGTAATTCACAGGAAACGAATGTAAGATTCTGTCGTTTCACCGAAGGGGTTGAGGAAGTTGTTGTTTCAACTGCAATCTCAACTGCAACTTCAACTTGTTATTGATTCGATTGCGGCTTGGGCATGATTCCACGAACAGACAATTGAAGAATCTTTATTGCCTTTGCGCCTCTTATCTCACAGCTGAAGGCTAACAGCCGATAGCCACTACCCTAGACCTATTTCCTACATTTGCAGCCACAAATGGAAGTATCACAAACACAACATAGAAGAAGATGAAAGAGGTAGTAATTGTAAGCGCTGTGCGCACGCCAATGGGAAGTTTCATGGGTAGCCTTTCGGGGGTGCCTGCGACGCAACTTGGGGCCATTGCCATCAAGGGCGCAGTATCACGGGCGGGTATTGACCCTGCTAGTGTTCAAGAGGTATTCATGGGCAATGTACTTCAAGCTGGAGTAGGCCAAGCCCCTGCTCGTCAAGCCGCTATGGGCGCTGGACTCAGCGTTGAAGTTCCTTGTACGACGGTCAATAAAGTATGTGCTTCAGGTATGAAGGCAATCATGTTGGGTGCCCAATCCATCATGGCTGGCATAAATGACGTCGTGGTAGCTGGAGGCATGGAAAACATGTCGCAAACACCTCATTACGTCAGCATGCGCAATGGACATAAATACGGCAACGGCAAAATGGTAGACGGCATCGTCAACGATGGTTTGACGGACGTATATACTAATCAGCTGATGGGAAACTGTGCTGAACTTTGCGCGAAGGAGCACAACTTCTCTCGCGAGGATCAAGACGCTTTTGCCATCAATTCCTACAAGCGTTCTGCGAAAGCTTGGGAAAATGGATGGTTCAATGACGAGATTGTGCCTGTGGAGATTCCACAGCGTAAAGGCGATCCAATCATCTTTGCGGAAGACGAGGAGTACAAGAACGTCAAGTTCGATAAGATACCGCAACTGCGTACCGTATTTGAAAAAGAAGGTACCATCACGGCAGCGAATGCTTCTACGATCAACGACGGCGCTTCAGCGCTCGTGATCATGAGTGCAGAAAAGGCGGCTGAACTAGGACTCAAGCCCATCGCCCAAAATTCGTTCCTTCGGAGATGCAGCACAAAGCAGCGAGTGGTTCACTACGGGCTCCTTCCAAGGCAGTTCCCGTAGCGGTTAAAGCGCGCTGGACTGGAGGTGAGCGACGTAGACTTCTGGGAATTGAACGAAGCATTTTCAGTGGTCAGCTTGGCAAACATGAAAATCCTCGGACTAGATCCTGAAAAAGTAGACGTACACGGTGGAGCAGTATCCATGGGTCACCCACTCGGAAACTCAGGAAGTCGCATCATCGTCACCCTGATCAACGTACTCCGTCAGTACGGCGGTAAAATCGGTGGAGCAGGCATCTGTAATGGAGGTGGAGGTGCAAGCGCCATGATCGTTGAGTTGATGTAAAAGCAAGTCACTAAACACAAGGAAAGGCGTCTCAGGGCGCCTTTTTTTTTTATGCGCTAAAGTCAGGTCAAACCCAAAATTGAAGTTGCAATTGCAGCGCAGTTGAATTTAACACGGTCCTCCACAAGGTTGAGTCAGTCTTTTACATTTGTATACCAACCCAGACTACCTTCGTCCAGACGTTCAGTTGACCTACCGCATCAACGGCAAGAAGGCATCTCATCTCATCAAGCTGGACGTGCAGAATTGCATCAACCGCGAGAATCCTTGGTACGACTACTACAATCCAGAGACAGATCAAATCGAGGCAAGCAACCAAGTAGGCATCCTTCCTGTACTTGCGTACAAGATTCAATTCTAATGAGTTGAGTATGAATCAATGCTATCAACCACTGCAATCAGGCGCTTCGAGCGCCTGTTCTGCTTTCTAAGCGTTTGGCAATTAAGGCTTGAATCATGTCGAATAATTCCATAACCTTGCGATTCAAGCGAACCCTTTTCGTCTTATTGCGTTCTAAATAGGAGGCGCTTATTCTTTGCAAAAGATGAACGCACCCGTAACCGCAAAACCTGTTAATCGACAAACCATGGTCAACATCCGATTCGATGAAGAGACCGGAATCCTAAAGATGGACTACAGTGGTCTTGTCGAATCCGCGGATATCCATCGATTCATAGACCACATAAGATTAGATGATCGTCTGCCAGAAAAACTTGCTCGTCTTGCACCATGCAGAGGGTGTGGGCAGCTCCCTAAAAATGAAGGACCTCCTGTTTTTCTCCAAGGAGATGAAAAAGGGCACCGCGAGATTCAATTCGGTGCGCGCTGCGGTCTTCACCAAAAACTCCCTTTCCTTGACCCTAACCAAGCTCTACGAGCGTTTGAACATGGACAAGAACACCAAGTTCAAGACGTTCAACAGTGAGCGGGCAGCGGTGGCTTGGCTAGTGGAAATTTAATCTCAACGTCAACTTTGGGCGTGTTGTCGATACATCACGCCGTTGGCGTGACACTCGAACTTACATCTTAAGAGGAGTCTCCCTAGCCCCTAGCCCCTAGCCCCTAGCTCCTAGCTCCTAGCGCCTAGCGCCTCCCCAAAAAAAACTATCGAAAAGCCCGCAGGATGTCGTTTCCATTCGCAAACAGAAGCAATCCCAAGAGCAAAATCATACCAACGGTCTGCGCGTACTCGAGGAACTTATCCCCTGGCTTCCGGCCGGTTATGATCTCGTAGAGTAAGAACATCACATGTCCACCATCTAATGCTGGGATGGGTAGGATGTTCATGAAGGCGAGGATCAACGATAGGAAGGCAGTCATGCTCCAGAAGGTTTGCCAGTCCCAAGTAGCTGGGAAAAGGCCTCCGATGGCGCCGAATCCGCCTATTTGGGAAGCGCCTTCTTTGGTGAAGACCAACTTCATGCTGGTGATGTAGCTTCCTAGGATGTTACCCGTCTCTTGAACGCCTGCAGGAATGGCTTGCCAGAAGCCGTACTTATAGGTCTCCGTCTGAATGAATGAAGTAGCGGGTGCCATTGCGATGCCAATCCTTCCTCCATCAGAAACGGCCACGTCGAGTTTCACTTCTTGCTCTTCTCGCATTACAACAACGCTTATCTGTTGACCTTTACGCG